>NZ_UFUW01000002.1 GCF_900460955.1 Cardiobacterium valvarum
CTGCCGAAGCATTCTTTGCAGAAACAGCATCACCCAGTGACGATGAAGAAAGCGCCAAGGTCTTTGAAGTGCTGGAGCAACTTGCTAAAGGCCGGCCACTGCAAGAAGTGGCGCCCGAAACTCTCGCCGGATACCCGTTTTTATATCTTGGGCCTTGCCCCTAACGCTTCGCGGCTCTCTATCCGCTTCTGGCTGGATACCACCTTTGGGCAGTTGGCGCAGAATCTGGCTCAGCATTGGCAGGATTTGGCCATTGAGCCCCGGCCCTGGAAAACCCCACCGTCTATTTGGCGACTCTTATTGCAAACTGCCGTATTGGGCAAAAGCGAAAACATCTCGCCCGTATTGGCAGGTGAGATGACCCGCGCCGTGATTGCGGCACGCCGTACCCATTAAGTTTGCTGTCGCAACTGATTACCCGAATCCGCGCCGACGGCGATGTAAACGGCCTGCGCGTGGCAATGATGAAAGCCGTATTACAGCGGCGTTTTAGAAAAGGTTTCATTCAAGAAGGAGTCCCCATGAGCTTACATACTGAAAGTAAAAACCCCGCCTATTTATTGGGGCGGCTATTTGCCGTATTGGAGCGCATCCAGCATCAGGCACTTGGTGAATTAAATGCCGGTATTGCTGATCGTTACTACGGCTCGGCTTCCGCCATGCGTATTTTGTCTTTCCCCGTTTATTGGCAGGCGTCAAAAACCACTTGTTCGCGCCTGCGTAAAGATAAGGCCGGCATGGCGGTCAATCTGGATAAAGATTTGGGCACGATCATTGAAAACTTGCCGGAAACCTTTCCCCGCCATTTAAGCATTGAAGAACAAGGTCGCTTTGCCATCGGTTATTACCAGCAAAAGCAAAGCTATTTCACTAAAAAAGATACTACTGAAATCATTGACGATTAAGGAGCCAGAAAATGTCTGCCATTCAAAACCGCTTATGAGTTTGTCTATTTCTTCGACGTAACCAACGGCAACCCCAACGGTGACCCCGATGCGGGCAATATGCCGCGCCTTGATCCGGGATCCAGCAAAGGACTGGTCACTGATGTTTGCCTGAAACGCAAAATCCGCAATTTCATCGAAATCAGTGCGGAGAATCAGGCCGGCTATGAAATCTATATAAAAGAAAAAAGCGTGCTGAATCTGCAAAACAAGCGCGCCTATGACGCGCTCGGCATTGAGCAAGAAACCAAAAAACTGCCCAAGGATGAAAAACAAGCGCGCGACATTACCGCCTGGATGTGCAAAAACTTCTTCGATATTCGTACCTTCGGCGCCGTGATGACTACCGAAGTCAACAGCGGGGCAAGTGCGCGGCCCAGTGCAACTGGCATTCGCCCAATCCATTGACCCCATCGTGCCGCTGGAAATTTCCATCACCCGCATGGCCGTCACCAACGAAAAAGACCTGGACAAAGAACGCACCATGGGCCGCAAATACATCGTCCCCTACGCGCTCTACCGCGTGCACGGCTTTATCTCCGCCAACCTTGCCGCTAAAACCGGCTTCTCCGATGACGATCTGGATAAACTCTGGCAAGCACTGAAGCTAATGCTCGAATACGACCGCTCAGCCGCGCGCGGCGAAATGGCAGCCCGCAAAACTGATTGTTTTTAAACACGACAGCACGCTCGCAGCCAGCCTGCACATAAACTGTTTGACGCCGTGAAAGTTGAACGCATAAACGGCGAATCAGGTACGCCCGCCAGCGCTTTCGGCGATTACAAGATTAGCGTACATGCAGACGGTCTGGACGGCGTGACCATGCAAGAGTTGCTGTAAAACCCCTCCGCACGCGCAACCACGCCGCATGGTGGATTCAGTAATCACACCGCTTGGTGGGGCCAGCGTACGCCGCTTGACGAGCACAGTAACGACGTGCTTGGTGGGGTCAGTGTACGCCGCTTAGCAGGCCCAGTAACGACACCGCTTGACGGACCCAGTGACCACACCGCTTGGTGGATCCAGTGTACGCCGCTTGGCAGAACATCAACAAAGGAAAACGGCCATGCCCGAAACTCAAAGGGAAAATCAGGAATGAGTACCTGATCTCTCTTTCCGCTCTGCAACACTACGCCTTCTGCCCGCGTCAGTGTGCGCTAATCCACAGCGAACAGATGTGGGTGGAAAACCTGCTCACCGCACAGGGACGAGCATTGCACGAGCGGGTGGATTCGGGTGAGCCGGAAACACGCAAGGGCGTGCGCTTTGAGCGGACGGTGCATGTGTCGGCGGAGAAGCTGGGCATCAGCGGCATATTGGATTTGGTGGAAGTGGAAACGAAAACAGGTCGTCTGAAAACCGTGGAATACAACGCGGCAAGCCCAAACCGACCGATGCGAAATCCAGCTTTGCCCCGGCATTGTGTTTGGAGAAATGACGGGGCAAACCGTTAGCGAAGGTGCGCTGTGGTATATGCCCGCCACCGCATTCCCGTGTGTTTTCAGACGACCTGTTTTCGTTTCCACTTCCACCAAATCCAATATGCCGCTGATGCCCAGCTTCTCCGCCGACACATGCACCGTCCGCTCAAAGCGCACGCCCTTGCGTGTTTCCGGCTCACCCGAATCACCCGCTCGTGCAATGCTCGTCCCTGTGCGGTGAGCAGGTTTTCCACCCACATCTGTTCGCTGTGGATTAGCGCACACTGACGCGGGCAGAAGGCGTAGTGTTGCAGAGCGGAAAGAGAGATCAGGTACTCATCCTGATTTTCCCTTTGAGTTTCGGGCATGGCCGTTTTCCTTTGTTGATGTTCTGCCAAGCGGCGTACACTGGATCCACCAAGCGGTGTGGTCACTGGGTCCGTCAAGCGGTGTCGTTACTGGGCCTGCTAAGCGGCGTACACTGACCCCACCAAGCACGTCGTTACTGTGCTCGTCAAGCGGCGTACGCTGGCCCCACCAAGCGGTGTGATTACTGAATCCACCATGCGGCGTGGTTGCGCGTGCGGAGGGGTTTTACAGCAACTCTTGCATGGTCACGCCGTCCAGACCGTCTGCATGTACGCTAATCTTGTAATCGCCGAAAGCGCTGGCGGGCGTACCTGATTCGCCGTTTATGCGTTCAACTTTCACGGCGTCAAACAGTTTATGTGCAGGCTGGCTGCCGAGCGTGCTGTCGTGTTTAAAAACAATCAGTTTGCGGGCTGCCATTTCGCCGCGCGCGGCTGAGCGGTCGTATTCGAGCATTAGCTTCAGTGCTTGCCAGAGTTTATCCAGATCGTCATCGGAGAAGCCGGTTTTAGCGGCAAGGTTGGCGGAGATAAAGCCGTGCACGCGGTAGAGCGCGTAGGGGACGATGTATTTGCGGCCCATGGTGCGTTCTTTGTCCAGGTCTTTTTCGTTGGTGACGGCCATGCGGGTGATGGAAATTTCCAGCGGCACGATGGGGTCAATGGATTGGGCGAATGCCAGTTGCACTGGGCCGCGCACTTGCCCGCTGTTGACTTCGGTAGTCATCACGGCGCCGAAGGTACGAATATCGAAGAAGTTTTTGCACATCCAGGCGGTAATGTCGCGCGCTTGTTTTTCATCCTTGGGCAGTTTTTTGGTTTCTTGCTCAATGCCGAGCGCGTCATAGGCGCGCTTGTTTTGCAGATTCAGCACGCTTTTTTCTTTTATATAGATTTCATAGCCGGCCTGATTCTCCGCACTGATTTCGATGAAATTGCGGATTTTGCGTTTCAGGCAAACATCAGTGACCAGTCCTTTGCTGGATCCCGGATCAAGGCGCGGCATATTGCCCGCATCGGGGTCACCGTTGGGGTTGCCGTTGGTTACGTCGAAGAAATAGACAACTCATAGCGGTTTTGAATGGCAGACATTTTCTGGCTCCTTAATCGTCAATGATTTCAGTAGTATCTTTTTTAGTGAAATAGCTTTGCTTTTGCTGGTAATAACCGATGGCAAAGCGACCTTGTTCTTCAATGCTTAAATGGCGGGGAAAGGTTTCCGGCAAGTTTTCAATGATCGTGCCCAAATCTTTATCCAGATTGACCGCCATGCCGGCCTTATCTTTACGCAGGCGCGAACAAGTGGTTTTTGACGCCTGCCAATAAACGGGGAAAGACAAAATACGCATGGCGGAAGCCGAGCCGTAGTAACGATCAGCAATACCGGCATTTAATTCACCAAGTGCCTGATGCTGGATGCGCTCCAATACGGCAAATAGCCGCCCCAATAAATAGGCGGGGTTTTTACTTTCAGTATGTAAGCTCATGGGGACTCCTTCTTGAATGAAACCTTTTCTAAAACGCCGCTGTAATACGGCTTTCATCATTGCCACGCGCAGGCCGTTTACATCGCCGTCGGCGCGGATTCGGGTAATCAGTTGCGACAGCAAACTTAATGGGTACGGCGTGCCGCAATCACGGCGCGGGTCATCTCACCTGCCAATACGGGCGAGATGTTTTCGCTTTTGCCCAATACGGCAGTTTGCAATAAGAGTCGCCAAATAGACGGTGGGGTTTTCCAGGGCCGGGGCTCAATGGCCAAATCCTGCCAATGCTGAGCCAGATTCTGCGCCAACTGCCCAAAGGTGGTATCCAGCCAGAAGCGGATAGAGAGCCGCGAAGCGTTAGGGGCAAGGCCCAAGATATAAAAACGGGTATCCGGCGAGAGTTTCGGGCGCCACTTCTTGCAGTGGCCGGCCTTTAGCAAGTTGCTCCAGCACTTCAAAGACCTTGGCGCTTTCTTCATCGTCACTGGGTGATGCTGTTTCTGCAAAGAATGCTTCGGCAGCT
>NZ_UFUW01000001.1:0-2152500 GCF_900460955.1 Cardiobacterium valvarum
ATGACTGACAAAACTCCCGCCAACCGCGAGCAGTATCACCACCTCTGGCAGGAAGCGCTGCACCTGATGAAGGGCATCTGTGATGATGATGAAATGGTGGCGCTGGAATCACTAACACCGCAAGTGGTCAGCCCCGCCTCGTGGGTGCTGATTGCCCCGAACAAATTCGCGCTGGACAACATCGAAAAAAGTTCACTGCCGGTGTTGCAAAAAACCCTGCGCAAACTGGGCGTCACCAAAATCGAGCTCAAACTCGCCGCCAACCCCGACCTCTTCGCCTCGGCACCGGGCAAAAAAAACACTGCTGTTACCGCATCCTTTGAAAGCAACCTTAACCCCGACTACCGCTTCGAGAACTTCGTTACCGCGCCGTCGAACAACGAAGCCTTTGCCGCCACCGAACGCGTTTCCGGCAAAACCTTCTTCGCCGACAGCAACCCGCTCTTCATCTACGGCGGCACCGGCCTCGGTAAATCGCATCTGATGCACGCCGCCGGCAACGCCCTGCGCCGCCACGGCCGCAACGCCGTGATGTACATGACCGGCGAACAATTCGTCAACGAATTCCTTGCCGCACTCGCCGGGAAAACGCAAAAAGCCTTCTCCAACCGCCTGCGCAACGTCGATGCCCTGTTGGTGGACGACGTGCAATTCCTCGGCGGCAAAGACCAGTCGCAAGCCGAATTCTTCCATACCTTCAATGAGCTAATGGACAAGAAGCGGCAAATCATCCTCACCTGTGACCGTTACCCAAAAGAAATCGAAGGCTTGGAAGCGCGCCTAAAATCCCGCTTCGGCGCGGGACTAACCGTCTCCATCCGCGCTCCCGAACCGGAAACCCGCTACGCCATCCTGAAAAGCAAAGCGAAAGAACAGCATTTCAACCTGCCCGACGATGTCGCCTTCTTTATCGCTGAAAATATCAATTCCAACGTGCGCGACCTCGAAGGCGCACTGAAAAAAGTCATCTTCCAGTGCCAGGTCATTAAGGGCGACAGCCCGGCGAGCATTGCCATCGCCAAGGCGGCGCTGCACGACCAGTTGCAAGTGCAGAAGAATCAGACCAATGTGGATAACATTCAGAAGCAGGTCGCGCACTACTACAACATCAGCCTCGGCGAAATGTTGTCGGACAGCCGGCGGCAGAACATCGCTTTGCCGCGCATGGTGGCAATGGCACTGACCCGCGAACTCACCGACATGTCCTTGAAAAGCATAGCAGAATCCTTTCATCGCAAAGACCACAGCACCGTGCTGAACGCCATCGAAAACATCGAAAAACGCCGCAAGAACGACCCACGTTTCCGTGAAGAATACGAGACGATCAAGGCCATCATTACCGGCTAGGACTCTGTGGATAACTTGGTGGATAACCTAGTGGACAGTGCGTGTATAGCCTGTGTGTAAAAAACATCGCTCACTTATCAACATGCTATCCACCCGTTTTCCACCGGGTTTTTCCCCAACAAACCGGACTATTTTTCTTTACACTACCGACGTCTAGCACACTTTTCCACATATCCACAGGAATGACTACGACGACGAAAATACATATAAGAGGTTACTTATGAAATTCGACATCCGCAAAGAGTACTTCCTTGAAGCGCTCGCCGACATCAGCAACATCGTGGCACGCAAAACCACCAAACCCATTCTCAGTCACGCCCTCATCCAGGCAAGCGGCGGCAGTCTGTTGCTGAAAGGCACCGATACCGAAGTAACCCTGCAAATCCTGCTGCACGAGCTCAATATCCAGGAAGAAGGCGCCGTTACCGTACCGGCAGGCAAACTGCTTGATGTGGTGCGTCATTTGCCGGCGCAGGCCACCGTGTACTGCTCGCTCGACAAAGAACAACTGCTGGTGAAAGCCGCTGGCAGCGTCTTCCGTATTGCCACCCTGCCCGCCGAAGATTTCCCGGCATTGGCGGAAACCGACATGGATGGTCGCATTGAAATCGAGAGCCGTGCCCTGCATGACATCATGCAGAAAGTCCGCTTCTCCATGGCCAACGAAGACGTGCGCTATTACTTGAACGGCATGTACCTCAACATTGTCGAAGACGGCCAGGCCATCCATGCCGTCAGCACCGACGGTCACCGCCTTTCCTGTGCACGCAGCAGCCTTGATACCGCTGCCACTGCCGGCACTAATCTCATCGTGCCGAAAAAAGGCGTGAACGAGCTCATCCGCCAACTGGCACGGGTCAGCCAGCCGGTCGTACTCAACCTCGGCGAACGCCAACTCAGCCTGACCATTGGTGGTACCCGTCTTACCAGCCAACTCATCGACGGCAACTTCCCCAATTATGAACAGGTCCTGCCACTGGCGCAGGAAAACCCGGTGCTCGTCTCGCGTCAGGCCTTCCTTGATTCCCTGCAACGCGCGAAAGTGCTGCTGCTTGACCGCCACGATGGTATCCGTCTCGGCTTTGCCGGTACCCGCTTGCAACTTTCGGCACGCAACCTTGAAAACGAAACCGTGGAAGAAGCGCTGGACATCATCAACCCGCAGAACCTCGAACTCGAGGCGGCACTGAATATCAACTACCTAATTGATGCCATTTCGACCATCAGTGGCGATAACGTGCAGCTGCATTTCACCGATAAAAACAGTCCTTGCCTCATTACCAGCAGTGAAGATGAAGGGGTGCGCTACATCATCATGCCGATGCGTTTGTGATTGCTCTCCCTATCAGCCGCCGTCAGGCGGCTTTTTTATAGCCGTTTTCTTCGTCATGACAAGCCACCACATCTCAACCTATGCCATAACTATGCCGCTTGGCGGCCAATATCTCGCCGATTTATTCCGGTCTGATTCGCGAGGATGATATGGTCGTTGTGGCGAACGGGGATAAAACCACAACGGTTTTTAACAAAATTCACATCAAATTGTGATTATCTTGCTCCGGCGTTAAAATTGCGCAAACAAAGGCGGTCTTCGCATTTTGTTTTTCCCCCAACCCACCCTGAGAGGTATTTATTCATGACTATTGCGGTTGTAATCACCACACACGGTCATGCCGCTAAGGCCTTGCTGGCTACGGCGGAGATGATCATCGGCGCGCAGGAAAACGTGCGCTGTGTGGATTTTGTCCCTGGCGAGAATGGCGAAGTGCTGGCGGAGAAAATCCGCGCCGCTGCCGCCGAACTCGATACCACGCAGGGTCTCCTACTGCTCGTTGACCTGTGGGGCGGTACGCCCTTTAACGCATCCAGCGGCATCGCCCATGATGACGCAAACTGTGAAGTCGTCACCGGCATCAATGTGCCGATGCTCGTTTCCGTGCTGATGGAGCGCGAAGATGTGAATGATCTCAACGAACTCGCCGCCCTCGCCCTGCGCGAAGGCGCAGACGGTGTCAAAGCGCTGAAAACGCAGAAAGCGGCAACGGCTACCCCTGCCGCAACAGCCGCAGCCCCTGCTGCCGCGCCCCCCGCTGCCGATTTCGACGACAACGACCCGGAAATCCAGCGTCTGCGCGCCGAGGCTTCGGCAAAGGCCGGCGACGGCCCGCATATGAAATTCGGCTTGTGGCGCATTGATGACCGCCTTATCCACGGCCAGGTTGCGACCCGCTGGACGAAAGAAACCGGCGTCAACCGCATCATCGTCGTCAATGACCAGGTTGTGCAGGACAAAACCCGCTCCACCATGCTGAAACAGGCAGTGCCGCCGGGCGTCACCGCGCACGTCGTCAGCGTGGACAAAATGATGCGCGTCTATAACAACCCCGAATACGCGGGCGACAAGGTCATGCTGCTCTTCACCAACCCGACGGACGCCCTCGAACTGGTGCGCCGTGGTATCGTGGTGAAATCCATCAACATCGGCGGCATGGCCTACACAGAAGGGCGTGTCATGCTGGATACCTCGGTATCCGTTGATGAAAAAGACATCGAAGCCTTCAAGGAGCTGGACAGCAAAGGCATTGAGCTCGAAGTGCGCAAAGTCGCCTCCGACAAGAAAGTGCCGGTACTGGCCCTCATCGCCGAAAAATACAAACCCTAACGGAGACACCTCATGGAAATCTCAGCAATACAACTCATCCTCGTCTTCCTCGTCAGCTGCCTCGTCGGCATGGGCTCGGTTCTTGACGAATTCCAGACGCACCGCCCGCTTGTCGCCTGTACGCTTATCGGTCTCGTTCTCGGTGATCTGAACAGCGGCATTATGGTCGGCGGCACCCTGGAAATTATTGCCGTCGGCTGGATGAACATCGGGGCCGCCATAGCACCGGATGCGGCGCTCGCTTCCGTCATCTCCACCATCCTTGTCGTCGCCGGCAAGCAGCCCATTGATACCGCTATCGGCCTTGCCATCCCGCTTGCCGCTGCCGGCCAGGTGCTGACCATCATCGTGCGCGCCATCACCGTCGGCGTCCAGCATGCCGCCGATAACGCGGTAAAAACCGGCAACCTCAGCACCATCACCTGGCTGCACCTCGGCGCCCTCATCATGCAGGCTATGCGGATTGCCATTCCGGCAGTCATTGTTGCCTCCACCGTTGGTACAGAGTCCGTCCAAAATATGCTGAATGCCATTCCGGATGTCGTTACCGGCGGACTCAAAGTTGCCGGCGGCATTATCGTCGTCGTCGGTTACGCGATGGTGATCAACATGATGCGCGCGCCGCACCTGATGATGTTTTTCTTTGTCGGCTTCGTTGTCGCCGCCTTTACCAATTTCAACCTCGTCGCCCTCGGTATCCTCGGTATGGCAATGGCCTATTTCTACATCCAAATGCACCCGAAATACCACAAAGGCACAGGCAGCGCGACAGCCGCCGTTGCCCAGCGCAGCAAACTTGACGACCAACTCGACTAGGAGCCTCCCATGGAAAACCAAAGCAAAAAAATCCAGCTCACCAAAAGCGACCTCAACGCCTGCTTCATCCGCTCCAACCTGCTGCAAGGCTCCTGGAACTTCGAGAGGATGCAGGCATTGGGATACGCCTTCGGCATTACGCCCGCATTGCGCCGCCTCTATCCCAAAGACAGCCAGGAACGCAAAGACGCCATCAAGCGCCATCTGGAGTTCTATAACACCCATCCCTTCGTAACGGCCCCCATCCTCGGTGTCAACCTTGCGATGGAAGAAGAACGTGCTAACGGTGTTGCTATTGACGATGCCGCCATCAACGGCGTCAAAGTCGGCCTGATGGGCCCGCTCGCCGGCGTCGGCGACCCCATTTTCTGGGGCACCCTGCGGCCTATCTGCGCCGTGCTGGGCGCAAACATTGCGCTCGTGCACGATGCTAGCGGCCAAGTGGTCGCCGGCAACATCCTCGGCCCCATCCTCTTCTTCCTGATGTTCAACATCGTCCGCCTCTTCTTCCGTTACTGGGGTATCCAGTACGGCTACAAAAAAGGCCTGGAAATCGTCTCCGACATGAGTGGCGGTATCCTGCAAAAAATCACCGAAGCGGCCTCCATCCTCGGCCTCTTCGTCATGGGCGCGCTGGTAGTGAAATGGACGAATATCAATATCACCCTCTCCCTGCCTGCTGCCGAAGGCGCGACCCCCATCACCGTGCAAAGCATTCTGGACAGCCTGCTGCCCGGCCTTCCAGCCCTCGGCATGACCTTCCTCTGCATGTATCTGCTGCGCAAAGGTGTGAACGCACTGTGGCTCATCTTTGGCATCTTCGGTATCGGCATCCTCGGCTACTGGCTGAAAATCCTCGCCTGAAAGCCCCTGCCCCAACCACCAAGCCCTTCCCCGGAAGGGCTTTTCCATACTTTCAGGAAAACACCATGACCACCCTGCTAGAACAATACGCCGCTCTCGCCCTCGACAAACAAACCACCCTGGAACGCCTTACCGACACCGCTGCCGCCTGGCACGTTGACCAGGAACGGGGCATCCTCACCCTTGGCGACAACCCCTTTACCATCCGCTGGCTCGGCACCTATTCGCACCACAGCAGCAGCTGGTTGTGGGCCTGGGCCAACCCGCACCTTGTCATGACTGAAAACGACGCTGCCAGTGCGGACATCCTGCGCGCTTATATCGCGCCCGACGCCGCTACTGACAGCGACGACAGCGCCAACCTCTTCCAGAATCCGGCCGATACCGCCCTGCTCGCGCAAGAAGGCTTCGGACTCGATACGGCCGAACTGCACAACCTCGCTGCCGTTGCCTGCGGCCTGACCGGCGCGGACGCCTACTACCTCGGCGACTACGGCGACGGCATCGCCCTGCTCGCCATTCATGACCCACGCGTCGCTACCGCTTGGCAGGAAGACGACTCCCTCGCACGCGTCCTCAGCATCATCCCGCAGACCATCAGCCACTTCGACCTCAACCACCAGAACGCCGTTCGTGCCTACCTGCTTGCCAAAGGCTATCAGCTCAATGAAGACGTACAGCACATCCGCGCCCAGCGCGCTGACAGCCAGATTACCGCTACCTTCGATGACATGCGCCGTCTGAGTAACCTCAGCGGCAACGCCAACCCCGCCTGAGCGGCAAAACCACACAGCCAAACCGTCACGCGGTGTGGTTACTGGGCCCGTCAAGCGGCGTAAACACTGCTCCCATCAAGCAGTATCCATAGCGGCGGCGTCGTCGTCGCCCCGGCAAAGCAGTAAAATAGCGCCCCCACCCAACAGCATATGGAAGATAACATGCACTGGCTTACCCAGCTCTTCACCCAAACCAACAGCGTCGCCTACACCGCCGTCATTTACGCCCTCGTGATTTTTAGCGGCGCAGCGTTTGGCCGTCTGCGCATCTTCGGCATCACCTTCGGTGTCACCATCGTCCTCTTCACCGGCATCATCATCTCCTACCTCGGCTTCACGGTAAACGAACACACCGCCCACTTCGTCCGTGAATTCGGCCTTATCCTCTTCGTGTACACCATCGGCCTGCAAGTCGGCCCCGGTTTCTTCGCCTCCTTCCAGAAAGAAGGGCTGAAACTAAATCTCTTGATGCTCATCGTCGTCATTGCCGACATCCTCATCGTGCTCGCCTATTACTTCGCCGGCAGTGCGCCCCTGCACGAACTCATCGGCGTGATGCAGGGCGCTGTTACCAACACCCCCGGCCTTGGTGCTGCGCAGCAAACGCTGACTAACCTTGTCGGCGACGGCCAACAGGCAGTACAAATGGCCGCCGGTTACGCTGCCGCCTACCCGGGCGGGGTGATGGGGCTGATTGCCGCCATGTTCATCATCAAGTACGCCTTTGGCATTAACGTGCTCGCGGAAAAACGTCTCACCCTGCGCCGCCTGCGTGCCGGTACCTCCGTCGTTACCCGTATCGCCCTGCAAGTGAGCAACCCGATGCTGGAAAACCAGACCATTGGCGATATCCGCCGCACCATGCCGTTCAGCTTCGCCATCTCGCGCATCAGCCGCGACGGCAATATTGAGCTGGCTGACGAACAGACTCAGGTACATGTTGGCAACATCCTCCTCATCATTGCCCGCGATGACGAAGTGGATCGCCTCGTTACCCTCATCGGTAGTCCAACCAGCAGCAGCATCTTTAGCGACTCTCCCAAATCCGCCTCGCCCGCCTACATCACCTCAATGCGTATCAACGTCACGCAAAGCGGTGTGTGCAACAAAAAGCTCTCCTCGCTCAACATCCACGAGCGCTACGGCGTGAATATCAGCCGTGTCATGCGCGCCGGTATCGAATTTATCCCCGACCGTAACACCCGTTTGCAATTCGGCGACTCCATTACCGTTATCGGCGATGAAGCACACATCAAAACTGCCGTTGCCGCCTTCGGCAATTCCAAGCGCGACCTGCAAATCCCGCATATCGCCGAACTCTTCCTCGGCATCACCTTCGGCATCATCCTTGGTGCCATTCCCATCCCGATTCCGGGCGTGCCGGTGCCGGTCAAACTCGGCCTCGCCGGCGGCCCGCTGGTCGTTGCCATCCTCATCAGCCGTTACGGCGGACGCTTCTCCGTCACCCACTACGTTTCGCAAAGCGCCAACCTGATGGTGCGTGAACTCGGCCTTGCTCTTTTCCTTGCCAGCGTCGGCCTCAGCGTCGGCCCGGCCTTCTTCGCTGCCCTCAAAGACGGCGACGGTCTCTACTGGATGACCCTCGGCATCGTTATTACCCTGGTGCCGCTGCTCATCGCCGGTTTCACCGCCCGCCTGTGGGGCAAGCTGACCTTCCCGGAAATCTGCGGTCTGCTCACCGGCTCGCACACCGGTGCGCCGGTGCTGCCCTTTGCCTGTGAAATCTCCCAATCGGACGAAGCCGCACTCAAATATGCCGCTGTGTACCCGCTTACCACCTTCATGCGCATCATGGTTGGGCAGGTGCTGATCGTGCTGCTTTTCCGCGCAGCGGCGTAAAGCGTCGCGACGGGGCATAACCGATGACAGCGATATAATCGTTTCAGATAGAAGCGAGACAATACCGTATCAGTTCTATTTGGAATGACTATAAAAAATCATGACTATGCCTCGCGCATTCCAGCAGTTACCATGCACCGCTCATTCGAACTACAAGCGTTCGGAATGAAGAACCATCCACAAACCCAAGAGGAACTAACCATGACCACACTCTATACCGCTCATGTACACGTTACCGGTGGCCGCGACGGTGCTGCCAAATCCAGCGACGGCAAACTCGACCTCAAACTTGCCCCGCCGGCTGAACTCGGTGGTAACGGTGCCGGCAGCAACCCGGAACAGCTTTTTGCCGCTGGCTATGCCGCCTGTTTCATGGGTGCCGCCCGCCTCGTCGCTGGCAATGAAAAAATCGCCCTGCCGCAAGGATTCGCCATCGATGCCGATGTTGCCCTCGGTAAAGACGCGCAAGACCACTTCCGCCTCGGCGTCGTCTTTAACATCGCCCTGCCCGGCATGGATAAAGCCGCTGCGGAAGCACTTGTCGCCAAAGCGCACGAAGTCTGCCCGTACTCCCGCGCTACCCGTGGCAATATCGACGTTACCTTCCACATCAACGTGTAAGCACACCGTCCGGCGCACAAAGCGGGGTATTACCCCGCTTTTTTCGTGCCTGGGCAGCGGAAAAGAGTGAGGATGTCACGACAGTGGTGAGGTCTGCCACTTATTGCGGCTTCAGCACCATCAGGAAATACACCACCACCATCGCGCAGAAGGCAGGGTAGCCCAGCCATTCCCAGTAGCGGGCGTAACGGCGGTAGCGCGATGGCAGCGATTTTTCTTGGGCAACAGCTTCTTCCGCCATTGCCGCCATGCGCAGTTGCAGCCATAAGACTGGCAACCAGCACAGTCCGGCGAAGGCGTACAGCGCAAAAGTCAGCCAAATCCAGCGCGCGGTGGGAGGGAAACCGGCGTAGTGCGCCAGCCACAGGCCGGAGAGCGGCTGGAAGATGCCCGCCGGCGTGGTCAGCCACCAATCTGCCTTGATGACCCAGCGCGCCACCACCGCTTGGGCGGCAACCGAGCCGCTGCGGTTGGTCCAGAAGAGGTAAAAGGCGCTGCCGAAGCCGGTGCCGACCAGGATAGTGGCCGAAAGGATGTGCAGGGTTTTTACGATCAAGTAGTCCATCAGCTGCTCCGGGTTTGTTGGTAGAAATAGACGGTGAGCGCCAGTAGCGACAGGTTTTTAACAAGCGGCGCAAAGGGGTGCAGCCAGTAAGCAGGCAGGCAGCAGGCGATGATGAGGGTGTAGGCGGCGATACTTACGCTTTGCAGCAGCCACAGCGCGGGCAGTCGGCGCAGCGGCGTGAGAATGAGGATGCCGAGCAGCACGTCCCAGGCGGATGCCGCGTAGAAAAGCGGACGGCGCCACGGCGTGGCAATGCCGATATCCGCCAGTAATTGCAGCGAGGCGTCGGGCGCGGTCAGGACGGGCTGCAGCCCGCTCCACAGCCAGAGGAAGGCGAGGGCAGCGGTGAGGTAGGGCGGGATTTTCATACGCCCTCCGGCGGTGAGGGCAAGATGAAGAAGGCGAGGGTAAAGGCGCTGACGGCACCAAGGAGGGTGAGGATAGCGGTGTCTCCTGTCAATTTGTCATGGATGAGCCAATCCAATGGGGCGGCACACAATATGGCGCTGATGGCTCCGGCAAGTGCGGCGTAGAACGGATTGTCGTTATAAACGCGCCGCCAGGCTAGGTAGCAGCCGCAGAGAAAGGCTGGGAGGAAGCCGATGGGTATGCCGGCCGGTACGGTGAGAAAAATCAGCGGCGGAGAGATAACGAGTCCTGACCAGAACCCTGCCACCGCCCCACCCCATAGGGAATAAAGCAGGACAACTTTCGCCGGGATGTAGTTCAGGTCGTTTTTTATTTCCGAATTTTCTGTCATAAGAGAAATCCAAAGGTAAAAAGAATGCCTGTCTGCCGTTGGCAGCCAGGCGGGTTCAGCGCAGCAGTTTCTGGATGCTCGAGCCCAGTTTCAGCACTTTGGCCAGGATTGTGGTGGAAAGGCGCAGCATTTCCTGCGTCCAGCTGGTCAGGGTACCGACAAATTCGTGCGTTTGCGCGATGCGCTGCCGGGCAGTTTCGTTTTCCTGGGCGTATTCGGGGCTGTCCATCAGGCTTTGCAGGAAACGTACGGTCGGCTCGATTTCGCGCCGCTGCCGCTCGGCAACGATGATGCGGAAGAGTTCCCACACATCGCCGGAGGTGGTGAAGTGGTCGCGGCGGTCGCCAAGGATATGCACGGTCTGCACCAGTTGCCAGCTTTGCAGTTCCTTGATGCTGTTGCTAACGTTGGAGCGCGCCACGCCGAGGGTGTCGACGATTTCATCAGCAGGCATCGGGCGTCCCAGGATGTAGAGCAGCGCATGGATTTGCGCCACGGTGCGGTTCACCCCCCATTGGGTGCCCATCTCGCCCCAGTGCAGGACAAATTTTTCAGTCGTCGGATTGAGTTTCATAGGGTGAGAGCATAAGGAATAACAGTTATTTCTGTCAACAGTGAAATTGCGACGGAACTTAATCTTCGCTCCCGCGCCCTCCTTGTAGCCAAAACGCCGGAATGGCAGGCAAAGCAGCTTACAATGCCGCCTTCTCCGCTTGGCCGATCCGACGAATCCGATGCTCCTTCTCTTCACCGACCTCGACGATACCCTTTTCACCAGCGCGCGCAAGGCAGCGCCGACGCCTGCGCATGTACCGCTCGCCTATCTCAAAGACGGCGCACCGATTTCCTACGCTTCGCCGTGTCAACAGGCATTGCTGGCGCACTGGCAGGCGCACGCCACGATGATTCCTGTCACCGCGCGCAATCTTGATGCCTATCGCCGCGTGCGTATTCCTTTCACCGCCCATGCCGTCATCAACCACGGCGGCGTCATCCTCCTGCCGGATGGCAGCGCTGATCCTGCCTGGCTGGCGCAGAGCCGTGCCAGTGCCGCCCAAAGCGTCGCCGGACTTGAAACCCTTGCCGCGCACCTGCCGGCGACTGCCGCGCTCAACGTCCGCCTCATCTGCGATTACGACATTCCCTTCTATCTGCTCATGAAAAGCACCAGCGCTGATCTCGCCTCGCTGGATGATGCCGCCGGGCGCCTGCGCCCACATTTGGGCGATGCCTACCGTCTGCACCAGAACGGCAACAACCTCGCTGTCCTCCCCGCCTGGCTCGACAAGGCGCACGCCGTCGCCCATCTGCTCGCCAAGTACCGCGCCGACCATCCGGCCCTGATCAGCATCGGCATGGGCGACAGCAGCAGCGACCTGCCTTATATGCGCCTCTGCGACTACCTTCTTGCCCCTTCCGCCAGCCAAATTGCCCGCCAACTATGAACATGCCCTTCCACGGCAGCTACCGCGCCGAACAAGTGACCTTCCTGCTGAAACCCATCCAGCTGGCGCCCATCGCCGATACCGCCGCCAAAGAAGCGCTCATCCAAAGTGGGCAAAAGCATTACAGCGAAATGCTCTCGCCCGAATACCCGCCCAGCGCGCGTTACCTTGAGCTCTTCCGCGTCGCCTGCGCGCAGAACGAAGCGCGCATGGCCGCTGACTGCCACCAGCTTGCTGCGAATATCGCCGCGCGTCACCATCGTCCGCCCGCGCTCGTCTCGCTGGCGCGCGCCGGTACACCGGTCGGCGTCATCCTGCGCGCTATTCTCAGCCGCCACTACGGCGCACCTATCGCCCATTACAGCATCTCGATCATCCGCGATCGCGGCATCGACGAGAACGCCCTGCGCCACATCCTCGCTCATCACGCCGACACCGACCTCGTCTTCATCGACGGCTGGACGGGCAAAGGCGTCATCGCCCGCGAATTGCACCGCTTCATCGCCGCTTACAACGCGCAAGCGGGGACGAACATCGACAGCGGCCTCTACGTCCTCGCCGACCTCTCCGGCACGGCTGCCTGCGCCGCCACCGCCGACGACTACCTCATCCCGTCCGCCCTCCTGAATGCCACCATCAGTGGCCTCATCAGCCGCAGCATCCTGAACGAACAAATTGCTGCGGACGACTATCACGGCTGCGTCTATTACCGCGATCTCGCGCCACACGATCTCTCGCAAACCTTTGCCGACCGCATCAGCACACTGGCTGACGGCGAGCTGCCTACCGTCGCGCCTGCCGACACGGCACAGGCTGCCGCAACCGCGCAACACCTGCTCGCCGATATCCGCGCCCGCTACGGCATCAGCAACGACAACCTCATCAAACCCGGTATCGGCGAAGCAACGCGCGTCCTGCTGCGCCGCCATCCGGAACGCCTCATCCTGCGCGACCCTGCCGCCCCTGCTACTGCCCATCTCGTGCAACTCGCCGCTGAAAAACAGGCCATCGTTGAACACCGTCCGGATCTGCCGTATCACGCCGTCGCGCTTATCCGTTCGCACCGCCCGATAAACAGTTGAGATAGTGGCCGCCAAGCGGTGTGAATATTGGCTCCGCCAAGCGGCGTCGTTACTGGGCTCGTCAAGCGGCGTGGTTGCTGGGTCTGTCAAGCGGCCATAAGCACCAATCCATGCGCGGGGGCGTTGCCATAAAAAACGGGCCCGGGGCCCGTTTTTTTCATCGGCTGTCGCCTATTCGCCATGGCGGAAGGCGCGGATTTGTCTGCGGTCGCGTTTATCCGGGCGGCGGTTAGGGTAATGCACCATGTCGCGGGCGGCTTGTTGTTGAGCGTGCAGTTCGGCGCGACGGGCGATGCTGTCTGCGGTTTCGGCGTAAAAGGTCTGCGCGATGGGCGCACTGACGCGCTTGTTCTCGCAGCGGATGACGGTCACGTCGTAAACCTGTTCGCCGTGTTTGTCGATATGCAGCAGATCGCCGCTTTTGATGGTGCGTGCCGCTTTGGCACGCTGTCCGCCGACGAGAACCTGGCCGTTTTCAATGGCGGCTTTGGCGAGCGCCCGGCTTTTGTAGAAGCGTGCCGCCCACAACCATTGGTCGAGGCGGACGCCCACAGCATCGTTCATGGGATTTGCGCGTTTTCCGGCAGGTTGTCTTTACTGTGCAGGTTGATGTTGAGTTCGAGGATTTCCGTTTCCCCTTCGCGCGAGAAATCGGCGCTGATGTCTTCGAGGTTGATGGCGAAGTATTTTTTCACCACTTCGAGGATTTCCCGCTTCATGGTTTCCAGCAGTTGCGGCTGGCTGCTCTGGTTGCGCTGGTGCGCGACGATGATTTGCAGGCGCTCTTTGGCCGTTGCCGCGGAATGCTGCGGCCGGTTTTTTCTGAAGAAATCAAACAAGCTCATGATCCTAACCTCCGAAGAGTTTGGAGAAGATGCCTTTGCGTTTGACATCGAGGAAGCGGTGCGGCAGATCTTTGCCGAGGAAGCGTTCGACCAGATCGGAGTAGGCCTGGCCTGCGTGACTGTCGGAGAAGAGGATGACCGGTTCGCCCCGGTTGGAAGCGATCAGGACGTTGTCATGGTCTTCGGGGATGACGCCGAGCAGGGGGATGGAGAGGATTTCGATGACGTCTTCCACGGAAAGCATTTCCTGCTGCTGCACGCGTTCGGGTTTGTAGCGGGTGATGACGAGGTGTTCTTTGACCGCTTCTTCACCCAGCTCGGCGCGACGCGATTTGCTGGCGAGGATGCCGAGGATGCGGTCGGAATCGCGTACGGAGGAAATTTCGGGGTTGGTGGTGATGATGGCTTCATCGGCAAAGTAAAGCGCCATCAGGGCGCCTTGTTCGATACCGGCGGGGCTGTCGCAGATGATGTATTCAAAGTCCATCGCTTTCAGGTCGCCGATGACTTTTTCCACGCCTTCTTTGGTAAGCGCTTCCTTGTCGCGGGTTTGCGAGGCGGCGAGCACATAGAGGTTTTCCACCCGCTTGTCCTTGATCAGCGCCTGTTTCAGGCTGGCTTCACCGTTGATAACGTTGACGAAGTCGTATACCACGCGGCGCTCTACGCCCATGATGAGGTCGAGGTTGCGCAGGCCGACGTCGAAGTCGATCACGCAGGTTTTGTGTCCCTTCATGGCAAAACCGCAGGCGATACTGGCGCTGGTCGTGGTCTTCCCTACTCCGCCTTTACCTGAGGTGACGACGATAACTTTACTCATGTTTTTGTCTCTTTGTTATGGTGTGGCGCGGCATTATACCGACACTATGCGCATGCTTTCATCCGCATTCAGGCTGATAAAGACGTTGTGATGGATGCCGTTTGCCTGCAACTGCTCCATGTCCTGATAGAAACCGGCGATGGAAACCAGCTCGGCGCCAAGGGTGTGGCAATAAATGTAGGCGGCGGTGTTGTCCTGTCCGCCGGCAAAAGCGCGCCCACGCAAGGCGCCGTACACGGTGATGTTGCCGTCGGCGTAAATTTCCGCCCCCGGGCTGACGCTGCCGATGATGACCAGGTCGCCGCCCGGTGCGAGAACACGCTGCCCGGAACGGATGTTGTGCCGTACCAGTTTGGTCGGTACGGCGGCGGGCGGTGCGGGTCGGGAGACAGGGGGTTCTTCGCTCGTTTTGGCGGCGGGTGCGGCCTTGCCGCTTTTACTTTCACCGCTGATTTCTGCCAGCCCTGCCGCAGCCAGGGCGCCGTCGGCCAGCTGGCCGCCACTGATGCCGATCAGGCAGAGTCCGTGCCGCTCAAAAATCCGTTTCAGTGTTTTCAGCCATTTGCCATCCGCCTGAAAACCGTCCAGGGCGGACAAATCGGCAACCAGCGGCTGGGTAGCGAAGAATCCGGCGGGCACCTGCGCGATTTTGGCTTCCAGTAGTTCATCAATGCCGGTGGTGTCGGCGTCTTGCAGCAGGACGGCGGTAATACTGATGTTGCGTCCTTTGAAAGGGATGGGGTCGCTCATGGCCATGCGGGAATCTGTGAAAACGGCAGCATGATACGGGCTTAGGCGCATGCCCTCAAGTACGCCCCCAGATTGGGACTGGCTCGTCTCCCACTGCGGTTGAGCGGGCAAAAAAATACCGCTTCCGAAGAAGCGGCCAAGTTTTCAGGTACATATTTAATGAAATGTGCCCACATTATACACAGGAAAAGCTAAGATGACAGAAAATTTGCGTCATTCCTACCAAAACATGACACACTGCCCATAAATCCCCACAACTCCAGGAGAGACCATGTCAACTTACGCCCTGCTCGCCGATATCGGTGGCACCAACGCCCGTTTCGCCCTCGGCGACGGTACCCGCCTGCATGCCATTGATACCCTGCCCACCGCCGACTATCCGCGCCTTGAAGACGCCATCGCTGCCTACCTGCGTGCGCAGAATATCAGCGTCAAACAGGCGTCGATTGCTATCGCCAACCCCGTCACTGGCGATAGCGTGCAGATGACCAACCACCACTGGAAATTTTCCATCCGCGCCCTGCAAGCGGAGTTTCAGCTGGACAAACTGCGCGTTATCAACGACTTCACCGCACAGGCGCTGGCTGTGCCGCATCTCGGCGCCGATGAAAAACGCCTCGTCAGTGCCGGCGAAGCGGCGGATGGCACCCCGCTTGCCGTCATCGGCCCCGGCACCGGCCTCGGTGTGTCCGCCCTCGTTCCGGACGGGCACGGTGGCTGGGTGGCACTCGCCGGTGAAGGCGGACATGTCAGCTTTGCACCAAGAAACGACACCGAAGTGGCCATCTGGAAATATGCGCATGCCCGCCGTAGCCACGTTTCCGCCGAACGCATCACCAACGGCGCCGGCCTGACCCTTATTGACAATGCCCTTGCCACCCTGCGCGGCGAAACGCTGCCTGAGCGCCGTCCGGCGGATATCACCACAGCGGCACTCGCCGGCGAGGCAACGGCGCGGCAAACACTTGATACCTACTGCGCTGCGCTGGCCACCGTCACCGCCGACCTTGTCCTCACCCTCGGCGCACGCGGCGGCGTGTACCTCTGCGGCGGCATCCTGCCGCGTATCGCCGATTACTTCATCAACGAAAGCCCGTTCAAAACCCGCTTTATCGACAAAGGCCGTTTCGAAGGCTACCTCGCCGCCGTACCCATCTGGTTGGTGACGGCAAAGAACCCCGGCCTGGTCGGGGCTGCTGCTGCCCTGCAACAAGGCTGATTCCACCGTTTCATGACAAACGCCCCGTTGCCGGGGCGTTTTTGCATCCATGACCTTCATACACGACAAGAACCCACCAAGCGGGCCGCCGGAGAGTTTTTCTTCTGTTGTGTACGAAGATTAATGACAAAGGCTCAATGCAGCACCACCCGCACGCTGCTGTATCCGGCGACGGGATAAACGGCATTGGCGCTGACCGCTTGCCCGTCAGTGGCGAAGCGGATGCTCGTCGTTGCCGCCAGCAATGCCTCCACCAGCAGGCGCAATTCGAGGCGGGCGAGCGGGGCGCCGGGGCAGGCGTGGATGCCCGCGCCATAGACAAGATTGGCACTTTGGTCGCGTTCCGGGCGGTATTGGTCGGCATCGGGGAAAACCGCTTCGTCGCGGTTAGCGCTGAGCCAGTTCAGGGTGACGCGGCTGCCAGCGGGCAGATCCCGCCCACCGATATGCACGGGACAGGTGGTGATGCGGCGGTTCGTCACCAGCGGGTCTTCTAGACGCATGATTTCTTCGACCGCTGCCGGGATGGCATCAGGGTAGGCGCGCAGACGTTCCTGCTCGGCAGGATGGGCGGCGAGGAAATGAACGACGATGCCGACGGAAGCGGAGATAGTCGAGAGTTCGCCCACCGTCCAGTTGCGCAGGAGGGAAATCAGCTCCTCCTCGCTCATGCGCCGCTTGCCGGTCGGCAGATTAACCTCGTCGTAAAGCAGCTCGGTGGTGATGTCGTCCGGCGCGGCGTCACCCGCCTTGCGGCGCTGTTGCAGCAGATCGTGAATATAGCCGTCAAATTCCAGTGCGACCTGGCCAATGGCGACGGGGTCACGGCTCAACGTAGCGCGGCGGTTCTTCTCAATCCAGGCGGTCAGCGGCGCTTCTAGGGAATCTGGCCAGCCGAGAAAGGCATTTTGAATGCGCATGGCGTAACGCTGCGCGAAGCCCGCCATGATGTCCACCACCTCGCCGCGCGGTGTTTCGGCAATCAGGGCGCGGATGACGGCGCGGCAGGCGGGGGCAAAGGCAGCCATGCGCGCCGGGGTGTAATACTTGTCGTTGATGGCGCGGAAGGCCGTGTGTTCCGGCGCATCCATGCCGCTGGGCACGGCGATATGGCGGGTGGAAACACGGCTGGAAAACTGTTCGGGATGAGCCAGGGCGTAGGTAACATCTTCGTGGCGGAAAAGGGTGTAGCCGAGATAATCATCGTAGGCGACGGGGCATTCGTCGCGCATCTTGTCGTAGGCGGCGCGCTGGTCTTTTTGGATTTCCGGGGCACGGGCGTCCCAGTCGGGGGTGTTGTTGTTACTCATGATGATGGCCGATCGTTATTCAAAGAAACCGCGATTATAGGTCGCTGCGCGCAGGGCGGCGCAGATCCGCGCTACAACTAAGATTTTTCGGCGTAATGGACAAAACGGGTGCTAAAAAACGCCGCAGCCCTTACGCTGTAAGGTTTTCAGGAGTTGAAAGCCTTTGAACACAAAAAATGCCTTTTCTGCGGCTCAAAACAGGTCAAGAAGAACGGTACCCATGATGGCAAACAGCGCTACAAATGCACCGCCTGCAACAAGCGTTTCAGCGGCGGCAGCAGACTTGACCCTGACACCCCTCTGGCAGCTTTACAGTGACGGCAAGCAGACCGCCGCACAGCTTGCAGAGCAGCATGGATGCAGCCTCAAAACCATCCGCCGCCACCTGGCCAAAACCCTCGCCGCCCTCCTTGCCCTGCCTCTCACCTACCTGCTCGCCGCGTGGCTGCTCGGCAGCGTTGTCCTCACCCCGGAAGACACAGCGGGGGACGACATCACCGTGTACCTCATCACGAACGGCGTTCACACCGACCTCGCCCTGCCGCTCAAAAACGACACTTTCGACTGGACGAAAATCATCAACCCCGGCGACACCCGCGCGGCAAACCGCGACTGGGGCTATGCCGCCTTCGGCTGGGGCGATCGCGGCTTCTACGTGGAAACTCCGCACTGGCGCGACCTGAAAATCAGCACCGCCTTCACCGCCGTGAGCGGTCTTGGCGACAGCATCATCCATGTCACCTACTACCCAATGCTGTGGGAAAGTGCGTACAGCATCGCCATCCCCATGCCGCGCGCCCACTACCGCCGCCTCGCCGAGAGCATCCGCGACCAGTTCGCCCTGCACGACGGTCGCGCCGTTGTCGCTGCGCCTGCCTATGGCGACAACGACACCTTCTACGCCGCGCGCGGCCATTACAGCCTCTTTCACACCTGCAACAGCTGGACCAACCGCCGCCTGAGCGACGCCGGACTGAAACACGTCCTCTGGACACCCTTTGCGCACAGCCTGATGCGGGTTTACCATCCATAGCGGCTCATCTTCGTACATGCCAAAAATCCGCCAAGCGGCGTAAACACCGGGTTCACCAAGCGGGGGCAGCTGGGAGAGGCTTTTTGTCATATACGAAGACCACCTACAACAACACCTAGGAGAACGCCATGAAAATCGACCACATCGCCCTCTACACCGATGACCTGGAACGCGCCCGCGCGTTTTATGAGCGCTATTTCGCGGCCACGGCCAATGACCGCTATCACAACGTGAAAACCGGCCTGCAAACCTATTTCCTGCGCTTCCCCGATAGCGATACGCGTCTCGAATTGATGACCCGCCCCCAGCTCACCGACAGTAGCGAGCGCGCTCTGCGCACAGGCTTTATTCATCTCGCTTTCAGTGTCGGCAGCCGGGAAGCGGTGGATCGTCTGACGGAAACCCTGGTGGCCGCCGGCTATCCCTGCCTGAGCGGACCGCGCACCACCGGCGACGGCTACTATGAAAGCGTCGTCACCGATCCGGACGGCAACCTGCTGGAAATCACTATGTGAAAGACCGTGCAATCCTGTGGAATTTTCCGCTATGATATTCATCCAACCACGCATAATTCACATGCGTACTGCTGTTTCTTTCAACTTGGAGATACCCTATGAAAATTCTTGCCGTATGCGCCCACGGTCTCGGCAGCAGCTTCCTGATGGAGATGAACATCAAAAAAGCGCTGACCAAGCTCGGCATTGAAGCAGAAGTCGGCCACTCCGATCTCTCCATCACCGCCAGCGGCGACGCCGACCTCTTCGTGATGGGCGCGGACATCGTTGACAGCTCCAGCATTGAGCGCAGCAAAATCATCATCATCAACAACCTGGTCAGCGCCGACGAGTTCGAACGCAAACTGGCCGTCTATTTCCACCGCGACTAGGGGGCTGTCATGAAAGCCATCCTTGACTTTATTGTCGATATCCTCAAAGTGCCGTCAGTGCTGGTCGGCGTCATCGCCCTCATCGGTTTGATTGCGCAGAAAAAAACCGCAGCCGATGTCATCAAGGGCACGATTAAAACCATCCTCGGCTTCATCGTCCTGAGCGGCGGCGCGGGTGTGCTGCTCGGCTCGCTCACCCCGCTTGGTGAAATCTTCCAGGAAGCCTTCCATGTGCAGGGCGTGGTGCCGAATAACGAAGCCATCGTCTCTGCCGCGCTCGGGCAATACGGCACAGCGACGGCGCTCATCATGGCCTTCGGCATGGTGGCGAACATCGCCATCGCCCGCTTCACCCGCCTGAAATTCATCTTCCTCACCGGCCACCACACCTTCTACATGGCCTGCATGATCGCCGTCATCCTCGTCGTCGCCGGCTTCAGCGGCACACTGCTGGTGCTGGTCGGTTCGCTCACCCTCGGTCTCATCATGGCGTTCTTCCCCTACATTGCCCAGCCGTTCATGCGCGATATTACCGGCAGCGACGAAGTCGGCTTCGGTCACTTCGGCACCGTCGGCTACGTCCTCGCCGGCTCGGTTGGCCGCGCCCTGCGTCCGATGAAATCGCGCTCCACCGAAGAAATGAACCTTCCGAAGAACCTCAGCTTCCTGCGCGACAGCTCGGTTTCCATCGCCCTCACCATGATGGTCATCTACCTCGTACTGGTTATCGCCGCCGGGCAGGACTTCGTGCAAGGAAAATTCGCCAATGGACAAAACTTCCTCGTTTGGGCGGTTATCCAGGCGATCACCTTTGCCGCCGGCGTCTTCATCATTCTGCAAGGCGTGCGCCTCATCCTCGCGGAAATCGTGCCCGCATTCACCGGCTTCTCGCAAAAACTGGTGCCGAATGCCCGCCCCGCGCTGGATTGCCCCATCGTCTTCCCCTATGCGCCGAATGCAGTGCTCATCGGCTTCCTGGCGAGCTTTACTGGCGGCCTCATCGGCCTCTTCATCCTCGGCAAACTGAACTGGGTGCTGATCCTGCCTGGCGTGGTGCCGCACTTCTTCTGCGGCGCGACCGCAGGCGTCTTCGGTAATGCTGCCGGCGGTCGTCTTGGTGCCATCATCGGCGCCTTCCTGCACGGCGTGCTGATCACCTTCCTCCCGGTGTGGCTCCTGCCCGTACTTGGCGACCTCGGCTTTGCCAGTACCACCTTCTCCGACACCGATTTCGGCGTGGTCGGCATTGCCCTCGGCAAAATCAGCCAGGCGGGACAATTCACCATCACCGCGCTGGTTATCGGCATCGTCGCAGCACTCGTCGCCTACAACTACCTTGTCCCGGCAAAACCCGCTGCCAAAGCGGATAACAAACCGGCGGCATAAAACAGCCCTCTCCCCCGCTTGCAGGGGGACTCGCAGCCTTCGCACTTCAGCGACAGCCCCGCTCCGGCGGGGCTTTTTATCGCGGCATCTCTGCTAATATGCCGCCTCTTTCACATCACACAGGAACCCATCATGGACACCATTGCCCGCATCAAAGAACAAATCGCCACCAACCCCGTCCTTATCTACATGAAAGGCACGCCCGACCAGCCGATGTGCGGTTTTTCCGCCAAAGCCGTCACCTGCCTGAAAGAAGTCGGTGAGCCCTTTGCCTACGTCAACATCCTGCAAGACCCGGAAATCCGTGCCGAGCTGCCGAAATATGCCGACTGGCCGACCTTCCCGCAACTGTGGGTGAAGGGCGAGCTCATTGGCGGCTGCGACATCGTCGTTGAAATGCACCAGGCGGGCGAGCTGGCCGAACTCTTGAAAGATATCGAGTGGCCGGAGGAAGCATGAAATACGACGACGCCTCCTGGCACTACGGAGGTAACTTCCCCGCCGACTTGCCGCCGGAAGCGGGGGCGACGCACATCGGCATGTTCCTCGCCTGGATGCTGCTGCACGGCTTCGCCTCAAATGACGTGCAGGAAGATGCCGTTGATGAACTCGCCGCCCTGACGCGGCGTGAAATCAGCGGCGCGGAATTTCTGTGCCGCGTCTGCGATGAAGCGCTGACCGATGGCGAATTCAGCGAGGAAGGCAACGCCTTCGCTGCCGCCTACTACCAGAGCGAAGACGGCGAAGGCTACGGCCTTTACATTGACGACTACATCGCTACCTTCGCCCTCAGCGATGACACCGACGACGACAACTGCCTGTACCGTCTTGACGACGATTGGGACAACTACGACAAACTCGCCGCTGTCATTGATAAACGCTACGGCGAATGGTTGGCACAAGGTCGCCCGGCTTCCCTGTAAGCGGTGCCAATACTGGCCCCGCATAGGGCGGGCTTCAGCCGCCGGGCGGGCGCAGCCTGCTTTTTGTATTCCTGGCAGAAATGCCGCCAAGCGGGACAACCACGCGGCTTACCGCCTGCATCACAAAATCCCCCTGCAAACCCACACGAGGACCTACCCATGAAAACCACCCTGCTCACCGCCGCCATCACCTGTGCAGCACTCGCGACCAGCGCCGCCCACGCGGGCACGCTGGATGACATCAAAAAACGCGGCGAACTGCGCTGCGGCGTTACCCAGGCGCTTGCCGGCTTCTCCGTCGCCGATGACAAAGGCCGCTGGACGGGGCTCGACGTTGACTACTGCCGCGCGCTGGCCTCCGCCATCTTCCACGATCCGGAGAAAGTCACCTTCCGCCCGACCTCATCCAAAGAACGCTTCACCGTACTGCAATCGGGCGAAATCGACGTGTTGGCGCGCGTGACCACCTGGACCACCTCGCGCGACGTCGATATGCCGTTTGACTTCATCGGCGTCAACTACTACGACGGCCAGGGCTTTATGGTGCGCAAAGACCTCGGCATCAAAAGCGTGAAAGACCTCAGCGGCGCCTCCATCTGCACCAACACCGGCACCAGCACCGAAACCAACATGGCGGACTACTTCAAGGCGAACGGCCTCGAATACAAACCCGTCATCTTCGAAAAATCCGAAGAAGTGAAAAGCGCCTACGACGCCGGTCGCTGCGACGCCTACTCCTCGGACGTCTCCGGCCTCTACGTGCAGCGCAAACTGCTCGCCGACCCTGATGCGCACGACATCCTGCCGGAAGTCATCTCCAAAGAACCGCTCGGTCCGCTAGTACGCCAGGAAGACCCCGCTTTCAAAGACCTCGCCGCCTGGACGCATCACTGCATGGTGAACGCTGAAGAATACGGTGTGACTCAGGCAAACGTTGACGAGATGAAAAACAGCAACAACCCGAACATCCGCCGCCTGCTCGGCGTGGAAGCAAACGGCGCGGACAAACTCGGCGTCGGCCAGGATTTCTGCTACCACATCGTAAAAAACATCGGCAACTACGGCGAAGCCTATGACAGAAACGTCGGCAAAGACTCGCCGCTCGGCATCGAACGCGGCCTGAACCGCCTGTGGAATCAGGGCGGCATCATGTTCGCGCCGCCGCTGCGTTAAATCCTCTGCCAATCCCGGGAAAGGCATCTGACGGTGTTGGCGTCCTGGCCGGGCTCCCATAAAAATCGTTACGCGATTTTTATGGGCACTCATCCGGCATCGGTATGCCTCGCTCGCACCAGCGGTCAATCTGCCGCAGCGCCCTAAGCGTCATCACGCAAGAACTGCGCGATGCTTTCCCGCCGCACTTGAAAAAATGCCTGTACGGCCTTGTCGGCAAAGGCGGCATCATTTGCGGCCAGCACGGCGGTGGCGGTGGTGAGGATATCGCCCTGTCGCAATCGTCGTGCGATGCCGGCAAAGGCCCGGGCGAGGACGGCGCGGTCGCCGTAGCGGGACAGCATCTGTTCTGCGTTGAGCCAGGCGAAGGTGCGCGCAAAGGCATCGGGGAAGTGCGGGCGGTAGTGGGCGACACGGTGCAGGATGTCCGCTGCGACGGCGGGCAGGTCCTGCCGGAACAGCTGCTGAAATTCGCGGCAGAGGAAATGGTCAATGAACATGTCGGCGACGATGCCTTTGTAGCGACCGAAGCCGTCCAGCAGCGGGTAGAGCGGGTTGTCGGTGCGGTCGGACAGCCTGTCAATAATGCGGTGCAACCGCACGCCTTCGCGCAGGGCGGCGGGCAGGGCGAGATCTGCCAGCGGCCCTTTATAGAAATCGCCGGCGAAGTTGCCATACAGCGTGTGCCGTTGCTGCGCTTCGTCCAGCGTGAGGGAAATCAGAGCGTGCCCGAGGAAGTTCACGGGGCGGTGTTATTGTTCGACATGAAAGCGCAGTTCGCTTTTGTCGCCCTGTGTTTCTTCCAGAATGACTTGTTCGACGTAGGCACCGCCACGGATGTCGATGCGGTCGAATATCTGCCGCATCAGCGCCGTTTTCGGCAGCAGTTGCAGCGTCCATGCGGCTGTTTCGCCGCCGGCGGTGATGTTGAAGTATTCGCTCAGGGTGGCTTCGTCGGCGCGGAGGAAGGCGAGGAAGAGGCGGGTTTGCGCTTCATTTGCCGCTGTGGTGCCCGTCGGCTGCCAGTTTTCGCCCTGCCACTGGCTGACGCCGTCGGCGGTGATGCGCAGGCTGCTGGCGAAGGGTTTTTCCAGGTTCCAGTAGAGCGCGCCCTGTTGCAGGGCGAAGCGGCCACTGGCGATGAGCGGGCGGTTCATGCCGCGCAGGTAGCGGGTCTGGGTGAAGGTGCCTGCCGGTTCGGGCTGGCGGCGCAGTTGCGCGGTGATGTCGGCGACGCTGATGGCGGCGTGGACGGGCAGGGTAGCGCAGGCGCACAGGGCGGCAAGGAGGCGGATGAAGCGAGAGCGGGTCATGTGTGTTTCTCCTGGTGATTATTGAGGGTTTCAATGGTGGCGGCATTATGCACGCTTTGGCGGCAGTTTTCGGTGAATCCTGCGCCATCCCGCTTGTTCCGTCCGCCATTTCTGCCGAGAATCCGCCTATGCACCGCCGTCTTCATCCCGCTGCTGCCTGTGCTTACAGTTACTGCTTGCGCCGCTTCTGCACTTTACAACCGGGATTGTTATGGGCTTATCCACTCATCAAAAACGCCGCTGATGCGGCGTTTTTGATGGGGGCAAGCGTATGCTGCGCCGCTGGGGCGAAACAAGCGGTTATTTCCCCGCTGCCAGGCTTTTTGCCTTCTCAATCAGCGTCAAGAGGCCCGCGCGTTCACCGTAGGGGTCGTCGCCTTTTGCCGCTTGCGCGAGACGGAGGATGCCGTCCCAGTCGAGGTTGCCGTTTTGCGCTCCACCTTTCAGCGCCTGCGCGTAGCTGGCAGCGGCGACGGCAAAGCGGGTCGCCTCGCTGGCTTCTGCAAGCGGGATGCTGTGGGCGGGGATGGCAAATTCCAGCAGTTGGCTGTCGCTTGCGCCGGGTTTTTTGTAGCGCAGTTTCAGCCAGCCGTATTCGTCCGTTTTGCCCTGCGCTGCGGCGGCCTTCTGGTAGCGGCTTTCATCCAGCCAGCCGGGTTTGCCCTGCGGGATGATTTCGTAGAGGGCGGTGGCATTCATGCCTGCGCCGATGTCGCCTGCGTCCACCTTGTCGTTGTTGAAGTCTTCCTGACGCAGTACGCGGTTTTCATAGCCGACCAGGCGATATTCTTTGACGGTCGCCGGGTTGAATTCGACCTGGATTTTCAGGTCTTGTGCGACGGTGGCAAGCGTCGAAGTGAGCTGGCGCACCAGCACTTTTTTCGCTTCATCGAGGCTGTCGATATAGCTGTAATTGCCATCGCCCGCGTCTGCTAGCTGTTCCATCAGTTGGTCGTTGTAGTTGCCGCTGCCATAGCCGAGGGTGGTGAGGCTGATGCCGCTTTTTTTCTGTTCGGCGACGTAGGTTTTCAGCGCTTCCGGGTCGCTGATGCCGACGTTGAAGTCGCCGTCAGTGGCAAGCAGGATGCGGTTGATGCCATCCGCGCGGTAGTGTTTTTTCGCGGCGTCGTAGGCCATGCGTAGCGCTTCACCGCCGGCGGTACTGCCGTCGGCATAGAGGGTTTTCAGTGCGTCCACGATTTTGGTTTTTTCACTGCCGGCGGTCGGCGGTAGCAATTCTTTGGTAAAACCGGAATAGGTGATGAGGCTGATGTGATCGTCCGGGCGCAGGGCTTCGGCGAAGTGGCAGACGGTTTTCTGCACCAGCGGCAGCTTGTCGGGGGCATCCATCGAGCCGGAGGTGTCGATGAGGAAGACGAGGTTGGCGGGCGGGCGTTTGCCGGGGTCGAGGTCAGCCGCCTGTACGCCGATGCGGATGAGTTGGGCGTCCGCCTTCCACGGCGAGGCAACGGTTTCGGTGTGCACGGCGAAGGGTTTGCCGTCCGTCGGCAGCGGGTAGTGGTAGGCGAAGTAGTTGGTGATTTCTTCGATGCGTACGGCGTCGGTGGGTGGCAGGCGGTTTTCTTTTTCGATCATGCGGCGTACGTTGCTGTAACTGCCGGCATCGATGTCAATGCTGAAGGTGGAAACGGGGTTGTCAGCAGTGCGTTGCACGGGGTTGATGTCCTGATGCGCGTATTTTTCGGTGTTTTCAGGGGTGGTGATGACCGTACCGCCAATGCCGAATTGGGCGACGGCATCATTGGCGGCGGCTTCGGCTTGTGGGGCGGGTGCCACAGCTCCCACAGCGCCAGCAGGGGCGCGTTTCATCGCCATCTGCGGTGCGACGCTATAGGCGAAGTCGCGCTCATACGGTGGCGTGGCGGGATGCAGGTCGTCGCAGAGGCTGGCGGCATGGACGCTGCCGCAGGCAGCAAGCAGGGACAAGGTCAGCAGGGGGATTTTCATGTCGGCTCCTTGGGAGGTTGCGGGAAGCGATGCGGTTTTGCCGCGCCGGCGGGGCGGGTTGACGCCTCCTATCATCATAGGACGGACTGCCGCCTGCTTGATATAGGAAAACATCTAAAAAATCGTAACGGCGTTGCGCTACCGGCCGGCATGGTCGGGCGGGCTCCGCTTTAAGGCGGGCGCCACAGCCCGGATGACGCACCCCATTCCGTTCATTGCCTGAAAAAACGCCCCGCCGGGTTGCATCGGCGGGGCGTTGTTGTGAGCGGCGCACTTGTCCTTTCTGCCGCTTCCCGGTAGGAGCCTGGGAAACGACGAGTCAGGAGCGAAGAGTGAATCAGTGCTTGCGCGATTTTGGTTTTTGCGGTGCCGCTGCGGCAGGTTTAGCCGCTTCTACGGCGGGTTTGCCGTCTTCCCGCTGTTTGCCGGTGAGAGCGCGGACATCCGGCAGCGGTTGGATGCGCCAAATATCGCGCGCGTAGTCAGCGATTGAACGGTCGGAGGAGAAATAACCCATGTTGGCGATGTTGGCGATCGCCGATTTCACCCATTTGTCCTGGTTGCGGTAGCGGCGGTCAATATGGGCCTGCGCTTCGACGTAGCTGCGGAAGTCGGCCAGCACTTGATAGTAGTCGCTGAAAACATGCAGGTTTTCGTGATAACGGCTCGGTTCTTCCGGCGAGAAGGCGCCGGAGGTGATTTGCATCACGGTTTCGTGCAGTTCTTTGTCGTTTTCAAGGTAGAGCAGCGGGGAGTAACCGCGCTGGCGCAGGGCCTCGACCTGTTCGACGGTGTTGCCGAAGATGAAGATGTTGTCTTCGCCAACGGCGTTCAGGATTTCCACGTTGGCGCCGTCCAGCGTGCCCACGGTCAGCGCGCCGTTCAGCGCAAATTTCATGTTGCTGGTGCCGGAGGCTTCGGTGCCCGCCAGCGAGATCTGTTCGGAGACATCGGCGGCGGGGATGATGATTTGCGCCAGGCTGACGCCGTAGTTGGGGATGAAGACGACTTTGATCAGGTCGTGGATGCGGCCATCGTTGTTGATGACGTTCGCCACGTCGTTGATGAGGTGGATGATTTTCTTCGCCGCGTAGTAGGCACTCGCCGCTTTACCGGCGAAGATGAAGACGCGCGGCACCCATTCGCCATGCGGGTTTTTCAGGATCTGGTTGTAGCGGCTGACGATGTGCAGCACGTTCAGGAGTTGCCGCTTGTATTCGTGGATGCGCTTGATTTGTACGTCAAAGAGGGCTTCGGGGTTCACTTTGATGCCGAGTTCGTCTTTGATGTACTCGGCGAGGCGGCGTTTGTTGTCGAGTTTGACGGCGCGGATTTCGGCGCGGAAGGCGGCATCTTCTTTGAGCGGGTTGAGTTTTGCCAGCTGCTCAAGGTCGCGACGCCAGTCTTTACCGATGTGGCGGTCAAGCACTTGCGCAAGGCCGGGGTTGGCAAGCGCAATCCAGCGGCGCGGGGTAACGCCGTTCGTAACGTTGGTGAAGCGTTCCGGCCAGAGGCGGGCAAAGTCAGCAAAGAGGGATTTGACCATGAGATCGGAGTGGATTTTGGCGACACCATTGACTTTGTGCGAGCCGATGACGGCCAGCCAGGCCATGCGCACGCGGCGGCCACCTTCTTCGTCGATGATGGAGACGCGGCGGATGAAGTCGTCATCCATGCCCTGTTCGCGCAGTTTACTCAGGAAGTGTTCGTTGATTTCGAAGATGAGTTGCAGGTGGCGCGGCAGGATGCGGCCGATCATTTCTACTGGCCAGCTTTCCAGCGCTTCGCTCATCAGGGTGTGGTTGGTATAGGAGAAGATTTTCTGACAGGCCGCCCAGGCGTCATCCCATTTGATGGCGTATTCATCGATCAGGATACGCATCAGCTCGGGGATGGCGAGCACGGGGTGGGTGTCGTTCAAGTGGATGGCGATGGTGTCGGTGAGGTTGGTCAGGTCGTCGTTTTCTTTGAGGTGACGGCGCACGATGTCCTGCACCGAGGCGGAGACGAGGAAGTATTCCTGGCGCAGGCGCAATTCGCGGCCGACAGTGGTGGAGTCGTCCGGGTAGAGGACACGCGAGACGTTTTCCGAGGTGTTTTGTTTTTCGATAGCGGCAAAGTAGTCGCCTTTGTTGAAGTCGCCGAGGTTGAAAACGTCGCCCGCGTGTGCCCACCACAGGCGCAGGGTATCAGAAACGTCAGTGTCGAAGCCGGGAATGATCTGGTCATAGGCCAGCGCGGTGATTTGTTCGCTGTTGTTCCAGATGCACTGTTCGCCCTGGTAGTGGACGTTGCCGCCGAAGCGGATGGTGTAGCGCTTGCTGGGGCGGCGGAATTGCCAGGCGATGTCCTGCTCGGTCCAGGTATCGGGCTGCTCGACCTGTTTGCCGTTTTCGATAACCTGGCGGAACATGCCGTATTCGTAACGGATGCCGTAACCGATGGCGGGGATGCGCAGGGTGGCGAGGCTGTCCATGAAACAGGCGGCGAGGCGACCGAGGCCACCGTTACCAAGGCCGGGGTCGCCTTCTTCGGCGACGATTTCATTGATGTCCTGCCCCAGTTCAGCGAGCGCTTCGCGCATGGCGTCATAGACGTCTTCGGCAATCAGCGCGTTCGACAGGGCGCGGCCCATCAGGAATTCCATGGAGAGATAGTAGACGCGGCGCAGGTGGTCGCGGCGCAGGTGCAGGGTGGTCTGCAGCCAGCGTTCGGCGGCAAGATCGCGCACGGCAAGCAGGGCAGCGTTCAGCCAGTTGGTTTTGGTCGCTTCCGACGGCGGGCAGCCGAGGCCGAAGATGAGTTTGTAGACGAGCGCTTCTTTCAGGCTTTGTACGTCGCTACCCGGTGCGCGGTAGGGGTATTTTTGCTGTTCGTTTAATGTCATGGTGGGACCCTCATGGGTAGTGGATTTTTCAGGGCGGAATGATACGCCTGCCAGCGACTTTTTTGTACTGTGTAAATTGTGGATTTTGTTTGATTTTTTGTGAATTTATCGCATAAGAAGACTCTTTTTCGGGCGAATTTTGCCGATAAAAAATCTATCCGGCGGTGGGTTGGTGCGTGGACACAAAAAAACGCTTCATCCTTGATTGAGGATGAAGCGTTTGTTATGAGGCGGCGGCTCAGCCGTTTTTGGCGCGTTCGGCGGCGTTCGATATGCCTTGCCCCGCTTTTTGGATATCGCGACCTAAACCCTGGGTGGTGTTGCAGGCGCAGAGCAGGCCGGCAAAGGTGAAGAGGACAGCGGTCAGGGTCAGTTTTTTCATGGATGTCTCCTGTTGTTATCTTCCACAGTGGAATTGTGTGCATTGTATCTTCGTGTACGGCAAAAATCCCCTCCGTCGGCTGCCCGCAAAAACGCGAGCATGCTTGCGGTGCGTGGCCGTTGGGAAGGCTGGTTTATACGGGTTTTCCGCTTGGGCACGCGCCAAGCGGCGTAAATACTGGACCCGCCAAGCGGCATCGTTACTGGCCAGGTAAGCGGCATGTGCCGGGCTTGCCCACAAAAAAGCGCCCGTGGTCAGCGGGCGCGCGAGTTTGTGTGTGTTATTCGTGTTGGGTTGGCCGGCTCATTTTTCCAGCAGGGAGCGCAGCATCCATGCGGTTTTTTCGTGGGTCTGCATGCGGGTGGTCAAGAGATCGGCGGTCGGTTCGTCACTGGCTTCGTCCACTGCCGGGAAAAGGGCGCGGCAGGTGCGCACCACGGTTTCCTGTCCTTCGACGAGTTCGCGGATCATGGTGGTGGCATCGGTATTTGCCTTGCCTTCTTTGATACTGGTCAGTGCGGCGTATTCGCTGTATGAGCCCGGTGCGTAGTAGCCCAGAGCGCGGATACGTTCGGCGATTTCGTCGATGGCGGCGGCGAGCTCGGTGTACTGCTCTTCGAACATGAGGTGCAGGGTGCGGAATTGCGGACCTTCGATGTTCCAGTGGTAATTGTGGGTTTTGAGGTAGAGGGTGTAGCTGTCGGCCAGCACTTTGGTCAGGCCTTCGGCGATGGTTTTGCGTTGGCTTTCGGTCATGCCGATGTTGATGGTCATGGTTTTTTCTCCGTATGTTCAGTGGGTTGTATCGCCACGCGGTCGCGCGGCAACGGTGCGGATTATTCGCTCATTGTTCACTTTTGTCAATCGAAAAGAAGTTTTTGATTGGTTTTATTTGACTATCGAAGAGGACGCTGCTGCCCAGTTCGCTCTGGTAGACGGGGTAGCTGCCGGGGCGCTGGCTGAAGAAGTCGTGGTCGCGCAGGTAGGCGTAGCTGATGAGCAGGGTCATCGGTAGCGCGGTGAGCAGGGTGGCGCGGCGCAGGACGCGGCCGGCAAGCGGGATATGGTCGCGCAGGAAGGCGCGGTGCAGCCACAGGTAGCCGAGATAGGCAAGGATGGTGCCGCAGGTGGTGGCCGCCGTGCTGTTGAACTGGAAGCCGTACCAGCCGGCGAGGCTGTCCACAATGTCGCTGCCGGCGCTGTAGGCGCTGATGATGCCAAGTACGGGCAGGATGAGGTAGCGGCGCGAGAGCGGCAGGATCATGCTGTGCACGATCCAGGTGATGCCGAGCAGGGTAATGAGCAGGGTAATGAAGCGGTTGTAGTCGAAGATGTAGCTTTGCGGGCTGTCGAGGTAGCCATCCCACATCGGCAGGGCGATGGCGGCGGCGAACCAGCAGAATACGGCGGCAGGGTGGGTGACAAGCGACCACCAGCGCCGTTTTTTATCGGAATATGGCATGGGTTTGCTGCGGTCCGTCCAGATTTTCAGGGTCGCCGCGCCGATTTGCAGCAGGGTGTTGCCGTCAAGGGCGCGGGTGGTGTGGATGCGCGTGCCGTTGGCGTGGCTTTCGCCGAGGCTGCGGATGGTGAGGCCTTGGCCGGTTTCTTCGATGACGACGTGATGGTCAGCGATAAACGGGCTTTTGATGGTGATGTTGTTGTCCGCACTGCGGCCAATGCGCACGGGGTAACAGCTGGTACGGTGGATTTGGTCGGGGGTTTCGATGGTCAGTTCGGTTGCCATGTGATTTGTTCCAGTATGTGCGCCATGACGCGTTTGCCGAGGTTTTCCTGGATGCCGGTGAGCATCATGGTAATGGTGAAGCCTTGTTGTTTTTCGCCGATTTGCGCGGCGATGAGGTAGAGGTCGGAAATGGCTTCGCCGTTTTTGATGTATTTTTTCGACGGCTGGGTGCAGTAGGTGGTTTTGAAGGGTTTGCCGCCAATGGCGACGAAGTCTGCGGTGCAGGCGAAGTCGCCGAAGTCACGGCGTGAGCGCAGCTCGTAGGGCAGGCGGTATTCGCGGCTGTAGAGGTGGTAGAAGCGCGCGGCCGGCATGGGTTCGCGGGCGTAGAAGTTGCTGTAGACGAAGCCCATGCGCCCGACCTGGGTGTCGCCGCTGATGTAGGTGACGCGGTCAGACTGGCAGATGACGGATTCACTCGCGGCGAGGTCTTCCAGTTCTTGTTGCGGCGAGACATCCCAGCAGCGCAGGTCGCCGCCGAATTCGGTCGGCACGGTGTAGTGGCCGATGGTCGCTTTTTTCCAGTCGTTTTTGAAAAACGGGGCGTAGTATTTGCCGTTGTCGGCGATGAGCTGGTCGGCGATGCTTTCGTTGATGTTGACCGCGCCGCTTTCCGCCTGCTTGAGCAGTTCGGCGAGGTGGCTGGCCGGAACGAGGAAACCGATGTCGTTGCCCTGGCTTTCGACGTTGATGCCGATGACTTCGCCTGCCTTGTTGACGGTCGGGCCGCCGCTCATGCCGGAGTTGATGGCGCCGGAAAAGAGGATGCGCGAGCGCGCACTTTTTTGCAGGATGCCGTTGTTGATGCCGTCAACGATGATGAAGCCGAGATCGCCGGGGTTGCCGAGGGAGTAGAGGGCTTCACCCTGTTCGGGTACGCCGCCGAGTTTGAAGGGTTTGCCGAGGTCGTGATCGGCGGCGACGATGGCGAGGTCATGCACCACGTCCACTGCGAGCAGGCGCAACTGGCCTTCCTTGTCGTCGGTGGCGATATATTCGATGGCGTGTTTTTCCTTGTTCACCGCGTCGGCGATAACGTGGTAGTTGGTGGCGATCATCTTGCCGTCGCCGATGACGAAGCCGGAACCGATGCTGGTTTTCTGTCCGGTGGCGGTGTTGATGGTGCGCACCTGATAGATGCTGGGTTTATAGGACGAGAACAGCGCCTTGACGGAAAACGGCGTGTCCTGCTGCGCGGCGAGCAGCGGCGGCGGGGCGGGGTGGTTGGCATCTGCCGCAAGCCCAGTATTTATCTCGCTTGGCGCGGATCCAGGTTTTTCCCCGCCTGGTGCGGATGGCAACGGTTGTGCGCAAACGGCAGCCGCCATCGCCGCCGCAAGCGGGAACATCAGCAGCTTCTTCATGCCAGCACGACCTTGGCAATACGGCGTTTGCCCGCCTGAATAATGCCGCTGAAACCGCGCGGCAGCTTGAAACTGCGGTCGGCGACCTTCTCGCCGTCCACCTTGACCGCGCCGCCATCCACCATGCGCAGCCCTTCGGACGTGCTTGGCACCATCCCGGCCGCTTTCAGCACATTGGCAATCGGCATGACGTCGCCCTCGCAAGCGATGCTGATCTCTTCCAGATCTTCCGGAATCTCGTTTTTGGCGAAGCGGTTGACGAAAGCTTCCTGCGCCGCTTCCGCTGCCGCTGCGTCGTGGAAACGTCCGACCAGCTCGCGCGCCAGCTCAAACTTCACATCACGCGGATTGCGACCACCTTCGACCTCCGCTTGCAGCGCCCTGATCTCATCCAGCGAGCGGAAAGACAGCAGCGTAAACCAGCGCCACATCAAATCATCTGAAATCGACATCACCTTGCCGAACATCTCGTTTGGCGCGTCAAAAATACCGATGTAATTGCCGAGCGACTTGCTCATCTTCTGCACACCGTCAAGGCCTTCCAGAATCGGCATGGTAATGATGGCCTGCGGCGACTGTCCATACTCGCGCTGCAAATCGCGCCCGACCAGCAGATTGAACTTCTGATCCGTGCCGCCCAGTTCCACATCCGCTTCCAGCGCCACCGAATCATAACCCTGCGTCAGCGGGTACAAAAACTCATGCACCGCAATCGGGCGGCCTTCCGTATAGCGCTTGTGGAAATCATCGCGTTCCAGCATCCGCGCCACCGTGTACTTCGCGGCGAGGCGGACAAAATCCGTGGACGACAGCCCTTCCATCCAGTGCGAATTAAAGACCACCTCCGTCTTGTCGCGGTCAAGCACCTTGAACACCTGATCCTTGTACGTTTCCGCATTTGCCAGCACCTGCTCCTTGGACAGCGGCGGACGCGTCGCATTCTTGCCGGAGGGATCGCCAATCATCGCGGTGAAATCGCCAATCAAAAACAGCACCGTATGTCCGGCATCCTGGAACTGGCGCAACTTGTTCAAGACAACCGTGTGGCCGAAATGCAAATCCGGCGCGGTCGGGTCCATGCCCAGCTTCACCCGCAGCCGCTTGCCCGCCTTCAACTTGGCAACAAGCTCTTCCTCGCCGATAAAATCCTCGGCGCCGCGCCGAAACAGCGCCAACTGCGCATCCACACTCATAGACATAAACACCTCCGAAAAAACAGTACAATGCGGCACTTTCAGCCTAACCCCGCGCTGCCAAGCCCATGCCACAACATCCGCACAACGACCGCATCTTACAGCGCCTGCTGCCCTGGCTCGCCCTGATCGGCTTCCTTGGCGTGGCCCTGTACGCGCTGCTGCCGCTGGACTTCTGGCTGCCGGAATACAAGAGCGCGCATCATACCGTAACAAGCGGCGAAGCCCTACCCGACGACATCCCGCCGGACGAGGCAGATGGCGACATCGTTGACGACGACCAACCATCGGGTGAAGAAAAACCCGAAACTCTGCCCGGCGAGACAAAACCCGAAACCCAGCCCAGCGAAGCAAAACCCGAAACTCTGCCCAGCGGGGAAAAACCTGAAACCCCGTCCAGCAAGACAAAACCCGAAACCCCGCCCAGCGGGACAAAACCTGAAACCCCGTCCAGCGAGACAAAACCCGAAATCCCGCCCAGCGGGACAAAACCCGAAACCCCACCCAGCGGGACAAAACCCGAAACCCCGCCCAGCGGGACAAAACCCGAAACCCCGCCCGGCGGGGAAAAACCTGAGTCCCCGTCCGGCGAAGAAAAAATCGTCGAGAGCAAAGGCAGCTTCCGCAAGCACTACCGCAGCTTCCGCGCCGTTGGCAACCAGTGGCAACACATCGCAAAAAGCGACCTCAACCCCGTCCTCATCAAACAACTCGAACCGCTGCAACACAAAATCGGGGACGAAGCCATCAGCACCGTCGAAATCCTCTACAGCACCTACACCAAAGACGGCAAAACCAACCCCGAAAACAGCAAAATCATCGCCGCCCGCCTGCGCGAAGGCCGCTACACCTACACCTATTACGCCCGCTTCGAAGGCAAAAACATCTGGTACTACGACCGCGAAGGCAATGCGCCGGAAGTGGCGATGGACCGCGTCCCGCTTGATCACTACGACCACATCAGCTCGCCGTTTGACCCCGCCCGTGTTCACCCCATTACCCGCATCATCCGCCCGCACGAAGGCACCGACTTCAAGGCGGCACACGGCTCCCCCGTGCGCGCCACCGGTGACGGCATCGTTAACTACGCGGGCTGGCGCGGCGGCTATGGCCGCGTCGTCATCATCGACCACGCCAACGGCTACCAGACCCGCTACGCCCACCTCTCCGATCTCGATGTTGAAACCGGACAGGAAATCGCGCGCGGCCAGACCGTCGGCCGCCTCGGTAACAGCGGCATGAGCACCGGCAGCCACCTGCACTACGAAGTGCGCATCAACGACATCCCTTACGACCCGATGACCGTACAACTGCCGGAAAACAAGCCGCTCGCCGAAAACTACAAGGACGCCTGGCGCTACCGCTGCACCCAGTACGAACGCGAAATGACGGAAATCGCCAAACAGGGTGTGAAAAAGAAATAACCGCCGCTTTGGCGGGCCCGGTATTTATCTCGCTTCAGCTTTGCATTCATAAAAAAACAAACGCCATGGCGGGCGGCTTTGGTAGCGGGGCGCGTCATTCCCGCCAGCGTCTGAAGATAAGCGAGGTGTTGACGCCGCCGAAGGCGAAGTTGTTGTTCATCACCATGTCCGTGTCGATGGCGCGGGCCTCGTTGCGGATGAAATCCACCTGACCGCAGCGTTCGTCCACGTGGCGCAGGTTCAGGGTCGGCATGAAGAGGCCGTCACGCATCATTTCCACCGCAAACCAGCTTTCCAGCACGCCGCAGGCACCCAAAGTGTGGCCGAAGTAGCTTTTCTGCGAGCTAAGCGGCACACCGCGCGGGAAGAGGCGGGCGGTAGCCAGCGTTTCGGCAATGTCGCCCTGTTCGGTCGCAGTGCCGTGGCCGCTGACGTAGCCGATGGCTTCCGGTGCGATGCCCGCCTGCTCAAGCGCCATCGCCATACAGCGGTACATGGTGGCCTGCTCGGGGCGGGTGACATGCGTGCCATCGCAGTTGCTGGCGAAGCCGATGATCTCCGCGTAGATCCGCGCCCCGCGTGCTTGTGCGCTGGCCAACGATTCCAGCACTAACATCCCTGCACCTTCGCCGATGACCAAGCCGTCACGATCGCGGTCATACGGCGCGGGAGTGGTTTTCGGCGCATCGTTTTTCAAGCTGGCGGCATAAAGCGAGTCGAAAACGCATACTTCGGAATGGCAGAGTTCTTCGCCGCCACCCGCCAGCATCATCGGAATCAGGCCGAAGCGGATAGCCTCGTAGGCGTAACCAATAGCCTGGCTACCGGAGGTGCAGGCGCTGGAGGTGGGGATCAGCCGTCCTTGCAGGCCGAAGAAAATGGCGAGGTTGGCAGCGGTGGTGTGCGGCATCATGCGGATGTAGGTATTGGCGGAGAAGCCGTCCGAGCGACCATACATGATCAGCTTCGTCATGTCGCAAATATCGTGGGTACTGCCGGTGGACGAGCCACTGGCTACGCCCATGCGCCCATCGCGAATGCCGGGATCGTCCAGTAATCCCGCGTCGGCAAGCGCCCGCTCGCCCGCTTCAACGCACATTTGCGACACCGGCCCCAGACTGCGCAGCTGTTTGCGTGTCCAGTGCGCGGGCGGTGCGTAGCCGTCAATCGGCGCAGCAAGTTTGGCGCTTAAATCTTCCACGTCGCGCCATTCCGGCATCGCGCGTACGGCGTTTTCGTAACGCAGCATCCGTGCGCGTACCGTCGGCCAGTCCTTGCCAAAAGCCGTCACTGCGCCAAAGCCCGTAATCACCACTCTGTTCAACACAATCCTCCGTTCACCGCCAATACCTGCCGGGTAATGTAACTCGCGCCGTCGCTCATCAGGAAACGTACCGCCTGTGCAACCTCATCCGTCTCGCCGCAGCGGCCAAGCGGGATCATTTTTAGAATCTCGGCAACCGGCACCCGTTCATCCACCATGTCCGTAGCTATCAGCCCCGGCGCAACGGCGTTCACTGTGATGCCACGCTTGCCGAGTTCGATGGCCAGCGCCTTGACCGCACCAATCAGCCCCGCCTTTGCGGCGCTGTAATTGACCTGGCCGCGATTGCCGGTAAGACCCGATACCGACGATACAGCAACAATCCGCCCACCGCGCCGCAGGCGGATCATTGGCATGATGAGCGGGTGCAGTACGTTGAAAAAACCGTCGAGGTTGGTACGTAGCACGGCATCCCAGTCTTCATCGCGAAGCGCGGGAAAGGCGCCGTCGCGACTGAGGCCGGCATTTAGCACCACGCCGTAATAGGCACCATGCGCGGCGATATCCGCTTCCAGCACCGTTCGTGCCGCCCCACGATCAGCGACATCAAAGGTGAGCAGACGCGCCGTACCACCTGCCGCCATAATCTGCGCAACGGTGGTGGCGGCATCGTCGTGCCGACCGCGATAGTGCACAGTCACAGCAAAACCGTCTGCGGCGAGACGCAGGGCGATCGCCCGCCCGATGCCACGGCTCGCTCCGGTGACCAATACCGCTTCAGCCATGCGCTTCCTCCTTGGGAAAATAAAGATACGGGCATTGTAACCGTTCCCTCCGGTGGGCAGGGAACGCGTCCTTGACGGCATGATGCACGAGGAAGATTTTGATTCAGGGAATATCCGCTACGTGGGTGGATGTTGAGAAGGTGGGCAAAGCCGCCACCGATGAGAAAATCGCTTGGCGCGAATAAAAAACGACGTGTAACAAAAAGTGCCAGAAGCTGCTCTGGCAATACCGCATATTGTGTTATGAAAAAGATAAAGCAGGTTCCGGATGGAGCCTGCCGAAAGATGATTGACGTTTATTCTGCTGAGGAGGTGTTGCCTGTATTGTTTTCGCCCATCAGACGCTGATAAATTTCTTCCCGGTGTACCGCGATATGATCCGGTGCCTTAATGCCCAAGCGCACCTGATTGCCCTTTACTGCCAGCACTGTGACTTCTATCTCGTCGTCAATAATGATGGTTTCTCCTACCCTGCGGGTAAGTATCAACATAATGAATACTCCTAAATTTTCCTGATACGCCTTATTGCGCAATTCTTTGGCGCTCCATGATTGCCCCACGAGGCGCGCATCCTCTTGGGAAAGGACGCCGTTTCTTATCGGCCTACCTTTTCCCTGCTTTTCCCGTTATTTAGTGGCACGTGGCATCACAGCCGTTGTCGGTCGTGTTGTATCGTATTTGAGAAAAACGCCACCTCGGCAAGAAGACCTGCCTAGGCAACCTTGTGGATTAGATGTGAATTTTGCCTTACAATTAACAATTTTTCACATTTATAACCGCCAAGAGCGCCGCAAAATTTACAAAAAAAGCGACTCGCATTTTAAGCAAAAAGGTCGCTGCTTCCAAATATAATCGGGGAAATATTCAAGATAGGAAAAAAATATCAGTATTTATATGTGGTTAAGTTCCCAATCTAACTGAATGGCTACTTTGAATATTATTATCGAACTGTGCCCACAAGATGGTATCCGCTCTTGCTTTTTCAGTGTGGATTAGTGTGGAAATATCGTAGCAATCAAAGTAACGTATTGAATAACCATGACTTTCTAAAATTCGTCTGCCACGCTGCAAAGTGCCTGCTACATCTTGCCCGGCACTAATAGCTTGGGCACAGCGCTGCAACACGGTATGCAACAGTTGTTCCTGAGCATCATTTGTTGGGGTAGGAGCGGGTGCGGCGGCTGTGATATTCACAGGCAGGAAACATTCTTCGTTGATGCGGTTGGCCAGCCAATATTGCGGCAGATCGTGCAGGCTAAAAATGGTCATTTGCGGGCGCAGCAGGCTAAACAGACGCAGCAGTTGCAGCCCGAGGCGTTGATAATGGGGCGTGCGTACCAACTCAGGATAAGGCTCGGCAAATTGCAGACTGAGACCATCACCGCAGGGGTAGTTCAGTTCTGCATCAAGCAGCAAGACAGCATCGCAGTCGCTATCACTCAGGCTGCTCAGCGCTGTGCGGTTGTTTTCGCTGTTGCCATCCAGCACGGTTAATACCAAATCGCAGCGGATACGGGCACCATGCAGCAGGGCATTGCTTTCGCGCGGCAGCCCGTTCAGGAAAGGGAGGAGTGCCCAGGTTTTGCCGCTATCTTGCTGGGTAAGCTGCCATTCCTTGAGTTGTTTGACTGTCTGGATAATACGCATCGCCACTTCCCTGTTACTGGACGTGACTCAGTCGTCGTCGCGGTATTCATCGTCGTAGCTGTAATCGTCGAAGTTGTCACGCTCGTCGCCTTCGTCATCGTAATACCAGCCATCTTCACCGCTACGTTCTGCGCCGTCCCAATCTTCCTGATAGTCATCGGCGTCTTCTTCATCTTCCATTTCCTGCCATTCGCGTTCCAGCTCCGCTTCGCGGTCGAAATTGTCGTAATCAAAGTCATCATCTTCTGGGGACATATCAGGATTCCTATGGGGCAATGCGTAGCGATTAAGCAATATTCATGCCGCTTGCCAGTTGTCATGCAAAATTCGGGTGATACCGCTGGTGTCGCAGCGGGTCAGCCATTCGCGCACACTGCTGCCGTCAAGCAGACGTTCCGGGTTCAGATCCGCCAAGGGGTACAGGACGAACGCCCGTTCGCGGATACCGGGATGCGGCAGGGTCAGCTGCGGCAGATCAAGACACAGATCGTCATAAAGCAGCACATCGAGATCCAGGGTGCGCGGCGCGTTTTTGAAGGGCCGCTCGCGCCCCTGTTTCTGCTCAACGCGTTGCAGCAGTGCCAGCAGTGCCAGCGGCGGCAGGTCGGTGCGGTAGCGGATGACGGCATTGATGAAATCGGGCTGGTCGGTATAGCCCCACGGCGGGGTACGGTAGAGCGCGGAAGCGGCGTCTTCCTGCAACACGGCTGCCAGCGTCTGCCGCGCGCGCAGCAACTGGGCGACGGGCTCAGCCTGATTGCTGCCGAAAGCGATCCAGGCGGTAGACATGATGCATCCCTAACCGCGTCTGCGTCGTGCACCGCTGCGCGACCGCCGCCGGCGCGTGCCGTTGCCGCCTTCCTCTTGGGTAACGCGCATTTGCGCAACATCAACGGAGATATCCGGGTCCTCCTGCAATGCTGTCCACAGCGCGACCAGATCATCAATTTGCTCACCCGCGCCCTGACGCACCAGCAAGAAGTCATAGGCGGCACGGAAACGCGGATGGGCGAGGACGCCGTGCATCTTGCGTAAATTGCCGCGCGCTGCCTGTTCCAGTCGTGCCTGCAATGTCCAGATCTCGCGAATCATGCCGCGCAGCCGTACCGGTATCGCCAGGCGCTCGCTGGCGGCGATATGCACCACATCCACTGCTTCATGCATGGCACTGTGCCAGTTGTCGCGCTCTTTCAGCAAGCCGCGATACTGCAACTGATACACCGGCCAAAGAATGGCAGCGAGCAGGAAGGCAATCGTCACCGGCTTGTTTTCGGCAACCCGTGCATCGGTATTGGCGAGTGCAATACGTACCAAACGTTGTGCATACTGCGCATAGGCGGCGTTCGGATGCTCAAATACATGGCCCGCATCGGGAAAGAGCATCGCAAACAGTCCATAATGCTGCAACACTTCAAAACACGCCTCGCCATAGCCGCTCATAAAGAGTTTCTGCGCCTCATCAAAAAGACGTGCGGCGGGTACGGCACGCAAATTGTCGCGACAATCGGCAATCGCCGCTTCCGTCGCCGCTTCCAGCGGCATACCGAGTTTGGCGGCGAAACGGGCGGCGCGCAGCATCCGCACCGGGTCTTCCGTGTAACGCGTCGCCGGGTCACCGATGATGCGGATTATTCGCGCCTCAATATCCGCCAGTGCGCCGACATAATCGCGCAGCTCATCGTTTTTCACATCGTAATAAAGCGCATTGATGGTGAAATCGCGGCGTACGGCATCATCCTCAATCGAACCATAGTGATTGTCTTCCAGCACCGAGCCGAAGCTGTCGGTGCGCGCCAGGCGCTCCGGCGGGGCACGGAAAGTCGCCACCTCGATAATGTCGCGGCCAAAATGTACATGAGCGAGACGGAAACGCCGCCCGATCAGGCGGCAGTTGCGAAAAATCGCCGCGACCTCTTCCGGGCGGGCATTGGTGGCAATATCAAAATCCTTCGGCCGCTTGCCGAGCAGCAAATCGCGCAGGCAGCCGCCGACGAGAAAAGCCTCGAAACCGGCTTCATCCAGCTGGCGCACGATTTTCAGCGCGCGCGGATCAATATCGTGCACATCTACAGGATGTTCGCCGTGTTTGCGGCAAACGGGAAACAGAGCGGCGTCATTCATCTATGAATCCTTTGGTTGGGAACCCCGCCCTTCGGGGCGGTGCAGGGTTGGGAGGAACGCATCTCCTGCCAGGATTTGTTGACATTCAACATTGCGGCGGCTTTTCGGCCAGATTTTGGCATTGGCATCTGCTGCGTTAAAAATGCTCGCAAGGTATCCAACCTTAACCAAATCTCAACAGGCTCCAAGGCGGGATAGTGTTGGCCATGCGTCCGGGTAACTCCATGAATGGAAAAAATACAAGCGCCAAAAGCGCGGGAAAAATACGGGCGACGGCTTCCCTGTCGCCCGCTGTGGGCGCGCATTGTAACGTGCCGACTATGCGGAAATCCATTACGCGCGAGGCTGTTCAGGCGACGCATTTTGCGCGGTAGGCGGCATACATCATGCACAGCGGCAGGGCGAAAAAGAGGAAGCCGCTGTTGTGGCTGTACAGCGCCGCCTGGGTCATGCTGAAGCCGCTGTACAGCAGGATGTGCGCGCTGCCGGCGAGTCGTAGCGCGGCGGCGTCCGCCTGGGCCGGTCTGTTGTGGCGGCGGTAGTAGTAAAGCGGCACAAGGAAGAGATAGAAAACGATGGCAAGGCCGATGAGGCCACGTCGCGCGAAGGCATCAAGAAATTCGTTATGCATATGGCCGAACTGGCTGATGGTCGGCCAGCTGGCCTTGTCGACAAGCATCCGTGCCGTGCCGGGACCGAAAACGGGATAGCGGCTGCCTTCCTGCCAGGCGAAGCGCCACATTTCAAAGCGCGCGCCGATGGAGGTGTTGCTGTCACCCTGTTGGTAGAGGGCAATATCCTGCCGTGCTTCGGCAAGTCGCTCGCTGATGATGTCGCCTTTGCCCAGCCAGAAGGCGCCGCCGAGAATGAGGAGGATGCTGGCGCTGATGGCGATGCTGCGTGCACGGAAGTGGCGGCGGCGCAGGGATAGGATGGCGAGGATGGCGAGCGTCCAGGCTAGGGCGGAGAGGCTGCCGCGTGTCTGCGAGAGGACAACGGTGTAAAGCCCGGCAAGGATACCCGCCAACGGCGGCAGTAGTACCCAGCCACGCGGCTGGCTGCGCAGGCTGCATGCGCAAAGGAGGGCGAAGAGCATGGCGAGGTTGCCGAGCTGGATGGGGTGCAGGTAGCGCGCGGCGCGGCCATCCGGCAGGAGTTCGGGGGCGCAGTGGGTGTAGTAGAGAGCGGTGGCGAGGCCGAACAGCGCGCCCGCCGCTGCGCCCCACCAGATGGCGCGCGGGTCGGGCGGGTAAGCGGCGAGGTAGGCGAGGATAAGCGGCATCACCAGGAATTTGAGCGGGATGTTGTAGTAGGTATCGCGCAGACCGGAGAGCCACACGTCAATCAGGGCAATACCGCCCATGAGGACGAAGCCGAGCGCAATCAGACGCAAGTCGCGCCCGCGCGGGCGCTTTTGCCACCATTGCGGCAGGGTGAAGAGGGAAGCGAGGAAGAGGATGCCCGCACCGTAGTTGTAGCCGCCCTTGACAGCAAGGCTGAGGGCGAAGGTGAGGAAGACCGCTATGTTGTTAAGACGGATAAGGTGGGTGTTCATGGTTGCCCTTTGTCGCGGTACGCGAGCATGAGGTATTTGTTGTAGTGGTAACAGGCGGTGCTCACGGCAAGGAAGAGGCCGTAACCGCCGCCGCAGACAGCACCGCGCATCAGGTATTCGCGCAGGAAGGCGATGAGGCTTTTCAGCGGCAATGTCCACAGGTTGGGGACGCGGCGCGCACGGTGTTCTTCCGCCCATTCGCGGCTGTAGCGCAGGTTTTTTTCGAGGAAATGGGCGAGGTTGTCGTTGGTGTGATGCAACAGGTAGCCGCCAAGGGTGATGACGGCGGCGTCGCGGCTGTCCAGCGATTCGTGCACTTCGTAGGGGTGGTATTGGTAATGCGCGCGTGAGTAGAGACGGACGATGCGGTCGTGATACCAGCCGTGTACGCGCGTACCGCAGAAAATGTTGGTGCGGCGCACGGCATAGACGGTGTCGGCCTCTGGCGGGTGGGTGAGGACTTGGGCGATGGCGGTGCGGAGGGCGGCATCGGGCTGTTCGTCGGCATCGAGCATGAGGATGTAATCGCCGCTGGCCAGGGCTTGTGCTCGCTGACGCTGGATACCGAAGCCCCGCCAATCGCGGTTTTCGTGCCACTTGGCGCCGAAGTGGGCGGCAATGCGTGCGGTGTCGTCCTGGCTGCCGGAATCCAGGATGAGGATTTCGTCGGCGAGGCCTTGAATGGAGGCCAGGCAGGCGGGCAGGTGGCGGCTTTCGTTTTGGGTGATGAGGACGACGCTGAGGGGATGCGGGTGCAGCGTCGCGGGCAGGGTGTTTTCCGGCAGGTTGTGGATGTTGACGGTGTGCGGCTGGTAGTCGGCGGTGTAGCTCTGCGGGCGGCGGTTATGGTCGCAGAGCAGGGCGTATTTGTTGTAGGTGTATTGCGCAAAGAGGCAGGCGTAGACCCAGCCGGTGCGCCCGCGCAGGAAGCGGCCATCGGCGAGATATTGTTTGAGGAGCGCCCACAGGCCGCGCATGACGGCTCCTAGCGCGCTGCTCTTTTTGCCGCGCGCAGCAGCGTCTGCCGCCCAGGTTTCGGCGTAGGTGAGGCGTTTTTGCAGCCAGTGGTAGGGGGCGGTCGCGGTGTGGTGGTGCAGGTAGCCGGGCAGGATGGCGGTGGCCGCGCCGGCGAGTTCGACGGATTCATGTACGGGGTTGTCGTTGTAGTGGTAGTGGCGCGGGTAGAGGCGCCAGTGCGCCTTGTTGCGCCAGCGCGGGTGGTCAATGGGCTGCCCGAAAATGTTGTCAAGGCGGCGGATGCCGTAAATGGTGTTGGCGGGCGCTTCTTTTTTGATGTCCGCCAGTGCGGCGAGGAGCACGGCGTCGGGCGCTTCGTCCGCATCCAGCACCAGTATCCAGTCGCCTGTGGCCAGGGCTTGCGCGCGCTGACGCTGGATGCCGTAGCCCTGCCAGTTACGGTTTTCGTGCCATTGCGCGCCATATTGGGCGGCAACGGCGGCGCTGTCATCGCTGCTGCCCGAATCCAGAATGATGATTTCGTCGGCGACGGTGGCAACGAGCGGCAGGCAGCGGCGCAGGTTGTCCGCTTCGTTTTGGGTAATCATCACCACGCTGAGGCGGTACATGGCTCACCCCCAGTACCCGGCCAGCCACGGCGCAGGGCGGATGTGGCGGTACCATTTGCCGCCGCCGCCCCGGATGGCGCCGTCCGGATTGACTTCGCCGTGGAAGATGAGGATGTCGCAGTCGGGGCGGCGCGGGGTGCAGACGAGCGACAGCGGCAGCGGGTAGAGGGCATGATATTTGTAGCTTTTGCACCAGTTGTCCGGCCAGTAGCGCAGGGCATCGCGTTCGCGCAGGTAGTGCGACAGCCACGCCTGTTCGTTGCGGAACTCGCGGCGGATGGTAGTGAAGTTGGCGCGGAAGGTCGCCAGTAAATCAGGGTAGGCGCCAAGGGTGAAGCGATAGACGGAGCTGTTGCCGACTTTGCGCCATGGCCGCCGCCAGTCGCGGATGATATAGGTGCGCGCGCTATCGCCCGCATGATGGGTGAAAAAGTGGTCGATGTTGCGCAAGATGACGACGTCGAGGTCGAGGAAGAGTGCCGTGCCGCTCAGGCCGTAAAGGTCGGGGGTAAAGGTGGTGAGTTTGCGCCAGCCGCGCTCGGGCAGGCCGTCGGGCAGGTCAAGTGAGGGGATGGGGTGGCAGACGATGGCGGGGTCGATGCCGTGCGGGTCGTCGGTGAGGCAGTGGGTGGTAAAGGGCAGGGTGAGGTGGCGCGAAACCATGCGGTGCAGACGGTTGACGTATTCAGCGGGGTATTTGTCGCCCCATTTCATGCAGAGGATGTGCTGTGTGTTCATGTTGTTTATTGTGTTTTTTGGTGGATATATGCAGCCAGTATAGCGGAAAGGTTATGTCGTCCCCGTTGCATTTCAGATAGCTAATCCCTATCCCTGCACAGACGACAAAACTTCGCCAAGCAGCGTAAATACTGGACCCGCCAGGCAGCGTCAATATAGGCCCCGTCAAGCGGCGTGGTTGCTGGCTTTGCCATGCGGTGTCGCTATAGCAAACCCGGTCAGACGCGCCAACACACTCAGATTATTTTCCGGGCCCGATACCGCTCCTCTGGAACGACGATATTTCAGGACGGGTGGTAAAAATCCCCGCAAGCGGGGATTTCTGGGGTGTTCAGGCGGTGGGTGCCGGTGGGACATCGCTTAGTTTGCCGCCGACGAGGTAGAGGCAGCGATCCATTTGTCGCGCCAGGTTCATGTCGTGGGTGACGATGATCATCGCGCCATGCTGCTCGCCGATGAGTTTTTTCATCAGGGCGAAGGCGTGAGCGGCGTTGTCCTGGTCAAGGTTGCCGGTCGGTTCGTCTGCAAGCAGGCAGTCGGGGCGGTTGACCAGCGCGCGCGCAATCGCCGCCCGCTGCCGCTCGCCGCCGGAGAGTTCGCCGGGGCGGTGTTTCAGGCGCTCGCCGAGGCCGACTGCTGCCAGCAGTTCGCCCGCCTGCCGGTAGGCTTTGGCCGGTTTGTCGCCGCGAATGAGCAGTGGCATGGCGACGTTTTCTACCGCACTGAATTCGGGCAGCAGGTGGTGGAACTGGTAGACGAAGCCCATGTGGCGGTTGCGCAGGCGGGTGCGGCGGCTGTCGCTGGCGCGGTTGAGGTTTTCGCCACAGAGGGTGATGTCGCCCTGCTGCGGGGTGTCGAGTCCGGCCAGGATGTGCAGCAGGGTGCTTTTGCCCGTGCCGGAGGCACCGACGACGGCGACGGTTTCGCCGCGCGCGAGGGCGAGGCTGGTGCCGCTGAGGATGGTGAGGTTTTCGCCTTTGCTTTGGTAGGCGAAGTGCAGGTTGCTGGCAGTGAGGACGTGTTCGCTCATGGTTTACTCGTGGGACAGGGCGCGGGCGGGTTCGGTGCGGGCGGCCATCATCGCCGGGATGACGGAGAAGAGCAGGGTCAGCACGAGGGTGACGATGCTGATGCCGCTGATGACGGCCGGATCGATTTTCGCCGGCAGTTCGTTGATGAAGTACATCTGCGCGGGCAGGGCGTAGCCGGTGTGTTTTTCCAGAAACGCCATGATGGCGGGCACATTGATGGCGATGAGGATACCTAGGCTGACGCCAAGCACGGTGCCGAGCGCGCCGAAGGTAAGGCCCTGGGTGAGGAAGATGCGGCCGATTTGCCGCCGCGTCATGCCCATGGTGCGCAGGATGGCGATATCGCGCCGTTTTTCGGTAACGACCATGTACATGGAGGAGAGCAGGCCGAAGGCAGCAACCATGACGATGAGGCAGAGGATGATGAACATGGCGTGTTTTTCGGTCTGCACGGCGCTGAAATAGGAGGCGTTGTCGAGGCTCCAGTCGCTGGCATAGACGCCGGGCGGCAGCTCCGGATTGAGCGCGTCACGCACCAGGGGGGCCTGCATCGGGTCATGCAGCATGATGTGGTAGCCGGTGATACCGTCAGGCAGTTGCAGCAGCTTGGCGGCGTCTTTGAGGTTGACGAGCGCCACGCCGTTATCGAAGGCGTAATGGCCGCTGCTGAAGGTGCCGATGAGGGTGAAGCGCTTGATGCGCGGCAGGAGGCCGGCGGCGCTCGCGGTCACTTGCGGCACGATGATGGTGACTTTGTCGCCGGGCTTGGCGTTGATTTGTTTGGCCAGCACTTCACCCAGGATGAGGTTGTAATCGCCCGCTTGCAGTTGTGCGGCCATATCCGGGTTGAGGTTGGCAAAGGTTTTCGAGACTTTGCCCTCTTCGTTCGGGTCCACGCCTTGCAGGACGACGCCCTGGAAGCGCTCGCTGTCACCAATCAGCCCCTGCCCCTGCACATAGGGGGCATAGGCGATAAGTTCGGGGCGGTTCGCAAGGTATTGCGCCGGATCGAATTCGGGCGGGATGACGCCGGTGCCGTCGTCGCTGCGCAGCATGGCATGCGAAGTCATGGAGAGCATTTTGTCGCGCACCTGGGTGACGACACCGTTCATGACGGAAAGGACGACAATCAGCGCGGCGATGCCGATGGTGATGCCGATGACGGCAAGGATGGCGTTCAGGCCGATGAAGCGCGCACCGCTGCGCGCATAGCTGTAGCGCAGGCCGATTTTGAAGGGCAGGAGTTGCATGGTGTTGTCCGCTTGCCGCTTAGCCGGCGAGAAGGGCGTCGAGTTTGCCCGCGTTTTCGAGGGCGTAGAGGTCGTCGCAGCCGCCGACATGGGTCGTGCCGATGAAGATTTGCGGCACTGTCTGACGGCCATTTGCACGGCTAATCATCTCGTTGCGGCGCCCGGGTTCGCGGCTGATGTCGATACCTTCGTATTGCACGCCTTTGGCGGTGAGCAGGTTGTGCGCGCGCTGGCAGTAGGGGCAGGTCGGTTTGTAATACATGGTGACGGGTTGCATGAGGGGCCTCGTGTGTGAATTTGAAAAGGGAAAGCGTGTGGTTATCCCGCTTGACGGCGATGCCGGTTTTATTTGCTGACGACGGGGAGGTTTTCCGCCAGCCAGCCGTTAATGCCGCCGTCGAGGACAAAAATGGCTTCAAATCCGCCGGCACGGAGGATTTTTGCTGCCGCGTTCACGGAGAATCCGTCGGTGTCATAGATGATGAGCGGACGGTTTTTCGCACCCCGGATTTTGTCGAGTTGCGCGGCAAGGTCAGCGAGCGGGAAGTTTTTGGCGCCGGCGATGTGCGCTTGGTGGAAATCGGGGGTAGGGCGGATGTCAATGAAGGTGCCGTTATCGTTGGCGAGGATGGCAGCGCGCGAATTGCCAACTTTCTCCCCGGCGGCACTGCGATCACGCATTTCAAAAAAGATGATGCCGGCAACACAGGCGAAGAAAAGGAGGAACATGAGGAGGTTGTCTGCAAAGAATTGTCCGAAAGTCATGGTTGGATCCGTAGGGTTGGAAAAGGGCGGGATTATAGTCGCTTGCCCGCGCTTTCCCTAGTTCGGGAGGTTTCTATACAGATAGTACGGTGCGGGTTTCTCATAAAAAATCGTGCCGCGATTTTTATGGGACCCGGTCAGGCGAGCCAACACCGTATCAGTTCTATTTGAAATGACTCTATATGCGGGAGGTCGGCAGTGCTGCCTGGTCAGCAAAACGCCCACTGGACGGTGGGCGTGATATCAGGCTGGCGGCAAGCAGCGACGGTTTTCAGGCGGTAGTGAATTGGCCATAGTGACGGATTTTATCCATCCGCTGCGTCAGGCGTTCTTCTCCGCTCAGGGCCTCGAGGCGGGTGAGTTCGTCAATGAGGGTGGTGCGCAGGTTTTCCGCCATGGCAACTGTATTACGGTGTGCGCCGCCAAGCGGTTCGGTGATGATGCCGTCGATGAGGCCGAGTTTTTCCAGTTTGGCCGAGGTCACTTGCATGATTTCTGCCGCTTCACTCGCTTTTTCCGCACTGTGCCAAAGGATGGAGGCACAGCCTTCCGGTGAGATGACGGAGTACATGCCGTATTGCAGCATCAGCACACGGTCGGCAACGCCGATGGCCAGTGCCCCGCCGCTGCCGCCTTCGCCGATGATGACGGCGATGGTTGGGATGTTCAGCTTGGCCATTTCGTAGAGGTTGCGCGCGATGGCTTCCGATTGTCCGCGTTCTTCGGCACCAATGCCGGGATAGGCACCGGGCGTGTCGATAAAGGTGATGAGCGGGATGTGAAAGCGTTCGGCCATTTTCATCAGGCGCAGGGCTTTGCGGTAGCCTTCGGGACGCGGCATGCCGAAGTTGCGTTTGACTTTTTCTTTGGTATCGCGCCCTTTTTCGTGGCCGATGACCATCACCGCGCGTCCGTCGAGCCGTGCCAAGCCACCGACGATCGCCGCGTCGTCGCCGTAATGACGGTCGCCGTGCAGTTCGCGGAAGTCGGTAAAGGCGGCATTGATGTAGTCAAGGGTATAGGGTCGCTGCGGGTGGCGCGCCAGTTGCGCGATTTGCCAGTCGTTGAGGCCGGCGAAGATGCTTTCGGTGAGGGTACGGGTTTTGCTTTGCAGGCGCTCGACTTCGTCGCTGAGGTCAACTTCGGTCTGGCTGCTGAACTGGCGCAATTCGGCCAGTTTGTGCTCGAGTTCGGCGATGGGTTGTTCAAATTCGAGGTAGTCGGGGTTCATGCGTCAGCTCATGGTCAGTTCGGCTTCCAGTGCCGGCAGGTTGGGAAGGATGATGTGTTTGTCGCTATCGTAGCCGCTGAATGAGACGTAGCGGGCGATATAGCGGTGGCCGCCTTTGCCAAGCGAGGTGAGGTCGTTTGCCCCGATGTTGGCAATCTGTGGCTGGCCGTGCGCAAGGATAGCATACTGCATGAACGGCGATTGGCTGGTGATGGCCGAGACGAGGACAACGCGGAAGCTGTTGCGGTCTTCTTCTTTGCTTTCCGCCTCGGTGGTGAACAGGTCAAGCAGCGGCAGTTTGTCGGTACCGATAAGCAGGCCGCCGATGACAAATTCACTCGCCTGGTCGATGAGCAACGGCGGCGCGTAGGGGTAGATGTGGGCAACGATGGCCGACGGCAGAATGAGGGTTTCATGCGCCGTCGGCACGAGGGTGATACTGAGCTGTTCCATTAGTTATCTCCCCCTTTTTTCAGCAGGAATTCCAGGGTTTGTATGAGCATGTCCTCGCTGTACGGTTTGCCGAGGTAGCCCTGCACGCCGATAGCGTCCGCCCGCTCGCGGTGTTTGTCGCCGGTGCGCGAGGTGATCATCACGATCGGCACGTCAGGCACGTTGCTGCCGTGGCGGACGTGCGAGGCGAATTCGAAGCCGTCCATGCGCGGCATTTCGATGTCGAGCAGGATGACATCCGGAGTGAAGGTGTTGAGCACTTCGATGGCATCCAGACCGTCTTTCGCGGTCGCCACGTTGTAGTGGTGGCGTTCGAGCAGACGGGTGCTGACTTTGCGCATGGTGACGGAGTCGTCCACCACGAGGATGTTCGGCACGGTGACTTCGACTTCTGCCGCGCGCTGTGCGTGCAGGGTGGTGAGGTCGGCGATGCGGCGCGACAGGTCAAGCAGTTCGAGCACCGGCACGACGCGTCCGTCACCGAGGATGGTGGCGCCGGAGATGCCCGGGATGTTGAGCACTTGCCGGTTGACGTTTTTGACGATGATTTCCAGGCGGTTGAGGATACGGTCCACATGGAAGGCGACCGGGTTGTCTTCGCTGTTGATGAAGAGGACCGGGGCACCTGCTTCTTCGTCGCTGAGGGTGTACTGGTCAGGTCTGAAGTAGGCACCGAGTACGAACTGGCGGTAATCCTTGTCTTCGTAGTTCTGGTACACAATTTCGCCGTCCACGCTGCGTTGCAGGATATCGTGGCTGACCTGGCCGATGGCTTTGATGGAGGACATCGGCGCAGCAAAGGTTTGTCCGGCGATTTCGACCAGGAGGACTTCGGCGATACTCATCGAGAATGGCATGTTCAGGGTGAACATGGTGCCTTCGCCACGTTTGGAGCGGACGACGATTTGCCCGCGCCGCTGTTTGACCATTTCGTTGACCACGTCCATGCCGACACCGCGTCCCGCCAGTTGCGAGAGGGATTCGGCGGTGGAGAAGCCGGAGCGCAGGATGAGGCTGCTGAGGTAGCTTTCGTCATCGGCGCGTTCGGGGTCAAGCATACCTTTGGCGGCAGCTTTGTCGCGGATACGTTCGTAGTTGAGGCCCTGACCGTCGTCGATCACGTCCACCGAGAGTTCGGCCGCATGCACACCGACTTTGACCTTGATGGTGCCGGTCTCGGATTTACCGGTCGCGAGACGCGCTTCCGGTGTTTCGATGCCGTGCGCCAGCGAGTTGCGGATCATGTGTTCGAGCGCGGGCAGGATGTCTTCCAGCAGGCGGCGTTCGACTTCGACTTCGCCGCCTTCAAGGATGAAGTTGACGTCCTTGCCGACGCTTTTCGCGGTCTGGCGCACCAGGCGGCGCAGACGGGCTTCGTGGACATCGAAGCGCATCAGCTGGGTGGTGAGCAAGTGGTCCTGAATACCGCGCTGGATGATGCCCTGCTGGATGGAAAGGTTGCGCAGGGTGGTGTTGTCCTGACTCAGGGTATCTTGCAGGTTTTTCAGGTCGTCAATGGCCTCGGAGAGCTGCCGTGACAACTGCTGGATTTCCGAGAAGCGGTCCATTTCCAGCGGGTCGAAGTGCAGGTCGTCCTCACCCTGTTGTTCGCGGCGATAGAGCATCTGCGCTTCGGTTTCGCTGTCGAGACGGCGCATTTGTTCGGCGATACGGGTGGCAACACGGGTCAGCTCGGTGAGGTTGAATTCGGCCTCGCTGATGATGTTTTCCATCCGTGAACGCATGATGGCGGTTTCGCCGGTCATCGCGATCATTTCGTCGAGCAGCTGGGCGTCAACGCGGACGTAGCGCGGTAGATTGTCGCTGCCGGTGCTGCTGTCTTTTTCTTTGTCTTTCGCCGCCTCGGGTTTATCGGCTTTCGCTTCCGGCACACTGCTGATATCGCTGCCGCGTTCTTTTTCGAGGTCCGGGGTGTGATCCGGCAGCGTATCGTGTTTGTCCGCTTGGGCTGCAGGTGCTTTATCGGCGGCTTTGCTGTCGTCGTGTGCTTTGTCGCTGTGCGCCGGGGCAGGCGTAGCGGATGCTGGTGCAGCAGAAGCGGCAGCTTCGTCCGTGTGTCCACCGCTGTGGCTGTCGGCATGGGCCGGTTCGCTGCGGGAGGCTCCCTCGCCTTTCGCGCTGCCGATTGCGCCCGTATCCGCTGCGCTCTCGCTTGGCGTTTGTTCTGCTCGGTGATCACTCGCGGCGGCATTCGTGTCCGCTGTGCTTTCGCTTGGCGTTTGTCCACCTCTACTATCGGCTGCTGCTGGTTCACTTGAGGTTTCGCTAGGCGCATTATCGGCCGTAGCTTGTTCGCCCGGTGTGCCTTCGTCTGCTCCCGCTCCGCCTTTGCCTTGCGACGGTACGCGGTATTGACCGCTGTCGGCGAAGACTTTCAGCGACTCGTTGACTTCCAGCGCCGGTTGCGGCATTTCGTGACGCATGACGCTGTCGAGCATTTCGTAATGGGCGTCGAGACCGAAATGGAGCAGGGTCTTCGCCTGACGCACTTTGCCTTCGGCCAGATCAGGGATTTTGTCGATGACGGATTCCATCAGGTGCGCGGTGTCGCCGATGGCAGTAAAGCCGACCAGGCGCGCGCCACCTTTCAGGGTGTGCATGGTGCGTTGCAGTTCTTCCACCACTTCGCTCTTGCTGAAATCATCTTCCAGCAGCTGGCTGGTGGTTTGCAGCAGTTCTTGGGCTTCGTCGGTGAAGATATCCACCAGGACCGGGTCGATGTTGTCGTCGAATTCGGTCGTGGCCGCCACTTCTTCGACCGGAGTTTCTTCCGCCGGTTCCGGAGTGAGGTCTTTGGCCTCGATGCGCGCAGCCTGTGCGGCAGCAGCCGCAGCGGCTTCTTCGCGCGCTTCCTGCCGCGCGAGTTCGGCGGCTTCGGCCACTTCCGGATAAGGCAGCGGCTGGTTGAGGTAGCTGTGGATGTTGTTGAGGATGTACGGGTCAGTTTGCGGCAGGTAGCCGTCGCGCACGGTGTCAAGCATCAGCATGCCCTGCCACATCGCGCCAACGAGGATGCTGGTTGCTTTGCTGCTTGCTTCGGCCTGGCCGCTGACGATGCCGTCAATCAGCGATTCGACGCCGTGGGTGAGGTCGCCGATGGCGTTGTAACCCGCCATGCGCGCGCTGCCTTTCAGGGTGTGCATGTCGCGGCGGATGGCGTCAAGGCGGCTCAACTGGTCGCGGTTTTCATCCCAGCGTTCGGCTTCTTCCTGGCTGTGAGCGAAGAGCGACATGGCCTCGTCAATGAAGGTTTCCGCCAGCATGGTGTTGGCGTTCGGATCTTCGACCAGTTCGCTGCCGAGCGGGTCGCCGCTGTACGGCAGGGCAGCCGGTTCGCTGCTGCTTTTGCCACCGCCCACTTCGCGTCGTGCATTGAGCAGGGCGTTAATGGCCTCTATCGCATCTTCTTCGTTGGCATCTTCTTCGAAGTTTTCGATCAGGCGCGCGCTCTGCTGCAGGACAGCAGCACACTTCAGGCTGACCGGGGTGCCTTCCTGTTTGTGGGTGAGCAGCAGTTGTTCGATCGAATCAAGCAGACGCCAAATCCACGGTGGTGCGACTTCGCTGTCGATACTGTCTTCAATGTCGTATACAGCATCGATCAGGTCGTCGATGATTTCCGGCGATTCGTTTTTATCAGCGAGTTGCGAAAGGGTATCGAATTGATCCACTGCACGCAGGAAGCCGGCGCGGTTGTTGGTCGCGCTGCCTTCGCCCGCTTTACCACCCTGAACGGCACCATCCAGTCCGGGATGTTGTGTCAGCGAGGCAAGTTCACGATTGAGACGTTCGGCAGGGCTCATACCACGTGACGGGGCAATTTGCACCACGGAAGTCGGTGTAGCCGAGATAGCGGGGCCGCCTTTACCCTGAGTGTTGATGGTGGTGGCAGCCATGCCGCCCAGCATCACAGGCAGTTCGTCTTCTTCCGACATAGGCTTGACGTCGCCAGGCACTCCGGCAGTATCGATGAAGTCGCCTGCAACCTCGCCGACATCGGCTTCAGCAACCGGGTAGATTTCGGCATCTGCCGCATCGTGGCTGTCAGCGGCGACATCAAGGAAATCGGCGGTAATGTGAGCGTGGTTGTCATGCGCATCGGCAGCAGCATCAACAAAGGTGGCGGCTGGTTCTGCAGCCGGGGTGTTTTCTGCAGCCATATCGACGAAGTCGTCGTGCATATGTTCGCTTGCAGCGGCTTTGACGACCGGCGCATCAACAGCGGCGGCTGCATCGGCACTGTCCTGCGACAGCACCGCTTTGACCACCACTTCACTGCTTGATTGTCCACTTCCGGGCAGTCCGGCGGCGGCGAAGATTTGCGCCAATTGTGCACCGTCAATACCGTCGGCAGCCAGTTGTTGCTGTACGGCATCAACCGCAGCAGCGTCTTGCGGCAACGCTTGTTTCTGCCATTGGCGTTGCAGGGTAGCGGCCAGCGCTGCCTGGGTATCGGCGTCGCCGTCTTTCAGGCCGCGCCGCAGCAGGGATAGCAGATGGTTGTAGCTATCGGCTGGCAGGCTTTCCGGCTGGGTGGTATTTTCTGCTGCTTTGACGGCGGCGCGCTCAAGAATGGCGGCAACGGTCGCGGCCTCGGCATCTCTACCGAGGGAATCGCTGAGTTTTTGCGCCATTGCGGCACGGATGGCCGGGTCTTGCAAACTGTGCTGTTCCTGCCATTGCGTGCTGATGCTGGCAGCGAGCGCCTCTTGTGCGGCAGCATCGCCTTTGGCCGCACCGATTCCCGCTTGCAGGGTTTGCAGCATCGCGCCATAAGCACCCTGCTTGACGCCCTGCGGCAATTCGCCCGCTTGGGCGGCAGCACGATTCAAGACGGCCTCGATGTTGGCGGCATCGGCTTTGTCACCGAGGGCGGCGGTGAGTTGCTGGGCGACAGCGGCTCGCGCAACGGGATCGTGCAGGGTATGCGCTTCTTGCCATTGCGCGCCAATGCTGGCAGCGAGGGCTTCGGAGGCGACGGCATCGTCTTGCCCTGCGCCGATGCCGGCATGCAGGGTGTGCAGGATGTCGCCGTAGGCATCTTGCCGTACGCCTTGCGGCAGGAAGCCCGCTTGTGCGGCAGCACGTTCAAGGACGGCACTGATAGTAGTGGCATCGGCATCCTCGCCGAGGGTGGCAGTGAGTTGTTGCGCGACAGCAGCTCGGGCAGCAGGATCTTGCAGGGTGTGTTCTTCCCGCCAGCGCGCGCCAATAGCAGCAGCCAGGGCTTCTTGGGCGGCGGGATTATCGCGGGCTTCGCCGATACCGGCGTGCAGTTTTTGCAGCATCGCGCCATAGGCGGACTGGTGCACGTCTTGCGGCAGTTGTGCCGCTTGTGCGGCAGCACGGTCAAGTACGGCGGCAACCGTGGCTTCTTCCATCGCGCCATCGAAAGCGGCGCTGATTTGTTGCGCGAAGGTAGCGCGGGCGGCACTGTCTTGCAGGCTGTGCGCGTCTTGCCATTGTGAGCCGATGGTCGCGGCCAGCACTTCCTGCGCTGTGGCGTCGCTAACGTCGGCGTCAAGATGGCCGCGCAGGGCTTGCAGGATGGCACCATAACCGTCCTGGTTGACACCCGCCGGTAGTTGCGCGGCCTGATGGGCAGCTCGGTCGAGGATGGCGGATACGGCGGCGGTATCGGCGATACCACCCAGCGCTGTCGCCAGTTGCTGCGCGACGCTGGCGCGGGTAGTGGCGTCTTGCAGGCTGTACGGTTCTTCCCATTGTGCGCCGACGGCGGCAGCGAGCATTTCCTGCTCAATGCCTTCGCCGTGGATTTCGCCGAAGCGCATGCTATGCAGCATACGGCCATAGGCTTCCTGCCGCACACCTTGCGGTAATTCCGCCGCTTGACGGGCGGCACGGTTCAGCACCGCTTCGACATCGGCTACGTCGGCTTTGTCGCCGAGGGCGGCGGCAATTTGTGCCGCCACGGTGTTGCGCGCGGCACTGTCTTGCAGGCTGTGCGGTTCCCGCCACTGTGCGCCGACACTTGCTGCCAGCATTTCTTGGGCGGCAGTGTCACTTTGCGCGATACCGATGCCCGCTTGCAGGGTTTGCAGCATGTTGCCGTAAGCATCCTGTCTGACGCCTGGCGGGAGGAAGCCCGCTTGCACGGCGGCGCGTTCCAATATGTGTTCGATGCTGGCCGTATCGGCTTTATCACCGAGGGCAGCACTGATTTGTTGCGCGACGGTAGCACGGGCTGCGGGGTCATGCAGGGTGTCGGCGGTCTGCCACTGCGCACCGATGCTGGCAGCCAGCGCTTCCTGGGCGACGGCATCGTCTTGCGCCGCACCAATCCCCGCTTGCAGGGTTTGCAGCATGGTGCTGTACGACGCCTGCTCAACGCCCTGCGGCAGGCCGATGGCTTGCGCGGCGGCACGATTCAATACTGCCTCAACGGTGGCCGTATCAGCACTATCGCCGAGTGCGGCACTGATTTGTTGCGCGACAGTGGCGCGGACTGCCGGGTCTTGCAGGCTTTCTGCACTTTGCCACTGTGCGGCAATGCCGGCAGCAAGCGCTTCTTGTGCAGCGCTATCGCCTTGCGCGGCGCTGATACCCGCTTGCAGGGTTTGCAGCATCGCGCCGTAAGCAGCTTGTTCGACACCTTGCGGCAGTTCACCTACTTGCGCCGCAGCACGATTCAGCACCGCTTCGACGGTGGCCGTATCGGCCTGTTCACCGAGGGCCGCACTGATTTGCTGCGCAACAGCGGCACGGGCAACCGGATCTTGCAGGGTGTGGGCTTCCTGCCACTGCGCGCCGATGCTCGCAGCCAACGCTTCTTGTGCGGCGCTGTCGCCTTGTGCGGCGCTGATACCCGCTTGCAGGGTTTGCAGCATCGCACCATAAGATTCTTGGCGCACACCCTGCGGTAGGATGGTGGCTTCGATGGCCACGCCCCTCACGGCATCGCCTGCGGGGTGTTCGCTTGGCGCCAGGCTGATGCTGGTGGCCTGTTCGCCTGCGCTGTCCGCCGTTATCTCGCTTGGCGTGAGTTGGACGCCGGCGCCGTGGGCAGCTGTGAAGCCCGCTGTTGTCTCGCTTGGTGCGGCAGTGGCTTGTTGTTGCGCCATTTTCTCGGCGACGCGGTTCAGAACTGCTTCAACGGCGGCGCTGTCGGTTTCGGTTTTGCCACCGAGTGCGGCGATGATGCGTTGCGCCACGGCGTCTCGGGTCGCTTCGTCTTGCAGGCTTTGTTCCTGCCAGTGGGCGCTGATGCTGGCAGCGAGTGCGTCTTGCGCTTCATCACTCTGCGCATTGCTGATGTTGCTGCGCAGGGTATCCAACATATTGTGGTAATCGTCGGGACGGATGCCCGTCGGGATTTCCCGCGCCTTCTCGGCGGCACGGTTCAGGACGGCTTCAACTAGGGCGCTATTTTCCTGGCCGTTACCGCCGAGGACGGCAGCCATTTGTTCGGCGACGGCGGCACGGATGGCGCTGTCTTGCAGGCTGTTCTGGTTCTGCCACTGATTGCCAATAGCGGTAGCCAGCATTTCCTGTACATCGGCGCTGGAAGCATTGCTGAGGCCGGTGCGTAGGGTTTCCATCATGATGCCGTAGGAATCCTGACGCACGCCTTCCGGCAGGACGCTTGGTACGCGGTGCGGCACGGTTTCCAGCATGGCATCAAGCACGGCCTCATCCGCCACACCTTCTTCCAGCAGCGAGGCTTTCAGCTGACCAATGATGGCGTCGCGTGCTTCGCCTTCAGTATCAATGCCCTGTTGCAGCCACTGACGGCTGATGGTGTCGGACAATACCGCCTGCATGTCTTCGTCCGCTCCGGCGGCGAGGCCACGGCGCAGGGTGGTGAGCATGCGGTCGTAGGCTTCTTGCGAGATACCCGACGGCGCGACGTGCACCGGCGCCCCGGTCATTTGCGGCACAAGACCGGGCTGCACAGGCACCGCAGCATTGCCAGCAGCATTTGCCTGGGCAAGGATGTCCGAGACCCATTGCGCCTGACCGGCACTGTCACCCTTGAAAGATTCAATCAGACTTTGCGTCATGGCGGCGCGCATATCCGGGTCATCCATCATGCTTTGCTGCCACTGACGGCGGATGGTTTCGGCCAGCGCCGCCTGCATATCGGCATCCGGCTCGCCCATACGCAGACCGCGTTGCAGGGTACGCAGGGCTTTGTCGTAACTTTCGCTGCCGCTGACATCGGCGGCTTTTATCTCCTCTGCCGGAGGAGCGGAGGTTATATCGCTTGTCGCGTGGCTATCGCTCAGGGCGAAATCAATAGCGGCGGTGTCGGCGTGCGGTGCTGCTGCGTGATGGACAGAGGCAGCAACAGTCTGTGCTGCTGTGTGACCCGCGTCGTCTTCGACGAAGGCGAAATCCATGTCGCTGTGGTCTGCATCAGCAGCGATATCGTGGCTGGCGGTCACAGTATGTTCATCGGCAGGGACGGAGTCGATACCCGCATCATCGTGATGTGTTGCCGTGACACTAGCGGTTTCGTCAGGAGAAACACGCTCTTTTTCGACGCTGAAATCGTCTTCTGCCAAGGTGATGGTTGGTACTTCGTCGCTGGCCGGGGCATCGAGGGCAATATCATCAAAGACAGCCCAGTCGTCTGCAGTCTCGCTTGCCGGGGTAGTCGTAGCTACTGCCTCGCTTGCCGCTTCGCCACTTGGGACTGCGCCGCCGTCGGACAGGCGCAGTTTGCGGGACAGGGCGTCCAGTGCATCCTGTTCGCTCTGCGGCGCATCGAGCAGGGACAAGCGGACACGCTCAGCCACCAGCGCCTGCTGCAACAGCGCCCCTTTGTGTTCAACAAATTCTTCGCCCTGATGCAGGACGTTGAGCAGGGAAATGGCGTCGCCAACAGTGTCGCGCACCAGCGAGTTCGCCGGGTAATCTTTTTCAATAACGCGGTTAAGCAGTTGTTCATGCTGCCAGGCAAATTCGCCCAGCGATTCATAGCCCACCGTACGCCCCGAACCTTTCAGGGTGTGGAAAGCGCGGCGAATATCACCGGTCAGGCGCGCATCATCCGAGGCTTCGCGCCATTGTGGATAAACGTCATTCATGGTCGCGATGATTTCCGCCAGCTCTTCGTTAAAGAATTCGCGGATTTCTTCATCCATAACGGCATCAGCATGGCTGCCGACGAAGGAGACTTTCTCAGCTGGCACATCCATTGCCTGCAAATCCTCCAGCGACTTGCCGGCAAAATAGGCGACTGCCGGTAGAGTAACGCTTGCGGCAACGGCAGCCTGTTGTCCACTGTCGGATGCACCGGTTGCCCCGCTTGGTGCGATTTCTATCGCAGCCGCTGTTTCGCTTGGGGCACTTTCTGCCGCCACAGTCGTTATTGTCCCGCTTGGCGGGATGCCTGGCACAGGTGCAGCTGTTTCTGTACTACCTACCTGTGCTGCAGCACCCTGTCCGGCAAGCGGCGCATTAATACCAACACTGGTGGTGTCTTGATTGACGGAGATGGCAGCAGCGCTGTCGCTGTGCCCGAGTTGCGTCACACCCGTGGTGGAAGCCGGCGCCCCTGCGCCTGCGGGAGCTCCGGCCGGCATAACTGAAGGCAATTCTTCTGCAACCGTTTCTTCCTGTACATCTTCCAGCGCATCAAACATGGAAAAGTCGTCGTCCAGCACATCCAGCGCCGATTCCAGCACATCCTTGAACTGCTCGATATCGCCACTGCTCTCTTCTTCGCCATCATCCGGTGGTGCCATGTTGGCAAGCTGGACAAAAAGGTTTTTCGCCTGGGCGCTGACAGGCGTAATTTTGTCAATATTGCCGACCGCTGCCGCGAGGAAGCCGACGTTATGCAGGGAAATCTTGCCGGTTTCCGCCAAATCGTTGAAAAGGTATTCAATGGCAACCAGCGCATCAATCACCGGTGCATAGGTTTTTGCCAGCGCTTCGTCTTTTTGCAGGGTAAATTCAGCGCAGAGCAGGCCGAAGTGTTGCAGTTGTGCGGCAAGTTCTTTCAGGCCGGCCAAAGCGGTAATGGCACTGTAATGCACCAGTTGCGTGGTTGCCTCTCGCCAGGGTTGTTCTTGCCTGATCGTCTCGGCATGCAGCACTTCCTTGCGCAATGCTTCAAAAAAACGCCGCCCCAGTTTGCCGGTGTCGTGTATCAGTTTTTCAACTTCAAGCAGGCGTGAGTGTGCCGTCTGCGCTTGTACGGCTTCGCGGAAGTTGTCGGTTTGCGCAATTGCTTCGTCGTGCTCGGCGAGTCTCAGGGATTCCTGCACCAGAATCATAGCTTCGGCAATATCGATCCATTGCTGCTCGGATAATTGTGCTGAGATTTGCTGATTGATTTGCTGCAATAAGGCTTGCGGCGTCTTTAATTCGAGGACGGCGAAGAAACTGATCAGGTCTTTATTGGCCTCAATGATTGTTGCCGTATTAAAAGGTGCTTCAGGATTGCGGATATGTTCTTCAATCTGGTTACGGCTGGTTTCGATGACTTCATTGATCTTGGCCGCAAGTGCCTGATAGGTTTCTTTGCTGATAAATGGTTGAGCGGCAACATGTACCGTGTCTTTATCGGCAGCGGCAATACTTTTCACCGCTTCGGTTGCCTGGATGACCGCTTGCCGGTTGTGCTCGCTGAGATGATCAAGGCGCTCGATGTAATCGGTCAGCACCAAGAGGCCGGCGGCAATTTCTGCTCCGTGCCCGGCAAAAGCCGCATCCACACCATGCTGCGCTACACCCTGACTTAAATCGGTCACACCCGCAATAATGACGTCTGCCAAAGCAACCGCTTCGCCTTGCTCCATTAGGGACAGACCACCGCTGATTTCCGCAAGTTTGTCACGCAAAATCTCAATACCGCCGGATTCGGGACGTTCCAGCCATTCAATGAGTTGCCGTTTGATGGTAGCGATATTGCGCCCCATCTCATCCCGGACACGCGCCAGTAATTGATTGCCTATTTCAGTTGCCATGAAAACTCCTGTACCCGGTTAATGGCACAAAACCCAAACCATTTATCGTAAGTTATTGTTAATAGCCGACCGGCAGTTTGAAGCCGGAAACGGAATTTTTCAGTTCTTGGGAAAGCAAACTGAGATTCTCGATAGAATCGGATGTTTTAACTACGTTTTCTGTCGTTGTCACCGCCATCTGGTTGATTTGCGCCATATCGCTGGCGATACCCTCCGCCATAGTGGATACTTTGCGCGTCGAATCGGACACTTTTTCAATAAGCGAAGCCAAAGAAGTGGAAACATCTTCGATTTTGCTGAGTGCGGTGCCGGCTTCTTCGGCAATATTCGCGCCTTCTACCACTTCTTTGGTCGAACGTTCCATGGAGGCTACCGCCGCATTGGTATCGTTCTGAATGGTCTTGACCAGACCCTCAATCCGCTTCGTCGCATTGGACGAACGCTCTGCCAGGCGTTGCACTTCGTCGGCAACAACTGCAAAACCGCGTCCCGCTTCTCCGGCCGAGTTAGCCTGAATCGCAGCGTTGAGCGCAAGAATGTTGGTCTGGTCGGCAATACTCTTGATGATTTCGACGATATTGCCGATTTCCTGCGAGCTTTCGCCCAAACGCTTGATCAGAGTGCGGGTTTCCTGAATGTTACCGCGAATGTTGTTCATACCGTTGATAGTATTACGCACCTGCTGCGCGCCTTCACGCGCGATGCTCACGGAATTGTGGGCAATTTCTGCCGAATCACTGGTACTGATGGCAACGCGGTCAAGTGAGCGCACCATGTCGCCGATAATTTTGGTGATGGTATGAATTTTTTGCGCCTGCTCGGTGGATGAACTTTGCATTTGTTCGGCAATCAGACGCGTACTGTTGGAGGCATTGGATACTTGAGTGGAAGTACGGTTAATGGTACCGACCAGTTCGCGCATGGATTCAATCGCGTAGTTAACGGAATCCGCAATAGCGCCGGTAAAGTCTTCCGTTACTTGTGCTTCAACGGTCAAATCACCGTTGGAAAATTCCGCCAATTCGTCCATCAGACGCAAAATGGCATCCTGATCCCGCTTGGCACGAAATTCCGCTTCAGTAGAAACGTGCTGGATTTTGGAATATTGCGCATCAACAAATTTGTACCAAAGGAAACCGGCAAGAGCGGCGCATACAATCATGGCGGGCAGAATGGTGCCCAACATACCGCCATCACCCAAATAGATTTGAAAGAGGCAAAAGAGCGCCAATGCAGCAGCGATACCCGAACAAGCCAGTGCGGCAATACGAAAAGTGTTGCCGCTATTGCCTTCAGCGGCAATTATTCTATTTCTTGAATTCAACATAAATCACCCGATATTATTGTACATTTTGAATGAATGAAGCGTCTGTCACCAGATTCTTCAAATCGATACGCAACCATTGACGTCCATCCATAGCGGCCTGTCCATCCAGCCAATTGCGCGTGGATTGATAAGAAGAGACTTCACAGGAACGAATACCCTGAATGGCATCCACTTTTAGAATATAGCCCTGCCCTTCATTATGCAGCACGATAAATCCGCTTCTACCTTTGGTATTTTTCACCGCAGGATCCACAAAGCGTTTGAACTCCACCACGGAAAAAACTTCCCCACGAATACCGGCCAGTCCCAGCAACCAATTCGGTGTAAAAGGTAATGGCGTAATATCCTGAATAGTGGTGGATACTTCCTGTACCATTTTCATATCCAGCAGATAATTCTTATCACCGGCGGTAAAGGCCAAATAGCTTTCGCCAATATCGTGATATTTATCGACGATCTGTTTGCGGGCTTCGGCTTTTTCCACATAATCGCAGAGGATAGTGAATGGTGTGGTTTCCGTGCCTTTAACGTTTTCACTGCTCATATCAATGACCGGATTTGTGCCAGCAATGCTTCTTTTTCCGGCGGTTTAACAAAATATTCGCGCGCTCCGTTACGAAGCCCCCAGGCACGATCACTTTCCTGATCTTTGGTGGTCAGCATAATGACGGGGATTTCACGGGTTTCTGGATTGCGCATTAATTTGCGCGTTGCCTGGAATCCGCTCATACCGGGCATTACCACATCCATCAGAATCAATTCGGGGCGTTTCTCTTCCGCCATCTTGATGCCTTTGTCAGCAGTATCGGCCCACAGCACGCTGTAACCTTCACTTTCCAACATGACCCGCACGACTTCTGCTTCGGTCGGCGAATCATCCACAATCAGGATCGTAGCCATCGGGGAATTCCTTTATTTAACGTGCGTACGGATTGCGTTTAGCAATTCATCACGCGAAAAAGGCTTGGTCATAAAAAACTCCGAACCAGCAATGCGCCCGCGCGCTTTATCGAAGATACTGTCTTTACTGGAAAGCATCAGCACCGGCGTTTTTGCAAATGCGGCATTGCTTTTAATCACGGAACAGACCTGATAGCCGTCCAGACGCGGCATCATGATGTCGAGAAAAATCAGATCCGGCTTGAACGACATAACTTTGGACAAGGCGCTGAAACCGTCTTCGGCGGTAGCTACGGTGTAGCCTTCCCGGCTGAGAATGGCTTCGGCGGTTTTCCGGATCGTGCCACTATCGTCCACCACGAGCACTTTCACGGATTTATTATCAGACACGCGAACTCCTTAATTTTCGCTAATACATCGGACATAGAATAACGGATTGTCATTAAAATTGCGACGCTCCCATGCTATTCCCCCGTTCCTCTGCGGCCAGCCAGTCTTCTGCAATAACCACGGCAGCCATGGCATCGACCTCTTTGGCGGCCGGCAGACGTGCCCGTGCTTCGTGCGAACTCAGATATTCATCTGAAAAATACACCGGCAGGGCAAATGCCTCGCGGCATTTATCGGCCAGACGACGGATGGCGGGCGCCAGCGGATGCTCCTTACCATCGTGCAATTGCGGCCAGCCGATGACGATGGCAGAGACCGACCATTCCGCAACCCACGCGGCAAACTGCGCGGCTTCCAGCGTCGCTGCAGGATGACGGATAACTGCGAGTGGGCGCGCCGTCGCGGTCAAAGTTTGCCCGACAGCCACGCCGGTTTTACGCTGACCGACATCCAGCGCGAGAATCCATTTAGCAGCCACACCACCTCCCATAAAGCCTCGCGAGGCATGATGCACATTAACTTTGTGAAATGCAAGCGTAATGTTTGTGCCATTTTTCGTTCATAAATGGAAAAACCGAACCGCGTCCCCATATCAAACATTCCTCCAAACACATAAGGAATCCCATGATCCCAGCCAAAGTCCTCATCATTGGTTCCGGCCCTGCCGGATACACCGCTGCCGTGTATGCCGCCCGCGCCGGTCTAAACCCCGTTCTCATCGCCGGCCTCGAACAGGGCGGACAACTGATGACCACCACCGAAGTGGACAACTGGCCCGGAGCGGCAGAAGGCATCCAGGGCCCGCAACTGATGCAAAACATGTTGGCGCACGCCGAACGCTTCCAGACCACTATCGTGCGCGACACTGTCACCGCCGTTGATTTCGCCACCTACCCCTTTACCGTGAGGACCCGCAGCGACACCTATGTCGCCGAAGCCGTCATCATCGCGACCGGGGCGAGCGCCAAATACCTCGGCCTGCCTTCCGAACAGGCTTACAAAGGCCGAGGCGTTTCCGCCTGCGCCACCTGCGACGGATTCTTCTACCGCAACAAAGCGGTGGCCGTGGTCGGCGGTGGCAATACCGCCGTGGAAGAAGCGCTTTACCTCGCCAACCTCGCCGCACACGTTACCCTCATCCACCGCCGCGACGCCTTCCGCGCCGAAAAAATCATGCTTGACCAACTGCACGACAAAGTCGCCGCCAGCAAAATTACCCTGAAGCTCAACGCCGAACTGAAAGAAGTCCACGGCGACGCAGCAGGCGTGAATGGCGCGAGCATTCACTATAAAGACGGCAGGGACGAAACCTTCGACGTGGACGGCATCTTCATCGCCATCGGCCACAGCCCGAACACTACTCTCTTCACCGGCCAACTCGACCTCGATAATGGCTACATCACCATCCAGGGCGGCAACCACGGCAACGCTACCCAAACCTCCATCCCCGGTGTCTTCGCCGCCGGCGACGTTACCGACCAGACCTACCGCCAGGCCATTACCTCAGCGGCAAGCGGCTGTATGGCGGCGCTGGATGCCGAGCGCTTCCTGGCGCAAAAAGCCTTAGGACAGTGATAAAATCAGCCACTGATACATTTGTTTCATTTCAGTCAAAAGCGAGGTAACACATCATGGCAACCCAACCCATCATCGTCCCCGACCTTGGGGACTTCGCCAACGTTGACATCATCGAAATCCTGGTTAAGGCCGGGGACAGCGTGAAAAAAGAAGACTCTCTTATCACCCTCGAAACCGACAAAGCCTCCATGGACGTGCCTGCCCCGGCAGACGGCGTCATTGCCACCCTGACCGTCAAAGTGGGCGACAAAGTCTCCGCCGGCGACACCATCGGTACTCTCGATATCGGCGGTGCTGCCGCCCCTGCCGCTGCCGCAGCACCTGCTGCCGACAAACCCGCCACAGCCCCGGCAGCTGCCGCCAGCGGCCCCGACGGCGCCGTGGATATGCTCGTCATCGGTGCCGGCCCGGCCGGTTACTCCGCCGCCTTCCGCGCCGCCGACCTCGGCATGAAAGTCACCCTCATCGAGCGCTATCAAACCCTGGGCGGTGTCTGCCTCAACGTCGGCTGTATCCCGTCCAAAGCACTGCTGCACGTCTGCGAAGTCGTCGAAGAAGCGCATAGCGTCGCCGGCAGCGGCATTACTTTCGACGCGCCGAAAATCAACGTCGAAAGCCTGCGCAAACACAAAGAAGGCGTCATCAGCAAGCTCACCGGCGGCCTCGCCGGCATGGCCAAAATGCGCAAAGTCAACGTCGTACACGGCACCGCCAAATTTGCCGGCAGCCACGAAGTCACCGTCACCGACGACAAAGGCGCGACGCAAACCATCCCCTTCAAACAATGCATCATCGCCGCCGGTTCGCGCAGCGTCAAACTGCCCTTCATGCCGCAGGATGACCGCATCATCGACTCTACCGGCGCCCTTGCCCTGCAAGACGTGCCGAAGCGTCTGCTCATCGTCGGCGGCGGCATCATCGGTCTGGAAATGGCGACCGTATACGCCACCCTCGGCACCCAAGTGGACATCGTTGAAATGGCCGACACCCTGATGGCAGGCGCCGACAAAGACCTCGTCAAAGTCTGGGAAAAACGCAATAACCACCGCTTCAACAACATCATGACCAGCACCAAGACCGTCGCGGCTACCGCCGAAAAAGACGGTATCCACGTCACCTTTGAAGGCACCCAGGCGCCGACCGAGCCGCAAGTGTACGACCGCGTCCTCGTCGCTGTCGGCCGCAGCCCGAACGGCCACCAGCTCAACCTGGACGCAGCCGGTGTGTACGTCAACGAACGCGGTTTCATCAAAGTGGACAAACAAATGCGCACCACCCAGCCGCATATCTTCGCTGTCGGCGACATCGTCGGCCAGCCGATGCTGGCACACAAAGGCGTGCATGAAGCCCATGTTGCCGCGCAAGTCGCCGCCGGCGATGCCAACAGCTTCTTCGATGCCCGCGTCATCCCCAGCGTGGCCTACACCTCGCCGGAAGTCGCCTGGGTTGGCGTGACCGAACTGCAAGCCGCCGCGCAGAATCTCGACGTGCGCAAAGCCGTCTTCCCCTGGGCTGCCTCCGGCCGCGCCCTGGCTAACGGCTGTGACTACGGCTTCACCAAGCTCATCATCGACAAAAACACCGACCGCGTTGTCGGCGGCGCCCTCGTTGGCCCAAGCGCAGGCGACATGATCTCCGAACTGGCACTTGCCATTGAAATGGATGCCACCGTTACCGACATCGCGCTGACCATCCACCCGCACCCGACCCTCGGCGAAAGCATCGGCATGGCTGCCGAAGTGGCCGAAGGCACCTGCACCGACCTGCCGCCGCAGAAAAAATAACGCCGTGGCTAACAAAAAGCCCCCGTCTGGGGGCTTTTTTGTGGCCAAGCGGCGTAAATATCGGGTCCACCAAGCGGGACAAACACTGGGCTTGCGGACGACCGCCAAGCGGGACAAACACTGGGCTCGTGGACGGCCGCCAAGCGGGACAAACACTGGGCTCGCGGATGGCCACCAAGCGGGAAAAACGCTGGGCTCGCGGACAGCCGCCAAGCGGAGTAATCCCGCGTTTTCACTCACCACGCTTGGCGACGCACCAGCCGACGCCGCGCACGTTTTTGATGCTGTCCGCACCGAGTTTTTTGCGCAGGCTGTGGATGAGGTAGTCGATGGCGTTGCTTTCCACTTCCTCGCCCCAGCCGTAGGTTTTGTCTTCGAGGTCGCTGCGCGAGAGGATATGGCCGGGGCGCTGCATCAGCGCGTGCAGGATGGTGTATTCGCGTGCAGTGAGGATGGTGGCGGTGCCGCTATCCAGACGGCGTGCTTCGCGGGTGGCGGGGTTCAGGCTGAGGATGCCGTTATCCAGCAGGCTGTCGGCGCTGCCGCTGCGGCGGCGCAGCACGGCGCGCATCCGCGCCAGTAACTCCGCCATGTCGAAGGGTTTGATGAGGTAGTCATCCGCGCCGCCGTCGAGGCCGCGCAGGCGGCTGTCGAGGTCGTCACGGGCGGTGAGGATGAGGATGGGCGCGGCGCTGTCACGGCGGATGTCGGCAAGCACGTCCAGCCCGTCTTTCTTCGGCAAACCGAGGTCGAGCAGGATGCAGTCGTAGGTCTCGCTGGCGGCGGCGCGGGTCGCCATCGCACCATCCCTGACCCAGTCCACGGCATAGGCGGCGTCTTTGAGGCCGGCGACGACGGCTTCGCCAATCATGCGGTCGTCTTCGGCAAGCAGGATACGCATGGGTTCTCCTTGGTTTACAGGGTGCTTTGCCCTTTGCTGGCGACACACTGCCCGATCCAGTCGGCAAAGTGGCGCCACTCGGCTTCTTCGGCGTAGGTGGACGGATCGGCGGCGTCGTGGATGAAGATGTCGAAGTTTGGCACAGCACGGCTGGTGTCAAAGCCGAACCAGTCACCCATGGCCTGATGTTCCCCCACGACGATGAGGCGGCCGTTCTGCGGCGCGGGCGCATCGGGCGGCAATGCGGCGAGTTCTTCGGCGAGCAGTTCCTGATAGTAGGCGTTTTGTGCGCGCAGTTCTGCGGCGTCGTAGAAGACGACTGGCCAGTCGTCGTCAAAGTATTCGCCGCTGCCGCAGGTGGCGATGAAGCGGTAATAGTCTTCCGGCAGGGCGTTTGCGGTGGCAGCGCGGATGTCGGTCAGTTCAGCGGCATCGGGGATGCGGGTGGTGAAGTGCCAGCGTTCGCCATGCCGGGCGGGGTCGTCGATGGCGGCGCGCAGGGTGCGCAGGGCGGTGACGAAATCCATATCAGTGGCTGCCGGTATGGCCAAAGCCGCCGGTGCCGCGCGCGCTGGCGGCAAAGTCGCTGACGGGGTTGAGCGCCGGGCGGACGACCGGCTGGATGAGCATTTGCGCGATGCGCTCGCCGAGGGTGATGGTGTAGGCACTGCGGCTGCGGTTCCAGAGCGGGATTTTCAGCTCGCCCTGATAGTCGCTGTCGATGAGGCCGACGAGGTTGCCGAGGACGATGCCGTGTTTATGCCCCAATCCTGAGCGCGGCAGGATGAGGGCGCAGTAGCCGGGGTCGGCGATATGAATGGCAAGCCCTGTGCCGATAAGCGCGCCCGCGCCTGCGTTCAGAGTGTAAGTATCGGCATCGAAAACGGCGCGCAGGTCCATCGCCGCGCTGCCGGCGGTGGCGTAGGCGGGCAGCGGGATGGTATCGCCGAGGCGGGGGTCGAGAATTTTCAGGTCGAGGCTGTGCATGGGGGTCCTTCGTTCTGTGGGGAGGGGCGGCTATCTTAGCGGTTCGCGGCTTGTTTTTGCGTGCGCTAATCCGTAATCTGCGGCGCGGCGGTTCTGCCGCTGTAATCCATTTTTTTAAGGAATTCATGATGAAACGTACTTTATGCACCACCCTGTTTTTGGCCGTCGCGCTATCCGCTTGCGACAGTAAAAGTGATGACGGCAAGGCACAAGCGGAAAACGCTGCTGCCTCCTCTGTCGCTTCTTCGCAAGAGAGTGCGCCAGCAGCCAGCAGTCAGAAGGCTGTGGATGTGTATCAACTGGATATTGCCGGTGTCCGCCTGGGTATGAGCTGGGATGAAGCCACGGCGGCGGTGAAGGAGAAAATGCAGTTGACGGATAAGGACATCGAGCCCGAACCATACCCGGATAAAGATGAAAAAACGGGCGAAAAAATTCCTGCGTATTTCAGTGTCAAGCATGGTCACGGTGCAGGAAACAAAATGACAGTGCGTTTCCGGCCGGATTATCTGCATGGGCAGCCGGAAAAGCGGGTGGTCTCGTCAGTTGATTATCAAAAGGAAAGAGGTGCCAAAGAAGATGGCTCCGAGATGTTCAAAGCTGCCGAGGAGAAATATGGGGAACCGGTGAGAATGACCGGGAATGAAGGCAGCGGGACAGTTTTCTATATCTGGTGTGGCGATGATTGCGGTATTGACAGCGACCCGACGCTGTCACTCGTCAAATCAACGTTTTTTATCAATTTGCGCCTGGATGATCCGCGCTATGAAAACGCCATCAAGGAGCAGGAACGCAAGGACAACCCGCCGAAGTTTTGAGGGTTAGCGGGGAAACGGGGCGCTGCGGCGTCCCGTTTTTTGTGCGCGAGGGCAAGGTGTGGCCGCTCAAGCGGGATAAAACCTGGGCTTGCCGCTATTTGCGCGGACGCGCGAAGTGGATGGCGGCAAGGGTAGCCGGGGGCATGGCGGCATGAAACCCGCCGCAGCGGGTTTTTTATGACCAAAAAAGCTTAATACACGCTGCCGAAAAGGTCGTGGTCGTCGCTGTCGTCGATGTTCACATGGACGATGTCGCCCGCTTTTATGCCGCTGACGCCGCTGATGTGTACCACGCCGTCGATTTCCGGCGCGTCGTAGGGCGTGCGGCCAATGGCGCTGTCGCTGTCCGCGTCCACACTGTCGATGATGACCGGCAGCACGTCGCCAACTTTATCCGCGAGCAAACGCGCGCTGATTTCCGCCTGTTTTTCCATGAAGCGTTGCCGGCGTTCTTGTTTGACGGCTTCCGGCACGGCGCCAGGCAGGGCGTTCGCCGGCGCACCGTCCACAGGTGAGTAGGCGAAGCAGCCGGCGCGGTTGATGTCGGCAGCTTCAATGAAATCAAGCAATTCTTCGAAATCCGCTTCGCTCTCTCCGGGGAAGCCGACGATGAAGGTGCTGCGGATGGCGAGGTCGGGGCAAATCTCGCGCCAGCGGCGGATGCGTTCGAGGACGCGTTCGCTGTTGCCGGGGCGGCGCATCGCTTTGAGGATGGCGGGGCTGGCGTGCTGGAAGGGGATGTCGAGGTAGGGCAGGATGCGGCCATCGGCCATGAGCGGGATGAGCGCGTCCACGTCCGGGTAGGGATAGACGTAGTGCAGGCGGACCCAGGCATCGAGCCGGCCCAGTTCCTGCGCCAGTTCGTAGAGGCGGGTCGGCAGCATCGCGCCATTCCAGTTGTCCATCTGGTGCCGGCTGTCCGCGCCGTAGGCGGCGGTGTCCTGGGCGACGATGAGCAGTTCTTTCACGCCGTTTTTCATGAGGTTCGTCGCTTCGCGCATGACTTGCCCGATAGGGCGGCTTTGCAGGCGGCCGCGCAGGTCGGGGATGATGCAGAAGGTGCATTTGTGGTCGCAGCCTTCGGCGATTTTCAGGTAGGCGTAGTGGCGCGGGGTGAGTTTGAGGCCGGAGGAGGGGATGAGGTCGAGGTGCGGGTTGTAGGGCGGCTTGGGCAGGTGTTCGTGCACCGCGCTCATCACCGATTCGTAGGCCTGCGGGCCGGTGATGGCGAGCACGGAGGGATGCACGGCACGGATTTTTTCCGGCTGCACGCCGAGGCAGCCGGTGACGATGACTTTGCCGTTTTCGCGGATGGCTTCGCCGATGGTCGCGAGCGATTCGGCCACGGCTTCGTTGATGAAGCCGCAGGTGTTAACGATGACGAGGTCGGCGTCGTCGTAGTTTTTGCTGATGGCGTAGCCGTCGGCGCTGATTTGCGTGAGGATGCGTTCGGAATCGACCAGCGCTTTCGGGCAGCCGAGGCTGACGAAACCGATGGTGGGTTGGTGTGGGGCCTGGTTCATGATGATGGTGTCGTTGTAAAAAAAGGGCGGAGATTGTAGCGGTTTCGCCGCGAATCCCCTACAAAAGGAAAGCGCTCCCGGTAGCAAGCGGCTTGGCGACACGAATGTTTGCCCTGGCCATCCGCCAGGCGGGATAAAATCCGGCCTCACCACCGCCTAACCAAGCAAGTACACCGATTATGCCCCGCGCTCTTTTCCCCCTCATCCTCAGCCTTCTCGCCGCGCTGTTCCTCTTGATGCGCGCGCCTTTCGCCGCCAGCGACATGGACGCGCTGTTGCCGCCTGATGCCGCCCTGCCCGCGCGGGAGCAGACATTGTTGCAGGCAGCAGAGACGGCGCAGGGGCGGCAGTTGCTGCTGCTCGTCGGTGCCGACGCACCGCTGCCCACCGCGCAGGCCGTCGTTCGCGACTGGCAGGCCAGCGGTCTCGTTGCCGATATCGCCATTGCGCGCACGCCGCCACTGGACGAACTGCGCGCGGCTTTTTTCCAGCGCGGCTTCCTCGCCCTACCGCCCGCCGCGCGGCAGCAGCTGCATGACGACCCCGCCGCCTATTTCGCCGCCCGCGCCGCCGATCTGGCTAACCCGTTCGCCGTCGCCATGCTGCCGCCGCAAGAGGACTGGCTGAGTTTCAGCCGTTTCCTGCCCGCGCCGCTCGCCGCGCACTGGCAGGCCGATGGCGACGGCTACCTCGTGCGTGAAGCAGACGGCAAACGCTGGCTGCTCATCCGCGCCACCCTCGCTGACGCACCGAACATTCTCGGCGAGGCGCGCCTCATCCCGCTGATTGAGCACAGCGCGGCACAAGCCGCCGCGCAGGGTGCCACCCTGCACGTCGCCGGCACGGCGGTGTTTGCCGCCAGCAGCCGGCAGGCGGGCGAAGCGGAAGGTCACTGGATGTCCGCCCTCGGCGCGACGCTGACCCTGCTCCTCGCCGGCGTCGTCTTCCGCCGGGCGCGCGTGCTGCTCATCGCCCTGCCGCTCGCCTGCGGCCTCGTCTGCGGCCTCGCTGCCGTGGTCGCGCTATGCGGCAGCGTGCATCTGCTGACACTGGTCATCGGCAGCAGCCTCATCGGCCTCCTCCTCGATTTCCCGCTGCACTGGCTCGGCAAGAGCACCGCGCCGGACTGGCAGGCGGACAGCGCCCTTGCCGCCCTGCGTCGCCCCTTCCTGATCAGTCTGTTGATAACGCTGGCCGGTTACGCCTTTTTGCTGGCAACGCCCTTGCCCATCCTGCGGCAAAGCGCCGTGTTCGCCCTCGCCGCCTTGCCGATCGCCTGGCTGACGACGCTGTGGACGCTGCCGCCGCTTTTCCGCCGCTTCCGCCCGCGCGCGAACCCCGCCTTTGGCCGCCTCGCTGACATCTTGCTGCGCGGCAGCCGCGCCCTGCGCCGCCGGGTGTTGGTTATCCCTGCCCTCGCCCTGCTGGCCGTTGGTCTGTGGCACAGCGACTGGCAGGACGATATCCGCCAGTGGATCGCCCTGCCGCCGCAATGGTTGCAACAGGCGGCGGAGGTGGCGCGCATCAGCGGGGTCGAGCCTGCCGCGCAGCAATACCTGCTGCGCGCGGCGGATGAAGACGCGCTGCTGCGCCTTGATGCGGCGCTGGCAGCGCGGCTTGATGCCGCCAAAGCGGCAGGCGCGGTGCAGGATTACAGCGCCATCAGCCAGTGGGTGTGGACGACGGATGCGCAAGCGGCGACTGCTGCCGATTTGCAGCGCCTCGCCGCTGAACCGGCGGCGTGGCAGGTACTGACTGACCTCGGCATCCCCGCCGCAGAGGTGCACGATGCCTTGCGCCATGCCGCTGCCAACGCCCCGCAAGACATCGCCGCACAACTCGCCAGCCCGCTCGCCGTGCGCTGGCAGGGGCATTACCTGGGGCGGCGGTGTCGCCCGCCTGATGCCCACGCCATAACCACCCCCTCCCCCGTGGAGGGGCAGGGACAACAAGCCCCGTCCACGAGCGACTGCCCCGCCTATACCCGCGTCACCCTCTACGGCGTGCGCGACAGCGCCGCCCTCGCTGCCCTGGCTGACGGCGACGCTATCCGCTACCACGACCGCCGCGCCCGCCTGAATACCCTGTTCGGCGCGACGCGCAGCGAGGCGCTGTGGCTGAAACTCGCCTCCTACCTTGTCGCCTGGGGCATCTTGCGCGCAGCCGGCTTCAACCGCCGCGACAGCCTGAGCATCCTCGCTGTACCGCTTGCCGCCGCCATCGCCACCGTCGCCCTGTTGCGCGCGCTCGCCATCCCCATCAGCCTTTTCGCCGCCTTCGGCCTGCTGCTCATCAGCGCCATCGGCGTGGACTACGCCGTGTACGCCAAAAGCGGCGGCGCACCTGCCGCCATACGCTATCGCGGCATGCTGCTCGCTGCTTTGACCACCATAACCAGCTTCGGTATTCTTGCCCTGTCCGCAACCCCGGCGGTTGCCGCCTTCGGCGCCACTGTCGCCATCGGCATCGCCCTCTCGCTGACCTTCGCCACCTGGCTCTTCCCATCCAACATCAAGGAACCCCATGGAAAACCGTGACATCCTCATCATCGGCGGCGGCCCCTCCGGCGCCGTCGCTGCCGCGCTGCTGCGCCAGCAATCGTTCGACGTCCTCATCCTCGAAAAAAGCCACTTCCCGCGCTTCGTCATCGGCGAAAGCCTGCTGCCCGCCTGCATGGAAGTGCTGAGCGAGGCGAAAATGACCGCCGCCGTGCAACACGCCGCTGCCAACCGCGCCTTCCAGATGAAAAACGGCGCCGCCTTCACCTGGGGCGAGCGCTACACCGCCTTCGACTTCACCCAGAAATACACCGCCGGCCCCGGCGTCACCTACCAGGTCAAACGCGCCGACTTCGACCAGGTACTGCTTGAAGAAGCCGGCAAACAGGGCGCGGAAATCCGCTTCGGCCACGAAGTCACTGCCTACCGCGACACCGGCGACGGCGCGGAAGTCAGCGTGCAGGCAGAAGACGGCAGCCGCTACACCGTGCACGCCCGCTTCGTGCTCGATGCCAGCGGCTATGGCCGCGTCCTGCCGCGCCTCCTTGACCTCGAACGCCCGTCCGTGCTGCCGGAACGCATGGCCGTCTTTACCCACATCAAAGACCACATCACAGACCCTGCCTACGACCGCAACAAAATCCTCATCTCCACCCCGACCCAGCTGCGGGACGTGTGGCTGTGGCTCATCCCCTTCGCCGACGGCACCGCCTCCATCGGCGTGGTCGGCGAACCGGCGCGCCTTGCCGCGCTTGGCGCTGATAATGAAAGCATCCTCAAAACGGCTGCCGCCGATGTGCCGTTGCTCACCCGCTTCCTCAAAGACGCCAACTGGGATAACGGCATGCCGATACGCAGCATTCGCGGCTATTCGGCCAACGTCAGCACCCTCTACGGCGACCACTACGCCCTGCTGGGGAACGCCAGCGAATTCCTCGATCCCGTCTTCTCCTCCGGCGTCACCGTCGCGCTCGTGTCGGCGCAACTCGCCGCCCAGGCCGTTACCCGCACCTTGCGCAATGAGGCGGTGGACTGGGCCCAGGATTACGCCGCCAAACTCACCATCGGCGTGGAAGCGTTCAAAACCTACGTCCTCGGCTGGTACGACGGCAGCTTCCAGGATGTCATCTACGCCAGCGACGATAACCCCGACATCCGTGCCATGATCTGCGCCATCCTCGCCGGCTATGCCTGGGATACGACCAACCCCTACGTCGAAAAACCTGCGCGCCGCCTCGCCGCCCTGGCCGAAACCGTGCGCGGGCGGGCATGACCCCCGACCCCTGCCCGCTTATCCGCCGTCTCTACGCCCTGGATAACGGCGATTACGGCTACAGCGCCGCCGAACTCGCGCCACTGCACGCACTCTGCGGCGGCCTGCCTGCCGTCCTCGCCCACTATTACCGCACGCTGGGCAAACACCGCGAGCTGAACCACACCCAGGACGACCTGCTCACCCCGGACGCTGCCGCCCGGCATCAGACCCCCGACCATCTCGTGTTCTATAACGAGAACCAGGGCTGCTGCGTGTGGGGCATCCGCCATGCCGACCTGCACCTCCCTGACCCGCCGGTGTGGGTCAGCGAAGACCGTCGGCACTGGCAGCAGGAAAGCGCAACGACCAGCGCCTTCCTGCTGGCGATGGCGCACCTGCAAGCGATGTTTGCCCTGCCTTACGGCGGCGATGACGATTTCTACCAGCTGGATCGCGCCGCCCGGGCGACACTGGAACGGCATTTCCGCCGCAAACCCTTTGGCTTCGCCCACTGGCTGTGCGGCATCGCCATCTACGGCAACCACGACAGCGACAGCATCGTCCTGCTCAACGCCGACGAAGCCGACACCCAGCTCAAATATGCCTCTTCGGACGCGGCGCGCTTCGCCGCGATGGATGCCGTTCTGAGCCGATTGGGTGAACCCTTATAGCCCGCCAAGCGGTGGGCCAAGGCCCACCCTACGCGCGATATGGAAACACCCCGCTTGAGCGGGGTGTTTTCATGTGCGGCGGGGAAATGGCATTCAGCGCAGCGTGACCAGTTCTTCGCTGCTGGTCGGATGGATAGCGACGGTGTTGTCGAAGTCGCGTTTGCGCGCCCCCATGTTCACCGCCACCGCAAAGCCTTGCAGCATTTCATCGACGCCGTCGCCGATCATCTGGATGCCGACGACGCGTTCGTCTTCGCCCACGCAGACCAGTTTCATCAGCGTTTTCGCCGCATGCGCGGCAAAGGCGCGCGCCATCGGGTTGTAGGCGGCGCGGTAGGTTTTGACGTTGTCCGCGCCGTATTCCGCGCGCGCCGCCGCTTCATCTTGGCCGACGACGCCGATAGGCGGGTGGGTGAACATCACGGTCGGGATGTTTTCGTAATCCAGACGGGCATCCGCGTCGCCTTTGAAGAGGCGGGCGGCGAGGCGGCGGCCGGCGGCGATGGCAACCGGGGTCAACTCGGCGGCGCCGGTGATGTCGCCGATGGCATAGATACCGGGCACGTTGGTGTTCTGGAAGGCATCGACCGGGATTTGCCCGTTGTCGCGCACGGTAACGCCGGCAGCGGCGAGGTTGAGTGCGGCGGTATTGGCGTGCCGCCCCATCGCCCAGAGGAGGAAATCGGCGGTGAGGGTGCTGCCGTCATTGAGGGTGATGCTGTAATCGGCGCCGTTTTTTTCCACCTGCCGCACCTGCGTGCCCCGGTGGATGGTGATGCCTTGCGTGCGCATGGCGTCCGCCAGTGTCTCGGCGATGTCGGCGTCGTGGGCGCGCAGCAGGCGTTCGCCCCGGATAACGATGTGGCACTGCGTACCCAACGCCTGCAAGATGCCCGCGATTTCGCAGGCGATATAACCGCCGCCGACGATGACGGCGCGCTTGGGCTGGCGTTCCAGGGCGAAGAAGTCGTCCGAGGTGCTGCCGAGTGCGGCACCTGCGATGTGCGTGGGGATTTCCGGATAGCCGCCGGTCGCGATGACGATGTGCTTGCCGCGATAGGTGTCGTCGCCGACGCACACGGTATCGGCGGACGCAAAGCGTGCTGCGCCACGGATGAGGGTGACGCCGCTTTTGTCGAGGTTAGTGGCATAGATGTCGTTCAGGCGAGCGATGTAGGCGTCACGGGCTTCTTTGAAGGCGTCCCAGCGGAAAGCGGGCTGCGCCGGGATACCGTCGAAGAAACGCGGGGCGTTGGCGAGCGCTTCTGCGGTGTTCGCGGCGTACCAGAAGAGTTTTTTCGGCACGCAGCCGACGTTGACGCAGGTACCGCCGAGGCGGGCGCTTTCGATAACGGCGACTTTCGCGCCGTATTCGGCGGCACGGCGGGCGGTGGCGATGCCGCCGGAACCGCCGCCAATGCAGATGAGGTCGAAGGTTTGCATGGAATCTCCGTGTGCTTGACTGAAAGAGGGGCATTATAAAAAGTCAGCTGCCCGGCGGATATGCGTGTCAGGGGTGGCGGGCATAAAGCCGCTCGCCGTAGAAGTTGAGCAGCGCCAGCAGCAGGTAGAGGATTTGCGCCGACATGGTCGCTGAGGCGGAAGTGGGTCAGCGGGTCGTTCTTTGCCCGCCGCAGCATGGCGCGGATGCTGCGCATGTCCTGCCACGCCATGCTGTCGCTGCGGCCATTGGGGCGGTAGAGGTGCAGGCCGTGGGCATCAAGACGTGCCATGACGCGCGGCGCGGCGTGCTGGTGCAGGTAGTCCTGCGCGACGCGGGCGATGGCGGCGTAATCGGTGGCGCTGGGGCGCGGATGCGGTTGCCGTAATAGAGGGTCAGCCCCTGGGTGTCGCAGACGACGGGCCCGTCAAGCAGCGTCAATGCCGGGCCCGTCAAGCGGTGTAAATACTGGCCCGGCAAGCGGGGCACTGCGGGCTTGGTGTATGTTATGCGCTTCTTTTAATTTTGAAGGGAGTGCACGATGCGGTGGTTGGTGTTGGTTTTGGGTTTGCTGATGGCGCCGCTTTGGGCGGCAGATGGTGGTAAGGCAGGCGGCAAAACGGATGAAGCCACCGCTTGGGCGGCGCTCGCCGATGTGCTGGAGAATCCGGCGCAGCGCAAGGCGCTGGTAGCGGAGTTGCGGCGGCTGGAAGCAGCCGGGAAGGCGGCAGGCAAGGAGCAGGCAGCCACGACGGCGGCACAGGCCGGTGATGCGGCAGCGTCTGCGGATACGGCGGCATCAGGCGAGACGACGGAGGGGCAGGAAGCAGTTGCGGCGGAGGCACCCGCCGGGGAGAAGAAGGACGAGGTGCAGGCGGAGGCAGCAGCGTTGCAGTCGGTCGCCGAGAATGCGCGCGCGGCAGTGGTGTCTGCCGCCGCCTGGCCGAAAAAAGTGGCTGAGGCCGGGGTGCAGGTGCTGCGCGAGGTGGGTTCGCGTTTTGCCGAGAGTTGGGATGCGCTGGTCGGTGCGTTCAGTGGTCGCGATTTGATGTTGCAGGCGGTGAATTGGCAGGTGCTGCAGCAGACGGCGTTGAATCTGGCGCTGCTGGTGGCAGCAACGTTGTCGTTTTTGTGGGGCTTGCACCGCGCTACGCGCGGGGCGAAGGCGCGGTTGCAGGGCTGGGTGTTGCAGGGAGCGCAGTTGTCGCCGCTGTCGCGCCGTCTGCTCGGTGTCGGCATGGCTGCACTCTGCGATGCCCTCTTGCTGCTCTTTGCTTATGTGTTTGCCAATGTGCTGGCAGTGTTTGTGGTCGGCGAGACAGGGGCACTCTCAACGCAGGCGGCGTTTTTTATGCGCGCGTTTGTGGCGGTGGAGGCGCTGCGCATCGGGGTACGCCTGGTGTTTTATCCACGTTTTCCCGGCCTGCGCCTGCTGACGTGCACGGATAAGGCGGCAGCGTACTGGAACCGCTGGTTTGCGACGCTGTTGCAGTTGCTCGGTTATGGCTATCTGGTGGTATTCCCGCTGATCCGGATTTTCCTGTCGCCATCGCTGGGACTGGTGTTTTCGGCACTGCTTGCGCTCAGCGCTTTTGTTTATGGCATGGTGGTGGTCATCCGCCAGCGCACAGCGGTGCGCCTCGCCCTGCGGCAGGCGGCGGATGCCTCCGGTAGCGCGATTTTTTCCGGGACGCTGCGGGTATTCGCCCCGCTATGGCATTGGCTGGCGATTGCTTATTTTTCGATGCTGTTGGTGCTGACGCTATTGAGCGGCGAGAAGTCGCTGCCGTTTGTGCTGCGCGGCACGCTGTATTCGCTGGCACTGGTCGGCGGGGCGCTGCTTGCGTCAATGTTGCTGTCGCAGCGGATAGGCCGTCCCATCCGTTTTTCGCCTGATACGGCGCGGCGTCTGCCCGGTCTGGAAAAGCGGCTGAATTTTTATGTACCGTTGGGGCTGCGCCTAGTGCGGATAGTAATGCTGTGGCTGGTGTTTTTTGAGCTGCTGGCGACGTGGCATGTGGTGGATGTCAGTGCCTGGGAACGCTCGGCACTGGGTCATGCCCTGCTCGCGCGCTTCTCGAATGTCTGCCTGATTCTGGCGGTGGCACTCGCGGTGTGGCTGGTGTCGCTGGTACTGATCGAGCGGTATTTGAGTCCGGAAGTGGGCAGCGGCGCGCCGGGGGTACGCACACAGACGCTGCTGTCACTCTTCCGCAGCGGCTGGGCAGTGGTCATTTTTGCCAGTGCGGCGCTGATGGTGCTGACGGAGGTGGGCATCAATATCGGCCCGCTGCTTGCCGGTGCCGGGGTGTTCGGTCTTGCGGTCGGTTTCGGCGCGCAAACGCTGGTGAAAGACGTGATTACCGGGATTTTTTTCCAGATCGAGAACGCCATCAACACCGGCGATATTGTCACGGTGGACGGCATCACCGGCCGTGCCGAACAGGTCGGTATCCGCTCGGTCGGCATCCGCGACAGTTCAGGGACGTATCACCTGATCCCGTTTTCCAACGTTACGCGGGTATCGAACTATATGCGCGGCCACGCCAACCATATCGCCGAATACGGCGTCGCCTACCGCGAGAATGTGGACGAGGCGATGGAACAACTGCGCGCGGCGTTCAATGAATTGGTCAAGGGCGAGATGAAACGCTACATCCTGGAACCGATTAATATTCAAGGGGTTTCTCAGCTCGCCGACAGCGCGGTGATGCTGCGTGTGTCGATCAAAACGACGCCGGGCGATCAGTGGACGGTCGGTCGCGCCTATAACCGTCTGGTGAAAATGTATTTCGACGCGGCAGGAATCGAGATGCCCTATCCGCATATGGAAATTTATTTTGGGCAGGACAAGGACGGCAGCGCACCGCCGCTACATGTCCGTTATCGCGCTGAAGAGAAGGCTGCACCTGCCGTGCCTGTTGTGGAAAAAGCCGCTGCCCCGTCGCCGGTCAGCAAGCCGGATGACCTCAGCAACCTGCCTGACAGCGGTGCTGGCGATGCGCCCACTTCGCCATAACAGAGAGAGTGCTTGACGATGCGCAGGGCGCCCACTAGAATGCGCGCCTCATCCCGCGTCGGAGTATAGCGCAGTCTGGTAGCGCATCTGGTTTGGGACCAGGGGGTCGGGGGTTCAAATCCCTCTACTCCGACCAGTCAAGGTTAAGTGCCCGTAGCTCAACCGGATAGAGCAACGGCCTTCTAAGCCGTAGGTTACAGGTTCGAGTCCTGTCGGGTGCGCCATAAAAATATGGTGGGTGTAGCTCAGATGGTTAGAGCGCCGGATTGTGATTCCGGAGGTCGTGGGTTCGATTCCCATCATCCACCCCATTTAAGCAAGAGAAGTGCCGCAAGGCGCTTTTTTTATGCCTGCCGAATGGCATTGACAGGAATCATTCCTATTCGCTATCTCCATTCCTATAATGCCCGGACCATTCATCACCGGAGCATGACATGTTAAAACGTCGCCAATTCATCGGCGCGACCGCCGCCGCCTTTGCCGCTACCGCCTTGCCGTTGCGTGCTGCCGACAGCGCCTTTACCTTGTGGGGACCGCCGGTCACGCCGACCGTGCTGCTTGCCGTTGCGGCACAAATGGGCGAAGCGCGCAAAATCCGCCCCTTCACCGTAAAAAGCTGGACCAGTCCCGACCAATTGCGCGCGGGCCTTTTGAACAAAAGCATCGAAATCAGCATCGTGCCCAGCTACGTCGCCGCCAACCTGCGCGCACAAGGCCAGCCCGTCGTCCTGCACAACATCATGACGCGCGGCCTGCTCGCCGTGATGAGCAAAGGCAAACCCATCACCGGCCTCAAAGATCTCGCCGGGCAGAAACTGGTCATGCCGTTCAAGGGCGACATGCCCGACCTCGTCCTGCAAATCCTCGCCAAGCGGGCGGGTATCGACCTCACCAATCTTGTCACCTACACCGCCACCCCGCCGGAAGCCGTCACCCTCTTCCTGCAAAAAGACTTCCCGCACGCCCTGCTGCCGGAACCGCTCGCCAGTGCCTCCATCCTCAAAGGCAAACAAGAAGGCGTGAACGTAGTGCGCAGCTTCCCCATCGACAAAATCTGGAACGAATCCTTCGGCACGCAGAACGGCATCGCCCAAGCGGGACTGATGGTGTCGGAGACGGTCGTCAAAGAGCAGGCCGATTTCCTTGCCGCGCTGGATAAAGACCTGCTGGCCGCGCTGGACTGGGTCGCCGCCAACAACAAAAGCGCGGCGGAAATCGCTGCCAACTACATGCCCGCCTCCGTGCCCGCGCTGGAACGCGCCTTTGAACATTCCGCACTGACCGCCGTGCGCGCCAAAGACATCGGCACGGAAATTCTGCAATTCTTGGGCGAAATGTACCAACTCAACCCGAAAATCGTCGGCGGCAAGGCGCCGGATGCCAACCTTTTCGGCTAGTTCTGCTCGGCAAAAACCCCGCCAGGCGGGGTTTTTTATTGCCGTCGCTCTACTTACGGCAGCTTCACCCGCACAACGCGCTGATCCAGCTTGCTGCCCGCGCCGAGGGCGTAAAGCAGACGCAGGAAAAGCGGATAGCGTTTGCCACAGGTCTTGCTCAACGGCAGCTCTTCTTCCAGCGCCAATCCCGACAGCCAGGTTTCCAGTTCGCGGCTGTCCTTGACCGACCACTTCATCTCCGGCGGGGCTTTTTTCATGCTGCCGAGGGCATCATGCCGCTTGGCGCGGCCGACTAGGATGGTCGGGATGATATCGAACACCAGCGTCGCTTGCGGCAGGTGTTGCGCAAGGGTCGCCAGCCAGGCGCGCACCTCGCTTTCCTCAAAGTACATCAGCACCCCTTCGCAGAGCAGCAAGACCGGTTTACCGTGAGCGGCGGCACGATCCATCCAGCCGGAAGCAAAGAGCGATTCGCTCAAGTAGATATTGCCGGATTCCGGCAGCAGCTCGCGGCGCAAGGCAATGACTTCGGGCAGGTCAAGGTCGTACCAGGCAGTGATAGCCGGGCGGCCGAGACGCTCATAACGCGCATCCAGCCCCGCGCCAATCTGCACCACCACAGCATCAGGATGAGCGGCGATGAAGCGGCGCGCCTGTTCGTCGAAGAGCCACGCCCGCCCGCAGCAGCCCACCTGTGAGGCGGTGGCTTTGCCGTATTTACTGAAATCGTAATCCAGGCGCATCAGCATCTGCGGCGCGACCGGGTCCACAAGAAGCGGTGCGGATTGTTGCTGTTCGACCGCCTTTGCCCATAGTGGGATGAGCAGGGTTTCGGAGAGGACGGTGAGATCGAGGGTGATTTTGTCGGACATGGGATTTCCTTACTTACAAATAGGAGAGGTTCGCAATTTTACGCCGTTGCTGGCTGTTTGTCGTCGTGCAAAATGTGGTAACATAACCTCAAATTTCCACTATCCTACACGGACTTCCCCATATTGGCACGATGCTGAACTTGCGCAGGCTGCCTTTCGGCAGCAGCCAATATTTTGTGCTAACCTTTTATTATTACAGAAAATAATTTACAACCAGCACTGGACTTTTCCTATCCGACTCCTCAATAATGCGTAATAGCGATAATTTTTCGCCAAAGGTCCACAGCTTTTGCACGCTGTTTGTTGTTCATTTATCGTCAAGAGGTGTTTATGCAGGAAAATCCTACTCCCACCGCACCGCGCAAAGCGGGTGTCGGCGCCTATATCGCGTTGTTGTTTGCGGTGATTTTCTTCTCCGGCATCAGCGTCAGCGGGCCGGTCAAAAATTTCGGCACCACCATCGCGCAGCAGATGAATGTCGAGCCGAAGAAAGTGCACGATATCTTCAGCGTTTTCGACTTCAACACCCTGAACGGCAAGTTCGGCAAAGTCGTCATCCCTGACACCAAGGCGAAAGAGCCGGGGACCTACACCACCGGTAATTTCAGCGGTGAAGGCGGCGTAGGCGCACGGCAGGGCTTCATGTTTGCCCTGACCCTGGTGCCGACCACCCTCCTCGCCATGGGCATCATCGCCGTGCTCGAACACTACGGCGCGCTGGAAGCGATGCGCCGCCTGCTGCAACGCATCCTGCGGCCGCTGATGGGCATTCCCGGCGACACGGGGCTTGCCATGATCGCCAGTTTCCAGTCCACCGACGCCGGCGCGGCGCTGACCCGTGCGCTCTACGACCAGGGGCAGATCAACGCGCGCGAGCGGGAAATCTTCTGCATGTTCCAGTTCAGCGCGGGCGCGACCATCACCAACTTCCTCGGCTCCGGCGCGGCGCTCCTGGCACTGACCTCGGTCGCTGCCGACGGTACGACGCAGGGCGTGCCGACCACCATCGGCATCTGCTTCGCCGTCCTCTTCCTCTTCAAATTCTTCGGCGCGAACCTGATGCGGCTGTATCTCAACCTCGCCGACCGTAAAGCACCGGCCCAACCGGAGAACCCATCATGAGCGAACAAAACGAAAAACCGATGATCACCGACGTCTTCGTCAGCGGTGTACGGCGTGGCTGGGGCATCGCCACCGGCAGCATGCTGCCGAACGTGCTGATGGCCTTCGTCCTCATCTATTTCCTCAAACTCACCGGTATCCTCGACCTCATCGGCAACCTGTGCGGACCGCTGATGCGCGTCTTTGGTCTGCCCGGCGAAGCGCTGATGGTGCTGCTTGCCGCCTGGCTGTCAATGGGCGGCGGCGTTGGCGTTGCCTCCAGCCTGTTCGCAGCCGACACCCTCAGCCTGCACGACGTCGCCGTCCTCGCCCCGGCGATGTACCTGATGGGTTCGCAAGTGCAATACATCGGGCGCCTGCTCGGCGTGGTTGGCGTGCCGGGCAAATACATCCCGGTAATGGTGCTCATCTCCGTCATCAACGCCCTGCTTTCCCTTGTCGTCATGCAAATCCTCGTCTAGGAGAACATCATGAAAAAAGAAATCTTCCTTGAACACTTAAAACCCTTCATCAATACCGACTGCGGCAGCTACCAGCCGGAAGGCGTCGGCAAAATCGCCGACATGCTCACCGACAAATACACCGCCCTCGGCTGGCACGTCACGCGCAAACACCTGCACGACGAAGTCGGTCCCGGGCTGCTCATTACCAACCGCAAAAACCCTGACCACTACGATGTGATGCTCATCGGCCACATTGACACTGTCTTCCCCGCCGGTACCGCTGCCGCCCGCCCCTTCAAGGTCGAAGGCAACCGCGCCTACGGCCCCGGCGTCGCCGACATGAAAAACGGTGTCGTCGCCATGTATGCGGCGCTGTCCGAACTTGACCCGGCAGTGCTCGATAAACTCTCCATCGCCGTGCTGCACAATCCGGACGAAGAAATCGGCTCCATCCATTCCGACCCGTGGATACTCGAAGAAGCGAAAAAAGCCGCCTACGTCCTCGTCTGCGAATCCGCCCGCGCCGATGGCTCACTGGTGAACCGCAGGAAAGGCAACGCCACCTTCATCCTCAATTTCCACGGCATCGCCTCGCACGCCGGCAACGACCCGGAAAAAGGCCGCTCGGCGGTCGTCGAAATGGCGCACTGGATCCTCGAACTCGGCAAACACAACGACTACGCGAACGGCACCAGCCTGACCATCGGCCTGGTCAAGGGCGGCAGCGCCAGCAACGTCGTCCCCGACAGCGCCGAAGCCACCCTGGATCTCCGCTTCTGGGACAACAACAAATACGACGAAATCAGGGCGCTGCTCGACAAACTCGCCGCCAAACCGTTCGTGGACGGCGTCCGTGTGGACATCACCGTCAAATCGCAAAAACCGGCGATGGTGATGAACGCCGGCACGGAAAAACTGATGCACTTCGTCGAAGCGGCGGGCAAAAAAATCGGCCTGCCGATCACTTGGCAGGCGGTCGGCGGCGGCTCGGACGCCAATACTACCTCGGCGCACGGCATCCCCTCGCTGGACGGCTTCGGCCCGATTGGTGCCTGCTTCCACAGCGACAAAGAATACCTGGAAATCGAAAGCATCGAACCGCGCGTCGCTCTCTTGAAAGCGACCATCGAAGAAATCGCCGCCGCCTGAGCAGGTTCGGCAACAACAAGCGCCCCCGCCCGGGGGCGTTTCCTTTTGGCGCCCCGGCAAATACGCCGCCTGGCGGGCCCGGCAAATACGCCGCTTGGCGGGCCCGGCAAATACGCCGCTTGGCGGGCGTAGGGCGGGCTTCAGCCCGCCGGGCAGGCGCGGCCTGCTTTTTGCGCTTCGGGCAAACATGACTGCCAAGCGGGGAAACAACGCGCTTTTATTTTTGAGACGTTGCAGGCAACGTCTCTATAAAACCCGATAACCACGCCGCTGATGGACCCGGTAATGACGCCGCTTGGCGCATCCAAACGAGAGATCCTCCCGTGAAGAAGGTCGGGGTTGGCTTCAGCCCACCGGGCAGGCGTAAGCCCGCTTGGAGCGATCTTTGCAGTTGCCTGGAAGCAATGCCGCCAAGCGGTGTAAATGCCGGTTCCACCAGACGGCCACGGGGCTTTTGTTGTACATGAAGGCCGCATACACAGGACTCTTTCCGGAAAGGGGGATAAATCAGCGCCGTATAGCGCTCTGGCCGCTATACCTCAAAGCGGAGGCCGTTGCCGTCAACAACCACCGCCTGATGCTGCGGGGGCGGCGTATCGGCGAAGGCAAGAATACAATCGCCGAGACCGCTGCCGCTGATTTTCACCGCATGGGCATGCGGGCGCGCAGCGGCAAGATGCGCCGCCTGCACCGCATCGCAAACGCCGAGCTCCTCCAGCAAATGCTGGTAGCCGTTCAGCAGGCGATAAGCCTCCGGCCAGTCGCCGCGCGCGATGGCGGCAATCGTCGCCGCGCTGTTTTCGCCCATATGCGCGTAAAGATCCTGATAGCACTGTGGATCGGCGGCGGCACGGGCAGCAATCTGCGCCAGCACCTCGGCCGTCGGCGTCTTATAACCCGCATAACGCAGGCTGAGACCAGTCGGCGGCAGGGGCAGCGCGCTAATGCGGGCCGGTGCAGCATCCATGGCTGGCGTGTAAGCAACCATACCGCCTACAAGCGAAGCGGCAAGATCCGCACCGCTGCCGCGCTTTTGCACGGCAAGAATGGTGCGGTGCGCCGCACGGTGTAGGGCGGCGGGGTCAAACGCCTCGCCGCTCAGGCGGGCGAGCAGGGCGGTAAGCGCGGCGGTGACGGCAGCGGAAGAGCCGAGGCCGAGGGTGGGGTCAATATCGCTCACAATATCGAGCTCCAGACCGCAGACGGGCGGCGCCTGACGCAAGACGGCGAGGATGAAACGCAGCTTGGGATGATCGGCGAGGGTATCAAGATCGGTCGCGTAGTCGGCGAGGGCGCTGTGGATGAGGAGGCGGCGGTCGGCGCGGGTGCGCAGATGAATGCGGACACGTGCGGCGACGGCACAGACAATAGCGGGCGCGCCATAGACCACAGTATGCTCGCCCGTCACCATGATTGAGCCGGGTGCCGAAGCGGTGAGTTGCGGCATTTCAGGCGCTGCCGTTTTTTTGCAGAACGGCAACCAGAGTGCGCAAGGTCTCGATTTCGCGCGCCTGCTGGGCGATAAGCGCATCCTTTTGTGCGCCCAGGGCTTCCTGATGCTGCAATTGCTGTTGCAGACGGTTGATTTCGGTGGTGAGCTCTTGTGAGGAATTGGCGTAGTAATTATTGCTATGTGGGCCGTTTTCATTAAAGAGGCAAATTACGCTGCGCTCGCTTATCGCCATCAAATCATTCAGACCAACATCCAATACCCCGGCAATCTGCTCCAGTTTAGGAATATTGAGACGGGTTTCGCCACGCTCCAGCTTGGCGTAACCATTGGTGGACATGCTCAGACGGGCAGCCATTTCCTCTTGCGACCAGTGCCGCAATTCACGCATGGTGCGGATTTTGTCGTGTACTTTCATGGGAACCTACACTATTAGGGATAGTTACTGATAAAAGTTGTATGTGGTTAAGGTTGGTAATTATAGCGAAAATATCTACAGAGTTTATGATTAACTGATGTGATTTCCACATTAAGTAACAGCTCTAAGATACGACCTATCTTTGCAAGATGGTCGGCTAGTTATATTTATCCTAAAGGAGACCAAGATGGACACAATTAAGATTGTATTTATGGTATTGATAACCCTATTTTTTGTATTATCTCTAATAGTGGCTACAAAAGCATATAACAAAAAGAAAAAGCAAGGGATTTCTAATACTTGGTATTGGCCAAAGCAAATTGTATTCCTTTTCTTTTTAGTTAATATGTTTGTGCCAATTCCTTTAATTATTTCCATTCCATTTATGATAGCTTCTATTGTGGTTGCAGTAGAACACTTTTTCTTTGAGCCAAAAACAAATTAGAAATTATGGATATTTAACTGGGATTAAAAATGGAAAGCGTTGAAAATCAATCTAAGTTACTTATACCTAGTAATATTATTGCAACATGTGCTGCTATATTCCCATTGATAGCAGTCTTTTTTGATAGATTACTCATTAGATATGACAATAATATTATAGGGCAAATTTTTACTATCCTACCTACTATATTATGTACTATAGACTACCTTCTCTGGAAAAAAGAAGGGGTAACAGTAGGCAATATCTTATGGCCAATTCTGTTATATCCTGTATACATATGGAAGCGTAGTAATATCTTAAGACAATCCCAAGTATTTTTCTGGATTTGGTTAGCATCATTTATAATTTTTATAATGTATTTAATATTTCCTATTGGAGATGGGCAATCAACATTAGAGCGTTCCGCTTGTGAAATAACAACACAAATCTTCAAAGAGCAACTCCATAAACCAATCTCATGTAGAAGTGTTGGAATTTTAGAAACAGAAGGCAATGTACATTATGCCATTGCTGAATTAAGCAATAATAATACTATCGACATTTCTATTACTGAAATGTCTGGCGGGCGAATATATGTGGAAATTGCAGAGTAAAAATTACTGAAACATTCAGCATGTCTTAATCGGTTGACTAAAACTTATCCTACGATTCAGGCTGCTATTCTCTATATATTTTACTATATTCACAAGCAGATAAAGGGTGGACGTAAAGTCCGCCCTTTTTATGCAAATTGCGCATTCGCTTTTTGGTAACCGTCAAGCGGCGTAAATACAGGCTCCGCCAGACGTCCACGGAGGCGTTTTTTCGTTGCATATGGGATGTTAATCCGTATAGTCGTTCAAATAGAACTGAGATAAGGTGGCGAGTCGAAGATCGTACGGCGCGGGTTTCCATGAAAATCACTGCGCGATTTTTTAGGGGTGACCAGACGCGCCAACGCATTCAGATTATTTTCCGGGATTGGTATAACATCCGCCGCTGAGAGCCGCCCCACCGCGTCTCTTTTCACATCACAACCGGAGCCCGACATGACCCGTAAACCCCTCACCTTCCTCGCTGTCCTGCCGTTTGCCGCCCTTGCCTTCAATGACAATGGCAGCTACTTTGACCACAAAGACTGGGAAATCGCCTGCGACAACACCGGTACCTGTCGTGCTGCCGGCTACCAGGCTGACGAGGACGAAAACGCCATCTCCATCCTCCTCATGCGCGACGCAGGGGCGGATGCTGCCATTACTGGCGAAATCACCGTTATTGACCGCAACGGGGACGAAAAAAACCGGCAACCGCTCAGCGGCCACCTCTACCTTGATGGCAAAAACCTCGGAAAAATCACCTTCAGCAGCGATGACTTCGTCGTGCCGAAAGGCCGCCTCAGTCCCGCCCAGGCCAAGGCCGTCAGCAAAGCCGTTGCCGGTAGCGGCAAAATCACCTTCCGCACCGATAAAGCCACCTGGACCCTCTCCAACGAAGGCGCCACCGCCGTGCTGCTGAAAATGGACGAATATCAGGGCCGGGTCGGCACTCCGACCGCCCTCGTCAAACGCGGTAACGACAAAAAAACCATTCCCGCCCCGGCTGCCAAACCCGTCATCCATGCCGCTGCCGTACCGGACACCCCGCCGCGCGTCCTGAAAGCAGGGGACGGCGAATATAGCGCCCTGCGCTACCTGCTTGCCGAAAAGGCCGGGGACGAATGCATCGACCTCAGCGAAAGCGAGAACAACATCACTCTCTACCCGCTCGACAGCAGCCGCATCCTCGTCGAAACAAGCTGCTGGGTCGCCGCCTACAACAGTGCCAACTACTACGCCATCCTCAGCCCCGACCTGAAAACCATCACCGCTAGCGTGGACGCCGAAGGCTACGATTACAGCGACGGTACTATCGAAGGTGGCGGACGCAAGCGCGGCATTGGTGACTGTCTCTTTACCACCCACGACACCTGGGACGGCAAGCGCTTCGTTCTCACCTATAAAGCAGGCAGCGGCCAATGCAAAGGCTTCCCGGGCGGAGCCTGGGAGCTGCCGATCCGTGTTACCACCCTGCAAAAACCCTGACCCATAAGAGGAAAACACCATGATCCGCAAACCCCTCACCCTCCTCGCGGCGCTGCCGCTTGCTGCCCTCGCCTTCGACGAGGGCGGCAGCTACTTTGACCACAAAGACTGGGAAATCGCCTGCGACAACACCGGCACCTGCCGCGCTGCCGGCTACCAGGCAGATGGCGAAGACCTTTCCATCTCCCTCCTCCTCGTGCGCGACGCTGGAGCGGATGCCGCAGTGAGCAGTGAAATCGCCGTGACCGACCTCAACTGGGACGACAAAGCCCCGCAACCGCTCAAAGGCAGCCTCTACCTCAACGATAAAAACCTGGGCGAAATCACCCTCAGCGGCGATGGCGCCGCGCCGAAAGCCCGCCTCAGTCCCGCCCAGAGCGAAGCCGTCAGCAAAGCCGTCGCCGGTAGCGGCAAAATCACCTTCCGCACCGATAAAGCCACTTGGACCCTCTCCAACGAAGGCGCCACCGCCGTGCTGCTGAAAATGGACGAATATCAGGGCCGGGTCGGCACCCCGACCGCCCTTGTCAAACGCGGTAACGACAAAAAAACCATCCCCGCCCCGGCTGCCAAACCCGTCATCCATGCCGCTGCCGTGCCGGGCACCCCGCCGCGTGTCCTGAAAGCAGGGGACGCCGAATATAGCGCCCTGCGCCGCCTGCTCGCCGAAAGAGCGGGGGAGGACTGTGACCGTATCAATGAAGGCGAGAACGACATCACCCTCTATCCGCTTGACAGCAGCCACACCCTCGCCGAAACTTCCTGCTGGCTCGCCGCCTACAACAGCGCCAACTACTACGCCATCCTCAGCCCCGACCTGAAAACCCTGACCGCCGCCGTGGACATCGAAGACGGCTACGACTACCAGGACGGCACCATCGAAAGCGGCGGACGCGGACGCGGCCTTGGTGACTGCCTCGGTATCACCCGCCACACCTGGGACGGCAAGCGCTTCGTTACCACTTACAGCGCGGGCAGCGGCCAATGCAAAAACTTCCCGGGCGGAGCCTGGGAGCTGCCGACCCGCCTCACCACCGTGCAAAAACCCTAACCCATAAAAGGAAAAAACCATGATCCGCAAACCCCTGACCCTTGCCCTCATCCTTGCCATCACAACTGCCGCCGCAGCTCCCCTGCCGCTGGCTGACAACATCCCCGCCGGCAAAGACGGTGTGCTGACCTATATTGGCAAAGAAAGCAAAACCACCGCGCCGCTTGCCCTCACCCTCAAGCCTGAAGGCGGCGCGACCGTCGCCATCATCCCGCAAGGCGGCAAAGCCACCGCGCTCATCAGCGACGGCAAAGGCCACACCCTCGTTGCCAACCACTTCGGCCTTACCGGCTGGGCGCAACCCGTCACCGCCGCAGACGACAACGACGACTTCCCCGCCCTGGAAAAAAGCGAACTGCGCGAGGGCGAAACATCGCTTTTCAACCTGCACTACCTGCCAACACTTGGCAAAGCCACGCGGGAAACCTACTACCTTGATGAAAACGGCAAACAGCACCAGGGCACCCCGCCTGAGGGCAAACCCGAAGAGGCCACCCCTTACCATGAAATTTATGACCACCTGCTTGACACCGCCCTCAAAGCAGGCGGAGCCACCTACCGCATCGACTGCTCGACCGGCATGAGCGATGACTACTACTGCCTCTTCCAGCACGCCAACGCTGCCCGTACCGGCGCCCCTGCCCTGAGAGGGCGGGATTACTACCTCCCCGGCAACGGCTACATATACACCGATGACGACGACAGCGGCAGCAGCTACTACCGCAAGCGGCAAAAATGGGCGCTTGACGGCAAAGCCTTCAAAGAAATCGCCCAACCGTATTACTACCTCGGTCTCGACAGCACCTACCACGGCGGCTACGAAAATAAAAACGCCACCCTGACGCTGACTGACGACAGCGGCAAAAAAGTGGCGACCCTGAAAGCGGGCGACAAACTCACCCTGCTGCTGGCAGATGCCGGCTACAACTGCCCGGCCAGCGCCCGCATCGGTGACGAAAACACCCCCATCTGCACCGAAACCCGCCTGCTCATCAAAACGGCAGACGGCACCCTCGGCTGGCTGCTGCTTGATTACAGCAAAGGAGATGCCCCCAGTATCGACGGGCTGCACCCGCTGGCGGGCTGAGCGATAAACGCCAATAACAAAGGGTGGACGATACTGTCCACCCTTTTTATTTGGGCAAACCGCCTTTATCTGCCGCCTGTCAGCCAACGCGGGCGGACAGCGAGGATTTTGCCGTACACCGGGCAGTCGCGGCGGTGCGCGCCTGCGAGGTAGCCGCAGCTCATCAGAAATTCGCCAGTGATTTCGCCACCGGTGAAGTTGAAAGTTTTTTTGAACAGTTTGACCCAGGCAGCTTTGTCTGGACATTCCTGTGCGTCCAGCCAGGCACGGAAACTGCCGTGTGCCGCCTGTAGCCCGCAGATAACGCGGGCATTGTGGATAGTGGCCTCGATTTTGCGGCGGTTGCGGATGATGCCGGCGTCTGCGAGCAGGCGGGCGACGTCGGCCTCACCGTAGGCGGCGACGCGCTCAATAGCGAAATGGTCGTAGGCGCGGCGCAGGTTGTCCGCCTTGTTGAGGATGGTCGTCCAGCTCAAGCCCGCCTGATTGATTTCAAAAACGAGACGTTCGAAGAGGCGGTCATCTTCGGCGATAGGGTAGCCGTATTCGTGGTCATGGTAGCGGCGGTGCGGGTTATCAGGTGGCAGGGTCGCGGTGTAGTCGCAGTAGTGCATCGGCCGGGTAAGATTACCGAAAGGTAGAAACAAAGGGCGCGCCGCAGCGCGCCCCGGATTTGTGGCGGGTACCGCTCAGTGGATCTGGCTGCCGATGACGCCGCCCAGCGCGGCACCACCGAGAATAGCGCCGGTATCGCCGCCGAGCATGCTGCCGGCGGCACCGCCGACAGCGGCACCGATTGCGGTATTGCGCTGGGCCGGGGTCAGGCTGCTGCACGCGGTCAGCGAGGCGAGCAGGGCGAGGGCAAGAATGCTTTTGTTCAGTACGGATTTCATGGATGTCTCCCTGTGTAAGTGCGGATGCACATGGTGTGCGTATTCAGTATCGCACAGCGGCACCCGCGTAAATCTGAACGGTGCCTTACGTTTCCGCAAAGCGGCCGCTGCCGGTTTGACGCATCACCACCAGCGGTGGAAATGGTGCAGTGGCCCGTGCCCGCTGCCGACATGCAGGTGGTCGGCAGCGGCAATGGCGGCACCGATGTAGTCCTTCGCTGCATGCACAGCGTCAACGAGCGCCAGGCCGCGTGCGAGGCCGGCGGTGATGGCAGCCGACAGGGTGCAGCCGGTGCCATGCGTGTTTTTGCCCGGATGACGTGCGGCGGGAAGCCAGGTGGCACCGCCGGTGGTAAGGAGCAGGTCGTCGCTGGCATCGCCGGCGAGGTGCCCGCCTTTGAGCAGCACGGCGTGGCAGCCGAGGGCGAGCAGATCGGCAGCGGCTTGCGGCATATCGTCACGCGTGGTGACGGGACGGCCAAGCAATTCGCCCGCTTCGGGCAGGTTGGGGGTTATCAGGGTGGCAAGGGGGATGAGACGCTCACGCAGGGTGGCGATGGCGGCATCGGCGAGCAGTTTGTCGCCGCTTTTCGCGACCATCACCGGGTCGATGACGAGATACGGCAGGGCGACGGCGGCGAGGCTGTCGGCGACGGTACAGATGGTTTGGCTGTCGCCCAGCATCCCTGTTTTTACCGCTTGCGGCGGCAGGTCGGCGAAAACGGCTTCGATTTGGGCGCGGATGAGGGCGGGACTGACGGCCTCGACGGCGGTGACGGCGCGGGTGTTCTGCGCAGTAACGGCGGTGATGACGGAGGCGCCATAAACACTGAGGGCGGAAAAGGTTTTGAGATCGGCCTGGATGCCGGCGCCGCCGCCGGAATCGGAGCCGGCAATGGTGAGGGCGATGGAAGTGGGCATATGGATTCCCTTGCTGTTGCGATGAGTAAACGGGAACCGGCGTGAACCTTGTTCCCTCCGACGGCGCTAACCGTTTCAGGTTCTACGGGTATTTCTCAGTTCCATAGGAACACCCCGACAAGCGGAGCGGATTATATCGGGCAGCACGCCGTCTTTGTTCTTTCGCCTCCATTTTGTGCTCAACAAGATTCTGGTCAGGCGACGTAGTTGCCGAGGTCGCCAAGCGGGGCAAAGGGCGGCATACCCCGCTGAAAGCAAAAATGAACTGCGTGCGGTTGAAGACGGCGGGGAAGACGATGGCGCCGTGGATACTGCTGACGAATACGGAAATTACGGCGCGGAAAGCGGCACAGTATGACGACTACCGCTGGCGGATAGAGAGCTACTGCAAACTGTTGAAGAGCGCGGGCTACCGGGTGGAGGGCTGGCAGCAGGAGACGGGAGAAAGGATTTGCAAGCGGTTGCTGATTGTGGGGTAGAGCCGGCTGCCTGCAGGTGTGGCGGCTGCAAAGTGACCGGAGCGAAGCAGGGCAGCGGCTGTGTGAGTTTCTGATGCGGCTATCGGGCCGACAGACGAAGAAGGGGCGTGAGATTACCGCCCCTGCGCTTCTGGGAGGGATGCTTAATCTGTTGTCAGCACAGGAATTATTGGAGTTTATGACACCGGAAGAAATAAGGGGGCCGCATGGGTTGTTTGGGGTGGAGATGGGTAGATATCTATGGCCAAGCGGGATAAATCCTGGGCTTGCGCGATACACGCAGGGGCGATCCATCAGGCAGGTCGATTTGCCTGCGAGTCGGGATAGCGGCACGATTTTATCGTGCAGCCGGGTACGTTCCTCTATATGATGGTGATGGATTTACCGTGAAATGCACGGGAATATCCGTGGATGGTGTGTTGTTTGCCGTGTATCTGGTAGAGGGCACCCAAACCGTCGTATTTGAGAGAGGGAGATATTGATGGATAACTGGACACAGTCTCTGGGTGCAGGCTCGCTGCTGGCCATCGCCGCCGGTGCAATCCTGCTGATTTTGGTGATGATCATCCGCTTCCGTGTGCACGCGTTGCTTACCCTGGTGCTGGTCAGCTTGCTGACGGCCATCGTCGCCGGGCTGCCGCTGGAAGCCATTGTTGATCAGGTGCTGATCAAGAATTTCGGCGGCACGCTGGGCAGTGTGGCGATTCTGGTCGGTCTTGGTGCCATGCTGGGGCGGCTGGTGGAAACGTCCGGTGGCGCACAGTCGCTCGCGGATGCGCTGGTGCGTCTTTTTGGCGAGAAGCGGGCGGCTTTTGCTCTCGGCGTCGCTTCGCTGATTTTTGGTTTTCCGATTTTCTTCGATGCTGGGTTGGTGGTCATGCTGCCAATTGTATTTGCTACCGCGCGCCGCATGAATGAGCCGGTGTTGCCGTATGGCTTGGCCTCCATCGGCGCTTTTTCGGTGATGCATGTATTCCTGCCGCCGCATCCGGGGCCAATTGCCGCCGGCGAATATTATGGTGCCAATATCGGCCATGTACTGCTGCTTGGCTTGCCGATCGCCGTGATTACCTGGTATTTCAGCGGTTATTTGCTGGGGCAGTTTTTGGGGCGGCATTTTCATGTGCCGGTGCCGGATTTTCTGAGCGGCGGCAAGCGTGATACGGATACGCCACGTGCACCTGCGTCGGCGGGCACGGTCATCGGCATCATGCTGATTCCCATGGTGCTGATTTTCCTCAATACCGGCCTCATGACGTTAATCAGCCAAAAAGTCGTCAGCGCCGATGCCACCTGGGTCAAGCTGCTGAGAATGCTCGGAGCGACGCCGATTGCGCTTCTGATCTCGGTGCTGGTGGCTCTGTTCGTACTGGGACGCAAACGTGGCGAACACGCCTCGGCACTGGAAAAGACAGTGGATGGCGCACTTGGGCCGGTCTGCTCGGTCATCCTGATTACCGGTGCCGGCGGGATGTTCGGCGGCGTGCTGCGTGCCTCCGGCATTGGCAAGGCGCTGGCGGACGGCATGGCGCATATGGGTATTTCCGTGATCGCCGGCTGTTTTCTGGTCGCGCTGGTGCTGCGTGTCGCCCAGGGGTCGGCCACGGTAGCGCTGACCACGGCCGCCGCCCTGATGGCGCCTGCGGTCGCGTCTGCCGGTTATAACGACTGGCAGCTCGCCGCCATCGTGCTGGCCACCGCTTCCGGCTCGGTCTTTGCCAGCCATGTCAACGATTCCGGTTTCTGGCTGGTCGGGCGCCTGCTCGATATGGATGTGCCGACGACGCTGAAAACCTGGACGGTCAACCAGGCGCTGATTGCCGTCATCGGCTTTGCCCTGTCGGCGCTGGCGTTCTCTTTATTATGAGGTGGTTATGACCGTGCATTTCGTCATTATGGGGGTTTGCGGTTGCGGTAAGACAACCGCTGCCTGCGCCATACAAGCGCATTTTCAATGTCCTTATGCCGAGGGCGACGATTTTCACACCCAAGAGAACCGCGACAAGATGGGGGCGGGGATACCGCTGACCGATGAAGACCGCTATCCGTGGCTGCGCAATCTGCGCGACTGGATGACAGCGCAAGCCAAACAGGGGGCGGCGGTCAGCGTCGTCACCTGTTCCGCATTGAAGCGGCAGTATCGCGACATTCTGCGCGAGGCGACGGGCGAGGTAATCTTCATCCATCTGGCGCCACCGCAGGCGGTCAACCTGGAACGGATGCTGGCACGGCAAGGGCATTACATGAAAGCCGACATGCTTGATTCGCAGTTGGCCATTCTTGAAGTATTACAGGCCGATGAGCACGGCGTGCGCATCGACAATGCTGGCGATGCGCAGGCGGTGCAAGCGGATATGCTGGCCTGGATTCAGGCGCATGTGGCGGTGTAGGCGGGCAAATGCTGCACGTCTGCCGTGCCGATGATGCGCGGCGGCGGCAAGGGCGTGGGCGCTGCCAGTACGGCGCTGACCAGCCACTCTCCTGCCAGCAGCCAGGCATGACGTTGCCAGCGCATCCCCGCTGGGGCTGGCGTGTCTGCCGTAAGGCGTGGCAAATCGGCAAAATCGGCATGCAATGCTTTCAAGAGCGCCTCTTTAAATGTCCACAAGTGATAGAAAGCGAGAGCCGGGTCAGGTTGCGTGCCGAACCAGCGCTGTTCCGCCGGATTCGCGAACCACGGCAAAAGGGCGGTGAAATCACGCGGCCATAAAGCTTCCATATCGACGCCAACGACGGGCGCGCCTGTGAGCAGCACAGCGTGCCCTTTTTTGTGGGCGAGGCTGTATGGCGGACGCGGCTGCGGCAGCAATTGTTTGAGGGCGCGGCTGCTGCGCCAGTCAGCGCGCTGTTCCAGTTGCGGGGCATGTTGCAGGCGGGTGCGATCGCCGTCGTCCAGCTGATCCGGAGAGTAAGCAGCGTCTTGCGGCGCGGTGTAGTAGAGGACAGGGGCGAACATTGGCAATCAGTAAGGCTTTGGTTACAATGACGATAAGTTGAAATGCAGCCTGTATTTCGAGCCGTCATCTTCGTTAACACAAGGATTTTACATGAAAACTTCCATAAAAATGGCCGCTATCTGTTTTAGCGCCGCATTATTAATTACTGGCTGTGGCCGTGATACCAAACATAATTTCTTGATTTCTGATGCGATGAATTCGCCACTCGCCAAGGAAACCCTTGACCCGGATATTAAAATAGAGTTCGCTAAAGGTAATGGCGATATCCTGCGCAAAGGGCTGGTTAGTAATAAAAAAACCAATGCCGCCAATAAAAGTGACGAGGAAGCCTGTATTCGTGCCTTTGTCTCTGCGGTCAAACAGTTCCAGCAATCCGCACGTGATGCTGGTGCAACAAAGGTCATTAACCTCATTAGCTATTACCGTAAATCACCTTATTCGAGTACAACCCAATATGAATGTCATGCTGGTGGGGTAATAGCCGGTGTCGCCCTGAAAGGCGATTTGGCGCGTTAAGCGGGGGATCTATGGCAGAGCGTATCTTCCTCGGCTCGGAAATCCGTCAACCTGCGCCGGATGACGCACTGTTTCATGTAATACCCGTACCGTATGAAAAGACCGTCAGCTACGGTGGCGGCACGGCGGAAGGCCCGGCGGCTATCATCGAAGCCTCCAACCAGCTCGAAACTTACGACCAGTTGCACGGCGAACCCTGCCGCTTGGGCATTTACACGCAGGAAGCGGTGGATTGCCGGGGCGAGGCGGGCGATATTCTGCAACGTATCCGTGGGCGCACCCGTGCCACCGCTGAAAGCGGCAGCCTGCCGTTCGTGCTGGGCGGCGAACATACCGTGAGTTATGGAGCAGTGATGGGTGTCGTTGACGCCTTTCCCGGCGAACGCATCGGCGTGGTGCAGTTTGATGCCCATGCCGATCTGCGTGAAAACTACGAAGGCAGCATCTGGAGTCACGCCTGCGTAATGAAGCGCCTGGTGGACGAAGGTCTGCCACTGTGCCAGATTGGTGTGCGTGCGCTCAGTCTGGATGAACAGGCGGTGCGTCACGAATTTCCGGCGCAAATTACTGCTCACGATGCGCGCGTTATCTGCCGCCCGCCGCAGCATGACCTGCGCCTGCCGGAAAGCTTCCCGCAGAAGATTTACATCACTGTCGATATTGACGGGCTGGACAGCGCCCTGATGCCTGCGACCGGCACTCCGGTGCCGGGAGGGCTTGGCTGGTGGCAATTGCTGGATTTACTGAACAGTATCGCCCGGCAACGACAGGTAGTCGGGCTGGATTTGGTAGAATTTGCGCCAATTCGCGATCTGCATGTGTACGATTTCACTGCCGCCGATCTGGCTTATAAAATGATGGGCATTACCGCCCATTCCTTGGGGAAACTTTGATTAAGGAATAACGATGATTCATGTCCTGATACTGATTGTTTTGGGCCTTGCTGCCTATCTCTTTCACAATTACCAGACATTCAATGATGCCTATATGCGCCCATGGGTAGTTGAACAAGTCAACTTTAACCGTGAGGCCGATCCACAGGCATTATGCGATTTATTGGCACCAGATGTTGTGGTTAACATTAGAGATGAATACACCCGTTACAAATACAAAATCGTTGATGGCGGGAAAACGGAAGCATGCGAATACTTTGCCACCTCAGCAAAAAATTTCCAGAAACCAAAACCTGAAAAAAATGGTTATATATGGGACCGTCTGTCCGAATACACCATTAATCATGAAAATCTGTTCAAAGATTATGCTGATATTACCTTTGCCACTAGCGTACAAAAAAATGTACCTGATTTGTTGACCAAAGAAGGCGATGTCCTTGTCGGAAGAACCACAACCCGGCTCACTGTGAAAAGCCCCGTTTTTAAAGATAGTAAAATCACCAGCTATACGTTTAATCGTAAATTAGTGCAGGCAGATCTCAATTAATCATTGCCAACGCGGCCACCTGCGCCGCGCGGATGGCTGCGCCCAGGGCAGGTCCCTGATACTGCATCGCCAGCGTATCCACCAACAACGCCCGCACCCTTTCGCGGGCGTTTTCAATGGCGGCATATATGGCGTCGTCCACCTGCATCAGACGGGCAAGCGTCAGCACATCACCGGCCTCGCGCAGGCTGTGACACGCTTTCAGGAGCGCCCAGCGCGCTTCGCCGGTGAGTTCCGCCCACATCTGCATGCTTGCACCATAAGTGGCTACCAGCGCCAGCCAATACACAAACCGCTTTGGCAGCGGCAGCGTTTCCTGCAAGCCCGTCCGCGCTGCCGTGCAATCCTCCGCCTGCAACCATCGCGCAAGGCGCTGCTCTGGTGCATTGGTAACCGCGACAGCCGCCCGCAAGCGGGCATTCATCGCCGCAAGCTGGGCGTCACTGACCGACATGCCCAGCACATCCAGCGCACCGACCATCTGCAAACCGGCGAAAAACTGCTGCGGTGCGGGCGAGGCTAACGCCTTCCCGCATTCCGCCCACACCCGCTCCGCGCTCAAATGGCGCAATTCGCCCGCTGCCACCATATCCCGACACAAATCCAGCGTCTCTTCGGCAATCACGAATCCCAGCGGCGCGAAGCGCGCCCAAAAACGCATCAGGCGCAGCACCCGCAGCGGGTCTTCGACGAACGCGGGCGAAACATGACGCAGTCGCCGAGCTGCTAAATCCGCCTGCCCGCCGTAAGGGTCAATCACCCGCCCGTCCGCGTCCATCGCCATTGCATTGATGGACAAATCGCGGCGCAACAAATCCGCTTCCAGCGACACATCCGGCGCGAAATAAAAAGCAAAGCCCTGATGCCCTGGGCCGGATTTGCGTTCCTGCCGCGCCAGCGCGTATTCCTCACCCGAATCGGGATGCAAAAACACCGGAAAATCCCGCCCGACCTGGCGAAAGCCCTGTGCCAGCAATGCCTCTGCTGTTGCACCGACCACTACCCAATCGCGATCCAGCACCGGCAAACCAAGCAACTTGTCGCGCACTGCCCCGCCGACCAGAAAAAATTCCATCACATCCTCCCGCGGCAGCGCCGCAAAAACAAAAGAAAACAAACAACTGCGTATAATAAAGGCAAACCCAACCCGTTAAAAAACATGCCCCTACACATCCGACACATCGGTATCGTCGGCAAATACGGCGCCGTGCGCGTTGATGACACCATTGCCCGCCTCATCGCCGCCCTCACCGCGCGCGGCCTTACCTACACCCTCGACCGCGACACCGCCCCGCCGCAATACCAAAACGACCCCGCCGCCCTGCCCATCGCCGCCTGGGGCGACGTGGACCTCTGCATCGTCGTCGGCGGCGACGGCACCTTCCTCTACGCCGGACGTGCCCTTATCGCGCGGCAAATCCCGCTTATCGGCATCCATACTGGCCGTCTCGGCTTCCTCACCGATCTCACCCTCGCCGACATTGACAGCGAACTTGATCACATCCTCTCCGATGCATACCATCACGAAGAGCGCCACACCCTGCACGTTACCGTGGATACCCGCGACGGCAGCTACGAACACACCGCCATCAACGACGCCGTCATCCGCAGCAACAAAGCACGCATGATCGAACTCGACGTGTACACCCACGCGCGCCACCTCAGCCACTACCGCGCCGACGGCCTCATTATCGCTACCCCGACCGGCTCGACCGCCTACGCCCTGGCCGCCGGCGGCCCCATCATCGAACCCAGCCTGCCGGTCAGCCTGGTCGTCCCCATCTGCCCGCACACCCTTACCCAGCGTCCCGTCGTCATCGATGCCGCCAGCCCCATCACCATCACCCCCTGCGGCAGCGGTGCCCACCTCAGCATCGACGGCCAGCAACAGCACCGCCTGCATCCCAAAGACCGCATCACCATCCGCGCCGGCATCCCCCTGCCCGTGCTGCACCCCGCCGACTACCACTTCCAGGACCGCCTGCGCGCCAAACTGAACTGGGGCGTCGCCCCCGAAGACAGCCAGCCCAAATAACGCCAAGCGGGATAACCACGCGCCTACCTACCCCAGCCCCCCATGCTCGAACAACTCACCATTGACCAAATCGCCATCATCGCCCACAGCGACATCCACTTCCGCCCCGGCTACAACGTCCTCACCGGCGAAACCGGCGCGGGCAAAAGCATCCTCATTGACGCCCTCGGCCTCGTCCTCGGCGGGCGCGCTGATGCCAGCCACATCCGCCACGGCGCAGAACGCGCGACCGTCAGCGCCACCTTTACCCGCCTCAGCCCCGCCATCTGCCAAACCCTGACAGAAGACGCCCTTGACGACCCCGACAATCCCGGACAAATCCACATCCGCCGCAGCCTGCGTGACAGCGGCAGCAAAGCCTGGGCGAACGACCACGGTATTACCGGCGCCAAACTCAAAACCCTCGCCGCCACACTCGTCAACATCCACGGCCAGCACAGCAACCAGGCGCTGCTCAAAAACGACGAACAGCGCCGCCGCCTCGACCGCTACGGCGGACATCACGACCAGCTCGCCGCCTGCGCCGAAGCCTACCGCCACTGGCAGGGCCTCGAAAAACAACAACAAGACTGGCAACAAAACCGCGCCGCGCAAGAAGAACGCCTGGCCCTGCTCGCCTACCAGCTTGAAGAAATCGAACACATCGCGCCGCAGCCGGACGAATTCAGCACCCTGGCCGGGCGGCAAAGCCTGCTTGCCGCTGCCGACGAAATCCTCGGCAAAGGCGGCCAGCTCAGCGCCCAACTGAGCGAAAGCGACCACAACCTGCAAACCGCCCTGCGCCAGGCCCTGCGCGAAGCCAACCACCTCGCCACCACCAGCCACACCTTCCAGGAAACTGCCGAACTGCTCGAACAGGCCGTCGTTTACCTCGACGAAGCCAGCGACGCCCTCAACAAACAGCTGAACAAAATCGAACACGACCCAGAAGCCCTGACCGCCGTCGAAGAACGCATGAGCGCCCTGCACAGCCTGGCGCGCAAACACCACTGCGACCCCGCCGACCTGCCTGCGCACTGGCAAAAACTCGCCGACGAACACGCGGCGCTGGCCGCAGAAAACGAAGACGGCAGCCAACTCGCTGCCGCCTGCCAGGCTGCCGAAACCGCCTACCGCGAACGCGCCGCCGCCCTCAGCGCCGCGCGCCAGCAGGCCGCGCCCAAACTCGCGCACGAAGTCGAACACTGGATCCGCCAGCTCGGCATGAACAAAGCCACCTTTAGCATTGACATCGCCCCCGCCGCGCGCCCGGCCACGCACGGTACGGACGACATCACCTACACCCTCTGCGCCAACCCCGGCCAGACCCTGCAACCGCTGGCGAAAGTTGCCTCAGGCGGCGAACTCTCGCGCGTCAGCCTCGCCATCGAAGTGGCCTGCCTCGACGAAGCACCGACCCCGACCGTCATCTTCGACGAAATCGACAGCGGCATCGGCGGCGAAGTCGCCGACACCATCGGCCGCCTGCTGCATACCCTGGGGAAAAGCCGGCAAGTGCTGTGCATCACCCACCTGCCGCAAGTCGCCGCCTACGCGGATGCGCACTACCGCATCGAAAAAACCAGCGATGACAAAGAAACCCAAACCCGTGTTACCGCGCTGGACGACGAAGCGCGCATCATCGAAATCGCGCGGATGCTGGGCAGCGCCGACAGCGACACCAGCCGCGAGCACGCGCGCAGCATGCTGGCGCGCAAAAGCGCCGTAACTGAACAGGACTGAAATCACCCGCCTAACCGCTAACGACCCATGCAAACCCCGATCGCCCCCGCCGCCCCGCTCCTGCCGCACAGCGGCCACATGGTGCTCATCGACCGCGTCCTCGCCTACGACGTGCACCACATCAGCACCGAAAGCGACATTACGCACGACAATATCTTTGCCGAAGACGGCCACCTGCCCGTGTGGGCCTATCTCGAAATCATGGCGCAGGCCATTGGTGCCTTGGCGGGTGCGTTGGCCCTGGATGCGGGCGAACCTGTACGTCTCGGCTACCTGCTCGGCACGCGCAAACTGAGCCTGCACCAGGGCGCCCTGCTGCTGCCTGCCACCCTGCGTGTCGAGGCGCAAGAATCCACGCGCGACAGCACCGGCTTCGGCATTTTCGACTGCCGCCTCTATCACGGCGATGCCCTGCTGGCCGAAGCGGCGCTGAACGTCTATGTCCCGCCGGACGGACATCCCGGCGGGAGAGAATAACGGCAGCCGGACGGCGTCAATGCCGGCCCGCCAAGCGGCGTGGTTACTGGGGTTTCGCGTCAAGCGGCGTCGTTACTGGGCGCGCCAAGCGGGGTAATAGCGCATTCAGAAGGTGTCGAAGTGCAGGCGGCCTTCTTTTGTCAGGTGGTCGCAGGTTTTTTCGCCGAGCAGTTGGCGCAGGGTGTCTATCGTTCCCGTACCGATTTTGTCTGCGCTACCGCAGATGTAGATGACGGCACCGACTTCCAGTTGACTGAGTAGGCGCTCTTGTTGGGTTTCCAAGATGTGCTGCGCGTATTGCGGCGGGTTGCCCTGGCTGTAAGTGCGGTCAAGCCAGGCGAGGATGCCGTCTTCGCGCTGTTTTTCGAGGCAGGAGGCGTAGATGCGGTCATGCTCCGGGTGACGCTCGCCGTAGATGAGCCAGTGTTTGAGGCCGTGTTCGCGGGCGGGATAGTGCGCTTCCATACGGGTGAGGATGCCGAGAATACCGGCAAGGCCGCTGCCGCTGGCGATGAGGATGAGCGGGCGCGGCTCTGCAGGCAGGTCGGCAGGGTGGTGGGTGAGGGCGCGGATGCGCAGGGTATCGCCTGCGGTGAGGGTTTGGGTGAGATAGGCTGAGCCGGGGCCGGGTGTGCCGTCGCGGTGGGTTTGCAGGCGGACGATGAGGTCAAGGCCGCGGCTACCGTCCGGGGCGATGGCAGCAACGCTGTATTGGCGGCGGATTTCCTGTTCGTGCGGCTGCGGGATGGTGATTTCGATGAGGGCGGTGTCGGCGGGGATGGCCGGGCAGTCAAGGCGCAGGTGGTAGATGGGCTGGGCGCTGTCGGGGTTGAGCAGGATCCGCGTGCGCAGGATGGCATTGTGGTACGGCGCTTCGGCAGGGGTACTGATGGTGAGGCCGTGTGCGGCAGCGAGTTGTTGTTGCCAGTAGGCGATGGTTTGCGGGTCAAGGTTGTCCACAGTGGCGATAGGGCTTGCAGCTTCGGCGCCGAGCCGCTTGAGTTCGCGGTCAAGGGTGTGGCCGTAGGCGCAGTAGTGCGGGTAACGTTTGTCGCCAAGTGCCAGCAGGTGGTAGCGGGTGTTGGTGAGCGGCACGGTCTGCTTGCATAAGGTACGGGTGAAGCGCACAGCGTTGTCCGGTGGCGCGCCTTCGCCGGTGGTGCTGGCGATGAAGATAAGGGTTTTGTGGTTGAGGGCTTTGAGGGGGTGGCGCGCGTGCCAGGCGTCAAGGTTGTGCGCGGTGATGCCAAGCTGGGGAGCGAGGGTTTGCGCGAGGGTTTCGGCCTGGCCGCCCTGGCTGGCGTAGAGGAGGAGTAGCGGGTTGTTGTCGTCAGTGTCCTGTTGTGGGCGGTGATGCCACAGCCAAAGGAGCCAGGCGAGGGTTTGCACAGCGATGAGGAGGTAGGCGAGGGTTGGGTTCATGTCAGTAGTGGATGCTGAGGAAGATGATAATCAGCGGGATGCTGATGCCGGTGGTGGTCCACAGCCAGGTGCTGCTGCGCTGTTTGCGGTAGTAGGCGAGCAGGGCGAGGCCGCTTGCGGCGACGAGGACGGTAAGGATGGCGAGGCTGTCCATGAAGAGATGCCAGATGTGGGGTGCGTGGCGGCCTTTGTGCAGGTTGTTGAGCAGGCTGATGATGCCGTTTTTGCGGCCGCTGTATTCAACGCTGCGGGTTTCGCTGTCAATGGTGATGGTGGCTTCGCTACCGGGGGCGCGGGTTTCGAGGATGAGTTGCGGCGGCTCGGCTTTCAGGGTGTAGGTGGCGAGCGGGTAGGGGCTGCGTCCGGCCAGCCAGGCGGTAAGTCCGGGGCTGAGGGCGGGGGTAGGCGCGTTCGGGTCGTCGCTGAGTTCAGGCAGGGTGAGGTCATCCGGCAGTTTGGCTTCCCATTGGGTTTCGGCGGGTTCGCTGTCGAACCAGGCGCTGTGGTTGAGCATGAAGCCGGTAGCGGCGAAAAAGGTCAGCGCGGTCAGGATGTAAGCACCGAGGGTCCAGTGGATGATGCGTGTCCAGCGCCAGAGGGTTTGGTTCATAGTGTAATGTCCTTGTAGTTTGGGTGATTGCCTTCAGGCAGGGCAATGATGCGGTTTTCAGTACCGGCTTTCGTGCTGGCGGCGCAGGTAAGCGGTTTCTGTCGGCAGGGTGATTTGGATGCGCAGGCCGGGTTTGTTGTCGTGCAGGGTCAGGCTGCCGTTGTGCAGGGCGACGATGGCACTGACCAGCGACAGGCCTAGCCCGTTGCCGGGGGTGCTGCGCGCGCTGTCAAGGCGGACGAAGCGTTTTAATACGTCGTCGCGTTTGTCCGGCGGGATGCCTTTGCCGTTGTCAGCGACGTTGATCAGGATATTGTCGCCGCGTTTCTCGGCGCTAAGGCGGATGTTGCCGCCGCTCGGTGTGTATTTGACGGCGTTATCAAGCAGGTTGGTGATGGCTTGCGCGATGAGCTGGCGGTTGCCCATGATGTTGAGGTCGGGTTCGATGCTGGCAGCGAAAGTGTGTTCGCCGTCTTCGCTCAAGACGTCGTAGAGTTCGGCGAGGTCGTCGCAAATGCCGCTCAGGCTGGTGTGGGTGAAGTCGTCTTTGGCGCGGCTTTCGACTTGCGCGATGCTGAGTAGGGCGTTGAAGGTTTTGAGCAGGTTTTCGGCGTCTTCGACGGAGTCGGCGATAACGTCGCGCAGGGTTTTGGTATCGCTGCTGCGGTCAAGCAGGGCCACTTCCATGCGGTTACGCAGGCGGTTCAGCGGGCTTCTCAGGTCGTGGGCGATGTTGTTTGTGACTTGCCGCTGGCTGGTGATGAGGGCTTCGATGCGGTCCAGCATGTGGTTCAGGTCGTCGGCGAGCTGGTTCATTTCGTCAGAGTCGTTGGCACGGATGGGGACGCGTTCGGCGAAGTCACCGTCCACAATGTGCCGCGCGGTGCGCGAGATGCGCGAGATGCTGTGGATGATGGTGTAGCCGATGAGGAAGGCGCCGATGAAGGCGATGAGGATGAGGAAGCCGGTGACGTAGATGGTGTTATCCAGCATCCGCCGCAGCATTTTCCGCTCGTTTGTGGTGTCGTAGGCGGTGATGAGGGTGTAGCGGTTGTCGGCGGTGTTGACGACGACGACGCGCATGACGAGGTTGATGCGCATGCTGCTGCCGACGCTGTTATCGGCATCGGCAGTATTGATGCGGCAGAGGTCGGCGACGCTGCTGTCGAGGATGATGAGGTCGGCGACATTGCTGTCCACGCTGGTGGATACGCCGTCGCTCGGTGCGCTGATGGGGCTGTTGGTCGCAAAACCGTTGGTGAAGGGGTTGTTGCTGCTGTAGCCGCTGACGCTGTTTGCGCCGTCGCTGCGGGCGGTGACGCAGAAGGTGATGTTCGGGTCGCCGGGGACGCGTTCGATGATGCCGAGCACCGGGGTGTAGAGGCCGATGCTGGTGCGTTCTTCGAAGCGGCGACGCAGACTGGTGGTTTCGGCGAGGAGGCGGGAGTCGATTTGTTCGCGGATTTCTTTTTCGGCGCTGCGGTAGAGGGTGTACATCGAGATGCCGGTGACGAAGCTCGATGCCAGGGTAAAGAGCAGGGAAAATTTGAAGGCGGTGGTGCGCACCGCCTTCCCCCAGTCGCGCAGGCGCTTAGTTATAGCCGCTTGGGTCATAGAGGCTGTATCCTGCGCCACGCTCGGTGTGAATTAGAGGGGGTTCGAAGTCTTTGTCGATTTTGCTGCGCAGGCGCGAGATGTGGACATCGATGACGTTGGTCTGCGGGTCGAAATGGTATTCCCAGACTTTTTCGAGCAGCATGGTGCGGGTGACGACCTGGCCGGCGTTGCTCATCAGGTATTCGAGCAGGCGGAATTCGCGCGGTTGCAGGTTGATTTTTTTGCCGCCACGGGTAACTTTGCGTTTTAAGCGGTCAAGTTGCAGGTCGGCGACTTCCAGCATCATCTGGTCCTGGATTTCGCCGCCGCGGCGACGGGTGAGGGCGCGCACGCGGGCGAGGAGTTCGGAAAAAGCGTAGGGCTTGACGAGGTAGTCGTCGCCGCCGGCGGCGAGCCCTTCGACACGGTCATCCACTTCGCCCAGCGCCGAAAGGATAAGGACGGGGGTGCTCATGCCTTCGCTGCGCAGTTGGGCGATGACGGAGAGGCCATCCATTTCGGGCAGCATGCGGTCCACGATGAGGATGTCGTACTGACCGCTTTGCGCCATGGCAAGTCCTTCGCTGCCGGTGTGCGCGGCATCGACGACGTAGCCGCTTTCGCTGAGTCCTTTGGTGATGTAGGCGGCGACGTCTTTGTCGTCTTCGATGATCAAAACGTGCATGAGTTGCTCCTTATTTTTCTTTAATCGACCGTTTCGGCTGATGTAAGGTGGGGTTGGCCAAAATGCGCGACCTATCTTAAAGCAAGCAGAGGTATTGATGAATAAAACATTGGTTATGTTGGCTTTGGCGTTTACCATCCCGACAGGTTTTGCCGACCCCGCCCCCGACTTCACCGCCCTGGTCGCAAAGACCAAGGATGCGGTGGTCAGCATCGAGGTGGAAAGCCGCGTTAAGGAGCCAACGACGTTTAACGGCCTGCCGCCGGAGGTGTTTGAAGACTTCTTCGGCCTCCCTGCCCCGTTCGGCGCCTTACCCTTTGAGCAGGATGCGCCCAGGGAGCGTGTGCTGGAAGGGCAGGGCTCCGGCTTCATCATCGATAGCGACGGCTACATCCTCACCAATGCCCACGTTGTCGAAGGGGCGGACAAGGTGCGCGTGCAGCTCAACAACAACAAGGAATACAGTGCTGAAGTCATCGGCCTGGATAAACGCACCGACATCGCGCTGGTAAAAATCCAGGGCGAACACCTGCCCGTCGCCAAACTCGGCGATTCCGACCAAGTGCAGGTCGGCGACTGGGTACTGGCCATCGGCTCGCCCTTCGGTTTCACCCACACCGCGACGAAGGGCATCGTCAGTGCTGTCGCCCGTAACCTGCCGCGCGGCGATTATGTGCCGTTCATCCAGACCGATGCGGCGGTCAACCCTGGCAACTCCGGCGGTCCGCTCTTCAACAGCAAGGGCGAAGTCATCGCCATCAACTCACAAATCTACAGCCGCAGCGGTGCCTTCAACGGCCTCGCTTTCTCCATCCCCATCAACGTGGCGAAAAACATTGCCGACCAGTTGAAAGACAAGGGCGAAGTGGTGCGCGGCTGGCTCGGTGTGCTGATCCAGGGGCTGGATCAAACCCTGGCCGAATCCTTTGGTATGGATGGCCCGCGCGGTGCGCTCGTTGCCGAAGTCATGGAAAACTCGCCAGCCGCCAAAGCGGGCATCGAAAACGGCGACGTCATCATCGAATTCAACGGCAAACCCGTGCAGAAATCCGCCGACTTGCCGGCGCTGGTCGCTACCGCGCCGATCGGCAACAAGGCCGACGTCAAACTGCTGCGTGACGGCAAAGAACTCACCATCAAAGTCGAAATCGGCAACCTCAACGACGCGGGCGACGACATCCCCGGTGCGGGCAAGGCAACGACGCAGGCGGTACGCGGCCTGAGCCTGAGCGCGCTTGATGAAGAAAGCCGCGAGGCCCTGAAATACAAAGGTAAAGGCGTGCGCATCAGCGGCGTGAAAAGCGGCTCGGCAGCGGAACGCTCCGGCCTGCGCGAGAACGACATCCTCGTCGCAGTCGGCGGCAAGCGCGTCGAAGACGTGAAAACGGCGCGTAGCCTGCTGGAAAAAGCCAACAGCAAGCGCTCGGTACCGCTGCTCATCTCCCGCAATGGACAAAACCTCTACCTCGCGCTGCAACCGTAACCGCTTGGCGCAACAAAAAAGGGCTGCATCGCAGCCCTTTTTTCATGACCCCGCTTTCTTCCCGGAGTTTATATGGAAATCGAAACCCACCCCTTCCCGCCGCTGCTGCCGCCGCAGGCGACCGTGATGATGAGCGGCAGTTTCCCGCCGCCGGCGGAAAAGCGCAGCATGGCGTTCCACTACCCCAACTATCAGAACGATATGTGGCGCGTCTATGGCAGCCTCTTCTTTGACGACCCCGCCTATTTTGAAGTGGCCGGGGAAAAGCGCTTTGATGCCGGGCGCATCCGTGCCTTCCTCGTCGCACGCGGCATCGCCATTTGCCCCAGTGTGCGCCGTGCCATCCGCGAGAAGGGCAATGCCGCCGATGCCCATCTGCGCATCGTCGAGACCCTCGACCTGCCTGTCGTGCTGGCAGAGCTGCCGCAGTTGCGCCACATTTTCACTACCGGCGGCAAGGCGACCGACGTCCTGCTCGGCTTTGTCCCCGGCGGGAAAGCGGCGCTGAAAACCGGGCAGAGCCTGACTTTCCAGCTGGACGGGCGGACGCTGGAATTGACCCGCCTCCCTTCCACCTCTCGCGCCTATCCGCTCAAACTCGCGGAGAAAATCGCCGCTTACCGCCGCTATTTCCAGCACTGCGGTTTGTTATAGCGGCGTCATTACTGGGGGGGCGTTACCGGGCCCGCCAAGCGGCGTATTTGCCCGCTTGCGGCACTACGGTTTGTCATGAAGCGCAATCGGGGCGGGTAACATCCACGCATTCCGTTACCTGATGCTGCGAGAAGGCGGCAAAGAGGCGCGCCAGGCCGTTCTCTTCTTCCAGCAGGGCGACTTCGGCGGGATAGAGCGGCAGCAGCGCAAGGAACGTTACCTCCCCGCCATCAGGCAGGGTCAGGTGCAGGAAATCCTGCGGCAGGCTGACCAGTGGCGGATAGAGGAAAAAACCGCCGAACGGCGTACCGGGCAGGGTTTCTTTCCGGTCACGATCCAGCGCGATAATCCTGCCCCGTCCCGGCGCGAAGCTGGGGGGGATCGGCATTTGCGCGATGATTTGCAGCCATTGCAGCGGCCAGGCGGCAGCAGGGTCGTCCGCCTGAATATTCCACTGCGGCGGCAGCAGCAGTACCAGTTCCGTCCGCGCCGCCGCTTCTTCTTGCCCCGCTTGCGCCGGATCGCCCATGCCGCTGGTGATGAGCACCTGAAACGGTCGCGTTTCATTCGCCGCGAGGTGGTGGATGTGTATCCGCTTCAGATCGTCGTCTTCAGCCATATGGCGCAGCACGCCGTCGGTTTCCCCCAGTGTGCGGACAATATGCGCCTCGACCGCCGCGTCATAAGCGCCGAAATCCTGCTGCGCGATGCCGAGCAGATCGCCGAAGGCGTCCAGATCCTCCCCCGTTTGTGCCAGGAAGGATTCGATATCCAGCGGGGTGTCATCGCTCATATCAACGGCAATATCTTCCAGACATTCTTCAAAGGTATCGAACATCAGCAGCAGCGGCGCCATATCGTCCGGTGTCGGTTCGCCCATCACGGCAACTATTTGGCCGTGCACGCCGCCGGGCGCCGGGGTGAAATCCAAACAGTAGAAGTCGTCGTTCGTATTCTGGAAGACCGGCAGGCGCGCTGCATCAAACAGCACCTCGCGCACCGCTGCGCCGTCCTCAAAATCGGGCAGGCGGAACGCCGCCCAATCCGCGCCGAAGGCTTGCTCGATATGCGCCAGCAGGCGCGCCTGCACCTGCGGGATTTCCGCCAACGGCAGCAGGCGGTACGGCACGGCGTTGAGCACCTCGCTCTCCTGCCCGTTCATGACCTGGTACAGCTCGCGCAGGGCGGGGGGTAGGGTGATGTCGTGTGCCGCTTCAAATGCCGCCAGCGCGGCGGCATCGGCGGGCGGATAGGCATAGCCGGCGGCGTCCTGTTCCTGTAACACGTGCAAAAAGCGTTCGACGGCATGATTCATGGCGATTCCTCTTAAAGATAAAAAACACGCATCACCGCCGCCAAGGATGGGCGGGATACCGGGATAGCGCGGACGTTCATTCGCCGCGCATGAAGTATTTGCCGATCTCGTCGGTCGAGAGCTGAATCCAGGTCGGGCGGCCGTGATTGCATTGCCCGCTGGCCGGGGTGTTTTCGATGTCGCGCAGCAGCTGGTTCATTTCATCGAGATTGAGGGCATCGTGGGCGCGCACGGCTTTGTGGCAGGAGAGGCGCGAGAGGATTTGGTCTTCGAGACGGGCGATAGCGGTGCTTGCCGGGTACTCGCCCAGTTCGTGCAGCAGTTCGCCGACGATTTCCGGCGCGGGCGCGTGTTTGAGCAGGGCGGGAACGGTGGTGATGTGGATGCGGCTTTCGTCCGCGCTTGCCGCCAGGGTGTAGCCGAGGCGGGCGAGCCAGTCATGGTGCCGTGCGAGGGTATCGAGGGTCGCCGGGGTGGCAGCGAGACTCTGCGGGATGAGCAGGTGCTGGGTTTGCGGGTTTTGTGCGCGCAGTTGTTGTTTCAGGCGTTCGTAGAGGATGCGCTCATGCGCGGCGTGCATATCGACGATGACGAGGCCGTGCGCGTTCTGCGCGAGGATGAAGATGTTATGGATTTGGCCGAGGGCGTAGCCGAGCGGGTGTTCTGGCGCCTGTTCTGCGGCAGCGGGAAGGACGGGGCCGGGCGCGACGCTGCCCGCTGACGGCAGTGGATAGGCGGAGGCGGGCTGTGGCGGGGCGGGGATGTGTTGCGCCCATTGGTAGTAAGCGGTGCTTTCGGCGACGGCGCTGCGGCCGGGGCGGCGTTCGCTGCCCGCGAGGTAGAGCGGGGTTTGCCGTGGGCGCGGCGTGCTGTCGTCCACACTGCTGCGGGCGGGCGGAGCGGCAGGAGGCAGCGTGGGTGCATTGGCGGGGATGTTGCCGCGCAGGGCGTGGTTGAGGCTGCTGTAGATGAAGTCGTGGGTGAGGCGGCTTTCGCGGAAGCGGACTTCGTGTTTGGCGGGGTGGGCGTTGACGTCGATGAGTTCGGGGTTGATGTCAAGGTAGAGGACGTAGATGGGATGGCGGCCGTGGTAGGTCATGTCCTGGTAGGCCTGGCGGATGGCATGGGCGATGATTTTGTCGCGGATGATGCGGCCGTTGATGTAGAAGTATTGTTGGTCGGGCTGGGTGTGGGTGCAGGTGGGCAGGCCGACGCGGCCATAGAGGTGCATGTCGGCGGCGCGGGCGTCAATCGCGACGGCCTGTTCGAGCAGTTCGTCGCCAAGTACGCTCTGGATGCGTGCGGTGAGGTCGCCGCCGCCGTAGTCGCCGAGGGTTTTGCCGTGGTTTTTCAGGTGGATGCGGATGCCCGCATGGCTGAGGGCGAGGCTTTGCACGAGTTGCTGGATGTGGGCACGCTCGGTGCGCTCGCTTTTGAGGAATTTTTTCCGCGCCGGGGTGTTGTAGAAAAGGTCGCGGATTTCGATGGTGGTGCCGGGCGGGTGTGCGGCGGGGCTGATGCCGTTACCGAGATGCGGACTGATGCGCCAGGCTTGTTCTTGTCCTTCGGCGCGGCTGGTCAGGGTGGTTTTGGAGACGGAGGCGATGCTGGGCAGGGCCTCGCCGCGAAAGCCGAGGGTAGTGATGTGTTCGAGGTCGTCAATGTTCTGGATTTTGCTGGTGGCGTGGGTGGCGAAGGCGAGGGCGAGGTCGTCGGGGTGGATGCCGCAGCCGTTGTCGCGGACGCGGATGAGTTTGCCGCCGCCGTCTTCGATGTCGATGTCAATGTCGGTCGCGCCAGCATCGATGGCGTTTTCGATGATTTCTTTGACCACAGAGGCAGGGCGTTCGATAACTTCGCCGGCGGCGATCTGGTTGATGAGGCTGTTGGGCAGTTGCTGGATGCGGGGCATGGGGGTAAGGCTGTTTATCGACGCCGTTCGCCCTGTGCGCCGTGGATGATGTCAAGGATGGTCACGGTGTGGAGGGCTTCGTCAATGTCGTAGTAGATGATGTAGGGATAGGGCAGGCAACAGGCGTGTGCCGTGCCGCCGGGCGATTGGGTGAACATGCGCGGCATGAAGGCGATGTAGTCGTCAATGGTTCTTTCTATATTAGCGATGACTTTATCCGCAACCCACGGCACACCGCGCTCTTCTTTCAGGTATGCCGCGATGGTTTGCAAGGCGCAGATAGCCGCTCTATTCCATCGTATGCGGTACATGGCGCAGGCTCTCGCGTAGCAAACGGATTTCTTCTTTTGCTTCTTCGTTGCTGATAACGGGCGTCTGCCGCGCTTTGGCAAGGCGTTCTTCAACATAAGCATCCCAGGCTTCGAGTTCTTCCTGACTGTCGAAGACGAGGCCGTAGCGGTTGGTGTAGGTTTTGGGTTCCATCGGTTTTCTCCTGCTGTTAAGGCATGGGGTGCTGCCCCGTGATGCGTATTATTCGGAAAGCAGCGACAGGTCGGCGATTTTGTCGAAGCCGCGTTGCAGGGTGGTGAGCAGCGTCAGGCGGTTTTGTTGCAGCGCCGGGTCGTCGCTCATCACCATCACGTCGGTGAAGAAGGCATCCAGCGGTGCGCCGAGGGTCGCGAGTGGTTCCAGGGCGGCGCGGTAGTCGCCTGCGGCAAGGGCTTGCCCGAAGGCGGGCTGTTTGTCCTGCCATGCCTGCCACAGCGCCTGTTCAGCGGGCTCTTGCAGGTGGGTGGTTTGCACTGCGCCGTCGCGTTCGCCGTTCTTTTTCAGGATGTTGCGGATGCGTTTGGCACTCGCCAGCAGGTTTTTCACGTTGTCGCTAGAGGCGAAGGTGTCGAGGGCGCGGATGCGGCGGTCGTTATCAACGAGGTCGTCGCTGTCAAGTGCCAGCACGGCCTGCACGGTTTCGCTGCGGATGCCCTGTTCGCGGTAGTAGCTGTCGAGGCGTTCGCGGATGTAGTCGCGCACGGCAGCGGTATGTTTGTCTGCGGCAAGGGCAGCGGGGTAGGTGGCGGCGCTGGCAGCCAGGGCGCGGTCCAGCGGCAGGTTCAGGTTGTTTTCGTTGATGAGGCGGATGAGGCTGATGGCCATGCGGCGCAGGGCGTAGGGGTCTTTGCTGCCGGTCGGTTTGGCGCCGATGGCGAAGCCGCCAACGAGGGTGTCGAGTTTTTCGGCGAGCGCCAGTGTTAGTCCTGTCGGGCTTTGTGGCAGTTCGCCGCCTGCACCGCGCGGGTAGTATTGTTCGTCGATGGCGGCGGCGATGTCGGCGGGCAGGCCTTCGGCAGCGGCGTAGTAGCGCCCCATGATGCCTTGCAGTTCGGGGAATTCCATCACCATTTCGCTGAGGAGGTCGCTTTTCGAGAGGCGGGCGGCGGTCGCCGCGTGTTCGGCGTCCGCTCCGGTCACGGCAGCGAGTTCGCGGGCGAGTGCTTCGAGGCGGCGGGTTTTGTCGGCGAGTGAGCCGAGTTTGTCCTGGTAGGTGACGGCTTCGAGGCGCGGCAGGTAGTCGGCCAGGCGGTGTTTGAGGTCTTGTTGCCAGAAGAATTCGGCGTCGGCGAAGCGCGGGCGGATGACTTTTTCGTTGCCTTTGCGCACGGTGGCGGGGTCTTGGCTTTCGAGGTTGGCGATGGCGATGAAGTGCGGCTGGATTTTGCCGCTGGCATCAACGACGGCAAAGGTTTTCTGGTTGTCCTGCATGGTGGTGATGAGGACTTCTTGCGGGACGGCGAGGTAGCGTTCGTCGAAGCTGCCGTTGATGGCGACCGGCCATTCGGTGAGGCTGGCGTTCTCTATCAGCAGGGCTTCGGGCAGGATGACGCTTCCGCCGAGGGCAGCAGCTTCTTTTTCGACCTGCTCGCGGATGCGTTCCATGCGTTCAGCGTGGCTGGCGATGACGTGGGCGGCGCGCAGGTCGGCTTCGTAGCTCGCAGCGCTCTGGATGCTGACGGGTTCAGGGTGGTGGACGCGGTGGCCGAGGGTGTCGCGGCCGGCGCGCACGCCGAAGTAGTCGAGCGGCAGGATACGTTCGTCAGCGAGAGCCACGAGGGTCAGCACGGGGCGGACAAAGCTTTGTTCGTTGTCGCCCCAGCGCATTCTTTTGGCGATGGGCAGGTTGTCGCAGACGTGGCGGAAGAGTTCGGGCAGCAGGGTTTCCAGCGTTTGTCCCGCCTGTTCGCCGTGGTAGGTCAGCCAGGCACCTTTGCCGGTTTCTTCGACACCGAGGGTATCAACGGCGACGCCGCAGCTTGCCGCGAAGCCGAGCGCGGCTTTTGTCCAGTTGCCGTCTTTGTCTTTGGCGGCAGCCAGCGACGGGCCTTTGCGCTCGATTTTCTGGTCGGGCTGTTTTTCCGCAAGGTCGTGGATGCGCCAGGCGAGGCGGCGCGGGGTGGCGAAGGTGTCAATGTTGCCGTGGGCAAGGGCGGCATCGCTGAGGGCTTGGGTCCACAGGTCGCGTCCGGCGGCAGCGAGGGCGGTGACGGCTTTGGTCGGCAGTTCTTCGACGCCGATTTCAATCAGCAGGGTGGTGGTCATGCGGCGGCTCCTGGGTTGCGGCAGAGCGGGAAGCCGAGGGCTTCGCGTTCTTTGTAGTAGGCTTCGGCGGCGGCTTTGGATAGCGCGCGCACGCGCAGGATGTAGCGCTGGCGTTCGGTGACGGAGATGGCGCGGCGCGCGTCAAGCAGGTTGAAGGTGTGCGAGGCTTTCAGCGCCTGTTCGTAGGCGGGCAGCGGTAGGCCGAGTCCGGCGAGTTTGTGTGCCATTTTTTCGGCGGCGTCGAATTGGGCGAGCAGATCGGCCACGTCGGCGTGTTCGAAGTTGTAGGCGGATTGTTCGCGTTCGTTTTGCTGGTACACGTCGCCGTAGCGCACGATGCCTTGCGGGGTTTCGGTCCAGACGAGGTCATAGACGCTGTCCACGTCTTGCAGGTACATGGCGATGCGTTCGAGGCCGTAGGTGAGTTCGCCCATCACCGGTTTGCATTCGAGGCCGCCCGCCTGCTGGAAGTAGGTGAATTGCGAGATTTCCATGCCGTTCACCCACACTTCCCAGCCAAGTCCCCAGGCGCCGAGGGTCGGCGATTCCCAGTTGTCTTCGACGAAACGCATGTCGTGGATGGCGGGGTCAATGCCGATGGCGCGCATGGAGGCGAGGTAGAGGTCCTGGAAGCGCGGTGGCGAGGGTTTCATCACGACCTGGAACTGGTAGTAGCGTTGCAGGCGGTTGGGGTTGTCACCGTAGCGGCCGTCGGTGGGGCGGCGCGAGGGCTGGACGTAGGCGGCATTCCACGGTTCCGGGCCGACGGCGCGCAGGAAGGTGGCGGTGTGGAAGGTGCCCGCGCCGACTTCCATGTCGTAGGGTTGGAGGAGGACGCAGCCCTGCTCCGCCCAAAAGCGTTGCAGGGTGAGGATCATGTTTTGGAAGTTGAGTGCTTCGGCCATGTGGGTTTCCGGTGGTCAAAAATGAGGGGGTATTGTAATACCAATCCCGGCAATCACGCGGGGCAGACGGCAGCGCTGCTGAGGCGTGCCGATACCGCCCAAGGATGTGCCGGAACGGGGCTTGGTAGATGCAAAAATGCCGCCCAGCGGCGTCAATACTGGGTTTCGTAGAGACGTTGTCTGCAACGTCTTAAAGGGACAAAAAACGCGCCGTTTCCCCGCTTGGCGGCTTCCCTCCCGAAACGGGAAAAGCAGACTACGCCTGCCGGGCCGCCAAGTGTCTCCATCACGCCTCTTCTTTAAGGAAGGCCTCGTCGCTGAGGATGCGCAGCGGCGCGATGTCGCTGTCGCCGGTGATGATGCGTGTCGGGTCGCTTCTGAGGCAGCAACCGCCGTAGTGGCCGCCGACGGTGAAGGTGCATATTTGCAGGTAGTTATCGCCGACTTTGGGCAGACACCACAGTTGCTGGTAGATGTGTTCTTGGGCGCCGAATTTGCCGGCGGTGGCATCCAGTTCGTCGGTGCCAATCAGGGTAACGTTGTCGCCGCAGCGGCCGCCGATAGGTTTTTTCGCGTAGCCTTCACCGGCAAGTTCCGGGGTGAGGTGGTAGTCAGCATCGAGTAGGTAGCGGTGTTTGGGGAAGAGTTCCCACAATACGGGCAGGATGGCTTTGTTGCTGGGAATCGCCGTCCACAGCGGTTCGTATACCAGCACTTCCGGACGCAGCAACACGTCGATGAGGCGCACGGTATCGCCGGGGTAGCCGGTGCGGATAGGCGGGGCGACTTCGCGGCCATCCGCGTCTTCGCGCAGTTGTTCCAGCACGGTTTCCCAGGCCCAGGTTTTCCACACGGAGAGGATTTGCTGTTCTTCGTCATCGCGCAGGCGACCCCGGCTGTCCCAGTGCAGACCTTCGGTGCCGTACACGGTTTTGGTGCAGATGCCCGCGCTCTCGAGCGCGGCTTGCATGAAGCGGGCGTGGTAGGTTTCTTCGCTGTCGTGGTCTTGCAGGATGTGCACCAGCGGCGCGTGGTTGCGGTGTTTCCAGCAGTCGGTGAGCGCGTTTTTCAGGCCGCGACCCGGGTCTGTACCCGTGTGCAGGCTGCCCGCCGCCGCCCAGCGCGCGAGGATGGCGCCCGCTTCGGCGTGGCAGGAGGCGGAATCGGCGTTGTATTCGTAGGATTTGAGGCCGCGCGCGTCAAGGCAGAAGTCCAGCCGCCCGGTAATGGTTTGGTGGCGGCGGTTTTGCCACGACAGGCGCAGGCGCGGCCAGAGCAGGCGAGGGATGTTGAAGTTTTGCAGCAGGCGGTCATCTTTGAGGACGCAGTCGGTAGCGTGCAGGTACATCAGGTGCACTTCGTTGGTGGCGCGGATGAGTTCGTGCTGGGCGCTTTCCGAAAGGGTGTAGTAGCGGTAGGGGTCGCCGCCGATCAGTTGCTGTCCGCCCATCGCGGCGACAAAGGCGCCTTCGAGCGGGTCGGCCTCATTCAGCCATGGCTGCGCAAACTGGCCGCGCTCCGGCAGGCGGGCGCTGTGCAGGGTGAGTAGTTCCGGCGGCGGCACGGGCTGCGCCAGGCTGTGTGCGGAGTCGGAGGTCTGAATCATCCAGCCGAGGATTTTTGTGTCGGGGAAGGTGTCATGCAGGGTGTAGCCGCCCGACGCGTCCACGGTCAGCGGCAGTTCGCGCGTCCATTGCTGGCCGCTGGGCAGGCGCGAGTGGATGACGTTCTGCTCGGCGATACGGATGCAGCCGGGCAACACCTCGGTGATGATGGCGACGTGGCCGGTGCGCTCGAATTCGCCGCCTTCGTCCCAAATCAGTAGTGCCCCCGCTTCAGGCCGCTTACGGCTGCCGTTGGCATAGGCTTGCAGTGGTAAGAGCGCGTCGTTGACGACTTGGCGCAGGAAGCGCAGCGAGAAGATTTCGTAAGCCATGCCGACATCGGTGAAGACCATGCCGTGATTGAGGTACAGATAGCGGCGGGCGAACTCAACGCATTGCCATTTGTAGCCCATGTATTCGTCGCCGAGGTAACTGCGGTAGGCGGCATCGTCGGGAAACTCGCTCTCGTCGGCGCTGTCGTAGTCGGAGGAATAGATGGCGATGCCACCCGGCGCGTAACCGAGCAGGCTGCCGAAAGGGTCGTTGGTGTGGATATTGGCGGATTTTTCAGGGGTGGTTTCGGACATGATGAGGGGCCGTGGCGGAAAAGCGCGCGATTGTACGCTTCTGCGTGAGGGGTGGCGTAGACGCGGAAATGACAAACCCCGCCGGGGCGGGGTTTCCTTCACTCTTGCTCCTGGTGCTGCGGCCAGCGGGTGGTGATGAGGTAGTAGGGTAGGGCGATGAGCAGGCCGGTGGTGAGACCGGCGGCGTGTACCCAGTCTGCCATGCCGCCGATGAGGTGGACGAAGCCCGCCAGCATGAAAACCACGCTGGCGTAGAACAACCCCGGTTTAACGACGGCGCGGTAGGCGGCAATCTGGTAGCCTCGCAGCCAGACATAGCCGATGAGCGCGAAGCAGACACCGGAGAGGCCGCCGAAGTAGCTGCCGTAGAAGTAGCCGCCGGTAGTGTTGCCGATGACGGCGGCAAGGAGGAAGAGCAGGATGAGGCGCAGCGGGCCCTCGCGCGTTTCAATCAGGCCGCCGAGGGTCAGCCACCACAGGGCGTTGAACAGGAAGTGGGTGACGAGCGAATCGAAGGATTTGAAATGCAGAAAGGCGGGGGTGATGGTGCGCCACCATTGGCCGGCGGCGATGTCGTGCGCCGACCAGCGCAACCAGTTGGTCAGGCTGTTGGTGCCAACCCAGGTGGAGAGGGTCACGACGAGGCTCAGGATGAGCACCGTCCATGTGACCCAGCCGGCCTGCATCAGCACCGGGGAATGTTCTTCGGGGTAGTGGCGTCTGTACACGTATATCGTCCTTACAGTTGCAGTTGCTTAGTTGGCGCTATTTATAGGGGTTTTTCGCTATCGTAGCAGATTCATTACCAAAGCGACACAGAGAACGTATCAAAAAAGCGACAACCATGCGGTTTTGTTGTATGTGTGCCATAACCCCGCCCCGCCGACGCCTCAGCCCAACTTGCGGATACCGACGGCGTCGCGGATTTCATCCAGGAACGGACGCGCGTGTTTGCGTGCCTTTGCTGCGCCGGCCTGCAAGATGTCTTCGATGCGTGCCGGATTGGCGGTGAGTTCGCGGAAACGTTCGCGCGGCTCGCCGAGTTCGGCGTTGATGCGCTCAAACAAGGCCTGTTTGGCTTCGCCCCAGCCGATGCCGGCGGCGTAGCGTGCGCGCATTTCTGCCTGTTCGGCTTCACCGGCAAAGGCACGGTAGATTTCAAAGATGGTGGATTCGTCGGGGTCTTTCGGCTCGCCCGGCGCCTGCGAGTTGGTGACGATTTTCATGATTTGCTTGCGCAGAGCCTTTTCTTCTTCAAAAAGGGCGATGGTGTTGCCGTAGCTTTTGCTCATCTTGCGCCCGTCGAGACCGGTGAGGAGGGCAACGTCGTCGTCCACCACCGCTTCCGGCAGGACAAACAGCTCGCGGTAGCGGTGGTTGAAGCGCCCGGCGATGTCGCGCGCCATTTCGACGTGCTGAATCTGGTCGCGCCCGACCGGGATATGGGTGGCGTTGAACATCAGGATATCGGCGGCCATCAGCACCGGATAGGAAAACAGCCCCATGGAGACGCCGTGGTTGGGATCGTTGTTGCCCTCGGCGACGTTGGCGTCCACCGCTGCCTTGTAGGCGTGGGCGCGATTCATCAGGCCCTTGGCGCAGACGCAGTTGAATATCCAGGTGAGTTCGGGGATTTCCGGGATATCGGACTGGCGGTAGAAGGTGATGCGTTCCGGATCAAGGCCGCAGGCGAGCCAGGTAGCGGCAACGGCGAGGGTGGAGCGGTGGATTTGCTCCGGGTCGTGGCATTTGATGATGCCGTGGTAATCGGCGAGGAAGAGGAAGGATTCTTCGCCGCTTGCCTGACTTGCGGTGATGGCGGGGCGGACGGCGCCGACATAATTGCCGAGGTGCGGGATGCCGGTGGTGGTGATGCCGGTGAGAACACGGGTGTGGCTCATGCGAAATTCCTTAATGATCTGAAAAACGGGGCGGAATTATATCGCCGGACGGCAAAAATACGCCGCCTTTGTCGCCATTTGGCACGTTTTTCGCTATGATTTTCACGATAAACAAATGTTCATTTTTAGGAACCGCCATGTGGAAAAAATTGAAAAAATGGTTTCGCCGTGCGCCGCAGCCGGTAGTCGCGCAAGTGCCGGTGGCGGGGCTGGCCTACTACCGCGCCGAAGACCTGGCGACGCTAATGCACCGGGGTGACCTGCTTGATTTGCGTCGCGAACCGGATAACGAACACGACGCCCACGCCATCATGATCTTCTGGCACAACAACAAAATCGGCTACGTTCCCGGCGAATACGCGCGTGAACTGAACAACCTGCTCGGCGACTGCGACCGCCTCTGCGGCAAAATCGTCACCATTGATCCGGAAAGCGAAGAGCACCGCTGGGTCAAATTCAACATCTACCCGCAACGCAAGCGGCGTTGGCGCTGATGCAGCAGCTTTTCCCCGCCCGTATCGCCACTGACCGCGCTGCCTGGTTTGAACTCTTGCAACGCGAAGGCATCCGGGACGAGGCCAATCTTGATGCCGTGTACGGCATTTACAGCGACGACGGTGCCTTGATTGCCACCGGCGCCCGCTACCGCAACATCCTGAAATGTATCGCTATTGATCGCGCCCACCAGGGCGGCAGCCTCTTCAACGAACTGATGAGCGGCCTGATGCGCGACGTTTTCGCATGTGGCCACCGTGCCTGCTACGTCTATACCAAAGCCGATGCCAGTGATGCCTTCCGTCATCTCGGCTTCTGCGACATCGCCCATGTGGACGACACCCTCTACTTCCTCGAAAACGCCGTGCGCGGCCTGCCGCATTACCTGCAAGCGCTGCGCGGGCAGTACGTGGCGGGCAGCCGTATCGCCGTCATCGTCATGAACGCCAACCCCTTTACCAACGGTCACCGCTACCTCGTGGAAAAAGCGGCGAAGGAAAACAACGTGGTGCACCTCTTCGTGCTGAGTGAAGACCTGTCGCAATTTCCTGGTGCGGTACGCCTCGCACTGGTCAAGGCGGGTACGGCGGATCTTGCCAACGTTCACGTTCACCCGACCGGCGACTACATCATCTCGGCGGCGACCTTCCCCGCCTACTTTCTGCGCGAAGACGCGAACATCACGGAAATCCAGGCGCGGCTGGATGCCCGCATCTTCAAAGAGCACATCGCCCCCGCGCTTGGCATCACGAAACGCTACGTCGGCAGCGAGCCGCTCAGTCCCGCGACCGCTATCTACAACGCCGCGCTGCAACGCGAATTCGCCGGGCAGCCGGCACTCGTCATCGTTGAGCGGCAGCAGGCGGATGGCGACGTTATCAGCGCCTCGCGTGTACGCCGCCTGCTGGCTGCGGGCGACATGGAGGCTATCCGCCCGCTGGTACCGCCAACCACCTTTCGCTATCTGACAAGCGGCGAGCTGCCGTAACGTTTGCAATAAAAAAACCGCCCTGGGCGGTTTTTTATGACGGGCAGCCGCCAAGCGGCGTAAAACCGGCGTGTTCAGCGCAGTAAATACCCCAGTACCCCGGAAGACACCACTCCCACCAGTACCGTTGGCAGCATGGCAAAGCGGCTGGCGGCGAGAGCGGTCAAGAGAATGGCGATGACTTCCTGCGGTTTGTCGGAGACGAAATACGGCGCAATCACCGCAATCAGCACACAGCCCGGCGCCGCTTCCATCACCGCCGTCGCCCGCTTGCTCAACGTGCGCTTGCGCAGGGCAAAAAAGCCGATGAGACGGGTGGAATACGTCGCCGTCAGCATGGCGAGGAAGAGCAGGAAAGAATTGAACGCAATCATGCCGCCTCCGCTTCCGCGCCCATCAGCCAGGCGGTGGTGAGCCCCGCCACCGCGCCCGCCGGCACATACCACGCGCCGCCGAACACGCGATACACCACGGCGGCGACAATCAGGCTCACCAGCCACGGCAGGGCAGGTCTGACCCCGCGCCACATGCCGCGAATCAGCACCAGAAACACCGCCGGAAAGGCCATGCCGAAGCCCCAGGCGGCGACATCGCCCAGTTTCGGCCCCAGCGCTGCACCGCAGGCGGCAAACGAAATCCAGGTCGTGTAGAGGATGAAGCACACCCCCGCGTAATAAGGCAGGTTGAACGCCGCCGACAGCCCCAGCGCGCGCCGCTTCCGTGCCTCCGCCATGCCCATCGCCCAGCTTTCGTCGCACATAAAAAACAGCGCCGGCAGGATTTTTTTCATCGGCAGATGGCGCAGATACGGTGCCAGCGCCGCTCCCATCAGGATGTGGCGGGAGTTGATCATCAGCGTCATCCCGGCGATCAGCGCGATTGGCAGCGGATGCACCCAGGCATTCACAGCAGCAAATTCCGAACCGCCGGCGAAATTCATGCCGGTCATCAAAAGCATTTCCAACCAGCTCATGCCCTTCTGCCCGCCCTGCATGCCGAGAATCAGGGCAAACGGCAAGAGGCCGATGAGCAGCGGCCCGCTTTCGCGGATGCCACGGATAAATTCCACGCGCGGCGTGAGGGATAGCGGGTTCACAAGCGGCCTCCAGTCAATCAGGAAGCCGCGCATTGTAGGACTCAGCGGAGAATGTGGGCAAACGCGTTCAGCAGCATCTGCACGGAGATACAGATGAGCACCATGCCCATCAGCCGCTCCATCGCTTTCAGGCCGCGGTTGCCGAAAATACGGTACAAAAACGGCGAGGAGAGCAGAATCAGGGCCGAAGCCGCCCAGGCGAGCAGCAGCGCCGGCAGGGTGTGGTGCAACAAATCGTCCTGTCCCGCGCGCAGCATCAGCGTGGCGAGCAGCGACGGTCCGGCAAGCAGCGGCACGGCCAGCGGCACGATCAGTGGCTCGCCGTCCGAGTCGTCATCGCCCATAATCGAGCTACCGCGTAGCGGGAAAATCATGCGGATGGCGATAATCATCAGCACCAGCCCGCCGGCAATCGCCACCGCCTCGCGGGACACGCCGATGGCGCGCAGCATCGCCGGACCTGCAAAGAGGAAAATCAGCATCACTACGAGTGCAATCAGCAGCTCGCGCAGGATGATGCGACTGCGCCGCGCCTCCCTGACCGGCGTCAGGACGATGAGAAATACCGGCACATTCCCCAGCGGATTCATGATGAAGAACAGGGTAATCGCCGTGGCAACAATGGTTTCCATGATGACCTCAAGATTCAGACAAGAAACGGCATCTTACTCCCCCTGGCGCAGCAATCCACAGGCGGCTGCATTGTGGATAACTCTGTGTATAACCTGCGGATAACGGCGAAATTTTCAATGCCGCCCATGACTTGCGCGCGGCGCGACTGTGATGGGTAAAAATAAAAACTCCACTGAAAACATATGGATACGCTAAGCATTCTGTTCTGACAACGTTTTTTCCGGTTGCAAAATTGCCGGGCCGCGTCGCTGCTGGCATTGTGCATAACTTGTGGGTAAAACTGCAGCAGGCGTGCAGGAGAAGCATTCACAAAAAAGCGTGCAGCAACCACAAATAACCACAGGATGAAGCCTCTGCTTCTCCTGCACGCTTCGTGTGCGGCAAAATCCCTGTGGCGCCTGCGGACCGGTAACGACAACGCTTGGCAAGCGACGGTTTTTTGTTGTGCACGAGTTCTTTTAATCATAAAACCCAGCATTAAAACCTGTAATAACAGGCTTTTGCTGGATGTGTTCAACCAGTTGGCAAAATCATTAACCAAATTCCACAAAAAATCATCCGAATAATCATGCGTTTATCACGGTAATCCTCAACAATCCTTTAATCGCCACGCTTCTTGCTGCTACATTAGCCCCAGCGTTGTCACGCACGGCGCGGCAGCGTTTTCCTGACTCTCACAATAGAAGGCAACATCATGAAATCTCTACGCAAAATGACCACGCTGGCGGCGGCAACCCTCCTCGCCTGCGCTTCCAGCTCTGCCTGGGCGGACGGTATCGGTGCGTCCCTGCTCACCCAGCAGCACCCGTTTTATATTGAGCTCGCCGATGCGATGAAGGCGGAAGCGAAGGCGCAGAACGTGCCGCTGGAAGTCGCCATTGCCAACCAGGATCTCAGCAAGCAGCTCGCCGATATTGAAGACATGATTGTCAAGGGCGTGGACGTGCTGGTCGTCTCGCCGGTGGACAGCAAGGGTGTACTGCCCGCCATTCAGAAGGCGCAGAAGGCAGGTATCAAGGTCATCACCGTTGACGTGCCCGCCGAAGGGGTAGAAGTGCTGTCCTACGTCGGCACCGACAACTACAAGGGCGGCGAAAAAGCGGGCGAATTGATGGCACAGGTGCTGAACAACAAGGGCGAAGTTGCCATCATCAATTACCCGACGGTGCAATCGGTGGTCTCGCGTATTGACGGCTTCAAGAAAGCGCTGGAAGGCCATCCCGAGGTGAAAATCGTCGCCGAACAGACCGGCATCACCCGTGCTGAAGCGCTGGCTGCCGTGCAGAACATGTTGCAGGCGAACCCCGATATTGATGGTATCTTCGGCTTTGGTGACGACGCCGCGCTGGCTGCTGCGGTCGCGGTGAAATCCGCCGGATTGCAGGACAAAGTCAAAGTCATCGGTTTTGACGGCATGCAAGAAGCGCGCGACGCGGTTGATAACGACCCGGTCATGGTCGGTGTCATCCGCCAATATCCCGACCAGATGGGCAAGAAAGCGGTAGAAACGGCTGTCGCCGTCATGAAGGGCGAAACCGTTCCGGCGCAGCAGCCGATCGAACCGGGCGTGTACACCGGCAAAGCGCAGTAATGCCATGACAGCGGCAGCGCCTGCCCTTTTGAATTTGCGCGACATCAGCAAAAGCTTCACAGGCGTTGCCGCGCTCAGGGGCATCAACCTCACCATCCACGCCGGGCAGGTGCACACCCTGCTCGGCGAGAATGGTGCGGGCAAATCCACCCTCATCAAAATCTTAGCCGGTGTGCATCAGGCCGACAGCGGCACGATGCTGCTGGACGGCACGCCATACCGCCCCGCCAATCCACGGCAAGCGGCAGCGCGCGGTATCGCCGTAGTCTTTCAGGAACTCAGCCTGTGCAACAACCTGACCGTGGCGGAAAACATCCTCGCCACCCGCGAACCGGCGCGTTACGGCATCATCAACCGCAAAGCGCTGTACCGCCGCGCCCGTGAACTGGTGCAAGACCTCAACCTGCCGATAGACGTGGAAGCGCGCGTTGCCGACCTCTCCATCGCGCAGCGGCAGCTGGTAGAAATCGCCAAAGGCCTCAGTCACGACGCCCGCGTCATCATCCTCGACGAACCGACCTCCTCACTTTCCGACGCCGAAGCGGAAATCCTCTTTGCCATCATTGCCCGCCTCAAAGCGGCGGGGAAAGCTGTCATCTACATCTCGCACCGCATGGAAGAAATCATGCGCCTCTCCGATGCCATCACCGTGATGCGCGACGGCGAATACATCGCCACCCTGCCGCGCGAAAAAACCACGGTGGACGAACTCATCCGCCTCATGGTCGGACGGCGGATGGAACAAATGTACCCGCCGCGTCTGCCGCAGACACCTGCCACAGACGGCGTCCCGCCCGCGCTGGAAGTGCAGCATTTCAGCCATGCCCACGCCTTCCGCGACATCAACTTCGCTGTGCATCCCGGCGAAATCCTCGGTTTCTTCGGCCTCGTCGGCGCAGGCCGTTCCGAAGTGATGAACGCCATCTTCGGCATGTTGTCCGCGAGCGGCACCATCCGCCTCGATGACGAAACCGTGCACATCAAAAATCCGGTAGAAGCCATCCACTACGGCATCGGCTTCGTCACCGAAAACCGCAAAGAACAGGGGCTTGTCCTCAGCCACCCCGTCCGCAGCAACATCAGCATGGCGGCGCTGAAACGCTTTGCCGCCCGCCTCGGCTTCCTGCGCTTTGCCGCCGAAAAACAGGCTGCACAAGGCGAAGTCGCCCGGCTTGCCATCCGCACCGCCTCGCTCGAAGCGGCAGCGGCAACCCTCTCCGGCGGCAACCAGCAAAAAATCGTTCTCGCCAAATGGCTTGGCACCTACCCGCACGTCCTCATCCTCGACGAACCGACGCGCGGCGTGGACGTCGGCGCGAAATACGAAATCTACCGCATCATCCGCCAGCTTGCTGCCGAAGGCACCGCCATCCTGCTCATCTCTTCCGAACTGCCCGAACTCACCGGCCTTGCCGACCGCATCATCGTCATGCACGAAGGCACACAAAGCGCCACCCTCGCCCAGGCCGACTTCAACCCGCAAACCATCATGGCCGCCGCCACAGGACAACTCCATGTCAGCCCCAGCCCTTAACCCCACCTTGCACCGCCTGATGCGCCAATACGGCGGCATCATCATCGCCCTCATCGTCCTCTGCACCGTCTTCGCCCTCAGCAACAGCCGCTTCCTGACGCTGGCGAACTTCATGAACATCTTCCAGCAAGTTGCCGTCGTCGCCATCGCCGCCTTCGGCATGACCTGGGTCATCCTCCTCGGCGAAATCGACCTCTCCGTTGGCTCCATCATCGCCGTCGCCGGCATGGTCGGCGCCCAAGCCCTTGCCCTCGGCACCGGCTTCCCGCTCGCCCTGCTCCTCACCATCGCCGCCGGTGCCCTGCTTGGCGCGGTGAACGGCATCCTCACCGCCCGCCTCCTCCTGCCCTCCTTCATCGTCACACTCGCCACCATGAGCATCTATCGCGGCCTCGTCAGCCTGCCCACCGGCGGCGCTCCGGCGATGATTAGCGACAGCAACTGGCAGGCCATCGGCGCCAGCAGCTTCCTTGGTCTGCCGCTCATCATCTGGATACTGCTCATCCTCTTCCTCGCCAACCACATCGCCCTCTCCATGACCGTCTTCGGGCGGCAGACCTACCTCACCGGCGGCAACCGCGAAGCCGCGCTCTACTCCGGTATCCGCGTCGGGCGCGTGAAAATCATCGTTTTTACCCTATCCGGCATCATGTCCGCTATCGCCGGCATCCTCCTCTCCTCGCGCCTCTACTCCGCGCAGACCAACGCCGGCGTGAGCTACGAGCTCGACGCCATTGCCGCCGCCGTTCTCGGTGGCACCAGCCTTTCCGGCGGCGTCGGCACCATCCCCGGCACCCTCATCGGCGCGCTCATCATCGGCGTCCTCAACAACGGCATGAACATGCTCTCCATACACTACTTCATCCAGCTTGTCGTCAAAGGCGTGGTCATCCTCGTCGCCGTCTGGCTGGATGTGCGCGCCAAACAACGCAAGGACTAACCCATGCCCACAAAAATCCTCACCATCGGCGAAATCCTCGTCGAAATCGTCGCGACAACCAAAGGCGACGGCTTCCTCGAAGCCCAACCCCTCACCGGCCCCTACCCCTCCGGCGCGCCCGCCATCTTCATCGACCAGGTCGGCAAACTTGGCGCCGCCTGCGCCATCATCTCGCGCGTCGGCGATGACGACTTCGGCACCCTCAACCTGCGCCGCCTCGTTGCGGACGGCGTTGACACCAACGGCATCGCCATCGCGCCCGGCGAAAGCACCGGCAGCGCCTTCGTCCGCTACCGCGAAGACGGCAGCCGCCGCTTCGTCTTCAACATCGCGCACAGCGCCTGTGGCCGCCTCGAAAAAACCCGGGCCGCCGCCGACCTCATCCACGAATGCAGCCACCTGCACCTCATGGGCAGCGCCCTGGCCGCCCCCGGCATGCGCGCCCTCGCCCTTGATGCCCTGCACACCATCAAAGCGCGCGGCGGCAGCATATCGTTTGACCCCAACCTGCGCCGCGAACTGCTTGACACCCCCGGCCTGCATGAAGCCCTGCAACAAACCCTGGCGCACACCGACATCTTCCTGCCCTCCGGCGACGAGCTCTACCTTTTCACCCGCGCACAAAACGAAGAAGAAGCGATAGCCGAATTGCTGGCGCGCGGCATCGCGGAAATCATCCTCAAACGCGGTGCAGCGGGCGCGAGCCATTACAGCCAGGCAGGCCGCGTGGACATCGCCGCACATAACGTGACAGAGACCGACCCGACCGGTGCCGGCGACAGCTTTGGCGGCGCCTACATCGCCCTCCGCAAAAACGGCGCGGGCATCGCGACCGCCCTGCGCTACGCCAACGCCGCCGGCGCCCGCGCCGTGACCTGCGTCGGGCCGATGGAAGGCACCTCGACCAAAGCCGAACTGGATGCCCTGCTGGCGGCTAACAGTAAGAAGCATGTCTCCGCCTGATGCGTGTTGATGACGACGACGTTTGGGCATAAAAAATCCCCGCCTGAGCGGGGATTTTTGCGCATGCAGCCTCAGGGCTTGAGGGCGGCGCTGGCGATGCGGTTGAAGTCGTCCATCGGGCAGTAGCCGTTGGCGTCGGTCGGGCAGTCGGTCAGTTTCAGGGTGACGCGCTGTGGCGGGTTTTTCTCGTCCAGTACGCTGTCGTCGCGCAGTTGTTGCGTGCTTTGGTAGAGGTACTCGATTTTCATCAGTGCTTTGCCGTCTTTGTCGCGCCATTGTTCAAACAGCACTTTGCCGCTGATCGGTGTTTTTTCGTACTGGTCGGGCAGTTGGTAGGGAGCGGCATTCAGCAGTGCCAGCAGCGAGGCGACGTTGGAGTCGTGGCCAACCAGCAGCACGGTGCGCGCTTTTTGCGCATCCTTGATGAGCGGGTGGTCGTAGCCGTGGTCGGCAAAGCTGTTCTGGATGAAGGCAAGCAGCGGTGAAGCGGCTTCTTTGGCGAGCACCGGTGAGGTGAAGAGGACATCGGTGTAGATGTTTTTGAGATCCACGATGGCCTGCCATTCTTCGGCCGTCTTGATTTTGCCCCAGGCGACATCCGTTTCCGGGTAGCCTTCGTAGTATTGCAGGATGAAGCTGTCGGCGGCGCCGGTACCGTTACGCAGCGGGCCTTTGGTGCCGGGTTCTTTATTTTGCGCGAAACTCAGGCTGTTTTTGATTTTGTCGAGGTCGCACTGTTTTTCTTTTTCGCAGGTGGCGGAATGGTCGTAATCCAGCACGTTTTCGAGGATTTGGTAGTTTTTCGCAAGGCGTTGGTTAATGTCTGCGAAACCGCCCGCACCGAGCATCTCGTCGATGGATTTTTCAGCCTTGGCGGTGAAAGCGTCGTCAACAGGGCTGCGCACGATGGGGTTGAAGGTGTTGTCCATTTTGCCCACTTCTTCAAGATTGTGGACGGGCAGGTCGCAGCCGGGGAAGGCTCCCTTGACGAAGCTTTTGCCGGTATCAATAGTGCGCGGCAGGCTGTTGGTGTAGATAAGCAGGTCATCTTTGGTCGGGCAGCTGTCTTTGCTGGTCAGGCCGGTGTCATCAAGCCAGGTGCGGACGTAGTGGGCGATGCGGGTTTCGAGTTCGCTGCCGCGCGTGGTGAGGTGGCCACCTTCAGCTTTCCAGGTCGGCCAGGTGTGCGGGGTGGCGTCTGCCAGCGCGCTGCCATAGCCGATGAGCGGGGCGCGGATGCCGTGACGGCTGAGGATGACGGCTTTTTCGAGTTTGTAGCCGTCTGGCACAGCCGTGGTATCCGCCTGGGCGCTCGTGGCGATGGTCGCGGCAGCGAGGGCGGTGATGAGAAGGGTCTTTTGCATGGTGAGCTCCAGTTTTTGGATTGGCAACGATAAAGGGCGGTAAGGGATGTGGGGTCATCCTTTACCGCCCTTTGGTTTTATACCAGTCCCGGAAAAGAATCTGCGTGTGTTAGCGCGCCTTTGACACTTTCTGTCTGCGGCGCGCAGCCTTATCAGCTTAATTCCCGGGATGGGTATTGGTTGGTGGTGTTCGGTTTTTACATGGTAGCCGTCGGTAGTCCGCTGGCGAGTGATTTGCCGAGCCCCGCTTCGATGATTTCGCGGATGCGCGGCGCTTCTTTGCCTCTGAGCTGAACGCCGACGCCGGGCATGCGGCGTGAGGCTTTTTTCGGCGGGTTGAGCCAGACGATGCGGCCAGAGGCGGCGAATTTGCCGAGGTCGCCCGGCAGTTTGAGGAAGATGAAGACTTCCTGCTCAAGGCTGTAGGTTTCTTCGGTGGGAACAAAGATGCCGCAGCCATCCACGTAGGGCATGTAGTATTGATAGAGGTCTTTGAGGTCGTCAATGTTGACTTTGATGACACCCTGTTTGAGTTTGGATTGGCCTTGGGTGGCCGGAGCGGGTTCACTCATAGTGTGTGGTTCCTTTTGTCGTAGGTTTCCAGCAGCAGGGCTTTGATGTTCAGGGTTTGCCCGATTTGTTGCCGGTCCGGACGGCGCAGTTCGCTGAGGCGTGCGTTGAGGGTGTGCAGGCGGTTCAGGTCGAGTCCTTGCAGGGCTGCGTCGTGTTCGCGCAGGCGATTGTGCCAAGTTTGCCCATGGGTGTCCAGTTGGCGGTAGGCGATGAGGGCGTGCAGCTGGTTTTGCAGGTAGTCGTTGCTCTGGTTGTCTTTCAGACGGTCAAGACGGTGCAGGTAAGCGGTCGCTGTCTGCGGGTTGGCAAGGTAAGCGATGAGTTCGCCGATGTCGGCCATGGGGTCAGGCGCGTCAGGGTGGGCGGCAGCGCGGTGTGGGTTGTCGTGGTGCAGGTTGAGGGCGGCGTCGGCTTGTTCGGGGGTGAAGTGGTGCGCGGTAATCAGCCAGTCGTGTGCCTGTTGGTAGCTGGGTTTGGGCAGGGTGACAATGTGGCTGCGGCTGAGGATGGTAGCTTTCACGGCGCGGCGGTTGGTGGCGCTGAGGATGAAGCGGCTGTGCGTCGGCGGTTCTTCCAGGGTTTTGAGCAGGGCGTTCAGCGCGTAAGGGTTGTAGTTGTCGATGGCGCCAAGGTAGATGAGGCGCTGGCGACCGATAGCGGGGGTGGTTTGTACGGTGTCGCCGATGGTGCGGATGTCTTCAATTTTGCAAGGCTCGTAGTAGCTCGCCGTGTCAGGATGGGTGCCTTGCGCGAGCAGGTGACAACTTTTGCAGTGACCACAGGGGCGGGCGGCAGGATCAAGGCAGAGGGTGCGCCGGATGATGGCGTCTGCCATGTCGTCAGCGTTACCGCGCTGCGGGTCAAGCAGGAGCAGGGTGGAGGGCAGGTTGTCGGCCAGGCGGTCCAGGCCGCGATAGTGCAGGTCAGTCCAAGGCAGGGGCATGTGTTGATTGGGGTTTGAGTTAAGTGGTTCATCTGAGGTTTCGTCCTGCGGACGAATGCTCCTATCCCATCCCTTCCCCACGGGGAGGGGTTTATTGCGCTATGCGCGGTTATCTCGCTTGATGCCTTCCGCTTCAGGGGAGCAGGGCTTCAAGATGCGGGCGGATACGGGCGAAGACGGTATCCGGATCGCCTTCAGCATCTATCCAGCGGGCGTGTGGCGCGGTGGCGCGGGCGCGGTAACCGGCGGCGACGCGGGCATGAAAGTCGCTGTTTTCGTTTTCGAAGCGGTCGGCGCTTTGCCCACGTCCGCTCAGGCGGTCACGCGCGGTGGAACTACTGCTGCCAAGGATGAGGCTGAGATCGGGGACGCGGTCGGTGCCGCTTGCCTGTTCAAGAGTAGCAATGGTAGCGGCGGGGATACCACGTCCGTAGTGCTGGTAGGCATAGGTGGCGTCGCGGTAGCGGTCGCTGATGTACCACGCGCCACGCGCGAGGCAGGGCAGGATGGTTTGTTCGAGGTGGGCACGGCGGGCGGCGAGGATGAGCAGCAGTTCGCTGATGGGGTCGGCGTGGGTGGCGGGGTCAAGCAGGATGGCGCGCAGTTGTTCACCAAAGGGGGTACCGCCCGGCTCGCGGCCAAAGCAGGCTTCGATATGGTTGGCGCTGCACCACGCACGGATGTGGGCGAGTTGGGTGGTTTTGCCGACGCCTTCGCCGCCATCCAGCGTGATGAAGCGACCGTTCATGGTTTGTTTTGTTGTTTTTTCAGGTAGTCAGCGACGGCTTGTTGGTGTTCTTCATAGGTGGCGCTGAAGGTGTGGCCACCTGTGCCGTCGGCGACGAAGTAAAGGCTGTCGCCGTCTGCCGGATGCAGTGCCGCTTCGATGCTGGCTTTGCCGGGCAGGGCGATGGGGGTCGGTGGCAGACCTTTGTTGATGTAGGTGTTGTAGGGGGTGTCGGTTTGCAGGTGTTTGCGGGTGAGGTCGCCGTGGTAGTCTGCCGCGCCGTAGATAACGGTCGGGTCGGTTTGCAGCAGCATGTTTTTTTGCAGGCGGCGGGTGAAGACGCCTGATATTTGCGGACGTTCGGCAGCGACGCCGGTTTCTTTTTCAATGATGGAAGCAAGGATAAGTGCTTCGTAGGGGGTCGCAAGCGGCAGGCCCTCGGCGCGGCTTGCCCAGGCTTTTTCGAGGGTACGCTGCATTTCGTCGTACATGCGCTTCAGCATGTCGAGGTCGGTCGTGCCCCGGTTGAACTGGTAGGTCTCAGGCAGGAACCATCCTTCGGGGTTGCCTTGCAGGCCAAGCAGGGTGGCAACTTCCGCATCGGTCTTGCTGTTCAGGGTGTGTTCAAGGCCGGCGGTCTGTCTGAGGGTCTCGCGCAGGTCTTTGAAGGTTTTGCCTTCGATGACGGTGACACTATACACGACGACTTTGCCGTTGGTGATGTCGTTGATAAGCGATGGCAGGGTGGCGTTCTCGTCAATGCGGTAGTCGCCTGCTTTGATATTGGCAGCTTGCGGGTTGAGGCGGGCGTAGAGCGGCAGTACCCAGTCGCTGCCACTGATGATACCCCGGCGAATGAGTTCGCGGTTGAGCGTGGCTAGGGTATCACCGCGCTTGACGGTGACGATGCCGTCGCCTTCGGCAACGAGCGGGGCATTCAGGGTTTTTTGGTATTGCAGGTAGAAGATGCCTGCCCCCCAGCCGACAAGCAGGATGATGGTGAGGAAGAGGTTGAGCAGCAGGCGCTTCATGCCGCATACCGCCGGAAGAGAATGCTGGCGTTGGTGCCGCCGAAGCCGAAGGAATTGGACAGGGCAATGTCAATGAGCATCGGGCGGGCTTGGTGCGGGACGTAATCCAGATCGCAGCCTTCGCCGGGATTATCGAGGTTGATGGTCGGCGGGGCGGTTTGATCGCGCAGGGCGAGCAGGGTGAAGATGGCTTCGAGACCGCCCGCTGCGCCGAGGGTGTGACCGGTCATGGATTTGGTACTGCTCACTGCCAGTTTGTAGGCGTAGTCGCCAAAGGCTTTTTTAATCGCGCGGGTCTCGGCAATATCGCCGGCCGGGGTCGAGGTGCCGTGGGCGTTGATGTAATGCACGTCTTCGGGGGCGATGCCCGCATCTGCCAGGGCCAGGGCCATGCAGCGTGCTGCACCTGAGCCGTCTTCGCATGGGGCGGTCATGTGGTGGGCGTCCGAGCTCATGCCCATGCCGATGATTTCGCCGTAGATAGTGGCACCGCGTGCAAGAGCATGTGGCAGGGATTCGAGGATGATGACGCCGGCACCGTCACCGAGGACGAAGCCGTCACGGTCTTTGTCCCACGGGCGTGAGGCCTGTTCGGGAGCGTCGTTGCGGGTTGAGAGGGCTTTGGCAGCGGCAAAGCCGGCGATACCCATGTCGTTACCGGCACTTTCTGCGCCTCCTGCAATCATCACATCGGCATCTCCCATCTGGATCATGCGGTAGGCCTGGGCGATGGAATGGGTGGCGCTGGCGCAGGCAGTAACGGTAGCAAGGGTCGCGCCGGTGATGCCGTAATGGATAGAGATGTTGCCCGCAATCATGTTGATGATGTTACGCGGGACGTAGAAAGGCGAGACACGTCGGGCGCCGCGCTCCAGGAATTCGCGGTAACCGTCCAAGGTGCCAGGCAGGCCACCGATGCCGGAGCCAATGATGATACCGGTGCGCTCGCGCAGGGTGGAGTTGTTACTGAAATCAAGGCCGCTGTCTGTGATGGCGTCTACCGCTGCGGCGTAGCCGTAGTGGATAAAACTGTCCATTTTGCGGGCTTCTTTGGCGTCCAGGTAGCGGGTGAGGTCAAATCCCTGCACGGAACCGCGAAAACGCACGGGCAATGCCGACGGGTCATAATCGGTGATAGGGGTGATGCCGCTTTTGCCTGCGAGGATGTTGTCCCATGCGCTGGCGATGCTGCTGCCGACGGGGCTAATGATGCCCATGCCGGTCACGACGACACGAGGTATGGCTCTGTGGGTAGTTTGTTGCGTCATGTGTTTCTGCCGTTAAGGGATATAAAAAAAGCCACAGCAGTGGGTACTACCGTGGCTTGCCTTTCGACCCGCTTAGCTGTTGGCTTTGACGTAGTCGATGGCGGTTTGCACGGTGGTAATTTTTTCGGCGTCTTCGTCAGGGATTTCGCAGTCGAATTCTTTTTCCAGCGACATAACGAGCTCTACGAGGTCAAGGGAATCGGCGCCAAGGTCATCGATGAAGGCAGCTTCGGGTTTGATCTGTGCTTCATCAACGCTCAGTTGTTCTGCGATCACTTTGATGACGCGTTCTTCGATTGAATTACTCATGGTGTGTTTTTTCCTAGGTTGTGATTGAGGGGTGCATTGTAAAAGGTTTGGGGGGTGTTTGCCACAGAGCGGCTTTATACCATATACATACCACCATTGACGTTGATGGTCTCGCCGGTAACGTAATCAGCCTGGGCAAGGAAGAGGACGGCCTCGGCGATGTCTTCAACCCGGCCAAGTTTTGCCAGCGGGATTTGCGCGGCAAGCTGGGCTTTTTGCTCTTCCGGCAATTTATCGGTCATGTCGGTCTGGATAAAACCCGGAGCGACGCAGTTGACGGTAATACCGCGTGAGCCGACTTCGCGGGCCAGGGATTTGGAAAAACCTATAAGTCCCGCTTTGGTAGCGGCGTAATTGGTTTGGCCGGCGTTGCCCATGATGCCGACCACCGACGTGATATTGATGATACGGCCACAGCGGGCTTTCATCATGTCACGCAGCACAGCTTTACTGAGGCGGTACACGCTGCTCAGGTTGGTATCAATGACCTTGTCCCATTCTTCCGGTTTCATCCGCATCAGCAGGTTGTCATGGGTGATACCGGCATTGTTGACAAGGATAGCGACGGGAGCGAATTCTGCGGCAATCTCTTTGATGAGGGTTTCAACGGCATCGTTGTCATTGACCAGCAGTTTTTTACCGCTACCCTGATAGCCTTTTTCAGCGATGTAATGGCTGATGGCTTCTGCACCGCTATCGCTGGTGGCCGTGCCAATGATGGTAGCACCCGCTTGGGCAAGCACATCTAAAATGGCGCGACCAATGCCACGACTGGCACCGGTGATAAGGGCAACTTGATTATGCAGGTTCATGCTGTCTCCAGGGCTTGTCGTACGGCGGCGACGCTGTCAGGGTGATCAAAGGCGATAGTGCGCAGATTCTTATTAATACGCTTGTTCAGACCGGTCAGAACTTTGCCGGGGCCGGCCTCAATGAAGAGGTCAGCACCGTGCGCAGCGAGCGCCTCAATGCAGTCTACCCAGCGCACGGGCTGGTAGAGCTGGGCGCCGAGCGCTATTTCAACACCGGTCGCGGTATCGCGGGGCTTGGCATCCACGTTGTGAATGATGACGGCGTTTGTCGGTTGCCAGTTGATTTTGTTGAGGTGCAGGCTGAGTTGCGCAGCAGCAGCGCGCATCAGTTCGCAGTGTGAAGGAACACTGACGGTGAGCGGGACGGCTCGTTTGGCACCCGCCAATTTGGCATTCTCTATTGCTGTAGCAACGGCTTTGGCTTCGCCGGCAATCACTACTTGTCCGGGGGAATTGAAGTTGGCGGCACTTACTTTACCAGGGGTGCGGTTGCAGACGCTGATAACGTCTTCATCGTCCAGCCCCAGGATAGCTGCCATGGCGCCTTCGCCTGTGGCGACAGCCTCCTGCATAATTTTGCCGCGCATGTGCACAAGTTGTATCGCTTCGGCAAAGGTCATGGCACTCGCTGCACACAGCGCGGTGTATTCACCTAGGGAATGTCCCGCCATGTAAGACGCAGTGATGCCGCAGGTTTCATGCAGGATATCAGCACAGGCAATACCGGCGGCAAGCAGGGCGGGCTGGGTGATGGCGGTTTGATCCAGTTCACCGCTTGGGTTTTCTTGGGATATGTGCCACAAATTGAGTCCGAGGACGTCAGAGGCCTCAACAAAACGGCGTTGTACGGCAGGATAGACTGTGGCCAGCTCTTTGAGCATACCGGCGCTTTGTGAACCTTGCCCAGGGAAGATGAGTGCGATGGTGGTCATATACGCTCCTCTTTAGTAGGTAATAATACTTCCGCCCCAAACGAATCCGCCGCCAAAGGCTTCCAGCAGTAGTTTGTGGCCGCGCTGTATCGTACCGTTTTTAATGCCATAGTCCAATGCCAGCGGGATGGATGCGGCGGATGTATTGGCGTGTTCGGCCACGGTGAGGATGACTTTCTCCATCGGGAGGTTGAGGTGCTCTGCAGTCGCCTTGATGATGCGCAGATTGGCCTGATGCGGGATGAGAAAATCAATATTTTCCGCTTGCATGTGTTGTTGCTCAAGCAATTCACCCACCAGTCCAGATAACGTGCGCACGGCAACTTTGAAGACTTCGCGTCCTTCCATATGGATGAAAGGCAAACGGTCAGCAAGGCTGTCTGCCGGGGAACCGCTGCCGCGTGGCACCAGCAGTAGGTCCTTGTAGCGTCCATCACTGTGCAACACGGAGCCATGAATACCGGGGGTATCTGAAGCTTCAAGGATGACAGCACCGGCGCCGTCACCGAACAGAATGGCGGTGCTACGGTCACTCCAGTCCAGAATGTTACTGAAGACTTCTGCACCAATAACCAAGGCGCGTTTGCTGCTGCCCGCGCGGATGAAATTGTCAGCTGTAGCCAGAGCGAAGACGAAGCCCGAGCAGGCTGCCTGCATGTCAAAAGCCGGGATGTTGCCGCAGCCCAAGCGCATTTGCAGTTGGCTGGCGTTACTGGGGAAAAGGTGTTCCGGTGTGGAAGTGGCGACAATGATCAGGTCAATGCTGGCGGGATCAATATTCGCCACTTGCAGGGCATCACGTGCGGCGTAGTAAGCGAGATCGGTGCTGCTTTCGTTGGCCGCTGCGATATGGCGTTGTTCGATGCCAGTGCGGGTACGAATCCACTCGTCGGATGTATCCATCCGCTCGGCAAAGTCATGATTGGTCATGACCTGCTGTGGCAGATAGCTGCCAGTGCTGAGTATTTTGCTATAAATCATGCAGGGGTATCTTCTGCCGGAATGCGGGGTTGCGGTTGTTCGAGTTGCTTACGAATGTGACCGATGATGCCGTTGGTGATTTCTAGACGCGCGACGTTAATAGCATTGGCAAAGGCAAAAGCGTCGGCATTACCGTGACTTTTGATAACGATACCCTGCAAACCGAGCAGGGTAGCGCCGTTGTAGGTGCGTGGGTCGATGCGGCGTTTGGTGCGACGCAAAACCGGTAGGGAAAAGAGTGCGGCGATTTTGCTGAAGATGCTGTGCCGGAATTCTTGTTCCAAGGTGGTCTGGATGTATTTGGCGATACCTTCGACGGATTTCAGGGCAACGTTGCCAACGAAGCCGTCACAAACCACGATATCCAAATGTTCTTTGAGGAAGATGTCGTTGCCTTCCACAAAACCGCAGTAATTGAGGCCGGTTTGTTCTAGCAGCTTGCTGGTTTCCTTGACGATGTCATTGCCTTTGATGGCTTCTTCGCCAATATTGAGCAAACCGACGATCGGTTGCGCTTTCTCATCCACCGCCTTAACCAGCTCCGAACCCATCACGGCAAATTGCACCAGCTGATCGGGTTTGGCATCAACATTTGCACCAAGATCCAGCCAGTGCACATGACCGCCACGCGAAGGCACTACCGCACAGATGGCGGGGCGTGAGATACCGGGCAGCATTTTTAGGATGTAACGGCTGCTTGCCATTAACGCGCCGGTATTACCGGCACTGACACAGGCCTGCGCGTCACCATCACGTACTGCCTCAATTGACTTCCACATAGAGGAATCGGTTTTATGACGCAGCACACTGGCAGGTGCCTCGTCCATGGCAACAACCTGGGTGGTATGACGAATACAGATACGCCCGTCATCAATGGCGGGGAAGGCTTTGTGGGCGCGGATGGCGATCTCATCGCCGACGATCAGCATATGAACGTCGTTATGCCGCTTTTGGATGAGGGCGATAGCGGTCAGCGTTACGTCCAAACCGATATCGCCGCCCATTGCATCAATGGCAATGACGGGCGGCTTGTGCGTGCTCATGGCGCAGGCAGATTTTATTCTTCGATATCAATCTGTTTGTTGCTGGCGCGGACAATGACTTGACGGCCGCGATAGAAACCATCTTTAGTAATGTGGTGACGCAGGTGATGCTCGCCGCTGGCTCTGTCGGTAGAAATAGTTTTACCGGTAAGAGCGTCGTGGGCACGGCGCATGCCGCGTTTTGAGGGGGTTTTACGATTCTGTTGAACGGCCATGAGAATTCTCCTTAGCTTCCAGTAAGTCTTTCAAAGCCGCAAACGGATTGGGTTGCGCGTCTGCCTGCGGCAGGGGGTCTTGCGCGCCGATCTGCGGCAGGCTGCAATTATCATGCTTGGCAATCATCGGCATCGCCAGCAGGACTTCTTCTTCAATAAACCACGCCAAGTCCAGTTCGTCCCCGGCGCAAATCAGGGTTTCGCTGCCATCGGCCACTCTATCTTCCAAAGATTGGTCCCGAATCAGGACATAATCAAAGTCATGATCAACGGTAAGCTCCAGCGGCTCTAGGCAACGCTGACATTCGGTATGCAAGACAGCACGCACATCACCGCTTAAACGGGTTTGTCCGTGCTTGTCGATCTGTCCTTCAAGGGTGTAGTGCACGACGTCATCGCGCGTCCCCGTCCATTGTCGCAATGTTTCCGTTTCTGCCAGTGGCAGTGTGCCGGAATCACGGCAACGGTTTTTGGCATATGCCCATGGGTCAAAATGCCGTAACGGCGGGGTCGCAGGGTGGCGCATCATACTCTCAACATTTTGGGCTGTCAAAGCGATAAATCCTAGCCAATCTGATGGTTGGCTGCAAAATGCAGGTACACAATATCCGAAATTTCGCGGATGACATTACTGCGGCTGGTAATCCAGCTCGAATAATTTCCCGCCGCGGTGCCCTTTTCGATAACGGCGGAAATCGTGTAGGGGTAGCTGCGGCCGTTTGCCTTGCATTCGATGACGCCGAAATTGCCGCAGAGCATCGCGGTAGAGCCGGTTTTGTCGTACACCGTAGCGGTTTGTGGCACGAACTGTGTTTTCGAGCGGATACGGTCGGGATTGGGGATGGACATGATCTGTTTCAGGAACTGTGCACCGGGCAGCTGATTCGCCCACATGGCGCGGAGGAAACGGTCATAGTCAGCGACGGAGGCACGATTGCGGTAAGTACGTCCCTGAGCGGGAATATTCTCGACGATTTGAATATTGCGGAAAATCTGTGGAGCCTGTTTTTTCAGCATCCACTGCACGCCTTCCGGCCCGCCGAGGCGTTTGAAGAGATGGTTGGTGAACTCGTTGTTGCTGGAGACCACCATGCCGCGCATTTCGTTTTGCACCCGCTCGCTCATTGGATAGAGAGCAGCATCTTTCACAAAATGGGTTAGCAGATAGGCCTGGATGACAAACGGTTTGACCAGGCTGGCGCATTGCAGCGGCGTATTGGCATTGATTTGCGCCAGTGGGCGGTTGGCAACCAAATCATGCACCAGCCAAGCGGTACGTTCATCGCTTGCCAGACGACCTTCCGCGCGCAATTGCTGCACGCGTTCATTGATGGCCTGTTCGAGTGGCGTAGCGGCATGAGCGGAAAGCGGCAGTGCGGCACCGAGGCCGAGCATCCCGCTGCGGCTCAGAAATTGACGTTTGGTGAGTAACATGGCGATGGATAAACAAACAGTAACGTGAGCGCTTATTCTAGCAAAGCGACTGTAGAGTGGCGCTAAAAATCATGATGAAGAGAACCGTCGCTGGTGGATGCAAAAATCCGCCGCACGTTTTTCCGTTCAACGTGCTGACGTCCTGCCGACATGGGGGCACCATGCGGACGATTTAGCTGTCTGCCAAGCTCGCTTACAATATTGCCCTTCATTCACCAACCGGAAATCTCCATGACCGACTTCAGCCTCAGCCTTCCCGACAAGCACCTGAAAATGAAGGCTGTATTTGCCGAAACGCCATCGAACATGATTATTGGCGCGCTCTTTTTATTGCTCCTCGCTGCCGGTATTTTCTGGTGGGCAAATAACCTCGCCCGCTCTGCATATACGGACTACCAAATTCAGCGAGGACCACATCACATCGTGCCGGGGGCCGATATTGACGGGAAATGTGAGGCCCATGCTTATATCCTGACCATTTGTGATACCAAGATCCGTACCGATAGCCAGACGCTGGACAAACATTTTGCCTTCTTCGACCTCAGTTTTGATGACTACAGCGTCTATGCCATCGCGCCCGATAATAGCTCCGATCAAATCACGCTCAGCCTCGCTGCCGATAAAGCCATCAATCGCCTGATTTTTGCCCTATGCGTTGCCGGAGTCGGCCTTGTTTGTATTAGTTTTGCTTTTTATCGCGCCTTTATTGACAGGTCTCGTATCAGCGCTCTTTTGCGTGGCTTGAACCGTGCAGACGCCCAGCCGTGGCAGTTAACCACTATAGATGCGTTTGTGGATGACGACAAAATCAAACACTACATGGTCGATATCCATGGCACGGAGCGCAAAATAACGTTTAGTTTCGGCAAAAAAATGGAACCGTGGCTGCTGGACGTGAGCGGTGATACCGCCCGCCTCCTCGCCTTCGCACCTGCCGACGGCGGGGCGGCCGTGCCGTTTGACCGCAAACTCAAAACCATCGGCGGCCTCAACAAAAGCGAGCGGCAGGCACTGATCGCCGAACTCGAACGCATCAGCGGTCAATAGCCCCCGTATGGAAATCATTGATATCGAATTACCCGCCCGTCCGCTGAAAATCAGGCGGTTCGGGCGCTATACCTTTCTTTTCCACGAATTGATGGTTCTGTTGCTGTTCTGCCTGGTCTATTACGTCGGCAAGGGAAATTTCCAGACATTTCGCGATATTTACGATGACTATCAGGCCAGGCATACCGCCACACCGCTGGCACAGGCCACCGTTTCCAGCGAACGGAAAAGCGGTATTTTCAGCACAGAATACCGCTACACCGTGCACTACAAGGGCATCAGCATAGAAGGGAATTTCAGCTATCTCGGCAGGATGGCGGATAACGGTCGTGATGCCCAGGCCATCAGGCTGACAGATGCGCGGGGAAGCCGCATCACCATTGATCATGCCATCGAGACCCTGACGCGGCGTGTCTTTTACGCCATTGGTGGATTGTGCTGCATCCTGCTGTTCCTGCTCACACCGGCCCTCATGTTTTTTATTAACCTGAGGCGGCAACGGATATTGGCCGGAGCGCTGAACCGTCGCGGTGCCTACCCGTGGTGGCTAACCGTTGTGGATGTACTGGAATTGGGTGGCATTGCCTATTTCCCCAGCATTCATGGCACCCCCCGCCGCGTGGTGCTGGCGTTTGACAGAAATTACAGCCTGTCGTGGTGGTATGTCGAAAATGACGCCATGCCGCTGACACTGCTTGCCGAGTACGACAAAAACCTGAATATCGAAGACCCATTCAAAGACAGCCCCGCCATCATCCGTCGGGCGGTGAAAAACCATTTACCCGTTAAACGTATCCTTGCCTTTGCTCCCAAAGACGGCAGCGAGACCGTGCCCTTTGACACCGAACTCAGCAACATCGGCCGCCTGAAACGTGCCGAACGCAAAGCCCTCATCGCTGCTCTGGCGGACATTGCAGCGGCCTACTCAACCACCGTTTACAAAGGACTCCCATGACGACGACAGACGACATCCCCCGCCCGTGGCTGGCGAGCTACCGCGCTGAAGTCCCGCACGACTGTGCGGGTGGCGAATACCCAAACCTTGCCGCCTTCCTTGAAGCCATGTTCGCCCGCCATGCGGCGCTGCCTGCCTTCAGCAACTTCCGCCGCACCCTGAGCTTCGCCGAAATCGGCGAACGCGCCCGTGCATTCGCCGCCTACCTGCGCCACGACCTCGGCTACCAGCCCGGCGACCGCCTCGCCCTGATGATGCCGAACATCCTGCAATTCCCCATCTGCCTCTACGGCTGCATGCTGGCGGGCGTGGTCGTCGTCAACGTCAACCCGCTCTACACCGCGCGCGAACTTGAGCACCAGCTGAACGACAGCGGCGCGCGCGGCATCGTGCTGGCGGAAAACTTCACCCGCAGCGTCGCCGAAGTGCGCCCGCAAGTGCCGGGGCTCAAAGACATCATCGTTACCTGCTACGGCGATGAAATGGGCTGGTTCTGGTCGCCCATCGTTGATTTCTACGTGCGCCACATCGGCAAACTTGTGCCGCCTTACTACCTGCCGGACGTCATCGCCTTCAAAAAAGCCCTGCGCAAAGGGCGCTGCCTGCCCTATGCCCCGCACCAGGCCGCGCCGGATGACATGGCCATGCTGCAATATACCGGCGGCACGACCGGCGTTGCCAAAGGCGCGATGCTCACCCACGCCAACCTGCTCGCGAACGCCGCCCAAATCAACCTGTGGATCGGCTCGTACAACATCGGCCCGGATGACGTCCTCATCACCGCGCTGCCGCTCTACCACATCTTCTGCTGCACCATTAACAGCATCGCCTTCAGCGGGCGCGGCGCGCATTCCGTGCTGGTGACGAACCCTCGCGACATCAAATCCTTCATCACCATCCTGCGCCGCCACCCGCCAACCATGCTGACCGGCGTCAACACCCTCTTCAAAACCCTGCTTAACACCAAAGACTTCCGCCGCCTCGACTTCTCGCGCCTGCGCTTCGTGATTGCAGGCGGAATGCCGCTAGAAAAAACCGTCTCGGACGAATGGCAGCAGCTCACCGGCAACATCATCGTTGAAGGCTACGGCATGACCGAAACCTCGCCGCTCATCAGCGTCAACCAGATGGACACCAAGGCCTACAACGGCACCATCGGCTACCCCATTTCCGGCACCGACGTCAGCCTGCGCGACGACGACGGCAAGCTTGTGCCGCTGGGCGAGCCAGGAGAAATGTGGGTGCGCGGTCCGCAAGTAATGAAAGGCTATTGGCGCCATGAAGAGGAAACCCGCCGCGCCATGCAGGACGGCTGGCTGAAAACGGGCGACATCGCGCAGATGCAGCCGGACGGCGCGCTGAAAATCGTTGACCGCAAAAAAGACATGATCCTCGTCTCCGGCTTCAACGTGTACCCCAGCGAAGTTGAAGCCGTGCTGGCGCAACATCCGGACGTGCTGGAAGTGGCGTGCATCGGCGTGCCGAACGAAGGCTCGGGTGAGAAAGTCAAAGCCTTCATCGTGCCGCGTGCGGGCGCGAAGCCGACGGTAGAAGCGCTGCAAAAATTCGCCAGTGCCAACCTCACCGCCTACAAACGGCCAAAGGTGTATGAATTTTGCGACGAACTGCCGAAATCCAACGTCGGCAAAATCCTGCGCCGCGAACTGGTGGCACGGGAAAAAGCCAAAGCGGCGCAAAATCAGAACCCCGCCTGATGCCACCGCAGCCAACAAAAAACCCGCCGTAAGGCGGGTTTTTTATGCTTGGTAGGGGCCAGTATTTGTCCCGCTTGGTGGGCCCAGCAAATACGCCACTTGACGGGGCCAGTATTTATCCCGCTTGGCGGCTGTCCGCGAGGCCAGTGTTTATTCCGCTTGGCGGCTGCCCGCGAGCCCAGTATTTATCCCGCTTGACGGCTGTCCACGAGGCCAGTGTTTATCCGCTTGGCGCGCGTCCAAGCCTGAATCGTGCACGAAAAAATCCCTTCCCCCGCTTGCGGGGGAAGGTGGCCGAAGGCCGGAAGGGGGGAATAAAAAACCAGGTTTTATCCCGCTTGGCAGCTTGCCGCGTGGTCAGGGGTTTGCCGTTAGCACGCGTTGCAGATATTCGTGCTGGAAGAGGCACATCCGCGTGACGTCGCGGTACTGGCCGTTGATGAAGAATTCGTGGCGCAGGGTGCCTTCGGCCTGAAAGCCGATTTTCTCGTACACGTGCCGGGCGCCCGCGTTTTCCACATCAACGATGAGGTAGATTTTGTAGAGGTTCAGCACGCTGAAGCCGTATTCCAGTGCCAGTTCGGTGGCGCGGGTGGCGATGCCTTTGCCCTGATGGTCGGGTGCGACGATGATTTGGTATTCGGCGCGGCGGTGGATATGGTCGATTTCGACAAGTTCGACCAGGCCGGCGATGTTGTTGCGTTTGCCGCCTTCGTCCGGGCCGTATTCGATGACGAAGCGGCGTTCGCGCTGGTCGCGGATGTGTTCGTCGTAGAGGTGCGTCAGTTCGTCGAAGGTTTCGTAGGGTTCTTCAAACCAGTAGCGCATCACATTGGCGTTGTTGTCTAGGCGGTGCACGAAGTAGAGGTCGCCGCGTTCGAGCGGGCGCAGGCGGATGTCGGGCGGGGCTGTATCGGTGTGTTTGTTGAGCATGGCTGTGAATGATAGGTTCGCGTCGCCACAGGGTATGCCGCTTCCCGGGGGAAATCCACAGGCGGCGCAGAGGCAATAAAAAAGCGGGGCAGGCCCCGCTTTTTCTTTCGCTTAGGTTGGCAGATGCAGCGGCACGAAAACGAGCGTATAGACGATGACCACGGTCAGGGCGGCCAGCGTCGGGACAGACGTGCGTTTGACCAGGAGCATCGGCGAGAGGTTGCCCGCGCCGCTCACCGCGACGATGACGCCTGATACCGGCGACAGGGTGCGGCCAACGTTCGAGGCCTGTTGCATTGGCAGGATGAGGTAGGCGGGGTTGATGCCGAGTTTGTCCGCCAGTTTCGGTGCGATTTCCACGAAGGAATAAAATGCCGCGTTGCCGGAACCGGAAGCCACCACCACCAGCAGGGTGATGCCGACCAGTGCCAGCATCATGATGGTCGCTGCCGAGCCGCTCTTTTCCACCAGCGCAATCATGTCATTGACGAAGCCGATGCTGCTCAGTCCTTCCGAGAACACGCCGGCGGCGATCAAGAGGATGACCACGCCGGCAAATGCTGCGCCCATTTCGCGGTAGGCAACTTCAAGCCCTTCGTAGAGTGCCTTGGCGCCTGAGCCTTGCTGTTCGCCTTTGCAGCGGTGGTAAAGGCTGCGGATGTATTCGATGACGAGGCTGATGATGAGGGTGAGCACGACCACCGCACCGAGCGACATTTCCGGCATGACCCGGCCGCCGATTTCGATTTTGCCGTCGAAGATGAGCATGCCGGCAATCGGCAGGAAGGGCAGCAGCATGTAAAACCACGGCGCCTTTTTCAGGGTGGAAAGGTCCATGCTGACGCGTTCGCCGCTGCTTTGGCTGACGAGGCCTTCGCGGCGGTCGCAGAAGGGTTGCCAAAAGAAGTGGGCGACGGCGGTGGCGAGGATAGCGAGCACGCTCATCGGGATCATGTAGGTGAAGGCGTAGCTTTTCACCGAGATGTGCGCCTGTTCGGCGGCGAGTACCACATCCGGCGCGGTTGGCGCGAGGGTCATCATTGCCGTGGTGGCGCAGACGGCTGCCGCGCTGGGGCGGGAAATGCCGAGACTGGTGAGGATGGGGAACAGTGTCGCCATCAGGAAGGCGCCAAGCGCGGTTGCTGAAGAAATGGCGAACGAGAGCAGGCTGCCGATGAAGAAACCGCCGATCATCAGCACATACGGCGAGCGGATGTAGCCGAGCGGGTGCGAGAGGATGCGGATGACGGTGTCGTTTGCGCCGATGTGCGACATGTAGGCGGAAAAACCGATGAGCACCATGATGAGCAGGCCTAGACCGCCGCCCCGGTTCGCCATCAGGTTGTAGATGAGGTTGCTGATATCGACGTAAAACAGTCCCGTCGCCTTCTCGCCGCCGATGGGTTTGCCGAGGAAAGCCACGGCAAACAGCATCAATGCCACACCGGCGACGAAGAGCACGCCCTTGGCGTTATAGCCGCGAATGATGAGATAGCCCACCAGAAAAATGGTGAGAAAACCGATAATTAAGCTCATGATGCACCTTTGGGTTGAGGAATATCAAGCGCACATTATCACTTTCTTACAGTTTGTAAACACAAGTCCACGCAATATCCACAAAGTACGGCGTTTTTTTGTTTTTCCTGCCGTGAAAAAGCCGCCAAGCGGCGTTCAGGCGCAGGCGGTAAAAACGCGCCCTAATTTTTCCCTAAATCTCTCTCCCTACAATGCGCGCCATCGGCAGGAAGTGAGGGACCTGTCGATGCAGAAAATTCCATAGCCATTTCCTTTATTTCACAAGCGGAGAGAACCTTATGAAAAAAACCATCCTTGCCCCGCTCGGCCTCGCCATACTGCTTGCAAGCGGTGTAGCCGCTGCCAAAGGCGATAATGACCACGGCAGACACCGTGGCCCCGGCCCGCACGGTCCGCACCGCGAACTGTTCCAGGCCTTGCAGCAAAGCAAAATCAGTGCCGCTCAAGCCGTGGCCATCGCCGAGAAAGAAAGCGGTGCACGTGCTGATAACATTGAGCTGGAAATGAAACGGGGTCGCCCCGTTTATGACATTGACCTGCGTGACGACAAGCAGGAACACGAATTCCGCATTGATGCCACGAACGGTGAGATCATCAAGCGCGAAAGCGAGTACGAAAAAAACATGCCGCGCTACGCTACTGTGACCTTGAGCCAGGCGATAGAAACGGCCGAAAAAGAAGTGGGCGCGAAAGTGATTGACGCCGAACTCGAAGGCCGCCGTCAGGGACTGGTGTACGAAGTCAAGCTGCTGGCCGCTGACGGTGGACGCTACTTCGCCGAGATCAGCGCCGATGACGGCAAAATCCTGCGCGGCAGCAAGCCCATCGTGCCGCCGAATGCGGCAGATGCCGCTGAGGTGTTGCAACAGGAAGAACAGGCCGCACCGCCACTGCCTCCACCGCCGCCTGCTCCGGCAGGGCAGGACGGGGCACCGCCGTCAGATGCTCCGGCGAAATCCTGACATCGCCCGCCTGATCCAAGCGACAGCTCCCGGCTGTCGCTTTTTTGTGCTTGAACGGGTAGTGTAAAAACGCGCAACTTCCCGCAAAAGAAGGGAAAAAACGTGTCCAGAGGGCAAAACCGTTACATTACAAACATGCTATACTCGCGCGCCTCAAGAAACCCACACCATCACGAGCATTTCACAATGAACAGACGGGATTTCATCACCGCCACCGGTGCTATCGGTGCCGCCGTACTCAGCAGCAAAACCTTCGCTCAGGACAATCCCCAACAAGCCGAAGCTGATGTGCACAGTTTCGGGCGCGTCATCACCCTCGCGCAAGAACGCGCCAAAAGCCCCGATAACCCTGAGCAATACAGATTCGGTGGCATCTTTTCCGACCTGACCTACGATCAATACCGGGGCATCCGCTTCCGTCGTGAAGCTGATCCCATCCACGCCGCGAACGCCAACTCCCAGTTTGGCCTCGACCTCTTGCCGCCCGGCTTCTTCTATAAAGACCGCGTGCGCATTCATCTCGTCAAAGGCGGCAAGGCCGAAGAAATTGCCTTTGATCCGGGCGCCTTCGACTTCGATCCGAACCTGTTTGATGCCGCTAAACTTGAATTCCCCGACGACGTGCGTCAGGGACTCGGCTGGTCGGGTTTCCGTCTGCGCTACGCCATCAATTCGCCCGATTACATGGATGAATTTGCCGTCTTCCAGGGCGCGAGCTACTTCCGCGCCATCGCCCGCGATACCCTCTACGGCCTCTCGGCACGCGGCCTCGCCCTCGGTACCGGTGGCCCGGGCGGCGAAGAATTTCCGCGCTTCACCCAATTCTGGATCTACCAGCCGGAAGCGAACGACCGCAGCATCCGCCTCGAAGCCCTGCTGGAAAGTCCGTCGCTCACCGGCGCTTATGCGATGGAAATCATCCCCGGCGCGGAAACCGTCTTCCTCATCAAGGCCAGCCTCTTCCCGCGCAAGGATATCGAGCACTACGGCATCGCGCCGCTCACGTCGATGTATTTCTTCAGCCCCAGCCGCCGCGCCGCCATCAACGATTACCGCAACGCCGTACACGATAACGACGGCCTAGCCATGTACACCGGCGGCGAAGCGCGCCTGTGGCGACCGCTGTGCAACCCGCGCGATCTGCAATTCTCCGCCTTCATTGACGACAACCCGAAAGGCTTCGGCCTCTTGCAGCGCGCCCGCGCCTTCGACAACTTCCAGGACGCCGAAGCCCGCTACGACAAACGCCCCTCCGCCTGGGTCACCCCGCGCGGCAAATGGGACGAAGGCAGCGTCTCACTGGTCGAAATCCCCGTTACCAACGAATTTAACGACAACATCATCGCTTTCTGGTCGCCCACCGAACCGCTCAAAGCGGGGCAGCGTCACGACTTCGCCTACGACCTTACCTGGTCGCAGGCCGGCCCCGAATTTTCCGGGCGCGCGCGTATCGTCGGCACCCGTAGTGGTGCGGCGGTGAACAACCCCGAACGCTTTACCTTCACCGTGGACTTCGCCATGCCCGAAGGCAGCGCTCCGCTGGATCCCGATACCCTGAAACTTGCGACCAATGCCAGCGCCGGTGAAATCCATGCCGTTCACCTCGTCCGCCTGCCGGAAGGCGGCAGACTGCGCGCCGCCTTCGACTACCAGCCGAAAAGCAACACCATGGCCGAGCTGCAACTGCGCCTCACTGATACTAACGGCGTCCCTGTCGCCGAAAGCTGGTTCTACCGCTGGGTGCCGCTCTGAGGCAACACTATTCCAAGCCATAGCTGACTCCATTGCTTTCTCAATGCAAGGCGGCGAGCCGAAGACAGTACAAATGAGTACGGCGAGGCTCGCCAACCCCGCAGGGGGAAGTAAGGGTATCGGCTAGAAAGGGCGGGCATCAGCCCGCCTTCATGCCATATAACATCACCTGAACCTAGATTCCATGAACACCACCATCCCCGCCGTGCCGCCGGAAGCCCCGCTCAACATGCGGGTTCAGTCCCTGCGCAAAGCACCCGGCCGGCCGCCCATCCACACCCCGCTGCGTACCCACCTTGCCCGCCTCGTCGCCTTCGGTGGCGCGCTCGCCATCGGTACCTTCGGCAGCTGGCACATGCTCAAAGCTTTCGGCGACGGACGCAGCACCCTGTTGCAATACATCCTGTTTGTCTTCTTCGCGCTCACTTTCTACTGGGTTGCCTTTTCCACTACCGCTTGCCTCGCGGGGTTATTACCGCAGCGCCGTCACCAGGGCAGGCTTGACCCGCAAGGCGGTAAAGTCGCCCTGCTTATGCCCGTCTATGGCGAAGATCCGGCGCTGACCCACGCCGCACTGCTGGCGATGGCACAAGAACTCAGCCACACCGCGCTCGCCGACCGCGCCGAAATCTTCATCATCTCCGACACGCAAAAGCCCGACGCCTGGCTGGGCGAAACCGCCGCCCTGCACGTCCTGCGCGAAAAATCGCCGCTCCCCGTCTGGTACCGCCGCCGCGCGCAAAACAGCGGGCGCAAATCCGGCAACGTCGAAAACTTCGTACGCCGTTGGGGCGGGCGTTACGCCTACATGATCATGCTGGACGCCGATAGCCTGATGGAAGCCGACACCCTGGTCGAAATGGTCGCGCGCATGGACGCCGAACCGCGCCTCGGCCTGCTGCAAACCATGCCGCGCCTCATCGGCGGCAACTCCCTGCTTGCCCGCGCCATCCAGTTTGCCGGTGCCCTCTACGGCCCCATCGTCGCGCGCGGCGTCGCCGCCTGGCAGGGCGAAGACGGCAACTACTGGGGGCATAACGCCATTATCCGCGTCCAGGCCTTTGCCGACAGCTGCGGCCTGCCCATCCTGCGCGGGCGCAACCCTATCGGCGGCCACATCCTGAGCCACGACTTCGTCGAAGCCGCCCTTTTGCGTCGCGCCGGCTGGCACGTGCGCATGGATCCCGATCTTGGTGGTAGCTACGAAGGCCTGCCGCCGACCCTGGACGATCTCGTTGGCCGTGAACGCCGCTGGGCGCAGGGCAACATGCAGCACCTCGGCATCATCGGCAGCAAAGGCCTGCGCTGGCCGAGTCGCATCCACTTCCTCATCGGCATCGCCAGCTACATCATGAGCCCCATCTGGCTCATCATGCTCATCGTCGGTACCGGCATCACCGCGCAAACCCTCTTTACCAAGCCCAAATACTTCACCAGCGCGCGCCAGCTTTTCCCCGACTGGCCGACTTTCGATCCCGAACGGATGCTGTGGCTCTTCTTCGCCGCCATCAGCCTGCTGCTCTTGCCCAAATTCATCGGCTGGATCCGCGTCCTCATCAGCAGCAAACGCCGCCGCGCCTTTGGCGGCACCCTTGCCGTCACCCAGGGTTTCATCGTCGAACTCATCATCTCCACCCTCTACGCGCCGCTGCTCATGCTTATCCAGACGCGGCACGTTATCGATATCTTCCTTGGCCGCGACAGCGGCTGGCGCACGCAAAACCGCGAAGGTGCCCTGCTGCCGTGGAAAGACGCCATCAAGCGCAACCTGCTCTACGTCGCCATCGCCACCATCGTCCTCTGCGGCCTCATCTGGCAGGCGCCGAACCAGATCATCTGGCTCTCGCCCATCATCATCGGCCTCTTCCTCTCGCCGTGGCTGTCGCGCCACAGCGGCAACACCCGCCTGGGTGGCTGGCTCGCAAAAAAACACATCCTGCTCATCCCCGAAGAAACCAGCCCACCGGCCATTGAGACCGCTGCTGAGGCAAACAGCACCGCCTTTGCCGCCTGCCGCAGCCGCCGCATCCATGAACTGGGCCGCGACCGCGCCCTGGCCGCCGCCCATATCGCCGCCCTCGACCTGAACGCGCCGCAAAGCACCAAAGACCGTCTGCTGCACATCACCGCCAAGGCCAAACTGCAAGAAGCACAGCACTATGCCGAAGCGCTGAAATACCTGACCCCGCAGGAACTCATGCACACAGCGGGCTCACCGGAACTCATCGAAACCCTGCTTAACCTGCCCGAATAAAGAAGGCGACCATGCAAACCCTGCCCCTGCACCACAGCGGCCCGCTCGGCGGCATCCTTGAAGAAAGCGAGCGGCACCAAATCGTCGAAATGCGCCTGCGTGCGGGTAACGAAATCCCGCCCTACCAAAGCCCGGCGACCATCATCCTCATCACCCTGAGCGGCAGCGCGGAAATTCACAGCAGCGTTGACGGCAGTACGGTAACCCTGCTGCCGGACCGCATCATCAGCCTCGCACCGCTGGAAACCCACAGCATCCGCGCCACCGCCGACAACACCCACATCATCGCCATCAAAAGCGGCCCGACCACCTGAACAGGCGGCTGCCGCCGGTGGCAACATCTCCCGGCGCACTATACAATCCGCGCCCACACCAACCCACGGAAAACCCCATGCTCGAAGACATCCGCGAAAAAAAGACCAACCGCATCACCTACGCCCTCGTCATCATCGCCGGTATCGGCATGCTGTTTATCGGCGTTCCCTTCTTTAACCAGCCGGGCGGAGAGCGCGCCACCGTCGCTACCGTCAACGGCCACAGCATCCCGATCAGTGCCTACAACAACGTCTACCGGGAAATACAGCAGCAAGCCCCGGATCTGGGCGAAGCCGAGACCAAAGCCCGCACCCTGCGCCGCCTCATCACGCAAAACCTCTTCCAGCAGCATGCCCTCGACAGTCGTTACATCCTGCCGGAAACCGCCCTCTACCGCATCATCAAAAGCCAGTTTGGCGACAACACCCAATACCAGCAATGGCTGACACAAAACCACCTCAGCGCCGAAACCTACCAGAACAGTGTGCGCAACGAACAAACCGTTGCCGCCTACTACCGTGCCCTGCTGAGTGACCCAGGCGATAACCACCCGCTCCTGCAATCCTACCTGCAAACGCTGGCACAAGAACGCGGCTACACCCTCTACACCTTGCCGCGTGCACCGCTGGCGGAGGCTGTTAGCGTCAGCGACGATGCCCTGCATGCCTACCACAACGCCCATCAAGATAACTACACCACGCCGGAAGCGGTGGACATCGACTATACCCTCTACGACATCGCCGACCTCGGCGCGAGCGACGAACAAATCGCCGCTGCCCGCCAGGCCAGTGAAAAACGTAGTGGCCGCTACATCATCTTTGACGACAGTAAAACTGCCGCTGACGCTGCTGCTGCCATCCAGGCAGGCGAAAAAACCTTCGCCGACTACTGGCAGGCCGTTACCGACAAAACCACCGCCGGCGAAACCGGCACCCTCGACCCCGCCAGCAAAGACAAAAGCGTGACCCCGGAAATTGGCGAAGCCCTCTTTGCCCTGGCGGCAAGCGGCGACACCAGCCCTGTCATCAAAAGCGAATACGGCGACATGCTGATCGAACTCGGCAACATCGAAGCCAGCTCCCTCAGCGACGACGAACTGCGCCGCCTCGCCGCCCAACAAAACCTCGCCACCTACGACAGCCGTGCCAACCAGGCCTTCGACGCCGCGCAAAACGGCCAGCCGCTGCCCGCCATCACCGGCATCACCGGCGGCAACATCGCCAGCCTGAAAAACATCACCGCCGCCAGTACAGATGCCGCCTGGCTGCAAAACCCGAAAGTGCGTGAACAACTCTTCGGCGAAAAACCGCTGGCGGAAAATAAAACCGCCGACCCAGTCGAAATTGCGCCGCAACAAACCGTCTTCTTCACCGTCACCCGCCGCGAAAAACCGCAGCCGCGCCCCTTCGCCGAGGTGAAAAACGACGTCGAACGTGACTACCGCAATGCCGAGGCGGAAAAAGGCCTGCAAACACGCGGCGAAGCCCTGCAAAAAGCCCTCAGCGAGAACAATCGCGACGAAGTCGAAAAACTCACGCGGGAATACGGTGTGGAAACCCTCACCCTTGAGCCGACTAACCGCTTCAGCGACAACCCGATCGTGCCGGCACTCTTCGAAAACCCGGCGCGCATCAGCACCCAGAAAAGCGCCAACGGTGACCTCATCATTGCCCGCCTCGATAGCGTGCGCGACGGCGACATCAAAGCCCTGCCGGATAACATTCGCCAGGGCGCTGCCTTCACCTGGCAGCAACAGGACATGGCGACGACCTACAACAGCTACGGCGACTGGCTCTACCGCCACGCCAAGATCAAGGTCAACGAGGAAATGTTGCAACGCCAATAAACGCCGGCATCTTTCGCCTTGGCGAAAACAAAGAAATCCGCTGCAATGCGGCGGATTTCTTTTGCGCGAACCCAGCCATTACGCCGCTTGATGAAGCCTATGCCTCCGCTCCCTGCGGGTCATCCTGCTGCAAGCCGTCCAGAATCGCGCAGGCGGGTGTGTCGTCACCGTGGCAGGCATCGTGCCAGCGCTGTAATTCCGCCACCATCACCTGCAAGTCACCGATTTGTGCGCGCAGGGTGGCAATGTGTGCGGCGGTGAGCGCTTTCACTTCGCCGGCGTGGCGGGCGGGGTTTTCCTGCAAACGCAGCAGGGTGGCGATTTGTTGCAGGGAGAAGCCGACGGCGCGCGCGTGGCGGATGAAGTGCAGGCGGGCGAGGTCGGCGCTGTCGTAACTGCGGTAGCCCGCGGCGCTGCGCGTGGCGGGGGTGAGCAGGCCGCGTTTTTCGTAATCGCGGATTTGTTTGGCGGATAGACCCGTGTGGCGGGCGGCAGCGCTGATGTGCATGGGGGTTGACCTTGTCTGCGGGTAAAGGTTTATAGTGCCGCCCGACGCATGGGGCATGCAAGCGCGCGTCATCTTTTCAGTTTGTTTTTCAAGAGGTTTTTATGCAACACATCACCCTGAATATTGACGGCATGAACTGCAACGGCTGCGTCGCCAGCGTCACGAAAATCCTGCAAGGCGTGGACGGCGTGGTTAGTGCCACCGTCAGCCTCGCTGACAAGCGCGCCGAGGTGGCGTTTGATGCGGCGAAGACCAGCCCCGAAGCGCTGATTGCCGCCGTGGAAGACGGCGGTTATGACGCGTCTTTATAGGGAGGTAATTGATGACTCAGTTCAATGAATCCCGTTTCTGGCAGGCAATCGATACCGCGCATCATTGGAAAGGCGCGCATTGGTCAGAATACGATCCGGACGAGCAGATCGCGTTATTGACCGATCACCTCGCTACTTGGAATCAGGAGGAATTGCTGCAATTCGAGCTGACGATGCGTCAAGAGCTGGCCAGACTTTATACCGCCGAGATTATCGAGTTTTATACCGTCGTTTGGGGCGAATGTACGCCGACCAAGGCGGGCTATGATTTCGACGGCTATGTTTCTGATGATATGTTCCTGTATTTCCGCTGCTGGATGCTGTTGCAGGGCAAGGCGTTTTGCGACGATATGCGTGCCGACATCAACCGCTTCGTGAGCGGCGGTTACAGCTTCGATATTGCCCGCTGTGACGGTGAAGGAATGTTGTATGTGACAGACAACGCCTATGCGGCAACGCACGGCGAGGAGGAAGATGCTATTCGTGATGCCGCTTATGATGCCGCCCCCGAACTCAGCTATGACGACGGCGATTTTGCCCTTGCCCGCGAACCGCTGCACGGCAGCGCCCTGCGTGCGCGTTATCCGCAACTGGTCGCCGAAATGGGCGCCTTGCGGACGGGGGCGTGATGTGGGTTTTCCGCAAACCATCAGCGCCTGCCCATCTTTCTCCGTGGAAAAATCTTTAATTATCAAAGGAAAGCCCCCTCTCCCGCTTGCGGGGGAGGGCTGGGGTGGGGGGTGTTCGTCCGCAGGACGATGCGGAAGACGACCCCATCCGTCACAGCGCGACACCTCCCCCCGCAAGCGGGGAGAGGAGGGATTGCCCACTGTTTTTAAAGATATTTTCTTGCCCTGCAAGATTGTAAATACCTATACCTAACCCTGAATCCCATGCAACAAAAAGCCCGTTTTCAAATTACCGGCATGACCTGTCAGGCCTGCGCCGCGCGCATCGAAAAAGTCCTCAACAAAAAAGACTACGTCGTCACGGCGGGGGTGAACTTCGCCAGTGAAGAGGCGCAGGTCACGTTTGACGACAGTAAAACCAGCATCGCCGACATCATCGCCGTTATCCAGAAGACCGGCTACGGTGCGCAGGAAAAAACGGACGAGTTACCACAAGCCGCACCAGAAACGCATATCGGTTGGCGGCTGTGGCTGCTCTTTGCCATCAACATCCCCTTCCTTATCGGAATGGCGGGGATGCTGATCGGGCGGCATGACTGGATGCTGCCACCTTGGTGGCAGTTTGCGTTGGCGAGCGTGGTGCAACTGTGGCTCGCCGTGCCGTTTTACCGTAGCGCCTGGGCGAGTATCAAGGGCGGACTGGCCAACATGGACGTACTGGTCAGCATCGGTACCGTCGCTACCTACGCCTATTCCACCGCCATGCTCTTCCTTGTCCCGCTCGGCGAACATGGCCACGCGCATGGCGGGCAAATCTACTTCGAGGCGGGGGTGATGGTTATCGGCTTTGTCTCGCTCGGCAAATACCTCGAACACCGCGTCAAAAAGACCAGCCTGAACAGCCTCAGTCTCTTGCTCAAACTCACCCCGCCGCAAGTCATGGTCGAGCGCGATGGCCACTGGCAAACCCTGCCGCTGGATCAAGTGCAAACCGGCGACCACATCCGCGCCAATCATGGTGAGCGTATCGCTGCCGATGGCACCGTCGAGAGTGGCAGCGGCTGGGCGGACGAAAGCCACCTCACCGGCGAATCGCGTCCTGAAGCCAAAGAAGCGGGCAGCCGCGTCCTTGCCGGGGCGCTGATGAGCGATGGCAGTATTACCTACCGCGCCGAACAGCTCGGCAGCCACACCCTGCTCGGCGACATGATGAACGCCCTGTCCGAAGCGCAAGGCAGCAAAGCGCCGATCGCGCGTCTCGCCGACAAAACCGCTGCCATCTTCGTGCCGACCGTCGTTGCCATCGCCGTTGCCACCTTCATCCTCACCGGCTTCATTAAAGGCGACTGGACGCGCGCATTGATGCACGCTGTTGCCGTGCTTGTCATCGCCTGTCCCTGTGCCCTCGGCCTCGCCACCCCCGCCGCCATCATGGTCGGCATGGGCAAAGCCGTACAGTGCGGCATCCGTTACAAAGACGCCGCTGCGATGGAAGAAGCCGCGCACGTCAATACCGTCGTCCTCGACAAAACCGGCACCCTGACCGAAGGGAAACCCAGTATTGTTGCCGCCTACACGCCTGCTGGCGACGAAGACAATCTCTACCGCCTCGCCGCTGCCGTCGAACAACACGCCGCGCACCCGCTCGCCCGTGCCATCGTGCAAGCGGCACAAACGCGCGGCCTCGACTTGCCGGAAACCTATGACGCCAAAACTGACGCTGGAGCAGGCATTCATGCACAGATCGTGGGCGTCGGCAGCGTCAAAGCCGGGAAACCTGACTATTGTGGCCTGCAGCTGCCCGCCGGGCTTGACTCCATCTGGCAGACAGCCAGCATCGTCGCCGTCGCCGTGGACGACTGCCCGCTTGGCGCCTTCGCCCTTGCCGACATCCCGAAAGCCGATAGCGCCGCCGCCATTGCCCGCCTGCACGCGCATGGCATTGCCACACACATCATGAGCGGCGACACGCAAAACACCGTCAGCCACATCGCTTCCCAACTCGGCATTGCCCAGGCCAATGGCGACATGAGCCCGCGTGACAAAGCCGCCGCCGTACAGGCGCTCAAAGCTGCTGGAAAGGTAGTCGCAATGGTCGGTGATGGTATCAACGATGCGCCCGCACTTGCCGCCGCTAACGTTAGTTTCGCCATGCAGGGCGGGGCGGATGTCGCCGCACACACCGCTTCAGCAACCCTGATGCAGCACAGCATCAATCAACTGGTGGATGCGCTGCTCATTAGTCGTGCCACCCTGAAAAGCATCAAACAAAACCTGTTCTTTGCCTTCATCTATAATGTGCTGGGTATCCCGCTTGCCGCACTCGGTTACCTCAATCCCATCATCGCCGGCGCGGCGATGGCGCTGAGTTCCATCTCCGTGCTGGGCAATGCGATGCGGCTGAAACGGGCAAAAATTGACTGAATGATGCCAATCTCGGTTGCAAGGTGAGAAGGTGGTACGGCGAGGCAAGCCTATTCTTTGAGATTAGTTGCGACATACCGGCAGGCGACGTTTTTTTATAGTCAGTTTCCAGTAGAACCGATATGGTATTGGCTCGCCTTGATTATGCGTTTTCTCTATGACGTCACAAAGACGCACGAACGGATAAGTGTAAAGACAAAAAATCGCCGCTTTCACAAGCGGCAATGGAGGATGAACGCGTTGTGGCTCCCCGAGACGGGCTCGAACCGCCGACCCAGTGATTAACAGTCACTTGCTCTACCGACTGAGCTATCGGGGAATAATGAAAATATCTAGAAGGAAAAATGTGGCTCCCCGAGACGGGCTCGAACCGCCGACCCAGTGATTAACAGTCACTTGCTCTACCGACTGAGCTATCGGGGAATACATTTGAGGCGGCGCATTCTAAGCAGCTCGCCCTTTACCGTCAAGCAAGTATTTGACTATTTTCACAATAAGCTATTTTTGTTGGTAAATTTTCAGGAATGTGGCCAATTTGTCTAATGCGGAGCTGAGGTCATCTTTGTATTGCAGGAAGACGATACGGAAGTGATCCGGAGCATGCCAGTTAAAGGCGCGACCATGCACCAGCAGGATTTGTTTGTTACGCAATAAATCCAGAATGAAACGTTCGTCGTTATGAATACCGAAGCGTTTGGTATCCATTTTGACGAAACCGTATAACGCACCCATTGGCTTGACCATAGACAACCCCGAAATTTCGCTGATTTTTTCGTAGGCAAGATCACGTTGCTCACGCAACCGTCCGCCGGGGCGGGTAAGATCGTAGATGCTCTGGTAGCCGCCCAAGGCAGTTTGGATAGTGTATTGCGCGGGGACGTTGGCACAAAGACGCATAGATGACAGCATTTCCAGTCCTTCAATGTAGCCTTTCGCCATTGCCAGATTGCCGGACAGAATCATCCAGCCGGAGCGAAAGCCGGCAGCACGGTAAGCCTTGGATAGACCATTGAGGGTCACGCAAAGGGTGTTTTCGACGAGAGAGGCAGTCGGCGTGTGTTTGGCGTCTTCGTAAAGGATTTTGTCGTAGATTTCATCAGCAAAAACGACCAAGCCATGTTCTTCGGCAATGGTCACGATTTCGCGTAGGATTTCCGGGCTGTACACGGCTCCTGTCGGGTTATTCGGGTTAATGATGACGATGGCTTTGGTGTTGGCATTTATTTTGGCGCGAATGTTATCTATGGCAGGATTCCAGCCGTTTTCTTCATCACACAGGTAGTGCACAGCCCGTCCACCAGCAAGATTGACCGCCGCTGTCCACAACGGGTAATCGGGCATCGGTATCAGGACTTCGTCGCCGCTGTCTAGCAATGCCTGCATGGCCATCACGATAAGCTCGGATACGCCATTACCCAAGATGATGTCGTCTACCGTCACACCTTTTATACCAAGCCGTTGTGTCTCGTGCATGATGGCTTTGCGTGCGGCAAAAACGCCTTTGGATTCACTGTATCCCTGCGCCTTGGCAAGGTTAGCAATCAAGTCTTCACGCACTTCATCGGGAGCATTAAAGCCGAATGGGGCGGGATTACCGATGTTGAGTTTGATGATGTCGTAGCCTTGTCGCTCCATCCGCATCGCTTCCGCCAGAACGGGGCCGCGAATGTCGTAACAAACATTGTCCAGCTTGTGCGATTTGCCGATTTTGCGCATGGTTTCTCCGAAAATGATGAAAGACGTGGACTGCTTTGGAAGCGGGCAATATACGCTTCCGCATAATTTTCGGCAATGTGGCTCGAAATAGAGAATATGGGCAATAAAAAACACGCTAATGCGTGCTTCGTGGATAACCGTTTGGCATCCCCAAGGGGATTCGAACCCCTGTTACCGCCGTGAAAGGGCGATGTCCTAGGCCTCTAGACGATGGGGACAAAATGTGATAGAAACTACTTGGTTTGAGGATTCCCAAAATGACGTAATGCCGAATTGGCATCCCCAAGGGGATTCGAACCCCTGTTACCGCCGTGAAAGGGCGATGTCCTAGGCCTCTAGACGATGGGGACATTTGGTGGAGCTAAGCGGGATCGAACCGCTGACCTCCTGCATGCCATGCAGGCGCTCTCCCAGCTGAGCTATAGCCCCGTATTCGGGAAGGCGCGCATTCTAGCAGAAACCGCGCCTTCGTCAACGGTTCACATTTATCTTGTACGAAGAATTTTATTTATACCTGATTTTTCAGGACATATTCCGATGCAAATTGCAGGCGGCGCAGGATTTCTTCTTTATCAAGCAGCGATAGCGTGAGGGCCAAATCGGGAGATGGCGCGCCTCCGGTAACAGCGAGACGCGCAGGTTGTCCGACTTTGCCAAAGCCGACTCCGTTGGCTTCCACGCAAGCGGCGACCGCATCATGCAAGGTTTCCTCGTTCACTACCGTCAATGTCTCAATGCGCGACTGTAAATCCTGCAACAACTGCACGGTATCTGCGCCCTTGAATGCCTTTTTCGCCGCGTCCGGCGGGAACGATTGCGGCGCCTGGAACAGCCAGGCCATGTTTTCCGCCATTTCCTTCAAGGTCTTGGCGCGTTCCTGATAATGCGGGATGGCGCGCAGCACGACCGCTTCATCCGGCGTGATGCCGAGGGGGGCAAAGTGCGGTAACAACTGCAGCAGTAAATCGGCAGGCGTAGCTTCCTTCATATAATGCTGGTTCAGCCAGCGCAGCTTTTCCGTATTGAACGTGGAAGCGGCGCTGTGCACGTCCTCGATACGGAAAAACCGCAACATCTCGTCCATGCTGAAAATTTCCTGATCGCCATGTGCCCAACCGAGGCGGACCAGATAATTCAAAATGGCCGGCGGCAAATAGCCTTCGCGGCGATAATCCAGCACGTTTGTTGCACCGTGCCGCTTGGACAAACGCTTGCCATCGTCGCCTAAAATCATCGGCACATGGGCAAAATCCGGCACGTCATAACCCAGTGCGCGGTACAAATTAATCTGCTTCGGCGTATTGCTGACATGGTCCTCACCGCGAATCACCAGCGAGACTTTCGCTGCCGCATCATCGACCACCACACAGAAATTGTACGTCGGCGCACCATCCGAGCGACGGATGACCCAGTCATCAAGTTCGCTGTTATTGACCGTCACTACGCCGCGTACCTTGTCATGCCAGGTTACGCTGCCTTCTGTTGGATTCTTGAAACGCACCGCCGGCGTCACTCCCGGCACCGGCTCGCCGCCATCACGGTATTTACCGTTATAACGCTGCGGCAGCCCCAGCCGCTTCTGTTCCTCGCGCATCGCGTCCAGCTCCTCCGGCGTACACCAGCAGTAATACGCCTGCCCACGCGCAATCATCTCGTCAATAATCGCGTTGTATGCGTCAAAACGCTGGCTCTGATAGACAACCTCGCCATCATGATGCAGACCGAGCCAGTTCAGTCCGTCGAGAATCACCTGTGTGGACGCCTCGGTTGAGCGTTCGCGGTCCGTATCCTCGATGCGCAAGCGGAACGTCCCCTGATGCTGCCGGGCGTGCAGCCAACAATACAAAGCCGTGCGCACCCCGCCGATATGCAAATCGCCGGTCGGGCTGGGGGCAAAACGCGTAACAACCATAAAAACCTCACAAAAAAACAAAAAACGGGCGCCATTGTAGCGCACCCCGCCTGAGGCGGATTCATGCATAATACCGCGCTTCAAACCAACCGGAGCCCATCATGACCCCCAGCGACATCCTCGGCCTCATCCGCGACGAAGACGTCAAATACCTTGACCTGCGCATCACCGACAGCAAAGGCAAAGAACACCATGTCACCTATCCCGCCGACATTGACGAAGACTTCTTCGAAGAAGGCAAAATGTTCGACGGCTCCTCTTTCCCCGGTTGGAAAGGCATCCACAACAGCGACATGATCCTCTTGCCCGATCCGGCGACCGCCTACATTGACCCCTTCTACGCCGAAAAAACCCTGAACATCACCTGCGACATCATCGAGCCGGACACCATGCAGGGTTACGCCCGCGACCCGCGTTCCCTCGCCCGTCGCGCCGAGGCCTACCTCAAATCCACCGGCCTGGCCGACACCGCCTACTTCGGCCCCGAGAACGAATTCTTCGTCTTCGACGAAATGAAATACCAAACCAGCATGCACAAAGTCATGTTTGAAATCGTCAGCGAAGAAGGCATCTGGAACAGCGCTGCCGACCTGCCGAACGGCAACAGCGGCCACCGCCCGAACATCAAAGGCGGCTACTTCCCCGTTGCGCCGGTAGATTCCCTGCACGACCTGCGCGCCGAAATGTGCGAACTGCTGACCCAGGTCGGCCAGGGCGTCGAAGTCCAGCACCACGAAGTCGCAACCGGCCAATGCGAAATCGGGATGCGCTACAACACCCTGGTGCGCAAAGCCGACGAAGTCCAGCAGCTCAAATACATCATCCATAACGTCGCCTACGCCGCCGGCAAAACCGCGACCTTCATGCCCAAACCGCTGGTTGGCGACAATGGCTCCGGCATGCACGTCCACATCTCGCTCTACAAAGACGGCAAAAACCTCTTCAGCGGCGACGGCTACGGCGGCCTCACCGACATGGCGCTCTACTTCATCGGCGGCGTCATCAAGCACGCGCGCGCCCTGAACGCCTTCACCAACCCCTCCACCAACAGCTACAAACGCCTCGTGCCGCACTTCGAAGCGCCGATTATGCTCGCCTACTCCGCGCGCAACCGCTCAGCCTCCATCCGCATCCCCTACATCACCAATCCGAAAGCGCGGCGCATCGAAATCCGCTTCCCGGATTCCACTGCGAACCCCTACCTCGCCTTCGCCGCGCTGCTGATGGCGGGTCTTGACGGCATCAAAAACAAACTGCACCCGGGCGAGGCGATGGACAAAGACCTTTACGACCTGCCGCCGGAAGAAGCGGACAACATCCCGCAAGTCGCTTTCTCGCTGGAAGAAGCACTGGATGCGCTCGAAGCGGACAACGCCTTCCTCAAACAGGGCGACGTCTTCAACGACGACCTGCTGCGCGGCTACATCGAACTCAAACGCCAGGAAGTCGAACGGATGCGCCTGCAAGTGCACCCGCTTGAATTTGAGCTCTATTACAGCTGCTGATTCCACCGCCTGCCACCAGCCATGAGTGGCAGGCGGCAAACCTGATTCGCCGTCACGAGAGCATTGCGAAGCGGAAAAGACCGCTCAAGCGGCGATGCAACGAACGTCAGGGACTTTTGGGGGAAGTGGTTAAGCACTCCTACCAAGCGTTCTATAATCCGTCCGACGCCCCGCTTGGGACGTATTCCCATCTCTTAATCAGGAGAAACACATGAATCCGAACTACCGTTACCTGCTTGTTGCTGCCCTGCTCAGCGGCGGTGTTGCCGCTTGGGCCGCGCACACCCCGGTGATCAGCCCGAATTACGGCATGAGCCAATACGACGTGGTGAAGCGCAGCGAAGCCGTTGCACTGGATGGCAAAATCAATGAAGACGTCTGGGAGCAAATTCCCGCTCTGGCCGGCAGTTTCCACTACCCCTGGGCGGAAAAAGAAGCCCCGGCAACCGTCTTCAAGGCTTTCAGCGATGGCGAGAACTTCTATTTCAGCTTTGTCGTCAGCGACAAGCAGGTGCTTACCAGCGAGCATTGGAGCGATGAAAGCACCGTGGACGGCGAAGACCGGGTCGAACTTTTCTTTGCAGGTGAACCGATTGACCGTCCGGGCGAAGCAGGCATGAGCCGCTACTACGCCATTGAAGTCGATTCCCAGGGACGGGTGCACGACTATGCCATCGATTACTACCGCAAATTCGACAGCAGCTGGAACCTGCCGGGGCTGGAAAGCAAAGCCGAGCTGACGGCAAACGGTTACAGCGTCGAAGGCAAAATCCCGCTGAAAACCCTGCAAGACCTGAAACTGCTGCGCGATGGCACCATGCGCACCGGCGTTTTCCGCGCCGAATTCTCGCCGAGCGGCAGTGCGGAACCGGTGATGGAATGGATCTCGTGGGTCAACCCGAACACGCCACAGCCGGACTTTCATGTGGACAGTGCGTTCGGCATCTTCCGCTTCCTGCCGTAACGGCGGACGGGCAACAAAAAAACGGGCGCAAAGCCCGTTTTTTTATGCAGCCGTGCCGCTTAGTTGTTCACTTTCGGCGACGGTTGACCTTTGTCCTTATCGAGGCCGGTGTATTTGAATTCGTAGGACACGTCAAACGGTTTCCACCATTTGCCCACGCCGGTTTCTTCGTCGGTGTGGCGGTGCATGCCGGCCTTCGGCGGCGGCTCGATGTGGTAGGTCACTTTGTAGTTGCCCACGCCGAGCATTTTGATGTTCTGCCCATAGTGCGGGCCGTCGCTGGCGACCATCGGCATGAAGATGCCTTCCTGTTTCTCTTTGGTGTCAAGATTTTCCAGAGTGTAGGAGATGGTCAGGTACGGCATCCATTCACCTTCGCCAAAGCCGTTCTTGTTGCCTTTGGTGGCGTGGATGTCCGCTTCGAGGTGGATATCCGATTCTGCGGCAGGCAGTCCCATGCCACGCGGTTCCATTTCGACCGGTTGCAGGTACACGGCGGCGATTTCCATCTCGTTGATGGTTTGCGGTTCGCCCGCCGGGTATTCGGTGAAGGCATAGGCGCCGGTAGCGGTCAGCAGCATGGCAGCAGCCAGTGCGGTTTTTTTGATGCTCATGGGTACCTCCTATAAGGTTTACGAGCGGTTGGAAGATTCTTTCGGTTTGCGGATAAACAGCACCCACAGTGCAAAGAGCGCCGCGAGCAGCAGCACGATTTGCGGCAAGAGGGTTTCCCAGTAAGGCGCGATGCCGAGCCAGTTGGTCATCCAGGCGGGAATGGCGGTGCCGTCGCCGATGAGGGTAGGAGTGAAGGCTTTGCCCTCAATGAGCTCCGCGACACCTTTGCCGGCGAAGATGAAAGCCATCAGGTACATGAAAATGCCGGTGAACATGAAGAAGGGTTTGAGCGGCAGGCGCACCACGCTGTAGCGCATGATGAGGTAGATGACAGCGAGGATGACGACGCCAACGGCGAAACCGCCTGCAAGATAGCCGTAATCCGGCGCGGTTTTCGCTTCGGCGGCAAGGGCGAAGTAGAAGAGGACGGTTTCCGCGCCTTCACGATAGACGGCAAGGAAGCTGGTCAGCCACAGGCCGATGAGCGAGCCCTGGCTGAGCGAGGTGCCGATTTTCTTTTCGAGGTAGGCTTTCCAATGCTGCGCCTCGACTTTCGAGAGCAGCCAGTAGCTCATGCCGAAGAGCATGACAGTGGCAATGAGCATGGTGACGCCTTCGAGGATCTCCCGCCCGGCAGCGGCGTTCGCGAGCAGCCATTTGAAGAGCAGGGCGGTCACGACGCTGGCGGCAAGCGCCCACCACACCGAGCCGGTGATAATTTTTTGCTTGTCGCCATGACCGCTTTTGTGGATGTAGGCGATGACGGCGGCGACGATGAGCAGCGCTTCCAGCCCCTCACGCAGGATGATGGTGAGGCTGGCGATGAAGAGGGCGAAGCCGGTGGTACTGCCGCCGAGCATGTCCATCGCCTTGTCCATGTTGACGGAGAAGGCGGTAATTTCGGCTTGGATGGCGGCTTCGTCCTTGCCGGCGTTCATCAGGCCAACGAGTTTGGTGAAGTGGCCTTCCAGCTCAGTTTTGAAAGCAGTATCGCGGGCGCCGATGGCGTTTTCCATGCCGCTCGCCTCAAAAACATCGAAGTAGGCATCCTGCACCTGGCTGACCGCTTTTTTCGTATCCCCTGCCTGATAGGTCGCCTTCGCCCCACCCAGAGCAGTGAAGAGCTCACCGCGCACCGCCGTCCAATCCTTACCGCTATCGGCGGTAGCGGCAGCATCATCTGCTGCCACGGCAGTGACCGGTGCGGGGACGTCTTGCAGCGCTTCTTGCACGTCATCCAGCAGTGTGGTCACGCTGTAACCAAAGCTGCTGATATTGTCGTCCGATTCTGCCTGCTTCATGAGCGCGGCGAATTTGCGGTTGATGACTTCCGCTGCGCGCGCCGATTTCTGCATGCGGATGGTGGTTTCCATGTCACTGTTCTTGAAGCCGTCGTACTGCGCCTGTTGCACGCGCGCCTTCGCCTCAGCGGGATTCTTCTTCTCAAAAGCGCTGACGGCGGCGGCAAGATGGTCATCCATCGCCTGATACGCCGCCGCCCAGCCGGGGTCAATGCCTTCCAGTGCGCTATGCGCGCCGTGCGCCACCAGCTTGTGCCCGCTTTCCAGCGTCGGTACCACCGCGCGCACTTCGTCGCGCAGCGCTTGCAGGCGGGCGGCGACGGCGTCTTTCGGCTCACCCTGGCTGATCATGCGGCGGATGGCGCCAAATTCCGCTTCCATCTCGGCGCTCTTCTTCGCGGAAATATTGATACGGATCGGCCCTTCCAGATTCTCGAAGACCTCAAAATAGGCCATCTGTACTTTTTCCTTGGCCTCATCAACCTTGTCCGCCTGATAGAGTTCGTTGGTAGCATCCAGCCGTGTGGCGATGTCCTCGGCAAAAGCACGATAATCCTGGGCAAAGACAGGCAGGCAGCAAAGGAAAAAGAGGGGAAGGAGAAGATGGCGGAGGGAGGTCATGGGATTCAACTCAGTAAATAAGAACCGATATTGTGACAATAAGCACGGCCATGCGCAATTTCAACTTGATTACCCGCCTGTATCCACAGGAGAAACAGCATGCGGTATAGCGCAGCTGATAAATGTAAATGTCAGAAATTCGCATTTAGTCGTATAGTCAGGTCTTCATTCACAACCGGAGCCATCCCATGAAAAAAGTCCTGATCGCCACCGCCATTGCTGCTCTCACCCTGCCTGGCCTCGCCGCCGAACCTGTCGGCAAGGTGCTTGCTGGTGAAGGTAAAGTCTTTAAAAACAGCCACGGCACAGTAGTACGCAAGGCGCTGAAAAAAGGCGAGAAAATTGACAGGCACAACCACGAAGGCGAAGACATCATCTTCAACGTCATGCAGGGCGCGATCAAAATCACCCTGAACGATAGCGAAGAGCATGAACTGAAAGCGGGCGACGCCCTCGTCTTTAACGGCAAAAACTTCATTGCGGGGGAGGCAACCGATGACACGCTGGTTGTCATCACCCTGGTTAAAGAATAAGGCGAACAGCCACTAACGGAGGATGCGATGAGCAATCAATCAGGTACCGTCCTGAGCGGCGAAGGTGAAGCCTTGGCCAACCGCCACGGCGAGATCGAACGCATCATCCTGGCAAAAGGAGACAGCATTGCGCACCACAAGCACCCCGGCCGGGATACTGTCAGCCGTCGTCCTGAACGACAGCGAAAAATACACGCTGCACGCGGGCGATACCTTCGCCTTCAACGGACGGCACCACTTCACGGCAGGTGCAGCGGCGGATACGGTCGCTATCCATATCACTATTCGGGAATAGTCGCGGCAAAATCCTGTGACTGTATGCGGAAACTCGAAGCAGATGCACACAGGCAAAGGTAAAGCGGGGTTCGCCCCGCTTTTTTCATGCCGCTGCCTGTTCACCCCAGTGCGATGTCGTATTGGCCGTAGCGGTAGCCCGCATCCACTTGCAGGCGGATGGGGATTTTCAGGAGCGCTTGCAGGTCGGAGAAGGTCAGCGATTCCTCTTCGCGGATGAAATCGATGAGATCCAGCGCGGCGACGATGGTCATCATCTTCGGCTTGAAGTCGCGCGCCTCGCGCATGAGGTCGCGGAAGAGTTCGTAGGCGATAGTTTCGATGGTTTTGACATAGCCGCGCCCCTGACAAGCGGGGCAGGGTTCGCACATCACCTGGCGCAGACTTTCCCGCGTGCGCTTGCGCGTCATTTCGATGATGCCCAGCGGTGAGAGCGGGCTGATGGTGTATTTGCTGCGGTCGCCGGCGAGTGCGTCAAGCAGCGCGTCCATCACGCCCTGCTGGTGTTCGGGGGTGTTCATGTCAATGAAATCCAGCATGATGATGCCGCCGAGGTTGCGCAGGCGCAGTTGCCGGGCGATGGCGCGCGCTGCTTCGAGGTTGGTTTTGTAGATGGTGTCGTCTTGCGAGAGTTTGCCGACGAAGGCGCCGGTATTGACGTCAATGGTGGTCATCGCCTCGGTCTGGTCGATGATGAGGTAGCCGCCGGATTTGAGGGCGACGTGGCGTTTCAGTGCCAGCGCGATCTCCTCCTCGATACCGTAGCGCTCGAACAGGCTGCGGTCACCGTCGTAGAGTTCGAGGCTGGCCGCCATGTTACCGAGGAAGTTGTCGGCAAAGGCCCGCATCTGTTTGTAGGCGTCGGGGTGGTCAACCACGATGCGGCGCACTTCCGGGGTGACGTAGTCGCGCAGCACTTTTTGATACAACGGCAGTTCGCCGTAGATGAGGGTGCCGGGGCGGGAGTGGCGCTGCTGGCAGAGGATGTTTTCCCAGACGCGTTGCAGGTATTGCATATCGGCGCGCATCGCCCAGAGACCGGCAGACTCAATCGCGGTGCGGACGATAAAGCCGCCCTGCTTGCCTTCGTGGAAACCGGCGACGGCTTCGCGCAGGCTTTGCCGCTGTTCTTCGGAGGAGATTTTTGCCGAGATGCCGATGTCTTCGGCGGTCGGCAGATAGACGAGGAAACGCGAGGGGATGGAGATTTCCATGGTCAGCCGCGCGCCCTTGCTGCCGATGGGGTCTTTCAGCACCTGCACCAGCAGCGACTGCCCTTCGCGCATCACCTCGCTGATGCGGGTCGGCGGCTTGTCGCCGCGCCGCACCACGTTCTTGACGTGCAGGAAACCGGCGCGTTCCAGGCCGATGTCGATAAAAGCGGCATCCATCCCCGGCAGGACGCGCTGCACCTTGCCTTTGTAAATGTTGCCGACGATGCCGCGCTTGCGCTCACGCTCGACAAAAATATCCTGCAACACGCCGTCGCCGAGCAAGGCGACGCGGGTTTCATAGGGAGTATGGTTGATGAGAATCTCGGTGCTCGCCGTTACGTTGTCTGCCATGTCAACTCCCTAGCGCCTGCAAAAACTCGCCGCTGCAACCCAGCTCGCAGAAACCCTGCCACAGCGCTTGCAGCGGCAGCCCCACCACGTTGTAAAAATCACCGGTGATGGCGGAAACCAGCACGCCGCCGCGCCCCTGAATGCCATAGCCGCCCGCCTTGCCCAGCGATTCACCGCTGGCAAGATAGGCGCGCAGGAGGGCGTCGGGATGCTCAGGCATGGTAACGCTGCTGCATGCGACGTGGGTGAAGCGTTCATGGCGGCAGCGCATGGCAAGGCCGGTGAAGACCTGATGCTGCCGTCCGGAAAGCTGACGCAGCATGGCGAGCGCTTCGGCGTTGTCCTGCGGCTTGGCGAGAATGGCGCCGTCGCAGGAAACGACCGTATCGGCGGCGATGATGAGCGCGTCGGGAAAATCAGGGGCGACCGCCTCCGCCTTGGCACAGGCCAGACGCAGCACCAGCTCCGGCGCAGTCTCACCCGCCAGCACACTTTCATCAATGGCAGGTTCGGCGGTGGTGAAATCCAGACCGAGCATTTGCAGGAGAAAAGCGCGGCGGGGAGAGGCGGAGGCGAGGACGATTTGCATAAGGAACACCGGACGGAAAGATGACGGCATTATATCGGTGGCGGCGCGGGGTGGCGTAGTGAGCCATTTCGTCCGGATGGCGCCAAGCGGGATAAATACTGGATTGACGGCGGTGAGCAAGAGATAACGCAAGAAGCAGGCGATGCCTGCTCGGTGGGCTAAAGCCCACCCTACGATGCTGCCAAGCGGTGTAAACACTGGATCCGTCAAGCGGGATAAACACAGACCCTGCCAAGCGACGGCAATAGGCTTTGCGCGTCAGTGCAATATCCCTTCCCCCGTTTACGGGGGAAGGTGCCCGAAGGGCGGAAGGGGGGAATAAAGCTGCCAAGCGGCGCAATCACGCGCCCCAAGGCGGTTAAGGCAGTTCGATCATCACAGCGGCGTCGCCGGCAGCGGTCGTTTCCGCTTCAGCCACCCGGGTGCCGCTGACGTTGCCATCGGCGCTCAAAATCGCGCGGTAGGTGAGCTGCGGATGCTGGCTGATGCTCTCGCCGGTCATGCTGTCGCGGTCGGTGAGCTCGATGCTTTGCCGGGCAGCAGGGGCGAGGGCGCGCACAGCGAGCGGTATTTTTTCGCCCGGCAGGCTGGCGCTGACGTAGAGACGGGCTTTATCCGGCAGGGCAGCAAGCGTGTCCGCCGCGATATGCACGGTGATGGTTGGTGCGGCGGCTACCTTGCCGTCTGCGGCGGGCGGGATGAGACGGTAGAGCGGATGGTCGGGCGCGAGGTCGCGGCGCAGTTCCGCCCACAGCGGCGCGGCGAGATCAGCCTTGCCGCTTTGTGTGTAACCCGCTGCCAGCAGGACTTTGGCGAGCGGGTTGGCGCTTTGCGCGCGCAGGATGGCCTCAATATCGGCGGGCATGGGCTTGTCGGGATAGGCAAAGAGGGTGGTCTGCGCGTAGTCGAGGGCGATGGCGGCGTCATCGGGGGCGAGGCTGTGCGCGCGGGCGTAAATCTGCGCCGCCGGCGGGTATTGCTCGTTGCGGCTGTAACAGCGGGCAAGGGTGCCGAGTTGCGCAGGATCGCGGCGGTCAATGCGCGCCTGCAAGGCCTGACAGTAGATGGCGAGACTTTCTTGCGGCACGCGCTCAATGTCGCCGAGGTACTGGCTGCGCATGAGGGCAGGGGCGAGTTGCTGTTGCAGGTTGTGCCAGCGGTCGCCGTTACGGTCGGCCTGCTGCCACAGGGCGATGGCGGTCGCGACGGCAAAGAGGGCAAAGGGGTAGAACCACGGCGGCAGACGGGTCGCAGTCGGCGTTTTGCCCGCGCGCAGGGCTTTGAGTTCGTGGTAGAGACGGTAATCGCGCTCGTCCTGCCCCGCCGGATCATCGGCGGCGCGCCAGGCGGCAATCAGCGCGCGCTGCTCGGCGGCAGGATCGGCGGGCGCGTGGCGGCGGTGTGCCGCGCGCAGCAGGGGCAGGAGGGCGAGGAGGGTGAGGAGGAGTGGCGGGAGGAGGTAGGGCATGGGCATTTGTCGTTAAGTGGGGGCGTGCTTACAGAAGGACTTCATGGTTTGTTGTTGCCTGTTTTGTCGAGGTCTTGCAGGATTTGCTGTGCGGCTTGTTGCGCTTCTTGGTCGCCTGTTTGGGCGGCGACTTTTTCATACCAGGCGCGTGCTTTGTCATAGTCCCGCGTTATGCCCTGGCCGTTTTCGTAGAGGGCACCGGGGTTGAATTGGGCTTTGGCATGACCTTGCACGGCGGCTTTTTCGTACCAGGTGCGCGCTTGGGCGTAGTCTTGCGCGACGTCCCGGCCTTTGTTGTAGAGAACGCCAAGGTTGTATTGGGCTTTTGCATGACCCTGTGCAGCGGCTTTTTCGTACCAGATGCGCGCTTGGGCGTAGTCCTGCACGACACCCCGGCCTTCGGCGTAAAGGACACCGAGGTTGTATTGGGCATCGGCATCACCTTGGGCGGCGGCTTTTTCGTACCACGCACGCGCTTGGGCGTAGTCTTGCGTTATGCCCTGTCCGTTTTCGTAGAGGAAGCCGAGGTTGAATTGCGCTGCGGCATGACCCTGAATAGCGGATTTTTCAGTCCATTCTCGCGCCTTGGCATAGTCTTGTGGCACACCCAGCCCCTTATAGTAAAGATCGCCTAGATTGTATTGGGCGATGGCATTGCCTTGGGCAGCAGATTTTTCGTACCAGGCACGCGCTTGGCCGTAGTCCTGCGCTATGCCCCAGCCATTGTCGTAAAGAATGCCGAGATTCTGTTGGGCATCAGCATCACCTTGGGCGGCGGCTTTTTCCCACCACGCGCGCGCTTTGGCATTATTTTTCGGCACGCCTTGACCATTGCCGTAGAGTACACCGAGGTTGTATTGAGCTTTGGCATCACCTTGGGCGGCGGCTTTTTCGTACCACGCGCGCGCCTGACCGTAATCCTGCACAACGCCTTGGCCGTTGCCATAGAGGAGTCCGAGGTTGTATTGGGCACCGGCATCACCTTGGGCGGCAGCCTTTTCATACCACGCACGCGCTTGACCGTAGTCCTGTGCCACACCCTGGCCTTTGGCGTAGAGGATACCGAGGTTGTATTGCGCGTTGGCATCATCTTGTGCGGCAGCCTTTTCATACCACGCACGCGCTTGCGCGTAGTTCTGCGCGACACCTTGGCCTTGGTTGTAGAGGATACCCAGATTATTTTGCGCAGCAGCATCGCCCGCTGTTGCGAGGGTTTGCCATTTTTCCAGCGCGGTGGCGTAGTCCTGCTGTTCGTAAGCCTGCAAGGCGGTGGTCCTCAGGGTTTCTTTCTCGCTGTCGCTCAAGGCATGGGCGGCGGTTGTGGCGAGGAGGAGGGCTAAGTAGAGGGTTTTCATGGTCTGTTTCCGCTTTATTGGGAGATTTTTTGCAAGGCTTTTTGCGCGGCTTGCTGGATTTCTTTGTCATCCGTTTGTGTGGCGGCTTTTTCGAACCACGCGCGGGCTCTGTTGATGTCTTTCGGCACGCCCCGGCCTTTGCGGTAGAGGACGCCGAGGTTGTATTGAGCTTGGGGAACGTCCTGCGCAGCAGCCTTTTCCCACCATTCGCGAGCTTTGCCGTAGTCCTGCGGCACATCTTCGCCTTGGTAGTAGATAACGCCGAGGTCGTATTGCGCCTCGGCATGACCTTGGGCGGCCGCCTTTTCGAACCAGACGCGCGCTTGGTCATGGTCCTGCGGCATGCCCCGGCCGTTGTCGTAGAGTATGCCGAGGTTGAACTGCGCTTCAGCATGGCCTTGGATGGCAGCTTTTTCATACCACGCGTGTGCTTGGCTGTACTCCTGTGCCACGCCCCGACCGTTGTCGTAGAGGATGCCAAGGTTGAATTGGGCTTGGGCGAGATTCTGTGCGGCAGCTTTTTCCCACCAGGCGCGCGCTTGTCCGTAGTCCTGCGCTACGCCTTGACCGTTGGCGTAGAGGAGGCCGAGGTTGTATTGGGCTGCAGGGGTGCCCTGCCCAGCGGATTTTTCCCACCACGCACGCGCCTCGTTGTAGTCCTGTGTTACACCTTGTCCGTCTTTATAGAGAAGACCGAGGTTGAATTGGGCTTCGGCATTATCTTGGGCGGCGGCTTTTTCAAACCACGCACGCGCTTGGGCATAGTCCTGCGCGACGCCTTGACCTTTATCGTAGAGTGAGGCGAGGTTATTTTGTGCAGCGGCATCGCCCGCCTCAGCGAGGGGTTGCCATTTTTCCAGCGCGGTGGCGTAGTCCTGATGTTCGTAGGCCTGTTGGGCAGCGGTCATCAGCATTTCTTTTTCGCTGTCGCTCAAGGCGTGGGCGGTAGTCCCGGCGAGGAGGAGGGCTAGGCAGAGGGTGGTTTTCATGGTCTGTTTCCGCTTTATTGGGAGATTTTTTGCAAGGCTTTTTGCGCGGCTTGCTGGATTTCTTTGTCATCCGTTTGTGTGGCGGCTTTTTCGAACCACGCGCGGGCTTTGTTGATGTCCTTCGGTACACCCTCGCCGTTGTAGTAGAGGGCGCCGAGGTTAAAGAGTGCCCTGGCATCATTTTGGGCGGCGGCTTTTTCATACCAGGCGCGTGCCTGATCGTAGTTCTGTGCTACGCCCTGCCCGTGTTTATAAAGGATACCGAGGTTGTATTGCGCTGCGGCATGGCCTTGGATGGCGGCTCTTTCCGTCCATTCACGCGCTTTGCCGTAGTCTTGCGGCACGCCCAGCCCCGTGTAGTAGAGATCACCCAAATTGTATTGGGCGACGGCATTGCCCTGAAGAGCAGCTTTTTCATACCACTCGCGTGCTTTGCCGTAATCCTGCGGCACGCCATGTCCTTGGGCGTAGAGAAGGCCAAGATTGGTTTGTGTCCGGGCATCGCCCTGGGTGGCTGCTTTTTCCAGCCATTCGAGCGCTTTGCCGTAATCCTGTGTTACGCCTTTTCCTTCGTAATAGAGGACGGCAAGATTGCTTTGCGCGGCGGCATCGCCCGCCTCAGCGAGGGTTTGCCATTTTTCCCGTGCGGTGGCGTAGTCCTGCTGTTCGTAAGCCTGCTGGGCTGCGGTCATCAGCGTTTCTTTTTCGCTGTCGCTCAAGGCATGGACGGCGCTTGCGGCGAGGAGGAGGGCGAGGCAGAGGGTTTTGTGCATGGGGTTCTCCTGGGGTGGCTTGGGCGCGGGTCAGTTTTTTTCTGTTTCAGCGACCCATTGCTGTAATTCGCGTTTTTCAGCGTCGCTCAAGCGGTGGGCGACGGGATGGCGGCGGCGCGCGCGCCACCACCAGGCGGCAGCGGCGAGCATTGCCGCAAACGGCGCGAGCCACAGGGCGAGGGTTTGGCTTTTCAGCGGCGGGTCGTAGGTGACGAAGTCGCCGTAGCGCGCTTGCAGCCAGGCGGCGATTTCGCTATCGCTGCGGCCTTCCTGGATTTGCCGCGCGATTTGTTCGCGCAGCTGGCGGGCGAGCGGCGCGTTCGATTCGGCGATGTCGCTGTTCTGGCAGGTGGGGCAGCGGGTTTTTTTGATGAGTGCCTGGTAGCGCGCGTTGTCGCCCGGCTGGGTGAATGCCGGTGCGTCGCTCAGGGCGGCATGGAGCGGCAGGGTGCAGGCGAGGAGGAGGGCGGGAAGGAGGCGCTTCATGGTTTTTTGCCGCCGGTCTTGTTGAGGTCTTGCAGGGCTTGCCGCGCGGCTTGTTGCGCGAATTCATTGTCTTCTTGCGCGGCGGCTTTTTCATACCATTCGCGCGCTTTGGCGAAGTCCTGCGGCACACCTCTGCCGTCGTTGTAGAAGTTGCCGAGGTTGTATTGGGCGGTGGCATTGCCCTGTGCGGCGGCTTTTTCGTACCACGCGCGTGCTTTGCCGTAATCCTGCGCGATGCCCTGTCCGTTTTTGTAGAGGACGCCGAGGTTGAGTTGCGCTTTGACGTTGCCTTGTGCGGCGGCTTGTTCCAGCCATGCCCGCGCTTTGTCGTAATCCTGCGCGACGCCGTGCCCGTTTTTGTAGAGGATGCCGAGGTTGTTTGCTGCGGCGGCACTGCCCCGGGCGGCGGCTTTTTCCCACCATTCGCGCGCTTTGTCGTAGTCCTGCGCGACGCCCTCTCCGTTTTTGTAGAGCAGGCCGAGTTTGTATTGGGCGTCGGCATGTTCCTGGGCGGCGGCTTTTTCCCACCATGCGCGCGCTTTGTCATCATCCTGCGGCACGCCGTCGCCGTTGTCGTAGAGGAGGCCGAGGTTGTATTGTGCGGCGGCATCGCCTCGGGCGGCGGCTTTTTCGTACCAGACGGCGGCCCGGGCGCAGTCCTGCGCGACGCCGTCGCCGTTGTCGTAGAGGAGGCCGAGATTGTATTGCGCGGCGGCATGGTCTTGCGCGGCGGCTTTTTCCCACCAGTCGCGCGCTTTGCCGTAGTCCTGTGCCACACCCCGGCCATCGGCATAGAGGAGGCCGAGGTTGTATTGGGCATCGATATTGCCCTGGGCGGCGGCTTTTTCGTACCACGCGCGCGCCCGGTCATCATCCTGCGGGATGCCGTGCCCTTTTTCGTAGAAGACGCCAAGGCTGTATTGGGCTTCGGGGAAGCCTTGCGCGGCGGCTTTCTGCAACCATGCCAGCGCTTGGGCGTCGTCCTGCGCGACACCGTTGCCGCCGCGATGGATGCAGAGGAACAGGGCGTATTGCGCGGCGGCATCGCCTGCGCCCGCGAGGGGGCGCAGTTTTTCCAGCAAGGCGGCGTAGTCCTGTTGTGCATGCGCCTGCGCAGCGACGGCTAGCAGGGCGGCTTTGTCGCTGTCGCTCAGGGTGCGGGCAATATTGGCAGCGGCTCTTTTTTTGCCGCCGCTCAGGGCGTAAGCCACACCGGCGATGAGGAAGACGATAAGGAGGATCGGGAGGAGGATCTTCATGGCTGTTTTCCGGCTTTTTTATTGAGGTCTTGCAGGGCTTTTTGTGCGGCCTGCCGGGTTTCTTCGTCGCGGGTTTGTGCGGCGGCTTTTTCGAACCAGGCGCGTGCTTTGGCGCTGTTCTGCGGTACGCCCCGGCCTTTGTTGTAGAAGATGCCGAGGTTGTATTGAGCTACGGGAAAGCCCTGGGCGGCGGCTTTTTCCCACCAAGCGGCGGCTTGGGCGTCGTCCGGCGTGACACCTATGCCGCTTTCGTAGATGAGGCCAAGGCGGTATTGGGCTTCGGGTGAGCCTTGCGCGGCAGCTTTTTCCAGCCACGTACGCGCTTTGGCGTGGTCTTGCGCGCCGCCTTCGCCGCGCTGGTAGAGGACGCCGAGCATGTATTGGGCAGTGATGTTGTTTTGGGCAGCAGCTTTTTCCAGCCATGCGCGCGCTTGGGTGCTGTCCTGCGCGGTGCCGTCGCCTTGGTAGTGGAGAAGGCCCAGGGTGAGTTGGGCTTCGGCATCGCCTGCTTCTGCGAGGGTTTGCCAGTGGGCAAAGGCGGTGGCGTCATCCCCCTGCTTGCCGGCGGTGATGGCGGCCTGGCGCAGGGTTTGGCTTTCTTCCGCCGTCAGGGCATGGGCGGCACTTGCGGCGAGGAGGAGGGCGAGGCAGAGGGTTTTGTGCATGGGGGTCTCCTAATGCGGTTTAGTCGAGCAGCGGCTGGAAATGGGTTGCCCAGTCTTGCGGGGTGAGCGGGCCGGCGTGGCGGTAGCGGATGGTGCCGTCGCGGCCGATGAGGTAGGTTTCCGGGGCGCCATAGACGCCGAGGTCGGTGATGAGGCTGCCGTCCGGGTCGCGCAGGTTCAGGCGGTAGGGGTTACCGCTTGTTGTCAGCATGGCGGTGGCGTCGGCGATTTCGTTTTTGTTATCCGCCGGCCAGTTGACGCCGATGATGGGGATTTGCGCGGAGCGTTCGATGAGGTAGGGGTGTTCGACGCGGCAGGCAGGGCACCAGCTGCCCCAGATGTTGATGAGGTAGGGCGTGTCCTGCGGCAGGTCGGCGTTGGTGTAGCGGCGGCTGTCGTCGAGGGCGGGCAGATCGAAGGCGGGGAGCGCCCGACCGGTGGTGACGGAGGGCAGTTCTTGTGGATTGTGGCCGAGGCCGCTCGCGAAGAGGGCGATCAGGGCGGCAAAAGCGACGAGGAGGAGGATGGCGATGTGGGGTTTTTTCATGGATGGGGAATGGAGGGGGGGGATGTGCAGCGTATTTTACGATGCGCCTCAAGGCCGCCGTGCACCCTTTTCCGGGATGGCGGCTGTCAAGCGGCGTGGTTGCTGGGTTTGTAGAGATATTGTCTGCAACGTCTCAAAATCAAAAAAGCGCGTCGTTTCCCTGTTTGGCAGTCGCGCTTGCCCGAGACGCAAAAAAGCAGGCTGCGCCTGCTCGGCGGGCTGTAGCCCGTCCTACGCCCCCGTCAAGCGGCGTACATGCGGGGGCTGTCGCGCGCTTTTTCAGGCGGTATCCGCCTGTGCCCGTCTGCCGCCCATCGCCAGCACGGCACCGAGCGCCATGAGCAGGCCGCCGATCCAGATCCAGCTGATGTAGGGTTTGTACTGGACGCGGATAGCCCAAGTGTCAGTGTTTATGGCTTCACCAAGGGCGACATAGAGGTCGTGCGTGGCTGTCACGCGGCGCGCGCTTTCGGTCATCGGCATGGTGCTGGTGTGGTATTGCCGTTTGCTGGGGGTGAGGACGGTGAGCGGTGTGCCGTCGTTTTTTTGTACGAGGATTTTGCCGACGGTCGCGCTGTAGTTCGGGCCTTCTTCGGCGGTGAGCGCGGTGAGGGTGAGGCGGTAGTCGGCGATGTTCACGCTCGCGCCCTCTTTGATGCTGTGATCTTCTTCGATGCTGTACTGGTTGGCGGCGGTGATAGCGAGCGCCAGCACGATGTAGCCGAGGTGGGCGAGTTGCATGCCGTGGTAGGGGCGGCTGGCAGGGATGCGGTGGTACAGGCGGTCAAGGTAGTCGAGCGGGATGGCGCTGGCGGCAAAGGTAGCGCAGGCGACGGCGGTGATGGTGCGCCATTGCCAGGCATCTGCCGCATGGCAGATGGCGAGGGTGGCGATGGCGGCGGCAGTCGTCATGATGGCAAGGCGCGGGAGGAGGCGGCGGGCGCGGTCGCGTTGCCAGCGCAGGAGCGGGCCAACAGCGAGGAAGATGAGGCTGGCGAGTGCCAGCGGCACGATGAGGCGGTTGTAGTAGGGCGCGCCGACGGAGATTTTGCCAAGGTTCAGGGTGTCGGCCAGGAGCGGATAGAGGGTGCCGGTGAAGACGGTGAGGCAGGCGCCCGCCAGCAGCCAGTTGTTGGCGAGGATGCCGGTTTCGCGGGCGAGCAGGCCGTGGCGGGCTTCGCTTGCGAGTTGTGGCGCACGCAGGATGAGGAGGATGAGTGCGGGCAGGGTGTTGGCAATGATGAGGGCGAGAATGTACACGCCTCTGGTCGGGTCGGCGGCGAAGGCGTGCACGGAGGTGAGGACGCCGGAGCGGACAAGGAAGGTGCCGATGAGGCTGAGGGTGAAGGCGCTGATGGCGAGCAGCGCCGTCCAGGTGCGCAGGCCGCCGCGTTTTTCGCTGACGATGAGGCTGTGGATGAGGGCGGCGCCGATGAGCCACGGCATGAGCGAGGCGTTTTCGACGGGATCCCAGAACCACCAGCCGCCCCAGCCGAGTTCGTAGTAGGCCCAGTAGCTGCCCAGCGCGATACCGAGGGTGAGGGCGCCCCAGGCGGCGAGTGTCCACGGACGGGCGCGGCGCAGGGAGAGAGTATCAAGGCGGCCTTGCCAGAGGTTGGCGAGGATGATGGCGTAAGCGACGGCGAAGCCGACGTAGCCGGTGTAGAGCAGCGGCGGATGGAGGATGAGGCCGGGGTCCTGGAGTAAGGGGTTGAGGTCGGCGCCGTCAAACGGGGCGGGCAGGATGCGGGTGAAGGGGTTGGAGGTGAAGCCAATGAAGCCGGTGAAGCCGACGCTGATGTAGCCGAGGATGGCAAGGGTTTTGCCGCGCACGGCGTCCGGCAGGTCGCGGCTTTTCGCAGCAAAGGCCGCCGCCCACCAGGCGAGGATGGTAATCCAGAGCAGCAGTGAGCCTTCGTGTCCGCCCCAAACGGCGGTCGCACGGTAGTACCACGGCAGGAGGCTGTTGCTGTGGGCGGCGATGTAGCGCACGCTGAAATCGTTGGCGAGGAAACCGTAGGCGAGGGCGGCGATGCTGAGGGCGAAGAGTGCCGCCTGGGTTTTGGCTGTGCTCACGGCGATGGCGCAGGCGCGGCGTTCGTCCGCGAGCAGGGCAGGGATGGCGGCCTGGATGAGGGCGAGCGCACCGGCCAGCCATAGCGCGTAGTGTCCAAGGGCGATGATCATGGCTGTTGCTGGCTTTGGTGCTGGTAGCCGCTGCGTTCCAGATCAGCTTTGAGTTCGGGCGGCATATAGTTTTCGTCGTGCTTGGCGAGGATTTCATCCGCCTGAAATTCACCGTCGGCGCGCAAGGTGCCGCGCGCGATGACACCCTGTTTCTCGCGGAAAAGGTCGGGCAGGATGCCGGTATAGCGCACGTCAAGCGGCGGGTGGCGGTAATCGGTGATGCGGAAGTGCACGGTCAGACTGTCGCCCTCGCGTTGCAGGGATTTTTCTTCCACCATGCCGCCGACACGGATGCCGGGCTGATCAAGCGGCGCGGCATGAACGGCGATTTGTTCCAGCGAGTAGTAGTGGTTCAAATCGTTCTGCATGGCGTAGAGCAGGAGGGCTACGGCGGCGGCGAAGGTGGCGAAGATGAGGCTGATGAGGGTGAGGCGTTTTTTTCTAGCGGGAGTCATCGTGTTGTTTCAGGGTGTCAAGGGTGTGTTGCAGGCGGCGGCGGCGGCGCGCGGTGAATACGTGAATGGCGACGAGGGCAGCAAGCGTGAGGCCGTAGGCGGTCCAGACGTAGATGCCGTGCGCGCCCATGCGCAGGAATTCACTGAGGCTGGCGAGGGACATATCAGGTTTCCAGTTGGCGGCGGATGCGGTGCTCAAGAATCAGGTTGCCGACAGCGCGGATGAGATAGTCGGCAAAAAGAGCGTAGAAAGCGAGCAGCGTGATGACGAGCGGGCGCAGCATGGTGCCGTCAATACTGGGGCCGTCGGCGCGAAAGAGCGTCGCCCCCTGATGCAGCGAATTCCACCACACCACCGAATAATGAATGATGGGGATGTTGATGACGCCGACAATGGCGAGGATGGCAGCAAGACGGTCGGCCTGGTCGCGTTCCTCAATGCTCGCCTGCAACAGCAGGTAAGCGAGATAGAGGAAGAGCAGGATGAGTTCGGAGGTGAGGCGGGCGTCCCAGGTCCAAAACGTCCCCCAGGTCGGTTTGCCCCAAATCGCGCCGGTCGCAAGCGCCAGTGCCGTTATCAACGCGCCGTACGGGGCAGCGGCGCGCGCCATCCAGGCGGCAAGGCGGCTGCGCCAGACGAAATGCATGAGCGAGACGGCGGCAAGGAAGATATAAATGCTCATGGAGAGCATCGCGGCGGGGACGTGCAGGTAAATGATGCGGAAACTGTCTTTTTGCTGGTAATCCGGTGGCGCGAAGGCGAGACCCCAGACGATGCCGACGGTGAGCAGTAACCAGGCAAGCGGCGTCAGCCACGGCAGGATGTGCCTGCTCAGGCGCTCAAAACCGGCAGGACTGCCCCAGTGTTGCAGGCGTTTATGCAGAGTGCTTTTCATGATGATGGGAGATGGGGATTTACGGAAAGCATTATAAGGGAGGGAATGCGGGAATGGCCGCGACACTAACTGTGGATATGGGTGGTGTTTGTGATGTTCTTCGATGTTGTTTAGTGTCTTTACGTGTGAGTTAGTGAAGTATTGTGGTATATTTATCACTGGTGTTGAAACTTTGTGCGACTGCCATGGGTTAGTATCGCATAAAATTTCAATATTATTGCGACAGGTGATGAAATTAGGCGCAAAATTCTAAAGGCATTTTTCTATGATGCGCCGCGAAAGAACAGAGGGTTTTATCAACATCCGTCTTTCGCATTTCATCAACAATCAGGAGAATTACTATGGCCTTTAATCTGAAAAATCGTCATCTGCTCAGCCTGGTACACCACTCTGAACGGGAAATTCGCTACCTGCTCGATTTGTCCCGCGATTTGAAACGGGCGAAATACGACGGCACCGAGCAGCCCAAACTGACGGGTAAAAATATTGCGCTAATTTTTGAAAAAACCTCTACCCGCACCCGCTGCGCGTTTGAAGTCGCCGCGCATGACCAGGGGGCACACGTGACCTATATCGGACCGGGTTCTTCGCAAATCGGGCATAAAGAAAGCATGAAAGATACTGCACGCGTCTTGGGCAGAATGTATGACGCCATCGAATATCGCGGTTTCAGCCAAAAAATTGTTGAAGAATTGGCTGAATATGCCGGCGTACCGGTCTTTAATGGCCTGACCGATGAATTCCACCCGACGCAAATGCTCGCCGATGTCCTCACCATGATTGAACACAGCGACAAACCGCTGCATGAAATCAAATATGTCTATATTGGTGATGCCCGCAATAATATGGGTAATTCCTTATTGCTGATTGGCGCTAAACTCGGTATGGATGTGCGTATTTGCGGTCCGAAAGCCTTATTGCCGGAAGATAAACTGGTGAAAATGTGCGAAGGCTTTGCCAAAGAAAGTGGCGCACGTATTACAGTAACTGACGATATTGATAAAGCGCTGAAAGATGTAGATTACGTTCATACGGATGTTTGGGTATCGATGGGCGAACCGCTGGAAAGTTGGGGAGAACGCATCAAGATTCTCCTGCCATATCAAGTCACTCCGGAATTAATGAAACGCAGCGGCAATCCAAAGGTAAAATTCATGCACTGCCTGCCGGCATTCCATAACAGCGAAACGAAAGTGGGTAAAGAAATTGCCGAGAAATATCCGGAGCTGAAAAATGGTATTGAAGTAACGGAAGATGTTTTTGAATCGCCGATGAATATCGCTTTTGAGCAAGCGGAAAACCGTATGCACACCATTAAGGCCGTCATGTATGCCAGCCTGACCTGAGGAATTGTCATGAGAATTGTCATTGCTTTGGGTGGGAATGCGCTCTTGCGGCGTGGTGAACCGCTCACGTTTGAAAACCAGCGGCAAAATATCAAGATTGCTTGCGAGCAGATTGCCAAAGTTTGGCCGAATAATGAGTTGGTGATTGCGCACGGCAACGGCCCGCAAGTTGGCCTGCTGGCGCTGCAAGGTGCCGCTTATACTGAAGTTCCGACTTATCCGCTGGATGTTCTGGGCGCGGAATCAGTCGGCATGATCGGCTATATGATTCAGCAGGAATTGGGCAATCTGGTGCCGTTTGATGTGCCGCTGGCCACGATTCTGTCACAAGTCGAAGTCGACAAGAACGATCCGGCCTTTAAAAATCCGACCAAGCCCATCGGCCCTGTGTATAGCAAGGAAGAAGCCGAACGTCTGGCGAAAGAAAAGAATTGGTCCATTGCGCAAGATGGCGATAAATACCGCCGCGTTGTTCCCAGTCCTTTGCCAAAACGGATTTTTGAAATCCGCCCGGTCAAATGGTTATTGGAGCGCGGCAGTATTGTGATATGCGCCGGTGGCGGCGGCATTCCGACATATTATGATGAGCAGCATAATCTGCACGGGGTAGAAGCCGTTATTGATAAAGATTTGTGCTCTGCTCTGCTTGCCGAAAATCTTGATGCCGATTTGTTTATTATCGCGACCGATGTTTCCGCTGCCTTTATTGATTGGGGCAAGGATACGCAAAAAGCGATTGCCAGTGCGCATCCCGATGCTATTAAAGAAATCGGCTTTGCCAGCGGTTCGATGGGACCGAAAGTGCAGGCTGCCATTAATTTCGCCCGATATAGCGGCAAAGACGCAGTTATTGGTTCGCTGTCCGATATCGTCGATATTGTCAAAGGTAAGGCGGGTACGCGTATCAGTACGAATGTAACAGGTATCAATTATTATTGATTCAATCTGGTGACGGATGGGGAATATCTCCCCATCCATTCATAATTATCCCAGACTAAGGAATTATTTATGGAAACGGCTAAAAAGAAATTTGTCTTTCCTTCTGCATTCACGATTCTCTTCGTCATCCTGATTATTGCCGTTGGCCTGACGTGGATTGTGCCATCCGGTTCTTATTCTAAATTAACTTATGATGGCATCAATAATCAATTTGTGGTCAAGACGTATCAGCAGGATGATAAAACGTATCCTGCTACCAAGGAGACGCTGGATCAGCTCAATATCAAAATAGACCTGAATAACTTCACCGAAGGTACGATTAAAAAACCGATCGCCATTCCGGGGACTTATCAACGGGTGCAGCAGAATCCAAAAGGCATTGGTGATATTGCGGAAAGCATGATTCACGGTACGATTGAAGCTGCCGATATTATGGTATTCATTTTTACCCTCGGCGGCATGATTGGCGTTATCAATAAAACCGGTGCTTTCAATTCCGGTCTGATGGCACTCGCGCGGCGTACTAAAGGCAATGAATTCATGATCGTCTTCAGTGTCTCTGTGCTGATGGTGATAGGCGGTACCACTTGCGGAATTGAAGAAGAAGCGGTAGCGTTTTATCCCATTTTGGTGCCGGTATTCCTTGCCCTCGGTTATGATGCGATTATCTGCGTCGGTGCTATTTTCCTCGCATCTTCCATGGGTACGGCATTCTCGACCATTAACCCCTTCTCGGTCGTGATTGCTTCCAATGCCGCCGGTATTCCCTTCACTGAGGGTATAGGATTCCGCGCCGTCGGTTTGGTATTGGGTGCCGCCTGTGTCATCTATTACCTCTACTGGTATGCGAGAAAGATTAAGGCCAATCCCGCTTTTTCTTATACCTATGAAGACCGGGAAAGTTTCCGCGAACAGTATATGAAAGGGTTTGACCCGAATGCCGTGGTCGAATTCACCGTGCGCCGCAAATTGATTCTTGCCCTGTTCTGTATCGCCTTCCCGATTATGGTGTGGGGGGTTATGGCCGGCGGCTGGTGGTTCCCGCAAATGGCCGCTTCTTTCCTGACCATTACCATCATCATTATGTTCATCTCCGGCCTGAAAGAGAAAGAAATCGTTGATTCTTTCACGCATGGCGCATCCGAACTGGTCGGGGTGTCACTGATTATCGGCCTTGCGCGCGGCGTCAACCTGGTGCTGGAACAGGGCATGATTTCCGACACGATTCTGGACTATACCTCACAACTGGTCAGCGGTATGCCGCCCAGCCTGTTTATCCTCGGCCAGCTCGTGGTCTTCATCTTCCTCGGCCTGGTTGTGCCTTCTTCCTCCGGCCTCGCCGTGCTTGCCATGCCGATTATGGCGCCGCTCGCCGACGCAGTCGGCATCCCGCGCTTCATCGTGGTTTCCGCCTACAACTGGGGGCAGTATGCCATGCTCTTCCTCGCACCGACGGGGCTGGTGCTGGTTACGCTGCAAATGCTCAATATCCCCTTCAACAAGTGGGTGAAATTCGTCATGCCGATGATTGGCGCGCTGCTGGTGATAGGCGCAACGCTCCTGATCATCCAGGTGTCAATGTACAGTCACTAACCGCTGCAACAGGCCGCCATTCGGGCGGCCTTTTTTTTATAAATGCCGTATCATTACCGGATAACGCCCATCATCCAAGGATTACCTGATGCCGAAAGAAAAGCTGCTGGACAATATCGATATCCGGATTCTGCGTGCCTTGCAAAAGAATGGCCGTCTGCATAATAATGAATTGGCGCAGGAAATCGGCTTGTCCAATTCTGCCTGTTTACGGCGGGTCAATATTCTTGAAGAGAATGAAATTATTGACCATTACACGGCCATTCTTAATCCACAAAAATTGCATTGTCCGTTATCCGCTTATGTCTTCGGTTCATTTATTGAAGAAGATAACAGCAAACGTGAGCGCTTTATCTTTGAGATGAAGCTGGTGCCAAATATTGTGGAATGTCATTTAATGGCAGGGGATTATGATTTTGTCGTTAAAATTCGTGCTGCCGATCTGGATGAATTTCACCGCATCAAGACTAAATATTTGAATAAAGAAACCGGCGTCAAAAACGTTAAATCTGAAATTGTTTTGCAAACCATCAAAGATTCCACTGAGTTACCGCTCTGAATCATGTGTTTTTTTTGTGCAAAAGTGGGGCGGTGAGGCGCTCCATTTTTGTTTAGTAAAAAGTCTGTCTATTATTAGTTTTTTGTGTGTGCAGTAGCTGTCCGCCATAAAGAGGGCAAAGTATAATACGCGTGAATTCACACCGAGGTAATCATCCATGAGAAAAGAAGGTGAAAACCTGTTCAAATGGTTGTGGCGCAAATACACCGAGTTCTGCGACGAAGCGGGCTTGTCCCAGCCCGGCGCATGTCGGCGTTGTGTGCCACTGGTGAAGGAAGATCCTCCGCTGCAATGGCCGGACGGGTTGCAAAAGCACAATGACGAGACGGCGCGTCATGCCGCCGCGAATCAGCAGGATTCGTGCGAGTTGTAGGCGCAGTGTCATTTTTTTGTCTTTTAGTCAGGAGTCTTTATGGTTCTTTTCTTTTTCTGCGTAGCCCTGCTGGTGGCGGGTTACTTCATCTATGGCACGCTGATGGAGAAAATCTTCGTCATCAAGCCGCAACGACAAACACCCGCCTACGCTATGGGCGACGGCGTGGACTATGTGCCAATGTCGCGCCTGAAAGTGTGGTTGATCCAGGTGCTCAATATCGCCGGCACCGGGCCGATTTTTGGGCCCATTCTCGGCGCGCTCTATGGCCCGGTCGCCATGCTGTGGATCGTTGTCGGCTGCGTCTTTGCCGGCGCCGTGCATGATTATTTCTGCGGCATAATCTCCATCCGTAACGGCGGCGCCTCCATCCCGACCATGGCCGGACGTTATATCGGCGCGCCGATGAAGCACATTATCAACTTTATCGCCCTTATCCTGCTGGTGCTGGTCGGTGTCGTTTTCGTCACCAGTCCCGCTGGTCTCCTCACCAGCCTCACCGAACAGGTACTGGGACGCAGTGGTGAGGCGGTGATGAAAGGCAATCCGCTGCACGACAATCTGGCGCTGACTTGGGTTTGCATCATTTTTGTGTACTACATCATCGCAACCCTGCTGCCCATTGATAAAATCATCGGCCGCATTTATCCGCTCTTTGGCGCGCTGCTGATGTTCATGACCGCTGGTATGCTCTTCGGCCTGCTCTTTGAGGGCATCCCGCTCTTCCAGACGGTTGGCCTGCAAAACGGCGTTTCCCTCAGCGATTTATTCACCAACTTCCAGCCGAAAGGTGGCAATGTGCTGCCCATCTGGCCGCTCATCTTCGTCACCATCACCTGCGGTGCAATTTCCGGCTTCCACGCCACGCAAACGCCGATGATGGCACGCTGTACGGAAAATGAACGCGAAGCCCGCTTCATTTTCTACGGCGCGATGATCACCGAAGGCGTAATTGCGCTCATTTGGTGCATGGTCGGTATCAGCTTCTACCCCGATGTGCAGGTACTGCAAGAGACCATCAGAACCGGCACGCCGTCCAAAGTTGTCTATGATGCGGCGATGGGCATGCTTGGCACCTTCGGCGGCATCCTCGCCGTGCTCGGCGTCGTTGTACTGCCGATTACCTCCGGCGACACTGCCTTCCGTGCTGCCCGTCTGCAAATTGCCGAATTCTTGAACAGCTACGGTCTGGACGCGGATCAGCGCAACCTGGTTAAACGCCTGATGATTACCGTGCCGCTTTTTGTGCTTGGCATCATCCTGACTAGAATCGATTTCAGCGTGCTGTGGCGTTATTTCAGCTGGGCGAACCAAACGACGGCAACTATTATGCTGTGGACGGCAGCGGCCTATCTCTACCGCCACGGCAAATTCCACTGGGTGTGTACTATCCCGGCGGTTTTCATGACGCAAATTTGCGCCTGCTACCTCTTCTTCGACCAGAAGATCGGTTTCGGCTGGATCTGGGCGAAAGTGGGTCTCGGTGAACCGGTACGCCTGTGGCAGGCAGCCATGACCAGCGGCGTAATCGTTGCAGCAGTCTTCACCGTGCTGTTCTTCATCGCCTTCAAACCGGATCATGCCAAAGCCGTTGGCGGTATGGCACCGGTACTGGATGACTGATCCTTGCTCCTGCAAGAGCAAACGGCGCTGCGGCGCCGTTTTTTGTGCCCGGTGGTGGATGGATGGGCGGCAGGTATTTGACAGGGTGGTACCAAGCGGCGTGAACACTGGGCCTGCCAAGCGGCGTAGTTACTGGCTTCGTCAAGCGGCGTAAATACCGGCTCCGTGTCAGACGGGATAAATGAAAGCCACCCCGAAGGGTGGCTGTGGAGACTTGTGGCGATGAGCTCAGAGCGGCAGGACTTCGAGGCCGGCGACGTATTCGTATGTGTGCGGCGCATCTTTGACGAGTGTGCTTGGCACTTCGTGTTCGACGGAAATCCAGTACATGCCTGGGCCCGGCCAGTCAATATTGAGGTTGCCGTCCTTGTCGCTTTTGAGTTCGATGAAGTCGTGGGTGCGGTAGCGCAGGCCGTCTTTGGCGAGGCGGACGCGCGTGTCAGGCAGTGGTTTTCCGTCGTAGAGGACGCGGATTTTGGCTGTCTCGCCCGCGTAGAGTTCGTTCGGATGAGTGAGGTATTCGAAGTCCAGTCCTTTGGCGTCGGGTTTGACGGTGGTATCCGTCGGCTCGCCCAAGGTCGCAAAGGTTTCGATTTTCATGGTGAGCTGTTTGTATTTTTCCCGTTTTTTGTCCGCCATCGGGTTTTTTTGCTGGTATTTTTCCGGGCTGCCGCGCCAGCGTGTGTTTTCACCTTTGTCATTCGGGTAGTTGAACTGGATGTATTCAAGGTTGTCGGTGAAGCGGTAGGTGCCTTGCTGGTTCAGCAGGGCGTCGTAGCTGGTGCGCAGTTTGCCGGCCATCAAGTTTTCTTTTTCGATTTCTTTACCGCTGGGGTCGTAGGCGTGCAGGCCGTCGGCCGGGCGGCCACGGTGGTTGACGTCGAAGGGGAAGTCGGCGCCGCCGCCGTCAATAGTGATGTAGTCTTTGTCACCGGATAGCTGGGTTGAGCTGGGGCGTATCCAGACGTTGTGGGCAAGGGCGGCTTCGGCGAGCAGCAGGGTGCAGAGGACTGCGATATGTTGGCGTTGCATGGTGTGTCCTTGTAGTTACGGGGTGAGGGTCAGGTGGATGTCGCCCAGTTCGCTTTTGCCGGCGGCACTGGCTTCGGTTTTGTCTTTGATGGGCAGGGTGAAAGGGATGGCGACGTTTTCAGTGCCGCCTTCTTCTCGTGTGGCCTCAACTTTCAGGGTGTAGCTGCCGTCTTTGAGTTTGGCAAGGCGCGAGTCGTCTGCCTTGATTTCAATGGTGTGTTTGCCAGGCTTGCGTGTCGCACCGGTGATGGCATCGGGCAATGGTTTCAGGCTGCGCCCGCCTTTGCGCCACCAGTTGCGCAGTTCTTTGAGGTATTTCAGGCCTTCTTGCGGGTTGTCCGCTTTGCCTTTGATGAAGTACCACAGGCTGAGGTGCTCAACGAGTTTGCCTTCGCTGTCTTCTACCCACACGGCAACGTAGGGGCGGTGGTATTCGCTGCTTTTGATATCGGGTATGGTGATATCAAGGCTGAGGTTGAGCGCGCTGGCCGGAATGGTGAGGAGCAGGGCGGTGCTGAGGAGGTGTTTTTTCATGAGGGTTCCTGTGTTGTTGGGGTGGGTGATAGTAGTATGGATAGTAATTGTTCGCAATATAGATATTTTTTAGGTACGGCGTCAGGCAGGGTGATTATGGAATTTGGATGTTAAAAAAGCCGGTCGTGTGACCGGCTTCGTGTGTTTTATTGGCGTTTGAGGCGGAATTTTTCATCCGGCTGGGACGGGTCGAGTTTTTCGCCGTCCGGGCGGCGTAATTCGAGGTAGCCGTTGCCAATCTGGAAGGTGAGGTTGCCCGCGTTGTTGTCGAGTTGCAAGTATTGTTTGTCGGTGGTGGTGCGGTACACGCCGCTGTCCTGTTTGTTTTCTTGTTTTTTGCCAAGTTTGGTGGACTGGATGGTGTAGTTGCCGCCGGTCAGGGTCAGGCTGACTTGCAGGCCGTCGCAGTCGGCGCAGGGCAGAACGCCGTTGTAGGTGCCGAGGAAGGCGGCATTGTTGGCAGCTTGGGGTTGTTGTTGGGCGGTTTGGCCGCTGTTGTCAGCCGGTGGCGGGTTGTTGCTACCGCCGCCCAGGCCCAAGGTGGTACAACCGCCGAGGAAGATGGCCAGGGCGAGGCCGGCTGGGGTCAGTTTTTTCATGGGTTCTCCGTATGTTGTGGATTGGGTAACGCGTAATGTAGCCCGCTGTTCAGGTTTGGGCAATGTTTATGGTTGTTGCTTTTTGTTCATTGAGCAGGGCATCAATGTGTTGTTGGTGGGCAGCAACGATGTTGTGGTAAGGCGCCATGTAGGCGCGGATGGCGTCTTTGTGCGGGGTGTCGTGCAGGGCAAGCAGCGCGGCGGCAAGGGTTTCTGGACGGTTGTCGGCGAGTTCACGCGCAAAAGGATGGTGGATGAGGGCATCGCGGATGTGCTGGAAGTTGTACATGCTGCGCCCGAAAGTAACGGGAATGCCGGCATGCAGGGCTTCGAGCGGGTTGTGGCCGCCGTGCGGAATGAGGCTACCACCGATGTAGGCAAGGTCGCTGATGCGGTAGTAGTGTTTGAGTTCGCCGAGGGTGTCGAGGAGGTAGATGTCGCGGCTGTCGCGTGGTGTTTCGCCCTGGCTGCGCAGGCGGGGGGTGTAGCCAGCGTCGCGGATGTGTTGGGCGATGGTGTCGCGGCGTTCGGGGTGGCGCGGGGCGATGATGAGGCGGGCGTGCGGCAGGTGTTGTTGTAGCAGGCAGTGGGTAGCGATGATGGTTTGTTCTTCGCCTTCATGGGTGCTGGCGGCAATCCAGGTGTCCGGGGTGCGGGCAGCGGCGATGTCGGCAGGCAAGGGCAGGGTGGCGGGCGTCTGGTATTTGAGGTTGGGGGTGATAGTGATGTGTGCTGCAGGGACGCCAAGGACGCGGTAGCGGCGGGCATCAAAGCGGGTTTGGGCGTCAATGCGCAGAGTGGTGAGCGGTTCGCGCATGAGATAGCGGGCGTAGCGGTAGTAACTGCGCAGGGATTTGGCAGACAGGCGGGCGTTGCTGAGTTGGACGGGCACGCCCCGCTTGGCAGCGAGGCGGATGAGGTTCGGCCAGATTTCAGTTTCCATGAGGATGATGAGGTGCGGGTGGATGTGGTCAAGGGTGCGGCGGATGTTGGTGCTGGTGTCGTAGGGTAGGTAGCTGTAAGCGGTACGGTCAGGGTGTTGGGTGTGGTATTGGGCGATTTGTGCGCGGCCGGTCGGGGTGGTGCAGGTAAGCCAGAGATTGTGGTCGGGGTGAGCGGCGAGCAGGGCGTCCAGCAGTGGGCGGATGGCGAGGAATTCGCCAACGCTGACGGTGTGTACCCACAGACTGTTCGGCAGGGCAGGGGGCAGGAGGCGGGCGAAGCGTTCCTGGATGTGTTGGCGGTAGGCGGGGTTTTGCCGCGATTTGTAGTAGAGGCGAAGCAGGGCAAAGGGAGTGAGCAGGTGCAGTAGCAGGTTGTAGAGGGTGTTCATGGGTGCAGTAAAATAGGCGTTTTATGGCTGTCTATTATTATAGGGACACAGTATGGCGATTTTTGCGATTGGCGATGTGCATGGGCATTTGGATGGGCTGCTGCGGCTGTTGGATAAGGTGGGTTATGGCGATGGTGATGAGTTGTGGTTCGTCGGCGATTTAGTAAATCGCGGCCCGGATTCGGCCGGGGTACTGCGTTTTGTGCATGGTCTGCGGTTGAAACGGGTGGTGCTGGGAAATCATGATTTTTCTATGCTGGTACAGGCACAGCAGTTTCCGGGGAGCCGGATGCAGCGGTCCACGCTGGATGTGTTGCGCGCCGAGGATGGTGAGGGCTTGATTGATGGTCTGCGCCAGTTTCCGCTGCTGCACGTTGAACCGCGTTTGCAGCTGTTGATGTCGCATGCAGGACTGTTCCCGCAGTGGTCAGTTGAAGAGGGGCAAGCTGCCAGTGATGCGGTTTCCGCACAGTTGCGTGGGGATGGGTATCGTGAATTTCTGCGCGAGATTTTCGGTGATAAACCGGATCGGTGGTCGGCGGGTTTGCAGGGGATGGATTATTGGCGTTTTGCAGTGAATGCATTTTGCCGGATGCGTTATCTCAATACGGACGGCAGTCTGAATTTTCGTGCGAAAGACCAGCCGAAGAAAACAGAGGGCCTGTTGCCGTGGTTCAGCATGCCGCAGCAGTGTGACTGGTTGCAGCTGTTTGGTCATTGGGCGAGTCTGGGTTTGCATACGGAAGGGCAAGCAGTTTGCCTTGATGGTGGTTATGCCTGGGGCGGGCAATTAGCTGCTTATGATGTGTTGCAGCGCTGCTTGGCAGCGGCCATTAAGGCGAAATAATCTGTTTGTAATCGATGTGGTTAGAAAATTTTTGCTGAAATAAGGACATTCGGCGCTTGACGTTCTTTTGTCGATGTATATAATGCGCCCCCACTTTCCCGGAGGGGTACCCAAGCGGTCAACGGGAGCAGACTGTAAATCTGCCGGCTCAGCCTTCGTAGGTTCGAATCCTACCCCCTCCACCATTTAACTTGCGGGTGTAGTTCAATGGTAGAACCTCAGCCTTCCAAGCTGATGGTGTGGGTTCGATTCCCATCACCCGCTCCAGTGTCAAAGTTAAGTCCATATAGCTCAGTAGGTAGAGCACTTCCTTGGTAAGGAAGAGGTCACCGGTTCAAATCCGGTTATGGGCTCCATTCTATTTTCCGAATTTTTAAACCTTTGGGCGGATTGAGATGTCAAAAGAGAAATTTACCCGAACCAAGCCGCACGTTAACGTGGGCACGATTGGTCACGTTGACCATGGCAAGACTACGCTGACTGCAGCTTTGACCAAAGTTGGTGCAGAGCGCTTCGGTGGTACCTTTAAAGCGTATGACCAAATTGATGGTGCGCCAGAAGAGCGTGCTCGCGGTATTACCATCTCAACTGCGCACGTAGAATACGAATCACCGAATCGCCACTATGCGCACGTAGACTGCCCAGGGCACGCCGACTACGTTAAAAACATGATTACCGGCGCGGCGCAAATGGATGGCGCTATTTTGGTGTGTTCCGCTGCGGATGGTCCTATGCCGCAAACGCGTGAACATATTCTGCTGTCCCGTCAAGTAGGTGTTCCTTACATCGTTGTTTATCTGAACAAGGCAGACATGGTTGATGATGCCGAGTTGCTGGAACTGGTAGAAATGGAAGTGCGTGATTTGCTAAGCGAATACGACTTCCCGGGTGATGATACCCCGATTATTATCGGTTCAGCCTTGAAAGCACTAGAAGGTGATCAATCCGATATTGGTGTTCCTTCCATTATCAAGCTGGTAGATGCGTTGGATAGCTACATACCTGAGCCGCAGCGTGATATCGACAAACCGTTCCTGATGCCGATCGAAGATGTGTTCTCTATATCTGGCCGTGGTACGGTTGTAACCGGACGTATTGAACGTGGTGTTATCAAAGTTGGTGAAGAAATCGAAATAGTCGGTATTCGTCCAACGGCAAAAACCACCTGTACCGGTGTTGAAATGTTCCGTAAATTGCTGGATCAAGGTGAAGCGGGTGATAACGTAGGTGTATTGCTGCGTGGCACCAAACGTGAAGAAGTTGAGCGTGGTCAAGTGTTGGCCAAGCCGGGTACAATTACCCCCCACACCAAATTTGAGGCGGAAGTGTATATTCTGTCTAAAGATGAAGGTGGACGTCATACCCCATTCTTCAAAGGCTATCGTCCGCAGTTTTACTTCCGTACTACGGATGTAACCGGTGAATGCATTCTTCCTGAAGGTGTGGAAATGGTCATGCCGGGGGATAACATCAAGATGAATGTGCACTTGATTTCACCGATTGCAATGGACGAAGGGTTGCGATTTGCAATTCGTGAAGGTGGCCGTACAGTAGGTGCGGGTGTCGTCTCTAAAATTGTTGAGTAAAGATATAAAGATTAACGTATCTTGTAAGATACTTAAAGGGTGGTGTGTAATCACCACCTTTTTAACTATATAGATAGGCGAGTAGCTCAATTGGCAGAGTTGCGGTTTCCAAAACCGTCGGTTGGGGGTTCGAATCCCTCCTCGCCTGCCATTTTTAGAGGGAAGATGATGCAACAAGGTTCAGTAGAGCAACAGAAAAAGCCTCTTGATTCTTTTTTTACGGCGTTAGCCGTAATTTTATTTTTAGGTGGCTTTTATTGTGCAGGTTCCAATAGTTCCTTTTTATCCGGGTTATCCGGCTATTCCCGCTTTGGCATTGCAATAATCTCTCTCCTTATATCAGTATTGGCCTTATGGCCGACTAGTCATCGTTATTATTTGCTGGCATTATTCCGTGGTGCACGAATAGAAATGCGAAAAGTACGGTGGCCAACTAAAGAAGAGGCTACAAAAAGCACTTTAGTGGTTTTGGCCTTGGTTGCCTTATTTGCCATTATTCTCAGTATCTTTGATTGGATTTTGGTGAAAATAGTTGAGGCCCTGCTCTAATGTCCATGCAATGGTATGTGTTACAGACGTATTCTCAGTTTGAACAGCAAGTTAAGCGTGCTTTAGAAGAGCGCATTGAACGTGAGGAATTGCAAGAATATTTTGGTCGTATTCTGATCCCTTCAGAGGAAGTAGTTGAAATTAAGGATGGGAAAAAACGTAGTTCGCAACGCAAATTTTTTCCTAACTACGTATTGGTAGAAATGGAAATGAATGATGTGACATGGCATGTCGTGCGTAGTATTCCTCGTGTTTCGGGTTTCGTGGGCGGAACAGCAGAGAAGCCAGCGCCTATTTCTCAGCATGAGGCTGCTGCTATTCTGCAGCGTATTGAAGAAGGCGTTGAAAAACCTCGTCCAAAAACATTGTTTGAGATTGGTGAAGAGGTTCGCATTGTAGAAGGACCGTTTGCCGAGTTTACTGGCACAGTTGAAGAAGTTATGTATGAAAAAAGCAGACTGAAAGTTTCTGTGCTTATCTTTGGTCGTCCTACGCCGGTAGAACTTGAGTTCCATCAGGTGGAGAAAGACCTATAAATTAGGGGAGCCGTAAGGCGTTATACCCATTTGGAGTAGTATATGGCAAAAAAAATTACTGGCTATATCAAACTGCAAATTGCAGCAGGTAAAGCAAATCCAAGCCCGCCGGTTGGCCCAGCATTAGGTCAGCATGGTGTGAATATTATGGAATTCTGCAAGGCATTTAATGCAGAAACTCAGAGTATGGAAGCAGGAATGCCTGTTCCGGTCGTAATTACGGTTTATAGTGATCGTAGTTTTACTTTTATTACAAAAACTCCACCAGCAGCCTATTTGTTGAAAAAAGCAGCCGGAATTAAATCTGGTAGTGGACGCCCAAATACAGAAAAAGTAGGCAAGATTACTCTTGCTCAACTGGAAGAAATAGTCAAGATTAAACAGCCTGATCTAACCGCTGCTGATTTGCAGGCAGGAATTAATACGATTGCTGGCAGTGCTCGTTCTATGGGCTTAAAGGTAGAGGATTAAATAATGGCTAAGTTAAGTAAACGTGCTCAAGCTCTCCGTAATGCAGTAGAGAATGGAAAAATCTATTCGGTAATGGATGCCTTGACCTTGTTGAAATCAGTTCCTGCTGCTAAGTTCGTTGAGTCAGTAGATGTGGCGATAAATTTGGGTATTGATCCACGTAAATCTGACCAAGTGGTACGTGGTGCTGCTGTATTACCGAATGGTACGGGTAAGTCTGTACGTGTCGCAGTATTTGCGCAAGGTGCAGCTGCTGAGGCCGCACAAGCTGCGGGGGCGGATTTGATTGGCATGGAAGAATTGGCAGATGAAATTAAAAATGGTCGTAGTGACTTTGATGTCGTTATTGCTGAACCGGCAGCTATGCGAGTTGTTGGGCAATTGGGACAGGTGCTTGGTCCACGTGGTTTGATGCCAAATCCCAAAGTGGGTACTGTTACCCCAGATGTCAAAACTGCCGTGGAAAATGCCAAGGCAGGCCAAGTTCGTTTTCGTGCGGACAAAGGTGGTGTGGTACACGCCATGATAGGAAAGATAAGCTTCAACGAACAGCAATTGGCTGAAAATTTATACGCTTTAGTCACCGAGATTAATAAATTGCGTCCTGCTGCCGCTAAGGGAGTTTATTTGAGAAAAGCTTTCTTATCTACTACCATGGGGCCAGGGATTATTATAGATGTTACGTCGCTTAGTGGGGCGGCATAAGATAGATTTTGGGATAGCTGCATGGCAGCTATTGTCAAAGACTGCAGGTGTTTGTTAAAACTTAATTTCCTGCATAGATGGTAGGCTATTTCAGCTATCTGAAGGCTATACCAAGGTCCACCGATTCTATCGGTGGTTTTTAGGGTAACCCGATCCGACTTAAGGAGTATGGAATGGGCTTGAATTTAACCAGCAAAAAAGTCGTTGTTGCTGAGATTAGCGAGATTGCTAGTAAAGCACACGCACTGGTTGCGACGGAATATCATGGTTTGACCGTTGAACACATGACGCAACTACATGCCCGTGCGCGCACTACAGGTGTTTATCTGCGGGTGGTTAAAAATACCCTGGCTAGAAGGGCTCTGGCTGAAACTGATTTTGCTTGTACGCAAGAACATTTGGTTGGCCCGCTGGTTTTGGCATTCTCAATGGAGGATCCTGGTGCTGCGGCACGTCTGTGGCGCGACTTCTTTAAGGAAAATGATAAACTTGATAAGAAAATGGTCAAATTTGTCAGTCTCTCCAACGAGTTGTTGCCGGGAAATGAACTGGAACGGTTGGCAAAATTGCCAACCAAAGAAGAAGCGTTGGCGCTACTTATGGCATGTATGCGTGCGCCGCTTAATAAATTTGCGCGTACTCTCAACGAGATTCCGGGTAAATTGGTTCGCACCATCGAAGCCATTCGCCAAAGTAAAGCCGCTTAAGTGCTTTGGGTATTGTTTAACTTTTATCTGATTTAATAATTTTTGGAGTTGTCATATGGCTATCGCTAAAGAAGATATCCTCAATGCTATTGCTGAAATGTCCGTGATGGATATCGTTGACTTGATTTCTGCAATGGAAGAAAAATTCGGTGTTACAGCAGCCGCAGCTGTTGCTGCTGCCCCAGTTGCTGCTGGCCCCGTTGCTGCTGCAGAAGAACAAACCGAATTTGATGTTGTTCTTTCTGATGCTGGTGCTAATAAAGTTGCCGTCATTAAGGTTGTCCGTACTGTTACTGGTCTTGGTCTCAAGGAAGCCAAAGAAGCAGTTGACGGGGCGCCTTCCACTCTGAAAGAGGGTGTTGCTAAAGAAGAAGCTGAAAAAATTAAAGCTGAACTTGAAGCCGCTGGTGCTAAAGCCGAGCTCAAGTAAGCGCTTTTGTATTTTTTTGAAAAGTACTGGTGTTTTTGCATCAGTACTTTTTGTTGTCTTCGAAAGTTGATACAACTGGAAATGCTATTTAGTTTGGCGTTTATTGTTGCATGAGCTTTCCAAATTTTTCTGCGCTTTGCGCATCTTCTAGCCGCCCGAGGTTAATGCCGTTATGACTTATACGTTCACCGAGAAAAAACGCATCCGCAAAAATTTCAGCAAACATCCCACTGTATTGGATACACCTTATCTGTTGGCAATGCAATTGGATTCGTATCATGATTTTTTGCAAAAAAATATACCAGCGAACAAGCGTGAGGATGTAGGTCTACATGAAGCTTTTTCTTCTATTTTCCCTATCGTCAGTCATAATGGACTCATTGAGTTGCAATACGTAGGTTATGACTTGGGTAAACCCGAATTCGATGTGCGAGAATGTCAACTGCGAGGCGTTACTTATTCCTCGCCTTTGCGTGTACGTATGCGGGTAGCTATCTATGATAAACCCGATCCGGATAAGCGAAAATTAAGGCAAGTCATTGAATCTGAACCTGTTTTTATGGGCGAAATGCCCTTAATGACCGACAATGGCACTTTTGTAATAAATGGAACTGAGCGGGTAATAGTCTCGCAATTACATCGATCTCCTGGGGTCTTTTTTGACCACGACAAAGGTGTAGGGCATAGTTCTGGAAAATTGCTCTTTTCCGCACGGGTTATTCCTTATCGTGGTTCCTGGCTGGATTTTGAGTTTGATGCTAAGGATTTGCTCTATTGTCGTATTGACCGTCGCCGTAAACTGCCAGTTACAGTACTGTTGCACGCGCTCGGATATAGCAATGCTGATATTTTGAGTGAATTTTTTGAAACGCAAAGTTTCAAGATTACCAGAGGCAAATTGGAAATAAAATTCCAACCATCGCAATTTAAAGGTGAGGCTGTTGCTTTTGATATTATGGCGGATGGTGAAGTGTTGGTTGAAGCGGGTAAACGTATTACTTCGCGTCATGTTCGTCAGCTAGAAGATAAAAATGTCACTAGCCAAGTTGTACCAATGGATTTTGTTGTTGGTAAAATTCTTGCTAAGGATTTGATTGATAAACAAAGTGGAGAATTAATTTTACAAGCCAATACAATTTTGACTGAAGAACATTTGGTGAAATTTGTTGAATTGGGGGTAAAATCTTTTGAAACCTTATATGTCAATGAACTAGATCGTGGCGCGTATATTGCTGATACGCTACGAATAGATGAAAGCACTGATCAAGACAATGCACGTGCCGAAATCTATCGTATGATGCGTCCGGGTGAGCCGCCGACAAAAGATGCTGCAGATACTCTGTTTGATAATTTATTCTTCAACGAAGAACGCTATGACTTATCGCGTGTTGGCCGAATGAAATTTAATCGTCGCCTTGGTATCGCAGAAGATACAGGCAGTGGTGTATTGTCACGAGAAGATGTTATCCGTGTGCTGAAAACCCTAATTGCTATTAAGGACGGCGATGGAACAGTTGATGACATTGATCACTTGGGTAACCGTCGTATCCGCTGTGTTGGTGAAATGGCGGCAAATGCTTTCCGTATAGGTTTGGTACGTTTGGAACGTTCTATTAAAGAGCGTCTCAGTCAAGTGGAATCTGAGCAACTGACTCCTAAAGATCTAATCAATCAGAAACCCGTCTCTGCAGCAATTAAAGAATTTTTTGGTTCGTCTCAGTTGTCGCAGTTTATGGACCAAAATAATCCGTTGTCCGAAGTTACTCATAAGAGACGTATTTCTGCCCTTGGTCCGGGAGGGCTAACCCGTGAACGAGCGGGATTTGAGGTGCGAGACGTGCATCCTACGCACTATGGACGCCTCTGTCCGATTGAGACGCCGGAAGGTCCGAACATTGGACTGATCAATTCGCTTGCAGTTTATGCAAAGACCAATGAATACGGCTTTCTCGAAACGCCCTACCGCAAAGTTGTCGATGGGAAAGTGACGATGGAGACCGAATATCTGTCGGCGATTGAAGAATCAAAGTATGTGATTGCGCAAGCGAATGCGGCGCTGAATGAAGACTGTTCTTTCCGCGATGAGCTGGTTTCCGCTCGTTATCAAAATGAGTTCATGTTGTCCCGTGCCGACCGAATTGACTACATGGATGTTTCTCCGAAGCAAATCGTTTCTGTGGCTGCTTCACTCATTCCTTTTCTTGAGCATGATGATGCGAACCGCGCCTTGATGGGGTCGAATATGCAGCGTCAGGCAGTGCCGACATTGCGTGCTGATAAACCGCTAGTTGGTACCGGTATGGAGCGGGTTGTGGCTAGTGATTCCGGTGTATTGGTGCGAGCGGAGCGTGGCGGTGTTATTGATTCGGTCGATTCCTCGCGGATAGTGGTCAAGGTCAATGATGATGAAGTGCAACCAGGAGGATTGGGTGTTGATATTTACAACCTGACCAAGTATACACGTTCCAATCAGAACACCTGTATTAACCAAAAGCCGCAAGTTAAGCCAGGCGATGTAATCGCACGGGGAGATGTGTTGGCCGATGGTCCGTCTACTGATATGGGGGAGTTGGCGTTAGGACAAAATATGCTGATCGCCTTTATGCCTTGGAACGGTTATAACTTTGAAGATTCCATCCTGATTTCCGAGCGGGTAGTACAAGAAGACCGTTTTACTACTATTCATATTGAAGAACTGACCTGTGTGGCACGAGATACCAAGCTTGGCTCGGAAGAAATCAGTAGCGATATTCCAAACGTGAAAGAAAGTGCGCTGGCCAAATTAGATAGTACCGGTATTGTACATATCGGGGCAGAAGTCAGGGCAGGTGATATCCTTGTTGGTAAAGTGACGCCCAAGGGCGAGCGTTCGCAGTCGCCAGAGGAAAAGCTATTGCGCGCGATTTTTGGCGAGAAAGCATCTGATGTGAAAGATAGTTCACTACGCGTCCCCGCCGGTATGGATGGCACAGTCGTAGATGTACGCGTGTATACTCGCGATGGAGTTGAGAAAGATACGCGTGCTAAAGAAATCGAGTCAATGGAAATCGCCAGCATTGCCAAAAATATAAAAGATCAGCTGCGGGTATTCGAAAATGACATCTATGAACGAGTCGCCCGCTTGTTGCTCGGACAGGCAGTGAAAAAAGCGCCAAAACGTAAAGCGGGCGATCTCGTAGATCAGTCGTTATTGGATGAATTGAAGCCGGAACAATGGTTTGACCTACGTCTGCAAGATGGTGGTATCAGCGAACAGCTTGATGGAATGCATCAGTTGCTGCTCGATAAACGTCGTGAACTGCAGGATTACTATGAAGAGAAGAAGGCTAAATTCTCGCAAGGTGATGACCTCGCTCCTGGCGTATTGAAAATGGTCAAAGTATATCTTGCTGTCAAACGGCGTCTACAACCAGGCGATAAAATGGCAGGGCGCCACGGTAATAAAGGCGTGGTCTCACGCATCGTGCCAGTAGAAGATATGCCTTACATGGACGATGGCACGCCGGTTGATATTTGTCTTAACCCGCTTGGTGTGCCGTCACGAATGAATATTGGCCAGGTACTGGAAACCCACTTGGGCTGGGCTGCTCGCGGTATTGGATTACGTATTGGTGAAATGTTGGATCAGAAAGGCAAATCTACCAAGCCTTTGCGCGCCTATCTGAACGAAGTTTATAACCATGACGGTCAACGCGAATCACTGGATTCGTTGAGTGATGCAGATTTTATTGCGCTTTGTCAAAATCTGCGTGCAGGCGTACCGATGGCGACGCCAGTCTTTGATGGAGCGAAAGAAACGGAAGTGCAGAGGATGCTTGAATTGGCGGGTCTGCCAAAAACCGGACAAACTCGCCTTTATGATGGTCGCACTGGTGAGCCTTTTGACCGTGAAGTTACCGTTGGTTACATGTACATGCTCAAATTAAATCACTTGGTTGATGACAAGATGCATGCACGCTCAACAGGCCCATATTCACTGGTTACGCAACAACCGCTCGGTGGACGAGCTCAGTTTGGTGGACAGCGCTTTGGAGAAATGGAAGTGTGGGCACTAGAGGCCTATGGTGCTGCTTATACCTTGCAGGAAATGCTGACGGTGAAATCGGATGATGTCGAAGGACGCACCAAAATGTACAAAAATATTGTGGATGGCAATCTACAAATTGATCCGGGCATGCCGGAATCGTTCAATGTACTCACCAAGGAAATTAAAGCTCTTGCCATCAATATTGATTTGGAACAGGAATAAACAACGCAGGCAGGTTTTATTATGAAAGAACTCATTAATATGTTTAAACCACAGGACGGTGTGGATGATTTTGATCGTATCCGCATCGGCCTGGCCTCGCCCGACATGATTCGTTCGTGGTCGTTTGGTGAAGTCAAAAAACCTGAAACGATCAACTACCGAACCTTCAAGCCGGAACGTGACGGCTTGTTCTGCGCCAAGATTTTTGGACCTATTAAGGACTATGAATGCCTATGTGGTAAATACAAGCGACTTAAACACCGTGGCGTGGTCTGCGAGAAGTGTGGGGTAGAAGTTACCAAAGCCAGTGTACGTCGTGAACGCATGGGGCATATCGAACTGGCTACGCCGGTAGCCCACATTTGGTTTTTGAAATCTCTGCCATCCCGCATTGGTCTGTTGCTGGATCTAACCCTGCGTGAAATCGAGCGGGTGTTGTATTTCGAATCTTTTATCGTACTTGATCCAGGTATGACCCCACTGGAAAAGAACCAGTTACTCAATGAAGAAGCCTATCTGCAAGCAGTAGAAGAATACGGTCACGAATTCAAGGCCATGATGGGGGCGGAAGCTATTCAGGAGATTCTGCGTACTACCGATTGGCGTGAAGTATTGCAAAATCTGAAAGAGGAGTTGGAACAAACCTCTTCGGAGACCAAGAAAAAACGGCTGGTTAAACGGATTAACCTGATTGATGCCTTTGTGCCTGATCCTGATGACCCAAATAAAGTCGCGAGCAAACCGGAATGGCTGATTCTCAACGTATTGCCGGTATTACCACCGGATTTGCGTCCGCTAGTGCCGTTGGATTCTGGTCGCTTCGCCACATCCGATTTGAATGATCTTTATCGTCGAGTCATTAATCGCAACAACCGCTTGAAACGTCTGCTGGAGTTGTTTGCGCCTGATATTATCGTGCGCAACGAAAAACGGATGTTGCAGGAGGCGGTAGATTCCTTGTTGGATAACGGTCGGCGGGGACGTACCGTTACCGGTTCCAATAAACGGCCATTGAAATCGTTAGCGGACATGATCAAGGGTAAGCAGGGACGCTTCCGTCAGAACCTTCTTGGTAAGCGGGTAGATTATTCTGGTCGCTCGGTGATTGTAGTTGGCCCGACCTTGCGTTTGCATCAATGTGGTTTGCCTAAACGAATGGCTTTGGAGTTGTTCAAGCCATTTATCTTTCAGCAATTGATCGAAAAAGAGCAGGCGCCGACCATTAAGGCAGCAAAATTGATGGTGGAACGTGATGAGCCGGAAGTTTGGGATGCGCTGGAATACGTCATCCGTGAACATCCAGTCATGCTCAATCGTGCTCCGACACTGCACCGTCTGGGGATCCAGGCTTTTGAACCCATTTTGATTGAAGGTAAGGCTATCCAATTACACCCATTGGTCTGTGCTGCATTCAATGCTGACTTTGATGGTGACCAAATGGCCGTGCATGTTCCGCTTTCGCTTGAGGCCCAACTGGAAGCGCGCGCCCTGATGATGAGCTCGAACAATATCTTGTCTCCTTCGAATGGTGAGCCGATTATCGTGCCGTCTCAAGATGTGGTTTTGGGTTTGTATTACATGACTCGTGAGCGTATCAATGCAAAAGGTGAAGGGATGCGTTTTGCGGACATCAAAGAAGTCGAGCGTGCCTATCAAGCGGGTGAAGTACATCTGCAAGCGAAAATTGAAGTACGTCTTGACTTATATGAAGGTGACAAAAAATACTTCCACCGTATTCAAACAACTGTTGGTCGTGCGTTGCTCTCACAAATTTTGCCGGAAGGACTGTCCTTTGATTTGATCAACAAGTCAATGAATAAGAAAGCCATTTCTGCACTGATCAACCAGTGTTATCGTCAGTTGGGACAAAAAGAAACCGTTATTCTCGCCGATCAGTTGATGTACACAGGATATCGTTATGCGACTTATTCAGGTGCCTCTATCGGTATTGTTGATATGGTCGTTCCGGAATTAAAATCGGAAATTCTGCATACTTCAGAAACGGAGGTGAAGGAAATCGAAGAGCAATATGCTTCCGGTTTGCTTACCCAAGGCGAGAAATATAATAAAGTCATTGATATTTGGTCTCGTGCCAACGAGAAGCTGGCCAAGGCAATGATGGATAATTTGCGGCAAGAAGATGTTGTCAACCGTGAAGGCGAGACGGTCAAGCAGGAATCCTTCAACTCTGTTTATATGATGGCCGATTCGGGCGCTCGGGGTTCCGCAGCGCAAATTCGTCAGTTAGCGGGAATGCGAGGGTTGATGGCAAAACCGGATGGTTCCATCATTGAGACGCCGATTACCGCAAACTTTCGTGAAGGCCTAAATGTTCTGCAATATTTCATCTCTACTCACGGTGCGCGTAAGGGACTAGCGGATACGGCATTGAAAACGGCGAATTCTGGCTACCTGACCCGTCGTCTCGTAGATGTCTCACAAGATGTGGTAGTTAATGAAGAAGATTGCGGAACGACTCGCGGCTTTGAAATTCAGGCTGTAGTTGAAGGTGGTGATGTAGTTGAGCGCTTGAGTGATCGTGTTCTTGGTCGAGTTCTGGCTGAACCGGTTGCTGACCAGAACGGTAAAATTGTGCTGGATGCAGGAACCCTGCTTGAAGAAAAAGAAATTGCTGTTTTGGAAAAAGCGGGTGTAGATCGGGTTATGGTGCGTTCTGTCATCACCTGTGAATCACGTTATGGCGTTTGTGCGCAATGTTACGGACGCGATTTGGCGCGCGGCCATCGAGTCAACGTTGGTGAAGCAGTGGGTGTTATTGCTGCTCAATCCATTGGTGAGCCGGGAACTCAGTTGACCATGCGTACCTTCCATATTGGTGGTGCAGCGTCTAGTGCAGCAGCGGTTGGTTCTGTTGAAGCTAGAACCAATGGTACGGTGCGACTTGCGAACATCAAGACGGTAACCAACAAAGACGGGAAGCTGGTAGCTGTATCGCGATCCAGTGAGCTGTCAGTTATAGACCTGAATGGACATGAACGTGAGCGTTACAAATTGCCATACGGCGCCATGCTTAACGTTGAAAATGGAGATGAAGTGAAGCAAGGCCAACTGCTTGCCAGTTGGGACCCCCATACTCATCCGATTATTGCGGAAGTCAGTGGACGTATCGCTTTTCATGATTTTGAAGATGGTGTCACCGTGCAGGAATCCTCTGATGCTGATACCGGTCTAACTGTACGTACTATCATGGATAATGCGTTGCGCTCGACTTCAGCCAAAGATAAGCGACCGCTGATCCAGCTGTTGGATGATAACGGTCAGCCGGTAACGCAAGCAGGTTCTGATATCCCGGTTAACTACTTTTTGCCGGGTGGCGCAATCGTGCATTTGGATGATGGTGCTAAAGTTGAAGTGGGTGACGTGTTGGCACGGATGCCGCAAGCATCCGGTAAAACAGCAGATATTACCGGCGGTCTGCCGCGAGTCGCCGATCTGTTTGAAGCACGTAAACCAAAGGAACCAGCTATTCTCGCAGAGAAGACCGGTACAGTGTCTTTTGGTAAAGAGACAAAAGGTAAACAGCGCCTGATTATCAATGCAGAAGAAAGCGGTGAGATGATCGAAATCCTGATTCCTAAATGGCGTCGCTTAAACGTTTTTGAAGGCGAACAAGTCAAACAGGGGGATGTGCTTGCCGATGGTGAGTTGACTCCGCATGACATTCTGCGCTTGCGTGGTGTGGCTGAATTGGCCGCCCATATTGTGCGTGAAATTCAGAACGTTTATCGCCTGCAAGGGGTGAAAATTAACGACAAGCACATTGAAGTTATTGTGCGGCAGATGTTGCGCAAAGTCGTCGTACTTGATGCAGGTGAGTCGCGGTTGATCGTTGGTGAACAAGTTGATTTACAGCGCGTGTTGAGTGAAAACGACCGCTTGCAAGCACAAGGCAAATTGCCTGTACGGTACGAGCCGGTGTTAATGGGGATCACTAAAGCATCGCTTGCGACGGAATCTTTCGTCTCAGCCGCATCATTCCAGGAAACCACCCGCGTGCTGACTGAGGCTGCGGTACTGGGCAGTTTTGATGAACTGCGTGGTTTAAAAGAAAACGTTATTGTCGGTCGGCTGATTCCGGCAGGAACCGGCTTGGCTTATCATCAGCAACGCCGTATCAATCGTGCGGAAGAACAGGCATTATTTGATATGGTTAAAGACAATAACGAAGATAAACGGTCGGAAAAGATTGTGGTGACTGAAGCAGAAATGCCAGTCGACGGTAGTGAAAGCACCGAGTAAGCCACCACGTAAACCTGCATTGCGGTTGAAAATGAAAAACCGCAATGCTTGACAAAGCCGATAGTAAGAGCATACCATGCGCCACCTTTGGCCTAGAGGCGCTAATTTATTGACTTTATAAAAGTTTGGAGAACTTTATTCATGGCAACAGTTAACCAGCTCGTGCGTAGTCCGCGTACGCGTCAGAAAGAGAAAAATAATGTTCCTGCCTTGCAGGGCTGCCCGCAAAAACGCGGAGTATGCACTCGTGTATATACGACAACACCGAAGAAACCAAATTCTGCTATGCGCAAAGTCGCGCGTACGCGTTTGACCAACAAATACGAAGTGACTGCTTATATTGGCGGTGAAGGGCACAACCTGCAAGAGCACTCTTTGGTGTTGATTCGTGGTGGACGGGTAAAAGATCTACCTGGTGTGCGCTATCACATCGTGCGCGGCGCCTTGGATACCGCAGGTGTTAAAGACCGTAAGCAAGGTCGTTCAAAGTATGGCGCAAAGCGCCCTAAATCTTAATTTAGTAAGGAAATACCAATGTCAAGAAGAGTACGTGCGCCGGTCCGTAAAATTTTGCCCGATCCCAAGTTCGGAAACGTTGTTGTAGCAAAATTTATCAATATTCTCATGGTTAGCGGCAAAAAATCCGTTGCGGAAAAAGTAGTTTATGAAGCGTTAGCGGCAGCTGCAGAGAAGAAACAATTACAGCCAGTGGAAGTGCTGGAAGAGGCTTTGGAAAAAGTTCGTCCTGCTGTAGAAGTGAAGTCACGACGTGTTGGTGGTGCCACCTATCAAGTGCCGGTGGAAGTTCGTCCAGTACGGCAGAATGCATTGGCTATGCGTTGGCTTATTGATGCTGCGCGTAATCGGAATGAAAAATCCATGTCGCAGCGCTTGGCAGCGGAATTTTTGGATGCACTGGAAGAGCGTGGTGCCGCTGTGAAAAAACGTGATGATATGCACCGTATGGCAGAAGCAAATAAAGCATTTGCTCATTTCCGCTGGTAAGCGTGAAAATCCTCGAAAGGAGTTAATACAAATATTATGGCACGCAAAACACAAATTAATAGATATCGCAACCTTGGTATCATGGCTCATATTGATGCAGGGAAGACCACAACTACAGAACGTATTCTCTACTATACCGGTATTTCGCATAAGTTGGGCGAGGTGCATGAGGGCGCCGCGACGATGGACTGGATGGAACAGGAGCAAGAGCGAGGTATTACTATTACTTCTGCTGCAACGACTTGCTTTTGGAAAGGCATGGCCAAGCAGTTTGACGAGCATCGCATCAATATTATTGATACTCCGGGGCACGTTGATTTTACGATTGAAGTAGAGCGTTCCCTGCGGGTTCTGGATGGTGCCTGTTTAGTATTATGTGCCGTTGGTGGTGTTCAACCTCAAACTGAGACCGTATGGCGTCAAGCAAATAAATATAAGGTACCACGTATCGCTTATGTCAATAAGATGGATCGTACAGGGGCAGATTTTCTTCGTGTTGTTAAACAGATGAAAGAGCGTCTGAATACGACACCTATTCCTTTGCAATTGCCTGTAGGGGCGGAGGAGAACTTTAAAGGCGTTGTTGATCTCATTAAGATGAAAGAAATTATCTGGAATGAAGGTGACAAAGGCATGACCTTTGTATATGCGGAAATTCCAGCTGATTTGCAGGCTGCTTGTGAAGAACAGCGCGAAATATTAGTAGAGGCTGCAGCAGAAGCTAATGAAGAGTTGATGGAAAAATATCTTAGCGGCGAAGTTCTGAGCGAAGAAGAAATTATTGCCGGTTTGCGCCATCGTACGATCAATAATGAAATTGTTCCAGTTGTTTGTGGCTCTTCATTCAAGAATAAAGGTGTGCAGGCAATGCTGGATAAAGTGATTGAACTATTACCTAGTCCGATAGACATTGATGCTATTCAAGGCGTTAATCCTACTACCGATACGGTAGATAGCAGAGCAGCTGATGACGATGCACCATTCGCCGCATTAGCATTCAAAATTGCCACAGATCCCTTTGTTGGTACGCTGACGTTTGTCCGGTGTTATTCAGGTATTTTGGAAGCTGGTACAACAGTATTGAACTCAGTTAAAGATAAACGCGAACGCATTGGACGTATTGTGCAGATGCACGCCAATTCGCGTGAAGAAATTAAGGAGGTCTATGCGGGTGATATCGCAGCTTGTGTTGGCCTGAAAGAGGTTGTTACCGGCGAGACACTTTGTGACGTTAATCATCCTATTATTTTGGAGCGCATGGAATTTCCTGAGCCGGTTATTGCTGTTGCAGTAGAACCAAAAACCAAGTCCGACCAAGAAAAGATGGGGATGGCATTGGCCAAACTATCCCAAGAGGACCCCTCTTTCCGTGTACATACCGATGAAGAAACAGGTCAAACTATTATTTCTGGTATGGGCGAGCTGCATTTGGAAATTATTGTGGACCGAATGAAGCGCGAGTTCAAAGTAGAGGCCAATGTTGGTGCCCCGCAAGTGGCTTACCGTGAGGCGCTGCGTGAAACGGTTGAGCAAGAAGGTAAATTTGTTCGTCAGTCTGGTGGTCGGGGTCAATATGGGCATGTTTGGTTGAGAATAGAGCCACAAGAACCTGGTTTTGGTTATGAATTTGTTAATGCCATTGTGGGTGGTGTTGTGCCTAAAGAGTATATTCCTGCGGTCGATAAGGGTATACAAGAACAGATGCAAAATGGTGTTTTAGCAGGTTACCCCGTGGTAGATGTGAAGGTTACCTTGTTTGATGGCTCTTACCATGAGGTGGATTCATCAGAAATGGCATTCAAACTGGCGGGTTCGGAAGGTTTCAAATTGGGAGCTCGTAAAGCGAAGCCAGCGCTGCTGGAGCCAATGATGAAGGTGGAGGTGTCGACACCTGAAGAATATATGGGTGATGTTATTGGGGATCTCAATAGTCGTCGTGGCCTTATTCAAGGTATGGATGACGAAGCGACAGGTAAGATTGTCCGTGCACAAGTTCCTTTGGCAAGAATGTTTGGTTATGCTACTTCGTTACGTTCGTTGACCCAAGGCCGCGCGAGTTATTCTATGGAGTTTGATTGCTACTGCGAAGCGCCCAGTAACGTTGTTGATGAAGTTATAAAAAGTAGATCTTAGTTTAGTTTTATTTGGAGTGAAATATGTCAAAAGAGAAATTTACCCGAACCAAGCCGCACGTTAACGTGGGCACGATTGGTCACGTTGACCATGGCAAGACTACGCTGACAGCAGCTTTGACCAAAGTTGGTGCAGAACGCTTCGGTGGTACCTTTAAAGCGTATGACCAAATTGATGGTGCGCCAGAAGAGCGTGCTCGCGGTATTACCATCTCAACTGCGCACGTAGAATACGAATCACCGAATCGCCACTATGCGCACGTAGACTGCCCGGGGCACGCCGACTACGTTAAAAACATGATTACCGGTGCGGCGCAAATGGATGGCGCTATTTTGGTGTGTTCCGCTGCGGATGGTCCTATGCCGCAAACGCGTGAACACATTCTGCTGTCCCGCCAAGTAGGTGTTCCTTACATCGTTGTTTATCTGAACAAGGCAGACATGGTTGATGATGCCGAGTTGCTGGAACTGGTGGAAATGGAAGTGCGTGATTTGTTAAGCGAATACGATTTCCCGGGTGATGATACCCCGATCATTATCGGTTCAGCCTTGAAAGCGCTGGAAGGTGACCAATCCGATATTGGAGTTCCTTCCATTATCAAGCTGGTAGATGCGTTGGATAGCTACATACCCGAGCCGCAACGTGATATTGACAAACCGTTCCTGATGCCGATCGAAGATGTGTTCTCTATATCTGGCCGTGGTACGGTTGTAACCGGACGTATTGAACGTGGTGTTATCAAAGTTGGTGAAGAAATCGAAATAGTCGGTATTCGTCCAACGGCAAAAACCACCTGTACCGGTGTTGAAATGTTCCGTAAATTGCTGGATCAAGGTGAAGCGGGTGATAACGTAGGTGTATTGCTGCGTGGTACCAAGCGTGAAGAAGTTGAGCGTGGTCAGGTGTTGGCTAAACCGGGTACAATTACCCCACACACCAAGTTTGAGGCGGAAGTGTATATCCTGTCTAAAGATGAAGGTGGACGTCATACCCCATTCTTCAAAGGCTATCGTCCGCAGTTTTACTTCCGTACTACGGATGTGACCGGTGAATGCATTCTTCCTGAAGGTGTGGAAATGGTCATGCCGGGGGATAACATCAAGATGAATGTGCACTTGATTTCACCGATTGCAATGGACGAAGGGTTGCGATTTGCAATTCGTGAAGGTGGCCGTACAGTAGGTGCGGGTGTCGTCTCTAAAATTGTTGAGTAATGAACATGGCAAATACTCAAAAAATTCGTATTCGCTTAAAATCTTACGATCATCGTCTTATTGATGCGTCTGCAAGGCAAATTGTGGAGACAGCTAAGCGCGCAGGTGCTCAAGTTCGTGGACCAGTACCTCTACCTATCAAGAAGGAAATTTATACTATACTAATTTCTCCACATGTGAATAAAGATGCGCGAGATCAGTACGAAATGCGTACCCATAAGCGCGTTATGGATATAATTGATCCGACAGATAAAACGGTGGATGCGTTGATGAAACTTGATTTAGCAGCAGGTGTTGACGTAAAAATAGAATTGCAGTAGAATTCCGCGCCTTTCTAAACTAAGGCGAAGAGGGTTTCCCGCCCTCCTCTCGCCTTTTTTATTTAATAATTGAGGAAATTTTATGAAAATGGGTTTAGTGGGTCAGAAGTTAGGAATGACCCGCATCTTTTATGATGATGGAACCGCTGTTGCAGTCACGGTTGTCGAAGTGAAGCCAAACGTGATTTCGCAGATAAAGTTGCAAGCTACTGATGGCTATGATGCTGTGCAAGTGTCTATAGGTGAAAAGAAAAAGAGTCGTTTGACAAAAGGCGTCTCAGGGCACTTCGCAAAAGCGAATATTAACTCGGGATTTTTGACCAAAGAGTTTCGTCTCGCGGAGGGTGAGGCTTCTCGCTATTCTGTTGGTGATGCGTTTGGTGTCACTCTTTTTTCAGAAGGGCAAAAAGTTGATGTAAGAGGAAGAAGCGTTGGTAAGGGATTTGCGGGGACAATTAAGCGACATCATTTTAGTGGACAAAGGAAAACTCACGGTAATTCATTGTCTCATCGCGTACCAGGTTCTATAGGGCAAAATCAAACCCCGGGTAGAGTCTTTAAGGGTAAGAAAATGTCAGGGCATCTTGGTAATGTGATGCGTAGTGTCCAGAATCTGGAGATCATCCGGATTGATGCTGAACATGATCTACTTTTGATCAAAGGTGCTATTCCTGGATCCAAAGGTGGATATATTGTTATTCGTCCATCAATAAAATCGTAAAGGGTAACAACCGTGAATATTAATTTTAAAGATGATTCAGGGAAAGTGTCAGTAAGTGATGATGTTTTTGATGTTGCATTTAATGAGCCTTTAGTACATCAGGTTGTCATCAGTTATTTAGCAAGTGGGCGCATGGGTACCAAGGCTCAAAAAACACGTTCAGAGGTTTCTGGTGGCGGTAGAAAACCGTGGAAGCAAAAAGGATCTGGGCGTGCGCGTGCGGGAACAATTCGCTCTCCTCTTTGGAGAGGGGGTGGTGTAGCTTTTGCTGCCAAACCGCGCACCTTTATGAAGAAAGTGAATAGAAAAATGTATCGTAGTGCTTTGCGTGGCATTTTTTCTGAGCTTCTCCGACAGAAGCGCTTGCATGTTGTGGAAGATCTTAAAATTACTTCGTCTAAAACAAAAGATTTTATTAGCAATATGGATATGCTTGGATTGAAGAATAGTTTTTTGATAATTACAGACTCCTTAAATGAGCATTTATTCCTTGCTTCACGCAATGTTCCCGGTGTTGGGGTTGTTGATGTTGAGGGATTGACGCCAGTCTCGTTGCTTCAATATGAAGAAATTATTGTGGACAAGGTGGCGATTGAAAAAATAAATGGATGGTTGTCATGAAACAAGAAAGAATTTTACAAATCATTCGTGGCCCCGTTGTAACCGAAAAGTCTTCTTCGGCCATAGCAGACAAACAGATTGTTTTTAGAGTAGCTTACGACGCAAATAAAGAAGATATAAAAATAGCGGTAGAGCAGCTATTGGATGTAAAAGTTGTCGCTGTTAATACGGTTAATATAAAAGGTAAGTCAAAGCGTTTTGGTCAGCGTCAGGGTTATCGTAAATCCTTTAAAAAAGCATATATAAGTTTGGGCAGAGATGTTGATATGGAAGCATTATTGTCTGAGCAACAGGCCTAAGGAGCTATATAATGTCGATTGTTAGAAAAAAGCCAACTTCCCCCGGTGTACGTTTTGTGGTGGAAGTGAGTCGTCCAATACTTCATAAGGGTCAACCTTATGCGGCATTAATTGAAAAGAAGAATTCTACAGGTGGTCGTAATAATACTGGTCGGATTACTACACGTCACCAAGGCGGAGGACATGCGCAAAAGTATCGCTGCGTTGATTTTGAACGACGCAAGGATGGTATTAATGCTGTCGTTGAACGCTTAGAGTATGATCCTAATCGGTCAGCGCATATCGCACTACTCTGCTATGCGGATGGTGAACGACGCTACATTATTGCCCCACGAGGTCTAAAAAATAGTGATGTTATTAGGAATGGAGATGATGCTCCTATTAAATTAGGCAATTGTTTACCTATTCGTAATATTCCTATAGGTTCTACCGTTCACTGTGTAGAATTAAAACCTGGCAAAGGTGCTCAATTGGCTCGCAGCGCCGGCTGTTCGGTTCAAATTGTTGCTCGTGATGGTAAATATGCGACCATTAGATTAAGGTCAGGTGAGCGTCGCAAAATATTGAGTGATTGTCGTGCGGTAATCGGTGAGGTGGGTAATCAAGAACATAGTTTGCGTGCATTGGGAAAAGCTGGTGCAAAACGCTGGCGTGGCGTTCGTCCAACAGTGCGTGGTGTCGTAATGAACCCGGTTGATCATCCACATGGTGGTGGTGAAGGCCGAACATCTGGTGGTCGGCATCCAGTATCTCCATGGGGTATTCCTACTAAAGGATACAAGACTCGGAAAAATAAGCGTACCGATAAAATGATTGTTCAGCGCCGAAATAATAAGAGAGGTTAATATGCCACGTTCCTTAAAGAAAGGCTTTTTTATTGATTTACATTTAGTAAAGAAAATTAAATTGGCGATGGAAAGCAACAGTAAAAAACCCATAAAGACTTGGTCGCGTCGTTCTATGGTTGTGCCAGATATGATAGGATTAACAATCGCTGTGTATAATGGTAAGCAACATATTCCAGTTTTAATAAGTGAAGATATGGTTGGGCATAAGTTGGGTGAGTTTGCGCCTACTCGAAATTATCGTGGACATGCTGCAGATAAAAAAGGTCGCTAAATAATAGGAGCAATATTATGCAATCAACTGCTAAATTAAGAGCTGTAAGAATATCTGCTCAGAAAACTAGACTAGTTGCAGATCAAATTCGAGGAAAGCATGTAGAAGATGCTATAAAATTTTTGGCCTTTAGTAATAAAAAAGCGGCGAGTATTATTTTGAAGCTTTTAAATGCTGCAATTGCTAATGCAGAGAATAATGAAGGGGCCGATATTGATGAGTTGTATGTTGCTGAGATTCAGATTGGCGAAGGAATAACCATGAAGCGTTTTGCTGCTCGCGCTAAAGGACGTGGGAATCGTATATTTAAACGCACTAGTAATCTTTTTATTCGCGTTCAGGAACGCTAAATTGGAGTTTGAGTTATGGGTCAAAAAGTACACCCTATTGGTTTTCGGCTAGGAGTATCGAGAGATTGGGCTTCTAAATGGTATGCAGAGGGTAAAGATTACGCTAATTTTATAGAGAAAGATTTTGTAATCAGGGAATTTATTCGTAAAAAACTAGCGCATGCTTCTGTCAGCCAAATTCAAATTGAGCGACCACGTAATGGAGCGCAAATTACTATTTTTACAGCTCGTCCCGGTATCGTTATTGGCCGTAAAGGCGAAGATATTGAGGTGTTGAAACAAGAAATTAGCCAAATTATGGGTGTACCTACTTCGGTTAATATAGAGGAGATTAGGCGGCCAGAATTGGATGCATTTCTAGTTGCTGATGGAATAGCAAAGCAACTAGAGCGTCGTGTTATGTTTCGTAGAGCGATGAAACGTTCAGTTGCTTCTACAATGCGCCTAGGTGCAGCAGGCATAAAAATAAGTATATCAGGAAGACTGAATGGTGCCGAAATAGCTAGAACAGAGTGGTACAGAGAAGGACGGGTGCCTCTTCATACTTTGCGTGCAGACATTGATTATGGTTTTTCAGAAGCCCATACTACTTATGGGGTTATTGGTGTAAAAGTCTGGATATTTAGAGGTGAGAATCTAGAGGGTTTGGATTTACAGTCAGATGGTATCACTGATTCCCCAGAAGAACGTAAATCGCGCCGCAATAATAAGACTCGCGTAGCTAGAAAGAAGGATTAAAGGTGGAAGATAATGTTACAGCCTAAACGTACAAAATTTAGAAAGCAACATAAAGGCCGAAATAGAGGGCTAGCTCAATCTGGCAATTTAGTTAGTTTTGGTGAGTATGGACTAAAAGCTACTACGCGCGGAAGAATTACGGCACGTCAGATAGAAGCGGCACGCCGGGCTATTAATCGTCACGTTAAGCGAGGTGGGAAAATGTGGATTCGTATTTTTCCTGATGTCCCCGTCACTAACAAACCCCTAGAGACTAGACAAGGTAAAGGTAAAGGGAATGTTGAATATTGGGTGGCAAAAGTCCAGCCTGGAACGGTAATGTATGAGCTTGAGGGAGTGACAGAGGATTTGGCGCGTGAGGCTTTCCGCTTGGCGGCTGCTAAACTTCCGGTGGGGACAACGTTTGAGACGCGTAAGGTGATGTAATGTTAAGTCTATTGCGAGGTAAAGATACTACTGGTTTGCGTGAGGAGCTGATAGTGCTACGTCAAATGCAACTGAAATTGATTATGCAGAAGGCTAGCTCCAATTTAGATAAACAGCATCAGATTCGTCAAGTAAGGCGTAATATTGCGCGCGTCAAAACCTTATTAAGGCAGCATAACGTTAAGGTATAGTTATGAGTGATAGAAATAATATACAGCATATTTTTCAGGGAATAGTAACCTCAAATAAGACAGATAAGTCTGCTACGGTGAATATAGTTCGCTATGAACGACATCCAGTATATGGAAAATATATTAAACGCACTTTAAAATGTCATATTCATGATGAGAATAACGAGTGTAATGAAGGTGATATAGTGCGAATAGTACAAAATAAACCAATATCAAAGACAAAGACTTGGAAATTGGTTGATATTGTAGAACATGCACGAGATTGATGGGGGTTGAATTATGATTCAGATGCAATCAAGTTTAACAGTTGCGGATAATAGCGGTGCGCGAGAATTACAGTGTATTAAAGTATTGGGTGGATCGCATCGCCGTTATGCTGGCATAGGAGATGTTATAAAGGTCTCTGTTAAGGATGCTTTGCCACGTTCCCGTGTTAAGAAAGGTGATGTGTATAATGCTCTTATTGTTCGCACAAAAAAAGGAGTTCGACGTAGGGACGGTTCGGTATTGCGATTTGATAGCAATGCGGCAGTGCTACTAAATAATAAGCTAGAGCCTATTGGTACTCGTGTTTTTGGACCCATCGCACGCGAGCTTCGTGGTGAAAAATTTATGAAAATAATATCGCTCGCTCCAGAAGTATTGTGAAGGAGAAATATAGTGAAACGTATACGTACAGGCGATGAAGTCATCGTTATCTCGGGTAAGTCGGAGAATAAAGGTCGGCGCGGCAGAGTAACTTCTGTTCGTGAAGAGTATGTTATTGTTGAAGGGATGAATTTTATTTCGAAGCATGTTAAGCCTAATCGGCAGCTACAGACCGAAGGAAATATAGTAAGAAAAGAAGCTCCTATACACATCTCAAATGTTATGATTTTTAATCCTGGAACTAACAAAGGAGATCGTGTTGGCTTTAAAGTAGAAGAAGGAAAAAAGTTCCGAATCTATAAATCTACTGGCGCAATAATTGATTGAGGTTCAATATGACAAGATTATATGAAAAGTATAAGAAAGAGCTTATTTCACAATTGCAATCTAAGTTGGATATAAAAAATATAATGGAAGTGCCAAAATTAACTAAAATAACCATAAATATGGGTGTTGGCGAAGCGGTAAATGATAAAAAAATAATGGATAGTGCAGTTCGTGATTTGTCCTTAATTGCTGGGCAAAAAGCACTGATTACTAAATCTAGGAAATCGATAGCTGGCTTTAAAATTAGAGATGGATGGCCAATTGGCTGCAAGGTAACATTGCGCAGAGAACAAATGTATGAATTCTTGGATAGATTGATTAATATTTCTTTACCTAGAACTCGTGATTTTCGAGGCCTGAGCGCTAAATCATTTGATGGTAGGGGCAATTATAGTTTTGGGGTGCGGGAACATATAATCTTTCCAGAAATAGATTTTGAGAAAGCGGAAGGAGTTCGTGGTATGGACATTACCTTTACCACAACTGCAAAAAGCGATACCGATGCAAAGGCATTATTGGAATCCTTTGGATTTCCTTTTAGGAGTTGAGTGAGATAATGGCTAAGAAAAGCATGATAAATCGAGAATCTAAGCGCATTAAGCTTGTGCAGAAATTTGCAGCTAAGCGTAAAGAACTTAAAGAAATTATTCGTAAAATTGATTTCTATTCCGATGAAGAACGATTACGAGCACAGGAAAGGCTACAGAGTTTTCCTAGAGACGCTTCACCAGCAAGAATTCAGCGTCGCTGTAGAATTACGGGGCGTCCACATGCGGTTTATCGTAGATTTGGACTTTCGCGAAATAAACTACGTGAATTGGCGATGCGTGGGGAGATCCCGGGTGTCAAGAAGTCAAGCTGGTAATTTATTCTTTTTTATTCCTTTAAATTTAAGTTCAAGGCGTTCAGATAATGCCCGATACTGAAGAGGTATATATGTTAACAGATCCAATTGCAGACATGCTCACACGTATTCGTAACGCTCAGCGCATAGGGCGCTCGGTTGTGGGTATGCCGGCATCAAAGCAAAAGATAGCTATAGCTACAGTCCTACAGGAAGAAGGGTACATTCAATCCTTCTTTGTAAGAGAAGGTGCGAAAACCGAATTAGTAATAACATTGAAATATTATCAAGGTAGACCTGTTATAGATTTTATTAAGCGTGTAAGTCGTCCGGGGCTTCGTCTTTTTAGGAATAAGGAGTCTCTTCCACTAGTACGTGGTGGCTTAGGAATAGCGATTATTTCAACGTCACAAGGAGTAATGAGTGATTCTAAAGCCCGTCGGAAAGGGATAGGCGGCGAAATCATTTGCTATGTAGCTTAATATATTTGAGGAGTAAGAAAATGTCACGCGTGGGAAAACAGCCGATATCTATACCTAGGGGGGTCGATGTTTCAATTACTGATCAGACAGTTAGTGTCAAAGGGAAGAAAGGCTCTTTGACTTTAGAGTTACATCCTTATATTAAGATTAAACAGGAGAATGGAGTTATCTATTTGTCACCTCTCTGTCAAGAAGGGGCTTATTGGGCCATGTGTGGAACGATGCGCGCATTAGTCCATAATATGGTTATTGGCGTCACTGTCGGATTTGAGAAGCGTTTGCAACTGGTTGGCGTTGGTTATCGCGCCCAAGCTCAAGGGCAGAAGCTTAGTCTTTCATTAGGATTCTCTCATCCCATTGAATTTTCTGTTCCACTAGGTATTATTATTGAAACGCCTAGCCAGTCAGAAATTATCGTTAAAGGTAGTGATAAGCAGCAAGTTGGTGAAGTCGCAGCAAAAATACGAGCCTATCGTCCACCAGAGCCCTATAAGGGCAAAGGCGTCCGTTACACAGAAGAAAGAATTCTAATGAAAGAAGCGAAGAAGAAATAATTTAGGAAGTCAACAATGAATGTAAAAAAAATCAATCGGATGCGTCGTGCCAAACGCTCGCGTTTAAATATTCGGGAAGCTGGAAAAATTAGCTTGATTGTTCACAAGACACCTAAACATATGTATGCGCAAATTATTAGTGCAGATGGCTCAAGAGTCTTGGTGGATGCATCTACTCTACAACTGGGAGTTAAGACTAATCTGAAATACACGGGAAATATTGAAGCTGCGGCTAAAGTTGGGAGATTAATTGCGCAGAAGGCTAAAGAACTGGGACTCTATGATGTGGTTTTTGATCGTAGTGGTTTTCGCTATCATGGGCGAGTTAAAGCGCTTGCGGATGCTGCTCGAGAAATAGGTTTGAATTTTTAATTTAGGGAAGTAACTGATGGCTCAGCAAAAAGATCGTCCTTCGGATAGTGAATTTCTTGAAAAACTAGTAGCAGTTAATCGCGTGACAAAAGTGGTTAAAGGGGGGAGACAATTCACCTTTACAGCCTTGACAGTTGTCGGAGATGGCAACGGTAGGATTGGTTATGGCTATGGAAAGGCCAAAGAGGTACCAATGGCGATTCAGAAAGCAATGGATCAAGCTAAGAAAAATTTGGTCCAAATAATTTTAAATAATGATACATTGCAATACCCTATTGTAGGTGCACATGGCGCTGCTAAAGTATATATGCAGCCTGCATCTGCAGGGACAGGAATTATCGCGGGGGGTGCAATGAGAGCTGTATTTGAAGTGTTAGGGGTTAAAGATGTTTTGGCTAAATGTATTGGGACTCGTAACCCAGGAAATGTTGTGCGAGCAACAATTGCTGGTTTGGAGCAAATGGCTACGCCTAGTGAAATTGCAGCCAAACGAGGAAAGTCTCTTGAAGGGGTGATGGCTAATGTTGGGTAAGAAAATAAAAGTTACGTTGATTAAAAGTAAATTTGGGCGTTTGCGTAATCATCAGCAGTGTCTATCTGCGCTAGGCTTAAGGAAGATTCATCAATCGTGTATTGTAGATGATACGCCTTCTAATAGGGGCTTGATTAATAAAATTTCTTATCTCTTAAAAATTGAAGAGGCGTACTAATGTTTTTAAATAATTTAAAACCAATGGCTGGTTCTCACGCCAAGCGTAAACGTTTAGGACGCGGCATTGGTTCAGGACTAGGAAAAACTAGCGGTAGAGGACATAAAGGACAAAAGGCAAGAGCCGGTGGCTTCCATAAGGTTGGTTTTGAGGGGGGGCAAATGCCCTTGCAGCGACGCTTGCCTAAACGTGGTTTTTGTAGCTTATCTGCACAAAAGATGGCGCAGATTCGGACTTCAGAATTGAAGGTGTTCACAGCTTCGGAAACAATAGATTTGGCTATCTTAAAAGCAAATAATCTTATTCCTATTGCTGCCTTAGGGGCCAAAGTTTTTCTGAGTGGGGATGTTTCCATTCCTTTACGGTTGAAAGGAATTTATGTCACTTCAGGTGCAAGAAGAGCCATAGAAGCTGCGGGTGGTTCTGTTGCTGAATAACTTTTCAGGGGATGCTTAACTATGGCGAAAGCAGTTAGTAATTCTAATAAAGAATTGGTATCTAGGCTCTGGTATTTAGTTTTTGCATTGATTGTTTACCGCATTGGTGCACATATTCCGGTACCAGGTATAGATCATGCGAAGGTTCAACAACTATTTGAGAGTGGTGAGGGCTCGATATTTCAGCTTTTTAATATGTTTTCTGGTGGTGCATTGAGTAATGCATCACTACTTGCTTTAGGTGTCGCTCCTTATATTTCAGCTTCGATTGTTTTGCAGCTATTTACACATATGTATCCACCGCTTAAGGAGTTGCGTCAACAGGGGAGTAGTGGACAAAAGAAGATTAGTCAATATACGCGTTACTTAGCTCTTGGCTTTGCTCTTGTGCAGGGATATGCTATCTCTAAGATGGTTATGGCTCAAGGGTTGACCTTGTATCAAGGGCAGCATTTCTTGCTCCTCGGGACTATGTCCTTAGCAACCGGTGCTTTATTCATGATGTGGCTCGGAGAGCAGATAACTGAGCGTGGTATTGGTAATGGAATTTCAATGCTAATCTTTGCGGGCATTGCTGTTCATATACCATCGGGTATTGTTAATTTGATAGTGCAAGCTAAAGAAGGCGATATTACCTTTTTTAGGTTTTTTCTAATGTTATTGATTATAATAGCATTATTTGCATTTATTGTATTTATAGAACGCGCACAACGACAAATTGCAATACATTATGCAAAGCGGCAAGGTTTGGGTTCTCTTGGGATGGGTAAAAGGTCCCATTTGCCATTAAAAATTAATATGGCAGGTGTCATACCAGCAATTTTTGCTTCTGCAATAATAACTTTGATAGTTTCAAGTCTTGCCTTACTGGGTGGAATGTCTGGGGGGGCATGGGGGAGATATTTTTCTGATATGGCGCATGGTTTTTCTCAAGGTAACTGGTTGTATGTTGCTACATTTTCTTTGCTCATAGTTTTATTCTCCTTCTTTTATACGGCTATGATGTTTGAGAACCGTGAATTAGCGGATAACTTGAAGAAATCAAATGCTTTTATTCAGGGTTTCCGGCCTGGTAGGCAGACTTCTGAGTATTTGGATATGGTTCAGGAGAGGCTTACCTTGGTGGGGGCATTGTATGTTGCCTTTGTATGTGTCTTACCTTCTTTGCTGAATATGGGATCGGCGAGCGGTCAAGTACTCTTTCTCTTTGGTGGTACTTCTTTGCTTATTGCTGTTGTTGTTGCGATGGATTTTGTTGCGCAGGTTCAGTCTTATGTTTTGTCGAAACAGTATGAGCAACTCATGAAGAAGGCGAATCTATCAGGATTTGTTGATAGAAATGGTGTCTAAGTTTAGCCCTGGCTAAGGTTTAGGAAATTCTTTTGTTGCGTTGATTTTCTATGCTATTATAGATAAACGCATTGTATTTTATCGCCTATTATTTATCTTGTAATTGGTTTATTACATAGGTTATGTTGATAATTTAGGTTTTTTGGGAGTTTTGAATGGCTCGTATAGCTGGAATTAATGTACCAACACAGAAACACGCTGTTATTGCATTGACAGCAATTTATGGTATCGGCTTGTCACGCGCACGAGATATCTGTGCAGCTGCAAAGGTTGAACCATCAAAAAAAATTCGCGATTTATCTGATGCAGAGGTAGATGCTCTGCGCGCGGCAGTCGCTGAATATCAGGTGGAAGGTGATTTGCGTCGCCAAGTTTCCATGAGTATAAAACGTTTAATGGATTTGGGTTGTTATCGGGGATTACGTCATCGCCGTAGTCTTCCTGTACGTGGTCAGCGTACCAAAACGAATGCAAGGACTAGAAAAGGTCCTCGTCGTCCAATTAAACGATAAAATGTAGAGAAAACCTATGGCTAAAGCTACTACTAGTAAACAAAAAAATGTAAGAAAAAAAGCAAAGCGCGTTGTCGTGGACGCTGTTGCGCATGTCCACGCTTCTTTTAATAATACTATCGTGACCATTACTGATGGACAGGGTAACACGCTTTCTTGGGCAACTGCTGGTGGTTCTGGTTTCCGCGGTTCAAGAAAGAGTACTCCGTTTGCGGCGCAAGTCGCTGCTGAGCGAGCAGGTAATGCTGCTAAAGAATATGGTGTTCAGAATCTTGATGTGAATATTAAAGGCCCTGGTCCAGGGCGTGAGTCTGCTGTACGCGCATTAAATACAGTTGGTTTTAATATTCATAGCATTACAGACGTAACACCCATTCCGCATAATGGTTGCCGTCCTCCTAAGAAGCGTCGCGTTTAATTTTTGCACGGAGTATTTAATTAATGGCTAGATATATCGGACCCAAGTGTCGCCTGGCTCGTAGAGAAGGTGTTGATCTTGAATTGAAATCTGGGATTCGTCCTACTGAATCCAAATGTAATATGGGCTCTGCACCGGGTCAGCATGGTGTTCGTCGTGGACGGTTGTCTGATTATGGAAATCAGTTGCGTGAAAAACAGAAACTGAAGCGTATTTACGGGGTGCTGGAACGTCAATTTCGTAATTATTATAAAAAAGCATCTCAGAGAAAAGGATCTACGGGGGAGGACTTACTGCAATTTTTGGAACAGCGTTTGGATAATGTCGTATACCGTATGGGGTACGGTGCTACGCGTGCTGAATCGCGTCAATTGGTCTCACACGGAGCTATTGAAGTTAATGGTAAGCGCGTGACCATAGCCTCTTATCAAGTTAATGCGGAAGATATTGTAGCGGTGTGTGAGAAAAGCCGTAAGCAATTACGCATTCAAAGTTCTTTAGAAGTCGCGTCACAGCGTGGATTTGTTGATTGGATTGAGGTGGATACAGCAAAAATGTCAGGTCTATTTAAGCGTGTGCCTGAGCGTATTGATTTGTCTTCGGATATTAATGAATCGCTGGTTGTAGAGCTATATTCTAAGTGAAGCGATTTTTTTGTTATTTTCTGTCTCTTTATTTTGTTTTTATAGGCGTTTGATATGGCTTTATCAGAATTGTTGACTCCGCGTATTGTTAGAATTCAAGAAATTGGATTGAATATGTCACGGGTTACGCTGGAGCCACTAGAACGTGGTTTTGGCTATACGTTGGGAACAGCGTTGCGTCGCGTTCTACTGTCTTCCATTGAAGGCGCTGCTGTTACTGAATGTGAGATTGATGGCGTTCTGCACGAGTACTCGGCTATTGAGGGTGTTAGCGAAGATGTTATTGATGTTTTGTTAAATTTGAAAGGACTAGCCCTGATTTTACATGAAGGCGAACGTGCAGAAATGCGTTTGTCAGTTAGTAAAGCAGGTATAGTTAAAGCAGGACAATTTAAGGCTCCTGCTAGTATTGAAATTTGTAATCCAGAACATATAATCGCCCATCTAACCCAAGATATTGCTTTCAATATGACGGTCGTTGTAGAGAAAGGACGAGGTTATCAGGTCGCAGTTCAAGAGAATAATGCTACGCCTAATGCTTTGCGTATTGATGCCTCTTTTAGCCCTATTAAGCGCATAGCCTATCGTGTGGAGGCTGCTCGTGTTGAGCAACACACTGATTTGGATAAGCTGGTTATTGATATTGAGTCAAACGGAACAATTGATCCGGAACAGGCAATTCGACAAGCAGCGACTATTCTTCATAAACAGATAGCTATTTTTGTCAATTTAGAGTCAACAGAAATTGAAGCAGAGGCAGTAGAAGAGGCCCAGGTTGATCCAGTATTGCTGCGGCCGGTTGATGACTTAGAGCTGACCGTACGTAGTGCTAACTGTCTTAAAGCAGAAAATATTAATAATATTGGTGATTTGGTTCGTAGAACGGAAGTTGAACTTTTGAAGACGCCAAATCTGGGGAAGAAATCGCTGAATGAGATTAAAGAGGTTCTAGCTTCACATGGCTTAGAACTTGGCATGGATTTGGATAACTGGTCTGGTAGTGAGAATCACTAATCCGTTCCATTTATTATTGGGAGTTTTTTATGAGACATAAATTGTCTGGTCGTAAATTTAATCGTACAAGTGCGCATCGTAAAGCGATGTTTAAAAACATGTCTGTTTCGCTAATTGAACATGAACTGATTAAAACAACTTTGCCTAAGGCAAAAGATCTGCGTGCTGTTATCGAACCTATTATTACTCATGCAAAAAAGCATAATGATGTGGTGGGTCGTCGAATTGCATTTTCGCGCCTATGTGATCGCAAGGCCGTACAGAAACTATTTTCAGAAATTGTACCGCGCTATAAGGAGCGTCCAGGTGGCTATGTGCGTATCTTAAAATGTGGTTATCGTGCAGGTGACCAAGCGCCGATGGCTTACGTTGAATTTGTTGATCGCCCGGCGATGGTAGAAGAGTCGTAAGAGAATTCGTTTATAATTTTCGGTCAATATGGCACCTACAAATGTTACTGTTTGTAGGCACGTAATTCTATGTGTATTATTGAGCTAGGATCTGTTGACATTATTGCAAGGCGATAACGGTAGCAATTAGATAAATATTGGCGGAGAAAGGTGTACCGTCTTCTCCGCCCGTATGGTAACCTTCTTGAACTCTTTCAATTTACAGAAGAAATTTTCAACCGGATGCCGCCACTTATACATCTCCTTATCATACTCACGCGCCGTCTTACGGTTACTGCGCGGCGGAATAACCACTTTATTGCCGCGCTCTGTCAAATCCTTAACCCGCCAATCCGCATCAAACGCCTTATCCGCCAGCAATGCCCCAAATTCCCTGTCTTTAATCAAAGGTCCACCCCGCAAATGTCATGATGTTGCCCGGGTAGCAGGCGGAATCCCACCAGATTGCCCAAGGCATCCACCAAAGCTGGTATTTTGGTGGTCATGCCGCCTTTGGATTTACCTATAGCCTGACCAGGGTCCCCCTTTTGCCCCCTGACCGTGGCGGTGAACTTTGACGATGCTGCCATCAATCATGGCATATTCCATATCCGCCTCGCCGCTGATTTCCTCAGAACGTGTTCATAGCCTTCGTAGCAGGACTCCCAAGAAAGCCAAAACTACCATTTGCAGACCGGTACTCAACTTATGCTCGCAGTTTTTCCAAAGCCGTCTGTTCTTTTCCAACCAGGAAAAACTGCGCTCTACTACCCATCGCTTCGGCAATACCGCAAAACGGTGCAATTCGTTTCGTTTGGCAATCTCTACCTCCGCACCCATCAATTCCTGTGCCGACGAAGTAAATGCCTTACCTGTGTAACCACCATCAGCAAGGACTCTTTGTACCGCACCAAGATTATCCCTGTCACGTTCCAAGGCTAGTAGGCAGCCTTTTCTATCCGTAACATCCGCCGTCGTCACCGCAAGGGCATGCGGCAAACCCTGCGTGTCAACCGCTATATAGTTAAATAGCAAAAAAAACAGTAACCATCAAAATTATGACCTATCCAACCCATATCCGTAAAAAAATCCTTGCAGAACTTGAAGATAGCACCTATCGCGAAGTGGCAGCCGGACACCGCATCAGCCCCAACACCCTTGCTACCTGGAAGAAACAGCCAGAGCCCAAAGGCAGCCGCCGTTCTACGCCCCGCCTTCTCACAGAAGAAGTCATCCGGCAAGACGTGGCCGAGCACCCTGATGACTATCAATGGGAAAGGGCTGCACGTCTGGGCTGCTCGCAAAACGGCATCTGCAAGGCGCTCAAACGCTATCGCTTCACCGTTAAAAAAAAGACTTCCGCCACCGCAAGGCAGACGAAGAAAAACGCCGTGAATTCCTCGAAGTAAAATGCGCAGGCGTATCCGGATGGAGCAAGGCACAAACCAACGTTATAGGCGCCCTGTGTGGCACCGTGCCATTTGCTTTCGCTGCCTTTGATTGCAGCATAGACAGCGATGTTTTTCATACATGGGCGACAGAAATACTGCTGCCGGAACTGCCCGCCTGCAGCGTGATCGTGATGGACAACGCCTCCTTCCACAAACGGCAGGACACGCCGGATGCGTTACAGGCTGAGGGACATGCGGTGCTGTGGCTTCCGCCCTATAGCCCGGATTTCAACCCGATAGAGAAGACATGGGCATGGATCAAACGGTTGAGGAAACAATGGCGGTTGGCTGATGTGAATGCCCTGCTGTTTTGGTTCTTTACTCTCGTTACTCTTTATTAGCGATTCGACTATATGCCGCTTGATACCGCTCACTTTCTTGCCCGCATCGTAGCCTTTTCCATAGCCGTATCCGTGTTCTTCACACTCTGCGCATCAATGATCAGGAAAGTGGTTGCTTCATTACGTCCCTGCTTGCGGCGCTCCGCAACCACCTGATTTTTTTAACGCTTCCTCAAGGATGCTGATACCGTTTTCGCGGGGCTCGCTCCATCTCTGGAAGTAGGAATGAACGGTGCGCCATTTGGGGAAATCGCCCGGTAAGGCACGCCAGGGACAGCCGGTACGCTGCAGATAGAGGATGGCGCAAAAGACATCGTATAAGTCCACTTTGCGCGGTGCTGTGCGTTTACGGGCACTTTCCAAAAGAGGGAGAAGGGGGGCAAATTGTGTGCGACTGATATCGCTTGGGTAGGCTTTTCTGTCCATGCCGATAGTTTACAGCAGAGATGGAGACTATGAACACGTTCTTACGGGGGACGGTGAGAAACCTACCTCATGCTGTCCACGCGGGATAAACGGTGTAAGCTAGGAACAATCCATAACACGGAGAATTCCCATGAATGCCTATCACCATGTTCGTCTGCAATTATTGCTGGATTATTGGCGTCTCCACCGCGCTTTGCCGCCGAGTATTCTGCCTAGCGGCGCATACGATCGCTTGACCGATGTGCCTGGTGTGCGTGTCGGCCATTACACCTTGGCGGATGCTGATTGTCAGAGTGGTGTGACCGCCATTATCCCCGCCGACGGCAATCTTTTCACTGATCCACTACCCTGTGGTGTCGCTGTCCTGAACGGTTTCGGCAAAAGTACGGGGCTCATCCAGATTAGTGAACTTGGGACGCTTGAAACTCCGCTCCTCTTGACCAATACGCTCAGCGTTGGTACCTGCTATACCGCTTTGGTACGCCACGCTGTCGCGGAGAACCCCGATATCGGCCGCGAGACGTCAACGGTCAATCCCGTTGTTCTCGAATGCAACGACGGTTATCTCAACGATATTCAGCGTCTTACTGTTAGCGAAGCGATGGCGGTGGAAGTGCTCGCCACTGCACAGTCTGATTTTGCCCGTGGCGCGGTCGGTGCGGGACGCGGCATGAGCTGTTTTGGCCTAAAAGGTGGTATCGGCACGGCATCGCGCCGCATTGGCGCGTGCATGCTTGGACTGCTGGTACTGGCCAATTTTGGCCGCTTGCCGGATATTCGCTTGGACGGTATTCCCTGTGGCGATGTATTGCAGCAGGCTCTTGATGCCGCGCCTGCACCCGCTGAATGCGGTTCCATCATCATCGTAATGGTGACGGATGCCCCGCTGGATGCCCGCCAGCTGACCCGTCTCGCCAAGCGGGCAGGCGCAGGATTGGGACGCATGGGCAGCCATTGGGGACATGGTTCGGGTGATATTGTTCTTGCGTGCAGTACCGACCGCAGCGGGAAGCGTCTCGACCCTGAAAGCGCACTAGATGATTTCTTCCGCGCTGCTGCCGATGGTACCGAGTATGCCGTGCGTGATGCCCTGCTCAGTGCGGAGAGTGTCCGTGGCTTTCGCGGGCATCAGCGTACGGCTTTGGCGGCACTGTTGGACCAGCTCGCGTCGGCATAGACGCGTTGCCACGGCTGTAGCGAACGGGGAAAACGGTGGACTGGTAAACGTGCACAATCACCGATCAGCCTCACATGATTACTCGTCTGACGTGGTCATTTCCGCCAACCGCCCCGCTTGCGACAACAGGGCTTCTCCGTCGTGGACGCCCTCGGCACGTGAAAAAACACATGACCGGCGCCGAGGACGCGTCTAACATAAAAAAACAGGCCGCCCTGTTCCTGGGCAGCCTGCGGACACTCCAACCAACTGAAAATCAGGGTAAAACTATGGCAACCGAACCGAACCGAACCGAACCGAACCGAACCGAACCGAACCGAACCGAACCGAACCCGAACCGAACCGAACCGAACCGAACCGAACCGAACCGAACCGAACCGAACCGAACCGAACCGAACCGAACCGAACCGAACCGAACCGAACCGAACCGAACCGAACCGAACCGAACCGAACCGAACCGAACCGAACCGAACCGAACCGAACCGAACCGAACCGAACCGAACCGAACCGAACCGAACCGAACCGAACCGAACCGAACCGAACCGAACCGAACCGAACCGAACCGAACCGAACCGAACCGAACCGAACCGAACCGAACCGAACCGAACCGAACCGAACCGAACCGAACCGAACCGAACCGAACCGAACCGAACCGAACCGAACCGAACCGAACCGAACCGAACCGAACCGAACCGAACCGAACCGAACCGAAATTATACACGAAGATGAAAATAATTACATCAAAAACAATGTAATACAGTTTAAGTCCCTCTTCCCCGAAGTCTTCTGCGAAGAGAAAATCGACTTTGAAAAACTCAAACTCGTCCTCGGTGCGGACAATCTTGCTGACGCGGGCGAACGCTATCAGCTCAATTGGGCGGGTAAAACTGCCGCCTATCTCAACTTGCAAAGCCCCACTTCCAATACCTTGGCCCCTTGTCGGGAAGAATCGGTAGATTTCGACAGTACGCAAAACGTGTTTATCGAGGCCGAAAATCTCGAAGCCTTGAAAATCCTGCAAAAAGCCTATGCCGGCAGCGTAAAAATGATTTATATCGACCCGCCCTACAACACCGGCAATGATTCCTTCATCTATCCCGACAAATTTTCCGAAAGCCGCGAAGAATACGCCCGCCGCGTCGGTGATACCGACGACACGGGCTACCTGAAACGCGACGGCGTGTTCCAGGGCGCATGGCGCAAAAACGGCAAAGATAACGGGCATTACCACAGCAACTGGCTCTCCATGATGCTGCCGCGCCTGCATCTGGCGAAAACCTTGCTGCGCGAAGACGGCGTAATTTTTATCTCGATAGACGACAACGAACAGGCGCAGTTGAAACTGCTGTGTGATGAGGTGTTTGGGGCGGAAAATTTTGTTGCTGAGTTGCCATGGAAGGGACGCGGTGGCGGTGCAGATGACAAGAATTTATTACAAAACCATGAATATATTTTGATGTATGCAAAAAATAAAGAACAGTTTACGGTTGGTAGGAAAATCAAATCTGATGAGAAATTTCCCAAGTTTGATGCTGAAAAAAATAGATTTTATAAAACACAATTAGCAAGAAAATGGGGAAGTGGTGCAACACGCCAAGATAGACCAAATCTTTTTTATCCGATTAAGACATATGATGGAATTGAAATTACACCAAAACTTCCTGATAGTTCTGATGGACGATGGCGATGGAATGAAAAAAGAATGAAAACATGTTTATCAAATAAAGATATTGAATTTCAAAAACGTGATGATGGAGAGTGGGAAGCATATGAGAAAATTTATCAACCATTAGAAGGCGAATTTCGCACACAGCTTTATGCCGCATGGTTGCAAAGCGAAATTGCGGAAGAATTAGAGGAAATTTTGGATGAAACTGATGCTAAAAATACAGCTTTTGGTACAAAACAAACAAAATTACTTTTTGATAATCAAACGTGCTTCAGTTATCCAAAACCAACACCACTCATCAAAATTTTGATGAAAATTTCATCTTTAAATGACAATGAAATTGTTATGGATTTTTTCTCTGGTAGTGGTACAACTGCACAAGCAATTATGGAACTAAATACAGAAACAGCAACTATAAGTTCTCGCCATTTTATTTGTATTCAACTTCCAGAAGATTTAGAAATATCATTAAAACAAGCAACAACATCCGAAGCAAGACGTACAATTCAAACGGCTATTGATTTTCTGTATAAAATCAATAAACCAAGTACCATCGCCGAAATCGCTAAAGAACGTATCCGCCGCGCAGGCAGGCAGATTTCAGACAGCCTTCAAGACGGATCGGAAATAGATACGGGCTTTAAAGTTTTCAAACTTGCCGAAAGCGGTTTCAGGCAATGGCGGCAGCCCGAACGCGCCGATGCTGCAAGCCTGCAGCGCGAATTGTCGCTGAATATTGATGCCGTTCTGCCTGATACATCGTCTGAAAACCTGCTTTATGAATTGATGCTGCGTCTGGGTTTGAAGTTGACCTGCAAGGTTTTGCATTCGGACAGCGTGTACCAAGTGGAAGACGAGGATACAGGCAGGCTGTGTCTGTTTCTATTGGAACGCGTAAATCAAGAATTGATAGATGCCGTGCTGGCGAAAACTCCTGCCAAGGTGGTGGCTTTGGACAGGCTGTTCGACGGCAACGATGCCTTGAAAAGCAACACCGTGTTGCAAATGAAGGATGCGGGCGTGGTGTTCGAGTGCGTGTAGGGAGGAAATCATGGAACTGCAATTTGAAGAACTGCCCTACCAGCTTGATGCGGTGAACGCCATCGTCAATCTGTTTACCGGACAGCCGAACCCTGACGAGGCATTCAGCCTGTCGGGCGGGGAAGCGGGGCGTTTTGTCGGCAACACGCTGGTTTTGGATGAGGAAACGGTCAGTAAAAACCTGAATGCGGTGCAGCGGCGAAACGGGCAGCCTGAAACGGACATCGGTGCGCACGGGCTCAATTTCTCGCTAGAAATGGAAACGGGCACGGGCAAAACCTATGTCTATCTGCGCACGATTTACGAATTAAACCGCCGCTACGGTTGGAAGAAGTTTGTGATTGTCGTGCCAAGCGTGGCGATACGCGAGGGTGTGTTGCAGACTTTGCGCAGTACGAAGGCGCACTTCAATGAATTGTTCGACAAACCCATTGCCCATTATGCGGAATATAAAAGCGGGCGGCTGTCGGATTTGCGTGCTTTTGCCGTGAACAGTCATATCGAGATTCTGGTCCTCAATATCCAGTCGTTTGAAAAGGAATTGAATGTGATCAATCAGGTCAACGAAAGCGGCGATGCGCCAATCAAGTTTATTCAGGAAGTGCGCCCGATTGTTGTTATTGACGAGCCGCAGAATATGGAAACAGCAGGCCGCCTGAATGCGTTGGCATCGCTCAATCCGCTCTTTACCCTGCGCTATTCGGCCACACATAAAAAACCGTATCACAAGGTGTACAGCTTGAATCCGGTGCAAGCCTACAACTTAAAGCTGGTGAAGCAGATTGAAGTGTTATCGGTATTGACGGAAAACGATGTGAATGGCGCGTTCGTGGAATTGCTGGAAGTGAAACAGGCGGCAAAAAGCAGCCTGAAAGCCGATATAAATATCCATTTCCGCGACAAGAAAGAAACTAAAAAGAAGAAAATATCTGTCAAAAAGAATGACGATGTGTTTGCCAAATCCGGCGGTAATGAAGCCTACCGCCACGGTTTTATTATTGACGGCATGGATTTCGACAATCAGGCACTGGCATTTTCCAGCGGAAAAATCATTACGCGCGGCAGCGATGATGCGGTGTACGACGAAATCATGAAAAGCCAGATCCGTGCAACGGTGAAAGAACATTTGGCGAAGGAAAAACGCCTGAATCCGCAGGGTATCAAGGTATTGTCGCTGTTCTTCATCGACCGCGTGGAAAACTACCGTGCGGAAGGCGGTATGGCGGGCAAATTCGCCCGATGGTTTGAGGAAATCTACCGCGAAGAAACCAAGGGCCAAAGTCCCGACGGCGTGCATAACGGCTATTTCTCGCAAGACAGGAAAGGCCGTCTGAAAAACACCGACGGCACGACGCAGGCGGACAACGACACCTACCACCTGATTATGCGTGACAAGGAAACCCTGCTTTCCTTCGCCAGCCCGCTACGCTTTATCTTCTCGCATTCCGCGTTGAAAGAGGGCTGGGACAACCCCAATGTTTTCCAAATCTGCACGCTCAATGAAACCCGCTCGCCGCTGAAAAAGCGGCAGGAAATCGGGCGCGGTTTGCGCCTGGCGGTCAATCAGGACGGCGGCCGTGTATATGACGAAAAAACCAATATATTGACCGTGATTCCGAATGAAAGCTATGAGTCGTTTGCCGCCAATCTGCAAAAAGAATATGAAGACGAGTGCGGCGTGAAATTTGCCGCTGCCAATATTAAAGACGGCAGTAAAAAGAAAAAGCAGTTTTTTCGCAAGGATTTCCCGCTGGATCCGGAATTTCAGGCGGTTTGGGACAAAATCAAATACCAGACGCGCTACCGTGTGCAATTCGATACGGAGGAATTAATCAAGCAGGCAGCGGCAGCGGTCATGAATCTGTCCGCCATACAGCCGCCGAAAATCCGCTATCACAAGGCATCGCTTGCCATGGAAACGGTCGAATACGATGCGCGGGATGAAGCGCCACTATACAATCTGACCCTCAAAGAAAGTTTCAGCGGCAGTAGCAATATGACATTTGTCTGGGATATTCCCGATATATTGGCCGAAATGCAAAGGAAAACGGGGCTGACACGGCGCACCTTGTTTGCCATCCTCACACAATCGGGACGTTTGCACGATGCCGTCACCAACCCGCAGCGCTTTGTTGATTCGGCCGCCGCAGCGGTAAACCGCAGCCTGCAAAAACTGATGGTGCAGGGCATCAAATATGAACGGACGGATGCGGTATATGCGCAATCCCTACTGACCGAGATGGAAAGAAACGGTATCGAGTTTTATGCCAATGAACACACATTCACCATCAGCAATCCGCAAAAAACCATTTGCGAAAACTATATTCCGCTGGATTCGTATACGGAGAAACGGTTTGCGGCAGATTGCGAGAATTATGACGCCGGAAAAGAAGGCGGTGTTATTTTTTATTGCAAATTGCCGCACTGGTTCAAAATCCCCACCCCGCTGGGCAACTATAATCCGGATTGGGCTGTTGTGATGCGGCAAAAGGAAAAGGCTTATTTTATTGCTGAAACCAAGAATACCGGCCAGGGTGATGGCATTGATATGGATAAATTGCGCGAAGAAGAGCGGATGAAGATTCGTTGTGCGCGGGTTTTCTTTAATTCCCTGGATGACATCGAATATAAGGCGGTCGGCAAGGTGGAGGAGTTGAATGGCCAGTAGCGCAGTCCAGGCATGGGAAGGGGGCTCGCCAAGCGGCGTAGATACTGGGTCCGCCAAGCGGCGAAAATGCTGGTTTCTCGCAGGTGGAGGGATATTTGTGGCGGGCTGAAGCCCGCCCTACGGTTTGGAGGTCTCCGAGCAGCGTGGTTGCCGGGTTTTTAATCCCCCTTTCCACCCTTCGGGCACCTTCCCCCGCAAGCGGGGAAGGTTTTTTTACACGATATTCCGGCCTAGGTTCGCGCCAAGCGGCGTCAATGCTGGGGCCGCCAAGCGGCGCAAATGCTGGCTTCTCGCAGATGAAGGCATGTTTGCGGCGGGCTGAAGCCCGCCCTACGGTTTGGGTCGTATCAGGCTCAGGCATTCAGATAGCGTTCGCGGGCGGCCGTCCAGCGGTCAAGCAGGGTCTGGCACCAGTCCGGGTGGTGGGCGCGGAAATCGCGGGTGAGGCGTTCGGTTTCACCCAAAAGGTCGGCGTCCAGCGGCAGTTTGGCGACGCGGAACATGGCTTCGCCGGTTTGTCGTGTGCCGAGCAGTTCGCCCGCGCCGCGTATGGCGAGGTCTTCTTCGGCGATGCGGAAGCCGTCGGTGGTTTCGCGCATGATGCGCAGGCGGCGTTGTGCGGTGTCGCCCAGCGGTGGCTGGTACATGAGCAGGCAGTAGGATTGTTCGCTGCCGCGTCCGACCCGGCCGCGCAGTTGGTGCAGTTGCGCGAGGCCGAAGCGTTCGGCGTTTTCGATGATCATCAGGGTGGCATTCGCCACGTCCACGCCGACTTCGATGACGGTAGTGGCGACGAGGAGTTGTGCTTCGCCCGCGACGAAGGCCGCCATTGCCGCCTGGCGCTCGTCGTTCGCCATTTTGCCGTGGATGAGGGCGACCCGGATGTCGGGTAGCAGGGTTTGCAGTTGTTCGGCGGTTGCGGCGGCGTTTTCGCATTCGAGGGCGTCGGATTCTTCGATGAGCGGGCAAACCCAGTAGGCTTGCCGCCCGTCGCGGCAGTTGGCACCGACGCGGGCGATGACGGTGTCGCGTTTGTGGTTCGCGACGACATTGGTCTGGATGGGGCGGCGGCCGGCGGGCAGGGTGTCGATGATGGACAGGTCGAGTTCGCCGTAGAGGCTCATGGCGAGGGTGCGCGGGATGGGGGTGGCGGTGAGGACGAGCTGATGCGCGGCGTAGTCGGCGGTTTTTTCTTGCAGTTGCAGGCGCTGGTGCACGCCGAAGCGGTGCTGTTCGTCGATGACGACGAGGGCGAGGCGGGCGTAGGCAACGTGTTCTTGGAAGACGGCGTGGGTGCCGATGATGAGCTGGGCGCTGCCGTCGGCGATGGCGGCGATGGCGGCGCGTTTTTCTGCGCCCGCCATTTTGCTGGTGAGTGTGGTGAGGGTGACGGGGAATCCGGCGAGCAGGCGGCGGAGGTTGGCGGCATGCTGTTCGGCGAGCAGTTCGGTCGGCACCATCAATACGGCCTGGCTGCCGGCGGCGATGGCCTGCAGGCAGGCGGCGAGGGCGACGATGGTTTTGCCGGAGCCGACGTCGCCCTGCACGAGGCGCATCATCGGTGTCGCTTGCGCGAGATCGGCAGCGATTTCGGCGCAGACACGTTCTTGTGCGCGGGTGAGGGTGTAGGGCAGGGCGGCGCGGAAGTCGCGCAGGAGCGGGGCGTCGGCGGGCAGGGCGAGGGCGCGCTGGCTGCGTACGCGGGCACGGGCGTTCTGGATGGCGAGTTGGTGTGCGCAGAGTTCTTCGAGGATGAGGCGGCGGCGCGCGGGGTGGCTGCGCTCAAGCAGGGCGTCCGGGCTGCTGTTGTCCGGCGGGCGGTGCAGGGCGGTGAGCGCGGCGGGCAGCGGGAGGTAGCCGGCGGCGGTGAGCGGGTCGGCTTCAGGCAGGGTGGGCAGGATGAGGTCGAGCGCTTTTTTGATGACGCCCTGCCAGCGCGCCTGGCCGAGGCCTTTGACGGTGGGATAGACGGGGTAGAGGTGTTCGGCGAGTTGCGGGATTTGTCCGGCTTCGAGCCAGGTGATTTCCGGATGGTGGATCTGGTAGCCGCGCGGCGTCCAGCAGGCTTTGCCGTAGTAGAGGCCGCGCCGCCCGGGGACGAAGGCTTTTTGCTGGCTGGGGTAGTAGTTGAAGTAGAGCAGTTTGCACATGTCGCCCGCTTCGTCGCGTACGGTGACGGTGAGGATGCGCCGCTGGCGCTGGATGAGGTCGGCGTGGATGATTTCGCCGCAGATTTGCACGGTCACGCCGTCGCGCAGGGCGGCAATGGGGGTGAGGTGCGAGCGGTCTTCGTAACGCAGCGGCAGGTGCAGGATGAGTTCGCGCAGGGTGGTGATGCCGGCGCGGGCGAAGAGTTCGGCGGTTTTTTCGCTGATGTCGAGCGCGGCGGGCAGGGTGAGGGCGAGGTCGGTCATGGGGTGTGGCCCCAGAAGGGCAGGTAGTGCAGCGTTTCGTGGCGCGCCTGGGCGGCGAGGCGATCGGCGAGGCTGTGGATGGGCATGGAATGGTGAAGGGGGGGATGGGCTGAATATTGTGGCATGTTTGCGCTTGCCGCTTATGCGGCTTTCCATGCCGCCAGGATGTGCAGGACGACGAGGGCGAGGAAGGCGGCGGCGGGCAGGGCGCTGCCGGTGATGCCCACGAGCGCCACGGCGATGAGCATGGCCGCCTGCGCGGTGAATAGGTAGAGCAGGGCGCGGGTGAGGTAGTAGAGGGGAACCATCAGCGCGGCAGGCGGGATTTGTGGGTGTTTGCAAGCGGCAGCAGCAAGGGGCAGCCCCACAACGGCGATTCTGATGAGGGGGTGTTCCAGCAGGCTGTTGGGCAGGGCGAGCAGTATGAGGGTGAGGCTGCCGGCCAGATAGAGCGGGGCGATGAGGAGGATGCCGAGCAGGTGGCTGATGATGCGGGTTGCGCGTGCGCCGAGGGGTAACGGGCGGTAGCAGTAAACCGTGCTTAGCGCGGTTAGCGGGCAGATCAGGAGGGCGATGAGGTCGCTGGCCGGTTCGCGGTAGGCAATGAGGAATGTGAGGCTGACGAGGATGGCAAGGCAGCCGTTATCGAACAGGGCGCGGCGCAGTGCGTCTTCTTGTGGCGGGATGCGTGGCCAGTGGGTGATGGCACAGGCAATACCCAGTATGGTGGTGAAGATCAGGGTGAAGGTTTGTTCGCCTGGACTGAATGTGTTGGCAGGTAGCCAGTAGGGACTGGTCAGGCACCAGAGGAGACCCACGGGGTAGAGCCAAGCAAGCAGGTTGTAGATTGCCGCTTGTGGCGGATGCCAACCGGCGGTGATGGCGCGTTTGCATTGCCACAAGGTTTGCGCGGCGCGGCCAATCAGCCACAGGACACCGAGGGTTAGGGTGGCATGGAGGGTATGCGGGTATCGGGCGGTGATGAGGCAGAGGGTCAGGATGATGGCAATATCGGTTGCCAGCCTGCGCAGCAGACGTGAGCAGGGACGGTAGTGGTCGTGCAGGGTGCGCAGTGGCGGACAGATACGGTTGAGGATGTGGTCGGGATCGATGCGGCGCAGGCCGAACTCGCCAAATCTGTCGAAGAAGTGCAGGAGGAGGATGAAGGCCAGGGGCGAGCCATGGAGCGAAGGCGATGAATATGAGAAATCACTTCGGCTTGTGGTCGCTGGGGCTTCGTTGTTGGTGAGGGTAAAGACGACAGCGAAGACGACGGCGGCGACGATGCCGATACCTATCCAGAGTTTGCGATAGTCGCGTGGCGGCGCGTAGCTGAGGGGGCTGGCAGCAATAGCGGGCCAGAGGGAAGAACGCAGGCGTTGGTAATCCTGATAGGCGGGATGGATGCGCGTTGCCGCCCAGTCGCGCCACAGTGATGCGTAGCGGCGCAGCGGGTTTTTCCTCAGCCAGGCGGCAAGGTCGGGGTAGGTATTCGTGAGAGCGGCGGCGAAGGCGCTGCGGTCACCGGCGGCGATGTAAGCGAGTTGCCGCTGCTGCTGCCAGGCAGGGTCGTGGCGGCCAAGCTGGTAATGCGCATCTGCCCACAGGGTGCTGTGCGGCAGGTGCTGCTGCATGAGGTGGGCTTGCAGGGCGGCGGTGTAGTCGCTGCGCAGGTCGATGTGTTCGAGGCTGGGGAGGGTCGCTTGTGCTTGCAGGATGGCGAGCAGCCGGTCGTCATTCTGCCCCTGCCATTCTTGGTGCAGGCGGGCGAGCAGGGCGGACTGGCGCACCGCAGGATCGATATGCGGCAGGGTGTAGTGTTCATCCAGCCAGCGGTTTGCGGCGGGGCGGTCGTACCAGTCGGGGCGCTGTTCGGCGAGTTGGGTCAGGTATTGGCTGCGCGCCGGCGGGTAGGCGAGGATGGGGTCGGCAGCCTGGTTTTCGAGCAGGGCGGTTAGTGCCGCGTCGTCTGCCGTCTGCAAGAGGGCGCGGGTAAAGGTGGCAATGCGTTCGCTGGGGTAGTCGCGGTAGGTGGGCGGAATGGTGTCGGGAAAGGCCGATGGGTACCGGGTCCTCGCCCAGTAGTAGCTGCGCGGACGGGCGAGGCTGTTAGTGAGATAGTCAACCAGCGCGGCAAGCCAAACGTCTCGCACGGCGATTGCCGTCAGTACGGGGTCTGCCGCTTGTTGTTGCAGGGTGCGGCAGAGTTCGCTGTCGTTTATGGCTTCTTCCCATTGGCGGCAGTAGGCAGCGATGTACTCATTGAGCAGGTAGTAGTCGGGGTCGTACAGCTCATAGTTTTGCTGTACCCAAAGGTTGCTGCGTGGATAGGTATCGTCATCAAGATGGGTGAGCAACCCGGTAATGTAGTCGAGGCGGAAATCGATGTTATCGAGGGCGGGGTGGGTGACCTGGCTTTGCAGGATAGCGAGCAGTTGCGCGTCGTCCTGCCCCTGCCATGCCTGTTGCAGTTGCCGCAAGAGGACGGTGGCTTCGAGGGGGGTGAAGGTGGGCTGGGTGCTGCCGTCCTGATAGTCGTGGGCGGCAGGTTCAGCGAGCGGGTAGGGTTGTTCCGGGGCAGCGGGCGGGGTGTCGCGGTAGTCGTGCGCGGCGGGTTCAGCGAGCGGGTAGGGTTGGCTGGGTTCATACGGGCTGACGCTGTTATCACGACTGCCATCGGCGCTAACAGGCGGCTTGCCCGGCGTCCAGCCCGTGGGGCGGCGGGGTTCGTCGCGGCGGTTTTCGTAGTGGTGGCGCAGGCGCAGGGCTTCTTCGTAAGCGGCGCGGACGCGGCGGAAGCCTGCCGGATCGCGGTCAGGACGGTGTTGGCGGATGAGTGCCGCGTAGGCGGTCTTGATGGCGGTTTCGTCGCCGGTTGGCGCGATGCCAAGGGTTTGCCAGCAATTCATAGCGGGGGTCAGTAGTGAACAGGGGTGCCATCTTATCCCACCCTGCCGCGTATCCCATCCTGTCGCCAAACGGCGTGGTTACCGGGCCCACCAAGCGGTGTCATTACTGGGCCCGCCAAGCGGCGTAAATACCGGGGTTCGTAGAGACGTTGCCTGCAACGTCTCAAAAGCAAAAGCGCGTAGTCACCCCGCTTGGCGGCCGCGTTTACCCGAAACGCAAAAAGCAGGCTGAGCCTGCCCGGCGGGCTGAAGCCCGCCCTACGCCCGTCAAGTGGCGTAAAAAACAGCGCCGGGATGGCGCTGTTGGAAAAGGCGGCGGATTTAATCGTCCCGCTTGACGTAACGCACTTTGCCGCTGCGTGCGTCGATTTTTACGTCGTACTCGCGGCCGTCGGCGGCACGGACTTCCACGTCGAAATGGTCGTCGCGCGGTGCGTGGTCAAATTCCACATCTGTAACTCGCCCGCCTTTCACCGCCTGACGCGCGATTTGCGCGGCGCGTTCGTATGAAATGAACTGTTTGCGGTGCCGGGCATAGTAGGCGTTGTCATCAGCGGCGCGGGCTGGAGCGGCTGCGAAGACGAAGGCAGCGGCGAGGATGCTGCCGGTGAAGAGCAAGGGGTTCATATGGGCTCCTTTAATGTCTTGAAGTCTTGGAAAGTCGCGGCAGTGCCGACGCCGCGCATTATGGCGGCCCACTCTTAGCGGAAAGTTAGCGGTGGGTGTCGGCTATGTAACGGCATTTGTGCGCAAGGTTTATCATATTTCCTTTCACCCATACGGAACTCACATGGACACCATCGCCATACGCGGCGCACGCACTCACAATCTGAAAAATATCGACCTCGACCTGCCGCGCGACAAGCTTATCGTCATCACCGGCCTTTCCGGCAGCGGCAAATCCTCGCTCGCCTTTGACACCATCTACGCCGAAGGACAGCGGCGCTACGTTGAATCCCTTTCCGCTTACGCGCGCCAGTTCCTCTCCATCATGGACAAGCCCGATGTTGACCACATCGAAGGCCTCTCGCCCGCCATCTCCATCGAGCAAAAATCCACCTCGCACAACCCGCGCTCCACCGTCGGCACCATCACCGAAATCCACGACTACCTGCGCCTGCTCTTCGCCCGCGTCGGCATTCCGCGCTGCCCGGAACACGGCATCGAGCTGAACGCGCAGACCGTGAGCCAGATGGTGGACAGCATCCTCGCCTTCCCGCCGGAAAGCCGCTGGATGCTGGTTGCGCCGCTGGTGCAGGGCAGGAAGGGCGAACACAGCAAACTGTTGCAGGACATCCGCCAGCAGGGCTTCGTGCGCGCACGTATCGACGGCGAAACCTACGACCTTGACACCCTGCCCGCCATTGACGGGCGGCGCAAACACGATATCGGCGTCGTCGTTGACCGCTTCGTCAACCGCGACGGCATCGCGCAGCGCCTCGCCGAATCGCTGGAAACCGCGCTCAGCCTCGCTGACGGTATCGTCCAGCTGGTTGCCATGGACGACGGCGGCGCGACACACACCTTCTCCTCCAAATACGCCTGCCCCGTGTGCGGTTACGCCCTGAGCGAGCTCGAACCGCGCCTCTTCTCCTTCAACAACCCGCACGGCGCCTGCCCCGAATGCGACGGCCTCGGCGTAAACAGCTTCATCGACCCCGCCCGTGTCGTCATGCACCCCTACCTCTCCATTGCCGCCGGCGCGGTGCGTGGCTGGGACCGCCGTACCCCCTACTTCTACCCGCAAATGCAGGCACTCGCCGCGCATTACGACTTCGACCTCGAAAACACCGCCTTCGAAGACCTGCCGGAAAACATCCAGAACCTCGTCCTCTACGGCAGCGGCGACACCAAAATCCCCATGCCGAGCATCGGTGCGGGCGGGGCGGTGCGCCTGCGCGAAGCCACCTTCGAAGGCATCATCACCACCATGAACCGCCGTTACCGCGAGACCGACAAAGCCAACGTCCGCGACGAAATCAGCCAGTTCCTCAACAACCGCGAATGCCCCGCCTGCCACGGCACCCGCCTCAACCGCGCCGCCCGCCACGTTTACATTGACGGCACCACCCTGCCCGATATCAACCGCTGGTCCATCGCCGACGCACAGCACTGGGCGGACAACCTCAACCTCAGCGGCGCACGCGGGGAAATCGCCGCCAAAATCCTCAAAGAAATCCGCGATCGCCTGGGATTTCTCAACAACGTCGGCCTCAACTATCTCACCCTCGCCCGCAGCGCCGAAACCCTCTCCGGCGGCGAAGCACAGCGCATCCGCCTCGCCTCGCAAATCGGCGCGGGGCTGGTCGGCGTCATGTACGTCCTTGACGAACCCTCCATCGGCCTGCACCAGCGCGACAACGCCCGCCTGCTTGCCAGCCTCCTGCGCCTGCGCGACCTCGGCAACACCATCATCGTCGTCGAACACGACGAAGACGCCATCCGTGCCGCCGATTACGTCGTCGATATCGGTCCTGGTGCCGGCATCCACGGCGGCGCCATCACCGCGCAAGGTACCCCCGCCGAAATCAGCGCCCACCCCGATTCCCTCACCGGCAAATACCTCTCCGGCCGCGAAACCATCGCCGTGCCCGCCACGCGCACCCCGCGCGACAAAAACCGTCTGCTGCACCTCTACGGCGCCAGCGGCCACAACCTGAAAAACATCAACCTCGAACTGCCGCTCGGCCTTCTCACCTGCGTCACCGGCGTCTCCGGCAGCGGCAAAAGCACCCTCGTCAACGAAACGCTCGCCAAAGCCGCCGCCAAACACCTCAACCGCGCCGGCGACGACCCCGCGCCCTACGAACGCATCACCGGCCTTGACCAGTTCGACAAAATCATCAATATTGACCAGTCGCCCATCGGTCGCACCCCCCGATCCAACCCCGCCACCTACACCGGCATCTTCACCGCCATCCGCGACCTTTTCGCCGGCACCCAGGAAAGCCGCGCGCGCGGCTACACGCCGGGGCGCTTCTCCTTCAACGTCAAAGGCGGCCGATGCGAAGCCTGCCAGGGCGACGGCGTCATCAAAGTCGAAATGCACTTCCTGCCGGACGTGTACGTCGCCTGCGACATCTGCCACGGCGCGCGCTACAACCGCGAAACCCTCGGCATCACCTACAAAGGCAAAACCATCAGCGACGTGCTGGACATGGACATCGAAGAAGCCTGGCACTTCTTTGAAAACATTCCGGCGCTGCAACGCAAACTGCAAACCCTGCTCGACGTGGGACTCAGCTACATCCGCCTCGGGCAAAACGCCGTGACCCTCTCCGGCGGCGAAGCGCAGCGGGTCAAGCTCGCGCGCGAACTCTCCAAACGCGACACTGGCCGCACCCTCTACATCCTCGACGAACCGACCACCGGCCTGCACTTCCACGACGTGCGGCAACTGCTGGACGTGCTGCACCGCCTGCGCGATGGCGGTAACACCATCGTCGTCATCGAACACAACCTCGACGTCATCAAAACCGCCGACTGGATTGTGGACCTGGGCCCGGAAGGCGGCAGCGGCGGCGGGGAAATCATCGCCGTCGGCACACCGGAACAAATCGCCGCCAACCCGAAGAGCTACACCGGAGAATTCCTCAAACCGCTGCTTGCGCGCGAAGACCCATAAAACGCCGCCAAGCGGCGTCGTTACGGGCCTCGCCAAGCGGGACAAGTGCGGAGATGGGTATCAAAGACGTGTGCGTCGGCGGTAGTCGAATTCGATGAAAAAAGCCGCAGCGGCCAGGGCGAGGTAGGCAACAGTGAGGGTAAACCGGGTCTCGGCGCTGATGAGGACGATACAGCGGTGCAGGTACAGGCAGTTACCGTAATCGAGGATGACCGCGGCGGTGAAAAGGACGTTCGCCCAGAAGAAGCGGCGGATGGTGGGCGTGACGGCTGCGCGCGGAACAGGCGCATTGCCCGGTGTCAGCGGCGGCAGCGGCTGGTTATGGATAACGGCATCGACAGTGGCGGCGATTTCCCGGGCGCTGTCGTTGGCGTCTTGCAGATAATGGATGTCGATTTTGTAGCGGTTACCAAGGCGGTCGGTGATGTGCAGATAGTGGCCAGACTTCGCTTCATTTCCCTCTTGCCCCGCTGTGATGCTGCGGATGTCCGCCCAGGGCAGGCTAAACGAATCGCCGATGGTGGTACCGTTGTCGGTTTCGAGGACGTGCAGGCCGCGATTGTTGAGAGTGACTTGGCGACAGGTGCCGCGGTGCAGGTAGTGATTGCGGTAGTGGTTCAAAAGGGTAAACAGGGCGATAAAGCCGGTGGATACGGCAAGAGCAATGGTGTTTTCCAGGATATCGAAGCGCAGCCCGATATCGGGCCAGCAGACGGCCAGCGCCAGGAGCGGCAAAAGGAGGTTGCTGCTGCTGGTCCAGAGGAGGGAAGGCTGCTGCTCGTACCAGGTATGGTTAACATGAACGGTCGGCACAGGCGGCGTGGTCACGAACCGTCCGCGCAGACAGTCCGTAGCGACAGCGGCGATTTCTGGGTAAATGTCGCTGTCCTCTGCAAAGCGGTAATCGCGGTAGGTCAGGGATGGGGCGACACGCGGAGATAGGTGCAGACCGCCGTCACGCACGCTAACGCTATCCAGTGCCTGCCAGCGCCATTGCTGGGTGATAGACCGCCCGGTGTTATAGAGGGTCAGCCCCTGCGGGTCGCAGATAACGGCGGGGGGATAGGGTTTTCTGCCCACGCGGCGTTTGGTGCAGACGTCATGAAGCATACAAAAAACGGATATCAGCCATAACAGCAGGACGACGGCCAGAACATTGAGCGGCATCTGCGTGACAGGGAGAGCGAAAAGGGCGCTTGCACCCAGCCAGGCAAAGAAGAACCGCCGATGGTAGCCGCTGCTGCGGCCGAAATCGTGAACATATTCGCGCCCGCCCCAGCCACGGCTACGCGGGTCGTTGAAACGGGGAGTGAAGTGGGGCATGGGTGTTTGGGTGGTATGAAAGATGCGCGGAATTTTGCGGGCTGCACCATACCAGTGCAAGTGCACCTGCTGCGGCGAGAAGCGGATGCACCGCTTGGTGAGCGCCAAAATCCACACACACTTCACCGCCGCTTCACACAGCGCCGACCGCGCCATACTGGTTTCTCCTCTCTCTGGAAACCCATCATGACTCATCAAACCCCCTATCCCGGCGGCGTCATTACCCGCTTTACCGGCGTCACCTGCCTCGGCATCCTGCTTGCCGCGCTCGTCCTGCTGCCGCTCGCTGGCGCCAATAACCGGCAAACCCTCATCTTCGCCTGCATCGCGACGCTGCTCTACCCCGCTCCAGCCGTCCTTAGCGGCATCTTCCTTGCCCGCCGCCGTGCCTGTCGCGACACGCGCGGCATCCTGCTTGCCGCCGCAAGCGGAGCCTGTGCCTAGCTTTGCGTCCCCATCGCGTTCGCCCTCCTGACCAGCGGGCGCGTCAGCACCGCTACCGTCACCTACCCCGCCGTCCTCCTCGCCGGCATCCACGCCGTCGCCGCCCTGCTCACCCTGCCGCACGAAAATTCACCGACACTTCACGATGCCTTCAAGCAAGGCGGGACTGACGGCGCGACACTACACGCTCACCCACACCGGAATCCCCACATGGAAAACACCACACAAAAACTCATCATCATCGCCGTCATCAGCGCCATCCTGCTGATTGCCGTGCAGCTACTCAGCGGCATCATCAACGACCGCCAGCACTACGCGGCCCATGCGCGCGAGAACATCACCCAGGTGGACACTCCGTCCAGGCCCGGCGCGATCCAAACCCTGGATAACCGCCTCGACCTCTACCGCCTCACCGAACGCAGCAGCAAATACGCCATCCTCTTCCTGATCATCACCTTCGGCGGTTGCTTCCTCTTCGAGACCCTGCGCGGCCTGCGCATCCACCCCGTGCAATACACCCTTGTCGGTGCGGCGGTCATCATCTTCTACCTGCTCTTGCTTTCGCTCGGCGAGCAAATCGGCTTTACCGCCGCCTACGTCCTCGCGGCGCTCGCCTGCAACGGCCTCATCGCGGGCTACCTCAGCGCCGTGCTGGGCAGTGCGAGCCGCGCCCTGACCCTCGGCGGCATCCTCGCGCTCGCCTACGCCGTGCTCTACCTCTTGCTGCAAAGCCAGGAATACACCCTGCTCGCCGGCAGCCTGCTGCTCTTTGCCGCCCTTGCTGCAACGATGTATGGCACCAGAAACTTCGACTGGTACAACCTGAAAGCCAAAAAGGAGGACTAAACCATGCGCCGCCTGCCCACCATCCGCGACGCCCGCCGCTTCGCGACCGCCATTCTTGCTCGCTACCAACTGCCGACCGCACCGCTCACCATCGCCGAAGAAAACGGCTGCTACGGCATCCAAAGCCCCGCCTGCCGCATGATTATCAGCGGCGGTGATGGCAAAATCCTCTACCTGCGCGGTAGGCGTTGAACAACAATCCTGGGTTTTATCCCGCTTGGCAAGGTTCGTCCGCAAGACAAAAAAACCGCCAGGCGGGATAACCGCACGTGCTTCCCCCTGGTGCCGCACCCACAGAGATGCAGGGGTCTCGCTATAATCCATCTGCCCATTCTGCTGCGAGAGCACCATGCCCACCCGTTTCCTCGATAAACACCGCCGTGCCAAGCGCGCCAGCCGCCGTCTGCACCTCGCCTTCTGGCTGGGGGCGCTCGTCAGCTATCTTTGCTACCTCATCATCATCGTGCCGCTCTTCATCTTCATGGCGGCCCTCTTCATTACGCCAAACGCCACCGGCCCCGACGCTGGTCTCAACAACCTCATGATGCTCGTGCTGTTTGGCGTCGCTGTCATTGCCGTGTTCCTGCCCGTCTTCAAACTGTTAAAGGCCTATAACGGCAGAAAACGCGAGCTGGGGCAGCAAAGCGCGGGCGAACAGGCCGAAGCCCTCGGTGGCAGTCTCGCCCGCCCCGATGATGAACCGCTGGAGAACCGCTACGTCAACCTCGTTGCCGAACTCAGCCTCGCTGCGGGTATCCCTGCCCCCGCAGCCTACGTCCTGCGCGATGATGACAGCATCAACGCCTTCGCCCTCAGCGGCGCGGGCGACAGCCTGGCCCTCGCCGTCAGCCGGGGTGCGCTCGACAACCTCACGCGCGACGAACTGCAAGCCGTCCTCGGCCACGAATTCGGCCATATCGAAAACGGCGACCCCGCGCTCTACAACCGCCTCAGCGCCATGCTTGCCGGTTACTTCGCCACCGGCAGCCGTAAAGAACAAGAACGGCTCTACACCGACCCCGATACCCAGGTTCTCAGCCTGAGCGGCCTCAGCGACAGCGCCGAAAAAGACCAATTCGGTATCAACATCAGCATCCTCTACCTTTATGGCCGCCTCCTGCAAGCCGCCTTTGCCCGCCGGCGCGAAGCCATGGCGGACGCCCGCGCCGTGCAATACACCCGTGACCCCGCCGCCCTCATCGGCGCGCTGCAAAAAGCCTGGGCACTGCAACAACAGGGCATCCACCCGCGCCGTCCACCGCCTGACCGCTCCCACATCTACTTCATTAACTACCGTCGCCCGGGCTGGCGGCGGTTACGCACCCACCCCACCCTGCGCGAACGCATCCGGACCTGGGGCGGTAACATCAGCAATGCCGACCTGCCCGCCATTCTCGCCCGCATCAATGCCTGTCGCAGCAGCCGCGCCGCGACCCCGCTGCGCCCCGTCGCACCGCCACCCGAGCCGAACCCCACCTACCCGCTTGCCGCTTACGACCGCCTCCTCGCTGCCGAACTGCGTCCTGCGCCTACCGACCCTGCCGCCGCGCTACTCGCCATCTTCGCCTATCACAGCGGCACAGCACTGGCTGATCTTGAACGCGCGGGCCTCCTCCCCAGCGAACGTCTTTTTACCTGCCGCCGCGCCTATGACACCATCGCGCAAAGTGAGCCGCTGCTGCGCCTCGCCCTCACCGCTCACCTCAGCCGCGCTGCGTTCGCCTTCGACATCGCCGAAAAGCGCTGCCTTGACCCCATCATTCGCCACCTCGTTGAGCACGATGGCCAACTCAGCCGCTATGAGCTCGCCGCCTTCATTGCTTGGCGCGCCACCTGCATCACCGGTCGCGGCACCGATTACCGCGCTCACGAAGCCGACATCGCCTGGCTCTACAACTTCCTCGCCTGCGACGACCCCGACGACCCGAATCCGCAAGCGACCTACGAGGACTTGCTGGAAGTCAGCGCCCTGCCGCTTGGGCAAACGCCCGCTTGGCAGCCGCTCGACACCGGCAGCAGCAAAACTGGCCTGCAACTCTGCCACCACTGCGAGGCGCTGCGCCGTCTCGCGCCTATCTTCCGGCGCTATCTGCTCATCACCCTGAACCTCCATTACCGCAGCAAAGCGGAAATTACCCTGCAACAGGCTTACCTGCGCTTTGCCCTGCAACAGATCCTGACGGGGCCTCCGCCACCACAAAAGCGCCAACGCGGGATAAATATCGGGTTCTTGCGCAGAGTAGGCTTTAGCCCACCATCAAGAACGTGAAAAGATTCTTGCGGCGGGTTGAAACCCGCCCTGGGTTTGGGATGCTGCCAAGCGGCATAAATACTGAACCCGCCAAGCGGGATAGTTCCTGCTTTTGCGCAGCAAAAACCCGCCTCGCGGCGGGTTTTTCGTGTATCCGGCGAATGCTTAGAACAGGCCGGTGATGTTGCCGTCTTTATCCACGTCGATGTTGTTCGAGGCGGGGGCTTTCGGCAGGCCCGGCATTTTCATGATGTTGCCGGTGATGGCGATGACGAAGCCCGCACCCGCCGCGATTTGCACTTCGCGGATGTGCAGGGTGAAGCCTTGCGGGCAGCCCAGCGCTTTCGGGTCGTCGGAGAGCGAGTACTGGGTTTTTGCCATGCACACGGGCAGGTTGCCGTAGCCGAGTTTTTCCAGATCGGTGAGGGTTTTGCGCGCGTCGTCGCTCAGGGCGATGTCCGCCGCGCCGTAGATTTTCTGCGCGATGGTGCGGATTTTGTCGACGAGCGGCATGTCGTCCGGATAAAGCGGGGCGCAGTGGCTTTCGCCTTGTTCGCAGGCGTCGATGACGGCGCGGGCGAGGTCTTCGCCGCCTTTGCCGCCGTGTGCCCATACTTCGCACAGGGCGACTTTCGCGCCGTGTTCGGCGCAGGTTTTTTCGATGAGGGCGAGTTCGGCGTCGCTGTCGCTGACGAAACGGTTGATAGCGACGACGACCGGCAGGCCGAAGGCGTTTTTGAGGTTGGCGATGTGTTTCAGCAGGTTCGGCAGGCCTTTGCCGAGCGCGTCCACGTTTTCGGCAGTGAGCGCGTCTTTGGCGACGCCGCCGTTGTATTTGAGCGCGCGCACGGTGGCGACGATGACGGCGCAATCGGGTTTGAGGCCGCCCTTGCGGCTTTTGATGTCGATGAATTTTTCCGCGCCAAGGTCGGCGCCGAAGCCCGCTTCGGTCACGGTGTAGTCGCCGATGGCGAGGGCGGTGCGGGTGGCGATGAGGCTGTTGCAGCCGTGGGCGATGTTGGCGAACGGCCCGCCGTGCACCAGCGCTGCCGTGCCTTCGATGGTTTGCACGAGGTTGGGTTTGACGGCGTCTTTGAGCAGCGCCGCCATCGCGCCTTGTGCGTGCAGGTCGCGGGCGTACACGGGTTCGCCGCGCCTGTTCCAGGCGACGATCATGTCGCCAAGGCGGTTTTTCAGATCTTCGAGGTCGCGTGCGAGGCAGAAGCAGGCCATGACTTCGCTCGCCACGGTGATGTCGAAGCCGTCCGGACGCAGGGTGCCATCCACGCTTTTGCCGAGGCCGCTGATGATGTTGCGCAGCTGGCGGTCATTCATGTCCACCGCGCGGCGCCAGGTGACGCGCTTCGGATCGATTTCCAGGGCGTTGCCGTGGTGGATGTGATTGTCGATGAGGGCGGCGAGGAGGTTGTTGGCGGCACCGATGGCGTGGAAGTCGCCGGTGAAATGCAGGTTGATGTCTTCCATCGGCAGCACTTGTGCGTAGCCGCCGCCGGCCGCGCCGCCCTTGATGCCGAAGACAGGGCCGAGCGAGGGTTCACGCACGGCGATGAGGGTTTTTTTGCCGAGGCGGTTCAGGGCGTCGGCAAGGCCGATGGTGACCGTGGTTTTGCCTTCGCCCGCCGGCGTCGGGTTGATAGCGGTGACGAGGACGAGTTTGCCCGGCTTGTCGCTCGCGCGCGGGCGGATTTTGGCTTTGTATTTGCCGTAGTGTTCGAGTTCGTCGGCGCTGATGCCGATTTTGGCGGCGATGGCGTCAATGGGTTGCATGGTGGCCTGGCGGGCAATGTCGGCGTCGGTCATGGTTAGCTCCGTATTAGACTGGGAATTTCGTGGCAGTTGTGTGGCTTTATGTGTTTGCCGGTGATTATAGGTGAAGCCGTTGCGTATTTCAGTCTGCGCGGTAGGCTGCGTGCGATAGGGTGTTTTCGTGAAATTCCGCTCATTAGCCTGGCACATCATGACCTGATATAAAGCCCCGCTTAATACCAGTTAACCCGAGATAACCGGAGCCCCCATGAAAAAGACTCTTCTCGCTGCAACCGTCCTGCTTGCGGCGACGGCATTCGCCGAGAAATACGATCTGCCACCGTCAGACATCAACGTCATCGGCCAGGTGCAGCAAATCAGCGCCAAGCAGGGCGAAACTTTCTACGATATCGGCCGTGAATACGGCATCGGCTACGACGCGATGGAACATGCCAACCAGGGTGTGGACGGCCTCTACCTGCGTGAAGGCGAGCAGGTCCTGCTGCCGACCCGCTTCATCCTGCCGGACGCGCCGCGCGAAGGCATCGTCATCAACCTGCCGGAAATGCGCCTCTACTACTACCCGCCGAACAGCAACGTCGTCCACGTCTTCGCCATCGGCATCGGTCGTGAAGGCTGGGGCACCCCGAAAGGCATCCTCAGCATCAAGGAAAAACGCGCGAATCCGACCTGGACCCCGCCCGCTTCCATCCGCGCCGAACACGCGGCGAACGGCGATCCGCTGCCTGCCGTCGTCCCCGCCGGTCCGGATAACCCGCTCGGTCTCTTCGCCATGCGCCTCTCTAACCCGTCTTACCTGCTGCACGGTACCAACAAGCCCGAAGGCGTGGGGATGCGCGTCTCGCACGGCTGCATCCGCCTCTACCCCGAAGGTATCGAAGAACTCTTTGGCATGGTGGGCGTTGGCACCCAGGTCAACATCGTTAACCAGCCGATGAAAGTGGGCTGGTTCGGCGACAGCATGTACCTCGAATTCCATGCGCCGCTCGGCGAAGACGCGCGCACCCTTGAGCAGAACATCGCCGAAGCACGCGAAACCGTGCACAAAAGCGTCGCCTCACGCGGCCTGCGTGTCGAAAACGACCTCATCGATGCGGTGGTGCGCGAGGAAAGCGGTATGCCGGTCGAGGTCGCCTATTACCAATAACCTCACAGCCCTCGATAAAAAAGCGCCGTCAGGCGCTTTTTTTGTGCCCGGCGGCGGCAGTGAACATCGCTTTTCCACGCGCTATACTGCGCAGCGGTTCGACGGTCTCCCGCCCACCCGTACCGACAGCCCTCCGGCAATCTCTGGACTTCGTGCGCAGGCGACCGCGTGCCACACCACCCTTAGTACGGAGATTCATCATGCAAGACTTGCAACAACTGCTTGGCCAAGAAGCCGACACCCTGCTCAACCACCGCTGCACCGCGATTCCCAAAGAAAACCTCTACCTGCCCGGCCCCGATTATATCGACCGCGTCTTCGCGCAGAATGACCGCTCGCCTGCCGTGCTGCGCGCCTATCAGCAAATTATTGACCACGGTCGCCTCGCTGGTACCGGCTACATCTCCATCCTGCCGGTGGATCAGGGGGTCGAACACTCGGCAGGCGCTTCCTTTGCCGTCAACCCGCAATACTTTGATCCGGAGAACATCGTCAAACTCGCCATCGAAGGCGGATGCAACGCGGTCGCCTCCACCTACGGCGTACTCGCCAGCGTCGCGCGCAAATACGCGCATAAAATCCCGTTCCTGGTCAAACTCAACCACAACGAAACCCTGACCCTGCCGCCGCTGCACGACCAGACCATGTTCGCCACCGTTGAGCAGGCCTTCGACCTCGGCGCGGTGGCCGTCGGTGCTACCATCTACTTCGGCGCGCCGGAAAGCCGTCGTCAGATAGAAGAAGTTGCCGCAGCCTTTACCCGTGCGCATGAGCTGGGAATGCTCACAGTGCTCTGGGCCTACCTGCGCAATCCCGCCTACAAACATGACGGCGTGGATTACCACAGCGCCGCCGACCTCACCGGTCAGGCGAACCACCTCGCCGTGACCATCGGCGCGGACATCGTCAAGCAAAAACAGGCGGTGAACAACGACGGCTATCGCAAAATCGGCTTCGGCAACACCGACGACCTGGTGTACAGCAAACTCACCACCGACCATCCCATTGACCTCACCCGCTACCAGCTCGCCAACTGCTATATGGGCAGAATCGGCCTCATCAACTCCGGCGGCGCAGCAGGTGGCGCGAACGACAAGGCGGAATCGGTACGTACCGCCGTCATCAATAAACGCGCGGGCGGCATGGGCCTCATCCTTGGCCGCAAATGCTTCAAAAAACCTTTCGACGAAGGCGTCGCACTGCTGCATGCGGTGCAGGATGTCTATCTTGATAAAAGCATCACCATCGCTTGAGGGGTGCCGGCAATATCAAAAACGGGGCCGTGCGCCCCGTTTTTTATGGAAGGAAGGTCGCTTTCCTGTGGCGATTCGTACCGCTCAACGGCTTTGCAGGATGTCGATGCGTTGGATGATGCCGCTCTGCGGCCAGTAGGCGACGCGGATCTCCGTGGCGCGGTTGAGCGGGTGGTAGTGGCGGTTATCGATAGGAAAATCCTGCCGGATGGCGGGCAGGACGAGGCGGAAACCGCCGCTGTTGTAGCGGTCAGGCATTGACTCACGGATGTGGAAATCGCGTGTGGTCAGGGTTTTGCTGCCGCCAATGAGGTCAAGGCAGACGGGCGCGGCCATGATGATGGCAGCGGTGCCTGCGGCAGCGACGCAGAGGCGAGGGTATTGGTAGCGCCAGTTCAGGCGGTCATGTCGGCGGGTGCGCCACAGATAGCGTGCGCAGGGAATAAGCAGAAGAGCCAGGAGGAGCGGGCGCAGCAGGGCGGGCCAGCCTTCGTTTGGCAGGAAGATGTCGCAGGCAAAATAGACGGCGCCACAAGCGGCGAAAACAGGCGCTTCGCGATAAAGGTCGGCAAAATTGTGGGGCAGGGGCATCAGCGCAGGATCTCGATTTTGTAGATGATGTCGCTCTTCGGCCAGTATTCGACGCGGATTTCATGAGCGCTTTGCAACGGGCGGACGCGTTTCTTTTCCAGCACCAGTTCGGCGTGTTTTTCCGGCAGGACTAAGCGGTAGCGGCTGTCGTAGCAATAGTGGTGACCTGAGGAACGACAAGAGCGGGTTTTGACGTGGAAATTCTCAGTGGTAACGGTTACGCGCGGGCGGTGCAGGTCAATCAGCGCCGGCACGGCGAGGTAGGCCCCGCCGGCGAGGAAGATGAGGGTGGTGAAGAGCGGGAAGCCTTCGTCGAGGTGATCGAGTCTGCTTCTCCGCCAGATGTGGATGCCAAGCGGGATGGCAAAGACGCCGATGCTGAGGTTTTTCAGCAGGGCGATGCGGCCTTCATCGGGCAGGAAGAAGATGGCGGCGGCGCAAAAGACGACGCAGGCGGTGAGGGCAGGGGCTTCGCGGAAGTTTTCGAGGAGATTTTCGAAGAAGTTCATGGTGGTATCCAGTGGTGGGATGACGGAGGGTGACAAGCTGGGCGGTCATTTTAGGCTCATGATGTTGTTTTGAAAAACACGTGGAAATTCACCGGCTAACGATGATCTTTGGCGCAATGCTTGCATCTTCATTCATGTTTTTATTCCCCCTTAATCAATGGAGTACAACATGGCGCAAACCTTCAAAGAGGCCGGCGTGGCTATTGCAGGTGTCCGCTGGGTCAATATCAATAATGACAATATGGTCGTGGCCCACGATGACCCTTTCGATGCGGATGCTTTCGTCAGCGCTTTGCACAGGGCCGATGGCAGTGTGAGCGTAACGAAGGGGTGAGCCTCAGCCGCATGAAGAAGACGCAGCTTTCGCTGCGTTTTTTATGTCCGGCTGTTTTCTGCGGCATCGAAAATGGTGAAGACGGCAGCCAGCAAGGCGGTGGCGTAACTGCCGCGCGGCAGGGTGAAGGAGAGTAACAGGGTGTGCGCGTCCAGCCAGTCGTGGTGCAGGTTTTGTGCGCGGGCGGTGAAGGCGCGCCAGCCGCTGTCAGCATGGCGACAGAGGTAGTGCACGGCGGATCGGGTGGCAGTATCGGCGCCGTCCAGCCAGGTTTGTGTCGCGGGTGGCAGCGGTTTGTTTTCTTTGCCGGGCAGCCAGCCGCCAAGCGCAATGTCGCCGCTGCGCAGGCGTTCCAGTAGGGCGTCATCCACATTGTCGATGAGGAAATGACTGTTGCTACCGCGCAGGAGGGCGCGGTCGCCCGCTTGCGGCGTATGCAGGGTGTCGGCCGCCATGCGGGCTTGCAGCTGGGCGTTGAAGCAGTCAGCGCGCAGGGTGGATAACACCAGGGCGCGTTCGTCGTGTTTCTTGGGTAGTTCGCCGCGCTCAACCCAATGCCGCGCTTTTTGCAGGTTGTGGTGGCCGAAGCGTTGCTCGCCGAAGAGGTTGGCAAAGCCATCATGCGCCAGTGTGGCAAGTGCATGGTCGATAGCGGCGCGTTCGCCCTGTACATCACGCAGGATAAGGGTAAATTCGTTGGCCCGATGTGTGCCGATGCGCAGTTTGCGGTCATTGTGCGCGCGCGTCAGGATGCGCCAGCCTTCCCCGCTGTCGGGCAGGTTGGGGCCGTATTTGGCGGGTAGCGACAGCCATTGGCAGGTGACGGCGTGGCGGTCTTTGAGGCCGCTGTGGGCAATGTCTTTTTGCGTGCAACCAAGCAGTCTCGCCCATTCGCGTTTGAGATAGGCGGTATTCAGACCGGTTTTCTCCACATAACACCACAGATGTTCGCCTTGTCCGCTGGGGGTAAAGCCGAGCAGCTCGGCAACCTGAAAATCATCCGGCTGCTGTTTGATGGTGGCGCTGGGTTTGCTCATGATGTTCTTCTCACAAGGTGGATAAAAAAAGCCGTGAGTCACGGGGAATCACGGCCTGGGTTGGGTATGGCTTTGTTTATGCCTGGGTTAGGCGGGCAAGGATGGCGTCAAGCGGTACCATTTCGGCACTTTCGCTGCGGCGGTGTTTGTATTCGACTTCGCCGTTTGCCAGCGTTTTGTCTGAAATCACGATCCGCTCCGGAATGCCGATGAGGTCCATATCGGCAAACATGACACCGGGGCGCTTGCCACGATCGTCAAGTGCCACGTCCACACCAGCTTGTCGCAGTTGAGCATACAACGCTTCGGCAGCACGCTGTACTTCCGGCGATTTGGCAGCGTTGAGCGGCAGGATGGCGACCATGAAGGGGGCAATGGCCTGCGGCCAGATGATGCCGCGCTCGTCGTGGTTTTGCTCAATGGCAGCGGCAACGACACGGGTGACACCGATGCCATAGCAGCCCATCAGCGGGGTAGCCGAGCTACCGTCTTCCAGCTGTATTTTCAGCTCCATCGCTTCGGAGTATTTTTTCCCTAACTGGAAGATATGCCCGACTTCGATGCCGCGCCGGATGGCGAGGGTGCCGCTACCGTCAGGGGCTATATCGCCTTCGACGACATTGCGCAGGTCGGCAACTTTGGGCAAGGGAACATCGCGTTCCCAGTTGATGTTGAAATAGTGGTAGCCGTCTTCATTGGCACCAGCAGCAAAATCGGCAATCATGGCAGCATCATAATCAACAATCATCGGCACTTTGACCCCGATCGGGCCAAGGGAACCAGCGCCCGCTCCCATCGCGGCACGGATTTCGGCTTCTTCCGCCATACGCAATGGCGCGGCAACTTCCGGCAGGTGTTCTGCCTTGATCGCATTGAGTTCGTGATCGCCACGGATGATAAGGGCAACGACGCCTCCTTCCGCTCCGGCAACCATCAGGGTTTTTATGGTGCGCTCAATCGGCACGCCATAACCTTCGACCAAGGCGGCAATGGTCTTGCAGTGCGGGGTTTCCCGTTTTTCCATCGCAGCGCTTGGGGCGGGGCGGGTTTGTGCGGGGCGCTGTGCCTCGGCTTTTTCGATATTGGCGGCATAGTTGCCGTTGGTGGAAAAGACAATGGCGTCTTCACCAGTTGCCGCCAAAACGTGGAATTCATGCGAACCGGTACCGCCGATGGAGCCGTTATCCGCCAGTACCGGACGGTAATCCAAACCGAGACGTTCGAAGATGCGGCAGTAGGCATCGAACATGGTCTGGTAGGTGTCTTGCAGGCTGGCTTCGTCAAGATGGAAAGAGTAGGCATCTTTCATCAGGAATTCCCGACCCCGCATCACCCCAAAACGCGGGCGGATTTCATCGCGGAATTTGGTCTGGATTTGATAGACGTTGAGCGGTAGCTGTTTGTAACTGGACAGATCGCGCCGCATCAGGTCGGTTACGACTTCTTCGTGCGTTGGTCCCAGGCAGTATTCGCGTTCGTGGCGGTCGATAAAACGTTGCAATTCCGGACCATACGCCTGCCAGCGCCCGGATTCTTGCCACAATTCGGCAGGTTGGGCGCTTGGCATCAGGATTTCCAGCGAACCGGCGCGATTCATTTCTTCGCGGATGATCTGCTCCACTTTGCGCAGCACCCGTAAACCCAGCGGCAGCCAGGAATATATACCGAGCGCCGCTTGCCGAATCATGCCGGCACGCAGCATCAGTTGGTGACTGACGACTTCTGCATCAGCCGGCGTTTCTTTTTGTGTGGTAAGCCAGAATTGTGAGAGGCGCATAGTGTGGTGTCTTATCCTTGCCCTTTACCATCAGTTTCACCGCCCGGCATTTGTTGCCGCGGCGGCTGTTGTTGCGGTGGCGGGTTTCTGGGTGCTGCAGGAGGTGGTAATGCGCCGGGCGCTGAAGGTCTGCTGCCGTCAGTGGTAGGCACCCTGGGTTGTGGGTTGCAAAATTGATCAATAATGCCCTGAGCCATTTTGCTCCGCTCACTTATTTCATCTGCTGAAAGCGGAACCAGGTTACCTTGGCCATCATCCTGAAAGACTTTGGGTTTACTTAATGTATCCAAATCTTTTCGTGCCGTTGCACAACGCTGTTCGCGAGTGATGGTGCCCTCAGGCAAAGGTTGCGACCCATTAGCGTTAGCGTTTTGTGTATTAGGTGTTGCCGGACGTACGGGACGCAGAACCGCAAACGTATTGTTATCAGGACGTTCGCTGACCAGCATCCCCTGGCCATTAATTTTGATGACGTTTTTTACACCGCGTGGTGCATATTTGGCGTAGTGTGCACGCCCGCGTGCGTACCATTTGTAAAAAATCTGCTGCGGCTGGGCGTTGGGATTACGATAAATCTCCGGAGCGGGCGGATTGCTACCATCGCCTGGTGACGACGTTGCTGCTTGTTGCGCGGAGCTTGCAACAGCGAAAGACACGGCGAGGGCCAATACAGAAGTTCTCAAAAGCATAGTGAATTCCTTATCTGAAGGGACGCAAGCATTCTACATTACTGTTCGGCAAGAATCTATCCTGCTATAATCATTTCGTTCATTTTTTCAACAACGGAGCATCCACATGAAAAATCCCGTCCGTGTCACTATTACCGGTGCTGCCGGTAATATTGGTTATGCACTGGCCTTCCGCATCGCTGCCGGCGATATGCTGGGGCCGGACCAGCCCGTTATTCTGCAGCTGCTGGAAATTACCCCGGCGCTGGGTGCATTGCAAGGCGTAGTGATGGAGCTCAATGACTGTGCTTTCCCGCTGCTCGCGGGTGTCGTCGCGACCGATGATGCTAACGTAGCTTTCAAGGATACCGACTATGCCCTGTTGGTGGGTGCCCGTCCGCGCGGTCCCGGCATGGAACGCAAAGACCTGCTCACTGCCAACGGTGCCATTTTCGGGCCGCAAGGCAAGGCGCTGAACGATCACGCTTCGCGCGACGTCAAAGTGCTGGTGGTCGGTAACCCGGCGAATACCAACGCGTTGATCGCGCAAGCGGCTGCGCCGGATCTCAACCCGCGCAATTTCACGGCGATGACCCGTCTTGACCATAACCGCGCCCTGTCACAACTCGCTGAAAAGACCGGCACCCACACTACCGATGTTGCCAAGATGACCATCTGGGGCAACCACTCTTCCACGCAGTACCCGGATATCAGCCATGCCACCGTTAAGGGCAAGGCGGCAAAAGGCTTGGTGGACGACACCTGGTACAAGGACACCTTCATCCCCGTCGTGCAACAACGTGGCGCGGCCATCATCAAGGCGCGTGGTGCTTCTTCCGCCGCTTCCGCTGCTTCCGCCGCGATTGACCACATGCGCACCTGGGCGCTGGGCACTCAGGGCGATGACTGGGTCAGCATGGCGGTGCCTGCCGACGGTTCTTACGGCATTGCCCCCGGCATCATCTATTCTTACCCCTGCCGCTGCAAAAACGGCGACTACGAAATTGTCCAAGGGCTGGAAGTAGATGCCTTCAGTCGTGAAAAGATGGATGCGACCGCCACCGAACTGCGTGAAGAACGCGCCGCGATCGAACATCTCCTCAAATAACCCTTCCGGCAAGGTTTCCGCAGATTATGGCGGAGAATTATGGGCCCCGCTTCGGCGGGGCTTTTGTCTATTCGTCCTATGCTTCCCATGTTGCGACATTTCGTCAGTGGTATCAGCCTCATGACCGCTCTCGGCTGGATTGCGCTGAAAATCCTTTTCCCCGAGGAAGGCATAGCGGCATTCTGCGCCCGCGCGTTCGGCGGCACTGCCCTGCTCGGCGGGGCCTGGCTGCTTTATGCGCTGAAACGTCGCCTGCTCGCTGCCGCCCTCGCTTTATACGCTGCTGTTTTCCATCTCGCGCCCGTCGGGTTTGACCTTATCGGCGGCACCACGACACGCACCGTTCACGACTTTATCCTGGAAAGCTGCGATCGTTCCCGCCCGCGTCTTTTCGCCCAGCGCCTGATTCTGCCGGACAGTGGCGACAGTCTGCGCATCAGTCTCGACACCCATCTTGCCCTGAGCAGCGCCACCACCCTCCGCCTCACTTATTGGCGCAACAGCGGCATCATCCGCCGCTTCGACATCGTGCGACAAGACAAAGACGCCACCTACTGCTCGCTGCACAATCAGTACCGCTATCAGCAGCGGCAGTGGCGCTGAACCCCGCCGCCCGGCAAGCAACCGGTCGCATACCACGCTTAACCGCCCTGCTGCAAGGCGCGGATAGCCTCATTGGCCAGTTGATCCGCCATTTCGTTACCGGGATGGCCGCTATGCCCCTTAACCCAGCGCCATTCGATTTGATACTGGCTGACCAGTGCATCCAGTGCCTGCCACAATTCGATATTCTTCACCGGTTTCTTGTCGGCGGTTTTCCAGCCGTTGCGTTTCCAGCCCGCCAGCCATTGGGTGATACCGTTTTTCAGGTAACTGCTGTCGGTGCTGATGACGATGGGGCAGGCGCGCTTGACGGCGCGTAGCGCTTCGATGGCGGCGGTGAGCTCCATGCGGTTGTTGGTGGTCAGCGCTTCCGCGCCGTTCAGTGTTTTCTGGTGCGGGCCGTAGCAGAGCAGCGCACCCCAGCCGCCGATGCCGGGATTACCCTTGCAGGCGCCGTCGGTATAGATGTGCAGGATGTTGTCGTCGTTCATGGATTTACTCCGCGTGATGGGAATGCTCGTCCAGCCATGCCAATAATTGCGCTTCGTCGATGATGGCGACGCCGAGCTCCTGCGCTTTCGTCAGTTTGCTGCCCGCCTTGTCGCCTGCCAGCAGGTAGTCGGTTTTTTTCGACACGGCGCTGCCCGTTTTGCCGCCCAGGGCGGCGATGTGGGCGGCGGCGGTGTCGCGGCTCATCGTCGGCAGGGTGCCGGTGATGACCACGGTTTTACCGGCGAGCGGGCTGTCTGCGTTGACAACAGGCGCTTCCACTGCCGGCCAGTGCACACCGGCGGCCTGCAAGTCGGCGATGACGGCGCGGTTGGCGTCATCCAGGAAGAAGTGGCGGATGTACTGCGCCATCACCGGGCCGATGCCGTCAATGGCCTGCAAATCTTCCTCGTCGGCGGCGAGCAGTGCGGGCAGTTCGCGGTAGTGGCGGGCGAGCAGCTCGGCGCTGACGTTGCCGACTTCGCGGATGCCGAGGGCGTAGATGAAGCGGGACAGCGTCGTCTCCTTCGCTGCATTTAGCGCGTCCAGCACGTTCTGCGCCGATTTGCTCGCCATGCGCGGCAGCGCCGACCAGTCATCCAGCGTCAGGCGGAAAAGGTCGGCGGGGCTTTGCACGCTGCCGTTCGCCACGACTTGTTCAATGAGTTTGTCGCCGAGGCCCTGGATGTCCAGTGCTTTGCGCGAAGCGAAGTGGATCAACGCCTGCACGCGTTGCGCCTGGCAGTGCAGGCCGCCGGAGCAGCGCGCTACCGCTTCGCCTTCGGGGCGGATGACTTCGGAGGCGCAGATTGGGCAGTGCGTCGGCATGGTGAAAGGCTGGCTGTCAGCGGGGCGTTTTTCCAGAACGACTTTGACGATTTCGGGGATGACGTCGCCGGCGCGGCGCACGAAGACGGTATCGCCGACGCGCACGTCCTTGCGCGCCACTTCGTCGGCGTTGTGCAGGGTGGCGTTGGTGACGGTGACGCCGCCGACTTCCACCGCTTGCAGGCGGGCGACGGGGGTAACGGCACCGGTGCGGCCGACTTGCACGTCGATGGCTTCCACGATGGTGGTTTTTTCCACCGCCGGAAACTTCCACGCCACCGCCCAGCGCGGCGCGCGCGAGACGAATCCGGCTGTCTGCTGTTCGGCGAAACGGTCAGCCTTATAGACGATGCCGTCAATTTCATAAGGCAGGTCGTGGCGGTGCACGGCCATGTCGGCCATATAAGCGGCGGCGGCATCCGCGCCAGTGAGCGCGCGTTGCAGCGGGCAGACGGGCAGTCCCCAGGTGCGGTATTGCGCGAGCAGTTCGGTATAGGTCGCGGGCAGGATAAAACCGTCGTGCGCGCCGTAGCCATAAGCGAAGAAACTGAGCTGGCGCGCGGCGGTAATGGCGGGGTCAAGCTGGCGCAGGCTGCCAGCGGCGGCATTCCGCGGGTTGGCGAAGGTTTTGCCGCCATCCAGCAGGGCTTGCGCGTTCAGCGCGGCAAAGGCCGCCTTCGGCATATAGATTTCGCCGCGCACTTCAATGACGGCAGGCGGGGTGTCGCTCAAAAGACGCAGCGGGATGGTGCGGACGGCGCGCACATTGGCGGTCACGTCCTCGCCGGTCGCACCGTCGCCACGGGTCGCGGCACGGGCCAGTACGCCGTTTTCGTAACGCAGGCTGATGGCAAGGCCGTCGAATTTCGGCTCGGCGGAGAGATACAGCAGCGCATCGCTATTCAGACGTTCTTGCAGGCGACGGTAGAAGGCGGCGAAATCCTCGGCGTTGAAGACGTTATCCAGCGACAGCATCGGCACGGCGTGGGTGATGGGGGCAAAAGCGCCGTCTGCCTTGCCGCCGACGCGGCGGGTGGGCGAATCATCGGGCACCGGCGCGCCGCTGGCTGCTTCCAGTGCGCGCAGTTCCTGCATCAGCGCGTCGTATTCGGCATCGGCGACGGTCGGGTTATCAAGGACGTAGTAGGCGTAGTCGTGGGCGCGGATGAGGGTGCGCAACACGGCAATGCGGTCAGTCATGGAGGTTCCTTTATCAGTTATGAAGACAGTTCACCAGTCGCGCACGCGGTCAATGGCCGCTTGTACCGCTTCCAGATCAGCCTCTGCGCCGTGTTTCCCAGCGGCGAGACGGGCTATCTGCCAATAGGCGGCGCAGATCAACTCGCGTTCTTCCGTTTCGATCCAGGCGAACGGATTAAAAGCAGCGGCGTAGTCGGCGGCAAGCCGCTCCAGCCCGGCTTGCAAAGCGGCGGCGGGCAAAGCCAATGCCTGCTTGAGCGTGTCCTGATAAATCTTGACGGCTTTTTTCGCCTCTTTCAGCGGAATATGTTCCGCTTCGGCAAAGGCAAATAACGGATTGTCCGCATGGGCGGCATACCATTCCGGTTTGCGCAACTTGGTAATTTCATAGGTAATACGCTGCGGTCGTTGCTTGGCAAGCGCCTGCAATTGCTTTTTCACGGCACTGCCGATGCCATGCGGTACCCCCGCCATCCAGACAAAATTCAAATCCGGCAACAGCGACAAATCCGGAATCGCTTCGGCTTCTATCCGCACATCGAAAAAAGAAATGGCGCGCAATCGGCTTAATTGCGTCACTTTCTCGAAATGCAGAATCGTGACATTGCGCATGATCAATACCCGCGTCTGCGGCTGCGCGGCAACAAAGGCAGCCATGTCAAACGCCCTATCGTGCTGCCAGGCGCTGCTATCGACGGGACGGTCATAAGGCGGCACCCGTTTCTCCTGGGGAATAAAGGCAGGGGCATTCATATTGCCGCCATAAATCACCGGATCCGTATCGGCAAAGAGTGGCAAATGACCGATGCGGATATGATCCTGCGGAATATAGCCATGTAAAGATTCAATCGCATGAAAGGCCGTCTGATGCGATTGTCCGCCAACATACATCATGTGCTTTTGCGGCAGCGTCAAATGATGAATATCGATATCCTCCGGGCGGGCATAAAAACCGATAAAAGGCAGGATATGCGTCGTGGCCAGTTGATTGGCCTTCGTTTCCTGATAGCGGATGAATTGATAGGCGGTATAGCAATTACCGAGAGGGGAATAAGCGGCAAAAATATCGCCGGGAACAGGTGCGGTCATCGGAGTTTCCTTGCGGGTGGGGGCGGCATGGTAGCACGCAGGGCAAGCCGCGCGGCAGGCGGAACCGCTATAATCCCGAGCCGTTTTTCTGCCTGTGTCCACCGCCATGCCCCACACCCTGCCTCCGTCCGATAACGCGTTCTACCGCAACATTTCCTACCTGCTGATGACCCTCGCCCTGTGGGCAGTGCTGCAATACCACCTGCTGCCGCTCCTGCTCGCCATCATCCTCACCTTCGTCTTCATCACCCGCACCAACGGCCTCATCCTCTGGCTCTGCCGCCGCTTGCTGCCGCGCCACACCGTGCTGCAACGCTTCGCCAGCATGCGCCACATCAACCTTTTCTCCTCCACCATGACCATCGGCCTGGTGCTGCTTGGCATTTTCCTGTTCGCTTTGAGCGCCTTTCAGCTGCTGAGCGGCGAACGCATCGGGGTGATGCTCGGCAAGCTGGCGGCGATTCTCGAAGACACCAAAAACAGCAAAGACCTGCCCGCCTTTATCCTGAACCTCCTTCCCGACAACCTCGATGAAGTCAAAACGACCTTATCCGGCCTCATCCGCGAATACAGCGACACCCTGACCCGCATCAGCCGCAACAGCCTCACCATCTTCGTGCACATCCTCATCGGCATCCTCATCGGCACCATGCTCAGTTTCCACCGCCTGCACAAACGGCACGACCGCAGCACTATACCCGTCTTCAAGGCCGAACTGCTGCGCCGCGTCATCACCTTCCAGAGCAGCTTCGAGCGCGTCTTCATCGCGCAGGTCAAAATCTCGCTGATTGATACCGCCCTCACCGGCATCTACCTCTACGCGGTGCTGCCGATCTTCGGCGTTGAATTGCCTTTCCGCCTCACCGTGCTGGCGATCGCCTTTATCGTCGGCCTGATTCCGGTAGTGGGCAACCTCATCTCCAACGCCGTCATCATCATCTTGAGCCTCGGCGTCTCGCTCTATGTGGCGCTGGCCTCGCTCATTTTCCTCGTCGTCATCCACAAGCTGGAATACTTCCTCAACGCCAAAATCATCGGCGCGGAAATCGAATCCACCGCCTGGGAACTGCTCCTGGTGATGGTCATCTGCGAGCGTATCTTCGGCATCGGCGGCATCATCATCGCCCCGGTGTATTACGCTTACCTGAAGAACGAGCTGAAACGGCAGGGGCTGCTCTGAATGCCTGCTCTGTGCTGCATAAAAAACCTCCCCACAGGGGAGGTTTTTTTTGTGACCGACAGCGTGTACCGGGCCGCCAAGCGGCCATAGGTATCTACCCAACTCAAACCCAGCGACCATACACACAATGAACCTGCACTGCCCCAAACCGACCAAGCGTCTTGTCCGCAGTTATCAAGGATACGTAAAAAACCTCATCAACCCCTGCACACCATTCGGCGGTATGCGCGTTCCCTTCGCATGGCACACATCACCGCGCAAAATCACCCCACGGAAAAACAGAGCCTTATCATAATTATTGACCGCAAAGCCGATAGCGTTTACCACCTGTGCGAATGGAACGCGGCGGGGCATCCATTCCAGGTGCGGATGTGCGGATACTGCGGCGTGACACGCGACGGCAAAACGTACAAAGCACAAGAACTTGAGCGGGAACCCAACTACAGTTTCTACAAAAACGTGCATTACCGGGCAAACAGGTGGCGCTGGAAGTGGCGGGGACGAAAGTTGTATTGACGTGGAAATCCAACGCCAAGCGGGGCAAAGGACGGCATACCCCGCTGAAAGCAAAAATGAACTGCGTGCGGTTGAAGACGGCGGGGAAGACGATGGCGCCGTGGATACTGCTGACGAATGCGGAAATTACGGCGCGGGAAGCGGCACAGTATGACGACTACCGCTGGCGGATCGAGAGCGACTGCAAACTGTTGAAGAGCGCAGGCTACCGGGTGGGGGGCTGGCAGCAGAAGACGGGGAAGGATTTGCAAGCGGTTGCTGATTGTGGCGCAAAGCTGCCTGCAGGTGTGGCGGCTGCAAAGTGACCGGAGCGAAGCAGGGCAGCGGCTGTGTGAGTTTCTGATGCGGCTATCGGGCCGACAGACGAAGAAGGGGCGTGAGATTACCGCCCCTGCGCTTCTGGGAGGGATGCTTAATCTGTTGTCAGCACAGGAATTATTGGAGTTTATGACACCGAAAGAGATAAGGGGGCCGCATGGGTTGTTCGGGGTGGAAATGGGTAGATACCTATGGTCAAGCGGGATAAGGGCCGGGCGGTCGGGCGATATAAAGAAACCCGCCGTAGCGGGTTCTTTTTTATGTCTCTGTCTTGCGATAACGCAAATCCCACACGCTGTGGCCGAGGCGTTCGCCGCGCCGCTCGAATTTGGTCTGCGGGCGCCAGTCGGGGCAGGGGGCGAAGCCGTCGGCACCGCCGAGGTTCTGCCATTTGGGATCGCCGGCGAAAACGTCGCGCATCCATTCGGCGTAGTTTTTCCAGTCGGTCGCGCAGTGGATTTCGCCGCCCGCGCGTAGTTTGCGCCAGATGAGGTCGGTAAAGGCACGCTGCACGATACGGCGCTTGTGGTGCCGCGCTTTCGGCCAGGGGTCGGGGAAATAGATTTGCACGCGGTTGAGGGCGCCGTCCGGGACGTGGTCGCGGATGATGGCGACGGCGTCGTGGCGGATGACGCGCAGGTTATCGATGCCCGCTGCGGCCGCCAGCACCAGCGCATGACCGACGCCGGGGCGGTGCACTTCGATGCCGATAAAGCCCTGCTGTGGCGCAGCCTCGGCCATTTGCACGAAGCTCTCGCCGTTGCCGAAGCCGATTTCGAGGATGAGTTCGCGCGCGTCGCCAAAGAGGCTTGCCGCGTCCACACGCAAGTTTTCATCCACGTCCAGCCCGTAGCGCGGCCAGTGTTCGGCCAGCGCCCGTTCCTGGCCGCTGGTGATGCGTCCTTGACGCAGGACGAAGCTGCGGATGGTCATACGCGTTTGTCGCAGGTGATCTGCGCGTAGGCGGAGTGGTTGTGAATGGACTCAAAGTTTTCCGAGGAAACGCGATACGCCTGGATACGCGCATCATCGTTCAAGCGGGCGGCGACGTCGCGCACGATGTCTTCGACGAATTTCGGGTTTTCGTAGGCGCGTTCGGTCACGTATTTTTCGTCTGGCCGTTTCAGGGTCGCCCAGATTTCGCAGGAGCCTTCTTCTTCGCCGATGCGGATGAGTTCTTCGATGGCAAAGGGCGTAGCGGGGTCGTACACGGCATTGATGATGATGTGCGAGCGCTGGTTGTGCGCGCCGTATTGGGAGATTTCTTTCGAGCAGGGGCAGAGGCTGGTAACGGCAACGGTTACTTCCACGCGCACTTCGCAGTGCGCACGGTTACCGTCAGCAAGCAGGCGTACGCGGTAATCGAGCAGGCTTTCAGTCTTGCTGACCGGCGCCTGTTTTTTGATGAAAAACGGGAAGGTGAGTTCGATGCTGCCTTCTTCGGCTTTGAGGCGGGCGAGCATTTCCGTGTGCAGCGCTGCGAAGGTGGCGGGATCAAGGACGGCGGTTTCATTCAGCAGATGAATGAAGCGCGACATGTGCGTGCCTTTCTGGTGATGCGGCAGGGCGACGGTCATTTCAGCGGTAGCGACGGTGTCCTGGGTGCTGCCGTCTTTGTTAATGACACGCAGCGGCAGGCGGATATCGCGGATGCCGACGCGGGTAATGGCGATGTGGCGAGTATCGGGTTTTCCCTGCACGTCAGGGATAGTCGTATCGGTCATGGTGTTTTCGATTGTGGATAAAAAGCGCGCATTATAGCGGCATCCACAGCGCTTGACCGCGCCACCGCCGCGCCCGCAATATGCATGCCTTTCCGTTTTTCCCCTGAATATATGCAACTTGAACCCGCAAACCCGCACCGCTTCTGCGTGGCGCCGATGCTCGACTGGACGACGCCGGAATGCCGCGCCTTACACCGTCTTTTTTCCCGTCACGCTTTTTTGTACAGCGAGATGGTGACGAGCGGCGCCCTGATCTTCGGCGACGTACCGCGCCACCTGCATCATGCGGCAGATGCCCCCTGCGCCCTGCAACTCGGCGGCGGCGAGCCGGAAGCGCTGGCGCATGCTTGTGAAATCGCGCTGCCCTACGGCTATCAGGAAATCAACCTGAACGTCGGCTGCCCCAGCGACCGCGTGCAGCACAACCGCATCGGCGCCTGCCTGATGAATGACGCGCCGCTGGTCGCCGAATGCCTAGCGGTGATGCAAGCGGCGGCGGGCGCGGTACCGGTCACGGTCAAGCACCGTCTCGCCATTGACGAGCAGGACGAACGCAGCGTCTTCGCTTTTGTCGAGACGCTGGCAGCGCGCAGCCCCTGCCGCGTTTTCATCATCCACGCGCGCAAAGCGTGGTTGCAGGGCCTCAGCCCGAAGGACAACCGCGACGTGCCGCCGCTCAACTATCCGCTGGTATATGAGGTCAAGCGACGCTTTCCGGAGCTGACCATCATCATTAACGGCGGTATCACCACGCTCGCCGAATGCCGCGCCCATTTGCAGGCGGTGGACGGGGTGATGCTGGGCCGCGCCGCCTATCAGAATCCTGAACTGCTGCTGGCCGTGGACGAACTCTACGGTGCTCCCGCCCGCACCCTTGCCGAGGTGCTGCCTGCCATTCGCAGCCTGCTGGTTGAAGCATTGGGGCGTGGCGAAATGCTCGCGCACTACACGCGCCACTTGCTCGGCCTTTTCCCCGGCGTACGCGGCGCAAAACAATACCGCCGCATCCTCAGCGAAGAAGCACGCGCGGCGGAAGCGGGGATAGCGGTGTTTGACCGCGCGCTGGCAGCCGTGGGGATGGCGGGATAAGCGGCGCAAATCCGGGTTTTATCCCGCTTGCCCTCCCGCTATGATTACCGCATGAAGACACCAGGCCATGACCGCTACGAGCAGCACTTCGCCCGTGCCCTGCACTACCTGCAAACCCATTACAACAGCGACATCAACCTGCACCACATCGCCGCCGCAGCGGGGATGTCGTCGTGGCACTGGCATCGTCTCTATCACAGCGTGATGGGTGAGACCCTGCACGACACCCTGAAATGGATGCGTCTACACCGCGCCGCCTGGCTGCTCTGCCATACCGACAAAAGCATCGCCGATATTGCCCTCGCCTGCGGCTATCGCGGTAACGCCCAATCCTTCACCCGCATTTTCCGCCGCGATTACGGCCTCAGCCCGCTCGATTACCGCCACCGCCCAGCACCGGATTACGCTGTCAACATCGAGGAACTCGCGCCTGTCCCCGTCGTCATGATCGAACACCGCGAGCAAGACAGCCAGCGCTTGGGCAACGCCTTCCTGCATCTCAATAGCTTGCTGCGCCTGCGTGGCTGGCAGGATGACGGCACCACGCGCGCCTTTTCCATCCACTATCCGCCGCACACCACCGCCTATCTGCCGCAACTGGCCAAGTTCAATATCAAAACAGCCGGTATGCGCTACGCCGCACTGTCCCTCCCCTTGCTGCAACTCGCTGTACCACCACTGCAAAGCGGTGTGATTGCGGGCGGACGCTACGCCGTGTTGCAACATTACGGTGCCTATGCCGACCTTGATACCGCTTCCGACTGGTTCCTCGACTGGTTTCGCCGCAACGGCCTGACCATCGCCGCCGCGCCCGTGATACTGGAATATCTTGACATGCAATGCTGCGACACCAGCCCCGCTCAAACCCGCGTCAACATCTGCGTGCCGCTGGCGTGAAGGCGTGAACAGTAGCGCTTGCCGCTCCGACCGGCGGCAAGGCGCAATAGTCGTTTCAAACAGGACTGAGCCAACACCGTATCAGTTCTATTTGGAACGACTATACAATGCCGTCAAACCCATCCGGAGATACCCCCCATGAAACTCTACACCAGCACCACCTCCCCCTACGCCCGCATGGTCATGCTCGCCGCCCTCGCGCGCGGCATGGACGAACTGCAACTCGCCTATGTGGATCCGTGGACGACCCCGGCCGAACTCACCGCCATCAACCCGCTTTCGCAAGTGCCGACGCTCATTGCCGACAACGGCACCATCATCACCAACAGCCCGCTCATCCTTGACTACCTCTTCGACCACCCCTTCCGGGGTGCGCAGCAAGCGGCGCTGGCGGGCTACGGCTACGAACTGCTTGACCAGGTCGTAAAAGCCTACTCACTCGCCCGCTTCCAGCCGGAAAACACCCCGGCACACCCGCATATCGCGCGCGCCCGTGATGCGGTTGCGCGGGGCCTCGCCCACTGCCCGCCGCTTGATCCGGCCAGTAATGAAGTCGCCACCCACGTTCTCGGCATGGCGCTTTCCTACGCCGAACTGCGCCACGGCGACCTCTACCGCGCCCATCTCGGCGCTGCCAACCAGCAAGCGTTTGCCGCCTACTGCGAACGCCCCGATGTGCGCGCCGTCGCCATTGCCCAACTGGAGCAGCATCCTGCCAGCATTGGCGAACTGCGCCGCGCAGTGTCATAAACCCCTACCGGAAACACCTGATGAAACTCTACCTCAGCACCACCTCGCCCTACGCCCGCCTCGCCCTTATCGCGGCCCTGCGCAGCGGCAAAAACGACCTGCAACTGCAATTCGTCCTGCCCTGGGAAGACCCGGCGGCACTGCTCGCGGTCAACCCGTTCAGCCAAATCCCGGCGCTACACTGCGACGACGGCCACCTCATCACCGAAAGCCTCATCATCATGCAGTACCTGGATGACCGTGTCCTGCGCGGCGGCGGCACCTGCGCCCGCGCCGGCTGGGGCATCGCCGCCATCAACCAGACTGTGCGCGCCTTTGCCCTCAACATGCACCAGCCGCCGGGCAGCATCTCGCATCCGCACATCGCGCGCAGCCGCGCCGCCCTTACCCGCGCCCTGCCGCTCGCACCGCAGCTTGATGCGTCCAGCGAAGACTGGGGGCACCTCATCCTCGGCGTGGCGCTGAACTACATCCGCATGCGCCTGCCCGACATCTACGATGCCCACATCACGCCGGACAACCGCCGCGCCGTGGATACCTTCCTGCAACGCGACTTCATGCAGAAAACCGACACCGCACAACTGCAAAAACTGCCCGCCCGCGTCGCCGACCTTTGAGGCGACACAAAAAAGCCGCTGTTCACAGCGGCTTTTTCATGCACGGCATCTCTACCCTGCTACTTCTTGCAGCGCCTGCAACACCTCCGCCACGTGTCCCGCCACCTTCACCTTGCGCCATTCGCGTACCACGGCGCCCTGCGGGTTCAGCAAAAAAGTACTGCGCTCAATGCCCATATAGGTTTTGCCGTAGTTCTTCTTTTCCTTGATAACGTCGAAGGCTTGGCATAGCACCTCGTCGGGATCACTGACAAGCGGGAATGGCAAGGCCTCTTTCGTGCGGAACTTATCGTGCGCAGCAAGACTGTCGCGCGAGACGCCGACGATCTCCGCGCCCAGCGCACGGAAAGCATCGTAGTGATCGCGGAAGTCCTGCGCCTCGCTGGTACAGCCCGGCGTCGCGTCTTTCGGATAGAAATACAGCACCGTCCAGCGGCCCTGAAAAGAGGCTGTGGAAAAAACCTCGCCACCGCTTGCGGCGAGGTGGAAATCTTGCGGAATATTCATACGTTAACCCTTTGTGGATAGCCTGTGGTGCGCTTGATTTTAGCACTGTGAAGCGCATACCATGACCGCCTCATTTACTGCAGGAAACCCCATGTTTAGAGGCTCCATTGTCGCCCTGGTCACCCCGATGCTGGATAACGGCAACATTGACTGGGCGCGGCTCTCCCAACTGGTCGAATGGCATGTCGCAAGCGGTACCGATGCCATTGTCGCCGTCGGCACCACCGGTGAATCCGCCACCCTCAATCCCGCCGAACACAAAGCCGTCATCCGCTATACCGTCGAAAAAGCGGCGGGACGCATTCCCGTCATCGCCGGCGCCGGCGGTAACGCCACCGCCGAGGCTGTCGAACTCGCGCTTGCCGCCTACGAAGCGGGCTGCGCCGCCACCATGCAAGTCGTCCCCTACTACAACAAACCGCCGCAACGCGGCCTCTACGCCCATTTCAAGGCCATCGCCGAAGCGGTGCCGATGCCACATCTGCTTTACAACGTCCCCGGCCGTACCTCCTGCGATCTCTTACCAGAAACCGTCCGTGAACTTGCCGCTATCGACAACATCGTCGGCATCAAAGAAGCGAGCACCATGCAGCGCATGCAGGAACTGCACGCCGTCTGCCCGCAAGATTTCACCCTGCTCTGTGGTGAGGACAACCTCGCAGCAGAAGCGATGTGCAATGGTCTCGTCAGCGGCGTCGTATCCGTAACTGCCAACCTCGCTCCGGACATGATGCACGCCATGACCGCTGCGGCGCTGGCCGGCGAACACGAACGCTGCTACGCGCTGAATGACCGCCTGAAAGACCTGCACGAAGCGATGTTCTACGAATGCAACCCGCTGCCGGTGAAATGGGCGCTCACCCGCCTCGGCAAAATCAACGGCGGCATCCGCCTGCCGCTGGTGCCGCTTGCGCCGGATGTCCAGGAACGCGTCGAAGCCGCCCTGCGCCGCGCTGCCCTTCTATAACAAGATCCATCCATAAGAGGACCCCGTGAAAACCCACATATTCATCACTCTCGGCTCCGCCTTCGCCCTCGTCGCATGCTCCAGCGCCGGCAATCTCACCGACAAACTGCCCGATCGCCGCCCCGACTACCGGCAAAGCAACGTCAGCCGTACACTGGAAATCCCGCCCGACCTCAGCCGCAGCACCGTGGATGACCAAATGACCGTACCGGGACTAAACCCGGGCGCCGTTGCCAGTTACCAGGCCTACAACGAAGACAACATCGTGCGCAACCAGCGCGGCTACATTGAGGTCCTGCCACAACTCTACGGCGTACAAGTCATCGAACAGCCCGGCACCCTGCCTTACATCCGTGTCGCCGCCGATACCTCAACCGTTTGGGCAGCCGTCAAAAAATACTTCGAGAACAATGGCATCCGCCTTAAAACTCAGGAACCCGCTATCGGCCTGATGGAAACCGACTGGCTGGAGAACCTGTCCGACCTGCCGCGTACCGGTTTCAGCGGCCTGCTCAACAGCATCATCAGCCTCACCCACGACAGCGGCACCCGCGACCGCTACCGCATCCGCTTCGCCCGCGAAAGCGATAACACCACCAGCGTCACCCTCGTGTACAGCCAGGCCGAAGAAAAAGCCGTGCGCGACCGCCAGGGTAAAGAAGCACAGGGTTACCGCTGGCAGACCTCGGATAACGACAACCCTGAAATGCAGCTGGAAATGACGCGCCGCGTTGCCCTCTTTGTCTCGGCTGAATTGCGTCGTCAACAACAAATCGCGCAGAACCCGGCAACGGGCGGCGGCGATATCACCAGCGCCCGTGCCACCCTGACCACCGCTGACGGCCAAACTGCTCTCGCCATCTCCGGCAGCTACGCGCAAGCCTGGCGCATCCTCGGCATTGGTCTTGATAAAGCCAGCTTCGCCCTGGAAAAACAGGACTACAACAGCGGCACCTACCAGGTGCAATACCAGCCGCAAAGCGCTGAAGGCCAGGACAAACAGGGCTTCTGGTCGCGCCTGTGGGGCGGCAAGAAAAAGGCAGACAAAGCGAACGCGCCACGCTACCGCATCCGCCTCGCCGACCAGGGCAACCAAAGCATCGCCGTCGTGCAAACCCTTGACGGCAAACCCGTGCCGGAAAACGAAGCGAAAGCGCTGCTCGAAACTGTACAAAGTGCGCTGTGAAGCCCCGCACCGCCCCCAAAAAAAAAAGCCCCTCGCCAGGGGCTTTTTACTGAATGGATGCGGGGAAAACCTGCAACCACGCAGCTTGGCGCGCCTAGGATGGATTTCAGTCCATCCAGCGGGGACAGCCTGCTTTTGTATTTCAGGCAAGTGCACATCACTTGGCGGACCCGGCATTGACGCCGCTTGGTAGACCCAGTATTTACACCACTTTGACGGATTTTTATCGTGCACGCGGAGACATTGGGCGATAGCGCAAGAAATGGCAGTGGCTATTCCTCATCGCCATTTTTGTTGCCAAAGAAGAAGGCAAAATCCCATGGCGATTTCTACCCTTTTTGCGATAGCAAGCGCACGTCTTTTGCCATGTCTTTATCGGAAAAGAAAGAACTGAAAAAACCGCCTGATAGCGTTATCTAATGACTATAACCTTGGTATATTAATTTCTGATTGCCGTTTGTTAAAGATGCCGATATGCTTGCGTTATCTTCCACCACAAAAACAGAGGGAAATAACCATGGGTAAATATATCGGTCTAGCCGTTTCACTGGTACCTGTGCTGGCCATCGCTGCAGATAGCGACAGATTGCTGGACAGCGCTTCCAACACGACGCTGTACGGCTCCATCGAGCAGGGAATAAAGGTTGGCGACCTCAACAAGGACGACAAGACGCGCGCCGAGTATTTAAGCGACCACGTCCGCCTAGGTATTCGCGGTGAGGAAGCGCTGAATAATGGCTTGCAGGCCTTTTTCAATTTCCATTTTTCCCATGAGGAGAAAGACGGCAGCAGCGGGCTGAACGGCGTGCGCGAAGCGCATGTCGGCTTGAAAGGCAGCTTCGGAAAATTGACGCTGGGGCGGCAAAAAACCTCCTGGAAAACAACCGTCGGTAAGGCAGTATTCGACGAATTGACGCCGGGTATTGAGCGCATGAGCAAGATGATCCGCTACGATCTCGACAATATTGCCGGTTCCGGTTTCCATATTTCCTTGGACGGCGTGCTGGACGGCAGTCATGAGGTCATTGCCAATGGTAAAACGCGGGCCTTTAATGCCTATGACGCCGCCGCTGGTTATCAGGGGCGCAATTTCTATGTTGGGGTTGGTTATCAGCGCACCAGTGTGGATGCCATCGAAACCAAACTGGGCGGAAAAACAAATGAACTCATTGGCGCTTCTGTCAGTTATACGCCTTATGAAAACAAAGACCGCGAGCAATCACTAACATTGGCGCTGGATTATCACCACCATGCCAGTTTCGGTGAATATTTTGCCGCTTCCGCCGATTATGCTTTCGGGCGACAAAAAGTACGCGCCGGTTGGGAAATGCTGGATTATGACAAGCAAAAAGATTTGAGTCTCTACCACTTGGGCTACCGCTATTATTTCAGCCCGCGCACGTATTCGGAATTGAAAGGTTTTTACCGTAAACACGGTAGTGATGACGGTTATGTGACGAAATTGATGCTGCATCACGATTTTTAATAAAAAAATCGGGATCAGCGACGAAAAATGGGGCATATGCCCCATTTTTTGTTATGGCAGCCGGCTTTTGGTGGGCCCGGTATTGACTGGCAAGTTTTTGTCGTGTCCGCAGGGCAGTCGCTTTATTCCGCCAGCAGCCGCTCAATAATGTAGCCCGCCATCATGATGCCGAACAACGCAGGCATGTAGGAGATAGTGCCGTTAACCGCGCGGGCACGCCCCGGTGTGCCGCTCACCGGCTGGTGCGGCAGCGGTTTGCGCGGTACTTCGTCGGAGAAGATGACGGGGTAATCAAGGCTACCGCCCCGCCCGCGCAGGATGCGGCGCATTTCCCGCGCCAGCGGGCAGCCGACGGTATCGGCGAGCGGCAGAATGTGGACGTGGCGCACGTCGAGGCGGTTGCCTGCGCCCATTGCCGAGATGACGTTGATGCCGCGCTGTTGTGCGGCATGGACGAGTGCCGCCTTGCAACCGATGGAATCAATGCAGTCGGCGAGGAAATCAAGCGCGTACGGCGCAAGGAAGGCTTCGCCCTGACTGGGATGGAGGAAACGTTCTGCGATGGTGATGCGCAGTTCCGGGTTGATGTCACGCAGGCGTTCGGCCATGACGGCGGTCTTGGCGCGGCCGAGGGTGCTGTGCAGGGCGGGCAGCTGGCGGTTGAGGTTGGAGGGCGCGATGACGTCGTGATCAAGCAGGATGAGGTGGCCGACGCCGGCACGGGCGACGGCTTCGGCGCAGTAGCCGCCCACACCGCCGAGGCCGGCGACGAGGACGGTTTTGCCGTGCAGGCGGCGGATGCCATCCGTACCAACGAGGATTTCAGTGCGGGCGTGGGGGGTGGTCATGGGATTCCTTAATTTACCGGCAGACTGATGCCGGTCAGTTTTTTGTAGAGGGAAACGGCGTAGCTGTCGGTCATACCGGCGATGTAATCGCAAACACCGAGCAGTTTTTGGTAGAGGCTGTCGCGGCTTTTACGGAAACGTTCCGGCAGTAGCGCCAGTAGCATCTGGTCGGCGCGGGTGATGTTGTCACGGCCATGGGTGTTGGCGATGGCCTGGCAGTAGATGCCCATGAGGCCGGTCAGCACGCGGTGTCCGGCGATTTGTACTTCGACGACCGGGCGGCTGATATAGATGTATTTTTCCGCATAGTCGCGCAGGGCGCGCAGTTTTTCGATGGAGGGAATGTCTTTCAGAAGCGGCGCGTCACGACTGCCCGCCAGCAGCGCGTTTTCGTTGTCCTGGAAGACGGCGACGGTTTCGTGCACCAGGCGGCCAATGGCTTTGGCACGGAGGTACGCGAGCTGGTCACTTTTGCTTTCCATGCCGTTGAAACGCGGTTCGTCCACCATGTCGCCGGCGAGGTCGGCGAGCAGTTCGAGGGCGCGGCGGTGGTCAATTTGCCGGATTTGATAGGCGTCTTCGATGTCCACGATGAGGTAGCAGATGTCGTCAGCGGCTTCCATCAGATAGGAGAGCGGGTGGCGGTACCAGGCCTGACCGCTGTCGCCGCGCGGCGGGATGCCGAGGGTGGTGTAGAGGGAGGCGAAGTCGGTGAGGTCATCCTGATAGACGCCGTTTTTCTTGTACGGACTGCGGTAGGCGGTCGCCGGATATTTGCTGGCAGCAGCAAGGGTGGCGGCAGTGAGGCGCAGGCCGCCGTGGTTATCCGGGCTTTCGAGACGGTTCATGATGCGGAAGGCGTGTGCGTTGCCTTCAATGTTGAGCAGGTCGGCGCGCTGCGCGTCGTTGTCGAGGCGGTCGAGAATACTCGCAGCGTCAGGGCTGGCGAAATAGTCGCGCATCGCCTGTTCGCCGAAGTGGCCAAAGGGCGGGTTGCCGATATCATGCGCCAAGCAGGCGGCAGCTACGATGTCGCCAATGTCGGCGGCATGGATACCGTGCGCAGCAAGTTCGGGATTTTCCGCGACGAGGCGGGTACCGATGCTGCTGCCGAGACTGCGTCCGACGCAGGAGACTTCCAGCGAATGGGTGAGTCGGGTGCGGACGTAGTCGTTTTTTTCCAGCGGGAAGACCTGGGTTTTGTCTTTCATGCGGCGGAAAGCAGCAGAGAAAATGAGGCGGTCGCCGTCGCGCTGGAAATCGGAGCGGACGGAAGGTTCCGGGCAGGCAGCTTGGCCGATGCGGTAAGTAGAGAGGAGCTGAATCCAGTTCATAGCGGCGGTTAGTGGGGGAAAGACCGGATTTTAGCATTTCCCCCACAAGCGGCGGTGCGGCTGTTTTTGCACGCATCGCGGCTATAATCGGCTTTCCCTGTCCAAATGAGGTCTTTATGAAAACGTTCCTGCAATCCTGTTTCCGCTTCGGCATCATCCTGACTATCGCCGGTTTCGGTGTCGCTTTTTTCCTGCGACTCGCCGATTTGATGCTGGCGTTTGTCCTGCTCGCACTGGCGGCAGTGTATCTCGGCTGGTCGGTGTGGACGGCGAACAAGTCTTCCGGCTATGACCATCCTAAACAGTGCTTTGGCGACATCATGGGCGATATCACCGCTTACACACTGCTGATGGTAGCGCTATTTGTCTGGCTGGTACTGCCGCGCTATATGCAGCTGCCGGTTCGCGAGGAGCAATATTGGATTCTCACCGCATTTCTCGGCGTAATGATTGCGGTCACGCTGGTGGAGCTGGTGATTACTGTGCACACCTGCCTGATTGCAATGTGGCGGCAGAATCCGGTGACGATTACCCGTTAAGCGGGTAAAGAAAAAGCCCGTCAGTACGACGGGCTTTGATGTTCTGGTAGGCACAATTGGACTCGAACCAACGACCCCCACCATGTCAAGGTGGTGCTCTAACCAACTGAGCTATGCGCCTAGGTGAGGAGCGCATTATAGGGAGTTCAATAATGATTGCAAGCGCTTTGTGCATAAGGGAGAAAAACATCAGGGAAAAGCACGTAAGCATATGGCGCCGCTATTGAATTCGCCGCATGGCGCCAGTATAATTCGCCGTCTTTGACAGCGGGCAGAATCTGTTCGCGCATGAATTTTTTGGAGAACAACATGTTTGCAGTTATTGAAACCGGCGGTAAACAGTACAAAGTCAAACCCGGTCAACGCCTGAAAGTAGAAACCCTGCCGGGTGAAGCAGGCGACAGCATCGCTTTCGACAAAGTACTGCTCATTGCCAGTGGTGATGACAATGTCAGCGTTGGCGCGCCCTATCTGGAAGGTAAAACCGTCAGCGCCAAGATCGTCGAACACGGTCGCCACAAGAAAATCAAGATCATCAAATTCCGCCGTCGCAAGCACCATATGAAACGCATGGGGCACCGTCAGAACTACACTGAAGTGGTCATTGACGCAATCGACGGTCAACAATAAGGAGTAAAAGACTATGGCACACAAAAAAGCGGGCGGTTCCAGCCGCAACGGTCGCGATTCCAAATCCAAACGCCTCGGCATCAAACGCTACGGTGGTGAATTTGTCAGCGCCGGTTCCATTCTGGTTCGCCAACGTGGCACCCCGTTCAATGCCGGTGAAAACGTCGGTGTCGGGCGCGATCACACCCTGTTCGCCACTGCGACCGGTACCGTTATGTTCAGCAAACGCGGACCGCAAAAGCGTCGCTACGTCAGTGTTGTTGCCGAAGCAGCAGAAGCCTGAATTAACACGCGTTTTGCCGCAAGCCCTGCATCATGCGGGGCTTTTTTATTGCCGACGGCGCCGACGGACAAACGGCTATACAATAAAAACAGACACACAGAGGAATCCCCATGAAATTCGTAGATGAAGCACGCATATATGTACGCGCTGGCAAAGGCGGCAACGGCATCGTCAGCTTCCGCCGGGAAAAATACATCCCCTTCGGCGGGCCGGACGGCGGCGATGGCGGCGACGGCGGCAGCGTTTACCTGGTCGCCCAGGAAGGCATCAACACCCTCGCTGATTTCCGCTACAACCGCAGCTATCAGGCGGAAAGTGGCAAGGCAGGGGAAGGGCGCAACAAGCGCGGCAGCAGCGGCGCAGACCTCATCGTGCCGGTACCGGTCGGCACACAAGTTTTTGTGGACGAGACTGACGAACTCATCGGCGATTTGACGGTTGACGGACAGCGTCTGCTGGTCGCGCAAGGCGGCTATCACGGCCTCGGTAATACCCGCTACAAAAGCTCGACCAACCGCGCTCCGCGTCAATGCAAACCCGGCAGCGAAGGCGAAGAACGCTATCTGCGTCTCGAATTGAAATTGCTTGCCGATGTCGGCCTGCTCGGCATGCCGAACGCGGGCAAATCCACCCTCATCAGCCGCGTCTCCGCCGCCCGCCCGAAGATCGCCGACTACCCCTTCACCACGCTGCACCCCAACCTCGGCGTCGTCCGCGTCGGTATGCTGCAAAGCTTCGTCATGGCGGATATTCCCGGTCTGATAGAAGGTGCGGCGGAAGGCGCCGGCCTCGGCCACCAGTTCCTGCGTCACCTCGCACGCACCCGTCTGCTCTTGCACGTCCTTGACTGCTCACCGCTCAGCGACTCGCAAAACCCGGTGCGCGATTTCGAGCAGGTCAGCTTGGAACTCGCCAAATACGATGCCGTTTTTGCCGATAAACCGCGCTGGCTGGTGCTGAACAAAATGGATACGCTGACCGCCGAAGACGGCGCGGCGCTGGAACAAAACGTCACCACCGCCATCGGCTGGCAGGGGCCTGTGTACCGCATCTCGGCAGAAACCGGCATGGGCACCGAACAGCTATGCCACGACATCATGCAGGCGCTGGAACGGATGGACGAAGAAGCCGATTACCACTAATCCAGACCACCCCGCTACCAACTGCCACCCCGGCGCCGCCGCTCTTCCGCGACAAATGCTGCCGCCCACACCTCGCGTTTCACCTGCGCCGCCGCAGCGGCAAATTCTCCTTTATCAATGACCACATCCACGCACCACAGACGCGGCAAAAACGCAGGTGCGCGCGGATTCACCTCCTGCAAGGCACAGGCAAACATCCAGGACAACAGACCATTGCCACTATTACAGCACGGCGGGGGTGGTACACGCCGCTCGCCAACCGCTTCCAACCAGCCCGGCTGGTTAAACAGCGCCAGCCACAACTGTTGCACATAACGCGACGGCTGCGGCAGCGGCGCGCCATAGCGGCGGCGGATCATCAGCCAGTCGCGCAAAGCCTCGACCAGCAGCGCACGCTGCTCCGCGTCGAGGACAACGCCTTTGAGCAGGGCGTCCTTCCATACCGCTTCCGGAACCGTGACTCGCGCCAGCCGCTGCAAGGCTGTATCCGACCGCCCGCCGCGCAGCAATCGCGACAGCCACCATGCTGCCACCACAACCCAGCCCGTCGCCAGCCAGCGTCCGAACGTCCAGCCCTCGCCAAGCCAAATTGCCAGCAGCAACACCGCCGCTATAAAACATATTCCGGCCAGACGGATATCCGGCGCCGTTCCCTGCGGCCGCTGCGCGGCAAACTGACGCGGCGCGGACAATCCCAATAACGCATTCATCACCGTTCCCTCTATCACAAACCCTCCCCATCATATCCCGCCCGCCGGGCAAATTCCTGTCGCCGCAGGAGAAAAAAACCACCCGGCACGCTGTGCTACACTTCCCGCCGCTAACCCCGATAACATCCAGTAATACCATGATAAATATGGATAAAAAACTCGTCCTCTTCGACCGCGATGGCGTCCTCAACGAAGCCGGACGCATCACCCGCCCCGAAGAACTGCGCCTCCTCTCCAATGCCCTGCGCGGTATCGCCCGCCTCACCCAGGCCGGCATCCGCGTCGGCATCTGCACCAACCAGGGCGGCATTGCGCACGGCGCCCTTGATGAAGCCGCACTCGCCCGTATTCACGACAAACTGCGGCTCGTCGCGCGTGAATTTGGCGGCCACATTGACCGCATCGTCCACTGCGCGAGCGCCGACAGCGACCACCCCCTGCGCAAACCCAACCCCGGCATGCTGCTTGACCAGGCGCGCCATTTCGGCCTGGCCGACCTCAACGGCGTCCCCTTCGTCGGCGATAACCTCGTCGACGTGCAGGCGGCGCAAGCGGCGGGCGCCGTCCCCGTCCTTGTCCGCACCGGCCACGGCAAAAATACCGCGCACAAACACCGCGCCGCCCTGCGCGATGTCCTCAGCTACCCCAACGTCGAAACCGCCGTCAACCACTGGCTCAAGGAGGCCGCCTGATGAACATCCTGCGCACCTGGCTCTTCAAAATCCTCTTCGTCCCCGCCACCGTCCTCTGGTCGGCCTTCATCGTCTGCCTTATCGTCCTGCCCTTCCCGCTGCGCCTGCGCCTTGCCTTCGGCTGGGGCTACACCACCATCTGGCTGGCGCGCCTCATCGTCGGCATCAAGTGGCAAATCCACGGCCTCGACAAAATGCCGCAAGGTGCCTGCGTCCTCATGGTGAACCACCAGTCCACTTGGGAAACCGCCTTCCTGCCCCACCTCAAACTGCGCCAGGTGTGGGTGCTGAAAAAAGAACTGATGATGCTGCCCTTCTTCGGCTGGGCGCTGGCGGTGCTGCGCCCTGTGCCGATTGACCGCAAACAGAAGCGCCGCGCGATGCAGCAAGTCATCGCAGAAGGACGGCAGCGCATTGAGTCGGGCTACAGCGTCATCCTTTTCCCCGAAGGCACGCGCGCGCCGGCGGACGCGCCGCTACCTTTCAAACTCGGCGCCGCTCGGCTTGCCGCCGCCCTTGGCGTCCCGGCCGTGCCGGTTGCGCACAACGCCGGACAATTCTGGCCGAAACGCGGCCTGATGCACCCCGGCACCGTGCACGTCGTCGTCGGCGACCCCATCGACCCCCACGGCAAAACCCCGGCGGAAATCAACGCCATCGCCGAAACCTGGATTAACGACACCCGCGCCCGCCTCGTCGCCGCCGAAAAAAACCGACGCGGAGCAGCCTGATGGCCGATTTCGAACAACAAGAAGAACGCCTGCGCCAGCCGCCGCATTCGCAGGATGCCGAACAGGCCGTGCTGGCGGGCGTGCTGCTCGATGCCAACATGTGGGACAAAGTCACCGGACGGGTGAGCGTGCCCGACTTCTACAACCGCGCGCACCAGCTCATCTACAAGGCGATAGAAACCGTCGCCACGCGCAACCAGGAAGCGCTGGACGTCGTCACCGTCGCTGATGCCCTGCGCGAAGCGGGCGAACTCGACAACTGTGGCGGCACGGCCTACCTCGCCAGCCTCGCCGACGCCTACGGCAGCGCGCAAAACGTCGCCGCCTACGCCGACATCGTGCGCGAAGCCTCCATCCTGCGCGCCCTTTTAAAAAGCAGCGGTGAAATCGCACAAAGCGTGTACCAGCCCGAAGGCCGCAGTGCCGCGCAACTGCTGGACAGCGCCGAACAGCGCGTCTTCGACATCAAAAACCAATACCAGCAACACAAAGAAGACGGCTTCCACCCAATCAAAAACGTCCTCGCCGACACCGTGCAATACCTGCAAGAAGTCAGCCAGCGCGGCAGCGACGTCATCGGCATCCCCACCGGCTTCAAAGACCTCGACAAAATGACCGCCGGCATGCAGGCGGGCGACCTCATCATCATCGCCGGCCGCCCCTCGATGGGGAAAACCACCTTCGCCATGAACATCGCCGAAGCCGTCGCTATCGGTGCCAAACAGCCCGTTGCCGTCTTCTCGCTGGAAATGCCCGCGCGGGCGCTGGTGCTGCGCATGATGTCCTCGCTGGGCAACATTGACCAGTCACAACTGCGCAAAGGCGACATCAAGGGCAACGATACGCGCGGCAAACTGGCGCTCGCTGTCAGCCAGCTGCAAAACGCGCCGCTCTACATCGACGACGGCTCGAACCTCACCATCACCGAACTGCGCGCGCGGGTGCGCCGCCTGAAAAGCGAAGTTGGCGCGCTCGGCCTCGTCCTCGTTGACTACCTGCAACTCATGCAACTGCCGGACAGCCGCGACGACAACCGCGCCTCGCTCATCGGCGAAATCTCGCGCGGCCTGAAACTGCTCGCCAAAGAAATGGAGGTGCCCGTCATCGCCCTCTCCCAGCTCTCGCGCCAGGTCGAACACCGCCCGAACAAACGCCCGATCATGTCGGACATCCGCGAATCCGGCGCCATCGAACAGGACGCCGACGTCATCATGTTTGTCTACCGCGACGAAGTCTATAACCCCGACTCGCCGGAAAAAGGCATCGCCGAAATCGTCATCGGCAAACAAAGAAACGGCCCTATCGGCACCGTCAAACTCAGCTTCCTCGGCCAGTACCTCAAATTCGGCGATCTTGCCCAGGGCTACTCGGAAGGCTTCGACGAATGATGCCCGCCAAGCGGCGTAAATACTGACTTCTCGTGCAGGGTAGGTCTTCCCCCCACCATGTCGGAGGTGCAGGAACATTTGCGGCGGGCTAAAGCCCGCGCCTTTTTCGCCGCCGTCCGCGCAAAAAATTTGCATAATAAACAAGCCGTCACGAGTGGCGGCACCCACCCCCACCACAGGAGTACCCATGCAACTCACCAACGCCCTCATCCGTCTCGGCTCCACCGCCAGGGACAAAACGGACGCCATCCGCCAGGTCGCGACCCTACTTGCTGAAAACGGCAAAGTCGAGCCCGCCTATGTGGACGGCATGCTCGCGCGAGAAGCCCAGGAAAACACCTATCTCGGCAACGGCGTCGCTATCCCGCACGGCACACCGCAAAGCCGCGATCTCATCAAGGAAACCGCCATCGCCGTGCTGCAAGTGCCGGACGGCGTTGATTGGGAAGACGACGAACCCGCCTACCTCATCGTCGGCATCGCTGCCGGCGATAACGAACACCTCGGCGTGCTGAAACGCCTCAGTACCGTCGTCGGCGACGAAGACGTCGCGGCGCGGCTCGCCAAAACCACCGATCCCGACGACATCCGCGAAACCCTGTCCTCCGTCGCTGCCGACGCCGCACCCGCCGCTGCCGCCCCCGCAAGCGGCAAATACATCATCGGCATCACCTCCTGCCCGACCGGCGTCGCCCACACCTACATGGCGCAGGAAGCCCTGGAAATCGGCGCACGCGCCCTGGGGCACGAAGTCAAAATCGAAACCCAGGGCAGTGTCGGCGCTGCGAACGTACTCACGCCGCAAGACATCGCCCGCGCCGATGTCGTCATCATCGCCGCCGATACCAACGTTGACCCCGCCCGCTTCGCCGGCAAACGCCTCTACCGCACCGGCACCAAAGCGGCCATCAACGATGCCGCCAAAGTCATCAATACCGCCTTCAGCGAAGCGCCCGTCTTCGCCGCCGACAGCGCCGCTGCCGCAGCGGGCGACGCCAAACCGGAACGCAGCGGCGTGTACAAACACCTGATGACCGGCGTCTCCTACATGCTGCCCTTCGTCGTCGCCGGCGGTCTGCTGATCGCCCTCGGCTTCGCCTTCGCCTCCTTCCAGTTCGGCGAAAAAGGCATCTTCATCTACGAAGATGCTTACAAAGGCACCTTCGCCGCCAACCTCTTCTGGGCGGGCAAAGCCGCGTTCGAGCTCTTCATTCCCGTCCTCGGCGGCTACATCGCCTATTCCATCGCCGGACGGCCAGGCATCGCGCCGGGTATGGTCGGCGCGCTCATTGCCAACCAGATTGGCGCCGGCTTTTTGGGCGCGATACTGGCGGGCTTCATGGCCGGCTATCTCGTCGCCTTCCTCGCCAAAACCATCAAACTGCCACGCGAACTGGAAAGCCTGAAACCGATGATCATCCTGCCACTCCTCGGCACGGCCATCGTCGCCCTCATGATGTATTACGTCGTCGGCAAACCCGTCGGCAGCCTCATGGCCGCGCTGACCGCCTGGCTGGAAACCCAGCAAAACGCCAAAGGCTTCGCCGCCTTCCTCCTCGGTGGCCTGCTCGGCGGCATGATGGCGCTCGACATGGGCGGCCCGGTGAACAAAGCCGCCTACACCGTCTCCACCGCCCTCATCGGCAGCAACATTTTCTTCCCGATGGCCGCGACCATGGCCGCCGGCATGACCCCGCCGCTCGCCATCTTCTGCGCGACGCTGCTCTTCAAAAACCGCTTCACCGTCGAAGAACGCGAAGCCGGCAAAGCCGCCGGCATCCTCGGCCTGTCCTTCATCACCGAAGGCGCGATCCCCTTTGCCGCAAAAGATCCGCTGCGCGTCATCCCGGCACTGGTCATCGGTTCGGCAGTCACGGGCGCCCTCAGCGTCGCCTTCGGCTGCGGCCTGCATGCCCCGCACGGCGGCGTGTTCGTCCTCTTCATCCCGAACGCGGTTGACCACGTCCTGCTCTACGCCGTTGCCATCCTCGCCGGCACCGCCGTCAGCACCGCCTGCCTCGGCCTCTTCAAAAAACGCCTTACCGCTTAAATCACAACCGCAGGGCGGCCTACCGCCCTGCCTTACCCCGCCTGGAAATCCCATGAAAAACACCTGCCTGCTCCTCACCGCCTTCGCCAGCCTCCTCACCGCCTGCGACCAACCTACGACGCCCAAAGCGAACAACACTCCTGCCGTCAAAATAGAAAACACCGCTACCACAAGCGACAAACCCGCCGCCAAAGCGGAAGACACCGCAGCCGCAAGCGATAAACCCGCCGCCCAAGCGGAAAACGCCGCTGCCACAGGCGATAAACCCGCCGCCAAAGCGGAAAACGCCGCTGCCGCAAGCGACAAACCTGCCGCCAAAGCGGAGAGCGCTGCCGGCGACAACAAAACTGACACTGCACCACCCGCCACCCCGCCCACCTTCAAAACCGCCGCCGAAGCCCTGCCGTACCTCGAAAGCCTCCTGCCCTACGACATCGCCGACAGTAGTTTCCGCAGCGTCCGCCTCGACAACAACACCTACACCTTCACCGCCGTCATCAAAGGCGTGGAAGACGCCGCCGCCTTCCAGGCCGGACACGACATGGCCGCACTGCAAACCGCCTACCGCAAAGGCAGCCTGCCCTACCTCTGCACGCAAGAACCGCTGGCGACCCTGTGGGCGAAGAAAAAAATCCGCAATATCCACCTCGATTATCAGGATGAACACGGCAGCCCCATCATGCAAAACGACATCGATGCCGCCGCCTGCACTGATGTCGAAGCCCCGGCAACCCCGATTACCCCGAAACCCGTGTCCGCAGCGGCGGGCTGAATGCCAAAGCGCAGGACGGGATTCGCAAAGGCAGGGCCCGTCAAGTGGCGTCCTCATCAACCCATCACCCCGACACCCTCCATAACCTCATGAAAAAAACGCTCTTCCTCCTCACCTTGCCTCTTGCCGCCTACGCCGCCGACACCGCCGTTCCCGCCGATGCTGACCTGCAACACTACCTGGATAGCGCCCAGGCAGGCGACCACCTCACCCTCGCGCCCGCCACCTATCACGGCAACTTCGTGGTCAACACCCCCATTACCCTGAGCGGCAGCACGACGGGCGAGACCGTCCTCGACGGCGGCGGCAAAGGCAAAGTGCTGCACATCAAGGCGCCGGACAGCACCATCGAACACCTCACCGTGCAGCATTCCGGCAGCAGCCTCTTTGACATGGACGCCGGCATCTTCGCTGACAGGGGCGCGCACAACATCCGCATCCACCACAACCACGCCCGCGACAACCTCTTCGGCATCTACGTCTGGGGACCGGAAAAAGGCATTGTCGAACACAACACCATCACCGGCCAGGCGACAGGTCGCGTCAATGACCGGGGCAACGGCATCCAGCTCTGGAAAAGCCTGCATACCGTCATCCGCAACAACACCATCAGCGGCGGGCGCGACGGCATCTACGTCACCAACAGCAAATACAACCTCTTTGAAAATAACACCATCAGCGGCATCCGCTTCGGCATCCACTACATGTACACCGAAGACAGCGAAGTGAAAAACAACCACCTCTCCGACCTCGAATCCGCCTACGTCATCATGTTCTCGAACCGCATCACCGTGCGCGACAACGAAAGCGACAACAGCCGCGAGCACGGCCTCATGCTCAACGCCGTCAACCAGTCGGAAATCAGTGGCAACCGCATCAAGGGTGCCAACAAATGCGTCTTCCTCTACAACGCCAACCAGAATGGCTTCCACCACAACCACTTCAGTAACTGCGCCATCGGCGTGCATTCCACCGCCGGTTCAACGGACAGCCGCATCCACGACAACGCCTACATTGGCAACCAGACCCAAGTCATGTACGTCGGCACCCGCCACATCGAATGGTCAAACGACGAGCACGGCAACTACTGGAGCGACAACAGCGCCTTCGACCTGAACGGCGACGGCATCGCCGACATGCCCTACCGCCCGAACAATATCCTCGACCAAGTGCTGTGGCGCGCGCCGAACGCGAAAATCCTCATCAACAGCCCGGCGGCACAACTGCTCAAATACGCTCAACAACAATTCCCCGCCATCCACCCCGGCGGCGTGGTGGACAGCCACCCGCTGATGAGCCCGCCGACGGTCACACCATAAATAACCACCAGGCGCGGCAAACGAACAGCACAGTAGCCACCCATGCCTCACTTCACCCCCGACCTCGCCAATCCGCACAGCTGTGGCTGGCCGTCGCCATCAGCGTTTTGCGCAGTGACTACGCCGCCAGCCGCACCACCTATTTTGCCCCTGCCTCGTCTGCGACCCGCAGGGGCTGACCATCTATGCCCGCGGCAGCAGCATCCAGCAAGGTGTAACGGACAAAACGGGTGCTTTTGAGACTATTCCTTCGCAAAATAAGCCTTTATAAACCGTACCTTATTCTCCTTTTTTAGCCCGTGATGGCACTTCAAAAGCCGCTTCATGTCGCCGAATTTCCCTTCCAGCAGGTGGGTCGTGTTCGGGATGTTCAGCTCAGGAAAATCCTCAATAGGTAAACAGCCATCGTTGTCAGCCAGTCATGCAGGTTCGTTGCGGGGTTGCGCAAGTCGCTTTCGTGACCGCTTTGGCAAGATGGCGGCGGATGGTTTTGAGCCGCAAAAAGGGCGTTTTTTGTCTTCAAAGGCTTTCAACTCCTGAAAGCCTTGCAGCGTAAGGGTTACAGTGTTTTTTAGCACCCGTTTTGTCCATTACGCCCGAGATTATCGCCCCTGCGCTCCTGGAAGGGATGTTTAAGCTGCCAACACAGGAATTATTGGAGTTTATGACACTGGAAGAGATAAGGGGGCCGCATGGGTTGTTCGGGGTGGAGATGGGGAGATACCTATGGTCAAGCGGCGTAAATACTGGATCTACCAAGTGATGCCGTTACGCACCGCGCGGCGGGAAATCCAGCTCGCCATAGTCGTGGGCGGCGGTGTGGCGCAGGGCAGTAACAACCCAGTCGCCCGCCTGTTGTACGGCGTCTTGTAGCGGTTTACCAGCAAGCAGGGCAGCGGTGAGCGCAGCGTGGAAAGCGTCACCGGTGCCTTTAACGTCGCTCGCGATGCGCGGATGGCGGGTGACGGCAACGTTGTCACGGGTGACGATGAGGTTGGCGATGTGATCGGCGTCGCTGCCGGGGCTGCTGGTGACGACGACGGTATGCAGCCGTTCGCCGAGCAGGCGGCGCGCGGCGGCGACGGTTTCCGCCTCACGCTGCGGGGCGGTGCCGCTCAGGTAGCCGAGTTCGTAGTGGTTTGGGGTGATGAGGTCGGCACAGGCGGCGAGGCGTTCGCGGTAGCAGGCGGCGAGTTCGGGGCGGACGTAGAGGCCGCAGTTGTCGTCGCCCAGGACAGGGTCGATGCCGATGTGAATGGCAGGAATGCGTGCTTTCAGGGCGTCAAGCCAGTCGGCAAGCAGCATCGCCTGTTCGGTGCTGCCAAGGTAGCCGAGGATGACGGCGCGGGTGCTTGCCAGCGCGCGGCGGCGGTCAAGGTCGGCGAGGTAGCCCGCGAACCAGTCGGCGGGGATGGCGCCACCGTGGATGGTGTCGTAGTGCGGGGTGTTGGAGAAGAGGACGGTCGGCACGGCAGCGGCGGTGAGACCGTGCGCGGCGAGTGTCGGCAGGGCGGCATTGTTGCCGACGGTGCCATAGACGACTTGCGACTGGATGCTGATGACATCAAGCGGTAGCGGGTTGCGGGAAGCGTAGTCAAGGGACATGAGGTTTCCTTTGTGAGTGGGGTTATCAGTATGCCGGTTTGGGGAGGATTTTCACCAGCGGCGCGACGGTGATGAGGCTGACAGCATCCGCCGCCAGGGTCACGGGGGTGGCAATGACGGCGGCGGCCAGGCCGGGGAGGTTAGTTTTGTACCCTTCGAGTTGCAGGTGCAGGGTGCGGTTGATGGGGAGGGTGCTGTCGGCAGCGGGCAGTTGCGTCGGTGCAGGGTAGTAGGTGCCGGAGATGAGGCGTTCCAGCAGGTATTCACCGTGTTCACCAGGCTCAACGTTGCCCATGCGCTTGAGCAGGGCAAGGTCGGCGGCGCTGGGGCGGTAGGCGAGGCGGAACAAGGTGACGAAGCTGTTTTTTGCCGCATCATCGATGATGATGACCGGGTTTTCACCGATGAGGTAGAAGGGGGTACTGAGGTCGGCAGTGAGGTATTTGACGAGGCGGTCATTGCTGGCTTTGTCGGCGACGTACCAGTTTTTTTCGCCGACAAGGATGAGGGTGCCCGCCGGGATGCCGCCCCCCGCTTGCCGTGTGACGCGCAAGGTGAGGAGGCGGTCTGTGCCGATGTCGGTGTAGGTGGGGGTGCGGCGGGGGACGCTCTGCCAGAGGTTGCTGGTGCAGCCGCCGTGTGCAAGGACAAAGACGGCGAGCAGGGCGGGGGTATAGCGCAGTTTCATGGTTCGCACTTCTGAATGGTTTGGGGGCGGGAAGCCGGGCTTTATCCCGCTTGACGGTTGAGGATGACTCAATGCCCTCCCGGTACCAGTCCCGGCCAGTATTCGCTGTCCGGGGTGCGGCGTGCGCCGAAGATGGCCTGGCCGACGCGCACGGTGGTCGCGCCTTCGGCGATGGCCAGTTCAAAGTCGCCGGACATGCCCATGGAGAGTTCGGCAACGGCAGGGTTTTGTTGTTGCAGGCAATCGCGCAGTTCGCGCAGGCGGATGAAGCAGCGGCGCACCGCGTCTTTGTCGTCGGAAAAGAGGGCGAGGGTCATGAGGCCGCGCAGGCGCAGGCTGTTGTACTGCGGCAGGGCGCGGATGAAGGCTTCTGCTTCGTCGGGGGCGATACCGTATTTTTGCGGCTCGTCCGAGGTGTTGACCTGCACGAAGACATCCAGGCGGCGTCCTTCCTGTTGCAGACGGCGGTCAAGGCTCTCGGCTATTTCCAGGCTGTCCAGCGCCTGAAATTCGGTAGCAAAGCGGGCGACGTATTTGACCTTGTTGCTTTGCAGGTGGCCGATAACGGCCCAGTTGAGGCCATCCAGATCCGCCAGCGCCTGCCATTTGTCGTAGGCTTCCTGCACTTTGTTTTCGCCGAGCAGGCGGATGCCCGCTTCATAGGCGTAATGCAGGCGTTCGGCGGGCACGGTTTTGCTGACGGGTAACAGGCGCACACTGGCCGCATCACGTCCGCAGGCGGCGCAGGCGGCGGCGATGCGGGCGTTAATGTGGGCGAGGTTGGCGGTGATTTCGGCGGCGGTGGTCGCTTGCGGGTAGAGCGGGGCGGGCATGGTCAGGCCTTTTTCACAAATTCGGATTTGAGCATCATGCCGCCGAAGCCGTCGATTTTGCAGTCAATGTTGTGGTCGGCGCCGGGGATGACACGGATGTTTTTTACTTTGGTGCCCTGCTTGATGCTCTGGCTGCTGCCTTTCGGTTTCAGCGCCTTGATGAGGACGACGGTGTCGCCGTCGGCAAGCGGTGTACCGTTGGCATCCAGCACTTGATCGTCGTCGTGGGTAGCGGCGGTCTCGCCGTCCTGCCATTCAAAGGCGCATTCGGGGCAGATGTTGCTGGTGCCGTCGTGGTAGGCATAGTCGCAGCCGCATTGCGGGCAGATGATGTTGCTCATGGTGGGTTCCCTTCTGTCTTTGTGGATGAAGCGGGCGATTTTAGCCGCTTTATCCACGTTACGCGGCATTGGCGTCATAGCAAGGCAGCGTTATAATAGGCAACAGATGTTAACTTTTGTGGAAAAAAGAGGATTTATGCAAAGTTTGGGTGAATTTATCGTAATGCGGCAGGCGGAATACCCGCAGGCCAGCGGCGAACTGAGCGGTATCTTGTCCGCCTTGCGTCTTGCCGCCAAGGTACTGCACCGCGATATCAACCGCGCCGGCCTCGTCAATGACATCCTCGGTGAAGCAGGCTCAGAAAACGTGCAGGGCGAGGCGCAGAAGAAACTCGATATTTTCGCCCACCAGAAAATCAAGGCTGCCTTCATGGCGCGCGACAATGTCGCCGGCTTCGCCTCGGAAGAAGAAGAAGACTTCGTCGCCTTCCTCAGCGAGAAAAACAAGAACGCCAAATACGTCGTCCTCACCGACCCGCTTGACGGCTCGTCCAATATTGACGTCAACGTCGCCGTCGGCACCATCTTTTCCATCTACCGCCGCGTGACACCCGTCGGCACGCCGGTCACGCTCGAAGACTTCCTGCAACCGGGCAACAAACAGGTCGCCGCCGGTTACATCGTCTATGGCTCCTCGACCATGCTGGTGTACACCACCGGTAACGGCGTCAACGGCTTCACTTATGATCCCTCACTCGGCATCTTCTGCCTCTCGCACGAAAACATCCGCATCCCCGAAAATGGCAGCATGTATTCCATCAACGAAGGGCAGTACCTCAAATTCCCACTCGGCGTGAAAAAATACATCAAATACTGCCAGGAACTCGACAGCGCTACCAAGCGCCCCTACACCTCGCGCTACATCGGCTCGCTCGTCGCCGATTTCCACCGCAACATGCTCAAAGGCGGCATCTATATGTACCCATCCGGCAGCAGCTACCCCAACGGCAAGCTGCGCCTGAACTACGAAGCGAACCCGATAGCGTTCCTCGCCGAACAGGCGGGCGGCAGTGCCACCAACGGCTACCAGCGTATCCTCGATATTCAGCCGACCACCCTGCACCAGCGTGTGCCGCTCTACGTCGGCTCGAAAAACATGGTCGGCAAAGTCATGGAGATGATCCGCGATAACCCCGACCCATGATGATGCCGGTCCGGCAATCCATCTGAGCGTATCTGCGCGTCTTGCTGTATCCACGGTACGGTCTGCGGCGCGCCGCCTTTTCAACTGAAATTTTGAGACCGGCATACCTACTGCCGCTTAGCGGCAAAGGAACAAACATGTACGACATAGAAGTCGAAAGCGGAAACACGGCCCGCCTCTACCCGGTGGGAGAACCGCAAGGTTATGCGCGTATGCGCGTGCCAGAAACCTGGGTGTACACCGCGCCCGACGCTGCAAGCGCGCGCCTCAGCCAGTACACCTACGGCGAACCGCTGCGAATCTATGCGCAAGACGGCGACTACATCCAGGCCCAATCCCTGCGCGACCATTACAGTGGCTGGGTGGCACTGGATGCTATCGAAACCGTCCCGGATGAACCCACCTACACCTACACCACTATTGCCATCACCCCCATTACCGCCGAACCCGACCTGAAGAGCCCCTACCGTACTGCCCTGCCGCAAGACGCCTGCCTCACCATCATCAACAAGGCGGGCGACTACCTGCAACTCGCAGATGGTAGCTGGCTGCACCGCCGCCATGTCGCCGCTGCCGACAAAATTGCCGACCCCATCGCCGTCGCGCGCAGCCAGCTGGGACGCAGCTACGTGTGGGGCGGGCGCGGCGTTGCCGGGCTTGACTGCTCGGCACTGAGCCAGTGGGCCTATCGCCGCGCCGGACGCAACATCCCTCGCGATAGTGATCTGCAAGAAATGCTCCTTAAGAAACAGCACCAGCGCGTCGAATTGTGCGAACTGATGCGGGGCGACCTCATCTACCTGCCGGGTCACGTCATGCTGGCCAACGACGCCTACACCGTCATCCACGCCAGCGGCTATCACATGCAGGTCGTCGTCGAGAACCTGGCGGATGCCATCGCCCGCTACAAAAAACAGATGGGTGCCAAATACCGCCTGCGCGCCTACCGCTGGGATGAAGAAGAGCCGTTTGAGCACGTTTTTGATTAAGCCGGAGGCGCCACTAAGCGGAATAACACGCGGCTGGCAGTAAAAACATAAAAACTTGGCGTAATGGACAAATTTCATGCTTTTTATTTCATTTCTTGCTGAAATAACCTTTTATGAACCGTAACTTACCCTCCTCTTTCAAGCCCCGATGGCACTGCAAACACATGCTTCATGTCGCTGAATTTCCCTTCCAGCAGATTGGTCGTATTCGGCATGACGCCCCACTTGCGGTCGAAATAGGTGATTCCATGACGAGGTTAACAGGAGCCTGTGGCAGCACGCCTTGGGCTTGTGTGGCTGCTTTGGCGAGGTAACGACGGATGGTTTTGATGCTGCATCCGTACTGCCCGGCAAGCTGTGTGGCGGCTTGCTTGCCTTCGCTGTAGCGCTGCCAAAGAATGCGTTGGGGTTAAGGCGTCGGGCTCCTATGAATTGCCGCTTACAAGAGCCGCAGCGGTATTGCTGTTTACCGTTTGAAAAGCCTTGCAGGCGTAAGGGCTACAGCGATTTTTAGCATGAAATTTGTCCATTACACCCCCCTTTTTATAGTAAGGGCTGGCACTTGGGGCAATAGACACTACTACGCCCGCCGATGGTTGCGTGCGCGAGCGGTGTGCCGCAACGCGGGCAGGGTTCGCCGCTTTTGCCGTACACCGCGAGGTTGACGGCGAAGTAGCCGCTGGTGCCATCGGGCTGGCTGAAATCGCGCAGGGTGGTACCGCCTTGTGCGATGGCTTCTTGCAGGACGCGCTTGATAGCCGCCGCCAGCGTGGCACATTCAGCTTCATCGAGACTGGTAGCGCGACGGGCGGGGTGAATGCCGCTCGCGTACAGCGCTTCGGTTGCGTAGATGTTGCCAACGCCGACGATGTGCCGCTGATCCATGATGTGCGTTTTGATCGCCGCCGTTTTGCCGCGCGTTTGTGCGTAGAGACGGGCAGCGTTGAAGGTGTCATCCAGCGGTTCAACACCTAGTGCGGCAAGAGCAGGCGGCGGTTGCAGCGGATTGATGACGGCGACATGGCCGAAGCGGCGCGGGTCGTGCAGGCGCAGTTCCTGTCCGTTTTCTAACGTTATCGTGACATGGTCGTGCTTTTTGAGCGGGCTGTCCGCCGCGATGATACGCAAGGCGCCGCTCATGCCGAGGTGGATATGCAGGGCGCGGTGCGGGTCGTCGCTGTGCAAGATCAGGTGTTTGCCGCGTCGGGCGACGTGGTTGATGACACATCCGGCAAGGCGGTCAAGCGTGGCGCTATCCAGTGTTTGCCGCAGTTTGGCGACGCGGGCGCGGATGACGTGGACACGTTGTCCTTCGATGTGCGGCGCGATGCCGCGTCGGGTGGTTTCGACTTCGGGTAATTCAGGCATGATCAGGCGTTGGCTTGGGAAACCAGCTTGCCGGCGGCTGGGCGAGCATGGCTTTGAGGTTTTCGTTGCACAGCCACGCGGTCGTGCCGTCATCGAGATAGTGCGCGTGGTGGAAGCTGTTGTAGGCGCCGAGGGTGTAGGTTTTGCCGTTGATGCCGAGGGTGACGGGACGCGAGGGCGCAGCCTGGATAGCGGCAAGCGGCTGCGGATTGTGGCAAGAGGCGAGGATGTCGAGCATCTGTTCCGTGCGCCCGTCACGTACGCGTTTGCCGTCGCCGACCCAACCCGCACCGTCGCGGTTGAGGTCAATCCGGCTGTCGCTGTAATCGATACGGATATGCTGCACCTGCGCCGGGTCAAGGAAGTGTTCAACCCTGCCCAGACGCGCGTTCAGCGCGAGAAATAGTGCGAGCAGCGCGCCCCACAGCGCCAGCGCGCTTAACCGTAACGTCGTTTGCGTTGCCATGCGAGATACGGCCCGATAATCAGCGGTAACAGCGGCAGGATGACAATCAGCACGATGGCCAGCCACAGCATTTCCCCTTCCGTGAGCGTAAGGTACTGGTCTTTCAGTTCCGGCGGGGCGATGTTGGCGTGGGCGCGAGCGGGCATCAGGCTGGCAAAAAGATTTTGCACCAGGGTGCTGTTGCCGCCGACGTTCAAATAATTATCCTGAAACAAATCACTGTCGCCGAGAATGATGATGCGCTGCTTCCTGCCCTGAAAATCACGTTCCAGCGCCCAGCCGAGCGGCAACGGTCCTTTCGCCTCGCCCTCGTCCGGCATGATGACGCCCGCATCGGCATTTTTCTCCGCCCAGCTCTGCTTGCCCGACCACAGCAGCACATGGCGCGTCCAGTCGCTGGTCGGCGGACTGTCCGGATTATCGGCGAGCGCGACCGCCGTCGGCAGCAGCGGCGCCTGCTTGATGCCGTCGCTGACCACATCCTCGCCCAACTCCTCCACCAGCAACAACTGCGGATCATCCAGTCCGTAGCCCTTCGCACCGGCATCAACCACATTGCCCTCAACCAGGCGCAACCCGCTCAACGTCGCCAGCCACGGCGGCAAATACGGGTGCCGCGTATCCGTCGTAAAAAGCAGGCTGCCGCCGCGCGCGAGATACGTCTGCAACGCGCTGCCATGCGCCTGCGGAATCTCTTCCGGATCGGCGATGACCAGCACATTGACACTGCGCGGAATCTCCACCGTGCGTACCTGATCCTGATCCGTGACCGTCGTCTTCGCATTGCGCACCCGCTCATACGCCGCGCGCCAGTTGCCGCTGCTGTCCTGCCGGTAGGCGCGTTCGCCGTGCCCCTGCAAATGCAGCACCTGCACATCGCTTGTCTCGCCGAGATTCAGCAGCGCCCGGGCGATCCCCTGCGGACTGGCGACATCAATCCGCTCACCGTGGATTCCATCGGACAAAAACAACTGCCCCTCACGCGTGACCTCGCGTGCCTGCACCCGCAGCGGGTCAGTGTCGGGGTTGACAAATTCCAGACGCAAATCCGGCTGCAACACCCGAAACGGCGCGACCAAATCACTGAACCCGCGCCGCATCTGCGGATTATTGCGCACGAACGCTTCCAGCACGATCTCGCCCTCAAGCGCGCGAATCGCCGCTTCCTGTTGCGCCGTAAGCTGCAACAGCGGCTGATCGCGCAGCAGCAGCGCACGAGAATCATGCAGCGACCACCAAGCACAAGCGACAACAGCGGCCGCCATCAGTGCCGCCAGCAACCATCCATAAAAAAACCGGAAACGCATCAACAAACCTATAATCCCAAAACCAAAACACGCGCCAGGCGAGACAACCATGCAGCTCACGGCGCATCCAAAAAACCATTGTAACGGACGGGACAAGCCATGATAGAAACCTTTTGCGACGCCCTGCTCTTCGAAGAAGGCCTGGCCGCCGCCAGCGTCGCCAGCTACCGCAACGACCTGCACCTCGCCACGCGCCTGCTCGACAAACCCGTGCGCAGCTTCGACGCGGACGACGTGCAAAACGTCCTGGCGCGGATGATGGACCTGCAACGCAAACCCGCCTCGCTCGCCCGCATGCGCTCCAGCCTGCGCCGCTACTTCGCCTGGCTGGCCGAAAACGGCTACCGCCACGACGACCCGACCGCCCGTCTTGAACCCGCGCGCCTGCGCAAACCCCTGCCGCGCAGCATCGGCGAAACGGATGTCGAAAAACTGCTGGCTGCGCCTGACCCCGCCACGCCAACCGGCAGCCGCGGCGCCGCCATGCTCGAACTGCTCTACGCCTGCGGCCTGCGCGTCAGCGAACTCGTCGGCCTGCGCCTCGGTAACCTCAACCTGCAAGACGGCATCCTGCGCGTACGCGGCAAAGGGCAAAAAGAACGCATCGTCCCCATCGGCGAAGACGCCGTGGCCGCCGTTGAACGCTACATCCATAGCGCCCGCCCGCAACTGCTCAAAAACCCGCTGGACGACACCCTCTTCCTCAACGAACGCGGCAAAGCCATAACCCGTCAGGCCTTCTGGAAACTTATCCGCGACTACGCCATCGCCTGCGGCATTACTGCGCGCGTCTCGCCGCACACCCTGCGCCATGCGTTCGCCACCCACCTCGTCAACCACGGCGCCGACCTGCGCGTCGTGCAAATGCTGCTCGGCCACAGCAGCCTCAGCACCACGCAAATCTACACCCACATCGCCGAAGCACGCCTTGCCGGCATCTTCGCCGCGCACCACCCGCGTGCATAACTGGCGAGCTCCGTGCCAGCCCGCCTGCCCGGATTCATATATATATAAAGACCCGTCAAGCGGCGTAAACACCGGGCCCGCGTAGGGTGGGCCTCGGCCCACCGCACAGGCACAGCCTGCTTTTTGCGTTCTTGATAGCGGCACGGAAGAAATATCACCAAGCGGCGCCAATACTGAATCCACCAGACACCGTGCAAAAAAAACAACAAACACCCCCCCGCAAAACAAGCAGGCAATATATGCCGCATCACTTGGCACCGTGGCCACGTCATAACAAGACCGTAATCTAAAAATAACCTCATGACAGAAATCATTTGTTGTCGGTAAGATACACGGCAAGAACAGCTTGGAAATCCTCACACAATGCGCACCCTCCTCAGCCTGCTGGCCGCCGTATGGACAACGGTGGTACATGCCGCCTCGCCCAACATGGAACTGGCCAAATCTGTCTTCGACCCCCGCATCATGAGCAACGCCGTCGAATCCCCCATCCCCGGCCTCTACCAATTCGCCCAAGGCAGCGAAGTCTTCTACATCAGCGCCGATGGCCGCTACGTCATGCAGGGCGAAATGATCGACCTGCAAACCCAGATCAACGTTACCGAAAGTTTCCGCGCCAGCGAACGGGTCAAAACCCTTGCCGCCCTCGAACCGAAAACCATGATCAGCGTCCTGCCGAACGCGCCGGCACACCACATCACCGTCTTCACCGACGTAGATTGCCCCTACTGTCGCCTGATGCAGCAAAACATCCTCGAATACACCCAGCGCGGCATCGCCATCCACTACCTCGCCTATCCGCGCAGTGGCCCGAATAGCAGCGCCGCCCTCCGCATGGCACAAGTATGGTGCACCCCAGACCGTCTGAGCGCCCTGCTCCTTGCGCAGACCGACCAACCCCTGCCCAACTCGCGCGGTGATTGCAGCAAAATCATCCGTGAACAATACGCCATCGCCCAAAAACTCGGCATCAGCAGTACACCTTCCATCATTCTTGAAGACGGCACCCTTATCCCTGGCTTCGTCGCCCCGGCCAATCTCGAAACCATCCTGAACAAACACCCCGAGCAAATCGAGATCGAAAAAAGTGACAGCGAAGAAACCACGCTCCCGGAACCACCACCGCATCCGTTGAGCCCGCCACCACCTCCACCCGCCGTACAATAAGCGCCCGTCAAGCCGACGCCTGCGTCGGCTTTTTCACCACCGCTTTGGGTCATATAGCATTCTCCCTGCTCCCGCTATACACTGCGCGCACAACAAATCACAGGAAGTCACAGACATGAACATCCACCTCTATGTCCTTATCCCGCGTCGCCTGATGAGCGCCCTCATGCATCGTCTCGCGCGCATCGAAAAACCGCGCTGGTTAAAAAACCGCATCATCGCCGCCTATAGCCGCATCACCGGCGCGAACACCGACTTCGCCGCTGAAAAGAATCCCTACGCCTACCGCAGTCTGAACGACTACTTCACCCGCGCCCTTGCCGACGGTGCCCGCCCCATTGCTCCGGAAAACAGCGCCATCACCAGCCCGGTGGACGGACGCTGTGCCACTTATGGCACGGTGGACACCGGTACCATCCTGCAAGCGAAAGGCCTGCCATACAGTGTCGCCGCCCTGCTCGGAAGCGCAGAATGGGCGGAATACTTCGCCGGTGGCAGTAGCGCCACCCTCTACCTCGCCCCGGACGACTACCACCGCATCCACATGCCCTGTGACGGTCAACTGCTCGCCATGCGCTTCTGCCCCGGCGATAAACACAGCGTCGCCCTGCCGCTGCTCGATAAAATTCCGGGCATTTTTGCGGGGAACGAACGCGTCGTCTGCCTCTTTGAAACCCCCTTCGGCAAGATGGCACTCGTCATGGTTGGCGCACTGAACGTCAGCAGCATCGAAACCGTGTGGCACGGCGTCGTCCTTGATCGCGACAACTACAACGACTACGACTACCGCGCCGATAACCTGCACTATCCGAAAGGCGCAGAAATCGGCCGCTTCAACCTTGGTTCGACCGTCATCCTCTTCTTCGAAAACAGCGTCATCGGCTGGGAACGCGCAGCGCTAAACGACGGGCGGAAAATCCATATGGGCGAGATCATCGCCGAAACGCTCTGAGCGCACATTACATAGAACGGCGACGCCCGCCACGTTAACGCGGCGGGTGTCCGATCTTGCGCGACAAGCCTTAACCCGCAAAACCATCAGCAAGTATGGCCGTATGACAGGCATACTGCGGACAAGAACAAACATAACATCATCAGAATTCATAATAAAATCACAGAAAACCCATGTTATGTAGCGAACAACCGCTATTCTCAGTCTGCAAATGCACGAAAAGCATCAAAATAATTCAAATAACACCTATTAATAATGCAATCGACCCTCAAAAAAACAAATAATCTCACGAAAAATTGTTGGTAACAGACCGGAGAAAGGCTTAAAACTTTATAAAAAACGATGCAAAAACAAGCAATAATGATATTAGAATAAAACAAATGCACATCGGCTTGACACCCTCATGGTGCCTCCCTATAATCCACATCCGACATCATTGATGTTATCTCCTCTATATCCTCCTTTGGTGGTTGTTTGCCGGGCTGCAAAGCCCGGCTTTTTTATGCCCGTTTTAAGCACAAGCACCACCTTGCGCCGCAAACAACGCCTGGCTGCCTTAGCCTGGCAAAACGGCATCCATCCCGCATGAGCGGCCGAACAAGCGGCTTTCCGCTATAATTTCCGGCAGATACACCAATCAAGGAAATTACGCATGTACCTTGTCCCCAACGCCCTCAGTCAGCGCCTGGAAAGCCAATACCCCTTCTGGCAGGCGCCACTGCCCTTCGACCTCATCGACGCTGAAATGTCCGGCAAAATCAGTGCTCATGGCGCGCATGGCATTATCCGTATCGCCGCACACGACAACCGCGACAGTCTCACCGCCCGCATCAACGCCTACCGCAAGCACCACAGCGCGCCGTCCTTCTGCTTTGCCCACCTGCTGCCGCAGCGGCCACAGGGCGATAACCCCGATAGTTTTGCCGCCGAAATTCTGCAACGCCGCCTCTTTACCGAGCCGCTCACCGCGCAGCGCGGCGACCATTTCCTTGACCTGCTCGACATCGCCATGACCGCCAAACCGCGCGCCATCGGCTTTGCCCAGGGCCTGCCCGACCGCGAGACCCTCGCCCTCATCCGAGAACAAAACATCTTCACCTTCGCTATCGTCGGCAACCTGCTTGAAGCCATCAGCGCGGACGACTACGGCGTGGACGCCCTCATCCTGCAAGGTATGGAAGCGGGTGGCGAGCGCAGCTACTTCAGTAACGATCTGCCGCGCGTCGAACAAAGTGCCCTCTCGCTCCTGCAACAAGTGCGCAAATACAGCGACAAACCACTCGTCCTCTGGGGCGACTTCACCGACGGTGCCGACATTGTCGCCGCCATCATCAGCGGCGCACAGGCGGTGATGCTTGACCGTCCCTTCCTCGCCTGCGCCGAAAACGGCCTTGACCCGGAAACCCGCGAGCGCGTTATCCACGCCAGCGAATACGACAGCGAAATCAGCAGCCAGTACACCCTCCGCCCGCTGCGCTGCCTGCGTCACGGCTTCAGCAAAGAAAACGAAGAACTGCTGCGCGGCGACGAAGCCCTCTTTGCCGCCGCCTTCGACATCAAACCCGAAGAACGCCCGCTGCCCGTCGCCCTGAGCGCCATAGAAGATCCGCAGAACCTGACCCACTACCTGAACCACCAGGCCCAACACATCCGCCAACTCATCGCCTGACCGACCATGCTGCTTGACTACGCCCGCCTCAACCTGGACGACGCGGGCAATCCGCGCAACGAGCGCTACCAGGACATCTATTACAGTGGCAACGGCTTTGCCGAAACCGAACACACCTACATCAACGGTAACCGCCTGCACGAACGCTTTGCCCGCTGCTCCGGCAGCATCACCATCGGTGAAATCGGCTACGGCACCGGCCTCAACTTCCTCCACACCACCGACACCTTCCTGCGCGACGCGCCACCGGGCGCCCGCCTGCACTACCTCAGCTTCGAGTGCCACCCCATCGCCGCAAGCGATCTCGCCCGCCTCTGGCAAAACTGGCCGCAGCCTGCCCTCCGCGCCGCCCTCCTTGCGCAAAACCCGCACAACCACGCGGGCCACCACCTGCTCAAAATCCACCCGCGCATCCATCTGCACCTCATCCTCGGCGACATCCGCGACACCCTGCCGCCGCTGCGTGCCCGCGTGGATACCTGGTTCCTCGACGGCTTCGCGCCAGCGAAAAACCCCGACTGCTGGACGCCCGCCCTCATGCAGGAAATCGCCCGCCACAGCGCGCCGGACGCGACCATTGCCACCTTCAGCGCAGCAGCCGCCGTGCGCGACGCCTTGAGCCAGGCCGGTTTTACCCCCGGAAAAATCCCTGGCTACGGTGCAAAACGCGACATGCTCACCGCCACCCTTACCACCCCGCCTGCGCCGCGCCCGCACTGGAACAACCAGCCCGCCGCCGCAGACGGTCCCATCGTCATCATCGGAGCGGGAATCGCCGGCAGCACCACCGCACGCGCCCTTGCCGAAAGCGGCCGCCGCGTCACCCTATACCACAGCGATGCCCACCCCGCCGCCAGCCACGTCCCGCTTGCCGTGCCCTACCTCAACCCCGACAGCGAAGCCTCGCCTGACCGCCCCTACCAGCTCGCTACCTGGCACCACGCCATGCGCGCCCTGCATCAATACCCGCGCGACATCTACAACCCCTGCGGCGTCACCAACCACGCCGAAAACCCGCGCGAAATCCGGCGCCAGCAAACCCTGCTTGACGTTCACCTGCTCAGTGCGGACGAAATCGGCGGCAACGCCACCGACCTCACCTACCCGCGCGGCGGCGTCATCCATCTGCCCGCCCTGCTCGCCGCCCTTGCCGACCACCCCAACATCCGCTGCGAAACCCGCACCATCACCAGTCTCGCCGCACTTGACGACTGCGCCGCCATCATCCACTGCTGCGGCTGGCAGCAAACCCTCAACCCGGCAACCGCACTGCGCGATACCATCCGTCCCCTACGCGGACAGGGCAGCATCTACTACAGCGACAGCGTGCCGCCAGGCGTATATTGCGGCGAGCGCACTCTCATTCCTGACCCTGCCAACAGCCACATCTACAGCGGCGCCGGCTTCGACCCGGAAGACACCGACCTGACCCCGCGCGACAGCGACGATGCCAAAAACCTCGCCGCCATCCTGCAACACCTGCCCGGTGCACAAACCCGCCTGCGCGGACACTTTGTCGGCATCCGGGGCGCCAGCCGCGACCACATGCCGCTCGTCGGCGCCATCGGCGACACCGCCAGTATCCTGCGCGAATACGCCGCCCTGCGCCGCGATGCTCACAAAACCATCACGCGCGACATCGCCCACCACCCGCGCCAATACATGCACCAGGGCCTCGGCTCCAAAGGCTGCACCTACGCCTGGCTGAACGCCGACATCCTCACCGCCATCATCAACGCCACCCCCATCCCGCTGCCTGCGCCGCAACTCGAACGCATTGACCCCACCCGCTACCTCATCCGCGCCCTCAAACACGGGCAGATATAAAACACCACCCACAGGAGAACAATCATGTCAGGGCTCAACAGCGCCATCACCTCCATCAACGGCTTCGGCATCACCTGGTACGGCAAAAGCGACTTCCATACAGACGGCAGCTACATCACCACCTGCTGGATTATCGCCCTGTACATCCCGCTCATCCCGTTATACAGTCTGCGTGTGTGGGAAATTGCCGAAGAACAGCGCCTGTTCTGGCTAATCCCCTACACCGATACCAGCCGCTGCTACATACAAAAACAGCCGCTTCACTGGCGCCAAGTTGGGCGGGTGTACCTATACTTCCTGCCATTATTGGCTTTCATCCTGAACCTCGCGACCGACTTCGCATCCGGAGTTCCCTATTGGCTGACAGACCTGATTCCTCCTTTCCTCATCCTCTGGGCCTTCCTTCCGTGGTACCTGCGCCGCCGCGCTCGCCGTCGCCTCGCGCAGACACCCGCAAAACCTAAAAGCGTGACAAACCAATAAAACGCCATGCCGCTGACGTAGCCATGCCCGCCAAGCGGGATAGACACTGAACCCGCCAAGCGGCGTAAATACTGGTCTCGGCAAGCAGGAAAATGTTCGCTACGCCTCGCCGTGCAGTTTCCGCAGCGCCTCCTGCGCCTCTTCATGTCCTTGGGCGGCGGCGCGATGCCATAGCGTATGAATATCGTCGAAATGCCCCTCAACATCATCGGCAAACACATAACTGAGGCCCAGCAAATACTGCGCATGCGCGTCATTCTGCGCCGCCGCTTGCTGTAACCACTCGCGTGCGCCGGTGAAATCCTGCCGCTGCAACAACAACGAGCCTAGCGCCAACTGCGCATCCACATGCCCCTGCAATGCCGCCAGTTGCCACCAGTGCCGTGCGGCCGCCTCATCCACCGCGCCGCCGAAGCCCGCCTGAAGCAGCGCACCAAACTCATACTGCGCCACCGCCAGCCCCTGTTCCGCCGCCTGCGCCAGCCACCGCCGCGCCTCAGCATAATCCTGTGCCACGCCATGCCCGTCGCGGAAAAGCACGCCCAGGCCGCGCTGCGCTTCGCTGTTGCCCTGCGCCGCTGCCTGCTCCCAATAATGGCGCGCCTGTGCGTAGTCACGCGTGACACCATCACCGTTGAAATAAAGCTCGCCCATCGCGTACTGCGCCACATCATCCTGTAACGCCAGGGCGACGCCCCACCACTCGCGCGCAATCGCATAATCCTGCGCTACGCCGATACCGCGCTGGAACATCACCGCCAAATAGCGGATAGCCTCCACATTGCCCTCGCGCGCCAGCGCTTCCAGCTTGCGCCGGGCGCCGTCCGCATCCCCTCCCCGCAAAATGCGGATGGCGCGCTGCACCGCCGCCGACGGCTGCGCGCCAAACATCTGCAAGGCACTCGCTGCATAACCTTCGCCTTGAGCGGCCGCCTGCGCCAAAAGCCCGCGTGCTTCGTCATCCCGCCCCTGTGCCGCATAGAGCGCGCCGAGGGAAGTTTGCGCCAGCGCCATGCCTTGTGCCGCTGCCTGCTGCCAGTAGGCAATAGCCTGATGCACATCCTGCGCCACCCCCTGTGCATACAAATAAAACGCGCCGAGGATGAACTGTGCCTGCGCCTCGCCGGCGGCAGCCAGCGGGACAAGCACGGTATGGGCGGGGGCAAAATCCTGTTGTGCGCAGGCGGCAGCGGCATGTTGCAGTTGCTGATGCAACTCACCGTCGTGAGCGGCGATGAGTTGCGCGAAGGCCTGACGGATGGGTTCCATGTGATAACTCCTGGTGACTGAATAACGCTGCCGACACCTGTTGCCGGACAACACCGGCAGTTTACCCCGCTTGTCGCTGTGCTAAACCGAAAAAGGCGGACGTCTGCCTGATGCCCGCCTGCGGGGCATCAGATACTTGTGCGCCGGCGGTAGTCTAGTTCGATGAAGAAAGCGGCAGCAGCCAGCGTCATGTAGGCGACGACGAGAGCAAGCAGGGCCTGGGGGCTGATGGGGACCATGCAGCGATGCAGGTACAGGCAGCTGCCGTAGCCGAGGATGACCACGGCGGTGAACAGAACATTTGCCCAAAAGAAGCGGCGGATAGCGGGCGGTATCTCAGCCAGGATGATGGGGATCTTGCCGGAGGTAAGCGGTGGCAGCGGGCGATGATCGATGATGGCCTCAACAGCAGCAACGATTTCCCTACCCGGCCATACGTCCTCTTTCTCACTCAGCGATCTTTTGTGGTAGTTGCTGAGGCGGTCGGTGATGCGCAGGTAGTTGGAGGTATAGCGCCCGTTCTTCTCTTCTGTGATTTCGATATGGGCGATGTCCGTCCAAGATATGGAAAGCGGAGGAAGGACACTGCCTCTGTTGCTGGTTTCGAGGAAATGCAGACCATTGTTATCAATGACGATGCGCTGACACAGTCCGCTGTTTCTGTAGTAACGATGGTAGTGGTTCAAGATCACCAACAGGTCAAAGAAACCTACGACGATGGCGACAGTAATGGTTTCCTGTGGGAGATCGGGCCAGTATTGAATGAGACCAGGCCAGCAGAAGGCCAGCGCGAGGACGGGCAGCAGCAGATTGCTGCTGCTCAACCAGACAATGTCCTGCTGCTTGTACCAGATGTGGTTAATGTCGGCAGAGGGCGCGGGCGGGACGGACGGCGCCCGACCGTGCAAGTAGCCGGTAGCGACAACGGCAATGGCGAGGAGGGTTTCCATATCGCGCCCGAGGCGGAAGTCGCGGTAGGTCAACGCTTCATCATCGCGCGGGATGATGCGCAGGCCGTTATTGCGCGCACTAACGCTATCGAGCGCCTGCCAGCGCCATTGGTACTCAATGCGCTGGTTGCTGTCATAAATGGTCAACCCCTGCGGGTCGCAGATCACGGCGGGCGCATGCAGGTTACCGCCTGCCTGACTGGTGGCGTAATAGCGGGGTGTCAGGAAGATGCCAAGCATCAGCCACAGCAGCAGGGTAGCGATTAGTATGCCGCCCGGCGTCTGGGTGAAAGGAAGGGCGAAGAGGACGATAAAACCCAGCCAGGAGAAGATGAAGTAGTCACGATCATCGCCATAGTCGTATTCATATTCATGCCCGCCCCAGCCACGGGTGCGCGGATCGTTGAGATCAGGAATAAAGTTAGACATGAAAAATCCTGTGATGGGAGGAGGGTGCCAAGAATTTTGCGGGGGTACCCGATGCCGACGCAAGCACTTGCCACGCGGCTGAGGCGCTTAATACGCCTAAGTGGAACAAACACCGGACTATACCGCTATACTCCGCCTGCTCACCCACCGCGAGGCCGCCATGCCCACCCGTTTCCACGACAAACACCGCCGCGCCAAGCGCGCCAGCCGCCGCCTGCAACTCGCTTTCTGGTTGAGCCTGCTGCTGGCCCATCTTGGCTACACCTCGGTCTTCTTCCTGCCGCTTATCGGTCTTGTCACCCTCGGCAAGTCCTCCCACCCCATCATCGCCAGCGGCGGAGTCATCGGCTTTCTTGCCATGCCGGCCATCATCAGCCTGATCGCGGCGCTCTATCCCACCTCCCGCATCCTCACCGCTTACCGCACCATGCGGCGTACCCTGGATGCCATGACAGTGGACGAACAGGCGGCGTCCCTCGGCGCCACCCCTGCCCGCCCCAATAACGACCCGGCAGAACGCCGCTATACCAACCTTATCGCCGAACTCAGCCTCGCTGCCGACATCGACGAACCCGACGCCTACGTCCTGCGCGACGACCACAGCATCAACGCCTTCGCCCTCTTGCCCTTGCCGTCAGCCAGGGCGCGCTCAACAACCTCAGCCGCGACGAACTGCAAGCCATCCTCGCCCACGAATTCGGCCACATCGAAAACGGCGACCCCACCCTCTACAACCGCCTCACCGCCATGCTTTCCTGCTATTACAGCAACGGAGGCAGCCTGCAACTCTGCCGCCACGGCGACACCCTGCGCCGCCTCGCACGACCCTGCCGGCAAAACCTGCACAACAGCCTCGCCAACTACTACCGCCAAAAACCGCAACTCACCCTCAAGCAGGCGCGTCTGCGCTTCGCCCTGCAACACCTGTTAATGCTCCAAGCGCTGCCTGCGGGTGAATGACGCATCCATCGCCGGGTGGGCAGCGGATAAAACCAGTGCATCTAAACAGCCACCACCCTTGCTCGCTATCAGCAGCAGCACGCTATCGGCGCGGTTGGCGTCGAGCGGTCAAGCCAGGTATTCTCCCGTTTTGTGCAGTTTCAGCCTCTGTAGCATGAAGAGTTGGTTACACTGACTCCCCCAATCACAGGAGAAAACATGAAAACCCAGCCCCTGACAGCCGTCCTTTCCCTCTCCCTGCTTACCGCCTGCGGTGGCGGTGGTGGTGGCAACAGCCTGCCTGCGGACAAACCCGCACCGGACAACCCGAATACGCCGACGCCGCAAGTCATCAATACCGTTGATGTCGGCGACATCAAACTACCGCCGAATGCCGTCGCCCGGCCTCATGTCGAAATCCAGAAAAAAACACAAGAAGCGCTTGACCTCGTCAATCAGGTGCGCGCCGAAAAAGGTCTCGCACCACTGCGTTACAACGAAAGCCTCTCTGCCTACGCCACCCTGCGCGCGCAAGAACTCGCCACCCTGAACGCGCACAAGCGCCCGAATGGCGAAAACCCGCTTGATGAACACACCCTGACAGGCGGCGGCAATAACGCAGCAGTAGGTGAAAGTATCGCCACCGGCAGTCCGTTTGCCCAAAATACCGTCGAACAATGGCGCAACAGCCCGAACCACTACAAAAGCATGACTGAAGCCGCCTACACCGACACCGGCATCGGTTACTACTACCGCAAAGGCAGTCAATATCTTCATCACTGGGCGGAAATCTTCGGCAGCAGCGGCGTCCGCAGCCGTTACTACTACATCTCCCCGCTTTACGCCGCGACCATCCGCGCCGCCGTTGCCAAACTCACCAGCTACGACGCAGACGGCCGCCTCAGTCTGCACGGTATGGAAAGTGCTGCCAACGCCAGCAACCATCGCGGCATATACAGCACCGCGCAAAGCCTTGCGCTGGATGACGAACACACCATCATCCTGCGTCCGCATCAGGCGGCTGGCTGGTCATACCAGACCTTCGGCGAAATCGCCTCAACCCGGGGCGGTATTCCCGAAACCTACCTGAACGTCGGCAAACCCTTCATCCCTACAGAAACCACCACCCTGCGCGCCAACTACAAAGGCAACGCCATTGGCGACATCAACCAAAGCAGCCGCGCCATTGCCGAAGTTAGTGCCAGCGTGGATTACAGCAGCAACAGCAAAACCATGACCCTGACCCTCGGCAACAGCCAGAGCGGTAATCTTGACGGCAGCGACCTGCGCCGCGACACCCGTCTGGATTTCAGCGATACCCTACACTGGGATAGCGGCACACAGCGCTTCCAAAGCGACAGCGGCCATGCCCGCCTCTACGGCCCTAATGGAGAAGAACTTGGGGGGCAGTTCAGCCGCAGTATCAGCGGCGGTGCCAACTATCGCGGCGCTTACGGCGCAAAACGCATCGAACCATAAAAGGCGTTGCACTGCGGACAGTAGCAATCCCCCGCTTACGGGGGATTTTTTTATCGCGTGCCCAGCGGGATAAGCACCGGTTTTTTATCCCCCCTTCCGCCCTTCGGGCACCTTCCCCCGCAAGCGGGGGAAGGGATTTTTTTTGTGCGGAATTCGGTATTGAGCAATCACCAAGCGGCGTGTGCTAGCCTCGCCAAGCGACGGAAATACTGGGCGCACCAAGCGGGATAAATACCGACCTCACGCGTAGGGTGGGCTTCAGCCCAACTTGACGTCAGCGTTGCGATGGCCAAGGCCCACCCTGCCTTAATCGGCCTTGCGCCAGGCGGGATAAATACTGATCTCGCGCGTAGGGCGAACTTCAGCCTACCTTGACGTCAGAGCGTTGCGGTGGGCCAAGGCCCACCCTACCTCAATCGGTCTTGCGCCAGGCGGGATAAATACTGGCCTCGCGCGTAGGGTGGGCTTCAGCCCACCTTGATGTCAGCGTTGCGGTGGGCCAAGGCCCACCCTACTTTAATCGGCCTTGCACCAAGCGGGATAAATACTGGCCTCGCGCGTAGGGTGGGCTTCAGCCCACCTTGACGTCAGAGCGTTGCGGTGGGCCAAGGCCCACCCTGCCTTAATCGGCCTTGCGCCAGGCGGGATAAATACTGATCTCGCGCGTAGGGCGAACTTCAGCCTACCTTGACGTCAGAGCGTTGCGGTGGGCCAAGGCCCACCCTGCCTCAATCGGTCTTGCGCCAGGCGGGATAAATACCGACCTCACGCGTAGGGTGGGCTTCAGCCCACCTTGACGTGTAGCCAAGGCCCACCCTACTTTAATTAGCCTTGCGCCAAGCGGGGTCTTCAGGCGCGGTGGTCGAGCCAGCGCGTAGGGTGAGCTTCAGCCCACCTTGACGTCAGAGCGTTGCGGTGGGCCAAGGCCCACCCTGCCTTAATCGGCCTTGCGGCAAGCGGGATAAATACGGATCTCACGCGTAGGGTGAGCTTCAGCCCACCTTAACGTCAGCGTTGTGGTGGGCCAAGGCCCACCCTACTTTAATCGGCCTTGCACCAAGCGGGTTTTTCAGGCGCGGTGGTCAAGCCAGGGTTGTAGCAGCGGGGCATAGGTGGCAAGCGCGGCGGCGATGTGGTCGGCGAGGATGGCTTCGTTGCCGCGCCACAGGTGGCGCCACAGTTCGCCGCTGTCGGCTTTGCCCTGGTCGTCGTCTATCCATTGGTGGATGAGGAGCCGGTTTTTGTCTGCGCCGTCTTTTTTGCCGAGGTTGTCGAGGTAGGTCGGCATGAGTTCGATGGGGGCCAGCCATAGTTGTTGTTGTGCGCTGCGGCGCACGGCCAGCCAGGTGCGCAGTTGTTCTGCGGCGTCTTCTGCCGGCAGGGTGCGCAGTTGTTCGTTGCCGTCGGCGTAGTGGATGTGGCTGTCGCCGCCCGTGCCGCGCGCGTTCCAGGCGAGGTGTTCGAGCCAGTAGCGGTATTGGTGTTTGGCTTTTTGGCGGCGGGCGGAGAGGCGCGGCCAGGTGTTGCCACTCGTCGGCAGGCGGGCGGTGAGGAGGGTGTCGCCGAGGTCGAGGGTGTGTTCGGCAAGCGGTGGTGGGGTGGTGCAGCCGCTCTGGGCGAGCAGGGCGCGGTAGTGTGCCTGGTTTTCGGCGAGGCGTTGCGCGAGGAGGATGTTGCCGCTGATGCCTGCGGGCAGGAGGGGCAGGCGGGCGAGGCGGGCGGCAGGGTCACGCCCTTCTTCGAGGGCGCGGTTGATGGTGTCGTTGATGTGGTAGTTGTCGAGGGCGCTGGCGGCCAGCGGTTCGCGGGCGGCGGGGGTGTCGTCGTGGTTGTCGTGGCTGATGTTGTGGGCGCGGGCGTAGGCAGCGGCGGGGCGCAGGGTGTCGCGGATGAGCTGGTCCAGCGGCAGGGTTTCGGGGTCGGCAGGGTCGGCAGCGGAAAGGGTGGCGTGGCAGAGGGTGAGGAAGGGCAGGGCGGGGTGGGGCGGGCGTGCCAGGGTTTGCCGCACGTTGTGCCAGAGCGGCGCAGGGCGGGTTTCGGCGGGGTCGGGTTCGAAGGGGGTGGCGGGGTGGGTGATGTGGTAGTGGCGCGGGGCTTCTGCGCGCTGTTCGTCGAGGTATTGCAGGAGTTCCTGGATGGGGCTGGCAGGCAGGCGCGGTTCGTTGTCGCCGGGTTTGGCGGCGTTGTAGTAGATCCAGTAGGTTTCTCCGGCGCGGCTGATGCTGTCGAGCAGGGCGGCGAGGTCTTCTTGTTCGCGGTTGCGGTCGCCGGGGCGCGGGCGGTCGAGGTCGATGAGGTTGTAGCGTTCGTCGTTTTGTCGCGCCGGGTAGCGGTCGTGGTCGGCGTTCATGAAGGCGATGAGTTTGTAGGGCAGGTTGCGCAGGCCGGTGAGGCTGCCGATGGTGATGACGCCGCTGGGTTCGCGGCTGTTTTGTTGGGTGCTGAGGTGGGTTTCGATGTTGTCGAGGATGAAGGGCAGCGGCAGGTAGAGTTGTTCGTTTTGCGGGGCGAGGTCGCGGTGTGCGCTGAGTTGTTGTTCGAGGCTGGTAAGGGCGCGGTTCAGGGTTTGCCAGGCGGTGGTGTCGTGGGCGTGCTGGTAGTCGCGGTGCAGGGTGTCGCGGATGTCGGCAAGCCATGTTTGTGCCGGGGTGTGGGCGGCGAGTTTGCGCCGCAGTTCGCGGCTGCGGTTGGCGTGTTTGGCAAGGGCTTCGAGGACGGGCAGGTCGGCGAGGCTGAGGCCGGGCAGCGGGATGGTGTCGCGGTTGTCGTCGCCGCTGTCGGGCATGAGGACGCCGGCGATGAGGCGGTCGAGGGCGTAGGTGTAGGTGTAGCGGTGGTCGTGGTCGTCGGGGTGCAGGGTTTGTTGCAGGTGCTCGCTGTCGAAGCCGCGTTTGTAGCCGGCCCGGATGAGGGCGGCGGTGATGCGCTGGATGTGTTCGTGGTCGCTGCCGAGGCTTTGTGCGGTGTCGTCGTTGTGCAGCCAGTCGGTGATGGTGGGGGCGTCGTAGCGGCCATTCAGGTGGGTGTAGTGGCCGGCGAGGCTGTGCCAGAGGCTGGTGGTGCCGGTATCGGGGGTACCGACGATGCGCGCGGGCAGGCGGTAGCCGTCGTAGTCGCCGCTGCCGGGGAAGACGGCGCGCAGTACGCTTTGTTCGGCGATGGGGTCGGGCAGGAGGATGAGGATGTCGGAGAGGCGGCGCGTCGGGTCGGCGTTCAGCCAGGCAATGATGTCGCCGCGCAGGGTTTCGGCCTGGCGCAGGGTGCCGTGGCAGGCGTGGATGCGCAGGCTGTCGTCGTGGGCGTCGTGCGGGGCGGCGGCAGTATGGGTTTCGTTTTGGCTGCGGATGTCGGCCTGTACGGCGCTGAGGAGGTTGCTGACGGTGATGGTGGGGGCGTCGTGCTGGGTGGTGTTGTCGTCGGTGCTGTAGGCGTGCAGGAGGCGGGCGCGGTCGCGCTGTTGTTTGCCGTAGCGTGAGAGCAGGGTGTTGCCGTGGTCGTAGTGTGCGGCTTCGACCCGCGCCGGGTCGCGCAGTTTGAGGCGGCGCAGCCAGCGGCTATCCACGATGTCGCTGTATTCGCCGTCGGCGGCGGTGAGGTGGTAGAGGCGGACTTCGCTGTATTCGCCGAGGCGGATGAGGGTGCGCAGGGTGGTTTCAGTGAGGTTGGTCGGCGCGTAGAGCGGGATGTAGGGCGGGAGTTTGTCGCGCGCGGCGGCGTCGTGCGCGAGTTTGTGCCAGAAGGTGCGGATGCGTTCGGCGCGGGCGGCGTAGGTTTCGGCGAGGGTCGCGTGCCAGAGGCGGTGTTGTTGTTGGTAGTGCTCGCGGTAGTGCCCGGCCAGCCAGGCGGGTTGGCGCTGCAGGCTGTTGCCCTGGAGGAGGTCGTCCAGCGCGGGCGGCGGGTCGTGCTGCCAGGCGTCCAGCCAGTCGGGACGCTGGTTGAGGTAGTGGCTGTACAGGTTGGCGAGCTGGCCGCTGTAGTGCCAGAGGCGGCGCGTCATGTCGGCGGTGAGGCGAGTGGCCTCCGGCCAGTGTTGGTGCAGGTGCGGGTGAAGCGGGTGCGCGGGGTCGGCAAGGATGGTGTCGCCGTGGCGGTAAAGGTAGGTGTAGAGGTGCCAGCGGATGGCGGTGTTGTTGAGCGGGGTTTGTTCGCCGCGCGGGGTGTAGCCGGTGATGTGTTCGACGAGGTGCCAGTAGAAGCTGGTCCAGTAGCGCGGGCGGACGCCGCTGGCGATGCCGCGCGCGTCCGCCAGTTTTTGCAGGAGGATGTCGCCTTCGGGCAGGGTGCTGATGATGAGGTCGTATTCGCTGAAAACACCGCCGCTGTAACGGTCGTGGTCGGCAAGGTAGGCGGCAAAGAGGGTGTCGTAATCGGCGCTTTCGATGAGTTTGTACATGGTGGGTTCAGCGGTCTTCGGCGAGGCCGTCCCGGATGAGATGGTAGTGGTCTTCGTGGAAGCGGTCGCGGCGCAGGTCGTTCAGCGGGTGCCAGTAGGCTTTGGCGGCGTCATCCGCTGCCTGCACGGGCGGCAGTGTGCCGTCGAGGTGGTAACGGTGCACATGGGTGATGACGCGGCCAATGGCGCTGCGGTCGGGGCGGTCGGCCGTGCGCACGCTGATGAGTTCGGCGGGGTCAAGACGCAGGCCGGTTTCTTCATGGAGTTCGCGCAGGGAGGCGGTGAGCAGGGTTTCTTCGGGGTTCAGGAAACCGCCGGGCAGTGCCAGGAGGCCGCAGCCGGGCTGGCCGCCCCGTTCGACGAGGAGGATATGGCCATCGCAGGTGATGAGATTATCAACGGTAACGAAGATGGGCGGATAGGGGCTGCCCGCCCAGGAGGCTTTGTAGTCGCAGACGTAGCGGGTTTCTGCGGCGAGGCGGCGGTAATCGGGCGTGGTGCGGAAGGTGCGCAGCGCGGCTTCGACAGCGGGCGGCAATTCGGCCTCACGCCAGTCTTCGCCGTCTTTGAGCAGGAAGTAGCGCTCGCGCAGCGGCGTGGCGCTGAGGTCGCGGTAGCGCGGTGCGCCGAGGTAGTCCCACTGCGGGAAGAGGCGCAGGTAGTAGGAGCTGGCGTCTTTTTCGTAGCCGTAGAGGGCGACTGTGGCATCGGGAGTGCCGCGCGCGGCGAGGATGTCGGCGACGGTGCGCTTGATTTGCGCCACCCAGCGCTCGTCGTGATAGGGGTCATCGTGAATGGGGCGCAGGGTGATGCGCGCGTTTTCTTCCGGGGTGAGGGCGGCGCGGATCATCGCTTCGCGTTCGGCGACGGTCCACGGATTGCGGCTGCTGCGCGCCACGTCTGCCGAGCCGCAGAGGATGATGAGGTGGTCGGCGTGAGCGAGCGCACCTTGCACCATGTGCAGGTGGCCACGGTGGAAGGGCTGGAAGCGGCCAATATAGATGAGGGTGTCGTAGTGGGGCATGGGCTGTGGTCGGTTGGGGAGGAGGACGGCATTGTATAGTCGCTTGGCCGATTTTTTCCGCTGCGGCGAGAGTCCGCCGCTTGGCGGTTGTTCAGGCAGCACGACCGCACGACGGCAGAGAGAAAATGTAGAGACGTTGCCTGCAACGTCTCCCACCCTAAAACCCGGCATTTACGCCGCTTGGCATCGTTCTTACCAAAAACGCAGAAAGCAGGCTGCGCCTGCTCGGTGGGCCGAGGCCCACCCTACGCGAGCCAGCATTTACACCGCTTGGTGGGGTCCCAAAACGTAGGGCTCACAAACGTACCTTCACTTCTCTTATGGCGGGCTCTGAAGCCGCCCTACGTAAGATCCGCTATTTACGCCGCCCGGCACTTGTCGTTATTTACGCCGCAGGTAGATGATCGCCTCGTAGGGGCGCAGCGGGGTGTGGGCGCTGAGGGCGGGGGCGGCAGGGTAGTTGCCGAGCAACAGTTGGTAGTCGCCGGGGCGGGCGAGGGTCTCAAGCGGCAGTGCGGCGCTGGTTGCCTCGTCGTAGAAGTTAGCGAGCACGATGAGTTCGGCGTCAGCATTGTCGCGGCGGTAGGCGAAGATTTGCGGGTGGTCGGCGAGGAGCAGGGTGTAGTCGCCGTCCTGGATGACGCTTTCCTGTTTGCGCAGGGCGATGAGGCTGCGGTAGTGATGGTAGATGGAGTGCGGATCGCGCACGGCATCGGCGGCGTTGATGCGCGGATAGTTGGGGTTGACGCGCAGCCAGGGTGTGCCGCTGCTGAAACCCGCTTGCGGCGAGCTGTCCCACTGCATCGGGGTACGGGCGTTGTCGCGGCTGCGCGCGCGCAGGAGGGTGTGGATTTCCGCCGCCGGGCGGCCTTGCGCCGTGAGTTCGGCGTAGAGGTTGGTGCTTTCCACGTCGCGGTAGTCGTCAATGTCGTCGAAGTAGGCGTTGGTCATGCCGATTTCTTCGCCCTGGTAGATGTAGGGCGTGCCGCGCAGGCAGTGCAGCACGCTCGCCAGCATGGTTGCCGAGGCATGGTGGTGTTCGCGGTCGTTGCCGAAGCGGCTGAGGGCGCGCGGTTGATCGTGGTTGTTCCAGAAAAGGGCGTTCCAGGCGTTTCCTGCCGCCATGCCGGTCTGCCAATCGCTGATGAGGGTTTTCAGGGCGGCGAAGTCGAAGGGTTGCAGCGCCCATTTTTGCTGGTTTTTGTAGTCCACTTTGAGATGGTGGAAGGTGAAGACGCTGCTGAGTTCGCCGCTCTCCGTCCCGGCGTAGTGGACGCAGGCAGCGAGCGTGGTCGAGCTCATTTCGCCGACGGTAAAGCTGTCCGGGTCCTGCCCGAAGCTGGCGCGGTTCAGTTCTTGCAGCCATGCGTGGACGTGCGGGCCGTCGGTGTAGTACTGGCGACCGTCGAAGTAGTTGGGGTCGTCCTCGAAGGCGCGTTTGCTGATGAGGTTGATGACATCGAAGCGGAAGCCGTGCACGCCTTTGCCGCGCCAGAAGTTGACGATAGCGGCGAGTTCGGCGCGCACGTCGGGGTTGCTCCAGTCAAGATCCGCCTGGGTTTCATCGAAGAGATGCAGGTAGTACTGCCCGACTTCCGGCGCGTAAGCCCAGGCGGGGCCGCCGAATTTGGACTGCCAGTTGGTCGGCGCGCTACCGTCGGCCTTGCCGGGGCGGAAGAGGTAGTAGCGGCGGTATTTTTCCTCGCCGGCGAGGGCTTTTTGGAACCACAGGTGCGCGGTCGAAGTGTGGTTGAAGACCATGTCAAGCATGATATGGATGCCGCGTTTTTCAGCCTCCTCGCAGAGGCGCTCGAAATCGGCCATGCTGCCGTAGGCGGGGTCGATGGCGCAGTAATCAGCGACATCGTAGCCGTTGTCGCGCTGCGGCGAAGGGTAGATGGGATTGAGCCAGAGGTAATCCACGCCGAGATCGTGCAGGTAGTCGAGTTTGCTGATGATGCCGGGCAGGTCGCCGATGCCGTCGCCGTTCGTGTCGCAGTAGGATTTGGGATAGATTTGGTAAACGACTTTGTCTTTGAAGTTCATGGGATTCTCCGTGTGATGGTGGCTGCGTGGTGCGGAATAGCGGGATGGTGCGCCACGCGTACAGATAAGCCCTTGGAAAAGGATTTTTTCGCAAAGGGCTATAAGCAATCAACTGTACGTGTTTCGAGGGATGCGGCTAACCTTATGTAAAAAACCTTATATTGGGCGCATATAACGGAATCTCTACATAATGCGTACAGACTGCTTTATAAGCATGTTATTTAAACCCAAAACAGAACAAAGACAACATCCAACTAACATGTGTACATCGATGATGTTGTAACCTTGTCTAACCCGGAATAATTCTCAGCCGCCACAAAAATATCACCTTAAATAGTTGGTTAAAAAACTATGCAATGCAAGCGTAAGCACAGCAAGTAATCCTAGAAGAAATATGTTAATAGTGGCGTTAAATACAAGCGCTCCCCAAGTAGCAAACTGGAAATTAATCATCTTATTTAGATAACCACTGTAAAACAAAAAATAAAGCAAAATAGTTATTATCAAAAGAGCCTTTATCCCTCCTCTCTCTTTTCCATAAATTTCTACAGAATACATATAAAAGTCCCTATATTCATCATCATTAAAGCTATTATTCCCCAAGGCAATTTCAGCCACTACGATAATTAAAGCAATAATAGGATGTATATATAAATAGTAAGCAGCAAATACCTTCTCTCCCATAACGTTATTTTTATAACTAACCATGATTTTATTTACATCTATTTTGGCGTCAATCCATCTCAAAAGGGCCGATTTTTCTACATCTGATAACTCTACATTAAAGGAAAAGATGACCATAAATGTGGATAGCAGTAGTGACAGTAGCAAAATCTTAATAATCAAGATTCGATAATATTTAATCTTTACAAATTTATCAACTTTGTTTTTCATTGCAGAAACATCTATTAAGGGAATAATGCGCCACTGTGCATTATTCCCGAAAAATTTTTATCTTTTAATGCCTTGGACGGTAAAGCATTCGCCCTATTTTTTGCATAGACCGACATGCAGGTAACATTATTGAACAGTTTTCTTCACCCTGCCTCCGAAAAGGCAGAGGTTTTCCAGTGTTATAGGTCAATAATGCCGCCCTCGCCGCGTGTGATGTCCACGTTTTTCTGCCGCACGGTGATGGCTTCGCCGTCGGTGAAGACGATGGGGGAAACCAGCGGTTTGCCCTGCGCCTTGATGTAAGCGAGATCAACTTCGGCCAGCACGTCGCCCTGGCGCACACGGTCGCCCTGTTTGACGCGGGCGGTGAAGCCTTTGCCGCCGAGTTCGACGGTATCCATGCCGATGTGGATGAGGATTTCGCGGCCATTGTCGCAGGCGAGGCCGTAAGCGTGGCCGGTCGGGAAGGCAACGGCGACTGTGCCGCTGTATGGCGCGATGACGGTGCCGTCAGTCGGTTCGATGGCGATGCCGTCGCCCATGCTTTTCGAGGCAAAGCCCTGGTCGGCGACGTCTTCGAGGGCAATGAGGCGGCCGCTCATTGGCGCGATGAAGGTTTCGCCGCTGATAAGCTCTGCGGGCGCAGGGGCGGGCGCGCGACCTTTTTCAGCGGCGCTGAGGCGGCGTTGGCCGATGAGACAGGTGAGGATGAAGGGTACGACGATAGCGGCAGCCATGGCGAGGGCAAAGGTTTGCCAGAATTGCGGGTTGATGGAGAGGATGCCGGGGATGCCGCCGACGCCGATACTGAGCGCCTGTACGCCACTGCCGACGGAGATGACGGCGGCAGTGGCCGAGCCGATCATGCCGCAGATAAGCGGGAAGCCGTATTTGAGGTTGACGCCGAACAGCGCCGGTTCGGTAACGCCGAGGTAGGCGGAGACGCAGGCGGGTACGTTCACCTGCGCGGCGCGCGCGTTGTGGCGCTGCAAGACGCTCATGGCCAGCACGCTGGAACCTTGCGCGATGTTAGAGAGGGCGATCATCGGCCAGAGGATGGTGCCGCCGAATTTGGTGGTGAGCGTTATGTCGATGGCGTTGGTCATGTGGTGCAGGCCGGTCATGACCACGGGCGCGTAGAGGAAACCGAAGACGGCGGCGAAGAGGACGCTCCAGTCGGAGGTCAGGCCGTTATAAACGATATCGGCGATGCCGGAACCGATTTTCCAGCCGATCGGGCCGACGAGAACGTGGGCGATGATGACCGCCGGCACCAGCGAGCAGAAGGGCACGACGATCATGGAGATAACAGCCGGGGTGATGCGGCGGAAGAGGCGTTCGAGATAGACCAGCACGAAGCCCGCCATGATGGCGGCAATGACTTGTCCCTGGTAGCCGATCATGTTGACGCGGGCGAAGCCGAAATCCCACTGCGGGATATCCGCCGGGGAGGTGCCCGCAACGGCAAAGGCGTTCAGCAGTTGCGGCGAGACGAGCGTCGCGCCGAGGACGATGCCGAGGATGGGGGTGGTGCCCATTTTGCGGGTAATCGACCAGACGATGCCGATGGGCAGCATATGGAAGACGGCTTCGCCGATGAGCCAGAGGAACTGGTACATCCCCGCCCAGAAGACGGAGGTCTGCGCCAGCGTCTGTCCGTCGAACATTTTGATTTCGCCGATGAGGTTGCGGAAGCCGAGGATGAGACCGCCGCAAATGAGCGCGGGGATGATCGGCGCGAAGATTTCGCCGAGGGCGCTCATGATGCGCTGCAACAGGTTCTGCTGGCTGCTGGCTGCGGCTTTCACCGCATCTTTCGAGACGCCTTCGATGCCGGCCAGCGCGGTAAATGCTTTGTAGAACTCGCTGACTTCGTTGCCAATGATGACCTGGAACTGCCCCGACTGGGTAAAGGTGCCCTTGACGCTGGCAATGCTTTCAATGCGCGATACGTCCGCCCGCTTCGGGTCTTTGAGGACGAAGCGCAGGCGGGTCACGCAGTGGGTGATGGCATTGATGTTGTCCTTGCCGCCGATGGCGTCAAGCAACAAAGCCGCATCTTGCTGGAATCTGGACATGCAAATCTCCTTTCTTTCAGGGTGGTATGGGAAAATTAGTTTGCCGGATTATAGCCGCTACTGGGGGAAACGCAGTGTCGTGTACCGCCTGACAGACCCAGTGTTTACGCCGCCTGGCATGGTTCATCCCGAGAAAACGGCATCGCCCTCAGCGGATACAAACCGGAATGGAAACCGGGCCGGGGTGCGGGCATCATCCGCAACCGGCAAATCGTCAGCGCTTGCGACATGCTGATTGCCTTCTGGGATGGCCGCTCGTGCGGCACGCCCAGCAGCATTGAAAGTGCGCACAAGCAGCGGAAAACGGTGCATGATATTCCTACCTGGCGGCTATCCATGTGTTTTCTCGTGGTTTTTCTGTTGATATGCATCAAATCGTGTGTGGTCTTTTTTTTGCTATGATGCGCAGACAACAAAAGCAATAATCATCGTGGGGCAAATTTATGAGACAGTTAGCTTTCGCCGACTCGTTAGTACGGCGTTTTGCGGTAATGGTCATGCTGACCATTGCCGCTTTGTTTTTTGCAGAAACCTCGTCGGCTGCGCCAATGCCGTCGGCGAAGGAGCTGCGTGCGGCGCTTTTCCACAGCGACGGCTCGTTGCAGGAATTCACCGCCAAGGTACCGGCGACGGAGTTCTTCCCGGATGCGACCGGCTACGGCGCGATTCAGGAACAGCCGCCGCTGGTACCGGTGTTGAAAGGTGAGGAAACGCTCGGCTATGTCTTCCTCAACTCGGATTATGTGCCGTCCGGCGGTTATTCCGGTAAGCCGATTCACATCATGATCGGTGTGGATAAGGATTTCACCATCACGAAAGCGAAGCTGGTCAAGCACTCGGAGCCGATTGTGCTGATTGGCATCCCGATTGAGAAGGTCAACGCCTATATTGACGCTTATACCGGACGCAATTATCCACGCGACGGCATGAATCAGGACGCGCCCGATGTCATCAGCGGCGCGACGGTAACGGTGATGGTCATCAACGAGACGATTGCCCGCTCGGCGATTGCCGCTGCGAAGGCGATGCAGGATGGTGGCGCTGAGGAAGCCGTGCCCGCGCAGCCGAAGGAATTGACTGTCGTCGATATGGACAAGCAGGAGAAAAGCAGCTGGCAGGAGCTGACCGGCAGTGGTGCGGTGCGTTCGTTCCAGTTGCACGTCGGCGAAGTCAACGAGGGCTTCATCAAGGCGAAACACCCTGAGGCGGCGGAGCGTGCGGAAAGCAGCAATCCGGAGGACGAGTTTATCGAGATGTTTTATGCGCCGGTCACGGTGCCGTCTATTGGCCGCAGCCTGCTCGGCGACGCCGTTTATGAACAGATGACGAAACAGTTGCAGCCCGGGCAGCAGGCGATTTTAGTCGCCGGCAAAGGGCTGTATTCGTTCAAAGGTTCAGGTTATGTGCGCGGCGGGATTTTTGACCGTCTGAAATTGAAGCAGGACGGCAACGGTTTCCACTTCCGCGACCGCAACCACCGCCGCATCGGTGACATCATGGCCACCGGTGCGCCGCATTTTCCGGAAATCGCACTCTTTACCGTGCCGACCGAGCAAACGCTGGATGCTGCCCGGCCGTGGCAATTGGAACTCTTGGTACAACGCGCCACCGGCCCGCGCGACAAGGCTTTCATCACCTTTGATATGGATTACAACCTGCCTGCCGCCTACACCAAGCAAATCCCCAACCCGGATTATGTCGAGCCACCGCCCGCCCCCGCGCAAACCGCCGCTCCGGCAGATGCCGCAGGCAGTATGGCTGCCGCCCATGATGACGGCGAATTGAGCGTGCAGGCGAAAATCGCGCAACAGGCGTGGCGCGACAAGACGGTGCAGATCGTCGTGCTTGGCATCGCCATCTTCGTGCTGGTCTGCGTTTTCATGTTGCAGGACTGGATTACCCAATACCCGCGCGCTTACAAGGCTTTCCGCAATTGCTACCTCATCTTCACCCTGTTCTGGCTGGGCGGCTACCTCGGCGCGCAGCTGTCGGTGAACGGGCAGTTGTCGGTGGTGAACGTCCTCGCCTTCACCAACTCGCTCATCAACGGTTTCAACTGGAACGTCTTCCTGATGGATCCCGTCATCTTCATCCTCTGGTGTGCAACGGCCTTCGGCTCGCTGATGTGGAATCGCGGCTTCTTTTGTGGCTGGCTCTGCCCCTTCGGTGCCTTGCAGGAACTCACGAACTACATCGCGAAAAAACTGCATGTACCGCAGTTCAAATTCCCCTTCAAAGTGCATGAACGGATGACGGCCATCAAATACATCATTTTCCTGCTGCTCTTCGGCTTCTCGCTCTACGATATGGGGCTTGCCGAACATTTGGCGGAAGTTGAGCCGTTCAAGACCGCCATCATCCTCAAATTCGGGCGCGCTTGGCCGTATGTCGCCTTCGCCCTGATTTTATTGCTCATCGGTCTTTTCATTGAGCGTTTCTACTGCCGCTACCTCTGCCCGATGGGCGCGGCACTGGCCATTCCCGCCAAACTGCGCCTCTTCAACTGGTTGAAGCGTTACCCCGAATGCGGCAATCCCTGCCAGAAATGTGCGCAGGATTGCCCGGTGGAAGCCATCTTCCCTGAAGGCAACATCAACGAAAACGAATGTATCCAATGCCTGAACTGTCAGGTGCTGTATCATGACAAATCGCGCTGTATGCACCTGCTCCTCGCCATCGAAAAGGCGAAAAAACAGAAAGCACGCGAAGAGCGCAACGAAGAAATCCGCGCCGCCCGCGCAGGTGCCACCAAAGTGACACCGGAAAAGGCATAAACCCGTCAAACATCAACAACAGGAGAACTCCATGTCAGACGAACAAAAAGCCGGTATCAAACGACGCGGCTTCCTCGGCGGTGTTGCCGCCGCCGGTGGCGCAGCCGTTGCCGGTGGCGCCGGCCTCTTGGCCTCATCGCAAACCGCCAGTGCCGAAGCAGCCACCGAACCCAGCGATCACGTTGCCCCGGGCGATCTTGACCAGTACTACGTTTTCAACTCCGGCGGCCAGTCCGGGGAACTGCGTATCATGGGTATGCCGTCCATGCGCGAGCTGATGCGCATCCCTGTCTTCAACTACTGCAGCGCCACCGGTTGGGGCCGTACTAACGAAAGCCGCCGCATCATGCGCGAAAAAATGCTGCCGGAAACAAAAAAATACCTTGAAGACAAAGGCGGCGTCTACATGAACGGCGACCTGCACCACCCGCACATGTCTTTTACCGACGGCACCTATGATGGCCGCTACATCTTCGTCAACGACAAGGCCAACACCCGCGTTGCCCGTATCCGCTGCGACGTGATGAAATGCGACGCGATGGTCGAAATCCCGAACGTTTCCGCCATCCACGGTCTGCGCCCACAGCGTTACCCGAAAACCGGCTACGTCTTCGCCAACGGTGAGCATATCATCCCGTGGCCGAACGATGGCAAAACCATCCTTGACACCACCGATGCGAAAAAAGACTACTGGACCGCATTCACCGCCATTGACGGCGACACTATGGACATCAAATGGCAAGTCCGTGTGGATGGCAATCTCGACAACCTTGATGCCGACTACCAGGGCAAATACGCCTTCTCCACCTGCTACAACTCCGAAAAAGGCCTGGATGTCGGCGAAATGTCCTCCAGCGAAACCGACTGGGTTGTTGTCTTTAACATCAAGCGCATCGAAGAAGGCATCAAAAATGGCGACTTCAAAGAAATCAACGGTGTACCGGTTCTTGATGGCACCCATGGTTCCAAATACACCCGCTACATCCCGGTGCCGAACTCACCGCACGGCTGTAACGCTGCACCGGACGGCATCCACATCGTCCTGAACGGCAAGCTCTCGCCGACCGTTTCCGTCCTCGATGTGCGCAAACTTGACGACTATTTTGATGACAAGATCGAAGCCAAAGACCTTATCGTCGCTCAGCCCGAGCTTGGCTTGGGGCCGCTGCACACCGCGTTTGACGGCAAAGGCAATGCCTACACCACGCTCTTCATCGACAGCCAGATGGTCAAATGGAACATCGAAAAAGCGCGTCAGGCCTATCAGGGCGAAAAAGTAGAGCCGGTTATCGAAAAAATCGACGTCCACTACCAGCCGGGCCACAACCACAGCTCGATGGGCGAAACCAAAGAAGCCGACGGCCAATGGCTTGTCTCGCTCAACAAATTCTCCAAAGACCGCTTCCTGAACGTCGGCCCGCTCAAACCGGAAAACGACCAGCTCATCAGCATTTCCGGCGACCATATGCGCCTCGTTCACGACGGCCCAAGCTTTGCCGAACCGCACGACATGATCATTGTCGCCCGCAACAAGGTAAACCCGCTCAGCGTCTGGAACCGTGACGACGACTTCTGGAAAGAAGCGAGCGAACAGGCGAAAAAAGACGGCGTCGATCTCGACACCGCCAACACCGTCATCCGCGACGGCGATAAAGTCCGTGTCTATATGACGGCGACCGCACCCGCCTACGGTCTCTCCAAATTCGAAGTCAATGAAGGCGACGAAGTTACCGTTTACGTCACCAACAAAGAACTCATCGAAGACCTCACCCACGGCTTCACCTTGGGCGACTACGGTATCGCGATGGAAATCGCACCGCAGGCGACCGCATCCGTGACCTTCAAAGCAGACCGCCCCGGCGTCCACTGGTACTACTGCCAATGGTTCTGCCACGCCCTGCACATGGAAATGTCCGGCCGCATGTTGGTCAAAGCCAAAGCTTAATACGCAACATAGAGAACGAACTCACGACGGCACTGCCGTCGTGAGTTTTTTATGCCGGTTGCAAAGAGGAGGAGGTAAGGCAGAGCAGCGAAGACAGTACGGATAGTGCGGCAAGTCGGGCAACACGGCATCGTTTCTCTGAAACCACTACAGCGGCAAGCCTTACCTGCCCTACCGCCAACGGACCAACGGAGAATCTATTGGTTTCTCGCCTTCGTACACGACAAAAAAACAAAACCCGCTGAAAAACATGGCAAAGTGTAAGTTTTGCGACGACGCACACCATGCCAAATTCCAGCGGGTTTTCCGACATCTTAAAGCAACACCTTTCCTGGCACAAAGCAAGAATCGACTGCCTCGCCAGCATCATCACTGCGCTGTTTGTCCGCCAAACCGTCAATCTGTCCGCGCTCAAAAACGCCTTTTCCTCAAAGGCCAAGCCGGAATCCATCTATCGCCGTATGCAGCGTTTCTTTGCCGGGGCTCTTATCGGCAGAACCGATGCAGCCCGCTTCGTCTTCCCGGTTTTCGGCTGGCAAAACGTCCGCCTCACCCTCGACCGCACAACATGGGAATACGGCAAATCCTGTATCAACATCCTGGTTCTGGCTGTAGTCTGGCGTGGTGTCGCTATCCCGGTTCCAACACAGGCGAACGAATGCTTTTGCTGGAACTTTTCCGTGAGACCTTTCCCGAAGTCCATATCGAAACCCTCTACATTGGCAATGGCTGGCTGGCGTATCTGCGTCAGGCAGGGATTTCTTACTGCACCCGCTGCAAGGTAAACGCGCAGATAGCGGGAAAAGGTGGCACAAGGCAGGCGTTAAATTGCCACTTTCGGGCGCTGAAAACAGGGGAAGGGAAAAGATTGGGGCCGGTGATGATGTATGGGCAACAGCACTATCTTGAGGCGACCCGTCTGACCGACGGGCAACTGCCGGTGGTTTGCAGTGACAAAGAGGGCAAGGGGATTGAAGCATACGGCGAGCGTTGGCAGATAGAGACGCTGTTTGGCAGCCTGAAAAGCAAAGGGTTCAACTTGGAAGACACACATATGACCGCACCGGCGAAGAGAGACAGGTTGATGTCAGTGCCGGCGACAGGCTTTGTGCTGTCCTGCCGCGCGGGGGAAGCAGAAGATAAACGGCGACCGATCAAGGTGAAGAAGCATGGCAGACCTGCGCAAAGTTTATTCCGGGCGGGGTTGGACCGGCCGGTTTCTGTGTTATTCAGGGGGATGAGGCTGTTGGAGGTATTAGGCGGTGAGGTGACGGATTTACTGGCGGTCAAGGAGGATGTGGGATGAAGGTTTTTTGTCGTGTACGAAGGCCAATTTCACCAAATCAAAATCATCGTTCGCCACCTGACCAGAAAGCCCGTAAAGCCCGGCAGCACAGGCTTTACGGGCCTTGTCGCTAATCCTAACGGATACTACTCGGGCGGCGTTTGCGGTGTCATCGGGACTTGAAAAAGGAGAGTAAATTGCGGTTTATAAAAGGTTATTTCAGCAAGAAATAAAATAAAAAGCATGAAATTTGTCCATTACGCCAAAAGGGCGGCAAAGATAAAAAAGTGTTAGAATATGGCCGTCCCGTAATGGACGGTCCACCTTACAGTTAATTTACACACGGAGTTACTCATGCAATACCGGAATTATTTAGCAGCCGCCGTTACTCTCGGCATTCTCGCCGCCTGCGGCGGTAACGACAACAAAAATGGCGATAATCCTGCGGCTGATGGACGCCCCGTTGCACCAGCCGCTGGTACACCTTCTTCGCCTTCAAACTTGGGGTCATGGACGTTGCCGCCCAAACCGGATAACAGTGGCGATAATGGTAGTGGCGGCGGCAGCGGAGGCGGCGGCAAAGGTGGTGGTAATGCCGGTAATGGCAGCCTTGATGCCGACTGGAAGAAATCTATCAACAAACTCCGCATCAATGACCAGGAAATCGAATTGCTGGCCCCCAACATCACGCGCGGCAGCGGCGGCTTCTTTAAGGGCGAGGACGATTCTTACAAAAAAATCGTCGGTAACAACCTGCACAATGCCCTGTACGGCATGGTGTACGACAAACAGCGCGGCTCCTACCACACTTTCTTCCAGGGCCCGTCTCCACAGCAGGTAGCTACGACATTGCCGAAAAAAGGCGAAGCACGTTATAGCGGTTTGACGGTACATCAGGCGGAAGGCGCTGATATGCAAGAAGGCTTGGCTGAATTTAATGTCAATTTTACGACTAAAGATGTAACTGGCCGGATCTCGGTACCGGGGAAAATAGACCCGATCGGATTAAAGGCAAGAATTAATAACAACACTTTCAGTGGCTATTCTGATGAGCGTACCTTTACTAATGGTAGTTTCTATGGACAGAATGCAGCAGAAATGTCTGGTGTTTACGAAAAATACTCACAAACGCAAGCAGGCGAGCGTGAATTTCGTGGCGCGTTTGGTGCTACCAAGCGGCCTTGATAACGTCATTCGGTTTCCAGATATTAAAGGCCCCCCAGGGGCCTTTTTATTGGAAAACTGCTAGATGCGCATTGATTCCTCCGTGCTATGATGCGCCGCTTCTTTAAGGACAGATAAGACCACACATTCATGAATTACTGGTTGATGAAATCCGAGCCCGGCAATTTTTCGCTGGATGATTTGCAGCGCCGTCCCGCGCAGACTGAGCCGTGGGACGGTGTGCGCAATTATCAGGCGCGCAATTTCATGCGGCAGATGCAGGTCGGCGATCAGGCGTTTTTTTATCATTCCAATGCCCGTCCGTCCGGTATTGTCGGTATCGTCGAGATTGTCCGCGCGGCCTATCCCGACCCGACGCAGTTCAATCCGGAAAGCCGTTATTTTGATGCGAAGGCGACGGTGGATGCACCGCGCTGGGATTTGGTTGAAGTGAAATTTGTGCGTGCGTTTCGCCGCATCATCGCGCTGGATGCGCTGAAAACAGTGCCGGAACTGGCCGGTATGGCGGTAGTGCGGAAGGGTAGCCGTTTGTCGGTGATGCCGGTCTCGCCTGTGCATTGGCAGGTGGTGCTGGCTCTCGCTGATGCTGGGGAGGGCAGCGTATGACGGATGTTGTCGTCCGCGTTGAGCATCTCTCTTTCTCGCGCGGTAAACGCAAGATTTTTGATGACGTGAGTTTTGTCATCCTGCGTGGCGAGGTAGTGGCGGTGATGGGACCGTCCGGCACGGGCAAGACGACGTTGATGCGCCTGCTGACCGGGCAGTTGCGCCCCGATAGCGGCACGGTCGAGGTGTTGGGCGAGTCGGTGCCGGATTTGTCCCGCGCTGCGCTGATGCGTCTGCGTCGCCGTATGAGCATGTTGTTCCAGTCCGGTGCGCTCTTTTCCGATATGTCCGTCGCCGAGAATGTCGCCTTTCCGCTGCGCGAGAAGACACGGCTGGACCGCAAATTGATTGCAACAGTCACGGCGATGAAGTTGCAGCGTGTCGGCCTGCGCGGCGCAGCGGCGCTGATGCCCTCGGAATTGTCCGGCGGTATGGCGCGGCGGGTAGCGCTAGCGCGCGCGATTGCCTTTGATCCGGAATTGATGATTTATGATGAACCGTTCACCGGCCAGGATCCTATCTCGCTAGGTGTCCTCACCCGCCTGGTGCGCGATTTGAATGATGGCCTGCGTATGACCAGTTTCGTGGTTTCGCATGATGTGACGGAGGTGAGCAAGATTGCCGACCGTATCTTGCTCTTCGCGGGCGGCAGGCTTCTGGCCAACGATACCCCGGCGGCGGTGCATGCCAGTACCGATCCGCTGGTGCACCAGTTCATGCACGCCGAGGCGGATGGGCCGGTTGCTTATCATTATCCCGCCGCCGATTATGCAGCGGAGTTGCTGGAGCGCGTCCGATGAAGGCTGTGCTGGATTTTCTCGCCGCTGTTGGCACAACGACGCTACGCTGCCTCGCCGCGCTGGGTGATTTTTCGCTCTTTGCCCTGCTATTGCTGCGTCACTGCGCGGTGCTGGTGCGCAAGCCGCTGCTGACGCTGCGTGCGACTTATAACGCAGGCGTACTGTCGCTGCCGATCATTCTTGTCGCCGGCCTGTTTGTCGGCATGGTGCTGTCATTTCAGGCGTACACGACGATGGTGCGTTTCGGCGCGGAACAGTCGTTGGGGCCGATGGTGGCGCTGTCGCTGATGCGCGAACTGGGGCCGGTAGTCGCGGCACTGCTCTTCGCCGGGCGCGCCGGTTCGGCGATTACCGCTGAAATCGGTCTGATGAAGACAACGGAGCAACTGGCGGCGATGGAGATGATGGCGATTGAGCCCGTCGCCCAGGTCGGTGTGCCGCGTTTCCTTGGCGCACTCTTTGCCCTACCGCTGCTCACCATTCTTTTTGTTGCCGTCGCCATTCTTGGTGCGCATCTGGTCGGCGTGGTCTATCTCGGCCTGGATGACGGCGTCTTCTGGTCGGGCATGCAGAACAGTGTCGATTTCGTGAGCGACATCGCCCGCGGCATGTTGCTGAAAAGTCTGGTTTTTGGCTGGGTTTGCGCGGCGCTGGCTGTCTATCAGGGCTTTAGCTGCCCGCCCACCGCCCGTGGCATGGCGAATGCGACTACCACCACCGTGGTGATGTCGTCGCTGGCTGTGCTCGGACTAAATTTTGTCCTGACCGCGATGATGTTTGGAGGTTGAAGTGCAATCAAATCGCAGTGTATCCGTCGCCGTCGGCGTTTTTGTGTTAATGGCCCTCGTTGGCATCGTTTTCCTTGCCTTGCAAGCGAGTAATGCGCGCGGTTTCCGCCTGCACCATCCCTATGAACTGGAAGCGCAATTCGGCGATATCAGTGGTCTGTCGAAAAATGCCAAAATCACCATGGCCGGGGTGCAAATCGGCAAAGTGAAAAGTATCAGTTACGACCAGGACAGCTACAAGGCCAAAGTCATCCTGCAAATATCCGGCGAATACGACCGTCTGCCACTTGACAGCAGCGCTGACATTCTCACCGCCGGGCTGTTGGGTGAAAAGTATATTGGTATCGTCCCCGGCGGTGACCTGGAGACCTTACAAAATGGTGATACGGTCCGCTACACCGGTTCGTCTATGGTATTGGAGAAGCTGATCCAGCAATTCGTGACCCAAATGTCCGCTAAAGATGATGGCGGCAACACCCCAACCCAGGAGCAAAAACCATGAAAAAATTCCTCATGACCCTCGCCCTTAGCGCCACTGCTTTTGCCGCGTTCGCCGCACAGCCGACCACTGACGACGCGCGCAGCCTCGTCGAACAGCAGGCCAAAATTGTCTTAACCAACCTGAATGCCAACCAGGCACATTACCAGAGCGACCCCGCCGCATTCAGCGCGCTTATCCGCAATGAAGTCCTGCCCTACATGGACTTTGAGCTGATGTCGCAAGTTGTCCTTGGCCGCCATTGGCGTGAGGCGAATGCACAACAGAAAACCGACTTCACCGCTGCCTTCCGCGACCTCCTGGTACGTGTCTATTCGCGCGGCTGGACCAACTATGCCGGCACACCGGTCGAAGAAGCGGTGAAAGTGCTGAGTGCCACGCCGGTGGACAAATACCAGCGCACTGACACCCGCATCCAGGTGCGCGACAAAAACGGCAAACAGGCCATCGTTGTTTTCAGCCTGCGCTTCAAAAACGGTCAATGGAAAATCTACGACGTATCCTTTGAAAACGTCTCGATCCTGTCCAGCTACCGCAACAGCTTCGATAGCGAAATCAACCAGGGCGGGCTGGACAAACTCATCGCCAAAATCAAAACCATGAAGGGCGACGAGAAACTATGACCCTCGCCGCTTTAGGGGCCCTGCGCGACGGCGTGCTGCATCTGCATGCCGCGCTCACCGCCCGCAGCCTTGACGGCATCCCCTTCCGTGACGAAACCCTGCCTGATCCCCTCACCGTGGACGGGCAGGCATTGCAACAAGCCGACAGCATCGGTGTCGCCGCACTCGTCTGGCTGGCAGGCCAGGCGCAGCAACAGCAGCGGCGCACCATCTGGCAACACCTGCCGCCCCACCTTGGCGAACTGCTTGCCCTCTACGAAATTGACCTGCCCACCATGAGCCAACCCACCCCATGCAAGAAGAACTGATCACCGCACGCATCAAAGCCGTCCTGCCCGACGCCGATATCTCCCTCAGCACCTTCGATGGCGTACATTACAGCGCCCACGTCCGCTCGGCAGGCTTTGCCGGCAAGAGCCGCCTCGAACAACACCGCCTCGTCATGAATGCTCTTGGCGACATCCTCGGCAGCAACGAAATCCACGCTGTCGCCCTGAAAACCGAGGTCGCCTGATGGAACAACTGAAAATACGCGGCGGCAAACCACTGCACGGCGAAGTCACCATTAGCGGCGCCAAGAACGCCGTCCTGCCCATTCTCGCTGCCACCCTGCTCGTCGCTGGCGAAACCATCATTGATAACGTGCCGCGCCTGCGCGACGTGCACACCTTCATCAAAGTCCTGAACGCCATGGGTGCCAAAGCCGCCTTCACCGGCGACAACCAGGTCACGGTGGACGCCAGCCACATCACCAACCCCGAAGCGCCTTACGAGCTCGTCAAAACCATGCGCGCCAGCATCCTCGTGCTGGGACCGCTACTTGCCCGTTTCGGACAGGGACGCGTTTCCCTGCCGGGTGGTTGTGCCATTGGTGCCCGCCCCGTGGATCAACACATCAAAGGCATGCAGGCCCTCGGTGCCCATATCGACATCCACGAAGGCTACATCGAAGCCAGCGGCAAACTGCGCGGCAGCCGCTTCCTCATGGACGTAGTGACCGTCACGGGCACCGAAAACCTGCTCATGGCTGCCGCACTCGCCGAAGGTACCACCATCCTCGGCAACGCCGCCTGCGAGCCGGAAGTCAGCGACCTCGCCCACTGCCTGAACGCCATGGGCGCAAAAATCAGCGGCATCGGCACCACCACCCTCACCATCGAAGGCGTACGCGCCCTCAAACCGGCGCGCTACGCTACCTTGCCGGACCGTATCGAAACCGGCACCCACCTCATTGCTGCCGCTATCACCGGCGGCGACATCACCACGCGCCACACCCGCCCCGACCTGCTCGAAGCCGTCCTCGAAAAACTCGAAGCGGCAGGCGCGGAAATCACGCGCGGCAACGACCATATCCGCCTCGTACAACGCGGGCGCCCACGCGCTGTCAGCATCCGCACCGCGCCGTTCCCCGCTTTCCCCACCGACATGCAGGCGCAGTTCATGGCGCTGAATACCATCGCCCAGGGCACCGCGACCATCATCGAAACCATCTTTGAAAACCGCTTCATGCACGTCCCCGAATTAGCGCGCATGGGCGCAGACATCACTATCGAAGGCCACACCGCCACCGTGCACGGCGTGGAAAAACTGAGTGGCGCACCGGTGATGGCGACTGACCTGCGCGCCAGTGCCTGCCTTGTCCTCGCCGCCCTGGCCGCTGAAGGCGAGAGCACCATTGACCGCATCTACCACCTCGACCGGGGCTACGACGCCATCGAAAAAAAACTGAGCGCGCTCGGCGCCGACATCTGCCGCATCCGCGCAGCAGAATAAAGCGCCAGGCGAGACAACCGCGCCATTGAGCACACACCAAACATGCATCGCGACGAACTGCACACCTACCTCAACGACTACCTGCAAAGCAGCCGCTACCGCGACTACGCACCCAACGGCATCCAAATTGAAGGCAAAACGGAGATCCGGCGCATCACCACCGCCGTCACCGCATCACAAGCAGCCATTGAAGCCGCCATCGCCCAACAGGCGGATGCCCTGCTCGTCCACCACGGCTACTTCTGGAAAGGCGAAGCGCCTGCCATCACAGGCATCAAAAAACAGCGCATTGCCGCTCTCCTCGCGCATAACATCAACCTCATCGCCTACCACCTGCCGCTTGACCAGCACGTAGAACTTGGCAACAACGTCCTCTTTGCCCGCCATTTTGACTGTGAAACCGTGTGGCAATCTGTCGCCGAACCGCTCATCTGGCATGCCCGTATCCGTCCGACCACGCTGTCTGCCCTGCTTGAACGCCTGGCACATGACCTCGACCGTCTCCCGCTTGCCGTCGGTGAAAACACAGGCGAACTCACCCATATCGCCTGGTGTACCGGTGCGGCACAAGACTATCTGCAACAAGCAGCGGCAGAAGGCGCGCAAGCCTACATTAGCGGTGAATACGCCGAACGCAGCTACCACGAAGCGCGCGAAAGCGGCTGCACCTACATCAGCTGCGGCCATCACGCGAGCGAACGCGCAGGCATCCGTGCCCTCGGCGAACACCTTGCCACTACCTTCGGCCTCGACGTCGCTTATTACGACGAGTCCAACCCGTTCTGAATCCCCAATTATCCCGTTTGGCGGGGCGGTATCCGCCTCAATAGGCCATAAAAACATCCCTGCGCAAAAAAACGAGATTTTGCTAAGATAGCTACCTCGAAAAAACCTAAACCCAAGGCAATACGCCGTCTTGATAAGAATCAAACGATGCGCGGAGAAAAATCATGAGCAATGCAGCGAACCTCAAACCGGCATTCATCCCGGCGCACCCCATTGAAAACCCGGGGCGCCGCAAAATGCTGGTCGCGGTGACAACAGGCGCGACAGCCGTCGGTGCCGGATTCGTCGCCGTACCTTTCCTGAAAAGCTGGTTACCCAGCGAGCGGGCCAAAGCCGTCGGCGCACCCGTCGAAGTGGACATCACCAAACTTGAAGCGGGTGCCATGCAGACCGTACTGTGGCAAGGAAAAGTCGTATACGTCCTGCGCCGCACCGAGGATATGCTGGCCACCCTGCCGCAAGTCGGCGGTGACCTGCGCGACCCCGAATCCAAAGAATCCATCCAGCCCGAATACGCACAGAACGAATGGCGTGCCGAACGCAAAGATGTCCTCGTTACGCTCGGCATCTGCACCCACCTTGGTTGTGCGCCCAAACTACAGTCCCGTGCTGAAGGGCGGGAAGTGCGCGGCGATGCCACTTGGGAAGGCGGTTTCTTCTGCCCCTGCCACGGTTCCAAATTCGACTATGCCGGCCGCGTTTACAAGGGTGTACCTGCGCCGACCAACCTGACTATCCCGCCTTATAACTTCAAAAACGACAATCTCGTTGTCGTCGGTACCAGCAGCGAAGGAGGACAAAATGGCTAGCAACCCGTACAAAACCACCGGACTGCTCGGCTGGATCGATAACCGCTTCCCGCTGACCCTGCTCTGGCACGACCACATGGACCGCTACTATGCGGCGAAAAACTTCAATTTCTGGTACCTCTTCGGCTCGCTTGCCCTAGTCGTTCTGGTTAACCAGATCCTCACCGGCGTCTGGCTGGCAATGTTCTACAAACCGAGCGCTGCCGAAGCCTTTGCCAGTGTCGAATACATCATGCGCGATGTGGACTATGGCTGGCTTATCCGCTACATGCACTCAACCGGCGCCTCCTTCTTCTTTATCTGCGTTTATATGCACATGTTCCGTGGTCTGATGTACGGTTCCTACCGTAAACCACGCGAACTTGTCTGGCTCTTCGGCGCACTAATCTTCCTTGCATTGATGGCAGAAGCCTTCATGGGCTACCTGCTGCCGTGGGGGCAAACCTCCTACTGGGGCGCGAACGTCATTATCTCGCTATTCAGTGCTATCCCTATCGTCGGCGATGCCATCGTTACCTTCATCCAGGGCGACTTCTACATCTCCGACGCGACATTGAACCGCTTCTTCTCGCTGCACATCATCCTTATCCCGCTGGTGCTGGTGATGCTTGTTGCCGCGCATATCATTGCGCTGCACGAAGTCGGCTCGCTTAACCCGGACGGTATCGAGATTAAAGAACATCTGGACGAACGCGGCGTGCCGCTGGACGGCGTTCCTTTCCATCCGTATCTCACCATCAAAGACCTGGTCGGCTTCGGCTTCTTCTTCATGATCTTCGCCGGCATCATCTTCTATATGCCTGAATTTGGCGGTTACTTCCTCGAACTTGCCAATTTCGAACCCGCGAACGCACAAGTGACCCCGGAACACATCGCCCCCGTCTGGTACTTTGGTGCCTTCTATTCGATCCTGCGCGCAATGACTTGGGACTGGTTCGGCATTCCGGCAAAACTGTGGGGTGTTATCGCCATGTTTGCCGCTGTCGGCATGATCTTCATCGTGCCGTGGCTTGATCGCTCTCCGGTCAAATCCATCCGCTACAAAGGCTGGATATCGCGAGTGGCGCTCGGTCTCTTCGTCATCGCGTTCATCACGCTGACCAAACTCGGTACCATGCAGCCGACCAATACCGTGACGCTCCTGGCGCAATTCTTTACCGCCGTGTACTTCGCTTTCTTCCTGCTGATGCCGATATACAGCAAACTCGATAAAACCAAACCGGTGCCGACACGGGTGACCAAATGAACACGAAAAAAATCCTGCTCCTGCTGACCGCAACACTGACGCTGGCTCAGGCAGCGTTCGCATCGGGTGTTGCGGGTTACCCGAATGACACCTTTCAGGCAGACCTGACCAATAAGGTTTCGTTGCAGAACGGTGCCAAATACTTCATCAACTACTGTGCCGGTTGCCACTCGCTGCAATACCAGCGTTACAACCGCATGTTCAAAGATCTGGACATTGATCCGGAAATCGGGGCGAAAAACCTCATCTTCACCGGTGCCAAAGCGGTAGAACAAATGCACACCGGCATGAGTGCCGCAGAAGGCCTCAAATGGTTTGGGCAAACTCCGCCCGACCTGTCGCTGACAGCGCGGGCCAAGAGCGGGGCATACATCTACAATTACCTGCGAGGTTTCTACCTTGATGACACCCGTCCGCTCGGTTTTAACAACTCTATCTTTGCCGGAGCCAGCATGCCGAATCCCTTGTGGGAACTGCAAGGTATCCAGAAACCGGTGTATAGTGAAGAGAAAACCTGCGCGACCGTTGATGGTAAAGAAACTTGCGAAACGCATAGCACCCTAACCGGCTTCGATATTGTTACACCGGGAATCCTGAATAAAGAAGATCCTGCCAAAAACAAAGAAGCCTATGACCAGGTGGTGTACGACATTACCAACTTCCTCAGCTACGTTTCCGATCCATCCGCGCTGGATAGAATGCGCATGGGCCCATGGGTACTGGCATTCCTTGCCTTCCTCACCATGATCTTCTACCTGCTGAAAAGAGAGTACTGGCGCGACATCCATTAACACAAAGGACCCTATGAGTATTGTGAGCCAAAAACGGGGCGGGCTGGCACTGTTCGGTAGCCCCATCCATGCTGCCAGTCACCGCTTGCGTCTGGTGTGCCAATTGAAAGACCAGGAAATTGATTACGTTGAAATTGACCCGGACAATATCCCGGCGGATCTCATCGAAATCAACCCGACCGGGCGCCTGCCTACCCTGATAGACCGCGACCTCGTCCTCTTTGACGAACGCGTGGTGAGCGAATACCTGGATGAGCGCTTCCCACACCCGGCGCTGATGCCGATAGAAGCGAATCTCAAAGCCAAAATTCGCCTCTTCTGCTATGAATTGGAAACCAATTGGTACCAGCCGGTAGACCAACTGCAACACGCCAAGCTAACGCCGGCCAAGAAAAAAGCGGCACAAAAACATTTGCGCGAATCCGTGCTGCTCATGTCGCCGATGTTCAAAGGCCGTGACTATCTCATCGGTTCCGAAATAAGCCTGCTCGATTGCTGTGTGCTGCCGATCCTGTGGCGCCTGGAAAGTTTGGAAATTGATCTGCCGAAAGCCGCTGCGACGATCCAGCACTACATGGACTTCCACTTCGCCAAAGACTACTTCAAAAACTCGCTTTCCAAACAAGAAGCTGCGTTGCGGAGCAGTGCATGAGCGAAATGACTGACCGTAAACCCTACCTGCTACGCGCTATCTACCAGTGGATCGTGGATAACGATTGCACCCCGCATCTTGTGATTGCCGCTCCCGGCGCCGGTTGGGTACACGGTGTGCCGTCACACCTGCTGCAAGAAGACATGCTGGTGCTGAACATCTCGCCGCAGGCAACCGCGCATCTGCAAATCGAAGACGACAATATCACCTTCGACACCCGCTTCGGCGGCAAACCACACCAAGTCTGGGTGGCGATGGCAGCCGTCGTCTCCCTAGTTGCGCGGGAAAACGGCGAAGGCATCAGCCTGCCCGTAGCGGATGACATCGAAGCCGGGCCGAAAAAACCGCAGCAAACAGCGGGTGATGACGCCGACAAAACCCCGGATAATCCCGAATCGCCCGCCGGCGGTAGCCATCTGCGCATCATAAAATAGCAAAAATGCCCGCTTCTGCGGGCATTTTTATAGCGAAACCTTCGGATACGACAAAATCTGGCCAAGCGGCGTAAATACGGGCTTCATCAAACGGCACAAAAAAACCGGATGCTGGGCATCCGGTTAAAAGGCGATCGCGTTTTTTATTCTATTGGCGCGTACCGCCGAAGGCGGTGTTCAGCCCGCTATCGTTAGAGAAGGACACTTGCCCGGCGGTTTCCTGGGCATTCGCGCCGTAGAGTGCGCCTTCGTAGCGGCCGCTGTTGTTACCGATGACACTGGCATGGCCGGCGTATTCGGCGCCGCGCAGGGTGCCTTCATGCAGGGTGATGTCGCGGCGGGCGCCGGGGATTTTGATTTCGCCGTTTACGGTACGTTTGCCGAAATCTACTTCTAGCTGGCTGTAGCCGTTGTCGAGTTCTTGCTTTTTGATGGTGTCCCAGCGCACGGCTTTGCCGACGTAGGTGGCGCGGCCGCTTTGCGGGACATTCACAGTCTTGTCGCCACGGTAGCGTAGTTCTTTGGTTTTGCCGTCGTTGTGTTCCCACAGACCGTAGAAGGAGGCGAACTGGTTGTAACCGTACAACTTGCCGTTTGGTGTGGCGATGGTGATCGGTTTGTTGCCGCCCTGGGTGTAGCGGGACAGGTTGATGTTGGCGTCATCCGGGGTGATGGTAGTGTCGGCGCCATCTCTGCCACCGCAGGCGGCGAGGAGGATGGCAACGCTGCTGGCAATCAGGATGTTCTTCATGGCTGGTTTCCTCTTGCTGTGTTGGAAAGGTTTGCCGTGTAGGCGGGTGCATTATGGCGCGCTTTATGGGTAATGGGTGTGTGGGTTTGGTCATTTTGTAGTCAGGTTGCAACAAGATTGGCGTGGCTGTGGCTGAGGTACAACGGTTCATACCCTTTCCCTTCGTACACGACAAAAATTAGTCTCTCAACAAAACCGCATATACCAATGTTTCGTCAAGCGGCATGTTTGCTGGGCTTTGTCACTTCGCGGATTTTCTTAACCCTCTCCTCAAACCCCTCTGCCGGGACCCATAAAAATCGTGCGGTGATTTTTATGGTTCCCCGGTCAGGTGTGCCAACACTCTCAGGTTATTTTCCGGGATGGGTATCAGCCCAGCGGCACGGTTTCGATGTCGCCGAGGCTGCGCCCAAGGAAACGCTCACCGATGCTGTTGAAGCGTAGCGGGATGTCGCTGACGCAATAACGGTAGCGGGTGGGCTGGCCGTCGTCGTGACGCAGCAGGTCGGCAGCGGCGAGCGCTTGCGCGGTGCTTGCGGCGGTGGTCGCGGCGGAATCAACCAGGGTAAGGTGCGGCGCTTCGCTGCGCAGTAGCGGTTTGAGCAGCGGGTAGTGGGTGCAGCCGAGGACGAGGGTGTCGGCGTCGTCGGCGAGGATGGGTTTCAGGTATTCGCGCACGGTGAGGCGGGTAACATCGTGATCAAGCCAGCCTTCTTCCACGAGCGGCACGAGCAGCGGGCAGGCTTGCGATTGCACGCGCGCGGCGGGGTTTTGTGCATGGATGGCGCGGGCGTAGGCGTTACTGTTGACGGTGGTGTTGGTGGCAATCACAGCGATGTGGCTGTTTTGGCTGGTGGCAAGCGCTGCTTTGGCACCGGCGGCGATAACGTCGATGACGGGCATTCCGCCCGCCTGAGCGCGGATGGACTCGCCCGCGACGGCGGCGATGGTGTTGCAGGCAATCACCAGCGCCTTGACGCGCTGTGCGAGGAGAAAAGAGACAATTTGCGCGCTGTAGTTTTCGATGGTCGCGCGCGATTTGACGCCGTAGGGGACGCGGGCGGTGTCGCCGTAGTAGATGAGATGTTCGAGCGGCAGGCGTTCCATCAGGGCGCGGACGACGGTGAGACCGCCGACGCCGCTGTCGAAGACGCCAATGGGTAGGTTGCGGGAATCGTTCATGACAAGAAAAGACCGAAAGAGGCGAGCAGTGGCGGGATGGCCTGAATGCAGGCGGCGCGGCGTTTATCCGGGGCAGTGCAGGACAAATACGCCTCGGCGGCCGGCATCGTGGCGAGCGGGGTCGCCATGATGCTAAGGGCCAGCACGGGTGACACTCCCGCACAAGACAACACGATGCCGCCGCTCACACCGATGGCCTGCATCAAATTATAAATAGCGAGGTTGCGGAAGGGCACGCGCAAGGTCGGTAGCTCAGTAGGCGACACGCCAAACGTACGGCAGAAACGGGCGCTGCCATAGGCGGGGTATTCGAGATAGAAAATGTAGTAGTGGATAGCGGCGGCAAGCGCAGCGCAGATCAGGGAAATGCTGTGCATGGTGTCGGGGTCAGGTAAGGCTTTCTCTCAGGGTTTCCAGGTGGAGCGGCAGGCGCTGGGCGGCGAAATAGGCGAGGTAATCGGTGCGACTGCGGAAGTGGCTGTCTTTCTGTGCGAGGTAGTGGCGGATGTCCGCTGCCATGTCGCGGTCGGCACGGCGAGGCGGTCGCTTCTTCGCCAGATGGTGCAGGGTGTCCGTCGCGTCAAAGCCGAAGGTGATTTCGGCGTCCAGACTGTAATAGGTATCCGAACCGCCGCTGTGACGCGCCGTCCACAGCAGCGGGATGTCGCGGCTGTGCAGGTGGCGATAAAGGAGATAGGTGAGGACAGCCACGGCGTCGCGGATGTCCCAGCTGAGGCCGAGTGTGTAACTGCGCTGTGTCTCGCGCAGCAGTTGGCGCAGCAGTGGGCGGTCGGCAGCGGTGTTGTCGGTGGCGAGGGCGAGGATGAGCAGGGTGCGGCGGCGGTAGTTGCGGTCGCGGCAAAAGGAGGGGCGCAGGCGGAAGAGCGCCGGCAAGCGGCGTTGGCGCCGGTGATGGCGAACGCGCATGAAGGCGGCCACTTGTTGCGCTTCGCGCGATGGTGGTAATTGCAGGAAAGGGGTCATGGTTTATCCGGTGCTTTCTGGGCGATAACCATCGCGGCAAAGAGCAGGGCGCAACCGGTCAGCATCAGCGGGGTCACGGTTTCATTCAGCCACAGCCAGCCGGCGAGCAGGGCGAAGACGCTTTCCAGCGAAAGGATGATGGCGGCGGGGGTGGCGGCGACACTGCGCTGCCCCCAGGCTTGCAGGAAAAAGGCGAGGCCGGAGGAGACAACGCCCGCATAGAAGATGTCCCAGCGGCTGTAATAGAGCCGGGCGGGATCAAGCAGGGCGGGGATGCCGTCGCTCGTGATGGCGATGGGCAGGGCGATCAGGGTGGCGACGAACATTTGCATGGTGGTCAGCGCCAGGGCATCGCTGCGGCGCACGGCGATGCCGGTATAGATGACGTACAGCGCCCAGATGCAGGCGCAGGCCAGGGTAACGCTGTCGCCGATATTCCAGCTGAGTGCCTTGTCGTCACTTTGAATGCCGGCGAGACAGCAGATGCCGGCAAAGACGAGGATGATGGCGGTTAGCAGGGATTTGTGCAGACGTTCCCCTGTGACGAGGCCGAGCAAAGGCACGAGGACGACATAGAGGCTGGTGATGAAACCAGCTTTGCCGGCGGTGGTGTGGGCGAGGCCCCATTGCTGGCTATACATGCCGAGGTACAGCAGGATGCCGCAGACGATACCGTCGCGTGCCCAGTGGCCCCAGGCGGGCTGGCGGCGCAGGGCGAAGAAGAAGGCAAGGAAGGCGGTGGAGACGGGCAGACGCCAGGCGGTGAAAAGCGTGGCGGAGACGACGGCAGCGCTGTGACGCTGGAAGATGAAGGTGCTGCCGAAAAGGGCGGCGGTGACGAGCAGGGCGAAGTGGCCACGATGGAAAGAGAGACGGTTCATACGGGACGGGGTTGTTCAAAAACATATTGCAGGCCTTTCAGCCCGGGATAAGTGCGGCCGCTGTCGTGGAAACCGCAGCGCAGATATAGGCGCTGCGCGGCGACATTGGCATGGTGGACACCGAGGACGATGCGGCGGATAGTCGGAATGCGGCGGTTGATATATGCCCACAGCAGGGGCGGGGCGAGCGCCGCAGCGGCGATGCCTTGCCCCTGCCATGCAGGATGAATGGACATCGAGCGCAGCAACAGGGCATGCGGGTCGCTGCTGTAATCCGCCTTGTCCGCACCGGTATCGAGAATGAAAAAGCCGACCGGGACGGCGTTGGCGAGAATACTGACGGGGTATTGTCCGCTGCGAAAGCTGCCAGCGGCGAACCATTCCTGCGGCGCACGGGTGTAGTCGCCCTGCGCCGGCGGCAGGCGGTAGGCGAGGGCGGCATGGTGTGTGGCGGTGCAGGGGGTGAGGGTGATGCGGGACATATAGCAGCCGTGCAGAGATTTCGCGGGCATTGTATAGCTTCCCCGTGCGTTAAGCGGCACAGGATGGCGCTGCCCCGCTTACAATGGTCGACGGACATATTTTCGGGAGAGGAGTAGCAATGGGCAGCACAGCGTGGGGCGGGCAGGGTGGTCGTCCGTCGGCGGGCATCATTGCCGGGCAACACGCCGCGATCGCCCCGCTGGATGCGACGCTGCTGGCCGTCGCAGGCGGCATCCTGCTCGCCTGGCGGTTACCCTTGCCGCTGTGGAGCCTGCCCTGCGCCCTGGTGTTGCTGGCCCACCGCCTGACCCGATACCCCGCCATCGCCTTACTTGCCGCCCTATGGACACTGTCGCCGTGGCAATTCACGGCGCCGCTGCCGGCGGCGGTGGATTGCCGCGCCACCTTTTATATCGCCGACTTCCCGACGCGCGGTTATCCGGTCGGCAGCCGTTTCGTGCTGGTAACGCGGCAAACGGGCGATTGCCCGCTCAAGCCCGGCGACCGCCTGAGCGGAGCCGATTTCTCCCGCCGCCCCTACCGTCTCGGCGAAGTGCTGCACGCGCAAGTGCGCCTGAAACCCGGCGACGGTAGCCGGGTTGCGCAACAGGCGCGGCTGCGCGGGCGGGCGACAGTGCGCGCGGTCGTGTCGCTGAACGAAAGCGCACCGTGGACCGTGCGGCAGCGCGCCGCCCTGGCTTCCCGTATCGACGCCGTCTTCCCCGCCGCGCAGCACGCGTGGCTACGCGCCCTCATCATCGGCGACCGCAGCGGGCTGGATGCCGAAGTACAAAACCGCCTGCGCCGCAGCGGCACCTCGCACCTCATCGCCATCTCCGGCCTGCATCTGGCGCTCATCGCCGGGCTCATCTACCTCCTCCTGCGCCACCTGACCGCTGCCCTGCCGCCACGCGGGCGGGGCGGGGTGCAGCCGCACACCATCGCCCTGCACGGCACCCTGCTCTGCGCCCTCGCCTACGCCCTCCTGACCGGGGCGGCGGCGCCGGTACTGCGCGCCTGGCTGATGCTTGCCGTGCTGACCCTGTGCTGGCACTGGCCGGGGCTGGGCGGCGGACGACAGGCACTCAAACTCGCCGCACTCGCCATCCTGCTCGCGAACCCGTGGCAACTTGGTGCGGCAGGTGCGTGGCTGTCGTTCGCAGCGGTCGCGGTCATCCTTTACAGCGCACCACTATGGCGGCAACTGCGCCCACTGTGGCAGTGGCTGGTGTTGCAGACGCTGATCACGCTGGCATTGCTACCGATCGGCTGGGCGCTGTTCGGCGGCATCAGCCTCGTGTCGCTCGCGGCCAATCTGGTACTGATCCCGTGGCTGGCGCCGGTGCTGGCGGCTTCCCTGCTGGCGCTCATCTGCCCGCCGCTCGCCCCGGCAGCGTCGTGGCTGCTGGATACCTTCCTGCATGCGCTGGCAGGCTTTGCCGCACCTGACTGGGCGTACTGGCAACCCGCCTTCCAGCCGGGTACCACTGCCGCCTTATGCGCGACGGCGGTCGTCCTCTGCGCACTTGCCCGCCTGCACGGGCGCGAATTCCCGCTGCAAACGGAGACAGTCGCCTCACCGTGGCCGCAGCGGCTACTGACCCTGCCGCTTGCCTGGGCGGCACTCGCCCTCGGCATCAGCCTCGCCGCCGTCTTCTTGCCGCCGCCCGATTACCGCGCACCGAACAGCAGCGCCGTGCATTACCACGGCGGCAAAACCCTGGTGGTGAACGCGGGACTGCGCCACCGCAACCTGGGTCGTGACGACGCCGCACGCTACCTGCTGCCGGAACTGCGACGACACGCACGCCGCCCCGATGCCATCGTTCTCACCGGCAAAGGCCTGCGCCAGACCTCAGCACTGATTACCCTGCTTACTGCCTACCCGCAGACGCCGGTGTACAGCACCCTGCCGCTGCCCAACCTGCCCTTTGCCGTCACCTATTGCCCGGCGGACAACGCAGCGGGGCTGGTGTTCACCAAGACCGCGACGGGCTGCACCGCCCGCTTCGGCCAAGTGCTTCTGCCCTGAAACGGCTTCCCGTCAAGCGGGATATAGTTAAATAGCAGAAGAACAGAAAAATCATGACCTATCCAGCCCGTATCCGTAAAAAAATCCTTGCAGAACTCGAAGATAGCACCTATCGCGAAGTGGCAGCCGGACACCGCATCAGCCCCAACACCCTTGCTACCCGGAAGAAACAGCCACAACCCAAAGGCAGCCGCCGTTCTACGCCCCGCCTTCTCACAGAAGAAGTCATCCGGCAAGACGTGACCGGGCACCCTGATGACTATCAATGGGAAAGGGCTGCACGTCTGGGCTGCTCGCAAAACGGCATCTGCAAGGCGCTCAAACGCTATCGCTTCACCGTTAAAAAAAAGACTTCCGCCACCGCAAGGCAGACAAAGAAAAACGCCGTGAATTCCTCGAAGTAAAATGCGCAGGCGTATCCGGATGGGGCAAGGCACAGACCAACCAAGGCACAGACCAACGTTATCGGTGCCCTGTGTGGCACCGTGCCATTTGCTTTCACTGCCTTCGATTGCAGCATGGACAGCGATGTTTTTCACACATGGGCGACAGATGCTGGAGCTGCCCGCCTGCAGCGTGATCGTGATGGACAACACGCCTCCTTCCACAAACGGCAGGACATGCTGGATGCGTTACAGGCTGAGGGACATACGGTGCTGTGGCTTCCGCCCTATAGCCCGGATTTCAACCCGATAGAGAAGACATGGGCATGGATCAAACGGTTGAGGAAACAATGGCGGTTGGTTGATGTGAATACCCTGCTGTTTTGGTTCCTGACGTTTGTGACTCTTTTTTAGCTATTTTACTATAGGACGGATACGGTGTTGGCTCGCCTAGCCGCCGTATGAAAACATACAGTCTTCGGCTCGCCGCCTTGTCTCAGTCCTATTTGAAACGACTATGTCTTGCCGCTTGCGCTCAGCTGCGTGTCGGTGGCAGCGACCACAGTTTTTCCAGCGCATAGAGTTCGCGCGTCTCCGGGCGCATGAGGTGAACGATGATGTCGCCGAGGTCAACCAGCACCCAGTCGCGGCTGTCTTCGCCTTCCATACCGAGCGGCGGATGGCCGGCGGCTTTGCTGTCGTCGTGGACTTTGTCGGCGAGTGCGTGCAGGTGGCGGTCAGAGGTGCCGCTGGCCACGATCATGTAGTCGGCGATGTCGGTTTTGCCGGCGAGATCAATGGTTTCGACATCCACGGCTTTGAGTTCGGCGAGGCTGTGCTCGACCAGGGTTTTGAGTTCGTTGGCATTCATGGGGTTCCTTGTTCAGAAGTTGGTCAGCGGGTTGTAGGGCGGCAGGTAGGCGATGAGCAGGTAAAGGATGCCGAAGTTGGCAACGATGCTCGCCCAGAAGAAGCCGCGAAAGCGTTTTTGGTTGAGTTTGTGCCGCAAGAGCGGGCGGGCGATGAGCGCTCCCGGCCAGCCACCGAGGAGGCTGGCAAGATGCAGGGTGGTGTTGGGGATACGCTGCCCGCCCTGTTCGGCGGCGCGTTTGTCGTAACGGTAGAGGACGACAGTCAGCACGCTCATGATGGCGCTAGTGATGCCGAGCGGCAGCGAGATGAGGGTTAGGCCGAGGAAGTAGAGGACATCCAGCACGGCATAGACATAGCCTTCGACGCGCTTGGGCTGGTTTTTGTCGGCGATGTCGTAGGGGTTGCTTTCCATGATGGCATGCTCGTGCTCGCGCAGGAGGACGCGGTTTGCCTGCCAGCCGCCTTTTGGGGCCGGAGTGGCGAGGAAGGTAACGGCGATGTCTGCCGACGGACGACGGTGGTGGTAGGCGAAGTTGCTGATGTGGAAGAAGAGATTTTCGTAGCCAGGCTGGATCTGGATGAAGCCGTAGCCTTTTTCGTCGTTCCAGTTGATGACGCGGCCTTGGTAGGCGCGGCCTTCTTCAAGTTTCAGCGGGAGGCGGCGGTTTCTGCGGGGTGGTGCGTAAGTCATATGGGGAGCTGTCGTTGTTGTTGGGCGCGGAGGAGCAGGTGCTGCTTCAGGGTGTGCCAGTAGTCGCCGTGTTCCGCGCCCTTGGTGATGCGGTCGAGTCTGGCTGCGAGTTTGAGCAGGGTGCGCTGGGCGGCACGGCTGTGTTTGCCGAGTGCTGCCTGATAGCGGCGCTGCTGACCGGCAAAGATGTTGTATTGCTGGTAGTGGGCGGAGTGTTCGCCCGGGTTCAGGTTGGCAAGGCCAATGAGAACGCTCATGTCGCGCTGGATGAGCCAGGTGACGAGGGTGGTGTCGCGCGGGTTTTCCGCTTCGAGGCGGGCGGCGATGCGCCAGGCGTTCAGCCAGTCGGCGCCGAGGATGGCGTCGCTGAGGGCAAAGGTGTTGAATTGCGAGAAGTCGTCCAGCAGTTCGGTGAGCAGGGTTTCGTCAATGATGTTGTGCGCCTGCGGGTGAATGGTGAGACGTTCGATGGCTTGTTTGGCGGCAAAGAGGTTGCCTTGACAGTTAGCCAGCAGCAGTTCGTAAGCGGCTTCGGTGAGGCGCAGTTTGGCGGCATTCAGGCGGGCGCGGATTTGTTTGGCGAATTGTTCGGGGTAGAGCGCCTGGCTGGCGATGGCGAGATTGCCTTTGCTGAACAGCGCTTTGTACCACGCGGTGGTATGCGGTTTTTCCAGGTTCGGCGCGTAGATGATGAGGCGGGTATTATCGAGCGGCAGCTCGGCGAGGCGGGTGAGGGTGTCAGCGGTCACCTTGTCCGCTTTCTTATGGTCGAGATAGAGTTCGAGCAGGCGGCGCGGTGCGAAGAGCGAGGGGGTTTCGAGTTCGGCGATAAGGGTGTCGATGCGGGTGTCGCCGTAGAGGCGCTGGCGTTCGCTGAAACCGTCGGCGGTGGCACGCGCGCGCAGGGCGTCCAGCGCTTCGGCGTTCAACAGCACTTCGCTACCGTAGATGAGGCTGATGGCCGGCAGCGGGTGCGCTTTCAGGTGGTGGGCGGTGTCTTGCGCGGCGAGGTTCATCGGATAGTGGCGTTGAGATAGCGGATGAGTTTGCCGGCGTTGTCGCGCGCGAGTTGCTGGTGCGCTTCGGCTTCTTCAGCACGGCTGCCGAGGTAGGCGTTGCTGCGGTAGAGGACGTTGCTGCGTGCGGTGAAGGTCTGGCTGCCGCGCGTCTCGCCGTTTTCGCTGATGGTGGCGCGGAAGCTGTCGAAGAGTTCGATTTCCTGGGTGTCGCCGGTGCTGCCGGTCGTGGTGCGCACGCGCTGGTGGTCGATGTCGCTGATGGTGACGCGCACGGCAGCTTCCGCGCTTTCGGCGATGTCTTGCTGGCGCAGGGTGGCACGGATGGCATCGGCCAGTTCGTCGTTGCCACCGGGCAGTTCGAGGTGAATGCTGTGCACGTGGTTCGCCTGCTGCGCGCCTTTGAGGTGGAAACTGCAGGCGGCAAGGGCAAAGGGGAGGGTGGCGAGGAGGAGGCGTCTTTTCATACGGGGGATGGGCGTTAGGTGTGTGGATTGTAACAGTTTTCCGGGGCGGTGGCGGGTGGCGCGCGGGGGCTGGTTGCATGAAAAATCCCGCCGGAGCGGGATTTTGCTTGGGAGCGTGGCATGTCTCAAGCCATGAAACGCCCGATGACTTGTCCGCCGACCATCATCCACGCCATCAGGAGCGAGGTGAGGGTGACGCCGAGCCAGATGTAGCCGGTTTTCAGGTAGCACCAGTGGTTGATGATGAGCATCGCACTGTATTGCGCCATGATGACCGGCAGCATCATCATCCAGCGTCCGCCGTATTGCGGCAGGCCGATGACGTCGAATCCCGGGCCGATTTGCAGGTAGGCGGGGATAAAGTGCAGGCACCACAGCAGGAACAGGCCGCCGACGGCAGCGAGGATGCTGCCCACGCTCCAGCGCAGCAGGTTGCCGGTGAAGCTGTAGCCGATGGGCTGTTTGAGCTGGATGGTAAGGATGAGGCCGTTCACGGCGGTGAAGGCGATGAGGATGAGCAGCCAGTAGAGCGGGTAGAGCTGCCAGCGTTCGGCAGTCATCGGTTTCAGGAGTGGCCAGAGGAAGCGCAGTTCTTGGGCGAAGAGGTTGTGGATGAGCAGGGTGAGTGCGTAGAGGTAGCCCATCAGCAGCAGGGCCAGGAGCAGGCTGCGACGGATGACGATTGCGCTGTCGCGGGTCGGCGGAGCGAATACGCCCAGGTATTGCAGCGGCACGCCCTGACGGCGGTACCACAGGCTGAACAGCGCGATGCTCACGGCGGCGCTGACGAGGAGCCAGGTGATGATGCCGTTACCCATTTCCAGCGGCATCGCGGGCAGGAGGGCGGCGATAGGTTCGTTGGCGCCGCCCCAACGGGTGAAGAGCGGGTAGAGCAACAGAGTGAGCAGGACGTTGATGAGGGCGAATAGCCGCCATTGGCCGCGTTCCAGACGGTTGTCGTTATTGAGCGGCTGGCGGGCGGCAGCGAAGTACGGGGTATCCAGCAGCAACGCAGCCAGGCAGAGGGTAGAGAGCACGGCGGCGATGAGGGCGACGAGGCCGCTGCTTTCTTTGTACCAGTAGGTGAAGCCCTGTGCTTCCTGCGGCTGGCCGAGGGTTTGCGCGAACCAGTCGATGGCGCTTTGGTTGGTCGCGGTGGCAATCATCACGCCGAGGTGGCTGCCGTGTACCAAGTCAGCACGGCGGGCGCTGCCGTCGGCGATATTGCCGTAGGTGTGGTTCCATTCGAGGGTGCTGTCGGCGGGCAGGCCGAAGGCTTGCAGGCGCGCGGCGTTGTGGACGAGGTTTTTGACGGGGTAGGTTTTTTCTCGGTAGCCGCCGATTTCTTCGTAGAGACCCTGGGTGAGCAGGTAGTTGTGCAGTCCGTCCATTTCGCCGCCGTTGCTGCTTTGTCCGTTCACCGCGCGGTGATCGGGGTTGGCTTTGGCGACGCGGATGGCGTTCAAGGCGCCGGTGGAGTGGCCGAAGATACCGAGGCGGGTGTTATCCACAAACGGCAGGGTTTTCAGGTACTGGTAGCCGTTGTTGGCGCCGCTCATGTTTTTGTTGGCGGCTGGGGCTTTGGTCGAGTAGCCGTGCCCGAAGTGGTCGATGGCGAGGACGACGTAGCCGCGCCGCGCCAGTTCAAGGGCGCCAAAGGTGTTGGTGGCTTCTTTGTCGCTTTGGTAACCGTGCAGGGCCAGCAATCCCGGCGCGGGATGTGCGGCAGTCGCGGTTTTCGGGCGATAGAGTTTGGCCACCATCGGCTGCATTTCTTCGGTCATGAAGGTGATGGTGTTGACGTCGATGCGGCCAAAGTCGCGTTCGATGCGGTTGCCTGTCCAGGCGGCAATCAGGGCGATGAGGGCAAAGATAGCTGCCCACAGGGCATAGCAGCGGCAGGTTTTCATGATCGTTCTCCTGTCGGTTCGCCGACTTCGGCAAGGATGCTCACTTGTGCGCTATCTACGCCCTGCACGCGCAGCGGCATGGCGATGACGCGTTGCAGGCGGTAGGCGTCAATATGGGCGAGCGCCATGTCCTCGATGATGCAGATGTAGTGTTTGCTGTACATGCCGAGCAGGATTTGGTGCGCTTTGACGCCGTGGTCGGGATGCGACGGCGAGGCCAGCGAGATAAAGTCGAAGCCGACGGCTTTGAGGTGCGGGGCGTGATCCAGCAGGTACTGGGCGGCGTTGATGCTGAAGGCGCAGCCGCGTGCGGCGTAGGTTTGCGGGTCGCGTTTGCGCACGGCTTCGAGTCCGGTGCGCAGGATGAGGCAGTCGGCTTTGGCGGCACGCGCCATGTAGGGCACGAGGTCGGCGGGCTCAATTAGCGAGGCTTCACCTTTGGGCAGGTCGATGAGGAGCGGGTGTTCGTAGATGAAGCGCTCGATCGGCAGTTCGCTGATGGTTGGGCCGTTCGGGTTGAAGTGGGCCGGGGCGTCGTAGTGGGTGCCGAAATGGTTGAAGAGGTGCAGGATGGAGCTGTTGTAGGCGTCGCCGTCGGCGATGCGTGTGCTTTTTTCGATGCGCAGCGTCGGTTCGCCGGGGAATCCGGGATCGGCGATGTTCAGCGGGTGGGAAAGAAAGTGATATTGCATGGTCGTGCCTCAGAGTTGTTGTTTCGGGGCGGTTTGCAGGAGTTGTTGCAGTTCGGCTTTCCAGTGTTTGGCCTGCATCACGGTGCCGTGGCCACGGGTGTTTTCACTGGCGGGGATGAGGTATTCGCGCCCGTGCGGGATGCGCGGGATTTCCCGTTCCATGATGCCGAGGACGCGCGGGTTGCGTTCGTCGTCGGCGGAGTTGATGGCGAGCAGGTGGGCGCGGATGTTTTCGAGATGAGCCGAGGCGTTGTAGTCGTGTGAGGATTCCCACTGGTAGATGAAGTCGTTGGCATCGCCGTTGAAGGGGGCGGCGAGGCGTTCTTGCAGCCAGGCGTCGCCTGCCGCGCTGCTGCCCGCTTTGTACAGCGCTTGTTCACCGCCGTTGGTGGCGGTGGTGAAGAAGAGGTAGGTGCGGCGGAAATTCTGCGGCTGTTCGCGGTAGTCGCCATTCTGCCAACTGGGGTCGCTTTTGATGGTATCGACCAGTAGGCGGCGCATCATCCAGTTGCGCCCTGCCATTTGGGTCGGGTAGGACGCCATTGGCACAGCAATATCCATCATGTCCGGGTAGCGGGTCGCCCACAGCCAGGTGTGCATGCCGCCCATGGAGTTGCCTAGGACGAGGCGCAAATGCTTGATGCCCAGGTGCTCGGTGATGAGGCGGTATTGGGCATCGACCATGTCGTCGTAGGTGTAGCGCGGGAATTTCATGCGCAGTCCGTCTGAGGGTTTGCTGCTTTTGCCGGTACCGATGGCGTCCGGCAGGATGATGCGGTATTTGGCGGCATCCAACGGTGCGCCGGCGCTGAAGAGTTCGTCGGCAAAGCCCTTTTTGAGCATGCTGCGTGCGGAGCCGGTGGTGCCGTGCAGGATGAGGACGGGTTCGCCGTCGGGGTTGCCGAGGGTGGTGTAGTGCAGGCGCAGTTCGGGCAGGGTCTCACCGCTTGTGAAGCGGTAGTTCGGGATGACCCATTCGTGTTCTTCCTGGTTCGGGTAGGTGGTTTCTGCCTGGGCAAAGGTGGCGAGGCCGAGTACGCAGAAGGCGGTTTGGAGGAGGCGGCGTAGTGTCAAGTGCATGGTGTTCCCCTGTTTTAAAAGCAAAAGGGCCCGCTGTATGGCGGGCCTTGTGTCGTTTAGGCGGTAATTTTCCGGTTCATATGCATGACGTAGGTCATTACCAAGCCGAGGACGATGAGCGGCAGGATGGGGTCGAGGATGGAGCCGCCGTGGCCGAAGATGAGGTTGGCAACGGCGACCAGTGCGCCGCCGATACCCCAGGCGATGGTGGTCGGGATAGACCAGACGATCATCTGGGTCTTCACATCGGCGATACCCATCATGCGGTTGACCACCCAGTAGAAGCTGTCGTTGAAGTAGCCGAAGAAAAGCGAGCCCATGGTGGCGGCGTTGGCAGCGAGGAGCATGTTGATGCCGTTAATTTCGCCCAGTATTGGCGCGGAGATAGAGGCGCCGGTGACCATAGCGACGGTGCCCGAACCCTGGATGAAGCGCATCAGGGTGGCGATGATGAAGGGAATCATGATCGGCGAGAAGGGCAGGTGCTGGGCGATATGCTGGGCCATTTCTTTGCCCGCGCCGCTGTCGCGCAGGATGGCGCCGAGTGCGCCGCCGGCACCGGTCACGAGCAGGATGATGCCTGCACTGGTCACGCCTTCTTCGAGGTATTTGGCGGTGTCTTGCACGCTTGTCCGCGGCAGCAGGGTATAGACGGCGACCAGCACGCTGATGGCGAGCGCGATGATGGGGTTACCGACAAAGGCGATGGTTTGGTAGAAGGCGCCGGCCTGGAAGGCTTTCAGGGCTTCTTCGGTCGGGAAGCTGTATTTGCCGACGAGATCAACGATGGCTTTGGCGAAGATGAGGACGATCGGCAGGACGATGGGCAGCATGGAAAGGAACAGGCTGGGCAGGGATTTGGCCTGTTGTTTTTCGATGTAGCCGTCGAGTTTGTCGCGCAGTTCGTCTTCGCTGAAGGCTTGCTGGTTGAACTCGGGGAAGCGTTTGTCCAGCCATTTGGCGTAGTACACCATGCCGATGACGCAAGGCACGGCGAAGCACATGCCGGAGAGCAGCATGGCGCCTAAATCCACGCCGAAGATGCCGGCGACGCCGAGCGGGCCGGGGGTCGGTGGCACGGTGTGGTGGGTGACGACCAGGCCGCCGGCGAGGGCGACGCCGAGGGTGAGCAACGAGCGTTTGCTGTTTTTGGCGAGTGCTTTAGCGACGGGGTAGAGGACGACAAAGGCGGAATCGACGAAGATCGGGATGCTGACGATGTAGCCGGTGATCGCCAGCGCCCATTCTTCTTTTTTCTCACCGAGGAACTTGATGAAGCTGAACGCCATTTTTTCGGCAGCGCCAGAGACTTCCAAGATGCGACCCATCATCACGCCGAGGCCGATGACGATACCGATGCTGCCGAGGGTGCTGCCGAAGCCTTTGCTGATGGCGCTGATGGTTTCAGTCGCACTCAGGCCGCCGCAGATGCCGGCGATGGACGCGGCGATAAGCATGGCGATGAAGGCGTGCACGCGGGTGCGCAGCACGAGGTAGATCAGGACGAAGATGGCAATCAGGAGGCCGATGATGGGCAGAGGCATGCCGAGAATGGTGGTCACGGCTTTTTCAGTGGTTTCCATGATTTATCCCCCTTGCAGGTCTTTGTCGATGAATTGGCGGATGACGCTCTGGAAGTCGCTGTCGCAGATGAAACCGCGCGCGAGGGCACTGGTGTTGTCGATCGCGGCCGGCCAGCTGGCGACGATGGCGTTGATGCCTTCATCGAGTTGCGGCTTGATGTGTTGCAGGATGTCTTTACCCTTGATGGCGGCGAGATCGTCGAGCATTTGCTGTACGCTGATGGTGAAGCCGGGCAGGTTGATGACGTGCCAGTCGCGCGGCGGCAGGGAAGGCATATCAAGCGCGTGGATGAAGTTGGCAACGACGGTATCGGGGCTGGACAGCCACAGGCGCAGCGCGGGGCTGACCGGCAGCACGGCGTCTTCGCCTTGCAGCGGTTCGCGCATGATGCCGCTCACGAAAGACGAGGCAGCCTTGTTCGGTTTGCCGGGGCGGATGCAGACGGTAGGCAGGCGCAGGGCGAGGCCGTCGGCGAAGCCTTTGCGGGTGTAGTCGTTAATCAGCAGTTCGCACATGCCTTTTTGTGTGCCGTAAGTGGACTGCGGGGTGACGGCGGTGTCGTCGCGGATGACATCGGGCAGTTTGCCGCCGAAGACGGCGAGCGAGCTGGAAAAGATGATGCGGATGGACGGTTTGGTGTGGCGGATGGCTTCCAGCAGGTTGCGCGTGGCCAGGAAGTTGATTTCGTAGCCGAGGTCGGGTTCGGCTTCGGCATGGCTGCTGACGATGGCGGCGAGGTGGAAGACGGCATCGGTCGCCGGCGTGATGACGCTGCCGAGGTGGGCGGGATCGCGCAGATCCATTTCCACACAGGTTACGCGCGGGTCGTTACCGGGTGCGGTCGGTTTGATGACATCCACCAAGGTGAGGTGGACATCCTGCCGCTTGGCCAGCAGGGTTTTGGCAAGCCGCTGGCCGAGGAAGCCGGCGCCGCCAGTGATGACGATGTTTTTCATGGGTTGCCTCTGTTGTGTGAAGGAAAGTGTGTGCAATGACGGGGAAGGCGGGAAGCCCAGTGTTTATCCCGCTTGGCGGGGTAATCCCCTTCTCTCTCTGGGGGCAGGCCGGGATGGGGGTTGGGCAAATTGCGTTAGCAACAAACCTTGTCCCGCAAGGTTAGGTTTTATCCCGCTTGGCGGTTTGTTTCCCCCCTTCCGTCGCTTTGCGACACCTTCCCCCGCAAGCGAGGGAAGGGATTTGGGGTTCCGCTTGGCGGCCTGTTTAACGGTAAGCCGCGAACCAGCCCAGCCCGTCTTCGGTTTTGCCGCGCGGGTTGTATTCGCAGCCGATGTAGCCCGCGTAGCCGAGTTCGTCGAGCAGGGCGAAGATGTAGGGGTAGTTCACCTCGCCTTCGTCCGGCTCGTGGCGGTCGGGGACGGAAGCAATCTGGATGTGGCCAATGCGCGCAAACATCGCTTTGGTCATCGCGCTCAACTGTCCGTCCACGTTCTGCGCGTGGTAGTAGTCGAACTGGATCCGCACGTTGTCGCGGTCGATGGCTTCGACGGCGGCGAGTGTGTCGTACTGGCTTTTCAGCAGGTAATTCGGTTTGACCTGCGGGCTGAGGGCTTCCAGCACGATGTGGATGCCGTGCGGGCGGAAGCGTTCACTGGCGTAGCGCACGTTGTCGATGTAGGTGTTGAGATAGGCGTTGCGGTCAGCACCGGCGGGGACGACGCCCGCCATGATATGCACGGTCGGGCATTCCAGAGCGATGGCGTATTCCAGCGCCTGGTCGATGTCGCGTCGCGCCTCGTTTTCGCGCCCCGGCAGGGCAGTCAGCCCCCATTCGCCGTTTTTCGTATCGCCCGCCGCGCTGTTAAAGAGCACCTGCTTTAAGCCGTGCTTGTCCAGCAGCGCTTTCAGCTCGGCGGCGGGATAGTCGTAGGGCCACAGGTATTCGACGTAGCGGAAGCCCGCGTCCGCCGCCGCCTTGAAGCGTTCGAGGAAGGGGCGGTCGGCAAACATCATGGTCAGGTTGGCAGCAAATTTGGGCATGGTTATTTCCCCCGGTTTTTCAGATCGTTAACTTCGTCATCCGTCAGATAGCGGATGTTTTCGCCGCGCAGGATGAAATGCAGTCTGGCGGTTTCTTCCAGTTCTTCGGTGTTATCCACCGCATCGGTGAGGTCGCTGCCCGTGACCACCACGCCGTGATTGGCGAGCAGGAAGGCGCGGCCCGTGAGCGCCCGCGCTTCCAATTCGCGCGCGATGTCGGGGTGGCCGGGGCGGTAATACGGGATGACCGGCAATGCGCCGACGCGCATGACGTAATACGGCGTGAACGCTTTGAGCGCGTTCGCAGGATCCAGCCCTTGCAGACAGGACAGTGCGGTGAGGTAGGTGGAATGCAGGTGGACGATGGCGTTGCAGGCGGGATTCTTGCGGTACAGCGCGAGGTGGAAGACGGATTCTTTGCTCGGTTTGTCGCCGGCGAGCAGCTTGCCGTCGCTATCCAGCACCGACAGCCGTTCCGCCGTCAGCCGCCCCAGCGAGGAACCGGTGGGGGTGACGAGGAAACGCCCGCCGTCCAGGCGGCAGGACAGGTTGCCCGCCCCGCCGACGCTGTAACCCCGGTTAAACAGCGACGACGCCAGCGCCACCATCTGGTTTTTTTGCTCAAGTTCGGTCATGCGAACATCCCCTGCGCGTAGGCGAAGAAATCCTCAGTACCGAAGTTGCCGGATTTCAGCGCGAGATAGACTTCGCCATCAAGCACGCGCAGCCACGGCACGCCGGGGGCAATCTGCTTGCCGATGTGGAAGCCGTCCACGCCGAGACGCTGCACGACGATACTGGACGTTTCCCCGCCCGCGCAGATGAAATTCACCATGCCCTGCGCGCGCAGCTTTTCCGCGACGGCGGCAAACACCTGCTCGATGGCGTGGCTGGATTTCTCCATGCCGAAGCGTTGCTGAATGGCTTTGAGTTCATCCGGCGGCACGGTGGCGTAGAGCAGCGGTGCGTGTTTGTCATCCAAATGGCTGACGACCCAGGCGGCGAGTTCAGCGGCATAGTCCGCGCCCCGCTCGATGCAGGCCTGCGCCTCGACGAAGCGGTGCGGCGCGACGGCCTTATAGGTAGCGACCTGCTTGTTGGTCATCACCGAACACGAGCCGGAAAGCACCACCGTCGCCCCTTTCTTCGGCACAAAGGCGTTATCGCCCTTCTTGCCGCCGGAAAGCAGCGCCGCCAGATACGCGCCCAGCCCCGAACCGCCGGTAACCAGGCGCAAATCGCGGCAGGCCTCGGCCAGCACCGCCAGTTGCGCGTTATCGACACTGTCGGCGACTGCATAGCGGTAGCCGTCTGCGCGCAGATGGGCGAAGCAGTCCCTGACGTGCGCTGCGCCCTGCACCATGTCCGGATAGGCGACCAGCCCCGTCTTGCCGCGCGCCTGCGCGTCCATCAGGCGTGGCAGACTGGCGTCGCGCATCGGCGTAATCGGGTGATTCTGCATCCCCGATTCATTGAGCAGCACCTGGCCGACGAACAGATAACCGTTGAAAATCGTCCGCCCGTTGACCGGCAGCGCGGGGGAAATCACCGTGAAATCCTCGCCTAGCGCATCGAGCAGCGCATCCGTCACCGGGCCGATATTGCCGGCGGCGGTGCTGTCAAACGTCGAACAATACTTGAAGAAAAACTGCTTGCAGCCTGCCGCTTGCAACCACTGCAATGCCGAGAGCGACTGCGCTATCGCCTCTTGCGCGGCAATCGAGCGCGATTTCAGGCTGATCACCACCGCATCGACGCCGTCCGGCAGGGCGCGCGCCGGAATACCGTTCATCTGCACCGTGCGCAGACCATTTTCCGTCAAAAAGCTGGCGATATCGCTTGCACCGGTGAAATCGTCGGCAATCACCCCTAACTGCAACATCTCAGCCCCCTTTTTTCGGCAGTTCGATGCCGCTGAAAATCTTGATTACCGCGCTGTCGTCTTCCTTGCCGTGCCCGGCATTGCTCGCCTCAGTGAACATATTGAACGCCGTAGACGCGAGTGGCAGCGGGAAACGCAGCGCCTTGCCCGTATCCGTCACCAGGCCCAAATCCTTGACGAAAATATCGACCATCGACAGCGGCGTGTAGTCGCCATCAACAACGTGCTTCATGCGGTTCTCGAACATCCACGAATTACCGGCGGCGTGCGTGACCACGTCGTACATCAAATCGAGCGGAATCCCGGCCTTGGCGGCCAGCGCCATCGCCTCCGCTCCGGCGGCAATATGCACCCCGGCCAGCAGCTGGTGAATGATCTTGACCGTCGCGCCCTGACCGATGTCCTTGCCGCAGCGGTACACCTTGCCCGCGACCGCATCCAGCACCGGCTGCAACTTGGCGAACGCAGCGTCATCACCGGCTGCCATCACCGTCATCTCGCCTGCGGCTGCTTTCGCCGCGCCGCCGGAAACCGGCGCATCCAGCATCAGCAGGCCGCGCGCGGCGAGCGCCTCGCCAAAACGGCGGGCATCCTGCGCGGCAATCGTCGAAGAAACCATCACCGCCGTGCCGGGCTTGAGCTTGTCAGCGAGCTTGCTTTCGCCGAAAAGCACAGCGTCCACCTGCGCGGCATTGACCACGAGCAGCAGCACCGCATCGAGCTTGTCGGCAAAACCATCCGCCGATGCCGCAACCGTTTTCGCGCCGGCAGCCTGCAAAACGTCGCGCGCCTGCGCAGACAAATCTACACCATACGTATCAAGACCGGCGCGCACACAGGACTGCGCCGCTCCCATACCCATCGCACCCAAACCGATTACCGCAACTGCATACGACATGATGAACCTCTCGTTATGTGAAAAACGGGTGGATATTAGAGTAGTATTTTGTGCAAATCAATAGATTTATTGTGGAGCTTTGGGAAAAATCGTGAGATTGCCAAAATTTGTCAGCGTAGCAATACGTTAAAAGGCAAAAAAACAGCCGCTAACAAGTGGTAGACAAATATTCCGGGAGCAGAGAAACGCGGATGTGCATGGCTCACCGTCAGGTGGGGAATTCCCCAAATTCCGTGTGAATATCTTATTAAGGGAGCGTGAGGAAGCACAGCGGGAGGAGCAAGTCACAGACTTCACCGGCATGCATGCAAGCCATGCCATCCGCCTAAATCCCGAATTTGGCGGCGATGCTGCGCAGGTCATCATTATTTTGCGCCGTGAGCAGCTCGGCAATCAGCGCCTCGTTATCAAGCATTGTCGCCAACATCGACATATTTTCTAGGTGCTGCTCGTGATTCTGCGAGGCGAGGGTGAAAAATAGGCGCGCATCCTTATTGCGGTCATCGGCAGCAAAGGCGACCGCTTTATGCACTTTCATGAATGACACCGCTGTCTGATGAACATTTGTGGTATTCCCCTGCGCGTGTGGCATGGCAATATCGGGGGCGATAACGATATACGGCCCGTATTGCTCAATGCTGGCAATGATTTCATCCGCATAAGCGGCATCCACTGCGCCGCTTGCGACCAGCGGTTCACATCCCGCGCGGATAGCGCTTTGCCAGTCGGCACAGCGTTCCTTGAAATTGACGTGTCCGGCGTCAAGCATTTGTGTCAGTAACATGGCGTCCTCCGCTTAACACGCAACGAAACCGACAGTACGTAGTACTTGCCGATCTGCTTCATACCGCCGCTTACCCCATGCAGAGTAAGCACCCAAACGCCTAATTTTACTGACTTTACTCATTTAAAAACTCCAGTAACAACAGAAAAAACGGCAAATGGAACCCTCCATTTACCATCATGTAGTGTGCGCTACAACTCTGCATAAAGCGAGGATTGGTTGCCGTGCAAACAGCGCGCAAGGGAAGGGTGGCCGCCAAGTGGAATAAATACAGGCTTGTGTCGCGATGATCGTTGGATAAATTAAAGAGCAGGCTATGTTGCCCGCTTGTTCTTTATTGTCCCTTGCGCAGGGTGTCGAGTCCGTCGAGGAATTGCAGGATGAGTACGGTCGCGGGGGCGCTGGCTTCAAAATCGCGGCTGATGCGGTGAGCGCGGCAGATGCGCGCTAGCTGGTAACCATCGTAGGTGGCCTGCTGCGGGTCGTCGCTGACGTGGATGATGTCCGCTTCAATGATGTTGATAAACCAATTGTCGTCGCTGTCGCAGGCGCGGATGATTTCGCGGTAGCTCAGTTGAATGTTGTGTTCGTCGTGCATGGTTCAGCCTCTTGCGCCGTAGTGTGCCGCGCCAGTTGCTCCCAAGCGGCGCGGTCGGCGTCACCGTTTGCTTGCGGCAGGTCGATGTGGATGGTGAAGGCACAGGTCGCCCGGTTTTTTGGCGGGGATGCCTTTGCCTTTGAGAACGCGTTCATAATCTCTGCTGTAAACTATCGGCATGAACAGAAAAGCCTACCCAAGCAATCATAGGTATCTTCCCATCTTGCAGCGAGAAAAAATCTTTTAGAAACAGCGAATCATCCCTCCCTCCCGCCTGCGGGAGGAGGTGCCGCGAAGCGACGGAGAAGGGTAAAAAAATGCTTGAACGCCCTATCCAACATGGTTCGTCCTATGGATGAATGCCCTCACCCCTCCCCCTCTCCCGCAAGTGAACGAGAGGTATCTCTTCGTTTTCGCAGATATTTTTCAACTGTCGAGATGTGTAGATACCTATACCCAAGCGATATAAGTCGCACACAATTTGCCCCCTTCTTCCTCTTTTAGAAAGTGCCCGTAAACGCACAGCACCACGCAAAGTGGACTTGTGCGATGTCTTTTGTGCCATTCTCTACCTTCTACGCAACGGCTGTGCCTGGTGTGCCCCCTTACCGGGCGATTTTCCCAAATGACGCACCGTTCATTCCTACTTCCAGAGATGGAGCGAGCCCCGCGAAAGTGGCATCAGTATCCTTGAGGAAGCATTAAAAAAATCAGGTGGCCGCAGCACGTCGCAAGCAGGGACGCCATGAAGAAACCACTTTCCTGATTATTGATGCGCAGAGTGTGAAGAACACGGATAGCGCCATGGAAAAAGGCTACGATGCGGGCAAGAAGGTTAGCGGTATCAAGCGGCATATAGCGGTTGACACGCAAGGTTTGCCGCATGCGCTTGCGGTAACGACGGCGGGTATTACGGATAGAATCGGTTAGTATTAGTCGTTCTTCCATAATATACTGATATAGTTAGATATTTACTTGTTAACAGACCCTGGCGTGGAGATGAAAATTTTTCTTATTTAGCTTCGCTTGTTTGCTAGACTGTAACCCTCTTTTATTACCGTGAGTCAACCTCTATGCACAAACCCCTTGTCCTCTCCGCCCTTGCCCTCGCCGTCAGTGCTGCTGTCAGCGCCCAGGAAACCACCACGCTGGAAGCGATTAACGTCAACATCGGCCAGGAAGGCGCAAAAAACAAAACCAACGTCGTTGACATGGAAACCCTCAGTAAACGCACCGACACCGACCTGCGCGGCGCCTTGCGCGAAGAGCCGTCCATCAACTTCGGCGGTGGTAATGGCACCTCGCAGTGGCTGACCATACGCGGCATTGGCCAGGATCAAGTTGACCTGAAAGTGGACAACGTTTATTCCGACACACAAATGTTCCATCACCAGGGCCGCTTCATGCTCGATCCCTCGCTTGTGAAAATCGTCAGCGTGCAGAAGGGCACCGGCTCGGCCAGTGCGGGCATCGGCGCAACCGCAGGCTCCATCGTCGCCAAAACCATCAGCGCCTCCGACCTTTTGCAAGAAGGCCAAAACCTCGGCGGCAAAATCAACGCCGGCTATTCCAGCAACAAAGGCCAGCAACTCGGCCTCACCGTCTACGGCAAACAGGGCGCTTTCGACGGCCTCATCGCTGGTGATTTTAACAACCGCAAAGACTACAAAGGCGGCCACGGCTACCACAATCTGCTCGGCAACGACAAAGTGCTGAACAGCGGTTTGAAACAGCGCGGCTACCTCGGCAAAATCGGCGTGGACATTACCTCCGAACAGTGTCTTGACCTCAGCTTCCGCCAGGAGCGCGACTCCGGCGTGCGCGCCCTGCGCGAAGAATTTGACTTCTCGCAAACCTTCCTCAGCGCGCGCGGCGGCCGCCTCACCCCCGCCCAACGACAACAGGGCTACACCGTTGAGCCTGGCACCAACCTCGTCAAAGACCGAAACGGCAACTACGTCAGCAACATCGAAAACAACCAGCCGCGCTACCGCATCGCCACACAAAACACCACCAACCTCGAATACGAAGGGCGCAACATGGGCTTTATCGATAAAGCGACTGCCAACCTCGGCCGCATGACCATCAAGCGCGACGAGCCCGATGAAAAAGCCCATCACGAAATTGAAACCTACAACGGTAACTTCAACCTCGAAAGCGCCTTCACCACGCCGCACGTCTTCAAATACGGCGTGAACTGGCGCTACCAGGAAGGCAAAAGCAGCGGCGCGCGTGCCGCCGGCGTCGTGCGCAACCAGAATAAAACCGACCTCGGCTTCTACGGAGAAGCCATCTGGAACTTGAATCCCGTGACCCTGACCACCGGTCTGCGCTACGACCACTTCAACTACAAACCGAGTGGCGGCGGCAGCAAAAGCAGCGGCAAACTCAACCCCAGCATCGGCATCATCTACGACGTCATCCCCGGCCTCAGCCTGAACGCCAGCCACAACTACGCCAGCCGCAGCCCGCGCCTCTACGAAGCGATGCTCGGTAACGGCCGCGCAGTCCGTGCTGACAGCGGCCTCAAAGCCGAACACGCGCGCAACACTGAAATCGGCTTCGACTACGAATGGAACGACGCGCTCACCCTCGAAGGCAGCTACTTTTGGCAAACCACCAAAGGCATCATCGGCACCGCCACCGAGACCGACGCCCGGGGCGCCACTTACCGCCGCATGTTCAACGGCGGCAAACTGAAAAACAGCGGCTACGAACTCGGCGCGACCTACCGCTGGCAAGGGCTGAAACTGGGCGCGGGTGTCGCGTACAGCAAGCCCAAACTTGACGGTGCCGTGGCGGACAACAACTATACCGCCATCCCCGTAGGCCGCACCTGGACGACGCGTGCCTCCTACACCTTCGACAACATTCACACCGAAATAGGCTGGCGCGGCCGCTTCGTACAAAACGGCGGTTACACCAACCCGTCGCGCGGCTCATCCGGCAGCGACGCCCGCGTTGAGCGTCCCGGCTACGGCGTGAGCGACTTCTACGTCAACTGGGAACCGCAGAAAAATCTTAACGTCAACTTCTCGGTCAACAACGCCTTCGACAAAAACTACCGCAGCCACAGCCAGCGTGCCGGCAGCAGCACCTTGGCCGAAGCGGGCCGCGACGTGCGCCTGAACTTCAAATACTCTTTCTGAACACGGCCTGCCTGACAAAAAGGCGCTTCCCCGGAAGCGCTTTTTTTTGTGCGGGATTCAGACTTGAGAACGCACCAAGCGGCGTAACTGCTGGGCCCGCCAAGCGGCGGAAAATCTCTGTTTACGGGGCAGGGTTGTTGTCTGTATGTGCTGATGGCAGTAGTCCCGGCCTTTGGCGGTGAGGCGCACGGCGGGCGATTCACCATGACGGCTTCCGGCAGGTCGTTGTTGATGGCTTGCGAGATGTCTTTCAGTTTGACAGCGTCACTTCGACAATGGGGCGGTTGCTGGTCAGGATAAGTCGGTCTAAAAACGTGTTTATAGTCTCCGTAGCAGGACTCCCAAGAATAGGTATCTACCCAACTCAAACCCGGCGACAATACACACAATGAACCTGCACTGCCCCAAACCGGCAAGCGCCTTGTCCGCAGCTATCAAGGATACGTAAAAAACCACATCAGCCCATGCACACCATTCGGCGGTATGCGCGTTCCCTATGTCGCACCTGGGCGAGCTTGGCCTGTGCATGGTGCACATCACGGCGCAAAACTATCCCACGGAAAAACAAAGCCTTATCCATATTATTGACCGCGAAGCCGATAGCGTTTACCACCTGCGAGAATGGGACGCAGCGGGGCATCCATTCCTGGTGCGGATGCGCGGATACAGCGGTGTGACACGCGACGGCAAAACGTACAAAGCACAAGAACTTGAGCGGGAACCCAACTACAGTTTCTACAAAAACGTGTATTACCAGGGCAAACAAGTGGCGGAGACGGAAGTTGTATTGACGCGGGAATCCAACGCCAAACGGGCAAAGGGCGGCATACCCCGCTGAAAGCAAGAATGATCTGCGTGCGGTTGAAGATGGCGGGAAAGCCTGCTGGCATTGATAACGGTTGCTCCGTCGGCTGCCTGACGGATACAGCGGCGGCTCGATTCCCGCCGCTTGCCTGAATGACGGCTGAAGCCGCCCTATGCCGCTTGTGGCGGCAGGCATATAAAAACCCGCCGGAAGGCGGGTCTTTTTATGGCTGCGTGTCAGCGTGCTTTTGCCCGGGGAGCGGCTTTATTGGCCTTCGCCGGAGCAGTTTCCTTGGCGGCATCGGGCGCTGTCACGCCGTATTCGTGCAGGCCGCCGCCCATGGCGATGTAGAGGTCCACGTTGTTGGTCAGCATTTGCAGCTCGGTAGCGAGCAGCCCCTGGTCGCTTGCATAGCTTTCCCGCTGTGCATCGAGGCGGTCCAGCGCGGTGCTGATGCCCGCTTCAAAGCGCAGGTTTTCCAGACGCAGGCGGTCGGAAACGGCCCTGTTGCCGCGTTGTTGCGCTTCGTACTGTTCTGCGAGCGTTTGCCGTGCAGTGAGTGCGTCAGCGATTTCGTAGAAGGCGGTTTGCACGGTCTTCTGGTAGGTTTCGACGAGGATTTTTTGCTGGGCTTCGCTGATTGTCACGGCGCGGTTGAGCTTGCCGCGGTTGAAGATAGGGATGTTGATGTTCGGGGTGAAGTTCCAGTTGAAATTCGGCGCTTTGATGAGCCGGTCAAGCTCGGTGCTGCCGAAGCCGAGGCTGCCGGTGAGCGAGATGCTGGGGTAGAGTGCCGCGCGTGCGGCGCCGATGTCGCCGTTCGCCGCCTTGATTTTGTATTCGGCTTCGCGGATGTCCGGACGGTGTTGCAGTGCGGCGGACGGGATACCGGACGGCAGGCGGATGTCGGCGAACTGGTTGCGCAAATCACCCGCCGGCGGCAGCTGGATTTGGCTGACGGGTTTGCCGACGAGTTTCGACAAGGCATTCAGCGCCTGCTGGTGGCTGCGTTCGGCCTCGCTGTAACTGCTGCGCGCGCTTTCGATTTGCGCTTCAACACCGCGCAGATCGCCCGCCGTCATCAGTCCGGCATCGAATTGCAGTTTGGAGAGGCGATAGGTTTCCTGGCGGCTTTGCAGCACGTCTTTAGCGAGTGCCATTTGTGCTTCGCTGATGCGGGTCTGGTAGTAGGTTTTGGCGACCGCGCCGATGATGCCGAGTTGTGCGGCATCGCGCGCCTCGCGGGTGGCGAGGTAGGTTTGCAGGGCTTTTTCGTTCAGCGATTTGACCCGTCCGTAGAGGTCGAGTTCGTAGGCGCTGGTGGCGAGCCCCACGGTCCAGGTTTCGCCAACACGTGCCTGGCCGGTGCTGCTCAAATCGCGCGAGGTGCGGCTGCGCGCGTGCGCGCCCTGGGCGTTGACCGAGGGCAGGTAGTCGGTGCGCTGAATGCCGTACTGGGCTTCGGCGATTTCGATGCTGAGTGCGGCGTTTTTCAGGTCGTGATTGTACGCCAGCGCTTCGCTGATGAGTTGTTGCAGCTGCGGGTCGCGGAAGTATTCGCGCCAGCCGAGGGTGTCGGCGGTGGGGGCGGCAGCATTGCCTTGTTCGCTGATGGCGACTTCCATCCAGCTTTGCGGCAGGGCGACGTCGGGCTGTTCGTAGTTGGGGGCGAGGGAGCATCCCGCCAGCCACAAGGCCAGCGGGATGGGTTTTAGCAGGTGTTTCATGGTGCAATCCTTGTTCATCAGTAGGGCTGGTCTTCGCGGGTGGCGTATTTGTCGTGGACGCCGAGTTTACCCGGGAAGAGTTTGCGGACGAGGACGAAGAAGATGGGGATCATGACGAGGCCGAGGAAGGTGCCGATGCTCATCCCCCAGAAGACGCTGGTGCCGATGGCGCGCTGGCTCGCCGAGCTGGCACCGCTGGCGAAGTAGAGCGGGACGACGCCGAGGATGAAGGCGAGCGAGGTCATGACGATGGGACGGAAGCGCAGGTGCGCCGCTTGTAATGCCGCCTGGATGCGGGTTTTGCCGCCTTCTTGCAGGTCTTTGGCGAACTCGATGATGAGGATGGCGTTTTTCACGGTCAGGCCGATGATGGTGATGAGGCCGACTTTGAGGTACACGTCGTTGGCAAAGAGTTCGGCGTTTTGTCCGGCCATCTGGGTGTTGAACCAGTTGCGGCTGAAGATACCGCCGGTGGCGCCGAGGATGCCGAGCGGCACGACGAGGATAACGGCAAACGGAATGGACCAGCTTTCGTACAGCGCTGCGAGGCAGAGGAAGACGGCGAGCAGGCTGAAGCCGAGGACGTACATTTGCTGGTCGCCCGCGCGTTGTTCTTCCAGCGCCAGCCCCGTCCATTCAAGGGCGAAGCCGGGTGGCAGGGCTTTGGTCAGTTCAACCATGGTGTTCATGGCGTCACCGGAACTTTGCCCCGTTGCGGCTTCACCGGAGAGTTGCATCGCCGGGTAGCCGTTGTAGCGGGTCGCCTGCATCTGCCCCTGTTCCCAGGCGAAGCTGGCGATGGATTCCAGCGGGACCTGGCCACCCGTGGTGTTGGGGATGTCCAGTGATTTCAGCCCTTCTTCCTGCATCCGCGTCCCGGCATCGGCCTGCACGGTCACGCGTTGCAGGCGGCCATTGTTGGGGAAGTCGTTGATGTAGGCGGAGCCGAAGTTGGTGCCGAGGATGTTGGCGATGCTGCTGATGGTAACGTTTTGCGCGTAGGCGGCGTCACGGTTGATGTCGATGCGCAGTTGCGGCGCGTCTTCCAGACCACTGGGGCGGATTTGCCCGATGATGTCTTTTTTCTGCATCGCCATGCCCATCAGCTGGTTGCGCGCGGCAAGCAGCGCGGCATGTCCGGCACCGCCCCGGTCTTCAAGCATGAGGTCGAAGCCGCTGGATGTGCCGAGCGAGGGAATGGCGGGCGGGCTGAGGGCGAAGATGGTGGCATCCCGAATGCCCATGAAGCCGCCGATCAATTTGCCGGAAATGGCGGAGGCGGACTGGTCGGGGCGGGTGCGCTCTTTCCAGTCTTTGAGGATGATGAAGGATATCCCCATGTTTTGCCCCGAACCGCTGAAGCTGAAACCCTGCACAGCAAACATGTTCTCGATTTCCGGAATGCCTTTGGCGACGGCTTCCATCTCTTTGAGTTTCTCGATGGTGCGTTCGGCGGTGGCGCCGGTCGGCAGTTGCAGGCTGGCGATGACGAAACCCTGGTCTTCGTTCGGCAGGAACGAGGTGGGCAGGCGCAGGAAGAGGAAAGCGGCGCCGGCGCCAACGCCCAGATAGATGACAAACATCAGGTAGCTGATACGGATGCACTTGGCCACGGTCGCTTCATAGGCATGGGTGGCGGCTTTGACTGCGCGGTTGAACCAGCCGAAGAAGCCGCGTTTTTCGTGGTGATCATCACGCACGGGTTTGAGCATGGTGGCACAGAGGGCCGGGGTGAGGGTCAACGCCAGGAAGCCAGAGAAGCCGATAGAGCCAGCCATGACCAGCGAGAACTGGCGGTAGATGGCACCGGTCGAGCCGGACATGAAAGCCATCGGCAGGAAGACGACGATGTTGACCAGGGTGATACCGACGATGGCGCTGGAAATCTGCCCCATGCTTTTGCGCGTCGCCTGATAGGGGGTGAGCTTTTCTTCCGCCATGAGGCGTTCGACGTTTTCCACCACCACGATGGCGTCATCCACCACAATCCCGATGACAAGCACCATCGCAAACATGGTGAGCACGTTGATGGATAGCCCCAGCGGCGCCATCAAGGCTACCGCACCCATCAGGGAAATCGGCACGACGATGGCGGGGATGAGGGTGTAGCGGAGGTTTTGCAGGAAGAGGAACATGACGATGAAGACCAGCACCATCGCTTCCAGCAGGGTGTGCAACACTTGTTCGATGGAGAGGCTGACAAAAGTTGAGGTGTCATACGGCGCTGACCAGTGCATGCCTTCCGGGAAGTATTTTTGCAGTTCCGCCATGCGCGCTTTGACCGCTTTCGCTACTGCCACCGCATTACCGCTGTTGGACAGTTGCACGGCCATACCGGTAGTGGGTTCGCCGTTCAGGCGGGCAGACGCCATGTACGATTCCTGACCAAGTTCGACACGAGCGACATCTTTCAGGCGCACGGTAGCGCCGCCTTCGGTACTCTTCAGAACGATATTTTCAAATTCGGCGACGTTGCGCAGTTGGCCGGGAACGTTGATAACCGCCGAGAAACTTTGCCCCGGCAGGGCAGGCAGCGAGCCGAGGCTGCCGGTCGGGATGGAGCGGTTTTGCGCGGCAACCGCGGCGGATACGTCAGCGGCAGAGAGGTTGTAGCCGCGCAGTTTTTCCGGATTGAGCCAGATGCGCATCGAGGTTTCCGCGCCAAAGAGGCGGACGCCGCCGACGCCGTCAATCCGTTGCAGTTCGGGGACGATATTGCGCTGGGCGTAGTCGCTCATTTCGCGCACGGTCAGGCTGGAATTCTCACTGCGTTGCAGAGAGACCACCATGAGGAAGTTGGCACTTTGTTTGCCGACGGTGATGCCGTTTTGCGTCACCGTGCCGGGCAGGCGGGATGTCACCTGCGACACGGCGTTTTGCACGTTGACCTGGGCAATGTCTTCATCGGTGCCGGAGACGAAGGTCAGCGCCAGCTCGCCACTGCCGCTGGCGTCGGCGGTTGCCTGCATATAGTCAAGACCGTCAATGCCGTTCATCTCGCGTTCCATGATGGAAAGCACGGACTCCTCGATTTCAGCGGCACTCGCGCCCGGATAGCTGACGCGGACGGTGATTTTCGGCGCGCTGACGTTCGGATACTGCTCGACCGGCAGACGTTGCAGGGCAAGCAGGCCGGCGATAACGATAAATATCGCGACAACCCAGGCGAAAACGGGACGGTTAATGAAAAACTTGGACATATTCCCCCCGTTACTGCGCGGCCGGTTTTTCGCCTACCGGTGTGGCGGGCTGGGGCTGGGCGGCAGGTTTGGCTTGCGGTGCGGCGGGCTGTTGCGGCAGCGGTTTGCCGTCGTCACCGTAGATAACCGGTGTGATGTGGGTCGCGCCTGCCATCAATTGCGACAGGGTGTCGACCATCACCATTTCATTTGGTTTCAGACCCTCGCCGATAATCCACTGATTCTTGCGTTCGCCGATAACTTTTACCTCACGCGGGGCAAAAGAGCCGTCTTCGGCCACGACGCGCAGTGTGTCTTTCGCGCCCCGCGTGACCGCACTTTGCGGCACAACATAGACATTTTGCAGCTGGCTTTGCGGAATATCGGCGCGCACATACAGCCCGGGTAACAATTCACCGTCAGGGTTGGGGATTTCGGCACGCAGCAAGAGTTCGCCGGTGCCGGGATCAACCGTCTGATCCGCGAAGAGCAGGCGGCCTTTGTGCGGATAAGGCGTGCCGTCATCAAACGTAATCTGCACGGAGAAATCCACGCCCTTCATCGCGCCAGACTGAAATTCCTTCTTGATACGGCGCAAATCGGCGGCAGTCTGGGTGATGTTGACGTACATCGGGTCAAGTTGCTGAATCTTGGCCATGCTCACTGTGCCATTCGGCGACACCAGCGAACCTTCGGACACATTGGACTTGCCAATCACACCGGAAATCGGCGCCATCACCTTGGCGTATTGCACATTGATTTCTGCCTGCTTGATGCCCGCTTCCGCCGCCATGATATTGGCGGAAGCCACCTTGACCTCGGCCAGCGCCTGATCATAAGTCTGGCGCGACACGGCCTTTTCCTTGACCAGCGGGGCGTAGCGGTTGGCGGTGCTTTGCGCCAGCGCCTTGTTCGCCTCGGCTTGCGCCAGTTGTGCCTTGGCCGCTTGCAAATTGGCGAGATAAACCGCGTCATCAATCTGATAGAGCTGCTGCCCGGCGCGCACCATCGCGCCTTCTTCAAAGAGACGCTTCTGCACGATGCCGCTCACCTGCGGCTGGATTACTGCCTCACGCGAGGCTTCCAGACGCGCCGGCAGGTTCTTCGTCTGCACCACTGTCTGCGGCTTGACGATAATGACCCCCGCTTGTGGCGGTTTCTGCTCACCGCCGCCCGGTCCCTGTTGCGCCAGCGCGGATTGCAGGCTGGCGGCGACAGCGACAGCAGCAAGCGCGTGTTTCAAACGAATCTCCATAAGTTCCTCCGGTAAAATTTTAAAAACGACGTCAACATGGCAGCGCCATTAAGAAAAAGCAAGCGGCGTATTATATACAAGCTTGTATGTAAAACCAGCAAGCTTGGCTATACTGCGCGGCTGGCATCCACCACATCACCACTCCCATGCGCCGGACCAAAAGCGAAGCAGAACAAACCCGTAACTCCATTCTTGACGCCGCCCTGACCCTCTTCGACGAACAGGGCTACACCCAGACCACCCTGAGCAGCATCGCCCGCCAGGCTGGGGTGACGCGCGGAGCGATTTACTGGCATTTTGAAAACAAAGACGAAATCCTCATCGCCCTCGCCCAGGCACAATTCCACGACCTGATGCAGCAGAACGCCGATGCCGTGCGCAGACCGAACAGCTGGGAGAGCATTTGCGATATCCTCATCGCCTTCTTCCAAACCCTCATCCACCATCCCGCCCGCCTGCGCTTCTTCCGCGTCTTCAACCAGCACGGCTGCACCCAGCCGCTCGCCCAGCTACACCGTGACTACAAACTCATCTGGCAGCAGCAATGCCGCGAAATTGTCGAACGCGGCAAAGCCGAAGGCCGTTTCCGCATTGACACCGATCCCGACTACCTCTTTTTCCACATGGGCGTCATCTTCAAGGGCCTGGTGGAAATGTGCCTCGAAGAGCCCAACAACCCCTCGCTTGCCGCCTACATTGAACGTGTCCTGAAAAATACCACCGCTATGCTGCAAACCCTGTGAACCTCACGCCGCCCATGAGGAATCGTGTTAAAATAAAAGCGTGGAAACAGCAAAAAGCCACACCCATCAACCCAATTAGGAGAACGTCATGCGCTACAAAAACGTCCTACTTGTCACCGACCTGCGTGAAGACAGCGATATCGTTGCCAGCCGTGCCAAATGCATGCTGGACAGCCCTGATGCCAAACTGCGCGTCCTGCATGTCATGGAAGAAACCGTCCTCACCGCCGGCTACGAAATCGTCCCCATCATTCCGCTGAACAACAACGAAGACGAAATCATCTCCGGTGCACGCGCCAAAATGCAGGAACTCCTGGCGCGGCACAACATCATCGCCGACGACGCCCACGTCGAAACCGCACTCTCCACCCGGCGCGGCATCCTTGATTACTGCAACAAAATCAAACCCGACCTCATCGTCATTGGTCGCCACGTCCGTACCGGCCTCGCCTCATTGCTGGGCGCCACCGCCGACGACATCTTACCCGGCGTCAACTGCGACGTCCTCGTCGTCAAACTCGGCGAACCCGTATGAGCCAGCCCCCGAACGTCCAACTGTGCGCCGACATTAACCTGTCGGCGCTTTCATCATTACTGGGCGAATACGGCCTGAAAGTCGAACTGCTGCCCGTGGATGCCGATATCCCCGGCAGCTACTGGGGTGCGCCGGAAGCCGGCCTTGTCAAAGACACCCTCTACATCCGCCCCGACACCCCCACCCATTCCGCCCTGCACGAAGCCGGTCACTGGATCTGTATGGACGACGCGCGCCGTGCCAACCTGCACACTGACGCCGGTGGTACCGTGCTGGAAGAATGCGCGGTGAACTACCTGCAAATCCTGCTTGCCGAAGCCCTGCCCGACGTCGGCCGCGCGCAAATGCTCGCTGACATGACCGCCTGGGGCTACAACTACCGCGAAGGCAGCGTGTACGCCTGGCTTGACGGTGACGCCATTGATGCCATCCGCTGGCTACAAGAACACCACCTCATCGACGCGGCGCGGCAAAGAATTACCCAACCTTAAACCGCACAGTAACGCCGATTGTGGCATACTGCGCGCCGTTTTTTCACCAATCTTCCCAAGGAGAGAACGACATGACAAACCAAAAAATCCTGCTGGCCGCCGCACTTGGTGCCGTTATCGGCAGCGCGCAAGCCATCGAACTCAAAACCGACGCCGACAAAGTCGGCTACGCCATTGGCGTGGACATGGGCAGCACTGTCAAAGACATCGGCGGGCAAAACATCAACATTGACGCCCTCGTTGCCGGCCTGAAAGACGCTTACGACGGCAAAGAGCCGGCGATGAGCGCCGAAGACATGGACAAAACCATGAAAACCTTCGCCGAAGCCCGCATGAAAGACATGCAGGCCCAATACGAAAAAGAAATTGCCGCCAATGCCGAAGCGGGCAAAAAATTCCTCGATGAAAACGGCAAGAAAGATGGCGTAAAAACCACCAAGAGCGGCCTGCAATACAAAGTCGAAAAAGAAGGCAAAGGTGCCAAACCGACCGACAAAGACAGCGTCACCGTACACTACGAAGGTCGCCTGCTCGACGGCACCGTCTTCGACAGCTCGCTGGAACGCAAAGAACCCGTCACCTTCAGCGTGACCGACGTTATTCCCGGCTGGGTTGAAGGCCTGCAACTGATGACCGAAGGCAGCAAATACACCTTCTACATCCCTTCCAACCTCGCCTACGGCGAAACTGGTGCCCCGCCGACCATCCCGCCGAATGCCGTCCTCACCTTCGACGTCGAATTGCTGAAAGTTGGCGCCGCTGATGCCAAAGCGGCAGCTGAAGAAGGCAAGCCTGCGGAAGAAAAGAAAGACGAAGCGAAAAAATAAGCCGCTTCCGGCACATAAAAAACGGCATCCACGGATGCCGTTTTTTATACCCACAGGGTACTGTCAGAACATCATCACGCCGCGACCAGCGCCTGCTGCAAATCGGCGAGCAGGTCGTTGATATGTTCAATGCCGATTGAGAGACGCACCATGTCGGCGCTGACGCCGGCGGCGGCCAGTTCATGCTCGCTCAGCTGGCGGTGTGTCGTGCTGGCGGGATGGGTAGCGAGTGATTTGGCATCGCCGATGTTGACCAGGCGGGTGAAGAGTTGCAACGCATCAATAAAGCGTCCGCCCGCTGCGCTGCCACCCCGGATGCCGAAGCTGAGCAGACCGGATGCCTGCCCGTGGAAATCGCGCATAATCAGGTGTTTGTACGGACTGTCGTCCAGCCCCGGATATTTCACCCAGGCGACCTGCGGATGATTTTGCAGGAAACGGGCCACCTGCAAGGCGTTGCTGCTGTGCCGTTCCATACGCAACGCCAGCGTTTCCAGACCCTGCAAAATCAGGAAGGCGTTGAACGGGCTGATGGCAGCGCCCATGTTGCGCAGCGGGGCGACGCGGGCACGGGCGATGTAGGCGGCAGCGCCGAAATGTTCGCGGTAATTCACGCCATGATATGAAGGATCGGGCGTATTCAGAATGGCAAAGCGCGGGTCAGCCGACCAGTCGAAGCTCCCACCATCGATAATCGCGCCACCCAACGATGTGCCGTGCCCACCGATGTATTTCGTCAACGATTCGACCACGATATCCGCACCCAGCGCCAGTGGGCAGCACAAGGCAGGCGAAGCGACCGTGTTGTCCACCACCAGCGGCAGGCCCTGCGCGTGCGCGGCAGCGGCCAGCGCCGGGATATCGACCACATTCACCGCCGGATTGCCGATGCTTTCGCAATAGACCAGCTTGCTGCGCCCATCCGCGAGCGTGGCTATTTCTTCGGGATGGTCGGGGTCAAAGAAACGCACATCAATGCCCTGACGCGGCAGGGCATGCGCGAACAGGTTGAAGGTGCCACCGTAGAGCGTTTTCGCGGCGAGAATATTGTCGCCCGCCTCGGCAATGGTCTGTATCGCATAGGTCACCGCCGCCATGCCGCTCGCCACGACCAGCGCGCCAATACCGCCCTCGATGGCGGCAAGCCGCTGTTCCAGCACATCGGTGGTGGGGTTCATGATGCGGGTGTAGATGTTGCCCGGCACGTTCAGATTGAAGAGATCGGCACCATGCTGCGTGTCGTCGAAGGCGTAGCTGGTGGTCTGATAGACCGGTACGGCAGCGGCTTTGGTGGTCGGGTCGGGCTGATAACCGGCGTGGATGGCCAGGGTTTCGAGATGCATAGGCGGCTCCTGTTACGAGAGATGTTAAGTAGCGGGAATGTACGCGTCCGGCTGGGGCAAGTCAAAAGGGAGCGCATGGCAGGGGCCGAAGCCCGCCAAGCGACGTAATTACTGGACCCCCAAGCGGGATAAACGCCGGGCCAGCCAAGCGGGATAAACACTATGCCCGCTTGAGCGCAGCGAAAAGCCCCGCTTGCGCGGGGCTTTTCATTGAGGCGGCTATGGATGTCGGGTTATTTCGGATAAACCATGTTTTCCGGCGCGATGATTTTTTCCAGCTCGTCTTTGCTGAGATAGCCTTTTTCCAGCACGATGTCGTACACCGAGCCGCCGGTGCGTTTTGCGGTTTTGGCGACGTCGGAGGATTTTTCGTAGCCGATGTAGGGGTTGAGTGCGGTAACGAGGCCGATGTTCGACAGCACTTGTTCGCGGCAGTGCGCTTCGTTGAGCTGTATGCCGTCGATGCATTTTTCGGCGAAGGTTTCGCAGGCGCGGGAAAGCATGACCATCGCGGTGAAGAGGTTGAAGGTGATGACCGGCTCAAACACGTTCAGTTGCAGTTGTCCCGCTTCGGAGGCGAGCGCGATGCTGTGGTCAATGCCCATGACGTGGAAGCAGGTCTGGTTCACGACTTCCGGGATGACCGGGTTGATTTTGCCCGGCATGATGGAGCTGCCCGGCTGTCTGTCCGGCAGGATGTAGTTCGCCAGCCCTGCGCGTGGACCGGAGCTGAGGAAGCGCAGGTCGTTGGCGATTTTTGAGAGGCGGGTGGCAATCAGGCGCAGGTTGCCGGAGAGATGGACGTAGGCGCTGGTGTCCTGCGTTGCCTGGATGAGGTCTTTCGCGGTTTTGTACGGTTTGCCGGTGATGGCGGCGAGGTGGCGTGCGCAGGCGGGGATGTAGCCGGCTGGCGCGTTCAGGCCGGTGCCGATGGCGGTTGCGCCCATGTTCATTTCGTAGAGGCGGCGGCGTGGTTCGTCCAGGCGCTCGATTTCAGTCGCAATCATGGTCGCGAAGGCATTGAATTCTTGCCCGGCGGTCATCGGCACGGCGTCTTGCAGGTGGGTGCGGCCCATTTTCAGTTTGTCGCCGAATTCTTTGCTCTTGCGGGCGAAGCTGTCGTGCAGTTTTTGCAGCGAACCGATGAGGCGTTCGATGTAGCCGTCAAGGGCGACGTGCAGTGCAGTCGGGTAGGCGTCGTTGGTGGACTGCGATTTGTTGACGTGGTTGTTCGGATGGCAGTAGTCGTATTCGCCTTTTTTGTGACCGAGGATTTCCAGGGCACGGTTGGCGATGACTTCGTTGGCGTTCATGTTGGTGGAGGTGCCCGCCCCGCCCTGGATCATGTCCACCAGGAACTGGTCGTGCAGTTTGCCGCTGATGATTTCGTCGCAGGCGGCGCAGATGGCGTCTTTGATTTTGCCGTCCAGCGCGCCGACTTCGTGGTTGGCGAGGGCGGCGGCTTTTTTCACTTGCGCGAAGGCGTTGATGAAGGTGCTGAACTGGTCAAGGTGCACGCCGGTGATGTTGAAGTTTTCCAGGGCGCGCAGGGTCTGGATGCCGTAGTAGGCGTCGGCGGGGACGTCGCGTTCGCCGAGTAAGTCATGTTCACGTCGTGTTGCTGTCATGAGGGGTCTCCTGTTAGGTTTTGTGCATTTTAACGCTGCAGGCTGTGTTTGTAACGTGAATTTTGCTTTTCTTTTCGGAGGGTATTACTCAGAAATTCACGAGTCCTTGTTTTTGTTATGTTCTTTGACTGCGGGATGTTGGCGGTTTTTCTGGTGTTTTTCGCTTGTTGCACCGCTTGCACCCCCACTGCGTTCCCGCTTGAGTGACGTGAATATCACTCTTTTTGTGGTGGTTTTGCGGAAAAGCCCGCTGGCGCGGGCTTTTGGTTGAGTGCTGACGCCTTCCGGTGTCTTTATTGCAGGAAGGGTTCGAGCAGTTTGTTCGTGTCTTCAGTGGTCAAGCAAAGTCCTGAATCCTTTTCGCTGGGCAAGAGGTCACAGTTGGAGCGAATTATCCACGGTTGTCGCCGTTTACCACCAGGCTGTGCCGGATTGGCGAGCACTGGGTCATAGATATAAACGACCAAAATGTCTCCGGAGGAAGTCAATGGATATTTGGGGATGGGCGCGCCTTCTTTTAGTAGTACAGATGCACAAGGAACTTCTTTGTCTTGCAATGTAGAGCAAGGAATTCTTACGTCATTGGACATTTTCCATGCGGGTTCGCTTGGGTTCATGTAGCTGTGTTTGATATGTCCCGTGTTCTGTTCGCTGCTTTTTTCGCCAGAGCAGGCGGCGAGCATGATGAACAGGGTTGGAATTAGGAGTTTTTTCATGGTTCACCTCTTTTTGTGCCACGAGGCACGTTTGTCGATGGCGGTGGCTTATGCGGTGGGCCAAGGCCCTCCTTACGCGAGTTATGGTTTTTTCGGCGATGTCGCCATTTAAATCGCCTCGGTGTTTTTGATGAGCCAGTCGTGCGCGGCACCGCTGGTCAGCGGGGCGAGGGTTTCGCGCACGTGGGCGTGGTAGGCGTTCAGCCAGCGGGTTTCCGTCTCGTTCAACAGGGTTTTGTCGATGAGGCGGGTGTCGATTGGGCAAAGCGTCAGGGTTTCGAAGTAGAGGTAGTCGCCGAAGGCGGTTTCCGCCGGGTTTTTGACGCGGCGGTTGACGGCGAGGTTTTCGATGCGGATGCCCCACTGGCCGGGACGGTACAGTCCGGGTTCGTTTGAGGTGATCATCCCTGCTTTCATGCCGCTCGCGCTGTGGATGGGGGCGTGGTAGGAGATGACTTGTGGCCCTTCGTGGACGTTCAAAAAGTAGCCGACGCCGTGACCGGTGCCGTGGCCGTAGTCGCATTGTGTGCGCCATAGCGGGGCGCGACAGGCAGCGTCAAGCAGGGGGGCGGCGATGCCGTCGGGGAAGATGGTTTCGGCCAGCGCGATGTGCGCTTTCAGGACGAGGGTGTAGTCACGCTGCATGGCGGCGCTCGGCGTGCCGATGGGGATGACGCGGGTGATGTCGGTGGTGCCGTTCTGGTATTGGCCGCCGGAGTCGATGAGCAGCAGGCCGTCGCGACCGATTTCGCTGTGGTGTTCGCGGGTGGCGCTGTAATGGGGCAGGGCGGCATTGGCGTTGTAGGCGGCGATGGTATCGAAGCTGGGCGAGATGAAGTGCGGACGCGCGCTGCGGTGGGCGAGGAGGATGCTGTCCACATCGAGTTCGGTCAGCCGCTCACCGGCAGCGAGGCGGGTTTCGAATTCGGCGAAGAAGCCGCACAGCGCCACGCCGTCCTGCACCATCGCGGCGTGGGTATGGGCGATTTCGTCTTCGTGTTTGCAGGCTTTAAACAGGGTGCTGGGGTTGATGGCCTCGATAAGGGTAACGTCGGGGGGGAGTTTGCGCAGGGTGCTGACGGCGGTTTTATCCGGATTGAGCAGCAGGCTGCCGCTCAGTTTGCCGACGGCGTCCGCGATGGCCTCATAGGCGGCGACGCGGATGCCGGCGGCGGCCAGTGTCGCGGTGGCGGCGGGGTTAAGTTTGGCGGCATCCACATAGAGGGTGGCGTCGTGGTCGCTGATGTGCAGGTAGGCGAGAAAGACAGGGTTGTAGGGCACGTCGCTACCGCGCAGGTTGGTGAGCCAGGCGATGTCGTCCAGCGAGGAGATGAGGTGGTGCATGGCGCCTTTTTCTTGCATCGATGCGCGGACGCGGGCGAGTTTGGCGGCGGCGTTTTCGGCAACAAACGCCGGGTCGTGCGGGTAGATGGTCGCTTGCGGCAGGGCGGGGCGGTCATGCCAAAGGTCGTTCATCAGGTCGTGATGGTGGTTCAGGCGGATATTTTTTGCGGCGAAGGCCGCTTCCATCTGCCGCTTGGCGGTAAGCGAGAGCATATCGGCGGCGATGCCGACGACGGCGCCCTGCGGCAGGTAGTCGGCGAGCGCGTCAATGTGGGTGCGGCCGGAGCCGAGTTTTTGTAATTCGATGCCGCTGCCGGCGAGCTGCTGCGTCGCCTGTTCCCAGTAGCGGCTGTCCGCCCACAGTTCGGCGCGCTCGGCAGTCACAATCAGCGTCGGTACGGAGCCGGTGAAGCCGGAGAGCCAGCGCCGCGTCTGCCAGTGGTCGGGCAGGTATTCGGAGAGGTGCGGGTCGGCGGAGGGGGCAATCCAGGCGTCGAGCTGGTGTTGTTGCATGAGCTGGCGCAGGGTGGCGAGGCGTTTGGCGTAGAGGTTCATGAGAGTCCCTTGTGGATGGTTGATGGACGTTTATTCGGCGCCGTTGAGCATTTTATTCAGCATCGGCACCATCACCAGCAGGACAAGGCCGGTAGCAATAGCGATCAGCGTGGTCAAGACGTAGAAAGAGGCCGGATTATCCGCTTGGTAGCAGGTGGAAAAATACTTGCCGCCAAGGGTGAAACCGAGCGACAGGCTAAGGAAGTTTAGCGCCACCATCTGGGTTTTGAAGTGTTCAGGCGCGATGCGGGTGACGAAGGACAATGAAATCGGCGAGAGCAAGAGTTCGGCGAGTGTGTTGAACAGCACGGCAAGGGCCAGCACGAAAAGCGGCATTACCGTCCCGCTCATCAGGAAGGGAATGAAGACGAGGTAGCTCAGGCTGAGGACGAAGAGCGATAGCGCGAATTTCAGCGGCGTTTTCGGTTGGCGTGCGCCGAGTTTGGTCCACACCGCTGCCATGACGCCGGAGAAGACGATAACCCACAGGCTTTGCAGCGAGTCTTTCCACGAGACGGGGATAACGAAATCGCCGAAGGTGCGTTTTGCCGGCATCACTTCGTCAAAATAGACGGTAAAGGCAGTATATATTTGGAACCATAGTGCCCAGAAGATGCACATTGCGGAAAAGAGCGGGATATAGGCAAGGATGTAGCGGTGGTGTTCGGCGTCTACTTTGTCATCGTTCATCAGGCGGACGAAATAGCCGGTGACGGCGAAGATGACCACCACCAGCAGCACGGTGGCGAAGTTATCCAGGCGCAGTTCCTTGAAGAACACGGCGGCGGCAATAAAGAAAGCCACAATCAGCACGGCGGCAATGGCGATTTTGATGCTGTCCGGCGGTAACGGATTCGGCGCGCCGGTACGCGGCAGATTGCGGCGACCGATGGCGTAAATCAGCAAACCAATGGCCATACCGATGGCTGCCGCGCCGAAACCATAGTGAAAACCGCGCGTCGTTTGCAGCCAGCCGGTGATGATAGGGCCGAAAAAGCCGCCGACGTTGATGCCGAAATAAAAGATCGTAAAGCCGGCATCACGCAGCGGACGCAGCGCATCATCCTCATACAGCGAGCCGACCATCGAGCTGGAAGACGCCTTGACCCCACCGCTACCCAGCGCTATCAGCACCAGACCGCAGATGAGCCCTGTCACCCCCGGCACGAGGGCAAGCGCGATATGGCCGAGCATCACCGTCACCCCGGAATAGAAAAGGGTGCGCTCCGCGCCGAAGACGCGGTCAGCCGCCCAGCCGCCGAGGATGGTGGAAAGATACACGCTGCCGCCATAAGCGCCCATGATGCCGCCCGCGATGGTTTTATCGATGCCGAGGCCGCCTTCGGTCGCCGCGTAATACAAGTAAATCATGAGGATGCCCTGCATCCCGTAGAAGGAGAAGCGCTCGAACATCTCAATGCTGAACAGCGAGAAGAGCTGGTGCGGATGGCCGAGGAAGGATTTGTGGGTAGGGTTTGAAGCAGACATGAGCGGGACTCCCGTTGTGAGAAAGACTGCATCACGCGCCAACGCGCGGCTGCATTCGGGCTGTCCCGCTGGGGAACGCCCCCGAACACGCTGAATGTAGCATAGATGAAAGAAAAGCAACAAGTAATCCACATATAGATAACATGCGCTGTTAATTAGCCACAGCAATCAACACCTCCGTCTGCGACGACGGCCCTATAATCTGTCAACCTTCACTACCGCTTCTGCTTATGACCACCTCGCCGCTTACCCTGCCGCGCCGCTGCCGCTTCCTCGGCTGGCTCGTCCGCACCCTCTACTATCGCCGCGTGAGCGTGCGCGGTGATAACGTCAGCCGTCGCCCGACCCTCTTTCTCCTCAGCCACAGAAACGGCGCGATCGACGGGCAAATCTACATGGCCGCCCTCGGCGATGCGCCTTCGCTCATCTCCATCCAACTGCTGCGCCACTGGTATTTGCGACTCTTCTTCGCCGGTATTCCGGTAGTGCGCGACAAAGACCGCATCCGCTACGGTATCGCTGCCAACGCCGTACCCTCGCCGGTGCGCGCTGCCATCGCGCAAATCAAGAACGGCGGCAGCCTCTGTCTCTACCCCGAAGGCACCAGCGCCTGGCAGGCGCATCCCTTGCCCTACCACAACGGCATGGCAGTCATCGTCGCCCGCCTCAAAACCGCCGGGGTGGATTTCGACGTGCAGCCGTTAGCTGCCTATTACAGCAAGCCGGACGGCTTCCGCAGCCGCGTCAGCATCATCGTCGGCACCGCCTTTCGTCCGCTGGGTGAAAGCATCGCCGACTTGCAGGCGGAACTCGCCGATGCCCTGGACTACATCAGCGTCAACGCCGCCGACAACGCTGCCTTTAACCGCATCCAGGCACGGGCCTGGCGGGGGGCGCGCGACGGTGCGGATTACGGTGCCGTCTTCCTGCGTACCCAGGCGGCAGAAAACACCGCGCAAAACTGTCCGGAAAAACCGCTCCCCGCCACCTGGCTCGTTACCCGTGCCTACCCGCCCGCCGATACCGCAGACCTCCGCGCCAGCAAAGCGGAACACCGCCCGTGGGCCAAAGTGCTGTTTGCCCTCGGTTTCCCGCTTGTCGCCGCCGCAGCGTTACTCGCCGGGCGCGCTGCTGACGGCCGTAACAACACCACCTTCTTCCGCGTCCTCGGCGGCGCTGCTGCCGTCGTGCCGCAAATACTCCTTTGGCTCACTGCTTGCTACTACGCGCCGCTGCCTGCGCTGCTGTGGCTCATCCTCGGCATCTGCGGCTGGTATTACTATCCCGAACCGGCGCCCGTGCCGCTGGCAGAACATCCCGACGCCGCTGCGGATCATGTGGCAGACGAATAAGCTGCCTGTTGACGTTTGATCCGTGCAGCGGATTCTTGCGGCAAAACGCTGCCGCAAAGTTGGGTATCAACGGGCCCTGATGCATCCGCTTTACATTGCCGGCAAGCGCCTGTATGATGCGCGCCTCTTTCAATGGAGAGGTGGCCGAGAGGCTGAAGGCGCTCCCCTGCTAAGGGAGTATAGAGTTTATAGCTCTATCGGGGGTTCGAATCCCCCCCTCTCCGCCAGAACAACAGAACCACCGTCAGCGGTGGTTTTTTTGTATCCGAATGGCAGATGATGCGGATTTTTGCCCGCTGCTCCGGCAGGCGTCTTTGCTATCATTGCGCGCAGATTCACCGCCTGTCTGCCTATGTCCGAACTCATCACCCGTTTCGCGGCTTTACACTCATCCCGCGCTGCTACTCTTCGCCGTCGGCTATGTGCTCCTCTACCGCCCCGTGCCTATCCGCACTACACTGAGCTCGCCACCTACTTCATCATCATGACCCTGCTCAGTGGTATCGCCCTCATCCGCCGCACCGCAACAGCCCTCCCCCAACCCTAAGGAACCCCCATGCGCCGCCTCCCCGTTTACCTCGTTATCGACATCTCCGAAAGTATGGCTGGCGACAACCTGCGCCAGATGCAGGAAGGTATCGACCGCCTCATCAAAGCCCTGCGTGCCGATCCGTATGCACTTGAAACCGTGCACCTCGGCGTTATCGCCTTTGCCGGCGTCGCGCGCACCATTGCGCCGCTCACCGAACTCTTCGCCTTCTACCCGCCGCGCCTGCCCATCGGCTCCGGTACCTCCCTCGGCACCGCACTCGAACACGTCATGGCCGAAATCAAAAACAACGTTATCGCCAACAGCCCCACGCAAAAAGGCGATTACAAGCCGATGATCTACCTCATGACCGACGGCAAGGCGACCGACAACCCTACCGCCGCCATTGCCCGCTGGCAGCGCGACTACAAAAAGCGCGCGACGCTGGTCAGCATCGGCATCGGCCCCTTCGCCGACCTCGGCGCCCTGAGCACCATCAGCGACCACACACTGCGGCTTGACAACAACGACGAAGACGACTTCCGCACCTTCATCAACTGGATCTCCACCTCCGTCTCCGCGCAAAGCAAAAGCCTTGGCGTGGACGTGCCGCTGACGCTCGACAAAAACGAAAGCCCGGCGCTCAGCCTCGTCAAAGACGCGATGGCTGCTGCCGCGCTGGACGAAAACTACGTCATCATCACCGGTCTCTGCGCCAAAACGCGCCTGCCGTATCTGATGAAATACGAACGGATGCCCGACATCGGCGACATCCCCTTCTTCACCAAACAGGCGCCGCAGGTGTACCGCTATGTCGGCGTCTATCCGGCGGAAAAAGACTACTTCGACTGGTCGGACACACGCGCCAATGCCAACACCATCGCCGCCTCCATGCTCGAAGGAGGCGGCGGCTGCCCCCACTGTGGCGCGACATACGGCCTCGCCACCTGCTCCTGCGGGCAAGTCTTCTGCGTAGACGGAGACGGAGAAGTCACCTGTCCCGGCTGCAACCAAACCATCTACATGGGTAGTGCCGAAGGCGACTTCGACATCGCCCGCTCACGAGGCTGACCATGACCCCGAAGACGCTCAAAGAGTGGCTGCACCACGCCGACGACGAAATTCTTGCCCGCTTCATCGCCAACCACCAGAACCTCATCGCCCAGCTCATGCAGGCCTGGCAGCGCCAGCTCAACAAAGAACAGGCGGCGCATAACCTGCCGGAGGACGCTGTCATCGCCAACAACCCCTCCCCGCTTGCCGACAATCCAGACGATATGGCGGACGAGGTGACCGTCCCCCGCCCCCACGAAGAAGAGGACGACAAGCAAACCGCCAGCGAAACCACAGCGACCGCCTGCACCACCCAAGAAACCCCGCAAACAGACGACGAATTCGCCCCGCTTGCCCCCTCAACCCCGGACACCGCCATGCCCCTGCACCCCGCCACCCCCACGCCTACCGCCGCAGAAACCCCGGCCATCCACCTGCCGCCGTTGCCGAACGCCAACCAGGGACAGCCCTACGCACACACCCTGCCCGCCGACCTGCCCATCACCAGCCTTACCATCGAAACTGCCGACAGCGGTCTCACTTGGGATGACGACACCCGCCGCATCCACGGCACACCGACCGTGAGCGGCGACCTGACTATCCGCCTCATCCTGCTCGACAACGGCAAAGAAATCGGCACCCACCTCAACCTGCACATCAACCCCGATCCGAAAAGCCTGTGGCAAAACCTGCCCTCTGACCAGGACGCCCCCTTTGCCAAACCCGACAGCGCCCACGAAGAACAAACCACCCCGCATGGCCGCCTCATCGCCGCCCGCCAACGGGGTCGCTCACACGCCCACATCGGCAGCTACTGCGATGACGACTACCGCCTCCACTACCACGAAGCAAGCGGCCTGCACCTCCTTACCGTTGCCGACGGGGCCGGCAGTGCCGCCCATTCCCGCTACGGCTCGCAACTGGCGGTTGAGGCCGTGAAAAACACCATCTGCGCCCTGCTGGACGACCCTGACAAACCTCACCGCAGACTCGCCGACGCCGACCCTGCGCAGCGCGAAAAAATCGCCGCCAACCTCATCAGCCACGCCCTGCACGCCGCACACAAAGCCCACCTCGAAGCCGCACAACAACACGGCCTCGAAACCAAAAGCCTCTCCTGCACCCTGCTCATCGGCCTTGCCGTCGCCTTGCCGGACGGCAGCTGGTACCACGCCGCCTACCAGGTTGGCGATGGTGCCGCCGCCCTGTGGCAGCTGGAAAGCGGCACCCTGCACCTGCTCGGCGAAGCCGACAGCGGTGCCTATTCCGGCGAAACCCAATTCCTCAGCCGTGCCCAGCTTGACGAAGCCGACATCACTCGCCGCATCCGCCACCACAACGACAGTGCGCTATACACCCTCATCCTCATGACCGACGGCGTCTCCGACCCCAAATTCGAAACCGACGCTGGTCTAAAAAACCCCGCACTGTGGCAGGCATTGTGGCAAGAACTAAAAACCCCGCTCGCCGATCCAACGCCCGATACCGCCCTGCTTGACTGGCTGGACTTCTGGTCCAGAGGCAACCATGACGACCGCACCATTGCCCTCCTCATCCCCGCCGCCAAGGAAAGCGCATGAACAAAAACATCATCACCCTCACCGCCACCAACGGCCAGACCATCCGCTTCATCGACGAAGTCAAAGCCCAGGGAGGCATGAAAGACGTCAAATTCTCGCCGGATGGCGACTATGTCGTCGCTTTCTTCCGAGACAAAGCCGACCTGGCCACGCGCGAGCGGCTGGAAATGATCACCGGCCAATACCGCGAGCGCATCTTCAATCAGGAAGGCGGCGACTACCTGAAAAACCTCTACTGCTGGCCGACCGCCGTCGTCGAATACGACAACCGCCTCGGCGTCGTTGTCCCCTTCTACCGCCGCAACTTCTTCTTCCAGTACGGCAGCAGAAACCACGACATGCTCAACATCAAGGGAAAAGAAAAAGACGGCAAATGGTTCGCAAGCGCTAGCAACCGCAATAAATTCCTCGATCCGCGCGAACTCGGCGACTGGATGCGCCACCTGAAAATCTGCATCATGCTGGCGCGCGCCGTGCGCCGCATGCACATGGCCGGCCTCTCACACAGCGACCTCGGCTACAAAAACTGCCTCATCGACCCGACCACGGGACAAGCCTGCCTCATCGACATCGACGGCCTCGTCGTCCCCGGCAAACACCCGCCGACCGTGGTTGGCACCCCGGATTTCATCGCCCCGGAAGTCGTCGAAACCGCCCACCTCGACAAAGACGACCCCAAACGCAAACTGCCGAGCCGCAGCACCGACCTGCACGCGCTGGCCGTCCTCATTTACATGTACCTGCTCTACCGTCACCCGCTCCGGGGCGACAAAATCCACGACGCGAACGACAGCCAGCGCGACGAAGAACTGGGCATGGGCAGCCACGCCCTCTTCATCGAACACCCGACGGACGCGAGCAACCGCATCAAAACCGCACAACTCAAAGCGAGCGAACTGCCGTGGAAAGACACCGCGAAAACCCCCTACACCCTGTGCGGCCCCTACATCGCGGGACTCTTCGAGCGCGCCTTCATTGACGGCCTGCACAACCCGCCTGCACGCCCGACCGCCGACGAATGGGAACACGCCCTCGTCAAAACCGTTGACCTGCTGCAACCCTGCGGCAACGATCAATGCGAGCAAAAGTGGTACGCTTTCGACAACAGCCGCAGCCCGCGCTGCCCCTTCTGCGGCACGGCGCATAGCGGCAAACTGCCGGTCCTGAACCTCTACTCGCAGGCGCCTGGCGGCAGTTACCGCCCGGATAACCACCGCATCATGGTCTATAGCGGCCAGTCCCTCTTCCGCTGGCATGCCGACAGCCGCGTCTTCCCCAACGAAAAACTCGCGGCAGCGGATGCCAAACGCGTCGGCTACTTCGTGCAGCATAATGGCGACTGGTGGCTGGTTAACGAACAACTACCGGAGTGCTACGACGTACAAGGCAAAACCGCCATCCCGCCCGGTGGCAAAATCAAACTGGAAGAAGGCGCGCAAATCCTCCTGCAAAAAGGCGAAGGCGGCCGCCTGCTGATGGTGCAGATGGCGGGGGCATAGCCGTCAAGCGGGATAAACACTGGGCCCGTCAAGCAGCGGAAATACTAGAGCCGCCAAGCAGCCATAGGTATCTACCCAACTCAAACCCAGCGACCATACACACAATGAACCTACACTACCCCAAACCGACAAGCGCCTTGTCCGCAGCTATCAAGGATACGTAAAAAACGGTGTAATGGACAAAACGGGGGCTTTTGAGACTATTCCTTCGAAAAATAAGCCTTTATAAACCGTACTTTATTCTCCTTTTTTAACCCGTGATGGCACTTCAAAAGCCGCTTCGTGTCGCCGAATTTCCCTTCCTGCAGGTGGGTCGTGTTCGGGATGTTCAGCTCAGGAAAATCCTCAAAGCTAAACAGCCATGGAAGATGCCGCTTCAGGCTGTTGCAAGCACTACGCAGCTTCTTATGTGTGTAGTGCGACTTGCCTGTTTCCGCATTTACGCCGCGCTCGTTCAAGAAGGTTTCGTGCCACGTCAGCCAGTCATGCAGGTTCGTGGTAAAGCGGTCTTTGCTACTGTCCGTGAGTGTCAGCGCAAGCGCCCGCAGTTCGCGTGCCGCCTCGCTTTTCGGCTTTGGAAGTGGTGGGACGGAAGTTGTATTGACGTGGAAATCCAATGCCAGGCGGGGCAAAAGGCGGCATACCCCGCTGAAAGCAAAAATGAACTGCGTGCGGTTGAAGACGGCGGGGAAGACGATGGCGCCGTGGATACTGCTGACGAATGCGGGAATTACAGCGCGGGAAGCGGCACAGTATGACGACTACCGCTGGCGGATCGAGAGCTACTGCAAACTGTTGAAGAGCGCGGGCTACCGGGTGGAGGGCTGGTAGCAGGAAACGGGGGGAAGGATTTGCAAGCGGTTGCTGATTGTGGCGCAAAGCTGCCTGCAGGTATGGCGGCTGCAAAGTGACCGGAGCGAAGCGGGGGGGCGGCGGCTGTGTGAGTTCCTGATGCGGCTATCGGGCCGACAGACGAAGAAGGGGCGTGAGATTACCGCTCCCGCGCTCCCGGAAGGGATGTTTAAGCTATTGTAAACGCAGGAATTATTGGACTTTATGACACCGGAAAAGATAAGGGGGGCCGCATGGGTTGTTCGGGGTGGAGATGGGTAGATACCTATGGGTAAAGGGACGGATCTCTATATTGCACCGCTCTTTCATCAATCAAGGATTATCTCCATGCGATTTCTTGCTCCTTATCAAAACCTCATCCTTTCCTTGGTACGCATCGTCTGCGCTGACCTCTTCATCCTGCACGGCACATCCAAAGTATTTGCCTTTCCTGATGCCAGCGTTGCTGCGTATTTCCGTTGGCACAGCATCTTTGACGTTGCTGCCGCGCTGGAACTCTTCGGCGGGCACTGCTCCTGCTCGGCCTTTTCACCCGCCCCGTCGCCTTCCTCCTTTCCGGGCAAATGGCGGTTGCCTACTTCATCTTCCACGCCAAGGCGAATGCCCTCTTCCCGCTGCTGAACGGCGGTGAACCGGCGGTGCTGTTCAGCTTCATCTTCCTCTATTTCGCGGCAGCGGGTGGCGGTAGCCTGTCGCTGGATAACGAACTACAATCACGCCGCCAAGTCATTCATCAACCTGGGAGAAACCGTCATGTTTTTCAACAAGAAAGCGGACTACCAAAGCCTGCAACAAGCCGCCGAAACGCGCCGCTCGGTGTATGCACTGAACCGCAACCTGCCGTTGCCCGCCGCTGACGTGGCTGCCATCATCGAACACGCCCTGCGCCATACGCCTTCCGCGTTTAATAGCCAATCAACCCGCCTGCTCGTCCTTTTCGGCGCAGAGCATGAAAAGCTGTGGGACATTGCCGAAAACGCCCTGCGCGCCATCGTTCCGGCGGAAAACTTCGCGCCGACCGCACAAAAACTGGCAGGCTTCCGCGCCGCTGCCGGCACCGTGCTCTTCTATGAAGACAAAAGCGTCGTCGAAAGTCTGCAAGCGCAATTCCCCGCTTATGCCGACAACTTCCCCGTCTGGGCGGATCACGCCGACGCCATGCACCAGTACGCCATCTGGACGACGCTTGCCGCCGCCGGTATCGGTGCCAATCTGCAACACTACAACCCGCTGATTGATGTCGAAGTGGCGAAAACCTGGGACATCCCCGGCAACTGGCAACTGCGCGCCGAACTTGTCTTCGGCGGCATCGCTGCCCCGGCAGGTGAGAAAAAATACGAAGACATCGCGCCGCGCCTGCGTGTGCATGGGCTGTGAGGATTCACCGCATAAAAAAGACGGCTTCGCGCCGTCTTTTTTGTGTGCGACTGTCGTGATGGTCAGTAGTAAGGTGACTGGTCGCAGGGCTGCAAGATGGTCATCGGGCGGCCACGCTGGTAAACGGTGCGCTCGATGTAGCAGGGGTTGGCACGGCGATGACGACCGATGCGCGGCGGGTTGCTGTCGATATTGATGCGGACGTTGTCGTTCCAGATGGCGACGTCGGCTTGCGGCGTGGTCATGCCGCTTTCATGCCAATAGCCGCTGTTTTCGCTGCGCATGGTGTTGCCCGCCATGCCGTAGGTGACGGTGCTGCTGTCGTAGTAGTTGCCGTAGTAGTCGCTTTGGGTGCAGCCGCCGAGGGCAAACAGGGCAGCGAGCAGGATACGCGTCGTCATGCCTGTTTGAGGGCGTAGATGCCCGGCAGGTGGCGCAGGTAGCCGTGATAGTCCATGCCACAGCCGTAGATGTAGCGGTCTTCGACTTCACAGCCGACGAAGTCGGGTCTGCAGCCGGCGACCTTGCGCTCGTGTTTTTTGTTGAGCAGTACGGCGCAGCGCAAGCTTTGTGGGTTCTGCGCCTTGAGGTCGTCAATGATGGCTTTGATGGTGATGCCTTCGTCGAAGATGTCGTCGATGAGCAGGATGTGTTCACCTGCTATCGGCGCAGACGGGCGCATTTTCCAGACCAGGTCATCGCTCGCCGCGTTGTCGCGGTAGCGGGTGGCGTGCAGGTAGTCCATGCGATGGAAGAAGGAGAAGCGGGTGAGTAGCTGACCTGCCGGGATGAGGCCGCCGTTCATGACGATGAGGATAAGCGGGTTGAGGCCGGCGTAGTGCAGGTTGAGTTGCGCAGCGAGGTGGTCGTAGGCGGCATTGATGCGGCCGCTGTCAATCAGGCATTCGCTGTTACGCAGGACATTTTCGAGTTCTTGGTTGCTGAGGTGTTGCATGGTCAGTAGCTCAGGGTTGTGGTGTTGCTGTTCATGATTTCGCCAACGATGTAGCCGCCGCTGACGACTTCACTCACTTCGGCGATGAGGTTGTCGCCCCATTTTTGCACGACAAATTTGCTCGCTTTGATGACGACGCCGCTCTGGTAGGCTTCTTTGATGAGGTCATAAAGGGTCTCGCCGCTTTTGCGCGGGGATTCGATTTTGTCGGCGACGCCACGGATGGCGAGTTCGCCCGCACGGCCGGCAAGGATGATTTCGGTGTGATAATCCATGGAAGCGGCGATAGTCGCGTGATAGACGGGTTCGAGGATTTCGGCGCCGTTTTGCGGGTCGCTATTGAGGATGATGATGACGAGTTTTTCTGCCATTAGGGACTCCGGGTCAGGCGCGCATTATACGAGGTCGGCGGCGTGAGCTTGCAGCAGTTCCTGCGCGGCACGGTAGTGTGCGGCGGCGGATGCAGTGTCGATGGGGCGGGCGTGCAGGGCGGCGAGACGGCGCGCGCTGTTGGCTGCATCGGGCAGGTGGTAGTCGCGGCTCAGTGCCTGACGGATTGCGGCAAGGTCGTTGCACATCAGTGTCACATCGGCACCGGCAGCAAGCGCGGCCTGGATGCGTTCGCCGGGGTCGGCAATACCCTGTGCGCCAGCCATGTCGAGGTCATCGCTGATAATGGCACCGTCAAAGCCGTAGTGACGTAACGCGGCAATGTGCTGCGGCGAGTATCCAGCCGGACGTTCGTCAATGTGCGGATAGACGATGTGCGCGGGCATCAGTGCTTCGATACCGCTTTTGATTTGATGCAGGAAGGGATAAAGATCGGCTTCGCGTTCGGCAAGATCGCGCAGGTCGTGCGGCAGGGTGTGGTGCGAATCACCGCTCACCCGGCCGTGACCGGGGTAGTGTTTGCCGACAGCCGTCATGCCAAGTTTGTGCAGACCGCGCCGCAGAGCATCGGCAAGGATGGCGACGACGGCAGGATTGGCATGAAAGGCACGGTCACCAATGACCGTCGAGACAGGGTCGGCAAGATCCAGAATGGGGGTAAGGCTGAAGTCAATGTCGTACTGACGCAGCTCGTAGGCGATAACGGTTCCCGCTGCCTCAGCCAGTTGGCAGGCAAGCAACGGCCGGTGGTCGAAACAGCAGCCAAAGGCAGCCGCAGCGGGAATGGCGGTAAATCCAGCACGGAAGCGCTGTACACGCCCGCCTTCGTGATCAACACACAATAGCAGGTCGGGACGCGTATCACGGATGGCGGTGCAGAGTGCTTGCAATTGTGGCGGCGATTCGTAATTACGGCTAAACAGAATCACGCCCGCGCAGGCAGATTGCTTCAGTTGTGCGATATCTTGGGGTTGTAGCTGAGGGCCTGCAATGCCAATAATGACTGCGCTCATGTCTGCTCCGAATAAATAACATGATTTTAACATGGCGGTGCCTAGGTCCGGTTTGAGACAAATGGCGTAAATAGTGCTTGACCGTTTCCGTGATTTCCTGTTTAATGCGCGTCCTTTCCACGGCCAAGTAGCTCAGTTGGTAGAGCAGCGGATTGAAAATCCGCGTGTCGGTGGTTCGATTCCGCCCTTGGCCACCACCATTTTCCGTATTTTCAAAGATTGAATGAGGTCCGGCTATGTCCCGCATCTGCCAGGTGACCGGTAAAAAGCCGATGGTCGGCAACACCGTTTCCCACGCAAATAATAAAAATAAACGTCGTTTTCTCCCCAATATTCAAGAACACCGCTTTTGGGTTGAAAGTGAAAACCGCTTTGTTAAATTGAAAGTTTCTACTCACGGTATGCGCATCATTGATAAAAAAGGTATTGATGCGGTTCTGCAAGAAATTCGTGCACGTGGCGAAAAGGTGTAAGGAGTAAAACATGGCTAAGAAAACTGCTCGTGAAAAAATCCGCCTTGTTTCCTCCGAAGGTACTGGACACTTCTATACCACGACCAAGAATAAACGCAACATGCCGGAAAAAATGGAAATTAAGAAATTTGATCCGGTAGCACGCAAACACGTTATGTATAAAGAAGCCAAGATTAAGTAATCGCGGCACCTATTCAAGAAACCCGCGCTGGCGGGTTTTTTTATAGCCTATATTTACCCCGTATGCTTCTTTCTGCTCAACACCTCGCCTTACGCCGCAGCAGGCAAACAATCCTGCGCGATGCATCATTGGAATTGCATCCTCGCGAAGTGGTTGCACTGATTGGCGGTAATGGTGCAGGCAAAACTACGTTGCTGGAAATCTTGACGGGGGCGCTGATGCCGGATGCTGGCAGTATCCACTATCAAGCAGGTTTGCCCGCTTTTTGGCTGGGTTATTTGCCGGACAAGGCGCCACTTTATCCGCAGTGGCGGGTGCGCGAATTTTTACAGACATGTGCGCAGATACGCGGTGTGCGTGACAGTAAAACTGCATTGGCTGATGCCGTGCAGCGCTGCGACCTGCACGCGGTGGCGCATAAACGCTGCGGTGAGTTATCGCACGGCTACCGGCAACGGGTTGGTTTGGCGCAGGCGCTGATTCACAAGCCGTCGCTGCTGGTTTTGGATGAACCCACCAATGGTTTAGACAGTGACCAGCGTCTGCTGCTGCGCCCGCTTTTAGCTGGTTTGGCAGACAGTTGCTGCGTACTGATGACCAGCCATGACTGGGACGAAGTGCTGGCGACCGCACACCGCGTTTATTACTTGGACAACGGTGTATTGCAGGAAATACCTATCCCGCGTGTGGATAGCCCTCATTTATGGGTCGCTTGCGATAACACCGCACAGGCACAGGCCTTACCTCAGCCAACACTATTGGACGGGCGCTTTGCTGCGTTTGCCTACGATGGTAGTGATGCTGCTCGTCAATCACTGTGGCAGCGCCTTGCGGCATATCCCGGCATCTGCGCATACTACCCCGCATATCCACGCGAAGCTTTTCAGGAACAACTCAATGCTGTGGCGCAGCCTGTTACATAAAGAATACCGCCTGCTGGCGACACCAGCCTTCTTTGTCGCCCTTACCGCATCATGGCTGGCGCTCGGCCTATATCTCGCTAGTGGCCTAGTGGAATACCAAGCGATCGCTCCCAAACTGGCAGGACTGGAAAATCGGCGCGGCGCGACGGAAACCCTGCTTGGCAGTGCGGCGCAGTTGCTGCAATGGCTGATGATTCTGTGGACGATTTACTTCGGCGCCCGCAGCCTTGCGGGCGAAAAACTCTGGCATACCGACGTATTACTGCGTGGTGTGCGTGGCGGCTTGCCTCGCTTACTCATCAGTAAAACCGTTGTGCTGTTGAGTGCGCTTACCCTGCTTACCCTGCCGTTCTGGCTGACCGTTGCCTGGATTGCACGCAGCAACCTGTGGGACGGTAAGCTGCTCCTGGCGCTGCTTCTGGCGCAAATCTTTGTTGCCCTTTATGCGGCACTGCTCTCGCTCACCATCTCCGCCTCGCAGAAACAGCCGCTGCCTGCTTCATTACTGCTGGCACTCATCTGGCTGCTGCTGTGGCTCTTGCCCGTACTGACAACAACCCCACCGTGGTTGGTAGAGATTCTGCGCTGGCTCTCACCCTTTGAACACCTCGGTCTGCTTTATCGTGGCATTGCCACGATGCAGACGCTGATATACATCGCCATGCACAGCCTGCTCTTTATCACCTTGATGCCCCTCCTTTGGACACGAGATACCCGATGATGACTTTCCTTCTTGAATACGGCCTGTTCCTGGCCAAAACGCTGACTATCCTGATTTGCCTGCTGTTGACCGTTGTTGGCATTGCTGTGGCCAAGCGGGATAACAACGAGGATGAAGACACATTCGAAGTCCGTTCGTTGAACGAATACTACGAAGAACAACAAGACCTCCTCTACGAAGTCCTGCTTGATAAAAAAGCCCTGAAAGCGCGGCAGAAAGCGCAAAAACAGGCTGAAAAAGACGAAGCAAATGCACAAAAACCGCGCATCTTCGTCCTGGATTTCGATGGCGACATTGAAGCCTCCGCTGTCACCCAACTGCGCGAACAAATCAGCGCCGTCATCCAGGTCGCGAGTACTGAAGACCGCGTCCTTCTCCGTCTGGAAAGTGGCGGTGGCCTCGTCCACGCCTACGGCCTTGCCGCCTCGCAACTCGCCCGCCTGCGCGCGCGGCAAATCCCGCTCACCGTCGCCGTAGACAAGGTTGCCGCCAGCGGCGGATACATGATGGCTTGCATCGGTAACGAAATCATTGCCGCCCCCTTTGCCGTTCTGGGTTCCATCGGCGTCGTTGGCGCATTACCCAACTTCAACGAACTGCTCAAACAGCACCGCATCCGCTACGAAGAACACACCGCTGGTGAACACAAGCGCAGCCTGACAGTCTTTGGTGAAAATAGCGAAGCTGACCGCGAACAATTCCGTCACGAACTCGCCGTCACCCATGACCTCTTCAAACAGCACATCCACACCTACCGCCCGCAGCTGAATATTGACGCGCTGGCGACCGGGGAAACGTGGTATGGTGCACAAGCCGTGGAAAACCGCCTGATTGACGCTGTCGGCACCAGCGACGATTACATCCTCGCCCACCTGCACAGCTACCAGCTGCTGCAACTCGAAGTAAAAAGCAAACAGCGCTGGTACGACAAACTCAAACAACGCTTTCTTGGCAACATCAGCGCCCGCCCGCTGAAAGCGCGCCTCCGCTGACACTCCCTTCCCACACACAAAAAGGCACTGTCATGAACATAACCGAACTTGAACCTCGTGCGGTTTGGCAATACTTTCACCAGCTGACACAAATCCCCCGCCCCACACACCAGGAAGAAGCTGTCGAACAATACATCCTCGATGAAGCGAAGCGCCTCGGCCTCGAAGCGGAACGCGATGCGCGCGGCAACATCCTGGTGCGTAAAGCGGCGAGCGCGGGGCGCGAGAACGAGCCGGGCGTCATCCTGCAAGCGCACCTCGACATGGTGCCGCAAAAAAACAAAGATTCCAGCCACGATTTCAGCAAAGACCCTATCCGCACTATCGTAGATGGTGACTGGGTTCACGCTGACGGCACTACCCTCGGCGCTGATGACGGCATCGGGGTGGCGATGATCCTGGCTGTGCTTGCAGACAAAACCCTCAGCCACCCACCGCTGGAAGGCCTCTTCACCGCCAGTGAAGAAACCGGCCTCGAAGGTGCGCTGAAAGTACAGGCGGGCTGGCTGAAAGGCAGCATCTTGCTCAACCTCGACTACGAAGACGAAGGCGAACTCTGCATCGGCTGCGCCGGTGCCGTCAATGGCAGCTATACCCTACCGCTGCAATACGAATCCCTTGCCGGCCAAGGCTACCACCTGCATGTACGCGGACTCAAAGGCGGCCACTCTGGTGGCGAAATCCACCTGCAACGCGGCAACGCCATCAAAATTCTCGCTCGCGCCCTGCAAGCCTTACAGGATGACGCGGCAAATGCCCTGCGTATTGTCAACCTGGAAGGCGGCAACCTGCGCAACGCCATTCCGCGCGAAGCGGATGCCCTCGTCGCCTTGAACGGCGGCAACCTTGCCACTGCGCAACAAAACCTGCAAGAACTGACCACTCACATCCGCAACGAACTGCCCCCAGAAGACCAAACCCTGCACATCAGCCTCGAACCTGCCGAAACCATCAGCCGCGCCCTCAGCGAAAAAAGCACGGCCCAAGTTATCGGCGTCCTGCGTAACCTGCACAACGGCGTGGATCGCATGAGCATTGACATCCCTGGCCTGGTTGAAACCTCTAACAACCTCGCTGTCGCCAAAATCAAGGACGATGTCTTGCACATCAGTTGCATGCTGCGCTCCTCGGTGGATAGTGCCCGCGACGATCTTGCTGCACGCATTGCACAACTCGTCAGCCTTGCCGGCGGCAGCAGTGAATACAGCGGCGCGTACTCTGGCTGGCAACCCTTGCCGCACTCCGACCTCGTTGAAAAACTGAAAAAAATTGGCGCCACCATCTACGGTGACAATATACCGGTCAAAGCCGTACACGCTGGCCTCGAATGCGGTATTCTTCTCACCAAATACCCGCACTGGCAAATGGCCTCCTTAGGTCCGACCATCGTCTCGCCGCACTCTCCAGACGAAAAAGTCAATATTGCTAGCGTAGAACGCAGTAATCGCTGGCTGCGAATATTTCTACAAAGTCAATAACAGACTTCCACGCCAGAATTACGCCGCTTGCTGAGATGACCGTTTCGCCAGGCGGCGCAAATACCGGGCCTGCCAAGCGGTATGGCCGCTGGGGTTCGTCGCTTCTCAAGAAATAATCTGGACCTGTTGGCGGCCCTGTTGTACTGGCTGTACTATGCGCAGCACGCAGTCTTCACAGCGTATTTCCTGAAACTGGCTAACGAGAACAGTATCATCCTTAGGCAAGGAGTTTGTGATAATTCCTTGGAAATTAACGTGATATATAGGAGTTTGATGTAGCCCGACAATGACGGGTAAAATCTGCTGCAAGCACAGAGGTTTTGTGCAACTATCTGAAATAAAGCAGAAAAAGCATTGGCATCGTTCTTGCTTAATGATTTGAATATACACCTTGCCGCATGCCCCATGCGGCACCAAAAACATGGAGCACATGATGAAAACACAGAGAAAAATGGGAATTCCTCTTCGTCCGCTATTGCTGACCACGGTCGTGGGCGTAGTCTGTCAACAATATGCCATAGCACAAACAACACCAACGCCGCCGCCCGCTGCTACAACGGATGAGCGGACTTCTCCCTTCCTGCCGCGCCCCCCGCAATTCAACAGTTATTCGGTTAAAGCCGGAGCAACAGGCGTGCGCCCCAATGTTATGTTTTTTATTGATGACTCGGGCAGTATGCAACAGGGGATTAATTATGTTCCTGGCCGCAGATATAAGAACTGGGCGCTGAACAGGGATTGTTCATGGAGTGTGCAATACAATCGCACCCATAGGGATAAATGCTTTTATATATTTTATGATGTCAATAACCGGGGTAACATTTCGGGAAGTGAGTCGAATGGTGCAAGACCAAGACGGTATGTAACTTTTAGTGCCGATACGCGAATGCAGGTAGCTATTGATGGAATGCACGCTATCCTGGATAGCTATGATGGGAAAGTAAATTGGAGTCTCTATTCATTATGGGGTACCGAAAAGCGCCATCTTATGGGGGGGAAACCAGATTGGGGTAGGTGGTTCGATACCGAAGAATGGCAAATTCCTGGAATCTGGTCATACTGGGATAATAGATATAAGACATACGCTATTCCTGCGCCGGTTGATTTTGTAGGGACTGCGGCTGAGATGCGCGATTATGTAAATTCGCTTTCTCCCTATCTAGATACACCAACTACGGATCGTTACATCCGTGCTATCCGCGTAATAAGGGATAACATCAAATATCGTTGTCAGAAGAATTACATTGTTGTGTTATCCGATGGTGATGCCAATACGGATGAAATTCCAGGATATCCCTATGAAGAACGTTATACTAATGAGACGGGCTTTTTGGACTGGGAAAAGAAATACTATGGAACCTTCAAAAGATGGGGCATTGACAAAAATGCCCAATCTGAGGGGCCGTGGTATCGTTTTTCCCTGCCTGGCTCACGAGAAGAGTATTGGTATCACCCCTATTATGGTCGAACCAGGTATAACGGTGAAGGATGGAACGGTATAGGACTGTTTAGTCATACATTGAGGGATAAAGACCTGATACCGTCGGGCGGAAGGCCAGATAAAGCTAATGATAGTAAAGATGCCGAAGGTGGTGACTGGGATGATCCTAAATTCCCAAAACAACTCATTACCACTTACGCAGTTGGGTTTGGTAATGACTTGAGTGCAGATGGTATAACCTATTTGCGCGGTGCAGCGAGTTGTCCCAATTGTTACTATCAGACTAACGATGGAAATAGGTTGAAAGAGATCTTTGGTGAAATCTTGAATGAAATTGCCAAAGAAACTAAAACACCTTCGGTACGAACCCGTGGAACGTCTACACCGTCTGTGTCAGGTAGCAGTATCGCTTCTATCGCAGCCAGCTTGTCACTTGATACCGACAAGTGGGCTAGCGTTATGCTCTTCAATTTCTTCGATGACAAGGGTACTGCTATTGACGAAGCTATAAAACCGAAACCGGCTAAGTACGATGATCGTGTCGTACTGGTCAATAACGGCAAAACTGATGGCAGCGGTATCTATTGGTTGACTGCCACCGATACTGCTCGCAGAGTCGATTTTGCGCTGACATCCGAACAGGAATTCCGCGATGCTTTTGTGCCATGGATACTGCGCGACCCGGGTAAAACGGATAAGCAAATCCAGGATGCCGCTAATAACATTACGCCACGACGCATCTCAACATACCGTGTCCGTACGGATACAGCCGGTGATGTATATCGGCAAATGGGCGATGTTTTGGGCACGCCGACCATTGCATTGGGCAAAGATGTTGCGGGTAAGCAAAAATATGTCATTACTGCTGCCAATGACGGCATGACCTATATTTTTGAATCTACTGCGGGCACGAGCGCAGGGACACCGTATGCACTTAAACTGAATTATTTACCGGCAGGCATGCAGCGTGAAAGTAGTGATGATAGCCTGACTGTGGGTAAAACGCTGCCGTTGATTGCTGAAGATGGCTATGGTAAGGAAAATATCCTGAAACCGCACTTGTATCTGAATAACGGCGGTATCAGCTGGCTTTTGACTGCCAAAACACGGGGCTTTAAACAGCAATATGTCATGATGGGTAATATGGGACAGGGCGGACGTGGTGCTTATGCGCTGTCTATTGCCGGAGAAAAACGTGACGGTGCCGGAAGCACAGGTATGGAAGCAGGTGGGCAGACCCAATGGCAGACATCCGTTCCGATGTGGGAAACGGAAAAAGGTGTAAATAATGGCTTGGGTTATACCGTCAGTTCGCCGACCATTGCGCAAGTTGCTACCCAATGGGACGCGGGAAGCAAGAAACCTAAATTGGAAACGGGTGTCCGTGTCTATGCCTTCCTTGCCAACGGATATCGACCAGGTGTTTATGATGATGCCGGTAACTTTACGCCCAATCTTGGCGTGAATGCTTACGACAGAACGCCAACTCTTTATGTCTATGAGATGATGGGTCAGGAATTTGGCTTGAATGCCAGAGCAGGCTCACTAACAGAAGGGGATAGGCCGGGGACTTTAGTGAAGAAAATTCCTGTACCGCCTGGTCCTGATGTTGGCCCGGGAGCATTGTCTACACCGCTTCTGGTAGATAGTGATATTAACGGTGTTGTTGATGTGGCTTATGCCGGTGATCAGTTCGGTAATCTGTACCGCTTTGATCTGCGCGGTGAGCCCAGTACTTGGAAAGCCGTCATGATTTACAAGGGTGATAAAAAACAGCCAATCACCGCCGCGCCGGCTGTTTATCGCAATAGCGAGAAAAACTATGTTGTCGTTTTTGGTACCGGATCTGACGTTTTTAAACACGATCTTAAAGATACCAATCAGCAGATGATCGCTGGTATCTATGATGATCTGAGCATAGATACTCCCGCTGTCCTGACCAATGATTCACTCTTTACTCAAACATTTACTGAGTCGGATAAGAAGCGCTACATCGTTGATGCGGGTTTTGATAAAAATGTACATAAAGGTTGGAAAGTCCTGCTGAAGGCATCCTCGACAGATGGTGACTACTTAGTAAGTGCCGAAAAGGCGGTGTCTCAGCCGGGCATGTTGCTCAGCACGGCTTTTATCTCTACTAGGATTTATCGCGTGAAAGAGGTTGAAACAAAACTACCGCCGCAGGCTAATCCTAGAATGACTTGTTATGAGTCCGAATCCAGTGTAGATACAAAAGGTACAAGTTGGACTATGGCAATAAATGCTTTTACTGGTGCAGGTCCGGATATTAAAAGAGGTGGATACTTTACTGATAAAGGAGGTAATGCCCAAAACCACGCTGGAAAAGATGAAGGGTATATTACTTCTGCCGTAAATATCATTGATACCGCAAAGGTTGAGCCGAATGCAAGGCAGTTAGGTGTTAATGGCAACTTGGGACAAGGAGAGGCAGAGTCTCTTGAGAATCCTGGACAAAATCTCGGTAGAAATGACTGCCTTGCTAAAACATCCAAATGGGGAAATTTAAGAGCTATTCAAGAAGATGATCCTTCTACTGGTGGAGGGACGACGCCTACGGAAGGAGCTGGCAGAGTAGACGTCCAGCCATTAGGTGGAAAACGTTGTGGCGATCCTTCCTTTATTCGCGGCATCAAACGTGAAATCCTGTTGTAACAGGAGGATGTCCTATGGAAAAGAGAAAAAATAAATTGGTGGGTACATTATGTACCCACCAAAAAGGAATGACATTACTGGAGATCGTTATCTCTATGTTAATTGTTGCCTTAGGCTTAGCAATGAGTGTATCCATGATCCAAACAGCTAACCGCTTTGGTGATACCGCAGAATTTACGGCATTTGCCCAACAGAAAAGCCAGCAAATTATTGATGCTATGCGCGCTAATAATATTGCGCGAGATACCTATTTGTTGGATTGGGAAAACACTGCGACACAGGGCAATATAGACTATAAGCAATTGTATAATAACTTAAACGCAATATATGACGTAACAGATATTACAGGAAGACTTAGATGCAAGAATAGCGGCAGATGTACAGAATCAGAAAATATTGCTAAGCAAGATATGAAGGTATGGATAGAAGAGATCCGTTCATTGCCGGGTGGCCGAGGCATAATTAGACAAAGAGATAATCAATATGAAGTGGTTGTAATGTGGCGTCATGTTTCTGAAACGGATCGTGGCGAAGACACACCAGTACAGGGAACACGAGTATGGTTTACTCTATAAATAGGGGTGGTATGAAAATGAAGTCTGTGAAAAAACAAAAAGGACTATCGCTGATAGAACTTATGGTGGCAATGGGATTGGGAGTGCTCCTACTAATGGCCTTAACAACGTTATTTATTACTGCCAATGAATCTTCGAAGCGACGTTCTACCTCGGAAAATTTGGATGAAGTGGCTCGTCAAGTAATGGAGAGATTGAGTCATGATTTGCATGAAGCAGGGTATCTAGATCCGTTTTCCAGCGCATCAGCCGCAAAAAGTGCTCTTGACCTAGAAGATCCACATGTACTTGCTATTTACGCTAGACAAAAAGATAACTTGACAGGCAATCTTAAAGAGGCGACAACATTAGGGAAGTTTACCAATGGTCAGGTAGTTCCCCTACTAGGGTGTAACGGTGATTTTAGTGGGTCCTCACGACCATCACTGACACAATTAGCCACTTGTGATGGGAATACTCTTCAAGTGCGACAGTCCATACAGATGGGCTATCAAACTGTTACACCTGATAATCTCAAAAATCAGACACCGTCGGCAGATGGTAAACAAAGGCCGTCACCTTCCTTAACCTCGAAAGAGCAGGAAAAAAGTAGTCTTAGCGGCGCAGGCAAAGATTGTATTGGAAGAGATGTGGAGGATGCTAGGGGGCTTGTGGTAAATCGTTACAGCGTACGTATAAATAATGGTATAGGTAACTTCGGTTGTAGCAGCAGTGCTGCTAGAGAATGGCAGAGTATCATCGAAGGTGTTGAAGAAATGTCTTTTCGCTATCTGATAACTCCAGCGAATAATACCCCGGCTGGCGAAACCCTAAAAATTAGTGAATCTACCAGTGGACGGGAGGTTTTAAAATATCTTCCAGCATCAAAAGTTGAAGATGAGGATTTGAAATGGGCGAGCGTGGTAGGGGTAGAGGTGTGTCTGATCGTTGCTGTTGAGCCTACGGACAGAACTAGGGAGGCATTTTTTGCCAAGGTACAGCCTAATGTACCAACGTGTGCTCGTCAGGCTGGTATTAATGCAACCGCTGCGGAAGCTCCGTTTGCCGCAGATATTGCAAGAGCGGAAGGAAATTCTCGCCTATATAAACGGTATGTACAAGTAATTAGCATGCCTAACAGTTTATATCTCCCCTGATGGGGAATATTGAGGATAATTGAAATGAAAAAGAATATTTATGCGGGCAAGCAGGAAAAAGGCGTTGTTCTGCTCAGTTGCCTTGTTTTTCTGCTGATTTTGCTAGGGATTATTCGTTTTACCATGACTAGTTCTCGTTTAGAAGAGCGAAAAGCGGGAGCAGATTTTGAAATGCTGACAGCACGACAATCTGCTGATACTGCATTACGAGCGGCAGAACGATTTATTCTTGAACAAGGGCGTCAACTTTGCTTGAAAGATAACTCTATTACACTCCCCCCAGGAAAAACACAAGAGAAATATTGCGATGAACAGAATAAGGTAGAATGGGCCAATACCTTTTGGAGCAAGGAAAACAGCTCGCTTGATGATGCTTTTACTAAAGTAGGGGCAAAGAATTTGCTGAATAAAGGAATTTATACACAGCAATATGTCATTGCCCAAAATTTTAATACAAGATGCCGTCCGTTTTGGATATGTATAGATTGGTCAGAAAATGCCAATCAGGTAAAAGTGACGGGAAAACAATTAGACTCCGCTGTCAATGTTGCACTTCCTTCCATAGAATGCAAGGAATGTCCAACAATATCTGGGTTGAAACCTCGCTATATAATCGAACGTTTCCTCGCCAAGGAAATTAATGCTATGGATTTTCCTGATCTTGCCGCTGGAACACAGCTAAAAAGTGGTGACGTCGTGGTCTTCCGAATTACCGCTATAGGCTTTGGTAATGGAGGTGGGAGTAATAATGTCAAGACGACAAATGCAGTTATGCAGGCTATTTATCTATTGAATGGCTAAAGGAGATGGCTATGCTGAAAAAGAATAAAGGTAAATGCCAAGCTTCGCGAGGCTTCACTATGCTTGAGCTTTTGGTCACAATAGCGATTTTAGGAATTCTAGTGGGTTTGGCTGCGCCAAACTATCGATCTATGATGGATCGGCAAAAAGTGCGTTCTGTACTTAATGAATGGAAAAGCTCCTTCTATTTTGCACAGAGTGAAGCTTTGCGCTTAAAAGATGGTGTAATTTTCTGTGCATCTGATGCTGATGGAAAGAGATGCAGCGGTAGCAGTGATTTTAGCAATGGCTGGCTCGTTTTACATGAAGTTGCAGGTCAGGATCCAGAGATATTGCAGGATAGCCCACTAACGGATAATAGAGTTAGGATTATTTTAGATGGCGGAACTTTGGGACAACTGAGATTCTTAGGAAACGGTCGTCCCAGTAATCTTAATGCAGGTGGTTCTATAACGGTAAAACTAAAGAACCACGAGCTGAAAGTAAATATTTCATCGGGCGGACGCTTGAGAGGAGCTTAATGTAATGAAAATGAATAAAGGTTTTACTTTATTAGAGTTGCTCATTGTTATAGCAATACTGGCTATTATTATGGCGATTGCAATACCTAATTATTCGCGATATGTTGTACGTGCTCAACGCGTGGAAGTACGCAATGCCTTACAAACGATTGCTCAACAAATTGATCAGAATTACCGAGTAACTCGTGATTATAGTAAATTGGCAAATGGGGATACCCTTAGTAATGCAACTATAAGCAGCTGGGGATTTGCGAGTGTACCTAGTAGTGCTAATAAACGTTATGAAATTAGTTTAAAGACTGTTACTGCAACTGGATATATCTTGCAAGCGCAAGCCTTTGGTAAGCAGGCGCACAGAGATAGGGATTGCGCCTATTTTTTCTATAACCAAAGTGGCACAAAAATGGCATCAAAAACAGCGACACCCCCAAACGGTGGTCGCGATGAGACTTCATTAGAATGTTGGTCAAAATAGCTTTTTATTAATGAATATGTATTTAACTTAAATAATCGTAATTTATTTATAAATATTGATGCGAATCTCTTTTAACTTAGAAAGTTCTCTCCCGCTCATAGGAGAGAACTTTATTAGATCTCTTGCGAAAATATTCATCTCATCGCATTAACCAGTCCTGCAATCAGATTTGCCCTTAACCCATAGGTATCTACCTATTTCCACCCCGAACAGCCCATGCGGCCTCTCTTATCTCTTCCGGTATCATAAACTCCAATAATTCTTGTGCTGACAATAGTTTAAGCATCCCTTCCAATAGCGCAGGGGCGGTAATCTCACGCCCCTTCTTCGTCTGTCGGCCCGATAGCCGCATCAGAAACTCACACAGCTGCCGCCCCGCTTCGCTCCGGTCACTTTGCAGTCGCCACACCTGCAGGCAGCTTTGAGCCACAATCAGCAACCGCTTGCAAATCCTTCCCCTGTCTCCTGCTGCCAGCCCTCCACCCGGTAGCCCGCGCTCTTCAACGGTTTGCAGTCGCTCTCGATCCGCCAGCGGTAGGCGTCATACTGTGCCGCTTCCCGCGCTGTAATTTCCGTATTCGTCAGCAGTATCCACGGCGCCATCGTCTTCCCCGCCGTCTTCAACCGCACGCAGTTCATTTTTGCTTTCAGCGGGGTATGCCGCCCTTTACCCATTTGGCGTTGGATTCCCGCGTCAATACAACTTCCGTCCCCGCCACTTGTTTGCCCTGGTAATGCACGTTTTTGTAGAAACTGTAGTTGGGTTCCCGCTCAAGTTCTTGTGCTTTGTACGTTTTGCCGTCGCGTGTCACGCCGCTATATCCGCGCATCCGCACCAGGAATGGATGCCCCGCTGCGTCCCATTCGCGCAGGTGGTAAACGCTATCGGCTTCGCGGTCAATAACATGGATAAGGCTTTGTTTTTTCGTGGGGTGGTTTTGCGCGGCGATGTGCGCCATGTGCAGGCCAGGTTCGTCTAGGTGCGATATTTTGTCGCTGTGGCCATAGCTGCTGTGCACGGTGTCTCTGGTCACGGGGTTTTGCGCCAATACGGCGAGAGGCTGTCCGTCAGCGGCGTAATCGTGATGGACAATGCCCACCTTTCACAAGCGACAGGATACCTTGGATGCGTGCAGGCTGAGGGGAATATGGTGCTGTGGCTCCCGCCTATAGCTCGGATTTCAACCCGATAGAGAAGATGTGGGCATGGATCAAGCGGTTGAGGAAACAATGGCGGTTAGCTGATGTGAATACCCTGCTGTTTTGGTTCCTAACGCTTGTGACTCTTTATTAACTCTTTTTCTATATTACCGCGCAAGCGAGGCGCTGGCACTGCTCGACAGCGGCGCGAGCGAAGCGGGCAGAGACAGTCCTACGCCTGACAGCACCCATCTGGTGCGCGACCGCGACCCCCGTTTTCGCCCGCTGGATGGGTGAATACCGCGATCGTTATCCGGCGGTCAGCCTCGACATTATCCTCGATAACGACATGTGCGACCTCATCGGCGAAGGCATTAACCTCGTATGCGACAGCAAAACGCCCGCACCGACGCTGGTGATAAGCCCGCTTTTCACCGTGCAATTCGTACTGGTGGTCAGCCCCGCCTACCTGCGTTACCACGGCGTGCCGTAAACGCCGCTGGATGCTGCGCCAGTTGCTGCTGACGGGTGGCGGCATCGGCTATCTGCTGCTGTGGCTGATTGAAGGCGACCTCGCCACCAGACGGCTGGTGCGCCTCCTGCCCGCCTACCCGGAACGCCGTCATCTCAGGCGAAAGTACGCAGCATGATTGATTTCCTCGTGGAAAAGGCGGCGGGAATAGCCGTTTGCGCTCAATCCAGCTCGGCGGAGGCTGTGCAGAAACGGGCAATATCAGTGGCATCAAAGGGATAAATCAGCTCGCGGTCACGGGCGGGATCGTAGAGGACGGGCACCAGCGTGTCATATTGTGTCCGTAAGGCGGGATCGCGGTCGATATTGACGCGCTGGGCGGGCACATCCGCCGTCGCCAGCAGCGCCGCCGCATCGGCACAGAGATGGCAACCCAGGCGGACATAAAGCAGATAAGACATAAAGATTACCGGAAAAAACAGGCGGACATTGTATAAAGGACTGTGGCTAATCCGCATGGCGACGGTTTTTCGGCCACAATCTACTGCGCAAACCGAATGCCCACAGCCCCCTGGCACTTTCTGCCGCGTGATGCTACAACAGCACCATGAACACCATCCCCTATATCGGTCGCTTCGCGCCCACCCCCAGCGGGCCGCTGCACCTCGGCTCACTCGTTGCCGCCCTCGGCAGTTTCCTAGATGCCCGTGCGCACGGTGGGCGCTGGCTGCTGCGCGTGGAAGACGTGGACAGCAGCCGTAGCCGCTCCGACTACATCGCCGCGCAAATGCACTCGCTGCACTGTCACGGCCTGTGTCACGACGGCACGGTGCGGGTGCAATCGGCGCATATCGCCGACTACCTCGCCGCGCTCGACTGTTTACGCCCACACCTTTACCCATGCGTATGCAGCCGCAAACACTGGCACGACGGCGCCCGTATGGGTGCATTAGGCTCAATTTACCCCGGTACCTGTCGCGGAAAAGTCCTCACCAGCCTCGCCCCGACGGACGCCGCCATCCGCCTGCGCTTGCCAGATACGACCGTGACCTTCCACGACCGCCTGCTGGGGGATTGCTGCTTCTCGCTGGCGGATGATATCGGCGATCCCGTCCTGCGCCGCCGCGACGGCGACATCGCCTACGCACTGGCAGTGGTGATTGACGACGCCTTGCAAGGGGTGACGGACGTAGTGCGCGGACAAGACCTGGTGGCGGCAACGGCCATCCACCTCACCCTGCAAAGCCTGCTCGGCCTGCCGCAACCGCGCTACCTGCACCTGCCGCTGCTGCTCAACCCAGACGGCAGCAAACTGAGCAAGCAGAACCACGCCCCAGCCCTGAACGATGCAACCCCTGCGACTAACCTGCTCGCCGCCCTGCACCACCTCGGAGAAGACTGCACGGACTACACCACCACGATGCCGGTGCCCTCCCTCCTGGAAGAAGCAGTGCGGCGCTGGTCGCGATGAGCGGCGTAAACTCTGGTTTTGCGCACCAGCGCAGCCCTCCACCCGGTAGCCCGCGCTCTTCAACGGTTTGCAGTCGCTCTCGATCCGCCAGCGGTAGGCGTCATACTGTGCCGCTTCCCGCGCTGTAATTTCCGTATTCGTCAGCAGTATCCACGGCGCCATCGTCTTCCCCGCCGTCTTCAACCGCACGCAGTTCATTTTTGCTTTCAGCGGGGTATGCCGCCCTTTACCCATTTGGCGTTGGATTCCCGCGTCAATACAACTTCCGTCCCCGCCACTTGTTTGCCCTGGTAATGCACGTTTTTGTAGAAACTGTAGTTGGGTTCCCGCTCAAGTTCTTGTGCTTTGTACGTTTTGCCGTCGCGTGTCACGCCGCTATATCCGCGCATCCGCACCAGGAATGGATGCCCCGCCGCGTCCCATTCGCGCAGGTGGTAAACGCTATCGGCTTCGCGGTCAATAATATGGATAAGGCTTTGTTTTTCCGTGGGATAGTTTTGCGCGGCAATGTGCGCCATACGCAGGCCAGGTTCGTCCAGGTGCGACATTTTGTCGCTGTGGCCATAGCTGCTGTGCACGGTGTCTTTGGTCACGGGGTTTTGCGCCAATACAGCGGGGACTGTCCGTCAGCGGCGTTGATGGCGGGGCTGCTTTGCAGTTCGTGGCCCCGGTCATATGGGTGTGACAGGGTGTAGGTGTCGGTTTTGTTTTTGTGTTCAACGCCGGTTTTCGACCAGTCGTGAGCAACGGGGATGTGTTTCGCTGCGTGACGGCTGATGTTGTCACGCGTACCCGAAATCAGGGCGGCACTGGGTTTTTCGATGCTAATCACTGGATTTTTCAGGAAACGGGACAGGTTTTACGTGTGGGTTTTGCGCTTGACGACGCTAAAGGGAACGCGCATACCGCCGAATGGTGTGCAGGGGTTGATGTGGTTTTTTACGTATCCTTGATAGCTACGGACAAGGCGCTTGTCGGTTTGGAGCAGTGCAGGTTCATTGTGTGTATGGTCGCTTGGGTAGGCTTCTCTGTTCATGCCGATAGTTTACAGCAGAGGCAGAGACTATAAACACGTTCTAAGAAGCACGGCCTTGGGTATGGCGAGTAGCGGGTGGTGGGGCATCTATCGTGTGAGTGATTCCTGTTTTTACTCTGACGTTCCCAATCAATGAACTGACGGGTTTGAGGATAAGGGCGCTATCTATGTTTTTAGCGATGCAAAATTTGAGTAGGCTGTCAGTGTTTTTGTCGAGTTCGCTGTGGCAGGAGCGGCTTTTGCAGGTGTTCGTAGCGGTGCCCGCTCAGGATGCGGCTGCCGACAGGCCGGTAGCCATGGCGCAGATAGAGGCGGCGTGCGGCAGGGTTGGCTTCGTCCACGTTCAGGCCGATACGCTGTTTGCCAGCGGCGAGTGCTTGGGGGGGGAGGGCATCCAGAAGTGCGGTACCAATGCCACGCCCTCGGTAGGTAGGGGCGACGGCGATGGTGTCCAAATACCATTCGTCGGGGTAGCTTTCGGGCTCAGTGAAGAGGCGCAGCGTGGTATCAAGGTGGCTCTGTTGCAGGGCAGTGGTGAAAGGCAGGTCAACCAGTGGTTCTACTTCGCTGGGGTAGCCGAAAGCGGCACCTGCGATGCGGCCATCAATGGTTTTGACGATGGCGCGTGCGTAGCCATAACGGTATTCCGCCGCCTGGATAGCGGTAGTGAGCAGGCTGCGTGTGGTTTCGATACCGTGGGTGGCGAGGAAGGGCAGCTCCATCGCTTCCAGCACATGCAGGATGAGTGGGGCGAGAGCGGCGGCGTCATCCGCACGGGCGGGGCGGATCATTGCGGGTTTTGTTTGGCAGCTTGAGCGGCGCGCAGTTTCTGCGGGGTGACGTCGTTGCCTTCGCTGTCAACGATGCGGGTGATGAGCAGGTTATTATCTATCTGACCGCGAATGGCGGCGAGGTATTCGCGCCGTAACACGTCGCGTTCGGCAAGTTCGTCGGCGGTGAGGGGGCGGGTTTTGGCGATGGCAGCGAGTTCGTTGATGCGTGTCAGGGAGGGGATGGTCATGATTTTCTCTTTTGGTTAAACGCGGTCGCTGTGGTTATGGTGGCGGGGGTGGATTTTGCAAGGCAGCAGCCGTCAAGCGGGATGGCGTTGCAGTTGTGTGCACTCAATCTTCTTGTCGCAGGTAGCGCACCCAGTAGAGGGTGGCGGCGATGACGCCGACTGGCATGGCGATGAGGTTGAGTAGGGGAACGGTAGTCATGAGGCTGACTCCGCTGCCGTAGGCAAGGCTGTTGCCGCGTTGTTGTCGCAGGCGGCGACGCTGTTCGCGGAAGGGGATGCCGTTGTTCGCCATCGGGTAGTCGAGGTATTGCAGTGCGGCGCACCAGGCGGCGTAGGCAAACCAGAGCACGGGTGCCAGTGGAGGCAGGATGAGGGCGAGGATGAGGGTGGGGACGGCGAGGGTGAGAAAGTACAGCGCTTTGTGGATTTCTTGTACGAGGCTCGCGAGGATGTCACGCCACAGCGGTTGTACCGGCGGTTCAGGTTCGCCGCGCTCGGCTTTTTCGACGACGGCAGCGAGCAGGCTGTTGAATGGGGCGGCAATGAGGTTTGCCATCAGCGCAAAGGTGGCGTAGGTGAGGATGAGCAGGGTGAGGCCGATAAGTGGGTAGAGCAGCCAATCCAGCCACGCCAGCCAGTCGGGCAGGAAACGGTCGATGAGAGTGGTGCTGTAATGCCAAGCGGCGTAGCTGCCGGCGGTGAAGAGGATGATGTTGACCGCAAGCGGCAGCAGGATGTAGCGGCGGATGCCCGGGCGGAAGAGCCAGGTGAAGGCTTCCGCCAGGCAGTGCAGTGCCTTCATGCGACGGGGACGGAGGCGCGGATGTTGTTCAGCACGTCGCGGAAGAGGCCCATCAGGGCTTCGAGTTCGACGGTGCGCGGGTAGTTCGGACGGGTGACGAGGGCAAGGCGGCGGTGCGGTGCAGGCACATCCAGTGGAACGGTGTGGATATCCGGCAGGGGGCGCAGTGAGGGCAGCGCCATTTCCGGGACGAGGGTCAGACCCATGTCGTTTACCACCATTTGTACGAGGGTATTCAGGCTGGCTTCGCGGAAGCTGTGCGGGCTGATTTCGTTGCGGAATTTGCAGATTTCCACGATGTGGTCTTTGAGACAGTGACCATCGCCAAGGAGGAGTAGGGTATTGTCGCCGCGCAGTTGTTTGGCGGTGATTTTTGTCTGTTTGCTGAGCGGGTGGTTGCAGTGCAAGACGACGTAGAAGCGCTCGCTGCCGATTTCAAAAGTATTGAGACCGGGGGTGTCGTAGGGCAGGGCGATGAGGGCGGCGTCCAGCATGCCGTGATGCACAGCGCTGACCAGGCGTTCACTCACGTCTTCGCGGATGTTCATCTCGAATTTGGGATAGGCCTTGTGGATGACGGGCAAGGCCTGCGGCAGGAAGAAGGGAGCGATGGTCGGGATGAAACCGATAGCCATTGGGAAGTAGAGAGTTTCGTGGCTGGCATGGGCCTGTTCGACCAGTTGCTGTGCATCAAGATAGATTTTCTCGGCACGGCGCAGCAGTTCTTCGCCGATGGGGGTGATAACGACCTGTTTGTTATTGCGTTCAAAGACGATAACGCCGAGGTTCTTTTCCATTTCGGCAATACCAAGCGAAAGCGCGGATTGGGAGATGTTGCATTCCTCGGCAGCGCGTTTGAAATGCTTGTGGCGGGCGACGGCGAGGGCGAACTGGATTTGGCGGAGAGTAATCATTTGATGTTTACCTAAACAAATTGTTCATCGATTATACATAAAGAAAATAAAAGGTAAATATTACAGCCTGCACGTCTTTTCAAATGTTTGGCGGATTTTATAATGGCGCGCGTTGCCGCAATTGACGGTTTCAATCATTCCACAATACGAGGTTTTCCATGTCCATTATCAACCGCAGCATCCCCGATTTTTCCGTACAGGCTTTCCACAACGGTGAATTCAAAACCGTGACCAGTGATAGCGTCAAAGGCAAATGGTCTATCTTCCTCTTCTACCCGGCGGACTTCACCTTCGTCTGCCCGACCGAGCTCGAAGACATGGCCAAACACTATGACGAACTGCAAGCGCTCGGCGTGGAAGTCTATGCCGTGTCTTGCGACACTCACTTTACCCACAAGGCCTGGCATGACCACAGCCCGGCCATCAGTGGCATCAAATACCCGATGCTTGGCGACCCGACCGGCGTGCTCGCGCGCGGCTTCGATGTGATGATTGAAGAAGAGGGCCTCGCTTATCGCGGCACCTTCCTCGCCGATCCGGAAGGCAAAATCAAAGTTGCCGAAATCCACGACAATGGCATTGGTCGCAGCGCCAAAGACATGGTGCGCAAAGTCAAAGCCGCCCAATACGTTGCCCAGCACGACGGCGAAGTCTGCCCGGCTGCCTGGGAAGCGGGACAAGAAACACTGAAACCCAGCCTCGATTTAGTCGGCAAAATTTAACGACTAGTGCTCGATAACACGACAGACAGCGCCTGCGGGCGCTGTTTCCATATCTGGGGAACCGCCAAGCGAGATAACCACGCGGTTTTCCCCAAACCACAAACAAAAGGAACCCCATGCAACTCGACCAAGCCATGCTGGACGCCGTCCGCCAGCACATGAACATCCTCAACCGCGACATCACCCTTGTTCTCGCTCCAGGCGCACATGAAAAACGTGACGAGCTCAAAACCTTCCTCGCACAAATCGTCGCTACCTCGCCACGATTGCACCTTGAAGAGGCCGCTGACCCCACACTCGCCACCCCTATCAGCTTTACCCTGCGCGCCGATGGTACGGATACCGGCATCATCTTCACCGGTATCCCCGGCGGTCACGAATTCACCTCGCTCATCCTTGCCATCCTGCAAGCGGGCGGCAGTGCACTCAAACTTGATGACAGCATTCAGGCGCTCATCCGCAGTATCCAGCAGCCGCTGCACTTCACCACCTATATCTCGCTTTCCTGCCACAACTGCCCGGACGTAGTGCAGACCCTCAACCAGTTCGCCCTGCTCAACCCGCATATCCGCAGTGAAATGATTGATGGCGGCCTTTTTCAGGAGGAAATCGAAGCGCACAACATCCAGGGTGTACCCGCCGTATACCTGAACGGCGAAAGCTTTGCCAACGGCAAAATCGACACTGCCCGCCTTGTCGAAAAACTGCTCGAACAACATCCCGGACTCGCGCAAAGCGCTGCACCCGCGCAAGCCCTGCCACTGCAAGACGTGGTTGTCATCGGCGGTGGCCCGGCAGGTTCATCCGCCGCCATCTACGCCGCGCGCAAAGGCCTCAGCGTCACCGTCGTTGCCGACCGCATCGGCGGCCAGGTTAAAGATACGATGGACATCGAAAACCTCATCTCGGTGCCGAAAACCACGGGCCCCGAACTCGCGGGCAAACTGCACAGCCATCTTGCTGCTTACCCCATCACCATCCGCGAAAACCTCAGCGTGAAAAGCATCGCGACTGGCGACAAAATCCATAAAATCACCCTCAATACCGGTGAGACCATCGAAACCCGTACCCTTATCGTGGCAAGCGGCGCGAAATGGCGCGAACTCGGCATTCCCGGTGAAAAAGAAAACATCGGCAACGGCGTCGCCTTCTGCCCGCACTGTGATGGCCCCTTCTTCAAAAACAAAGATATCGCCGTTATCGGTGGCGGTAATTCCGGTGTTGAGGCCGCACTGGACCTGGCCGGCATCGTCAAAAGCGTGACCCTGATGGAATTCATGCCCGAACTCAAAGCGGACAAAGTGCTGGTCGAACAACTCGGCAAACGCGACAACATCCGCGTTATCACCAACGCCGCCGCGCAGGAAATCGCGACCGAAGGCGGCAAAGTGAGCCACATCCGCTACACTGACCGTACGGATGGCGCCGTGCACGACCTGCCACTGCAAGGCGTTTTCGTACAAATTGGCCTGGTGCCGAACAGCGACTTCCTTGGTGACGCCGTTGAGCGCACCCGCTTCGGCGAAATCGTCATCAACGCCAAAGGCGAAACCAATGTGTCGGGCATCTTCGCGGCAGGCGACGTTACCACCGTGCCGTACAAGCAAATCATCGTAGCGATGGGCGAGGGCGCGAAAGCAGCACTCTCAGCGTTCGACTACCTTATCCGTCAGTAACGCCGCATTTGTGGTAATCACGAAAAGGCAGGCCGCGCGCCTGCCTTTTTTGCGCCCGCAAGGGCGGGACGGTCGCCGGGACAAGGCCAGTAACCACGCCGCTTGACGAATCCGGCAATTACGCCATTTGATGGGGCCAGTGTTTACGCCGCTTAGCGGGGGCAATATTTATATCCCACTTGGCAGCGCTGATTCCCGTCTGTTTCGCAGTTGAGTCATGCACGCAGCATATACCAACGCAGATTCGCTTACTAATGATTGGAATTATCATTCGAAAACGGGGGAAAGCTAAAAAAATCCAATCGACCCTGACCTTTATCAATGGCCGCCGCATTACCCCTTTGTGAAAATGTCTTCATTACGGCAACCGCCGTAAGCACCATTCAACAAGAGGTAAAAATATGAAAGAATTCAAACGAATGTGGATTGTGCTCGGTCTGATTACGATCGGCTCGTTCATCCTGCTCGGTTACTTTGGTAAAGAAGTCTATAACGAAAAACCACCTATCCCGACAGCCTTCGTTGATGAAGACGGTAAAACCCTCTTCACCGAAGACGACATCATGGCCGGGCAATCTGCCTGGCAATCCATCGGCGGTATGTCAGTCGGTACCGTTTGGGGACACGGTGCCTATCAGGCCCCGGACTGGACGGCCGATTGGATTCACCGCGAAGTGCTCGGCTGGCTTGAACAACAGGCGCAGCGCGAATTTGGCAAATCCTATGCCGATTTAAGTGAACGTGATCAGGCCACCCTGCACTACGATGCGCAGCAGGCTTTCCGTAAGAACACTTATAACAAGGAAACTGGCAAGGTAACCCTCTCTGCCGACCGGGTGCGTTCTATCGAAGCCGTAGCCGCGTATTACGACAAACTGTTCAGCGATGATCCGTCCCTGCACAAACTGCGCGAAGCCTACGCGATGAAGGAAAATACCCTGCCGAAAGCGGAAAGCCGCGCCAAGCTCAACGCCTTCTTCTTCTGGTCAGCTTGGGCCGCTTCTACCAATCGCCCCGACCAGAATGTCACCTATACCAACAACTGGCCGCATGAACCTCTGATCGGTAATCAGCCGACCGCCGAAAACGTCATTTGGTCCATTATCTCCGTCGTTACTCTCATCTTCGGCATCGGCTGCGTCATCTGGATCTGGGCCTTCTTCACTCACCACGAACACGAAGAACCGGCCGTTCCCGCGCGCGATCCGCTGACCCTGGTCAAACTCACCCCGTCACAAAAAGCGCTGGGCAAATACCTGCTCATTGTTGCTGCCCTCTTCTTCGTACAAGTCATGCTCGGCGGCTTCACCGCGCACTACACCGTCGAAGGGCAGGACTTCTACGGCATCCCGGTCGCCGACTGGCTGCCGTACAGTCTGACCCGCACCTGGCACATCCAGTCCGCCATCTTCTGGATCGCGACCGGCTTCTTGGCAGGCGGCCTCTTTCTTGTACCCATCATCAACGGCGGCAAAGACCCGAAATTCCAGAAACTCGGCGTTGACCTGCTCTTTTGGGCACTCATCATCGTCGTTGCCGGTTCCTTCCTCGGCCAGTTCGTGGCGCTGAAAGGCTGGATGAACGAAAAACTGAACTTCTGGCTCGGGCACCAGGGCTACGAATTTGTCGAAATCGGCCGCCTCTGGCAAATTGCCCTCTTCGCCGGTCTCGTCTTTTGGCTCATCCTCATGCTGCGCGGCATCTGGGCCGCCTTCAAAGCCCCCGGCGACAAAAGCCTGCTCATCCTCTTTACCCTTGCCGCTGCTGCCATCGGCCTCTTCTATGCCCCGGCGCTGTTCTATGGCGAACACACCCACATCTCCGTCATGGAATACTGGCGCTGGTGGGTGGTGCATCTCTGGGTAGAAGGTTTCTTTGAAGTCTTTGCGACCAGTGCCGTCGGCTTCATCTTCTACAACCTCGGTATGGTCAGCAAACGTGCCGCCACCGCTGCCGCACTGCTTGCCGCGATGATGTTCCTCATCGGCGGTATCCCTGGCACCTTCCACCATATCTACTTCGCCGGCACCACCACGCCGATCATGGCTGTGGGCGCGCTCTTCTCGGCGCTGGAAGTCGTACCGCTTGTCCTATTGGGCTACGAAGCCTTTGATAACTGGACGGCGCAGCACAAAGCCGACTGGATGAAACCGATGCGCTGGCCGCTGACCTTCTTCATCGCCGTCTCCTTCTGGAACATGCTCGGCGCGGGCGTCTTCGGCTTCCTCATTAACCCGCCGATCTCGCTCTACTACCTGCAAGGACTGAATACCACGCCGAACCACGGTCACGCTGCCCTCTTCGGTGTCTATGGTTTCCTCGCCCTTGGTTTCACCCTGATGGTGCTGCGTTACATCCGCCCGACCATGAAATGGAATGAAAAACTGATGTTCACCGCCTTCTGGTCAATGAACCTCGGTCTCATCCTGATGCTCTTCACCAGCCTGCTGCCGATCGGCATCATCCAGGCGAACGCCACCATCAACGAAGGCTTGTGGTGGGCACGCAGTGCGGAATTCATCGAACAGAACCCGATTATTCACACCCTGCGCTGGTTCCGCACCGTCGGCGACGTGGTCTTCATCCTCGGTGCAGTCGCCTTCGGCGCGCAAATCGTCAAAGGCTTGCTGCACCGCGAAGGCGGTGATGCCCCGGCCGGCAAAACCGAAACCCCGGTAGTACCTGCCGTTGCAGAAACCGCACCAGCAGTTACGATCACAGAAACCATCAACAGCTAATCTGATAGCAGCGAAACAAAACCCGGCCTTGAGCCGGGTTTTGTTGTGTCCGCTCAGACGTGAAGGTGATGATGAAGCTGCTGTGCAGCTGCGCCACTCAGTTCCAAGTGGTCGCCACGATGTGGTAGCCCGCCATCTGCCGGGATGTCGGTGTGGATGAGATATCCAGCATGCGGAGTGAAGTGACGTCTGGTGAATATTGCTCGCTTTCGGCGGGAGAGAACAGACACGACCAATTGGTCAAACCGCCGTAGCCACGTAAAGCGTATGATGAGCGCGATTTTGATGGTTTGGGCGATCATTTTTTTATACAGGAGGAGCCATGAAGATGGTGGAAAGCAAGATCCGCATTATCGGCGGCAAACTCCGCGGACGGCGGATTGCCGTACCGGAGCGTGAAGGATTACGGCCGACGCCGGATCGCGTGCGTGAGACGGTCTTTAACTGGTTACAGTGGGAAATCAGCGGAGCCTATGTACTTGATGCCTTCGCCGGCAGCGGGGCGCTGGGGCTGGAAGCGTTATCGCGCGGTGCGGCGAGCGTATTATTCGTCGAACGTGAGGCGGATGCGGTAGCTCGCCTGCGTGCGTTGCTGACCGAGTGGCAGGAGCCACATGCCCGCGTACAGCAGGGTGATGCACTGCGTCTTGCCCCGAGTACGCGTTATGACGTGATTTTCCTTGATCCGCCGTTTGCTGACGGTGTGCACGAACAGGCGCTTTCCCATTTTTTGCATGACGGCTGGCTGAAACCACATGGCAAGGTGTATGTGGAAATACCGTTTAAGCATGGGGAATTGCCGTTGCCTGCCGGTTGGGGCTGGCACAAACAGGGTAGGGCAGGGCGTGTCTATTTCGGCCTGCTGCGGCGCGAGGCGGCGGCATGAGACGGATCGGGATTTATCCAGGGACATTCGATCCCGTGACGCGCGGGCATGAAGATATCATCCGCCGCGCGGGGGCGCTGTGTGACCGCCTTTACGTCGCCGTCGCCCAAGGGCACCACAAGCAATCGCTGTTTTCGCTGGAAGATCGGCTGGATTTGATGCGCACTGTCTGCGCCGATTTGCACGGGAATGGTGAAGTGATACCGGTCGCATTTGACGGATTGCTGGTGGATGCCTGCCGGCAATACAGGGCTTCTCTAATTATTCGCGGCATTCGCAGCGTCGCCGATTATGAATACGAGCATCAATTGTCGGGTATGAATCGCCATCTCTTGCCTGGCGTCGAGACGGTTTTCTTGATTACCACCGACCGTTATAGTTTCGTGTCCTCCAGTCTGATTCGTGAAACGGCACGCCTTGGCGGTGATGTCGGTGAACTGGTACACCCGTATGTTAAAAATTTTTTAACGGTTAAGATTTGTAAGGATTGTTAAAGATTGTGTATATTAACGCCTGTCATTTTGACGTTAACAACTTTTAGGAGTTCATATATGAAATCTTTGAAAATCGCTTCTATGGCCGCCATTGTCATGATCGCTGCTGGTTGCGCCAGCCAACCGAAAGAAGATGCTCACGCATCTGAAATCGCTGCTCTGCGTGCCGACATCGCCGAAGTTAAATCTATCGCTATGCAAGCTAATGAAAATGCGATGATTGCACGCCAACAAGCCCAAGAAAACAGCGAAAAAATCAACCGCACTTTCCGTGGCAAACAATACAAGTAAGCAGCTGCTGAACGTATAGTTCTTATAGAAAAAGGCACCGTAAGGTGCCTTTTTCTTGCCTGTGACTTTTTCAGCGGGGTTTTTTCACTTCCTTTTTGCAGGTAAATCCGTAAAATATGCCCTCTTTTTATAACCCCCTTAACAAGAGGAAAAACATGTTAGCAATTCGACTCGCCCGTGGCGGTTCAAAAAAGCGTCCCTTCTATCACATTGTTGCCACTAACAGCCGTAACGCACGTGATGGGCGCTTCATCGAACGCCTCGGTTTTTTCAACCCGATCGCCAAAGGTCAGGAAGTGCCGCTCAATATCAATATGGAACGTTACGATCACTGGGTTGGTGTTGGTGGTCAAGCCAGCGACCGAGTGAAATCTTTGGTCAAGCAATTCAAGCAACAGGCCTGATTTGTGTCGCACGACACCGCAGATATCATCGTCGGGCGGATAGTCGGTGTGTATGGTATTCGCGGGCAGGTGAAAGTCTATTCGGACTGTCGCCCCCGCGAATCGCTTTTTCAGTACCGTCAATTCATTGCCCGCAGTGAAGGCCGACCCGAACTGCAACTGCAACTATTGCGCGGGCAGGCGGTAGGGAAAGGATTGATCGCTGCCTTCCAGGGTATCAATGACCGCGATCAGGCCATGACACTTAGTGGCTATACCCTGAGCATCCGGCGCGAGCAACTGCCGTCTACTCGTAACGGTGAATACTACTGGGCAGACCTCATCGGTCTGCGGGTGGAAAACCGCCAGGGCATCACCCTTGGTCGGGTCGCTGAGCTCTTTGAAACCGGCTCGAATGACGTACTGGTTGTTCGTGCCAATGATACAAACGAGGAAATTCTGATTCCCTTCATCCGTCCGCACTATATTGAGAATATTGATCTGGCAGGTGGCGTGATGCAAGTGGATTGGGAACCACAATGGTCGCAAGTGACCGAAGACGACCGTTAAAACCGTGCATATTGATATCATCAGTATCTTTCCTGAGCTTGTTCGCCACTGGTTCAGCCAAGGCGTTATCGGCCGTGCCTTGCAGAAAAAAGAGGACCCTCCGGCTGCTCTGTATTACTGGAACCCACGTGAATACAGTGATGACCGCCATCAGCGTGTTGATGATCGCCCCTTCGGCGGCGGTCCCGGCATGGTCATGCAATACGAACCACTGGCGCGTGTCGCCCAAGCCATCAATGCGAGCGGTGATAAACCGCTGCATATCTATCTCAGTCCGCAAGGCAGCACCTTCAACCATACGCTTGCCGCAGAACTTGCGCGCAAACCACGCCTCGTCCTGTGGTGCGGACGTTACGAAGGTATCGATCAGCGCTTCATCGAGGAATACATAGACGCGGAAATCTCAATTGGTGATTTCGTTCTCTCCGGCGGGGAAATTGCGGCTGCTATCGTCATTGATACTGTTCTGCGTCTTGTACCCGGCGTTTTGGGCGACGAACAATCCGCACTAGAAGACTCTTTTCAGCAAAAACTGCTTGACCATCCGCACTATACGCGCCCGGAAAATACTGCTACAATTCGCGCCCCTGAAATTCTGCTCAGCGGCAATCATGCGCTTATCGAACGGTGGCGCTTGAAACAGGCGTTGGGCAGAACTTTTTTGCACCGTCCCGACATCTTTTGTCAACTTGATCTCAGCGACGCGCAGCAAAATTTACTCAACGAATTTTTAACCGAACAGCAATTTGGAGAGCCGTCATGAGCAACATCATTGACATCCTGGAACAAGCACAATTCAAGCAGGACCTGCCACAATTCAACCCGGGCGATACTCTAGTCGTGCAAGTCAAAGTTATTGAGGGCAACCGCGAACGTCTGCAGGCCTTTGAAGGCGTCTGCATCGCCAAACGTAACCGTGGTCTTGGTTCATCCTTCACGGTACGCAAAATCTCACACGGCGAAGGCGTAGAGCGCGTTTTCCAAACGCACAGCCCGCTGGTTGCTTCCATTACCGTCAAGCGCCGTGGTGATGTCCGTCGCGCCAAACTTTACTACCTGCGTGGTCTTGAAGGTAAAGCTGCACGTATCGCCGAAAAACTCGACACCAAAAAGAATAATGCTTGATGGCACATGCTGAACGCTGACGAACAGCGCCTCATTGCCGATATCGCCGCCCTCGCCGCACAGACGGGGGCGGCAATTTTGTCATATTACGATCATCCGGACAGTTACCATGTCCGGGTTAAGGACAATCACACCCCGCTGACCGAAGCGGATCTCACCGCGCATGACATGCTCGTACGTGGATTACCGCACTTGATGGATCTGCCTTGTCTTAGCGAAGAATCAGATGCCCGTGTACATCAGCATCCGCCTGACGATTACTGGTTGATAGACCCCATTGACGGTACGCGCGAATTCATTGAGCGCAGCGACCAATTCTGCATTGCTATTGCCCGCATACAGCACGGCAAGCCATCCCTTGGTTTCATTTATGCGCCAATTAGCGGCGCTTACTGGTATGCCCTGCGTGATAAAGGGGCATACAAGTACGACGGCGCGGAACATACCCGCCTGCACTGCCGTCAGGCACCACTGCCGCCGACCGTCATTACCGCGCGAGCACGTCTCAGCCGCATCATGCGCGACTATCTCGATACCAATTTTGGTCATTATCACCACATCTGCTGCGGCAGCGCCCTCAAGTTCTGCGCTATCGCCGAAGGTCGTGCCGACATCTACCCTAAGCTTTCCCCTACCACCAGTCAATGGGATACCGCCGCAGGCGACATCCTGCTGCGCGAAGCAGGCGGTGGTCTGCGCTATTACGGCAATCTTCCGGGCAGTTACGGTGCCCGTTCCACCATCAATCCTCCTTTCCTCGCCTATGGTGCGGGTTTCGGTGAAGAAGCGCTGCAAGCCTATTTTGTAGCGATGCAGCGTGCGCTTGAACCTGAGCAGCGGTAAGACTGCTAGCAATCGCCGCCAGAGAGAGCAGTGGCTGCCACCGCATGCCTTGTGCCATGAATATATGGCAAAGTCGCTATAATCTCCGCCGTTTTTACCGTTTTTTCATGGGGAAATTCCATGCGTGTGCGATCGCGTCGTGAGGGTGGCTGGCTCGCCCTTCTGGTGGATAAATTATTGTCTTGGCTGGTGATTATATTGACGGGGGCGCGTTCGCAGCCTTTGCCGCATTTGCGCGAGCGTTCGCCAGGCGGGCGGGTGTATTACGCCAATCACAACAGCCACGGTGATTTCATGCTGATCTGGGTGTCGCTGCCGCTCATCCTGCGGCGACAGGTGCGCCCCGTTGCTGCTGCTGATTATTGGCAATCCTCGCCGCTGCGCCGTTTCATCGCCCATCAGGTGTTCAACATGGTGCTGATTACGCGCAAGAGCGGCGAGCCGCAAGCGGCAGTCAATCAGATGGTGGCCGCGCTGGATAGCGGTGCAGATTTGCTGGTTTTCCCCGAAGGTACGCGCAATGGTAACGACAATGTGCTGTTGCAGCCGTTCAAAAGCGGGATTTTTCATTTGACGGAAGCGCGGCCGGATTGTCAGCTGGTGCCGGTGTGGATTCACAACATCCAGCGCGTGCTGCCGAAGGGCAAGCTGCTGCCGGTGCCGATGTTGTGCAGTGTGCGTTTCGGTCAGGCTTTCCGGGGCGGTGATTTTCCGGAGAAGGAAGATTTTCTCGCCTTCGCGCAGGCGTCGTTACTTGCTTTGCAGCCGGTGCTGCGCCAAGAGGAGCGTGGATTATGAATGAGCATACGGTGCTGTGGCTGTTTGTCACGATGCTGGCAATTTTGTGCACGGCGAGCGTGACAACGCGTCTTTTGTTTGCCCGCTATGGGGCGACCTCAACTCTGCTCAACCTGCGCGCACGCGTGCATGCGTGGTGGGTGATGTCGGCGGTACTGGCGGCGGCGTTCGCCTTGGGGCGCGGCGGCACGATTGTGCTGTTCTGGCTGGTGTCATTTTTCGCGCTGCGCGAGTTTCTGTCGCTGTTATATAGCCGCCGCAGCGATTATCGCGTGCTGGTGCTGTGTTATTACTTCGTGCTGCCGCTGCAATACCTGCTGGTGTTCTGGGGCAGTTCGAGCCTGTTCCTCACCTTTATTCCGGTCTATGCGTTTTTGTTCATGCCGATTGCAGCGTCACTGTCCGGCGACAGCCGCTATTTTCTGAGCCGCGCGGCGACGGCACAGTGGGCGGTAATGATTGCGGTGTACTGCATCTCGCACATTCCGGCGCTACTGAATCTGCGCATCCCCGGTTATTCGCACAATATTCTGCTGCTGCTGTTTCTGGTAGCGGTCGTGCAGGCAAGCGACGTGCTGCAATATGTGTGGGGCAAGTTGTTCGGCAAACGCAAGATTTTGCCGATGTTGTCGCCGTCAAAAACCGTCATCGGCACGGTCGGCGGGGTGTGCAGCGCGGCGCTGCTCGGTGGCGCGCTTTATGCGATTACGCCGTTTCGCCCGGTGGAAGCGATCGCTATCGCCTTTTTGACCTGCGTGATGGGCTTCCTCGGCGGGCTGGTGATGTCGGCCATCAAGCGCGATCGCGGTGTGAAAGACTGGGGGCATTTGATCGAAGGGCACGGCGGTATGCTCGACCGCATGGATTCGCTGTGCTTCGCCGCACCGGTATTCTTCCATTGCGTGCAGTATTTCTGGGCAGGTGGCACCTGAGCGGGAAGCGGCTTCAGCGTCAGAGGAGGATATAGTATTCGCGGTTGTAGTCGCGCAGCTCGCTGCCGTCGTAGGCTTTGCTGTAGCCGCGCTGGTTGCTGGCGAAGCGGGTGCTGTCGATGTAGGTGTTGATGTTGTCGTGGCTGTGCCCGTAAACCCAGAGATCGGTGTGGGCGGTCAGTTCCGGCAGTTCGTTCGCCCAATAGGCCGAGCGGGTTAGTCCTTCTTTTTTGTGATAGTGCCGCTTGGCGATGAGGTTACTGCGCGGCAGGAAATGGCTGATGACGACGTGTTTTTCCGCCGGCTGTTGCAGGGCTTCTTTGAGGAAGGCGCAGCTTTGTTTGTGCAGGGTGACCATCTTTTGCGGGGTTAGCGGCTCGCCGTTGTCATCATAAATTTCGCGGAAATCCGGCAGGACTTCGTCCGCCCAACGCATGGCGTCTGCCGGTTTATCCGCCAGGGTAAAGTCGCTCCATAGTGTTGTGCCGCTGAACTGGATGCCGTTGAGGGTGATGCTCTCGTCGTCGAGCAGGGTGATGTCGTATTCCTGGCTGATGCTGCGGTAGATGTCTTTCGCCTCGCTGATGGCAAAACCGTAGTATTCGTGGTTGCCGAGGACGTAGAGCACCGGCAGTTTTGTCGTCTTGCGGCGCAGGTAGTCGAAGAAAAGGCGGACGGTGGCCGGATCGCCGATGTCGCCGGCGAGGATGAGGACGTCGAGTTCGGAAAGATTGCTGATGGTGCAGAGGCTGCATTCGGTGTGCAGGTCGCTGTGGATGCCGATATTCATGTGTGATCTCTTGGTTGTATTTTTTCAGGACAAACGGGTTTTGAAGTCGTCATAACCGAAACTGCGCACGATGGTCAGGCTGTCGTCACGGCTGTCCCAGGCGACGATGGCGGGCAGTTTGACGCCGTTGAAGGTGTTGGTTTTGACCATGGTGTAGTGGCTCATGTCCATAAACATGAGGCGTTCGCCGACGGTAAGCGGGTGGTCGAAGCTGTAATCGCCGATGACGTCGCCGGCGAGGCAGGTCAGGCCGCCGATACGATAGGTGTGAGCCTTGTCGTGTGGCGCGGCACCGCCGAGCACGTCCGGGCGGTAGGGCATTTCCAGCACGTCCGGCAGGTGCGCGCTGCATGAGCCGTCAATGATGGCGATGTCGATACCATTCTTGGTCACATCCAGCACTTCGGTGACATACACGCCGGTATTGATAGCGATCGCTTCACCCGGCTCCAGGATAACCTCCACCCCCCAGCGCTTGCGGAAGGCACGGATGAGGGTGATGAGTTCGTCCACCTGATAGTCTTCACGGGTGATGTGGTGCCCGCCGCCAAAGTTGACCCACTGCATACGCGGCAGGAACTCGCCAAATTGCCGCTCGACGGCGGCGAGAGTGCGTTGCAGCGGCGGCACGTCCTGCTCGCAGAGGTTGTGGAAGTGCAGACCGCTGATGCCGTCAAGCAGCTCCGGGCGGAAGGCCTCGCGCACGATGCCGAGGCGTGAGCCGGGGGCGCTGGGGTCGTAGATTTCCACCGTACCTTCCGATTGTTGCGGATTAATGCGCAGGCCGAAGTGCAGCGACTTATGTTTGGCGGCAGCGAGCGCCTGCTCGCGGTAGCGCTGCCACTGGCTGAAGGAGTTGAAAATGACATGATCGGAGAGCGCCAGCACTTCCGCCATATCCGCCGGCGGGTAAGCGGCGGAGAATGTATGCACTTCGCCGCCGAAATAGTCGCGCCCAAGTTTCGCTTCGTGCAGGCCGCTCGCGCACACGCCGCACAGGTAGCGGGCAATCAGCGGCGCGTAGTGGTACATGGCGAAGCCTTTCAGCGCCAGCAGGATTTTTGCGCCGCTTTCCTGTTGCACGTGATGCAGGCGTTGCAGGTTGCGCTCAAGCAGGGCAGCATCGACGACGAAACAGGGAGTCGGCAGGCGGGCGGTATCAAGATGGCGGAACGTGTCGTGCAAGAGGGTCATGAGGGTAGTCCTGAAGGGTAGGGTGGTAACGGCGCGCATTATAAGGTGTCTGCCACCGGGCGGCGGGGTTTGCCGCAGGTCATGGACGGTGGCGGTGCGGAGGCGGATGATGGTGCTCTCTTTCGTATCCGGAGTTTTTAATGAGCGCTATCTTGAATCTCGATGATGAACTGGCCTATGTCGCTTCCGCTGATTTTGTCCTTGGCCGATATATTTATCTCGGACAAGTGAAGACGGACGACGGTAAGACCGTGGTGCTATCCGTTGCCTACAAACCCGATTACGCCGCGCGCAAGCTCAAAGAAAATCTCGCTGCCCTGCAAGCGACGGCAGTTATCCGCACCTGCTATCTGCGCAAAATCCGCGTGGGCGAGACGGATGACTGCGGCAAGATTCTCTTGCCGGAGGATTTCGCGCGCTGAGTGCCGTAACGGGAAGCGCCGCTTGGCGACATCTGGAGTCGCCAAGCGGCGAAAATGCTGGGCTCGTCAAGCGGCGTCGTTGCTGGGTTTTGTCACTTCGCGGATTTATCTAACCCCCATCCCAACCCTTCCCCCACGGGGAGAAGGGCTTTTTTTCGTGCAAGATTTGAGTTCGGCACGCGCCAAGCGACATAAATGCAGGGCCCGTCAAGCGGCGTCGTTACTGGGTTTTGTCGCTTCGCGGATTTGTCTAACCCCCATCCCAACCCTTCTCCCACGGGGAGAAGGGCTTTTTTTTTTTAGGGGCTGTACTAGATTAGTCCTAAATTTCACACCAATCACGCAGCGTTTTTAGCTGCTGGGACGGCGTACCGAAGTTAAACCGAAATTCACATTCTTTCAAGAACAGCGGGAAAGATTTGCGGTCAATGCCGTTGTATTTGCGCAGTACACGCTTCGCTTGGTTCCAAAAATTTTCAATGCCGTTGATATGATTCTGGCGCTCGGCAAACGCTTTGCAATGGTTGATGCGGTGATGGATAAAACCGCTCACATCCAGTTTGTCATAACTGCTCAGGCTGTCTGTATAAAAATACTGTCAGGCATGATTTTCTTCTTGATAACAGGTAGTAAGCTTTCAGATTTGGCATTATCTACCACAACTGTATAGACCCGTCCGTTGCGTTTCAGAATGCCGAAGACAACAACTTTTCCCGCCGCACCGCGACCACGTCTGCCCTTGCGACGTCCGCCGAAATAGCTTTCGTCCAATTCGACAGAACCATCAAAAACTTCATCGGCTGCTAAGCTCAAACGATGGCTGATAACCATACGAATTTTGCGGTAGAACAGGACTGCCGAATTGGGATGGATACCTAAAATATCGGCGGCGGAACGTGCAGTAACTTCTAGCACAAAAAAAACGGAGTAATTCTTTCTGTACTTTTTTCTTTAATTTGCAATATGTTATCTTCATTTTCGGAGGGTAACATATCTGCTAATCTAGTACAGCCCCTTTTTTTATGCAAGATTTGAGTTCGGCACGCGCCAAGCGGCATAAATTCTGGGCCCGTCAAGCGGCGTTGTTACTGGGTTTGTCGCTTCGCGAATTTGTCTAACCCCCATCCCAACCCTTCCCCCACGGGGAGAAGGGCTTTTTTTCGTGCAAGATTTGAGTTCGGCATGCGCCAAGCGGTGTAATTGCTGGGCCCGTCAAGCGGCGTTGTTACTGGGTTTGTCGCTTCGCGAATTTGTCTAACCCCCATCCCAACCCTTCCCCCACGGGGAGAAGGGCTTTTTTTCGTACAAGATTTGAGTTTGGCACGCGCCAAGCGGCGTAAATGCTGGGCCCACCAAGCAGCGTCGTTGCTGGGTTTTGTCGCTTCGCGGATTTGTCTAACCCCCATCCCAACCCTTCCCCCACGGGGAGGAGGGCTTTTTTTTCGTGCAAGATTTGAGTTCGGCACGCGCCAAGCGGCATCAATACCGGGCTGGCGGTTATTCGAAGTCGAGTTTGTAGGGGCTTTCCGCTTGCCACAGTGCCTGGTCTTCCTGCAAGTCGGCGCGGGTCAGCGGGTGGGCGGCGAGGTAGCCGTCCGGGAAACGCAGGCGGTAGGTGTCGTCGAAGCGGCGGATGTCCGGGTAGTCGATGGCGGCAATCGGGTTGCGGCTGCGCTGGATAAGCACGGCGAGGCGCAGCGCCAGTGCGTTTTGCCATACCCAGGCGTGGTGCGCTTCTGGTAGCGCGGCGATGTCTTTGTCGGGGATTTTGCGTTTTTGTGCTTTGACGAGGAGGGCGGTGATGTCCTGCATCAGGCGCGAGTAGCCCGGCATGTCGGCGTTTTTCAGGATGTAGGCGCCGTGTTTGTCGAGGTCGTGCCGGGCGATGGCCCAGCCGATTTCGTGCAGGGCGGCGGCGTAGTGCAGGAGCGGGACGAAGCGCGACGGGGTTTTTTCCGGCAGTTGGCGGTTGAGGTGGGTGGCGAGGGCGGCGACGCGTTCGGCTTGTGCGGTATCGACGCCGAAGCGTTGTTGCAGGGCGCGGGTGGTGGCGTCGCGTTCGTCGTAGCTGCTGTCGCCGCGTCCCATGAGGTCAAGCAGCACACCTTCGCGCAGGGCTTCCTGGCTGACGATGGCGTCTGCGATGCAGAGGTGCTGGTAGAGGGCGGCGAGGATGCAGATGCCGCCGGTGAAGCCGAAGGCGCGCGCGTCATCCACACCGAGTTTTTTCGGCAGTTTGTCGGCGCTGCCGATGTCGGCGAGTTTGTCGAGCAGGGTTTCAAGGTCGGCGCGGCTGATGTGGTCACTTTTGAGGACGCGGGCGATGGCTTTGGCGGTGCCGCTGCTGAGGACGACGCGCTGCCACGGTTCGCCGTCAAGGTAGGTGCGGATGTGTGGCTCGATGATGGTACCGGCGTAGTCGCAGGCTTTTTTGATGGCGGCTTTCGTGATTTTACCTTTGGGGAAGTGGCGCTTGGCCATGTTGGCGCAGCCGATGGTGAGCGAGCGCAGGGTTTGCGGGGTATTGCCTTCGCCGAGGATGATTTCGGTGGAGCCGCCACCGATGTCGATGACGAGGCTGCGTTCGGTGAAGTGGTTGTGGGCGCTGATGCCGAGGTAGATGAGCGCCGCTTCTTCGCTGCCGCTGATGATTTCGATGGGTTTGCCGAGCGCGGCTTCGCCGGCGGCGAGGAAGGCGTCGCCGTTTGCGGCAACGCGCAGGGTGTTGGTGCCGACGGCGCGGCAATGGTCTTCGGGTATATCGGCGAGGCGTTGCCCCATTTGGGTTAATGCGGCGATGCCGCGCGCCCAGGCGGCTTCGTCGATGCGGTTGTCGTCGTCCAGTCCTTCGCCGAGGCGCACCATGTGCTTGATTTTGTCGACAACGCGGATGCCGTCGCTGTCGGCGCGGGCAATGAGGAGGTGGAAGCTGTTGGAGCCGAGGTCGAGTGCGGCGTAGGTGTTTTCGCTCATGGTGGGGTGTTGGTGATGGCAATGATGCCCACGAGGTGGGTCCAGTGGAAGGTGCTGCTGACGGTCGGGATGTACCAGGTGGAGAGGGTGCCGTCGAGGTAGAGTGCCTGGGTGCAGCCGATGTGTTGCAGCGCGGCGGCGAAGCGGTAAAGGCTGGGCCATTCGCCATCGAAGCCGTAGTTTTCGCTAAGGATGAAGTAGAGGCCGCCGTCGTCGGTGGTGCAGACGGCGTTGCGTTTGTGCGGGCTGCTGTGGGTTTGGTTGAAGCGGCGGTTTATCTGGCCGTCAAGGATGAGGATGGGGCCGGACTGGAACGCCCATTGCGGGTGGTGTTTGCCGAGCTGGTAGGTGGCGGTGGTTTTGATGTGGGCGCGGCCGTTTTCGATATAGAAGACGCCGTTTGGCTGGACGTGGAAGTTGCCCTTGCCGTTTTTGGTGTTGAGCGGGACGAGGGTTTGCCTGTTTTCGACCCACAGACCCGCCGGGGTGTCGTTCGCGCTGTAAATGCCGGCGTTGGTCAGGAAAATGACGCGTTTGCCCTCTGCTTCGAGGCTGCGGCGCAGGGTGCCGAGACCGGCGTAGGGCGTGCCGTCCGCATTTTTCCAGTGCAGGGTGAGTTTCGCCGGATCAGCGCGATAGACGCCGTAGCGGACGTTGTGAAAGGTGAAATTGGCGTAGGCACCGCCCGCCGCCAGCGGTTGGAGTTCGGGCATGGCGGCGTGGATGGTGCCCATGAAGAAGGCGAGGATAAGGAGGAGGTGGTGTTTCATAGGGGGCGAGGCGGTAAAGCGCGCAAACGGTCATGAGGCAGGGCGGCTTTAACCCGGTGGGCTAAGGCCCACTCTACGGTGCTTGTGCGGTTCAGGCGCGCACATGGGTGTTATTTTTTTGCGGTAGTGCAGGTGGTTGTCTTCGGCGGCGGTGATGATAATGGTGGTGCCGGCGGGCAGGTTTTCACCGTTGATGGTCCACAGGCTGTCGCCGATTTTCAGTTTGCCGTAGCCGTTTTCCACCGGGGTGTCGAGGGTGTATTCGCGCCCGATGTATTGGGCGCCGCGCTTGTTGAGCAACGAGGCGGCATCGTCTTTGCGGCTTTGCCAGCGGCGCGCCAGTTGTCGCCACAGCAGGATGGCGATGAGCGAGAGCGCGGCAAAGATCGCGCCCTGCCAGTGCCAGTCGAGCCCGGGGGCGGCAAAAGTAATGATGACGAGCACCAGCGCCGCAAGACCCCAGAAGAGGAAGAAGAAGGAGACGGTCAGCACTTCAATCAGTATGAAGACGCCGGTGAGGATGAGCCAGTTCCAGTATGCGGGTTCAAACATGGGTTTTCCTTGTGGTTGGGTTAGTCAAAGGGCGGTTGCCAGTGGGGATCGCGCCAGGCGGCATAGCAGAGGGCGATTTGTGCGGCGGTGGTTTTGTTTTCGGCGAGCGGTGGCAGGTCGTGTTCGGTGAACCAGGCACTGGCGATGGTTTCGCTGTTGGCGCAAAAGGCGCCGCCTACCGCGCGGCAGAGGATGTGGATTTTGTAGATGGTGTAGGCGTTGGCGGGGTGGTTGTGGCGGGCGTGGTCCTGCACGGCGATAAGGCGTTCGGGGATGACGTCCAGTCCCGCTTCTTCTTTGGCTTCTTTGGCGACGTTTTCGCCGATGCTATGGTTGATGTCGGCCCAGCCGCCGGGCAGCGCCCACAGGCCGTTGTTTTCCTGCACGAGCAGGATGCGGGCATCGTCACCAATGATGGCGGCGCGGGCGTCCACTTTCGGGGTCTGGTAGCCGCTTTCGTTGCAGAAGAGGTCGCGGATTTTTTCAGAGGGCAGGTCTGTGTGGTGGTGCAGGATGTCGGCGGCGATGGCGCGGATGCGGGTGAAGCGTTCGATGTCGAAGGGATCTTTGCTGTAGGCCAGCCCCGCCTGGGCGAGGCTTTGCAGTTCGGTGGCCCAGTCGAGCCAGGGCGGGCGGCGCTTCATGGCTGTCTGTCCGTCGTTTTATCGGCGGGGTCGGGCGGGGTGAGGCTTTCCGCCAGGGCGGTCTGTGCGTCGCGAGAGCCTTCTTCCGCTGCGCGTTGCAGCCAGTGTTCAGCCTCGCTGCGGTTTTTGTCCCAGAGGTAGTTCATCAGGGTTTCTTCGGCGGAGAGGTGGTGCTGGGCGGCGGCTTCGCGCAGCCAGGTCAGCCCGGCACGACGCTGCACGGGGTAGGGCGCATTCAGGTATTCGAGGCCGAGACGGTATTGGGCTTCGGCGTCGCCCCGCACGGCCTGTTCCTGCCAGTGGCGGATGGGATCGTCATCGGGCGCGTCGTGCGGGGTTTCCTCCGTCTGCGCGGGCAGCTCGGCGATGGGGATGTTGATGGTCTGCACTTTTTCCCGGCGGAAAAGGTCAGGGTTGTAGAGGTAGAGGGCGAAGGTGGTGGTGCTGATGAGAATAAGCGCCGCCCCGCCCAGCAAGCGGCTGTAGTACCAGCGGTTACGGTCTGTCGGGAGTTCGGGCGGGAGGGGAGTCATTTTCCTTGTCCGTGGGTGGCGCGCAGATAGGTGTCGCGGGCTTTTTTCTGCCAGATTTCGGCTTGCACCGCGCTTTTTTCGACGCATTCGCCGTTGCGGTACAGGGCAGACAGTTCACCGCTTGCCGCCCAGTCGCCTCCGGCGGCGGCCTGTTCGAGCAGTTGCCGGGCGACGGGGCAGTTGCGCACGACACCATCCGCGCGCAGGTAGTGATAGGCAAGGGTTTTTTGGGCGGCGGTGCTGCCCAGGGCGGCGGCGCGGTGGTACCAGTAGACGGCGCGGCGGCTGTCGGCGGGGATGCCGATGCCCCGGTCGTAGATGGAAGCCAGTTCTTCGATGGCGGGTAGGTGCGCTTGCGCGGCGGCGCGGTTGATGAGGACCATGGCGTAGCTGCGCACCGGCGGCGACGGGGTGTTGTATGACTGCATGGCCGGGGATTCGTAGGTGATGACGCCGTCCATGCCGTAGAGGAGCAGGAGACCGAGGCGGTATTCGGCTTCGGGCAGGCGCTGCGCAGCGGCTTGTTGCAGCAGTGTGCGGGCTTTACTGCGATCAGCGGCGATGCCCAAGCCTTCCTGATAGCAATACGCCAGGTTGTATTGCGCTTTGGCGTTGCCGTCTGCGGCCAGGGCGGTGTAGATACGCACGGCTTCTGCCGCATCGCCCCGCTCGAAAGCGGCTTTCGCCGCTTCCAGCGGGGTTTCTGCCGTCGCCGTCAGACTGAGGGCGAGTCCCAGACTCAGCGCCAGCCGTTTCATGTCCGTTTACCCGGCTGCGAGTCGTCTTTGCCCTGTTTGAACATTTCTGCGATACCACCGAGGGCGCCGATGATGCCGCTGGATTCCATCGGCATGAAGACGGTTTTTTGTTGCTCGCTTTCGGCGAATTTGGCCAGCGCGCGCACGTATTCCTGGGCGACGAAGTAGTTGATGGCGTTGGTGCCGCCTTCGGCGATGGCTTTGGAGACCATATCCGTTGCCCGTGCTTCGGCCTGTGCCTGCCGCTCGCGCGCCTCGGCTTCGAGGAAGGCGGCTTCTTTGCGGCCTTCGGCTTCAAGCACTTGCGATTGTTTCAGGCCTTCGGCGCGCAGGATTTCCGCCTGACGGTGCCCTTCGGCTTCGAGGATTTGCGCCCGCTTGATTTGTTCGGCTTTTTTCTGCCGCGCCATGGCATCAACAAGATCGGTGGGCGGGGTGATGTCCTTGATTTCGACGCGGGTGACTTTCACGCCCCAGGGGTCGGTGGCTTCGTCAATGATGGCAAGCAGGCGGACGTTGATGGCATCGCGCTGCGATTGCAGGTCGTCGAGTGTCATCGAGCCGGCCACGGTACGCAGGTTGGTGGTGGCGAGGTTGAGGATGGCGAGTTCGAGATCGTCCACCGAGTAGCAGGCGCGGGCGGCATTTGTGATCTGGAAGAAGACGACGCCGTCCACCGTCACCTGGGCGTTGTCTTTGGTGATGACTTCCTGACGCGGCACATCCAGCACCGTTTCTTTCATGTTGACCTTGCGGTCGGCGCGCTCCCACAGCGGTACGATGAAGTGGAAACCGGGTTCGAGGGTGCGGTTGTAGCGGCCAAGACGGAGCACGGTGCGTTCCGTACCCTGATCCACAATCTGGATGGCCCGACGGCCAAACCAAAATGCGAGGATAATCAGGACGATGATGAAGACGGTACCACCGCTGAACTGGGAAGTAAGGTCAATAGGCATGATGTGCTCCTTGGTATTGGTGAGATGTGAGGAAATTATAGCCGCTTCGCTGCAGCGGCACACGGTCAACAGGATAAGAAACGATCGCATCCGCAAAATCCTTAACCTATAATCGCGACCGCACCATCGTGCCCACATTTCCTCTTGCAAACAAAAGGTTCCGTATGAGAAAACTGCTCCTCGCCGCCGCGCTGACCCTGAGCGCCCTCACCGCCCATGCCGACCTGACCGCTACCGACGTGAAAGGTCGCACCGTGACTGTTCCCAAAGTGCCTGAACGCGTTGTTCTCGGCTTCTACTACGAAGACTATCTCGCCATCGGCGGCAAAGACGCCATGGACAAAGTCGTCGCCCTTGCGCTTTCCACCTGGAAAGACTGGCGGCCGCAGCAATACGCGCTTTATGAAAAAGCCCTGCCCAAGCTGAAAGATATTCCCGACATCGGCAATACCGAAGACGGCACTTTTTCCATTGAAAAAATCATCGCCGCCAACCCCGACCTCGTCATCCTCGGTGCCTGGAACTACGATGCCCTCGGCGAATCGGTCAAACAGTTTGACGACGCGGGCATCCCTTACGTCGTCCTTGATTACAACGCGCAAACCGTGGATAAGCACGTCACATCCACCCTCGCTCTTGGCACCCTGCTGGGTCAGGAAGAACGCGCCAAGGAACTGGCAGATAACTACAAAAACGCCTTCGCCGATATTGAAAAACGCATCGCGTCGCTGAAACCCTCCCCGAAAAAAGTGTACGTCGAACTGGCGCGCGACGGCGCGGACACGTTGGGCAACAGCTATGGCAACGGTATGTGGGGCGCGCTCATCACCCAGCTCGGCGGACAGAACATCGCCCAAGGCCAGATCGGCAGCTACGGCCCGCTCAGTCCCGAATACATCATCAGCGAAGCGCCCGACCTCATCTTCCTCGCCGGTTCCGAATGGCTGAACAAGCCGCAGGCGGTGGCCGTCGGCTTCGGTACGGATGAAAAAACTGCGAACGGACGCATCACCGCCTACCTCAAACGCCCCGGCTGGGTGGATTTGCCGGCTGTGCAGAAAGGGGAGGTCTTCGCCCTCTACCACGGCGGTGCGCGCACGCTTTCCGACTATGTCTATGCGCAATTCATCGCCAAGCAGCTCTATCCGGAAGCCTTCAAGGATGTGGATCCCGTGCAAAACCTGCGTGATTACTACCAGAAATGGCTGCCCATCCCCGCTGATGGCGTGTTCATGACGCAGTATCACAAATAAAACCATCGCCCGCGCGGTAACGCGCGGGCTTCCGTCCATTCATGACCCAAGGAGTCCACCATGATGACCCTCTGGCTAATCCTGCGCGATAGCGACGGTAACGAAACCGCCGTAGAAGAAGACCTGCCCGGCTTTTTCTTTGCCGAAGAAACCCTGGATGATCAATGCGACGTCCTCGGTGTTACCCGCATCAGTGAATTTGTTGATAGTGCCGAATGGGTTGACGATATGGGTGATTTTCTCCACAGCGATGAATTTGATGTCGTGCTGGCCGATTTCATCGCAGAAAACGGCCATGCTGAAGAGATGAATACGCTGGCCGAAGAGATGCGCGCAGAGCATGATGGCGTCGAAGCCGAATGGCATGACCCGCAAGGCCTTTTGCGCAGTATCCACGCCTTGCGCGAGTATTACACCGCCCACCCCGGCAGCTTCGATGAAGGCCTGGAAGCCTGCGGGCTGGAAGATGTGCTGGACGACATCAACCTGCTCGAACCCGTGCTGCAACAGGCCGTCGCCAACGGGCAGAGTGTGCATCTGCGCCTGCTTTCCTGAGTGGCTGCGGACCCAGTGTTTATCCCGCTTGGCGGCAGTCCGCGAGCCCAGCGTTTATCCCGCTTGGCGGCAGTTCGCGAGCCCAGGTTTTATCCCGCTTGGCGGCAGTTCGCGAGTCCAGGATTTATCCCGCTTGGCAGCAGAGCAGCCCGCGAACCCAGGATTTATCCCGCTTGGCGGCAGCCCGCGAGTCCAGTGTTTATCCCGCTTGACGGCTGTCCGTGAGCCCAGGCTTTATCCCGCTTGGCGGTTGCCTAAACCCATCCACCCATAGGAACTTCCATGTCCCCACCTTCCCTGCACGCATATTACCGCCACGGTGCGGACAAGCGTCTCTTCATCCTCGTTGCCGCTGCCGTCATCCTGCTCCTCCTCACCCTCGCCGATCTCGCCAGTGGTCCTTCCGGGATGCCGCTTGCCGATATTTTCAAGGCGCTGCACGCCGGGCCGTTTTACGACAAAAGCCGCAGTGTGCGCGCCGAAACGCTGCTAAATGCGCTGCCATCGGCATCATTCCTGCCCGATGCCCTATGGCAGGGTCTGCGCGACGCTCTCGCTGAAGAAGTGCGCCTGCGCAAACTCGTGACCATCCTCTGGGGGCTGCGCATGCCGCAGACGCTGACCGGCATCCTCGTCGGCATCAGCCTCGGCCTCGCCGGTTTGCAGATGCAGACCATCCTCGCCAACCCGCTCGCCAGCCCCTTCACCCTTGGTTTCTCGGCGGCGGCAGGCTTCGGCGCGGCACTGGCCATCATGTTCGGCGGGCTCGTGCCCGGCCTCGCCCATCACAGCTATTACCAGTTCCTTATCGTCCCCACCAGCGCCTTCCTGATGACACTTGCCGCCTGCGGCCTCATCTACCTCATCGCCATCCTGCGCAGCGCCGCACCGGAAATCCTCGTGCTGGGCGGCATCGCCGTGCTCTTCTTTTTCCAGTCCATCCAGCTGCTGCTGCAATTCATCGCCAGCCCGGAAGCCTTGCAGCAAATCGTGTACTGGCTCTTCGGCAGCCTGCTCAAGGGGAGCTGGACCTCGGTGACCGTCATCACCGCCGTCTTCGCGCTCTGCGCGCCGTTCATCATCCGCGACACCTGGGCGCTCACCACCCTGCGCCTCGGCGATGCCAATGCACTGAGCCTCGGCATCCATGTGGACCGCCTGCGCCGTCGTACCTTCATCACCGTCGCCCTGCTGACCGCCGCCGCCGTGTCCTTCGTCGGCACCATCGGTTTCGTCGGCCTGATTGCGCCGCACATGGCGCGTTCGCTCGTCGGCGAAGACCACCGCTTCGCCCTGCCGCTTGCCGCCGTTACCGGTGCCGTCATCCTCATTGGCGCCGCCGTCTTCGGCAAAATCATCTCGCCGTCCGGCAGCATCCCCGTCGGCATCATCACTGCCGTCGCCGGCGTGCCGATGCTTTTTGCCATCATCATTCGCAACGGCAGAAGGAACGCAGCATGAGCCTCATCCTCGAACACGTCCGCGTTAATTACGGACACACCAACATCCTCGCCGACATCAACGCCCACCTCGAACCCGGGCAAATCGTCGGCCTCATCGGCCCGAACGGCACCGGCAAATCCACCCTCATCAAGGCGATTGCCACCGTGCAGGCGCACAGCGGCACCATCAGTTGGCAAAACGCGCCGGTCAACCTGCGCGACATCGGCTTTATGCCGCAGAACAGCCGTGTGGAAGCCGAACTGAGCGTGCTGGAAACCGTGCTGCTCGGCAAACACGACCACCTCGGCCTGCGCGTGGGCAGTGCGCATATCGACGCCGCTGCCGCCATCCTGGAAGATTTCCGCATCGGTCACCTGCACGACCGCTGCATGACGCAACTCTCCGGCGGCCAGCAGCAACTTGTCCTCCTCGCCCAGCGTCTCCTGCGCGAACCAAAGCTGCTGCTGCTCGACGAAGCGACGAGCGCGCTCGACATCCGCCACCAGATGCAGGTGTTCGACCGCCTGAACGCCTACGTTGCGCGCACCGGTGCACTGGTGGTCATCGCCATCCACGACCTCAACCTCGCCGCACGTCATACCCAAACCATCCTGCTGCTGCACAAAGGCCACGTTGCCGGGCAGGGCGCGTTCGCCGAAATTGTCTCGGCTGCCAGCCTGCGCAAAGTCTATGAAATCGAGGCGGAAATCGTGACCACGCCCAGCCAGTACACCGCCATCATCCCCGTCTGTCCCTGCAACGACAGGGGGGGATAAGGCAAGGAAGCCGCAGCAATGCCGCACCGTCTTGCCGTCAGCCGGATTCCTGTTGTGGTTTCTTAAAGTTATCGCTATGCTTGCGCATCTTTAATCTAAATGAGAGGACTTGTTATTTATGCGCAATCATCTGACTTTGCTGGCGTTTGTCTTGCCCACTGTCGTCGGCGGTACTACCTTTGCCGCTGACAAGGATGGCAGTAGCAGTGCGACTTTATATGGCTCGATATCGCAAGGGGTGACCGTAACGGATCGCAACAAAGAAGAAAAAACACGCGCGGATTATCTTAGCGACCATGTTCGTGTCGGCATTAAAGGCGAAGAGGCTTTGGGCAATGGGTTGCAGGCATTTTTCAATATTTACATGACCCATAAAGAAAAGAAAGAAAGCAGCGGGTTGAATGGTTTGCGCGAAGGCTATATCGGCTTGAAAGGCAATTTCGGCAAATTGACTTTGGGAAGGCAGGCAACCGTATGGAAAAGCTATATGGGCAAATCGGTATTCGATGATGCCGCAATTGGTCTTGCGCGCCCCGGTAAAGTGATCCGCTACGATCTCGACAAGATTGGCGGCAGCGGATTCAAGTTTGCCGTTGATGGCATTCTCGATGGCAGGCATGAAGTGATTAAAGGTGGCAAGACGCACGCCTTTAATGCTTATGACGCGGCAATTGGCTATAAAGGGCATGGGCTGGATACATCACTGGGTTATCAGCGGACGAGCGTGGATGCCATTGAAACGGAATTGGGCGGCAAGACAAATGAAATTATAGGGGCATCTATCGCCTATACGCCTTTCGAGAATAAAGACAAAAAACAATCGCTGGAACTTGCTTTTGACTATCAGCACCATGCAAGTTTTGGCGATTTCTTTGCCACTTCTGCCGATTATTCATTCGGCTCGCAGAAATTGCGCGCCGGTTGGGAAATGCTGGATTACGATAAACAAAAAAACTGGCAGCAATTCCATTTGGGGCACCGCTATTATTTCAGCAAACGTACTTTCACCGAGGTAAAAGGCGCATACCGTACTCAAGGCGATGAACACAGTTATCTGACAAAAATCCTGCTACGGCACGAATTCTGATTTCAAGTCATGCCTACGCAAATGGCGGCCTGCGGGACGCCATTTTTTTATAGTCAGATCTTCGTACACGGTCAAAATCTGCCAAGCGGCGTCAATACAGGGCCCGCCAAGCGGGACGAATACTGGGTTTTGCCGTCGTCGCGCTTTGCCCGGCCCTCGTGCATGAAGAAAAAAACCGCCGGGCGGCGGTTTTTTTGTTGATGGCAGCGGGCGGTTACACCTGCCAGTTAATTGGCGCTTCGCCGCGCGATTCGAGAATCTGGTTGGCGCTGGCGAAGTGTGAGCAGCCGATGAAGCCGTTGCCCGCCAGCGGTGAGGGGTGTACGGCGGTGAGGATGTAGTGCTTGTCGGCATCGATCAGGCGGATTTTGTCCTTGGCATAGTTGCCCCACAGCATGAAGATGATGTCGCTGCGTTCTTTGGACAGGGTTTCGATGACGGCATCGGTGAAGGTCTGCCAACCGATGCGGCTGTGACTGCCCGCTTTGCCACGCTCAACGGTGAGGCTGGCGTTGAGCAGCAGCACGCCCTGATCCGCCCAGGCGCTTAGGTCGCCGTGATCGGGAGGGACAAAGCCGGGAATGCTGCGTTCGAGTTCTTTGTAGATATTTTGCAGCGAGGGCGGCACGCGCACGCCATGCGGCACGGAAAAGGAGAGCCCCATCGCCTGTCCGGGCTGGTGGTAGGGGTCCTGACCGAGGATGACCACGCGTACTTTGTCGTACGGGGTGCGGTTGAAGGCGTTAAAGATGAGGCTGCCCGGCGGGTAAACGGGGATGTGCGCTTCCTTGGCATCCATCAGGATTTGCTTGATGCGGACAAAGTAGGGTTTGCCGAATTCGTCGTAAAGGGCGGTCTTCCAGCCGTTTTCGATTTGTACGTCGTTAGGGTTTATCGTGATTTCGCTCGTCATATTTGTCTTATCTGCAATGTTAAAGAAATGGCGGGCGAAATTGTGCCACAGCACGGGAAGACGGGCAAAGGGCGCGGCTCAGCCGCGCCGTCCCAGTTGCCACACAGCGGCGATCTGCCGCGCGGTGCGTTCAAGATTTGCCGCGCCCTGCGCCAGGGTGTCGGCGAGCGGGGCGAGGGCGGCGATAGAGGGGAAGATGGCGGTGAAGCCGTCGTCGGTCAGCGTTTCTGCGCCTGCGCCGAGGACGCCGGCAAGGGCAATCACCGGCACGCCCTGTGTTTGCGCGAGTTGCAGCACACCAAACGGCACTTTGCCGAGGCGGGTCTGTCCGTCAATCCGTCCTTCGCCGGTGATGACCAGATCGGCATCGCGCAAGGCGTTTGCCAGTCCCGCCGCCTGCATCACCAGGCTGATGCCGGAGGTAAGTTCGGCGCCGAGCAGTGCCAGCGCGTAGCCCAGACCGCCGGCGGCACCCGTGCCGGGCGTTTCCCGTTTGTCAGGCAAACCGGCGGCGGTGAGCACGGCGGCATAGTGGGCCAGGGCGGCGTCCAGCTCGGCAACAGCCGCCGCATCCGCCCCTTTTTGCGGGCCGAAGATGGCGCTGGCACCGCGTTCGCCGCAGAGCGGGTTGTTCACGTCGCAGGCGACTTGCAGGGTGCAGTTGCGCAGTGTGGGCAGCAGGCCGCTGAAATCGGCGCGCGCCAAGCGGGACAATGCTGCCCCGCCGCGCGGCAGTTCGCTGCCTTTCTCATCCAGCAGGCGCACGCCGAGCGCTTGCAGCATGCCCGCGCCGCCGTCGTTGGTTGCGCTGCCGCCGATGCCGAGGATGATATGGCGCGCGCCGCCGTCCAGCGCATGACGCAGCATTTCGCCGACGCCGAAGGTGGAGGTGAGATGCGGGTCACGTTCGGCAGGAGCAAGCAGGTGCAATCCCGCCGCTTCCGCCATTTCCATCACCGCGCTGCCGTCCGGCAGGCAACCATAGCGGGCGGTTACGGGGCGGCCAAGCGGGTCTTGCACAAGGACGTCCCGCCACTTCCCACCGCGCGCCGCGACCAGCGCTGCCGTCGTGCCTTCGCCACCGTCGGCCATCGGCACGCAGTGATATGCCGCCTGCGGCAACACGGCACGGAAGCCGCGCACAACCGCATCGCAGGCCGCTGCCGCTGTCAGCGATTCTTTAAAAGAATCCAGCGCAATCACGATTTTCATAGGAATATCTTGCTGAGTAGCCATACCCAAACGATGCCGCTTATACCCTGAATAGCAGTAGCGGTCGTCTGTGTGCGGTAGCCCTGGCCGACGCTCATGCGGCTGAACTGGGTGACGACCCAGAAGAAGCTGTCGTTGGCATGCGATACCGTCATCGCCCCGGCGCCAATGGCCATCACGCACATCACGCGGCCCATTTCGCTGTCCAGCCCCATTTGCGCCAGCAGCGGTTCGACGATGGCGGCGGAGGTAATCAGCGCGACCGTGGTCGAACCTTGCGCCGATTTCAGCGCAGCGGCGACGATAAACGGCATGAACAGTCCGACACCGCTGTGGCTCAGGGCCTCACCGACATAAGCGGCGACCGGCGTCGCCTTAAGCACCTCGCCGAAGGCGCCGCCCGCACCGGTAATCAGCAGGATTGGTGCGCAAGTAGCAATGCCGTCGCCGATAATCGTGCCGATGGATGCCGACTTGTCGCTGCGCAGCAGCAGGAAGGAGAGGAAGAGGCCGATCAGCAGCGCATTGAGCGGTGTGCCGAAGAAAGCAAACACCGCGCGCGCCGTGCCGTCACCAAACGGATGCGTCGGGAAAGCGGCGATTGAGCCGAGGCAAATCAGCACAATCGGCACCACGATCGGCATAAAGGCGGCGGCAGGCGAGGGCAGTGTGCCGTAGCTGTCGCGGATGGTTTGCACCTTGTCGGCAGCGGCAGCATCCGCAGTAGAGGCGGCGCCGTCCGGCGCTTCATGTAAAAAGCGGTTCGCCCACCACCAGCCGCTCAAAATCGGCACGATGGCCACAAGCAGCCCCATACCGATCACCAGGCCCAGCTGATTTTCCAGCCCGAGCTTACCGGCGGCGGCAATCGGTCCCGGCGTCGGCGGTACAAACGTATGCGTGGCATAAAGACCAGTAGCAAGGGCGACGCTCATTGCCACCGATGACACCTGCATCCGCTTCGCCAGCGATTCCTTCAACGAATGCAGGATGACAAAGCCCGAATCACAAAACACCGGCACAGAAACGATTGCGCCAACGATTGACATGGCGAGCGTCGGGAAACGCGGGCCGATAACCTTCACCACCGATTCCGCCATAACCAGCGCTGCCCCGGTCTTTTCCAGCACCAGGCCGATGATCGTCCCCAGGGTGATGACAAGACCGATCGAGCCGAGAATATTGCCAAAACCTGCGCCGATAACGGCGGCGATGCCGGTTTTGCCGGTTAACGGAAGCTGATAGCAGAAGGCCGTGACAAAGCAGGCGAGCAGGAGTACGAGGAAGGGATGCCATTTCAATTTGGCCGTCGCCAGCACGATGAAGACGATGACCAGAACCAACCACAGGACAATCATAGACACCTCACAGTTGAACAACTACCCACATTATCCGCAAACAAATCACACAAAACAACGATAAAGGCACGGTAAAAAACGGTAAAACACACTGCGTCGTAATTGAGAAGAAACACCTGTCAAGCGCTATACTTGCGTGTCATTTTTTACAACGAGACCAGACAAACATGCGCATCCTCCCAGCACTTTTCCCCGCCCTGCTTGCCAGCAGCCTCTACGCAGCCCCCAATCCGGTGGTAACCACCCCCGACCTGCACACCCCCGATGAAAAACTGCCTGCTTCGGCGGAAAAAGCGGCGGCAGACACGCAAAAGAACCGGCAGGTAAAAGGAAACGTCATGGAAGTGACCGAAGAGCAACTGTTGGCCGATCCACCTCTGCTCGCCAATGCGCTTGACAGCGCCATCATCAACGGTGATGCCGATGCCGTCGCCATACTGCTGCCCATCTACCGCAAACTGCCCGCCGACAAACAGGACAAAATGCTGCTGCGCTTCGGCGAAGCGATGCAGGCGCGCAGCACCGGTAATCTTTCGCTGGCCATTGCCCGTTACCGAGAAATGATTGCCGAAGACCCCAGCCTGCAACCGGTGCGTCTGCATTTGGCGATGGCGCTTATGGCCGATCACCAGGATGAAGCGGCGCGTGGTCAGCTGGAAAAACTGCGCTCCGACAAACTGCCGGACGACATCCGCAAAATTGTGGACGATGCCCTTGCCGCCCTGCGCGAGCAACGCAGCTGGACCTTCAACGTCGGCGGCTACTACCGCTACGAGAACAACATCAACGGCGCGCCACGTGAACGTGAGCGTCGGGGTGGTCGCGGTACCTGGACCTTCCCGGCACCGAAAAAAGCGCACGGCATTCACCTTGATCTCTCCGCCGAGCGGCGGATGCCCGCTGCAAACGGCTGGTATGCGCAGGTCGAAGGCAGCGTGAATAGCGACTGGTACTGGGACGCCCACGATTACGACGACTTCCGTTTCCGCCTCGGCATGGGCGGTGGCTGGCAGAATGCCCGCTGGGACGCCAGCCTCATTCCCTTCGTGCAGCGCCGTATCTACGCCGGGCAGGGGTATTCGACCAACCTCGGCGCCGATGCCAACGTCTCCTACTGGCTCACCCCGAAATGGCGCTTGGGTACCTCCGTCCAGATTATGCACAAACAGCACGACCGCCGCGAATGGCTGGACGGCAACCAGTACTACGGCGGCCTGAGCACTCTCTACACACCGAACGCGCGCCAATACTGGTTCGGTGGCGTCAATGCCATGCGCAGCAAGGCGCAGGACCGCTCGGATGCCTTCAAGCGCTTCGGCGTCAACCTCGGTTGGGGACAGGAATGGGGCTGGGGTATGTCCAGCCGCCTGGTTGGTACCTACGCGCGGCGCAACTACGACGGACTCGACTTCTTCGGCATCAAACGCAAGGATAAGGAATACGGGGTTTCCCTCAGCCTTTGGAACCGTAACCTCTACTTCTGGGGAATTACTCCGCGCCTGACCTTCAGCTGGAACCGAACCGCCAGCAACCACTTCTACTACGATGACCACGATCAGGATGTGTACCTCGAACTGAGTAAATCGTTCTGAAGCCACACAACATCAACAAACCCCCGCTGCGGCGGGGGTTTTGCTGTCTGCACAGCGGCGTAAACACTGGCCCCGCCAAGCGGGTATAAATGCTGGGCCTGTCCGGTGGGGTTCGCCGTGTACGAAGGCTCTTGGCAAAAAAACAAGGCGGCCGGTGGCCGCCTTTTGTTTATCGCTGTCTCTATCCCACTTATACCGGCTTGTTTTCCTTGTGCTGTGCACGCAGGCGGGCACGGGTGGTGCGGAAAAAGGCGATGCGCCGTTTGCGCCGCCACAGGTAGTAGATGATGAAAGCGGCGAGCGCGATAAAAATCGCGATGGTCAGATACTTGAATTCGTGCATTTTCTTCATCATCCATTCGCCATTTTCCGCGCCGTAGAAGCCGATATAGACAAAAATGGGGATGGAGAACAGCGCTGCGAGGCCGTCCATGAGGGTAAATTGCCAAAAGCTGATACGGCGGGTGATGCCGGTCATGACGTAGATGGGGGCGCGCAGGCCGGGCAGGAAGCGGGCGATGAAGACAAGACGGCTGCCGTAGCGCAGGAAGAGGGTCTCGGTTTGCAGCATCCGCTTCGGCGTGAGCAGTTTGGAGAACCAGCGCGATTTGCGCAGGTGCGGGCCAAATCTCCAGCCGATGATGTACATCATCCAATCACCGGCCAGTACGCCGAAGTAGGCGACCACCAGCATGATGTGCACGTTTTTTTCGCCAAGCGCGGAGATAATGCCGGCGGTGACGAGGGTAATGTCTTCCGGCAAGGGCAATCCCATGCCGCAGAGAACAAGGACACTGAACACGGCGTAATAGCCGTATTCGAAAAAAAAGCTTTGCAGGAACGACATTTAAGAGGCCCAAACGGAGAGGTGTGAAGGGCGCGCATGATACCAAAGCGGCAGGTGCTTTGCGCGCCCACCGCTTGCATGAGGAAAAGCGTGAGTTAGTGATTTTGCTGTTGTTTTTTCACCTCCTGCACACCCGGATCGGCGTCGATACGCGCGTAATAAGCATCAAGGTGGTCGAAGCTGCTGAGGTCTATTTGCAGGGTGCGCGCCCAGCGCAGGGTGGTGTACACATAAATATCGGCAATACTCAGGCTGCCCGCGAGGTAATCCTGTTGTTGCAGGGCATCGTTGACGATGCCGTAGAGACGGAGGATGGCGGTGCGTCCGCCGGTAGCCAGCGCCTGTTGTGCCGCTTCGCCTTCCACATAGCGTGCCGGGCCGAAGACCAGGCTGAACTGGCGGTGCAGGTCGCTGTTGGCAAAGGACAGCCATTGCCGCGCTCTCGCCGTGGTGCGCGTATCGCCGTGGCCGAAAATGCCTGCTTTGGGGGCGAGATCGTGGATATAGCCGACGATAGCGACATTCTGCGTCAGCGTCCAGCCGTCATCTTCCAAGAGTGGCACCTGCCCGAGCGGATTGAGCTTGAGATACGCAGATTCCTTGATGCTTTCGCGCGTTTCCGCCTGCGCCTGGTAGGGCAGGCCGGACCATTCCAGCGCAACATGCGGCACGAAGGCACAACTACCGGGGAAATAATGCAATTTCAACATGATGGGTTACCTCAAAAAAGCACGGATTGTGCGCGGGTGTTATAGCAGGATAGGGGCAAGACTACCTGTGAATTAAAAGAATGTAACCGTATTATCATGTTTCCACTTTTTCTCACTAAGGGCCTTATGTACAGCGCTGTTGTGGAAGATAACCCCGGCCGCGCCCGCATCATCTACAACCAGGCGACGGGCGAATTCGCCTACGGTCAGGACGACAGCAGCGCTGTTGCGGCAATGCTGATCGCCAATATTGGTCGCGACCTCGAACTGAACACCAACCACATCCACATCATTTGACGCCTGGCCTGTAAACAGAAAAGCCCACCGCAGCACGGTGGGCTTTTTTCGCGCGCTATGGTTATGGAAAAGAGGCAGCGCTGGTGCCTTTGGCCGGATGTCCCTTGTGTATGAAAAATCCTTACGGGATAAATACTGGGCTCGCTAGGCGGGATAAATACTGGGTTCCTGATGCCTCAATACCCAATCACCGTGATTTCGCCGTGGTCGTATTCCGCGAGGAACACCGCGCCCGCGTCCGCATAGCCCTGCGCTTGCAATGCTGCCAGTAGCCAGGCTTCGTCCTTGTCGATCATCTCCAGTGTCGCCTGCTGGATGACGCCGTCGGTAATCAGCGGGTATTTCGGTTTTTCTTCGCCCATCTGCGTGATGATGAGCTGTCCGTCCTGCTCAAGGATGACCTGTTTGACGTCTTTCACCGCATACGCGCCCTGTGTGCGCAGTTTGAACGCAAGCTCATGTGCCGACATGCCGACCCGCCGCACCGCTTCCACGTCAATCTTGCCACGCGAAATCAGCAGCACCGGCTGCCCGTCCACCATCCGCTTGACCAGACTATTGTGTTTTTTCAGCCAGCGCAGCGACAGCACCAGTGCGAACCAGATCACCAATATCAGCAGGAACTCAAGAATAGTGATATCAGGGTTGTAAATCACCCCGCCGACAATCCCGCCCAGCACATAGTTCTGCACCTGGTCGCTGGCCGAGGCGGGCGCGAGATTGCCCTTGCCGGTCAGGTTAATAACCAGCACCAGCGCCAGGAAACCGAGAATCAGCTTGACTGCAACTAATAGGTAAAACATCGCCGTATTCCTTAAGTAGATAAAACACCGCGCCATTCTAGCGCAGCGCACATCAAGGCCGTGCCCGCTCGTCTGCGCTACAATCGCAATGAACCCGTAACGGAGTCAGCGTATGAAAATCCTCGGCATCATCGGCGGCATGGGGCCGCAAGCGACCATTGACCTCTATCAGAAAATCACCGACCACACCGCCGCCACCCGCGATCAGGACCATCTGCACATCCTCATCGACAGCTATCCGCAAATCCCCGACCGTACGGCGCACATCTGCGGCAGCGGCGATGATCCGCTGCCTTATCTCGTCCGCAGTGCGCGCCGTCTTGAAGCCGCCGGGGCCGAACTGCTGCTCATGCCCTGCAATGCCGCGCACCACTACATCCGCGCCCTGCGCGAACGCACCATCCTGCCCTTCCTGCATATCGCCGATTGCGCCATTGCCGCCCTGAGCACACGCTGCCCGCCGGGTAGCCGCGTTGCCGTCCTCTCCACCCGTGGCACCCGGCATTCCGGCATCTATCGTGATGCCCTGCAACAGGCGGGTTATCACCCCGTCGAACCCGACGAGGCGCAGACCGCCGCCCTGATGCGCTGCATCTATGACGGCGCCAAAGCGGGCAACACCGCCGCCTACGCCCCATTGCTGGCGGAAACAGTTGCCACGATTGCCGCCGACAGTCTCATCCTCGCCTGCACCGAGCTGCCGCTGTTTCTGCCGTGGTGGCAGGACAGCCGCCCCGTAATCGATTCTACCGACGCGCTGGCTCGTGCCGCCGTCGCCGCCGCCCAGGAGACATCATGATTCTCGAAGACGGCAAGCCCATCGACCGTCCGCTCGCCTGGCGTATCGGCGATTACTGCTGGGGCATCTTCCCCGCCCTTGCTTCACTTTTTGCCATCACCGCGTTATGGCAGTTTGGACACGACCACCTCGGCACCATGCTCATTCCTGCGCCGCTTACCGTCCTCGCTCGCGCCGGCGACATCCTCATGACCGCCGCCCGTGGCGACGTGCTGCTCACCCTGGCTCGTGGCGGCATCGGCATCGCGCTCGCCCTTGCCTGCGGTATCAGCGCAGGCTTCATCGCCGGATTGAGCCGCACCCTTGCCCTGTTGTTACGCCCAATCAACACCGTCCTGCTCGGCACGCCGCCCATCATCTGGGTCGTGCTCGCCATCTTCTGGTTCAACATGGGCTCAACCAGCGTCGTCTTCACCGTATGGATCACCGTGCTGCCGCTGGTCTTCGCCGCCGCGCAGATGAGCATCGTCAGCATCCCCGCGCCGCTCGCCGAAATGCTCGAAACCTATCGCGTGCCGTGGCCGCGCCGCCTGCGTGCCCTTTATCTGCCGCATATCCTGCGCCAACTGCTGCCCGCCCTCATCGTTGCTGTCGGCAGCGGGCTGAAAATCACCGTCATGGCCGAACTGCTCGGCAGCAACAACGGCATGGGCAGCGCCATCGCCAGTGCCCGCGCCATGCTCGACACCGTGGACGTGATGGCCTATGTCATCCTCATCGTCGCCATCATCATGGCCATCGAATACGGCGCACTCGAACCGCTGCGCCGCCTCTTCATCACTGAACGCCGCTCCTGAACATGCTGACGCTAGATAACATCCAAATCGACCTCGGCGGACAAACCATCGTCGAAAATTTCAGCCTGCATCTCGCCGCTGGCGAATGCCTCGCCCTTTCCGGTGCCTCCGGCTGCGGCAAAACCACCATCCTGCGCGCCATCGCCGGGCTTGTTGAGCTAGAAGATGGCACTATCACCTGCCACGCCCGCCGTCTCGCCTATCTCTTCCAGGAACCACGCCTCCTGCCGTGGCTGCGTGCCGACGAAAACGTCCGCCTCGTCGCCCCCGAAGCGGATACAGCGCGCATCCAGACACTCTTCCGCGAACTGTGGCTGGACGACAAAGACCTGCGCAAATACCCGCACGAACTCTCCGGCGGCATGCAACAGCGCGTGGCGCTGGCGCGGGCGCTGATTACCGAGCCCGACCTGCTGCTGATGGATGAACCGTTCAGCGCGCTGGACGCCCGCCTGCGAGACGAACTGCAACAACGCGTCATCCGCCTCATTAATGCAGGCACCGCCGTCTGCCTTGTCACCCACGACGCCCAGGAAGCGGTGCGCCTCGCCCGGCATATCTACTGCCTGCGCGGCAAACCGACGCAATGCTTCGCTAACATCCACCTGGGCGAACCCTATGCCGCACGCGATCCCGCCTGGTGCCTCGAAAAAAGCGCCCACCCCGCCCTGCGCGGGATTGAGGAAGCGGCGCTGGCGGATTGATACCAGTCCCTTCGTACACGACAAAAAACCTTGCAACACAACCCGCTTGGCGGGCCTGGCATTTGCGCCGCTTGGCAGGCGTAGGATGGGCTTTAGCCCATCAAGCGGGTGCAGCCTGCTTTTTGTATTTCGGGTAGACGTGACCACCAAGCGGGAAAACTACGCGCTTTTTGATTTTGAGACATTGCAGGCAACGTCTCTACGTTTTTCTTTCTACCGTAGCGCTGTTGTGCTGTCTGAACAGCCGCTAAAGGGCATAAATGCCGGGCTCGCGTAGGATGGGCTTCGGCCCACCAAGCAGGCGCAGCCTGCTTTTTGCGTTCTTGATAGCAGCACGGAAGAAATATCGCCAAGCGGTGTGGTTGCTGGGTTTGTGAGACGTTGCAGGCAACGTCTCTACAAAGAACCCCCGGCATTTGCGCCGCTTGGCTATAGGTATCTGCGAATAACCTTCTATGCTCTTGGGACATCAACTGAACCGCCGCAGAAAAGAAGAAGGGGAAGACGCCTTGCGACGCCCTCCCCCAAGGAGCAAACGGTACTTATATGATCGTGACGCTGATATCGTCCTCAATGCGCGCGATCAGGTTGTTGTGCTGATAGACGTGATATTTCCCTTCGTCTGCCAGTCGTGTCCAGTGCTGTCCGGCAAGCTGCACGTTGTCGCCGTGATTGCCGTCAATCGTCAGCCGGGCGGGCTCGCCCAGCAGGTCCTGGGCGCTCAGCTTGAGCAGGTCGTCACGCCCGTTGTCCAGATCCAGTTTGCCGTCCCGCGCGACGTGCGTCATATCCAGCATTTCGTTGTTCAGTTGCAGGGAATAGCCCCGTCCGCTACCGCGCGGCGTATCCACGGGTTTATGGGCAATGCCGTCATCATCGCTGCTGCCGCTGGCCAGTGCGGCCAAACCGCCGACGACCAAGGCACCACCACCGGCCAGCAGCATGGAGCCCATGGAGGGGGTCTGGGTTTCTCCGCCGCTGTGGGCAGTAGGCGGGGTTTCTGCAACTTCGTCGGCACGCAGATGCTCTATCGGTAACGCTTCCTGCGGTGGAGCGGCCTCTGCCGGCAGTGTGGCGAGGATATCCTGCGTGGGTGGCGGAGCGGCAGCTTCGCTGACTTCAGCCGACTGCGGCGGTGCCGCCGTGTCGCCATGATGCATGGTCACCCACGGATAGCTGTCGCTGCCATAGATTTCTATCTGACCGTCATGCCGGGTGATGCGCAATCCGTCAGGTGCCCGTCCGGTTTGGGTATCGATAAGGTCATAGTGCGCATCTTGCGCCATGCGGATATCGATTTGCTGTCCATTCACAACATCCCAGCTGCGTTCGCTGCTGCCTTCTTTGACGGTGAGTTTGATTGCCATGCTTGTTCTCCTGAACCGTAGTTCACGGGATACCTCGCTCCGTTGCTGTGAATATTACAAAATTCTCAGATTAAATACCAGTTATTTTCTTTTTTCTCTTGTTTTCTCTATGGATTACAGAGAAAAAACCGTCGGTAGCGGATTTTATTTTATTACGGTTTGTCAGGATTTTGGTGCTTGGCATGATGAAAAACGCCCCTTGCGGGGCGTTGGCATGGTGTCGGTGAGAAGTCAGAACACGTAGATAAACAGTACGGCCATGAGGGCGGCGATGGCGCCGTAGATAGTCATCGGGATGACGGTTTTCTTGATAATCGCGCCTTCCTGGTTTTGCACGTCGAGTACGGTGCAGACGGCGATGATGTTATTGATGCACACCATGTTGCCCATTGCCCCGCCCACCGATTGCAGGGCGAGCACGCTGTTGCCCGGCAGGCCGACGTTTTGCGCGATGCTGTGCTGGATGCTGCCGAAGGTGAGGTTCGACACGGTGTTCGAGCCGGAGAAGAAGGCCCCTATCGCGCCGAGGTAGGAGGCGAAGTACACCCAGTTGTCGCCGGCAATCTGCGCAAAGCTGTTGCCGATGATTTTTACCATTGAGCCGTCTGCGCCGACCATCATGAATTTGACCATGACCAGCGCGCCGAAGAGGGCGAGCAGCGGTTTGATGGTTTGCGCAAGGGTGGTGTGCCAGACGACGAAGCTGTTGCGGAAGCTGACGCGGTAGATGGCCAGCGACAGCCAGACGGTGATAACGAACGGAATGAAAGCGGGGACGTAGAGGGTTTTGTAGCTTTCGTTTACGGCTTCGCCGAAGATGTTTTTGAAGCTGAGGATGAGGGCGCGGCTGACTTCGAAGTCGCAAACGCCGAGATGCAGGGTGAAGAGCGGGGTGGCGTCGTTGAGCAGCTCTTTCAGGCCGAGTTCCTGCACACGGGTGACAATGAGGATGACCATCAGCATGCCCAGCGGCATCAGTGCTTTCAGTACCTGGCCGGTGGTGAGTGTGGCGCGTTCGCCGCTGTCTGTCATTTTGGCGAGGCCGATGCCCTTGTTGGCGAGGACGACGGAAAGTAGCAAGCCGATACCGCCGCCGACCAGTGCCGGGAATTCGTAGTTCACCTGCGCGAGCAGGGCGTACGGTACGGTGCAGGCGAGGATGCTGAGGTAGATGTAGCCGAGGTTTTTGCGGATTTCCGCCCAGCTGGTGATGAAGCGCAGGGCGATGACCGGGATGACGAGGCCGGCGATGAAATGGATGATGCCGGTTTGCTTGCCGATTTGCAGGATATCGGCGTCGCTCAGTATCTCCGTGTTCTTCAGCTCGCCGAAGCCAAACCAGGTCGGCGTACCGACCGCGCCGAAGGAGACGGGCACGGAATTCATGACGAGGGCGAAGACGGCGACCTGTATCGGCTTGAAGCCGAGGCCGACGAGGATGGGCGCAGCGATGGCGGCGGGTGTGCCGAAGCCGCTCGCCCCTTCGATCATGAAGGCGAAGGCCCAGCCGATAATCATCAGCTGGGCGATGGGGTTGGGGTTGATGTTGCCCAGCCACTGGCGGATGACGGCGAGGCAGCCGGTCGCTTCCATCATGCGGTTGAAGAAGATCGCGCCGAAGATGACGGTGATGGGGGTGAGGGTGGTGACGATGCCCGCTGCCGCGTTGGCGTTCAGCAGCATGAAGTCGTTTTTGAAGTAGAAGAGTTGCAGGAGGTAGATGATGAGCGCTGTACCGGGCAGGGCGATATAAGACGGCACGGCATTTTTTTTCACCATCAGCCAGATGAGCAGGATGATGGGCGCGATGCTGAGGACGAGCGGCAGGTAGCCGGTGGTGGTAGCTGTGGTTTCCATAGACGGTTCCGGTGGATGGGGTAGATGCAAAAAGGCGCGTGGTTGTCCCGCTTGGCGGGAGGCCAGGTTTTATCTCGCTTGGCGGGAACGCAGGTTTTGTCTCGCTTGGCGGGAACCCAGGTTTTGTCCCGCTTGGCGGGAACGCAGGTTTTATCTCGCTTGGCGGGAACCCAGGTTTTATCTCGCTTGGCGGGAACCCAGGTTTTGTCCCGCTTGGCGGGCGTTTTATTCATAAAGGCAGCCATCGCCGACTGCCTTATGGGCTTAGTACGTCCCCGGCACCAGAATATCCGTGCCGACGTTTTTGATGTCGGTGTGGCCGCAGAATGCCATCGTCGTATCCATTTCGTTGTAGAGGATTTCCAGGCAGCGGCGCACGCCGTCTTCGCCGTAGGCACCGAGGCCGTAAAGGAAGGCCTTGCCGATCATCGTGCCTTTGGCACCGAGCGCCATGCACTTCAAGATGTCCTGTCCGCTCGTGATGCCGCTGTCCAGCCACACCTCGATTTTGTTGCCAACCGCAGCAACGATTTCCGGCAGCACTTTGATGCTGGACAGTGCGCCGTCAAGCTGGCGGCCGCCGTGGTTGGAAATTACCAGTGCATCGGCGCCGGAAGCGGCAGCCTTTTCTGCATCTTCAGCGGTCATGATGCCCTTGATGATGAGTTTGCCGCCCCAGAGATCCTTGATGCGGGCGACATCGTCCCAGCTAAGGCGCGGGTCGAACTGTTCGCTGGTCCAGGAAGAAAGCGAGGACAAGTCGGATACGTTCTTGGCGTGGCCGACGATATTGCCGAAGGTGCGGCGCTTGGTGTGCAGCATGCCCCAGCACCACTGCGGCTTGGTAGCGAGGTTGAGCATGTTCATCAGGGTCGGCTTCGGCGGCGCGGAAAGGCCGTTTTTAATATCGCGGTGGCGCTGACCGAGCACTTGCAGGTCGGCGGTGAGCATCAGCGCGGAACAGTTTGCCGCTTGCGCCCGCTTGATGAGGTCTTCCATGAATTCGCGGTCGCGCATCACATAAAGCTGGAACCAGAACGGCTTGCTTGTGTTCGCCGCTACGTCTTCAATCGAGCAGATGGACATGGTGGAAAGCGTGAAGGGAATGCCGAACTTCTCGGCAGCTTTCGCTGCGAGGATCTCGCCATCGGCGTGCATCATGCCGGTAAAACCGGTCGGGGCGATGACGACGGGCATATGCACCTTCTCGCCAATCATCGTCGTTTCCAGGGTGCGGCCGGTCATATCGACCAGCACGCGCTGGCGGAACTTGATCGGGTCAAAATCACGGCTGTTGTGGTGCAGGGTACTTTCCGTCCAGGAACCGGAACGGACGTAATCGAAAAACATGCGCGGCACCTTGCGTTCGGCGACGCGGCGCAGGTCTTCAATGCAAGTCATTTTACTGAGATCGCGTGGCATAAATTCTCCTGTGAATTCAATAATCTGGAAAGAGGATATGAGTCCGGACAATCAGTAGTATTCACTGATTATCACCCGCAGCAAGTTACGGGATACGCGGGAGAAATCGCTTGATATAGGTGAAGTGAAAGAGATTTTTATTGCCGCTGTGCCCATGACGGCGGCGGTCGCCCGCCAGCTATATGAAAACGCAGCAGAAAGTGTCACCATGTTGGCCGCGACACCGTCCGCATTCCCGCCCATTCCCGCAATACCGAGAGGTAAACCATGAAAGAACTGGATGACGCCATCTATGAACAAATCCGCGAGCTCTGCGCCGGGGGTGATGCCCTGGAGGATGGGGAATATTACGAAGAGGCACTGGCCTGTTACTGGAAAGCCTGGGCGCTGTTGCCGCCGCCCGCGCACGATTGGGATGCTGCCACCTGGATACTGGGAGCCATCGGCGATGCCGAATTCCTGCGCGGCAACTATGCTGCCGCCCGCGATGCCCTGCAAGATGCCGTCGTGTACTGCCCGGACGGCCTCGGCAATCCCTTCCTGCATATGCGTCTCGGCGAAGCGCAGTATGAACTGGGCAACCGCGAACGTGCCGCCGACGAACTGATCCGTGCCTACGCTATGGGCGATCCGGATCTGTGGGCGGATGAAGATCCGAAATACCTTGACTACCTTGCCACCGTCTGTGCCGACATCGAAAATTACAGTCGGCTGCATTGATATTGATAGAGACGGCGGATGGATGAAAATCCGGTTAGCGTGACGGCTGGCGCGCAAGCTTACAATGACGCCATCGTTTAACTGGGAGAGGCCTATGTTCATGACGAATAAATCTGTTTTTGCCGCCGTATTGGCGTTGACCATACCGCTTGCGGCACACGCCGCCGGCGAAGCGGTAGATGCCGCCGCCGGGGATGCCGTCCCGCCCATGTGGCAGCAAACCTGGGAACCGTTTAGCAAGGCGCTGGAAAGGGCGGGCAAGTTCTCGCTGACGGCGGACAGTCTGCAATGGTCGATTTGCGGCGACGCTGCCCGCCCGCTCAGGCGGGTGGAAGGCGATGCGGCACAGGGCGTGCTTTACGCGCTGGGTGAGCCCGCCTGCCAGCTGAGCGACGATACCGCCGGCAGTAAACCGCATTATCTGCACCTGAAAGCGGGGAAAAATGCTTGCGAATTGAATGTGCGCCTGCTGGATGAAGATTTTGCCTTGATTGCCTGGGGCGTGTATTTCACGTCAACCTGCGCTGCGGATGGCGGCGGGGCGAGGTGAACGTTCTCGCTTAAAGAAAGAAAACCCCGCCGCAGCGGGGTTTTCTGTTATGAACGGGCAGCCGCTTATTTGAACGGCAGTTTGCCCATTGGCATTGCCCCTTTGGCGGCACCGAGCATACGCAGCATTTTGCTGCTGCGGAATTTTTTCATCTGATTCTGCATTTCTTTGAATTGTTTGAGCAGGCGGTTCACTTCCGGCACATCCACACCGGCACCGGCGGCGATGCGGCGTTTGCGCGAGCCTTTGATGATGTCCGGGTTGCGGCGTTCTTGCATGGTCATTGACTGGATGATGGCTTCCTGACGGCGGATTTTTTTCGGCGAGAGGTGCTGGTCTTTCACTGCTTGCGGGATGTTGCCCATGCCGGGGATTTTTTCGAGGATTTTGTCCATATCGATGAGCTGCATCTGGTGCAGCTGTTCGCGGAAGTCGTCGAGGTCGAAGGTTTTGCCTTTCGCCATCTTGGTGGCGAGTTTGCGCGCTTTTGCTTCGTCCACCTGGTGTTCGAGGTCTTCGATGAGGCCGAGGACGTCGCCCATGCCGAGGATGCGCGAGGCGATACGGTCAGGGTGGAAGGGTTCGAGCGCGTCGGTTTTTTCGCCAACGCCGAGGAATTTGATGGGTTTGCCGGTGATGTGGCGGATGGAGAGTGCCGCACCGCCGCGTGCGTCACCGTCGATTTTCGAGAGGATGACGCCGGTCAGCGGCAGTATGTCGTTAAAGGCTTTGGCGGTGTTGGCGGCATCCTGCCCGGTCATGCTGTCCACCACGAAGAGCGTTTCAATCGGGTGCAACAAACCGTGCAGTTCGCGGATTTCGTCCATCAGCGCGTCATCAATGTGCAGGCGGCCGGCGGTATCAACGATGAGGACGTCCATGTTTTGCCGCTTGGCGGTATCAAGTGCACGTGCGGCGATGTCGGCCGGTTTTTCGCTGGCTTCCGAGGGGATGAAGACGGCACCGACTTGCTCGGCCAGGGTTTTCAGCTGCTCTATCGCCGCCGGGCGGTACACGTCGGCGGAAACGAGGCCGACTTTTTTCTTGTCGCTGATGAGTTTTTTCGCGAGTTTGGCGCTGGAAGTGGTTTTGCCGGAGCCTTGCAGGCCTGCCATAAGGATGACTGCGGGCGGCTGGGTAGCGAGGTTGAGGGCGCTGTTTTCTTCGCCCATGATGCGCACCAGTTCGCTTTGTACGGTTTTGATGAAGGCCTGGTCGGGCGAGAGTTTCAGGCTGACTTCCTGACCGATGGCGGCGTTTTTGATGGTCTCGATGACTTCCTTGACGACCGGCAGGGCAACGTCGGCTTCGATCAGCGCCATGCGCACGTCGCGCAGTGCCTGGCTGATATTGTCTTCGGTGATGCGGGCCTGGCCGCGCAGTTTCTTGAATGTGCCCTGCAAGCGTTCGCTGAGATTGTCAAACATGGTGGGGTTTCCTGGTTGGTGAAGGTTAAATTTTGTTCGTGTATTATAACGACTTACCTTTTTCGCAGGATTTTTTATGCAGCTTTGGCTGCCTTTGTTTGCTATTGTCGCCTATCTCGCCGCTGCCGCCGGGTTCGTCCGCGTTTACCGCCGTCCGCCGTGCCGTGTCAACCCGCTTTGGGTGTTGGGCATTCTGGTTTGCGCCTGTCAGGGTCATGCCCTGTCGCTGCTTGTGTCGATGCAGGGCCGCGATTCGCTCAATCTTTCCATCTTTAATATGGTGTCGGTGAACGCCTGGTTTGTCGCCTGCATTTCCGTGTTCTGGCTGTGGCGGGCGTCGATGGCGCTGGGGGGTGTCATCATTTGCCTCGTCAACGCCGTCGTGGTCGCCCTGCCTTTCCTCTTCGTCAGCGAAAAGCCGTTTTCCTCGAATCTCACTCCCGGCATGTGGTGGCATATTCTCACCTCTATCGCCGCCTGGACCTTCATTTCGCTCGCTTCCCTGCATGCCCTGCTTTACGGCTGGCTGTTCCGCCGCTTGAAACGCAAGCAGCTGAAAGACATCAGTGTCACTTCACTGGTCAGCCTGGAACGGGTGATGATGCTGCAAGCAGTAACGGGCTTCGTCCTCCTCGCCTGCGCCCTTGTCACCGGCTGGATGTTCGTTGATGACCTCTTCGCGCAGCACCTTGTGCATAAAACCGTGCTGACCATTCTCGCCTGGATGGCCCTCGGCTGGATGCTCTTTTCCTACTACATCCGCGAACAGCGTGGTATGACGCTGGTCATTGAGCTGTGTGCAGTGTTCGTTCTCCTGCTGATGGGCTACGTCCTCAGCAACATCGTTCTACAATTCATCATTCAACACTAACCACACCAAGGAGCCACCGTGGACAGCATTCCGCTAGGACTGTTAATCCTCCTGCTAATCCTCTGTCTTGCCCTCTCGGCCTTCTTCTCTGCCTCGGAAACCGCGATGATGTCGCTCAACCGCTACAAACTCAAACACCAGGCGGATGAAGGCAACAAAAGCGCCAAACGCGCCCATCATCTGCTGAAACGCCCCGACCGCCTCATCGGCACCATCCTGCTCGGCAACAACTTCGTCAACATCGCCGCCACATCGCTCGGCACCGTCATCGGCATCCGCCTCTATGGCGACCTCGGCGTCCTCTACGCCACCATCACCCTCACCATTGTTGTCCTCATCTTCTCCGAAGTTGCGCCGAAAACCTATGCCGCGCTGCACGCGCCACGCATCGCCCTGCCGGTTGCGGGCATCCTTGCCGGCCTGGTGCATCTCTTTTCGCCGCTCGTCGCCCTAGTTAATCTCATCGTCCGCCTCATTCTGCGCCCGCTCGGCATCAAAACCGATAACGCCGTTGAAGAAGCACTGAGTAACGAAGAACTGAAAAGCATCGTCCAGTCCGGCGGGGACGACGCCGAAAGCAGCGAACAGCAGGACATGTTGCTCGGCGTTCTCGAACTCGAAGACGTCTCCGTCAGCGAAGCAATGGTGCCGCGCAACGAACTCGAAGGTGTGGACCTCAACGACAACTGGGACGACATCATGCAGCAAATCACCACCAGCCGGCACGGTCGCCTCGTCGCTTACCGCGACCACCTCGACCAGGTCGAAGGCATGCTGCACATCCGCGACATCGTCCTGCTCATGCGTGACAACGCTTTCGACCGCACCGCCCTGCGACAAGCGCTACGCCCCTGCATCTTCGTGCCGGAAAGCACGCCGCTGCGCAAACAACTGCTGCAATTCCGCCGTGCCAAAGCGCGTAGCGGTCTCGTGGTGGACGAATACGGCGACATCCAGGGCCTCATCACCCTGCAAGACATCCTCACCCATATCGTCGGCGACATCGGCGACGAAAACACCCCGGACGAACCGCCGGAAATCGTCGAACAACAAAAAAACCTCTACACCGTCGAAGGCGGCATCCCGCTGCGCCAACTAAACCGTGAACTCGGCTTGAAACTGCCGCTGGACGGGCCGAATACCCTGAGCGGACTCATCATCGAAACCCTCGGCAACTTCCCTGAAGCGGGAACCGAACTCGACTTCCCCGGCTGCCGCGTGCGCGTGCTGGACTTCGCCGACGGCATCGTCGGCAGCGCCGAAATCACCTGCCAGCCGGGAGAAAGCGGAGAAGACGACTAACCCCTTTACCCATACAAGGAGTACCCATGAAAAAACTACCTATCCTGCTTGTACTCGCCTTTGCCGCCGGCGCTCAGGCACAAACTCTGGAAGACGCGGTCGCCGCTTATCAGAAAGGCGAACTCGAAGCTGCTGCGCAACAATTTGCCGCACTCGCCGAAGCAGGCGATGCCAAAGCGCAATACAACCTCGCCGTGCTTTACGAAAAAGGCGAAGGTGTCGCGCAAGACAGCGACAAAGCGCTGGCGTGGTACCAAAAAGCGGCCGAAGCGGGCAACGTCAACGCCCAATACAACCTCGGCCTTGCCTATGAAACCGGCGAAGGTGTGACGCAGGATTACGGCAAAGCGCGCGCATACTACGAAAAAGCCGCCGTCCAGGGCGACGCCGATGCGCAGAACAACCTCGGCGGCCTGTACGCACGTGGCGACGGCGTAAAAAAAGACCTGAAAAAAGCACGGGAATGGCTGGAAAAAGCTGCTGCGCAAGGTAATGAAAACGCCCGCCTCAGTTTGCTGGATCTCAAAGCGCAGTAATGCCGCCCATAAAAAAGACGTTGCCCGGCAACGTCTTTTTTATAGGATTCTTTCACCAGGCCGCGTTACGCCATGCCGTTGCTCCTCTGTTGCAGCAGTTCGATGGTGCGGCGGATTTGCGTTGCCTTTTCGTGTTCCGGATAGCGTTTGAGCAGTTGTTGCAGCAATTGCTGCGCTTTCAGGATTTCTCCTTTTTTGCTGAGAGCCCGTGCTGCCAGGAAATAGTTATCCACGATATCCGGCGATTCGGGATGATGCTTGGCAAAGTTGCGGGTCAGCGTCAGTACAGTGTCGTGATGCTGTCTGCCCGCTGCCGCCTGCGCCAGGGGCAGTACCCACTCGGCAGGCAGCGTGCCGTCGGGAAGCGCGTCTAAAGTGGCGTGGATGATGGGATAGCTGTGTGCATTACCGTTGGCGCTGGCCTCAATCAGACGGTATTCCATCTGTTCGAGTTCTTGCTGGCGCTTTTGCCGACGGTAGAGATGGTGCAGGCGTTTGCAGGCAGGCAGGTATTGATGAATGTCGCGCGTGCTGTCGGCATAGGATTCGAGCACGGCCTCGGCCTCGTCTTCTTTGCCTTGCAGCAGAAGACGGTCAGCCTTCATCAGGTCACTGGCGAATTGGCGCTGCTCTTCGACGCTCATATGTTCGATATTGGCCTCCCGCAGCAGGGTGAGATCCACCGGTGGCTGACGCCGCTGTAATTGCGCGATTTTTTCTTCTTCGGCTTTGAGGCGCGTCAGTTGTTGTAGGAGTTCGTCGCCCATATCAATATTTTGTGCCAGTTCGTGATCGTCAAAGTCAATCGCATCCGGGTCGAGGGTTTCTTCCGGCGGCGGATAGTACCAGGCAAAGTAAAACCACGGCAGGCTGAGGCAGAGGGTGCGCACCAGACCGCGCAGGATGGCGTTCAGGTAGTAACCGGGCGTGCCGACGGTGTCCATAGCCGGAATAATCAGGGCAATGGCGCTATAGAGGGAGGAAATGATCAGGGCAATACCGAAAGGCAGGAGGATGGCGATGAGGTAGCGGCCACTACCGATGTCGTTGATAGCACGTTTCCAGGCGCTGGGGTTGAAGACGGCGCCCAAGCCTGCGCCATTGAAAAGGCTGAGGATGACGGCTGGGGTGATGATGTAGATGAGGAAAATACCGCCGTACAGGATAAGCGGACGGTTTCCTTCATCGGGGGTGATGAGATAGCAGAAGTAGATGAGCGCGCCGCAGATGGTCATGCCGCCGAGGTATTGCGCAACGATACTGCGCGGCAGGACAGAGACGGTCTCCATCGGCACAGGCTCGCTTTCAAGGCCAAGGGTGATGCGCTTCATGCTGTCAAGCATTTTGCAGGCAAAGAGTACCAGCAGGACGTACATGATGCTTTGCAGGAGGAAACTGATGCCCTGGAGGGCAGGATCGCGTAACAGTTGCGCCGTGATCAGTACGGCAGCCAGTGCCCCGCAATAGATGAGATTGCCTTTTTGCAGGAGGTAGTCGATGGTGCGTTTGAAGTAACCGGTGGCGGTATCGCTGTGCATAGGGGTTCCTGGTTAAATTCCTTTTAGGTTTTCAAAGTCAGCGCATGATACGCCGCGTGGTCAATAGGATGAAGGGCCGGGTTGTGTTTTGCCGCCGAGCTGCTCAATGGCGTAGCGGACATGGGCCGCGTTATCCATGTTTTTGCACATACTCATCAGCATAATGCCCAGCAGGATGAGAAAGGGCAACAATTGGCTGTTGTGGCGTAGAAAAGAAGTCACTGTTCTTCATTATTTTGAGTAATGTGACGCATACAGGGCTGGCAATAGCAGCGAGCAGCAGGATGTAGATAAGATTGCCCCGCTTGCAGGTGAAAATAAGGCTGGTAAACGGGGCTCCGATGGGGGCGGCGTATTGGCGTTGATTCATAAAATATTCTCCGCTGGTGGTTGGTTTTTATTTAGTATGACCAATCAGCTCGTTTATGCAATTTTTATGCCCACTGGTTCAGGCATTCGAAGGAGAAAACAGCCGTATCGCCGGTGTTCGCGGCCTTGACGTCCCTAAATTGAACGCTTTCTCTCACTTTTGCGATATCACCGCTGCCGCAGGCTCTCGTCGATCTTGGTTTGCAGCGGGCTGAGCAGATAGTCGAGGACGCGGCGTTTGCCGGTTTTGATTTCGGCGGTGATGTTCATCCCCGCTGTCAGGCGCACGGGGTGGCCTTCGATGTTCAGGGTGTCGCTGTCAAGCGCGATGATGGCCGCGTAAACGAGGCCGAGTTGTTCGTGTTCGATGGCGTCGTAGCTGATGGTCTGCACACGCCCGGTGAGGTAGCCATAGCGGGTGTAGGGGAAGGCTTCGATTTTGATGACGGTTTCCTGTCCCCGGTGGATGAAGCCGATGTCTTTGTTGAGGATGAGGACTTTGGCCTGCATCTGGTAGTTGTCCGGCACGATGACCATCAGCGCTTGTGCGGCGGTAACGACGCCACCGATGGTGTGGGTGGCAAGTTGTTGCACGGTGCCGTCCACTGGAGCGGTAAGGTGCATCAGGCGTTGGCGCTGCCGGGCCTTGTCAAGCTGGGCAAGGAGCTGGGCGATTTGTTCGTCTGCCTGGCGCAGGGCGTCCTGGGTGTCGCGGCGCAGGGTTTGGGTGTTGACCATGCGGCTGTCGTTCGCCTCGTCAATAGCGGCACGGATTTGTTCGCGCCGGTTTTGCTGGCTTTTCAGGTCATTCTGGTTGGCGATGAGTTTGCTTTTTTGTTCGAGGTAGGCGTGGTTGGCGATGAAGTTTTGTTTGACGAGCTTGTCGAGATCGGCGGTGCGCTGTTTTTCGATTTTGCCGAGGGTGCCAAGTTTGTCGATTTCGGCCTGCACGGCACGCGCTTCGGCCTGACTCTGGCGGATACGCGCCTGGATTTGCTGGTCTTGCGCCGCCCAGGCGCGGTACTGGTTGCCTGCCAGCAGTTCGGCTTGCAGGTAGTCGGCTTCGCTGATGCCGGCATTGAGGGCGGCTTTTTTATCCATGCGCGGCGGCTGTTTTTTGTCGAGCGCGGTGAGCAGGGCTTCGTTGCGCCATTTGGCAAGACGGGCAGCGTGCAGGGCCTGTTCGGCCTGGGTCACGTCGGCGTCGCTGCCGACGGCGCGCAGTTCGAGCAGGGTATCGCCCGCGCGGACGTGCTGGCCGTCACTGACAAGGATGGCTTTGACTTCGGCGTTTTCCAGCGGCTGGATGGTTTTGCTTTGTCCGCCCGGCTCGGTTTTGCCCTGGGCGACGGCGACGATGTCGAGGTGTCCGATCCACGCCCAGGCGAGCGCCAGCAGGGCGAAGAGCATGATGAGCCGCGCCGTCCATTTGGGCGCGGGGCTGATGGGGGTTTCGGTGAGTTCGAGGTGCGCCGGCAGAAAGTCGCGCTCGTCGCGGTCACGTTTGGGCGGGTCGAGTTCGTGGCGCACGGCCCAGACGTTGCGCCAGACGGTGAGGTAGCGTTTTGTCAGGTCGCCCCATGCCTGTTTGTGGATGCCCATGTGTGTTCCTTTGTGTTGTTGTGGTCTGTGCCGCGCGGTTGTCCCGCTTGGCGGGCTTATTACCCATTCTGCAACTGATACAGATAGCGGTAGTAACCGTCCTTGCGTCGCAAAAGTTCATCATGGCTGCCTTCTTCGATAATCCGCCCTTTGTCCATCGCAATGATGCGGTGGGCGCGGCGCACGGTTGAGAGGCGGTGCGCGATGATGAGCACGGTGCGGTTCTGGCAGATGGCGTCCATGTTTTCCATGATGGCGCGCTCGGATTCGTAGTCCAGCGCGCTGGTCGCTTCATCAAGAATCAGGATACGCGGGTTGTTGACCAGTGCGCGGGCAATGGCGATGCGCTGCCGCTGCCCGCCGGAGAGTCCCGCGCCCTGTTCGCCGACGATGGTGTCGTAGCCTTCGCGCAGTTCCATGATGAAGTCGTGCGCACCGGCAAGGCGCGCTGCCTGCATGACGTGTTCCAGCGGCATGCCTGGGTCGCTGAGGGCGATGTTGTCGCGCACACTGGCATTCATCAGCACGTTTTCCTGCAAGACGACGCCGACTTGCCGCCGCAGCCAGGCAGGATCGGCCAGGGCAAGGTCATTGCCGTCAATCAGCACCCGCCCCTGTTCCGGCACATAGAGACGCTGCACCAGCTTGGTCAGCGTGCTTTTGCCCGAACCGGAACGGCCAACAATGCCGATAACCTCACCCGCACGGATGCTCAGGCTGAGGTCGGTCAGCACCGGCTGTGCGTCTGGACGGTAGCGGAAATGCACGTGGTCGAAGACGATATCGCCGCGAATCTCCGGCAGATTGAGGCGCGAAGTGGGGTTTTCCGTCGGGGTATTGAGAATGTCGCCGAGGCGCGCTACCGAGATGCCGACCTGCTGGAAGTCCTGCCACAGTTGCGCGAGGCGGATGACCGGCGCGGCGACCTGCCCCGCCAGCATATTAAAGGCGATGAGCTGGCCGACGGTGAGCTTGCCTTCAATGACGAGCTTGGCGCCGAAATACAGCGTGGCGATGGTTACGGATTTCTGGATAAGCTGGATGCCCTGCTGGCCGATGGTGGCCAACTTGGTCACGCGGAAACTGGTATGCACATAGCTGGCCATTTGCCTGTCCCAGCGACGGGTCATTTGCGGCTCGACCGCCATCGATTTAATTGTACCCAGCGCGGTCACGGATTCGACGAGAAAGGATTGATTATCCGCATAGCGGGCGAACTTGTCATTCAAGCGCGCGCGTAATACTGGCGTAATAAACGCCGACCATGCCGCATATAACGGCAGGGAGATCACCACAATTAACGTCAGCCAGCCGCTGTAAAACCACATCACCGCAATAAAAATAAAAGAAAAGAGCAAATCCAGCACCGAAGTCAGCGCTTGTCCGGTGAGAAAATTGCGGATTTGTTCCAATTCCCGTACCCGCGCCACCGTATCGCCGACGCGGCGCTGCTCGAAATAGGCGATCGGTAACTGCAGCAAATGACGATATAGCCGTGCGCCCAATTCCACATCAATACGACTGGTGGTATGGGCAAAAATATAAGTGCGCAGGCCGCCCAAAATGACCTCAAACAACGTCACTACAATAAAAGCGACGGCAATCACATCCAGCGTGCTGAAACTGCGATGCACCAAAACCTTATCCATCACCACCTGAAAAAAGAGCGGCGTAATCAGGGCAAATAACTGAATGACGACTGAAACCGCCAGCACTTCCAGAAAAATCCGGCGGTATTTAATGACCGCCGGAATAAACCAGGTGAAATCAAATTTGGCGAGCGAGCCCAATACCGATGCACGCGAAGCGACAAGAATCAACTTGCCGGAATAACGCGCGGCAAATTCCGCCGCCGATAAATGCAGAGCCTTGCCCGTCGCCAAATCCTGAATCAGAAACTGCCCATCCTCAATCCGCGCCAAAATGAAATGCTGCCCGTCCTCGCGCCACACCAGGGCTGGCAGGGCGAGCAGGTGCAGGCGCGATGCCGCACGCGAGACGAGGCGCGCTTTCAGGCCGAGGTGACGGGCAGCAAGCAGCCATTCCTCCTGCTGCAAATCGCGCCCGTCAGCAGCGAAATGGTGCAGCAAATCGCTACCGCTTGCCGCCACACCATGCACATGCGCCATGATGAGCAGGGCACTCAGCGCTGGCGCAGGTGGCGGGGCATGGGGCATATCGGGTACGGGCGGCGTGGTGACAGGTGGTTGAGTCATGGCAATCCTTTTATAACATGTGGAAAGGCATGGAATTTTCAGGGAAAGGGCGGGAGGTGGCAAGGGAGGGTGCAAAAACGCGTGGTTGACGACCCCGTGGTTGAGATGTTTGGACTGGGGGTTATACAACCATGCGTAGTGACAAGAATCTTGCTTTTCCCTCACTTTTATCAAGAAGTCGTGACTACGCTTGCTCTCTGCCCCATCTTGGCCTTCCCCACAGGGGAAGGAACGTTGCGCTGACGCACAAAGCCAGCATTTATCCCGCTTGGCGGCAAAACGAAGCGACCCTTGCGGGTCGCTTTTTAACCATTACGGGTTGAAATTGGAAAAAAGCGGCGGCACCAGTGGCGGATTATACGGCGCCATCAGATTATCCAGCGGCTGACCTGAGCCAGATGCCGCCATCGCCTGCGTCATGACCTGCGCCTGCCGTGCCGCGTCGGCAGCATAGCGGTCTTGCACGAGATTGGCGCGCGGTAGGTTGCCCGCAGGCTGCTGCACCAGTCTGTTAATTGCATCGTAATCCAGGCGGCTACCGTCGGCGAAGCGGATTTCATCAATACGCGCGGCGGTTTTGCCGTTATCGCGGAAATGATCCAATACCGTGACTTGATTATTGGCATGTTTTTTACTGACAAGCAGAAGATTATTGCCGGATCTGCGGAAAATCAGGTCTTGTTGTTGCAGGTCTGTGAAATCAATGCGGTCAAATTGATCACCGGGTCGTAAACTGTTTCTGTCTTTATTCTGAATATAGTCCTGACCAAAATTACCATTGAAACGGTAGATATCGTTACCTGGCCCGCCTTCGAGATAATCATTGCCATCACCTCCATTCAATTCATCATTACCATCGCTACCATGCAATTCATCATCGCCAAGGCCACCATCAAGCTTGTCATTACCTACATCTGCCATGAGTTTATCGTTACCCGGGCCACCACTGAGATTATCATCCCCTTCCATGGCCCATAACGTATCATTACCTGCACCGCCGTTAAGGGTATCGCTGTCAGCAGTACCGTAGAGTATATCGTCTCCGGAAGTGCTTAATTGGGTCAGTTTGCGGATTTCGCTGCGCCCTAATTTTCTGCCATCTGCCAAACGAATTTCATCAATCCGATATCCGGTTTCTTCGCCACGCAGAAAGTGATTAATGACAGTGACTTTATTATTGCCATTCTTGGTAGAAATAATCAGATCGGTATTGTTTTTATTACTTACCACAATATCTTCTGCTTTTAGATCTGGGAATTCCAATACGGTATAATCCTCAGCAATCCGTGCATATCCATTGTTACCATTAAACACGGTATCCTGCCCAAAATTCCCTTTAAAACGGATAATATCGCTACCGCCCATCGGAAATAAGGAATCGTTCCCGGCACCACCATCCAGCACATCGTTTCCGTCAGTACCAGATATTTGGTCATTTCCTGCCGTACCTTTAAAAGTTCTGATGTCTGCGGCAATGCTCAGATTGAACGCCTGTCTCGTTTGCGCGCCCGCTTTGTCAGTTGCCGTCACGGCAATACGATAGGTGCCCGCTTGTTCGCTGCTTGGCGGTGTGCCGCTGAATTGTCCCGTTGCGGCATCAAAAGCAAGCCATGACGGCAGCGGCTGGCCGTTATCCAGTTTGGCGGAGAGGGTCAGCACGTCGCCTTTGTCAATATCACGGAAAGCATTCGTCGGCAGGCGGTATTGCCACGGTTTGCCGCCCGTACCCTGTTGATTGGCAAGGGTTGCGCCGATTTGTGGCGCGTCATTGACGTTCACCACTTCCAGCGCGAAATTCTGCGCAGCGCTGCCGCCTCTGCCGTCATTCGCCGTCACGCGGATGGAGAGGTTGCCCACGTCATCATTGCCCGGCGTGCCGCTGAATGTTCGTTTGGCGGCATCAAAATACAGCCATTTCGGTAGGGCTTTGCCGTCGACAAGGCTAGCGGTGTAGGTGAGTGTGTCGCCGTCAGGGTCACGGAAGGCGTTGGCGGGCAAGGTGAACTGCCAGCGGGATTTTTCGTTGGCTTTTTGCGCAGTGATTGTCGTCGCTGCCTGCGGTGCGGTGTTGGCAGGCGGGGTGATGTCAAGGTTAAACGCCTGCTTCGCTTGCGCGCCTGCTTTGTCAGTTGCCGTTACGGCAATGCGGTAGGCGCTGGCTTTGGCTTCTTTCGGCAAGGTCGCGCTGAATTGTCCGGTTTTGCCGTCAAATTTGAGCCATGACGGCAGCGGCTGGCCGTTATCCAGTTTGGCGGAGAGGGTCAGCACGTCACCTTTGTCAATATCACGGAAAGCATTCGCCGGCAGGCGGTATTGCCATGCTTGCCCACCCTTGCCTTGCTGGTTGGCAAGAGCGGTGCCAATCTGCGGCGCATCGTTGACGTTCACCACTTCCAGCGTGAAGTTTTGCATGGCGCTGCCACCTCTGCCGTCAGCCGCTGTCACGCGGATGGAGAGGTTACCCACGTCGTCATTACCCGGCGTGCCGCTAAATGTCCGCTTGGCGGCATCAAAATGCAGCCATTTCGGCAGGGCTTTGCCGTCAGCAAGGGTGGCGGTGTAGCTGAGGGCTACGTTGTCAGGATTGGTAAAGGCACTATCCGGTAAGGCGAAATTGAGCGGGCTTTTTTCGTTCACTCTCTGCGCGGCAACCGCCTTACCCGTTTTCGGAGGTCGCTTGGTCGGCGGCGTGGGCGGCGTGGGCGGATTGGGATTCGGCTGCGGTTGGGGATCCGGCTGCGGCGGGTTGCCGCCGTTATTCGGCAGACCAGACAAATTAAGACCGTAATCGCCATTGGCGAAGTTCAGCACGTTGATTTTACCTACTTCCTCTTTATGCGAGATTTGCAGGGTTGAGCCGCTGTAGCTGATGCGCCAGCCGTCGGCGGTGTTCCAGATATTGTTGTTGCCATCGCGCACCCATTGCATGGCAGCGATATCTACCCTATCCAAATAGATAGCGTCATGACGACCACCCGACACGCCAATATTACCTGTGCCGTCATCATCAATAGTGTCAGTGGGGACGGCATCACCGTCTTTTTCAGGTTGAAAATCTTCGCGAATAAAATAGTAATTATCAGCGCCCCTGCCTCCATTCAGATAATCACTGCCCGAACCTCCGATTAGGTGATCGTTGTAATACACTTCTTCTGAACCCAGTGAGCTTCGGTCATCGCCATAAATTATATCGTTACCACTTCCACCATTAATGAAATCGCTGCCGTGCTGACCCAAGATGAAGTCATTACCCGGACCACCCTCCAAAGTGTCATTATCACTGCCGGGCAAAGCAGAAGCATCACTATTTGCGGGTAAATCATCTATGGTGCTGCGTTCGCCAGCCAATTCCGGCAACTGCTCGGTTGAACGGATAATTTTATAATCGCGATTATTGGCAGCTATTTCAATTTTCCATTCTGCCGTTGCTTTTGCGAGCTGGTTAACCGTGTAATAGATTTCCGGCTTATCCATCTGATGGGTCTTGAAGTTGTATTTATGCAAAAAAGTAGGCAAGCCGTCACTGGTGCCACCACGCATAATTTTTACATTAGGCATCACATCGGAATCGCCGATGATCAAGTCATCGCCGGCGCCGCCTTTAATTTCATCCTGTCCTTTACCACCTTGCAGCACATCCTGCGCGGCGCTGCCAAAGATATGATCATTGCCATCACCACCATTAGCCCAATCGCCCTGTCCGGCAACAGGTTTGGTTTCTTCATGCTCTGTGCGACTGCCGCCAAAAATAAAATCCTTGCCCGCCATGCCGAAGAGGAAATCACTACCTGCACCGCCAACAATGGTATCGCCATCCTTATCCTTGTCCGCACGTGACCGCTTTTGAGTGATATAACCGCCCGGCTCGCTGCCGTAAATGATATCGGTATCATCTCCTCCATCAATAACATTATCGTACCAGCTGCCATAGGCCAAATCGTTACCACCACCCATTGGGGCATAAATACCGACCCCACCTTTACCCTGGCGGGCAGTTCGACCATAAATGGTATCATTGTACTTAGTACCATTTACCTGATAAGAATCAAAACCTAGATAAAAGTCATTATGTCCCCTCTTAGCAGGTGGGGTTATTATAAATTCCTTAACTTCCGAAGATGGGGGCGGTTCTTCTTCCACTTTCTCCGGAACAGTTTCCAAACCCAAAGAACCATCCAATTTATCATTACCGTTTCTGAAGTAATCTTTTATTTCTACGCTATCTTTGCTACCTACTTTGGTGATTTTCAATGAATTGGATGAAGGTTCGCAGCTGGCGATGTATTTGCCATCCTTTTTTCCATTTGCATCAGAACTATGCCATTCTTTTTTGCCTTCATCATATACAAAAAACTGGACACGGTTGTCTTCTGTTTTTTCGTTGAAAAAGATTTCACCTTTGTTATCAGCATCCAAAACGGTGTCATTACCATTGATGACATAGGAGTCAAAGTCCCTACCTCCTTCCATATAATCATTACCTTCTTTCCCATTCAATATGTCATTTCCATCCCCTCCAAACAAGAAGTCATTCAGCAATCCCCCATCAATATAATCATTTCTTTCAGAGCCAAAAATATGGTAATGTTCAGAAATATTAGATACATTTACACCATTAATTTTTAATTTTACATTATTCTTAATACTACTAAAAATATGGTTTCCCTTTATTGGGTAAGGTAAATAACTTATGGCACTAATATTTTTATTATAATCTACTTTTTTTTCATCAAAAATAGACTTCCACATGATCATTTCTGATTTATCTTTAATATACTCTTCTGTTAATCCTGTCAATCTATCATCATTATACAATGGAATTGATCCAAATATATCTACAACCTTATTATTTCTAAAAAAAACACTACGAATATCATTTTTTAAATCAAATCGTAATACACCACTTAATAAATCCTTCCCATTAGAAAGTCTAACTCTATCATTATGTGAATAATCAGTCATTGATTTACTTACATACTCTCCATAATCATCAGATTTAATTCCTAATGCTTTTCCTATATCAGTTGCATTCTGTTCATGACTAATACCACCGCTCTCACCTCCACCAGGAATAGGTTGATAATTACCATAAAACTGCATTTGTCTATTATAAGAATCTTCAATACTTCTTACGCCTCTATTATATATAGTCATTAAAATAGCATCTTGCGTAACTTTTGGTATATTATTCCAATAGTTAATATCAACCTTTTTTAAAATCCATTCTTCTGCTCTTTTTAAATGCAATCCAACGATTGCGGCGATTGTAAGTCTATTTCTATCACCTTTTATATTTTCATCTTCCCCGAGAGGATCGTATAAATCTACAGCCAATCTAAGATAATTATTGGAATACTTGTATAATTCTAATTTTTTACCATATTCCGTATTTAGGGATTCTTCCATTTCTTTTACGGCTACAGCAAATCGAATATTACCAGGACCAATATCTCTCATTCCGTGAAATAATAAAGTAGTAACATTATTTTTTATATCTATATTATTCTTGATAAAATTATAATCCTCTCGTAGTTCATCTTCGGTAAGAAGTACTATTCCTTTCATTGGCTTTGGAAGCATACCATGCATAAACTTTGGAAAACTAGCTCCACCATTATCAATCCACTTATCAAACCACCCTTTGATTTTTCCATGTTGCAGAGAAGAAGTATATTCTTCAGCAATGGCACTGGCAATCAACTGTGGAGTAATATTTAAAATATTGGCCACTTTGTTAATTTGCTGAGAAATTTTTGTAATTAGTTCCAATGCTTTCTCTTCATATCTCATCTTAGCACCTCTTTTTAGGATAAATAAAGATAATTAATACAGTACGGTAATAAGTCTGGTCTTATTTTCAATTATTACATTCATTGTAATAATAACCATCTTTGTCAAAGGCATAAATATACCAATCTTTCTCAATCTGAACAAACCCAGACGATGCATAATTTTGACAATGTAAGAAATTGTAATCTGATGAAACATCTGATGGGCGTGATAAAGAATCCTTTGGATAATTATCACTATTGCCACTAAGATTACTATCATTTAGGATATCTCTTCTAGAAGAAAAGTCCTTTTCAAAAAAACTATTATATTGAATGCGATTCTTCATATATAAATTCCAGTCTTTTACCTTATCTAAATTGGGATTAGGTAGATAAAGTATGGCTTTACTTACAGAGTAATCTCTGTTAAAAACTAGCAGATAATCTTTCTTATAAAAAGATACCCCTAATAAAAAAGTCATGTAAGGATAAGAAAGGCATTCATTTAACGATTTTTCAAATGTATGCCCCCGTACACTATCTTCATCAGTGCTTTGAACATAAATAGTACGCCACGAATCTAGGTTTTTTATGAAAGAATGCCGCGCCAAAAAATATCTAGCTTCTATACTCTTCTCAGAGAATTCATCTTTATACCATTTTTCCTTGCCACTTACTTCTTCTTTAAAATATTTCCCACAATCCTTGCGTCTTAATTCAATTAAGTCAACAAATTCTTTTCGATTTTCATAAAAATATTTTATTATTTTTTCATCAGTTAGATAAACATAATTATTATTAAATATAATAATAAAAAAGTTTAACATCCAACAACCTATTATGCATATAAAAATATATAAAATGACATTACGCATTACATATCTCTTGTATACGCCTTCATAAACTATTTTCTCATCTACATTTTATATCATTAATTTTCAACTTGCTAGTAGAGAAGTGCTCGATTTTAGATATTATTACATTATATTTTTTAGTTACATTAATTCTCTTTAATCAGGAATAGGGCTTTCTACCAGGAAATAACACAAATAGTCGTGATAGACGCGCTTCAATAAGAAGCCTAAACTTTCTAAAAATTTCTCCCTATCCTATATGGATATATCTATATAATAGTTTGCCAAGCACAGTAATTCTCCAAATTTTTTAAGGGTTACTATTTATAGTCGTTTCAAACAGGGATGAGACAAGGCGGCGAGCCAAAGACAGTACAGCGAGGCGAGCCAACACCGTATCATTTCTGTTTGAAGCGACTATAGTAGATTAAAAACACATGGCTATCTAGTTGTTATTGCCTTACAACAACAGCTCATCAAGATCTTTACACCTTGTGCAATCCCCTGCACTTAGCAGGGATATGCTTCTTCAATTTTTTGTAGGGCATAGCTTGCTCTCCCGCGCTTTGCGCCGCAGCAGCAAAGCGCATGAAGAACAAAAATGCGAGTACGCCGATGCGTCTGCCATATTCCATGTGATGTTTCCTGTAAACGCAGCTTCCTGTCATTACGCAAACATCATGCCAATCATCATTTTTCAATGATTCATCAACTAATTATCCACAGATTTCCCATGTATTCCCACAATTTGGGTTATTCAGACGCGAATTTTCGTCGCTCGTTTAAAGCAGTGTGTGCTGGCGCTTTACCAAGCGGGTGGTTGCGGGGTTTTGTCACTTCGCGATTCGTTTGCTGCCCTCATCCCAATCCTTCTGCCGGGTACCCACAAAAACGCTCGCGTTTTTGTGGGAAGCGGCCAGTGGGGGAGGGGCTTTTTTGTCGTGTACGAAGGGCGTGTGCGAAGGTCATTGGTATCCATACAGTCTGCGCGCCGCTGCCCTGCCCTCCTCACCGTGCAATTTGCCCGCGAGGTGCAGCAGTTGCAGGTAGGCGCCGATGTAGCCGTAGCGGGCTTCGGCGAGTTGTTCTTCCGCCTGCGCTTTTTCTTGTTCGGCTTTGATTTCGTCCATGTTGTTGCGCACGCCGACTTGGCGGCCCAGGCGGATGGATTCAAGTTTGGCGTCGCTGGTGGCGAGCAGTTGTTCTTGTGCTTTGATTTGTGCCTGCTGGCCGCGCAGGGTGGCGTAAGCCTGGCGCACTTGCAGGCGCACGGTAGCTTTTTCGTTTTCGAGTTCGGCGTCTTTTTGTGCAGCGGTTTCTTCTTGCTGGCGGACGCGGCTCGCGATTTCACCACCGCTGTAAAGGGGGATGGTGAATTGCACACCGATATAGGCGCCTTTGTTGCGGCTGCGGCTGTTGTTGCCGCCGGTATAGGTGATGTCGTTGCGGTTATCTTGGTAACCGGCGGTAAGGCTGAGTTGCGGCTGATGGCCGCTTTTGGCGGTAGCGATGTCGGCGTGGCTTTTTTCGCTTTCCTGCGTGCGGACACGGACGGCAGTGCTGTGCGCGAGCGCTTGTTCTTCCCATTCTTTTTGGCCGGCGACGGTGAGGTAGTCGGGCAGTGTTTTGCCAGCGAGGCTTTCGAGGCGACTGGGGTCAAGGCCGGTGAGGTTGGCGAGGCGATTTTCGGCGACGGCTAGTTCGGTTTGCAGTTTGGCTTCTTTGGCGCTGGCGCTGTCGTAGCCCGCTTGGGCTTCGTAGGTGTCAATGATGGTGGCTTCGCCGGACTGAAAGAGCGCTTTGGCCTGGCGGATTTGCAGTTGGTAGGCTTTTTTTTCAGCGGCGACAGCGGTGAGTTTGTCGCGAGCGGTGAGGGTTTCGAGGCAGGCTTTGCCAACATCCAGCAGGAGTTCGCTGGTGGTGTTGTCAAGCTGGCTGTCGCCGAGGCGGGCGGTGATTTTCTCAGCGCGCCAGGCGTCCCAGCGGGCGCGGTCGTACAACGGCTGGCTGATTTGTACGTTCCAGCCGTGGCTTTGGTATTTGTCGTAGGCGTCTTGGGCGCGGTCACTGTAGTTGGCGTTGGCCGAGACTTGCGGCAGCAGGCGGGCTTTCGCCTGGGTTTGCGGCTCTTGCGCGGCATTGCGTGCGTGGCGGGCGGCGTCGTACTGAGCGGAATGGACGCGTGCCGCTGCCCAGGCTTCGTTCAGGTCGTAGGCGTGGGCAGGCGGAACGCTGAGCAGCAGGGTGATGATGAGCAGAGGTTTGGGTGACATAGGGATTCCTGTTGTTGGGGAAAGGTTAATTGTGATCTGAAAGTGGAAAGGGCGCCAAGCAGAATTGACACGGGGCAGTGTTATTCATGTGTTCGGTCAATCAGCTTCTGGTGGGTAATACCAAGCGGGATAGGTGACGGCAAGTAGCCAGCAGATGCCGCTGCAAAGGGCGTAGAAGGCGGGGATGGCAAGCAGGGTATATAGCGCGTTGATATCTGTGTAGGTGACGGGAAGGCGTTGCGGCAGGAAGAGGACAAGGGCGAGTCCGGGCGCGGTAACGGCAAAGTAGTGTAGCTCGCCGGTATCGTGCAAGGCTTGTAGCAGTTTGCATGGGGAGAATAGGGTTGTGATGTTTTGTTCCCGCAGATAGACGAGGTTGACGAGCGGTGGCAGGAAGACGAAAACACCAGCCACGGCGATGTCGGCAGGGGTCGTCGGTATGGCGTTATCTGTCAGGATTTGCCGGATGTTGCTGTGGAGCAGGGAGATGCTTAGAAGGATCAGGGTCATTGTGGGGCAATAGGGGCGCATCACCGCATCTGGTAGGGGTTCTTCTCTGCGGATTCAGGCGGCAATATTGAGTGCTTGGCCGGCGAGCAGGGTGCCGGTTTCATCCCAGTAAATGACAAACGGCAAGGCAAGGAGTAGCGACGGGACGCACTCCATGAGGATATTGATCGTCGCGATAGTCAGGTAGCGATGTCCGCTGATAGTGCGTGCAGCCGCCTATAGCCGCGCGGGGTTATACATGGCCGTGATGCGGCGGTCATGCAGGTAGGCAAGATTGATGGCAGGTAACAAGGCCGCCATTTTGTATGCGTTAAAAATATGCCGCTAACCGAAATAGCGTGCGTTGAGGTTTCATCAGGCGGCGCGATAGCCGGTTTTAGTCGTTCTTTTAATCTTTTTCGTTGCACGAGTGCTACGAGTCCCTCAAATTCCCCACCGGGCATCCGGTGGGGCGGGGTTTTTTATTTCCGCACGACACCGCTTGGCGGTACCGTGAGGCGGGTTCACGTCTGCCTGCTACCTTGCAGGCGGGCGATGGCCTGTGCAATGGTGGCAGCACGCGGGTGATCGGGGTAGCGCGTGTGCAGTTGTTGCAGGAGCGGCAGGGCTTTGTCTGCTGCACCGGTTTTGGCTAGCGCTAGTGCTGCGAGGTAGTAGTTTTCGACGAGGTGCGGGTGATTGGGGTGGTTTTTCGCGAAGTTGCGGGTGAGGTTGAGCACGGTGCGGTAGTGCTGCTGTTTGCCCGCCTGTTGCGCGAGTGGCAGGATGCTGTCAGCGGGAAGTGAGGCGGGATCGCTGTGTTCGAGGGTGTCGTGGATGAGGTCGTAGCTCGGACGGTGTCCGGCGGCGGCGCTGTGGATGAGGCGGGCAAGCAGGGCAGGCTGCGGGTCAAGCCGGTAGAGGCGCGCGTAGGCGGGGAAGTAAGCGGCGATGTCGCGCTGTTCGTTGGCGTAGGTTTTGAGCAGGGCAATGGCACTCAGGTTGTCGCCACGGTGGATGAGGGCATCGGCACGGGCGAGGGTAAGGGCAAAGGCTTTTTGCGTTTCGATGCCCATGTCGCGGGTGTCAGCATCGGCGAGCAGGCGGAAATCCGGTTCGGCTGCGGCGGGCTGTGCGGGAGGGGTTTTGTGCAGGCTGGGGGCGGCAGGGCTTAGGTCGTAATCCGGATTGCTGTTGCGGCTGTTGTGAAATTCGGGGGCGGGGTCGTTGTCTGCACTGTCTTCGTCGGTGCGCGGGTAGAGGAAGGCGAAGGTGTTGGAATTGATGGTGTTAGCGAAGAAGCCAATGGCATAGCCGAGAGCCGCACTGATGCGGAGAAAGGGTGTGGCTTCACCACTCAGGCGCAGGATGAGGTCGGCTTCACTCTGTTTGGCGGCGATGAAGCCGATGTTGTCGAGGAGGGCTGGCGGTATCAGGAAAACGATGGCGACGCCGAGGTTGAGGAGTAGGGCGATGCAGTAGCGTTTGCCGCCAATGTCGCTGACGGCGGTGCTGATTTTCCGGATGCTGGTCATGGCGCCTGCCTTATCGTGTTCCAGGAAGACCAGTTTGATGGCAGGGAGGTAGATGAGGAACAGTAGGAACAGCAGGATGTTGAGTCCTATGACGATATAGGTGAAGGTTTCTCTTGCGCCCAGGGCAGCAGCTAGGAAGCCGGCGATGAAGTTGATGCTGAACGGGAAGAGCAGGGTAAGGAGGGTCATGCCGCCGAAGTAGCGGAGCAGGCCGCCCACGGTCATGTGGCTGAATGGCGTGATGGGCACGGGTTTGCTGCCCATGCCGGCGCGGATGCGTATGGCGTTATCCAGCAGTTTGCCATCGAGGAGGATGAAAGGCATGGCGAGATAGAGCAGTGATATGAGGGTCAGTCCGCCGAAGCCGCTATGGGTCATCATGACGGCATACACTTTTTTAACCAGCATGATGTGTACCTGTCCGGCGATGATGCCGATTATCAGGGTATAGATGAGGCTGCCGGGCTTGCAGGAGTAGCACAGGCTGCGTTGCAGGGCTTCTATCGGAGTGAGGTCATTCATGGAGCGGTTTCCTTATGGCTGTTGGGGTGAGGTATTTTTCAGTTCTTCGATGAGGCGGGCGATTTGCGGGGCGCGGTCGTGCTGCGGGTAGTGTTCGTAGAGTTCTTCCAGCAGCGGCAGGACTTGCTCGGCTTCGCCGCTATGGGCGTGTGCCAGCGCCGCCAGATATTGGTTGTCCACAAGGTGCGGGTGGGCGGGGTATTTGGTGGCGAAGTCGCGGGTGAGGTTGGCCACGGTGCGGTATTGTTGGCGGCGGGCGGCGATTTGCGCCAGCGGGCGGATGCTGCCGGCGAGGAGTTCGCTGGGGTCAATTTGTTCGAGTTCGGGCTGGATCAGGTCGTAGCAGGCTTCGTCGCCGCGTGCTGCCGCCTGAGCGATGCGGCGCAGCAGGTCGCCGTCGGGTTGCAGGGCGTAGTGGCGCTGGTAGGCAGGGAAGTAGGTGATGGGGTCGTGGTCGGCGTCAGTGTAGGGTTTGAGCAGGGCGATACCGGTTTTGATGTCGCCTTGGCGCAGGTGTTCGTCGGCCCGCGCCAGGTCGTGGGCGAAGGTTTCCTGCGGGTCGGCGTCAGCTTCGACTTCGCTTGTTGCAGCATTTGCCGCTTCGTCGTCGGCTGTCGGCGCGCTGTCCGCCGGGGTTTCTTCGCCGGCAGCGGTGGCAGTGGGTGCGCTCGGTGCTGTGGTTGGCGCGGCGGCAGGCGGGAAGGTGGTTTCTTCGTTTTCTGCTTCGTCGTCTTCTTCGTCGCGCGGGTAGTTCCAGGCGGCAAGGCTGTAGGTGGCGGTGATGAGCCAGGCGAGGAGGGTATTCATCAGGCCGGTGTAGAGGTAGTAGTCGAGTGGCAGGCGGCGGTAGTCGTAGCTTTCTTGCAAGCTGAGTTGTTCGATGGCGGCGATGATGTGCACTCGTGTGTATTGCTGCCAGAGGTAGGTTTCGGCGTGGTAGAAGCCGGTGATAAGGAAGGCGATGAGTGCCAGCAGGATGAGGTAGCGGATGAAGCCGATGTCGGCCACGGCGTTGTACAGGGCGCCGCTGTTGATCATGGATTCGGTGTCGCCGCCGTCAATGTAGGCGAGGGTAATGGCCGGGGCGAGGAGGACGGCAAGGAGGGCGGCGCCGCGATCGGCGTACCAGGTGATTTGTTCGTCCACGTTGAGGTTGGCGCAGATGAAGGGAGCGGCACTGAGCAGTACGCCCCACAGTGCCAGTCCGGTGAGGTATTGGATGAGCTGGTTGAGGCCGGTGTCGCGCAGCGGGGCGAAGCTGCCGCGCCGGTGGCCGTTGTAGAGGCGGGCGGCGTTATCGAGGTTTTTGGTGAGGAGGATGAACAGGGCGGCGAGGCTGATGGTGATGGTGGTAGCTGTCGGCAGGAGACGGGGCAGGGGGTAGATGAGGGGTTGCGGCGTCGCGTTTTCGTAGTAGATGTGGGTGGTGAGGTGGCCGAGGTGGAGGGTGACGGCCAGGGTAAAGAGTGCGGCAGCGAGGAGGATGTAGAGGAGGTTGCTGGGGCGGAAGGGGTGGATGAGGCCGCGCAGGGTGTTGCCGATGAGGGTGCCCGGGTTCATGGGGTTTGTCCGTCTTGCAGTTGGGCGGTCGCGCGGCGAAAGAGGTCGCTATGCGGATGATCGGGGTAGCGCGCCAGCAGTTGTTGCAGGATGGGCAGGGCTTTGTCCGTCTGGCCGCTGTGGGCGAGGGCGAGGGCGGCGAGGTAGTAGTTGTCGGCAAGGTGCGGGTGTTCGGGATGGTTTTTGGCGAAGTTACGGGTCAGCGCGAGGACGGTCAGGTATTGCTGCTGTTTTGCTGCTTGTTGGGCGAGCGGGCGGATGATGTCGGCGGGCAGTTCGACGGGGTTGATGCGGTTGAGTTCGGGCTGGATGAGGTCATAGCAGTGGGCGCTGCCGCGTGCGGCGGCCACCATCAGGCGGTGCAGCAAGGTATCTTGGGGTTGCAGGGCGTAGCGGCGCTGGTAGGCGGGGAAGTACACAGCGGGGTCGTGGTCGGCGTCGGTGTAAGGGGCGAGCAGGGCGAGGCCGGTGTCAATTTGTCCGTGTTTAAAGTGTTCATCGGCTTCGGCGAGGACGCGGGCGAAGGTTTGTTGTTCTTCGAGGCGCATACGGGTGACGTCGGCTTCTTTGAGCAGTTCGAGTTCGGGCGGGATGAGGTGTGGTTCGTTTTTATCGGTCGCGGGGGCGGTATTGGTTTTTTGTCCGCGCAGGAGGCGTGGTGGTGCGTCGGGCGGGGTGAGTTGTGGTTCCTGTTTGTCGGCAGGGACGGTTTTGTCGGCGGCGTTGCTCAGGCCGATGTCGCGCAACAGGGGCGGCGGTGCATCGGGGTCGGTGAGTTGTGGTTCTTGTTTGCCGGGCGGGGCTGTTTTGTGGGCGGCGCGGGCGGCAGCGATGGCACGGCGCAGGCGCGAGGGGGAGCTTTCTGTGGCCGGGACAGGGGCTTCTTGTGGGGCGTTGTCGCTAGGAGGTTCCGTTGTGGCAGGATGGCCGCTGGCAATGGCGAGGCGGGTGCGTTCGTGCAGGCTCATAGCGGGTTCGTTGTTGTCCTCTTCGTCTTCACGTGGGTAGGTCCAGGCGGCGGCGCTGTAAATATAGGTGATGAGCCAGCAGGCGAGGGCGGCGATGATGGCGGCGTGTTGGTAATAATGGAGCGGGATTTTGCTGTAGTCGTAGCCGCTCGCGGCAATGCTGTCCATGATGGCGGGCAGTTGTCCGGCGAGGTGTTGTTGCCAGAAGTGCGCGATAGCGTAGCCGACGCCCGCAGTGGCGCCGCTGATGAGGATGAGCAGGATAAGGTAGCGCAGGATGCCGATGCTGCCGATGGCGGTGGCAAGGCTGGGGAAATCAAGCATGGTGCTGGCATTGCGTTCGTTCAGGTAGCTGAGGGGGAGTGCGGGCAGGAGGAGGCAGGCGATGAGGGCGCAGGCACGGTTGAGGTAGGAGGTGATGTTGTTGCCGATGTCGAGGTTGTAGCAGATGAATGGGGCGGCACCGAGGAGGATGGCCAGGAGGAGCAGACCGATGAGGTAAAGGAGCAGGTCGCCGACAGTGACTTCGCTGAGTGGCAGGAAGCTGGCATTTTTGTGACTGGCGCAAATACGGGCGGCGTTATCCAGGGTTTTGGCGACAAACAGCAGGAAGATAACGGCCAGAATGCCCCATATGCGCGGCGTGGGCGGTATCCAGGTGAAGGTATCAGTTTCTGCCCGCGCCAGGAGATAGGTGGTGAGATCGCCGAGGTAGAGGGTCCCCGCAACGACGATAAGGGCGGCAGTGAGCAGGATATAGAACAGGTTACCCGGGCGCAGGGTATAGACGAGGCCGCGCAGGGTGTTGCCGATGAGGGTGCCGTTCATGGGTATTCCTTTACTGTTGCGTGGGAGGGAAAATGCGGCACCGGAGCGCAAGCGCTCCGGTGCGGTTGGGGCTAAAGGCCGAGAATGTTGAAGTAGCGGCCAAGGATGCCGAGAATGAACATCGCAATGATGATGACGATGGCGTTGACCTTGCGTTTGAGCAGGAACATGCAGAGGAAGGTCAAGAGCAGTGGCACGAGGTTGGGCAGGAGGTCATTCAGCACCGACTGTACGGTGACGGTGACTTCCGTTCCCTCTTGGTTGGTGTACTCCGCGATAACGTAGGGGATGTTGAGGCTGGCCCAGCGCGCTACCAGTCCGCCCATGACGAAGAGGCCAAGGATGGAGGCGCCGGTGGTCAGTTTTTGCAACTGGCCGCCTTCCATGTCGCTGACGATTTCTGTGCCTTTCTCGTAGCCGTATCTCATGCTGTACCAGCGGGTGAGGATACGGATGACGTTGATGCCGATAAAGAAGAGCAGCGGTCCCATGATGCTGCCGCTCGCAGCCAGCGAAGCACCGAGGGCGGCGAGGATTATGCGCGCGGTACCCCAGTAGATCGGGTCGCCGACGCCGGCCAAGGGGCCCATCAGACCGACTTTCACGCCGCTGATGGCACCATCGTCAATCGCGGCACCGTTGGCACGCTGTTCCTCCATCGCGGCTGTCACGCCCATGATGGCAGAGCCGATCCACGGCTGGGTGTTGAAGAATTCGAGGTGGCGTTTCAGGGCGGCAGCGCGTTCTTCTTTGCTGCTGTATAGCCGCTTGATGGCGGGCATCATGGTGACGCAGAAGCCCATCGACTGCATCCGCTCGAAGTTGAACGAGCCGAGGAGGAAGGTGGAGCGGGCGTACATGCGGTAGAGATCGCCCTTGGTCAGTTTTTTGGTTTGGTTCTCGCTCATGGGGGGTCTCCTTATAGTCCTTCGAGTTCGTCATCGGCCAGCGGGGTGCGGCGCGGCGCATTGCCGATGATGGCGGTCTTGTTGAAGCGTGGACTGAGCTGGATGTAGAGGATGGCCAGCACGGTGCCGATGATGCCGAGGGCGATGAGGTTGTAGCTGGAGAAGACGGCGACGACGAAGCCGAGGAAGAAGAACGGCATCAGCGCGCGCACGCTCATCATGTTGATGACCATTGCATAACCGACGACGACGATGACGCCACCGGCGATGCGCAGGCCTTCGGATACGAAAGCGGGCACCATGTCGAAATAGGCTTTCACGTTATCGGCATTGGCGTAATGGGCAACGATAGCAGCCGGAATGGCGACGCGCAGGCCTTGCAGCAGCAGTGCGCCGAAGTGGCAGAATTCGATACCCCGGAAATTGGCCTCTTTGGCGAAATTGTCCGCCATGTGCTGGAAGAATACGGCGATGGTGCGCACGAAGATGGTCAGCACCTGACCGACGATGGCGACGGAAACGGCAATCCCCATACTTTCCGTCACCGGCAGGCCACCCTTGATGACGAGAATGGCGGAAACGACGCTGGCGAGCGCCGCATCCGGTGCCATCGCCGCACCAACGTTCATCCAGCCGAGGGCAAGCAGTTCGAGCGCGCTGCCGACCATGATGCCGGTAGTCAAATTGCCGAGGACGAGGCCGATAAGGGTGCAGGCGACGAGCGGGCGGTGCGTTTGCCGTTCGTCAAGTACCGAGCCCATGCCGCAGATAAGTCCCACCAGGGAGACGAGGATAATGTCTAAACCCATGTTTTTTCTCCTAGAATTGAATGTTGGCCAGTTTCGGCATGACGTCTTCTTCAGCGTTGGTCGGCAGCTGTTGCAGCGTCATCTTCACACCCATCTCGTTCAGTTTCTTGAACGCGGCCAGATCATCGGCATCAATGGCGACCGCCTGGCTGATGAGTTTGCAGCCTTCGCGGTGTGTCATGCCGCCAACGTTGACTTTCTTGATGTCCACGCCGCCTTCGATGAGGCGGACGATGTCGCCGGGGCGGGATACTAGCCACAGTATCTTGCGGTCGGCATACATCGGGTTGTGCCAGACCTTGATCGCCTTGTCGACCGAAATGACATAAGCCTGCAAATGCGCGGGCGCGACCTGCAAAAGCAGCTTGGCGCGCAGCGGGTCTTTCGCCACATCATCATCAATGGCAAAAATGGCATCGCATTTCACCACCTTGGCCCAGCTGGAGGCGACCTGACCGTGAATCAGGCGGTTATCAATGCGCAGCAGCGGGATTTCCATATGGCCGGAAGTTGGGCGACCGGCACGGCGGTCAACCACCGGTGCTTCCTCAGCGGCGGGTGCAGCGGGGGCGGCAGCGGCAGCAAGCGGGGTGCGGAAGGACTTGGTGCCTTCGCGCGAGGCGTTATAAGCGCTTTCGACCAGTTGCGGCACCGTGCTGTTTTCATCGCGGCTGTCCAGCAGTTCCAGCAGCATTGGCAGGTTGACGCCGGACAGCACGTCCATACCTTCGTGCGCAGAAGCGAGACGCACCGCCGCGTTGTACGGGCTGCCGCCGAACAAATCGACCAGCAACAACACCGCCTCAGGCGAGCCCTCGGCGGTGACAATCTCTTCATATTTGCGCAACAGGTCATCCGGCCCTTCTCCGGGCATGAACGTTACCGCATGCACGCTCCCCACTTCGCCGTACACCATCGCGGCGGATTTGACGAGTTCGTCGGCAAACCGCCCGTGGCAGGCAACAATCAATGGAATCATTGTGTTACTACTCTCTTCATATCGTTTACGGGGGTGATAAAAAAGCGGGGTATCGCCCCGCCACATACCGGCAGACATCCGGCTGTCGCACAGCGCGGAAATCATATAAAAACTTTAATAAACTATCAATGAAACCGCATAGATACGGGCATTCGTCGTACAATGCCCGCGCACCCAACATGGAGAAACCGCATGAATAACGCCCCCATCGCTATCATCGGCGCGATGCAACAAGAAGTTGCCTTGCTGCAAAGTCGCATCAGCCAAGCGAAAACCGATACTGTCGCTCACATCAGCATCACGCACGGCACACTCGCCGGCAAACCCGTCCTGCTCGCGCAAAGCGGCATCGGCAAAGTGAACGCTGCCATCACCACCGCTATCCTGCTCGACAAATACAATGCCGCCTACATTATCAATACCGGTAGCGCCGGTGGCCTGCAAAGTGGCATGAAACAGGGCGATGTCGTCATCGGCGTGCAGACCGCGCACCACGACGCCGACGCCAGCGCCTTCGGCTATGCCATCGGGCAAATCCCGCAAATGCCGCCGCGTTTTGACAGCGACGCGACCCTCATCGAGCACGCCGAGCATGCGGCAACTGTCTTCGATGGCGCCGCCGTGCACCACGGCCTCATCGTTAGTGGTGACCAGTTCATCAACAGTGCCGACAAAATTGCGACCATCCGCACCCATTTCCCCGATGCCATGGCGGTCGAAATGGAAGCCGCTGCCATCGCGCAGACCAGTTACCACTTCAGCCGCCCCTGCGTCATCATCCGTGCCATTTCCGATCTGGCCGACGGCGAAGCCGAATACAGCTTCGAGCAGTTCCTGCAAACCGCCTCGGTACATTCTGCCGAGATGGTGGAAAACATCGTGCGGCGGATTTGACCGTCCTTTCATCCGGGCAGAAAAGACGGCGAATGCCGTCTTTTTTTGTGGCTTGTGCCGCTTTCATCACAACAAAAACAATGCCCTACGAAAAAAATTCACCGAATCCTTGAAAGCGGAAACTCCCAACCCTATTTAGGGCGTTGTGTGATTAACACCCCCGCTTCCCGGCGGGCTTTCATTTTTACATTAGGAGAAAAACATGAACCTTCGACCCTTGCACGACCGCGTCATCGTCAAACGCCAGGAAAAAGAAACCACCACCGCCGGCGGTATCGTCCTCGCCAGCAGCGCCGCTGAAAAACCCTCAGAAGGCGTTGTCGTCGCTGTCGGCCCGGGCAAACTCGTAGATGGCAGCCTCCGCCCGCTGGATGTCAAAGCCGGCGACCGCGTCCTCTTCGGCAAATACACCGGTTCCGAAGTCAAAGTAGATGGCGAAGACTACGTCATTATGCGCGAAGAAGAGATTTTTGCCGTCATCCAGTAACCATCCGATTTCAATAACATTTTAGGAGTCCAAACATATGTCAGCCAAAGAAGTCCGCTTCGGTGAAAACGCCCGCAAAGAAATGCTCAAAGGTGTGAACATCCTCGCTAACACCGTGAAAGTTACCCTCGGCCCGAAAGGCCGCAACGTCATCCTCGACAAAGCCTATGGTGCCCCGACCATCACCAAAGACGGCGTTTCTGTCGCCAAAGAAATCGAGCTGGAAGACAAATTCCAGAACATGGGCGCGCAAATGGTGAAGGAAGTCGCTTCCAAGACCAACGACGTTGCCGGTGACGGCACCACCACGGCGACCGTCCTCGCCCAAGCGATTGTCAGCGAAGGCCTGAAAGCCGTTGCCGCCGGCATGAACCCGATGGATGTCAAACGCGGTATCGACAAAGCCGTTGCCGGCGCCGTTAAAGCACTGCACGACATGTCCAAACCGTGCGAAACCCACAAAGAAATTGCGCAGGTCGGCACCATCTCCGCCAACTCCGACAGTACCGTCGGTGAAAAAATCGCCGAAGCGATGGAAAAAGTGGGTAAAGAAGGCGTCATCACCGTCGAAGAAGGCCAGGGTCTCGAAGACTCGCTCGAAGTCGTCGAAGGTATGCAGTTCGATCGCGGCTACCTCTCGCCCTACTTCATCAACAACGCGCAGAACCAAAGCGTTGAACTGGATGCGCCCTACATCCTCCTGCACGACAAAAAAATCAGCAACATCCGCGACCTGCTGCCGATCCTCGAAGGTGTCGCCAAAGCCGGCAAACCGCTCCTCATCGTCGCCGAAGACGTGGAAGGCGAAGCGCTCGCCACCCTCGTTATCAACAGCATGCGCGGCATCGTCAAAGTTGCCGCTGTGAAAGCGCCAGGCTTCGGCGATCGCCGCAAAGCCATGCTCGAAGATATCGCCATCCTCACCAACGGCCAGGTCATTTCCGAAGAACTCGGCATGACCCTGGAAAGCTCCGACATGACCGTGCTTGGTACTGCCAAACGTGTTGTCGTCGCCAAAGAAAACACCACTATCATCGGTGGCAACGGCGATACGAAAAAAATCGAAGCCCGTGTTACCAGCATCCGTGCGCAAATCGAAGAATCCACTTCTGATTACGACCGCGAAAAACTGCAAGAACGCGTCGCCAAACTGGCCGGCGGTGTTGCCGTCATCAAAGTGGGCGCGGCAACCGAAGTCGAGATGAAAGAGAAAAAAGACCGTGTAGAAGACGCGCTGCACGCTACCCGTGCTGCCGTGGAAGAAGGCATCGTGCCGGGTGGCGGTGTTGCCCTCATCCGCGCCGTCAATACCCTCGAAGGTCTGAAAGGAGACAACGACGATCAGCAAGTCGGCATTGATATCGTCCGTCGTGCGATGGAATACCCGCTGCGCACCATCGTTGCCAACGCCGGTGGCGAAGCCGCTGTCGTCGTTGACCGCGTCAAGAGCGGTAAAGGCAACGACGGCTACGACGCTGCGACCGACAAATACGTCGACATGCTCGCCGCCGGTATCATTGACCCGACCAAAGTGACCCGTTTTGCCCTGCAAAACGCCGCTTCTATCGCGGGCCTGATGATCACCACCGAAGCGATGGTCGCCGAAATCCCGAAGAAAGAAGAAGCTGCCGCTCCGGGCATGGACGGTATGGGAGGCATGGGCGGCATGGGCATGATGTAAGCCCCGCTTGAGCCAAGCATTAGCCGGATTTCCACGGGAATCCGGCTTTTTCATAAGCAATTCCCTAAAAAACATGAAAAAAATCCTCACCCTTGCCGTCATCCTCGGCATTACCGTCGCCGGTGCCCCCTACCTTGCCGGCCAATTCACCGAAAACCACCTGCACAACAAAATCGACGGCTCACTTGGCCAACGCGCTGCTGAACACCTGAACCTCAAACTCGGCCTGGAAAACTACCAGCGCGGCTATGCCAGCTCGACCGCCACCCTCACCATTAGCGAAGGCGAGCATATCCGCCGTTACCCGCTCAACATCCGCCACGCGCCGCTGACCTTCACCGGCTTCGACATCACCCGCATCACCATCAAGCACCCCACAGAGGCGCAATTACCCGACGGAGATTTGCGCGTCAACCTGCTGCGCAACCTCACCTATACCCAACACGTCCCCGCCGAAGAAAAAAATGGCAATAGCTTCAAGGGCGCGGATATCACCATCAAAGGCCCGGAGAAAGGCTTCCCGCTCAACAACACCCTCACCCTCGACATGCACGGCGTCCAGCAGGGCAAGAGCACCTTCGAACCGGCGCAAATCACCTTCAACTACACCGAAAGCGGCCTGACCCTGAACAGCCCGGTCATTCACTATCGCGATGACGACATCCAGGCTACCCTGCGCAACCCGCAAGTCAGCCTGCCCTTCATCACCGTGGACGGCAAACACCTGCCCGCCCGTGTCGAATACCGCCTTGGCGAAAGCAGCTTCAAAACCGACGATGGCGATATCGACCTGAGCCTGCGCGAAAACAGCCTCCTCCTCGGTATCGAAGAAGAGAGCAGCACCTACAACCTCATCGCCCGTCTCGACAGCCAGTTCACCATCGCTGGCGAGACCGCAAGCCAAATCAAAATGCTGCTGCCCGTCGTCCCCGACCAGTTTCACTTCGACTACACCCTGAAAAACCTCAGCCCGCAAAGCGTACAAGCCGCTGCCGACCTCTTCCGGCAAGCCAAAGCGCTACGTGGCGACAACAGCGCTGCCGCACTCGCGACGGACAGCATTAGTCAGCTTACGCAAAACCTGCCGTCCAACACCCTGGATGCCATGGTGGACAGCAAAGAACGCAGCGAAGTGCTGGTCGACCAACTACAACGCGACCTGCTTGCGCGCGACCTCGGCCTGCACCTCGCCTTCGCCCTGAATGGCGCAGGCAAAGGCATCGGTGTTGACATCACCCTCGCCGAACACATCAAGAGCGAAGCCGACCTGGAAACCTTCAAAAACAGCGGCAAACCGCCGCTCGCGCAATACTTGCACGGCAGCCGCCTGCACGCCCACATTGACCGCGCTGTCCTCGGCGGCCTGCTCGGCCAGCTCCTCAGTGCGGACGAACTGGAAAGAATGCACTTCGCCGCCGCCGACGACCGCTACACCCTCGACTTCGCTATCAACACCGACGGCTATCAACTCAACGGCAAACCCCTGAGCGACGACGAACTCGCCGACTTCATGCGTGACCTGTTCGGCGCTGCATTGGGTGCGGAATACTGAATATTGCGGGGAAACCACGCGGTCAGCCCGCTTGGCGGCTGCCGCGAACCCAGTAACCGTCCCGCTTGGCAGCCGCTGCGAGCCCAGTAACCGTCCCGCTTGGCAGCCGCTGCGAGCCCAGTAACCGTCCCGCTTGGCAGCCGCTGCGAGCCCAGTAACCGTCCCGCTTGGCGGCTGCCGCGAACCCAGTAACCGCCCCGCTTGGCGACCTACCGTAATGCCAGCATGTATCCCGCTTGGTCATGGTTTCGTTCCGCCTCTCATTCATAAGCGGCAAGAACCTTCTCTTTGTTTTTATGGGGATTATCCGTCTGTTGAGATAGGTGGATACGGTGGTTAAGCGATATAAGGAGGATGTCCCTCTATCCTCCTCCGTCACTACGAGATTTCTCCCGGAACTCTTGTATCAGCAAATAAAAAAGCCGCCCGCAGGCGGCTTTTTTATTTGCACAAGGCGCTTTATTTTTCGATCCGCAGGAAGCGGGACGGGTTCAGGTTTATGACGTTGGCGGTATAGCCTTTGACGTAGGGTTTGACCAGGCGTTTGCTGACGTAGCTGTAAATCGGCGCGATGACGTAATCATCCACCAGTTGTTTTTCAGCAGCTTGCAGCAGCGCGGCGCGTTTGCCCGTATCCTGTTCCTGGCTTGCCTGTTGCAGCAGTTCGTCATATTTGGCGCTGCTGTAGCCGGAGTCATTTAGCCCCGCCTTGCTGGTGTAGAGTTCGAGGAAGGTGTTGGCATCGTTGTAATCGCCGATCCAGCCCGCGCGGAAGATTTGGGTTTGCTGTTTTTCCTGGCGGGTGGCGAGGAAGACTTTCCATTCCTGGTTGGTCATCTCAGTCTCAACGCCCAGGGTCTTTTTCCACATGGCGGCAATAGCGACGGCGATTTTTTTGTGGTTCACGTCGGTGTTGTAAAGCAGTTCGACATGCAGTGGTTTGTCTTTACTATAGCCCGCTTCGGCGTAGAGTTTTTGCGCCCGCTCGTTGCGCTCTTGCTGGCTGAGGTCGGCGTAGGCAGGGCGGTAGTTGTCGTAGCCGTTGATGCCCGGCGGCACCATGCCGTAGGCGGGTTTTTCGCCGACACCGGTGATTTTGCCGGTGATGATGTCGCGATCGATGGCGAGCGACAGGGCTTCGCGCAGTTTCGGGTTGTCCTTGAAGGGTGGACGGGTGAGGTTGAAGCCGTAGAAGTAGGTGCCGAGATAGGGGCCGATGAGGAGTTCGTCTTTCAGGTTTTCCCGCAGCCATTTGATCTGGTCGTCGGGGATTTCGTAGGTCATGTCGAGTTCGCCCGCCCGATAGCGCTTGATCTCGGTATTTTTGTCTTCGGTCGGGTAGTAGATGACTTGGTCGATTTTGACGGTGTCTTTATCCCAATAGGTGTCGGATTTGGCCAGGGTGATGTGCGCGTTCGGCTGCCAGGCGGTCATTTTGTAGGCACCGTTGCTGACGATGTTTTCCGGGCGGATCCAGGCTTTGCCGTGTTTTTCCACGACGTGTTGCGGTACGGGCGCAGTGCTGGCGTGGGTGAGCATGTCAAGGAAGTAGGGGGTACTGGCTTCGAGTTCGACTTGCACGGTGTATTCGTCCAGCGCTTTGATGCCGAGCTGGCTGAGGTCTTTGATTTCGCCTTCGGCGATGGCTTGGGCGTTTTTCACCGGGTAGAGGAGGAATCCGTATTTGCCACCGGCAGCGGGGTCAACGTCGCGCTGCCAGGCATAGACGACATCGGCGGCGGTCAGCGGGGTGCCGTCCGACCAGGTGGTGTGGCGCAGGTGGAAGGTGTAGGTTTTGCCATCTGCCGAGATGTCCCATTTTTCGGCGACGCCGGGGATGATGTTGGCGGCGCCGTCGCGCGTGGTCAGGCCTTCGAAGAGGTCCAGCATGATGTTTGCTTCCGGCGTACCCTCGGCGATTTGCGGGTCGATGGTTTTTGGCTCGGAGCCGTTGCCTCGGCGCAGCACGGTTTCAGCATGAGCGCTCTGCATGATGCCGCTTATGGCTACGGCAAGCAGGGTTAGTAGTGTTTTTTGTCGGGTTTTCATGGTTTTGCTCCGATTTTTCGTCTGTAAGGAGATTTTTCAGCCTACCACAATCATTTTTCATGCGTTATTATCCGGCGACGCCTATCGGCGCTTTATTTTTTATCATCATGATTTTGCAAGACTTATGGGAGTCTGCTTATGTTCCGTTATGTGTTGCGCCGCCTGCTGGTGGCGATTCCGACGCTGCTGGTGATTATTTCTCTGGCGTTTTTTATGGTGCGTGCCGCACCCGGTGGGCCGTTTGATCTGGAGCGCAAGCTGCCGCCGGAGATCGAGGCGAACCTGAACCGCGTCTATCATCTTGACGAGCCGCTTTATCAGCAGTATTTCCGCTATATGGGCAATGTGCTGCGCGGGGATCTGGGGCCGTCGTTCCAGTATCCCGACCGCACGGTGAACGAGATGATCAGCGACGGTTTTGCCGTATCCTTCCAGCTGGGCATGACGGCGATCGTGATCGCCGTGCTGCTGGGTTCGCTGCTCGGCATCAGCGCCGCCATCCGCCAGAACAGCAACGCTGATTATGGCATCATGAGCTTTGCCATGATCGGTATCACCATTCCGAATTTTGTCATGGCGCCGCTGCTCACGTTGCTGTTCGCAGTTGATCTGCGCGCCTGGTTTTTGCAGCACGGCTGGAATGATGCCTGGCTGCCGCGCGCCGGTGGCTGGGGCGAATACGGTCTGACGCAGGCGATTTTGCCCGTGACCTGCCTTGCCCTGCCGCAGATTGCCTATGTTGCCCGCCTGATGCGCGGCTCGATGATCGAGGTGCTGCATACCAATCATGTGCGCACTGCCCGCGCCAAGGGGCTGACAGAATGGCAGGTGATTGTCCGCCACTGCCTGAAACCGGCGCTGCTGCCGGTGGTCAGTTATCTCGGCCCGGCCTGCGCGGCGGTGATGACCGGTTCGGTCGTCATTGAGCAGATTTTCGGTATTCCCGGCATCGGCCGCTATTTTGTCCAGGGGGCGCTGAACCGCGATTACACCCTCGTTCTCGGCGTAGTCGTGTTCTATGGCGCGCTGATCATGCTGTTCAACCTGCTGGTTGACCTCGCCTATGCCTATCTTGATCCGAAAGTGAGACTGCAATCATGAGCCAAGCTGTTTCTTTGAACAAATCCGCTGCCCCGCAGGGGCAGAGCCTGTGGCAACTGGCCCGGCGCCGTCTGCTGCGCAACAAGGCGGCGATGGTTTCCTTCGTCATCCTCGTCCTCCTCGCCGTTTTTGCCCTGATTACGCCGTATCTGCGCCCGTTTGCCATTGACGAAGTCTTCTGGGACGACATGGGCACGGCGCCCAGTCTGGAAAACGGCCACTGGTTCGGCACCGACGTCAACGGCCGCGACCTCTTTATCCGCACCATGTTCGGCATCCGCATCTCGTTGCTCGTCGGCCTGTGCGCGACAGTGGTCAGCCTCATCATCGGCGTTACCTACGGCGCCATCGCCGGCTACGTCGGTGGCCGCCTCGACAGTGTGATGATGCGCGTGGTGGATGTGCTCTACGCCATGCCGTTCATGTTTTTCGTCATCCTGCTGATGGTCTTTTTCGGCAAGAACATCTATCTGATGTTTGCCGCCATCGGCGCCATCGAATGGCTGACCATGGCGCGCATCGTGCGTGGTCAGGCGATGAGCCTGCGGCACAAGGAATTTATCGCCGCCGCTGATGCGCTTGGTGTCTTGAGCGAGAGCATCATCAAGCGGCATATCGTGCCGAATACGCTGGGCACGGTGATTGTGTACGTGACGCTCACCATCCCCGCCGTCATCCTCACCGAGAGCTTCTTGAGCTTCCTCGGCCTCGGCGTGCAGGAACCGATGACCAGCCTCGGCGTGCTGATTTCCGAAGGGGCGAAACAAATGGAAAGCGCGCCGTGGCTGCTGCTGTTCCCGGCGCTTATCCTTGCCACCATCCTTTTCTGCTTCAACTTTATCGGCGACGGCCTGCGCGACGCCCTTGACCCGAAAGACCGGTGAGTAGCCATGAATAACCCTGCCAATCCCCTCTTGCTGCGGATCACCGATCTCAACGTCAGCTTCCACATCAACGACGATACCGTCCACGCCGTGCGCGGCGTCAGCCTCGACCTGCACAAAGGCGAAACCCTGGCGCTGGTCGGCGAATCCGGTTCGGGCAAATCCGTGACCGCGATGAGCATCGTCCGCCTGCATCCGCCGCACATCACCGCCTATGGCAGCAACTCGCGCATCGAATTCGACGGCACCTCCGTGCTCGATGCCGACGAAAGCACCCTGCGCCGCCTTCGGGGCAACCGCATCGGCATGATCTTCCAGGAGCCGATGACCTCGCTCAACCCCTACATGCGCATCGGCGAACAGCTTGGCGAAGCGATCAGCGCGCACCACCCGGAAACCGCCGCCGCTGACATCCACACCCGCTGCAAAACCCTGCTCGAACGCGTCGGCATCAACGACGTCGAACGCCGCCTGCAACAATACCCGCACGAGTTCTCCGGCGGACAGTTGCAGCGCATCATGATTGCGATGGCGCTGATCAACGAACCCGACCTGCTCATCGCCGACGAACCGACCACCGCGCTGGATGTCACCATCCAGGCGGAAATCCTTGATCTCCTGCACGACCTGCAACGGCAGATGGGCATGGCCATCCTCTTCATCACCCATGACCTCGGCCTCGCCCACCACTACGCGGAAACCGTCTGCGTCATGCGTCTTGGGGAAATCGTCGAACAGGGCAGCATCAAGCAGGTCTTTGCCGCGCCGCAGCACGCCTACACCATCGAACTCATCAACGCCAAGCCGGAAGGCATGAAAACCCCGGTCGCGGCAGATGCGCCGCTCCTGCTCTCCGCTAAAAACGTGCACGTCGAATTCGTCACCGAACGCAGCTTCTTCGGCAAACCGCGCAAAACCTTCCACGCGGTGAAAGGCATCGACCTCGACCTGCACCAGGGGCAGACCGTCGGTATCGTCGGCGAATCCGGTTCGGGCAAAAGCACCTTCGGCAAAGCCCTCCTGCACATGCTGCCGTACCGGGGCGACATCCGCTTTGAAACACATGACCTCGGCAGCGTCGGCGGCAAAGACCTGCAAAAACTCAAGGCGGATATGCAAATCGTCTTCCAAGATCCCTACGGCTCCCTCTCGCCGCGCCTGACCATCGGCGAAATCATCGGCGAAGGCCTGCTTGTGCACCAGCCGCAGCTCAGTAGCAAACAGCGGCAGGAAAAAGTGGCGGCGATGCTGGAAGAAGTCTCGCTGTCGCCTTCCATGATCAACCGCTACCCGCACGAATTTTCCGGCGGACAGCGGCAGCGCATCGCCATTGCCCGCGCCGTTATCCTCGAACCCAAATTCATCCTCCTTGACGAACCGACTTCGGCGCTTGACCGCTCGATACAAGTGAAAGTCGTCGAACTCCTGCGCGACCTGCAACAAAAATACCGCCTCTCCTACGTCTTCATCAGCCACGATCTCTCGGTGGTGCGCGCCATGAGCGACGATGTCCTCGTGATGAAACAGGGCGAAGTGGTCGAACGCGGCAGCGCCGAACAAATCTTCAACGCGCCGCAGACAGAATATGCACAGCGTCTGATGCGCGCGGCGTTTGATCTGTAAAGCAAAAGCCGTATAACGACAAAGCCGCCCGCAGGCGGCTTTTTTTATGACATCACTCCGCCTCGTAATAGGCAAAGCCGGTCATCAACGGCTTGGCGGTGCGCACCAGCGCGGCGCGGGTAAAGCGGTAACTGTCGCCATCCGGCTCGCAGACCATATCCACGCTGATAAAGCCGGAGGGATGCTCGATGGTGACGACGCTGCCGCTCGCGCGGTAACAGTCATGGGCGACAGTGCCGGGAATATTCGCCGCCGCTGCAACACAAATGGCGCCGGTAACAGCATGGGCGGCGTGACACTTATCCGGCACGAAATAGCGCGATGTGATGCTGCCATCGCTGCGCGGTGCGGAGAGCACGCCCATTTTCGGCACGACGCTGCCGCGTACATCGCCCAGCCCCATCAACTCGCCCGCTTGTAACCGCACCGCTTCCATGCGCGCCATCAGCTCGCCTTGTGCGTCCAGCTCGGCCTTGCTTTCATCGCCGCGCAGACCGAGTTCGGCGGCGCTGAACAGTACCATCGGCATGGCAACGTCGATGCAGGTCACGTTCAGACCATTGATGCAGTCGCGCCTGTGGCCGGTCGGGAAAATTTTGCCCGTCTTCGCGCCTTCAATCTGGCTGAAATTGAGCCGCACCGGCGAACCGCTGCCGGCTACACCGGAAATCACCGTGTCGCCGTCATATTTCAGTACCCCGTTCGGCGTTTCGGCGGAGACCTCGATGATGCTGTCGGTATTGACGTTATAAACCTTGACCGTGGTAACGCCGCTTTCCAAGTCAATCAGGCCGCTTTCGCTGGCATAGCAGATGATGCCGGAGAGAATATTGCCGCAGGAAGGGCGGGTGTCGATAGTCTTCTGCTCGATACCCGCCTGGGCAAAGAGATAATCGAGGTCGATGCCGGGGCGCGCCGATTTGCTGATGATGCCGATCTTGCTGGTGAGGCTGGTCGCACCGCCGAGGCCGTTAATCTGTGACGCCTCGCCGGAGCCCATGATGGCGAGCAGGACGCGGTCGCGTGCGGCGGGATCGGCGGGCAGATCATCTTGGCGGAAATAGACACCTTTGGAAGTGCCGCCGCGAATAATCATGCAGGGGATTTTTTTCATACGAACCTCTGAGCTGGGTGGGGAAACGGTATTTTCTTATAAAAACGCCCCGGCGTGGCGGCATCACCCGCCAGCGGAAAAAACAGAAAATGGCGGACAAATCCCTTACAATCCGCGCCGTCTTGATCAATAGACAAATTCCCCTTCCTTTACCTTTGGAGCCCTCTATGAAAACCTTGATAAAAAACACCCTTGCCGTCGTCACCCTCGCCGGCCTGGCCGTGAGTGCATCCGCGCAGAACTTTGCCGGAAAAACCTCACAAGAACTCGGGCAGAAAATTGCCAACGAAGTCATGATGGAAGTTATGGCCGAAGTGCAGAAAGCCGGCGGTAAGCAGCCTTCCCAAGAAGAAATCGGCAAAATGCTGGGCAAAAAAATGGCCGACAAAATGCGTGCCAACCTTGCTGAATTGAAAAAAGGCGCGACGGAAGATTGCACGAACCTCTACGGCCAGGACAAAGCCAGTAACTGTGCCTGCGTGACCGATAAGACCGATTACGAAGGCATGTTCGCCCTCATCGAAAAACAAATGGCTAATCCGCAAACCGAGATGACCGCCGAAATGACCGCGCAGGAAAAGAAAAACGAAGAAACCTACAAAGCCTGCGACCTTGATATCGCCGTGATGAAAAAAGCATCTGAAGCGATGGCTCAAGAAGCCGCCAAAGCGATGGCGAAATAATCCCCGCTGCAAATAACAAGAAACCCCGCTGCAGCGGGGTTTCTTGTATGCGGCGTGTAAAAATGGCTTCGTCAAACAGCGTAATTAGCTTTGGCTCACCAAGCAGGTGCGCCTGCTTCATCGTCTTTCGTCAGAACTGACCGCCAGGCGGGATAAAACCTGGGTTTGCGAGAGGGCAGAGCAGTCTGCAAGAAAAGCCAACGCCCGTCATAAAAACGGCTTGGGCTGCTATCACCGCTGCCTTATCAGGCAGTCGGGGCAAATACTTGTTGCAAATGTGCGCGGTAATCGGTGATGTATTTTTCTACCTGCGGGTTTTTGATGACATCGTTGCAGATGAACGAAGGCAGCCGCGTCGTGCCGAGAAATTCGTTGGCTTTGTGGAAGTGCAGATAGACGCCGTCCACACCCACGCCTTCAAAGAAATCCCCTGCACGGGTGAATGCTTCTATCGGCGCGTTCCAGGTGGATGAAATCATGTGTTTTTTACCGTGCAACAAGCCGCCGGTACCGTAGCCTTCCGTCGGCTTGTTGCGGTGGCGGCCATCGTTCATGACCAGTTTGCCTTCGCCCACACCGGCTGAAAACACTTCATCAATGTATTTTTTCACCGTCCACGGTTCGCCCATCCACCAGCCGGGCATTTGCCAGATGACGGCATCCATCCACAGCCATTTTTCCACTTCGGCCTCTTTGTCGTAGCCATCTTCAATCACGGTTTCCTTGATGGCGTGACCAAGCGCGGAAAGCGTCTCGCGCGCGGTTTGCTGCAGGGTGTGGTTCAGGCGGCCCCCGGTAAAACTGAAAGCCTGGCCGCCGTCAATCAAGAGGATATTCATGATGCTGTTCCTGTGAGATTAAAAAGGGCGGGCATTATGCCGCTGCGTTTTATGCTAAAAAACAGCAAAAATGGCAAAACTCTTTTCGCAGGAGGGCAACAATGAAGACGCATTCGGACGAACTCGCCGTGTTCGTGCAGGTGGTGGAAAGCGGCAGTTTCAGCCGCGCGGCAGAGCGGCTGGGGTTGGCCAATTCGGCGGTAAGCCGCACGGTGAAGCGACTGGAAGAAAAACTGTCGGCGAACCTGATTAACCGCACCACGCGCCAACTGCGCCTCACCGAGGAAGGCAGCCGCTTTTTCGAGCGGGCGCGGCAGGTGCTGCACGATATCGAGGCGGCAGAAGCGGAAATCGTCTCGGTGGGCTGCGCGCCGCAAGGGTTGCTACGGGTGGATTCCGCCACGCCGATACTGCTGCATCTGATTGCGCCATTAGTGCGGCCATTTTGCGAGCGTTATCCGCAGGTTATGCTGTCGTTGGTGTCATCCGAGGGTTATATCAATCTGATTGAGCGGCGGGTGGATGTCGCCATCCGCGCCGGCAGTCTGCATGATTCCGCCCTGCGCGCCCGTCATCTCTTTGATAGTCGCCTGAAACTCATCGCAGCTCCCGACTACCTCACTCGTTGCGGTACACCGGAGACGGTGGCTGATTTGGCGCGACACACGCTTATCGGCTTCACCGAGCCGAAAACGCTGAACGACTGGCCGTTTGCCGACACGGGCAATACACCTTATCCCGCCGTGCCGCACCTCGTCGCCAACAGTGGCGAAACCATCCGCCAACTGTGCCTCGCAGGTAACGGCATCGCCTGCCTGTCGGATTTCACGGTCGCTGCGGATATTGCTAGCGGTCGCCTGCGCGAACTATTACCCGGATGTGCCCTGGACGTGGCCAAGCCGTTCCATGCCGTCTATTACAGCGACAATGCCGTCAGCCCGAAAATCCGGGTATTTGTGGATTTTCTGGCAGAAAAGCTGGGCGGGCAAAAGGGAGGTTAACAAGAGGTAGCCGTCAAGCGAGACAATCATGCGGATTTCTCCATGCCCATCCTGCTCAGCGCCGTTAAATCTCCCGAATACTCGCACATCGCGTTCTGCCCGACTATCTGCGTGAAGACGACATAGCCATAAGCATAGAGGACTTGGGTTTTCTCGTATGGCCATCGTCGCAAAATGCCAGATAACTCTGCCCGCTGATGGTGATGGGATATGGACCGTACAATGGCATGACTTGACCATCTCCTGCATCCTCTCCTACCATGCGCGCCCCCGTCTTTGGGCGGTGTCTTCATCAAAAATACAAGGAATATCAACATGACCGATACCTGCACCCTGCCACATCACGCCGACCATGCGCATCAACACGGCGCGAACTGCGGCCACACCGCCATTAAACATGATGGCCACATTGATTACTTGCACGACGGCCATCTGCACCACCCGCACGAGGGGCATGTGGATGAACACCGCATTGCCGTTAGTGCGGTCAATCCTGATGTCTGCACCCCGGATCACCACTGCAACGGCCATGAAGCAGGCCACGTTCACGGCCCCGGCTGCGGTCACGAAGCTGTGCCACATGGCGACCACGTTGATTATCTTGTGGACGGTCATCTGCACCATCCGCACGACGGCCATTGCGATAACCACGGTCCGATTGAGCTTGCTTGAATCGTAGGAAAATAAGGAAGACGGCAACCGCCGTCTTTTTTTATCTGCGCCGGGAGGTGGCGGCTTCCCGTCAAGCGGGATAAATCCTGGTTTTTTATTCCCCCCTTCCGGCCTTCGGCCACCTTCCCCCGCAAGCGGGGGAAGGGCTTTTTTTCGTGCAAGATTCGGGATTGGACAGCGCGTCAAGCGGGATAAACACTGGGTTCGCCGCAAACGGGATAAACGCTGGGTTTGCCGCCAAACGGGATAAACACTGGGCTCGCCGACAAGCAGGATAAATACCTGGGTTCGCGCCAAGCGGGATAAACACTGGGTTTGCGCTAAGCGGGATAAATCCTGGGTTTTTATTCTCCCCTTCCGGCCTGCGGCCACCTTCCCCCGCAAGCAGGGGAAGGGCTTTTTTTCGTGCAAGATTCGGGATTGGACAGTGCGCCAAGCGGGATAAACACTGGGTTTGCGCTAAGCGGGATAAATCCTGGGTTTTTATTCCCCCCTTCCGGCCTGCGGCCACCTTCCCCCGCAAGCGGGGGAAGGGATTTTTTCGTGCAATGTTCGGGCTTGGACGTGCACCAAGCGGGATAAACACTGGCCTCGTGAACAGCCGCCAAGCGAGATAAATACTGGGCTCACCGCCAAGCGAGATAAATGCTGGGTTCGCGCCAAGCGAGGTAAACACTGGGCTCGCCGCCAAGCGAGATAAACACTGGGTTCGCGCCAAGCGGGATAAACACTAGGCTCACCGTCAAGCGAGGTAAATGCCGGGCTGGCAGGGCAGGGCGGTTGTCCTCGCTATTTCACCCAGCCGCAGCCTTCCCCCGCTGATGCGGTATGATTCGCGCCTTTCGTTCCCACCTTCTTAAGAACTATGTCCGTTTCCCATCCCATCGCTGCCCGTCTGCTCGATATTTTTGCCGCTGGCGATATGTTTGTCCGTATGCGCTATCAGGGCGAGGCGCATGTTGTGCCGGTCGCCCTGCGCGGCGATGTCGCCCTTGATGACCTGCTCGGTATTGAGGCGCAGAAGGCGGCGTTTCTCGCCAATATCGGGCGTTTTTTCAGCGGTGCGCCGTATCAGCACACGCTGCTCTGGGGCGCGCGCGGCACGGGGAAGTCGTCGCTGGTGCGCGCCGCGTTGCGCTTTTTCCGCCCGCGCGGACTGAAGTGTTTGCAGGTCGCCTGCGATGATTTGCCGGATTTGCCGTTTTTGTTGTGGACGCTGGCGCAGGCGCCCTCTCCGTTTATGGTCTTTATTGATGATTTGTCCTTCGGCGCGGATGACGGCAGTTATCGTGCGCTGAAAGCGGTGCTGGATGGCGCGCTTGGCGGCGTCGCGGCGAATGTGCTGATTTGCCTGACTTCGAACCGCCGCCATTTGCTTGCCGAGTTTCACCGCGATGATCGCGCCCTGCACCCGCAGGAGGATGTGGAGGAGCAGGTGTCGCTGGCGGAACGTTTCGGGCTGCGTCTGGCCTTTCATCCGCTCGATCAGGCGCAGTTTCTGGCGACGGTTGCGCACTGGCTGGGGCGCGATTTGGCGCCGGACGAGCGTCAGCGCGCGTTGCAGTTTGCCCTCGCCCAGGGTTCGCGCAGTGCCCGCGTCGCCGCACAGTGCGCGCAGGCGCTGTCGTGAAGGCGGTCTTTGCCGAAGGCGGCCTGTGGCGGCATTTGTTGTCGATGACCGCTGCGCGCAGTGTCGGCATCATGGCGACGTTCGTGGTCGATTTCGTCGATGTACTGTTCATCAGCCGCCTGGGCGACGCCAGGCTGGTGGCGGCGGTCGGGTTTTCCGCTGCTTCACTCTTTTTTATCCGCGCGATTGCGATTGCCCTCGGCATTGCCACCACGGCGCTGGTCGCGCAGGCGGTCGGCAGCGGCAGCGGGCGGCGCGCGGCGCGTTATGCCTTTAACCTGTCGCTGCTGTCGTTTGTGCTGATGGCGACGATTGCCGCCACAGTGTGGCTGGGGCGGGGCACGGTGCTGTCCTGGGTCGGGGCGTCGGGCGAGACGCGGCATTTTGCCAGCGGCTATCTCGGCATCGTCCTGATTGGCCTGCCGCTCCTGGCACTCGGCAACTGCGGCACGGCGACGCTGTTCGCCCTCGGCAGCGCACGGCTTGCCATGCTGGTCAGCCTGAGCGCGACGCTGACGCAGGCGGCGCTCGACCCTGTCTTCATCTTCGTCCTGGGCTGGGGACTGCACGGGGCGGCGCTTGCGGCGGTGTGCGCACAGGCGGTGATGGCGGCGGTCGCCTGGTACTGTCTGCTCTGCCGCTACCGCTTGCGCGCACCACTCGCGCCGCGCCTGCTCGCCGCCGATATTCCCGCCATTGCCGCCATTGCCTTTCCGGCGATGCTGACCAACCTCACCAGCCCGATTGCCACCGCTTACGCCGCGCGCAGCATGGCGCAGTTCGGCGATGCCGCCGCTTCCGCCTTCGCCGTCATCATGCGCCTGGTGCCGCTCGGCTTCGCCCTGCTGTTCTCGCTGTCTGCCGCCGTCGCGCCGATTGTCGGCCAGAATGCGGGCGCGGCCCGCTTCGACCGCGTGCGCGAGACCTTATATAACGCGCTCGTCTTCAATTTCGCCGTGACCGCTGCCGTCTGCCTGCTGCTCTTCGCCGCGCGCGACACCTTGCCGGGCTGGTTCACCCTCAGCGGCGAAGCGGCAGCACTGCTGCGCTACTTTTGCAGCGGCATAGCCCTGCTCTACGGCTGCAAAGGCATGATTTTCTTCATGAATGCCGCTTACAACAACCTGGGCCGCCCGTTTTACGCCACTGCCGCCAACCTTGCCTGCCTCACCTGCGGCTCCCTGCCGCTGATTACCCTTGGTGGCCACTACTTCGGCGCGCGCGGCGTTATCAGCGGGCAGATGGCCGAAGCGGTGCTGGTCGCGCCTGTCTGCTGGCTTATCGTCCTGCGCCTCACCGCCCGCCGTGCTGCCGCCCAACCCCGCTAAACCATGCAACACATCGCCCTCTACCAGCCGCAAATCGCGCCGAATACCGGCAACATCATCCGCCTCTGCGCCAACACCGGCGCCACCCTGCATCTTATCCACCCGCTCGGCTTCGTCTGGGATGACCGCCGCCTGCGCCGTGCCGGCCTCGATTACGCCGAATACGCGCACATCCGCCACCACGACGATTGGACTGCCTTCCGCGCCGCGACTGCCGGGCAAACCCTGTGGGCGCTCACCACCAAAGGCAGGCGCGGCCTCTACAACGCCCGCTTCGGCGCGGATGACATCCTCCTCTTCGGCAGCGAAACGGCGGGCTTGCCGGAAAGCCTCCACGCCGCGCTTGACCCCGCGCAGAAACTGCGTCTGCCCATGCAGGAAACCTCACGCAGCCTCAACCTCTCGAACACTGCTGCGATTGTGCTTTACGAGGCGATAAGGCAGAATCTGCCCGCCGATACCGCTACAAATTTATAAAATGCAAGAAAGTCACATGAGCCAAATCATCGAACTGTCCCGCCCGCGTACCCTGCCACTCGCCTTCGCCGTCATCTGCTGTGGTAACGCGCTCGCCTACCATGACGGCAACTGGCACCCCCCCGTCTTCATCCTCTCACTGCTGACCGCCCTTTCCCTGCAAATCCTCTCCAACATCGCCAATGACTACGGCGACGGCATCCGTGGCACCGACTATGTCCGCCCCGCCAGCGCCCCGCGCCGCCTTACCGCTACTGGCCGCGTCAGCCCCGCTTACATGCGCCGCCTGCTCGTTGTCTGCACCCTCGCCAGCCTCGTCCTCGGTATCGCGCTACTCAGTGTCAGCGCGCTTGGCCGGGGCGGCTTCCTCGTCTTCCTCGGCCTCGGCGCGCTCGCCATCACCGCTGCCATCACCTACACCGTTGGCCGCTGCGCCTACGGCTACCACGCCCTCGGCGAAATCAGCGTCTTCACCTTCTTCGGCCTGCTCGGTGTCCTCGGCAGCTACTACCTGCAAAGCGGCAACTGGCGGCCCGGCCTGCTCCTGCCCGCAAGCGGCTGCGGCCTGCTTGCCGCCACCGTGCTCAACATCAACAACATCCGTGACATCGTGAGTGACCGCGCCGCCGGCAAACAGACCCTTGCCGTCAAACTCGGCTTCGAGCGTGCCAAACAGCTCCAATACATGCTCCTTGTCGCCGCCGGCTGCTGCTACCTTGCCTACGCCCTGCTGAACCAGGCCTACACCAGCCTGCTATGGCTGCTGCTTCTGCCACTCGTGAGCACACACGCCCGCGCCCTGCACCGCGCTGCCGACCAGATGAGCGCCGGCTGCGAACTGAAACGCATCGTCAGCTGCGCCTGCGGAGTGAGCCTGCTGTTCAGCCTGGGGCTGTGCTTATAAAAGTCCGCTTTGCAGCCCGCCAAGCGGCGTAAACACTGATCCCGCCACAAAAAAACCGCCTGCACGATGCAGGCGGTTTTTTTGCAAGCGTTGCGCGTCGGGATTTACACAATCCCCTGCGCCAGCATCGCATCGGCCACTTTCTTGAAACCGGCGATATTCGCACCGTTCACATAGTTGGTGTAACCGCCTTCCGTGCCGTTCGCCAGGCAGTTTTCGTGGATGTTCGCCATGATGTCGAAGAGGCGTTTGTCCACTTCTTCACGCGGCCACGACAAGCGGATGTGGTTCTGGCTCATTTCCAGTCCTGAGGTGGCGACCCCGCCCGCGTTTGAGGCTTTGCCCGGCGCGTAGAGGATTTTTGCCTTGAGGAAGGCTTCGACCGCTGCCAGGGTGGATGGCATGTTCGCCCCTTCGGCGACGCAGAGCACGCCGTTTTTCAGCAAAGTAGCGGCGTCGTTGCCGTCCAGCTCGTTTTGCGTTGCGCACGGCAGGGCGATGTCGCAGGCAATGGCCCACGGTCGCTGCCCGGCGAAATAGGCCAGCCCCTGCTCTTTGGCGTACACCGCGAGACGTTCGCGCCGCACTTCTTTCAATTCAATCAGCGCGGCGAGTTGCGCCTCGGTCATGCCGTTGTCGGCAAACTGCACAAAGCCGCCGGAATCGGAAACCGTCAGCACTTTCGCGCCGACCTGAATGGCCTTCTCGCAGGCGTATTGCGCGACGTTGCCCGCGCCGGAAACCAGCACGCGCTTGCCTTCCATGCTGTGCCCTTTCGTGCGCAGCATGGACTGCACAAAATAGATAAGGCCATAACCCGTTGCCTCCGGGCGGATCAGACTGCCGCCCCAGGAAAGCCCCTTGCCGGTGAGGACAGAGGTGAATTCGTTGTGCAGCCGCTTGTACTGACCGAAAAGATAGCCGATTTCGCGCCCGCCGACGCCGATGTCGCCTGCCGGTACGTCGGTATCTGCGCCGATGTGCCGGAAGAGCTCGCTCATGAAAGCCTGGCAGAAGCGCATCACCTCGGCATCGGATTTGCCTTTCGGATCGAAATCCGCGCCGCCCTTGCCACCACCCATCGGCAGCGTGGTCAGCGCGTTCTTGAATGTCTGCTCAAAGGCGAGGAATTTCAGCACGCCCAAATCCACAGTCGGGTGGAAGCGCAGCCCGCCCTTGTAGGGGCCGATGGCGGATGACATCTGCACGCGGTAGCCCCGGTTGACCTGCACCTGCCCTTTGTCATCCACCCAGGAGACGCGGAACATGATGACGCGCTCCGGCTCGACGATGCGTTCCAGCAGACCGTTTTTCGTGTATTGCGGATTCTTGGCGAGAAACGGTTGCAGGCTCATGAAAACCTCTTCCACCGCTTGATGGAAGGGTGCCTGATTCGGATCGCGCTGTTTGATGGATTGAAAAAGCGCAGATAAATCGCTCATTGGTATTTCCTCTATATGTTATGGATGGGGGGTACCGCACTCTACACCTATTGCCGTGCAGCGCAAACGCTTTCTTCCCGGGATATTTTTTTCACACGTTTCCCCCGGTATAAACCCGGCAGCCACAGGATATGAACAGTGCCAACGGGGGTAATATTCCTATTTGACAGCTTGCAGTGAAGGTTATACATTTTCCACCCCGTTTTTATACCATTCTTCATGCAAGAAAGGGATAAAGTCATTTACCGTTTAATGGGAAAAAACATGAGCCATTCCGTTATCTCCGTTGTCGGCAAAGACCGTATCGGTATTGTGTACGACGTCTCCAAAATCCTGACTGAAAACCGCATCAGCATTATCAATATCAGTCAGCAACTGATGGGTGAATTCTTTACCATGATTATTCTGGTTGATACCGCGCAATGCCCGAAATCGCGGCAGGAAATGCTCGACATCTTCGCACAGGCCAGCCAGGTGCTTGCGCTAGACATCCGCATGCAGAACGAGGCGCTGTTCAACGCTATGCACCGCATTTGAGCCGCCTGATCGCCTGTTTTCATCACCCGAGAATCCCATGAAAAAATCCCTGCTGACCCTCTGTCTCGCCGCCGTTTGTGCCACAGCCACTGCCAAACCCTATCCTGCCCATGACATGGGACAGGTGCTGACTTCCAATCACATCGATATTTCCGCCGCCGACAAGATTTATGACGATTTGAGCACACACGCCGGTATGTACCCACCTCAATTCGACAATGCTGACGACAAGGCACAGGCCACGACAGAAACGCGCGCCCTGATTACCCTCTTTAACGGTATGCTCGCGGAAAACATCATTACCCCCGAACACGAACACTATCGCGGCATGCTCTTCCGCTTGGCGCGCCTGAACTGGATCGCACACAATCTCGATGTGCCGGATGCCGCTACCGCAGCCGATAAACATTTTCAGCAATTACTACCGCTCCTGTCGGGTAAAGAAAAGACCGATATACAATATGAATACGGCAGCTTTCTGGCATCATCGGCACAAATAGAGCGCGCCATTCCCGTATTGCAGGCAGCCGTTGCCGGCGGCAATAAAAAAGCGCATAAAGCATTGGCAATGGCATTGCTGGCGCAGGATAAAAAAGCAGATGCCATCCGTGAAATGAAAACCTATCTCCAACTATTCCCGCAAGACAGCGACGCGCAACATCTTTTACAGGCAATAGAAACGGGCAATATTCGGCGCGAAAACGTCAGCGCAAAATAATCTGCGCAATATCCCACATCATTCATCACGATAATTCCCATGACGCAAATCCATTCCACCGAAATCCTCGAAACTATCCGCATGGTGTCCGAGCAAAACTTTGACGTGCGCACCATCACCATCGGCATTGACCTGCACGACTGCATCAGTCCTGACCTGGAACAGCTCAACCGCAACATCTACGACAAAATCACCCGTATCGGCAAAGACCTGGTCACGACTGCCACAACACTCTCCGCCAAATACGGCGTGCCCATCGTCAACCAGCGTATTGCCGTCACGCCGATTGCGCAAATTGCCGCCGCGACCGGGGCGGACAGCTATGTGAGCGTGGCAGAGACGCTGGACAAGGCGGCCAAAGCCATCGGCGTTTCCTTTATCGGCGGCTTCTCCGCCCTGGTGCACAAAGGCCTCTCGCCCGCCGACCGCGTCCTGATCGCCAGCATCCCGGAAGCGATGCGCATGACCGACATCGTCTGCGCCTCCATCAACATCGGCAGTACCCGCGCCGGCATCAACATGGACGCGGTCAAGCTCGCGGCGGACACCATCAAGCACACCGCCGCCATCACCCCGGAAGGCTTCGGCTGCGCCAAAATCGTCGTCTTCTGCAACGCCGTCGAAGACAACCCCTTCATGGCGGGCGCCTTCCACGGCGCAGGCGAAGCGGACGCCGTCATCAACGTCGGCGTCTCCGGGCCGGGCGTGGTGCAGGCGGCGCTGCAACACTGCGACGGCAAGAACCTCACCGAAATCGCCGAAATCGTCAAAAAAACCGCCTTCAAAATCACCCGCGTCGGCGAGCTCATCGGTCAGGAAGCGGCGCGGCTCCTCGGCATCCCCTTCGGCATTCTTGACCTCTCGCTCGCGCCCACCCCTGCCGTCGGTGACAGCGTCGCCCGCATTCTCGAAGCGATGGGCCTCAGCGTCTGCGGCACGCACGGCACCACCGCCGCCCTTGCCCTGCTGAATGACGCGGTGAAAAAAGGCGGGATGATGGCCTCATCCGCCGTTGGCGGTCTGAGCGGCGCCTTCATCCCCGTCTCCGAAGACGAAGGCATGATTGCTGCCGCTGCCAGCGGCATCCTCACCCTGGACAAACTCGAAGCGATGACGGCAGTGTGCTCCGTCGGTCTCGACATGGTTGCCGTGCCGGGCGACACCCCGGCGGCGACCATTGCGGGTATCATCGCCGACGAAGCCGCCATCGGCATGATCAACAGCAAAACCACCGCCGTGCGCATCATCCCCGTACCGGGCAAAGGCGTGGGCGAACGCGTCGAATTCGGCGGCCTGCTCGGCTACGCGCCGATCATGCCGGTGAAATCGGGCTCGTGTGCGGACTTCATCGCGCGCGGCGGCCGCATCCCCGCACCGGTGCAGTCGATGAAAAACTGATGGAAATCCTCCTCTGCATCGGCGTGCAGGTGGCGGGGAAAAGCCACTACTACAAGCTGCGCCTATCTACGCCGCTTGGCGGTATTGCGTCATAGGGCGGGCTTCGACTACGCGAGAAGCCGGTATTTATGCCGCCTGGCTATAATCCGCGCGTTTCCACTATCCAGTAATCCCCATGAGCGAAAAACGCCGCACCGTCGTCATCAGCTTTCTCGGCACCGTCCTTGACAGCGGTCAGGGCGAAGGCCGCTGGCAGAAATGGCGGCCAAACGTCGCCCTCAACCAGCGCCAGGATCTCAGCGTGGACCGCATCGAACTCTTCTGCGCCGAAAAATTCCACGACCTCGCCGAACACGTCCGCGCCGACATCCGCCACGTCGCGCCGCATACCGCCGTCAACCTCGTGCCGATGGAACTGGAAAACCCCTGGGATTTCAGCGAAGTCTATACCCGCCTGCACGACTGGGCGGCGGATTACCCCTTCGACAGCGAGCAGGAAGAATACTGGGTACACATCACGACAGGCACGCACGTCGCGCAAATCTGTCTCTTCCTCCTCGTTGAATCGCGGCAAATTCCCGGCGTCCTTCTGCAAACCGCACCGCCGAAAAACCAGAAACGGCAAATGATGCGCGGCGAAGTCGGCAGCGTTGAGCTGATTGACCTGGATCTCGCCCGCTACGACGCCCTGGCCGCCCGTCTTGCCGCCGTGCGTGACGACGCCGTGCGTTATCTGAAAAGCGGCATCGCCACGCGCAATGCCGCCTTCAACCGCATGATTGCCGAAATCGAGCAAGTCGCGCTGAACAGCCCCTCGCCCATTCTCCTTAACGGCCCGACCGGCGCGGGCAAATCCATGCTGGCGCGGCGCATCTATGAGCTCAAAAAGGCACGGCATCAGGTGCGCGGTGCCTTTATCGACGTCAACTGTGCCACCCTGCGTGGCGACGGCGCGGCCTCCGCCCTTTTCGGCCACAAAAAGGGTGCCTTCACCGGCGCAGTGGACAAACGCGACGGCTACCTGAAAAGCGCCGACGGCGGCGTCCTCTTTCTCGACGAAATCGGCGAACTCGGCTTGGATGAACAGGCCATGCTGCTGAAAGCACTGGAAGAAAAACACTACTATCCCGTCGGCAGCGACACGGAAATCACCAGCAACTTCCAGCTCATCAGCGGCACCAACCGCGACTTGCGCGACGACGTGCGCGCGGGCCGCTTCCGCGAAGACCTCTACGCACGCATCAACATCTGGAACTATCCGCTGCCCGCGCTGGCCGACAGGCGCGAAGACATCGAACCCAACATCGCCCACCAGCTCGCCCTCGCCTCACAAGAGCTTGGCCGCACCACCCGCTTCAATAAAGAAGCGCGCGCCGCCTACCTCAACTTCGCCCTCTCGCCGGAAGCACCGTGGCGCGGCAATTTCCGCGATCTCGCCGCCAGCATCATGCGCCTCGCCACCCTCGCGCCACAGGGGCGGATCACTACTGAACTGGTGCAGGCGGAAATCGCCCGCCTGCGCTGGCTGTGGCAGGACACGAGTGCCCCTGCCGCGAGCGTCATCCCCGCCAAAGCAAATCCCGACGGGCTTGACCTTTTCGACCGGCTGCAACTGGAAAACGTCATCACCGTCTGCCGTCAGCATAAAACCCTCGCCGCCGCCGGTCGCACCCTCTACCACATCTCGCGTGAGCAGCGTGCCACCGCCAACGACAGCGACCGCCTGCGCAAATACCTGCACAAATTCGGCTTAACCTGGGCGGATATCACGGCACCGTTATGAAAACGCCGCTATTTGCGCCCCCATCGCGCATCGCTGATAATCGCTTGGGGCATTTAGCAGCAGCCCCGCTCATTCCATCACAAAGGAGAACCCAGCCATGACCGAAATTGTCAAAGCCTACGCCGCCCAATCTGCCACCAGCCCGCTCACCCCCTTCACCTTTGCATACCGCACGCCGCGCGCTGATGATGTCGTTATTGACATCCTCTACACCGGCGTCTGCCACAGCGACCTGCACACCGCCCGCAACGACTGGGGTGGCACGATATACCCCGTGGTGCCGGGTCATGAAATCGTCGGCCGTGTGCGCAGCGTCGGTGCGAGCGTCAGCAAATACAAAGCGGGCGACCTTGTCGGTGTCGGCTGCCTCGTCGATTCCTGCCGTCACTGCGAACCCTGCAAACACGACCTCGAACAATACTGCGAAAACGGCTTCGTCGGTACCTACAACGGCATCGACAAACACGACGGCCAGCCCACCTACGGCGGCTACGCCAAAACCATCACCGTCAGCGACGCCTTCGTGCTGAAAGTGCCGGAAAATCTCGATATCAAAGCCGTGCCGCCCATTCTCTGCGCCGGCATCACCACCTGGTCGCCGCTGCGCCACTGGCACGTCGGCAAAGGCAGCAAAGTTGCGGTCATCGGCCTCGGCGGCCTCGGCCATATGGCAATCAAACTCGCGCACGCCCTCGGTGCGGAAGTGTCTCTCTTCTCGCGCAGCCCCGGCAAAGCGGCGGATGCCAAACGCCTCGGCGCGCACAACGTGGTGATTTCCACCAATGCCGCGCAGATGCAAAGCGTGGCGAACCAGTTCGAGCTCATCATCGACACCGTGCCTTACGCGCACGACGTCAACCCCTACATCCCGACGCTGAAACTCGACGGCACGCTGGTGTACGTCGGCCTGCTGGGCGAAGTCACCCCGCCGCTGAATACTGTGCCGATGATCCTTGGTCGCCGCACGGTCGCCGGTTCTGTCATCGGCGGCATCAAAGAGACCCAGGAGCTGCTGGATTTCTGCGGCGAGCACAACATCACCGCCGACGTGGAAATGATCAATATGGCCGACATCAACGCCGCCTATGAGCGGATGCTGAAAAGTGACGTCAAATACCGTTTCGTTATCGACATTGCCACGCTGTAAAGCGTTTTGCCCCTACGGGGGAAGCCCGCGCAAGCGGGCTTTTTAGTAAACGGGAAGCCACCAAGCGGGATAAATGCTGAGTCTGTAGGCGGCCGCCAAGCGGCGTAAATGTTGGGCTTGTGAGTGGTCGCCAAGCGGGATAAACGCTGGGTTTTCGGGCGGCTGCCAAGCGGCGTATTTGCTGGGCCCGCCAAGCGGCGTAAATGCTGGGCTTGTGAGTGGCCGCCAAGCGGGGAGTTACGGGGTCTGGCGCTATTGCAGCGCCTGCATGAGGTCTTGTTGCAGGGCGGCGATGGTGGCGGGGTCGGTCAGCGGGCGGTGTTCGCTGTCGGTGAGGTGGAAGGTGTCTTCGACTTTTTCGCCGTAGGTGCCGATTTTGGCGTGGCTGATGTGGATGTGGTGCGCGAGCAGGATGCGGCTGATGTGTGAGAGCAGGCCGTGCCGGTCTTTGCAGGTGAGTTCGAGGGTGGTGCGCCCGTGGTCGGGGTCGTGGGTGATGTTGACGTGGGCGGGCACGGTCATGTGGCGGTAGGCGGGTTTGGGCAGGCGCGCACCGAGTGGCGGTGGCGGGCGGTCGTCCGCGATGTGGTGTTCGAGGTCGGCGGCAAGGCCGGGCGCGGGCGGCGGGGTGTCGTCCAGGGTGTATTGCTGGATGGTGAGGCGGTGGTCGTGGGTGCTGTACAGGCGCGCTTCGTGGATGTTGTGGTTGTGTTTTTCGAGGTAGTGGGTCACGCGGGCGAAGAGGATGTCCGCCGGATGCGGGCTGCTGATGGTGAGGCGCGGCGGGTAGCCGGCGCTCAGGCTGACGGCGTGGGCGTCGCCATGCGCGAGCAGGTGTTCGGTTTTGGCGGCGATGTGTTCGGCGCTTTCGCCGAGGTAGTAGGCGTCCGGCAGGTTGGCCCACAGCGCGTCAATGGCGGCAGGATGGGCGTTTTTGATGAGGGTTTTGGCGCGTTCGCGTTCGGCCCGGTGACGGGTGTGCAGGCTGTGTTCCTGGTGTTCGAGCAGGTGGCGGGTCTGGCGGTAGAGGTTGTGGATGAGGCTGGCGCGCCAGTTGTTCCAGAGGTTGCGGTTGGTGGCGCGGATGTCGGCGATGGTGAGCAGGTAGAGGTAGTCGAGGTAGTCGCGCTGCGGGAAGCGGGCGGCGTATTCGGCGATGGTGGCCGGGTCGGCGAGGTCTTTTTTTTGTGCGGTGTGGCTGTGGTCGAGGTGGTGTTTGACGAGGTAGACGAGAAGATCGCGTTCGGCCGGGCTGATGGCGTCGTTTTCGCGGGCGTAGAGGTCGGCGATTTGTGCGCCGATGTCGCTGTGGTCGCCGTCGTAGCCTTTGCCGATGTCGTGGAAGAGGGCGGCGAGGTAGAGGATGGCAGGGTGTTTGAGGCGGCGCAGGGTGTCGGCGGCTTCGGGGTAGGCGGGGTCGGGGCGGACGAGCTGGTCGAGGGTGTTGATGAGGTTGAGGGTGTGCTGGTCCACGGTGTGCTGGTGGAAGAGGTCGTATTGCATGCGGCCGGTGATGTAGGCGAAGGCGGGGATGTAGCGGTAGAGCAGGCCGTATTGGTGGATGCGTTTGAGTTGGGGGTAGACGTTGCCGGGCTGGGCGAGCAGGGCGAGGAAGCGGCGGCGGTCGTCGGCGTCACGGCGGGTGGCGATGTCGGTGAGGCGGTCGCGCGAGCGGCGGATTTGCCGGACGAGGTCGGGGTGCAGGTCGCTGATGGTGGGGTTTTGTTGCAGGTAGTGGAAGATGTCCCACAGTTGGTGCGGTTTGTTGTTGAGGTTTTCGGGGTGGCGCAGGATGAGTTTGTTGTTTTTGGCGGCGTAGTCGGCGTTTAGCGGGATGGCGGGCTGTGGTGGCTGGTGGTCGGCTTCGATGAGGCTGACGACGCGCTGGTTGATGCGGCGGATGCGCATGGTGTGGCGGTAGTAGTGCTGCATGAGTTGTTCGATGGCCGGGTAGTTGCGCTGGTCGTGGTAGGCGAAGGCCGCCGCGAGGTGTTGTTGCTGGCCGAAGTCGAGGGTGTTTTTGCGGTGCGCACCGTTGCTGTTGTGCAGGGCGAAGCGGATGCGCCAGAGGCTGTCGCGGCTTTCGTCCAGCGCGGCGGCTTCGTTGGCGGTGAGCAGGTTTTTGGCGATGAGGGTGGTGTAGCTGTGGTCGTGGTAGCAATAGGCGCTGAGCCAGCGGATCATGTGTAGGTCACGCAGGCCGCCGCTGCCGTTTTTGAGGTCGGGTTCGAGCTGGCCGTGTTGTTCTTCTTTGTGGTCGCGCGCGCGTTGTTCTTGTTGTTTGGCGCGGATGTAGGCGGTGCGGGCGATGAGCGGCGGGCGGGCGGGGTCGATGGGGTGCGGTGTGCCGGCAAGCTGGCGATTTTCGAGCAGGGCGGTGAGCAGGTCGGTATCGGCGGTGGCGGCGGTGTTGAGGTCGTGGTCGTGGTGGACGTGCTGGGAGATGTCGAGGCCGAGTTGCCAGAGGTGGGCGATGCAGGCTTCGATTTGCGCGTGATCGGCGGCGGTGCTGTCATCCGGCGCGAGGATGAGGATGTCGGTGTCGGAAGCGGGAAAGTGTTCGCCCCGGCCATAGCCGCCGATGGCGTAGAGGCGGATGGCGGGGTTGGTGATGGTTTGTTGGTAGAGGGCGGTGAGGATGTGATCGATTTGTGCGGTGTAGTGGGTGACGAGGCGGTGCACGTCGTAGTCGCGGCCTTTGATGTGCGCGGCGAGGGCGGGGCGCAGGCCGCGCAGGTAGTCGCGCGCGCGGCGGGCTTCGGTGTCGGGCGGGGCGGGCGGTTCTGCCGGTTGCCAGCAGGGCGGCAGGGTCAGGGTTTGTCGGGGGGCAGCCATTGTTGCAGGCGGCGGAAGGCGGCGTTGATGGCGGGGTGGGTGAGCCAGTGCGCGTCGTCGGGCGGGTCGCCGCTGATGTTGAGGTCGGCCTGGGCCATGTACTGGTCTGCGCAGGCGGCAGCCTCAAAGCGGTGGTCGCTTGCCGGGTCATGGATGTTGTACCAGTGTTCGAGGGCGTTGTGGAAGGCGAGGATGTTGCCGTCCGGCACTCCTCCTTCTTCGGCCAGTGCGTTCAGGGCATCGCCGATGCAGGCGGGCCGCCAGTTGCCTTCGCTGATTTCTTCGTAAAGGGCACGCAGGTGCGGGCGCAGGTAGGGGTCTTCCGTGGCAAAAGTCGGGTCAGGCAGGACGGCAGCAAGCGCGCGGGCAACGCGGCGGGCGAAGGTGGCGCTTTGCTGGCGGGTATAGCGGGCGAGGCGCGCGTTGAGGTAGGCGGTGTAGTCGTCGTAGGTCTGCATGGTCAGTGGGCGGGTGGGATGGTGCCGGTGGGGCTGACGCCGCGCGCACGTTCGGCAGCGCTCAGGGTGAAGATTTCGTAGCCGTCGGCAGTCACGGCCAGGGTGTGTTCCCATTGTGCCGACAGCGAGCGGTCGCGGGTGACAACGGTCCAGCCGTCACTGAGGATTTTCAGGTCGCGTTTGCCGGCGTTGATCATCGGCTCGATGGTGAAGGTCATGCCCGCTTCGAGGACGACACCTTTGCCCGGCTGGCCAAAATGCAGGACTTGCGGGTCTTCGTGGAAGCCGCGCCCGATGCCGTGTCCGCAGAATTCGCGTACGACGCTGAAACGTTCGTTCTCGGCGAATTGCTGGATGGCGTGGCCGATGTCGCCGAGGGTTGCGCCGGGGCGGACGCAGCGGATGCCGCGCCACATGGCTTCGTAGGTGATGTCCACTAGGCGCTGGGCGAGGACGCCGGTCTCACCGACGAGGAAGGTGCGGTTGGTGTCGCCGTGCCAGCCGTCTTTGATGACGGTAACGTCAATATTGACGATGTCGCCGTTTTTCAGGGTCTTGTCGGACGGGATGCCGTGGCAAATGACGTGGTTGACCGAAATGCAGGTGGATGCGGGAAACGGCGGGCTGCCGTAGTTGAGGCAGGCGGGGATGGTGTGCTGCTCGTTGACCATGTAATCGTGGCAGCGGCGGTCAAGTTCGGCGGTGGTGACACCGGAGACGACGTAAGGCTCGATCATGTCGAGGACATCGGCGGCAAGGCGTCCCGCGACACGCATTTTTTCCAAATCCGCGTCGCTTTTCAGGGAGATGGTCATGGAATTTTCTGTTTGGTAATCAAGAGCGGCTATGGTATAAAGCGCGCGCCTTTCTGGCAACTAAAACACACAAACGCGGTAGTTGACGCCCCGGGTGCCTTACGGTTGGGGTGGTCACGCGTTTGGAGGCTTAACCCTTTAAAAATGGAGAATCAAATTGAGTAAAGTCAGTATGCGCGAGCTGTTTGAGGCAGGCGCGCACTTTGGACACCGCACCCGCTTCTGGAACCCGAAAATGGCACCGTATATCTACGGCAAACGGGGCGATATTCACATCATCAACCTCGAAAAGACCGTGCCGATGCTCAACGACGCGCTGAACTTTGTCGGCACCGTCGTTGCCAGCGGCGGCACCGTCATGTTCGTCGGCACCAAACGCAGCGCCTCCGAAGCTGTTGGCACTGCTGCCGCCCGTTGCGGAATGCCGTACGTCAACTTCCGCTGGCTCGGCGGGATGATGACCAACTTCAAAACCATCCGCCAGTCCATCAACCGCCTCGAAGCCATTGAACGCATGGCCGAAGACGGCACCTTCCAGAAACTGGTGAAAAAAGAAGTCATCGTACTTGGCCGCGAACGCGACAAACTCGCCCGCTCACTCACCGGCATCCGCCATATGCGCCGCCTGCCTGACGTCCTCTTCATCATTGACGTAGGCCATGAACACATCGCCGTCCAGGAAGCGAGAAAACTCGGCATCCCGGTCGTCGGCGTCGTTGATACCAACAACCTGCTGGAAGGCGTTGATTACATCATCCCGGGTAACGATGACTCCGTCCGCGCCATCAACCTCTACGTCAACGCCGTTGCCGACACCATTCAGGAAGCCAAGGCATCCGTCACTACCGGCGGTGGAGAAAACGCTGAAAAGGCGCTGGAAGAAGCCGTCGTCGTGGCTGAAGAGACCGTCATTGTCGAAGAAACCCCGGCTGCCGAATAAAACGCGCCATTTCTTCAATCCCAATCTGTGAATAAAAGGCTGCGGCATAACAACCGCAGCCGTCCCTGTTTCAGGAGTACCCATGTCAGAAATATCCGCCAAACTGGTCAAAGAACTGCGCGAACGCACTGGCGCAGGCATGATGGAATGCAAAAAAGCCCTCGTCGAAATGAAGGGCGACATTGAGGCTGCCATTGAACACATGCGCAAAACCGGCCTCGCCAAAGCCGACAAAAAAGCGGGCCGCGTCGCCGCCGAAGGCGTGCTGGTCGTATCCGCCAGCGATGACAACAAACACGTCACCATCCTCGAAGCCAACTGCGAAACCGACTTTGTTGCCATGGGCGACGAATTCCGCAGCTTCGCCGAACGCCTTGCCGACATCGCCCGCAGCCAAAACCTCGCCGGTGTGGATGCGCTGAATGCCGCCGAATTTGCCCCGGGCGTCACTGCTGACGAACGCCGCCGCGAGCTTGTCGCCAAAATCGGCGAAAACATGAACATCCGCCGCTTTGAAACCTACAACGCCGGCAACGGTGTGGTCGGCTCCTACCTGCACGGCAAAAAAATCGGCGTACTGGTGGAAATCAGCACTGGTGACCTCGAACTCGCCAAAGACATTGCCATGCACATTGCTGCCAGCAACCCTCTTGCCCTTGATGCCGCCTCTTTGTCACCGGAATTCATCGCCAAAGAGCGTGAAATCGCCCAGGCTAAAGCCGAACAAAGCGGCAAACCGGCCAACATCATCGAAAAAATGGTCGAAGGTGCGATGAAAAAACTGTTCAGCGAAGTGACCCTGAAAGGGCAGAGCTTCGTCAAGAACGGCGACATCACCGTTGAACAACTGCTGAAAGAAAAAGGCGCGGAAGTCGTGCGTTTCACCCGCTACGAGTTGGGCGAAGGCATCGAGAAAGAAGAGTCTGATTTCGTCGCCGAAGTCATGGCACAGGCAAAAGGCGTATAAATTCGCCCAGCACTGTCTGCAAAACCGCCGCTCGTCGGCGGTTTTTTTATACCCAAGGCTACCGCTCCAACCGCCGAAAAAGCAGGAAGTTCCGGTGGGCACAGATGTTTTTACCGCTTTGAGACGGTAAAATAATTACAGAAAAGTTAAATATTTGGTGAAAAATCCCCTTCTTCCGCGCTGGAAATCGCGCTTGTATGAAGATGAGAGAGAACCGTAAACAACCAACAAAAAAGAAACGTGAGAAACAGGAATGTCCGATTTTGCCTATGCCTCCCTGACTGAAACCCGCAAACGCCTATTGGATTTGACGGCAAATAATATCTTGCTGCATTACCGTCACCCGCAGGACAGATGTATTTCCATCGTTGCTGATGCGGCAGACCGCATCTACGCCGCATTGCAGGGCGGGGAAAAACTGAAATTCCGACACGTACCGGAACCGGGGTCAAAGGAATTACAGCAGAGTGAATTATGGGGCAGCGGGAATAAAACCCCGAATGCCGAAGAATGGGCGAAACGGTTGGGCATCAATACTGCTTTAGAATTAACCGCTCCCATAACGGCTGAAAGCAAAAAAGATGACCTGCAAACCTTGCTTTACCCTGCCACACTCGCCTCCCGCCTGCAAAAAATCCGCGCACTGGCAGGTAGCGCCATGGATGAAACGGGCTCCAACATTCTGTATCTGACCTTGGGTTTTCTGGAATGGGCGGACAATGACGGCAAGTCCGGCAAGCGCCTAGCGCCCTTATTTACCCTGCCGGTGAAACTGGAAGCCAGCGATCCAGCCAGGAACAGCGGGGAACGCCGATACCACATCAGTCTGCGTGACGATGACGTATTCAGCAACGTGACTTTACAGGAAAAGTTGTGGCATGACTTCAATCTGCGATTGCCGTCCATCAACGAAGGACAAGCCCCGGAAGACTATTTTGCGTACATTGAGCAAACATTATTAAAGATAAAACCTGCATGGCAGATAAAACGCCGGGTAACCCTGACCCTACTGAATTTCACCAAACAGGCGATGTATCAGGATCTGGATCCAGCCAATTGGCCAAAAAGCGCGCCTCTTGAAGAACACCCCATTATCAAGAAACTGTTCAGCAATAAGAGCGAGGAAAGTCATGCCGATATCAGCATTCATTATGCGGAAGAGCATGATATTGACCATATTCCGCAAATTCATGACGATTTTCCCCTGATTTATGATGCCGACAGTTCCCAGCACAGCGCGCTGATAGATGCGGTTAAGGGCAAAAATCTTGTGATAGAGGGACCGCCCGGCACCGGCAAGTCCCAAACCATCACCAACCTGATTGCCGCCTGCCTGAATAGCGGCAAGACCGTCCTCTTTGTCGCCGAAAAAATGGCCGCCTTGAATGTCGTCAAAGACCGCCTGGATAAAGCAGGATTGGGCGAATTCTGTCTGGAATTGCATAGCCATAAAACCAATAAAAAAGAGCTGTTGCATGCACTGGAACAGAAACTGGACAAACAAGGGCAATATCGTCATCCGGCGAAAATCTATACTGACATCCAATACTACGAGAACTATAAAAAACAATTACTCGACTATGCCGAGAGGATTAATCAACCTTGGCAAGACAGCGGCCTCAGTATCCACTGCATCCTCAATCGCGCAACCCGCTTCCGTCTGGCGCTGTCATTGCCGCCCGACGCCATTGTCTTAACTCCACCCGATGATATGCAGCTCAATGCAGTAACGATTGAAAAACTGCGGGACAGCGGGCAAATACTGGAAAGTGTTTTCAAAGAAACCACCGCACAATCGCCCACCGGCACGATTAGCGGCCATTACTGGTACGGCATCGGAAAAACAATCCTGACCGATTACGAAACCCGGCAACTACTTGACGCCTTGCAGGCATGGGATACCGCTCTGGCACAACTGGCACAATTCCATAACGAGTGGCAACAGGCATTCAACCAGGATATTTCTTCGTTCAGCCATGATGATTTGCAGGCATTGCTGGTGGCTTTGCAACAATTACCCGCCTTGCAAGGCAATGAAGACTTTTCCGTGAATCCGCATCAGATTATGCAGGAAGAAGCGGTATTTACCGGATTTCTTGATCGGTACGAGGATAACCACCGACATATTGCCGCATTAGCAGATATCTTCAAAATGGATACTGTCGACAAAGCGGAAGATTGGCATGCTTTTACGCAAACACTCGCCCAACTGCACAACCTCTGCGGCGATCCGGCCAGCAGTCCGAAGGCCATCAGTGCCTGTGGCAAAACCGCTTGGGATACCCAAATGATGATTAACCAACTGGATGAGAAGCTCGCAAAGATACGCTGCGAAATACCGGAAAACATCCGTCATCTCTTTGCCGTACATCCGGATAATCAACAAGCCTTGGCCACATTTGCGGGTTTCATCAAGCAATTACCTGCCGAATTATGGCAATATCGGCGCGATGTATTCGATAACCCGGATATCGATTCCTTTCTGGATCAATTGCAGCCGTTGCTGAATGAAGCCCAAAAATTGCACAAAAATCTGTCCGGTACTTTCCATATGGACGACCTGCCGGATATGGATACCCTGCAACAATATCAGGACATATTGGATGACCACGGACTGTTTCGCGTTTTATCACCACAATGGCGGGCAGCCCGGGCGGAAATCGCCGGACTGATACGGCGCGCCAAACCGGACTGGCAGGAAATAACTGCTGCATTGCCGGATCTCGTTCACTACCGGCGGCAACTGGCAGACATCGAAAGATTGCAACGCCGATTCCCCGCCTTTGCCCCGCTCTATCACGGCGTGGATACTCCTGTCGCACAATACCGGGAATTACGGGCGTGGTATAAAAATATCCGTCGCCAATACGGCGCAAGATTCGATGAAAACAGCGCTACCGGTACGACACTCTTTACCTTGGAACGCAATCTCGCTTACGACATCGCCGATACCTATACGGATAAATTGCACGAAACCCTGACCCACGTGCTGCAACAAATACCCACGATCCGTCATACCTTCAAAAACGTCACAATACCGACCGATGCGAACGGTAACATCAACCTCATGCCGCTCATTGAAGACCTCAAACTGCATTTGCCCATCTTACAGCGGCATCTTGCCCGCAACGACATCAGCCTGCACGAACTCGTGCAAGCGGTGGACAAATTACAAACTGCGCTGACCCTGGCGCAGCAACTGCAAACGCAAAAGGCGCAATTTGCCTTCCTGCCGCAGGCATGGCATTTCCCGCCGCCGCCCCATCATTTCAATCCGGCAGAGGTCGCCTCGGCCAGAAGCACCCTGGCGCTCATCGCGGCAGTGCAGGCGCATCCTGCCGTGGCAGGCATCGTATTGCCCGCTTTTACCGCCGTGCATTACACCCGTTTGCAGGCGCTGGCGGCACAGCTTGCCCGTTGCCTGAACGCGGCAGCACAGTCAGAACAACATTTCTTGCGCTGTGGTGCGGTAGATAAAACCGCATGGCTACCAAGCGGTGAAAGCCTTGCTGCCATCATGCAACGCAACCGCACCGCTCTGTCGCAACCTCGCTGGCTGGGCACTTGGGGGCAATATCTGAGTATCCGCAACCGTCTGGCGGCCGGGGCGCTGGGCAACATCATTCAGCACTTGGAAAGCGGCGTATTACCGCCCGAGCAGCTACTTTCCGCCATCGAACTTGCCATCCACCACCGTCTCGCGCAAGACATCTTTGCCAGCGACCCGCTCATCCGCGACTTTGCGGGCATGACGCACAATGCCGCCATCCAGCGCTTTCGCGAATGTGACAAAAAACTGCTGCATTTGCAGCGGGAACAAATCGCTTACAACGCTGCACAGAAAACCGTTCCCCTCGGCATCAGCTCAGGCCGGGTGTCCATGTTGAGCGAAGCCTCGCTGATCCGCCACGAAAGCCAGAAAAAGACGCGGCATATCGCCATTCGTCATTTACTGGATCGCGCTTCTGCCGCCATATTGGCGCTGAAACCCTGCTTCATGATGAGCCCGCTATCGGTCGCGCAATACCTGAAGCCCGGGCATTTCCAGTTCGACGTTGTCATCATGGATGAAGCCTCGCAAATCCTGTCCGAAGACGCCATCGGCGCGATTGCCCGCAGTGCCCACAAAAATGGTTCGGCGGTGATTGTCGGTGACCCGAAACAACTGCCGCCGACCCGTTTTTTCCAGAAAGTGGTGGATGGCAATGACGGAGACGACGGCGATGACGGGGACGGCGGCACTGTTGCCGTGCAGGAGATGGAAAGCATCTTGGATGCCGTCATCCCGGACGCTACCTTCCAGACCCGCCGCCTGACCTGGCACTACCGCTCGCGGCATGAATCCCTCATCGCCTTTTCCAATCACCATTTCTATGACTCAAAACTGATCCTCTTCCCCTCGCCGCAAGCCACATCGACGGAATTGGGCATCCGCTACAAGAAAATAGACGGCTGCTTCAACGAGAAGCACAATAAAGAAGAAGCCGCTGCCATCGTGGAAGAAGCTGCCGATATATTGCGACAACACCCCGAAGAAAGCCTGGGCATCGTCGCCATGAACAATCCGCAGCAGGAAGAAATCGCCGCCCGCTTCGAGCAAATGCTGAAAGACAATCCCCTGCTGCAAAAAATATACGAAGACAAAGCCAAAACCACGCCTGTATTCATCAAAAACCTGGAAAACGTCCAGGGGGATGAGCGCGACGTCATCCTGATTTCCATGACCTACGGCCCGCAGCAGCCCGGCGGTCGCGTCTATCAGCGTTTTGGCCCGATCAACAGCAACGAAGGCTGGCGCCGCCTCAATGTTCTTTTCACCCGCGCCAAAAAACGGATGCACATCTTCTCGTCCATGAATGCGGCAGACATCCTCACTACCGCCGACAGCAAAAAAGGCTTGCGTGCCCTGCGTGCCTTCCTCGACTACTGCGAAAAAGGACATCTGCATCAAAATATCATTACCCATAAAGCCCCGGACAGCGACTTTGAAATCGCCGTTATGGATGCGCTCGCCCAATACGGCTACCAGTGCGAGCCGCAAGTCGGTGTCAACGGCTTCTTCATCGACATCGCCGTGAAAAACCCGCACCGCGAAGGACACTTCCTGCTGGGCATCGAATGCGACGGCGCGACCTACCATTCCGCCAAATCCGTCCGCGACCGCGACCGCCTGCGCCAGGAAATCCTCGAAAATCTCGGCTGGGAGATGTACCGAATTTGGTCAACCGACTGGTTCAACAATCCGGATGCTGCCCTGCAACCTATTCTGCAACGCCTTGACGCGCTGGCGACGCAATACGCCACGCTGGACGGGACGGATGACGACATAGACACGGCGGGACAGATACCCGCAGCCCCGGCAGATAGCGGGACGCCACCGGAAAACAGCGGACATCCGCCGTATCCAGACTACGGGCATGCCTGACAGAGGGCAAGAGTAAAAAGGACCTGCGAGATTCAGGGCGTCGCAAAACTTCAATGTTTATGCAGCTTGGCGAAATTTGTCGTGTGCGAAGGCCGCCCGTATCCCCGCCGCGTCTATAATGCACGGCGGTTTTTAACGTCGGAGAACTCACATGTCTATCAATAAGTCCCCTAAATATAAAAGAATTTTGCTGAAAATGAGCGGCGAGGCGCTGATGGGCGAGCAGGCTTTCGGGCTGGATGCCAATGTGGTGCGCCGTATCGCCGGGGAAATCCGCCAGCTTGCCGAGGCAGGGGTGGAGGTCGCCATTGTCGTTGGCGGCGGCAATTTGTTCCGGGGCGCGCAGCTTGCCGCGCTGGGTATGGAGCGGGTGACGGGCGACCATATGGGGATGCTCGCTACCCTGATGAATGCGCTTGCCATTCAGGATGCCCTGGAGCAGATTGAAGTACCGGTGCGGGTGATGTCGGCGCTGATTATCGACCAAGTCTGCGAGCCGTTCATCCGTCGTCGCGCCATTCGTCACTTGGAAAAGGGCAGGGTGGTGATTTGCGCCGCCGGCACCGGCAATCCGTTTTTCACCACCGACAGTGCTGCCAGTTTGCGTGCAGTCGAGCTGGAAGTGGATGCGATGTTCAAGGCGACGAAGGTCGATGGCGTCTATTCCAAGGACCCTAAACGTTTTGATGATGCGGTAAAATACGATGACCTCAGCTATCGTCAGGTGCTTGCTGACAATTTGAATGTGATGGACGCGACTTCCGTGGTGATGTGCCGCGACAATGACATGCCGCTGGTGGTATTTAATATGACCAAACCCGATGAGATTGTCCGCGCCGTGTTTGATGACGGCGTCGGCACTGTTATCCACGCTTAATGGAGTTTTTATGTTGCAAGATATTTTTAAGGACGCTGGCGCCCGCATGGAGAAATCCGTCAAGTCGCTGGAACATGAATTGAGCAAAATTCGCACCGGCCGTGCCAATACAAGTTTGCTGGATCATGTGCAGGTTGAGTATTACGGCTCGATGGTGCCGCTGTCGCAGGCGGCGAATGTTTCCGTCACCGATCACCGCAGCCTGAGCATTCAGGTATGGGAGCGCAATATGATTGCTGTCATTGAGAAGGCCATTATCAATTCGGATTTGGGCCTGACCCCGAACACCGCCGGGCAGACGATTCATATTAATCTGCCGCCGCTCACCGAGGAACGCCGCAAAGACTTGGTGAAGATCGTGCGCGGCGAAGGCGAGCAGGCCAAGGTTGCTATCCGCAATGTGCGCCGCGATGCCATTCAAAGCGTCAAGCAGTTGGTGAATGACAAGCAGGCGTCCGAGGATGATGAACGCCGCGCGGAAACGGAAATCCAGAAGCTGACAGATAAATATATCGAACAGGTGGATAAGGTGTTGTCTGAAAAGGAAAAGGAACTGATGGAGGTCTGATGGCCGCCACGCTTCCCCCGCCTGCCCATGTTGCCATCATCATGGATGGCAATGGCCGCTGGGCGCAGCAACATCTGCGCCCGCGGGCGTTTGGGCACAAGGCCGGGCGGTTGGCGGTGGATCGTGTCGTCACCGCTTGCGCACAGCGCGGGGTGAAAACGCTCAGTCTGTACGCGTTCAGCACGGAAAACTGGCGGCGACCGCCGCATGAAGTGAAGGTGCTGATGGAATTGATTGAAGCGGCACTGCGCGAGGAAGCGGCGAAGATGCAGCGCAACGACATCCGCTTGCGCGTGCTGGGTGACCGCCTGCCGCTATCCGGTTCATTGCGTGACGCGATTGACGCGGCGGAAACCCTTACCGCCGCGTGTTCACGTATGGACGTAGTGCTGGCTATCAATTACAGCGGTCAGTGGGCGTTGATCGAAACTGCGCGCCGCTTGGCGCAAGCCGCTGCCGCCAGGGAAATCGTCCCCACCACGCTGGATGAACAAACTTTTGCCGCTTACCGCCCCATGCCCGATTTGCCACCCGTTGACCTGCTGATTCGCAGTAGCGGCGAGATGCGCCTGAGCAATTTCCACTTGTGGGAACTCGCTTACGCCGAATTATGGTTCACCGACGTGCTTTGGCCGGATTTCGGCGAGGCACAACTCGACGCGGCATTCGCCGCCTATCATCACCGCGACCGCCGCTTCGGCGCCCTGTCGCATTCCTGAGACTATTTACTATGCTGCTCTATCGAATTCTGACCGTGCTGGTCATCGCCCCGCTATTCTTTTGGGTCAACCTCTATGCCAATACCTTCTGGTTCAACGCCTTCTGGCTGGCGCTGGTGGCGCTTGCCGCCCGCGAGTGGGGCAATCTGCTGCGCTGGGATAGGGCGCGGCAGTGGAAATTTGCCCTGGTGAATGCCGCCTTTGCCTTTCTTGGCTTGCTGGTGGTGGAAGCCGGATGCAAGGTGCAACACGCGACCCTGCTGTTCTGGTTCCTAATTATCGCCAGCCTGCTGTGGCTGTTTGTCGTGCCCTACGCGCTCTATCGCTACAGCCGCGATCAGCGCCTCAATCTCTCGGATAGCATCCTCAGCGTCATCGGTTCCGTGATGCTGCTTGCCTTCGTCTGGGCAACCGTTGCCATCCGGCAGCAAATTCATGGTGGTGGCCTGCTGGGACTCTTCATCATTGTCTGGTGCAGCGACATCGGCGCCTACTTCGCGGGCCGTTACTACGGTAAACGCAAACTGGCAGAACATATCAGCCCGAAAAAAACTGTGGAAGGCTTCATCGGTGGCTTTGTCGCGGCGATGCTGGCTGCCGTGGTGCTGGCACTGTGTGTGTCATTACCGCTATCGCTGCCCCACTTCCTGTCGCTGACCGTGCTGGTCGTTATCTACGCCGTCATTGGCGACCTGTGGGAAAGCGTGCTGAAACGTCGCGCCGGCATCAAGGACAGCAGCAACATCCTGCCTGGTCACGGCGGCATTCTTGACCGCATCGACAGCTGGTTATCGGCGATGGTGTTGTGGGCAGCGGGTTTCCTTTACGCCGGCCTCTACTGACAAACATCCTGTACCCTTATGACCTCCCTCTTACCCATCCTCTGGGGCATCCTAGGCTTCGCCATCACCATCGGTATCCTCGTCACCATCCACGAATGGGGCCACTTCCAGATGGCGCGTTGTTTCGACGTCAAAATCCTCCGCTTCTCGCTTGGCTTTGGCCACCCGCTGCTGAAATGGCGCGGCAAAAAAGATGGCACTCTCTACACTCTCGCCTGGATACCGCTTGGCGGTTACGTGCAAATGCTCGGTGAAAGCGACGGCGAAGCGGTCAATGATGCAGAAAAACACCGTACCTTCGCCGCGAAAAAAGCCTGGCAACGCTTCCTGATCGCTTTCGCGGGACCGGCGGTCAACCTGCTCTTCGCTGTGCTCGTTTTTGCCGCCCTCTACCTCTTCGGCGTACAGGGACTGCGTCCGGAAGTCGCCTACGTTGCGCCGGACAGTCTCGCGGCCCGCGCCGGATTACAAGTAGGTGACCTGATTCGTGCTGTGGAAGGCAAGAGTGTCAAACTCGGCGGCGATACCCACGTCGCCCTGGTCGGTGCGCCTCGCCGTGATGACGTAACCATCGTTATCGAACGGGGCGGACAAGAAGAAGTCCTGCGCCTTGACCTGAGCGGACTGCAAAAAGGTGACGAGCTGAAAATGGACGAAGCGACGGGTCTCTACCTCGTGGATGAATGGTTGCCCGCGACCGTGGCAGAAGTCATACCGGACAGCCCGGCCGTTGCAATGGGTATCAAAAAAGGCGACCGCATCATTGCGCTCAACGACAAAACCATTGATCTGATCCGCATTGGCCGCAGCATCGCCGCTGGCAAACCAGGCGATGCCGTGCGCGTGACCATCATCCGCGATGGCAGTGAACACACCCTGCACGGCACTCTCGGTGCACGTCCCGATGACAAAGAAAAACAGCGGGGCTATCTCGGCACCCGATGGCAGCGGGCGGACATATCCGCCTACATTGCCGTCGAACGTTACGGCCTTTGGCAAGCTCTGCAACACGGCTGGGGCAAAGTCGTCTATTACACTCGCCTGACCTATAACATGTTCGGCAGAATGTTCGCGGGTAAAGTCTCGCTGGACAACATCGGCGGCCCCATCACCATCGGCGACGCCGCCGGACGGACGCTGACATACGGCTGGGACATCTTTCTGAACTTCCTTGGTGTGGTCAGCCTGTCACTGGCGGCCATTAACCTGCTGCCGGTACCGCTACTGGACGGCGGCCATATGCTCTTTTACGCCCTGGAAATCATACGCGGCAAACCGCTGTCCGCACGCACCATGAAATGGGCACTGCGCTTCGGCGGCTCACTGGTGTACGCGCTGATGGTCTTCGTTGTCCTTAAAGACCTGTGGAAATACCTGATCCGATAGCAAGTCTAGCAAGTCGCTTGGCGAGGACAGTAAACATCCCGCTTGGCGGAGGCCGGGAAACCGCTGTATCCAAAACACTTTCTACAATATGACACCCCGTTAACGCGGGGTGTTTATTGTTAAGCGCCTTGGCAGGTTCTACGCAAGATTGCAAGGAAATGACGTGCAGACAAACATGAAATTTATGTTACAATACGCCCATGCAAAATTTGTTGTTTTCCGGACACGCAAAAATTTCCCTTACCTTTCATAAGCATGAAATGAAACATTGCAAAATGCTTAATAAAAGACTAACCGAATATTGATTTTTGTTCAGAAAGTGGCTAAATTGAGCTTGGGATTTGATAAGAACGTTTCAAGACTGTTGTAACGATGAAACCCGGTAACGGGAGCGAACTTGGCAGAACGACGCCTCGTATTGTCCGTCAAATCGTTTCATCCTTGTGGCAGACTTAAAAGGAGTTATGACATATGTTGGGAAAACCTGAGATTATCGGGGTAGATATCGGGCAATACAGCATCAAAATTGCCCGGGTCAAACAGTCCGGTAAAAGCTTTACCGCGAATCACCTCGCTTACGAAGTGATACCGCCGGATGTACGTCAGCAGCGGGATCGCGTTACCTTAGGCAGAATCGTTGCGGCGACCTTGAAAAAACAAAAACTTTCCAAAGGACTGCCGGTGCTGCATATCAATACCGGCGACGCCATCATGCGGGAAGTTACCGTAGATGCAGGTTTGCGCGGCAACGAACTGGAAGGTGCTATCGAACTCGAACTGAACGATGCCATCCCTTTTGGCATGGATCAAGTCTATTTCGACTTCGACGAAGTGCCCAATAAAAAAGGTACCCGCCTCGTAGTCGCTGTACGCCGTGATGTTGCTGACGAAAAAACTGCACTGCTCAACAATCTGCCTAAGACCTTTACTGCACCCCATGTGGATGTTGATGCTTTCGCCTTCAACCGTGTTCTGAATTATGTCGTCAGAAATGACAGCGCTGTTGGAAGGGGGGGGCGTGTCATGTTAATTGATATTGGTTTCAACCGCAGTCGTTTCTATGTCTGCAAAGGCGGTGAACTGTTGTTCAGTCGCGAACAGCAAATTGGCGGTAATACCGTGAACGAAATCATCATGGATGTTTTCGACATTGACGCCGAATCGGCGGAGAACAGGAAAATTGGTCGCAGCTTTGGCGATGAATACAGAGATTTAGTCCTGACCCCTTATGTGCAGACCTTCACAGAACAGCTGCATTTGGCGATGGATTTCTACGAAGCTAATAACGTCAGCGAAAGCAGTGATCCACTGCGGGCCATTTATCTAACCGGCGGTGGTTCACGACTGAGCGGCTTTGTAGAAGCACTGGGGGCTGCAAACGTTTCCCATAACATCAGATTGTTGAATTTAGCACCGTATATCAAACTGTCCGGTTCGCAACGATCAGATGAAACCTTGCAGTCTGGTATCAATCACGCCTTGGCAATAGGCTTAGCGATGGAAGGCACAAACTAATGGCTAGAAAATTTAACCTGCAACCGTGGCGAGCACAACGTCGCGAAGAACAAAGAAAAACTTTCGCCTACGCAACCATAGCAATAGTTATTGCCTGTGCGCTTGCATTAGCTGCTAATTATTGGTATGAAACCCAATATATAGAGCAACAGGAAGCGGCTAAGGAGCAGATAAAGAGCGAAACCGCAAAACTGTCTAAAGCTAAAAGCGAAGTTGAACGACTGAAAGAATTGAACAGACAAGTCAATTTGCAGATTGAAGTTATTCAAGGATTACAGGCACAACGCGGTTTAGTTACTGAAATGCTTGATTATGTAGCAAAAAATACACCGGAAACTATCTTTTTGCGATCCGTTGATTACCAAGCTGGTGGAATTGGCCAGGACGGAAAAGTTGCAATCAAAGGTATTGCAATGAATGACAGTGCGGTAGCGCAATTTATTCGTAATATGGAAAAATTCTCCTATTTCTCGCCGCCGGCTAATGTAGAAAGAATTACGGGTACAGTTGGTGATGAAAAGAGTTTTACTGTACCCCCGAACAGCGAAGTAAAAGAATTTGTTATTCATGTAAAAGTGAAGCGTGAATCTACCACTACAGAAGGAGGTCAGGGATGAAATTTGTATCACCGGGTCAGCTAGATACCAGTAATCCTGGGACTTGGCCAATATATTATAAGATCATATTATGGGTGGCTCTTATTGGTCTTGGCGCATTTGTTTATAATAAATTTGTCCGAGAACCCTTAATGGAACAACAAAGCGCAAACCAGGCTGAAATCGATTCCTTAAAGGCACAATATAAACAGCTATATCAATATACGCAGGATTTGCCAAAATATCAGGAACGTTCGGCAGAACTGGTTGCTATCCTAAAATCTTTGCTGGAATTTCTGCCCTCACAGGATGAAATGCCTGATTTGATTGATAATGTATATGAGTCAGGAATTGATAATAATATTATCTTCAATCAGTTCCAGCCGAAAGCTGATGTGAAGTTGAGCTTTTATGATGTTAAACCTATTGATTTGGATGCAGATACTAAATATGCGAATTTTTCTCAATTTACTAGTAGAATATCTGCCTTGCAACGTATCTTGAATGTCTCTGATATGTCAATTAAGATTGATGAAAAAGATCCAAATAAATTATCCATTAAAAGTCAGTTGCAAACTTATGTCTATAACCAAAACCTGGATGAGTTCCTCAAACAGGATATAAGCCAGCTCAAGAATAGTGGAGGGGAAAATGCAAATGGCCAATAAGTCAATATTGTATCAGTTTGCGATATTGCCACTCGCTATCTGTTTTACTACAGGATTCATTGGAAGTAATCCCGAAACTGAAGCGACCCAATTCATTCAAGACACCCAGAATACCGTCAAGCCGAGTGCCAATCTGGATTTGGGACCATTGCCAGTGAACCAGGAATATCATCCTTATGTCTATAGCGCGGAAGATGCTGATCCGTTTGCACTAAAGTCGTTTGTAGTTGATGCAAGTGTGCCGGCAGATGGTAGTACTAATGCTTGTAGCGACGATGATTGTGGTGACGGCGCCCCCACACCCCATGAAAAATATTTTCTTGAAAATTACGAGTTAAATCAATTATGGATGGTGGGTACTGTTCTCAAGAAGAATCAACGGCGTGCGGCTTTGATCCAAACGCCGGATGCCGGTGTGGTTAATGTCGTACAGGGCGAATACATGGGAAAAAATAATGGCCTGATTATCTCAATCAAGCCCGACCAAGTTGTAGTACGTGAGAAACATAGAATTCCGCGCGGTTGGCAGAATAGAATTGCCATTTTGGAATTATTTACTTATTGATTTTTAGAGGTTATGGATATGAAACATATTTTTACCGGTAGCTTATTGTTGCTTTCTTCAAGTCTGTATGCGGCTAGTATTAGCGGTGTAGAACATGGTAGTGGTGCTGGTGGATATCAGGTGATATTCAAAAATGCCGGAGTCAAGCCACAGGCCTTTAATACAGATTCCTCTATTGTGCTGGATTTCCCCAACACGACTTCCAGTATGAGAAGCCGTGGCGTTGATGTTGCGCAAAATGGTATTTATAACGTTGAAGTTATACCGGGACAAGGACGTACGCGTGCCGTTATTAATCTGTCTGCACCGACGACATATAACGTTAGCCTGCAAGGGCAAGATGTTGTCGTTAGTGTGGCTGCCAATACCGGGCGGGTAGCAAAACCTGCAAATAATAATGCTACTGGTGGATTCCGCGGAGCTGTTAACAGGCAAGTTGGTGTTGGTACGGCAACTGTGGGTCGGGGGGTCAATACGGTTACTGCACTTGCTCCTAAATTCAATAAGTTGGGGAATGGTAACGGTGCTCAGTTTACATTCAATCTTCCTTCTCCCGATACCGTTGTTAATCTCCGTAAGGATGGCAATCGTGTTGTTGCTGAGATTCCAGGTATCAGCATAGCTAATAATGAGCAGAAACAACTGGATGTACGCGATTACAGCACGCCTGTCAATACGGCAACGATTCAAAGAGCTGGTCGTGGTGCCAAGATAACCCTAGATATGGGTGGCAATGCCTATGAATTCGTAAACTACCAGAGCGGTACGGCTTATACGATTGAAATTAGAAAACCGGCACAAAGTACTCAAGATCGTAAAGTGCAGGAACTGCTGGGCTTTGGCAGTGGTAAGCAATATCGAGGCGAGCCTTTATCTTTGAACTTCCAGGATATTGAAGTGCGTGCTGTCTTACAAATCATCTCGGAATTCACCAAAAACAATATCGTGGTTAGTGATGGTGTGACTGGCAATATCACTTTGCGTTTGGATAATGTGCCTTGGGATCAAGCGCTGGATATTATTCTGAAAACCAAAGGACTGGATAAACGCGAAAGTGGTGGTGTCATCTATGTTGCTACCTTGGATGAATTAAGAGATTCTGAGCTAAAAGTTCTCTCAACTCTCAAAGAGAAAAGGGATTTGACGCCTACGCGCATTGATCGCATCCAAGTGCAATTCGCGCGTGCTATAGATCTTAAGAAACTCATAGAAGAAGCTAAGAAGAATTCAAGTTCTTCTACGAGTGGAACCTCATATAATAATACAGTAGATTCTATTCTTTCTGACCGTGGTTCAGTATCAGTTGATGAAAGAACCAATACCCTTATCGTTAATGATATTCCGGAAAAAATCCAGGCAGTACGCGAACTTGTTGCCGAACTGGATAAACCGGTTAAACAGGTGTTGATTGATTCTCGGATTGTGCTCACCGAAGATAACTATGCCCGTGATTTGGGTGCTCGTTTCGGTGTTTCTTTCGTTAACCCTAATAGAAACAGTTTAGTTGCGGGCAGTGGTAAAAATGAGGCGACAACAAAATTAGCCCTTGATACGCTGAATGGAACCACGCCGAGAACTCTACCGGATTTGTCTAACCGCTTGGGTGTCAATATGCCGGTTACTTCTGGTTCAGGAAATCCCGCCAGTTATGGTCTGTCTATCCTGAGCGGTGATTTCTTGGTGGACCTGGAACTCTCTGCGCTGCAAACTGAAGGCCGCGTAGAAATCCTTTCCAGCCCGCGTGTTGTAACCCAGGACGGTGCAGTCGCTGAAGTATGGTCAGGTACCGAAGTGCCGATTGTCACCAAAGATGAAGATGGCACCAATAATCTGGAAACCGTGACCGCAGCCTTGCGTTTGAATGTTACCCCGCGTATCGCGCCGAATAACATGGTAGATATGGAATTGAACATCAACAATGATGAGTTAGGTAATAATGTTTCAGTTGCGGGACAAACGCAAGTTACCAAGCTGACTAGTGGCGTGAAAACCAATGTCTTGGTGGATAACGGTGAGACAATTGTCTTGGGTGGTGTTTATAAGCAAACGCAAAAGGCTTCTACCAATAAAGTTCCGCTTTTGGGTGATATTCCGGTCATCGGCAATGCCTTCAAGAAAAACTCACGTACCTTCAATAAGAGTGAAATGCTGATTTTTGTCACCCCGCGTATTGTTGATAAGCGCTTGGTGGATAATGACAAGTTCTCCAACTTGCCAAGCCGATAAGCAGCATTTACACTTTCCATACCACTTCGCCCCACCTTGGTGGGGTTTTCTTTTGAGGATATTTCAATGCGCTATGAACCCGTGATTGGTCTGGAATTGCATATTCAACTGGCGACCGCAAGCAAACTCTTTTCTCCTTCTTCTGCGACATTTGGCGCAGAACCCAATGCCCACGTCAATGAAATTGATCTGGGTTTTCCGGGGGTATTGCCAGTATTAAATGCGCAGGCAGTGCGATTTGCGACGTTGTTCGGGCTGGCGATTGGTGCGGAAATCAACCCGCACGCCTTCTTCATGCGCAAGAATTATTTTTACCCCGACCTGCCGAAAGGCTATCAGATCAGCCAGCTGGACGATGCTATCATTCGTGGCGGCGTGGTGACGGTTGAGACAGCAGACGGTGTGCGCAAGGTGCGCATCAATCGCGGACAGCTGGAAGAAGATGCCGGCAAATCGGTGCATGATGCCTTTCCCGACCGTACAGGTATTGACCTCAACCGCGCCGGAGTGCCGCTAATTGAGCTGGTTTCCGAACCGGATTTGCGCTCGGCGGCGGAAGCGGTGGCCTATATGCGCCAGTTGCACCACCTCGTGCGCTACCTCGGCATCAGCGACGGCAACATGCAGGAAGGCTCCTTCCGTTGCGATGCCAACGTATCCATCCGTGCCGCAGGCAGCGATGACCTCAACCCGCGCGTCGAGCTGAAAAACATCAACTCCTTCCGCTTCGTCGAGCAGGCCATCAACCTGGAAATCGAACGGCAGAGTGACCTCATGGACAGCGGCAAAGCCGTCGAGCAGGAAACCCGCCTGTTTGATCCCGACCGCATGGAAACCCGCACCATGCGCAGCAAAGAAGAAGCCAACGACTACCGCTACTTTCCTGATCCCGACCTGCTGCCGCTTGACCTTGCTCCGGAGTGGATTGAAGAAACGCGCGCCATGCTGCCGGAGCTGCCGCAGGCGCGGGCGGAGCGCTACCGGCAGGATTACGGCCTGGATGCGGACGCCATCCAGTTCATCCTGCAGATGCGTGACATGGCTGATTACTACGACACACTGACAGCGGCCTGTGGCGACGGCAAACTGGCGGCAAACTGGATGCAGGGCGAATTCGCACGGCTGTACAACGAACACGCGGGCAGCATCAAAGACATCCCGCTCACGGCTGCGCGCTTCGCCGGCCTGCTGCAACGCGTGCAGGACAACACCATCTCCGCCTCCGCCGCGAAAAAACTGCTGCCGCAACTGTGGGCGGGTGATGCCACGGCGGACGAACTGATTGACGCACAAGGCCTGCGCCAGGTGAATGACGACGGGCAAATCGCCGCCTGGGTGGACGAAGTCATCGCCGCGCACCCCGAACAAGCCGCCGCCTACCGCGCGGGACAAGGCAAAATGCTCGGCTTCCTCACCGGACAAGTGCTGAAACGTTCACAAGGTCAGGCGAACCCGAAAACCGTCAACGCCCTGCTGCAAGAAAAACTCAAAGCCTGACGGTGCGGGACAACCCCATGCCCTGCTGCGAAGCGCTATAATTACCAACCTGCAAGACGCCGCGCCAGCGGCGTTCTTTATAGCCAAAGCCCTTACTCCCTCATTCCGGGTTGGCGAGCCTCGCCGCATCAACCTGCATTGCCTTCGGCGCACCGCCTTGAATAAAAAAGTAATTACTCCGGCTATATGCAACAAAACCACATCACAAACCGAGAACCCCGTGACTGATATCCAAGACATAAACAAAATCCGCAACATCGCCATCGTCGCTCACGTTGACCACGGCAAAACCACCCTCGTTGACCAACTCTTCCGCCAATCCGACACCCTCACCGAGCGCGCCGAAATCTACGAGCGCATGATGGACTCCATGGACCTCGAACGCGAACGCGGCATCACCATCATGGCGAAAAACACCGCCATCCGCTGGAAAGACTACCAAATCAACATCGTGGACACCCCCGGACACGCCGACTTCGGTGGCGAAGTCGAGCGCGTCCTCTCCATGGTGGACAGCGTCCTCCTCCTTGTGGACGCCATGGACGGCCCCATGCCGCAAACCCGCTTCGTCACCCAAAAAGCCTTCGACATGGGGCTGAATCCCATCGTCGTCATCAACAAAATCGACCGCCCCGGCGCGCGCGCCGACTGGGTGCTGAACGAAACCTTCGACCTCTTCGACCGCCTTGGCGCCACCGATGAACAACTCGACTTCCCCATCATCTACGCCTCCGGCCTGAACGGCTACGCCGGCGACAACCCCGACATCCGCAGCGGCGACATGACACCGCTCTTCGAAGCCATCGTCAACCACGTCAAACCGCCGCAAGTCGAACGCGACAAACCCTTCCGCATGCAAGTCTCCTCGCTTGACTACTCCAGCTACACCGGTGTCATCGGCATTGGCCGCATCGGACGCGGCAGCATCAGCAGCAACACCCAGGTCAAAATCATCGGCCGCGACGGCGGCATCCGTAACGGCCGCATCCTGCAAATCTACAAATTCCTCGGCCTGGAAAAAGTCGAAGTCGACAGCGCCGCCGCCGGTGACATCATCTCCTTCACCGGCATTGACCCGCTCTACATCTCCGACACCCTCTGCGACCCGAACCACGTCGAAGCCCTGCCGCACCTCTCCGTGGACGAGCCGACCATGAGCATGACCTTCCAGGTCAACAACTCCCCCTTCGCCGGACGCGAAGGCAAATTCGTCACCAGCCGGCAAATCAAAGAACGCCTGGAGCGCGAACTCATCCACAACGTCGCCCTGCGCGTCGAAGAAATGGACGACCCCGACAAATTCAAAGTCAGCGGCCGGGGCGAACTGCACCTCTCCGTGCTCATCGAAACCATGCGGCGCGAAGGCTACGAACTCGGCGTCTCGCGTCCCGAAGTCATCTACAAAGAAATCGACGGCGAAATCCACGAACCCTACGAATTCGTCGTCCTTGACCTTGACGAACAGCACCAGGGAGCGGTGATGGAACGCATGGGCGAGCGCAAAGGCGAACTGCGCAACATGATGCCGGACGGAAAAGGCCGCATCCGCCTCGAATACCTCATCCCGACGCGCGGCCTCATCGGCTTCCAGACCGAATTCATGACCCTCACCTCCGGCAGCGGGCTCAAATTCCAGACCTTCGACCACTACGCGCCGAAAAAAGAAGGCCTGGGCAAAACACGGCACAACGGCGTGCTCGTCGCCATGGCGACCGGCAAAGCGCTGGCCTACGCCCTCTTCAACCTGCAAGAACGCGGCCGCCTCTTCATCGGCCACGGCGACGAAGTGTACGAAGGCATGGTCATCGGCATCCACAGCCGCGACAACGACCTCACCGTCAACCCGCTCAAAGCCAAACAGCTGACCAACATCCGCGCGGCAGGTTCGGACGAAAACCTCATCCTCACCCCGCCGATCCGCAACACCCTCGAACAGGCGCTGGAATTCATTGACGATGACGAACTCGTCGAAGTCACGCCCAAATCCGTGCGCATCCGCAAAAAACTGCTCACCGAAAACGAACGGAAAAAAGCGAAGCGATAACACCACAGACAAGGGCAGGGAGGGGCAACACCCCGCCCTGAACACAAATGAACTCCCCATCTTCAACCGCCTTGCTCACAGCCGCAGTGTCCTGCTTGCCGGCTGCGGTGGCGGATACGACGTCGCCAGTGCCATTCCGCTCTGGCACTACCTGCGCGCGCAAGGAAAGGCCGTCGTCTTTGCCAACCTGTCCTTCACCCAACTTGACTTTACCGACTGCGCCCAACCCAGCCCGGGCTGCTATCGCATCGACGACACCCCCGCACCGATGCCGTACTTTCCCGAAAAACACCTCTACGACTGGCTTAAACAACAAGGCGAAACCGCACCGCAAATATACGCCTACAGCAACCGCCTCGGCGTACAGCCGCTGCGTGCCGCCTACCGCTACCTGCGCGAAGAACACCGGCTTGACACCCTCATCCTCGTGGACGGCGGCACGGACAGCCTCATGCGCGGCGACGAAACCGGCGTCGGTACCCTTGTCGAAGACTCCCTGTCCGTCATTGCCGCCGCAGGCGCGGACTACCCTGCTGCCTACCTCAGCATCAACGCTTTCGGCATCGAACAAGGCCTGGATCACTACCCACTGCTGCACAACATCGCTGACCTCACCGCGCTTGGCGCCTACCTCGGCAGCCACAGCCTGAGCGCGGACATGCCCGAAGGCGCCGCCTACCTTGACCTTATTCATACCCTTAACGAGCGCCTGCCGAGCCACAAAAGCATCATCAACAACGCCATCGCCATCGCCAGCGCCATGCGTGGCGCCTTCGGTGACCACCACAGCAGCGCACGCACCCGTGGCAGCGAACAATTTATCAACCCGCTGATGCCGCTGTACTGGTACTTCGACCTGAACGCCGTTGCCGCCCGCCTGACCTTCCGTGCCGCCGTAGAAACCAGCCAGAACATGGACGAATACCTTGCCGCCTACCTCGCTGCCCGTGCGGCACAACCGCGTCGCGCAGAACGCCGCGATTTACCCATCTGATATCTAACCTCGAAAAAAGGACCGCCTTTGCAAGGGGCATCTGCCGCTTGATGGCAGACACAAAAAATCCGGCGCGTGAGCGCCGGATTTTTTTGCGAAAACACAGGACACGTCGCCAAGCAGGGAAACACCAGCTGCTTAGACAGGTATAAAGACACTATAATATCAAAAATCCTGTTATTTCCCCTTTTCTGGATATGATGATGTCTATATTGCTACTGGATGAAGCGGATGTGCAGTCCGCATTGGCTGCCTATTTGCGCCGTTTGCGGCGGCAGAAGAAATGGTCGCGGCAGGCGTTGGCCGAGCGCAGTACCGTGCCTGCCGCCACTATCAAGAAGTTTGAGCTCACCGGGCAGATTTCGCTGCGTCAGTTTTTGTTGCTGTGGCAGTGTCTGGACGATCTGCGCCGCCTGTTTGCTCTCGCGGAAAAGCCGCAAAATCCGCTGCCTGTGACCATCGCCGAGGTATTGGATGACGATTTTTAAGCCGCTGCGGCAGTTGCATGTCGGGCGGACGCTGGCCAGCGGCGAGCAGGTGGCGGTCGGTACGTTGGCGCAAAACCGGCAGGGGATTTTTTTCGCTTATCAGGACGATTATCTGGCGCGCTTCGGCAACCTATCGCCGTTTGCCCTGCGAGCGGATACGGCGTTGCAACTTGCCCCAAGTGAGCCGTATGACGGTTTGCACGGTGTTTTTGCCGACAGCCTGCCCGACGGCTGGGGGCTATTGTTGCAAGACCGTTTTTTCCGCCGCCAGGGCATTTTGCCGCAGCAGCTCACGCCGCTGGACCGCTTGGCGTTTGTCGGCCATCGCGGTATCGGCGGCCTGTTTTTTGAGCCTGATCAGAGCGTTGATGCCGAGGATGTGGCGGATATGGCGGCACTGGGTTTGGCAGCGCAGGCAGTGTTCGACAGGCAGAGCGAGGACGTGTTGCAAAGTCTGCTGGCAGCGGGCAGTTCGGGTGGGGCCAGGCCGAAGGCGCAGGTGTTCATGCCGGCCTCAGGTGCGGCGCTGGTGCGTTCCGCGCCGCAGCCCGGCGATGAGGCGTGGATTGTGAAATTCACCTCGCCGCATCTGCCGCTGGGGCATGAAGAAGGGTTGTGCGAGGCGGTGTATTTGACGATGGCAGCCGAGGCGCAGCTGAATCCCTGCACCTGGCGGCTGCTTGAAGCCCCGCCCGCCAGCGGTGCCGCGCAGTGGCTGGCCGTGCGGCGCTTTGACTGGCACGGTGAAAACGGCAGGCTGCACCAGCATAGCCTCGCGGGCTTGCTCAACGCCGATTTCCGCTTGCCGAGTCTGGATTATGAAGACTTGATCAAGGCGAGCAGGCAGCTCTGCCAATCGGTCGCGGTGGGGGAAATCCAGTTCCGCCGCGCGGTGTTCAATCTTTTTGCCTGCAATCAGGATGATCACGGCAAAAACTGGGCCTTTTTGCAAAATGACGCGGGCGAGTGGCAGGTATCGCCTTTTTATGATGCGACGTTCAGCCCGCAGCGCTTCGGCGAACACGCGACCGCCTTTGCCGGTTTTGGCAAAACCCCCAGCGTGTCTGCCATGCAAAAGCTCGCCCGCCACGCGGGGCTGGACTGGCCCGATGCGCAGCGCATCCTGCGGCACACCCTTGATGTGCTCGGCGGTTTTGCCGCTCATGCCCGGCATGTGGGGATAACACCGGGTACCCTCCGCCTGATTCAGGCGGCCTTGAATCAGGTGTGGCAGGCGAACCGTCATTTGACGGCGTAGGAGCACGCCGTCAAGCGGGATAATGCTGGGTTCCCGCCAGGTGGGATAAAGCTTGGACACGTCGCCAAGCAGGATGGTTTTTGGGTTTGCGACGGGCTGAAAGTCCGCTTTAAATATTCCCCCCATGTTGTTCAGGCGGCATTTTGTTTACTTTATTTACCGTTTTTAAAAAATCATTTACCATTCCTGTCCTCATCTTTATGTTTTTTCCAACCAAGGAGTTCGATATGAATTCAAAACATTCCGTATTGTGGTTGTTGTGTCTGTCGACAGCGTTCGGGTTGAGTGCCTGCGATGGTGGTAGCAAAGCACCTGCGCCGAAAAAAGAAGAGCAGGCGCAAAATCAGAACGCCATCGCACCAACTGATAGCAAGCAGCAGACCGAGAGTCAAAACAACTTTTTAAGCGATACCCAAGCCTTGCAAGCTGCGGAAGATACTCTCAAATCCCTGCCCCAATTTAGCGGAAAACCACTCAATATTTTTCAAAGCATAGAATTTCACGGTGGCGGACAACCGAAAATTGAAGTCGATATACAAGATCCCGAAAAGTCCGACAATATAGACCACTATATTTACCAAAACGGTCAATGGGGTGAGCCGCAGCCGGTGCAAATTACGGGCGGTGGCAATATGAAAGACAATGTTTTCCCGCTGGATAAAATCAAATTCGCCACCGTGGCTATTGTTGCCCAAAATTGGCACGATAAAGCCAAAGAAGTGGAGGCGAAAAAAAACGAACCTGATTTTATCCTCTTCAAACTGTTGGTCGATAATCAGGAATTGCAATGGATTACTCCAGATATAGACAGTCCGCGCGCTCAATACCGTGCTCTGTTTAATTTGGATGGCAGTTTGAAAGAACTGAAAAAGCAATAGAGCCGTAACAGATTAAAAGTTGCCATACATAAGAAAAGCCCCCTTACGGGGCTTTTTTGTGACATGCGTTATTGAATGTGCTTGTATTTGACGCGATGCGGTTCGCTGCCAAGCGGCGGAAAATCAGCCCCCGTCGCGCGCTACAATGCCTGTCTTCATCCACCACCCGGAGCCTTCAATGTCTGCTTTGCCCATCGCCGCCGTTGCCCTCGACAAGGACGGCGTTACTTTCGATTCCGAGCGCATTTATGCTGACGCGCTACTCTCAACGTTGCGCGCCCTGCCCAAGCCGTATCCCGAACCGGAGGCGCTGGCGGCACGGTGCAGCGGCGAGAGTAGCACCGCGACAGCTGCGATTTTGCAGGCGGCGCTGGGTGATGCGGTGGATATGAAGGTGTTTTTTGCCGACTGGTTTGCGCGGCGCGACGCCATTATTGAGGCGCACGGTGTGCCCTTCATGCCCGGCGCGGATGCATTGATTGAGCGGCTTTATGCCGAGGGCTACCCGCTGGCGCTGGTGTCGGCGGATGATGAGGAGAATGTGCTGGCTGATTTTCAGCGCAGCGCCAAGCCGGAATTGTTGCGGTGTTTTTCGGTAATCATCACTGCTGGTAATGTCGCGAAGACCAAGCCGGATGCCGAGCCGTATTTGCGTGCCGCCGCTTATTTGGGCGTGGAGACGGCGCGGATGCTGGCGGTGGAGGATTCGGCGGTGGGTGTGCAGGCGGCGCTGGCGGCGGGCTGCCCGACGCTGCTGTTCGCCGCTGATGCTGCCCCGCCTGCTGCGACGGCGCAGGCGGTGTTGCGCGTGATCCGTCATCACGACGAGGTGTGGGAGTTTTTGTCATGAAGCCAGTGATTAAGGCGGTCGCGCTGGATAAGGACGGCGTCGTTTTCGACACGGAGCGTCTGATTTATCGCGCGTTCCGCGAGCTGATTGTCCGCGAGCGCCTACCGATCCGGCCGGAACTGTTTGAGGAATTGGTCGGCAAGCCGCCGCAGGTGTATTTGCAGGTGCTGAACGAGGCGCTGGGGCAGGCGATGTCGCTTGATGATTTCATCGCGCGCTGGTTCGCGCTGCGCGACGAGATTTTTGCTAACGAAGGCGCGCCGTTCATGCCGGGGGCGGATGCGCTGATTGCCTCCCTGCACGCGCGCGGTGTGCCGCTGGCGCTGGTCACGGGCGATTTCCGCCGCAATGTCGAGCGCGATTTTGCCCGCAGCAGCCGTCCTGAGTTGTTCGCCTGTTTTGCCCACGTCATCACTTATGAGGATGTGGCAAACCCGAAACCCGATCCAGAACCTTACCGTCGCGCGGCGGAAGCGTTAGGCGTTGACCCCGCCAATCTGCTGGTAGTCGAGGACTCGCCGCCGGGCGTGGAAGCCGCGATCACGGCAGGCTGTCTTACCCTGATTCTGCCGGGTTACGGTATGATAAGCCCCGATTTGGCGGCGCGCGCCTGGCGCACCATCCGCCACCACGATGAAGTCCTGCGTTTGTTTGATGAATATGGTTCCCGATGAATTGCGACTGGCCAAAGGCGGCGCGACGTTGACCGTCTCCTTTGCCGGCACTGCCTACCCGCTTTCCGCCGAATATTTGCGCGTCTGCTCGCCGTCTGCCGAGGTGCGCGGGCACGGCGGCGCGTGGACGCTGGTCGCCGGGCGGCGCAATGTGCTGATCCGCCGCGTCGAGCCGGTTGGCAGTTATGCCGTGCGCCTGTATTTCAGCGACGGCCATTTCAGCGGCATTTACACCTGGGACACCTTACACGACCTCGCGGTCAACGCAGACGATTACTGGCAGCGCTATGAACAGGCGCTTGCCGCTCAAGGCAAAACACGAGATACACGATGACAGAGAAAGAGCAAACCCACTTCGGCTACGAAACCATCAACAGCGAGGAAAAGGAAGGCCGCGTCGCCGACGTGTTTGATTCCGTCGCCACCAAATACGATTTGATGAATGACGTGATGAGCGCCGGCATCCACCGTATGTGGAAGAACTGGTACATCTGGCAGACCGAAGTCAAACCGGGCGAACACGTCCTCGACCTCGCCGCCGGCACCGGCGACATCACCCTGCGTCTCGCGAAACGGATGCGCGGTAAAGACGGCGACATCGAAGGACGGCTGGTGTCCTCCGACATCAACGCCTCCATGCTGAAAATCGGTGAGGAACGCCTGACCAACAAGGGCTGGCTGAAAAACCTCGAATTTGTCATCGCCAACGTCGAAGCGCTGCCCTTCCCGGATAACAGCTTCGACCTCATCACCATGTCCTTCGGCCTGCGCAACGTCACCCATCAGGACAAAGCCCTATCGGAAATCGCGCGCGTGCTCAAACCGGGCGGCCGTGTCCTCGTCCTCGAATTCTCGCGGCCGAAGAATCCCGTCGTCAGCCGCTTCTACGACTGGTACAGCTTCACCTTCCTGCCGAAAATGGGCGAACTCATCGTCCGTGACCGCGACAGCTACCAGTACCTCGCCGAATCCATCCGCATACACCCGCCGCAAGAAGAACTGAAAGCGATGTTTGCGGCGGCAGGCCTCGAAAACTGCGAATACCAGAACCTCAGCAACGGCATCGTCGCCATCCACAAAGGCATAAAACCCCATGCTTGAAAACTACCTCGACGCGCGCCTTTTGGTCGAACAACTCATCAACGGCGCGCTGCGCCTTGATCCGGCGGCGCGCGACAAACTGGCGGTGCTGAATGGCCGCCGCATCAGCATCGACCTGAACGGCCGCGATACCCCGTGGATTGCCGAAATCGAAGGCGGTACCGTCCGTCTTTCCGACGACCACGCCACCCTCTGCGACGTGCGCCTCAGCGGCGACCTCGCCGGCTACCTGCAACTCTTCAAACGCACGCCCAGCGACACCCCGCGCGGCAAACTGCATATCGAAGGCGACCTGCACACCGCGCAACAATTCCAGCGCGTCATGGGCGAACTTGCCCCCGACTACGCCGCCGTACTGCGCGCCCGCTTCGGCGACGACTTTGGCAGCCTGCTCGCTGACGCCCTGCGCCGCCTGCAAAGCGCGGGGACAAGCGCCAAAGCCGCTTGTGAAGCCAAGCTGCGTGACTATCTTGAAAACCACGGCTGCGCCACACGCACCGATGCCGCCGCCTTCGCCGCCCGCCTCGCCGCGCTCATCAGCCGTATCGACCGCCTCGAAACCCGTCTCGCCAAGGAAACCCGCTGATGCTTGCATCCGCCCGCCGCAGCTACCACATCGCCCGCGTCCTCATCCGCTACCGCCTGCACGAATACCTGCCGGACGAAGGCATCTTCCGCTGGCTGCGTCTTGCCGCCCGCCTGCATCCCGCCTACTACCGCGATGCCGCCGAACACGCCACCCTCGGCAAACGCCTGCGCCTCGCCCTGCAAGACCTCGGCCCCATCTTCGTCAAACTCGGCCAGACCCTCTCCACCCGCCCCGACCTGCTCAGTCCCGACCTGCTCGAAGAACTGAGCAAACTGCAAGACCGGGTCCCGCCTTTCCCCGGTCTTGAGGCGCGCCGCATCATCGAAACCGCCCTGGGCGAGCCGCTGGAAAACCACTTCGCCGACTTCGACGAAACCGCGCTCGCCTCCGCTTCCGTCGCGCAAGTCCACACCGCCACCCTGCACAGCGGCGAAAACGTCATCATCAAAGTACTGCGCCCTGGCGTGGAAAAAGCCGTCGCTGCCGACATCGCGCTGATGTACCAACTGGCGCGGCTTGCCAGCTGCACCGGCGAAGGCCGCCGCCTGCGTCCGGTCGAAGTCGTGCGCGAATTCGAAAACACCATGGCGAACGAGCTCGACCTCATGTTTGAAGCGGCCAACGCCAGCCAGCTGCGCGCCAACTTCACCGATTCGCCGCTGCTCTACGTCCCGGAAATCCACTGGCGCTACTGCCGCAAAAACATCCTGACGATGGAACGCATCTACGCCACCAACATCGCCGACCAGGACGCCATCCACGCCGCCCACACCAACATGAAAGTCCTCGCCCAGCGCGGCGTGGAAATCTTCTTCACCCAAGTCTTCCGCGACAGCTTCTTCCACGCCGACATGCACCCCGGCAACATCTTCGTGGACACCAGCAATCCCGAAGCACCGCGCTACTGCGCCATCGACTTCGGCATCATGGGCTCGCTCACCCCCGAAGACCAGCACTACCTCGCCGAAAACTTCCTCGCCTTCTTCAACCGCGACTACCGCCGTGTCGCCGAACTGCACGTTGAATCCGGCTGGGTGCCGGGCGACACCCGCATCACCGACTTTGAGGCCGCCATCCGCAAAGTCAGCGAACCCATCTTCGGCAAACCCATCAAAGAAATCTCCTTCGGCACCTTCCTCATCAGCCTCTTCCAGACCGCGCGCCGCTTCAACATGCACATCCAGCCGCAGCTCGTCCTCCTGCAAAAAACCTTCTTCAACGTCGAAGGACTGGGCCGCCGCCTCTACCCCGAACTCGACCTGTGGACGACCGCCAAACCCGTCCTCGAAGCCTGGATGAAAACCCAGATCGGCCCGCGCGCCGTCATCAAACAAATGCGCTACCACGCCCACGAATACGCCAAAGCCCTGCCGCAACTGCCGCTGCTCGCAAGCCGCATCCTGCAACAACAACTCGACCAGCCGCCCAGCCCGCGCACCAGGGGTGCAAGCGGCAACCCGCGCCTTATCGCCGGCACCCTGCTGCTGATTGCCGCCGTTACCCTGTGGCTCACCGTCCGGCCGCAGAGCGCCGCCCAGCATACCGTCCTCAGCCTCATGGCCGTGATCGGCCTGTGGCAATGGCTGAAAAAAAACTAGCGCCAACGAATACCCCAAACCAAGGAACCCATCATGTTACAAAGCAGTGACAGCCGCGCCCACAGCGACTCGGAAAAATGGCACAAATACAGCGGTACCAGCATCCTGCCGATGTGGATTGCCGATACCGAATTCCTTGCCTCGCCCGCCATCAACGATGCCCTGCAAGCGCGCATTGAGCATGGCGTCTTCGGCTACGGAAACCAGCAACAAGCCCGCTTCATTGACGGCATCATCCGCCACTGCGAGACCCATTATGGCTGGCATGTGGATGCTGACTGGATTATCCCGCTCACCGGTTGCGTGCCCGGCCTCAACTTCAGCCGCGCCATCGCCCGCCTGCGCGGTAAAAACCGTGCCGTGATCGTCGAACCCGTTTACCCGCACCTGCGTAAAAACCCGGCCCTGCTGCCCGACTACACCAATGCAGGCTCGCCCTGCATACTCGAAAGCGGTCGCTGGACCCCCGATTTCGACGCACTTGAAGCCAACATAGACGACGAGACCGGCCTGCTGCTCCTCTGCCACCCGCACAACCCTATCGGCCGCACCTACACGGACGCCGAACTTGGCCGCTACCACGACATCGCCCAAAAATACGATCTGCTCGTCTGCTCGGACGAAATCCACTGCGACATCATCCTCAACGGCACGCGTCACCGCCCCTTCGCCAGCCTGGATGACGACGCACGCGACCGCACCATCACCCTGATGTCAATGGGAAAAACCTACAACATCGCGGGGCTCTCCTGCGCCTTTACCATCATTCCGAACGCTGCACTACGCCAGGAATTCCGCCGCGTCAGCGTAGGCATGACCGGCGACGTAAACGTCCTCGGCATGACGGCGGGCATCGCCGCCCTCGAACACGGCGAAAAATGGCGGCAGGAAATGATTGCCTACCTGCGCGAAAACGCCCGGCTTGCCGAACAACGCGTCAACGCCACCGGCAAACTGCACATGACGCCGGTCGAGGCGACCTTTCTCGCCTGGATTGACGCACGCGGCCTCGGTGTGGACAACCCGCAGCGCTACTTCGAAGAACACGGCGTCGGCATGAACGACGGTGCGGACTTCGGCGCGCCCGGTTTCGTCCGCCTCAACTTCGGCTGCCCGCGCGAGATGCTTGAAGAAGCATTGAGACGCATCGAAAAAGCCGTTGCCGCCGCATCCTGAAAAAATGCCGCCCACCATGAACGCAGCAGAAAAAGCCCGCATCCGCCAACATGCCGCCGACCTCATCCGCTACTCTTTCCCCCTCATCCGGGCAGAAGCCGGACAAGCGGGCAAACACCTGGCCGCCTATTACTTCGCGCTGGTGGACGACTTCTTTGCCGCCGCCGACAACGCTATTACCCACGAAGACATGCAGGCCTTCGACCCGGACAGCACCCTCTTGGGTGCTATCTGGGATGGCCGCTGCAAACTCTACGAAGGTAGCTACCGGGCCGTTGACCCGCACACGGGCGCATGGCCGGACAACCAGTCCGCCCTGTACAAAGAAACCTGGCTGCTGGCCGAACAAGCCGCCGATGACGAAGCCCAATACCAAACCTTGCGCCGCGACTTCGAAACCTGCCTGCTCGAAGCACTGGCACAGTGCGACGCAGAAGGCCTCTTCGGCGACCGCCGCGAAAACGGCCTGCTGCTCTTTGCCTTCTACATCGACGACTACGACGGTAACGGCAAAAAATCCCTGCTTCGCCGCTCTGCCGAACAACTCAATCCGGCAGAAGCGCGGGACAAACTGAAATAACGGCCAACCCCTATTTGCCATCCGGCAAAACACTGTCGAAATCATGCGTTAGATTCCGGGAGTTGCACATTGATAACGCATGAAAAAAGGAACCCATCCCTATGATCAACATCTACGTCGGTAACCTCTCCTACCGGGCCACCGAACAAGAACTGCGCGACCTCTTTGCGCCTTACGGCAGCGTCAGCAACGCCAGCATCATCACCGAGCGCGGCAGCGGCCGCAGCAAAGGCTTCGGCTTCGTCGAAATGCACGACAACAGCGAAGGCCTGCGTGCCATCGAAGCCTTGAACGGTAAAGAAGTTGGCGGCAGACCGCTCAAAATCAACGAAGCACGCCCGCGTGAAGAACGCCCGCGCCGCGACCGCGTCGGCGGCGGTAACTTCGGCGGCAACAGCTGGTAATACGCACCGCACAAAGCCCGCTCCGGCGGGCTTTTTCGTTCGCATGACAAACCGCTATGCTCTCGCCACTCGCCATCCTTTACCGCGATGACCGTCTGCTGGCCGTCAACAAACCGGCCGGCCTCTTCGTCCATCCCAGCCCACTCGATCGATATGCCGCGAGCAGCGTCGTTGAGCAACTGCAACAACAAATAGGCTGCAAACCTTATCCTGTCCACCGTCTTGATCGCCCGACCAGCGGTGTCCTGCTCTTCGCGCTCGATCCCGAAACCGCACGCCTGTGCGGCGCCCACATCGCAGCAAACCGTCTGCACAAAACCTACCACGCCGTTGTGCGCGGCTGGCTGGCGGATGCGGGCAACATTGACTACCCACTCAGCTACCTGCCGGACAAAATTGCCGATCGTGACCGCAGCCGTGACAAAGCACCACAAGCAGCGCTGACCCACTACCGCTGCCTGCGGCGCAGCGAAATCCCGCTGGCGAGCGACGGTCGCCACCCCACCTCGCGCTACAGCCTGGCCGAGCTCAATCCGCGGCATGGCCGCAAACACCAACTGCGCCGCCATCTAAAACACATCTTCCATCCCATCCTCGGTGACACCAGCCATGGCGACAACCGCCAAAACCGTGTTCTTGGCGGCCACCTCGGCGATCCGCGCTACACCACGGCAATGACGGGTCCTGGCTTACGCCTGATGCTACACGCCACCCGCCTGCAATTCCCCCATCCGTGGAGCGGAGAAGCGCTTGATCTGCGCGCTCCCCCCGATGCCCATTGGCAATACATCTCCCGTTATCTCGGCCTGGAAACCGCCTTTTCAGAGCCGCATGCTAAAAATTGCAGTGATGGCATCGGTCGCTGCAGCTGATTAAAGAGGAATGGCATCTGCCAGAGCCCCGCAATCTACCATTTTGTGGCAAAATATTACCGTCACATTACCGGTCTATTTACAAGGTTATGAAAGGATCGGGAAAATAACCGCTTAACTAGGAGATCCGATTATGGCCCATATCACCCTTAGCCTGAAAAACCCCGCCGGCGATACCCTTGCTACCCACGCGCTTGATACTGCCGGCGCGCCGCAGCACATTGAGGCCATGCATGGGGCGTACTACCAGTTTACGGATGCCGCAAGCGGGATCGGGCCGGAGCAGCTGATAACTGAGCGTAAAGGCGACGATCTCTACATCGCCTTCGATGATGGCACTGACCTTATCATCGACCACTATTTCAGCCAGGGACAGGGCGCGCTGGTTGGTACACAGGTAAACGGCGGGCTGTACAACTACCCCGTCGCCACCCTTAGCGAACATGAACTGGCGGCGGAAGTTGCCGCCGCGCAGGCGTTTGCACCCAACACGGTGGACAAAGCCGGACTGGCCGCCCTCGGCGGACTCGCCCTGATTGGCGGTGGTATCGCACTTGCCGCGCATAACCACGACAAACACCATCACGGCGACAACATTGCACCGCAGCCGCAACCCGAACCACAACCGGGTCCTAATCCACAACCCAACCCGAATCCGCAACCCAACCCGAATCCACAACCTAACCCGAATCCACAACCTAACCCGAACCCACAACCGAATCCCCAGCCGCGACCCCAACCCAACCATGCGGGCAAAATCACCATTAGCGGCGAAGCCAAAGTGGGCAAGACCCTCACCGCAACCGTCACGGACAAAGACGGCACCGACAAGGCGAACATCCAGTACAGCTGGTACGCCGATGGCAAGAAAGTCGGCGAGGGTAAAACCTACACCGTACAAGCGGGGGACAAAGGCAAGAGCCTCACCGCCAAAGCGAACTACACCGACGACAAAGGCCACGCGGAGAACATCGAAAGCCGCCCGACCGATAAAGTGAGCGAAGACGCGCCCCCGTCGCAACCGAATAACGAAGGCGTGATCACCATCACGGGCGAAGCCAAAGTGGGCAAGACCCTCACCGCAACCGTCACGGACAAAGACGGTACCGACAAGGCGAACATCCAGTACAGCTGGTATGCCGATGGCAAGAAAGTCGGTGAGGGTAAAACCTACACCGTACAAGCGGGGGACAAAGGCAAGAGCCTCACCGCCAAAGCGGACTACACCGACGACAAAGGCCACGCGGAGAACATCGAAAGCCGCCCGACCGATAAAGTGAGCGAAGACGCGCCCCCGTCGCAACCGAATAACGAAGGCGTGATCACCATCACGGGCGAAGCCAAAGTGGGCAAGACCCTCACCGCAACCGTCACGGACAAAGACGGCACCGACAAGGCGAACATCCAGTACAGCTGGTATGCCGATGGCAAGAAAGTCGGCGAGGGTAAAACCTACACCGTACAAGCGGGGGACAAAGGCAAGAGCCTCACCGCCAAAGCGAACTATACCGACGACAAAGGCCACGCGGAGAACATCGAAAGCCGCCCGACCGATAAAGTGAGCGAAGACGCGCCCCCGTCGCAACCGAATAACGAAGGCGTGATCACCATCACGGGCGAAGCCAAAGTGGGCAAGACCCTCACCGCAACCGTCACGGACAAAGACGGCACCGACAAGGCGAACATCCAGTACAGCTGGTATGCCGATGGCAAGAAAGTCGGCGAGGGTAAAACCTACACCGTACAAGCGGGGGACAAAGGCAAGAGCCTCACCGCCAAAGCGAACTATACCGACGACAAAGGCCACGCGGAGAACATCGAAAGCCGCCCGACCGATAAAGTGAGCGAAGACGCGCCCCCGTCGCAACCGAATAACGAAGGCGTGATCACCATCACGGGCGAAGCCAAAGTGGGCAAGACCCTCACCGCAACCGTCACGGACAAAGACGGCACCGACAAGGCGAACATCCAGTACAGCTGGTATGCCGATGGCAAGAAAGTCGGCGAGGGTAAAACCTACACCGTACAAGCGGGAGACAAAGGCAAGAGCCTCACCGCCAAAGCGAGCTACACCGACGACAAAGGCCACGCGGAGGACATCGAAAGCCGCCCGACCGATAAAGTGAGCGAAGACGCGCCCCCGCCGCAGCCGAATAACGAAGGCGTGATCACCATCACGGGCGAAGCCAAAGTGGGCAAGACCCTCACCGCAACCGTCACGGACAAAGACGGCACCGACAAGGCGAACATTCAGTACAGCTGGTATGCCGATGGCAAGAAAGTCGGCGAGGGTAAAACCTACACCGTACAAGCAGGAGACAAAGGCAAGAGCCTCACCGCCAAAGCGAACTACACCGACGACAAAGGCCACGCGGAGGACATCGAAAGCCGCCCGACCGATAAAGTGAGCGAAGACGCGCCCCCGTCGCAACCGAATAACGAAGGCGTGATCACCATCACGGGCGAAGCCAAAGTGGGCAAGACCCTCACCGCAACCGTCACGGACAAAGACGGCACCGACAAGGCGAACATCCAGTACAGCTGGTACGCCGATGGCAAGAAAGTCGGCGAGGGTAAAACCTACACCGTACAAGCGGGGGACAAAGGCAAGAGCCTCACCGCCAAAGCGAACTACACCGACGACAAAGGCCACGCGGAGGACATCGAAAGCCGCCCGACCGATAAAGTGAGCGAAGATGCGCCACCGTCGCAACCGAATAACGAAGGCGTGATCACCATCACGGGCGAAGCCAAAGTAGGCAAGACCCTCACCGCAACCGTCACGGACAAAGACGGCACCGACAAGGCGAACATCCAGTACAGCTGGTACGCCGATGGCAAGAAAGTCGGCGAGGGTAAAACCTACACCGTACAAGCGGGGGACAAAGGCAAGAGCCTCACCGCCAAAGCGAACTACACCGACGACAAAGGCCACGCGGAGGACATCGAAAGCCGCCCGACCGATAAAGTGAGTGAAGACACGCCCCCGCCGCAGCCCAATCACGCGGGTAAAATCACCATTAGCGGCGAAGCCAAAGTGGGCAGCGAACTCACCGCGCAACTCAGCGACAGTGATGGCTTCGCTGCTGACAAAGTGCAATACCAATGGCTACGCGATGGTCAAGCCATTAACGGACAAACAGGCAAGACCTATACTCTCACCAGCGACGATGCCGGGCACAAAATCAGCGTGCGCGCCACCTACAAAGACAACGCCGGGCATGATGAAAACCCGACGAGCGAGGTGACCGACATCCCTGCTCCACCGCCGAACCAACCGGGTAGCATTGCCATCAGCGGCGAAGCCAAAGTGGGCAGTACCCTTACCGCTACCGTGACCGACGGCGACGGTTTTACCGCCGACAAAGTCCAATATCAATGGCTGCGTGACGGCAATCCCATTGATAGCGCCAATGGCAAGACCTACACACTGACCCAAGACGATGCCGGGCACAAAATCACCGTGCGCGCGACGTATAAAGACAACGCCGGGCACGACGAAGCCCCGATCAGCGACGCGCAAGACATCCCCACCCCGCCGCCCTCCGGCAAAGTTGGCGAATACGTGCCGAAACCGACCACTGACTTCGTCGCCAACGTCAAAGATGCGGAATATGGCGCGAAGGGCGACGGGAAAACGGACGACACTGCTGCGATTCAAAAAGCCATTGATGCGGTCGCAGCAAAAGGCGGTGGCATTGTTGATATTCCAAACGGCACCTACCTGATTGACGCCCTGCGCCAGGAAACCTCGTCCTATGAAACCAGCGGCCTCGTCCTGAAAAGCAACGTTACCCTGCGCATGGCTGACGGTACCGTGCTCAAATCGTTGCCCAACAACTCGCAGTTTGCCTCCGTCGTCACCATCAAAGACGCCAACAATGCCCACATATACGGCGGCACTATTGAAGGTGACCGTGACAGCCATACCGGTGAATATGGCGAATGGGGGCATGGTGTGCGTATCACCAACTCCACCAACGTTGTTGTGGAAAAAGTCACCTCCAAAAATAACTGGGGCGACGGCTTCTACGTCGGCAAGCGCGGCAGCAGCGACATTGAGACCCAAAACATCACCTTCTATCAGGTGAACGCCGACCACAATCGCCGCCAGGGCATCTCCATCACCCACGGCAAGGGTATCAAAGTCCTCAACTCCGTCTTCAAGGACACTGACGGCACCGACCCGCGCGCCGGCATTGACATTGAGCCGAACAAAAACGAGCAAGTTAGCGACGTGGAATTGCGCGGCAACACCTTCTCCGGCAACCGCTACGGTATCGTTGCCTCGAACCACATGCACGGCGGCAGCACGGCGGTGAAAAACATCACCTTCGAAAACAACATCGTCGAGGATAACCACGTTGGCATCCTTTACGTCGGCGTCGAAGGCGGCACCATCCGCCACAACACCGTGCGTCAAAAACACGATATGCCCGAGAAATACCCCTATCACCACCAGTACGGCATAGAGCTGCGCAACGGTGCCGTGCATTCGACTACCGGCGTTACCGTCAGCGACAACGACCTCTACGGTGGCAACGTCATTGACCGCCACACCAGCGGCAACACCATCGGCACCAACCACTTCAAGAGCGCCGTGTACATCAAGGGCACCGCCCAGCCGGGGCAAACCCTCACCGCCGAAGTCTATGACGGTGACTACGGCGAACTGTACCGCCACGTCAGCGTCAAAGTGCCGCCCAAATCCGTTACCAGCTACCGCTGGTACGCCGACGGCGTTGAAATCGAAGGGGCGCACGGATCTACCTACACCCTGACCGAGGCGGAAAGGGGCAAAGTCATCACCGTCAAAATCGCCTACACCGACATCGCCGGACAAGAAGAAAGCGCCACCAGCGCCGGTACCATGCCGGTTGGCTACAAAAACCACGCCCCGACCGACATCACCCTTGACCCGCGCGTCATCTACGGCAACGAAGACCAGGCTGAAGTTGGCACCCTCAAAGCCATTGACGCGGACAAGGGCGACCGCTTCACCTACACCGTGAACGACGAGCGTTTCGAAGTTAACGGCGACATGCTGCGCCTGAAAAAAGGACAAAGCCTTGACTACGACAAAGTGAACAGCGTCACCCTCACCGTCACTGCGACCGACCAGATGGGGGCGAGCTACAGTAAAACCTTCACCGCCTACGTGCGCGCGCCGAAAGGAATGCCCGGCTTCGACTATTACGACCTCACCCTGTCTGCCAACAAACTGATGGAAGGCAAAGACGGCGCCAGTGTCGGCAAACTCACCCTGCGCGACCGCAGCGTCGGCAAAGATTACACCTACCACGTGAACGACCCGCGTTTCGAAATCGTGGATGGCACTCTCAAACTCAAAGCCGGGCAGAAAGTCAACTACGACCAAGAAAAAACCATCAGCGTCAGCGTGACCGTCAGCAACAGCGGCGGTCAAACCATACGCAAAACCTTCACCCTGCACGTCGAAGACGATCCGAATTACCCGCCGATCGGCAACAGCGAGCCACCCAGCTCAGCGGACATCCACAGTGCCACGGAGGCGGGCGATGCCCTGCACAGACACGATGCGGACAACAATGACGGTCATCACAACGGCGCCCAAACCGCTTCTTACAGCGACGGACACGACAGCGGACATAGCCAGGCGAAAAGCAGCGACACCCATGCCGCCGCTGATCACACCCAGCACAATGGTGCGACCGACAACGCCCCGCACACCCTGGGCGATAGCGACGCGCCCGTCCACCTCAGCGCGCCCCTCAAAGCCAGCGCGCAGGCAGAACTCGCGGGCAAGAGCAGCGCGGAAATCCTCGACTACCTCGGTGAGCGGGGTGGCGACGCTTTCACCTTCGACGCCGCAGAGACCCCGCACAACCTCACTGGCACAGACGGTAACGACACCCTTGTAGCCGCGAGTGGCGCGGACACCCTCAAAGGCGGCAACGGCGCGGACCAGTTCGTCTTCATCACCAACCCGCTGAAAAACGCGGAAAGCCCGGCGCTGAACCAAATCCTCGACCTCAACACCGGGGAAGACCGCATCCGCCTCGTCGCGGGCAAAGGCGGAACCATAAAAAACCTGCACTACAACGCCGAAAAACACACCCTTGACTACGACCTTGACGACGGCGCAAACCACAGCTACCACAACAGCATCACCCTGCACGCGCACGACGGACATACCCTGACCCAGGAAGAAGTGCTGGCGGCAGTGAGCATCCTGTAAACGCCGTCAAGCGGCGTAAAACGGGCTTCGGCTCGCCATCGCGAAAAAACCTCCCCCGCTGGGGGAGGTTTTTTCGCGATGGCGAACATCCACAAACCCCGTGTTTATCCCGCTTGGCGAGGTCAGGTTTTATCCCGCTTGACACCGAACAGAATAAACACGCTTTTCCGCCAAGCTTTCACTCGCTTCGTGACAGAATGCTACTATTACATTACCAGTTGATTTAGAAGCAAAAAAACTGGAAAACAACCGCTTAACCAGGAGACCCGATCATGGCCCATATCACCCTTAGCCTGAAAAACCCCGCCGGCGACACCCTTGCCACCTACGCGCTTGATACTGTCGGCGCGCCGCAGCACATTGAGGCCATGCATGGGGCGTACTACCAATTTACGGATGCCGCAAGCGGGATCGGGCCGGAGCAGCTGATAACTGAGCGTAAAGGCGACGATCTCTACATCGCCTTCGATGATGGCACTGACCTTATCATCGACCACTATTTCAGCCAGGGACAGGGCGCGCTGGTTGGTACACAGGTAAACGGCGGGCTGTACAACTACCCCGTCGCCACCCTTAGTGAACATGAACTGGCGGCGGAAGTTGCCGCTGCGCAGGCGTTTGCACCCAACACGGTGGACAAAGCCGGACTGGCCGCCCTCGGCGGACTCGCCCTGATTGGCGGTGGTATCGCACTTGCCGCGCATAACCACGACAAACACCATCACGGCGACAACATTGCACCGCAGCCGCAACCCGAACCACAACCGGGTCCTAATCCACAACCCAACCCGAATCCACAACCGGGTCCGAATCCACAACCGAACCCGAATCCACAACCCAACCCGAATCCGCAACCGAACCCGAACCCACAACCCAACCCGAATCCACAACCCAACCCGAACCCACAACCCAACCCGAACCCACAACCCAACCCGAACCCACAACCGAACCCACAACCGAACCCGAATCCGCAACCGAACCCGAATCCACAACCCAACCCGAATCCACAACCCAACCCGAATCCACAACCCAACCCGAATCCACAACCCAATCCGAACCCACAACCGAATCCGAATCCACAACCGAACCCGAACCCACAACCCAACCCGAACCCACAACCCAACCCGAACCCACAACCCAACCCGAATCCGCAACCCAACCCGAATCCACAACCCAACCCGAATCCACAACCCAACCCGAATCCGCAACCCAACCCGAATCCACAGCCGCAACCCCAACCCAACCATGCGGGCAAAATCAGCATCAGTGGCGAAGCCAAAGTCGGGCAAACGTTGACTGCTACCGTTACCGATGACGACGGCATCCCCAATAACGTGCAATACCAGTGGCTACGCGACGGCCAACCCATCGGTGGACAGACGGGTGCAACCTACCGCCTCACTACCGACGATGCCGGACACAAAATCGCTGTGCGCGCCACCTATAAAGACAATGCCGGATACCACGAAAATCCGCTAAGTGAGGCCACCGCTACCGTTGCTGACAACCCGCAGCCGCAACCGAATAACGCAGGCACGGTGAGCATCACGGGTGAAGCAAAAGTCGGTAGCGAACTCACCGCCAACATCAGCGATGCCGATGGCGTGCCGGATACAGGTGTCACCTACCAATGGCAGCGCGACGGTCAGCCCATCAGTCAAGCCACCGGCAAGACCTACACCCTGACCCAAGACGACGCCGGGCACAAAATCAGCGTGCGCGCGACGTATAAAGACAACGCCGGACACGATGAGTCCCCGCTCAGCGAGGCGCAGACCATCGTCCCGCAGGATGCCGGTCACCTCACCGTCAAGGAAACCGACGGCCCCATCGCGGGCACCATGCACATCGGCAGCCTCGCCGACGGTGAAGCCGTGACCATCGGCAACACCACCCTCAATCTCGCCAGACTGGGCAACCTTGCGCAGCAGCCGCAGACCGTGCTGGATAACGACAAGGGCACACTGACGCTGACCGGTTACGACCGCGCGAGCGGCACCCTGCATTACACCTACGATCCGAAAGAGCAGCCGGGTTTCGACAATGTGCGCGAAATCATTGATGTCGCGATTGGACGGGAAGGCTTCCGCGGCACAAACGGCATCGGCGTACAGCCGCTCAACCCCGCCTGGGGCGCAAACCTTGCCGCAGCCGAAGAAAGCTACGCGCGCGCGGCAAAACTGGGCGTCAAATGGGTGCGCATCGTCGCCTCGTGGCACCGCGCGCAAGCGGCGGAAAACGGCGATTACAACTGGGAAGACCTCGACGCTGCCGTCAAACTCGCGCAGAAATACGGCATGAAAGTGCTGATGCAGGTCAGCGGCACGCCGGAATGGGCGAGTGGTGCGGACCAGCTCAGTGCCGCTGAAAAAGAAGCGCTGGACAAGCGGGGCTACTGGGTCAGCAACTTCGCGCCCAAACCCGAACACGATGCGGACTACGCCAAATTCATGGCCGCTGTGGTCAAACGCTACGCGCCGCAGGGCATCAAGGATTACGAAGTCTGGAACGAGCCGGGCAACCCCGGCTTTTGGCACGACAGCCCGGGTAACCTCAAACCCAACGCCGCGCACTACACCAACCTGCTCAAACTCGCCTACAAAGCCGCGCATGACGCAGCACCCGATGTCAACGTGCTGGCGGGCGGTATGACTGTGGGTGAGACGCGCAGCTCGGATGGCTACATTGACCCGCGTGATTTCCTCGAACAGATGTATGCGGCGGGCGCCAAAGGCCATTTCGACACCCTCTCGCACCACCCTTACGGCATCACCTCGCGCGAATTCAAATCAAATGGCTGGGCACTGATGAACGGCGACGTTGTTGCCCCGCCCCCTGGCGAAAAAACCCTGAAACAAATCATGCAGGAACATGGCGACGGCGACAAAAAAATCTGGGCAACCGAAGTTGGCCGCGAAGCCATGTATCAGGGCCTGGACGAAACGCAACAGGCCACCGTCATTAAAACCCTGCTCGAACAACACGCCAAGACCGGTGAGGGACCGATGATCCTCTACCAGGCGCAGAATGACCGTGCCCCCTATGTGCCAGGCATCGTCAGCCGCGATGCCGACGGCGACGGCAAACCGGACGTCAACATTGACACCGACGGCGATGGCAAACCCGATGCCAACCTTGATGCCGACGGCAATGGCATCCCCGATGCCCTCGACAAGGCAAACCGCGAAAACTACTTCGGCCTGTGGACGCACGACGGCAAAGAAAAACCCGCTGTCGGCGTTATCCGTAGCGCGGCTGGACAGACCGGCGGCACCAAACACAGCACCCTCACAGTGGATATCCTCGACAACGGCGCAAATCCACCACCCGTCAACCATGCCCCGACCGATATCAGCCTCAGTACCAACAAAATCGCCGAAGGCAAAGACGGCGCAGTCGTGGGCCGCCTCACCACCACCGACCCCGATGTTGGCGACAAGCACACCTACACCGTCAGTGATGGCCGCTTTGAAGTGACCGCTGACGGCACCCTCAAACTGAAAGCGGGCTATCACATCGACTACGCCACGGAAAAAACCGTGGACCTCACCATCACCTCAACCGACAGCGGCGGCCTTAGCGTGCGGAAACGCATCTACGTCTTCGTGCAGGACGATCCGGACTATCCCGCGCCGAGTCCGCAACCCAACCAGCAAGGCACGGTCAGCATCAGCGGTGAGGCCAAACCCGGCTCAACCCTGACCGCGACCGTCAAAGACGGCGACGGTTTTGCCGCTGACAACGTGCAGTACCAGTGGCTGCGCGACGGCAATCCCATCGCCAATGCCAACGGCAAGACCTACACGCTCACCAGCGACGACGCCGGGCACAAAATCACCGTGCGCGCCACCTATAAAGACAACGCCGGATACGACGAAAAACCGCTCAGCAGCCCGCTGGATATTGCCGCCAATCCGCCGCCTGCCGATGTGCCGGGCGTTACTCTGCGCGGTCCAGGCGAAATCAGCGAAGGTGGCAAGGCGACGTACACCGTTGATCTCGATCTTGCGCCGCTGCCCAGGGCGCACAGTGCCGCCGAGTTGCTTGACACCCTGCGGCAAAACGCCGGACGCGGCATTCTTTTCGGTCAGCATCAGGGGCTGAGTGCCGGGCGCAGCGCTGCCGACGGGCAGGGCTACACTTCCGATATCCACGCGCTGACCGGCCGTTATCCCTCCATCGTCGGTTTGGCGATGATGGAACCGCCGATGGATCGCAGCAAAACCGTCGCTGAAAACGGCAAGGCGATGGGGGCGGCAATCGCCAAAATCGATGCATTGGGCGGTATCGCCGCCGTGTCTGCGCATTGGGACAACCCGATGCCGGGCCCGAATGGCGCTAACGATTTTTCCCAGGTCAACCTCAAACGCCTGCTGCCGGGCGGTGACCTGAACGGCACGCTGAATGAATGGCTGGATACCATCGTCGCGATGGCGCAGCACGCGGTGCGCGCCGACGGTAGCAAAATCCCCTTCATCTTCCGTCCGCTGCACGAAGGCAACGGCGAATGGGCGTGGTGGTACTACGAACGCGGCGGCGTGGAAACCTACAAAGAACTCTTCCGTTATATCGTCAACTACGTCAAGGAACACGGCGCAGACGGGCAAATCCTCACCGCCTTTGCACCGAACGGCAACTTTAACGGCGATGAAAGCCGCTATCGTCTGCTCTATCCGGGCGATGATGTGGTGGATATCCTCGGCTATGACGGCTACGACACGAATGCTGCCAAACTCGCCAAAGACGGCTGGGTCAAAGAAGTCGTGGAAGACATGGCGATGCTCGCCCGTATGGCCGAAGCGCGTGGCAAGGTTGCGGCGCTGACCGAATTCGGGCGCGGCGGCGACAAGATGATCAAGCCGCAGGGCAACGTTGACCCCGAGTTCTACACCGACCTGCTCAAAGGCATCCTCGCCGATCCGGATGCGCGCAAAATCGCCTACATGATGACCTGGGCAAACTGGGGCGATAACGACATCTACGTTCCGAAAGCGGGCGAAGAACTGGCGGAGAATTTCAAGGCTTTTGCCAAACAACTGCTGCTCACCCGCGTTGCCGACCGCGATATCAGCGTTGATGTTACCGTCGAACACGGCACGACCGACGACGGTGACCTCACCCTCAGCACTCACCGCGTCACCATCCGTAAAGGCGAAAGCAGTGCCACCTTCACCGTGGACGTGGCCGCCGACGGCAAGGCCGAGGGCGACGAAACCTACACCGTCAAAATCCGCAACCCGCAAGGGGCGACGATTACCGCAGGCAAAGACAGCGTCGCGACCACCGTTCACGACGAAACAACCCCGCCCACAAACCACGAAGGCAAAATCACCCTCAGCGGCGAAGCGAAAGTCGGCAGCGAACTCACCGCCACCATCAGCGACAGCGACGGCTTCGCCGCTGACAACGTGCAGTACCAATGGCTGCGCGACGGCAATCCCATCGCCAAGGCCAACGGCAAGACCTACACGCTCACCAGCGACGACGCCGGGCACAAAATCACCGTGCGCGCCACCTATAAAGACAACGCCGGATACGACGAAAAACCGCTCAGCAGCCCGCTGGATATCGACAGCGGCACGCCGAACCACAGCCCGACCGCCATCACCCTGAACGCGGGCGACAGCGCCTCGTACTGGGTCAAAGCCGAGAGCGGCGGGGCCACCGTGGGCAAACTGGGCGTCAGCGATCCCGACAGCGGCGATACCCACAGCTACACCGTCAGCGACAGCCGCTTTGAAATCACCGCCGACGGTACCCTCAAACTCAAAGACGGGCAGAGCGTTCACTACGGCGAAGAAAAACGCATCCAGCTCACCGTGACGGCGACCGACAACCACGGCGCGGCGTACAGCCGGGACATCGCCGTGCAAGTCAAAGACGAAGGCAACAAAGGCGCGGCCAGTCCGTTGCCCGCCGCCCCCGCGCATGACCCGCAAGCGGGCATCACCGTGCCTGATGCGCCGAACATTGCCCGCGACGACGTGCAGCGCGGCGGCATCACCATCACCCCCGCCCATGGCGCGGACAGCCTGCACCTGCGCTACCGCGACGAAAGCGGGCGGATGCACGATATCGACCTCGTCAAACACAATGGCCGCTGGCAGGCGTCCGACAGCAGCCTGAGCGTTGACCCGCAAAGCGGCGTTATCACCCTCGCGCCCGGACAAGTACAAGACGGCAGCACCGTCATGGCGGGCAATGCCGCGCGCGGCATCCATGCCGACCGCGTCGCCACCCTGACCGCCGACAGCGACAGTGGCCGTATCGGCGTGCCGACCCTCGCGCATGACCCCGCCCACAGCGGCGGCATCACCCTCACCCCCGCCGCTGACAACGACAGCCTGAGTATGGCCTACACCGACAGCAACGGCATCGCCAGAACTCTCAGCGCCGCCAAAGAAAACGGCGAATGGCGCATTACCGCCGCCGGAACCAGCGCCAGCATCGACCCGGCAAGCGGCACCATCACCCTGCCGCCAGAGAGCATCCTCGACAACAGCACCGTCCGCGCCAGCGGCGGACAAAATGGCGCACAAAGCGCAGAAACCACCCTGCGCAGCGGTGCCGATAACACCCCGCTCGAAGCCTACCTCTTTGCCGCGAGCGATGCCCCGGTCAACGAAGGCGGCAGCGCGCACTACCTGATCCGCCTGAACCGGCCCGCCGAACGCGACCTTACCTTCAACGTCCGTGTCAGCCATAAAGATACCGACGCAGGTGATCTTGATGACAGCACCCAGACCGTCACCATCCGCGCCGGCGAAAGCCACGCCACCTTCCGCATTGACACCCGTGATGACACAAACGCCGAGCGTATCGAAACCTACAAAGTCAGCATCACGAGCGCCGATGGCGGTGCGACCGTGCCGGACTGGAAAGCCTCGCTCACCGGCGAAATCCGCGATAACGACGGCACCATCGCCGCACCGAGTGTGCGTGAAGGCGCTGACGGCACCACCATCACTCCGACAGCAGGCGCGCGGCACATCCACATCACCTACCAAGACAACCAGTTCGGCAGCGTCACCCTGAACGCCTGGCGTGACGACAACAACCGCTGGCACCTCAGCGAAGTCAACCCGGACAAACGCACGACTGCGGCCACGATAGACCCGGATAGCGGCAGCGTTACCCTGCCATCCAGCATCCTTGCCGCCGGCGGCCGCGTGCACGCGCACAACAACGACAGCCAAAACAGCGGCGCAGGCGGGCGCAACAGTGCCGTCGCCGAATACGACGGCTGGAAACTCGACTGGCACGACACCTTCGACAAATCCGTCGAAGAAAGCGGCTGGGCACGCTACGGCTGGGGCTGGCAAACCCCCGAACACGGCGGCATGGGGCGCTACCAGCAAAGCAACGCCTACACCGCCGACGGTGTCCTCAACATCCAGAACCAATACCACAACGGCGCCTGGACAAGCGCTGGCATCAGCAGCGGCGACACCTTCGCGGCGAGCGGCGGACGCTGGGAAATCCGCGCCAGATTCTCCGACGCCAAAGGCATCGGCTACGCCTTCCTGCTCTGGCCGAAAAGCGAAAAATGGCCGCCGGAAGTGGACTTTGCCGAAGGCCGTGCGCGCGACCCGAACATCATGGGCACCTACCACTGGGGCACGGCAGCCGATCACCAGCAGGACAACCAGTTCCTCCGCAACGCCGACCTGACCGACTGGCACACCTACGGCGCCATCATCGACCCCGACGCCGGCACCATTACCTACACCTTCGACGGCAAACCGTGGTACACCCTGAAAAACGTCCCCGCCACCAGCGAAATGATGTGGCTGGGCATGCAGACCGGCTCGCAAGACCCCAACGGCAGCGCCGCACAGAGCGAAAGCATTGATAACGCCATCCCCGGCGCGCACACCCCTGCCGCCTCAAACATCCAGATCGACTGGGCGGCGCATTACCGCAAAGACAACAGCGACACCCATACCGCCGCTGACCACGCGCAGCATGATGGCGCAACCGACAACGCCCCGCACACCTTGGGTGATACCGACGCGCCCGTCCACCTCAGCGCGCCTCTCAAAGCCAGTGCGCAGGCAGAACTCGCGGGCAAGAGCAGCGCGGAAATCCTCGACTACCTCGGTGAGCGGGGCGGTGATGCCTTCACCTTCGACGCCGCAGAGACCCCGCACAATCTCACCGGTACAGACGGCAACGACAACCTCGTCGCTGTTGGCGGCGCGAACACCCTCAAAGGCGGCAACGGCGCAGACCAGTTCGTCTTCATCACCAACCCGCTGAAAAACGCGGAAAGCCCGGCGCTGAACCAAATCCTAGATCTCAACCCGGGGGAAGACCGCATCCGCCTCGTTACAGGCCAAGGCGAAAGTATCAGCGACCTGCAATACGACGCGGACAGCCGCCTGCTCAGCTACACCTTGCACGACAACGCCAACCACAGCTACCACAACAGCATCACCCTGCACGCGCACGACGGTCACACGCTGACGCAGGAAGAAGTGCTGGGCGTGGTGAGCATCCTGTAAACGCCGTCAAGCGGGATAAACACTGGCCTCACCAAGCGGCGTAAACACAGGGTCCTTGCCAGGCTGGGTTTCAGTTCTCCCTGCTTCTTTTTCTTCGTTACTATTCCTTGACACTTATCGCATAAAAAACCGCTGCATAGGCAGCGGTTTTTTTATCTGGCGATGTGTCAGGGGCGGCAGCCGCTCATGAGGATGTCGGCTGAGGCAGGGCGGGCGAGGACAGCCTGTTTGCCGTCGCTGTGGAAGGCGAGCTGGCCGTTTTCAAAGGTGGCGGGGTTGTTGCCGGGGCGCGCTTCCAGGGTTTGTTCGCCGCCTGCGTAGCGCACTTGCAGGCGCGCTTTGCTGCTGTCGGCGTAGTGCACGGTGAGGTCGCCTTCGTTGCAGTGCCAGTTGTCCCACTGGTTGGTGATGGGCAGGTTGAGCTGGCGGGGCGCATGCCGGTATTCGGGCACCTCGTCCGGCGTTTCGCTTTCGAGGGTGATGCGCGGCGGGGTTTGGTTGTCGCTGCCGCAGGCGGTGAGCAGCAGGGAGAGGATGAGGGCGGGGGCGAGTTGTCTGTTGTTCATGGCTGTTCCTTTACCACAGGCGGACGGCGCCGTTGTTGTAGGAGGTGTGCGGCAGGCCGAGGCGGTATTCGTACACTTTTTCGTATTCGAGGACGCGTTTGACGTAGTCGCGGGTTTCGTTGAACGGGATTTGCGCGATCCATTCGTCCAGCGGCAGGCCGGCGAATTGTGCCTGCCATTGGCGCACGCGTGAGGGGCCGGCGTTGTAGGCTGCCGCCGCGTAGGCGAGGTGACCGAATTCGTTCAGGCGGTCGGCGAGGTACTGGCTGCCGATTTCGAGGTTGGTGTCCGGTTCGGTCAGCTGCCATTTGCCGCTGTACGGGATGCCGTTTTTTTGGGCGGTGTGGCTGGCGGTTGCGGGCATGACTTGCATGAGGCCGATGGCGCCTGCTTTGGAGGCGATGCCCGGCTGGAAGATGCTTTCTTTGCGGATGATGGCCAGTATTTGTGCCGGACTGATGCCGTGGCGGCTGGCGAGTCGGCGTACCTGGTTTTCGTAGGCGACGGGGAAGCGCAGTTCGAGGGCGTCCCAGTTTTTGCCTTTGCCGAGGGTGGTGATGGCCTGGATGTTCCAGCCGATTTCGCTGGCGTAGAGGGCGGCCTGGGCGTTTTCGGCAGGGCTGAGGTTTTTGGTGAATGCCTGCCACTCCTGGCTGGCGCGGGCGTCGTCGCCGAGGTTATGGAAGATGCGGGCGCGGTAGGCGGCGGGGCGGCCGACGATGGTGGTGTAGTGCTGGTCGCGGCGCACGGGGCGGTCGTTCAGGCGGAAGGTTTCGCCGAGTTTTTCGGCGGCAAGGAAGCCGTAGAAGTCGCGCTGGGTGGCGGCGCGGCGGTAGTGTGTGTCGGCACCGGCACGGTCACCGTTTTTTTCGAGGGCTTTGCCGAGCCAGTATTGGATTTCGGCTTTGTCTTGTGCTTCGGGGCCGAGTTTGCCGAGGTGTGAGACGAGGCCGCGCCAGTCGCTGCGGCGCAGGTCGTAGGCGATGAGGTCGTAGATGGTGTTGTCTTCGTGTTCGCCGGTAGGGATGGCGTTCCAGATGGTGAGGGTGTGCGGGTCGTCGTTGTCGGCGAGTTTGCGCAGGAGCGGGTTGTAGAGTTTGCCCGCGTCTTTGGGGTTCGAGAGGTAGCCGAAGGCGGCGGCGTTTGCAGCCTGGGCGATGGCGCCCGGGTCTTTTTTCAGGCGTTTGCCGAGTTGTTGCGCGAGCAGGGCGCTGCGCCAGTCGGGGGCAAGGTTGTAGGCGGCATCCAGCGGCAGGTTGCCCTGGTCGATGTCGAGCCAGGTTTGCGCGGCCTGGGCGGCGCTGCCGTGCAGGCCGCCGGCGAGGTAGCTGGCGATCAGGCGGTTGTTTTTGTCCATCGCCTGGCGGAAGCGTGCAGCGGTCTGGGTTTCGCTGATGTGGCCGCCGTGGGCGAGGCGGTCAAAGAGGGTGTTGCATTCGGCGTCAAGGTTTTTGTCCTGTTCCCAGAGTTCGTCGAGTTTTTGGGTGGCGGCGCGGGTGTGGTTTTTGTTGAGTTGGGCCAGGCGGTAGTCGCATTCGATGCCGGCATCGGCGTAGTCGGCGCTGTAGGCGGCGATGATGGCGTCGTTGTTGCCGCTGGCGAGCCACAGCGGGAATTTTTGTTTGGCAAGCTGGGTGGAGAAGGGGTCGGCCGGGTATTGTTTGAGGAAGGCGATGATGGTCTCGACCGGGGTGGCGGGGTCGTCGCGGTAGGCGCGTGCTTGCAGGTAGGGGTAGAGCGGGTGCGGTGCAAGGTGCTGGTAAGCTGCAAGCGGAGCCCCGTTTTTGATGGCGTTTTCGGCGTCAAGGATGTTTTCGGCGTTGCTGCCGGTGAGGCTGCCGAGGCTGAGGATGAGGGTAAGCAGGACTTTGTGCATGGTGTGCCTTATTTGATGTGTTGTTGCCAGTCGTTCTGGTAGCGTTCTTTGTAGTGCATGACGCGTTTGACGTAGGCGCGGGTTTCGTTGTACGGCGGGATTTGCCCGCCGTAGCGCAGGATGCTTTGCGGGCCGGCATTGTAGGCGGCCAGCGCGAGTTCGGTGTTCTGGTAGCGTTGGAGTTGTTGGCTGAGGTATTTGATGCCGCCTTCGATGTTGTGCGCGGGGTCGTAGGGGTCAGCGACGTTAAGTTCGCCGGCGGTGCCGGGCATGAGCTGCATCATGCCGATGGCGCCGGCGTGGGAGCGGGCGTTGCTTTGGTAGCCGGATTCGACGCTGATGACGGCGTGGACGAGCGCGGGGTCTATTTGGTATTTGGCGGCAAGCTGGTTGATGAGTTGTTTGTGTTGTGTCTGGCGGGTTTTGAAGTCACCGCTGGGTTCGCGCACGTTGGGGGCGGCAAGCGGGCTGAGCGGCAGGAGCGGGCAGTGTTGGCGGATTTTGATTTTTCTGCCGTTGAAGGTGCCGGTGCGGGTGCAGTAGCCCGTGCCGTAGGCGGGAGCGGCGGGTTTGGCCGCTGCTGCCGGGCTGTTGTTGAGTAATGCGGGCTGGGCGGTCGTGTTGCCGGTGGTGGTCGCAGGCGCGGCGGCGGGTTGCGCGGGTTTCGATGGTTTTTTGCCGCCGGGCAGGGCGACGCGGCAGGAGATGTTGGTTTTTTTGCCCTGGTACACGACGGTGCCGCAGGTGGCGGCCTGTGCGCTCTGGATGAGGGCGCAAGCGAGGAGGATGCCCGCCAGACGGGAGAGGGCAATTGGGGGCGTTTTTAGGCGGCCAAGCGGGACAACTGCGTGGTTTGGGAGCCGCGCAGGCGAGTAGTCATGCCGCGTCATAGGCCGATCTCGCTTGGGTTGTTTTTGTAGCGGCGGTAGTATTCCATGACTTTCGGCACGTAGGCGCGGGTTTCGATGAAGGGCGGGATTTTCCGGCCGTATTTGCGTACGTTGCCTTCACCCGCGTTGTAGCCTGCTGCCGCCAGTTGCATGTCGCCGCCGAATTCGTTGAGCAGCCATTTGAGGTAGGTCGCACCACCCCGGATGTTTTGTCCGGTATTGTAGGGTTCGGCGACGCCGAAGCGGCGGGCGGTGCCCGGCATGAGCTGCATCAGGCCCATCGCACCGGCGTGGGATTTGGCGCCGGGTTTGTAAGCGGATTCGGCCGAGATGATGGCGTGGACGAAGTGCGGTTCGACGCCGACTTCGCGCGCAATCTGGTTGATTTGCGCGCTGAGGTTGCGCTGGCGTTCGCGGAAGGCGCCGCTGACGTTGATGTTGAGTTCTTTGCGCACTTGCGCGGCGATGCGCTCGGCTTCGATGATGTAGCTTTGCGGGCAGTCTTTGGTGGGTTCGAGGTGGAAGACGCGGCCATTCTCGCTGGTGACGGTGCCGCCGCAACTGCCCTGGGTGTTGAGGTAGTCGAGGTTGTGCGCGGCGATACTGGTCTGGCGGTTACCGAGGCGCGCTTCGCCGCCGCTGGTACCCGGGGTGTAGTCGAAGGAGCGGGTGGCGCAGTTGAATTCGCGGGTTTCGCCGTTGAAGGTGACAGCACCGGCACCGGTGCATTGCAGGCCGGGGCCGCCCGTGGGTTTGCCATTTTTGTTTTGCTGGACGCCGGCGCTGGCGAGGGATTCGAGGGATTGGGTTTGTCCCGCCCGTTCGATGAATTGTTGTTTGACGCCGCTGTATGAACGCGAGAAGAAGGTGCAGCCTTTGTATTTGTCGCGTTTGTTGGCGGGAACGAAGTTGGGTTTGCCTTCGTTGTCGAAGCATTTGTAGATGTCTTGTGCCGGGGCTTCTTGCGGGGTGCTTTCACCGACCAGCGGTTTGCCCCGGTTCGGTGCGGGCAGGGCGGGGGCGGACACGTCGCCGCTGCCGCCTTTGCGTCCCAGCGGCTGGCAGTTGCCTTGCGGCGGGGTAGCGGTTTCGACGATGGTCGGGGTGCCGTCAGGTTGCGGGCACATCCAGATTTGCGTGCCCTGCGGGGTGACGGTGGCGATGGTTTTTTCTTCTTGTTCGGCGACGGGGGCCGTGGGCTGGGCGGGGGCTTTGCCCGTGCCGCGCGCGATGTGTTGGTAGTATTTGCCACTGCCTTGCGGGTTGCTGGTGTAGCCGGGCGCAGGCGGGAAGAGGGGGTTGTTGTTGGCCGGTGGTGTGGGCTGTGCCGATGGCTGGGGTGCGGCAGGCGGCGTTTTATCGGCGGTTTCTGCGGGTTTGGCAGCGGGTTTGTCTTTTTTGCCAGCTACTTTTTTGTCCGCTTTGGCCGGGGCGGCAGGTTTGGCCGGAGTGTCGCCGTCATCCCAGGTAAAGCCGCTGTCGTCGTTGTTTTCGCTTACCGGGGCAACGGGGGCAGCCGCGGCTTGCGGCGCCGGTCTGGCGGCGGGGGTTTTCCGTGTTGGGGTTTTGGCGGGTTGCGGGGTGGCAGGCGCGTCGCCATCGTCCCAGGTGAAACCGCCGTCGTCACTGGCAGGCGGGGCGGCAAGCGGCCTGGGCGCGGGTTGCGGAATCGGTTGGGCGACGGGCATTGCGGGCGCAGCGGGTGCTGGCGCGCTGTCGCCACCGATGGCGCCTTTTTGGTAGGGGCGGCAGTTATTGCCGTCTGGCCGGCTGGTGATGTTGTTCATGCCGTCGGCGCCGGTACAGATGTAGAGGCCGGCGGTGGCGTCCCGCGCGTGGACAGTGGGGTAGTTGAGGGCGAGCAGGATGCACAGGGCGAGGCTTCCGGCCTTGTTATAGGTTTTTTCCATGCGGGGTCAGTTCCAGTTGAAGTGGCTGAATGCCTGGGCGGGCAGCCAGGCAGTCATGCCTTTTTGCCAGAGCAGGTCGCGCGCGAGGATTTGGCCTTCGTCGATGAGTTTCTGGATGTCGAGCGCGCTCAGCGGGCCGATTTGCTGGCCGTGGTGGACGCGGTAGTAGATTTTGTCTTCGGACAGCGGGCTGCGCGGGGTGTCGTCGTTGATGGCGATGGTGGCAGACGCGGCAGGGGCGGCTTCGCGCGCCGGGGCGAATACGGGCGTTTCTGTGTAGGCAACGCGACGTTCGCGCTCGGCTTTGGCAGCGGGCGGACGGCGGCCGATGCGCAGGTCGTGCAGGGTGAGGCCTTGGGCGTTCAGCTGGGTGCGCAGGCGGGCTTTGAGGAAGTTTTGCAGGGCTTCGGCCTGGTTTTCGATGTCGTCCGCGCTGATGTGTTCGTTGATGAGGGTGTGATCGATGGTGTAGCTTACCCATTGGTCGATGAGGTCGTCATCCAGGTTGATGGCCTGGTGTTCGATGACGGTGCGGCAGACGGCATCGGCATCATGGATGCTGACGCTGTATGTGCCGGAAAGCGGCTGGTCCAGCGGGCGCTGCGAGGGCTGGTAGGCGCTTTGCCAGAGGCGGTTGGCGATGGTGACGATGTTGAGGAAGAGGATGTCGGCGGTTTCGGTCTGCGGGATGTTGTCCGGATCGAGCGGGTATTCGCCTTCGCGGTAGGCGGGGGTGTATTGTTCGTTGATGATGAGGTAGGCGACTTGTCCCGCATCAATGTGCAGGGTGCTGCTTTCGAGCAGGTTGTACTGGCTGTAATGGTAGAGCAGGCTGTCCGGCGGGAAGTGCGCGGCGAGGATGCGTGGCCGTGCACTGACGATGGGCCGGATTTTGTTGAGCAGGGTGTCAAACAGTCCTTTCATGCGGGGTTCCCTGGGTGATTTGTGCGGCCGATTTCAGGCTTTGTTTGAGGGCTTCTTCGGCGGCGAGCAGTTTTTCGGCGGCTTCCTGGCGTTGTTTGCGGCCGGTTTCGTGAATCTGGATGCTTTCTTCGATGGTTTCGATGAGCATTTGGTTGGCTTTTTCGACGGAGGCGATGTCGAAGACGCCGCGTTCGAGCTGGGTGCGGCTTTCGCGGTTGGCAATTTTCAGGTTTTCGGCGTTGGCGGTGAGCAGTTCGTTGGTGAGGTCGCTACTTTGTTTGAGGGCAATCGCCGCTTCGCCGGAACGGTAGATGGCGATGGACTGGGCGAGTTGTTGCCGCCACAGCGGCACGGTGTTGACGAGGGTGGTGTTGATTTTGTTGACGAGGCCTTTGTTGTTTTCCTGCACCATGCGGATGCTCGGCAGGGCCTGCATCGAGACTTGTTTGGTCAGGCGCAGGTCGTGCAGGCGGCGGTCAAGTTCGTCGCGCTGCATTTGCCGGTCGCGCAGGCGTTGCGCGCTTTCCATTTCGCCGTCTTCAGCTTCTTTGGCAAGTGCGGGCAGGACTTCGGCGTCGGTTGTGGCCAGCACGTCTTCGGCAGCGGCGATGTGGTATTCGAGTTCGCGGTAGTAGTCGAGGTTGGCGTCGTAGAGTTTGTCCAGCGATTTGATGTCCACCAGCAGTTTTTGTTTGTGGCTTTCGAGGGCGTTGCTGATTTGGTCAATTTGTTCGCTGATGGTGTCGAATTTTTGCAGGAAGGTTTGCAGCGGCTTGGCTTTGTTAAAGAGGCGGGTAAGAAGCGAGGGTTTTTCCTGCATTTTGAGTTCCGCGCCCTGGAAGCCGCGCAGCAGCGAAACCATGTTGGAAAGCAGTTGTCCCGCTTTGCCCGCGTCTTCGCTTTTGATGTCGGTGAGCATGGTGTCGGCGACGGCGGTCAGCTGTTTTTGCGCGGCGGCACCGAAGCTGAGGATGCTGTTGGTGTCGGTGATGTTGAGGGTTTGCGCGAGTTGTTTGACGCGCACGTCGTCCAGATGGGCCGGGGCAGTCGTGGTCGTCGTAGTCGTCGTGGTGAGTTCAGTGTTGGTCATGGGATTGGCTCGGGTTGAGTTGTTCGCGCAGGACTTGCATTTGCGTGTCGAGCTGGATTTGCTGCTGGCTCGTCAGTTGCAGGTGTTGCGCGGTGAAGGCTTGTTCGCTGTCGTGCAGCAGGGTAAGGAAACGGGTTTGTTGTGCGCTGTGGCCGGGGTTGCCGATGTCGGCGATGTATTGTTCGCTGATGCGGCGCAGTTCGCCAAGGTGGACGATCAGGAAGCTGCGTGCGGCGCGGATGTGCTCGGCGTTTGTCCCGATGTGTTTGATGATGGCTCGCGCCTGGGCGGCGATTTTGTCGAGCTGGGCGGCGATGCCGCGTTCTTCGGCGAGCAGTTGCAGGCGCTGCGCGTAGTGTTCGAGTTGTTCGACGGCGTCGTAGCCCCCTGCGAGCATGTCGCGCAGGGTGTCGTTCAGGGCGGACGGGATGTCGCGCGGCGGGCGCACGTCGGCAGTCGGGGTGTCGCTATAGAGGTAGCTGAGGTAGTAACCGCCGGCGGCAATCAGCGCGTTTATCAGGCCAAAGAGCGGTTGCGGGCGGGCAGTGAAGGCGAGGACGGCAGCGGCCAGCGCGGTGAAGCCAAGGGCGTAGAGGCGGTTGTCTTCGTCGGCGTGATCTTGTCCGGTTTTGACGTAGTTGTCGCGGCGCGAGCGGTAATGGCGCTGGGTGAGGTAAGCGGCGTAGCAGAGCAAGGCACTGGCAACGCCTGCGCTAATGATATTCAGCGGCTTGAAAAATATCAGGTTGATCGGGATGCTCAGCCACAACGGCAGTTGCACGAGGTACAGCGCCATGCCCCGGATGCCGAGGTATTGTTGTTTGACGATGGCTTTGTGGTCGCGGGTCATCAGCGGAAGATTCCCATGCAGGCGGGGATGAAGATGGCACTTAGCAGCAGGATGAAGCCAAGCAGGCGGGGAAAGGAATTCATGCGGGTTCAGACGGTTGGCGGAGTGGCGGCGATTATAACGGTTTTGTCAGTTTTTTGGTGCCGCGCTTGCGGCGACGCGTTGTTCCAGCGCCAGCAGCCGCTCCTTAATATAAAGAGCGCCAGTGCCGCCGTTGTAGCCGGTGAGCTGGCCGTTTTTGCCGATGACGCGGTGGCAGGGGACAATGACGGACAGCGGATTGTGGCGGATGGCGCCTGCGACTGCCCGTGTGCCGCGCGGATTGCCGATGGCACAGGCGATGTCCTGATAACTGCGCGTCACGCCGTATGGAATTTCCCTGAGCGCCAGCCAGACACTTTGCTGGAAGGGCGTACCCGCGCCGTGCAGCGGCAAGTCGAACGTGCGCAGGTGGCCAACGAAATACGCGTTCAACTGTGCCACCGTTTCGCAAAGAAGATCCGTGACCGCTTCCTGCATGACCGCTTGCAAATGATGCGGCACACGGCTGTCGCTGGCATAGCCGTTCGTGGATAACAGCCAGTCGCAGAGGACAAGCTCGCCGCGCCAGTCCCCCAGCAGCAAATCACCGGTGGGAGAAGGATAAATCTGGGTGCGGATGACGTTCATAAGCGGCGCTATCGTAGGGAAAAATTCATTTTAGCTGGCTGGTGTAATATAGCGCGCGTTTTTGTGCAAACGGATGATGAAATGACCCCAATATCCCGCATCACCCTGATGGGCACCTCAGGCGTCGGCAAAACCACCCTGGCGACCATGCTTGCTGCCGCTGGCTGGTTTCACTACTCCGGCGACTACCGCATCGCTACCCGTTACCTGAACGAGCCCATCAGCGACTGGCTGACCGGACTCGCCCGCCGCGAACCGGCCCTCGCCTCCCTCTTGCGCGACGACGCCGTGAGCGTGCAGGGCAAAGTCAGCATCGAACGGCTGCACATCCTCTCCGCCTACATCGGCAAACTGGGGCGCGACGGTTACGACGCCGCTACCTTCATCGAGCGGCAGCACCTCTTTCGCGCCGCCGAACAAGCGGCGATGCAGGACGTGCCCGCCTTCATCAAACGCGCCGAACGCCTCTACGGCTACAAAGCCTTCATTAACGACGCCGGCGGCAGCATCTGCGAAATTGACGATCCCGCCATGTTCCAGACGCTGGCCGCGCACACCTGCTACATCTACATCGACACCGACGAAGCCCACTACGCCGAACTCGAAGCACGCGCCATCGCCTACCCCAAACCCATCTGCTACCACCCGCACTTCCTGCAACAAATGATCGGCGAATACGGCCTGATGAAAGGCGGCCTGACCCCCGACCGCTTCGAATCCGACGACTTCATCCGCTACGTCACCCCGCGCATGATGGCGCACCGCCGCGAACGCTACCGCGAGCTCATCGTCCAATACGGCGGCATCATCCTGAACGCGCGCGACATCTGGCAACTGCGCGACGCCGCCGACTTCCACGACCTGCTCAACGCCGCACAAAGGAACTGACCATGCCGCTTGTCGCCCACCGCCCCCTTGCCGCCCTGGACCGCCTGCGCGCCGAAGGCCAAGAAATCCTCGACGTCGAACGCGCCCACCGCCAGGACATCCGCGAACTGCACATCGGCCTGCTGAACATCATGCCCGACGGCGCGCTCAAAGCCACCGAGCGCCAATTCCTGCGCCTGATTGGCAACTCGAACCGCATCGCCCAGTTCTACGTCCACATCTTCACCGTCCCCGGCGTACCGCGCAGCGCCGACATCCAGGCCTACATTGACGCCCACTACGAAAACTTCGACGACCTCGCCGCTGAAGGACTCGACGCCATCATCTTCACCGGCACCAACCCCGTCCACGCCGACCTCGCCCAAGAAGACTACTGGCCGCACGTCCAGCGCGTCTTCGACTGGGCGGACAAAAACGTTACCTCCGTCCTCTGCTCCTGCCTCGCCTCGCACCTCGCCCTGCGCCACTTCTACGGCATCCCGCGCCTGCGCCGCGCCAACAAACTCTTCGGCGTGTACAGCCACCGCGTCCTGGACCGCAGCCACCCCATGCTCACCAACATCAACACCCGCTTCGACATGCCGCATTCCCGCTGGAACGACGTCGGCGCCGAATCCTTCACCGCCTGCGGCCTGCCTGTCCTCGTCGCCGGCGAAGAAAGCGGCGTGGCGATGGCCAGCTCGCCGGACGGCTTCCGGCAAATCTACTTCCAGGGCCACCCCGAATACGACCACAACAGCCTGCTCAAAGAATACCGCCGCGACCTGCAACAATACCGCGAAGGCAACAGCGGACGCGCGCCCTACCTGCCCGAACACTACTTCACCCCGGCCGGCATCCGCCTCGCCAACGCCTATCTTGCCAGCGGTGCCCCCATCAGCGACTTCCCCGAAGCAGCGCTACTCGAAGAAGTGGACGTGACCTGGCGCGACACCGCCAAAGCCCTCTTCGCCAACTGGCTCGGCCTCGTTTACCAACTCACCCACCAGGACAGACGCCTGCAATTCATGGACGGCATCGACCCCGCCGACCCGCTGGGCCGCTTGCGTCGCTGACTGCGCATGAAAACCAGCCGCCGTACCCTGCTCACCGCTGCCGCCCTTGCTGCCTTCACCCCGCGCCTGAGCGAAGCCCAACCCAGCCAAGAAAAACCCATGACCACCCACACCTACCACGACGCAGCCCTCCACTACCGCGATAACGGCAAAACTGACGCCCCTGCGCTCCTCCTCCTGCACGGCGGACTGGGCACAGCGGCAGACGACTTCGCCCCGCTCCTGCCGCGCCTGCACCCACACTACCGCGTCATCGAAAACGACACACGCGGCCACGGCCAATCCACACGCGGCAGCGTCCCCCTCACCTACGCGCAAATCGCCGCTGATGCCAAACACCTCATCGACACCCTCCGCCTCGACACCTACCACATCCTCGGCTTCAGCGATGGCGGCACCGCTGCCTACCACCTCGCCCTCAGCGACGAACGCGTACAAAGCGTGCTGACCATCGGCGCCAACTGGCACAGCAGCCAAATCGAACCCGCGCGCGACATGTACGAAAACCTCACTCCCGATTTCCTCCGCGAACATATGCCCGCGCAAGTCGCCGCCTACGAACAGCAAAACCCGCAGCCCGACCTCACCACCCTGACCGCCGACCTGCGCCGCCTGTGGCTGGACAACAGCGCGACGGGCTACCCCAACGAACGCGTTGCCGCCATCAAACAACCCATCCTGGCGGTACGCGGCGAAGACGATTTCCTGTTGAGCTTGTCCGGCTGGGCGGCGCTGCGCGAACAAAACCCCGCCGCGCACCTGCTGCACATCCCCTTCGCCGGCCACGAAGCCATCAAAGCCCAGCCGGACATCCTCTGGGCGGCCATCCAAACCTTTCACAAACCCTAACCCACCCACACAAACCCCATGAACCGCATGAACAAAACCCTGCTCACCCTCGGCCTGGCTGCCGCCCTCACCCTCACCGCCTGCGCCCGTGGCGACACCACCGCCGCCGTCGGCAAACACAACCTCTCCAAAGGCGACTGTCGCGGCATCCGCGCGGATGGCCGCGAATACCGCGAAGAAATGACACAAAGCAACTGCGAAATGGTCGGCGGCACCTTTACCCCCCGCAACCGCCGCAAAGTCATCTGGTTCTGAGCGACGCGCCGCCAAGCGGGATAAACACAGGCTCTGTCTTAACAAACCACACCAGCCGGGACGACCATGAACACCCAAGAAAAAAACGAACGCGCCGCCTTCGCCGCCCTTTACCATGACGAAGCCCGGGAAATCACCATCCTCAGCGGCGAAGACTGCGAAGGGGCAGGCAGGGCGGGCAAAGCGCTTATCTGGTCTGCCAATTGCGACATCATCGCCTACAAAGACGGTGACCAACTGCACCACGAAGAAGGCAGCGTCTCCTGGCCGGCAAACGATGCCGAACTCAAAAGCGACGATCGCCCCCGCTTCCGCGACCTCACCCTCTACCGCTTACGTGTCTGCCCGCACAAAACCGCGCCGCACTACTTCCGGCTGCTGGACATACTCGCGGCAGACACCGCCGATCGTGAGCTGGAAACCATCCGCAGCGCTTATCAGCAAGCCATCACCTGGCAGGAGGCGCCGTTTGCCCCCTTCGTGTTGAACAAAAAATTCAACACCTACAACGGTGAAGGCGAATGGCTGGGGCATACCATCCGCCTCGCGCTTGATAGCGACGACGAACAAGAACGCCCCACCGCCGCCGCTATCGCCACCCTGCACCGCCTCTACGCTGCGCCACAGGATTGGCACGACCGCCTCACTGCTCACGCCGCGCGCGCACTCATTACAACCGCCCGCGAATGGCAGGAAGACGCAGAAAACGGTAACCCCAACCTCAGCGAAGCTGAATTTGCCCGCCGCATCCGCCTGGAAGAAATCACCATTAGCGAAGACGGTGCCTTTACCGCCTGGTTTGACGACGACAACATCTTTTGGGGCCACGTCATCATGGTCAGCATCAACGCTGACGGTGAATACGAAGATGCCGAGTTTGCCGGATAACCGCCGAGCGGGATAAACGCTGGGTTCGTGGGCGGCCGCCAAGCGGGATGAAGGCTGGGTTCGTGGGCAGCCGCCGAGCGGGATGAATGCTGGGTTCGTGGGCAGCCGCCGAGCGGGATGAATGCTGGGTTTGTCGGCAGCCGCCAGGCGGGATAAATACTGGGATTGTCGGTAGCCGCCAAGCGGGATGAAGGCTGGGTTCTATCCCTGCACCAGTGCCACTGCTTCTTTACCGAGGCGTTCGACTTCCGCCCAGTTTTGCGCTTGTAGCAGGCTTTTTTCCACCATCCACGAGCCGCCGCAGGCGATGACGTTTTTGATGGCGAGGTAGTCGCGGATGTTTTTCGTGTTGATGCCGCCGGTCGGCATGATTTTCAGCATGGCGTAGGGCGCGAGCAGGGCTTTGAGCATGGGGATGCCGCCGCTCGCTTCTGCCGGGAAGTATTTGACGGTGTCGATGCCGTGTTCGAGGGCGGCTTCGATGGCGGTCGGGTTGTTGATGCCGGGGGTGATGGGGATGTCCATGTCCTGGCAGGCTTTGACGGTGTTCGGGTTGAAGCCGGGGCTGACGATGAAGTCTGCGCCTGCCTGTTGGGCGGCTTTGGCCTGGGCAGCGTTGAGGACGGTGCCGGCGGCGATAAGGATGTCCGGGTCGGCATCGCGCAGGCGGCGGATGGCTTCGGCAGCAGCGGGGGAGCGGAAGGTGATTTCGGCAACGGGGATGCCGCTTTCCCGCAGGGCGGCGCCAAGCGGGACGGCATCGGCAGCGTTATCCAGTGCGATGACGGGGACGATTTTGATGGCGCGCAGGCGTTCGGTCAGGGTGGTGATGTTCATGTGGGTTCCTTTCGGGTTGGCTATTGGGGCGGCGGGCTGAAGCCCGCCCTACGGCTTAGTTCAGGCGGCTGTGTTCTGCCGCGATGATGGCGCCTTTGTGCTGGATGACGCGGGCAGCGAGGCGGTTGCCGTTTTTGCAGCTGGTGACGGGGTTGGCGCCTTGCAGGCGCGCGGCGAGGTAGCCGGCATTGAAGGCGTCGCCGGCGGCGGTGGTGTCCACGATGTGTTCGACGCGTTCGGCGGGGATGTGGTGGCGGGTGTCGCCCGTGGCGTAGGTCGCCCCCGCTGCGCCGTTTTTGAGGACGATTTCGCGGACGCCCGCTTGTTGTAGGCGGCGGATGGCGGCTTCCGGGTCGGCGTCGCCCCACAGGGCCTGTTCGTCGTCCCAGGTCATCAGCGCCAGTTGGACGTGCGGCAGCAGGCGGGCGTAGGCGGTGCGGGTCTCGGCGGGGTCTTTCCACAGCGCCGGGCGATAGTTGCCGTCAAAGGTGATGGGAACGCGGCTGGTGTTGAGGATGTCGATAAGGTGTTCGCGGTCGGCGGGCGGCAGGATAGCGAGGCTGATGCCGCTCAGGTAGAGATGGTCGTAGCCGGCGAGCGCGGCGGCGGTCTGCGGCCAGGCAGGCTGTTGCAGGAGGTGACGCGCGGCGCTGTTGTTGCGCCAGTAGAGGAAGGTGCGTTCACCGCTGGCATCGAGCTGGATGAGGTAGAGGCCGGGCGAGTGTGCGGGGTCGGTGTGGACGTGACGGGTGTCGATGCCGTCCGCTTCCCAGCGCACGCGCATGCCGTGGCTGAGCGGGTCGGTGCCGAGCGCGGTAATGTAGTCCACACGCAGGGTATCGCGGGCGGTGTTGCGGGCGAGGTAGGTGGCGGTGTTCAGGGTATCGCCGCCGTAGGTTTGCTGCATGGTGCCGAAGGGGGTGCCATTCAGTTCAATCATGCATTCGCCGATGATAGCGATGGTTTTCATGGGTGTTGTGCTCTGGGTTGACGGATTCAGTAGTGGCGGCCGGTTTTTTTCGGCAGGGCGCAGTGGTCGCTCTGTTGTTTGTATTTGTCAATGTTGTATCCCTCGGCAGGCGGGGCGGCGCAGGTGCGCGGATTGACGGCAGGGTCGCTGCGGCAGCGTGCCAGCGCGTCGGCAATCGGCGCTTCGACCATTTTTTCGGCGGTGCTCCTTTCTTCGGGATCCGGGTGGTGGTAGGCCGCTTCACCGTAGTCGCGGCTGCCGTAGGCGCGGCGGGCGGTGTAGATGCGCACGCCACTGTAGTCGGTGAGCCAGCCGACAGCGTAGGCGTTGCAGGTGTTGCGGTACACGGCGGCGAGCACGCAGGTTTTGTCGTCGTCGCAGTGTTTCGGCAGGGCGGCGGCGACGCTTTCTGCGTCGGGGTAATGGGTGTCGCGGAATGTACTGATGGTGCGGATTTCGTAGGGGAGGTAATCGCCGTTGATGGGGTCAAGCTCTTTTTCCATGTCGATCTCGGCGGGTTTGTTTTTGCCGTTGATGTCGTGTTGGTTGAGATAGGCTTCCCAGGTGAAGGGCATCGGTTCGTGGTCGTTGTCAACGAGGGCATCGTCGCGGTACATCACCGCCAGGCCGCCGTAGTTGTCGCGCAGCCCCGTCATGTGCCACTGGATGTATTCGCCGCCCCCGGCGGGCGCGGGGGGTTGGCAGCCGTGGCCGTGAGCATCGCCGCAGCGGGCGATGTTGCTGTGGATGTGTCCCATCAGGGCTTGTTGCTGTTGTTGCTGCTGCTGGTAGGTGGCGGCAGCGCTCTGTTGCATCATCTGCTCAGGCGTGGGGGCCTGGGCGAAGGCGGCAGGGGCGGCGGCAAGGCTCAGGGCGAGGAGTAACGGGGGAATGGGGCGGTTTTTTGTCGCTGTCACGCGCACCGCGCGTCCCCATCCCGAGTGGGGATGGGGAGCGCTGGTTATGCCGCTTAGCGGGTTAGTGGGCGGCTTTTTCATTGGCTTCGCGGATGTTGCTGGTGTAGTTCGGCAGGCTGTTCCAGGCGCCACTGGGGAAGCCTTTGCCGCACAGGCCGTTGCTGTTTTTGCTCGCAAGGACGAAGTCGGTGCCGTTCCAGAGGTAGAGGTCGTCGATGCCGCAGCCTTTGTCGTCTAGCTGGCGCGCGCCGAGGATTTCGCCGTAGCCGTTGTAACCGGTGCTGATCGGGCCGCCGACGGTTTTTTCGACTTTTTTGAGGTCGGCGCTGAGGATGGCAAAGAGGTAGAAGCCTTTTTCTTCGCCGTATTGGCAGATGGTTTCGGCCAGGGTTTGTTTGTCGTTCAGCGGGTAAAGGGTGATGTTTTGTCCGCGCTTGTCGGGGGCGCTGCTGCTGAAGGCGCAGTTTTTTTCTTGCCCGTAGGGTTGGAGCAGTTTCAGCAGGGCGGCGTGTTTTTTGTTCTCCGGGGTAATGGTGTCGCCGCTGCCGTCTTCTTTGACGGCGGCCGCGCTGATCTCGGGCGCAGGGGCGGGCGGCGGCACGGCTTTGTCGCTTGTGCCCGGGTTGAGCAGTGCCGATGGTGTGCCGCTGCGTCCCTGGTATTCGTCCATTTTGGCGAGGATGGCAAGGTGTTCGCGGTTGCTGTATGGCGTCCAGTAGGGGGCGTTATCGCTGCCGTCGTCCGCGATGAATTTGATGCTCGGCTCCGGGGTGCGCAGGTGGGCAAGCAGGGCGGCGGTTTGGCTGTCGCTGAGGGTGGCGATGCCTTTGTCGTCTGTCTGGACGGGGCCGTAGTCCACCGGTTTGGCGTTTTTTTGGCTCCAGTCGGTGAGTTGCAGGGTGATGCCGCCCGTATTTCGTTCTTGCCCGGCAGCGGGCAGGAGGCGCACTTGCGCTTCGACTTTGGCGTCCGCCCCGGCCTGGCGGGTGAGCAGCAGCGATACGGGCAGGAAGGTTTGGTGTTCGGTGTTGTTGTGCTGGTAGCCGGCGGCGCGGCAGGTGCCGGTGTTGTCGCAGACGAGTATCCAGTGCGGTGGCTGCATTCCGGCGCCGGTTTCGATGGGGCCGCCGTCGTAGGTGAGGCCGTCAAAGGCGTAGGCAGCGGGGGCAGCGGCAAGCATGAAGGAAAAGAGTGTTTTTTTCATGGGTGTCTCCGGTTGGGTGAGGGAAAGGGCCGGGGGTATCTGCTTGGTTCACAATGATTGACTGCGATGCGGCCTGCTGTCATGCCAGATAAGTTCGCAACGTTCTTTGAAGTCAAGGATACGGTAGTGGCGTCCGGCGTTGTGGGTCAGGTAGTAGAGCAGGTCTTCTTGTTTGAACCAGGTCGTTGCAATGAGTTTGGGCGGTTCAAATGCAAGATCAATAGCGGCGTAGCGGCTTGCCGGATGTCGATAGAAGCCGGGCGGGATGGTGATGTTGTTTTGTGTACACCAGTCCTGGATACGTTGGCGATAGGGTATTGGCATTGCGATGATGGGTTATATGGGTGGAAATGTCAGTGTTTGTCCCGCTTGAAGGCTGTTTGGGGTTCGTTCTGCGGACGCATATCCTCACCCCCAACGCTTTCTTGCTGCCAAATTGTTTCAGTCCTGCAAGCGGGAAATCCTGTGGTTATCCCGCTTGGTGGTAGTGGCGGGCTGAAGCCCGCCCTACGTTTGTCGTTATTCCGGCAGGTATTTTTGCAGGGTGGTGCGCACGGCGCCGTTGCCGGCGAGCATATCGCGCAGGTAACCCTCCACTTTTTCGCCGAGGCCGACGTCGTAGAGGTTGATGCCGAAGATGTCCGCATCGCTCAGCAGGGCGCGGACGTCGCCGAGGTGGGTGCTGCCGATGTGTACGTCTTTGAGTTTGCCCTGGGCTTCGGCGAGGCGCGGGTCGGGGCTGCAGGTGAAGGGCTTGCCGTTGTCGTCCACGCCGAGCAGGTAGCGGCACCAGCCGGCCAGCACCAGCGGGATGGCGGTGAGGTGGGTGGCGTTTACGCCGTGCGCCTTGATGGTGTGGCCGAAGCGGATGGCGAGTTTTTGCGAGGTGTCGGTGGCGATGCGCTGCGGGGTGTCGGGGATGTAGGGGTTGGGCAGGCGGATGTTGACGACTTCGTCGATGAATTGTTGCGGGTTCAGGATGCCGGGATCGACCACAACGGGCAGGCCTTCGCGGTAGCCGACGGCGCGCGCGAGGCGGACGAGCTCTTTGTCCTGCATTTCGGCGTGGATGCTGGTGTAGCCGAGCAGGCAGCCGTAGATGGCGAGCGCGGTATGGATGGGGTTCAGGCAGGTGGTGACTTTCATGGTCTCGACTTTGTTGACGGTGTCGCGGTCGGTGAAGTGCACGCCTGCTTTTTCCAGTGCGGGCCGGCCATTCGGGAAGTCGTCTTCGATGACGAGGTATTCGAGTTCTTCGGCGTTGACGTAGGGCGCGGTATAGCTGTGTTTGGCGGTTTCCAGCGGCGCGATGTCTTTAAGGCCGTCGGCGGCAAGCAGCGCGGCGACGCTGGCATCGGGGCGCGGGGTGATTTTGTCGATCATGGTCCAGGGGAAGCTGACGTGTTTGCTTTCCAGCCAGGCGACAAATTCGGGCGGGACGTGCCCGGTCTGCTGCCAGCCGTGCGCAAATTCGAGCACGGTGGCGCGCAGTTTTTCGCCGTTATGCGACATGTTGTCCATGCTGACCAGCGCCAGCGGGGTGGCGCCTTTTTGCCAGCGGGTGTAGAGCAGGGTGACGAGGTTGCCGATGTAGCTTTGCGGGCGGGCGGTGCCGCTTTCGAGGTCGCTTGCGACGGCCGGGTAGTAGTGGCCGTCCCGGTCTTTGATGTGGTAGCCCTTTTCGGTGATGGTGAGGCTGATGATTTGCAGGCTGGGGGTGGCGGCGATGTCGCGCAGGCGGTCAAGGTCGTCCTGCATGGTCAGCGATTCGGTGACGCTGGCGAGGATGATTTTGTCGAGGCTGCGGTCGCCTTTGAGGCGGACGTAGATGCTGAGGTTATCGTAGGGACGGTAGGCTTTCTGGATGATTTCGTCGTCGTAGCCTTCGGCGACGATGATGCCGGTCTCGGCGTCGCGCTGGTCAAGCAGCCGCTGTTGCAGGTTGGCCAGGAAGGCGCGGAAGATGTTGCCGGCACCGAGGTGCAGCCAGCGCGGCGTGGTGAGGGTGGCGGCGCGCACGCGCGGGATATCGTAGAGCGGCAGTTGGTAACCGCGTTCTTGCCAGTAGGCTTTGTTGAGCAGGCCGTTGTAGGTGAGTTTCATGGTGTGTGTCCGTTGTTAAGGGTTGGGTTAGCGGAATTCGCCGAGGTTGCCCGGCAGGGCGCAGTAATATGCCTGCTCTTTAGCGGAGCGGGCGGAGCAGCTCGCCGCCAGGACAGCGGGATCGCTCTGGCAGCGGCTGAGGGCATCCGCGATGGGGGCAGCCACCATGGCGCGGGCGGTATCCCAGTCTTCGGCGTCAATGTGGCCGTGATAGCCTTTGCCGTAGGCGGTGTTGCCGTGATGCGCCTGGCGCGCGGTGTAGATGCGCACGCCGCTGTAATCGGTGAGCCAGCCGGCGGCGTAGGCGTTGCAGGTATTGCGGTACACGGCGGCGGTGGTGCAGGTGTCTTCCCCGCACTCTTCACGCAATTTGGCGTGAACGGCCGCTTCGCTGCCGGGCTGGTTGCGGAAGGTTCCCGCGCTGAACGCAACATACGGCAAGTAGGAGCCACTGCCGATGGGGCTGACTTCGTTCATCGCCATGCCGTCAAGATCGCCAGTTTGGTCGCGGTAGGCTTCCCAGCTGAACGGCAGCGGGTTGGCGTAATTATCGAGGATGATGTCGTTTTTATAGGCGATGGCGATGCCGCCGTAGCGGTCTTCGAGGCCGGTCATCGTCCATTCGGCAGGACGCGGGTTATCGACCACTTGCTGCGGTTGCCGGCAGCCATAGCCGTTGGCATCGCCGCAGTAGACCATATTGTGCTGTATCTGGTTCATCAGCTGTTGCTGCTGGAATTGTTGCTGCTGGTAGGTGGCGGCAGCGCTTTGCTGCATCAGCTGCTCCGGAGTTTGCGCGCAGGCGGCGCCACCGAGCAGGGCGAGGAGGAGGTAGGGGTATTGCGGCATGATGGTAATCCTCAGGGTTGCGGGACGCTGTAACAGCCGACGTTGTATTTGCATTCGACGATGCTGTCGGCCCCGTAAAGGATTTCGCCGGGCGTGGCCTGGAAGGTACCGCGCCCATCGGGGCCGAGGGACAGGCAGCCGCTGAGGAGCAGCATGGCGGGAAGGCAGAGGAGGGTTTTCATGGCACGTGCCTGTTGTCAGGGGTGGGGTTAGCGGTATTCGCCGAGTTTCTTCGGCAGGGCACACTCCTTTGCTTGATCGGGCGGCGCGGTGCAGCTTGCCGCCAGGACGGCAGGATCGCTCTGGCAGCGGCTGAGGGCATCCGCGACGGGGGCCTCAATCATAGTGTGGGCGGTACGCCTCTCTTCGGGGTCGGTGTGGCCGTACCAGCCCTTGCCGTAGGCGGTGTTGCCGTGATGCGCCTGGCGCGCGGTGTAGATGCGTACGCCGCTGTAATCGGGTAACCAGCCGACGGCAACGGCGTTACAGACGTTGCGGTACACGGTGGCGACGATGCAGGCGTCTTCCCCGCACTCTTCGCGCAGTTTGGCGCGGACGTCCGCTTCACTGCCGGGCTGGTTGCGGAAGGTACCTGCTCTGTATATGCGGAACGGCGAATAGAATCCGAAAGGGCTGACTTCGTGCATCGCCATACCATCAATAATGGAGGTGTAGTCGCGGTAGGCTTCCCAGCTGAACGGCAGCGGGTTGGAGTAATCGTCAAGGATGATGTCATTTCTATAGGCGATGGCGATGCCGCCATAGCTGTCTTCGAGGCCGGTCATCGTCCATTCGGCGGGGCGCGAGTTATCGACTTCTTGCTGCGGTTGCCGGCAGCCATGGCCATAGGCATCGCCGCAGCGGGCGATGTTGTCGAAGATGTGTCCCATCATTTGCTGCTGCTGAATTTGTTGTTGCTGGACGGCAGCAGCGGCGCTTTGCTCCATCATCTGCGTAGGCGTGAGAGCTTGCGCGCAGGCGGCGCCACCGAGCAGGGCGAGAAAGAGGTAGGGGTATCGCGGCATGATGGCAATCCTCAGGGTTGCGGGACGCTGTAACAGCCGACGTTGTATTTGCATTCGATGATGCTGTCGGCCCCGTAAAGAATTTCGCCGGGCGTGGCCTGGAAGGTGCCGCGCCCATCGGGGCCGAGGGACAGGCAGCCGCTGAGTAGCAGCATGACGGGAAGGCAGAGGATGATTTTCATGGTGTCTCCCTGGGTTGGTAAGTATCTGGCTTAGCGGCTATCCGGGCAGCGCAGGGTCGCGAGGATTTGCGCCGCCTGCGGCTGGAAGTCTTTTTGCGCATTTTGTGCAGCGGTGAAGAGGTGTGCACCGTCGGCGGTCGCGGGGTGATGTTCGCCGTATTGCAGTCCGGCGAAGCCGCAGGGCAGCGGCTGGTAGCGCATCAGGTTGCTTTCGTAGCCGGCAAAGTGCGGATGTCTGGGCTGGGGCGGGTAGAGCATGGTGAGTTGCAGGGCGCCATCCCGTTTGTTCAGGCGGTAGCGGACATTTTCCTGTTTGAGCAGACGCTCCATGTTGGCGGCAAAATCGTCAAAGGTTTTTCCTTCGGTCACGAACATCAGGGTGAGCAGCTTGCTCCAGCCATAGTCCCGTTCGTCGCGCAGGTAGTACTCGCCGCTTTCGCCGTCCCAATGTTGCAGGCGATAGGTTTGCCCGTTGTATTGCAGGCTTTGCGGAACGCCGGCGGGCAGTTGCGCAACGGGTGAATCCTGGACGCTACTGTTGTTGTCACGCAGGCAGCCGCCGAGCAGCAGGGCGAAGGTCAGGCAGAGGATGGTCTTCATGGGGTTCTCCGGTGGGGCATTGAGCGGTGCATTATCACGGTGCGGCTTTGTGTACGGCAAACTTTTGCCGCTGGTGGCAGAAGCAGTTTACCAGCGGCTGCCAAGCGGCGTGGTTACTGGGCCCGCCAAGCGGCGTGGTTACTGGCCCCGCCAAGCGGCGTAGTTACTGGGCCCGCCAAGCGGCGTGGTTACTGCGTTTCAGGCCTTACCCTTGCGTTTCTCGCATTCATCCCACACGCCCTCTACATACATGACGCCGAGGGCGCGATCGTAAAGACCGTAGCCGGGGCGGCACTGTTCCCCCCAAATGTGGCGGCCATGATCGGGGCGCCAGTAGCCGGTGAAGCCCACGTCGTGATAAGTGCGCACGATTTCGGCGATGTCGAGCGAGCCGTCGCTGCTCAGGTGCGAAGTTTCGATGAAGTCGCCGTTGTCAAAACGCTTGATGTTGCGGATGTGGGCGAAAGGGATGCGGTCGTGGAAATCACGAATCATCTGCGGGAGGTCGTTGTCCGGATTCGGGCCGAGCGCACCGCTGCACAGGGTCAGGCCATTGCTGGGGCTGTCCACCATTTCCACAATGGCTTTGAGGTCGGCGTGATTCTTGACGATACGCGGCAGGCCGAAGATGGAAAATGGCGGATCGTCCGGATGGATGCCCATTTTGATGCCGGCGGCTTCGGCGGTTGGGATGATGGCTTCGAGGAAGTATTTGAGGTTTTTGCGCAAATCGTCTTCGCTCACGTCTTTATAAGCGTCAAAGAGCTTGTCGAGATGCGCGAGCCGCTCCGGTTCCCAGCCGGGCAGGGTCAGCCCTTGCGAACCTTTGGCGACGCTTTTTACCAGCTGCTTCGGATCAAGGTCTTTCATCGCACCGTGATCGTAGAAGAGCGCAGTTGAGCCGTCGCCATTGAAACTGGGGTGGAAGAGGTCGGTGCGCATCCAGTCGAAAACGGGCATGAAGTTGTAGCAGACGACCTTCACCCCGTGCTTGCCGAGATTTTTCAGGCTTTCTTTATAGTTTTCAATGTATTGCTCGCGCTCCGGCAGGCCGAGCTTGATCGCTTCGTGAACGTTGACGCTTTCGACGACGTCGATATTGAGGCCGTATTTCGCTGCCTGTTCTTTGACTTCGATGATGCGGTTTTCCGGCCAGACTTCACCGGCAGCCATATCGTGCAGCGCCCAAACGACGCCGGTCATGCTGGGGATTTGCCGGATGGCTTCGAGGGATACGGTGTCGTTGCCTTCGCCGTACCAGCGGAATGTGGTTTTCATATCAGCTCCTTACCATTCAAGAAGAATTTTGCAGACTTTGCTCTTGTCCGTGCGCAGTTGCTCAAAGGCTCGGGCAATGTCGGTGAATTTGAAAGTGTGGGTGTGCATCAGCGCCGGCTTGACTTTGCCCTGTTCAAAGAGGGCAATGACTTCGGGGAAGCGGTGATTGTTGACGCGGGTGCCGAAGACGTTGATGCCTTTCTTGGTGAACGCCGCCTGCGGGATTTCCGATGGCGTGCTGCCGGTGCCGAGGACGACGAAGCGGCCAGAGGGCGCAAGCAGATCAAGCGCATCAAGGATGCTCTGCGGCGAGCAGACGGCATCGGCGAGAACGTGGGCACCGTCGCCGTTGGTGAAGCCCATGACGGCGGTTTTCAGGTCTTCTTCCTTGACGTTGACGGTGCGGTCCGCGCCCATTTCGCGAGCGAGCGCCAAACGCTGCGGGAAAATATCGGTAATCAGCACCTCCGCCCCTTTGGCGCGGGCCACCTGCATGATGGCAAGCCCTGCTGGGCCGGCACCGAAGACCACCACCTTATCGCCGGCGGCAGTAGAGGCACGGGCATTGACCTCAGCACCGACGGAATACGGCTCAACCAGGCAGGCTTCCGCCTCGCTCAGTTTGCTCTTGTCAAGCTTGTACACCATCTTGCGCGATGCCTTGAAATACTCGGCAAAACCGCCGTCGCGGTGTACGCCGGTCACTTCCAAATCCTTGCAGACATTGTGATGTCCCGTACGGCAGGCATAGCAGTGACCGCAACTGTTGACGATATCGATCGAAACCAGATCGCCTGGAGCGAGGTCATGCACGCTGCTGCCGACCGCTTCGACAATACCGGAAAATTCATGACCAATAATGCGCGGATACGTGGCAAACGAATTGCTACCGCTAAAAATACCGATATCCGAACCGCAAATGCCGCCATAACGGACCTTGATTAAGACATCATCCGCTGCCGTAATCTCCGGCTTGGGCACATCAACAATTTCGACTGCAAGCGGGGCTCGCACCAAAACAGCTTTCATCACATACCTCTAATTTTTCAGTAAAGAAGGCAACCAGGTGGATAATGCCGGAATATAAGAAACCAGCATCAAGACAATCAGGTTGGTCACAATATAAGGAATTAATGCCTTGACTACCCGCATCAGTGGTTCACGGGCAATATTGGCACATACGAAAAGGCAAACGCCAACCGGCGGAGTTGACAGGCCAATCATCAGATTGAGCACGGCAAAGACGGCAAAATGAATCGGGTCAATACCCACGCCCTGCGCTACCGTTAAAAGTGGGATAAAGAGAATAATTAGCGCAGCAATCGTCTCCATAAACATCCCGACAAAAACCAGGACGATATTCAGCAGCAAAATTACCAAATACTTGTTGGTGGTCAGTGATAACACCGTATCGGCAATCATCTGCGGAATATGTTCGGAAACGAGAATCCAGCCAAAGACATTGGCTGTACCGACCAACAGCAGAATGGCTGCTGAAGAAACCGCGCTATCAATTAATAGGGTCGGGATTCTTCTCAGTGGCAATTCGCGATAAATTAGATGGCCGACCGCAATGGCATACACAGCGGCAACAATGGATGTTTCCGTTGGTGTGGCAAAACCGCTGACCATACCACCGACAATTAATGCTGTCATGGCGAGCGCCCAGAAGGCACCCACAAATGTTTGCCAGAGATGAAACCAGCCCTGCCAGGGATGACGTGGGTAATGATTGCGCACGGAAAGAATGTAAGTAACGATTAACATCCCTACACCGAGCAACAAACCAGGAATAATACCGGCAATAAACATCTTGCCAACGGAAATGCCCGATAGTGCACCAACAATAATCATCGGCACCGATGGCGGAATAATCGGGCCAATCGTGGATGATGCAGAAGTCACCGCTGCGGAAAAATCTGCCGGATAACCGGCGCGCTTCATCCCCGGAATCATCATGCCGCCGATGGAAGCGGCATCAGCCAGCGCCGTACCGGAAATACCACCGAACAGCATGGAAGAAGCGACATTCGTCATCCCCAAACCGCCACGCATCCAGCCGACGCCTGCCTGGGCAAAACTGATAATGCGCGGCGTAATCCCGCCCGCATTCATCAAATTCCCGGCCAGCACAAAACCCGGAATACAGAGCAGGACATAAATATCCATGCCGGCAAACATCTTTTGCGGAACTACCACCAGCGGGATTCCGGCACTGACAATATAAACCAATGAGGCCACGCCTAAAGTCACGGCAACCGGCACACCAATCAATAAACCAAGCAGAAAAACTGCTGTCAACAAGAACAGGCTCATGGCAATTCCTCTTCTTCTTTCAATTCAGGGTGCCCATCCAATTTACCGCACAGCATCCCGATAATGCGGATGCCGGAAGTCAAAGCGAGGGTTGCCAGCAAAATAAAGACACTGGCATGAATATAGGCCATCTTGATAAAAGGCATCGAGGGTGAAGTCTGTATCATGCCGATTTTGGTAAAACGCCAGGCGGGCTCAATCAGCATCACTGCGAAGATAAAAACCGTCACTGCCGCCAATAAGCGCATAACCCAAGGCAGACGCCCTGGCAAATGTTCGGACAATAAATCCACATTGACCATTACCCCTGTCCACAGCGATAACGCTGCGCCAAAGCCACCAATATAAAGCAGGGCATAGCGGGTAACCTCCTCCGTCCATACCGGTGAACCGTCACTGCTGAAAGTCCGCATCACGACCTGAATCAATACTGCAGCCATTAATACGGCGAAAGCAAGCCCCGTCGCCCAGCGCAAAACACTGCTTACGAGTTGAATTAATCTGGACATAATTCTTTTCCTTTCAGGGGAAAGTCCGGGATATTCCCCGGACAATTATCATTACGGCTGTTCGGCAAAAATCTTCTCGATAATTGGCTGAATGTCTTTAGCCGCACTTTCCAATACGGCAGCCTTAGCCTTTTCCGCAAAGGCTTTCTGGTCAACCGGCACAAATGTCATACCTTTTGCTTCCAGCGTTTTTTGCAATTGCGTTTCATCGGCAAGGAATACTTCGCGTTCATATTTTTGCGCGGTTTTAGCGGCTTCCAGCAAGGCCTTCTGATCGGCTTCGGATAATTTGTTCCAGGTAATTTCGGAAATGGCGAGATAAATCCAGGAGCGGACGTGCTCGGTCTGGTTGACGTATTTCTGCACTTCATACAACGTGGCGGAATCAATCAGCGACAGCGGGTTCTCCTGCGCATCAATCGTGCCGTTTTGCAACGAGGTAAAGACCTCGCTGAACGCCATCGGCGTTGGTGATGCGCCCAGCGCCTTCCAGGTCTGCACGAAGAGCGGTACGTTCGGCACACGCAGCTTGATTGCCTTCAAATCGTCTGGCGTCTTGATTTCGCGGTTGGCGGTGAGATTGCGCGGGCCACGGGCAAAATAAGTCAGCGGGCGTACCTGCGCCTTGGCAATGATGTCCGCTTCAATATCTTTGCCGATATCGCCGGAAGCCACCTTGTCCATGTAATCCAGCGACTGGTAAGCATAAGGAATAGCCAGCAGGGCAGCTTTGGGCGACCAGTTTTGCAGGCTCTCGCCGGTAATCGTCATATCAACTGTGCCGAGCTGCATGCCGTTAATCAGGTCAATTTCCTTGCCGAGCGAGTCGTTGGGGAACACCTGCACCTCAATACGGCCATTGGTCAACTTTGCGACCTCTTCGGCAAATTTCAGTGAACCCTTGTGCCAGGAATGCTGCTCGTTGGCGATGTGGCCAAGCTTCAGCGTCACTTCCGCTTTGCCCCAGGCCAGCGGCGATACACAGGCAAGCAGGCAGGAGGCCGCCAGTGTTGTAAACGTGCGTTTTTTCATCTTCATCATTCACCTCAGTCTCAAACAGATTACGAACATGCAATGACTTGCACAGATTGATAAACCAAAATTGTCTGCTGTTTTGTCACCAGGGCAGAACGCCGGACAGTTTGTGCCTATCACGAGCGCTATATTGCCATTATCAGGCGGTGGGTGCAATGAATGGTTGACCAATATACGAGTGGCGCTTGACCGGTATTTGCGGCTGTTCAGGGATAGTAGCGCGCCAGATGGACGAGATAGTCCTGCGCGCTTTGTGCCACAGCAGCGCGGGTGGTGTCGTCGTAGGCAGCGTTGCTGTCGATACCGTGCCAGTGGAAGGGCGGCTGCCAGGCGGCGTGGCAGTAGCGCAGGGTGAGTTCAAAGGGGCGCAGGGCTTCGGCGACGGCGCAGCCGACGGCACCGTCAGCGCGGTAATCAGCGGCGGGCGCGCCGAGCGAGACAGCAATCCCCGCTTTTTTGCCGGCGAGGGCGGTGGCGCGCGAGCCGTAGGCCCAACCGTGGGTGAGCACGTCGTCCAGCCATTGTTTCAGGAGCGGCGGGCAGTTGAACCAGTACACGGGGAATTGCAGGACGAAAGCGGCGTGTGTGTCTACCAGTGCCTGTTCGGTGGCAATGTCAATGCGCCTGTCGGGATAGCGACGGTAGAGCTCATGCACGGTGTAGCGCTCGGGCTGCTGCGCCAGCGCGTCCGCCCAGGCGCGGTTCGCGGTGGATTGGGCGAGGTTGGGATGGGCGAGAATGACGAGGGTTTTCATGCGCTGTGTACCCCGATAAAACGGGAAAACGGGGCGGTCAGGGCTTCATCGGCATTGACGGCATAGATTTCGGACATGTGCGTGTGTTCCATCAGGCGGTAGGCAGGGAGGGCGCAGGCTTCCGCAAGGAGCAGCGCCTGTTGCTGAAAATCAGCCGGATCGTGCGCGGCGTAGGCGATACAGAGCGGCACACCGCAGGTGGTCAGCCCGGGCAGGGCGGAGCGGGCGGGGTACTGTGCCGGATCGTCACCGAAATAGGCGCGTACTGCCGCCGTGTTGGCTGTCTGCACATCGTAAACGCCCGTACACAAATCATAGATACCGGATAGCAGCACGGCGGCGCGCACACCGTCATCGGCCCGGCGCAGCGCCGGATGAGCGAGATACTGCGCGATATGCACCGCACCTGCCGAATGCCCCATCAGGATGACGGGCGCGGGATGGTGCGCCTGCAACCACGTCAGTGCGGCCGCCAGATCGCGCTGCGCCGCCGGCCACGGATGGGTGGGGGCAAGGCGGTAAGTCATGTTGGCGGCATGGCAGCCGTGGCGCAGTGCCCACAGTGCGACATTGTCGTAAAACGGGCTGTCACCGCTGCGCTTGTCACCACGCACAAAACCACCGCCATGCACAAACAGCAGTAGCGGGCGCGGGCGGTCATCATTAGCAGGCAGGAACAGGTCAAGACGGTGGCGCGGGTCGTCGCCATAAGCAAGGTCGCGTTGCACGGTCACGCCCGCATACGGTTCGCGTGCCTGCAACGGCGCGTAAAGCTCGGCGGTGGCAGCGGGCTCGATACCGTCACCCAGCGTGCGCAGGGCGGCAGCAAGCGGGGCGGAGATATAGGTGTAGCGATCAATCGGAATCATCGGTTGTCCTTTGGTACAAGTGCGGCGCGCAGCTTACAATTTCGCGCCATCCACGCCCAGTACGCACGTCCGCGTAAGCACTAACCCCAAGGAAAGCCCATGCTGCACACCCCCTGTCAGGAAGAAGCACAATTGCTCGTCGATACCGGCTTCGGCTATACCCTGTCGCTCATCGGCGGCAAATACAAAATGGTGATTCTCTACTGGTTACAGCGGCAATCGCCGACCCGTTTCAACGAACTGCAACGCCGCATCGGCGGCATTTCCTACAAGACACTGGCCGCCACCCTGAAAGAACTGGAACGCGACGGCCTTATCTCGCGCACCGAATACCCGCAAATCCCGCCGAAAGTCGAATACGCCCTGACCGCACGCGGCCGATCGCTGCTGCCAGTGCTGGATGCGATGTGCGCCTGGGGGCGGGCGCACCGCGAAGCGACCCGGTGAAGGGGTTGTCAGCCGGCAGACAGCTTTATGTGATGTCGGCGTTTACGCCGCTTGGCAGGGCATCGGTACGTTAACCCCGGCAAGCGGCGAGTTTTTGTCCGATACAAGGGCTGTAATAAAAATGTCACGGACTCTGCGCTGATGGCCGGGGGAAATAGCGGGTTTTGTCATGATTGCCCGCAGTGCTTTTGCGTATCATGGCGTCGTTTTCTTCAAGGAGAGTCGTATGAACCAACGCGCTGCGTTTTCCCGTGAGTTGTTGGCCGAACTGCCCCAGTGGGAGGCAAGTGGCTGGATTTCCCCTGAGCAGGCGGCGCTGTTGCGGGCGCGCTATGCGCTGCCGGTGCAGCACCGGGGGCAGTGGTGGCAGATGGTGCTGTCGCTTTTTGCCGCGCTCTGTGTTGGCGCGGGGGTCATTGCGCTTTTTGCCGCCAACTGGGCCGCTCTGAGCCGTCCCGTGCGGGTGGCGCTGTCGCTGACGCCGCTAGTGCTGTCGCAGGCAGCGCTTTTTTTCGCCTGCTGGCGCCGTGCGGCGAGTGCGGTGTGGCGTGAGGGCAGCGCCCTCTTGGTTACGCTGGCAGTCGGTGCGGCGATTGCCCTTATCGCGCAGACGTATCATGTGGAAGAAAACCTACCTGCATTTTTGCGCATCTGGTTGCTGCTGACGCTGCCGCTGGTGTATGTGGCGCGCAGTTGGGCGGTGGCGTTTTTTGCCGTGCTGTTGACGCATGTTTTCGGCGCGCATGGCTATTCCTCCGTCTTCTCGCAGTGGGAGTACCTCGGTTATGTCGCCGCGTTCCTGCCCTGGCTCTGGTGGCAGCGGCAGCGCGGGCAGTTTTATGGCGCACAGACGGGCGTGTGGCGTACGTTTGCCGCGCTGCATAGCGTCGTTTTTGCCTTGACGCTCTGCCTCAACGGCCGCAATGTCAGCTTCCTCTCCGCCTGGGTCTGCCTTTCCGCTTTTTATCTCGCCAGCCGCACCTTGTTGCCCGCCTGGCGCAATGTAATGGCGCTGCTCAGTAAAATCGCCCTCGCCGTGCTGCTCCTGTTCAGCGCGGATTTTTCGATGCGCAACGATTTCGTCGATTTCCTGCTGGCCGATCTGCGGCTGCTGACGGTGAGCGGCGTGCTGCTGCTCTTTGCTGCCTGCCGCTGGCGCCGCCTGGATCTGTGGGATGTGCTGTTTGTCGCGAGCGGCATCGCGGTTTATCTCCTCGCCCGACAGGGTGTGCATCTCCGTTACGGCGGCGCCTGGCCGTGGCTGCCGACTATTTTTATCACCGGCCTCGGCCTGTGGCGCGCACGGCTTGACCTTGACCGCAGTCTCTTTGCCGTCAATTCGGCGCTGATTTGGGTGCTGATGGCACTGTTCCTGCGCTTCGTTGGCGATAATATGCCGCTGTGGATCAAGGGGCTGGTCTTCATCATCGCCGGTCTTGCCTTCTTCATCGTCAACCTGCACCTCGCCCGCCGTCCGCGTCCGACCGGAGTCTCCGCATGAAAAACCGTCTCGTCTTATTGTTGCTGCCCCTGGTTTTTGCCCTGCAATGGGCCGTTCCCCTGATGCAGGTGGTGCACGGTGAGGGCATTTTGCGCGAAGGCGTCGCGCTGCGTCTGGAATTGCAGCCGGTTGACCCGCTTGATGTGCTGCGTGGCCGCTATCTGGCGTTAGCATTCCCGGAAGAGGAGAAAAAACACATCCTGCCCCCCGGCGTACAAGGCGGCGACACCATCTACGTCGTGCTGGAAACAGGCAAAGACGGCCTCGCCCACATCACCCGCCTGAGTCGCAGCGTGCAGGATGGCGCCTTTGCCTACAAAATCCCGGACGGATACAAAGCGGGCGACACCATCAGCATCAACATCCCGCTCACCCGCTACTACCTGCCGGAAGAAGACGCGGTGAAAATCGATGAACTGTTCCGCTTCCGCAACAACGAAAGCCCGCACAGCAACGCCACCCTCGGTGTACGCATCAAGGACGGGCAAATTGTCGCCGAAAGCCTGTGGCTCGACGGCCAGCCTTACCGCGACTGGTTGCGCAACTACCAGAGCACGCAGAGCAAAGCTGCCACGCAAACACCCTGAAGAGGAACTGCCTATCATGCCTACCATCCGCGTTGAACACCTGGGAGCCCTGCGCAACCGCGCCACCCGCTATGACAACCAAAGCAGCGTCGCTAGCGACGCGCCTGCGGGCAGCGGCGGCAAGGGCGAGCACTTCTCGCCACTGGACCACTTCGCCGCTGCGCTGGCCTTCTGCTGCCTGACACAAATGGCGAAAAAAGCGGCGGCGCAAGGCATCGACAACCTGGCCGTCAGCGCGGACGTCGGTAAAAACATGGCCAACGACCCGTTACGCGTCAGCGAAATCATCATTGATTTCCATCTCAGCCGGACGCTGGACACTGACACCCGCCGCATCATCGAAACCGCCGCACGCCATTGCCCGGTCGCGAACAGCCTGTCCGCCGAACTCATACAGACTATGCGCTTCCATTACGACATCTGACCTGTCTCGAAACAGACAGCGCAAAACAGGCGGCCTACTGCCGCCTGTTTTAATTCCGCCCGCCCATAACCACATGGCCAAACCGCGTACCTGGGCTTTTCTCAAACTTAGTGGAGTATCGAAACCACGATGAATACCGCAAATTACCTCTATCACGCCTGGCATGAGGCGGCCAAAAACCGCGACACCGATGCCCTTATCGCCCTCTACCACGATGACGCTGAGCTAGAATCGCCGCTGGTGCCCATCATTCTGCAACGCGAAGACGGCATCTTGCGTGGCAAAGCCGAAATCCGAGCCTTCCTCGAAGAAGGCACACGCCGTCGCCCGAATGAATGGGTACGCTGGTACCGAGACGCCAACTACTACACTGGTGGCGACATCCTTATCTGGGAATACCCACGGCAAACCCCGGACGGCAACCAGGTGGACATCCTCGAACTCATGCAGCACCGCGACGGTAAAATCTACCGCCACCGTATCTACTGGGGCTGGTTCGGTACACAAATGCTGATTCACTCCGCGTTAGCCAAACAGGCATAGGTATCTGCCTGTCTTGGCGAGCGGAAAATTTCTAATCCGCAAAGAAGCATCACCTTCCCCGCTGAACGGGGTAATGCTTACGCAGCTTGGCTGTGAACCTGTATTTATCCCGCTTGGCGGGCTCAGTAATGACGCCGCTTGGCGAGCACAGTATTTACACCGCTTGACGGGGGCAGTATTGACGCCGCTTGGCGGCTGAAAAGCAGGGATAGAAAAAGCCCTTCCAGAGGAAGGGCTTTTGAGACGGGGAAAAGGGATTTCGGCTCACTGTTCGTAGTAGGTGTAGCCGCGCAGGCCCGCTTCGAAGGCGTTGACGAGGTGCTGGCGTTCGGCGGCGCTGATGGTGCCGCTGCGCACGGCGCGCTCGGCGGTTTGGCGGAATTGGGCGAGCAGGTTGTTCGGCTGGTATTCGACGTAGCTGAGCACGTCTGCCACGGAGTCGCCTTCGACTTCGCCGACGAAGTCGTAGCTGCCGTCTTCGTTGATGTAGATCGAGACGACGTGGGTGTCGCCAAGCAGGTTGTGCAGGTCGCCCAGGGTTTCCTGGTAGGCGCCGACGAGGAAGGCGCCGAGGTAGTATTCTTCGCCTTCTTTGATGTGGTGCAGCGGCAGGGCGCGGCTGACTTCGCCGTTTTCCGGGAAGCGGTCGATTTTGCCGTCGCTGTCGCAGGTCATGTCGGCGATGATGCTGTTGCGCGTCGGGCGTTCGAGGTGGCGGTGCAGCGGCACGACGGGGAAGATTTGGTCAATCGCCCAGGCGTCCGGCAGGGACTGGAAGACGCTGAAGTTGCCATAGTAGATGTCGGCGAGCATGGTTTTCAGTACTTCGGGCTCGGAGAGGGCGTCTGGGTTGCGCTCGGCGATTTTCTGCACTTCGGTCATGACGACCATGAAGATTTGTTCGACGCGGGAGCGGGTGCGCAGGTCAAGCTGGCCGCGCATGAAGCCGTCGCGTGCTTCGTCTCGGTAGTACACGGCGTCGTTGAAGCATTCCTGCACGGTTTTGTCCGACAGCATGCGGTAGCTTTCCATGAGGTTGTGCACGAGTTCGTTGTCTTCGTTGTTGTCGGCGGGCAGGCGGGCGTCGGTGTAGCCGGTCACGTCCAGGATGTTGAACATGAGGACGGTGGAGTAGGCGACGGTGGAACGGCCCGATTCGGTGACGATGGTCGGGTGTTCGATGCCTTTTTCGTCCATCACCGCCTGGATGGTTTCAACCACGTCCACGCAGTATTCTTCGAGGGTGTAGTTGCGCGAGTGGATGGCGGAGGTGCGGCTGCCGTCGTAGTCCACAGCGAGGCCACCACCGAGGTCGAGGAAGCGCATCGGTGCGCCTTCTTCGACGAGTTCGACGTAGTAGCGGCAGGCTTCGCGCACGCCGGTGCGGATGTCGCGGATATTCGGGATTTGCGAGCCGAGGTGGTAGTGCAGGAATTGCAGGCAGTCAAGCATTCCGGCCGCTTTGAGGCCGTCGATGACGCCGACGAGTTGGCTGGCGTTCAGGCCGAACATGGAGCGGTCGCCGCTGGTGGCGTTCCAGTGGCCGGAGACGTGCGAGAAGAGTTTGGCGCGTACGCCGATAACGGGGCGCACGCCCATCGCCTGCGAGCTTTCGACGATGATGGGCAATTCTGCCGGGGTTTCGATAACGAAGATGACCTGGAAGCCGAGTTTGGTCATGCCGAGGCCGAGTTCGACGAATTCGCGGTCTTTGTAGCCGTTGCAGACGATGAGCGGGCCGGGCTCGGTCAGCATGGAGAGGGCAATCATGAGTTCGGCTTTGGAGCCGGCTTCGAGGCCGTGCTGCCAGGGTTTGCCGAAGCGGACGATGTCTTCGATGACTTGCGCCTGCTGGTTCACCTTGATGGGGAAGACGCCCCGGTATTTGCCCCGGTAATGGCTGCTCGCGATGGCCTTGGCGAAGCTTTCGTTGATGAGGCGGATCTGGTTTTCGAGCAGGTTTTGCACGCGCAGCATCACGGGCATGGTTTTGCCGCGTACTTCCATGCCTTCAATGAGGTCGAGCATGGCGATTTCAGCGGTTTTGCCGCTTGCAAGCGGGGCGTTGATGACGAGGTTGCCGTCGTCGTTCAGGCGGAAGTAGCCCGCTCCCCAGCCGCTGATGCGGTAGAGTTCGTCGGCGTCGGCAATGGTCCAGTCGGTTTGTTGGTTCAATGCGGTTCCTTGGTTATCGGTGTGAGAGAAATGGGTGCCATAGATGCGGAGTGCTTTGGCATGGCGCGGCATTGTAAAGCCCTTCCCCTGTGGGGGAAGGGCTTTTTTGTGCAGACGGGGAAGCGCGAGTTTATTCTGCTTGGTGATTACTTGCTATTGACACGTCCCGCCTGACCACCCGCGCCAAACGCTTCCATGCCACCCTGCCGGAAAACCTGCTCGCCGCCATTGATGACTATGTCAAAACCCATAGTGGCAGCCGCAGCGGGTTTCTAGCCGATGCCGCCCGGGAAAACTGCGCAGCCATTAGGGTAAAACCCTGTATTTATCCCGCTTGGGCTGACCCGCACAACTTGTGCGGGAAGAGAAGATGACAATGAAAAAGGCGGCTTGAGCCGCCTTTTCGGCTGTTCATACCGCCTTGTCGCAATAAAGCGGCACACCGCTTTGTTTGGCCATATGCTCAACGTATAAGCGGATTTGCTCCGGATATTGCAGTCCTTTGACCATGGTCAGGTTGCGCAGTAGCGGGAAGGTGATGATGTCTTCATAGCCTAATTTTTCGCCGATATGCGCCTCGCTATGGATGAGCGCCGCCAGTTCGGGCAGGTCGGTGTGCAGTTGCGCAAGGTATTCGTCGGTGCGGGCTATGTTCTCTGCAAAATCACCAGTAATGGCGGTTTTCTTTTCTATGTAATAAGCGCGGGACGATGCGGTCGCAAATTCCGGCAGGCCGATTTGTACGCAGCGCGGCATAATCAGTTTGTTGGCGTATTTGCCAACTTTATCCAGCCAGGCCTGTATTTCCGGGCGGATGGTGTCATCCAGGTGTTCTTTGCCGGCGTATTCGTCCACGAAGCGCACGATGTCGAGGCTTTCGTCCATCGCCGTGCCGTCCGGCTTGACAAGTATCGGCACCACTTTTTCCCCGATGAGTGCGGTCGGCCCCGCTTCGTCATCATTGGCGAAGACCTCAAGCTCTACGGGCAGGCCGCGCAGGCCGAAAATCATGCGGGCGCGCACACAGAAGGGACAATGGTCGTAGATGTAGAGTTTCATGGTTGGCTCCTGGGTTGTGGTAAATTTATTCATGGTTGCTGCCTGACGCGTAGGCTTTTCTGTCGCGGTGTTCGATGTGCAGGCCGGGGAAGTCGGGTTTGAGCAGGGCGCCGATTTTTTCGGTGACGTACACGCTGCGGTGCTGGCCGCCGGTGCAGCCGATGCCGATAGTGAGGTAGGCGCGGTTGCTGCCCTGGACGAAGGCGGGTAGCCAGTTTTTCAGGTAGGCGGCGGTGTCGGCGACGAAGCGGCGCGGTTCGTCGTAGCGTTCGAGGAATTCGATAATGGGCGCATCGCTGCCGCTGTAGGCACGGATGGCGGGATCCCAGTAGGGGTTCGGCAGGAAACGCACGTCGAAGAGGAAGTCGGCATTCACCGGTGTGCCGTGTTTGAAGCCGAAGGATTGCAGGGTGATGATGAGCGAGGGCGCGGCATCGCCGAGGACGGTGCGCAGGCGGTCTTTGAGCTGGTAAACGCTGTAATGGCTGGTGTCGAGGATGATGTCGGCAAGGTTCATCAGCGGGTTCAGAAGGTGCCGCTCGTATTCGATGGCTTCCGGCAGGGCGCGCGGGTTTTCGGCATGGATGTGCAGCGGGTGCGGGCGGCGCGTTTCGCTGTAGCGGCGTACGAGGATGTCTGTGTCGGCAGTGAGGAAGAGGATCTGGATGTCCGCCAGCGTGCGCAGGTGGCGGATTTTTTCCGGCAGGGCGGCAAGGTCGGCAGCGTTACGCGAGTCCATGGCGACGGCGACGGGCTGCGGCTGTTTGCCGGCAAAATCGCGCACGAGGCTGTCAAGCAGTGCGCTCGGCAGGTTGTCGATGCAGTAGTAGCCGAGGTCTTCGAGGGTGTCGAGGGCAATGGTTTTGCCTGCCCCGGCCAATCCGGTGATGATGAGCATGGTGGTGTCCTTTCCTGGTGATGGGTGTGGATATTGTAGGCGCATTGCGGCGCCCCTGCACGGTGCGGGTGTTATAATTGCCACACTTTTCAACACGAGGTAAACACCATGACGACACGTACCGAACACGACACTATGGGTGAAGTGCAAGTTCCTTCCGAAGCCTACTGGGGCGCGCAAACGCAGCGCAGCTATCAGAACTTCAAAATCGGCGGGGAAACACTGCCCAAACCGGTGATTTATGCGCTGGCGCTGATCAAGAAGGCCGCCGCGCAGACCAATGCCGGGCTGGGCCGCATCCAGCAGGAACAGGCGGATTTGATTGTCCGCGCCGTTGATGACGTGCTCGCCGGCAAGCTGGATACGCAATTCCCGCTCGTCGTCTGGCAGACAGGTTCCGGTACGCAGTCAAATATGAACATGAACGAGGTGCTGGCCAACCGCGCTAACGAACTCGCCGGTACCGGGCTTGCCGCTTATAAGCCCGTGCACCCGAACGATCATGTCAACCACGCGCAATCTACCAACGACAGCTTCCCGACCGCCATTCACGTCGCCGCCGCGCAGGAAATCAACCGCTTGCTGATTCCGGCGGTGAAGAAACTGCGCGATACGCTGGATAAAAAAGCGAAAGAATTTGCCCCCATCGTCAAAATCGGCCGCACCCACCTGCAAGACGCCACCCCGCTGACCCTCGGCCAGGAATTTTCCGGCTATGTCAGCCAGCTTGATCATGGCCTCACCCGCCTGCAAGATGCGCTGCAAGGGCTTTATGAACTGCCGCTCGGCGGTACTGCAGTCGGTACCGGCTTGAACAGCCACCCCGACTACGCCGTCAAAGTCGCGAAACAGCTCGCCGACCTGTCCGGCCTGCCGTTTGTCACTGCGCCGAACAAATTTGAAGCGCTTGGCGGTCGTGATGCCGCCGTCTTCACATCCGGCGCATTGAAAACACTCGCCGCCAGCCTGAACAAAATCGCCAACGACGTGCGCTGGCTGGCTTCCGGCCCGCGCTGCGGCCTCGGCGAAATCAAAATTCCGGAAAACGAGCCAGGCTCCTCCATCATGCCGGGCAAAGTCAACCCGACCCAGTGCGAAGCGTTGTCCATGGTCTGCTGCCAGGTTTTCGGCAACGACGTCACCATCAACTTCGCAGGTGCTTCCGGCAACTTCGAGCTGAACGTCTATATGCCGGTCATCGCCTACAACCTGCTGCAATCCATCCGCCTGCTTGGTGACGCCTGCAACAGCTTCAACGACCACTGCGCCGTCGGCATTGAGCCGGTACCGGAAAAAATCGACTACTTCCTGCACCACTCGCTGATGCTGGTCACCGCGCTGAACCGCAAGATCGGCTACGAAAACGCGGCGAAAGTAGCGAAAACCGCCTACAAGAACGATAAATCGCTGCGCGAAACCGCGATTGAGCTTGGTCTTCTTTCCGGCGAAGAGTTTGACGAACTGGTCAAACCGGAAGACATGGTGCATCCGAAATAAACCCGTGCATAGCAAAAAGCGCTGCCGGAAGGCGGCGCTTTTTTGTACTTGCGAGGTGGCGGGGAACAGGCGCTCAAGCGGGATAACCACTGGGCCCGCCAAGCGGTGTAAATGCTGGGGGCGCGTAGATACTGGCCCCGTTAAGCGGCGCGCACAAAGCTCTGCATGGACAGATGGCAAGGCGTATCATACGTGCGCTTTTTTTCATCATCATTAGGAGGCATCATGTCTTTTTTCCTTGAGCACGCGCTCGTTTTCGAGTTCGTCATGCTCATCGGCTTTCTTTACGCGGGCAGCCGTTTCGGCGGCATCGGTCTCGGTGTCGTTTCCGGTATCGGTCTGCTTTTTGAAGTGCTGGTACTGCGTATGCCGCCCGGCAAACCGCCAGTCGAGGTTATGCTCGTTATTCTTGCCGTCGTTACCTGTGCCTCTGTGCTCGAAGCGGCGGGCGGCCTGAAATATATGTTGCAGGTTGCCGAGAAAATCCTGCGCAAGAATCCGAAGCGGGTCACCATTTTGGGCCCCATTGTTACCTGGGCAATGACGGTTATGCTCGGTACCGGCCACGCCGTCTATTCCATCATGCCGATCATTGGCGACATCGCCCTGAAGAACAATATCCGTCCGGAACGCCCGATGGCGGCTGCTTCCGTCGCCTCACAGCTGGCAATTACCGCCAGCCCCGTCTCGGCTGTGGTCGCGCTCTATTTGGATGACATCACCAAGATCCACTTCTTTGAAGGCGTGTCGCTGATTCAGATCGTGACCGTCACCATCACCGCCACCTTCTGCGGCACGATTGCGCTCTCGCTGTACAGTCTGCGTCGCGGCAAGGAATTGCAGGACGATCCGGAATACCAGCGCCGCATGCAAGATCCGGAATGGCGTGAGCGTATCCAGAACACCACCAGCACCACCCTGAACGAGCAGTTGCCGCCTGCTGCGCGTAACTCCGTGCTGCTCTTCATCCTCGCCCTCATCTGCATCGTCTTTGTTGCCATGTACAAACCGATTCGCACCGTGGTCGGCCCCGAAGGCAAACCGCTGCTGATCTCTATGGGCGTGATGATTCAAATGCTGATGCTCGCCTTCGGCGGCGTCATCCTCCTCGCCACCCGCACCAGCGTGTCAAAAGTCCCAAACGGCGTTGTCTTCAAATCGGGCATGGTGGCGACGGTTGCCATCTTCGGTATTGCCTGGATGAGCGACACCTACTTCAACTACGCCTTGCCGGTGTTCAAGGAAAGCGTCACGGAAATGGTCAAGAATGCGCCGTGGACCTTTGCCTTCGCGCTCTTCGCCGTGTCCGTACTCATCAACAGCCAGGCGGCAACGGCAAAAATCCTGCTACCGGTCGGCATTGGCCTCGGTATCCCTGCGCCAACTCTCATCGGCCTCATGCCGGCTACCTACGCCTACTTCTTCATCCCGAACTATCCGTCCGATATTGCAACTATCAACTTCGACGTGACCGGGACGACAAAAATCGGCAAATGGTATTTCAACCACAGCTTCATGGCGCCGGGTTTGGTTGGTGTTGTGACCGCCTGTTTAGTCGGTTTGGCACTGGCCAAAACCCTCATCGTACCGGGTGCTTAATCTTTCATCTGGCAATACCACAAAAAAGCCCGCTTGCGCGGGTTTTTTTATTGCGGGCGGCGCTTCATTGTCCTACCGCGCATACCGTCAGGCGGGGCAGCGCCAGCGGCTGGTGGCTGGTAATTACCGCCGCACCGCCGCCGGCGCGGTGCCGTTCGAGATGTTGCAGCAGGAGGGTGGTGGTCGCTGCATCCAGGGCCGTCAGCGGTTCGTCCAGCAGCCACAGCGGCGGCGTATCCAACCACAGACGGGCCAGTTGGCAACGCCGCTGCTGTCCTGCCGACAACAGGCGGCTTTGCCGCCCGTCGAGGTGGTCAATGCCGACGGCAGCCAGGGCTGCGTCCAGCCGTGTTTCCAGCCCGGCTCCGCTCATGCCGTGATAGAGGCGGGCGGCATAGCGCAAATTCTCGCGCACGCTCAATGTGCCCTTGATACCCGGGCGGTGGCCGAGATAGAGCAGCGGTACATGGCGGCGGATGGTGCCGTGTTGCGGCGTGAGTAGCCCCGCCAGTGCCTGCAACAGCGTGGTTTTACCGCTGCCGTTCTCGCCGGTGAGGTGGATGATGTCGCCTGCAGCAATGTGCAGGTGATAATGGCGCAGCAACAGGGTGCTGCCTTTGAGCAAGGTGAGGTTGTCGGCTTCGAGCAGGTTCATGGGCAGATAGAAATGGCGTAAGGCGTGGCATTATCCCTGATTTGGGTGGGTGTGCCTGGTTTCGTTTGCGCGATTTCACCGCTGCCGGAACTGGTTGGAAAAGAACAGGCGGCTTTGGAAAAACTGTGAGCGTAAGTTGAGTACCCGTCTGCAAATGGTAGTTTTGGCTTTCTTGGGAGTCCTGCTACGAAGACTATAAACACGTTCTCAGTCTTATCTGAAACGACTATAAAACCCGGCTCTATACTTCATCCTGCGGCTCACTCAGCGCCAGGATACGCAACAGTTGTTTGATGCCCGCCTGCACCGCCGTGGCGAATTTCTGTATTTCCCGCGTGCGGTTGCGCGGGTGAGTGAGGACGAGGTTGATGTTGTTGCGGTTGTAGGTGTAGTTGATGGCGATGTTTTCCGCTCTGCCGGCGGTGAAAGCGATGTAGCTGAGGATGCCGTGGCAGCCGAGGCTGATGGTCGAGATGTAGTTTTGTGTGAGGGTGAGGTAGCCGGGGTCGGTGAAGAAGGCGGGGATGTCCTGTTTTTGTTCGCGGGCGATGCTTTCCAGGCCGAGCAAGTGGCCGTACACGTCTTCGCCGTGCAGGCAGTGCGCTTTACGCATCAGATGTTCTTCGTTGTATGCCTCGATAAGCGGCAGGATACTGCTGCTGTCGGCAAGGCTGTAGATAGCGGTGGCAGCGGCTTTTGAGGTGGCGGTGACGGTCTGCATATAGCATTTGCGCCCGTTGGTGTAGTGGCGCATGTCGATGTTTTCGCGGCTGCTGCGCACGGTTTTGTGCACTTTGTATTGGGCGTATTGCAGGGCGATTTGCATCAGCGCGTCGGGGTCGTTGTGTTTGAGCAGGTGTTGTTCCTGGTCGTTGAGGTAGAGGTCGTAGATGCCGGTGGTATAGCTTTCGGCGTGGTGACGGTATTCGGCCAGCGCTTCTTTGATGAGTTTGTAGGTGCCGCTGTCCTGTTCTTTGGTTTCGTGTTTGTCGATTTGCCAGTCAAGCGGGGCGAGGTTGAGGTCGTCCGGCAGGGTATTCTTGCGCTGGATTTTGCCGTCGTGCTGGTTTTTTTGTGCAAGGGCAAGGATGTCGGCAAGGCTGGAGGCGTCAATCCAGCTGCTTTCGCTGTGCAGGAAGTAGCGGTCGTCGCTGAGGTTGCAGCGGTAGTTGAGCGGTTTGTAGGCCCAGAAGGCGCTGCCGTCGGAAAAAGCAGCGTCATTCAGCGCGTCTTCGTCGTCGATGATGTGCGCGTCGTCAAGGCTCAGGATAAAGAGGGATTTTTCAATGCTCTGCCAGATGGCGGCGTTTTCGCTACGGCTGTTGAGCTGGGCGCGGATTTCGCGTGCCTGTTCGTTCGGGAAAACACTCGGCGCGGCAAAGGGCAGGTCAGGTGCTTCCGCGTCGTTATGGATGAGCCGGTAGAGGGTGTTTTCGATTTGCGCCGGGCTCGCGATACCGCCCTTGTTGTCGAGGATGTCCATCGTCCAGCCGCGCCCTTTGTAGAGAATGTTGATGTGGCGGGCGGAGCTGTCGTCTTCGTTGAAAAGGTACTGGTCGCACTCCGGCATGGGGCGGCGACAAGCACCGAGTAGGATGCGCCATTGTTCGCGACAGGTGTCGTCGCCGCACGTTATCTCGCCGTGCAGGTAGTCGCGGTGTACTCGTGCAAGAGCATGGACGAAATGGGAGACGCGCTTCAGCCCGCTCTGCGGCGCTTTCCATTCGATTTTCATGGTCTGGTTGCCGGCAAGAGGTAGGCTGCCACGGTTGGCAAGGCGCAGGTTGCGCCAGTAGTCAATCAGCCAGGAATCGGGCGCGGCGATGGCGGCGCGCTGTTCAAGCAGGCGTTGCAGTTTCGGCGCGTCGAGGTGGCGGAAGTCGGCCAGCGCCTGTTCGCTGTTGCGGTAGGTTTTGTCGTCCACCAGCGGGCGTAGCCATTGCTGGTAGGTGATGAGAGTGTCGCCGAGGTCGGGTAGGGGCAGGGTGTTCACGGGTGTTACGGGGCGCAAATGATAATTTGCCGATAGTCTAGCAGGCTTCAAGCGGGGCGGTTTCCTTGCAATGTATCCCGAAAAACCAATGCGGATTTGCTAAAATCCACACCGTTTCCCACACACCCAACAGGATGCCCCATGAACTTCAAAAACCACCTCGCTGCCGCCATTGCTGCCGTCCTCGCCATCACCGCCCACGCCGCGCCACGCTGGGACGATAAAACCCTCGCTGCCGCCCGCGCCAAAGCCGAAGCCGACATTGATCAATACCTGCAAAAAGGCAGCGGCCCGGTTGCCAAACTCGCCAACGAAGACATCCGTGCCTGGCTGGCCAACGCCAAATACAGCAAAGTCAAAAAGGGGGCACCTGACATCAAGAGTTATGCCCGCCTGCAAAACCGGGCGGAGTTGCTGGGCAAACTTATCAACCGCAGCGCATATAGCGCGTATGGCGACAACACCCAGGAAACCGCTTACCGCGCCCTGCTCGTCGCTTCCCCCGACGTGCGCGGCTCGCAAACCGCCTATATTGACGACACCCTCGCCCTCTACGAAGCCATCATGCGCGACGACAGCGACAGCATCCCCTTTGCCATTGCCGCTCTCGACAAACTGAGCAGCCAGTACAGCGAAGAACAGCGCAAACAATATGCCTATCTGCGCGAGCGTTTTGCCTTCAACCTGAGCAGCATCGACAGTGACAACAACCAGGACAAACCGCGTATCTGCCTTGAATTTAATAACCCCGTCCTCGCCGAGCCGCTGCAAAACTGGAAACAGTACATCAGCGTCACCCCCGCGCCCGAAGGCGAAGGCCGCTATTCTGGCGATAAACTCTGCTACACCGGCCAGTGGCAGACCGAATACACCTTCAAAATCGATCCCAAACTCGCCGCCCAGAACCACATGGAACTCGGTATGGCGATTGAGCGCACCGTTGACACCGACGACCGTGCGCCGCTGGTGCGTTTCGCCACCCGTGGCAAAACCCTCGAACTCACCCCGGACGCCGCGCTGACCATCGAAACCGCGAACACCGGCGGCAAAATCAACGTCGAACTGTGGCAAATTCCCGGTAACAACCTCGCCGGCGACGCGCACAACGCCATTGACAACCCCGACAGCTTCGAAAAATACGACCTCCACGATAACGCCAGCCTTATCTGGCAAGGCAGCTTTGAACCGGAAAAAAGCGAGCGTAACGCCATCACGCAAAGCCGCCTCGCTTTCAAAGACATGGCGGGTGACGATGCCCGTGCAGGCGTGTACGTCCTCAGCGTGCGCGACGACGACAGCTACCAGAACACCCTGCTTGGCTTCACCGTCACCGATCAGGGGCTGACCGCCTATCAGACCCGCGACGGCATCCTTGCCGAACTGCGCGACCTGAAAACCAGCTCCCCCGTCACCCACCAGAAAGTCACCCTCTACGCCCAAAATAACCGCATCCTCGGCGAAGCCGAAACCGATGGCCAAGGCATCGCCCGCTTCACCCGTGCGCAAACCAGCGGCAAAGAAGCAGACGCCCCCAGCCACATCATCAGCCAAAAAGAACACCACCTCGCCTACCTGCGCGTTGCCGGACAAGGCGTCGACCTCTCGGACAAAGGCGCGAACGGCGACAAACAGGCCAATCCAACCCTCGACCACTGGACCTGGCACGATCGCGGCGCTTACCGCCCGAAAGACACCATCAACGCCCTGTGGCTCTTCAAAACCCCGGACGGCAAAGCCTTCAGCGATACCCCGCTGTGGCTGGACATCTACCGTCCGGACGGCACCCTTGTGCACAGCCAGCTGCTTGAAGCCGACGCCAGCGGAGCCTACCGCTACAGCGCCGAAATCCCTGCCACCGCGCGCCTGGGTAACTGGAACATCCGCATCAGCCTCGGCAAAGGCGGCACCATCGTTGTGGACGAAACCTACCTCGTGGATAGCATCATCCCGCAACAAATCGAAAACAAACTCGCCGTCAAAGCCGAAGAAAACAAAGCCGAACTCGATTACAGCGCCGACTGGCTCTACGGGGCACCTGCCGCCAGCCTCCTGACCGACGGCCAGTGGCGCATCACCAACGACGACTTCGCGCAAACCCACAACGAATGGACAGGCTGGCAGATTGGCCGCCACGACGAAGCCGCGCCTAGTGGCAACAACCAGAAAATAGAAAACGGCGACACCGACAAAGACGGCAAACGCCACATCGCCATCGAGGCACTGGACCGCCCCGCCGGCACCCGCCCGCAAGCCCTCTACGCCGAAGTCCGCCTCACCGCGCCGGACGGCAGCACCATCAGCGCTAACCACACTGCACCGCTACCGCGCACCGCTCCCTACATCGCCCTCAAGGCGGGCGAAAACGGCGCACAAATCGCCGCTATCGACGACAAAGGCGCCCAACAAGCCGACACCCTCGAATGGACGCTCTACCGCGTCGAACGCAACTGGTACTGGTACAACAGCGAAGGCGAGTGGAAATACGAAAACAACGACAGCCGCGAACCGCTGAAAAAAGGCAGCATCAACACCGACGGCAAAACCCCGGCCAACCTTGACCTGCCCTTTGACGGCGACGGCATCTACGTCCTCGAAGTGCGCGGCAAAACCCCGGCCAGCGCCGCCAGCCTCGAAATCACGCGCGGCTGGTACGGCGACCCCAACCAGAACAGCCCGGCGACCATCACCCTCGCCACCAACCAGCCGACCTACAAAAAAGGCGACACCCTCACCGTCAACGTACAAGCCCCGTTTGACGGCAAAGCCACCGTCAAAGTCGCCAGCCGTGACACCATCGCCGAAAACCACGAACTCGAACTCAAAAACGGCAAAGGCCAAATCCAGATCCCGTGGCAAGACAACTGGGAACAAGGCGTCTGGCTGCTGGCGAACGCCTGGAACGACAACGCCCGCGACCACAACCGCCGCGCCGTCGGCCTCTACTGGGTCGGCGCCGACCTGGCCGACCGCCGCCTCGTGCCGCAACTCAAACTGCCGGAAAACCCGCAGCCAGAACAACCCTACACCGTTGGCGTTCACGTCCCCGAAGCGGGTGACAACACCTGGGTCAACCTCGCCATCATTGACGACGGCCTCTACCAAATCGCCGCGCCAAGCTTCACCGACCCGCTCGAAGCCTTCTTCGGCAAAAAACAACCCACCCTCGCCCTCTACGACACCTTCGGCAGCATCATCCGCCAGACCAACGCCCGCCTCGCTGCCCTGCGTAGCGGTGCCGATGGCGGAGCCGCCAGCGAACGTGCGGCCCTTGCCGACCTGCCCGACCTCGATATCGACCTCATCAGCGCCTGGAGCGGCCCGCTCAAAGTCGATGCCGACGGCAACGTGAACTACACCATGCCCGTGCCGCACTACAACGGCCGCCTGCGCATCATGGCTGCCGCCTACAACGCGGACAAAACCGGCACCGCCGAAGAAACCGCCATCATCAAAGCGCCGGTCGTCGCCGAACTGCATGCTCCGCGCTACCTGAGCGCGGACGACAGCGGCATCTTCACCCTGCGCCTGCACAACACCACCGACAAAGCGCAGAACCTCAAAATCAACCTGAGTACCGACAACCTCGAACTCGCGGGCGAAGCCATCCCGGAAACCACCCTCGAGCCCGACCAAACCGTCACCCTCAAATACCCCTACCGCGTTACCGCGAGCGGCGATGCCCACATCAAAGCAGAAATCAGCGGTGACAACACCCAGAGCCTCGAACGGCGCATCCCCATCCGTGCAGCTGCCCTGCCGCAAGTGCGCACCCAGTACCAACGCCTGGATGGCGGCGCTACCCTCGAATACAGCGACCTGCGCGATGCCCGCCTCAGCCTGAACAGCGGCATCCCCTACAACCCGACGCCGTACCAGCAACAACTCGCCGACTACCCGCTGGGTTGCAGCGAACAAACCACCGGCAAACTGTGGGGACTCATCGGCGCCGAAAAAGCCGACCGTGACGCCATCCGCGCCGCCGAAAACCGTCTGGCCAACCTTGCGCACTGGGACGGCAGCTACAGCCTGTGGGGCTACGGCAAAGAAAACCGCTGGCTCACCGCCTACATCGGCGAAGCCCTCATCCAGCTGCAAAAACGCCAGGAACTGCTGAACCCCTCACAGCTCACCCGCCTGCTCGGACAATTGCGCAGCGGCAACGACGGCAGCTACCGCCCCGAAACCGCGCATGAAGACAGCTACGCCTACTACACCCTGGCGTACGCCGAAGAACCCGTACGCGGCAACCTCCTGCGTTACCACCGCGAAGCCGGCGACAAACTCAGCCTCAGCGACAGCCTCGACATCGCAACCGCCCTCGCCCTGCTTGGCGAATACCAGACCGCGAGCGAACGCCTGGCCGGCGGCAGCAGCGAAGACGACGCCAAGACCTACGGCTACAGCAGCACGACCAGCCTCGCCGCGCACAACCTCGTCCGCCTGAAACAACTCGAAACCCTGTGGCAAAACATCAGCAACGACCCGCAGCAAACCCAAAAAACCATCAGCCGCCTGCGTGACATCGAACGCGACAAACTCGCCGCCGCGCTCGCGCATGACCGCTACCACAGCACCCAGGAACTCGCCTGGCTGGTGCGCCTCGCCGTGGTTGCACCCAAACTTGCCGCTGACACCCCGATCGAAATCAACGGCAAAAAAGCGACCCTCGCCGACCTCGAAAAAAGCGAATACAACGGCGCGGTGCGCATCACCAACCCGGGCAAAGACGCCCTGTGGCTGGACGCGCAAGACCTGCACACCCCGCCTGCGGACAAAGCGGACAACAACGGCTGGGAAATCACCCTGCGCTACGAAGATGCAAACGGCACCGCGCTGGATCCGGCCAAACTGCCGAACAACACCGACATCAGCATCACCGCGACCTTCACCCCGAAACTTGCGGATAACAGCGGCAGCCAGAGCGACCTCATCTACACCTACCCCGTTCCGGCAGGCATCAAACTGAGCGCCCTGCGCGATAACCCGAACGACGCCGACGGGGATGGTGAAGACGATAACACCATGCACTACCAGTACCGGGAAAACCGCGACGACCGCCATATCGCCGCCTTCACCGCCTACGGCAAACCGCAACCGTTCAGCTACACCATCTACGGCAGAACGACCGGCGCCGGCACCTGGCATGCTCCTGGTGCAACCCTGGAAAACATGTACCGTCCGGAAGAACACGCCCGTCAGGCGGCACAAACCATCAACATCCAGTAAGCGACCGCTTAACAACCTACAAAAAACCGCCCTCCGGGGCGGTTTTTCCATATCTCACAAACCCGGCAACCCTGCCGCTTGGCGGGGCCAGTAATGACGCCGCTTGGCGGGCGGCATTGATGCCCCCCTTACCAAGAACGCAAAAGCAGGCTTGCGCCTGCTCTCCATAAAGACCTCCCCCACTGGGGGAGATTTTTTATCGTGCACGAAGGCGCTTCGCTACACCTGCAACCAGAACGTCACCGGGCCGTCGTTAACCAGCGCCACCTGCATATGCGCGCCGAAGACGCCGCTTTGCACGCGCGGGTATTCCCGCTGCACGTCGGCGCAGAAGCGGGCGAACATCGCTTCCGCCGCATCCGGTGGCATCGCCGGGTCGAAGCCGGGACGGTTGCCTTTTGCGGTGTTGGCGGCGAGGGTGAATTGCGAGACGAGCAGCAGTTCGCCCGCCGCATCAATCACATTCAGGTTCATTTTGCCGTCGGCGTCGGCAAATACGCGGTAGTTCAGCAGTTTTTGCTGCAAGCGGGCGGCCTGTGCGGCGGTATCGGTTTTTTCGATGCCGATAAGCGCCAGGAGGCCGTGCCCGATGGCGGCGACCGTTGCGTCGTCCACTGTCACCGAGGCTTCATTGACCCGCTGAATCAGGGCAATCATTCATTCTCTCCGGATGTTCATCAGAATTTCCTTTTTAGTTGAACCCCTGTCATTTATGGCAGAAGATTTAAAGGGGAGAGGCAAGAGCTCTTCCATTTCAGGGCAACATTAGGGTAACGCTTTATATGTTGTTCTGTGTGTTGAAACATGACAGGTTTATAATGCAGTAAATTCACACGGAGCCAAAACCATGTCACTAGCCGGTCGTCATATCCTTTCCATCGACCAATTCACCCGCCCCGATCTCGAAGCCCTGCTCGCTGTCGCGCAGACGCTCGAACCGGTCGCCCGCCGCCAGTACCGCTGCAATGTTCTTGACGGCGCGGTCATGGCCAACCTCTTCTTTGAAGCCAGCACCCGCACCCGCATCAGCTTCCATACCGCCTTCTCCCGCCTGGGTGGCCGCGTCTGCGACACCACCGGCTTCACCTTCTCCTCCATTTCCAAAGGCGAATCGCTGGAAGATACTGCGCGCGTTATCGCCGGCTATGCTGACGCTATCGTCATGCGCCACCCGGAAACCGGCTCGGTCGCCCAATTCGCCAAGGGCCTGCGCGTGCCGGTCATCAATGCAGGCGACGGCACCGGCGAACACCCCAGCCAGGCACTGCTGGACTACTACACCATCAGCAGCGAGTTTGCCCGCCTCGGCAAAACCATCGACGGCATGACCATCGCCATGGTCGGCGACCTGAAACATGGCCGCACCATCCATTCGCTCTGCCGCCTGCTGCGCCTCTTCCGCAACATCACCTTCCATTTCGTCGCTCCGCCCGCCCTTGCCGCGCCGCAGGAACTGCTCGACAGCTTGAAAACCGCCGGCCACCACGTGCGCGAGTTTGACAGCATCGCCAGTGGCCTGCCCGGCGCGGATGTGGTGTACGCCACCCGCATTCAGCGCGAGCGCATCGAAGGCGGCGAAGAAATGGAAGGCTACAGCGAGGATTACCGCATCAATCACACCGCCATCACGGAATATGCGCCGAAAGACATCATCATCATGCACCCGCTGCCGCGCGACAGCCGTCCCGGCGCCTTCGACCTCGCTACCGACCTCGACACCCTGCCGAATCTCGCCATCTTCCGCCAGGCGGACAACGGCGTGACCATGCGCATGGCGATGTTTGCAATGGCGCTGGACGTGCACAAGGACATTGACCGCCACTTCCATAAGTGGGAAGGCTACCGCCCGCGTCGTTACAGCGACAGCGACGCCGATTTCTACCAATTCGACTAAGTGAAGCACGCCGATGAAGATGATCACCGCCATCATCAAGCCGTTCAAACTCGATGACGTGCGCGAAGCCCTGTCCGACATCGGCGTGCAGGGCATCACTGTCACCGAAGTAAAAGGCTTCGGACGGCAGAAAGGGCACACCGAACTCTATCGCGGCGCGGAATACGTTATTGATTTCCTGCCGAAACTGAAACTGGAAATCGCGGTCAGCGATGATCTTGCCGGGCGGGTGGTGGAAACCATCCGCGACACTGCCAACTCCGGCAAAATCGGCGACGGCAAAATCTTCGTCACCTCGCTGGAACGGGTGGTGCGCATCCGCACCGGCGAACTGGACGATGAAGCACTATGAACAACCATCCCACCAACAGAGGAGTACCCATGCAAACCAACATCCGCCTATCCCTGAGCCTGAGCACTGCCCTGCTACTGAGCGCCTGCGGCGGTGGTGGCGGCGACAACAATCCGCCGCTTGACCCCGGCACCCCGCCCGCCAATATCCCCGGCAACAACGCCGGCAACAGCGTAAGCGGCCTCTATCGCGGCACCGCTGTCGTTGTGCGCAGCGGTAGCACCATCAACAGCAGCCACCGCACCCTCAACATCGGCAGCGACAACCTCAATACCCTGAACGTCAACGGCAAACAGTTCAACCTGCGCCCCGTTAACGAAAACGGCAGTATCACGACGACCAACATCCGCAGCAGAAATGGCAAAAGCTACGAAATCTTTGTCGTCAGCAACTTCGACTACCAAAACAGCCGCTACGGTTACATCAAATCCGGCGACGAAGACTACATCTTCAGCCAGGGCACGCCGACTGCAAACATGCCGACCGGCGGCAGCGCCCAATACGCCGGACAGGCGGCCTTTGTACGCAACGGCGAGGCCGGCACCGGCGACAGCCGCTTTACCGCCGACTTCGCTGCCAAAACCCTAAACGGCACCATCACCTCAACGGATAACAGCGTGACCTTCACGCCAGTGACCATCAACGCTACCATCAGCGGTAACAGCTTCGCTACCGCCAACGGCGCTGCCGTCAGCAGCGGCGGTCACTTCTACGGTGACAATGCCCGCGAACTTGGCGGCCTGTTCAGCGACACCGTCCAACGTCTTTCCGGCAGCTTCGGTGCTATTCGCCAATAACCAGCGCTTCTGCGACCAAACCGCGCTCCGGCGCGGTTTTTTTTAGTGCGCGACTTTTAGCTGGCCCGTTAAGCGGCGTGGTTGTCGGGTTTTGCCGCTTCGCGATTTATCCAACCCTCTCCCAAACCCTCCCCCATTGGGGGAGGGTTTCTCGCACCAAGCGGCATCATTACTGGGTCCGTCAAGCGGGATCGTCAGGCACGGACATCAACACCCTGACCACAGAGAAACCCAACAAAACCACATTTATCCTACAATAGTTACACACTCCAATCAGGAAAGCACCATGTCCGACATACTCGCCCTGTTACAGCCGCACCTTCCCGCCGATGTGCTTGCGCAAGTCCGTGCCACGGCGCGTCCCTCCATCCCTTACCGTCTGAGCGTGGCCGCCGATTTGCCGCTCACCGCTTCGCGTGTCGGCGGTATCGGCTACTGGCCGCAGGCGCAGCCTTACCCCGTCAACCCCGAAGGGCTGCCGCTGGCGCTGTTGGCGCAGGTCAATCTTGAAGAACTGCCCGCAGGGGCGGCGCAGGCGCTCGGCCTGCCAGCGTATGGCATCCTCGTCTTCTACATCGACGCTTATGACGATGTGCTGGGGCAGGATTTCGACGACTTGCGCGGCAACAGCCGCTACCGCTGCGTTTATTTCGCCGACACCGCCGCCCCGTCGCTTGCGCGCGCAACGCAGCAGGCGTTGTTTGACCAGGTACAGGGGGAAGGGTGGTATCACCCTGCCGCCGGCGAATATGCCATGCACTTCGCGCCGCCCGCACCGCACTATCTCCTCACCGAAACCGCCGATTTTGCCGCACTCTACAGTATGGAATACGGGCAATGGCTGAACTGCTACGACAACGATGTGATCAATGCCGCCTTCGCGCAGCAAGGCACGAATCATCTCGGCGGTCACGCCTTCTTCACCCAGACCGACCCGCGCTTTTATGACAGCGACCTCGCCGCTTCCGCCCTTCTTTTCCAGCTCGATTCTTACGTCGGCGAAGGGGTGGACGTCTGCTGGGGCGACATCGGTGTCGGTGCTTTCTTTATCGACCCGGCCGATCTTGCCGCCCGCCGCTTCGAGCGCGCCTGGTACAACTGGGACTGCGGCTGAGAAAGCCATGCTTGCCCTGAGTGTCCTTATTCCCCTGCTGACGGCTGGCGCACTGGCCGGATTTCTCGCCGGACTGTTCGGCATCGGCGGCGGCCTGCTTATCGTGCCCATCGTCCTCTGGCTGCTGGAAACACAACATCTCGGCGGTATGCACATCCAGCACCTCGCCATCGGTACCTCGTTCGCCGTCATGGTCTGCACCACATTCAGCGGCGCGCTGGCGCACGCCCGCCGGCGTAGCGTGCGTTGGGATATCGTCTGCCGCATGGCCCCGACCATGGTCGGCGGTGCCCTGCTCGGCTCCCTGCTTGCCGCCCGCATTCCTGCCCACTACCTGCAACTCTTCTTCATCGCCTTCGTCTGCGCCATCGCCCTGCAAATGCTCTGCCGCTATCGCCCGCAGACGGGGCGACACCTGCCCGGCACTGTCGGCATCTGCCTGAGCGGCGGCGTGATCGGCCTGCTCTCAAGCTGGGTGGGCATCGGCGGCGGCACCCTGTCGGTGCCGTTCATGCTGCGTGGCAACGTGCCCGTGCATCAGGCAATCGGCACCTCGGGCGCACTGGCCTGGCCAATGGCGCTGTCCGGTGCCGTCGGCTACCTGCTCGCTGGCTGGCACGTCACCGGCCTGCCGTCAGGTTCACTCGGCTACTGCTACCTGCCCGCCGCTGCCGTGCTAGCGCTGAGTACCCTCTGTCTCGCACCCGTGGGGGTGAAAATCGCGCACCGCTTGCCCGACAGCGCCCTGCAACGCGCCTTCGGCCTGTATCTCCTGATCATCGCCGCCCATATGCTGTGGAAAGTACATCCCCACTTCTAATATAGTCGTTGCCAATAACGACTAACCCAACCCAAGGAGTCCACCATGACCACATCCCCCTCTGGCGAAACCATCCGCTACGACAACGGCCAGTGGCACGTTCCCGCCCAGCCGCGCATCGGCTGCATCAGCGGCGACGGCATCGGCCCGGAAATCATGCAGGCCGCGCGCCGCGTCTGGGACGTTGCCATCGCCCGCAGCTACGGCGATGCCCGCCGCATCCACTGGGTCGAACTGCCGCTGGGCGAAGACGCCTTCGCCCAATACGGCACCTACTACCCGGACAGCACCCGCGACGCCCTGCGCGAACTGCGCATCGCCATCAAAGGGCCGTTCACCACGCCCGTCGGCGGCGGCTTCCGCTCGCTCAACGTCAGCCTGCGCCAAACACTCGACCTCTATGCCTGCGTCCGCCCGGTGCGCTACTACCCTGGCGTCCCCTCGCCGATGCTGCGTCCGGAAGAAGTGGACGTGGTCATCTACCGCGAAAACACCGAAGACGTCTATGCCGGTATCGAATACGCCGCCGGCAGCGAAGAAAACCGCAAACTCGCCGACTTCCTGCGCCACGAACTCGGCGCGCACTTCTTCGAAGGGGCGGGACTCGGTATCAAGCCCATCTCCGAATACGGCAGCAAGCGCCTGGTACGCATGGCCATCGAGCACGCCATCACCCATAAACGCAAAAGCGTAACCCTGGTGCACAAAGGCAACATCATGAAATACACCGAAGGCGCCTTCCGCACCTGGGGTTACGAAGTGGCGCGCGACGAATATCCGGCGCAGACCATCAGCGAAAAAGAAGTGGATGAAAAACACGGCGGCGTGGTGCCTGACGGCAAAATCGTCATCAAAGACCGAATCGCCGACGCCATGTTCCAGCAAATGCTGCTGCGCCCGGCGGAATACGACGTCATCGCCACGCCGAACCTGAACGGCGACTACCTCTCGGACGCCCTCGCCGCACAAGTGGGCGGCATCGGTATCGCGCCGGGGGCAAACATCGGCGAAGGGCTGGCCATCTTTGAAGCGACGCACGGCAGCGCGCCGAAGCACGCGGGACAAAACCGCGTCAACCCCAGCTCGATCCTGCTCTCCGGGGTAATGATGCTCGAATACATCGGCTGGCAGGAAGCGGCAGACATCATCAACCGCGCCTTTACGGCGGTAATTGCCGACAAAACCGTCACCTACGACTTCGCCCGCCTGATGACCGGCGCGACCGAAGTTACCACCAGCGCCTTCGCCGACGCACTGATTGCGAAGATTAACGGCTGAGATACCCCGCTTGGGTCGTGAAAAAGGCAAGATCATAGTGGTCTGCTTTTTTTGCGGTCGCGGATGCGAGACCGCTATTTACGCCGCTTGCCGGGCCCAGTGTTTACGCCGCTTGGCGGCTGCCCAAGCCTTAAGGGGGCTTCAGTCCTTCATTTTTATCGCAGTACTCTCCGCGCATGATAAAAAAGACCTTTCTCCATTGAGAGATGGCGTAAATACTGGGGCGCCAAGCAGCATAATCAGTGAGCCCCCCTTCCGGCCTTCGGCCACCTTTCCCCTCAAGCGCGGGGGAAGGTTTTTTTCGGCACCGTGTCAAGCGGTATAAACCCGCATCCCCCTACCCCGGCTGCTGCAAGATTTGGCTCAAAAACTCCTGCGCGCGCGGGTGGCGGGCGTTGGTGAAAAACTTTTCCGGCGGAGCGGTTTCGAGGATTTCCCCTTTGTCCATGAAAACAATGCGGTCGGCGACGGTGCGCGCGAAGCCCATTTCGTGTGTGACCACCAGCATGGTGATGCGGCTGTTTTCCGCGAGTTCGATCATGACGTCCAGCACTTCTTTGATCATTTCCGGGTCGAGCGCCGAGGTCGGTTCGTCGAAGAGCAGCACTTCGCAGTCCATGCACAGGGCGCGGGCGATGGCGACGCGTTGTTGCTGTCCGCCGGAGAGTTGGCCGGGGTATTTGTCCGCCTGTTCGCGGATGCCGACGCGTTCCAGGTATTGCCGCGCCGTCGCTTCCGCCTGTGCGCGCGGCTGTTTGTTCACCCAGATGGGGCCGAGGGTGAGGTTGTCGAGGATGGTGAGGTGCGGGAAGAGGTTGAACTGCTGGAAGACCATGCCGACTTTGCGCCTGAGATCGCGCGTCTGTTTGGTACTGCCGGTGAGGACTTCGCCGTCCAGACGGATTTCGCCTTCTTGATAGTTTTCCAGGCGGTTGATGCAGCGGATCAGCGTCGATTTGCCCGAACCGGACGGGCCGCAGATGACGAGGCGCTCGCCTTTTTTTACGTTCAGGTCAATGTTTTTCAGGGCGTGGTATTTGCCGTACCACTTGTTGAGGTGGTGGATGTTGATGGCGTCTGTCATGGGCGTTCCGGGGTGAAGTGGCGTTCGATGCGGTAGCTGGTGTGGCTCATGCCGTAGCAGAGCAGGAAGTAAACGAGGGCGCAGAAGGCGTAGCCTTCCATGCCGTGGCCGAGCCAGGCGGGATCCTGTCCTGCCGAGTGGACGATGCCGAGGAAGTCGAAGAGGCCGATGATGGAGACCAGGGTGGTGTCTTTGAAGAGGCCGACGAAGGTGTTGGTGATGCCGGGGATGACGGTCACCAGCGCCTGCGGCAGGATGACGAGGCGCATTTTCGCGATGTAGCCGAGGCCGAGGCTGTCCGCTGCTTCATATTGGCCGCGCGGGATGGCCTGCAAACCGCCGCGCACCACTTCCGCCATGTAGGCCGAGGCAAAGAGCGCCACGCCTATCAGCGCGCGCAGGAGGTTATCGACGTGGATATGTGGAGGCAGGAAGAGCGGCAGCATGACGTTCGCCATGAAGAGGACGGTAATAAGCGGCACGCCGCGCCACAGTTCAATGAAAACGGTGCAGCAGAGGCGCAGCACCGGCAGGCGCGAGGTGCGCCCCAGCGCAAGCAGGATGCCAAGCGGCAGGGCGAAGACCAGCCCGGCGGAGGCGACGACGAAGGTCAGCATCATCCCGCCCCATTGGTTGCTGCGCACCAGCGGCAGGCCGAGGATGCCGCCGCGTAGCAGGAACCACGATAGCGGCGGCAGGATGAAGAGGGTGAAGACCAGCGTCCACAGTCGCATCCGCCCGCGCCCAAACCACAATGCGGCGAAGGTGGCGGGGACGATGCCGAGGAACAGCAGCCACACCCGCCAGCGTTCTGCTTCGGGGTAAAAGCCGTAGAGGAATTGCGCCAGGCGCATCTTGATGAAGACCCAGCAGGCGCCGCCGGAGGCGCAATCGGCAGCAGTCGTGCCGCGAAAATCGGCGTGCCATACTGCCCAGAGAAAGAGCGGCGGCAGGATGCGGTAAAGCAGGTACAGAGCCAGCAGGGTCAGGCAGACGTGCAGCGGTGAGGCGAACAGGTTACGGCGCAGCCAGCACCACAGGCCAAATTCGGACGCGGGCGGGGCGCGGTCAGGCAAATAGGAAAAATCACTCATCGTTCCACCAGGCGGACACGGCGGTTATAGCCGTTCATCAATAAAGAAATCACCAGACTGATAGCGAGATAGACCGCCATCGTCATCACAATAATCTCGACCGCGCGCCCCGTCTGATTGAGCGCCGTGCCGGTAAAGACCGAGACCAGGTCGGGGTAAGCAATCGCGGTTGCCAGCGACGAGTTTTTCACCACATTGGCAAACTGGCTGGTCAGCGGCGGCACCATCACCCGCAGCGCCTGCGGCAGCACGACGAGGCGCATCACCCGCGCCGGCGGCAGGCCGAGCGACTCCGCCGCTTCATACTGCCCGCGCGGCACCGAGGCGATACCGCTGCGCACATATTCCGCCACATACGAGGCGCTATACAGCGATAGCGCCAGCCACAGCGCCAGCAGCTCCGGCAGCAGCGTCACACCGCCGCGAAAATTAAAACCCTGCAACAGCGGACGGCTGACCTGCGCCGGCTCGACCAGCGCGAAAAACACCGCCTGCGGCAACACGACGACAAGCAGTGCATACGCCCACCACAGGCGCAGCACCTGCCCGCTTCGCCGCTGCCGGCGACGGTTCCAGCCACGCAGCAGAAAGGCAGCAACGACGCCACTCACCAAGGCGGCAACCGCCCATTGCAGCGCTGCCTGCCATAGCGGTGCAGCGAGGACGAGACCACGATTACTGAGCGCAGCGAGACAGCCCGTTTCTTCGCAACCCCAGCGCAGCGTGCTGGCACGCGGTGCGGGCAGGACAGCAAGCACGGCGAAGTACCAGAAAAAAAGCTGCAACAGTAGCGGCACATTGCGGAACAGCTCGACATACACGGCGGCGAGTTGGCGCATCAGCCAGTTACGCGACACGCGCAGCACACCGACGACCGTGCCGAGGATGGTGGCGGCGACAATCGCAAGCGCCGACACCAGCAGCGTGTTCAACAGCCCGACGACAAACACGCGGGCATAACTGTCGCTTTCCTGATACGGCAGCAAATGCTGGCTGACGGCAAAACCGGCAGGGTTGTCGAGAAACGCAAAGCTGAGCGACATGCCGTGTGATGCCATATTTGCCGCCGTGTTGCGCCACAGCAGCCAGGCGACGCCTGCCACTGCCAAAAGCAGCAGCCCCTGAACAGACCAGCGCCGCAGGCGCCCAGCGATATCCATCAAAACCTCCGCAAGAAAAGAAGGGGCAAAACCTTACACTGCCCCCGGCAGAAATGCCAATAAGGAAAAGTGTGGTGGGGATAACCAAAGGCTTTCTCCGTGGGGGAAGCATTTAAGGAAGGAATGAGATAAATCTCGCAGCGACAAAGCCCGCAAACCATACCGCCTGGCGGGCCCAGTGTTTACGTCGCTTGGCAGGGCCTGTAATTACGCCGCTTGGCGGGCCCAGTGTTTATCCCGCTTGACGGGTCCGGTATTGATGCCGCTTGACGGGCCCAGTAATTACACCGCTTGGCGGGCCCGATATTGATGCCGCCTGGCGGGGCTCGCCAACACCGTATCAGTTCTATTTGAAACGACGATACCACTGCCCCTCCGCCGCCTCACGCGCTAGCGCCGCGTGGATGCGGGCCTGCCAGTCAGCGGGGGTTTGGTACTGGGTTTCGCCATTATCGAGGCGCACCGCGATTTGCATGGTGGATGCTTTGGTGAGCAATGCGCCGCTGTCGCGGTCATGGATGGTGTAGTCGAGTTTCAGGCAGCTTTCGTATTCGCGCAGGCCGGTGCGGATGGTGATGTGGTGGCCGAAGCGTGCCGGGCGGATGTATTTGAGGTTGAGTTGGGCGACGGGCCAGCCGTAGCCTGCTGCTGCCATTTGCGCGTAGCCGTAATCCAGGCGGTCGAGCCAGGCGCAGCGCGCCAGTTCGAGGTATTTGATGTAGTGGCCGTGCCAGACGATATGCATGCTGTCCACGTCGAAGAAGGGAATGTGGTGCGGGTATTCAAGGATGAGGCGGGCGTTTTTCATCGTCGTTCCAGAAGTCGTAGAAGTTGAACCATTGCAGCGGTGCGCGGCGGCATTCGTCTTCGAGCAGGCGGGCGTAGCGTGCGGCAGCAGCATGAATGATGGCGTGACGGGTGCTTTTCTGCCAGGTGATGCTTGTGGCGAAGTTGGCAAGATGCAAGTGGTAGCGGCCACGCACTTTGCGGCAAAAGAGGGTGTTGAGGCGGGTATGCAGGAGCCCGGCGAGCAGCCACGGCCCCTGCGCGAAGATGGCATCGTCGCCGAGGAAGGGGACGCGCACGGTCTTTTCGCCGCGCAGCGGCACGCGGTCGGCGGCGATCGCCAGCCATTCGCCGCGCTCCACGCGTTGTTGCAGTTCAAGCATGATGGCGGCGTCGAGTTCGCTCACCTGAATCATGCGGATGTCGTCGGCGCCCGCTTTTTGCAGGGCGCGGTTGTAGGCGGGGGCGTGCTTGTTGTGGACGAGGATGTTCAGCGCGAAATGTCGGTGATGGGCGACCAGTGCACGGCAGATTTCCATGTTGCCGTGGTGGCTGCACAGCAGGATTTCACCGCGCGCCCCGGCGGCAGGGTGATCCATGCGGTGGTAGATGTTGTCCGGGTCGGAGACGGTGAGGTCGCGGTAGGTGAGGCGGCGTTGCCACACGGCGAAGCGGTCGGCAATCGCTTCGGCGAAGCTGCGGATTTGTCGGTAGGCGGCAAATCGCGGCAGGTGCAGGTCGGGGGTGCTGGCGACGAGGCGGCGCTGATAGCGGGCGATGTTGCGCCGCGCACGCGGGCTGGTGCCGTAGTAGTAGCCGCTGATGACGGCGACGGCAAGCGGCAGCAGCCAGGCGGGGAAGTGGCGCACGATTTGCGTGGTCAGCCACAGGGCGAGCGGGTTGCCGCGTTCGTGCTGCGCGGCCCAGTGGTTGTCGTTCATGCTTTGCGCCATAGCTTTTGCAGCCGCCACAGGATGCCGCTGAAAAAGAGGCGGGCATGCATGGCGCTGATGCGCAGATTGTCGCGCCAGAGGCGGAAATGCGAGATACCATCCGCCTGGTAGCGGACACGGGTATCGAGCCAGACGAGCGGCGTGCCGTGGCGGTAGTGGTGAACGAGGATTTCGATGTCGAAATCCATGCGGTCGCCGCAGCGGTGCCGTTGCAGGAGAGCGGCGGTGCTGGCCACGGGATAGAGGCGGTAGCCGCACATACCATCGTGGATGGCGCGGCTGCCGGTGTTGACCCACAGCCAGAAGTTGGTGATTTTGCGCCCGTAAAGACGGCTTTTCGGTGCATCGTCGCCGTAGGCGGGGCGGCCGCAGACAAGCGCCTGCGGGTTGGTGCGTCCGGCAGCAAGGAAGCGGGCGACGTCGGCGAGGTCGTGCTGGCCGTCGGCGTCCACCTGCAAGGCGTGGCTGTAGCCGTGTGCTGCCGCCCAGCGGATGCCGTCCTTGACGGCGGCGCCTTTGCCGCCGTTTTTGGCGCGGGCGAGGAGATGGATGTCAGGATTACCGGCGGCGAGGGCTTGCGCGGCGGCCAGATCGGCAGCGCTTGAGCCGTCATCAACGATGAGGACGGGCAGGTCGAGCGCGCGCAGGGCGGCAGTGACGGCGGCGAGGGTGCAGCCGTGGTTGTAATGGGGGATGAGGGCGATGGGGTGCATGGCGGGAATCACAGTGGTAGCAGGGTCGTGTCAGCGGGAATGCCATCAGACAGGTGCGTCGTTCAGGCGGTACACGATGCGGCCGGAGGCGCATTTGCCGTGGCCGTTGTCGCAGGTGAAGTGCAGTTTGCCGCGTGCTGCGTCGTAGCGCAGGGTGAGGGTCAGGAGGTCGTAGGGGCGCAGGAATTGTTGGTATTTGAGTTGTTCGATGGCGCTGATGGTGGCGTTGAGGCCGAGGTCGTGCGCGGCGAGGTCAAGCGCCCAGCGGCATTGCACCACGCCCGGCACGAGGGCGATCCGGTCGAAGTGGCCTTTGCAGTAGTGCAGGTCGAGCGGGACGCGGGCGCGGTAGATGTGGGTGTCGCCGTCAACTTGCGGCGGCTGCCAGGCGGGATTGAGGATGGGCTCGCGCAGGGCGCGTTCCCAGTCGGCACGGGCGATTTTGCCCTGGCTGTTGCGCGGCAGGCGGTCGGTAACGCGGATGTGGCGCGGCACGGCGAGGCGATCGTGCTGTTGCAGGAGCAGGGCGCGCCAGCGGGCGAGCAGGGCAGGGCGGCCTTCGTCGCGCCAGGCGCGGATGCCATCGTCGCTGAGGGCGATCCAGGCGTAGAGGTGGCCGCTGTCGGGGTGCAGGGCGCAGTGGCTGTCGGCGATGGTCGGGTCGTTGTTCAGGCTGTGTTCGAGGGCGTTCAGGGCGATGCGTTTGTCGCCGCGTTTGATGATGCGGTCGCTTCTGCCGAGGAGGTTGTGCGCTTCGTCCACAAGGTCGCCGGTGGCAATCCAGCCGTGGGTCCACGGGCTTTTGACGTGTAGTGCGCCGTCGGGGTCGCGGCGGGTGGTAACGCCGGGCAGCGGGTGGCGACCCGTGCCGTCGTCGATGCTGATGACGCCGCTTTCGGTGCTGCCGTAGATGTCGAGCACGGCACAGCCGAGTTGGGCGCGCAGGGCGGCAGCAACGGCGGGGTCGAGCGCGCCGCCCGCGCTGGTAATGCAGGCAACGCGGCCGCGCCACGGGGTAAGGTCGTGTCCGGCGACGAGGGTGTGCAGCAGTGCCGGGGTGCTGATCCAGACTTGCGGGGTGGTGCTGCGACGGCTGGCGTCAAGCAGCAGTTCGGGGTAGCGGTGCTGGGCTGGGTCGATATGCCAACCGGCGAGGAGGCTGTGGATGGTGCGGAAGGTGAGGCCGTAGAGGTGCTGCGGATGGACGCTGCCGAGGGCGGTGGCGCTGCGGGGCCAGTGCGGCAGGGTGAGCAGGGCCGCGCTTTCGCTCAGCATCGCGCCGAGGGTTTTGGGGACGCGGCTGCCGGTGCCGGTGGTGCCGGAGGTAGAGAGGGTGAGGGGGATGTCATGCAAGGATGGCAGGGGGGGCGCGCTGTGGGCAGCGGACGTCAGCGGAATGTCGCTGTCGCGCAGGGTATCGGGTGCACCGTCGTCGCGTGGCAGGAGTTCGGCGGGCTCGCCGGTGATGGCGCAAGCGATGAGGGCGGCGGCAAGGGTGAGCGGATTGTCGCAGGCGAGGCGTTGCGGGTGGCGGAGGTGTGGGGCGAGGGCGCAGGCGGCAGCGCGGATGGCTGCACCATGCGGGCTGCGGGCGAGGGCTTCGGTGAGGATGATGTTCATGTTTTGAGTCGGTAGCGGCGGTAGAGCCATTCGCCGGCGAGGAGGAGGCCCATGAGAATGTAGGAGATGACGCCGGTGTAGAGCGCCCAGGCGCGTTCGGCGCCGATGAGGCTGAGGGTGGCGATGATGCCGCCGTTCACGATGAAGTAACCGCACCAGATTTGTGTGACGCGGCGGGTGTAGGCGATGCCTGCCGGTGGCAGGTCGGGATGTTGCAGGCGGGCGAGGCGCTCGATGGCGCTCGGCGGGTGGATAAGGCTGGCGGTGAAGGCGATAAGCAGGGTGGCGTTGATGATGAGCGGGTAGAGGGTCAGCGCGTTTTTGTTGTCAAGCAAGGTGGTGGCGGTGAAGTAGGCGGCGAGTGCCAGTGCGCCGAGGCGGACGGCGCGACGCGGCGCGAGTATGGCGCGCAGCAGCCAGGCGGCGGCCATGAGGAGGGCAAGGGCGCGTGCGCCGCGACCGTAGTACCACAGCCACGGGTAGGCGAGGGTGAGCAGCCAGATGGTGGGGCGGATGAGGTGGCGGATGGGCATGGATGGTATTTGCGGACGTAGGGTGGGCCTTGGCCCACCATGCGGTTGGGAAGGGTTAGTCGTCATAGAGGTTTTGGCTTGACGAGGCGATGGCTTCGCCCCAATCCGGCAGGAAAAGGCCGTTTTTGACGTCGCGGTGGAAGGAGGTGTAAGGCCAGTCGGCAACTCGCCGGACGTAGCCGTGTTTTACAGGGTTGTAGTAGGTGTAGTGGATGTGCCGTTCGAGATCGTGGCGGTCACGGATGCGGTGTTCCCAGAAGCGGCGTTGCCAGATGCCACTTTCCCGCTTGTTTTGTTTGCTGGCGTTTGTTTGGCGACATATCGGCGGGATGCTGCGGCTGAACAGGCTTTTCAGGGCGCCCAGACGTTGGGAGTAGTCGTGGTCGTTTTCCGGTAGTGTCAGGACGGCATGGAAGTGTTCCGGCAGGAGGGTGACGGCGATAGTGGTGAACGGATAGTGCACGGCGACTGCCCGCCAGGCGGCGCGGAAGGCATCTATGTAGCGGATGAGCCAGTTTGCCCGCCGGTCTTGCAGGACGACGGTGAAGAAGTAGCACCCGCCCAAGGTGTAATCTCTGCGGTAGTTGGGCATACGGTGGGGTTTTTATGCTTCGGGTTAGCGGTGGGCTACGCCGGAGGTTGTTCTAGGGCGTGGGCCAAGATTCGCCCTGTGCGGGTTGTTACGTTTTGTCCTGCTCTTGTTTGCGCAACACGGCGGCAATGACGTCGCCGATGGTGCGCACGTGGCGGAAGTCTTCGGCGACGAGGCGGTAGCCGGTTTTGCGTTTGACGTGGTCGATGAGGTCAATGGCGTCAATGCTGTCGATTTCGAGGTCTTCGTAGAGGTTGGCGTCTTTGTGGATGCGCGCCGGCTCGATTTCGAAGAGTTCGGTCAGGGTGGTTTTCAGGATGTCGTAGATTTGGGCTTCATCCAGCATGGGCTTGTCCTTGTTTGGTTTCGATCCAGGCGGCGAGGGTGTTGACGCTGTAGAAGTGATCGCGCAGGGTTTGGGCGTCGTTTTCCATCGGGAAGTTGTAGGCTTTCTGGATGGCGAGGCCGAGTTCGAGGGCATCGACGGAGTCGAGACCGAGGCCGTCGTCGGCGAAGAGCGCTGTGTCGTCGCCGATGTCGGCCGGGGTGATATCTTCCAGCCCCAGTTTGTCGATGATGAGGGCTTTGAGTTGTTGTTTGAGGTTGTCTGTCATGTGGTTTCCTTTTGGAAGTAGTGGGTGAGGTCGTCGTTCAAGAGGCGCGCCGCGAGTGGCAGCGGTTTGCGCCGCAGGTAGTCCTCAGGATCAATGTCGTCGCCGACGCGGATGTCGTAGCGATAGGGGCGCGGCGGGATTTTGTACCACGGGTCGCCGCGTTTGAGGCCGGGCGGCGTCATGCGGATAACGACCGGGGTGATAACGTGTGCACCGCGCAGGCCGATGGAGACGGCGCCGCGATTTAAGCGGATGATGCCGTCGTAGCCGGTGCGCGTGCCTTCGGGGAAGAGGATGAGGGTCTGGCCTTCGGCAAGCACGGCGGCGGTTTTTTCGATGAGTTCGAGTGAGGCGTCGTTCGGGATGTAGCCGCAGGCGCGGATGGCCGGGCGCATGCTGGGGTTCGTGAGCAGCGAGGCTTTGACGACGCAGTTGCCTTCCGGCACGGCGCTGATCATGAAGAGCACATCCATCAGCGAGGGATGGTTGACGAGGATGAGCTGACCGGGACGGCCAAGGCGTTCGCGGCCATGCCAGGTGACGCGGTAGATGCCGCCCCAGCGCATGGCAGTGAGGTAGCCTGTCCAGATGCGGGCAACGATGCGACGGGCGCGGCGCTGGCCGGCAAGTCCTTCGGGCAGGCGGCGCAGGGCAAACGGCAGGATAAGGGCGAAACTCGCGCCGACCAGGCCAAAGGCGAGGTAGGCGATGAGGGTGCTGATAAGGCGCAGGGTGCGGCTGAGCATACTCATAGGTGCTCCCACTGCCAGCATATGCCCCGGCAGGTGACGGTTTGCGCGGCATCATGGCGGATTTCGGCGCGTATCCAGTCCAGAGCCGTCCAGTATTTGCCACAGTCGGTGTCGTCGGCCGTTTCGCGGCGCAGACGATGGCTATCGCCGGGGGCGATCAGCAGGGCGAGGGCGAAGGGGAAGGGGGCACTGCCCGCAAGCGGGTGGGCAGCGTCGGGCGGATTTTCGACGACGGCGAGGCGTACTTGCGGCGCGCCATCGGCGAGGGTGGCACAAGCTTCGATGACGGCGGTTTCCAGGCAGGCTTCACGTGCGCAGAGGGCGGTTTGTTCGCTCGTGTCGTCGTGCAGGATGGCGTATTGTCCGGGAAGGGCGTTGTGAACGGAGAGGCCGAAGGAGAGCGGCGAGATGGTGTCTGCACGGATGAGTTCGTCCCAAAGGGCGAAGCTGCGGTTGATTTCGCCGTCGTGCGAGATGTAGATAAGCGGAGCGGAGCCGTAGGCGGCAAGCGGTTGCAGAGCGGCGGTCATCAGGCGTGCGGCGGGGGCGAGCCGGCGGCGTTGCAGGGCGGGAATGTGGGTGAGGTCTGGGGCGCGCTCAGGGAGGTCGGCCAGGCTTTCCGGGTGTTCCGCCCATTGCTGCCAGTCGGCAGGGGTATGCAGGCGCGGGGCGACGGCGTGCCACGCGATGAGGCGGAAGGAATATGCCATGAGACGGTACGGTTAATGCCTGTTAATGATGGGTTTATGCTAGCGGTTTTGCCTTATGGCGGCAAGGCGGGGCAGTGCTCGCTGCCCTTGCTGCCGCGCTCAAAACAATGTTACCGCAGACATGATCGTTCCATTGATCTGCCTAGCGCGGGGCCAGTATTTATCCCGCTGGACGGGTTTTTAGACTCCCTTGCGTTCCGCCGGGAAAATGAGGCTTTTCGGGTCGCGGCGGATTTCTTCTTTGAGAACGCTGTAGAACTGGCGCAGTTCGGGAAAGCGGCTGTCGCGGGCGCGCAGGGCGATGCGCAGCGCCAGGTAGAAGCTCACCCAGAGGTTGACGAGGCCGATGGCAATGACCGCCAGGAAGCCTTGCAGGAACACCCAGAAGCCAGGCGGCTGGCTGGCGGCGGCGTAGGCGAGGTTCGCCGAGGAGAAGGCGATGTGGCGGATGTCCAGCGGCAGTTCGAGGGTTTTGCCGATCCACGGGGTGATGCCGAGCAGCAGGCCGAAGATGAAGTTGCTGGCCAGTGCGCCCAGGTGGTCATGGATGAAATCGGCGATGCGTGCGCGCATGTTTGCCGTGGTGATGCGGCGCAGCAGCGGGTTGACGCGCAGGCGTTCGCGCAGGCGCAGGTATTGGGCACGGTTGTCGTAGTAGCCGGCGATGATGCCGGAGCAGAAGAGCCACACGGCGGCGATGGCGGCGTAGAAAAGTGCAGCGGGCAGGCTGAGGGCGTGCATTTGTTTGGCGGCGGTTTTGGCACTGAGCAGGGCGGTGCCGTTGTTCGCCGCGTAGGTCCAGCTGATAAGGGCGGCGACGCTCATGGCGACGGTGATGTTGCCGAGCACGGCGGCGGTCTGCGAGCGGTTTACGTCGATGAGCAGTTGGGCAATTTTCCGCGCCGCTGCCCGTCCGCCGCTGCTTTTTTCCACGGCTTCGGCCATGCGCGCGGCAGTCATCGCCGGTTGTTTGGTGGCGACAGTGCAGTGGCAGAGGTAGATGAGGACGAAGCCGATGCTGTAGTCGAGGCTGGAGAGCAGGATGTAGGTGTTGTAGCTGATGTTGAGGGTGCCGAGGTGGATTTTCAGCCCGGCCATGAGGGCGATAAGGATGCCCGCGCCTGCCGCGCTGGCGAAGAGGCGGCCAAGGCTGCGCCAGTCACGGGCGATGTAGTGTTCGCCGTGCGCGCTTTTGTGCTGGGTGATGGACTGGCTGAGGAGGTAAGCGCTGCTGCGCCACAGGTGGCGGATGTTACGGCGGCGCAGGCCACTGTCGATGAGCTGGTTGATGAGCGCCAGCCAGTGTCGCGCTTCGTTTTCGCTGCTTTCGGCGGTAAGCACAGCCAGCAGGGCTTCGAGGCGGTCAAGGCTTTGGGTAAGGCGTTCTAATAGGTGTGCGGTTGCGAGCGAGCTGCCGGAGGCGATGGCACGGCTACTCAGGTGGTGCAGTTGTTGCCGTGCCTGGTCGATGAGGACGCCCGCCTGGGCGAGGGTGTCGGCATCGGGACGGCTGTCCGGTTCGCTGCGCCAGTTATCGATGAGCCGTACCAGTTCGCGTTCAAGCGAGACGAAGGGTGAGTCAATGTCGAGGAGGCGTTTGTCGAGACGGATAAGGTCAGGCGCAAGGTCTTCAGCGCTAAGGCGGATGGCGAGCATTTCCAGCGCATAGGTGAGTTCGTCGCGCATGAGCAGGCGGGTGCGGCGGCTTTGTTCGGCATCGGGGCTGAGGCGGGTGTAGAGGCCGACCCAGTGTAGCGGGCTGATGGTAGCGAGCCATTCGAGGTCTTTGCTACCGTTGAAGACGCTGTCGAGCACGTCTTGCAACTGGCTTTCGTCAACCGGCAGCGGATTGATGCGGTCATAGAGCAGGGTGCGGGTTTCATGCAGGATGCCGGTGCGTGCGAAGATGCCGACGTTGACGAAGCTGGCATAGACGTGCAGCGCTTGCAGCCATTGATGCAGGGCGCGGCTGATGTGTTCGCGCGGGGCGTCGTGTTTTTCGAGGGCGCGGTTGAAGGTAAGCAGGCGGTCGTTGGCTTGTGCCACACCACCCTGACGTAGCCATTCGGCGAGGTAGCGCAGCATGGTCAGGGCTTTTTCCTCGGCGGCAAGCAGGGTGATGAGGCCATCGGCATCGCAGGCGGTGATGGCGCGGCGTTCGCGCAGGGTGAGGTTTTTATCGGGCATATCCTTGGTCCTCCTTCTATTTTTGGGGGGCGGCAATCTTAATGGAACACCGCGTGGTTGTCAGGTGCGGCTATATTTCCTGCTTATTGATGCAGGTCAATCACCGTATTTCGATACTTCTCTACAATTTTTAAAAAAAATCACCTTTTATTCACAACAAGCAAGACAGGAGCGCATCATGCGAAAAACTTGGCTATCCCTCTCCGTCGCAGCATCCATGCTGGCTGCTGCCCCTCTCAGCTATGCCGCAGAAGGTGCTCCGCACACCGGCGGTATTGAAGGCTATAAAGTCGGCGTGCAGGCCGAAGGACTTGACAAGCTGGAACGCGTCAAGCAGAAGCTCGTCGCCCCGCCCGGCGTACCGGAGCACACTCTCGAAGCACCGGCTAAACCGCGCATCGTCGAAGTGGAGATGACCATCCAGGAAAAGGAAATCGAAGTCGAGCCAGGCGTGTTCATGTGGGCTTTTGCGTATGACGGTCATGTACCGGGTCCGATGATTGTCGTTCACCAAGATGATTATGTCGAACTCACCCTGAAAAATGACGCCAAGAACCAGCTCATCCACAATATTGACTTCCACGCTTCAACGGGTGCCCTTGGTGCAGGTGAATTGACTCACGTTGCACCGGGGCAGGAAGTTGTGCTGCGCTTCAAGGCAACCAAGCCGGGCGTGTTCATCTACCACTGCGCACCGGGCGGCGCGATGATTCCGTGGCACGTCGTGCATGGCATGAACGGCGCGATTCTCGTCATTCCGAAAGATGGCATTAAAGACAAGAACGGCAACAAACTGACCTACGACAGGGCCTACTATATTGGCGAACAGGACTACTACATCCCGAAAGACGAAAAAGGCAACTACAAACGCTATGACAACCCGTCTGCCTCGTTTGCCGACGACAAGGCGGTCATGGATGGCCTGGTACCGACCCACATCGTCTTCGGCGAAAGCAAGGGCTCGCTGGCCGGCGACAACGCCATGACCGCGAAAGTCGGCGAAACCGTGATGTTCTACCACTCGCAAGCCAACCGCTACACCTACCCGCACATCATCGGCGGTCACGGTGAATACGTTTGGGAACGCGGTAATCTCGCCGATCCGCCGGCACAAGATCTGGAAACCTGGTCTATCGCCGCAGGTTCAGCCGGGGCGGCGATGTACACCTTCAAGCAGCCGGGCACCTATGCCTATGTCAACCACAACCTGATCGAAGCGTTCAACCTTGGCGCCGCTGGTCATGTCCGCGTTGATGGCGAGTGGAACAACGACCTGATGGAGCAAGTCAAAGCGCCAGGCCCGATGGCGGGTGGCGTAGAAGCCAAAGCTCCTGCTGAACCGGCAAAAAAATAAGCCGTTCACAATCAAGCGAAAAGGAAGGCGTAAGCCTTCCTTTTTTGTTAGGCGTGCTCGGTAGAAAGCGTGTGGTTGACTTGGCAGCGGGAAGCTGCTAGCTCATACCAAATGCCGCCGGATTTGTAGCTATACAACAACCCTGTTGTACACGCGCAAAAAAAATCCCCCTGCCACAGCAGGGGGGAATAACTCACACATTCAGGCGTCTTGCCCCTTCCTCGCAATGCATCCTGCACAAGGTCGTGACCGTAACATTCTCGACCAAAGAATGTGCGCTTGTCCTAAGCTTACTGTCACACTTAATTAAATGCGCAAACTGTGCCAATGTAAAAAATATAAATAAAAACAGTGGATAGCGCAAAAAGTCGATGTTTGCAGCATGTTCCTTGGCTGCTCGCCGTCCAGCAGTATTGGCAAGCGTTACTGTGGTTAAAAATACGCAGTTTCTCCCTGAAAACGTTGCAAAAAAACTACATACCGACAGAAAAGGCAAAAATTACAGGTGCCGTAAAAAGTCATTAACTGACGTTAATAAAACAGATACCTGCCCTTTCCTGTCCCTGTAAAAAAACCAAACGAAAAAATCGGAAAAAACCGCCGAGAAAACAACGAGCAACACTCGTACCGCCACTATAATGTCGCCCAATTGCGATATTAATAACAGGCATCATCATGAACACCGCGATAACCAGCGAAACCCTCTACGAAAAACACGTCAAAATCCGCCCGCGTCCCGTCAAGGGGCGCTTTGCCAGCCTGCGCAAAACCGCCCTGCTGGTGCTGCTCGGCATCTTCCACATCCTGCCGTTCTTCCAGTGGGGCGGGCGTCAGGCCATCTTTTTTGACCTGCCGCACCGCCGTTTCTACATCTTCGGCCTCAACATCTGGCCGCAAGACTTCATCCTCCTCACCTTTATCCTCCTCGGTCTCGCGCTGCTACTTTTCTTCGCGACCGCCCTTTTGGGGCGTGTCTGGTGCGGCTATGCCTGTCCGCACACCGTTTACACCGAAGTTTTTCTTTGGATTGAGCAGAAAATCGAAGGTAACCGTTCTGAGCAGCTCAAACTCGCGCGCGAGCCGTGGCATGGCAGAAAAGGGCGCAAGCGTATCCTCAAATATAGCCTGTGGGCAGGGGTGGCGCTTGCCGCCGGTATCGGTTTTGTAGGCTATTTCACCCCCATCCGCCAGCTCATCCCCGACTTCTTCACCCTGCGCGCCGACCTGAACGCCTACTTGTGGATTGCCCTCTACGGCGGCTTCTGTTACCTGCAAGCAGGCATTGTGCGCGAACAATTCTGCAAATATCTCTGCCCCTATGCCCGTTTCCAGGGAGCGATGTTTGACCGCGACACCCTCATCATTGCCTACGACGCCAAACGCGGCGAACCACGCCGTCGCCTGAAAAAACAGGACCGTGAGCACCCTGAAACGCTCGGTTTCTGTGTGGATTGCACCATGTGTGTGCAAGTCTGCCCGACCGGCATTGACATCCGTGACGGCCTGCAACTCGAATGTATCGCCTGTGCTGCCTGTATTGATGCCTGCGACAACATGATGGATCAGCTCAAGGCGCCGCGCGGCCTCATTCGCTACACCTCGACCAACCGCCTCACAGGGCAGAAAACGCGTCTGTTGCGCCCGAAAACCCTCGCTTACGGCGCCGTACTCTGCGTTGCTGCCCTCCTCTTTGCCTTGAGCATTACCGGCAAAAGCGACCTCGATGTAAATATCTTGCGCGACCGTAACGTGCTGGCGCGCAAAATCAGCGGTGGCCGCATCCAGAACATCTACACCGTGAAAATCCTCAACAAAACCGAGCACCCGCGCCGCTATACCCTCAGCGTCGCCGGCATTGCCGGTGCGGAAATTGATGGTAAAACCCACCTCAGCGTTGATATCGGCGCCGTGTCCGAAACCGTGCTGCGCGTCAACGTCCCGCGTAAAAACCTGACCAGCACTAACATGAACCTCGAATTTATTGTCACCCCCGACGACGCCCCCGCCGCCGCCCATCGCGAAACCAGCAAATTCCTCAGCAAATGAATACCGACAACCGTCCCTGGTACAAAAACCACATCCTGCTGCTCATCATTGCCATCCCGCTTGCGACCGTCTGCGGCAGCATCTACACCATCTACCTTGCGGTGAGCAGCAAAGAAGCGCCCGTGCTGCCGGATTACTATAAAACCGGCCTCTCGCCGCAAAAGCGCGACATGGGTCACACCGCTATCACCGCCACGCTCAACATAGATGGTGGCACGATTACCCTTGAGCGCGAACCACCGTCCATAGAGCCGCTGACTCTCAGTCTGCAACATGCCAGCAAGGCTGAATACGACCAGAGCCTCACCCTGACGGCTACCGCGCCGAATCATTATCCGCTGCCGCCCGCTGTCCGCGACACGCTAAAACAGGCGACGTGGTACCTCACCCTTGCTCCCGCCGACAATAGCTGGCAAATCAAGGGCAAACGCCGCCACCCCAAACACGGCGAACCCACGTCCGCCAGCGAGCCGGTCATCCGCCTCGATAACCCCTGAGCAGTTCCGGCGGTCAGCAGGCGCAGTAAACAAGCAGGTTCAGGCCTGCTTGTTTTTTTTTTGAATAAGAATTGCCGCCAAACGAGAAGAATGCTGGGTCTGCGCCAGGCGGGAAGGATGCTGGGTTTGCGCCAAGCGGGATGAATACTGGGTTCGAGCCAAACGGAAAGAATACTGGGTTTGCGCCAAGCGGGAAGAATGCAGGGTTCGCGCCAAGCGGGAAGAATGCAGGGTTTGCGCCAAGCGGGAAGAATGCAGGGTTTGCGCCAAGCGGGATGAATACAGGGTTCGCGCCAAGCGGGAAGAATGCAGGGTTTGCGTCAAGCGGGAAGAATGCAGGGTTTGCGCCAAGTAGAAGAATGTTGGGTTTGCGCCAGGCGGGAAGAATGCAGGGTTTGCGCCAAGCGGGATGAATACTGGGTTCGAGCCAAACGGGAAGAATACTGGGTTTGCGCCAAGCGGGAAGAATGCTGGTTTCGTGCCAAGCGGGAAGAATGCTGGGTCTCGGCCATGCTGTTTTTTCCTCAGGATGTGTGCCTGGTCGATAACGATAACGAGGGGCTAAATTTGGGACGGTTAACGTCAATCGCATCGGCAGTGATGGTGAAGAGGTACAGCGGTATGGTGCGCAGATAGCGCACAGTTGTGTCTTCGTTTTAATCCCCATTCCCGCTTCTCATCGGGATGGGGATTGTAGGTTTTGCAGGCGGCTATTCATGCCGGATAGAGGGCGCCGAGGATGCGCGGTTGGCCGCCTGTGGTTGCGGCGAGGGCCAGCGGGCGGCGTTGGATGAATTGTGCGGCGAGCCAGGCAAAGCCTGCTGCTTCCAGTGCCTGAGTCGGAATAGGGCAGGGGGTGCAGCGATAGCCGTGCGTGGCAAGGTGGGTATTGATGCGCTCGACCAAAAAGGCATTCTTGGCGCCGCCGCCGGCAAGGATGATTTCTCCGCCTGTCGGCCGGGCAAGGATGGCATCACTGATGCTGCGCGCGGTGAGTTCGAGCAGGGTGCGCTGCACGTCTGCCGCCGCTTCAATGCCGAGCAGATGGCGATTGAGCCAGTCGTGATGGAAATGGTCGCGGCCGCTGCTTTTCGGCGGTGGGCGGTGGAAATACGGGTCAGCGAGGAAGCGGGCGAGCAGGTCGGGCAGGAGAGTGCCGCTGCGCGCCCAGTCGCCGTCGGCATCAAAGGGCAGGCCGCGATGAGTCTGTATCCAGCCATCCATGAGGCTGTTACCGGGGCCGGTGTCGTAGCCGCTGCTGCCTTGTGCGGTGAGCAGGCTGATATTGGCGATGCCGCCGATATTGATGATGGTGCCGCGTTCTAGGCCGAGCAGGCCACGCTGGAAGAGTGGTGCAAGCGGCGCACCTTGACCGCCGGAGGCGATGTCGCGGCTGCGGAAATCGGCGATGGTGTCGATACCGCTCTGTTCGGCGAGGCGGGCGGGGTTTTGCAGTTGGATGGTGTAGGGCGGATCGTGATCGGGTTCGTGCCGCAGGGTTTGGCCGTGGGCACCAATGGCGGTGATGGCGGCGGCATCCAGGCCGGTTTCCCGGAGCAGGGCAGCGACGGCAGCGGCACTTGCGGCGGCATGTTCCCAGGCGGCGACAGCGGCGCGATGCAGTTCGTTGTCGCCCGGCTGATAGAGGGCGTAGAGCGCGGCGCGCAGGGCAGGCGGCATGGGTTGCTCGCTGTGGGCGAGGTAGGTGTAATGGTCGCCGTCGGCGCGGATGAGCGCGGCGTCGATGCCGTCGAGACTGGTACCAGTCATGATGCCGATGTAGTAGTGGGTCGTCGTGGTCATAAGCGTGAAAAAAGCCCGCTTATGCGGGCTTTTGGTGGTGATGGCGGATTATTTGCCGCTTTCTGCCGGAGCAGCTTCGGCAGGTTTTTCCGCAGCAGCCGGCGCGGTGACTTCGGCGACACTGCTGGCGGCTTCGTGAACGTGTGCCTTGGCGGCATCAACGGCTTCACCCGCTTTTTCTTTCACGGCTTCACCGGCGGCAGCGGCTTTATCGGCGGCTTCGGTAGCGACTTCTTTCGCCTTGTCGGCAGCTTCACCCACTTTTTCTTTCACGGCTTCACCAGCGGCAGCAGCTTTGTCGGCGGCTTCACTGGCAGCTTCTTTTGCCTTGTCGGTCGCCGCAGCGGCGGTTTCTTTCATGTCTTTGGCAGCAGAAGCGGCGGCTTCTTTGCTCTTGTCTTTGGTTTCGTCCGAGCAGGCGGTCAAAACACCGGCAGCAGTCAAAGCAGCCAAAAGGAGTGCGCGCATTGTCATAATAAGTACCTCGTTTGTTTAAGGAAGGAATCGGGGCGCAGTATAGTCATCTGTTGTAATGGCACAACATACGTTCAGGTAATGTTTGCCCCATCCCGCATACTCTCGGCAAAAGCGCCTGATCGGCACGGCTTTCCCGGAGCACCGCTATATAATCCCCGCTTCATCCGCAACCCATAAGGACATCTCCATGCTGCTCGCATTCACCGCCCCCGAAGCGCTTGATGTCGCCCGCGTTGGTGGCAAAGGCTTTGGCCTTGCTCGTGCCACTCAGGCCGGACTGCCCGTACCTGACGGCGTCATCCTGCCGACCGACGCTTATCGCGCTTGGTTCGTCCCCTATCAGGCGCAGGTTGCCGCCCTGCTCGCCGCAAACCGCGACGCGCAGGCACAAAGCGCCGCCATCACCGCCTACCTTGCCACCCAACCCCTGCCGGACGTGCTCACCGCGCAACTCAACGTCCTGCAAACTGCCCATTCTGAACGCTATTTTGCGGTGCGCTCCTCCGGCAGCGCCGAAGACCTGCCCGGCGCCGCCTTTGCCGGCTTGCACGACACCCTGCTCAACGTGCATGGCGTGGATGCCCTTGCTGCCGCCGTCAAACAATGCTGGCTCAGCTTGTGGAATGCCGAAGTCCTGCCTTACCGCGAGCGTCTCGGTGTGGCACATGAAAGCGCGGCAATGGCGGTTGTCATCCAGCAAATGGTGGATGTGGCGGCAGACAGTGCGGCGGGCGTCGCTTTCTCCATTGACCCCGTGCGCGGCGACCTTAACACCGTACTCATCAATGCCGCCTTCGGCCTCGGCGAAACCGTCGTCGCCGGTGAAGCCCCGGTGGACGAATACCGCGTGGATAAAAACGGCAGCGTCAGCAGCCAGAGCATCGCCGCCAAACCGCAGGCGCTCACCCGCGCAGGCGCCATCGACCTGCCGCCTGTGCAGCAGACACGTCCGGTCATCAAACCCGTGCAGGCGGCGCAAATCGCCGTACTGGCGCGCCAGGCCGAAGCCCACTTCGGCTTTCCGCAGGATATCGAATGGGCCTACGAAGGCAGCTCGCTCTACCTCCTGCAATCGCGCCCTATCACCCGCTTCGCACCGCGCTGGACGCGGGATGAATCCGCCGAACGCTTCCCCAACCCCGTCACCCCGCTCACCTGGGAACTCTGCGCAGCAGGCTTCCACCAGTCGCTCAACTACTCCTTTGCGCTGATGGGGCTGCCGCCGCTGCACGACCCGTGGTTCAGCAAAAAAGACGGCTATATCTACGGCAACCAGAACGCTGTGGGCGTCTATGCCGGGCGATTGCCGCTCGCGCCGCTGCGCAACACCGCCAGCCTCAACACCTTCATCGAAAACGGCGGTCTTGCGCGCTACACCTGGATCAGCGAACTGCCGACCCGCTGGATGAACGACCTTGACCACTACCTGCTCGAGCTCGGTCGCTACAACGCTATCGACTACACCGGCAAAACCCTCGCCGAAAGCTGGCGCATCCTGCAAGACATTAACGACCTCGGCACTGCCTACTTTCTGCCAAATATCGCCATCTCGCTCACGCAAACCCTGCTCTACCGCGTCCTGCGTCACGTCCTTGACCTGCTCGAACCCGCCAGTGCCCAAGACACCTTCGATCGCCTCATCAGCGTCGTCGAAACCAAAACCGGTGCCGTCAACCGCGCCATGTGGCAACTCTCACGCCGCCTGCGTGCCCATCCCGAACTCATCAATACGCGCTACCACGACGCCGAAAGCCTGAACACCGCGCTTGATGCCTACCCTGACGTGCGCGACGATTTTGTCCGCTTCCTCACTCAGCACGGCCACCGCGAAGTCGATTTTGACGCCTACCACCCTACCTGGCTGGAAGCGCCGCAAACCGTCTTCACCCAGATACAGATGATGGCAAGCCAGGACGACAGCACCCACGACGACCAATACTGGGATAAAAAAAGCGCCATGTACGCCAGCGAACGCGAACTGCTGGCGCGCGCGCCGGTCGGACTGCGCTTCTTCCTGCAAGAACTCATCCGCCTGGCGCGTACCTACACCGCGCTGGATGACATCGAACACTACCAGACAACCCGCCTCACCCTGCCCTTCCGCCGCGCCGCCCGCGCTGTCGGCGAACACCTCGTCAAACAAGGCGCGCTGGACGAGGCGATGGACATCTTCTTCCTGCCGCCTGCCGAACTCGAACATGCCATAACAAGCGGCGATTACCACAACCTCCGCGCCACCGCTGCGCGTGAAAAAACTGCCTATCAGGACGCCTGCGCCCGCGCCCCGGCCTGGGAATACGGCACGGACAGCGCACCTGCGACGGATAGCGCGAACAGCTGGCAGGGACTGGGCGGCAGCCCCGGCAGCATCAGCGGCGAAGTCTTCATCATCACCGACCCGGCACAATTCGCCGACTTCCCGCAGGGCGCCATTCTTGTCGCCCGCACCACCAACCCTGCCTGGACACCGCTTTTCTACCACGCCGCCGGCGTCATCACCGAAAGCGGCGGCCCACTCTCGCACGGCGCCGTGACCGCGCGCGAACTCGGCATCCCGGCGGTGATGGGCATCCGCGATGCCTGCCACCGCCTGACGAACGGCCAGCGGGTGAAAATCGATGGCAGCCTGGGACGGGTCATCATCCTGTAAAAAAGCGGCAATATTGACAATGCGGAATCGGATAAAAAAATCCTTTTCCGCAATATATTGATAAATTGTCTTTTTTACAGCCGATAATTCCAGATAAAACGGCTTTACAGCGTGAAAACCTCGCGCTATAGTACCCGCAAAGCATAACTGCGAAGTTTGCGTTTCCTACAAACCCCTTGACCCTAATTACATCTCGCCTTGGGGGTCAGACGCAACTGGGTGAGCAAGCTTGTTTTCAAGCAAGAAGCCCGAAAGCTTGTTAAGACCCCCACTTGAACCCTGCGGTTCAAGGGCATAAGGTTAAGCGGCTATCGCGGTTATGCTTTCTTTTTTCTGCAATTCCATGAAAAGGAATTGGGCAAAAATCAGGAGCAATACCGGTTTTGCCAATCAGACTTTCCGGATTTCGTCAAATTTCCGCGCTCTGCCAATTACCGCTACATAATCCACAAACGTATCTGCATACCTGTCAAAAAAAAAGAATGACGGGTATTGTTTGCGTCATATTTTCTCCTTCGTCAAACGCAGCTGAGGTTTCCTCCGGTTGCAGCACAAAAAAAGAGGGCGGACCTTCCGGTTCGCCCTCTTTTTTTGTGCCGTCGTCGCTCAATCGCGGTAGGCGAGATGATAAAGCGCGCCGACCATGACCGCGCCGCCCAGGACATTGCCGAGATAGACGGAGACCATGTTCTCCGCGAACTGCGCCCAGGTGATATCGCCGCCGCCCCAAATCGCTGCCGGGATGACAAACATATTGGCCACGACGTGCTGGAAGCCGATGGCGACGAATACCATCACCGGGAACCAGCAGCCGAGGATTTTGCCGCTGAACGTGTCCGCGCCGTAGCACAGCCACAGCCCCATGCACACCAGCCAGTTGCAGCCGATGCCCGATACCACCGCCTGGCCGAAGCTGACGTCTGTTTTGCCGTGAGCGACAGCGACGGTTTCCGCCAGCGCCGCGCCTTCGGTCAGGCCGACGTAGTGGCCGAAAAACCAGGCAACGAAGAAGGCGCCCAGGACGTTGGTCGCGGTGACGATGAGCCAGTTGCGCGCCCACTGCCGCAGCTTGATGCGCTTTTGCAGCCAGGCGACAGGCAGCGCCATCATGTTGCCGGTGATAAGTTCGCCGCCGCCGAGGAGGATGCAGACGAGGCCAACGGGGAAAACGGCAGCACCGAGCAGTTTGCCGAGACCGGCGAGTTCGTGCGGCATGGCAGCGACGATGCGGATATAGGCGAGATAGCCCACCGAAATGAAAGCACCGCCGAGAAAGCCGAGGACGGCGGGACGGTCAAAACGATTTTCCGCTTTCGCCGTGCCCTTGTCGGCGCTGTACGCAAGGATTTGTTTGGGTTCGAGGCTGGCGCCGGCCATGAGAATCTCCTTTATCGATTGAAAATGAATGAAAAAATGGTTTTCCATCTGGAAAGCGTCGCCTATTTTACAAGAGCGCCTGACCGGGAAGTTGCAAGCGATAAAAAGATGGGGGAGCATCCCCTTTGTGCACGACAGCATTTCGCCAAGCGGCGTAAATGCTGAGCCCGCCAAGCGGCATTAATACTGGATTCGTCACGATGAGGGCAGCAAAAAGGGCGGGAAATCCCGCCCTGTCGCCGTCATCGCGATTACGGCCTGACCGCTATCACTTCTATCTCCACCCCCGCATCTTTCGGCAGGCGGGCGACTTCCACGCAGGAGCGCGCCGGGAAGACACCACCGCCGAATTCGGTGAAAAACGCTTCATAGACGCTGTTCACGTCGGCGAAGTGGTTGAGGTCTTTCACGAAGACGGTGGTTTTCACGATATTGCCTACCTGCAAGCCGGCCTGCTCAATGATGGCCTTGATGTTATCCAGCGATTGGCGGGTTTGCGCCTTGATGTCGGCGGGCATTTCGCCGGTTGCCGGGTTGACGGGGATTTGCCCCGAGGTGATGACGAGGTTGCCCAGATCCATCGCTTGCACATAGGGGCCGATAGCGGCGGGGGCTTTGTCGGTATGAATGACTTTCTGCATGGGTAATCTCCGTATGTTGAAAGGAAATGCATGGCAGGGAAATTGCCGCGCGTATGGTAACACGGCATGTTGTCAGGATTATTTTGTCTCGCCGGCATAGCGGGAAACGATATCGCTTTGGTAATCCCAGTGTGGGTTTTCGATGCCTTTTTTCTTTTGTGCGGCGAAATCGCGCAGGGTAAAGAGGACGTATTTGGACAGTAATAGCAAGGCCGGTACGTTAAAGATTATCAGCAATGCCGAGGCGAAATCGATTAATTCCCACAGGGTGGTCACGGGAATTAGTCCGCAGATGGTTACCAGTGCGCAGCAGAAGAGGCGGTAAGCGAGGACGATATGTGGATTGTTGTTTATCCAGCGCAGGTTGACTTCGCCGTAATACATGTCGGCAATGACGGATTTGAAGCCGAACATCAGCATGGCGACAAAGACAACGTATTTGCCCCAATCGCCGATGCCGAGGTTGAAGGCGCGCTGGGTCAGTTCGATGCCGGTTTCGCCGCTGTCGAGTGCGCCGGTGAGCAGGATGGTAAAAGCGGTGCAGCTGCAGATGATGACGGTGGTGAAGAAGGTGCCGAACATGGCGGAAAAGCCTTGCAGCACGGGATGTTCGACGTTGGCAGTGGCGTGCATGCTGGGCGCGGTGCCGTTACCGGCGTCGTTGGAGAAGAGACCGCGCGCCACGCCGTAGCGGAAGGCGGTGAAGATGGTGTAGCCCGCGACGCCGCCGGCGGCTGAGTCGAAGCTGAAGGCGGATTTCACGATGAGTGCCAGCACTTCCGGGATTTTTTCGAGGTTGCCCAGGATGATGAACAGGGAGAGGAGGAGGTAGGTCACGGCAAGGAAGGGCACGAAGAGCGAGGCAAATTCGCTGATGCGCTTGACGCCGCCAAAGACGATGATGGCGACGAGAGAGACGAGCACCAGGCCGATGAGGACAGGGTGGACGTTGATGACGGTTTTGGTGGCGAGGATGACGGAATTGCCCTGCACCATGGTGTAGAAGAAACCCATGCCGATGATCATGCTGAGGGAGAAGGCGATGGCGAGCGGGCGGCAGTGGAGGCCGCGCGACATGTAGTAGGCGGGGCCGCCGCGATAGGTGCCGTCGCCGTTGCTTTCACGGAAGAGGATGGCGAGGATAGCTTCGCTGAAGCTGATGCCCATGCCGAGTAGAGCCGTGACCCACATCCAGAAGATGGCACCGGGGCCGCCGGAGGCCAGCGCAGTCGCGACGCCGACGAGGCTGCCGGTGCCGAGCTGGCTGCTCAGTGCCGCGCAAAGGGCGCCGAAGCCGGATACACCTTTGCCGTCGTCCGCTTTGCGGTTGTGCATGAGTGCGCCGAAGAGTTTGGGGAAATAGCGGATTTGCGGGAAGGAGAGGCGGAAGGCGAAAAAAATACCGGTACCGAGCAGCAGTCCTGCGACCAGCCAGCCCCAAAAGATGCCGTTAATGGTTTTCAAGAGTTCCATAATGACCTCGATAGTAATGAAGGATAAGAAGCAGCGAATGTTTTTGGTAAGGGATGTGCATCATTTTTTATTGGCTTCTCCCTATTTTTGGCGTGCAAAAACACTGCCGTTTCTTAAGGTAAAAAAGAAACAGCGATGGCAAAGGCCTTCAGGAATGGGCCGCCACTACGGGCGGCCAATTTTTTATTGCGGCAGACGGATGCGGATTAATTCAGCAAAATATTCAGCGCCAGTCAGCAGAATATTGTCGTTGAAATCGTATTTGGCATTGTGAAGCGGCAGGTAGCCAATGCCTTCTTCCTCAGTGCCGTTACCCAAAAAGACGAAACAGCCGGGTATCTTTTGCAGGAAGGTGCCGAAATCTTCGGAAATCATCATTTGCTGGACGTTGCCATCAACGTTTTCCGCGCTGACGGTGTTGTTCGCCGCCTGCAATGCGGTATTGACGCAGGCTTCCCAATTTACGGTTGGCGCAAATTCATGGGTATAGATAAATTCGCATTCGGCGCCGTTCATCACACAGATATGCTCACAAATGCTGCGCATCCGTTCTTCAATCATCCGCTGCGTTTCCGGCGCATAGCTACGGGTATCGCCCTTGATTTCGATATGGGTCGGGATGGCGTTGCGGATGCCGTCGGTATGCAGTTCGGTACAGGAAATAACGATGGGGATGCTTGGGTCAATGTTGCGCGAGACGATGGTTTGCAGGGCGAGGATGATTTCTGCTGCAATCACCATCGGATCGCGGCTCATATGCGGGCGGGCGGCGTGTGAACCCTGCCCCTTGATGCGGATGATGAAGTTGTCTTCGCTGCCCATGATGCCGCCGACGCGGGTAGAGATTGTGCCGGTGCGCATACCCGGCATATTGTGCAGGCCGTAGATTTCTTCGATGCCGAAGCGCTCAATGAAACCGTCATCTAGCATTGCCTGCGCGCCCTTGCCGGGTTCTTCAGCGGGCTGGAAGACAAAACAAACAGTGCCGTTGAAGTTCTTGCGTGCTGCCAGCAGGTGCGCAGCACCGAGCACCATTGAGGTGTGACCGTCGTGGCCGCAGGCGTGCATGCGGTTTTCGGTCTGCGATTTGTAGGGGACATCGCCCTGTTCGACCATTTGCAGACAGTCCATATCGGCACGGATGCCGATAACCCTTTTGCCGTCGCCGCATTTCAGCACGCCGACGACACCGGTTTTGCCGATGTTGCGGTGCACGGTCAGCCCCAGCGCTTCCAGCCTGTCGGCAACGAAGCGCGCTGTGTTCTCTTCTTCAAAGGCACTTTCCGGATGCTGGTGCAGATAATGACGCCATTCGATCATTTGCTGATGCAGTGCTTTCTCGTTCATGGTTCGTTCCTCTTGGGTTGGGTTAATGATTGCGACCTTGCCAAACGATTGCTTCGTAAATGTCCGGCGAAGTATCGCCTTCGGTGCTGATGAGCAATACCCTCGCTTGATCATCCAGCGCCAAGTCGCGGCAAATCGCCTGATATTGCGGACAGGTTTTTAATTCATAGAGCAGCCCCAGGCCGATCGCGCCGGATTCACCGGAGGTGAAGGCCGGATCGGTGCCGGGGCGCGGCGCGGCGGCAATGCGCATGCCGTTTGCAGCGAGGTGGTCGTCGGCGGAGATGAAGGCGGCGGCGTAATCGCGCAGAATAGGCCAGCTGATGATGTTCGGCTCGCCGCAGGCCAGCCCCGCCATGATGGTCTGCATGGCGCCGCTGACGTTGTGCGTTTTGCCGTCGGCTGCCACGGCGGACCGGTAGAGGCAGTGCGCCTGATGCGGCTCGGTGATGATGATGGTGGGCGGACTGTCCGCCATCGTCGAGACGAAGTAACCGGCGATGGCGCCCGCGAAGGAGCCGACGCCCGCTTGCAGGATGAGGTGGGTCGGTGCGGCGGGCAGTTGCGCGGCAGTTTCGTGGGCGAGGGTGAGGTAGCCCTGCATGATCCAGGTCGGGATTTCTTCGTAGCCGTCCCAGGCGGTGTCCTGCACCATCACCCAGCCGTTGACTTCGGCAAGGCGGTTTGCTTCGCGTACGGCGTCGTCGTAGTTGAATTCCGTGATGGTGCACAGCGCGCCGTGTTTGCGGATATTTTCCGCACGCACTGGCGAGGAACCGTGCGGCATCAGTACCACCGCTTTCATGCCGAGCTGTTCCGCCGCCCAGGCGATGCCACGCCCGTGGTTGCCGTCGGTGGCGGTGATGAAGGTGAGGTCGCCCAGTTGCGCTTTCACTTCCGGCGAAGCGAGTTCGGCGAAGCTGAGATCATGGATGTCGCGCCCCAGCCGCTGCGCCAGATAGCGGCCGATGGCGTAAGAACCGCCGAGACTCTTGAAAGCGTTGAGGCCGAAGCGTTCCGCCTCGTTCTTGACGTGGATGGAAGCAAGATCCAGCTTGTGCGCGAGATGCGGCAGGGCAAGCAGCGCGGTCGGCGCATAGTTGGCGAATTTCTGGTGGAAACGGTGCGCGGTGGCGGCAGCAGCGGCGTTGACGATGTCAGTCCCGGCACCTTGTCCGCGCGCTTTCTTCATCGTATTGGCCTGGTAAAGAATCATGTCGTTCATCTGCTTTTCCTTATCATGTTTGAGGCGGGATGAAGGCATTATCGGCACTTCCAACGGTGTTTTGCCGCAGTTTTATGGGGATTATTGCGGTTTTGATGTGTTTTTGGGTTAATATCGCAACATAGTTGCACAGCCCCGGAGACCAACATGAAACTCGATGCCTTCGACAAGAAAATCTTGCAGTACTTGCAGGAGGACAACCGCATCGCCCAGCGCGATCTGGCGGAAAAAGTGAATCTGTCCGCCTCCGCCATCAACCGCCGCATCGCCGCGATGGAAAAAGAAGGGGTGATTAAAGGCAGCGTCGTCGTGGTGGATGCGGCGAAAATCGGCCGGCCGATTACGGTGATTGCTGAAGTGGCGCTTGCCAACGAGCGCCTCGATTTGCTGCGCGAGGCAAAACGGTGTTTCAGCGAATGCCTGCAGGTGCAGCAGGTGTATTACGTTACCGGCGAGTTTGATTTCCTGCTGATTTTCGTGGTGCGCGACATGGCGGAATACGAGGCGCTCACGCAGGAACTCTTTTTCGCCTCCGATAACCTCAAACACTTCCGCACCCTGGTTGCGATGCAGCAGGTGAAACAGGGATTGAGCGTGCTGGCGGATTGATAGGTGGCCGCCAAGCGGCGCGGTTACTGGGCTCTTGCGTAGGGCGGACTTTGGCCCGTCATTGAGGGAGTGAAAGCGTTTTTGCGGCGGGCTGAAGCCCGCCCTACGTTTTGGGAAGCCGCCAAGCGGCGTAAATACTGGACCCCGTCAAGCGGTGAAAACACTGGCCTCGCCAAGCGGCGTGGTTACTGGGCTCTTGCGTAGGGCGGGCTTTAGCCCGCCATTAAGGAAGTGAAAGTATTTTTGCGGCGGGCTGAAGCCCGCCCTACGTTTTGGGAAGCTGCCAAGCGGCGTAAATACTGGACCCCATCAAGCGGTGAAAACACTGGCCTCGCCAAGTGGCGCGGTTACTGGGCTCTTGCGTAGGGCAGGCTTTAGCCCGCCATCAAGGAAGTGAAAGTATTTTTGCGGCGGGCTGAAGCCCGCCCTACGTTTTGGGAAGCCGCCAAGCGGCGTAAATACTGGACCCCGTCAAGCGGTGAAAACACTGGCCTCGCCAAGCGGCGTGGTTACTGGGCTCTTGCGTAGGACGGACTTTGGCCCGCCATTGAGGGGGTGAAAGCGTTTTTGCGGCGGGCTGAAGCCGCCAAGCGTCGTCATTGCTGGGCCCGCCAAGCGGGATAACACCACGCGTTCTCTGCAAAAAAAAGCCCGCACGTGGCGGGCTTACCGGGCGGTGACGTGTCATTGCCGCATCGCGCGGACATAGACCACGTTCGGCAGCACGTTAGCGCCGTTTTCCAGATCTTCCGGGGCGCTGTATTCCGTGACGTTGTGGCTGATGCCGTCCTTGCAGGGCACGAAGATCATCCCCGCCGGGCAGACACCTGCCATGAATTGCACATCGTGGCCTGCGCCGCTCGGCATGTGGCGGTTGCTGAAGCCTTGCGCTTTTGCCTCCGCTTCCACTGCGCCAACGATTTCTGCGGCGAAGACGACCGGGTTGAAGCGCACCAGCGAGCGGTAGCTGATTTCCGTGCCTTCTTCCTTAGCGGCGGCGAGGGCGTAGTCGTGCAGCATCTTTTCCGCCTGTTTCAGCAGCTCGTTGTCGGTGTTGCGCAGGTCAATGGTGCCGACGGCATGGTCGGGGATGACGTTGATCAGGTTCGGTTTGAAGTCGATATAGCCGACGATCGCGACCTGGTTGCCGCCGGGGGTTTTGCTGATTTCACGCGCGTAGGTGGTGATTTTCGTTGCGACCAGTCCGGCGTCGTGGCGCATGCTCATCGGCGTGGTGCCGGCGTGGTTGGTCACGCCCTTGATGGTGTATTCGTTCCAGGAAATGCCCTGCACGCCGGTAACGACGCCGATGTTGATCTTGTCTTTGTCGAGAATCGGCCCCTGCTCGATGTGCAGCTCAAGGTAGCTGTCCACCGCGAAATCGCCCGTTTTCGCCTCGCCCTTGTAGCCGATGGTGGCAAGGGCTTCGCCGACGCTGATACCGTCCAGGTCTTTGGCGGCGAGCACGTCCGCAAGCGGGTACTGTTTCGACCAGACGACGCTGCCCATCATGTCCGGCTGGAAGCGCACGCCTTATTCGTTGGTGAGGAAGGTGACGGCGACCGGGCGGTGCGGGCGGATGCCGGCGTCTTTCAGGGTGGCGACGACTTCAAGGCCGGAGAGGACGCCGTAGTTGCCGTCATAGAGGCCGCCGGTGCCGCCGGTGTCGATGTGCGAGCCGATCATGACCGGCGGCAGGTCGGTTTCACCGGCATAGACGCCGGTAACGTTGCCGATTTCATCGACACGGATGCTCATGCCGAGCGCCTTCATTTTGCCGACGACGTAATCACGGCCGAGTTTGTCCTCGGTGGTCGCGGCGAGACGGCAACAGTCGCCGCCGGGCAGGGCGCCGAGTTTGCCGAGTTCAAAAAGGTTGTCCAGCAGTCGTTTGCCGTTGATGCGCAGTTTTCCGCTCATTTTTCACCTCGTGGGGGTTAGTTTGGGGTGAGCCCAGTGTAGGGAGGCGGCCTGCGGCAGGGCTGCGTTTTTATTGTGGATGACGCAACGGGTTTGCGTTTACTGGCAGGGTTTTACGTGGATGTTTCAGTGGTTTACCGTGGTTTTTCAGTTCCTGGTTATTCCCACCGTGTGAATAGCCGCCAAGCGGCGTGGTTGCTGGGTTGTTAAAAAGCCCTTCCGTGAGGAAGGGCTTTTCTTGGGCACAAGCGGCGGTTTAGTAACAGACGTTGTTGGTGCTGCTCATACGGATGAAGTTCGGCTGGACGATGCCCGTCAACGGGATATCCGGCAGGCGTTCCATGTGTTGCAGGTCGTAGCAGCCAAGCAGCGGTTGGTATTGCCGCCCGAACAGCACTTTTTTGCTGTCGCCGCTGATCCACATATCGAGCACGTCTTCGTCGTAGCCGAAATCGAGCTGGGTGCGGTTGTTCAAGTCAGCGAAGGGGTGGATGCTGAGGTGGCGGTCGCCGCCGACGACAAGGTAGCGGTCCAGCCAGCCGGTGCGGAAGACGCGCGGGCGGTAGCCGAGGTCAAGGCGCTGCGGTTCGTCGCCTTTGTCGAGTTCGTAGATGAGCAGCCGCCCGCTGGTGTCGCCAAAGATGACGTGACGCATGCCGTTGTCGATGAAGGGCTCCAGGAGCGGTTCGTTCAGCTTGCGCGATTTGTACATCGGCCCGGTTTTGATGATTTTGCCGCTGTCGGCGAAGTAGATGATGCCTTCGTCGGCGTAGTAGGTGTTAAAGGCGATGAGGCGGTCTTCAAAGCTCGGTGCGCCGCGCCCCAAGCCACGCGTTTCACCGATATCGATGGTCTGCCAGCCCGCCTCCGGGTTCAGGAAGCTGTATTGGTAAATCAGCGGGGTGTTTTCTTGCAGCACCCAGAAGGTCTGGCTGTAGATGCTGAAGATGGTGGAGAAGCGGGTGTAGAGGTTCTGGAAGGTTTTTTCCGGCACGCTCACTTCGCCGCTGCGGTAATCGATCATGCCGATGCGGTCTTCGAAGACGACGGCGAGTTTGCTGCTCTCCGGCACGAAGACGAGGCGCATGGCGCGGCTGGGGATGGGGATTTCCCGCATGTCGCGGTTTTCGAGGTCGTAGAGGACGATGGCGTAGCGGAGCTGGTCGCTGACGGCAAGGTAGGGTTTGTCGGTGCTGGATGAGAGAACGCGCACGGCGACGGGGAAGCGGATGGTATCGGTCTGCCGCCCGGCTTCGAGGTCAACGACGGCGACTTGCGGCATACCGCTGCTGCCGACGAAGACGTAGCGGGTCGGATCATAGAGGCTTTCCGGCGTGGCAGCGGGCGTTTCAGGCGCATCTTGCGCCCAGAGCGGGCGGGCAAGCAGCGCTGCACCGCCAAGAACGAGGTGACGACGCTTCATGGCGTATCTCCTGCCTGCCTGGCGAGGCACTGCGCATAGGCGAGAAGCGCGTCGCCGTCGTGCAGGGCGCCGGTGGATTTGGCGACCATTTTGCCGTCCACATACCAGGCGGAGAGCGGCAGGCCGACGCCGCCGAGTCTCTTCAGCAGGCTGCTGTCACCGCTGTTATCGCGCGGCAGTTTGTTGATTTTCAGATCGGCGAAGAGGGCATCTATTTGCGCGGCATCATCGCCGAGGTTGAGGGTGATGATGTCAAATGGCGTGTCTTCGCGTTGCGCGAGCTGGTCAAGCAGCGGCAGTTCGGCGCGGCAGGGCGTGCACCACAGCGCCCAGACGTTAAGCAGCGCTACTTTGTGCTTGCCGTCATATTTGATGAGTTCGCCCAGCGGGGTAGCAGCGGAGGCAGGCAGGAAACCTTCCGGCGGGGTGCATTCGGCTTTGGGCGGGTTCATGGGCAGGATAACCGCTGGCCCCGCCAGCGCCGCCGTAGCGGCGAGCAGCAGGGCAGCAAGGGCGTGACGGGTTTTCATGCCTTGTCCCCCCGGTCTTTGGCGATGGCTTTTTCAATGTCGCGCGCGAGTTTGTCTGCGCCACTTTGGTAGTCGAAGACGTCGATCATTTCGCGCTTCGGCGAGAGCAGGTAAATCATGGTGCTGTGATAGACGGTGTAGCCCTGGGGCAGGTCGGGCGGGGTCACTTTTTTGCCTTTGTGGCGGTAGCCGAAGGTGGCATTGAAGCGCTTGGCGGTTGCCTCAATGGTCGGCATGTCGCCGGTGAGGCCGATGATGCGCGGGCTGAAATAATTGGTGTACTGGTTGAGCACTTTTGAATTGTCACGCAGCGGGTCAATGCTGATGAACACGGGCTGGATGACGTCCGGCTCTTTCACCTTTTTCAGCATTTCACCGAATTCGTACAAGGTCGTCGGGCAGACGTCCGGGCAGGAGGTGAAGCCGAAGGCGAGCAGCAGGTATTTGTCGGCAAAAGGCGCATCGGCATCGGTCACGGGTTTGTCTTCCGGGCCGGTCAGGGCGAAGTGGTAGGTATCGCCGATGACGGGCGGCGCGGTCGGCACGGCGGTACCGGTTGGCACCGCATCGGCAGCCATTTCCGTGGTAGCGGCAGAAGCAGTGGTTTCTGAGGTGGCGGCAGGGGTGGTGGTTTCCGGGGCAGCTGCAGGGGCAGCTTGTTCCGCCAGTGTGACAGGGGTGGTGAGGGCGGTGAAGAGGGTAGCGGCGAGGAGGGAACGAAGCGGGTAGGTCATGGCTGACTCCGGTTGAAAAACTACCCGCATTATAGCGGGATGGGCGCATACTTTACCGCTTGCGCGGGCAATCCTGCCGCTTTGTCATGCTGCGGTGAAAGCGCGTGGTTGACCCGGCAGGCGGATGCCGCGCGGCGCCAATCCTAACCAAGCGTAAAGGACGCATCGCCGCGAATCCGCTAAGATGCGCCGCCTCAATCCCCCACTAAGGAGACAACCATGAGAAAAACCCTGCTCGCCACACTTGCCGCCGCCCTCACCGCCGGAGCTGCTTTTGCCGAAGTGCCGCTGAAAGCGCTGCAAGACCTGCCGAAAGATGCCTACATTCCCGCTGGCGTGACCTTCATTGAAGGCGCGGATGACGAAACCGGCGGCGTTGATTTCACCGTACAAAGCAGCGGTAAACTCGCCGATATTGCCGCCGACATTCAGGCCAAAGCACAGGAACGCGGCTGGACCGAGGCGGCGAACGAAGTCGGCGAAGACAGCGCCAAATTCGAATACAAGAAGATGAACGGCGACGAGCTGGAATACAGCGTCAATTACGTCCTCCTGCCGGAAGGCGGCAAGACGCAGATAGAAGTCGTCTTTCTGGATGAACGGAAATAAGCGCTCATGAGCAAAGCCCCACCTGCCGGGGCTTTTTTATATCAACGGCGAACCCGCTGCCATGCCCTTCCTGCTCGCCTTCTTCATCGCCATCGCATCCGTCAATGCCAAGGAAGTCCAGCCATCCTCTGCCGATGTCGCACGTCATCAGGCAGAACTGGCGCTGGCCGCCGGCCACATCGCCGAAGCGCGTTACTGGTATCAGGAGGCGATCGGCCACGACGGTGAGTCTGCCAGCATCGGCGGCGACCCCGCCCTCGTGTACAACCTCGCCATCCTCAACTATGGCGACGGCGTGACCCGCAATCTGCACGAATTGCTGGACTACGCCGCCGCAAGCGGCATCAGCGCTGCTGACGTCCTGCTGGGCGATTTGTACGAGAGCGGACGCAGCGGTTTTCCGCATGATCCCAGCCGTGCTCGCGAGCATTGGCAGCGTGCTGCCGCCGTTGGCGACAATCGCGCTCGTCTACGCCTCGCTGTTGATGACCCCGCTATGCTGGATGCCGCTGCTGCTGCAGGCGATCCCACTGCCTTATGGCTGCTCGCCTCGCAGGAAGAACAGACAGGCGACGCCGCCCGTGCGCTGGCGGATTACCGTCGGGCAGCAGCAAACGGTAGTACCGCCGCGATGACCCGCCTCGGCCTGCACTACCTCAGTCTCAGCCCGCCGCACACTTTTGCCGCGCGGCACTGGCTGGAAAAAGCTGCTGCGCGCGGCGATAGCGTTGCAGAAAACTATCTGCGCTACCTCTATCTGCAACAATCGTCTGACAGCCCCGCCGCACGCACCACCGCCCGCTGGCTCGCCCGCCTCGCCGTCGCACAGGCAAAGACGGATGGCGATCCCACCCCGCCACGCGCAAACCTGATTAGACATTGCGAGATCTGGGGCGGCCCAAGCTGCATCAAGACCGGCGACTGGTACTACCGGCAGGGGCGTTACGCCGCTGCCCGCTACTACTGGGAAAAATCCGTCAAGGCTGACTATGACGATACCGTCCGGATGCTGCTTGGCAGCATGGATTACGACGCCGGCAACCATGCCGCCGCCTATCGCCATTGGGACAATGCTATCCGCCACCGGATGGCAAATGAATATCTTGCCCGCGCGTGGACGGCATGGCCCTGCTACCCCTACAACGTCCCCGCCCACGATAAAGTGCGCCGCGAATGGTGCCGCCTCGCTGAGCCGCTTCTGGATGACGGCACCCGCACCCGCTATTTGAAAGCTTGCGAAGAGTCGCCCATGGCATCGCGCCTATACATCTCACTCCCTCCGATACCGGAAGGATGCCGGAAATGGGTCCTCCCGAATTCCCACAAATAGGCACTGGTTGCCCGCCAAGCGGCGTAAATACCGGCTTCGCGGGCAAGCACCATAATCTCGGCATCACTTCCACCACGGATAACGACCATGTCCCACATCACCCTGCCCCTCGACGACGCCACGCAGCAACTGCTCGAACAGGCTGCCAGCGGGTAAAGCCCCGCCTGCCGGGGCTTTTTGATGCACAGCCCTTCGTATTCGTACACGACAAAAAGCCTCGCAACGATGCCGCTCGGCGAGCCCAGTATTTATACCGCTTGACGGGCCCAGTAACGACGCCGCTTGGCAGATTTTTGTCGTGTACGAAGGCACAGCCAATACAAACCCCGCCAAGCGGGATAAATGCCGGTTTCTCTATTTGAGATGTTGTCGGCAACGTCTCTACATTTTCCGCGCTGTCGTAGTGCTGCCGTGCTATCCAGAACACTATATCCGCTGGCGGGCTATGAATCGTGTTGCCGCCGCTCTGCGCGGATTTCCGCCGCCGATAACGGTACCAATGGCCGCAAACAGGCAGCATCAAAATCCCACATCATCTTTTTGCTGATGATGCCGTGTGCAAACAGATTGACCGCCGTTTCGTGAATAGTGGCGAACGCATCGCTCCTGAATTGCATACGGTTTCTGCCAATGGACAGCCTGTTACTGTAAACCGCCGTCCGGCCCCTACAGGCGCAAGCGCTATAATTGCGCGCCCCACGAACGCCGCACAAACCATGAACCCCCTTTACCTGCCCTATAACCTGCACCGCCACCTCTCCGGCAAACACGTCCACCTCCTCATCGCCGCCGATGCCCGCCAGGCCGAATACTGGTACCAGAACCTCAAATACTGGACGAATGACGCCGCACACCTCTACTGGTTCAGCGACTGGGAAACCCTGCCTTACGACCAATACACCCCGCATCCCGACCTCATCGCCGAGCGCCTGCGCGTGCTTGCCGAACTGCCGACGCGTGAACGCGGCGTTGTCGTCACCAGCGCCGCCGCACTCAGCCAGCGCCTCTGCCCGCAGACCCACCTCGACCGCTACGGCATCCACCTCAGCGTTGGCGACCGCCTCAAACGTGACGACCTCATCCACCGCCTCGGACAGGCGGGCTACCAGCACACCGTCCACATCACCAGCAAAGGCGAATACGCCGCGCGCGGCAGCATCATCGACCTCTACCCGATGAACGCGCCTGATCCCATCCGCCTTGAATGGTTCGATGACGACATCGACAGCATCCGCACCTTCGCGGTCGATAGCCAGCTCACCCTCGAAAAACACCCGCACATCAGCATCCTGCCGCGCAGCGAAATCGACCTCTCCGATGCCGGCCGCGTCTGCTACCGCCAGAACGCCCGCCTGCACTACGGCGAAAAAATCACCAACAGCCCGCTCTACCGGCAAATCAGCGACGGGCAGACCCCGCAAGGCCTCGAATACTACCTGCCGCTCTTCTACGACGAGACCGCGACCCTCTTCGACTACCTGCCCGCGCACAGCCGCCACATCGCCTGCGACAACCTCGCGGACACCCTCGCCCAACACGCCGCCTGGTGCGAAAAACGCTACCAGCGCACCAACCCGTTACGCGAAAACCAACTCCTGCCGCCCGCCGCACTGTGGCTACAACCGGACGAAGTCCTTGCCAAACTCGCGCGCATCCCCACCCACCCCTACCCCGAAAGAGCCACGCCCATTGACATCCACGGCAGCGCTGCCGAACGCGAAAAAGAATGGCTCGCCCTCGCCAAACAGGGCGGCAGCATCACCATCCACTATCCGACGGGCGGCGTGCGCGAACAATGGCAAGAACGCCTCGGCGCCTATCCCGCCATCACCCACACCGTCAGCCCGAACCGCCACAGCTTCCGGCATGGCGACACCATCCACCTCGCCGAAGCCGACCTGCACACCAGTCCGCCCACCACCGACTACCGCCGCCCGCCCGGTCGCGATCCGGCCAGCCTCATCCACAACCTGCACAACCTCACCCCCGGCACCGCCGTCGTCCACGCTGACTACGGCGTTGGCCGTTACCAGGGCCTCACCACCCTCGAAGAAGGCGGCGACGAACTCATCCAGATCGACTACGCCAAAGGCGCCAAACTCTACGTCCCCACCACCGACATCGACCTCATCAGCCGCTACGGCGGTGCCGATCCGGACAACGCCCCGCTGCACGAACTCGGCGGCAAACAATGGCAAACCACCCGCCGCAAAATCCGCGACAACCTGCACGACACCGCCGCCGAACTCCTCGCCCTCTACGCCAAACGCGAAGCAACAAGCGGCATTACCATCCCCCACGACCCCGCCACACAAGCTGCGCTTGCCGCCGAATTCCCCTATACCGCCACCCCCGACCAGCAGCACGCCATCAACGCCGTCCTCGCCGACCTCGCCAAAGCACAGCCGATGGACCGCATCATCTGCGGCGACGTCGGCTTCGGCAAAACCGAAGTCGCCGTGCGCGCCATCCACGCCGTCGCCAGCGCCGGCTACCAGACTGCCCTCATCGCCCCGACCACCCTGCTCGCCGAACAGCACTACCACAACCTGCAAGACCGCTTCGCCAACCACCCCATCACCATCGACAACATCAGCCGCTTCAAAAGCGCCACTGAAGCCAAAAAAGCCATCGAGCGCCTTAAAGCGGGACAAACCGACCTCATCATCGGCACCCACCGCCTCCTGCAAAAAGACGTGGCCTTCCACAACCTCGGCCTCGTCATCATCGACGAAGAACAACGCTTCGGCGTCCGCCACAAAGAAAAACTCAAAAGCCTCAGAAGCGACACCAACCTGCTCACCCTCACCGCCACCCCCATCCCGCGCACCCTCAACCTCGCCCTCAGCGGCCTGCGCGACATCAGCATCATCGCCACCCCGCCCGCCGGACGACAAAACATCCAGACCATCCTCAGCGAATGGGACATCGACACCATCACCGACGCCTGTGAACGCGAACACCGCCGGGGCGGGCAAACCTACATCCTGCACAACGACATCGACAGCATCGAACGCATCGCCCGCCTCATCCAGGAACACCTGCCCGAGCAACGCATCGCCATCGCCCACGGGCAAATGCGCGAACGCGAACTCGAACACATCATGCAGAACTTCCAGAACCGCCACCACGACATCCTCATCGCCACCACCATCATCGAATCCGGCATCGACATCCCCAACGCCAACACCATCATCATCAACCGCGCCGACAAACTCGGCCTCTCCCAACTGCACCAACTGCGTGGGCGGGTCGGACGCAGCCACCACCAGGCCTACGCCTACCTCATCATCCCCAACTGGAACACCCTCGGCAAAGACGCCCAACGCCGCCTTGAGGCCTTCACCACCCTCGACAGCCTCGGCGCCGGCTTCCTGCTCGCCAGCCAGGACCTCGAAATCCGGGGCGCGGGCGAAATCCTTGGCGACGAACAATCCGGCCAAATCCAGCAAATCGGCATCAGCTACTACCTCGACCTGCTGGAGCGCAGCATCGCCGCCCTCAAAAACGGCAGCGGCGACATCGAGCTGGACGCGCCGCGCATCACCATCGAACTCGGCGCGCCCGCACTCCTGCCCGCCGACTACATCTACGACCCGCAAGAACGCCTCGATCTCTACCAGCGCCTTGCTCAGAGTAAAGACGAAGCGGGGCTTGCCGCCATCAGCGCCGAACTCACCGACCGCTTCGGCAAACAGCCGGAAGCGGCAAAAAACCTCATCAGCCGCACCCGCCTGCGCCTGCAAGCCGACCCGCTCGGCGTTGAGCACATCAGCCTGAGCGAAACAGAAACCCGCATCCGCTTTGCCGACCCGACCCGCATCAACCCCGAACCGCTGCTCACGCGCCTGCAAACCGAACCGCACCGCTACCGCCTGAACGGCAACACCGCCGTCACCATCCACCACCCCGACAGCCCCGACCTCACGCACCGCCTCGCCGAACTCGAACAACTGCTCACCGACATCACGCCGAAAGACTGAGGCCAGCATTTATCCCGCTTGGCGAGCACAGTAATTGCACCGCTTGGCGGTGTTTATCTCCTTCCCCTTGTGGGGGAAGGTCGGGATGGGGGCTGCAAACAAGCCGCCCAGAGACAAAACCCGGTAATTACGCTGCTTGGCGGCAAACTCAGGTTTTATCCCGCTTGGCGAGCCCAGTAATTGCGCCGCTTGGCGGCGTTTGCCTCCTTCCCCTGTGGGGGAAGGCTGGGATGGGGGTAGCAAACAAACCGCCCAGAGATAAAGCCAGCATTTATCCCGCTTGGCGAGCCCAGTAATTGCGCCGCTTGGCGGCGTTTGCCTCCTTCCCCTGTGGGGGAAGGCCGGGATGGGGGCAGCAAACAAACCGCCCAGAGATAAAGCCAGCATTTATCCCGCTTGGCGAGCCCAGTAATTGCGCCGCTTGGCGGTGTTTACCTCCTTCCCCTTGTGGGGGAAGGCCGGGATGGGGCAGCAAACAAGCCGTCTAGAGACAAAGCCCGGTAATTACGCCGCTTGGCGGCAAATTCAGGTTTTATCCCGCTTGGGGGAGAGCCCAGCGTTTATCCCGCTTGGCGCGCTGCGCAATCCCAAAACTTGCACGGGAAAAATCCCTTCCCCCACTTGCGGGGGACGGGGCTCCCATGAAAAAAATGCTCGCATTTTTTTCATGGGTACCCGGGAAGGTGGCCGAAGGCCGGAAGGGGGGAATAAAAACCCAAGATTTATCCCGCTTGGCGAGCCCAGTACTTGCGCCGCTTGGCGGTGTTTACCTCCTTCCCCTTGTGGGGGAAGGCCGGGATGGGGGCTGCAAACAAGCCGTCTAGAGACAAAGCCAGTCATTACGCCGCTTAGCGGCGTTTATCCCTTCCCCCTGTGGGGGAAGGCCGGGATGGGGGTAGTAAACAAGCCGCCCAGAGACAAAGCCAGTCATTACGCCGCTTGGCGGCGTTTATCTCCTTCCCACAATGGGAAGGCTGGGATGGGGGTAGCAAACAAACCGCCCAGAGACAAAGCCAGCATTTATCCCGCTTGCCGTCCGCCTGCCCGAAGTCAACGCTGCGCCGTCTGCCGCTTGCTACAATCGCGCCACTTTTCATCCGACACCCGAATCACCATGAGCCAATACTTTGACGCCGCACTGATCCAGAAATACAGCCAAAGCGGCCCGCGCTATACCTCCTACCCGACCGCCGTTGAATTTCACGACCGCTTCACCGCCGCCGACTACACCCGCCACCTTGACGCCAGCAACGCGAGCAAACGCGACCTCTCGCTCTACGTCCACATCCCCTTCTGCGAACACGTCTGCTACTACTGTGGCTGCAACAAAATCATCACCCACAACCACGGCCAGTCCGACGATTACCTTGATTACCTCGAACGCGACATCGCCCGTCAGGCGGCGCATATCGACAAAACCCGCCGCGTCATCCAGCTGCACCTCGGCGGCGGCACGCCCACCTTCCTTGACCACACGCAGATGCAGCGCCTGCTTGCCATGCTGCACGCGCATTTCCCGCATTTTGCTGCGGATAACGAAGGCGAATTCAGCATCGAAATCGACCCGCGCACCGTCACCCCGGCCGACCTTGGGTTCCTGCGCGGACTGGGCTTCAACCGCGTCAGCTTTGGCGTGCAGGACTTCGACCCGCGCGTGCAGAAAGCGGTGAACCGCATCCAGTCCTTTGAACACGTCCGCGATACCATCGTCGCGGCGCGCGAAGCGGGATACCACAGCATCAGCGCCGACCTCATCTACGGCCTACCGCTGCAAACTGTGGCGAGCTTCCGCCGCACCCTGGAACAAATCGGCGAACTGGCGCCCGACCGCCTCGCTGTTTTCAACTACGCGCACATGCCGCACATCTTCGGTGCGCAGAAACAAATCAATGCCGCCGACCTGCCCGATGCCGCTGGCAAACTGCAACTGCTGCAAACCACCATCGAGCAGCTCACCACGGGCGGCTACGAATTTATCGGCCTCGACCACTTCGCCCGTCCGGAAGACAGCCTCGTCCGCCACCAGCGCGAAGGCACGCTCTACCGCAACTTCCAGGGCTACTCGACTTTCTCCGACTGCGACCTGCTCGGCTTCGGCATCAGCGCCATCAGCATGCTTGGCGGCTGTTACAGCCAGCACGAAAAAGCGCGCAGCCGCTACTACAAAGCGCTGGACGGCGGCGGTATCCCCGTCTTGCGCGGCATCGAACTCAGCACAGACGACCACATCCGCCAGCACGTCATCACCGACATCATGTGCAACCTGCGCCTCGACCTCGACGCCGTCAGCGCGCGCTGGCACATCGACGCCCCGGCCTACTTCGCCCGCGAATGGCAGGCGCTGCAACCGCTCGCCGCCGACGGCCTGGTACAACTGGACGGACAGCGTCTCAACGTCCTCCCGCTTGGCCGCCTGCTCATCCGCAACATCGCCATGATCTTCGACGCTTACTTGCACAAGGCGGAAAACGCCAAGCGCTTCTCCAAAGTCATCTGACGAAGCGCGGTTGCGCTGTTTGTGGCGCGAAGGTTTATCCCACTTGGCCATAGGCATCTGTACACCTCAAAAATTGTAAAAATGGCTGTGGAAGCAAAATAGATAAAGAAGCCGTCAAACACTGGGGCAGGTCGCCAAGCGGGATAAACACGGGGCTTGCGAAGCACAGGTTCAGCAGGTATGAAAAAACGGCGGGTGTTCCCCGCCGCTTTTTTGTTGTAAAGGTCGTTTAACGCAGGCCTTTGGCGAGCGCGTTGCAGATGTCGGTGGCGTCTTCGAGGCCGACGGAGAGGCGGATAGCGCCTTCGCCGAGGCCGATAAGGGCTTTTTCTTCCGGCGCAACGCGGGCATGGGTGGTGCTGTCCGGATGGGTGATGATGGTGCGGGCGTCGCCGAGGTTGCCGGTGACGCTCAGCCAGTCGCAGTTGTCGATGAGGTGCCAGGCCGCCTGTTTGCCGCCTTTGACGTCGAAGCTGACCATGCCGCCGAAGCCGCCGTGCATTTGTTTTTGCGCGAGGGCGTGTTGCGGGTGGCTTTCGAGGCCGGGGTAGTACACACGCGCGACTTCCGGTTGTTGTTCGAGCCAGTGCGCGACGTGCAGGGCGTTTTCGCTGTGGCGCTGCACACGCACGTGCAGGGTTTCCAGGCTTTTGGCGTAGATCCAGCCTTCAAAGGCGTTCATGGTGGTGCCGATGCCGCGCATGAGTTGGTAGATTTTTTCGCCGTCTTCCGCGCTTTTGCTGATGATGATGCCGCCGAGGGTGCGCCCCTGGCCGTCAAGGTATTTGGTGGCGGAATGGACGCTGTAATCGGCGCCGAGGTCGAGCGGGCGTTGCAGGTAGGGGGTGGCGAAGCAGTTATCCACCGCCAGTTTGGCGCCTGCCTGGTGGGCGATGTCGGCGATGGCCGCGATGTCGCCGATGGCGAGCAGCGGGTTGGACGGGGTTTCGAGGAAGAGGAGTTTGGTGTTCGGGCGGACGGCGTTTTTCCATTCGTCAAGGTCGGTCACTTCGACGAGGGTGGTTTCGATGCCGTATTTGGCGAAGGTTTTGCTGAACATGTTGAGGATGGAGCCGAAGCAGTTACGCGCGCAGATGATGTGGTCGCCCGCTTCGAGTTCGGCAAGGCCGAGGGTGAGGACGGCGCCCATGCCGCTCGCGGTCGCGGTGCCGCGCGCGCCGCCTTCAAGCGCCGCCATGCGCGCTTCGAAGAGTTGCACGGTGGGATTGCCGAAGCGGCTGTATTGGTAGGCGGCTTCGCGTTCGGCGAAGATGTCGGCAGCTTGTTGGGCGCTCGTGAAGGTGAAGGATGAGGTGAGGTAGAGCGCGGGCGAGTGTTCGCGGTTTGCGCTTTGTTGTTCGTGGGCGCGGATGGCGCGGGTGGCGAAGGCTTTGTCGTTGTGGTCGGTCATGGTGGGTTCCCGGCTGGGATGGTAGGTAGAAACGCCGCCGTTTGACGGGCGGCGTTTTGGCTATGGATTCTGTTATTGCGCGGATTCGAGGCCGTGCAGGGTCGGTTCTTCCGGCTGGGGTACGGCAGGGGCGGTGGCCGGCGGGCTTTGCAGGATGCCGACGTCTTCGCCGCTGGGGCGCAGGGTAGCGGCTGCCGGATTAGCGCCGTTATCGGCGTTCGCTGTTTCGGGCTTTTTTTGGTCACGACCTTGTTTTTTCAGTTTGTCTTGTATCCAGCTGTCCACAGTCGGGGCGATCTGGTCGTATCCCCACTGGGCGGCGCTTTTGTAGTAGGGCGCGAGGATTGAGCTGTTCCATTGTTGGTCAAGCGGGCCGGGCAGTTCTTTTTCAGGGTGGCCGTCGCTGAAGAGCAGGGCGGCAAAGGTGATGAGTGCGCCGATGAGGACGCCGCGCACGGTGCCGAGGATGAGACCGAGCAGGCGGTCAAGGAAGCCGAGGCCGGTCATTTTCAGCACTTGCGAGATGAGCAGGTTGACGACGCCGATGAGGAAAAGGGTGCCGATGAAGATGGCGCCGAGGGCGGCGATGTAGGCGATTTTTTCGTCATTGAAGACACGGCTGACGTAGTCTTTGGCCACGGGTTCGGCCAGCATCCAGGCGGCGTAGGCGGCAACGCCCCAGGCGATGAGCGAGAGGATTTCTTTGACGAAGCCGCGCATCAGGCCGATGAGCGCCGAGATGACGAGGATGCCGCCGAGGGCAACATCTATCCAGTTGAGGGTGTCGAGGTTCATGGTGTGGTTTTTCTCCGGTTGGTTTTGGGGGTAGGGGGGGGGTCGAAAGCCCGTGGTTGTCCCGCTTGGCGGTCTCAACGATTGACTTGGCGGGCGTTGGTGCCTTCTTTGCCGAGGATGTCAATATAAGTGTTGGCATCAGCCGCCGAGAGCGGGCCGATAAAGACGCGGTGCCAGTCTTTACCGTTGATGTTGGCGATTTCAGTTTCAACCGGCCAACCGCGTTTTTTCAGCTGCGCGATCATTTTGTCCGCGTTTTCTTTGCTGCTGAATGAGCCGGCCTGGACCCAGGAGCCGCCGCGTCGCGGTTTGGGCTTTTCGGCCGGCTTTTCGGCGGCGGGGGCGGTTTCTGCGTTGTTTTCGACGAGGGCGCTATTGGCGGGTTTTTCTTGGCCGGCGGCTTTCTGGTTGGCTGCCGTTTGTTCGGCTTCGCGGGCTTTGGCTTTGTCGCCGCCGTTCGGGTTGCTGAGGATAGGCTGGGGTTCGCTGCTGTCTTCGTCAAGTGAAGCGAGGGTGAAGGCGGGCTGTGGCGGCGGTGAGGGGGGCCGGGGATCCCTCCTGTCGCTGTTAGTCGCTGGTGGTGGGCTGATGGTGTGGGTTTCGCCGCCGCGCACGCTGAGTTCGATGCTTTGCTGGATAGCGGGCGGGATGTCCGGGGTAAACCAGCGGTCGAAGAGGATGAGGGTGGCGGCAAAGAGGATGGCGATGCCGATGAGGCGGACGGTCCATTTGTTCATGGCAGTTGTTCTTTTTGTACGGCGGCGACGGTGACGAAGGAGCCGAAGACGGCGATGGTGTCAGCCGGGTTTGCCAGGACGCGGGCGCGCCGGCAGGCGGTGGGGATGTCGTCGCAGGGGTGGATGTGTTCGCGCGGGATGCCGGCTTCAATGGCGTGCGCGGTGAGGGTGGCGCTGTCGCTGCCGCGTGCGCCGGGCAGGCCGGACAGCACCCATTCGTCGATTTCCGGCGCAAGGTGGCGGTAGATGGCGTGCTGGTCTTTGTCGCGCAGGATGCTGCACAGGGCGATGGTGCGTCCGCCCCGGCGCGGTAGGTCGTGCAGGTAGCGGGCGAGGATTTCGGCGCTGTCGGCGTTGTGCGCGACGTCGTAGAGCCAGCGTGGTTCGCCGTCAATCAGGGTGAGACGGGCCGGGTTTTGCGCACTGGCGCAGGCAGCGGCGAGTTTGGCGGTATCCAGTGCCAGCCACGGGGCAAGGGCGGCGATGGCAGCGGCGAGGTGGCCGTATTGGTGCGCACCGTGCATGTGGGTCGGGTAGGGCAGGATGCCGTGGTAGCCGGGCAGGTCAAGGTGCAGGCCATCCGCCTGGGCGTCCACGCGCAGTTCTTGGCCGTAGCGGTATGTGCTTGCCCCCAAGGCAGCGGCATGTTCGCAGAGGACGGCGGGCGGGTGGGCGTCAGGCAGGTAAACGCGTTGACCGGGGCGCAGGATGCCTGCTTTTTCGGCAGCGATGGTGGGGATGTTGTGGCCCAACCAGTCCTGGTGGTCAAGGCCGATACGGGTGATGATGGCCGCGTCGGCGTCGATGATGTTGGTGGCGTCCAGGCGGCCACCGAGGCCGACTTCAAGGACGGCAATGGTGGGTTGCCGTTGGGCGGTGAGCCAGAAGGCGGCGAGTGCCGACCATTCGAAGTAGCTGAGCGAGATGTCGCCGCGCGCGGTATCAATGGTTTCAAAGGCGGCGACGAGGGCGTCCGCCGTGACCCATTCGCCGTCAAAGCGGATGCGTTCGCGGTAGTCGTGCAGGTGCGGCGAGGTAAAGCTGGCGACGCTGATGCCATGCGCGCGGCAGATGGCTTCAATCCAGCAGACACAAGAGCCTTTGCCGTTGGTACCGGCGACGGTGATGATATGCGTGGCGAGGCGCGGCGCACCGAGTGCCTGCCAGACGGTGCTGACGCGTTTGAGGCCGAGATCCCAGGCTTTGTCGTGTGCGGTTTCTTGCCAGTCCAGCCACTCGCTCAGGGTGCGTTTCATGGGGTTTCTGTGTTTTCTGCGCTGTGGGCTGTATCGGGAGAGGCGTCTGCGGGGACGTCGGCAACAGAGTCGGACGCAGTGGCTGTCTCGCTTGGCGGGTTTTCTTCGTCTTCTGCGGTGTGCGGCAGCGGCGGTTCTTGCATGAGCAAGCCGAGCAGGGTAGCGAGTTCTTCGCGCATGTGGCGGCGGTCCACAATCATGTCGATGGCGCCTTTTTCAAGCAGGAATTCGCTGCGCTGGAAGCCGTCCGGCAGTTTTTCACGCACGGTTTGTTCGATGACGCGCGGGCCGGCAAAGCCGATGAGGGCACCGGGTTCGGCGATGTTGATGTCGCCGAGCATGGCCAGCGAGGCGGAGACGCCGCCCATTGTTGGGTCGGTCAGCACCGAGATGAAGGGCAGGCCGGCGTCGCCCAAGCGGGTAAGGATGGCACTGGTTTTCGCCATTTGCATGAGCGAGGTCAGGCCTTCTTGCATCCGCGCGCCGCCGCTGGCGCTGAAGCAGACAAAGGGGGTGCGTTCGGCCAGGGCGTATTCGGCAGCCAGGGCGAAGCGCTCGCCGACGACGGAGCCCATTGAACCGCCCATGTAGTTGAATTCAAAGGCGGCGGCGGTGAGCGGGCGGTCGTAGAGCAGGCCGCTCATGGCGACGAGGGCGTCATGTTCGCCGGTTTTTTTCTGCGCCTGGGTGATGCGGTCGCGGTAGCGTTTGCTGTCTTTGAATTTGAGGAAGTCAGCGGGTTGCAGGCCGAGGCCGATTTCAGTCGGCATGCAGCCTTCGTCAAAGAGTTGTTCGAGGCGTTTGCGCGCGCTGATGCGCATGTGGTAGCCGCATTTGGGGCAGACTTGCTGGTTGTAGTCGAGGTCTTGCGCGTAGAGGACTTCGTTGCAGCCGTCGCATTTTTTCCACAGGCCGTCCGGCACTTGTTGGTTTTTGTTTTTGGTTTTGATGCGCGAGGGCATCAGGTTGTCGAACCAGCTCATGGGTTAGTCCTTTTGGTCAAGGTGGGCGCGGATGTCGGCGGTGAAGGTACGTGCGGTATCGGCCAGGTTTTGCCCGCTTTCTGCCGCCTGGTGCAGGCGGGCGACGAGCGTGCTGCCAATGACGACACCATCGGCGAGTTCAGCCATGCGGCGGGCGGTCACACCGTCGCGGATGCCGAAGCCGATGCAGACGGGCAGGTCGGTATCGGCTTTAAGCGCCCGGATGTCGGCAGCGATAGCATCGGCGTCAGCCTGCTGGGTGCCGGTCACGCCGCGCAGGGAAACGAAGTAGAGGAAGCCGCCTGCATGGGCAACGATGGCACGGCGGCGCTCAGGATTGGTGGTCGGGGTGACGAGCAGGATGGGGGTGATGCCGCTGTGTTGCAGGTCGGCGGCGTAGTCCGGCAGGGCTTCAACCGGGCAGTCCACGAGGATGACGGCATCACCACCTGCGGCGCTGAGTTCGCTCATGACGTGTGCGAAGCCGGCGCGCTCGAAGCTGTTGAGGTAGCCCATGAGGATGAGCGGGGTGGTCGTGTCGCTGCGGCGGAATTCACGCACGATGGCGAGGGTTTGTTGCAGGGTGACGCCGCGCGCCAGTGCCCGTTCGTTGGCCTGCTGGATGGTTTCGCCGTCAGCGGCGGGGTCGGAAAAGGGTATGCCGAGTTCGAGAGCATCGGCGCCGCCGGCGACGAGGCCGTGCAGGATGGCGGCGGTCTGTACCGGGTCGGGGTCGCCCGCGCTGATGTAGGGGATGAGTGCTTTGCGTTGTTGCGCGCGCAGGGCGGCGAAGCGGTCTGAGAGTCGGGTCATGGCTGCCTCACAGGGTGATGCCGTCGCGTGTGGCGATGGTATTGATGTCTTTGTCACCGCGCCCGGACAGGCTGACGATGATGCGTTTGCCTTTGCCCAGTTCACGCGCCAGTTTTTGTGCGTAGGCGACGGCGTGTGCGGATTCGAGCGCGGGGATGATGCCTTCAAGCAGGCAGAGGTCGTGGAAGGCAGCCAGGGCTTCGTCGTCGTTGATGGCGACGTAGCGGGCACGGCCTGTGTCTTTCAGCCAGGCATGTTCGGGTCCGACGCCGGGGTAATCAAGGCCGGCCGAGACGGAATGGGTTTCGGCGATTTGTCCGTCGGCGTTGCACATGACGTAGGTGCGGTTGCCGTGCAGGACGCCGACCGGGGTGGTGCTGTCGCTTAGAGGGGCGGCATGTTCACCGCTGGCGAGGCCGTGTCCGCCCGCTTCCACGCCGTAGAGGGCGACGGGCTCGTTGTAGAAGGGGTAAAAGAGGCCGATGGCATTTGAGCCGCCGCCGACGCAGGCAACAACGGCATCGGGCAGGGCGCCGAAGTGGGCCTGCGCCTGTGCTTTGGCTTCTTCGCCGATGATTTTCTGGAAGTCGCGCACCAGCATGGGATAGGGGTGCGGGCCGGCGGCGGTGCCGATGATGTAGAAGGTGTTATCGACGTTGGCCGCCCAGTCGCGCAGGGCTTCGTTTAGCGCGTCTTTCAGGGTACGGCTGCCGGCGGTCACGGGAACAACGGTCGCACCGAGCAGTTTCATGCGGTACACGTTTGGCGCCTGACGGATGACGTCATCGGCACCCATGTACACGATGCATTCCATACCGAGGCGGGCGGCGATGGTGGCACTGGCCACGCCGTGTTGTCCGGCGCCGGTTTCGGCGATGACGCGGTGCTTGCCGAGGCGTTCGGCGAGCAGGGCCTGACCGATGGTGTTGTTGATTTTGTGGGCACCGGTGTGGTTCAGGTCTTCCCGCTTCAGCCAGATTTCCGCACCACCGCTTTTGTCGCTGAGGCGTTTGGCGTGGTAAAGCGGGGAAGGGCGACCGACGTAGTCAGCAAGTTCTTGGCGGAAGCGTGCCCAGAAGGCGGGGTCATTTTGCGCGGCGCTGTAAGCGTCTTGTAGTTGCAGGACAGCCTGCATCAAGGTTTCGGCGACGAATTGGCCGCCATAGCGGCCGAAGTAACCGCGCGCGTCTGGGTAGGTGTTAGTCGTCATAGGCGTTATGTACTGCAGTAATGAAGCGCTGCATTTTAGCAGAGGACTTTATGCCGGGCGCGCTTTCCACGCTGCTGGATACGTCCACGGCAAAGGGATGGCAGGCCCGGATGGCGGCGGCGACGTTATCGGGATTCAGGCCGCCGGCGAGAAGGCGAGGTGCGCAATGGACGGGCAATTTGCCCCAGTCAAAGGCCGTACCGCTGCCACCGCTATGGCTCTTGCCGTAAGTGTCATAAAGGAAACCGCTGCTGTCCGGGTAAGCGGCGAGCCAGTCCGTGACCGCTTGCGCATCGCCAAGGTCGCGCATCGGCACGGCCTTGTACCAGCGGCGGCCAAACTGGCGGCAGTAGGCGGCAGTTTCAAAACCGTGGAATTGCAGCTGGTCCAGCGGCAGCACGGCGCAGGCGGCGCGCACGGTATCGGCATCGGCATCGGCGAAGAGGCCGACGACGCTGACCAGCGGCGGTACGGCGGCGATAAGGCGCGCTGCCTGGGCGAGGTCGAGGTGGCGTGGCGAGCGTGGGTGAAAGACGAAACCGAGTGCGTCCGCACCTGCGTCCACTGCCGCCTGCACATCTTCAAGACGGGTCAGGCCGCAGATTTTGACGCGCACCCGCATCGCTCAGTCCTCGAATTCGTCGCTGACGTCTTCCCAGCCGTCGGCGGCAAAGGGTTCGTCGCGGTAGAACTGCGCGAAGTAGGGTAGGGCTTCCGTCGCGTTCGCGCTGAAGCGGCGGTAGTGCCGCCAGCTGCCGTCGGTCTCGTAGCGGCGGGTTTCGATCAGGAAGCGGCTGTTTTCGTCCTGCTCAGGGTTTGCCAGTGTCGCCTGAATGAAGCTGTCGTTTTCGTTGTGCCGGTCAAGGATGACGAATTGGGCTTCGCTGTGCGGCAGTTCTTGCAGCAGGTCAACGATGTGGGCAAATTCGGGGGCGAGGAAGTCGTCCCATGCGGTCATAACGCGTTTCATCAGTAGTATTCACCGTGGCGGTAGTCCCAGGTGTTAAAGCCGTCGGCAAGGTGCATCATGATGCGGTCGATGGCCAGCCCTTTGCGGATGACGACCGGGCAGGGATGCACGCTGCGTTCGCTTTTCTGTTCAGGAACGAGCTTGCCGTCTTTATCGACCATTGACACCATCACGCCCTGCTCATAGCGGGTTTCCACGGTCTTGTCCGGCTGGATGGAAGCGACGTAGTCGTCGGCCTCTATCACCAGATCCACTTTGCTTTCGATGCGCTCGCCGATGCCTTGGACTTTGCCGCGATTGCCCTTGCCGGACGGGTTGGCGGATGAGGCGTAGATCATCTTGCCTTCGCTGCGCCACAGGTGTTCGGCCAGTTGTTCGCCCGGCAGACCGAATTTGATGACGAAGCAGCTGGTGCCGCGTTTATCCATCATCAGCTCTTCGCGTCCGTCTTTGGTCAGCGCTGCTTTGGCGTCCGCCCGCCACGGCAGGATGCAGCCAAGCAGGATGTCTTCATCCCAGTGTTTTTGGTAGAAAGCCTCAATTTCGGGGTTGAGCTGGGCCAGCGCGCGCAGTTGCTCCATGCTGCCGCAGAGGACGACGCCGGGTTTGTTACGCTTGCGCTCTTTGGCGTCGAATTTTCGCTCTAAGCCTGCTTTGTCGGTCGCCATGATGATGTAGCCGACTTTGGTCGGGCAGACGATGACGCCACCCGGTTGTTGCAAGGCGGTAAGGCCTTCGGTGGACAGGGTTTTGTGCCATTGGATGTGCTGGGTCATGGGGACTCCTTGGGTAGGGTTGACGTTATTTTTTCAGGAAAGCGGCAACGACTGCCACGAGGGTCATCAGGAACATGACCCATTTGAGGGTTTTCGGCTGGATTTTGACGGCAAGGCGCACGCCGTAATGGGCGCCTATCATGTTGCCGGCGGCGAGGACGATGCCCGGCAGCCATTCGACTTGACCGCGCGCGACGAAGATGACGAGGGCGGGCAGGGTGAAGAATAGGGTGCAGGCGAGTTTCAGAGCGCTGGAACGGACGATGTCGTAGCGCAGGCAGCCGGCGATGGCGGTAATCAGCACGAAACCGACGCCCGCTTGCACGAAACCGCCATAGACGCCGCCGAGCCACAGCCAGAACCAGGCGCGCGCGCCGCTTTCTTTGACGGTGAGCGGTACGGTACCGGGCGGCGGCATGACCACGGATGGCACGAAAAGCATGATGCCGGCCATGGCCAGCATGGTGCCAAGCAGGAGTGGTTTGATGAGGTCATGCGGGGCAAAGGCGGCGATGATGGAACCGCAGATGCCGCCGATGATGGTCGGGGCAAGGATGCCGGACAGGTCGTGCGTCGGCAGTTTGCCGGCGCGGTAAAAGCCGCGTACACCAATGATGCTTTGCAGGATGATACCGATGCGGTTGGTAGCATTAGCCACTTGCGGCGGGAAGCCCATCATCATCATGGCCGGCAAGATGATATTGGAGCCGCCGCCCGCCATGACGTTGATAACACCGCAAATAACGCCGAGAACGACAAGCAGCAGGTAATGCCAGAGTACCAGTGTCATCGTTATTTGCTGTCGGCGCCGCTGTTAAAGGTTTTCAGTTGGGCGGCCTGCCCGTCCGCTTTCAGCTTGGCCTGGATGCCCGTAGCCTGGCTCTCGCTGGCGTAAGGGCCGATTTGTACGAGGTAGAGCTTGTTGTTGTCGCTTGGTGGACGGATGTCCACCGGCAGGCCGCGTTGAGCCATTTTGGCACGCAGTTGTTCCGCCTGAGCCTTATTTTTAAAAGCGCCAACCTGGATGCGGTAATTTATCCGCTTGCCGGTAACAGGGTGGCTTTTTTTTGCGTCTTTGCTGTTTGTGGCGGTTTCCTTTTCCTTGCTGTCCTTGGCGGCAAGTTTGCTGTCTACTTTCGCGCTGGTTTTGCCGACGGATTCAGGCGGAGCAGTCAGACGACTATTGGCGGGCTGTTTGTTCTCGGTTTTGGCTGTTTTTGCTGCCGGCTCGGCTTTTGTCGGTTTGGCATCTGTTTTGGCGGCAGAGTCGGTTTTGCTGCGTCTGGCATCCGCTTTGGCAGTGGCTTTGCCGCTAGGCTCTGGCGGTGTGCTCAGGTGTTCGGCGGCGGCTTTTTTTACCGGCTTTGCAGGTTCTGTCAGTGTTTTCGCTACTTTGCCTGCTGCTGCAGGCTTGGCGGCAGGTGCTTCAGTCAGTTTTTCGGCAGCGGTCTTTTTCGCTGGTTTGGTTTTAGTGACGGTTTCCGGTTGTGCCTTGGCCGGTCTGAGGGTAACGGGTTCCGGCATAGGGAGCGGTGGTGGCGGAGGAGCCAAGCGGACTTCATTGCTGCGTTTTTGCAGTTCGTCGTAGAAGGAATATTTTGGCTCTCCGCTGCGGTTGACAGGGCGGGCGGCACCTATGGATGGGCGCGGTTGGGTGGCTTTACTCAGTGGCGATTGAGCATGCGCGGCGGTGCCGTCGTGGCCGTCTTTTTGTCCGAACATGTTGCCGAGGACGAAGCCGAAGACGATGAGCACGACAGCCATCATTGAGCCACCGAGCAGGCGGGCGGCGAGGTAGTTGTCCTTGGGCTGGTTTTTACGTTTTCTGGCCATTACATCCTTTCCCTGGCGGCAACGCCGATGATATCAAGACCGTTACGCAGCACTTGGCGCACGGCATGGGTGAGCAGCAGGCGTGCTTCGCGCATGGCAGGGTCGTCGTGCAGGACTTTGTGTCCGGCGTCGTAGTACTGGTGCCAGGCACCCGCGAGTTCTTTCAGGTAGTTGACGACAAGATGCCCTGCCATCTGGCTGCCGGCGGCAGTGATGATGTCAGGGTAGCGGGCGAGTTCGCGCAACAATGCTTTTTCGGCAGGCTCAACGAGACGTTCCCGCTCGGCGAGTGCTGTCTGCGGATCAAAGGTGATGCCCGCTTCTGCGGCGCGTTCAAGGACGCGGCTGGTGCGCGCATGCGCGTACTGGACGTAGTAGTAGGGGTTGTCCTTGCTGTGTGAGACAGCGAGGTCAAGGTCGAAATCCAGGTGTTGTTCGGGGCGGCGCATGACGTAGAAGAAACGCGCGGCATCCGAGCCAACTTGTGCGCGCAGGTCGCGCAAGGTGACGAACTGCCCGCTGCGGGTGGACATCTGCATTTTTGCGCCGTCTTTGTAGAGCACGGCAAACTGCACCAGGGCGATGGTGAGTTTGTCCGGTTCCAAACCGAGGGCGGCAAGCGAGGCACGAACGCGCGCCATGTAACCGTGGTGGTCGGCGCCGAAGATGTCGATCATGTGGTCGTAACCGCGTTCGTATTTGTCATAGTGGTAGGCGATATCGGACGCGAAGTAGGTGGTTACGCCGTTTTCGCGACGCACGACGCGGTCTTTTTCGTCGCCGAAGTCGCTGGCACGGAACCACAGGGCACCGTCTTTTTCATAGAGGTAGCCGCGTGCGCACAGCACATCCAGCATTTCTGTGATGCGTCCACTGGTGACGAGGGAATGTTCGGAAAACCAGCGGTCAAAGCGTACGCCGAATTGCAGCAGGTCTTCACGGATGTCGGCGACTTCAGCATCAAGTCCGGCATCGAACACGATACGATAATCCGTTTCGCCCAATGTTGCTTTCAGCGCAGCAATGGCGGCGTCAATCCAGGCGTCGCGTTCGCCGTTATCCACCGCTTCTGCCGTCCATGTATCAGGGTGTGGCGGCACCCAGTTTTCCGGAGTACGGTAGAGCATTTCGCCCTGCTGAGCGTAGAGTTCGCGGGCAATGTCGATAACGTAGTCGCCCTGATAGATACCCTGCGGCAGGGCATGGTCGCTGCCGCAGTGCTGCATATAGCGCCAATAGACGGACAGGGCAAGGATATCCATCTGTCGCCCGGCGTCGTTGACGTAGTATTCGTTGTCCACCTGATGCCCGTTGGCGCGCAGGATGTTGGCCAGTGTCGCGCCATAGGCCGCACCGCGTCCGTGGCCAACGTGCAGCGGCCCGGTCGGGTTGGCCGAGACAAATTCAAGCAGGATTTTTTGCGGGTTCGCCGCCTGATGACGGCCAAAGTTTCCACCTTCTTTGACAATGCTGACCAGCACGGCGCTGTCATGCCCACTGCCGAGACGTATGTTAATGAATCCCGGTCCGGCGACTTCCAGCGCAGCGATACCCGCGCCCTGTGGCATGGCGGCAACAATGGCGTCTGCGAGTTGACGCGGGTTGCTCTTGAAAATTTTGGCGTTTTGCAGGGCAACGTTACTGGCGAAATCCCCATGTTCCGGATTTTTGCAGCGTTCCAGTTCCTTTGGCAAATCAAGTAGTTCTGCGTCAATGGCGCGCTCATGCGCAACCGCTTGCAGGGCGCTGGTCAGTCCCGACAGGATGAGGTCTTTCACGGTATTCTCTTCTCGCGATGGGTGAGTTGGACATTATGAGGGCAATTATTTTAGCGGCTTAACATTTCATTGCCAAATGCTTTTGCTGGCGTACATGTTCTTGAATAACAGGCGGGTAGTAGGGTTTTGCAACACAAAAAAGCACGTTAGTTTGAGGATTTAATTGTTGATAAAACAATGTTGTGTGTTTTTTTGTTAGACATTGCATGCGGATGTGTTATTTTTACATTATGTGAAATTAACACGACCGTTAGAGAAGACGGCCAGGAGCGCGTCATGAACAGCGAACAGTTCAGGTTGCTGGGAATTGAAACGGATTACTTTGCCGCAGATGGCAGTTTTGTGCGCGTTTCTGATGAGGTGTTGTCCTCGCTGGCAGCCATTCTTACCGCTCCCGGACAGCATCTCTCCACGAGTGTTCATTTCGACGAAGTATTCACGGTGTTGCCGGAAATGGTGGCGTTGCTGCCGATTGGCGGGCTGTTGCCACGCGTGGCAGCGGTCTTTCTTTTGAATGAACACGGGCAGAGCATTCCCTGTTCATCCATCATGATAGAGGGTGGACGCATTGAGCTGCCGCCACTGCCCAGCGGCTATTATTCGCTGGAACTGCATAGCGCGCACCAGATGCGGCGTTGTCTGCTGATTGTTGCCCCGCATTCCGTGTACCAGCCGGCGGCGTTACGGCGTGGCGAGCGGTTGAGTGGAATCAATGTGCAGCTGTACAGCCTGCGTTCACAGCACAACTGGGGAATTGGGGATTTTGGGGATTTGCGCCGCCTGGTAGCCGATTTCACCACTGACGGCATTGATTTCATCGGTATCAACCCGCTGCATGCCCTCTTTACCACCCATCCTAATTGGGCGAGCCCATACAGCCCCTCTTCACGGCGTTGGCTGAACCCTATCTATCTCGACATTGACGACATGCGGCTCTTCCACATCTCGCCTTCGGCGCAGGCGTGGTACAACGAAGCTGCGACACAGAAGCAGCTAGCCGAACTACGGGCCGCCGAATGGGTGGATTATGCGCAGGTGTTGCCTTTCAAGCTGCGCGCGCTGTATCTCGTCTTCCGCGACTTCTGTGATAGCGATGACCCTATCTTTGCCGCCGCACGCGAAGCTTTTGCCAAATTCGTCGAAGAACAGGGGCGCGAGTTGCGTCTCTACGGCACCTTTGAAGCGCTGGATCACTACTTCTATGCGCAGAATGCCACTGTGCCGTTCAGCGAAGATAGTGTCGGCTGGCTGGGCTGGCCGGAGGCTTATCGCTATCCGGATAGTGCCGCCGTTCTTGCTTTCTCCGCTGCGCATGAGGCGGACATCCGTTATTACATGTGGTTGCAATGGCTTTTGGCTGATCAACTCGACAACCTGCGCCATTACTGCGGTGAACAGGGCATGATTCTCGGCCTCTATGGCGATCTGGCCGTCGGTGTCTCGCGCGGCGGGGCGGATACCTGGATGCACCGCGATATGTACTGCCTGCAAGTCTCGGTCGGTGCGCCGCCGGACGAATTCGGTCCCACAGGGCAGAACTGGGGCTTGCCGCCACTGCATCCGCAACGCCTGAAACGCAGCGGCTATCAAATCTTTATCAACATGTTGCGCGCCAACATGCGCTATTACGGCGTCCTGCGTATTGACCACGTCATGGCGCTACACCGTCTATGGTGGATTGCCTACGGCAACAGCGCCAATCTCGGTGCTTACGTGCGTTACCCGCTGGCTGAACTGATGGCCATCCTTGCCCTAGAAAGTCGCCGCGCTCGTTGCGTCATCGTCGGCGAAGACCTCGGTATCGTGCCGGACGAAATGCGTGTCGCTCTCGGTGAATACGGCGTCTATTCCTACGGCGTGATGTACTTCAACCATAACGGCGCGCGCTATCTGCTGCCGGAAGAATATCCGGAGCACGCCCTGGCCGTCGTCAGCACACACGATCTCGCGCCGCTCGCCGGTTACTGGGAAAAGAACGATCTCGACACCATGCAGCGTCTCGGCGTCTTCACCAGCGATGCCCAATACCAGAACCTGCTCGCCCAGCGCGAAAGCCGCAAAGGGCAAATCATCGCTGCGCTGCATCAGACTGAACTGCTGGGTGAAAGCGAAGACGGCGGCAAACTTGATGACACCATCACCCTGGCACTGCACCGCTTCGTGGCGATGAGTCGTAGCCGACTCTTTGCCATCCAGCCGGAAAACCTCCTGGGCGTCACCGCCTCCTTCAACATCCCTGGTATTGCCAATACCTACCCCAACTGGCGCTACCGCCTGCCGGAAGACACCGCTGCCATGGGCAAAAACCCCCAACTGCATGACATGCTGCGGCAAATCGTCGCCACTCGTGCTCAACCACGCGAGCCGCTCCCTATCACGGCCGCTACCACCGCCATCACTACTACTACCGGAGGAATCGAAGTGACATCCGTCGATAAATACCTGATAGACCAACTGTTTTCTGGAACCTTTGCCGACCCCTTCTCTTATTTGGGGCCGCATGAAAACAGCAATGGCACTGCCCTGCGCGTCCTCCTGCCCGGTGCCGAAGCCGTGCGCGTGCTTGATCATGACAACCCGAAAAAAGTGCTGGCCGACATGAGCCTCCTGGATGAGCGGGGTTTCTTTATCGCCCGCCTCGAAGCGGATGTGCGCCGTTACCTCCTGCAAGTCCGCTACGGCGACAAAAACACCGTCACCATTGAAGACCCCTACCGCTTCGGCACTACCCTGCACGACTATGACAACTGGCTGCTTGCCGAAGGCACCCACCTACGGCCTTACGAACAATTCGGTTCGCACCTCGTCGAAATCGATGGTGTTGCAGGTGTCAGCTTCAGTGTCTGGGCGCCGAATGCGCGGCGCGTCTCCGTCGTCGGTGACTTCAACTTGTGGGATGGTCGCCGCCATGTCATGCGTTTCCACCCGCAAAGCGGCATTTGGGACATCTTCATCCCCGGTATCGGTGAGCACGCGCTCTACAAATACGAAATCCTGGATGTAAACGGCAACATCCGCCTGAAATCGGATCCCTACGCTTTCGGCGCGCAACTGCGGCCGGATACTGCCTCCGTCGTTACCCGCCTGCCGGAACGCCTGCCCTATGACCCTGAGCGCGTCACCGCGAACAGCATTGATGCGCCGATCAGCATCTACGAAGTTCACCTCGGTTCCTGGCGCCGAAACCCCGAAAACAACTTCTGGCTCAGCTACGCCCAGCTTGCCGACGAACTCATCCCCTACGTCAAGGACATGGGCTTCACCCACATCGAACTGTTGCCCGTCGCCGAATTCCCGTTTGACGGCTCTTGGGGCTATCAGCCGCTGGGGCTCTACGCGCCGACCAGCCGCTTCGGTACTCCGCAAGAATTGTGCGACTTCATCGAAAAAGCCCACGATGCGGGCATCCATGTCCTCCTTGATTGGGTGGTCGGTCACTTCCCGACTGACGAATACGGCCTCAACCGCTTCGACGGTACCCCGCTTTACGAGCACGCCGATCCGCGCGAAGGCTACCATCAGGACTGGAATACCCTCATTTACAACTTCGGTCGCTACGAAGTACGCAACTTCCTGACCGCCAACGCCCTCTACTGGATCGAACACTACGGCGTGGACGGCCTGCGCGTGGACGCCGTCGCTTCGATGATCTACCGCGACTACTCGCGCAAAGAAGGCGAATGGATACCGAACCGCTACGGCGGGCGCGAAAACCTCGAAGCCATCAACTTCCTGCAACGCACCAACGCCATCCTGCAAAACGAACAGCGCGGCGCCGTCTCCATTGCCGAAGAAAGCACCGCCTTCACCGGTGTCAGCCACCCGACGGAAAGCGGTGGCCTCGGCTTCCAGTACAAATGGAACATGGGCTGGATGAACGACACCCTGCGCTATATGCAAGAAGACCCGGTACACCGCAAATACCACCACAATCTGCTTACTTTCGGCATGATCTACCAGTACAGCGAACATTTCGTGCTGCCGCTCTCGCATGACGAAGTCGTGCACGGCAAAGGCTCGCTACTCTCGAAAATGCCGGGCGACTGCTGGCAACAATTCGCCAATCTGCGCGCCTACTACGGCTACATGTGGGGTTACCCGGGCAAAAAACTGCTCTTTATGGGCGGCGAATTTGCCCAGGGTCGCGAATGGAACTACCAGGAAAGCCTTGACTGGTTCCTGCTTGAACCGCAATACGGCGGTTGGCACGAAGGCGTACAAAAATGGGTGCGCGATCTTAACCACGCCTACCAGGAACACCCGGCATTGTGGAAACAAGACTGCAATCCGGAAGGCTTCGAATGGCTGGTGGTGGATGATGCCGAACAATCCGTCATCGCCTTTGCCCGTCACGGCGGCGACGGCAAACCCGTCATCATCGTCAGCAACTTCACCCCGGTGCCGCGCGAAAACTACCGCATCGGCGTCAGCCAGGCGGGGCATTACCGCGAAATCCTCAACTCTGACAGTACCCAATACAACGGCAGTGGCGTCAGTGGAGGTGAACACCTGCACACTGAAGACATTCCCAGCCACGGTAGAGACCAATCGCTCAACCTTACTCTGCCGCCGCTTGGCACCATCTTCCTGGCCTACGAACAAATTGCAGAAGCTGCCGTCCAGCACGCGGATAACAGCGATAAACACGGCAAAAAAGGAAACAAAAAACGATGAAACAACAGCGTTCCCCGCTGCGCTGCCATCGTGGACGACCCTATCCGCTCGGCAGCACCCCCACCACTATCGGCGACACAGACGGCGTGAACTTCGCGTTGGTCAGTCGCCATGCCAGCGCCGTGACCCTCTGCCTCTATGGCCGGGATGGGGTGGAGACCCGTATTGACGTGCAGAACCGCAGCGACGACATCTGGCACATCTTCGTGGCAGGTATCAAAGCGGGGCAGCGTTACGGCTGGCGTGTGGACGGCCCTATGGAAGCGGGCAATTGCTACAACCCGCAGAAACTCCTGCTGGATCCCTACGCCCGCGCGCTGAACCACCTGCCGGAATACCGCACGGCGGACGAACTCGCGCTCTATCACCATACGGATCCGCGCGATAACGCGGCGGTGGCGGCGAAAAGCATCGTCGTCGCTCCCAGCGACTACGACTGGGAAGGCGACGTTCCGCTGCGCACCCCGTGGCGCGACACCATCATTTACGAACTGCACGTCAAAGGCTACAGCCAGCGTAACCCTGCCATTCCGCCAGCCATACGCGGCACCTTTGCCGGACTTGCGCACGAAGCCAGCATCCGCCACCTCAAAGAGCTTGGCATTACCGCCGTTGAGCTCCTGCCCATCAGCCAGCACCTTGACGAAGTCCACCTGCAACGGCGCGGCATGAGCAACTACTGGGGCTACAACGTCTATGCGCACAACATCCCCGACCGCCGCTACGGCAGCCACAATGACCTGCGCGACATGGTCAAAACCCTGCACCGCGCGGGGATAGAAGTCATCCTCGACGTCGTTTACAACCACACCGCCGAGCAGGATATTCACGGCCCCATGCTCTGCCAGCGCGGCATCGACAACCGCCTCTACTACTGGCAGAACGCACACGGCGACTACATCAACAACACCGGCTGCGGTAACACCCTAAACGCCAGCGAACCGCATGTCCTGCGCTGGATGCTTGACAGCCTGCGCTACTGGGTAGAAGCATTCCATATTGACGGCTTCCGCTACGACCTCGGCGCCACCTTGGGGCGGAAACCGACCTTCGACCCTTACGCCGCCTTTTTCACCGCCATCCGCCAGGACCCCATCCTCTCGCGCTGCAAACACATCTCCGAGCCCTGGGATACCGGTTCCGACGGCTACAACCTCGGCGGCTTCCCGCAAGGATTCGCCGAATGGAATGGCCGCTACCGCGACGACATGCGCGGTTTCTGGCTGTGGGAAAACGGCTGGCTTGGTGCGCTGGCGCAGCGCCTTTCTGGCAGCAGCGACATCTACCGCCACGACTGGCGCGGCGTGTACAGCTCCATCAACTTCAACACCGCCCACGACGGCTTCACCCTGCGCGACCTCACCAGCTACAGCTACAAGCACAACGAAGCGAACGGCGAAGACAACCGGGACGGCGACAGCCACAACTACTCCTGGAACCACGGCGTCGAAGGCGAAACCGACGATCCTGCCATTAACCTTGCCCGCCACCACAGCCAGAAAGCCCTGCTGGCCAGCCTGCTCCTCGCCAACGGCGTGCCCATGCTGCTTGCTGGTGACGAACTTGGCCACACCCAGCACGGTAACAACAACAGCTACTGCCAGGACAACGAAACCACCTGGCTGGACTGGGAAAAACCGGCCCCTTTGGTGCCATACGTCCGCACCCTTATCACTCTGCGCCGCGAGCTGGCGCAAGCAGGTGTGTACGACAACTGGTGGCACCACGACGACGCCCGTTGGTACAGCGCAGACGGACAACCGATGCAAGATGCCGACTGGCACAACGAAGCGAGCAAAGCGCTGGTGCTGGCGTTGCAGGACAACTACCTGCTGCTTATCAATGCCAACCGCTGCCCGCAAACCTACTGCCTACCCGAAGGCTCGTGGCAACCGCTGCTCGCTGACGATGGCTATACCCAAGAAAACGACCGCGCCACCCTTGCCCACAAAGGAATCACCATCCTGCGCAAAAACAGCGCGAAAACACAACCGGCAACATAACGGAGACAAACATGAGTGCTAAAGAAAATACCCTGCCTTCCACCGAAGAAATCGCCAACCAAACCCTTGTCCTGATCCTGGCCGGCGGACGCGGCTCACGCCTCTACGAACTGACTGATCAGCGTGCCAAACCGGCCGTGTACTTCGGCGGCGGTCACCGCATCATCGACTTTGCACTATCTAACTGCATCAACTCGGGTCTCCTCAAAATCGGCGTCATCACCCAATACGAAGCGCACTCACTGCTGCGCCATCTGCAACACGGCTGGTCCTTCCTGCCGCGCGAACGTGACCAGTTCGTCGATATGCTGCCGGCGCGTCAGCAGCTCAATGACCAAACCTGGTACCGGGGCACCGCTGATGCCGTGTGGCAAAACGTGCATATCATGAGAGATCACTACCGGCCCAAATACGTCCTCATCCTCGCTGGTGACCACATCTACAAAATGGACTACATGCAAATGCTGCGTGACCACGTCGCCGCTGGCGCCAAAGCCACCGTCGGCTGCATCGAAGTCCCGCGCGAACAAGCCGTCGCCTTCGGCGTCATGGCGGTGAACGAAAAACTCAAAGTCAAAGCCTTCGTCGAAAAACCCGAAGATCCGCCCGCCATGCCTGACCGCCCCGGCTCATCACTGGCCTCGATGGGCATCTACGTCTTCGACGCCGACTACCTCTACGAAGTCCTCGAACGCGAAGCGACGAGTCCCGATACCTCGCACGACTTCGGTAACGACGTCATCCCGGCTGCCGTGCGCGAAGGCGTGCTCTATGCCCACCCCTTCGAAAAATCCAGCAAGGGCCGCAACACCCAGGGCACCATCTACTGGCGCGACGTGGGTACCATCGACAGCTACTGGAGCGCGAACATCGACCTCGTTAGCGAATACCCGCAACTCGACATGTTTGACGAAAGCTGGCCGATCCGTACCGTGCCGAAACAAACCGCACCGACCAAATTCTTCTACAAGCACAACCATACCCGCACCATCGACAACTCGCTGATCGGCGGTAGCGGCGTGATTACCGATGCGGAAATCAGTAACTCCGTCCTCTTTGACCGCGTCCAGGTCGCCGAAGGCAGCCACATCGAATACGCCGTCGTCTTGCCACAAGTGCGTATTGGCAAGAACTGCGTCCTGCGCCGCTGCATCATCGACCGCAACTGCGGCATCCCGGATGGCATGCAAATCGGCGTTGATGCCGAGCTGGACAAACAGCGCTTCCGCGTCAGCAAAGGCGGCGTCGTGCTCGTCACCAAAACCATGCTGGCTGCCCTTGCCGCTAAACAAAAACAAGCGGAGGAAGCCGCCGAACAATAACCCCATAAGCGGGAAACCACACGGCTTCCCGCTGACACAGCCCCCCTCCTCCATTGGGAGGAGGGGAGAGGTTAGAGAACCGCGTAAGAGACAACCCCACCAAGCGGAACAAGCACACAACCTGAACAAAAACCAATTGGAGATAGACCATGAGCTGCTTAGGTGTACATTTCGCACTCAATGCCGACGACATGGCCGAACTGCGCCAAACAGACTTGCACGACGAAGAGGCACTACAAAACTACCTCGCTAACCTCGAAGCGCGTTACCTCGGCGAAGAAGGCGGGGAACACAGCGCAGAAAGCGGCAAAGCCTGGGACGCCATGCACCGCCTTCTGACTGATGGGCGACTGGAATACCAAAATGGCGAATACCCGCTCAACCACACCGTGATAGGCGGTGAAATCCTTATCGGTAGGGGCGAAGACGACACCTACATCATCAGCCTGAAAACACCGGCACAAGTACAGGACATCGCCCAAGCCCTGATGACCATAGACGAAGAAACCCTCCGCCGCCGCTATTTTGCTCTCGACGAGAAAGCATACGGCTACCCCCTGAGTGAAGATGACTGCGACTATGTCTGGGACTGGTTTCGAAACGTCCGCGACTTCTACCAACGCGCAGCGGCAGCAAATCGCCACGTCATCTTTACCGTTGACCAATAGCCCCGCCAAGCGGGAGAACCACGCGAAAGGACCAACCCGGCAAGACAATACAAACCCAACCACTAACCTACCAACCAGAACCACCTGACAAGAGGAACCCACCATGAAAATCCTGCACGTATGTTCAGAACTCTACCCGCTCATCAAAACCGGCGGCCTGGCCGATGTTTTGGGCGCCCTGCCTTTTGCCCAACATGCTGCGGGACAAGACGTGCGCGTCGTTTTGCCGCTCTATCCGCAAGTTGCGGAAAAAATCGGCGAAACCGGCCATGTTGGCTACTACCACACCTTCGCGGGCGATATCGAACTGCGTCATACCAACTACAACGGCGTCGGCATCTACCTCATAGACTGCCCGCACCTCTACCAGCGGCCGGGCAACCCCTACCACGACCAGCACTACGCCGACTACGGCGACAACTACCTGCGCTTCGGCCTCCTCGGCTGGGTCGGCGCCTCGCTCGCCGCCGGAGCCGATAGCTGGTGGCGCCCAGACGTCCTGCACTGCCACGACTGGCAGGCCGGCCTCGCGCCCGCCTACCTCGCCGCTTGGGAAGTGCCGGTCAAAACCGTCTTCACCATCCACAACCTCGCCTATGCGGGCATTTTCAACAGCCGTCACATGATTGAGCTGGGCCTGCCGCAAAACATGTACGGTCCCTACGGCTTCGAATTCTACGGGCAAATGTCCTACCTCAAAGCAGGCCTCTACTACGCCGACCACATCACGACCGTCAGCCCGACCTACGCGCGCGAAATCACCGTGCCTGAACACGGCTATGGCCTGCATGGCCTGCTCGGCGAACGTGCCGCACAAGGACGGCTTACCGGCATCCTGAACGGCGTGGACGATACCACCTGGAACCCCGGCACCGACCCGCATATTGATAAGCCCTACACCATGGATTACATGCAGGGCAAACGCACCAACAAACACACCCTGCAACAAACCTTCAATCTGCCGACAGATGACAGTGTGCCGCTACTCGTGATGATCACCCGCCTCACCGAACAAAAAGGTGCGGACATCCTCCTCGGCGCCGCCGAAAGTCTGCTCTCACGGCCACTACAACTTGCCATCCTCGGCACCGGCGCGCCCGACCTCGAAGCCGCCTTCCGCGACCTCGCCGGGCGTCATCCGGACAAAGTCGGCGTGCGCATTACCTATAACGAAGCCCTCTCGCACCAAATGATCGCGGGTGGCGACGTCATCCTTGTGCCGAGCCGCTTCGAACCCTGCGGCCTCACCCAACTCTACGGCCTCAAATATGGCACATTGCCGCTGGTACGCGCCACAGGCGGCCTCGCCGATACCGTCGTTGATAGCAACGAAGACAGCGTTGCCAGCCACAGTGCGACCGGCTTCGTCTTCCACCAGCCGACTGCGGACGCCCTGCTCGGCGCCGCCGGACGGATGCTGGAGACCTGGCAGAACACCGGACAATGGGCGGGCATTCAGCACAACGCGATGCAGGCCGATTTCGGCTGGCATAAAGCCGCCAATGCCTACGACGCGCTCTATGGCACCTTGTGAAGCGGCGAATAGCATAGCCGCTCCACAAACCCAAGCCCCTCGCCCCGCGCGAGGGGCTTTTTATCGTGTGCAAAGATCCATCCAAAAATAACCTGACCGTGTAACTGTGCCCCGCCTGCCGGTATGGACCTGCGCGAAGCCTGATAGACTATTCCCAATCTCCGGCCCATACATAACCCACACGAACCCAGCCTCCCATGACCACCCCGACCACTGCCGACCAAGCCCCCGTCTCCGCTCCGCGCCGTCCCCGCCGTTGGCGCCGCCTTGTCAAGCGCATCCTGCTGACCCTCATCACCCTCCTCCTGCTTATACTTGCGCTCGCCTACTGGCTGCTGGGTATCGCCAGCGGTTACCGCCAACTGCCCAAGCTCATCAACCACCTCACCCCCTACACCCTCACCTACGACCAGCTTGACGGCGCCCTGCTCGGCAGCCAGCGCTGGCAGAACCTGCACCTCAGCGGCGGCGGCCTCGACATCCGCGCCGCCGAACTGTACCTCGACCTGCGCGCAAGCGAACTGCTGCACGGCAACATCCATCTGGCAGAAGTCGCCCTGAGCGACGCCACCATCACCCTGCCGCCTGCCAGCGACGCCCCCAAACCCGCCAGCACCGGCGAACCCGCGACCATCCCCGCCCAACTGCCTGCTATTGACCTGCCCGTTGACCTCAATATCGACCAACTCCGCCTCGCCAACATCACCCTGAACCAACAACAAAAACCCATCCTGCACATCGAAAGCGCCGACCTCGCTGCCGCCTACCGCGACAGCACCCTCACTACACGCGGCAACGCCCACACCGACAAAGGCAGCTTCGACCTTGACGCCAGCCTCACCACCCGCGACGACTACCCGATCACCCTCAAACTCAGTGGCGACACCCCGCTCACCACCCCGCCGCAAACCCTCACCCTCGACTGGCAACAAAGCCTGCTCAAACCCCGACTCAGCCTCGCCCTTGGCGGCATGGCAAGCGGCAGCATTGACTTCGACGGCAACATCGACCTTGAAGCGCGCCGCCTGCACAGCACCCTCGCCTGGCACAACCTCGCTTACGAAGAACACCGCAGCCACGGCAGCCTCGACCTCAACGGCACCTTCGATACCCTCAGCGCCACCCTCGACGCTGACTACAGTCACCCCGGCACCCCACCGGCCCACCTCACCCTCAATACCGACATCCACGGCGCTGCCCTGAAAAACACCCGCCTCAACCTCGCCGCCCTCGGTGGCCGCGCCGAATACAGCGGCGACGCCGATTTCAGCGGCAGTCCCGCATGGCACGGCACTCTCACCATCCGTGACATCGACAGCAAAAAACACAACACCGCCCTTGACCTGCAACTCGACGGCGACATCCGCACCCACGGCGGCGACGGCCACGCCGCCCTCACCATCGAAAGCCTCAAAGGGCGCTGGCAAAACCACCCCGTCAGCGGCAGCGGCAGCCTCGACTACGACGGCAACACCCTCACCGCGCGCGACCTGCAACTCGCCCTCGCCGGCAACAGCGTCCGTGCCAACGGCAGCGCCGCACCGGAGCGCGCCGACCTCGACCTCAACCTCACCGTGCCCGCCCTCGAACGACTCGTCCCCATTGTGGCTGGCGACATCCAGGCGCGCGTCCACCTCGGCGGCAACCTGCTCGCCCCGACCATCAACGGCGACCTCAACTGGCGCAACCTCACCGTTGGCGACAAACAAAACCCCATCACCTACTCAAAACAAGGCAGCGCCCACGCCGAAGGCCCGTTTAACCGCCTCGCCGTAACCGTGAACGGCGACGCGCGCGGCAGACACTATCCGCCGCTCACCCTTAAAGGCACCGCCACCCTCGACCCGCTGCACCGCGTCGAGAACATCGACTTCGACATCCGCAGCCTGCAAGGCAAAATCCACCTCACCGGCAGCAGCGACTACCTGCCGCACGTTGCCTGGGATGCCCGCGCCACCGCCGAAAACCTGCACCCCGGCGACTGGCCGCTGCTCAAAACCCTGCAAAACAGCAGCCTGAGCGCCGAACTCGCGAGCAAAGGCGGCTACCGCGACAACAAAACCACCCTCACCGCCAGCATCAACAAACTGCGCGGCAACTGGCGCAAACAGCCGCTCAGTGGCAACGCCGCCATCAAACTCGACGGCCAAAACCTCGACCTGGACACCCTCGACCTGCGCCTCGGCGACAACCAACTCACCGCCAGCGGCAAACTGCACGGCAGCGACCTCGACCTCAACTACAGCGCCGACGGCAAACAACTCGCCGCCCTCTACCCCGGCCTTGGCGGCAATTTGCGCGGCAAAGGCAAACTCAGCGGCAAACTCGCGAACCCCGCCATCCAAAGCCAACTCAGCGGACAAAACCTTGCCTGGGGCGTGCACAAAATCGCCAGCCTGCAAGCCGACATCAACACCGCGCACCAAAAAAACGGCGCCTACCACAACCGCATCCAGCTCGGCGGCGTGCAAACGGGCGGCCAGCGCTGGCAGAACATCCAGCTCACCACCGACGGCACCTACCAAAACCACCGCCTCAACCTCGCGACCACCGGTGGCGAAGCCAACCTCAAACTCGCCATGCAGGGCGGCTTCAGCGCCGCCGATCAATGGCGCGGCGACCTCAGCACCCTCGAACTCGCCGCCTACGACAACACCCTGCGCCTGCAACACCGCGCCGCCCTGGAACTCGGCGCGAAAAACCTCGCCGTGCGCGACCTCTGCCTCGCCGACCAATACAGCAGCCTCTGCCTCGACCTCAAACACGACAAACAAACCGAACTCGCCTACCGCATCCGCGAAATCAACCCGAAAAGCCTCGGCAAACACCTGCCGGATAGCGTCTCGCTCAACACCGTCCTCACCGGCAACGGCAACCTCACCCGCAGCGCCAGCGGCCAAATCCGGGGCGATGCCGACCTGCAACTCAAACCTGGCAACATCACCATCCGCGCCAAAGGCCAACCGCCGCTCAACCTGCCGCTCAAAACCGCGCGTCTTGCCACCCGCTTCACCGACAAACAGGCCGAGAGCACCCTCACCATCGACATGGGCGACAACGGCCACATCAACGGCCACGCCCGCATCAGCGATTACCGCCGGCAAAACCTGAGCGGCGACATCAGCCTCAACCTGCCCGACATCGGCAAATACCGCAACTTCATCCCCAAAGCGAGCGAACTCAAAGGCCGCATCAACGGCACCCTCAATCTCGGCGGCACCGTCAGCGCCCCGGTCGCGAGCGGCAGCCTGCAACTCGAAGGCGGCAGCCTGAAAATCCCCGAATACGCCACCGAACTCAACAACATCCGCCTCAAACTCAGCGCTGCGCGCAGCGGACAAATCGACATCAACGGCAACATCGGCACCCCGGACGGCAACCTCGATACCACAGGCACCCTCAACCTTGCCCCCACCCGCCTTGACCTGCGCCTGAACGGACACAACATGCTGATTGCGAACAGCAAAAAAATGCAAATCACCATCAGCCCGGACTTCAAAATCCGCATCGACCCCGCAGACGGCATCGACGTACAAGGCAAAATCCACGTCCCCAAAGCCAACATCTCCATCCCCGACACCAGCGGCGGCGTGGACATCTCCAAAGACGTGGTCGTCCTCGGCGAAGGCGAAAGCAAAGAAGAAGCCGCAAAAAAGCGCCTGGCGGCACCGCCCCCCGTGCCCTTCAAAGCTGACATCGCCGTTACCCTGGGGGACAAGGTTTACTTCAAAAACAAAGACGTGAACATCCGCCTCAAAGGCGGCATCACCATCATCGAGCGCCCGAAACGCCCGCTCACCGCCAAAGGCACCATTGAAGTCGCGAGCGGTATCTACCAACTCTACGGCCAGGAACTTGACATCAAACATGGCCGCGCCACCTACAGCGGCGGCAGCATCGCCAACCCCACCATCGACGTCCTCGCCCTGCGCAACATTGACAACAAAGATATCCAGGTCGGCGCCTCCGTGACCGGCGCCGCAGACCGCCTGCGCCTGAAACTCACCTCCACCCCGAAAATGCCGGACTCCGCCATCCTCTCCTACCTCCTCTTCGGCAAATCACCGGATGGCACCATGGACAACGAAGCGCTGCTGCAAACCGCCGCCGGCCTGTCGCTGGGCGGCGTCCTGCCCGGCGGCAGCATCGGCAAACAAACGGGGCTGGACGTATTCGACCTCGGTGTCAGCGGGCTCAAAGCGGGCAAATACCTCACCTCGGATATCTACGTCGGCATGAAAAGCAACTTCTTCACCGGCGTGACCGAATTTATCGCCCGCTACCAGATCAACAAACGTTTCAGCGTGGAGGGCAGCGCCGGCGCGGGCAGCAAAAGCGGCGGCAACGCCATCGACTTCCTCTACGAATTCGAAAAAGACTGAACAGGCCGCCAAGCGGGATAGACGCTGGGCTCGTGAGCAGCCGCCAAGCGGGACAAACACTGGGTTTGTGGGAAGGGCAGGGCGCCAAGCGGGATAAATCTGGGCTCGCGCGTAGGATGGACTTTAGCCCACCGGGCAAGCGCCGCCTGCTTTCTGCGTCCTTTGCAAGAACACTGCCAAGCGGGCAGGGCAGGCTCGCGCAAGATAGCTATCTTATTTTCTAGATAACGATTTATCTGGATAGTTTTCTTACGATTCCTGGATAAATCTCTTGCCACATGTTCTTCAATTTCTCTCTTTATTATCAGTGTGTTGTGAAAGTTTTTTGCTGCCTTTCGCGAGTTGGCACATTTTCGGCAATAGGGTAAGTGCAGATAAATGCCGAAGGAACTACATCAAGGGTTCCGTGAGAGCGGGTTCGAGTCCCGCCGGTGTCTCCGGATGCCGAGGCGAAAGGGTAGCCGCGCGGAAAGGGTTTCTTCACCCCTCGTTATCTGTACGCGCCGAATGCGCGGGAAACTACAGAAAAACAAGGTCGCGGGTTCGAGTCCCGCCCCGTTGGCCCGCCAACGGGTAGTTCAGTTGGATAGAACATGGAGCGTTTCCCGCAACCTCGTCGGCGCGGCGCTATGCCCTTACGGCGTAGCGCAGGGCAGTCAAATGCCGAAGGAATTACAGCCTCCAACGCTCGTGGTCGCGGGTTCGAATCCCGCCCCTGCCGCCATCAATGGCAGGGTAGCTCAGAGGTAGAGCACGTAACGATTTCTTCACCCCTCGTTGACTGTCCTGCGCTGCGTCGCGCGGTGTAGCGCAGAGCGGACAAATGCCGAAGGAATTACAGCATTCCCGGGTCGTGGCGCGGGTTCGAATCTCGCCCCTGCTGCACGATGGCAGGGTAGTTTAGCGGTAGAACACGACCGTCTGTTTCTTCACTCTTGTTGTCCGCTCTGCGTTGCGCCGCTGTGGCCTGGCGGGTTGCATAGCCGTTTTGTTTGCCGGATGTCCGTTGTGGGCATCCGGGCAACCCGCCGCATCACGCTGCCGTGCAGCACGGCGCATCTGGCGAATGCCGGCAGGATTACATCTCGAAAATGACGTCCTGCCACGACTTGTCGCCATCACAAATTCATATAAGAAGGACAAAAATCATGGCTAATTTCAAACTGTTCCCATCGCGCAAACAAAAACAGACTGCCACCGACACCTACAACGAAGCGGGCGGCCGCGCCTACACGCAAACCCCGGCACAACAACTGGCGCAGCTTGCCGCTACCGGCTGCCTGAACAGCACCTACTACGCAAGCGCGGAAACCCAACTGACGCAAGTGCTCGAACTCGCCCGGCAGGTTTCCCCGGAATTTCTCGCCAAGACCGCGATTTACGCCCGCGAACGCGGCTACATGAAAGACATGCCCGCGCTGCTGTTGGCGGTGCTGGCGGCGCGCGACGTAGCGCTGTGTGCGGCGGTGTTTGACCGCGTCGTGGACAGCGGCAAAATGCTGCGCAACTTCGCGCAAATCGTGCGCAGCGGCGTAGTAGGGCGCAAATCCTTCGGTACCCGTCCGAAAAAACTCATTCAGCACTGGCTGAACACCGCGACGGAAACGCAACTGCTTAATGCCGCCATCGGCAACAACCCGTCGCTGGCGGACGTAGTGAAAATGGTGCACCCGCAGCCGCGCGAAGCATGGCGCGCCGCCTGGTTCGCCTGGCTCATCGGCAAGCCGTACGAATACGCCGCCCTGCCGCCTTTGACCGCCGCCTTTGAAACCTACAAACGCAACAAAAGCAAACCGCGTGGCGCGCTGCCGCCTGTCCCCTTCCAGATGCTGACCGCGCTCAACCTGGACGGCGATGCCTGGGCGCAAATCGCGAAGAACGGCTCATGGCAGCAAGTGCGGCAGAATCTCAACACCTTCGCGCGCCACGGCGTTTTTGATAAAGACAAACACAACAAAGACAGATACATCCGCAGCGTCGCCGCCAAACTGCGCGACCCGGCTGCCATCGCCCGTGCCCGCGCCATGCCGTACCAACTGCTGACCACCTGGCAGGCCGCCGGTGATGCCATACCGGGTGCCATCCGCGACGCCTTGCAGGATGCGATGGAAATCGCGGTGCAGAACGTGCCGCAGCTACCGGGCAACATCGTCGTCTGCCCGGACGTCTCCGGCTCGATGCAAAGCCCCGTTACCGGCTATCGCGCAGGTGCAACCAGCAAAACCCGCTGTATCGACGTCGCCGCGCTCATCAGCGCCGCCGTGCTGCGCCATAACCCGCAGGCGCGCGTCATCCCGTTCGAAATGGTCACGGTGAACGTGCGCCTCAACCCGCGCGACAGCATCATGACCAACGCCGAAAAACTGGCGGACATCGGCGGGGGCGGCACCGCGTGCAGCGCGCCGCTACGCCTGCTCAATCGCGAAAAAGCGCGCGTTGACATGGTCATCATCGTCTCGGACAACGAATCGTGGGCGGATCAGGCGCACGGCCACAAAAGCGCCCTGCTTGCCGAATGGGATACCCTGAAACGACGCTGCCCGCAGGCCAAACTCGTCTGCATCGACATCCAGCCATATGTGACGACGCCCGCGAAAAACCGCGCGGACATCCTCAACATCGGCGGCTTCAGCGACCACGTCTTCACCCTGCTCGGCGACTTCGCGACGCAGAACAGCGGCGACGACCACTGGGTGCGCAGCATTGAAGCCATCGAACTGCTGCGCGAAGCGGCATAACGCCCAATCCCTTCCTCCGCTTGCGGGGGAAGGGGATGCGATAACGCATTGCCCAGGCAAGCGGGACAACATAAAGTAGCCGGACATCACCGGAAAAAGGAAAACACCATGCACCAAAGCCACTACACATTCAGCGTCGACGACGCCCTGCAACAAGCCTTTAACCGTGCCGCTGCCCGTCAACACCTTGATGCCGCCGAACTCCTGCGCAATTACATGCGCAGCTTTATCGCCCGGCAAACCGAACCGGCAGAACCGGAAACACTCACCATCGCGGAAGCCCTTGGCGGCTACCATCCCGCCGCAGAAATAGAAATCGAATTTGAGCGTGACAAATCATTACCCCGCACCATAGAGTTTGACTAAATGTATCTGCTCGACACCAACATCATTTCCGAATTGAAAAAGCTCGATTCAGGAAAAATACACCCGCAAGTACAGCGTTGGGCATACAGCATTAACCTGATGCAGACCAAAGTCAGCGTCGTCAGCATCACCGAAATACGCACGGGCATCCTGTCCCTTGCCCGCAAAGACCAAGCGCAGGCGGCATCGCTCGATAACTGGTTCACCAACCGCCTCTTGCCTGCCTACCGTACCAGGACATTGTCAGTTGATACAGAAGTCGCGCTCATATGCGCACAATTACACATCCCCGCTAAACGGCCAATAAACGACGCCTATATCGCGGCAACCGCTATCGCGCATAACCTGACCCTTGTTACCCGTAACGTGCGAGATTTCCAAGGATTACCGCTGATGCTGGAAAACCCATTTGAATAAAAAGGAACAACAACCATGAAACTTGCCCAAGCCCTTATCGAACGCGCCGACCTGCAACGCAAACTGGCGCAACTCGGCGCCCGCCTGCAACAAAACGCCCAATACCAGGAAGGCGAAGCGCCTGCCGAAGACCCGCAGGACCTGCTCACCGACTACCGCCGCAGTGCGGCGGCGCTGACCCGTCTTATTGTTGCCATCAACCGCGCCAACCACAACGTGACCCTCGCCGACGGCACCACCATGCTGGCGGCGCTGGCCGAGCGCGACCGCTTGAAAGCCGAACACGCCATGCTCGGCAAAGTCGCCGACGCTGCCATGGCCGACCAGTCCCGCTACAGCCGCAGCGAAATCCGCACCCTCGCCGCCGTGGACATCCGTGCCCTGCGGGTTGAGGCGGACAACGTCGCCAAACGCTGCCGCGAACTGGACATCCAAATCCAGCAGGCAAACTGGGAAAACGACATTGCGGAAGAGGAGGCTGGCTAAGGCATAAAATCATGGCATTGAGGCCCTTCCCCGTGGCCGCGCCCACAACCACGCAAGCGTTTTGGCGGGCAAGCGGCGAAAGGATGGGGGATGGAAAATACTTCCTCATAACCCTTACGCCATGCAGCAAAAAGGACCATAAAACCCAAGCGGCATAACCGTTTCAGTAGTTACTTCAAGATGTGGATGTCAAACCCTTAAAAGCAATTGGAGCTGGTAGCGGGCTACCGTTAAACCGAACAACGACCGCCCAACATCGCTCATCCAACAGCGCAACAGCAACCCACACAACGAACCCATACAACCAGATATCGGCTTGAAATAACGAGGGAGGGTGGCGCGGGAAACCGTTACGCCGCATAAACCCGCCATGCGGGACAAAACCTGCATTCTTGTAGGGCGGGCTTCAGCCCGCCAAATAAATGACAACTTCCACCAAGCGGGATAAAACCCGACCTTGCGCGCAGCGCAATGTCCCCTCCCCCGTGGGGGAGGGCTGGGGAGAGGGCATTCGTCCGCAGGACGAACTTTCAAACCCCGATGGTTGACAAAAACCATCGAAAAACAACAAAAACCGGCATCTACGCCGCTTGGCGCGTCTTCAACCCAATAAATCCAGTCCGCCAAGCGGCAAAAAACACCGCCCGAACAACCCCACCACAGCTATGAAAACCGCCTGCCTCAGTGCCGAAGAAAACCCTGCCATCGCCGCCGCTATCCGCGACTACCATCGCTGCGGCGGCGTTTTGGATATCAGAACCTGCACCAGTGCCGACGGCACACCAAGTCATCAGCAACACCTGCGCGCAGCGGCATACACCCTGCACAGCGTCATCACCGTCCGCAGCGCAGAACGACGGCGACTCGCCGCCCGTGCCGGGGCGGACACCCTGCCCGACGCCTATCGGCAACATTTCCCGTTGGCAGAACAACATGGCAGACGCATCAACGCTGCCGCCTTTTGGGGGCCGACATACGAACCGGCGCAGCAACGCCTGCTCATCCGCGCGCAAGAAAACCGCTACTACCGCCACGACGCCGCCATCACCCCGGACAACGCCGTCATCCTGCGGGAAAACACCCCCGCCTTCTGCCACGCCTTCCTGGAGCCACCCTATCCGGCCACCTTCGGGCGCAGCATCCGCGAGAGTGGCCAATACTTCCTCGACTTCTGCACCCTGCTGTTCGGCACCCTGCACGACATCGAAGCCTACGCCTGGGACACCGCTTGCAGCGACTACTTCGATGCCGGCAAAGAATGGTGGGGCGCTCACTTCTGGACGGTGTACAGCCCGCATAACGGCCGCTACACCGGCATCATCGCCTCGGCAACGTACTGACCAACAAAAAGCACCAACATGACAAAAGGAAACCCCATGCAAAAATTCATCCTCCTGCGCGGCCACCAAGGATCGGGCAAAACCACCTTCGCCCACGCACAAATCGCCGCCTTCCAAAAACAATACCCGGACGCGCACATCGTCCACATCGAAAACGACCTGCTCATGACCGACGAAAACGGCGAATACCGCTTCTCCGGCAAAGCAGTGGACGCCGCACAACGACAAGGCCTCGCCATGATGCAGAAAGCCTGCGAACGCGGCCGCGCCAACCCGCACGAACACATCCTCATCATCAACTCCAACACCAACCAAAAATCCGCCGCCTGCATCCACCTGCTGCGACTCGCGCGCAAACACAAATTCGCCGAAAAAATCTACCGCCTGCACAACTTCTATCCGAACCAGCACGGCGTGCGCGAAGCCGAAGTGCTCGCCGCCTACGTCCGTCTGAACCACAACCGCCTGCGCGACGAAGAAGACGTGCCGCCGACAAAACCGATGGATGCTGCCACCGCCGCCCTCATCGCCGAAATAGAAGCGCACCAAAGCCGCAAACCCGAATACGACACGGCCCGCCACACCTACATCACCGCCGCTTACCTGCGCGGCGGCCACCGCGACTACATCGCGAAAAAATCCGCGCGCTACCCCGCCCTGCGCGTCCTCAAATACGCGCGCAGCGTCTTCTACGAAAACCGCTTCGACGACGCCCTGCTGGAAATGCGCGGCATCATCCTGGATGACGACGACAACATCATCGTCCGCCCTTTCAAAAAAGTCTTCAATTACAGCGAGCGCACCGCCGAAAACAGCCGTTACCCGCTGCACCTTGTCGACGACCACCCGGTCGAAGCCGTGCAGAAAATCAACGGCTTTCTCGGCTGCTGCACCTACGTTGCGCGCGCGGACGACGCGGCAAACCACAACCACCAAGTGCTCTACTCCACCACCGGCTCGCTGGACAGCCGCTTTGCCGACCTGACGCGCGCGCATTGCCAACCATACGAAGACCTCTTCCGCGCCTACCCCAACCACACCTTCCTCTTTGAAATCACCGACGCCGACGACGTGCACATCATCAAAGAAAGACTGGGCGAAACCCTGATCGGCCTCATCGACGTGGCGACCGGCCGCCAATACAGCGAACGCGAACTGAACGACATCGCTGCCGCTTACAACGCGACGCACGCCAACCCGCTGCACCGCCCGCCGCTTTTAGAAAACCTGACCTTCGGCGAACTCAAAGAAAAACTGAAAACCGTCGAACACGAAGGCTATATGGTCTTTGACGGCGAAAACAAAGAAATGCTCTTTAAACTCAAATCGCCGTATTACCTCATCTCCAAATTCCTGGGACGCAGCAACGACAAAAACCTCAACCACAAACTGGATAAAAAACACGTGGACGAAGAATACTACTCGCTCATTGACCACCTCAAAGAAAACCGCGAGACCTTCAAGGCGATGACCGAATTAGAAAAAATAGCCTACATCCAGGAATACCTGCGCAACAGCATCTGAACCCTGCGCAGCAAATCCCTTGCCGCAAATCAGCTCAAAACCCCGGAAAAACCATGCCTACGACCTACTTCACCTCCGACCTGCACTTCTCGCACAAAAACATCATGAAATTCTGCCCGCAGTTCCGTTCCTATGCCTCCATCAAAGAAATGGATGCGGCGCTGATTGCCCAATGGAACGCGACTGTTGCGCCGGAAGACACCGTCTATAACCTCGGCGACATCTCCTTCGCCCGTGACGCCGCCAGCATCGCCCGCGTCCTGCATCAGCTCAACGGCGAGCACCACCTCATCCTCGGCAACCACGACGAAGTCATCGCCAAAAACCGCGACTACTTCCTCCATACCACGAAAGCCGATGGCAGGCCGCTGCTCGCCTCCATCAAAAACTACCGCCAGGTGGTATGCGACGGTTGCAGCCAGCCTCTGGTGCTTTTCCATTACCCGATCCAAGAATGGGACGGCTGCGGCAAAGGCCGCTACCACCTCTACGGCCACGTGCACGACCGCCTCGCGCCGCTGCCCGGCCGTCTGCTCAACGTCGGCTACGACCTGCATGGCCGCCTGCTCAAAGCGCACGACATCGAAACCTACCTGCGCGACCTGCCGGCCCTCGTCCACCACGACGGGCAAAACACCCTCCGCCCGGCAGACACAAACGACGCCCGCACACAAATCGCCGCCGCCCTGCGCCGTCTGAACGGGTGAAAAGGCCGCGAGACCAGGATTTATCCCGCTTGACGGCTTGCCACGACCCCAGCGTTTATCCCGCTTGGCGGCTGCCCACGAGCCCAGCATTTATCCCGCTTGGCGGCTCGCCACGAGCCCAGCATTTATCCCGCTTGGCGGCTCGCCACGAGCCCAGCATTTATCCCGCTTGACGGCCCGGCTACGAGCCCAGCGTTTATCCTGCTTGGCGCGCTCCCAAGTCCGAACATTGCACGAAAAAATCCCTTCCCCCGCTTGCGGGGGAAGGTGGCCGAAGGCCGGAAGGGGGGAATACAAAACCAGGATTTCTCCCCTTGGCGGTTGCCCACGAGCCCAGCGTTTATCCTGCTTGGCGCGCTCCCAAGTCCGAACATTGCACGAAAAAATCCCTTTCCCCGCTTGCGGGGGAAGGTGGCCGAAGGCCGGAAGGGGGGAATACAAAACCAGGATTTCTCCCCTTGGCGGTTGCCCACGAACCCAGTGTTTATCCCGCTTGGCGGCAGTCCGTAAGCCCAGTGTTTATCCCGTTTGGCGGCTTGCCACGAGCCCAGCGTTTATCCCGCTTGGCGGCTGCCCACGAGCCCAGCATTTATCCCGCTTGGCGGCTCGCCACGAGCCCAGCATTTATCCCGCTTGACGGCCCGGCTACGAGCCCAGCGTTTATCCTGCTTGGCGCGCTCCCAAGTCCGAACATTGCACGAAAAAATCCCTTCCCCCGCTTGCGGGGGAAGGTGGCCGAAGGCCGGAAGGGGGGAATACAAAACCAGGATTTCTCCCTTGGCGGTTGCCCACGAACCCAGGGTTTATCCCGCTTGGCGGCAGTCCGTAAGCCCAGTGTCTATTCCGCTTGACGGCTGCCTACGAACCCTGTGTTTATTCCGCTTGGCAGGCTGAAAACGTTTTATTCCGTGGACGGCAGGGCGCAGAGGCGCACGGGATAGATGCGCCCGTCTTTGCCGAGGCCGACGCCGATGAAGGTGCCGTCGGCATAGAGGGCGTATTCGCCGCCGGCGTTGGCGCAGGCGATGTCGTTGCCGTTACGGATGAAGCGCTGTTTGGCGGCGGGGATGTCGAGACGCGGCAGGTGGGCAGTGCAGGTATCCAGCGGCAGCAGGATGTGTTGCATGGCGGCTTCGTCGCCGCTTTCCTGCCAGTCGCGCAGGGTCGCGAGCGGGGTCATGTCGTGGTGGTCGGCGACGGCGATGCGGCGCAGGGCGGCGGTGTGTCCGGCGCTGTCCAGGGCGGCAGCGAGGTCTTGCAGCAGGCTGCGAATATAGGTGCCTTTGCTGCACCGCACCCGGAAACGGGCGCTATCCGCTACGGCGGGGGCGGGGCCGAGGTAGTGCAGTTCGTGGATGGTGATGGGGCGGGCGGCGAGTTCTGGGGTTTCGCCGCGTCGGGCGAGATTGTAAGCGCGTTTGCCGTCGATTTTCAGCGCGGAGTAGGCGGGCGGGGTTTGTTGTTGCGTGCCGCTGAAGCGGGCGCAAAGGGCAGCCCAGTCCACGCAGTCAAGATTGGGCACGGGCGCATGGCGGGTAGGCGTGCCGGTAAGGTCGCCGCTGTCCGTCTCGTGACCGAAGGCAAGGGTGGCTTCGTAGGTTTTGTCGCCGTCAAGGTAGTAGCGGCCAAACTTCGCCGCTTCGCCGAAGAGGACAGGCAGGAGGCCGCTGGCGAAGGGGTCGAGGGTGCCGCCGTGCCCGGCTTTTTCGGCCTGGTAGAGCCAGCGGGCTTGTTGCAGGGCGCTGTTGCTGCTGATGCCGACGGGTTTGTCGAGCAGGAGGACGCCGTGGATTTTTTTGCGTGCCATAGATTGTCGTTGTTGTGGTTGGGATGGATCGTCAAGCGGGATGATTACCGTGGCTGCCGCTAGGCACCAAAAATCCCGCCCTGTGGCGGGATAGGCCGGAGCCATAGGTAACCGTCCGGGATAGTCTATCTTCGTTCAGGCCAAATTCCGCCACCAACCGATGGCAAAAACATGGAGCGAAACACCCTCTTTCCCGATTACCGGCCGCAAGGTGGCAGGCTGCGCCTGCTCGGTAAGTTGAACTTCACCCTACGAAACCAGCGTTTACGCCGCTTGGCGGAGTCAGTGTTTACGCCCCACGCGGATGCGGCGGTGCAAGGATTTTTTCACGGGGCATCCGGCATCGTCGGGCGAAGATGATGCTAGGCGGGGTTCAGCCCGTCCAGAAAAGAATGGCACGACCCGCAGGGTCTCAAATCAGCGTGAAGCTGTTGTGATTGATCTGCTCCAGCGCGTTGTTTTGCAGCGTCGCCATTGCCGTCAGCATCGTACAAACGCTGATTGCCGGCACCGCCTACACCTGCGACACGGCAGAAGCCGAGCCGCAACGCGGCATTGCCAAGTTGGTCGTCTTTGGCAGCAGCTTCCTCGCCAACCCCGACTTGCCGGAATGTTTCCGCCAAAACGCCCCGCTGAACACGCCCGACTGCGCCACCATGTTCAACGGTGGTGAGAAAGGCTATATTGACTCCGAGCTTATAAACGGCAGCGACACAACAGCCCTCCGGGGCAGTTTTTTATAGTGGCGTGGCTCCGCTTGACAGCTCTTCTTACCAAAGAACCTGCCTCGTTGGGGAAGGGATTTTTATGACAAAACACCAGCGCAAAAAAGCAGGCCAATGCCTGCTTTTGCCGTTATTCGGTGTTATTCGATGATTTTTCCGTGTTGCAGCTGAATAATGCGGTCGGTCTGTTGGCCAAGGTCGGGGTTGTGCGTCACCATCACGATGGTGCGCCCCTGTGCGTGCAGTTCAGCGAAGATATTGAGGACGATGCGCTCGTTTTCGGCGTCGAGGTTGCCGGTTGGCTCGTCGGCAAAGAGGATTTCCGGTTCGTTGATGAGTGCGCGGGCGATGCAGACGCGTTGCTGTTCTCCGCCGGAGAGCTGTTTTGGCAGGTGGCTGCTGCGGTGGCCAAGGCCGACGCGTTCGAGCGCGGCCAGCGCCGCTGCCTTGTCGGTCACGCTGTGGTAATACTGCGCCAGCATGACGTTTTCGCAGGCGGTGAGGTAGGGCAGGAGGTGGAATTGCTGGAAGACGAGGCCGATGGTGCGGGCGCGGAAAGTGCGGCGGGCTTCTTCGTCGAGTACGGCGGCGTCAGTGCCGTTCAGAAGAACCTGTCCCTCGCTAGGGGTATCAAGGCAGGTAAGGATGTTCATCAGGGTGGTTTTGCCCGATCCGCTTGAGCCCATGATGGCGACAAATTCGCCGCGCGCGACAGTGATGTTGACGTCGTCCAGCGCGATGATGTCGCCAAAGCGTTTGTAGAGGTGGACGGTCTGGATGACTGGTTGTGATGACATGGCAGGATTCCTTGATATAAGGGGAAAGGGGAGGGTGTAGCGACCGTAATATAAATAGAGATGAAAGATGGAATGAGAGATAGGGGCGGCGAGTATATATCACGCCCCAATGATGAGCAGCTTTTCATTTTATCGTCTGCCCCCGCTCATCTGCCCGGCGCTACAATGCCCGCACTTCAACAACCGGAGCGTATTATGCTGAAAAAACAATGGCTGCTGGCAGCGTTTGCCACAACGGCACTGGCCATGACCAGTCCGGCGGCACTGGCCAAGAAACATCGCATCAGCGCAGAAGAGGCGGCACTCATCGCCAATTCGGTCGTGCAGGGGCGTGTGGTGGATGTGGATTATGAGCGCCGCGACGGTCGCGGTTATTATGAAGTCGAAATCCGCAAAGGTGGTCGCGATTATGAGGTTTATGTGGATGCTAAAACCGGCCAGATAATAGACAGGTATAACAATGATGATATCGAGGTATATCCGGATGATAATGGCGATGTCTATCCTCATACCGATGACAATGTACGGGTTTATCCCGATAGCAATTATGATCCACACGGTTATTACGGTTATTACGGCAAACATGGCCACGGCGACGGTTATTATCTTGACCGTGACGATGATGACTAATGCTGTGCGGGATAAAAGTGGCGTACCCCATTCACAACGGGCAGTAAATCCCGTATGATTCGCGCCTCTTTTCGGGCCTGTAGCTCAGTCGGTTAGAGCAGGCGACTCATAATCGCTTGGTCGGGGGTTCAAGTCCCTCCGGGCCTACCAATATTGCTTCCAATAAAAGCCGTTTGTTTCCGCAAACGGCTTTTTTATTGCCTGTTCAAGGTGTTATGCGGCAGTTGCCGTCCCTTTGCTAATTCTCCTGCCCGTCGCTGCTAGAATACCGCCGCTTTTCTTTTGATTACGGAGTCATCATGCGCAGTGAACGTGTCTGGTTCGGCTTTTTCGTCCTTTTGGCGCTGACCCTCAATTTCGGGTTCGTCTATGGCGATGTCGCCAATCCTGAGCATCACGACAAGCTCGAACTGTTCTTTGCTTTTATCATCAGCCTGGTCTGCACCATCATGAAATTTGGTGACCGCTCGCATCTCGGCTCGTTCATGCTCGCTGCCAGCCTCGTCGCCGATGTCCAGCTTTTCTGCGCCGTCTGTGCCTGGACGTTTTCCGTCTCGTTGCTTGAATCCAGCACGATGGCGACTATCGTCTCTTTCACTGCCGGCGCGCTCATTGCCAATATTGTCTCGGTGGTGCTGGTCGTCATCGAAGCTGCCACCCTGCGCCGCTGACGCGCAATGAATGAAGTCGTTTATCTCATTCTGCGGCAGATGCGCCGCCCGGCGCTGATTCTGCTCATCGCCTACGCCGTCGCCATGCTCGGTATCACCCTGATTCCGACGATGAATAGCGAGGGCGAACCTTCATACCTCACTCTTTTTCAGGCGTTTTACTGGGTCAGCTACACCGCGACCACCATCGGCTATGGCGAGCTGCCGCTACCGTTTTCCGAGTGGCAGCGGATGTGGGTGGCTCTCAGCATTTATTACACCGTACCGGCGTGGTTCTATGCCATCGGTAAAGTCATCGCGCTGTTGCAGGACCCGACCTTCCAGCACGCCCTCAGCGAGAGCCGTTTTGCCCGCCAGGTGGCGAAGCAGCGGCGCCGTTTCTGTATCGTCTGCGGTTTTGGCGAAGCGGGGCAGCGCCTTGTCCATCTGCTGCTGAATGCCGGTTACCAGTGCATCGTCATTGATAAAGATCCCGTGCGCATCAGTCGCATGGCGCTTGATCCCGTGATGCACAGCGTGCTTGCCATCAATGGCGACGCGTTCAGCGTCGAACTCCTGCTCAAATCGGGGATTCAGTCGCCTTACTGCCGCGCCGTCATCGCCATCACCGATTCTGAAGCGGTGAACATCAAGGTGGCGCTGGCCGCCCGCTTACTCACCACCGATCAGACGCGTTTCCAGATTATCTGCCGCACCTACACCCGAGCCGGCAGCGCCAACGCCAAATCCTTCAACACCGACGCCGTCATCAATACCAACCAGATTTTTGCCTTGCGCCTCATCACCGCGCTGCGCCGCCCGGCAATCGCCGAACTCGTCGCCCGCCTGCAAGGCCGCCCTGGTGAGCGCCATGAACCGCCGCCACAGCCGCCCGGCGGACGCTGGATCATCTGCGGCAACGACGCCCTCGGCAAAACCCTGAAACGCTTCCTCGATTACGAAGGAGTGGACTGCACCATGATTGACCCCGGCCTGCCAAGTGCACCGGGGCAAGTGCGCGGCCTCGGCACCGAAGCCGTCACCCTGCGTGAAGCGCGTATCGACCGCGCCCAGGCCATCGTCGCTGCCTACAAATCGGACTCGGACAACCTTTCCATCGCCGTCACTGCCAAAGCCATGCACCCCTCGCTCTTCGTTGTCGGCAAACAGAACCACAGCGCCGACCAGCGCCTCTTTGCCGTTGCTGGCTTTGACCGCGTCATGGCCGAAGCCGACCTTATCGTCAGCGAAGTCTTCCCGCGCATCGCCCAGTCCCTGCTCAGCCGCTTCATGAAAGTCCTCTGGCATCAGGACGACACTTGGGGCCAGCGCCTCTTGCAACGCATTACCCTGCTCACCGGCGAACACAACCCGCATCACTTCGTCCTCAAAGTTGATGCGCAGCGCGCGCCCGCCATCATGAATGAAATGCAGAGTGGCCACCTGCTGCGCCTGCAAAGCCTGTGGATGCTGCCGAACGACCCGCAGACCGCTAACGACGCCATCCCACTGCTACTGCTACGCAACCAGCAGGAACTCGTCCTGCCTAACGCCGCCACCTCGCTGCAAGCGGGCGACCAGGTGCTGATCCTCTACCACCGCGAAGAAATCGGCTGGCGGATGCAGCGTGCCGCACGTGATGAACACGAGCTCTACTACGCCACTCACGGCCGTGACAAACCCATTTCCCACCTCATGAACTACCTGCTGAAAAAACTCGATCCATGATCTACTACCAAACCTACGGCCACGAAGCCTCGCAAGCCGCCGTCCTCCTGCACAGCGGCGGCATGGCCGGCGAAGAATGGCAGCCGCAAATCCCCACCCTCGCACAGCGTTACCGCGTCCTCGTTCCCGACCTGCCCGGGCACGGCAAAAGCCCGCTCGACAGCGAACGCCTCACCATCAGCCTGATGGCCGATGCCGTGCTGGAAATGCTTGACGCCGAAGGCATCCGCGAAGCCAATTTCTGCGGCTCCAGCATGGGGGGCGCCGTCGCCCTGTGGCTGACCCTGAAACACCCCGAACGCGTCAAACGCCTCGCCCTCTACCGCATCAGCTACCGCAGCAATACCGACATCCACGCACAAGTACACAGCATGGCCGACCCCGGCTACTGGGAAAACTTCGGACTCGCCGCCTGGTTATCAAAACTGCACAGCCCGCAAGGCGGTGCGGACGCGTGGAAACAAGTCATTGCCCGCGTCGGCGACGCCCTGCACGCCACCGGCAGCGAACATGCGCACCGCCTGCACGACCTTGCCGCCATCACCTGTCCCGTCCTCATCATCACCGGTGACCGCGACCCCATTGCCCCGCTGACGGACGCCTGCGAGATGTATCACACCATCCCCGATGCCGATTTGTGGATCATCCCGCATGCCGCACATATCACCGCCAGCAACACTTGGCGTGCTCCGGCTTTTGCCGAAGAACTGCGCCGTTTTTACAGCCGAAGCGCCAAGCACAGCGATGGCTAAAACCGCGCGCAGGCTCCATTTGGCGGGCGTCATGCCGGAAAACGGGCACAAAAAACGCCGCCCCTATAACGAAACCGTATAATGCGCGCAAATTTTTACTAAATTTACCCTTAACCCGCCGCTTGCGGCGTCTGACATCCCCCCAAAGATCTAAGGAGAACCAATGGAAGTCATCACTATCACCGCCAACCCTGCTATCGATATGACCGTTCACGTGGATGGCTGGCAACGCGATGCCGTTAACCGTGCGCAAGCAGTGGATATCACCGTCGGCGGTAAAGGCCTCACCGTTGCCATCAACCTCGCCGACGCCGGCATCAGCACCAGTGCCACCGGCTTCATGGGCGCTGATAACGAAGAACGCTTCGTGCGTACCTTCAAACAGCATGGCGTTATCGACCACTGCATCCGCATTCCCGGCGAAACCCGCACCTGCATCAAAATCGTGGACGGCAGCAACGGCGAAACCACCGACATCAACCCGGCCGGCCTCTTCGTCCCCGAAGAATACCAACAACAACTGTGGGATTACATCGAGCAAAACATCGGTACCGCGCGTGTGCTGATGATGGGCGGCAGCCTGCCCGCCGGTGTCGAGAAAGACCTCTATGCCCGCATCGTCGCCAAATACCACGGCAAATTCGAATACATCGTGGTCGATAGCAGCGGCAAAGCACTGGCAGAAACCATGAAGGCCGACATCCTGCCTGACATGATCAAGCCCAACATCCACGAACTGCAAGAAATGTGCGGTCGCGAACTCAGCAGCGACGAAGACATCATCCGCGAAGCGCGCGGCTTTATCGAACGCGGCATGAAAATCGTCGTCGTCTCCATGGGCGGCCAAGGTGCCTGGTTCGTCACCAAAAAAGAAGCCGTACACGCCAAACCGCCACGCGTACGTGTTGCCAGCACCGTCGGCGCCGGTGATGCCATGGTGGCCGGTACCATTCGCGGTCTCCTCCTTGGCCACGACATGGCGGAAATGGCCCGCACCGCCACCGCATACAGCGCCTCCAACATCGAACATGTCGGCACTTACCTCCCCGGCCAGCAACGCATCGAACAGCTCAAAGGCTGGGTCGTCATCACCCGCGAAGGTGAAAGCCGCGCATGAAGCGAGCCATCGTCCATAATCTGTGGACCGCCAGCATCCCCGTGATGCTGGCGGGATGCGCCTTTTTCCCCCAAAGCGATCCGTCACTGACGCCGGAACAACTGGCCTATGTGCGAACCCACAACATTGTTGTGCAGCCGCTGCCGGTTGGCTATGAAGAGCCGCTGCTTGTTCATACCCGTAGCGGCAAAGTCGGTACCGATGTCGGGGTCAATATCGCCTTCGCCGTACTGACCGGTAGCTACAACTATAAAAGCCCCAAAGGCGACGGTCCGCGCGATCGCTTCAGCAACAATGGACAACCGCTGCAAGGTGCCGTCAAAAATAAAATCCGCCAAGAAGCGGCGGAAGAAATCCACAGCAGCGAACCGACCCGCGTCCTCAACAAACTGCTGGCTGAACGCTACCCGGCGACTGTCGCCCCAACCAAAGACAACCTCACCATCAGCACCACCCCCGTCGCCTGGCATCTCTACTACGGTAAAGGAGACACCTTTACCCTCGAATATGCCGGCGACATTACCTTGAAGCTGCCAGCGGCGAAAATCAAACGCACCCTTTGGTGCGATCGCAAAAGCGAACAGGCGCTGACCCGTGAGCAATGGTTGGAAAACGACGCTGCCCGCATCCGTGATTACGCCCAGGAGACCGCACTGCAATGCGCGAATCAGGCACTGGACTTCCTGCAATTGCCGCGTCTGCCTACACAACAAGCCTTGCCGCAAGCTGCCCTGCCGATAGATACGGCACCAACCCAAGCTGACGCTGCTACCACAAAACAATAAACAGCTAGCAGGCATAAACCACGGCGGGCATTGCCTGCCTTTTTCTCGCATGACGCCTCCGTTTTGCCTCACTTGGCGGGCCAGTAACGACGCCGCCTAATGCGAAGCCCAGTAACGACGCCGCTTGGCGGCCCGGCATGAAAAACGCCCCTTGTGGGGCGTTTTTGTTGGGCACTCGTCAGGCCTTCGTAATCTGCGGTTTGCCGTCTGCGATGGTGACGGTTTCGCCGTCATCGTAAGCGGTGAAGATGATAGGCGTGATGAGGCTCGGCACTTTGTCGCGGATGGCGTCCAGATCTACTTGCAGGATGGCTTGGCCGGCGCTGACGCGTTCGCCTTCTTTGACGAGAGCGGTGAAGCCCGCGCCGTCCAGTTTGACGGTGTCGATGCCGAAGTGGATGAGGATTTCCAAGCCGTTATCCGCTTCGATGCCGATGGCATGGCGGGTTGGGAAGACGGTGGCGATTTGGCCGTTCACCGGTGAACGTACGGTGCCGTCCGCTGGGTTGATAGCGAAGCTCGCGCCCAGTGCACCGGCGGCAAAAGCCGGGTCGGGGATGTCGCTGGCGGCGAGGATGTCGCCCGCAATCGGCATGACCCATTCGGCGGGGATGGGGTCGGCAGGTTTTTCGGCTTTTTCTGCCGGGGCAGCGGTGGCAGGGGTTTCAGGTGCGCTTTCAGCAGCAGCGGCTGCCGGGGCGGTTTGCCGTTCCGGGTTGTAGCGGCTGCGTGAGAAGGCAAGGGTGAGGCTGAAGGTGATGGCGAAGGCAATCGCCATGCCGATGATGTACGGCGTGAGGTATTGCGCGCCGATCGAGATGATGCCGGGGATGCCCGCTGCGCCGAGGGCGACGGCTTTGGTGTGGTAGAGGGTGATGTAGGCGGCGGCGCAGGCGGTGCCGATGAGGGCGGCGTAGAAGGGGTAACGCAGGCGCAGGTTGACGCCGAACATGGCCGGTTCGGTAATGCCAAGCACGGCAGAGATGCCCGATGCCGAGGCGACGGTTTTGAGTTTGGCGTTTTTGGTGGAGATGAGGGCGCCGAAGGCGGCTGCGCCTTGCGAGATGTTGTTCATCGCTGCGATCGGGAAGATGAAGGTGCCGCCGGTTTTGGCGATGTCGGCGATGAGCTGGGTTTCGACCGGGATGAAGCTGTTGTGCATGCCGGTGATGACCACGGGCGCATAGAGGGCGCCGAGGACAGCGCCACCGATGACGCCGGCGGTGTTGTAGAGCCATTGCACGGCATCGGTGAAGGCAACACCGGCGTCGCGGGTGAACGGGCCAACGACGGTGAAGGTGAGTAGTGCGGTGATGAAGATGGCGAGCAGCGGAGTGAGCAGCAGGTCAACACTGGCGGGGATGATGCGGCGCAGGCTGGTTTCGAGTTTGGCGAGTATCCAGCTTGAGACGAGGATGGGCAGCACGGTGCCTTGGTAGCCGACGCGGGCGATGTCGTAGCCGAGGATGTTCCAGTGTTGCAGGGAGCCTTCTTCGATGGCTTTGGCCAGTGCGTAGTTGTTGGTGAGGTCGGGGTGCACCATGATCATGCCGAGGACGGCGCCGAGGAAGGGGTTGCCGCCGAAGATGCGTGTCGCCGAGAAGGCGATGAGGATGGGCAGGAAGACGAAGGGGGCGTTGGCGAAGGTGTTGATCATTTCCGCCAGCCCCGCCCATTGCGGGTAGGCCTCAATCAGGGTTTTGCCTTTGATGATGAGGTCGTGTGCGGTGAGGACGTTGTTCAGGCCCATCAGCAAACCGCCGGCGACGATGGCGGGGATGATGGGGACGAAGATGTCCGACAGGGTCTTGACGAAGCGTTGCAGCAGGTTGCCTTTGGCGGCGCCGAGGTCTTTGGCTTCCTGTGTGCTGACTTGTTTGACGCCGGTGATGTCGAGCAGTTCGGCGGTGACTTTGTTCACAGTGCCGGTGCCGAGGATGATCTGGAATTGTCCGGCGGTGAGGAAGTTGCCTTTGGCAAGCGGGACGGTGTCAATGGCGGCCTTGTCGATTTTGTTTTCGTCTTTGAGCACCATGCGCAGGCGGGTGGCGCAGTGCGTCGCGGCGGCGATGTTTTCTTTGCCACCGACGGCCGCGATGATGGCTTCAGCGGTCTGGCGGTATTCATTCATGGGGGTTGTCTCCTGGTGATGGGTGATGGGGGCGGAATACGGCGGTGGCGCCGCGTTTGGTGAGCGCGGCCAGTAGCGGAGCGGCGAATTTGCGGGCGATGTTGTCGTCGCAGGTGATTTCTGCTGCGCGGCTGAGGGCGAGTGCTGCCGCCGGACTGAGGTTCAGGTAGTGCGCCAGCCATTGCCGCACGGCGGTGGGGTTGGAACCGATGGCGGTGATGACGAGGCTGCCGCGTTCCCAGTCGTAGGGGTCATAGTGCGGTTCGTCCTCTTTTTCTGTGGCGGTTTCTGCGGCTTCGCGCAGTTCGGCGCAGACTTCCTGCCAGTATGGGTTGTCCACTGCGCAGTGCTGTTCGATATAGGCAGCGGCTTGTGCCGGGTCGTCCCTGCAAGCGGCGAGGTGGCGCAGGGTGTCGGTAAAGGCGGCGAGGCTGGCGGCAACGGGAAAGGGTTGCCAGCTGCCCTGGCCGTGGTAGGCGAAGGCCACAGGATAGCCCACCGCCGCTTCGTCGAGGTCAATGATGAACGGGTCGGCGAAGTCGTTGGTGCAGATGACGTACTGGCTGGGTTTCAGGTAGCCCGCTGTGCCGTCGTATTCGTCGTCTTTGTAGCCGTCCTGAAAGGCGTCAAGCGCGTCGGCATCGGCATAGACCTCCGGCAGGCTGCCGCACAGGGCGCCATCCTGCCCAATCCGGGCGTTGAGGAAGTCGCGCAGTGCGGCGGGACAGGCGGTAGTCATTTGGGCTTTCTGGCGGTGAAGTCGTGCAGGCGGGCGCGGTCGGGCATGCTGTTGATGGCACCGCGTTGCAGGGTGGTGATGGCACCGACTTTCGCGGCGTGATCGAGCAGGGCATTGATTTGCGCGTCGCTGAGGTCGCCATGCACGGACAGACCGAGGTGCGCGATTTCAGCAAGCAGGCCGCCGATGAAGGCATCGCCTGCGCCGGTGGCGTCCACAGCGTTGACGCGGTAAGCGTCCGTCCAGCCGCGCGCGCGGTCACTGTGCCGGTCATAGATGGCTGCACCGTTTGCGCCGCAGGTATAGACGACGTATTTGACGTGTCCCTGAAAAAGCTGCGGGATGCCGCGCGCGGGGTCGCTTTCGCCGGTGACGAAGGCGAGTTCGTCGTCGGAGATTTTGATGATGTCGGCCAGCGGCAGGAATTCGTGCACGGCGGCGTAGAGGTCAGCCGGGTTCTTCCACAGCGGCAGGCGCAGGTTGATGTCGAAGGAAATCGCGGCACCGGCGGCGCGGAATTTGTCGATGGCGGCACGGTGTGCCTCGCGCATCGGGCAGGGAACCAGCGACACCGAGCAGTAGTGCAGGATGTCGCCCGCCTGCGGGGTGATGGCGGCGAGGTTTTCCGGCGCATAGAGCATGTCCGCCGAGGGATCGCGGTAGAAGGCAAATTCGCGCTCGCCGCCGTCGTGCAGGGTGACGAAGGCCAGCGCGGTTTTGGCTTCGCACGTGCGTTGCAGATAGCGGGTGTCCACCCCGGCGGTAGCGGCGGTGGCAGCAATTTGCGCGCCGAAGGCGTCGTCGCCGACCTGGCTCAGGATGTAGCTGGTGCCGCCGAGTTTGGCGTAAGCGGCAGCGACGTTGAGCGGCGCGCCACCGACAGCGGGGGTGTAGTGCATGTCGGCGTCGGGTTTGCCGCTGCGGCTGGGAACGAAGTCGATGAGGGCTTCACCGATGGCATAAAGCGCCATGTTTCCTCCTGTGGCTGGTTGTGGTTTGCCGTTAATGGTAGCGGCTGGGCCAGGGATTGACAATTGGTAAGAAGCGGCAGTTTTGCAGGCGTTTTTAGGGACTTAGGTGATGCCGAGTTCACTGTGACTGCCAAGGCGTATCAGGGTTACGTTTTCTGCTTCCAGGCGGTAGAGCAGTATAAGGTCGGGCTTGATGTGGCAGTCCCTTATGCCTTTGAGATTGCCCGTCAAGGCATGATCCCGATATTTTGTGGGCAGTGTTAGGCCGCTGGACAGGCAATGCAGGACTTCTGCCCAGGCAGGGGTCAGCAATTCCAGGTATTGTTTTTTGGCGTCCCGCTTGAATTGGCCGGTCAGCTCAATGTTCTTCATGCAGTTCTGCCATGAAGTCGTCGAAGCTGGCGTAGCGGGTTACCTTGCCATCGCGCGCATCCTGCACGGCTTGCATGGTGATGGGGTTTTTTTCGTACTCGGCGCTGTGGTCCTGGTCATCCAGCGCAAGCGGTACGTTGTCGGTTTCCGCAATTTGGGTTAGAAACAGGCGCACGGCCTGGGTCGGGGTCAGGCCAGAGCGCTCGATAACAGCAAAGGCGCGCTGCTTCAGGTCATCATCCAAGGGGATATGAAAGGTTGTGGTATTCATGATTGCTCCGTGGTGGTAGTGGGATGTCATGGCATAGTCGTTTCAAATAGGGCTGAGACAAGGCAGCGAGCCGAAGACAGTACAAATAGTACGACGAGGCGAGCCAACACCGTATCAGTTCTATTTGAAACGACTATAGGAGCGATGTAAGACGCAGACAAGCCTCTTTACAGCAACGGGCTCACCAATCTTGCACAGCGTTCGATGAAGCGTTGCAGGCGGCGGCGCTGTTCCCATTTTTTCAGCTCGACCGCTTCGCTCTGTTCAAGGTAGCCGTCGAGCAGGGTGCGGATAGCGGCGACGGTGTCCGGGGTATAGACAGCGAGGCTGACTTCGAGGTTGAGGTAGAAGCTGCGCATGTCCATGTTGACCGTGCCGAAAAGGGCGAAGCGGTTATCGATGACCACGGCTTTGGTGTGCAACAGGCCCGCGTCGAAGGTTTTCAGGCACACGCCGGCATCCAGCAGTGGGCGGTAGTAGGCGCGGCTGGCGTAGCGCACCAGTCGTGAATCGACGCGGCGCGGCACGATCAGCGTGACTGCCACACCACGGCGGGCGGCGATAATCAGCGTGTTCAGCAGGGTTTCGTCCGGCACGAAATACGGCGTGCTGATGATGACGCTTTCCTGCGCGATGTTCAGCGCGTTGACCAGCACGTCGTACACCAGCGCGGTATCGCCGCCCGGATGCGAGGGGATGACTTGCAGCAGTGCGCCGCCGGTTACGCGCGGCAGGGTCGCTCGGTCGGGCATTTCGTCGGCGTAGCGGTTCAGGTGTTCGAGGGTGACACTGAGGTTGTGTTCGTTCTCGACTGCCCAGTCGCCGTAGAACACTGCCGCCAGTTCCTGCGCTACTGTGCCTTCGCAGCGCATGACGGCATCGACCCATTCGCCCACGCCCGCGTCCTGCTTGAAAAGGCGCGGGTCAACGAGGTTGTAGCTGCCGGTGTAGGCGATGCGGTAGTCCACGACGAGGATTTTGCGGTGGTTGCGCAAGTCGCCACGTACCCACGGCGCATGCCACAGGCTGAAAGGCAGGGCTTCGGTGAGTTCGACCCCGGCCGCACGCAATTTATCCGGCCAGGCCGAGCGCCAGAAGCCTTGACTGCCGAGTGCGTCGGCGAGCAGCTGGCAGCGCACCCCGCGCCCTGCCGCCCGCATCAGCGCTTCCAGCACGGCATCCACGCGGCCATTGCCTGCGACGATGTAAAACTCCAGCAGGCAGCAATGTTGCGCGGCGTCAATGTCGGCGGTGAAGGCTTGCAGGATGGCGTCGGTGTCGGCGAGCAGACGGGTATCGTTACCGCCGGTTGCGACGTAGCCCGCTTCCACCTGCACCAGGCGGGCAATCTGGCGGAAGCGCGTTTCGCACAGCGGCACGGCTTGCGGCGGCAGAAAACGGTCGGCAAAGGCGTCGTGAAAGGCGTGCAATTCCGCCTGCCGCTTGGCGCGCGCCCGCCCCAGTTTCGGCTCACCAATCAACAGGTATAACAGAAGGCCGAAATAGGGGAAGGCAAAGAGCACCGCCAGCCACGCCAGCGCCGCGCTACTGGAACGGCGCGCGTAAATGACGCGCAGGGCGATGGAAACCGTCAGCATAAAGTGGCAGAGGAAAAAGAGTTCGAGCCAGTGCATACGCGCCTCGCGGTGGAAAAGAGACGGCAAGTATAGCCGCTATAATGGCCGCATCCCCCCAGTCTCACCGACTATGCGCATTCTCAGCTACAACATCCAGGCCGCCATCAACGCCCGCAGCTACCTTAGCTACACCTACCAATGGCACCGCCAGTTCCTGCCCGGCCCGGCCAAGCGCAAAACCCTAGCCCGCATCGCCGCCTACATCCGCGATTTCGACCTCGTCTGCCTGCAAGAAATCGACCTCGGCGGCCTGCGCAACGGCTTCAAGAACCACGTCGAACAGCTGCGCGAGCTGACCGGCTTCCACTACCACCTCGCGCAAGTGAACCGCCGCCTCGGCAAACTCTCGTTGCATGGCAACCTGATTCTCAGCAAGCGACCGCTACGCGAAGTGCTGAATGTGCCGCTGCCCTCGCGCATCCCAGGACGCGGTGTGCTGGCGGCGGCGGTCGCCTGCAACGACGGCGAACTCGTCGTTGCCAACGTCCACCTCAGCCTCGGCGCACTCGACCAGCACAAACAACTGCGCTTTATCAGGAACCGCCTCAGCGCCTATCCGGACGTGCTGATCACGGGGGATTTCAACTGCACCCCGGATGCGCCGCAACTGCAAATCCTTACCCGCCACGGCTACCGCCGTCTCGGTGATGACGCCCCGACCTTCCCCAGCTGGAAACCGCACAAAGCGCTGGATCACGCCCTGCTCAAAGGCGCCTTTGCCGGCGACTGCCAGGTCAGCCATCATGCAGACAGCGACCATCTGCCGCTTTTGGTGGAAGTGGAATAGGGCATTGCCAGCGACTGCGCCAAGCGGCGTCAATACTGGACCCGTCAAGCGGGGTAATACCTTGGTTCAGCGGTAATCCACGCGCAGCGGGCGATGATCGGAATATTGCCACGGCAGCGGTGTGGTATCGGCAGTCAGGTTTTTCACCAGGGCATGATCCAGGTTGAGAAAGAGCGGGCGCCAGGTCGGGGTGAGATAACGGGTGGTCGCCGTGGCGCCGCTCGTATGCAGGAAATCGCGGTAATGTGGGGAATAGGGGCTGCTGTTGAGGTCGCCGACTGCCAAGGCGCGCGGTTCGGCGGCGATACGTGCAGCGGTGTCATGCAGGTAGGCGATGCGGGCTGCGGCGAGGGCACTGCTGATGGGCGGCGGCGGATGCAGGGCGTAGAGGGCGGTGCCGTCGGTAGTTGTGGCGCGGATGTAGGGGAAATTGCCGCTGTAGGCGATGTCGCAGCGGGCAAGCGGCACGGCGCTCCACAGGGCAAGGGCAAACGGGCTGGTTTCCTGATGTTGGCAGCCGTGCGGATAGTGTGCGCGCAGGCGTTGCCAGCCGGGATTATCCAGATTGATTTCCGCCAAGGCGAGGATGTCGGCCTTTTCTGCCAGCAGGGCAGTGCTTTCACCGGCAGCATCGGGGTTGTTGAGGTGGACGTTGTACCAGATGAGGCGTTCTCCCGCTTGGGGCGCGTTTGCCAGGGAAAGAGGATGCAGCAGCCACAGGATAGAGGCGAGAGTAGCGACAGCCCAAAAGCCGCCCCAATGCTTGCCGCGCGGCAGGCAGGCGGCGAGGAGGAAGACGGCGGCGTAATAGGGCAGGAAATGGCTGAATAGTTCGGCGAACCAGTACAGGCGGCCGAGTTGGCCACAGATGAGCGCGGCGAGACTGAGCAGGGCGAAGATGTGCAGGGTGCGGGTCATCAGCGTTTTCATGGCGGTTATGCGATATGAAAAAAAACCGCCTGACGGCGGTTTTTGGGGTTTAACGGTAAGCGGCGGGGATTTGCCGGTGATGGTCAGTCTGCTGCTGGTACTGGTGTACGCAGTTGAGCAGGCGCGGTTCGGCAAAGTGTGGGCCGATGAGCTGGCAGCCGACCGGCAGGCCGTCAATGTTACCCGCCGGATGGCTGATGGCGGGGAGTCCTGCAAGGTTAACCGGCACGGTGTAGAGATCACCAAGGTACATCGCTACCGGGTCGTTCAACTGGCTGCCGAGTTTGAAGGCAGGGTACGGCGTGGTCGGGGTGAGGATGATGTCCACCTCGGCAAAAGCGGCTTTGAAGCCGTTCAGGATGGCATGACGGGCACGGCGCGCCTGCTCGTAGTAAGCGTCGTAGTAACCAGCAGAGAGGGCATAGGTGCCGATGAGGATGCGGCGTTGTACTTCGGCGCCGAAGCCTTCGCTGCGGCTGCGGCGGTACATGTCTTGCAGGTCTGCGGGGTCGGCGCAGCGGTGACCGTAGCGCACGCCGTCATAGCGCGAGAGGTTCGATGAGGCTTCGGCGCAGGCGATGATGTAGTAGCTGGCGATGGCGGCGTCGCTGTTTGCGAGGCCAATGTCCACCAAGGTCGCGCCGAGGGTTTCGTAGGTTTTGGCGGCGGCGTGGATGATGTCGGCCATTGGCGCGTTGAGCTCGCGGTAGTAGGCGCGCGGCAGGCCGATGCGGATGCCGGTGAGCGGGCGGTCAAGTTCCTGGTCGAAAATGGTACGAGTCTGCGGGCTGGAGGTGGAATCGCGCGCATCGTGCCCGGCCATGCCGTTCAGGACGAGGGCGAGGTCATCGGCACTCGCGGCGAAGGCACCTGCCTGGTCAAGGCTGGAGGCGTAGGCAATCATGCCCCAGCGTGACAGGGTGCCGTAGGTTGGCTTGATGCCGGTAATGCCACACCAGGCGGCAGGTTGGCGGATGGAACCGCCGGTGTCGCTGCCGGTGGCATAGGGCACGAGGCGGGCTGCGACGGCAGCGGCGGATGCGCCGGATGAGCCGCCGGGGACATATTCGTGCTGCCACGGGTTTTTCACGGCACCGAAGGCGCTGTGCTCGTTGGACGAGCCCATGGCAAATTCGTCCATCGAGAGTTTGCCGGTCATGACGGCGCCTGCGTTGGCAAGGTTTTCGACGATGCCGGCGTCGTAGGACGGGATGAAGTTGGCGAGCATTTTGCTGCCGGCGGTGGTACGGATGCCGTTGGTGCAGAAGATGTCTTTGTGCGCCATCGGGATGCCGTCCAGCGGACCGAGGGTTTCGCCTTTGGCGCGGCGGACGTCGCTGGCGTCCGCTGCGGCGCGGGCGTGGGCAAAGGTCGGGGTGAGGTAGGCGTTGAGCGTTGGGTTGTGTTGTTCGATGCGCGCGATGTGGTAGTCGCAGAGTTCACGCGCGCTGATGTCGCGGGCGGCGAGTTTGGCGGCGAGTTGGCGTAGGCTGAGGGTGTGCATGGGTTATTCGATGACTTTGGGAACAGTGATGTAGCGGTTTTCAGCGGCAGGCGCGTTTTCTTCGATGCTCGGCATCATGTCGCGCGCGATGGCAGTGTCGGCACGCAGACGCTGGGTTTCGCCAAGCGGGTGGGAGAGCGGGGTGGTGGCGCTGATTTCCGGGGTGTTGATGGTGTTGAAGAGTTCGAAGATTTGGCCGAGTTCTTGCGCGAGTCGGGGCAGGTCTGTTTCGCTGATTTCGAGCTGGGCAAGTGCGGCTGTTTTCGCGATGGTTGCGGGGTCCAATTGGCTCATGGCGGTTAAAAAATCCTTCAAAAAAACGCTTGGGAAGGTATCATACCGCGCTTTGGTTTGCACCGTTTTCGGTGGTTTTCTATTCGCAAGCAGAGGCTTTTTTATGGGTTTTAATTTGTTTCGCGGGATGTTCTCCAGTGATTTGTCGATTGACTTAGGGACGGCTAACACGCTGATTTATGTGCGTGGTGAAGGACTGGTACTGGACGAGCCTTCGGTGGTCGCGATTGCCGAGGATCCGCAGGACGGGCGCAAGAAGATTGTCGCTTATGGTTCGCAAGCGAAGCAGATGCTGGGACGGACGCCGGGGAATCTCACCACGGTGCGGCCAATGCAGGATGGGGTGATTGCCGATTTCAAGATTACTTCCATGATGTTGAAGCATTTTATTCACCGAGTGCACCGCCGGAAGGGCTTTTTCCGCCCTGCCCCGCGTATTTTGGTGTGTGTGCCGTCCGGGGCGACGCAGGTGGAGAAACGCGCGATTCGTGACGCGGCGGAAGGCGCCGGCGGCAGTGAGGTGTTCTTGATTCAGGAGCCGATGGCGGCTGCGATTGGTGCCGGGATTCCGGTTGATGAAGCCTACGGTTCTATGGTCGTTGATATTGGCGGCGGCACGTCGGAAGTGGCAGTGATTTCGCTGAACGGGATTGTGTATTCGACGTCGGTGCGTATCGGCGGTGACCGTTTCGACAGCGCCATTATTGACTATGTGCGCCGCAATTTCGGCATTGTTATCGGACTGCCGACGGCGGAGCGGATCAAAAAGGAAATCGGCTGCGCCTATCCGTCTTCAGAAATCCGCGAGCTGGAGGTGCGTGGTACGAACCAGCAGGAAGGTGCGCCGCGCAGTTTCAGTATTAATTCAAATGAGGTGCTGGAAGCATTACAGGAACCGTTAGGCGGGATCGTGCGCGCGATCAAGCAGGCACTGGAATTGACGCCGCCGGAGTTGGCGGCGGACGTGGCCGATCGCGGTATTGTTTTGACTGGCGGCGGTGCGCTGCTGCGTGATCTGGATCGTTTGTTGATGGAAGAGACCCGCTTGAAGGTGATTATTGCCGAGGACCCGTTGACGTGCGTCGCGCGCGGCGGTGGCAAGGTTTTGGAATTGTTGGATCAGCGTGGCGTAGCATCGTTTTTGATGTCCTGATTGCACGATGTGGTTTGATTTTTCGCCGGATGCGCCACAGGAATTGCGGCTGCGTCCTGTGTTTGGGGCGCTGTTTGTTGCGGCCTTTTTGCTGGTGCTCACGCAGCGCGGCTGGCTGACGTATCCCTACGCCTGGTTGCATGACGGGGTTTATGCGCCGGTGCGCACGGTGCTGCACGCGCCAATGCGCTGGTCGCAGGCCGGTTGGCAGAAACTGGCGGCGCATCAGGATGAACACGCGTTGTTGTTGCAGGTGCAGCAGGAAAATCAGGAGTTGCGTGCGCAGGTGCAGCTGCTGGGACATTTTCAGGCAGAAAACCGCCGCTTGCGGATGTTGATGGATTCGCTGCTGGATGTGACGGATCCGGTGCTGATTGCCGAGTTGAGCGATACGTCCATTGACGGCTATCGTGAACTGGTTACGCTGAACAAGGGTATGCGGGATGGCGTGTATGTGAATCAGGCAGTAATTGATCCGTATGGTCTGGTCGGGCAGGTGGTCGAGGTATTCGCGCATGAGTCGCGGGTGATGTTGATAACCGATACCCGCAGCCGGGTGCCGGTGTATGTGGCGCGCACACAGCAGCGCACACTGGTTTTCGGCAGTACCGGTTATGGTTCGCTGGAAATGCCCGCCCTGCGCGCCGACAGTGATATTCAGGTCGGTGACCGCCTGGTCAGTTCAGGCTTGGGCGGGATTTATCCGCGTGGTTATCCGGTCGCTGAGGTGACAGCGGTTGAGCGAGACAGCCGTGCGTCATCCATAACGGTGCGCCTGCGGCCGCTGGCGCATTTGCAGTCCATGCTGGAAGTGCTGCTGCTTGACCAGCGGCATATTGCCTATCAGCCGCAGGTGGTGGTGCCAGTCGGGCCGCCGCTGCCAGACGTGTCGGCGGCAAAGGGAGACGCTGGCGAAAGTGACAAGAACGGGGTCGTGCCCGAAGGGGGAGCTCATGCGGATGCGCAGTAGTTATCCGGTCGGCCTGCTCTTTTTGCTGCTATGGGTGCTGATGGTGGGTACGGATTTTTATGCATCGTGGTTCGTTTTGCCGGATGTGGTGATTGTGGCCGCCCTGTATTTCTTTTTGTTTGTGCCACAATTGCCGCTGTGGCGCTGGTTGTTGCCGGTCAGCCTGTTGATGGACGTGGCTTCCGCCGCGCCATTTGGCTTTCATGCCCTTTTTTATGCACTGGCGGCGCTGATGTCGCTGCCGTTCCCCGGGGTATGGCGTATGGCGGCGCCAGCGGTAAGTGTGCTGGTACTGTGTCTGCTTGCATTTGCCTTGCAGGTGCTGCGCTGCCTCCTGCTTTTTGCCTGGCAGGGGGTGCCAGCACCGCCCGGCTGGTTGTGGGGCGGGGTGTTGGCACTGCTCTGCCTGCCGTTTCTTCGTTACCTGGCTGACCGCACGGCGTGCCGTGTCCTGGGGGATTTTTCATGAAGCGCTGGCGTGCCGACCCGCTGAGCAGCAATGAGCAGGGCGATGAGGAAGCGCGCCTGCAACAGTCTTTTTCCCGCCGTATCGTCCTCTCTGCCATGCTGGTGTTTGCCGGTTTTCTCGGCCTGTTTGCCCGCATGGGGTATTTGCAGGTGCTGCGTTATGATTATTTCCGCACCCGTTCGCAGAGTAACCGGATGCGTCTTAAGGCGATTGTGCCGGAACGTGGCACGATTTATGACTGCAAGGGGCGGGCGCTGACCGAGAATATTCTGCGCTACCGCGTCATCATCAGTCCGTCACAAACGGTGAATGTACGCGAGACAGTGGATGCGGTGGATGAAATCCTGCCGCTCTTGCCGGAAGAACGTGAGCGTTTTTTCCGCCTGTACAAGCAGACGCGCCGTTATGAAGCGGCGGTGTTGAAGGCATCTATCAGCGAGCAGGATTATTACCGTCTGGCGGTGCAGTTGTACCGCCTGCCGGGGGTGTCGGTCGAGGAATACTACGAACGTTACTATCCCTATGGCGAACTCGCCTCGCATGTGATTGGCTACACCAACCGCATCAGCGAGGAAGATCTGGAAACGCTCAATCCTGATGATTATCGCGGCCTGCAATATATCGGCCGTTCCGGTATTGAGCAGCAGTATGAAGACCGCTTGCGGGGACGCCCCGGCTATCAGCAGGTTGAGACAGACGCCAACGGTAATATCGTCCGCCTGATGCACGAGCAGCCTGCCGTGCGCGGGCAGGATATTTACCTCAGCCTTGACATTGAATTGCAGGCGTTTATTTACCGTATCCTTGGCGATTATCGCGGCTCGTCAGTGTTGATCGACCCGCAGAGCGGCGAGGTGCTGGCGATGGTAAGCAAGCCCGGCTTTGATGCCAACCTGTTCGCGCGAGGCATCACGCAGCGGCAGTACAAACGCCTGCTGGAAGACCCGCATGGGCCGATGTATGACCGCGCCCTGAAGGGCCGTTATCCGCCAGGCTCGGTTATCAAGCCGTTCATGAGCCTCGCCGGCTATCACTATGGCGTATTTACCCCCTATACCCGTGTCAGTTGCCCTGGTTATTTTCGCGTACCCGGCGCGGCGCGGCGTTTCCACTGCTGGAACCGGCGCGGGCACGGCTCGGTCAATGCTGACCGCGCTATGGCGCAATCCTGCGACGTGTATTACTACACCCTCGGCTACCAGCTCGGCATTGACCGTATCGCCGAGTTTGCCAGCCATTTCCGCCTCGGTATCCCCACCGGTATTGACATGCCGGATGAAGGTAGCGGCATTGTGCCAACGCGCGAATGGAAGCAAAAGCGCTTCAAGGTGCCGTGGTTTATTGGTGACACGATCAATTGCAGCATTGGGCAGGGTTTTTTCACCACCACGCCGCTGCAACTCGCTTACATGGCCGCGCTGATTGCCCGCGACGGCAGCGAATTTACGCCGCGTCTGCTGCAGCGCTACTATGATCCGGAAACGGCGGCTTTTACTGCCATCAAAGCCCCGCCGGATACAGGGAAAGTGGCCGTTTATGAATCCGGCATCTGGAATACGGTGCGCCAGGACATGGTCAACGTCATCCACAGCGCCTATGGTACCGCGCGCAATATTTCGCGCGGGCTGACCTACCGCATGGCGGGCAAATCGGGCACAGTGCAGGTGGTGTCGTTCAAAACCGAGCGGCGGGTACACGCACACGAGCTCGGTGCGGAGGAGCAGGACAACGCCATGTTCATCGCCTTTGCTCCCGCCGACAAACCGCGCGTCGCTATCAGCATGGTCGTAGAGCGCGGTGGCGGCGGCAGCTCCACTGCCGCACCGCTGGTGCGGCAAATCACCGATTACTACCTCAGGGGGCAGAACGATGCTGATGCATGACGTGCGCAAGAAAAGCGTCCGGCAACTGGTCGGCGAATGGCTGCGCCGCATTGATATCCCGATGTTGTTCGGCTTGCTGGTGCTGATGGGGGCGAGCCTGCTGATTCTGCGCAGTGCGGGCAGCGGCGATGAAGACATCATGATGCGGCAAACCCTGCGCTTCGCCGCCGCTATCGGCGTCTTGCTGGCCATTATCGCCGTGCCGCCGCGTTACATCCGCCGCCTCACCGCCCCCGCTTATTGGTTGACCCTGGTATTGCTGTTGCTGGTGTTGATCATCGGTACCCGCAGTAACGGCGCGCAGCGCTGGCTCAACATCGGCATCGCCCGTATCCAACCGTCCGAACTTGCCAAGCTGACCATTCCGCTGATGGTCGCCTGGCTCGTCACCATCCGCGCCGCCATTCCCGGCATTGGCAGCGTTATCCTTGCCATCCTCGTCATCGCAGTACCGGTCATCCTGATCTTTATAGAACCCGACCTTGGTACCGCGCTGCTGGTCAGCGCTTCCGGCTTCATTACCCTTTTCCTCGCCGGACTACCCTGCTGGATCATCGCCCTTAGCGGGGTGCTGGCCGCTATCGGCCTGCCACTCTTCTGGATGTTCGGCATCAAAGAATACCAGCGTGACCGCGTCCTTACCCTCTTCAATCCCGAAGCTGACCCCTTCGGCAACGGCTATCACATCATCCAGTCGAAAATCGCCATTGGCTCCGGCGGGTTGTCCGGCAAAGGCTACATGCAGGGTACCCAATCCCAACTCGAATTCCTGCCTGAATCCAGCACCGACTTCATTTTCGCCGTCATCGCCGAAGAAACCGGCCTCATCGGTGTCGGCCTGCTGCTGCTTTGCTACGGACTGATTATTGCGCGTGGCCTCTACCTTGCCCTGCACCTCACTGACCGCTTTGCCCGCATTATGGTAGCCAGCATCCTTCTGACCTTATTTATTAACGTCTTTGTCAACATCGGCATGGTCAGCGGTATCCTGCCGGTGGTCGGCCTGCCGCTGGCGATGATCAGTTACGGGGGCAGCTCCATCCTGTCGTTGATGGCAGGTTTTGCCCTGGCAATGAATCTCGCTGGCGGTTTCCGCGAAAAAAAAGATGAGGAACACCTATGACCATACGCCGACTGCTCACACTAATCACCGCTTGCATCCTCAGCGGTCATGCTATAGCCGACAACAGCTACGGCACCAACCCCGCCGCTATCAAAATGATGCAGGAGCTCGCTGCCCGCGACGGTTATGACGCCGACTATCTGCAAGCTTTGCTGCTGGCCGTTGGACGTGATGACGGCGTCCTTGCCAAAATCAGCAAACCGGCAGAAAAAACCAAGCCGTGGTACGAATACCGCAAAATTTTCGAAGATCAGGCGCGTACAGATGACGGTGTCGCTTTTTGGGATGCCAATGTGGCTACACTGGTACGTGCCGAAGCACAATACGGCGTTGACCCCGCCATTGTCGTGGCAATCCTCGGCGTAGAAACCCGCTACGGCAAAGTCACAGGCACCACCCCCGTCTGGCAATCACTGCTCACCCTGTGCATTGACTATCCGCCTCGCTCCCCGTTTTTCTGCGAACAAACCGATTACTTCCTGCGTCTCGCCAAGCGGGAAAACCGTAACCCGCTTGCCATCAAAGGCTCATATGCCGGAGCGATGGGCATGGCGCAGTTCATGCCGAGCAGCTACTACAACGACGCGGTGGATTTTGATGGGGACGGACGCATTGACCTTTGGTACAGTCCGGCTGATGCCATTGGTAGCATCGCCCATTACCTGCAAGTACGTGGCTGGCAGAAAAACGGGCGCTACAAATACCGCCTGCCCGCAAAACCATCGCTTGCCGCCTTTGGCAACGACCACAAACCGCATTACCAAATTCATACACTTTTGACAGATTCTAATCTGAAAAATGACATAGATTTAATAAAAGAAATCGGTGATAATGGCACGGAAACAGTCGGAAGCCTTGTCGTTGACGCATCAGAGCAGGAAAAAGCATGGTGGATAACCTATAACAACTTCTACGTTGTCACCCGCTATAATGCGTCCCCGCTTTATGCCATGGCGGTCGGCGATCTTGCCGACCGAATCAGACACAAAAGAGAGAGCAAATTGAGATAATGAACGTAAAACAACTTCTGGTGCTAACTATCGCAGCGGCTGCACTTACCGCACAAGCGGAAGAAACAGCGGCGGATAAAGCCGAACCCGCGTCGGCTACAGCAGAACAGCAGGTGAATATCGTTAAAGTAATCGATTTTACCCAACCGCAAAAAACCCTCGCTTCGCAAGAAGCCAAAACCAAAGCGCTGCTTGCCGGTGAAGACAGAAAAGCCCTGCGCAACATTGACTTTACCCGCCCAAACCTGCGCAACCTTGTAGACAACAACGCCAAAGGCGATGTCATTACCAAAAGCAGCGGTCGCAAAAGCTACAGCTATACCGTTCTCGGTAAACGCTACCAAACCTTGGCTGACAGCAAAGGCTTCGAACAACAAGGTCCTGCTTCTTGGTACGGCAACCCCTTCCATGGTCGCAAAACTGCCAACGGCGAAACCTACAATATGAATGAGATGACAGCGGCACATAAAGAATTACCGCTTGGCACCCGCGTCGAAGTCACTAACCTGTCTAACGGACGTAAAGTCGTCGTCCGCATCAATGACCGTGGCCCTTTCCACGGCAACCGCGTTCTTGATTTGTCCCGTGCTGCCGCCCAAGAACTTGGCACCCTCAATGCAGGCGTCGCCCAAGTCCAAATCCGCGCACTACAATAGGAAACGTGATGCGACACCTGTTCCGTCAACTTATCCTGAACATCGCCGCTGTTTACAGCGGCTTTGTCTTAGCACAAAACGCCCCGGAACTACCGGTCAAAAGCTACATCCTCACCGACGCTGCGAGCGGGCAAATCCTGCTCAGCAAAAACGCCAACGAAAAACTGCCGCCCGCCAGCATCACCAAACTGATGACCGCTTACCTCGTTGTCGAAGCGCTGGAAAACGGCAAACTGACCCCGGATACGCCGATTACCGTGAGCCAAAACGCCTACAAACAGGAAGGTTCACGCATGTTTATCGAAGTGAACAAACAAGTTTTTGTGCAGGATTTGCTGCAAGGGCTGATTATCCAGTCCGGCAACGATGCGGCTGTCGCCTTGGCGGAATATCTTGGCGGCTCGATGGATGGTTTTACCGAGATGATGAACCGCAAGGCGGCACAGCTCGGCATGAGGGACACCCACTACACCAATCCGACCGGCCTGCCCGACCCCGAGAATTACACCACGGCGGAAGACATTGCTATCCTCTCGCGCCATATCATCAATGACCATCCTCAGTACTACCATCTCTACGGACAAAAAAACTACACCTATAACAAAATCAAGCAGGACAACCGCAACCGTCTGCTGTGGCGTAACGCCAGTATTGATGGCTTGAAAACTGGGCATACCAAAGAAGCGGGTTATTGTCTCGCCAGCTCGGAAAAACGCGGTAACATCCGCTTCATTGCTGTTGTTCTTGGTGCTGACAAAGAGAGTGATCGTTACGATGCATCTCAGGCACTCTTTAACTACGGTTTCGCCCAATTTGAAGAAACCGTTGTCATCAAAGAAGGGCAGAATCTGTCCGCTGTTCCTGTTTACAAAGGTACAGTGAATGAAATCAACGTCCGCCCACAGCACGATGTCAAACTCATGCTACCGGTGAGCGATAAAAGCAAAGTCGTAGTCTCACTTGATTTGAATAAGCCCATCATTGCCCCACTTGCTGCTGGGCAAGAAATCGGTACCATCCGCGTCAAAATTGGGGACAAAGTCTATGCGACCTTGCCCGCTATTGCAGGCGAAGCCGTAGATAAAGCGGGTTTCTTCAAACGTTCCTGGCATAGCATCAAACTGCTTTTCTGAACCCCATGTATATCCGCCATCTTGGTCTGCGCCCCTATTTGGAAACATGGGAAGCGATGCGGACTTACACCGCTGCACGTGACACAGACAGTGCGGACGAACTGTGGCTGGTGCAGCATCCACCGGTGTTTACGCAAGGACAGGCGGGTAAGACCGAACACCTGCTCGCCCCCGGCGATATTCCTGTCATTCACATAGACCGGGGGGGACAAATCACCTATCACGGGCCTGGGCAAATCATCATGTACCTGCTGCTGGACATCCGTCGCAGCGGCATCGGTATCCGTGCCCTAGTCAGCATGATTGAAAACAGCGTCATCACCCTCTTGCAGACACACGGCATCACCGCTGCCGCCCGCCCTGACGCCCCCGGCGTGTACGTTGCAGGTAACAAAATAGCCTCGCTTGGTCTGAAAATCAGCAATGGTCGCACCTATCACGGCGTTGCCCTGAACGTGGATATGGATCTTGAACCCTTCACCCGTATCAACCCTTGCGGTCTCGTGGGAATGCATATGACCCAATTGCGTGATCTTGGTATTCCTCTCAGCCCAACAGCAGCGGGTGATGCACTTGCTGCCGCGTTTACGCAGCAATGGCTGGCTAGAGCCTGCTGATATGCGACTTGCGCAGCAGCTTTTTGTAACAAAAACGGCAGGTGCAAAGCAAAAAGTCGCAGTAAGGGGGGGTATACGCTTACGAGAGTTTTTAATGCAGCAGATATAGTTAAATAGCAAAAAAACAGTAACCATCAAAATCATGACCTATCCAGCCCATATCCGTAAAAAAATCCTTGCAGAACTTGAAGATAGCACCTATCGCGAAGTAGCAGCCAGACACCGCATCAGTCCCAACACCCTCGCTACCTGGAAGAAACAGCCACAACCCAAAGGCAGCCGCCGTTCTACGCCCCGCCTTCTCACAGAAGAAGTCATTAGGCAAGACGTAACCGAGCACCCTGATGACTATCAATGGGAAAGGGCTGCACGTTTGGGCCTGCTCACAAAACGGCATCTGCAAGGCGCTCAAACGCTATCGCTTCACCGTTAAAAAAAAGACTTCCGCCACCGCAAGGCAGACGAAGAAAAACGCCGTGAATTCCTCGAAGTAAAAAGTGTCTATGAAGCACGCCTACACCCATTCGTTTATATCGATGAAAGCGGCTTCAGAAAAGACATCTCCCGTCCTTACGGTTATGCACCACGCGGGCAAAAATGCGCAGGCGTATCCGGATGGAGCAAGGCACAAACCAACGTTATAGGCGCCCTGTGTGGCACTGTGCCATTTGCTTTCACTGCCTTTGATTGCAGCATAGACAGCGATGTTTTTCATACATGGGCGACAGAAATACTGCTGCCGGAGCTGCCTGCCTGCAGTGTGATCGTGATGGACAACACGCCTCCTTCCACAAACGGCAGGACACGCTGGATGCGTTGCAGGCCGAGGGACATACGGTGCTGTGGCTTCCGCCCTATAGCCCGGATTTCAACCCGATAGAGAAGACATGGGCATGGATCAAGCGGTTGAGGAAACAATGGCGGTTGGCTGATGTGAATGCCCTGCTGTTTTGGTTCTTTACTCTCGTTACTCTTTATTAGCGATTCGACTATACTGAATCTTGGCTGAAAAACCACACAATGCTGGGGGTCAGCAGGTTCCTCCTTGCAACAGTAACTGTAAACCGATAAAATCGCGCGGTTTTTTCCATAGCAAACCGAATTTAGGAGATTTCATGAAACCCAATATTCATCCGAACTACCGTCCGGTCGTCTTTAAAGACAACAGCGCCGACTTCGCCATTCTGACCCGTTCCACTGTCGAAACCAAAGAAACGATTACTTGGACCGATGGTAAAGAATATCCGCTGGTGCGCGTTGATATCAGCAGCCAATCCCACCCGTTCTATACCGGCAAACAGAGCATTGTTGATACCGCCGGTCGTGTGGATCGCTTCAAACGCAAATACGGCAAGAAATAAGCCGCTTTCTGCGATAAAAAAAACCGGCATCAAGCCGGTTTTTTTATCGCAAGTTCGGTAGAAGAAAAAAGGCTCCATCATGGGGCTTTTTATTTTTGTTTGTCGCATTGATGCTTCAATGCAGCGCCGCCCAAACTTCATCTAGATAGGCGAGAGTCAGGTGGGCAGTATCGGGGACGAGGGCGATGTCACTGCCCAGGTCTTCTGCTTTGCCCACGCCGACAGGCAGTGCACCGGCGGCTTTGATGGCGGTGATGCCGGCGGCGGCGTCTTCGATGCCGATGCAGTCGCGGATGTCCACCCCCACGCCTTGCGCGGCGGCGAGGAAAATGTCCGGTGCCGGTTTGGAGTGGGCGACGGCGGCAGGGTCGGCAATGGCGTCGAAGTAGGCGGTGAGCTGCATTTTTTCGAGCAGGAAGGGGCCGTTTTTGCTCGCCGAGGCCAGCGCGATTTTTTTGCCCGCCGCGCGCAGGGCTTGCAGCAGGGCGAGGATGCCTGGGTACACGTCTTCAGGACGGACGGCCTGAATCATTTCGACGTAGTTGTCGTTTTTGCGTGTGGTCAGGCGGGCAAATTCGGCATCGTCCACGCTTTTGCCGCCGTGGGCGAGAATGCGGCGCAGGGAATCGTCACGCGAAACGCCTTTGAGTTGTTCGTTGAAGGCGCGGTCGATATGGATGCCCTGTTCTTCGGCGAGTTTTTTCCAGGCCAGGTAGTGGTATTCGGCGGTGTCGGTGATGACGCCGTCGAGGTCGAAGAGGACGGCTTGGTAGGTCATGGTTGTTCTCCTGTGTTGTTTTTTTGTACGCGACAGAGATTCGTCAAGCGGCGTGATTGTTGGGTTTGCGAATAGTCTTCCCCCTTTACGTCGCTGCGCGACACCTTCCCCCGTAGCGGGGGAAGGGATTTGTCTCTGTGGGGGTTTTTTACCCGTTTTTTTGCAGTGGCGCGCTGTGGCTGTCTTTCAGGGTCAGGGCTTCGCCGTAGAGTTTGAGCGGCAGGGCGTCGCCTTTGAGCAGGCGCAGGGTGACGTTTTTGCCGTCCACTTCTATTTTTATCAGGCGGCCACGGTAGTTGATATGGAAGGTGTAGCCCGTCCAGTCTGATGGCAGGAAGGGCGCGAAGCTGAGGGTGCCACCCCAGGTTTTCATTTGTGCGAAGCCCTGGACGATGGCCAGCCATGAGCCGGTCATGGAGGTGATGTGCAGGCCGTCTTCGGTGTCGTTGTTGTAGTTGTCAAGGTCGAGGCGGGCGGTGCGCTGGTACATTTCCACGGCTTTGGCTTCTTTGCCGAGTTCGGCGGCGAGGATGGCGTGGATGGAGGGCGACAGCGAGCTTTCGTGCACGGTCATCGGTTCGTAGTAGTCGAAGTTGCGCCGTTTTTCGTCGAGGGTGTAGCGGTCGCCGAAGAAGTAGATGCCTTGCAGGACGTCGGCCTGTTTGATGAAGGGCGAGCGCAGGATTTTGTCCCACGACCATTTTTGGTTCAGCGGCAGGTCGTCTGGCGAGAGGGCGGAGACGGGGCGGATGTCTTTGTCGAGGAAGCCGTCGTGCTGGACGAAGATGCCTTGTTCTTTGTCTTCGGGATAGTACATGTTCGCGATGATGTCCTGCCATTTGCCGCGCTCGGCGTCGCTGACGTTGAGGTCGGGGCGCGGGTGTTTTTGCAGGGCGTCCAGGGTGTATTGCAGTACCCAGGCGGCGAGGGTGTTGGTGTACCAGTTGTTGTTGATGTTGTTTTCGTATTCGTTCGGCCCGGTCACGCCGTGGATCATGTATTTGCCGTGGCGTTTGGAGTAGTGGACGCGATCCGCCCAGAAGCGCGAGACTTCGACCAGCACTTCCAGACCTTCTTTGGCGAGGTAGCTGTCGTCGCCGGTGTAGTTGGTGTAGTTGTAGATGGCGTAAGGGATGGCACCGTTGCGGTGGATTTCCTCAAAGGTGATTTCCCATTCGTTGTGGCATTCGACGCCGGTGAAGGTAACCATCGGGTAGAGCGCGCCGGCGAGACCTTGCTGGCGGGCGTTGTGCTGGGCCTGCGGCAACTGATTGTGGCGGTATTTGAGCAGGTTGCGGGTGACGTTCGGCTCGGCCAGGGCGAGGTAGAGTGGCACAGCGTAGGCTTCGGTGTCCCAGTAGGTGGCGCCGCCGTATTTTTCGCCGGTGAAGCCTTTCGGGCCGATGTTGAGGCGGGCGTCTTCGCCGTAGTAGGTGGCGAATAGCTGGAAGAGGTTGAAGCGGATGCCTTGTTGGGCTTCGTCGTTGCTGCTGATGACGACGTCGGCGATATCCCAGCGCTGTTTCCAGCCCGCTTCGTGGGCGGCGAGGAGGTCGGCGTGGTTTTGTCCGCTGATTTTCGCGGAGAGGTCGCGTCCGGCTTTTTGTACGGCGGCGAGACCGTCGTAGTCGCGGCTGGTGGTGATGATGACGCGTTTTTCAAAGGTTTTCGGCGCCGCGCCCACTTCGGCTTCGAAGCGGTTGGTCACGCGCCAGTCGCTGCTGTCGTGGCCGGTGGCGGTGAAGTTGCCGGCGAAGGTTTGTTCGGCGTTGACGATGAATTGGTCGACGCCGAAGGGGTTGGCGACGGTTTGGGTGGCGATGCTGCCACGGTCGGCGGTAACGTCGCGCGCCAGTACTTGCCAGAATTTTTCTTCGTAGTTGGCGTCTTCGTTTTTCACGTCGGCGTCAATGACGGCGTCGATGCGTACTTTGTGGGTTTTGCCGTCGGTGGCGGTGATGTCCCAGCGGATGAGCGCCAGTTCTTTTTGCGCGACGGAGAGGAATTTGCTGATGCGGAACTGGACGCCAAAGAGGGTGAACTGGCGGTGCAGGACGCCGGTGTGCATGTCGAGTTCAAGGACGAAGTCGGTGGGGGTGTGTTTGCCGAGGTCAACTTCCTGGCCGTCAACGTAGATGGCGACTTTGCTGTAATTCAAGGCGTTGATGGCTTTGCCGAAGTATTTGGGGTAGCCGTTTTTCCACCAGCCGACGCGGGTTTTGTCCGGGAACCACACGCCGCCGATGTAGGTGCCGAGGTGGCTGTCGCCGCTGTAGGTTTCTTCGAAGTTGCCGCGCATGCCCATATAGCCGTTGCCGAGGCTGGTCAGGCTTTCTTGCAGGCGCTTGTGTTCTTTTTCCAGTTTGGTGCTGCGGATGCTCCAGGGGTGGATTTCCATGATTCTCAGGTACATATCAGAGTCCTCTTTCGGGTTGGAAGATGATGGTGGATTGGTGGCGCGCGCCGTCTTTGAGGCGGATGTCGCCGTATTCGGGACGGTGCAGGCTGTTGGGCAGGGTTTGCAGTTCGGTGGCGAGCGCGTCATAAGTGCCCGCCTCATGCGCGGTGCCGTCCTGCGGCGCGGCGGTGAAGATAATCAGGCCGTTGCGATCGCCATAGAGGCGGATGCGGTAGTCGGGGGTGCTCAGGATGGCTGCTGCCTGGCGGATGTCAGTGGGGACGCGGTAGATGTCGTCAAAACCCCCGCTTGCGCGCACGGCATCATCCAGCGGACGCACGTGGCGGAAGTCGTAAGCAGGGTTGTCGTCTGCATTGAGCGGCAGTTTTTCCGCATCAACGGCGATATGTTCGCCCTGCGGGATGTGCAGGGTGCAGTCGTGCAGGCCGCGCGGCAGGCGCCAGTAGATGTGCAGGGTCGGGTCAAACACGGTGTCGCCGTGCGCCGTCGCTTCGTAGCGGAGGATGAGGCGGTCGTCCGCGTCCAGCTGGTAATCAATGCGGAGTTCAAGGTCGCCGGGGTAGCCGTCCTGCGCCGCAGTCACGGTCGTGCTGAGGCGCAGTAACTGCGCATCCAGCCGCTGCACGGTGAAGAGCATCCTCGCCAGCCCGTGCGAACCGCCGTGCAGGGCGTTACGCCCTTCGTTCGCCTCCACGTGGCAGGGTTTGCTGAAGAGGTCGAATGCGGCTCCGGCGATGCGTCCGGCGACGCGGCCAATCTGCTTGTTAATCTGAAACGGGTTCTGCACATAATCGGCGGCGTTGTCGTAGCCGATGACCAGCGGCAGGCGGCCATTATCTGTGCGCAGCGAGTAATCCTGGATGATGCCGCCAAGATTGAGCACGCACACCCGTGTGCCGCGCGCATTTTCCAGGTAATAGCCGACGACCGGCACCCCGTGCAGGGTGCCGAACGGTTTGGACAGCGCATCCATCAGGCGTGATCCGTCTTGGCGTGCGTTTCCTTAATCAGGAACACCGAAAACGCGCCGGCGAGCAGGATAATCCCGGCAGCAATAAACATATTGGCCTGTGTGCCGCCCAATAACGGGTAGAGGCCGAAACTCATAAGCGAAGCGACAATTTGTGGCAGGCAAATCGAGCCGTTAAAGAGGCCGAGGTAGGTGCCCATGTGTTTGCCGGAAAGGGCATTGGTCACGATCGTCAGCGGGTAAGTGATAATCCCCGCCCAAGCAATGCCGACCAAGATAAAGGACAGAATCAGCACATATTTATTGCCGACATAGGCGATGGAGAGGAAACCCAGCGCACCCAGCGCCAGACAGGCGAAATAACCGTGCTTATGGAACTGGTTCGGCACCTTCGCCAGCACATACGAGCACACGACCGCCGCGATGGACTGCACCGCCGCCAGCATCCCGTACCAGTTACCCGCTTCCTGATAGCCGGCAGAAGCGGCATCCGTGGTCTGCCAGACATTGGCGGCAATCGCGCCTGCGGAATACGTCCACAAATACTGGAAGGCAAACCAGCAGAAAAACTGCGTCAATGACACCGTCCAGAAGGCCTTGGGCGCGGTTTTCAGTAGCGTCAGCCAGCTCACTTTGTCCTGATTGTCCTGCACTGAAATACCGTGATAACGGGCATAAGTGGCAGGGTCGTACTCCTTCACCTTGAAAATCGTGAAGGCGCTGGTGATGACGAGCAGCGCCGCGCCGACATAAAACGCGACCACCACCGTCTGCGGCACTACGCCCTGTGGCGCGGTATTGGCAAGACCGATATAGGCGAACACGAACGGCAACACGGCGGCAATCACCGAACCGGCATTGGCGAGAAAACTCTGAATACCGTAGGCATAACTCTTCTGCTCGTCGTTAACCATATCGCCGACCATCATCTTGAACGGCTGCATTGCCATGTTGGACGACACATCCAGCAGGGCAATCATCAGCGCGCCAAATACCAGTGCGGCAAGCGGGCCAAAGCCGAAACTGCCGGAGTTCGGCATCAAAATCATCACCAGCACGGCAATCAGCGCGCCATAAAGCAGATATGGCAGGCGGCGACCGCCGAGACGCGGTGCCCAAGTGCGGTCCGAATAATGGCCGACGATGGGCTGTACCAAAAGACCCGCCAGCGGCGGCAGGATAAAGAACCAGCCGAGACTGTGCGGGTCAGCGCCGAGTGTTTGGAAAATGCGGCTCATCTGCGAGCTTTGCAGGGTGAAGGCCGTCTGCACGCCGAGAAAGCCGAAGCTGATCATCCAGATAGTATTTTTGGGCAGCGTGGGCAGGCCTTGCTGCGCCGTTTGCGGGGTGGGTTCCGACATAAGAAAACTCCTTTGATGGGCGGAATGCCCCTGATTGCGGCATTCCGGTGATTAATCATTCCGTGGGAAAACGCTTTAATAATTCGCAAATTAAAGTTCCGGTAAAAACAAGATTCTCCACCCCCTGTGATTGATAAATCTTGAAGGATATTAACGGGAATAGGGAAAAAAAACTAGGAAATCCACGGTTATTTTCACAAAGCAGAGGTGATGATTATCAGGGGATAACATCTGCATACGTGGCAACACGCAGGATTAACGCCGCTTGGCAGGATTTCGCAGTCAGGCAAATAGCCGGAGAGATGACCGGGGACGGCTCAGGGCTCACGTGTGCCAAGGCGTTCGCGCAGCACTTCCATGCGGGTTTCAAGGTCGTGCAGGGTGCGGGCGCGCATCCCGGCGTGGCCATTGCGGATGAGATCGTGAGTGTCGCTGATAAGTTGCAGCAGTTGACGGCGGTTATGTTCGCCAAGTTCGGCGGCGGGCAGTTGTAGGTAGAGCAGGCTGATATGCGCCAGTTCGGGCAGATAGACGGTGAGCAGCGGGCGGTTGGCGCGGATTTTATCGTCATCGTCGCCGAGACCACGCAGGTAGATTTCGCTGTGGTTGCAGAGTTGTTCGAGGAGGAGGCCGATGCGTTCGCCATCGGCACGGCAGCGGTATTGTGCAGCGTTATCGCGCAGGGCGGCGAGATCGGCCATCGCTCGCGTTAGCAGTTGTTGGCGGATACTCGGCGGTCTGGCGGCAGGTTGGGGGCGGTAGCAGTGCAGGTAAACCGCCCACAGCCAGGGTAGGGCGGCCAGCGTCAGGCTGGTGATGAGCGCCAGCAGCCATGCGCCGACGGGAGCTGCGCCGCGCCAGATAACGCCATGCACGAAGGCCGTGCCGAAGTAGAGGCTGATGAGGCTGGCGACGGCGTAGCAGAGCAGACGAACGTGCCGCTTATTGACGTATTTTTTCAAGGTAGGCCTGATGAGCAGCGGCTTCTTCGCTGCTGATGCTGATGCGCTGCCAGCTATCGCTGCTCGCGCTGATCGTGGTTATGATGGTTTCAGCAGGTGTAGCGGCGGATTGCACGGTAGTGGCGGCGAAGTCGAAACCGGATTGTTCGGTGGTCAGGCGTAGATAGACTTCGGCGAGGAGCTGCGAGTCAAGCAGCGCGCCGTGCAGGCTACGGTTGCTGTTATCAATGCCGTAGTATTTGCAGAGTGCGTCCAGATTGTATTTGGCAATGGGGACTTTGTTTTTGGCGAGTTGCAGGGTATCGGTGAGCGGGAAGCGGTCTTCGAGTTTGAAGCCGGCTTTGGCGAGTTTGAATTCGCGGTTAAGGAAGGACTGGTCGAACGGCATATTGTGCGCGATGAGCTCATCCGCGCCGTTGAGGTAGGCGAGCAGATCTTTGAGGATGGCGGCAAAGGTCGGCTCACCGGCGACGCGTTCGTTGGTGATGCCGTGCACGCGCACGGCGTCAGGGTCAATGGTTTGTTCGGGGTTGATGTATTGGTGAAAGTAGTTTTCGGTCGGGCGGCGGTCGATGAGTTCGACGCAGCCGATTTCAATGATGCGGTGGCCTTCGGATTTGTCACGGCCATTGAAGTTCATGCCGGTGGTTTCGGTATCGAAGATGATTTGGCGCATGGGGTTTCCTTAGTGAAGAGCGGCGAGATATTTGGGATCTTCGTCGGCAAAGACGGCCTCGCCACCGAGATTATGCGCCTGTTGTAATGCGGCGGTGGCAGCCGTCTCGCCCAGTTCAAGCAGAGCCTGGCCGAGGCGCAGATGGATGAAGGCATTGTCGCTGCCGCCGGGGCAGGGCAGGGCGATCTGGAAATTATCGCGCGCACGAATGTAATCACCGTGCAGAAACCAGGCGTCACCAATAGCGGCGAGTATCCAGGTTGCCGCTTCCCAGCGGGTTTTGGGTTCGGGCAGCAGATTCCAGGCGTACTGGTAGGCTTCGATGGCTTGCGGGTATTCGCCCTGCGCGGCGAAGGTATCGCCGATTTCGCAGAAGCGGTTGATGCGGGTGTGCAGATGCGGGTCGAGAGCGATGTCGGTCATTGGATTCCTTGCTGGTCAAGCGGATGTATTCAGCTGCGCAACACCCGATGAATTCCAGGCTGGCAGCGTTGACATGCAGGCGGACAGCGCTGAGCAGAGAGTAACCATCAGGGCGGCTTTCAACATGAATGATGGATGGTTGGAAAAACGGCGCGGATTGTACGGGGTTTGCACGGGTAGTGCTATTGTCGATCCCTCTTATCGCTAAAGACATTTATGCAGCCATAACATGGCATAAAAATCCATGAAATTCATTCAGATATTCGCTGAGAAGAGTCTTGTTTTCACTCATGATGGCAATAAATGCTATGGACTTCCTGACAGTAGCCGTATCGGTTTTGTTATGCGAGATATTGCTTGCTAAATTGCGGATAGCGCCATAAAAACCATGCCGCTGTCCCGCTTGTCCATAAACCGCATGAATTTCATGCGGGAAGCGGTGATGACTATCTCTTATATCAGCAAAATTATTGGCGACTTATGGGCAGGCACTTTGCACTCGTCGTTTTCTTGTTTCATAATGCGTCGCCTGCTCATTTTTCCCGTTTTTATTCGGAGTTACCTATGAATCCAGTCGTCCTTGCTGTGTGTTTGATGCTGATTTTATCGCTGGTACGCGTGCATGTTGTGTTCAGCCTGATTATCAGTGCTTTTGTTGGCGGACTTGTCGCCAATATTCCCGCAGAAACTATTCTTGCCGCTTTCCCGCCGGATAAGGTAGCGGGTGTTACGGAGCCGGATACAATTTTGAAACTGAAATATCTGGTCAAGGTCTTTGAAGAAGGCATTGCCGCAGGTACGGCGACGGCCTTGTCTTATGCGGTGCTCGGTGCCTTCGCCGTCGCTATTTCTTATTCCGGCTTATCGCAGGCAATGGCGAATGTTATCGTCAAACGCGCTGCGCACGGCAGCGGTAGTTATCTGAAATGGCTGCTGATTATTGCGCTGCTCGCCATGAGCATCATGAGTCAGAACCTGGTGCCGATTCATATTGCCTTTATTCCACTGATTATTCCGCCGCTGCTGACTGTCATGAACCGCCTCAATCTCGACCGCCGTATGCTTGCTTGTGTGGTCACATTCGGTTTGGTTTGTACTTATATGTTTGTGCCCTATGGTTTTGGCGATATTTTCTTGAACAAGATTCTGCTGGGTAATATCAGTAAATTCGGCATGGATGTATCTGGCGTCAATATTTATCAGGCCATGGCGATTCCGGCTTTGGGTATGGTTGCAGGGTTGGCAACGGCTATTTTTTACAGCTACCGCAAGCCGCGTCATTATGAAAATCTGCCGGTCGAAGGGGCAGCGGAACAAATTCCCATCAAACCGGGCAATATCATCATCGCCATAATTGCCGTTACTGTCGCTTTTTTGGCACAAAAATATACCGGTTCGCTGATTCTCGCCGGCCTGCTGGGTTTTGCCATTTTTATGGTCGCGCGCGTCATTCACTGGCAGCAGGCAGATACCGTCTTTAATAGCGGCATCCGCATGATGAGCATGATTGCCTTCATCATGATTGCTGCCAATGGTTTTGCCGCCGTGATGAAAGCCACGGGCGGGATTGACCCGCTGGTGCAAGACAGTGTCGCCTTTTTTGGCAACAGTAAGGCATTGGTGTCGCTGGCAATGCTGGTGGTCGGATTATTGGTGACGATGGGTATCGGCAGCTCCTTTTCCACCTTGCCGATTATCGCCGCGATCTACGTGCCGATCTGCGTGCATATGGGCTTTTCGCCGCTGGCGACGGTCGCCATCATCGGTACCGCTGGGGCACTTGGTGACGCTGGTTCGCCCGCTTCCGATTCGACTCTCGGCCCGACGATGGGCTTTAATGCCGACGGGCAGCATAATCACATCCGCGACAGCGTGATTCCGACATTCTTGCATTACAACGTACCATTACTACTGGCCGGCTGGCTGGCGGCGATGGTGCTGTAATTCCTTAAATATAAAGCGTATCTGCCGCGATTATCTGAAACGGTAGATACGTTTTTTCGTTTCTTGTGTTAACGGAGTCTGTGATGCGCAAGTCATTCATTATGTTACTGGCTGCTTTGGGCGCGTATAGCGTTCATGCCGCTGATATTGAATTGCCCGATCTCGGTAATCCCGAAAAACGTATATTCAGCGGCGATAAGGCACGCAATATCGGCATGGCGGTTGAAGGCCGCCTGCGGCAAAACGGCGAGCTGCTTGAGCAGCCGGAAATCACCCAATATGTGCGCGAATTGGGTAATCGTCTCAGCAAATATGCCCCTGCCGCTTCTAGTTATCATTTCTTTGTGATCGATTCGCCCGCTATCAATGCCTTTGCCACCAGTGGCGGCTATATTGGTATCAATAGCGGCCTGATAGCGATGACGGACAATGAAGATCAGCTGGCCGGGGTCATCGCGCATGAAATTGGACACGTCAGCCAATCGCATATCGCGCGCTCTATTGCCAACGCCGAAAAATATACCTGGATACAGGCAGTCGGAATGCTGGCTGGCATTGCTGCTGCTGCCGCCGGTGATAGTCCGCAAGGCGCGCGCGCAGCCATTATCGGTTCGCAAGCCTATGTGCGCGAAAAACAATTGGAATATTCACGCGCCCATGAACAACAGGCGGATGATGTCGCTGTTAAAATCCTGCGTAAAGCGGGCTATGACGAATCACAAATGGCGGTATTCTTCGAGAAATTGATGGCGCATGGCAGTCAGCCACCGGAATTCTTATTGACGCACCCCTTGCCGCAAAACCGTATTGAGCGCCAATTGGCAAAAGCCGAAAAAAATAAATCCAGCCGTAATCCGCTGGAATACCAACTCGCCAAAGCGGCTATTGGGCGCTATAGCCGTTATAAACAACGCGATTTCCAACCCGCCGACCCTCTTGCCGCCCAATACCGTCAGGCGCTGGATGCCGAGCGGCGCTACGACCGCACCACGCTGGCGGCATTATTGCCAAGCCTGCCTGCCGATAAAAACGCCGCTTTTGCCCGCTTGCACGGCGAACAGGCATTGGCGGATGACGACAATAGCAAAGCAGAAGAAATCCTCAGCAAGGCCTGGCAGCGTTGGCGCAATAATGAAAACCTGATTATTCCCTATGCCCGCAGTTTAATAGCCGTCGGTAAATATCAGGAAGCGGAAAAGCTCTTGCAGGCACAAATCGCCCGCGACCCCGGTGCAGTGCAATATTACGATGTCTATGGCGGTTTGCTTGACCGGCAGCAGCGTAGCGCCGAACAATTCCTGCTATCCGCCAAATACTATGCCTTGATTGGCGATTACAAACTGGCGGAAGCACAAGTATCGCGCGCCTTGAAAGATCCAACCCTGCCGGTTAACGAACGGCAGAAAGTCGGTAATCTGCAAAAGCGTTACGAGAGGCTGAAAGAAGAGGCCGAAAACGAAAAATAAGAGATAAAACAGACGGTACGTAAATCATTTGTTGGGTATGTAAAAAATAAAACCGCAGGCATTAAAATATTCTGCAATAAAGCGGTGGCAATACTTTACAGATAGACAAATGGCGCTATATAATTCGCCCGCTTTCTAACAACAAACGAGGACAAACAATGAGCCTAGAAGAACTCTTTAATCAAGTTGACAATCTGAACAACGATGACTTTGAAGCACTGATCAATCATATTGATCGCCAGAAGAAGAAACGCGCCCGCGATATTCTTTCCGAAGCCCAACGGCAAGCGGCACGATTCATCACCAGTATGGAAGGCAATAAAGTCCCGGTACAACGCACTGTAATGCCGCCGCGTTACCGTAATCCTGCCAACCCGAAACAAACCTGGAGCGGCATGGGACGTAAACCACAATGGTTTATTGACCATCTGCAACACGGCGGCAGCGAACACGATCTGCTGATCCAATAAACAGACCGATTAAATGCCGTAAATAACGGACAAAAGGCACGATTAATTACCGTGCCTTTTTTATTTATCCCGCGAGGAAAAAACCATGAGTGACACCATATTTCACAAAATTCTGGCCGGCGAAATCCCCTGCGCCAAAATCTACGAAGACGACAACCTCTTTTCCTTTATGGATGCCTTCCCGCAAAGCAAAGGGCATAGCCTGATTATCCCGAAATGCTTTGCCACCGACCTGCTCGATGCCGACCCCGCATCGCTGCAACACATCATCAACTTCAGCCAGAAACTCGCGCGCGCGCAGAAACAGGCTTTGCAGGCGGACGGCATTCGCGTGGTGCAATACAACGGTGAGGCGGCGGGACAGTCCGTCTTCTATTACCATATGCACCTGATACCGATGTGGGCGGGCAAAACGCTCGGCTCGCACGGCAAGGGAGCGGCGGATCTGGCCGAATTGCGCGATACCGCAGACGCTATCCGCGCTGCATTAACCAACTGAAATACAAGGGAAACCCAATGAGTGCAGACATCATTGACGGCAAAGCCTTTGCCGCCACTATCCGCGCTGAAGTGGCGCGCGATACCGCTCTTTTCCGCGAGAAGACCGGCATCCGGCCCGGCCTTGCCGTCGTCCTCGTCGGCAATGACCCGGCCAGCGAAGTCTATGTGCGTAATAAAGGCATCCAGGCCAAAGAAGCGGGTTTTGCCAGCCTCGAATACAAACTGCCCGCCGACACCACTCAGGAAGCGCTGCTTGCCAAAGTTGCCGAACTCAATGCCGATCCGCAAGTGCATGGCATCCTCGTGCAATTGCCGCTGCCTAAACACCTTGACGCCGATGCCGTGCTGAATGCCATCACCCCGGACAAAGACGTGGACGGTTTCCATCCCGTCAACGTTGGCCGCCTGTGGACGGGTAACCCTGTCTCCATTCCCTGCACCCCGCTCGGCTGCTCGCTCATCCTGCGCGACCGCTTGGGCGATCTCGCCGGCAAACGCGCCATCGTCATCGGCCGCTCCAACATCGTCGGCAAGCCGATGGTGGCACTCCTGCTTGCCGCGAATGCCACCGTTACCATCGCCCATTCACGCAGCCCCGACCTGCCTGCACTCTGCCGCGAAGCCGACATCGTCGTCGCCGCCGTCGGCAAGGCACAGCTCGTCAAAGGCGACTGGCTGAAACCCGGCGCCATCGTTCTCGACGTCGGCATCAACCGCATTACCGAAGGCGATAAAATCCGCCTCGTCGGCGACGTGGACTTTGCCAGTGCCGTTGAGACCGCCGGCGCCATTACCCCCGTACCCGGCGGCATCGGGCCGATGACCATCGCCTGCCTGCTGCGCAACACCCTCGCCTGTGCCCAAGCCCTGCACGGCCAACCATAAGGAAACCCCCATGAGCCAAGAAATCGGATTCTTCTACGGCAGCACCACCGGCATGACCGAAGACGTTGCCTACCGCATCGAAGCCTACATCAAAGAAAAACACGGTTTGGAAATCGTGCCGATCAACATCATCGACCTCGACGACCCGAACGACATGTTCCTCTACAAACGCATCATCCTCGGCATGCCGACCTGGAACTACGGCGAATACCAGGATGACTGGGAACAAGTGGTGGACAAAATCGCCTCGGCCAACCTCGATGGCACGGTGATTGCCATGTTCGGCCTCGGCGACCAGATCGGCTACCCCGAATACTACCTGGATGCCCTGGGGATGATCGGTGAACAACTGAGCGCGCAAGGTGCAACCTTCATCGGCGAATGGCCGACCGACGGCTACAAATACACTTCTTCCAAGGCGGTGAAGGCAAACGGCAAATTCATCGGCCTCGCGCTGGATGAAGACAGCCAGCCGGAAAAGACTCAAGAACGGCTGGAAGCGTGGGTGGATCAAGTTCTCCCGCAGCTGCTTGCCTGACAGGAAAAGCCCGCTTCGGCGGGCTTTTTTGTGCGGCGGTATTTTGCAATCAGCAACTGGTGGGTTGGAGTCGTCCTGCATACGAGGTTGCTGTTTACCCTGATCGTTTGCCGGGCAGGGCGCTACTCGCGTATTTGTCCCTCGCCGCAGACGTAGTATTTGGTGCTGGTCAGGGCTTCCAGCCCCATTGGGCCGCGCGCATGCATTTTCTGGGTCGAGATGCCGATTTCCGCGCCCAAGCCGAAGACGAAGCCGTCGGTGAAGCGGGTTGAGGCGTTGACGTACACCACTGCTGCATCCACTGCATCTTGAAAGGCGCGGGCATGGGCAATATCGCGGGTGATGATGGCTTCGGAATGGTGGCTGGTGTAGCGGTTGATCCAATCAATGGCTTCTGTAGCGCTGTCCACCACTTTTACCGCCAGGATGTAATCAAGGAATTCTGTCGCGTAGTCTGCCTCCGTGGCTGCGACGGCATTCGGCAGAAGCGGTTGGGCACGTTCGTCGGCGCGGTATTCCACGGCGTGTACCGCTGCCATTGCCACGGCCAGTTGTGGCAGGAAGCGAGACGCCACGGCGCTATGCACCAGCAGGTTTTCCGCAGCGTTGCAGACGCTGGGGCGTTGGGTTTTGGCGTTGACGACGATGCGCGTCGCCATGTCGAGGTCGGCGCTTTCATCCACGTAGATGTGCACGTTGCCGACGCCCGTTTCGATAACCGGAACCCGCGCCTTTTCTTTGACGCTGCGGATGAGTTGCGCGCCGCCGCGCGGGATGAGGACGTCGATGTAGTCGGTAGCCTGCATCAGTGCTTCGGCCAGACGGCGGTCGGGGTCATCCGGTAGTTGTACGGCGTCGGCATTAAGTCCGGCAGCGTGCAGGGTGCGGCGGATGATGTCCACCAGGGCGGCATTGCTGTGCCGGGCATCGCGGCCGCCACGCAGGATGATGGCGTTACCGGTTTTGAAGGCGAGGCTGAAGGCGTCCACGGCGACATTGGGGCGGCTCTCGAAGATCATGGCGATCACGCCCAGCGGCACGCGTTTTTGCAGGATTTCGAGGCCGTCGGCGTTGGTGTAGCCGCGCAGCACAGTGCCGATGGGATCGGGTAGGTCGGCGACTTGTGCCACCCCTGCGGCGATGGCCTGGATGCGTGCGGCGTCAAGACGCAGGCGGTCGAGCATGACGCCGCTGATGCCGTGATCAGCAGCGGCCGCCAGGTCGCGCGCGTTAGCGGCGAGGATGTCGTCCGTGTGCGCGAGTAAGGCAGCGCTCACGGCATGCAGGGCTTGGTTTTTCGCGCTGCTGCTGAGTCGGGCCAGTTGGTGGGCGGCGAGACGGGCGTTTTGCCCAAGTTGGGTAATGGTGATCATAGTGGTTATTCCTCCTGGGCGAACCAGGTACCGATGTTTTCGCCGTCCAGCACGCGCAGGATGTCACGCGGTTCGCGGCTGTTCATCAGCACCATCTGGCTGTTGCGGGCAAAGACCATTTGTGCGCAGCGGATTTTGCTTGCCATACCGCCGGTACCGTGCGCGCTGCCCGCGCCACCCGCTGAGCGGATGGTAGCGTTGTCAATCAGGCTGACCCGCTGCCGCAACCGGGCGTCAGGATGTTCCGCCGGGTTTTTGTCGTAGAGGCCGTCAATATCGGAGAGCATGATGAGCAGGTCGGCGTTGATGATGTCCGCTACCACTGCCGAGAGGCGGTCGTTGTCGCCGAATTTGGTGATGTGATCCATTTCTTCGACGCTAACCGCATCGTTTTCGTTGACAATGGGGATGATGCGCAGGGCAAAGAGGCTGGCGAAGGCGTTGCGGGCATTGTCGAGGCTGGTGGGGTATTCGACCACGTCGCGGGTCAGCAGCAGTTGCGACACGGTACTTTGGTAGTGGCTGAATATTTGCGCATAGAGGCTCATCATCGCCACCTGACCGACACTGGATACCGCTTGCTGGCGTGGTACTTCCGGCGGCCGCTGTGACAGGCCGAGGACGTTCAGGCCGAAGCCCATCGCACCGGATGAGACCAGTACTACATCTAGGCCGCGCTGGGTCAGGGCGCTGATGACGAAAGCGAGACGGTCAATGCGTTCCAGGCGGATGCTGCGGTCAGGGGCGACCAGCGAGCTGGTGCCGACTTTGATAACGAGGCGTTTTACCGCCGAAAAATCGCGTTGCATGGATGTTTCCTTGGAAAGGGGGGGAGTGGCAGCCTATCACGGGCGTCAGCGTTTTTTGCGGGCGATGAGGATGACGCGTTGCGGTGGCGGCAGGCCTTCGATGGTCGCGCTGAAATCGGGTTGCATGAAGTCGGTGAGCGAGCAGTCGGTGCTCCAGGCGGTTTTGCGCTGTTCGGTGCCGGTGGTGGCCACGGGTGTGCCGCTGTATTCGAGGTCGAGGCCGAGGCGGTGCAGCCAGCGGGTGAGTGCCGCCACGCTCGGCAGGAACCAGACGTTGCGCATGCCCGCATAGCGTTCCGGCGGCATGAGCACGGTTGTCGCGTCGCCATCAACCACCAGGGTTTCGAGGATGAGGCGGCCATCGGCACGCAGGGTGTCGCGCAGTTGGGCGAGGTGTTGCAGTGGTTCGCGGCGGTGGTAGAGCACGCCCATGGATAGGGTCAGGTCGAAGTCGCGCGGGGCGATGTCGTCGAGGGTCAGCGGCAGGTAGGCGCAGTGCTGCGGGCCGAGCAGTTTTTCCAGGGCGAGGTATTGCGCGAAGTAGTGCCAGGAGGGATCGAGGCCGAGGGCGAAGCGCGCGCCCGCGCCGAGCATGCGGTAGAGGAAGTAGCCGTTGCCGCAGCCGACGTCGAGGATGTGCTTGCCGGTGAAGTCCACGCCGGCGGCGAGCAGGCGGGCGAATTTGTCGTCGCTGCGCCATTCGCTGTCGATGTGGACGCCGTAGAGGTCGAACGGGCCTTTGCGCCACGGCATCAGCGCGCGCAGTCCCGCTTCCGGTGAAGGGGCGGTGATGCTGCTGGCACGAACGGTGGCGGTATTGAGTTCGATGGTGGCTGCCGGGTCGTGCGGCAGGGCATGGACGACGGCCAGCCAGTCGGTGAACTGGCCGTGCGGCCTGGTGGCGGCGAGGGCGGCGCGGACGGTTTCATCTGCGGCAGCCAGAGCCGGTTTTTCGGCGAGGGCGTGCTGCCACTGGGCGAGGACGGGCGAAACGGGGCGGTTCACGCGCGGCGTTCCAGCAGCCAGGCGGCGATGGTCGGTACGCGGAAATAGAGGTACGGCGCAGTAAAACCGCTTGATTGTGCGAGAGCAGCGAAGTCGTCTGTACTGATGCCGTGAATATCGGCAGTAAAGCGTTGTTGCATCAGCGGGATGCCGGCGACGGGCATGCCGGCAGCGAGGGTATATTCAATGAGTACGGGCAGTTCGTCGGGGTTGGTCGCGATGACATCGCTGTGCAGCAGTAGGGCGGCGGGTTTGAGGCGGGCAGCGATGTGCTCAAGCAGGCTGCGCTTGTCGGCCGTTTCTGCGATGAAGTGCATGACGAGATGGCAGACGGCAGCATCAAAGGGATCACTCTGCGGCAGGTCGGCAAGGTAGCCGTGGTGGAAGTGGATGCTGGCGATATCTGCGGTTTTGGCACGTGCCTGGGCAAGCATTTCCGCCAGTGGTTCGACGGCGGTAATGTGCCAGGCAGGTTGCTGGCGGTGCAGGGCGAGGATGTCTGCCCCCGTGCCGGCACCGACGACGAGGATGCGCGCGTCTGCGGGCAGACGCGTGGCGAGCAGGGCGGCGGTGGTGCGGTGGAGGGTGTCGTAGCCGGGAACGGCGATGGCAATTTTTTGATCGTAGTTGTCGGCATCTTGCGGGCGGAAATGTGGGGTCATGGCAGGCTCCGGTGGGAAATCGCCACATGATACACATCGTCGCAAATAAACGGGGCGGCTTGCACCGCCCCGTACGGGTTTACAGTGTGACTGCTACGTAGAAGCTGACATCGGCCGCATAGGGCTGCGGCTGGAAGCTGTGGTAATACTCGAAGCAGGGGCGGTTATCCACTTCCAGTTTGGCGCCCACGACCGCTGTCATCAGCTCCTGCCAATATTGGGCGTATTGCGCGGGTTCGGTCACGGTGCGGCGGATGACCGCGTAGCTGCCGCCGGGCAGGGTTTGTTTTTCGATGCCGCCGCCGACGGCGGTATCCGGCGGTACGCTCAGGCAGATGTCGGTACGGCAGCGTTCGACCGGGGTGACTTCGGGGTGGTCGAGGTAGATGAAGATACATTCGCCGTCCGCCAGGCCGTGTGCGCCTGCCCATTGGTAGAGGCGCCCGGTCGCTTCTTCGTAGCCGACGCCGTAGGCACCGGTGACGCGGATGTAAGCCAGGGTGCGCGGGGCGAACTGTTCGGTATGCAAGGTTGTCATGTTGCTCTCCTGTTTGGGTTCGCGCGCAGTGTAAGCAGCGGTGCCGGCCGCCGCGTGTCCGTTTTTGCGCAGGCCGTGTCCGATTTTGCTGTTTTGCAGGGCGCGGCGGTAGCTGGCGAAATCCTGGCAGGTGCGGAGCTCACTGGCGGTGATGCCAAAGTGGGTGCGGAAGGCTTTGGCCAGAGCCTGCGAGCTGGCGTAGCCGTGTTCGAGGGCAAGCGTGGTGATGTCGGCCTTACCGTAGAAGAGCTGGCGGGCGATGTTTTCCAGACGCAGGCGGCGCAGGTAGGCAGCCAGCGTTTCGCCGGTTACGGCGGTGAAGATGCGGTGGAAGTGATACGGCGAGAGGGATGCCAGCGCCGCGATGGTGGTGAGGTTGGGCGGGGCGCGGTAGTGCTGTTCGAGGTAGCGGATGACGGGTTGCAGGCGGCGGTGGTAGTCGGTACTCATGGGGCGACGATGTGGCGCAGGATTTCTGCGGTGAAGTAGCCGCCGACGGTGCCGAGGGTGTAGCCGAGGATGCCGAGCAGCACGCCGACCGGGGCGAGGGCAGGGTGGAAGGCGGTGGCGACGATGGTAGCCGATGAGGCGCCGCCGGTGTTGGCGTTTGAACCGACGCAGAGGAAAAAGAGCGGGGCACGGATGAGGCGGGCGACGGCGAAGACGATGGCGATGTGCACTGCGAGCCACAACGCGGCGACGAGCAGCAGGCGCCACTGGTCAAAAATGCCGTGCAACTGGATTTGCATGCCGATAGCGGCGATGAGGATGTAGATGAGGGCCGTACCAAGTTTGGAGGCGCCGGCGTGGTCGAGGTGGCGGGCGCGGGTGAAGGAGAGGCAGAAACCGGCGAGGGTGACGCTGATGACTTGCCAGAAGAAGGCGCTGTTCAGGCTGTATTCGACGGCCCGGGGGAATTGCGCGAACCATGCCGCAAGCGCGCCGCCCAGCGGATGGGCGAGGCCGACCACGGCGAAAGTGAGGCCGAGCATTTTCATCAGGTCGGGCAGGGTGGTGATGCGGGCGTGTTCGCGTTCGTAGCGCTCAACGGTGTCGATGACGGTGTTGATACCGCTGGTATCGGCGCGCAGCCAGCGGTCAATGCGTGTGGCGTGGCGCGCCATGGCGAGGATGGCGAAGAGCCAGACGGAGGCGAGGGTGGCGTCAATCAGCAGCATGGTGCCGAAGAGGGCATCGTCCACCTGGTAGAGTTCTTTCATCGCCGCCTGGTTTGCTGCACCGCCGATCCAGCTGCCGGCGAGGGTGGAGAAGCCGCGCCAGATGTGTTCGCCGTTCACCCAGTCCGGGGCGATGAAGTGGAAGACGGTGAAGCTGATGATGCCGCCAAGCATGATGGCGAGCGTCGCCGTGAAAAACATCGCCAGCACCTTCCAGCCGAGGCCGATGAGTTTCGGCACATCCATGGAAAGTGTCATAAGAAAGAGGCTGGCGGGGAGGAGGTAGGTGGCGGCGAAGCCGTAAATCTGTTTGCCGAGGCCGGGGGCGAAGACGCCGGCGCTGTTGAGGCCTGCCGGGACGAAGCAGCAGAGGATGATGCCGGGGATGATGGCGTAGAAGCGGCGCCAGAAGGGGTGGGCGCTGTCGCCGGTAGCGAAGATGAGGCCGACGACGCCCATGATGAGGCCGAAGGCGGCGGGCAGGGTAGTGATAAGCGGGGTCATGTGTGAAGTTCGGGTTATAGAAATGGGGCGGCTATTGTAAGGCAAAGTCCTGATGCCGGCTCCGCCAAGCGGCGTAATTGCGGAGTGCGCGTAGGGTGGGCTTCAGCCCACCGAGCAGGCGGAAGCCTGCTTTTTGCGTTCTTGACAATGGTCTGGAAGAAATGCTGCCAAGCGGCGTGGCAGGCAACCCGGCGAGGCGCGTCAACGCGTTTGGATTATTTTCCGGGATGGCCATTGCCTTCGAGCAGGCGCTCGCCGTCCTGACTGTGCAGGCGGGCGAAGACGGCAGAGGAGGTGAAGGTGATGAGGCCGACAGCAGCGAAGGTGTAGCGGAAGGCGATGTACAGATCGCCGTGGCTGACGGCGGGCAGGCTGAGGGTTTTGAGCAGGAGCGCGCCGATGGCGATGCCGAAGCCGGTTGCCAGTTGCTGGTTGACGGCAAGCAGGCTGTTGCCGGCGCTGTTCTGGTCGGGGCGCAGGTCGGCGATAGCGAGGGTATTCATCGTGGTGAATTGCAGCGAGTTGCCGAAACCGGTGATGAAGAGCAGCACGACCCATACCCAGGCCGGGGTGCCGGGCGGGGGCAGGGCAACGGCCATCATCATCAGGCCGAGCAGTTGCGTGTTGGTGATGGTGATGCGGCGGTAGCCGTAGCGGGCGATGACGGCTTTGGTAAAGGGCTTGGCGATGATGGTGCCCACGACGGTCGGCACCATCATCCAGCCCGCGCTGCTAGCGTCGTAACCGAGGGCGAGCTGGTAGAAGAGCGGCAGCAGGAAGGGCATGGCGCCGATGCCGAGGCGGCTGACGAGGTTGCCCGCGAGGCCGATGCGGAAGGTGCGCACCAGGATGAGGCTGATGGGGAAGAGCGGATAGTCGCAGCGGCGGGTGTGGCGCAGGTAGGCAATCCCGCCGGCAAGCGCGAGGAGGAAAAGGAGGGCGGCAGCGACCGGTTCGCCGTGTGGCGCGATTTCCAGCGCCAGCGTCAGTCCGGTCGCCATGCCGGCGATGAGGAGGAAACCGCCGGTATCGAAGCGGGTAATCTTGCCGTACACGTCGGGCATGATGGGGATGGCGAAAAGGATGCCGAGGATGCCGAAGGGGATGTTGATGAGGAAAATCCAGTGCCAGCTTGCGTATTGCACGAGGTAGCCACCGATGAGCGGGCCGAGGATGGGGCCGATAAGCGCCGGGGTGACGGCGTAGTTGATAGCGGTAATCAGCCGCTCTTTTTCATAGACTTTGAGGATGGCGAGACGCGGCACGGGCATGATGATGGCGCCGCCCATGCCCTGGATGATGCGCGCGCCGACGAGCATCGGCAGGTTGGTGGAAATGGCGCAGAGCAGCGAGCCGAGCATGAAGACGATGAGCGCGATGATGAAGGTCTTTTTCGTGCCGAAGCGGTCGGCGAGGTAGCCGCTCGCCGGAATAAGCAGGGCGACGGTGAGGGCGTAGGAGATGACGGCTGACTGCATGTTGAGCGGTGAGACACCGAGATCGGCGGCAATCGTCGGCAGGGCGGTGTTGAGGATGGTGGCATCGAGCATCTGCATGAAGATGGAGATGGCCATCAACAGCGGCAGCCAGCGGGACGGGGTGGGGGTGGTCATAAATCGCGTGAATGTGGTGTTTGCCCGCATTGTAGCAGCATGGCATGAGCAGGGCGGGCGGCGCATTTTCCTTTTGCCGTCTGGGCAAATGTTCTAAAATTGCGACCGCTTACGAGGACGTCATCATTACGTCATGTGGGCTTTTCTCATTTCCGGACTCTTATATGCAAAAACCGACAACCGCCGAGAATTCCGCCAAGCGCGGCAGCTTCGGCCTGAGCCAGTTTTTGGTTGCCGTGACGATCACCACGGTGGCTTATTTCGTCTATTGGGGGCTGGGTTACACCGGCTTCAATCATACCCTCCTCTTCCTGCTAGCCTGCACCTTCGGGCTGTTCATGGCCTTCAACATCGGCGGTAACGACGTCGCCAACTCCTTTGGCACCTCCGTCGGTGCCGGCACACTCTCCATCACCCAGGCGCTCATCGTCGCCGCCATCTTTGAAGTCAGCGGTGCACTTATCGCCGGGAGGGAAGTGACCGACACCATCAGCACCGGCATCGTTGATCTTTCCGTCATCAATATCCAGCCGTTGCAATTCGTTTATATCATGATGAGTGCGCTGATTGCCGCTGCGCTGTGGCTGCTTTTTGCCTCCTACAAGGGCTTGCCCGTCTCCACTACCCACTCCATCATCGGCGGTATCGTCGGCGCCTCCGTTGCCCTCGGCCTCTCCCTGCACAGCGACCAGACCTTCTCGCTGGTGTACTGGCATAAAATCTGGCACATCGTCGCCTCCTGGGTCATCTCGCCCGTGCTTGGCGGCATCATGTCGTGGCTGGTGTATGGGCAAATCAAAAAACACGTCCTCATGCACGGCACGGTTGCTGACCACGTCACCTACTCGCGCCGCATGAAAAGCCTGCGCCCGCGTATCCACCGTCACCTGACCTCACGCCTGACCCAGTTCCAGACCATGCTGCTGGTCAACCCTGACGACGGTGCGCATGCCCCCGGTACCGAAGCGGAAAAAGTCCTCGCCCGCCGCGCCCTGCGCCTGTGGATCCCGCTGATTGCCACCTTCGGCGCGCTGATGGTTTCTTCCATGCTGCTCTTCAAGGGCCTGAAAAACCTCAACCTCGGCCTGAGCGACTGGCAATACAGCCTCGTCATCGGTGTCCTCTGTGCCGCCGTGTGGTTCACCGTGCGCCGCTACGCACGCGGCTTCCGTAGTAGCGAAGTCAGCCGCGCCACCTACATCCTGTTTAGCTGGATGCAGGTCGTGACCGCCTCCGGCTTCGCCTTCAGCCACGGCTCGAACGACATTGCCAACGCTATCGGCCCCTTCACCGCCATCATTGATGTTCTGAAAAATCAGAGTATCAACGATAGTGCCGTGCCGGTGCCGGTCGTCGCCATGGTTGCCTTTGGTGTCGCCCTTGTCGCTGGGTTGTGGTTCATCGGTCGCGAAGTCATCGCGACAGTCGGCACGCACCTTGCCGAAATGAGCCCGGCAGCGGGATTTACTGCCGAACTCTCGGCAGCCATGGTCGTCATGCTGGCGTCTTCGCTCGGCCTGCCCGTCTCCAGCACGCATATCCTCGTCGGCGCCATCCTCGGCATTGGTCTCGTTAACAGAAACGCCAACTGGCGCCTGATGAAGCCCATCACGCTCGCCTGGCTAATTACCGTCCCTGCCGCCGGCATCTGCGCCGCTATCGCCTTCCTCTGCTTCAACAGCTTCTCCTGAACAAAACCCCGCAGCAGCGGGGTTTCTTCATTCCACCGGCACATTCCCATGCAAGACCAGACCCAAGAAACGCTTCGCACCATCCGCAAACTGAAACACACCGAGAGCGCGCAAGAACGCCTGCAAGGCTGGCGCAGCGTCAGCGCCGCGCGCGGCCTCAGCGGCGAATACGCCCTCGCTGCGCGCCTGAACGGCAAAGCCTACACCGAAGAAGAAGCCGACATGGTCGCGGCATTATTTGGGCGCTGAACATGGCTACACCGCTTTACCTTTACCAGCCGCTCAACACCCTGAAGCCTTGGGGTGACGACATCTGGATCGCCGACGGCGGCATCATCCGCATGAAATTCCCGCTGGGGCTCACCATCCCGTTCAGCACGCGCATGACCGTGGTGCGCCTGGCTGACGGCGGTCTGTGGTGCCATTCGCCCATTGCCCCTGATCCGGTACTGCTCGCCGCGATTGACGCTCTCGGGCCGGTGCGCCACCTCGTCTCGCCCAACCGCATCCACTACGCCCATATCCCCGCCTGGCAGCGCCACTATCCGCAGGCGAAAGCCTGGGCCAGCGCCGGCGTACGCGAGCGGGCGGCATCGCAACGTATCAGCGTTAGCTTTGCTGCCGACCTCGGCGCAGAAGCCCCGCCGGACTGGGCGGAGGACATCGCGCAACTGCCTTTTCGCGGCAGCAGCGTGATGACCGAAACCGTCTTCTACCACCGCGCAAGCCGTACCCTTATCCTCACCGACCTCATCGAAAACTTCGAGACCGCAAAATTCCCCAGCCGTTTCTGGGCGGGTGTGATGAAACTCAGCGGCATCGCCGATCCGGACGGCAAAACCCCGCCCGACTGGCGCGCCACCTTCAAAGATAAAACCGCCGCCCGCGCTGCGCTGGCGCACATCCTCGCCTGGCAACCGGAACGCATCATCCTCGCGCATGGCCGCTGTTACGACAAAGACGGCGTCGCCGAACTGCGCCGTGCCTTCCGCTGGCTGGATTGAGGGCCGCGCTGCGCCGTTTTACAGACGTTTGGCCACGGCAGCGCGGGAAACGTAGAGACGTTGCAAGCAACGTCTCAAGAAATCAAAAGCCAGCGTTTATCCCGCTTGTCGGGCCCAACATTTATGCCGCTTGACGGTTTTTTGCCATGCGCAAGGGGCGGTATCAGTCTTCGCCGATGATGTCCGGCTCAATGGCGAGCGTCAGACCGTAGCGGGCATGGATGTCCGTCTGGATGCGGGCGGCGAAAGCGAGGATTTCTGCTGCGGTACCACCGTGGTTGGTGAGGACGAGGGCGTGTTTGTCACTGATGCCGACTTTGCCGTCGCGTACGCCTTTATAGCCGCTTTGTTCGATGCACCAGGCGGCGGGGATTTTCACGCGGCCATCCGCCGCCGGGTAGTGCGGGATGTCGGGGTAGTGCCGTTGCAGGGTGGCGAAGGTAGCGTGGTCGGTAATGGGGTTGTGGAAGAAACTGCCCGCGTTGGGCTCGGTTTTGGGGTCGGGCAGGCGGGTGGCGCGCAGGCGGCGGATGGCAGTGTAGGCGTCCTGGGCGTTGTGGATGGTCGCTGCCTGTTCGCGCAGGCCGGGGTAGGCGGTGTCCGGCTGGCCGCGTTTGGCAAGGCGCAGGGTGATGGCGCTGATGATGTAGCGGCTGCGCCAGTGTTGTTTGTAGTAGCTTTGCCGGTAGGCGAAGCCGCAGGCGGCGGCGGGGATATCTTCGCCTTGCCGGGTGTCGCGGTTGTAGGCGTGGATGGTGTGGACGGCATCGGCGATTTCGCGGCCATAGGCGCCGATGTTCTGTACGGGCGCGGCGCCGACGCTGCCGGGAATGGCGGCAAGGTTTTCGATGCCGTACCAGTTTTGCGCCGCAGTCCAGGCGACGAGATCGTCCCAGCGTTCGCCGGCGGCAACACGCAGGTAGAGATGCTCCTGGTCTTCGCCGGTGATTTGCCGCCCGGTGTAACGCGGGCAGAGCAGGCGCTTACGCACTTCCGCGCGGAAGATGATGTTGCTGCCGCCGCCGAGGATGCGGTCGCCGGGGGCGGTAATGCGCCATTCGTCGGGGTGGTCGATGTGGATGAGTTCGCGCGCGGTGGCGGGGCAGGCGAGGGTGTGGCGCGGGGCGAGGTCGGCGTGGTGTTCGGTTTGCATGGTCAGGTTGGGTTTTGTTGTTTGCGCTTGGCGCTGTATGTCCACCACGGTAAGGCTTCGCCACCGTGCATGTAGTCCACGACGGATTGCAGGACGTCGAGAACACAGGGGTCATGGCGGATGCCATCTAGGGCGCAGAGGGTGTGGTAGAGGGTATCGGCGTTTTTGCCGATGAGGTCTTTGGGATGGTGGATACCCAGGCGGCGCAGGTCTGCGGCACTGGCCGGGCCGATGTTGGGCAGATCGGTGAGTTGGTGCAGGCAGTCGCGGCGGACTTTGGCGGGGTGCATGGGCGGTAGGGATATAAGCGATGGTGGGCTAAAGCCCACCATCGTGGTTAGTCGATGCCGAGTTTTTTAAGTTTGTAGCGCATGGCACGGAAGCTGATGCCGAGTTTTTCGGCGGCTTTGGTCTTGTTGTAGTTGCAGTCTTCGAGGGCTTTGAGCAGCAGGTTTTTTTCCATGGTCTGCATGTAGTCTTCGAGGTCGTCCGGCAGTTGGGCGGCGCTGCGTGGCGGCGGGGTGTAGGTGGCCGCTTCTTGCGGGTAGGGTGCGCTGTCTTCGTCGCGGTGGGGGTAGTGGGGCGGCGGTACGTAGGCAGGCTGTTGCGGCGGGTAGGGGTAGGGCGGTTGCGGCGGTTGGTAGGCGTGGACGGGTTGCGGCGCGGCGGCGGGTTCGTTGTGCGCGGGCAGGCGGTTTTCGTTCACGTGGATGTCTTCGGCTTCGATCATGTTGCCTTCGACGAAGGTGAGCGCGCGTTCGAGGATGTTCTCGAGTTCGCGCACGTTGCCGGGGAAGTCGTAGTTCTCCAGTTTGCGCAGGGCTTTGGGGGTGAGCTGGGCCTCAGGGTAGCCGGAATCGCGCGCGAGTTTGGCGAGCAGGTGGCGCGAGAGGATGGCAATGTCACCGCCACGTTCGCGCAGGGGCGGCATGGTGAGTTCGATGACGTTCAGGCGGTAGTAGAGGTCTTCACGGAATTTGCCTTCGCTGACGCGTTTGGCGAGATCGTGGTGGGTGGCGGAGATGATGCGCACGTCCACGGCTTCTTCGCGGTCGCCACCAATGGGGCGTACGGCGCGTTCCTGGATGGCGCGCAGGAGTTTGACTTGCATGGACAGCGGCAGGTCGGCGACTTCGTCGAGGAAGAGGGTGCCGCCGCTCGCAGCGACGAAGAGGCCGTCCTGGTCCTGGTTGGCGCCGGTGAAGGCGCCTTTTTTGTAGCCGAAGAATTCGCTTTCGACGAGGTTTTCCGGAATGGCCCCGCAGTTGACGGCGATGAAGGCGCCTTCGCTGCGGTTGCTCTGGTGGTGGATGGAGCGGGCGGCGACTTCTTTCCCGGTGCCGGATTCGCCGTGGATGAAAACGGGGGCCTGGGATCTGGCGACGCGGGCGATCATGTCGCGTACGCGCTGCATGATGTCGGCGTCGCCGATGAGTTCGACTTTGCTGGTGGAGCGACCGCCGGTGGTGGTCGGTTTGGTGTTACCCGCACCGCCGTCCGTACCGGGGTTTTCTTTGAGCGCAGCTTTGCAGATGTTGCGCAGTTGTTTGAGGTCGAAAGGTTTGTTGACGAAGTCAAAGGCACCGAGCTTGAGGGCGCGGATGGCAGTGTCCATGTTGCCGTGCGCGGTGATCATGCACACGGGCAGGCCGGGGTAGTGTTTCTGGATGTGGGCAAGGAGATCGAGGCCGTCGCCGTCGGGGAGCTTGATGTCGGAGATGACGAAGTTGAACTGCTCTTCTTTCAGGGCCTTGATGGCGGCTTTGACGCTGTAGGCGCTGGTGCAGGTGATGTCCTGTCCCATGAGGCTCATTTCTATGAGTTCGCAGATGTCGCGTTCGTCGTCAATGATGAGGGCTTTGGTCATGGTTGTATTTCCGGTTTGAGGTTGGGTGTCTGGGGCAGTGTATTCAGGTGTAGTCGTCTCCGTCGTTGCCGCTTGCAAGGTAGCGTTCCATGGTCAGGCGGAAGCAGGCGCCGCTTTCCCGGCGCACGTAAACGATTTGTGCCTGGTTCGCCACGCACATTTCGCGCACGAGGTAGAGGCCGAGGCCGGTGCCGTGCCGTTTGCTGAAGAAGGGTTCGAAGATGCGTTCTTCGTCTTCGGCGGCGACGCCGTAGCCGTTGTCCTGGATGTCGATGTAGAGGAAGCGGCCAACGTCGCCCAAGCGGGTGCGCACGGTGATTTCCACGTCATCGCGGCGCGCATGTTTGGCGGCGTTCAGCATGAGGTTGTGCAGGATTTGTTCGAGGTGGCCGATGTCGAAGAAGACGGCGTAGTCCTGCGTCGCGGCAATGTCAGCGAGGATGGTGGTCGCGCCGGTTTCGTTGTTGGTCTGCGCTTCTTTGATGATGCGTTGCAGGAAGGGGTTTAAGCGGATGAGCTGGGTGTTGCGCGGTTTGTCGGAAAAGAGGTTCAGGATATCGCTGATGATAGTGTTCATTCGCTGGGTGTTGTTGCGGATTTTGCCGGTGAGGAAGTGGATTTTCGGGTCGTCGCTCATTTCTTCGAGGAGATCGGCGGCACTTTGCACGGAACTGAGCGGATTACGGATTTCGTGGGCAATCCCGGCGGTCAAGCGCCCCAGCGAGGCGAGGCGGGTTTCGCGCACGCGCTGGTAGCTTTCGTCAATGCTTTCCAGCATGAGCAGGGTGAGTTGCATGTCTTCGTCGCTGCGCAGGGCATTGAAGCTCAGGCTGTAGCTGCCTTTGCCGATATCAATGGTGCGGCTGTCGTTGTAGCGCATGTGTTGCCAGCGCCCAAAGCGCCGCGCCATTTCCGGCAGCAGTTCACCGAGAGTACGCGGTACTTTGCCCTGTTCGCTGAGACCGAAGATGGTACGTGCCTGGCGGTTCAGGGTGAGGATGGCGCTGTCGCCGCTGACGACGATGAGGCCGTTTTGCATATCCTCAATGATGGAGTCGTTCATTTTGCGCAGTTGCCGGGTATAGCTGCGGTTGAGTTCGGCGTTGATGCGGTTGTCACGACCTTGGGTGGAGAGGTAACTGACGAGGACGGCGAGGACGGCGGTGCCGATGGCTATCAGTGCTGGTTCGCGGTAGAGGTGGGTGTTCTGACTGAGGGCGGTGGCGATGTGGCTCAAGCGGTCGTAGGCATTGAGCGCCCTGAACTGCTGCCAGGGAATTTGTGGCAGGATGAGCAGGCAGCCGCCGGCACCGGTCCAGAGGAGGATTAAGCTGGCGCCGTAGAGGATGCTTTGTCGCAGGGTCAGGGTGAGCGCGGAGAGGAGGATAGTGCTGAGGATGGTCATCATCAGCAGGCTGGTATTGCTGAATGCGCCGAGCTGGATGATGAGGGCGGCCATCAGCAGCAGGTCGAACAGGGCGTTGCTGAGCAGCAACCTGTCGCTAACCGGGTCATGCAGGGAAACGAACCAGTGCACACCGAGGACAGTGATGTAGGTGAGGACGAGCAGCACGAACCAGCTGGTACCGCCGAGGCCGACGCCATGCAGCGGCGAACGCGCCGCCTGATCGCTCAAAATAAAGCCGAGCATGAAAAGGAGTGCCGCGACGATGCGCACAACGTTGAAAACGCGCAGCATGGCGGCGCGGTAGTGCATGCTTTCCTCGCCGGTAATCTTGATGATGCGGCCGGGGTCGTGGAGCGGGATTTGCAAGTCTTCGTTCTTTTTCAGGGCAAGCATGGGGAAAAGCGGGTTCAGCGGGATAAATCACCATAGCGCGACTGGGCGCGGGCGATGGCGACAGTAGCAGCAGTATCGGCGCGCAGGATGCGCGGGCCAAGATGTTGGATGAACCAGCCGGCAGACCGGGCGGCGGCGACCTCATCCGGTGTAAAACCGCCTTCGGGGCCAATCAGCAGACTGAGGTGGTCGGCAGACACAGGGGCGTCAACCGCAGGGACATGATGCGGGGAAAAAATCCAGCGCAGACCATCGGCAGCATCCAGCACGGCAGCAAGCGGCGTGATCTCATCCAGCGCCGGCAGCACCGCCCGCCCGCACTGCATGGCGCTGGCGACAATAACACCTTGCCAGTGCGCCAGCTTCTTGTCGCGCCGCTCGCCCGCTGGCAGTGCCTCGCTGCGCGCGGCGACGACGGGGACAATGCGGCTGATGCCGAGCTCGACAGCCTTCTGCATCACACGATCCATGGCCTCGCCTTTAAGCAGGGCAGCAAACAACGTGAGATGCAGCGGTGATTCATTGCCCGGATTCTCCTGACCGAGGATGCGGACGCGGGTCGCGCGGCGGTCGCAAAAACAAATCTCGCCGGCATAATCAAAACCGTCGCCATTGAAGAGCGTCAGCGCGTCGCCTGCGGCCAAACGCAGGACACGGGCGACATGACGATGCGCATTATCGTCCAGCTCAATCTCCATTCCGGCATGAAGAACCAGCGCCGAAAACACCCGAATTTCCCGCATACAGCTTCCGTTGAGGATGAAAAATATCCGTGATTTAATGACTTATCCATTTTACCCCCACTGACAAAAATTGACACCACATGAAAATTACCAGTTGGAACGTGAACTCGCTGAACGTGCGCCTGCCGCACGTCCTGCAATACCTAAATGAAGCCGCGCCGGACGTGCTCGGCCTGCAAGAACTCAAACAAACCACAGACGCCGTGAACAGCGAAGCCCTCGCCCAGGCGGGTTACCACAGCGCCATCTTCGGTCAAAAAACCTACAACGGCGTCGCCCTGCTCGCGCGCGAACCGCTCACGGACGTGGTCTGCGGCATCCCCGGTTTTGCCGACGAACAGGCGCGGGCGATTGCAGCGACCGTTGGCGACGTGCGCGTCCTCAACCTCTACGTCCCAAACGGCAAAGCAGTCGGCGACGAAAAATACAGCTACAAACTGCGCTGGCTGGACGCCGTCACCGCCTACATTGACGAACTCAAACGCGCGCACGACAAAACCATCATCATCGGCGACTTCAACATCACCCCAGCTGACCTCGATGTGCACGACCCGGACGCCTGGCGCGACAAAATCCTCTGCTCGGCGCCGGAAAGACAGGCGCTTGCCGACATCCTCGCCCTCGGCTACCGCGACGCCTACCGCAACCTGCACCCCGACACCGTGCAATACAGCTGGTGGGACTACCGAATGGGCGGCCTGCGCCGCAACATCGGCATGCGCATTGACCTGACCCTGTGCAGCAACAACCTCGCCCTGCATGATGCCGGTATCGACACCGCGCCGCGCCACTGGGAACGCCCCTCCGACCACGCCCCGGCGTGGGTAGCTATCAAACCCTGAAACCAAGAAAACAACATGACCATAATCCAATTCGTCGCCAGCGTTTACGTCAGCACACTTGGTACTATCTTGGGAACCCCGCAAGTCGAACCCGATCCGGCACTGATCGCGCAGCTCGAACAAGAACGCCCCGCTGCTGTCGGCAAAAACGGCGCGGATGCCCTCTTTGTCCTGCCCAAGGTTCCTACGGTACCGGCACTTCAATGTCAGACAGACAGTACCGATTGCCTTGCTAAAGCGAGACAGAACCTCGCTACCTACCACAAAGAAGCCACACAGCACCAAAAAGCCTGGCAGAAACAGGAAAAAGCCATTGCCGCCCTGCTGCAATATGGACACTTCCGCTACCTTGCCAATTTGGACGCACCGCCTTACGGGCACATGATTAGCGAACGCTTCCGTGCTACTTACCGCTTTGTGGATGGAGAAAAAGAAGCGGCGATGCAAAGCGTCTGCACCGATGCCGCACTTGGGTTGCACTTTATCAACACCGCACACAGCCAAATACTGGATGGCATCATCGGGGCATCCATGATCGGTCGAGACGTGCCCCTGCTTGCTGAAATGCTGGCCGAAAGCCCGGCAGGTACCCATCTGCCCGCTGCCTGCGACGAAGTCAAAGTGCAGCCTGCGGAAAACCTGTCCCTGTGTCCGCGTATGTACGGCGAATGGCGCGGCATGTCTGAACGGTTACAGAATGCCCTGCAAGAAGAGGAGTTGAAGAAAAACGACGAAAAACTCTACAAAGAATCCGGTATAGATCCCAAAACCCACATCATCGCTGCTGGCTTTCGGCAACAAACCCTTGCCTACGCCTTGCATGAAGTCGCGCGTGCCTGTACGGCGGAGGCTAAAGCTGCCGTCGCACGCGGTGAATTGCCCGACCTTAGCGTGAGCATTGAGGCCAAAGCGAAATATTGCAGCCCGTACAACGGCATCTGCATCGCCATAGAAGGGCTAGACTACACCCACTACCAGGCGAGCCTGCTCAACGCCAACCGCTACCTCACCGCGCTGGACTACCTGCGTCACCCCATAGATACCCCACCGGCAGGTTATCACATCGAAAACAACACCCTGACTTTCACCCGCTACCCGATACGCAGAAACGAAGAAGGAATGCAGACCGTCACCCTACCGCTGCCCGGCAGTCGACAGAACAGCACGACAACGGCGCAATAAATGCCGGAACAAAAAATCATGAAAAAAGGCTTGCCCCAAACTTAAAAAACACTATAATGCGCGCCTTCACATAGCGGGTGCTTAGCTCAATTGGTAGAGCATCGCCCTTACAAGGCGAGGGTTATAGGTTCGAGTCCTATAGTACCCACCAATACGCGGAGTGGTAGTTCAGCTGGTTAGAATACCTGCCTGTCACGCAGGGGGTCGCGGGTTCGAGCCCCGTCCATTCCGCCATTTTTTTCTTCTTTCCTTTTTATCCATAGCCACGCGGAGTGGTAGTTCAGTCGGTTAGAATACCTGCCTGTCACGCAGGGGGTCGCGGGTTCGAGTCCCGTCCATTCCGCCAAGCATTGCATTCATCACAGCTACCATAATGGTAGTTTTTTTATGCCTGAATTTCTGTATGGCTCTCCCTGTGATACCAATCCCGGTTGTATAGTCGTTTCAAACAGGAATGAGGCAAGGCGACGAGCCGAAGACAGTACAGATAGTACGGCGCAGGTTTCCCATAAAAATTGCTACGCGATTTTTATGGGTGCCCGGTCAGGTGAGCCAACACCCTCAGAACGTGTTCATAGTCTTCGTAGCAGGACTCCCAAGAAAGCCAAAACGACCATTTGCAGACCGGTACTCAACTTACGCTCGCAGTTTGTCCAAAGCCGCCTGTTCTTTTCCAACCAGGAAAAACTGCGCTCTACTACCCATCGCCTCGGCAATACCGCAAAACGGTGCAATTCGTTTCGTTTGGCAATCCCTACCTCCGCACCCATCAACTCCCGTACCGACGAAGCGAATGCCTTACCCGTGTAACCACCGTCAGCAAGGACTTTTTGTACCGCGCCAAGATTATCCCGCTCACGTTCCAATGCCGGTAGGCAGCCTTTTCTATCCGTAACATCCGCCGTCGTCACCGCAAGGGCATGCGGCAAACCCTGCGTGTCAACCGCTATATGCCGCTTGATACCGCTCACTTTCTTGCCCGCATCGTAGCCTTTTTCCATGGCCGTATCCGTGTTCTTCACACTCTGCGCATCAATAATCAGGAAAGTGGTTGCTTCATTACGTCCCTGCTTGCGGCGCTCCGCAACCACCTGATTTTTTTAACGCTTCCTCAAGGATGCTGATGCCGTTTTCGCGGGGCTCGCTCCATCTCTGGAAGTAGGAATGAACGGTGCGCCATTTGGGAAAATCGCCCGGTAAGGCACGCCAGGAACAGCCGGTACGCTGCAGATAGAGGATGGCGCAAAAGACATCGTACAAGTCCACTTTGCGCGGTGCTGTGCGTTTACGGGCACTTTCCAAAAGAGGGAGAAGGGGGGCAAATTGTGTGCGACTGATGTCGCTTGGATAGGCTTTTCTGTTCATGCCGATAGTTTACAGCAGAGACGGATACTATGAACACGTTCTAAGGCAGCGCGTGAGTATGACAAGGAGATGTATAAGTGGCGGCATCTAGTTGAGAATTTCTTCTGTAAATTGAAAGAGTTCAAGAAGGTTGCCATGCGGGTGGAGAAGACGGATACATCCTTTTCCGCCAAATTTATCTGGCTGCCACTCATCGCCTTGCAATAATGTCAACAGTCCCTAGTCAAAGTGGCAGCTCAATGGTGCGGATATCTACTATTGCCTCATGTCCGAATTGGTCGCTCAGGCAGTAGGCGAGGATTTTTAGCGCAGTGTCATTGGCGTTTTGCAGCCCGCCATCGGCGTGGATTTTGGTGAAGTGTTCGCGCAACGGGAAATGTAGGTTGCGGCGCAGCCCTTCTTGCATGGCGGTATCGACGGTACCGGGGGCGAGGCTGACAATGCGCACGCCGCGTTCTTCGTTCGCGGCGTCGGCGGCATGGCGATCAAGCGCAGCTTTGCTCGCACCGTAGATGCTCCAGCCAGGGTAGGCTTTGCGACCAGCGCCGCTGCCGATGTGGACGATGTTGACGTTATCTGGGCGGCGTGCTTCTGCGACCACGGCGTTGCTGAGCAGGAACGGTGCGGTGATATTGAGGTTGATGGCAAGCGCAATTTGTTCGTCGTCCTGCGTGCCAAGCGGGGCAGACGGGGCGACGGTCCCGGCGTTGTTGAAGAGCCACAGGCGTCCGGCCTCTGCGCAGAAGTGACGGAAGGGGGGGCTGTGGATGAGGGCGAGCACAGCAATGGGGTTGGCGAGGTCGCACTGGATTTCCTGCAGGGTATGCGGGTAGGTGGCTGCAAGCGCAGGGTTGGTGCTGCGCGCGATGCCGAGAACGCGCGCGTCGCATTGCAGCCAGGCGGCGGCGAGGGCGGCACCGAGGCCATAGCTGTGGCCGGTGATGATGACGGTTTCGCTCATGGATGTTGTTCCTTGTGGTAATGGGCATTGGCAAGGCGGGCGTAGGCGGCGCCATCGAGGGTTTCAGGGCGCGCGGTCGGGTCAATGTCGAGTGCTGTGAGTTCGGCTGGGCTGAACCATGCGGCGAAGGTATGGCGCAGCATTTTGCGACGCTGGTTGAAGGCACGGCCAACGGTTGCGGCGAAGGTTGCTTCATCGTCGATCATCCAAGCGGGGGTGGTACGCGGCACGAGGCGGACGATGGCACTATCGACTTTCGGCGGTGGCGCAAAGGCGGCGGGCGGGATGGTGAAGAGGGCAGCGGTGTCGCACCACAGTTGTGCCATCAGGCTGAGGCGGCCGTAGTCTTTACCGCCTGGCGCAGCGGTGATGCGCTCCACAACTTCTTTTTGCAGCATGAAGTGCATATCGGCGATGTGCGCGCGCGCGGCGAGGCAGTGGAAGAGGATGGGTGAGCTGAGATTGTAAGGCAGGTTGCCGACGAGACGCCAACGTTCGGGCTGCGGCGGAATAGCGCCAAGATCCACGTCGAGGATGTCGGCATGGATGAGGTGTAACTCGCCCAGCGATGCAGCGCGGGTGGTAAGCGGAGCGATAAGGCGGGTGTCGTATTCGATGGCAGTGAGCTGTCCGGTTTCACGCAGTAGTGGCAGGGTAAGGGCGCCGAGGCCGGGGCCGATTTCGAGCAGGGCCTCGCCCGGCTGCGGATGGATGACGGCGAGGAGGCGGTCAATAACGCTGTTATCGCGCAGGAAGTGCTGGCCGAGGCGTTTGTCAGCGCGGATGGAGGTCATGATATAGCCGTGTATATTTGAGGGATGAAAATAGCGAAGGAAAAGGCTAACAGGGCAATGATTGGGCAGCCACCAGGCAGGGTCGTAGTTCGCCCAGAAGCTGATGGCCATGAAGCCGGCAGTGAAGGTCAGGGTAAATCCGGCGGTGAGAAGGATTTCGCCTATTTTGTATTGATATTGATACCGTATGAGAGCGATTTTGTTTAGGGTGGTGATAGCAAGCCAGTAAGCGACGGGGGAGATTCCAGTCAGAATAAGTGGTATTTTGGTGATTTTTATATAATAAGCTGAGAACATAGAATGTTTTTTGTATTCAGGCAAGAAGAATAAAAATCCATTTTGAGATATTTTTATGGGCTGCGTAGATATTCGTACTCGCCTGGTAAATTGTATAGGGGATCAATCTCTAATATGCGATTATAAATATGTTCGCTGGCGGAAAGAGCTTTACGCCTTTTATATATTTGGTCATTTTTCTTGCTCTCTTCTATTAAAAGTTCAAGATCTTCTAATTCTGCATCTTGCAATATTCTCAAAATAATTTCTTCAAATCGTTTGTCAGCAATATCAAAACTATAGCTTGCGCCATAGCATTTTATAGCCAGATAAATAACGGTTTTTTTCCATTCATCTGATTGTGAAATATGTGCAAGATCATCCCAAAAGTTCTCTGTATCATCAGGAAATTTGTCATGGTTTGGTTTGTCATCAATCCAGCTGCGCAAGCTGTTAATATGTTCTTTAAGGGAGCTGGCAGTAAACCATGCCAGCCAGCGGGCAGTTACATCTTTTTCAACGAATCCTTCAATAAGGGTTTTTGCATCTTCTGTTAATAAATTATAGACTTCAGGATAAAGGGAAAGGAACTTGATTAAAAGGAGTAGTATGTTGTCAGTACTTGCTGTATTACTAAAATAAGTTTTGTCAGTCTCTATCTGTCTATTAAATTCAGTACGTTTTTTATTATAAAGAATGAATAGCGCTTTGTAATTTATTTCTCTATTTTCTTCACAGTTATCATCTTCAGAGCGGAAGACAAATTTCCATAGTGATCTGAATACACCTTTTTCAGCTTCCATGCTTAATCTTGAGTAGTACTTGCTGTCCAAATAGGTTTTTAGTTTTTCAATGCTAGGAAAGAGTTCTTTGTTCTTCCTAATATCATCTACCAAGTCAGATGCAATTTTTTGTGAGCGAGATAAAAGCGGATCTTTAATAAGTAGTCCATCAAGCGTATTTCTAATTAACGCCCGTACGGTCTCTTGATTAGGTCGATGTAGCTGAAAATCTTCATTGACTACTGGGTGTGCTGAAAGATGTCTCTGTTCTTGTAAGTGGCGCAGATTTGTTTCTTCTGAAGTATTAAGGAGTTCAGTTCTTTCTGAAATTTTATTAATTAACTCTTCCTCCCATTTTGGAGACCTCTTGTTATTTTCTTGTTGAGATTTTATCTCAGCAAGTATTTTTTTTTGCTTTTGTATCATCATATCTTTCTGCAAGTTCATTTAGTTTGAATAATAAATCGCAAACAGCGACAGACCACAGCATGACCACGGCTGAACGGTAATTGCCAGAATTATAGCAACTAACTACTTCTGCAAAATAATCTTTGGTATTTTTGTTAGGAATTGATTTGGCTCGCTGTTCAATGGAGTATTCGTCAAACATATGTATTTCCTTATTTTGGTCACGAATACCCCTCCCATATAGAGGTGGGAGAGGCAGTTGTAAGCGTTAGCGGATATCAACGTAGGCTTCGCGGCGTAGCGCTTGCAGGCGCTGTTGCCAGGCTTCTTCGATGGCTTTGCTGTAAAGGCCCTGCTTGATTTGCTGGCGCATCATGTCCTCGCTTTTATTGCTTTGGCGGTGGCTGCGTACGAGCAGGATGTGGTAGCCGTAGGGGGTGCGGATGGGTTTGCTGATGCCGCCGTCAGGCAGGCTGGTGATGGCCTGGGCGAGTTCGCCGCCCAGGGACTCGCCGCTCACCCAGCCGAGGTCGCCGCCTTTGGCCGCACTCTGGCCGTCTTCGGAGTAGCGGCGCGCGAGGCTGGCGAAGTCCGCCCCGCCTTGTAGTTCGCGGTAGATGGCGTCAATGCGGTTTTTCTGGGTGGCGTCGTCGCGGCCATCGTTGGTGCGCAGCAGGATATGTGAGACGTCGGCTTCGTTCAGGGTGTAGTTTTCGCCGGCGTTGTGTTTGGCGACGACTTTTAGGAAGTGCATGCCGTCGTCGTCCACCACCGGGCTTTCGACGATGTCGCCCGCGCCGAGTTTGGCGAGCGCGCGCGCGAAGCGGGGCGGGATGGTGGCGAGGTTGAGGTTGCCGAGGTCGTTGAAGCGGGCGCCGCTGACGCGGGCGCCCGCCTGGCCGAGGTTTTGTCCGCTTTCTTGCAGGGCGCGGGCGACTTCACGGATTTTTTCGTCCACGGCGGCGGCGCGGGTTTTGGCATCGCCTGCAGGCAGCGGGATGAGCAGGTCTTGTACGTGCATGGTGCTGCCTTGTTCGCGCGCGAGTTTGGCGAGGTAGTCGTCCACTTGCTGGTCGCTGATGGTGATGTCCGCGCCGACCATGCCTTCTTTCATCTGGTCCTGGGCGAGGGTGCGGCGGATTTGTTCGCGGAAGGCTTCGCGGTCCAGGCCGGTATCTTTTTGTGCCTGGGCGTAGAGGGCTTTTTCGCTGAGGCGGTTGCGGTTCGCGATTTGCGCGATGGCGGCATTTACTTCGTCATCGCTGATGTTGAGGCCGACGCGTTTTTCGATCTGGCTGAGGATGTGGTTCATGATGACGCGCTCGAGCAGTTGCTGGCGTAGTTCGGCGTCGGGGAGGTTCAGGCCTTTGGGGACGCTGCGCCGCTCGGCTTCGATTTCTTGCGCGAGCTGGCGGCGGGTAATGGCTTCGTCGTTGACGACGAGGCCGATTTCGTCAATGGGCTGGCTTTGCGGGGTAGTGGCCGGGCCAAAGGTGAGGTTTTGTGCGCTGCTGCTCAGGGTGATGGCAGCTAGGGCGAAGGCGAGGGTCAGGGTGTGTGTGGGTTTCAAAATTCTTTCTCCTCTGCGAGTGGGGTGAAACCGTGGATTTGATCTTTGAGCATCCGTCCTGAGCGGCTGCCCATGTTGCCGAGTCCTTTCAGGACGAATTCGAGGTAGATGGCGTCGTGGGTTTTGCTGTCTGTCGGGTGGTCGCGGTAGCGTCTGCCGGCGAGGCGCCACGCCCAGCAGCAGTCGTTGTATTCGACGCCGATGATGTTGTTGAAGAGGCGGTGGTGGGTGTTGGAGTAGTCCTGGCGATAGAAGGTGCGCCATTGCGGGTTAATGCGCCATACGGTTGCGAGGGTGGTCTGGTTGTAGTCGCCACGGGTGTAGTGGTGGCTGAGGTTGATGAAGCGGTCTTGGTCAAGGCGGTAATCAAGGCTGAGGACGTCGCGTTCGTTTCGGTGGGTCTGGGTGTCCCAGAAGCTGAGGCCATAGAGCCGCCAGTGGTTGTCAATTTGGTAGAGGCCTTCGCCGACGAGGACGGACCGTCCCTGTTTGTCCACGCGGTTGTTGTTGAGCTGGACGCGGCGGTCGCGGAAGTACTGGATTTGTCCCAGCGAGAGGCGCATTTTTTCTTGTCCGTCGCGGCTTTTGTAGAAGCTGCTGCTGATGGCGGTGGTGAGCTGGTTGGCATCACCGATGCGGTCAGCACCGATGAAGCGGTTGCGCGCAAAAAGCCAGTTCCAGGAGAGGCTGCGTTCATCGCTGTCGAAGTCGGGGATGTCGCTCTGGTTTTTGTAGGGGGTGTAGAGGTAATAGAGGCGTGGTTCGAGGGTTTGTGTCCAGTCTTCGCCGCGCCAGTGGAGGTTGCGTTCGAAGTTGAGTTTGCCGTCAATGGACAGGGTCGGCAGGGTGCGGGTTTTGTGTTTGTTCGCGAAGTTCTGTTTGTCCTTGCGGCTGCCGAAGTTGTAGTAGGCGAGATTTGCGCTCGCTTTGGGCTCAAGGTAGCCGTAGGGGGCTTCGAGACGGTAGGCGACGGCGGCGTCGGCACTCAGGCGGTCGGCGTTGCCGAGGTGGTTTTTGTGGAATCGCACGGCTTCGGCGCTGAAGTCGTAGCGCCAGTTGCCGTGTTGCAGGGTGTTGTTGTAGGTGAGTTGCGGCAGGCGGGCGTAGGGCTTGTCTTTTTCGCTGACGTTGCTGTCAATGCGCTGGTATTTTTGCCCGCGCAGCATGATGTTGCCATAGCCGGTGTCGCCGTAGAGGGTGGCATGACGCTCAAGGTACCAGTCGTCATAGAGGCCGAAGTCGGTGGTGAGGTCTTCAACGTAGTCCACATCGGATACGCGTTGGTGCAAGAGGTCGGTATGCCACTCTTCGTTGAAGCGGTACTGGTGTGTGCCGCGCCAGCTCCAGCGCATGTGTTTGCTGTTTTGCCGGTCATGCGGCAGCAGGCTGGCATAAAGGGTACCTTCCTGTTTCTCGCCGAGGAAGCGGTATTCGCCTTCGGCCATGAGGCCGCGTTTGGTCATGGGGCGCAGGGTGAAGGTGGCGTCCTGGTTCGGCGCAATGTTCCAGTAGTAGGGGATGCTGGCTTCGAGGCCGCGTGCTTCGCTGCTGCCCAGTGAGGGGATTAGGAAGCCGCTTTGCCGCGCGGAGGTGATGGGGAAGGAGAAGTAGGGCAGGTAGAAGACGGGCACTTTGCCGATGCGCAGGGTCATGTCGTGGGCGATGCCGCGCTCGCGGTTGTGATCAAGCATGAGGGTGCGGGCACGCAGGTGCCAGGCGGGGTGCAGGCGGGTGCAGGTGGTCCAGGTGACGTTGTCAAAGTCGTCGCGGTTGTTTTTGCGGTCAAAGCGGGCGTTTTGTGCCGCACCGACGGCGGATTGCTGTTTGCCCCTGATGTAGTATTCGGCTTCTTCGAAGGTGGCGGTTTCGGCTTCGCTGTCGTAGCGGCCCTTGTTGCCTTCGACGGCAACCTGGCTGTTGGACAGGATGCCGCCGCGTTTGAGTTCGGCCCTGCCGTCTTCGTGCCGGTAGGTGAGCTGTGGCGCGAAGAGGTGTTTGTCACCCTGCTGCATTTCCACGGAGCCGTCGAATTGGGCGAGGGCGTAGTCGCCTTCGGAATTGTCGGCGTGGATGTGGACTTGCTTGTCATCGGGATCACCGCCCAGTTTGGTAAAGACGGCGAGCGGATCGGCGACGCATTGCAGGGTGTGCGCCGGCAGGATGGGAAGTAGCAGGGCGAGCAGGCAGAGGGTTCGGTAGGGCGACACGCGAGGCCTTCAATAATGATGGTGTGTGGAGTGGCGGCATTTTAGCAAAGCCAGTTTGCTTTGGGCTGCCCTGTTGTCTGCTATGGGCTTTTGGTAGGATACGGCGCTTTCAGTTACGGGAGATTCATATGACTGTCATCGTGCCGCGTCGCGCCCTTATCAGCGTATCAGACAAAAGCGGCGTGGCCGAATTTGCCACGCGACTCGCCGCTTGCGGGGTGGAAATCCTCTCGACCGGCGGCACGGCGCAGGCGCTGCGTGAGGCGGGGCTTGCCGTCAAGGACGTGAGCGAGCATACCGGCTTCCCGGAAATGATGGCGGGACGGGTAAAAACCCTGCATCCCGCCATTCACGGCGGCATCCTCGGCCGGCGCGGCACGGACGACGCCGTCATGCTCGAACACGGCATCGCGCCGATTGACCTCGTCGTCGTCAACCTCTACCCCTTCCGCGAGACCGTGGACAAACCCGACGTTACTCTCGAAGACGCCGTGGAAAACATTGACATCGGTGGCCCGGCGCTGGTGCGCGCGGCGGCGAAGAACTACGCCTCGGTGGGCGTCGTGGTCAGCCCCGCCGACTACCCTGAAGTCATCACCGCCATTGAGCGCGGCGCTTTTGACCTGGCACTGCGCAGCCGCCTGATGGCCAAAGCCTTTGATCATACTGCCGATTATGACCGCGCCATTGCCAACTACTTCGCGCAACAATTCGGCGTTGCAAACGACGACCTCTTCCCTACCCACTACCATGCCGACTACCAACTGCACAGCACCCTGCGCTACGGCGAAAACCCGCACCAGCGCGCTGCCTTCTACACCACGCGCAAGCCCGCCGGCTCCACACTGGCCACTGCCAAACAACTACAAGGCAAAGCGCTGTCCTACAACAACCTCGCCGATGCCGACGCCGCCCTGCAAACCGTCATCGGCTTCCAGGAACAACCCGCCTGCGTCATCGTCAAACACGCCAACCCCTGCGGCGCGGCGCTGGGCGAAAATATCCTCGCTGCCTACAACGCCGCGCACCGCTGCGACGCTACCTCGGCCTTCGGCGGCATCATCGCCTTCAACCGGGGGCTGGACGGTGAAACTGCGCGCGAAATTATCAGCCGCCAATTCGTCGAAGTCCTGCTCGCCCCCGCCTACGATGACGAAGCCCTGCACGTACTGGCGCAAAAACCCAACATCCGTGTCCTCGAAATCAAAAGCGAAGGCCACAAGGAGCGCGACTGGCAGCTCACCAGTCTGCACGGCGGCCTGCTCGTGCAAGAATGGGACAAAGGCACCCTGAACCGCGCCGACCTGCAAATCATGACCGCACGCGAACCCAGCCACGAAGAACTGCGTGACCTGCTCTTTGCCTGGCAAATCGTCAAAAGTGTCAAATCGAATGCTATCGTGCTGGCGCGCGACGGCGCGACCATCGGCATCGGTGCAGGGCAGACCAGCCGCGTCTTCGCCTCGCAAATCGCCATGCTGAAAGCCGAAAGCGAAGGTCTCAACCCGCAAGGCAGCGTGCTCGCTAGTGACGCCTTTTTCCCCTTCCGCGATGGCGTGGATGCCGCCGCCAAAGCGGGCGTACGGGCCATCATCCAGCCGGGCGGTTCCGTGCGCGACGGTGAAGTCATCGAAGCGGCGAATGAACACAATATCGCCATGATATTTACCGGCATGCGCCACTTCCGGCACTGATAACTAAAACCACGAAGCGGGCCGAAGCTCGCTTTTTTTGTGCAGTGCATAAAGCGTGCTGGAGTCTCGCTGGCGAAAGGCCATAAAAAAACCCCGCTATGGCGGGGTTTTTAGAAGATCCATGGCTGTTGCAAAAATAGTCTCGCGTTTGCGCATGGATTTCTCAGCGTAAACCTCTTTTAGCCTTTCGGAGCCATCTTCTTCATGGCTTCTTCGGAAGCTTTTTTCATCACGGCGATATCAAGATCACAGGCCTTGTAGTTTTCTTCGGTTTTTTGTTCCAGCGCCTTGATTTCTTCTTTGGGTTCGGCTTTCGGATCGGCCATTTGTTTTTCCATCAGCGCAAAGAAGCTCTCAAAGTCGGTTTTGTCGGTGACGCACTGGCAGTTGCTGTCTTTGTCCTTGCCATACACTTCGACGCAGTCTTCGGTTGCCCCTTTTTTCATTTCATCGAGGTTGGCGCGCATTTTTTCGATCAGTTTTTTGCTAAAGTCTTCCGGAGAAGGCTGTTTGCCGCTGCTTTGTGCTTCCGTCATCATTTCCTGCATGACTTCGGTAGCAATTTTTTCTCCGAGTTTTTGCGAGGTTTTGCCACTGACTGCTTGTGCGGAGGCGGTCATGGTTATACCTGCTAGCAGGAGGCCTACGAGGGCACTTTTCATCAATACTTTCATGGATTTTCCTTGATTTGTTTAAAGAAGGGAGATGTTTCGTGACGAAACGCGCGGATTGTAAGGGATTTGCCGCAACCGGGCCTTATTTTTCCGTAATCGCCAGGGCCGCGCGCGGTGGTGAGATGTTGCGGAACCAGGCATTGACGAGCTGGGCAGCGTCGCTGTCGAATTGTAGCGCAGTATGCGTGGTGTGCAGGCGGTGGTAGGCTGCTGCTGCGGGCAATTCGGTTTCGGCGACGGCAACGGTGCCGTCATTCGGTTCATCGGCGGCAAAGAGGCGCAGGGTGCTGCCGATGCCGAAGCTTTTGGTGCCGGCAATGCTGAGTAGCGGGATGGCGGGGTCCCAGGGCGGGGCGTTGCCGTCCAGCCCCGCTTCCCAGCAATGACCGAGGATGCTGCGCCGCCAGCCGCGTGCGCGGAAATAGGCGCCGACTTTGCTGCCGAGGTGCGGGGTGCCGAGGGTGACGACGCGGCCGTGCGCGAGTCCCTCCGGCCATGTGGCCAGCAGATGGCGCAGGTAGAGGCCGCCCAGGCTGTGCCCGACGGCGTAGAGCGGGGCGTCAGCGGCGAAATCCTGGATAAGCGGCAGGTGGCGGGCGACGCTGTCATGCAGGGTTTGCCGCCGGGTCGGGTAGGTCAGCGCAAGGCAGATGTAGCCTTGCCGCCGCAGTCGCGTCGCCAGCGGCATCATCATGGTGGCCCGCATGAACAGGCCGTGGACGAGCAGGATTTTGGGACTGGGTACGGTCATGGTGCCTCCGGTGGGTGGAAAACGTGGAAAACCGTCATGTCAGGGCGCAGACGGCTGGCGCGAGCCGGGCAGCGGCAGGGCGACCGCCTGCATGCCTTCTTCTTTGCGTTCGGGGTGGCGGCGGAAATGCAGTTGTCCGTTTTCCAGACGATAGTCTTGCGGCAGTGGTGCCGCTGGGTCGCGCAGGATGGCAAGCGCGTGCAGGTAGTGGTTTGTGTTGAGGAGGGTGGCCTGGTAGTCGTGCTTATCCGGTTCGCTCAACCGGCACAGGGGGTTGAGCGGCGAGCAGTAACGTGGCCAGATGTCGCGCTGCGGCAGGCGCAATTCGTCTCGCTCAATGGCGGTCAGGATTTCCGGCGCGCAGTATTTCGCTTTCTCGTATAGATTTTGGGTCAGTATCTGCCGTGCAAAGGACAGCGAGATTTGGTCATCAATGCTTTTCACCTCTGCCTGCCATGTCGCCAAATCTTTCTCCATCGGCTGCTGAAAACCCAGCCATTCGCCATACATCAGCGGGCAGAGGGCGAGTTCTTGCGGCGGCAGCGTTTGCAGTTCGTCACACAGCGCCGACCACGGCGCCTCCGGCGGCAGTTCGGCACGCATCTGTGCCAGCAGGGTGACGTCGCGCTCAATCAGGCGCGCGGCGATGACACTGCCAAGCAAGGAGCCGCGACTGTGTATCAGCCGCCGCCCGAGGGCGAGGTCGCGGCAGAGACCGCGTTGCGCCGCCTCAACCTCGCCGCTGACAAAGCGGTAGGCATGCAGGTTTCTCGCCCGCAGCAGAATCTGAAACGACGGCATTTCCGCATTGAAATCGTATTGTTCGCGGCGCGGGCGGAAATAATCGTATTGCAGCAGGTTATCCAGCGCTGCTTCCCGCTGCCGCATGGCTGCCGCAATCGCCGGATACTCCGCCTGATGTGCGCGCACGAAAGCGAGGCAATCGGTTTCCTCACGTGAGCAGAGAAGTTCACTCCCCGCCCTTTCTGCCTTGCTCATGGACGGGCGCAGAAACAGCGCCTGGTAGCCGTTTTTGCCGTGCATTTCCTCCTGCGCCGCTTGCAGTTGGGCGATGAGCGTGGCATCGGGCTGCGTGTCGGGCCAGTAGAGGGTGAAGAAAAAGGTGGCGACCAGAAAGGATTTCAGCATGACTATGATGGTTTCCTCGTGGTGGTTATCTGCCCGCAGTGTACGCGCAATGATCATGTCAATGCGGGTTTATCCGCGTGAATGACCGTTAATGTCGGCGGTCAGGGGCAGTCGCTATCATGCCCGCCGACTTAATCAACACGGAGACAATCCCATGAAAAAAAGCAATTTAGGCCTTTTGGCGGGCGCAGCGGCGCTCCTGATCGCCGGCTGTGAATCGGGTGCGGGTCTGCTCGCCAACAACCAGTCCGCCGCAATGGGTACCGCCATCGGCGCCCTCGCCGGTGGCGTCCTCGGTCACCAGATTAACGACGACAATGGCCGCTATGTCGGCGCTGTCGCCGGTGCCCTTGCCGGCGCCGCCATCGGTAACTACATGGACCGCCAGCAGCAGCAACTGCAACAGCAGGTCGCCAACAGCGGCGTGCAGGTCAACCGCGTCAACGAAAGCACCATCCAGCTGAATATCCAAAGCGAAGTGCTCTTCGACACTGATCAGTCTGTTATCAAGCCGAACTTCTACCAACCGCTCGGCAGCATCGCGCAAACCCTGCAACAGTACCCGGAAACCATCGTCCACGTGTACGGCTTCACCGATGGCAGCGGCAGTCCGCAGCACAATATGCAGCTCTCGCAACGTCGCGCCCAGTCCGTTGCCCAGTACCTCTCGCAGCAAGGTATCAACTCGCAGCGCTTCGTGGTGCAAGGCTATGGTGAACAATACGCCACGGCGGAAAAGAACCCGCAAGACCGTCGCGTTGCCATCTACATCAAGGCTATTGATCAGGCCAACCCGCAGGCCGCTTATCAGCCGGTCTTCTGAGGCTGCCTCTCGTAAAAAACCGCCGCAAGGCGGTTTTTTTATTGCCTGCCGTTTTTGTATATGCCCCGCCAAGCGGCGTTAATGCTGGGTCTGCCAAGTAGTGTCAATACTGGCTTATTGTGCAGACGGACTTCTGTCCGCATCATGAACACAAAGAGAAGGCTTTGCGGCGGGCTGAAGCCCGCCCTACGACCACTAAGCGGCGTCAATACTGGGTCCGCCGAGCAGCGTTAATACCGGGCTCACCGCAATGGCTTAGTCTGCGGGATAGGGAAAGCCAGGCAGGAAGTGTTCGCGGATGTCCAGCGGGTAGCCGTCGAGGGCGAGGACGGTTTGGCGCGCGTAGCTGTCGCTTGTGCTGTCGTAGCGCCAGCGCAGGTTGAGGCGGGTTGGCTGTTGTGCGTAGAGCCACAGGCCGATGGGTCGGTTGCCGCTGTTTTGCAGTGGGGCGGCAGCGTGGCTGAGGGTAGCGCGCGGGATGCGGGTTTGTGCGTATATCCAGGGGATGCCGTCGCCGTTCAGCCAGACTTCGCGCAGCCAGTGGTCATCGCTCGTCCAGCCTTCGTGGGCGATGGTTACGTCAAGACGGGTGCAATGCTGTTGCAGTTTGCGGGTGAGGGAACCCTCGTGCAGCAGCCAGTCGCGCACGGCGGACGGTGGCAGGATGCAGGCATCGTGCCAGTCGGGGTGTTGCAGGATGCGGTGACTTTCGGCGGGGGTCATGTTTCGTCCATGAAGGCAGTGAGGGCGGCAGCGAGGCCGCCGGGGTTTTCCCAGGACATGGCGTGTCCGGCAGCGGGGATGATGGCGGTTGGGATATGTGCCGCGCGGATGCGTTCGTAGTCGGCATCGGGCAGGGTATTTGCGCCGACGAGGAAGGTTTTGCGTTGTGGCAGGGCGCTCAAGCGGGTCAGCCAGTCCGGTTCAACGCCGTCTATCAGGCTGCGCGCACTGCGCCACACCGCCCACGGTGCGCTACTGCGCAGGCTGCCTGCCCACGGGCTGGTTTCTTGAGCGATCAGGGCGGCGTGCCCGTGCGCGATGTAGTCTTCTTCGCGGTATGCGGCGATGGCGCGGCTGTAGGTGCCGCCGCCCGCTGTCAGGTTGCATTCGCTGACGATGAGGCCGCGCAGACGGTTGCCAAGGTGGGCGGCGGCTTCGATGGCGATGCTGCCGCCCATGCTGTGGCCGTATAGGTAGAGGTCGTGCAGGCCAAGATGGTCAACGAGTTCGAGGATGGTGCGGGCATGGGCCGTGGTTGTGTAGGAAAAGTCGCGTGGGCGCTCGCTGTAGCCGCTGCCAGCGAGGTCAAGCAGGATGGCGTGGCGGCCAGCAAAGGCGGGGTCGGCGGCAACACGCGGGTACTCGTAGCTGCCGGCACAGCCGAGGCCATGCACGAAGAGGCAGGCTGGGGTGTGGCCGGGAAAGTCGTGATAGAAGAGGTGGCAGCGGGCGCTGGGGGAAGTGAAGGTTTGCATGGTTATTCTCCGGTACGCGGTCGCAGGTAAGTGGCGAAGCGGGGCGTGCCTTTTTTGGTATAGCCCCGGTAGCGGTAGGTGATGGTGCTGCCGATGGCGGGCGGGTTTTCGCGCTCGGCGTCGCTAAAGCCTGAGCCGATGCGGAATTTGCCGTGGGCATTTTCGCAGGTGAGCGCGCCGAGGCGGTGGGCGTTGCGGCCTGTGCCCGTATGGTGGGCGATGACGGTGCATTCGGCGTCATGTGCGCTTTTGTGTTTGAGTAGGTATGGGCTGCGGCCACCATGGTAGGGGCGGGCAGGGTTGCGCAGCATGACGCCTTCGCCGCCTGCTGCCTCAATATGGTGCAGGGCGGCATCCACTTGTGCCGGATCGCGGATGGGGATTTGCGGGATGAGGCGGATGCGCGCTTGCGGGTGGTCTTTCAGCCAGCCATGCAGGGTGGCGAGGCGCTGGTAGAGGGTGCCGGATGCTTGTGGTACGTCGAAGACGTGCAGATAGATGCCCGTCCAGTCGCCGTCGGCACGGCGCACGCTGCCGGAGATGTGCTCGAATGCGCCGCGTACGCTGTACAGTTCGCCGTCCAGTGGCCAAGGCGGGTAGTCGGTGAGGAAGCCGGTGGGCGGACGGAAGGGATGGCCGGCGCGGCTGATGAGTTGGTGGCCGTCCCAATAGGCGCGCACACCATCGAGTTTTTCGCTCATCGCCCAGCCGCGCACGTCCTGCCCGCTATATTCGCCGGCGAGGATGAGGTCGGGTATGGCGGCGTGGGTGATGGTGCTGATGAGAAGCAGGATGAGGAGTCGGGCAGGGCGGAGCATAGGTATTGTGAGTTCAAGCGGTGATGCCGGATTGTACAGAGTTTGCCGTCCGGCGATTGTCAGGTGGCACCCGGCGCATCAGATATACATTGGTGGCAGGCTGATAACGTCTTCCGCCAGATACCATTTTTGCGGGTATTGGCTGATGATGATGCCTTTGTGGATACGGATATCGGTCAGGTTGTTGCGCAAGATGGCAAAGGCGGCAGCCATTTTTTTGTTCGGGCCAGCCGTGGTTTTGATTTCCAGCGGATAGAGGGTTTGGTTGTGTTCGATGATGAGGTCGATTTCTTTCTGGTTAGTGTCACGGTAGTAGTAAAGCGGCAGTTCCAGGCCGTTATTGCGGAAGGTTTTGATGATTTCGCTGACGATAAAGGTTTCAAAGAATTGCCCGCTTTTGGCGCCTTGCGCAATGGTTTCCGGCGTCAGCCAGCGGCTGAGCCAGGCCATAAGGCCGGTGTTCAGCAGGTAGAGTTTCGGTGTTTTGATGGCGCGTTTCAGATGGTTGTGGCTGTATGGCGGCAGCAGGTAGATGATGTTGGCAGCCTGCAAGATGGTGAGCCAGCGCTTGGCGGTATCTGCCGAGATGCCCGCATCCTGGGCGAGGTTAGTGTAGTTGAGCAGTTCGCCACTGCGCGCCGCGACTGCCGCCATGAAGCGGGTGAAATCGCTACCGGCGCCGATATTGGCGAGTTGGCGCACGTCGCGTTCAATGTAGGTGGCGACGTAGGAGGCGTAGTAGATGTCCCAGTCGGTTTCTTGTTCGTAGAGGCGCGGCATATCGCCTCTGTGGATGTGCTGCCAGATGTCATCGTAGGGGGCGAGCATGGTCTCACGGGCGGTGAGGTAGTCGTCGTCCGGGATAAAGGGCCGGTAAAAGTCGATATGACGGATCTCGCGTTGCGATAATCCCGTGAGCTGCAAGATGGCGATTCTGCCGGCGAGGCTCTCGCTGACGTTTTGCATGAGGGGAAAGGTTTGCGAGCCGGATAGCATGTACTGCCCGTTTTGTTTTTGTTTGTCTATTTCCAGTTTCAGCAGGGGGAATAATTCCGGCGCATATTGCACTTCGTTGAGGATGAGATTGCCTGTGTTGTTCAGGAAGAAAAGGCGCGGGTCGCCCTGCGCCTGGGTGAGCAGTAGCGGATCGTCCAGGGTCAGGTAGCGGTAATCGGCGCCGATGTGCTGCAACAAGGTGGATTTGCCGACCTGACGCGCGCCGCTGAGCAGCAGGGCAGGGAATTGTCGGCGGATGCGTTGCAGTAAGGGCTGGATGTGGCGGGGGATGTACATGGAATTCTTGGCTATTTCCTAGTTTATTCCACGACGCAGTGCGGAATTAAACTGGATTTTAGCAGGGATAGGTATCCAATGGATGGCTGTTTTGGAAGGGCATGGCCACCAAGCGAAATAAATGCCGGGCTTGTCAAGCGGCGTATTTAATGGGCCCGCCAAGCGGGATAATTGCTGGCTTCAGGCGGTATTCGTACAAAAAAAGCAGGCAACGCTTGCTTGGGGCTGAAGCCCGCATATGATCGGGCGAGCGGTTATTTGACGTTCTTCATCGACTGGAAGAATTCTTCGTTGGTCTTGGTGTTTTTCAGGCGTTCCAGCAGGAATTCGCTGGCTTGCAGTTCGTCCATCGGATGCAGGATTTTGCGCAGTATCCAGGTTTTTTGCAGCACGTCGGGCTCGATCATGAGTTCTTCGCGGCGGGTGCCGGACGGGTTGATGTCAATCGCCGGGAAGATGCGTTTTTCGGCAATACGGCGGTTCAGGTGCACTTCCATGTTGCCCGTGCCTTTGAATTCTTCGTAGATGACTTCGTCCATTTTCGAGCCGGTATCCACCAGCGCTGTTGCAATGATGGTGAGCGAGCCGGCTTCTTCGGTGTTGCGCGCTGCGCCAAAGAAGCGTTTCGGGCGCTGCAGGGCGTTCGCGTCCACGCCGCCGGTGAGGATTTTGCCGGAGGCCGGGGCGATGGTGTTGTAGGCTCGGGCGAGGCGGGTGATGGAGTCGCAGAGGATGACGACGTCTTTTTTGTGCTCAACCAGGCGCTTGGCCTTTTCGATAACCATTTCCGAGACCTGGACATGGCGCTGCGCCGGTTCGTCGAAGGTGGAGGAGATGACTTCGCCGCGCACGCTGCGCTGCATTTCGGTGACTTCTTCCGGGCGTTCGTCGATGAGCAGGACGATGAGATAGCACTCAGGGTGGTTGTGGGTGATGGATTGGGCGATGTTTTGCAGCATCACGGTTTTGCCCGCTTTCGGCGGCGAGACGATGAGGCCGCGCTGGCCTTTGCCGATGGGGGCGATGAGGTCGATCATGCGCGGGGTGATGTCTTCGCTGCTGCCGTTGCCGATTTCGAGTTTGAGCATTTCGTCAGCATGCAGCGGGGTGAGGTTTTCAAAGGGGACTTTGTGTCGCGCTGCGCCGCGTTCGTCGTAGTTAATGGTGTCGATTTTGGTGAGGGCGAAGTAGCGTTCGTTGTCTTTCGGTGGGCGGATTTTGCCGCTGATGGTGTCACCGGTGCGCAGGTTGCAGCGGCGGATGAGATTGGGCGAGACGTAGATGTCGTCGGGGTTGGCCTGGTAGGAGTTGACTTCGGCGCGCAGAAAGCCGTAGCCGTCCGGGATGAGTTCGAGGGTACCGTCGCCGGTGATTTCTTCGCCACTTTTGGCGTGCGCTTTGAGGATGCTGAAGATGAGGTCTTGTTTGCGTTTGCGGGAGATGTCGTCTAATCCCATGGATTCGGCGAGCGCGAGAATTTCCTGGGAACTTTTTTGTTTGAGATCGCTGAGGTTCATTGATGTTTGTATGCGGTAATGAATGCCCCCGCGTACAGCGGGGGCAATTGGGATTAGATGTGGTGTTTGACGAAGGCGAGCAGAGCCTCTTTATCTGCCAGTCCGATGTGGGAATCCACCAGTGCGCCGCCCTTGAAGAGAAGCAGGGTAGGGATAGAGCGGATGCCGTAGCGTGCGGACAGGTCGTTGTTTTCGTCCACGTTGATCTTGACGATTTTCAGCTGACCGTTAGTCTCGGTGGCCAGTGCGTCCAGTTCGGGGGCGATCATTTTGCACGGTCCGCACCATTCGGCCCAGAAATCAACGAGCACAGGGATGGTTGAGTCCAATACTTCTGCCTGAAAGTTGGCTTCACCAACAGCAATGGCATTACTCATGGGGTGTCTCCGGTATGGGTGTAGTAAGGATGCCCCCCTCCCGCTTGCGCGAAGCGCGGTGATGTGAATGGTGGGAGGGGATATAGAAGAACCGCGCGGTTGCGCGGTTTGAAGCGGCGCGCAGTATAAGCGCGGGGCAGGCAAAGTTCAACAGCCGTACTGCTGCCGGTAATCCTGCATCGCGGGCAGGTAAGCGGTGAGGCGCGGATCGTTGCCGACAAATTGCAGCAGGTCATCGAGGGTGACGACGGATGTCGTGGTGAGGTTTTCATCTTGCGCGAGACGCGACAGGGCCGAGCCGCCACCGTCCACCGTTTCCTGACGGTCAAGGGCGACGATAACCGCCACGGGTTGTGCCTGGGCAGCGCGCAATACGGCGAGCGATTCGCGGATGGCGGTGCCGGCGGTTAAGACATCATCCAGTATCAAGACACGTTTATCGGCAAGCGGTGCGCCGACGAGCGAGCCGCCCTCGCCGTGGTCTTTCGCTTCCTTGCGGTTGAACGCCCACGGCAGCGACAGGCCATGTTCGGCGAAGAGCACCACCGCCACCGCCGCGACCAGCGGGATACCTTTATAAGCCGGGCCGTAGAGCACGTCGAAAGCCACCCCTTCTTCCCGCAGGCGCAGAATGGCCGCTGCATAAGCCTGCGCTAACACGGTGAGCGCCTCGCCGTCGCAAAACGCGCCCGCGTTGAAAAAATACGGGCTTTTCCGTCCCGATTTCAGGGTAAATTCACCGAAGCGCAATGCCTCAGCGGCAAGCGCCGAGGCCAAAAATCTTTTTTGATATACTGCCAGCATCTAGCACCTCAAAGCCTAAAAAACATGTATAAAATCATAACCTTCAATGCCAACGGCATCCGTTCGGCAGCTCGCAAGGGATTCTTCCGCTGGCTGGCCGGACAGGACGCCGATGCCGTCTGCATTCAGGAAACCAAAGCGCAGGAAGACCAGCTCAAGGACGACCCCATGTACTATCCGCTCGCGCACAATTACTATCACGACGCGGAAAAGAAGGGATACAGCGGCGTCGCATTGTACCTGAAACACCCGCCGCAGACGGTGCGCCACGGCATCGGCTGGACGGAAATCGATTGCGAAGGGCGCTACCTCGAAGCGGTGTACTCCACGCACAGCATCATCAGCCTTTACATGCATTCCGGCACCAGCGGCGACGAACGCCAGCAGAAAAAAGAAGCCTTCATGGCCAAATTCGCACCGTGGCTGCAAGCGCGGGCGCAGGCGGGCGAACGCCTCATCCTCTGCGGCGACATCAACATCGCCCACACCGAAAAAGACCTGAAAAACTGGAAAGGCAACCTGAAAAACAGCGGCTTCCTGCCGCAGGAACGCCAGTGGCTGACCGACCTCTTCGCTGGCGGTTACCGCGACGCCTTCCGCCTCGTCAACAACGAAGAACACCAGTACACCTGGTGGAGCCAGCGTGGCAACGCCCGTGCCAACAACGTCGGCTGGCGCATTGACTACCACATCATCAGCGCCAACCTCGCCAGCCTGGTAGAAAGCGCCAGCATCTACACCGCCGAACCCTTTTCCGATCACGCACCGCTGACCATTACCTACCGCGATCTCGCCTGACCATGCACCGCCTCATCCTCGCCCTGTTCCTCACCCTCGCTGCCACCATCATCTGCGCGCAAGGCCTCGATAACGCCGGCAACGCCCCCAGTGCCGCCCAGCTTGACCAGCTTGAACAAGCCATCAATGCCAACGAAGCCCGCAACCGCGACTGGCAGCGTGACCTGGACGAACTCGACGAAGACAGCCTGCCCGCCACCATCAGCGAAAACAACCTCGCCGCCATCCGCGTCGCCCTCGAACAAACACAAAGCGACCTCACCACCCTCACCAACACGCAGAACACCGTCAACCAGGAGATCGAAACCGCGCGCAAACGCAGCGACGCCCTCTCTGCCCTCTTGCAAAAACAATCCAACCCGCTGCTCGACAGCGACGACGGCCACAGCGCGCAGACCCGCGAACAACTCGCCCTCAGCCAGCGCCACCTGCAACTGCTGCAACGGCAGAAACACATCCTCGCCCAGACCGAAACCATCGGCAACCGCCAGAAAGCCCTGCTCGAAGCCCGCTACCAGCGCTACAACGAACGCTACCTCGAAACCCGCCAGACCACTGCCGACCAGACCCACAGCGACCGCCTCACCCAACTGCAAGCCCGCCGCCAGGAACTCAACGACCGCCTCGACCACAACAAACCCGACCGCAACACCCGTCTTGACCACAACAACGAGCTCGCCCTCATCAACACCCAAATCTACTACACCCAGGCCGAAAGCGAGCTGCTCGCCCAGGAAAGCCGCCTGCAAGAACTCCAATATGCCGACCTCACCAGACTCTCGCTCGAACGCGTTGACCGCATCCGCGCCGAACTCGCCACCGCGCAAACCCGCCTTGACGCCCTTGCCCCGCAAATTGACAACAACCAGCACCTCATCAGCCAGCAGAACGAGCTCTACACCCGCCAGCGCGGCACCCCGCTTGATGCCAACAAAGCCCGCTGGCAGGCGCTAAACCAGCAATACCAGCAACTCAAAACCCTTATCGCCAACAACACCCTCAGTCTCAACACCAGCCGCGACATCGCCGACCGCCAATACAGCCAGCTCGCCAAAGAACAACTCACCCAGCAATACCGCTTCGGCGGCGACCCCGCCGCCCTGGCGCAGCACGGTGCCGCCCTCATCAAGAGCGGCGGCACCTTCATCGGCCAGTACGCCGTCGCCGTCGAAACCCTCTACCACAGCCTGCGCACCCTGCCCACCCTCAAATGGCTCACCATCGCCAGTGCCGCCATCGGTTTCATCGCCGCCACCATCGCCATCATCAACCTGATGAACCGCGCCATCCGCCGCTACGCCGGCCAAAAACGCCTCACCTTTCCGGCGCGCCTGCTCTACTTCCTCAGCCGGATGCTGAAAAACAACCTGCCCTACCTCACCGCCTACAGCATCATCCACATTACCATCAGCACCAGCGGCATCACCGCGCCCGCCTCGGACATGCTCACCCTCATCCCGGCACTCCTGCTCTTCAACACCATCCCCTACTACGCCGCGCGCAACCTCATCTACACCGATCTCATCGCCACCCCCGAAAAACAGCGCATCATCCGCCCCACCATCATTTACGCCGCCGTCGGCAGCCTGCTCTACGGCCTCGCCTGCATGGCCGAATGGATACTGGATGACCGCGTCATCACCGACACCTACCGCTGGATCTTCGCCCTCTACAACCTCCTTGCCGCCGTACCCATCTGGCGTGCCACCAGCCGCAGCATTGCCCACATGAACGGCTACTACCGCGACCAGCCCAGCTACCGCAGTCTGCGCCTGCTCATCCGCACCATCCCCATCGGCGTTGCTGCCTTCGGCATCGTCGGCACCCTCGGCTACCTCAACCTCGCCTGGAACATCGCCCGCCACCTCCTCATCTTCGTCCTCTACGCCGGCCTGTGGATCGCCTTTACCGCGCTACTCAAAGACAGCGCCCGCCGCGCCAAACACTACGCCCTGCGCCACACCACCAACGGCGTCTTCTGGGCACAAGACATCATCAACCCGGCGAACACCATCCTCACCTACGCAAGCCTCATCCTGCTCCTGCGATTGCTGCAACACAGCTACGGCTGGAACGAACACACCCCCGTCATCCAGGAAACCCTCACCCTGCTCAACGCCTCCATCGCCAAAAACGACAGCCACCTCACCCTGCTCAACCTCCTGCTGATGGGCATCCTCATCTACATCATCTACCGCATCGGCGGCTGGATAAAATCCCTCAGCTACCGCTGGATCTACGGCAAAATCGCCGACCTCGGCATCCGTAACAGCCTCGCCGTCTTCAGCCAGTATGCTGCCGTCACCCTCGGCTTCTTCCTGGCGCTGCGCGTCATCGGCATCGACCTCACCGCCTTCACCGTCTTCGCCGGCGCGCTCGGCGTCGGTATCGGCTTCGGCATGCAGACCATCGCCAACAACTTCATCAGCGGCATCCTCCTGCTCATCGAACGCCCGCTGCGCAACGGCGACATCATCACCGTCGGCAGCTACGAAGGCACCGTCGAACGCATCGGCATGCGATCGCTGACCATCACCACCTTCGACAACGAAAGCGTCATCCTGCCGAACTCCGACTTTGTCACCAGCGCCTTCAAAAACTGGTCGCACCAGGACCCCGTCACCCGCACCGTGCTCTACCTTGACCTTGGCTACCGCCACGACCCCGAACACACCCGCCAAACCCTGCTGAACGCCCTCGCAGCACTTGCCGAAGAAGACCACATCCTTGACAGCAGCGACTACGACTACGGCGTCTTCGCCTACAACTACTCTGACCGGGGCATCACCTACCGCGTGCAATACCATGTCCACATGCAACACCACCACCGCGCGACCAGCCGCCACCTCGTCATCAGCCGCCTGTGGCAGGCCTGCCGCAGGCACGGCATCGACATCGCCTACCCGAAACGCGACAACTACTACCCGCTGGAAACCGACCAGCCCGCGCGCCTGCCCGCACCACGTAAACCGGTGTAGCAGAGAAAAAACGGGCGTTGAAGAGCCCAGTGTTTATCCTACTTGACGGCTGCTCCATCCCGAATCCCGCACAAAAAATTCCTTCCCCCGCTGGCGGGGAAGCTGGCCAAAGGGCGGAAGGGGAGAAATAAAAAACCTGTATTTATACCGCTTGACGGCTGCCCATCCTGAATCCCGCACAAAAAATTCCTTCCCCCGCTGGCGGGGGAAGGTGGCCGAAGGCCGGAAGGGGGGAATAAAAAACCCAGTATTTATCCCGCTTGGTAGCGAACTCGGTTTTATGCCGTTTAGCAAAATTTTGTCGTGTACGAAGCACACCGCAAAACATTCTTCGCATCCCTGCTTGAGTCCCGTCGTTTCGCCCCGCTTGGTCGGTATTTCTGTCGAAAAAAAAGCGAGAGAATCGGATACCGGTGCTCAAAAAGTAAAACAGCACCGCCTGCCCCTGCGAAACTTGCTAACATAACCGGTCAACCAAAGCGGGTCATGCCGTGCCGCAACCATTGCATCACTTCCAAGCTGTCGCTGCGTCATGCAGAAAGAGCAGGCAGACGGCGGTTGACCAAAATACAGTATATGACCGTTACCCCTTTCCACCTACCATGCAGGAGCAGCCGACATGAATCCTCCCCTCAGCATCAGCCGCCGTTACCCCGAAGTTGCCGCCGAACTGCGGCAGATGATTAGTAACGGCAACTTCGCCGTCGGCGACAAAATGCCCGCCGAGCGTCACCTTGCCGAACTGCTTGACGTCAGCCGCGCCCTCCTGCGCGAAGCCCTCATCATGTTGGAAATCCAAGGTCTCGTTGAAGTGCGGCAGGGATCCGGCGTGTATATCATCCGCCTGCCGGATGGCGGCACCCCCAAAGGCGACGATAGCGACATCGGCCCCTTCGAGCTGATGCAGGCGCGGCAAGTGCTGGAAAGCAGCATCGCCGAAGTCGCCGCGCTGACCGTCACCAAAACCGACATAGAAGCCCTGCAACGCATCCTGCAAATCCAGGAACAGGAAGTGCAAGAAGGCATCACCGATTACAGCAGCGACGAGCAATTCCATCTGCGCGTGGCGCAGGCGACGCAGAACAGCGTGCTGGCGGAAAGCGTCAATCGCCTGTGGTTGCAGCGGCGCGGCAGCCCGATGTGGGAACAACTGCACCGGCACATCACCAACACCACCTACTGGCGGCGCTGGTTGGATGACCACCGCGCCGTGCTCAACGCCCTGAAACGCAAAGACCCGGTCGCCGCCAAACATGCCATGTGGCAACACCTGGAAAACGTGCGCGAAACCCTGCTTCTGCTTTCGGACGTTGATGCGCCCGAATTCGACGGCTATCTCTTCCGCAGTCTGCCGATCACCCTGCCCAAGTCGGAAGAAAAAGCATGACTTTCGCTGGCGCTGCTGCCTCGCCGCAAGACCAAAAGGTGGTCACGAAGTCGGGCGGGCTTGACGCGTTGCTTGGCTGAAAAACTGCAACAGCATCACGGTGGGTTGGAAACTCCCCCGAGTTCGCTATTTTTCCGCGATTCGACACAACAAAAACCCTTCCCCGTTGCCGGAGAAGGGTTGCGGGTTAGCACACCGGTTACGGCAGCAGCGGTTTTGCCGCGCTGTCCGCTGTGGCGGCGGCAAGCAGAGGCTGCTGCAGCGGCGGGGCGGCGAGGTTGTCCGTCGTCGCGCTACGGGCATCGAAGGCAGCCATGGCTTCGATCAGATGCTGTGCCTGGGCGGCAGCCTTGGCATCACGTGCGGTGGCAGCACTTTGTGCGCCGCCCGTCGTTGGTGTTGCCGGATGGCTGTCCGTTGTGGCAGCACCGCCTTGTTGCCCGGCACTTTCGACCTGTGCCGCCAAAGCCCTGGCCGGAGCGGTAGCAGTGGTATCACGATCAGCCGCAGCGGCTTGTTGTGCGACGGCCGCTTTTTCTGTTGATGACGTCCCAACAGATGTCGCAGGCGCGGTTTCCGCTTTTGCTTCTTTAACCGTCTGTGCAGAGGCTGCCGTATCCGTCGCTGTTTGCACGGCGGGATTTTTCTCCGTTGCAGCGACACTCGCGGATGGCAGGCCATCCTTGAGCAAATCGCGGCTGCGGATACTCGCGGCATCGTAAGTCACGTCGTCGAATTGCAGGTTGTAGTAGTTCTGGCCGGGACGTTCGTAGTAGCTTTGCACAGTCACCTGGTCGCTTTCGTTGCCATAGGCACGGATGGTGAGATCTCCTCCCACACGCCCGAAGACAGCGTCTTTGGCTTTGGCACCATGGAAAACGAGGGTATCGGCTTCGGTTGTGCCACGTGCCCAGTCATAGACGTTATCTTTGCCGTGGCCTTTGCTGAAGTGGTAGGTGTCGGACTCGTAGTCGCCGCCTTGCAGGTCGTCGTTACCTGTGCCGCCGACGAGGGTGTCATGGCCTTTGCCACCGCGCAGGGCGTCGTTGCCGTTGCCGCCGTTCAGTTTGTCGTCGCCGTTACCGCCATTCAGGTTGTCATCGCCGTCGTTACCATTCAGGGTATCGTTACCGTCATCGCCGGAGATATTGTCGTTTTTTTCGCTGCCGTGGATGGTATCGTCGGTGATCCAGCCATTGCCCGATGTGCTGTCGTATTCGAAGGTTTTTTGTGCGATGTCGCTCACTTTCAGCGTGGCGTCATCGAATTGGAAATGGTGCTGGTTGGATGACGGGGAGGAGAAGAAGTCCCGGATGTTGACCTGATCCTGTCCGTTGCCGTAGGCACGAATGGTGAGGTCGGCACCTTCGCGGCCAAAGACGGCATCTTTGGCTTTGGCACCGTTGAAAACGAGTTTGTCGGCTTCGGCATCGTTGCGCGCCCAGTCATAGACGGTGTCTTTGCCGTGGCCTTTGCTGAAGTGGTAGGTGTCGGACTCGTAGTCGCCACCTTGCAGGTCGTCGTTACCTGTGCCGCCGACGAGGGTGTCATGGCCTTTGCCACCGCGCAGGGCGTCGTTGCCGTTGCCGCCGTTCAGTTTGTCGTCGCCGTTACCGCCATTCAGGTTGTCATCGCCGTCGTTACCATACAGGGTATCGTTACCGTCATCGCCGGAGATGTTGTCGTTTTGTTCGCTGCCGTGGATGGTGTCGTCGGTGATCCAGCCATTGCCCGATGTGCTGTCGTATTCGAAGGTTTTTTGTGCGATGTCGCTTACTTTCAGCGTGGCGTCATCGAATTGGAAATGGTGCTGGTTGGATGACGGGGAGGAGAAGAAGTCTCGGATGTTGACCTGATCCTGTCCGTTGCCGTAGGCACGAATGGTGAGGTCGGCACCTTCGCGGCCAAAGACAGCGTCTTTGGCTTTGGCACCATGGAAAACGAGTTTGTCGGCTTCGGCATCGTTGCGCGCCCAGTCATAGACGGTGTCTTTGCCGTGGCCTTTGCTGAAGTGGTAGGTGTCGGACTCGTAGTCGCCACCTTGCAGGTCGTCGTTACCTGTGCCGCCGACGAGGGTGTCATGGCCTTTGCCACCGCGCAGGGCGTCGTTGCCGTTGCCACCGGCAAGATAGTTGGCACTGTCATTACCGCCCAAGGTGTCATTGCCGTCGCCGCCAATGCGGTGTCCCAGGGTTTCCAGGTTCTTTTTACCGAGGACGTCGGCGTATTGGGCGAAGGTGCCGTTTTGTTCCGCTTCGGCGGCAAATTGCACGAATTGTTCGGCCAGTGGTGCCATTGCGGTGTTTTTGCCGTCGGCATTGCCTTTAGCCAGCAGTTCGCCGAGATCGGTGAAGGCTTTGCCGGGGTTTTTCTTGTGAATTTCGGCGAAGCGTGCGGAGACGCCGCTGTAATCTATGCTGTATTCGCCTTTTTCGTTCATGCGCAGGCGCATGGCGTCCAGGTAGGGGCGCAGGCGGGTCTGGAAGAGCAGACTGTCGTAGAGGCTGTCGGCGAGGCGTTCATAGGTATCGTTGACGGTATCGACAATATGCTGCGCTTCTTTTTTGCTGAAGTAGTAGAGGTTTGGAGAACGGGTGCCGGTGAAGGCATCGAGAATGGCGATCCTGCGGTTCAGTTCGGCCTGTTTTTGTCCGGTGGGATCAGGTTGACCGATAAGTTCCCAAAAATCCATCATCATGATTTCATTCATATGTTCGACCTGGGACGGGGTGAGGCCGATGCCTTTGCGCCCTCCGCCTTGTGTCATGGTATGCATGGTATTGATGGCACTCTTAAGGTCTTCTACCCGCTGCGGATCGGTATCCGCCCAAACTTTGAGCAGTTTGTCGCGCAGCGCCAATTGTTCTTCTTTGGTTGCCGCGTTTTTGTACTGCTGCAGCACCTCCGCCAGTTCGGAGGACTGGGCAGCGGCTTCGCGCAGGTCACGCAGTCTGCCGCTGCCGCGCAGATTCACTTCGCGCCGCTGTTCGTCCGTGAGCGGGATGCGGTCGCTGAAACGGCTGTGGAAGCGATCGGCGGAAAGTTGTAAGTCACCCATAATGTGTTCGTTGCCGTCTTCATCGGTGTAGCTGCCGACTTCGGCCAGCGTATTGCCGTTGCCGAGGTCTTTGTCCGCCTGTCTATAGCCAAGGTTGAGCGACTTGATGCGCAGGTCTTTGAGTGTAAAGAGCTCGCCTTCTTCGCTGATGCCGTTGTGATTGAGGTCGCGCCAGACACCGAGTTTGCCGAAGGCGCTGTCGGCGGCATCCACTTTGCCGTCACCGTTTTCATCCAGTTCGGCCAGTGCGGCGAAACCATGCGCGGCGGTCTTACCACTCTTGAGCGGGGTGTTGTCGCCAAAGATTTCGCCGCCGTCGTTGATTTTGCCGTCGCCGTTGCGGTCATGCACGAGGATGCCGTCGTTGCCGTGTACCCAGCCGGTGGCGGTGCGGATACCGCTGCGTTCATGATCAAACATCGCGCCATCATGACCATTGGCAGCGAGGGTTTCGATGCCGTTGCCGTTCAGGTCAAGAGCGAGGGGGTCGTATTGGTAGAAAATACCGTCGCGGTCAAGGCCGAACCAGCTCTTAACCCACCCTGAAAACGTATCCCAATCTCCCCAATCTGTATCCGGGTTGGAAAGGAGTTCCAAACTATCGGTTATTCGTTCCTGAAGGAATCCTCTCAAATCCTTTGTTTCATCCCATATGTATTCTGCAAATTTACCTCCATAATAACCACCTGCAATAGCTCCTAAAATAATTGCTGAAGGAATTAATATTATTCCTGCAGTAGTAGCTCCCGCAATGCCTGTGGCGGCAGCACCTAACAAGGCACCACCCGCATATGCACCAGCATAGCCAGTTAATGCTGATAAAGATTTTTTCCCAACCTTATCCCAATCACCGCCTAGCAATGAATCACCACCAAAAATTGCATCAACAGTAGCTTTGCCCATATCTATAATAGATATACCTGCACCAACGCTAGTGGCAATTCCTGCGATCTTATTTATAAGACCAGTGCCATTTATATGATTTAGAGAGTTATTAAAATTTGCGCGATTAGCATTTAATTGAGTAATATTAGAGCGCGTAATCCTATCTATAAAAGAAATTATGCCTTTTCTAGTACTTAAATCATACCCTGCCTTACCAAGGATTCTTTTTGTTTCATGAAGAAATTCTCTAGATGCTCTATAAGCATCATTATACGCATCACGCAAATTTGCATAGTTGTAATTTGCGTCATGGACGGCATACCCATCTATTTTACTGATCAAATTAGCGTAAGCTGTTGCAGCTTCAACAGCTTTATCAAAAAGTGAATCGCTCATACTAAACTTACCTTAAGTAGTTGGTTAAAAGACTATGTGTACCACGCACGAGAACAATCAAAGCCAACAAAAGTAATGTATTAAAAATTATATTAAACGTCAATATTCCTCCAAAGGTTTTCTGAAAACTAAATGCTTTATTAAAGAAGCCACTGTAAAGTAAAAAATATAATAAAGGGGTTACGGTTACAGCTACTTTTAATCCGTTTCTTTCTTTTCCATATATCTCAACAGAATATTTATAAAATTCACTATACTCCTCATCGTCTAAACTATAATTGCATGCAAAGATTTCAAATATTATTATAAGTATTGCGATCATAGGATGAATATAAAAATAATAAGCTGTTATTATTTTTCCACTCATTAAATTATCTTTGTATGTAACAATAATATTATTTTCATTGATTTTGGCATTAATAAATTGTAGAAAATAATTATCTTTATTAAAAAAATCTACATTTGTAGCAAAAATAACTGTTATAATTGATGCAATTAGGGATAATAATAGAATCTTTATCACCATGATTTGATAGTATTTTTGCTTTTTTTGATTGTGAGAACAATTTATTGTTGTGGACATAGCTTTTACCGTTAAGTGCATATTATTATCTAGTTTGTATTTATTATATTTTTACAAATGCAGCATTGAAATTGAAATGATTTTTTATTTAAATTCTAATATATTTTATTTATATAGAACTTATCCATATTGTGTTTAGAACAACCTCTATCATTAAGTTTTTGATAGATCTCGTTGACACCATTTCTATCGGTTGCCTTATCTCTAAGGTATTCAATATCAGCAACAGTTAATGCTCTTGTGACAGCCATGATTATTCTCCTGTGTTAGCTTGAAAGTTGATTAAAAACCGAATGGAATTACGTTGAATATTTTGCCATTGCGAAAGCTGAGGGCGCACATAATCAGCATTAATTTGGATTGACATAGGGGGGGGGAATACAAAATATTGAGTGCAAGGTGCAGAAGGCACAGGCTTATTTGAGCATTCAATAAGGGTTTGTACATGGCCTTCGCTATCGCGTCCAACAAATAGGTCTTGGGCATTTTCATATTCCCGCCAAGGCTTGCCTGTCTTGGAGTCTATGCCTGGATTGATATAAACCTCCAGCCCGTACAGTATTTCCGTTGTTTTTTCAAAATAAGAAGAATGGTCAGGATGAGGTGGTTCTATCCACATTTTGTCCATATACCATGCTAAGTGATGATCCAGATTTTTATATTTTGGTGGATGTTGGGGGTCAAATAGAATATGTACACTTACTCTGTCACTTTTCGAGCCATCAATACCCCAATCGTTTTTATTGCGCTCACACATTGTGGGATCATTTCTATCAAACAATTGGGCATCATTATTGAAAAAATCAAAGCCAAAAGAAGTAATGATGGATTGATAGCTGCGTGTTGGTGGGTTGTAGGTGCGCAGTTTTTCCGGATCCCAGCCGGGGGAATCGTCGTATTCGACGAGGCTGACCACCGAAGACGGCAGATTGACGGGGACGCCGCCAAGGTTGCCGATGATGTAGGGTTGGCCGTATTTATCCTTCGGCGCATTGTCGGGTTGTTGACTTGCCGCACCATGCATGGCGCGGGCAAGGTTGCCCATGTCCTCGGTAGTGATGTTCGGCATCCCGTCGGCGGCGGGCACGGAGCTTGCTGCCGCAGCGGTGGCGGTTGCCTGCGCTGCGGGTTTCGCCGTTTTATCCGCCTGCGGTTTGTCGCAAGCGGTGAGCAAGGCAGCAAACGCAAGGCACAGGGTGAAGAACAGCGACTTGCGGGTGGTATTGGTCGGTTGGTTTGTCATGCGGTGTCCTTAATTTATATGTTTGCCTTCCAAGGGAACAACGTGTTGTTATGCGGTTTTTGTGGGGAAACGATACACCTCCGTTACGGATTCGTAAAGAGTCTGTCATGTGCGTTTTGGCGCATTTGGGGCGAAGCTCCGCCGGGCGGGGACGGTATTTGCGCCGCTTGGCGGGGGTGGTATTGATGCCGCTTGGCATGGTTCGTCCTGCGGACGAATGCCCCTCCCCAACCCCTCCGCCGGGGACCCCAAAAACGCTCGCATTTTTGGGGCGCGGTCACGGATGAGGGGCTTTTTACCTCGCTTGGCGGTGTTTCTTCCGTGCTGTTATCAAGGACTCAAAAAGCAGGCTGTGCCTGCCCGGCGGGCTGAAGCCCGCCCTACGTAAAGCTGGTCAGCTTCAGAATCGGCATTAGCGCCATGAGCGGCTTCATTAGGTCTGATCATCCCCTTGTTACTCTTGCCGTTTTGCAGATTGCGTTCCATCATGTTCTGCAAATTCTGCCGTGCGGAAGGAGAGTTATATAAGGCGTCTGCAATTTCTGAAATGGCATTTTTGCCAAATTTTTTTCACTTTGCAAATCGTTTCTTACCTCATCGGAAAACATCTCTTCTATATCGCGTCTGGTTATGTCATCCATAAAACACTCCTGAGTTAGTCATCTGTCTGTTTGGGAGAATATGTAATCCATAATTGAAATGCATATGCTTCAGTCGTCATTTCTAGCCCCCAGCTGCTTTTCAATTCTTGACCATAGCTATACTTAATGCCAGAATAATATTCTATTGGTTTCTTTCTGTCTATGCTGATATAAGGATTATAGCGCTTTGTTATACCCATGTCTCCCTCCTTTATAGGATCATGGTAACCATGTCTTGCAGTATCAGTAAAATACTTGTCTAAAACAGGAATCGGGTTAAAATCCTTATCTATCCCGCTTAGGGTAATTGTATACCCTTTATCTTGGGAATCATACAAGATCTCAAATTCATAGTCCTCGCTTGGAAGAATATGAAGAATATTGAGGCTATCAACCCCATCAATACCCCAAATGTCCGGAAGTTCAGTAAGGACTTCTTTCTTTTTATCACCTTCATTATCACCTTTACTAAATACTATCCAGTTTATATCGCCCTGAAAATAGCAGGCAATATTATGGCGCGAGTAAAACTCCCGTCCTTTATCCCGCGCGTTTTTAGCAAAAGAAAGCATGTTCTCAGCCAGTTGCTCCCTGGTTTGTGCAGGCGAGATGCCTGTTGGGCATTCATGCTGTGTTTTTGTGTCCGCTTGCGGTAATGCCTGCCTGCTGGCAAGGACTTTACCTGCCGACACGTCAGCATCCGATGCACGGCTCTCTACCGCACTCTCCGACAAGTCCGCCGCTTTTGCTGTCTCTTCTGCCTGCGCGTTATCACATACGGCAAACATGGCGATGGTGGCAAGCCCTAGGGCAAGAAGCAGCGGCTTGCGGGCGGTATTGGTCGGTTGGTTTATCATGATTTATATGTTTGCCTTCCAAGGGAACAACGTGTTGTTATGCGGTTTTTGTGGGGAAACTATACACCTCCGTTACGGATTTGTAAAGAGTTTGTCATGTGCATTTTTGGCGCATTTGAGGAAGGCCCGCGGGTGTCTTTGTTGCGGCTTCTGTCGCGTGCGGGGGGCCGGAAAGCAAGAATCCGACGCTGAAGCGTCGGATTCTTTATAGACAATGGTTCTTCATCAGGCGGTGAGCAGGGCTGGGCGGTCTTGCGGATTTTGGGCAGGGTATCCCTCAGCGCAACCAGCCCTCTTCCCGCAGCCAGGCGGCGAAGTTTTCGGTGAAAGCGGCGTAACCGGCAGCATTGGGGTGGATCTGGTCGGATTTGAGCGTGTCTTTACCGAGGACTTTTGACCAGCCGCCTTGATAGTAGGGCACGCGTTCGGCGGCGGCGATATCGGCATAGAGGTTGTGGTCGCCGGGGTAGCCGAGGGCAGCGCCGAGGCTGATGCCGGGTTCGCCGACGAGGATGATGTCCGCGCCCGCATCGCGGCAGGCAGCGATGATGGCCGTGATGTTGGTGCGGGTTTCCTGTTCGGGCAGGCGTTGCAGGAAGTCGTTGCCGCCGATGCTGATGATGACGAGGCGCGGGTTGTGTTCCCGCAGCAGCGGCGGCAGGCGGGCCAGGGCACCGCTGCTGGTGTCGCCGCTTTGTCCGGCGTTGATGATGTGCCAGCCGCTCATGGCAGCGAGGCGGGGCGGGTAGGCTTCGTCCGGGTTGGCGCCGAAGCCGTAGGTCAGGGAATCGCCGAGGGCAAGGACGGTGCTGCCACGCGGTAGTCCGGCGTGTTTGCGGCGGCGGCTGCAAGCGGCAAGGCTCAAGGCGGCAAGAAGGGTCAGGGTTTGGCGGCGGGTGGGCATGGCTGTCTCGGTGTGGGTGGTTCATGTAACGGCGGGGAGGGAGGCCGCTGCCGTATGTCTATGCGGGGGAGGGGGCTGGGGTATTACTAGCGGCGGCGTGTAGGAAAAATAGCTCGCTGCCGCGCTGAATGTGTTTCATCTTGCGAGTGAACACTTCCCCTCTAATTTTCTCGCCTTGAAGTGCGACCCCCGCAAGCGGGGGAAGGGATTTTGTGCCAGGCGGACATAGATGTCTACACCTCTCAAAAGTTGTAAAAATGGCTGCAAAAACAAAGGGAACCCCTTACCCCCTTGCGGGAGAGCCACGGCTGGGGTTTGTTGTGCAAGTCGCTTCATGCGCCCTGCGAGGAAAGCATACAAGGGGTGAGGGGGTGTCCGCAGAACGAACCATGGAAAGTTGGACCAGCAGGTATTTTTATCCTCCTCCGTCGCTACGCGGCATTTCCCGGTACCCATATAAAAATGCTCGCATTTTTTATGGGTGCCCGCCCTCCCGCAGGCAGGAGGAGGGATTTTTCTTCGCTGATCACAGGGTTATGTGTGTATCAAAAGGTGCGGACACACCTGATCTAGCGGCCAAAGGTGGCGGTCAGGCTGGCGCTGCCGAGGCTGTGTTGCCAGACGGTGAAGCCGATGCGGGCGGTCGTGACGTCTTGCGGCAGGTCGAGATGGTCGCAGTCAAGCGCGTGGATGGTGAAGATGTAGCGGTGGGCACCGTGGCCGGGCGGGGGGCATGCACCGCCGTAGTTGTAATCGCCATAGTCGTTGCGGCCATGGCGGGCACCGGCGGGCAGGCCGTCCACAGCGACGTTTTCCGCAAGGCTGTGCACGTCCGCCGGGAGGTTGATGATGTACCAGTGCCAGAAGCCGGAACCGGTCGGGGCGTCGGGATCGTAGCAGGTTAGGGCGAAGCTCTTGGTACCGGCGGGCGGGTTGGCCCAGTGCAGTTCGGGCGAGCGGTTGGCGCCGCCTGCGCCGTTGTGGACTTGCGCCAGCGGCAGGGTGTCGTTGTTATTGAAGGCGGGAGAGGTGAGGGTGAAGGGTGCTGTCATGGCAGGTTCCTGGGTTGTTGAAGCTGGGGGTTAAGGCTGGTCTTGCTGGTTACGCCGCTCTTGCAATAGGGCGTTGATGGTGTCGCTGTCTTCGCCGAGGGCGGTGAGCAGGTCGATAGCGCTGTCGTTGCCGAGCATGATGGCGGCGCGGTAGTGTTGTTTGCGTTTTTGTACGGCGGCGCGGTCGTTGCCTGAGGTCAGGTCGGCGATTTTCCGGTGCGCATGGCGGGTTTCTTCTTGTCCGGCATCGACGGCGAGGAGGGCGTTGTTGTAGTGTTCGAGGGCGAGTGCGATGTCTTGGTTGATGCCTTCGCCGTTTTCAAACAGGGTGCCGAGGCGGTTTTCGGCGTGCGCGGTGTGGGCGCGTTGCAGCCAGTACAAGGCTTCGGCGCTGTTTTGCGGTACTTCTTTACCGCTCAGGTAAAGTTCGCCCAGGGTTTCGGCTGCGCGGCCATCCAGGGCGTCGAGGGCGGCTTTGCGGTACCACGTCAGGGCTTCTGCGGGTTTGCCGTTTTGTTGCAGGGCGCGGGCGTAGGGGTAGTAGGCGTCCTGTTCACCGGCTTCGGCGGCGGCCTGGTAGTAGGTAAAGGCTTTGGCGGGGACGCTGTCGCGGTAGTCGTCGCCGAGGAGCAGCATGGCGCGGGCGTCACCGTAGGCGGCGGCTTTTTCCAGCCAGGTGCGTGCTTCGTTGCGGCGCTTTTCCGTCAGGCGGAGTTGGCCGAGTTTGCGCGCGGCGTAACCGCTTTTGGCTTCGGCGGCCTGCTGGTACCACAGGGCGGCCCGGGCGATGTCAGTGTTGTTTTCGTAGTAGTCGCCGAGGGCTTCCATGGCGGGGATGTAGCCCTGGGCGGCGGCGCGACCGAGCCATTTGAGGCCGTCTTTGTTGCGCCAATGGTTGATTTTTTCCATGCCGTAGCGGGTTTGCGCGACGGGATCGCCCTGTTCGGCGGCACGGCGCAGGTATTTTTCGGCGGAAACGTGATGATTGCGCGCTTCGTAGAGCCGGGCGAGCTGGTAGGCGTAGCGCGGGGTACCCGCATGGGCTTCGGTGCTGTTTTCGCAGGCGAGGCGAAGGCTGTCCCACATGGCTTCATCCGTGATGACCAGGGTGTCTTTGCTGGCTGTGGCGGAGCTGTCGTCAGTGCCGCCCGTCTGGAAGATGATGTGGCTGACGCCAGCCACGTCTGCGGGATTACCGGGGTGAATGGGATCGGCGGCGCGGTCGCATTCGCCGCTGTCGTTGGCGGCGAGGGTGTTGTGGGCGAGGGTGGCGAGGAGCAGGGGGAGGAGGAGATTGCGGGTCATGTGGGTTTCCGTTGGCTGGGGGTGCGCGGGATTTTATACCAATCCCGGCTATCAAACTGGCGAGGCAGGCGCCGCAGGCGCTATGACGCGGGGCACCGCCAGCCGGATGGTTTTCCGGGAGCGGTCATCTGCGCTTCTACGCAAAAGCGGGCATGGCTGCCCGCTTGGCTGGTTTTTGTTGCATGTGAAGGGTTAGCGGCACATCAGCGGCAGGTAGCGCGGGCTGATACTTGTTTGGCATTGCCAGGTTTTGCCGGCACGGTCATAGTGCAGGGTGATGGTTTCGCCATTCACGCTCTGGTTCTTGCTTTTGACGGTGATGTGGATGTCGTCGTTTTCGACGCGGACATGATTGCCGGGGATGTATTCCGCGTAGTTCTTCGCCACTTTTTTCTGGCCTTTTTTGCCCGCTTTCACAGGCACTTCGGCGGCAATGGCGTCGCGCAGCGCGGCGGTTTCGTAGAGGGGGCGGGAGACTTCGGCGCGCACGGTGTAGTCCTGATACGCCGGCAGGGCAATGGCGGAAGCGATGCCGAGCATGGCAATGGCCGGTGTGCTGCCGGCAAGGTTCGCGAGGTCATCCAGGCCGTTTTGCAGGTCAAGCGAGAGGGTGGGGTTGCTACCGCCGCCGCTCAGGCGCAGGGCGATGGTGCCTTGTTGTGGCAGGTTGGCGCTCTCGGCATCGGGCAGTTGGCTGAGGTCGAGCGGTGTGCCGGCGAGGTCGGCGTACATTTGCAGGCGGCGCAGGCCCTCGTAGTAGCTGTCGCGGCTGAGGTTGCGCTGGTTCTGGATGTAGGCGTAGTTCACGCCGTCGAGGTTGTGGTGTTCGGCTTTGAGCCAGTCGCCGAGTTTGGGCGTGCTGTCGCCTGCTTTGGCGCGCGCGGCGAGGGGCTGCGGCAGGGTGGTGATGAGGAGGTTGTCGCCTTCGTCGCGCAGGTAGTAGTGGTTCTGGATGTTGAGCAGCAGGGCGAGGAAGGCTTCTTTGCCAGGGTCCGGGGTGTTGGTATTGCCCTCGCTAATGAGGTTGGCAAGGCTGACGAAGGCGAGGTGTTCGATGTTGTCGCGGCCCATGCTGCGGTTTTTCAGGAGGCCTTTTTGCTGGAGTTTGTCGAGGAGGCTGTTCAGCGCGGGTTTGGCGCTTTGTGGCAGGACGAGGTAGCGGCCGTTGTCGTCGCTGAGGTAGTGGATGGTGCCGAGGGCGGCAAGGTCGTCAGCGCTCACGCCGAGGGTTTGTTGCAGGTTCTTTTTGAGTTCGCCGTTGCTGCCCAGGACGGCGTCCAGCTGGGCGTCGTTTGGCAGGGTGAAGGCGGCAAGGGCAGCGATGTTGCCGTGGTAATGCAGGGTGCCGAGGTTGTTCGCGGTGGCAGCGGGCAGGTTGAGCGGGGCGTTGTCCGGCAGGCCAAGGCTGAGTTGCAGGCGCGGGCGGCCTTCGGCAGCAGCCCAAGTGAGTGATGCTTGCTGGACGCGGTCAAGGCCGAGTTTTTGCAGGATGTCCTGCTGTTGGCTGATGCCCATCTGGATGAGCGGGTTTTGCGGGTTGGCCCAGAGGTAGAGTCCGTTGTGTTCGGGATCGAGGCGGTTTTCTTGTGCGGTAAAGGGCGCGCTACCGTCGTTTTTGTCGATGAAGGCGACTTGGGCATCGGGCTGGTTGTCGCTGTTGATGGCGAGCAGCAGGCGTTTTTGTTTGTCATCAAAGCGGTAGGCGATGATGGGGGCGTTTTTTTCGGCGCTGTTCTGGATGCGGTCAGCACTCACTTGCCACGGTGCGGGGAAGATTTGTTGCAGGGTTTTTTGGGTGTCTTGTGCAGTGTTTTGCTCGATATGGCTGGCGATAAGGATGGTCATGCCGTGGTTATTGGTAATAAAGGCGGCTTCGAGCGGCGAGGTGAGGTGTTCTAGTAGTGGTCGCAAGGTGTTCGCTGCTTCGGGTGGCAGCAGGGTGAGCAGTTTTTCTTGCAGGGCTTTGCGGATGATCTGGCTTTGGTTCTTGTAGGCTTCGCTCTGATACACGGAGCTCGTGGGCAGGGCGCTTTGTTCGAGGAACCACACGCCGGGTATGCGGGCGTAGGCAGCGGTTTCGGCGGGCAGGGTGCGGTGCAGCCAGCTTTCTTGTGCGGTTTCGCCGTGGGCAAGACTGGCAAGGCTGAGGCCGAGGGCGGTGGCGAGGAGGTGTTTGTGCATGGGGTTCCTTGGGTTGGGATGGGGGTAAATCGCGTGGTTGTCCCGCTTGGCGGGAGAGGTGGTAATAAAACGGGCGACCCGCAGGCCGCCCGTTCGGGGTGGTTTGGTTAGAAGAGTTCCGGCGCGCTGACGATGTTGAGGTTGTCGTCGAGGTCGAAGATGAGCGGGGTGCCGGTCGGCAGGTTCAGTTCGAGGATTTTTTCGTCGCTGATGTTCATCAGGTATTTGATGAGCGCGCGCAGGCTGTTGCCGTGTGCCGCGATGAGGACGTTTTTGCCCTGGCGCAGTTCGGGGGCGATGTTGCTGTCCCAGTAGGGCAGTACGCGGGCAATGGTGTCTTTCAGGCTTTCGCCAACCGGCATTTCGGCAGCAGGCACTTCCTGGTAGCGGCGGTCGTTCGCCGGGTAGTGTTCGCTGGTTTTGTCGATGGCGGGCGGCGGGACGTCGAAGCTGCGGCGCCAGATGTGTACTTGTTCGTCGCCGTATTTGGCTGCGGTTTCGGCTTTGTTCAGCCCTTGCAGGCCGCCGTAGTGGCGTTCGTTCAGGCGCCAGCTTTTGTATTCGGGTATCCAGAGCTGGTCGCAGTGTTCGAGCAGGAGGTGCAGGGTCTTGATGGCGCGTTTTTGGTAGGAGGTGAAGGCAACGTCAAACTGGATACCTTTTTCTTTCAGCAGTTTGCCGCCGGCGATGGCTTCTTCGACGCCTTGCGCGGTGAGATCGACATCCACCCAGCCGGTGAAGCGGTTGGACAGGTTCCATTCACTTTGGCCGTGGCGGGAAAGGACGAGTTTCATAGGGTCTCCTGGTGGGTTGGGGGAAAGGTAACGCTAAAAGTAACGTTTCGTTAGGAATTGTAGTCGGATTGCCCGATGCTGGCAATCTGGCGGCAAGGCGGTGGTAAAAGGCGTATCATGCCGCACAGTTTGTTAATCGGGTTTTTCTATGCGGCAAAGCATGACCGCCTTCGCCCGGGCGGTAGATGAAAACGGGCGCTGGCGCGTTAGCGTTGAGCTGAAATCAGTCAACCACCGTTTCCTCGAAGTGCAGATGAAAATGATGGATGCCCTGCGCCATCTGGAAGGCGGCATTCGCGAGCGTTTGCAGGCGACGGTGCAGCGCGGTAAGGTGGAAGTGTGGATTTTCGTGGAGACGCTGTCCGATGCGCGCACACAACGGCTGGACAGTGCGGCGCTTGCGCAATGGTTACAGGCTCTCGCCGCCGCCGACAGTGGCAATGCCCTCGGTCAACCTGCCTGGGGCGACGTGCTGGCGCTGCCCGGTGTATTGGTGCGCGAACGCGACAGCGAAGTCGAGTTGGACGATATGGTGATGCACCTCTTTGAGCAGGCGCTCGGCGACTTCCTTGCCATGCGCGAACGCGAAGGCGCGGCGATTGTCCGCGTACTGGTGCAGCGGCTGGATGATATTGACGGGCAGCTGGCGCATGTGCACGCCCACCTGCCGCGTTTGCAGGAAAAAACGACAGCACAGCTGCATGAAAAATTAGCCGCGCTGCGCACAGAGATTGATCCTGCTGTGGCCGGGCAGACGCTCGCCGCCATCCTGTCTAAAATGGATGTGCAGGAAGAACTGGACCGCTTGCGTTTCCACGTGGAAGAGGCGCGCAAGACCTTGCGGCAGGACGGCGCCATCGGGCGGCGTATGGATTTCCTTATGCAGGAATTTAACCGTGAGGCCAACACGCTGGGCTCGAAAGCGGGCGATAACGTGCTGAGTCAGGCTGCCGTGGACTTGAAAGTGCTGATTGAGCAGATGCGCGAGCAAGTACAGAATTTGGTTTAATTTCAACCCCAACCTTAGAGGAGACTACACAATGGCAAAAGTTGGAATCATCGGTGCCGGATTCGTCGGCGCCACCGCTGCCTACGCCATGATGCTGAACGGCACATGCAGCGAAATCGTCCTGATTGACGCGAATGAAGCGCGCGCCAAAGCCGAAGCGGCCGACATCGCCCACGGTGCCCCGCTGGCGAGGGGTGTGCGCGCCTATGCGGGCAGCTACGCCGACCTGCAGGGCGCGGCGCTGGTCGTCATCGCCGCCGGTTCGAACCAGAAACCGGGCGAATCGCGCCTCAACCTGCTTGCGCGTAACGCTGCCATCTTCGCCAGCATCGTGCCGCAAGTCGTGGCCGTAGCACCGGATGCCGTCGTGCTCATCGTGTCCAACCCGGTGGACATCATGACCAGCATCACTCGTGCCCTGCACCCGACCCCGGAACTCGTCATGGGCTCCGGCACCATCCTCGACAGCGCCCGCTTCCGTCAGCTCATCGGTGAACGCGCCGGGGTGAACGCACGCTACGTCCACTCCTACACCCTCGGCGAACACGGCGATTCCTCCGTGATGTGCTGGAGCAGCGCGCTGATTGCCGGCATGCCCGTCGCCACCTTCATGAGCGAGCGGCAAATCCCGTGGGGCAAAAAAGAAATGGACGACATCGCCACCAACGTACGCGGTGCGGCCCTTTCCATCATCGCCGGCAAAAACGCCACCTACTACGGCATCGGCATCGCGGTGAACAGCCTCGCCGACGCCATCATCAACGACCGCCACGCCATCTTTACCGTCTCCGGCAGCTGTGCCTTTGACGACGTCTGCCTGTCGCTGCCGCGCCTCGTTGGTCGTCGTGGCATCCTCGATACCCTCATGCCGCCGCTCAATAAAGAAGAAAGCCTCGCCCTCTCGCAGAGCGCGCAAATTCTCTATGACGCCCAGGAAGGCGTGCTGAAAGACGGCAAACTCATCTGCCTGTAACCAACCCGCAGCCATCGCATGAAAAAGGCGCCCGACAGGGCGCCTTTTTGGTGATTTGACGGAGCCAGATTTACGCCGCTTGGCGGGCCCAGTATTGACGCTGCTTACTCAGGTCTGGATGTCGTCGGGTGCGCCGTTTTCGTGCAGGTAGTCAAGCAGAACGGCGATGTGCGAGTGTTCGGGATGTTTAACGGCAGTGAGCAACACCGTATGCGGGTGGGATTTGCTGAGGCGCCACAGTTCGGTCAGTGCCGCTTGGTGGGTCGGGTCAAGCAGTTCGCTGCGGTAGCGCTCGGCAAATGCGGCGTAGCGGTTGTCGCTGTCGGCGTGATACCAGCGGCGCAGTTCCGCCGACGGGGTCAGGTCTTTCAGCCAAACGACTTGCGCCATCAGTTCTTTGTGCACGCCGCGCGGGTAGAGGCGGTCGAGGAAGATGCCGGTTTCATCCGCTTGCGGGATGTAGTCGTAGATGCGCTGTACGCTGAACATGGCTTCTCACGGATTGAGGGTTTGCAGGGCCTGTTTGGCTTTGTCGCTGCCTTGTGCGGCGGCTTTTTGGTACCACTCGCGCGCTTTGTCGCGGTCAACGTCGGTACCGGTGCCGTAGTAATAGTGTTCGGCGAGCTGGATCTGTGCCATGATGGCGCCCTGCGCGGCGGCTTTACCGCTGCTTTCGAAGGCCTGGCGGTACCACTCGGCGGCGGTGGCCGGGTTAGCGATGACGCCCCGCCCGTTCTTGTAGAGATCGCCGAGGGTGTTTTGCGCCACGCTGTGACCCTGGGCGGCGGCTTTTTTCAGCCAGTTCACCGCTGCGCGTTTGTTTTCTTGCGCATTGTCGGCGAGCAGGGTATTGCCCAGCAGGTTTTGCGCGGAGGCATTGCCGTTTTCCGCAGCTTTTTCCAGCCATTGCCGACTTTGCGCATCGTCTTTGCCAACGCCCTGGCCGTTCAGGTAGAGAATGGCGAGGATGAATTGAGCCTCGGCGTCATTATGGGTAGCAGCTTGTGCCAGGGTTTTCGCGGCCGCAGTGAACCACTTTTGCGCAGTAGCCGGGTCTTTTTCGACGCCGTTACCGCGTTGGTAGGCACTGCCGAGCAGGTACTGGCCTATGCCGTCGCCCGCTTCTGCCGCTTTCCGGATGTGGATGAGGGCAGCCGTGTCGTCTTTGCGGCCAAGTTCGCCGGCAAGCTGCATTTGCCCCAAGCGGGCTTCGGCGCGGGCATTGCCGGCGGCGGCGAGTGTGTCGTAAAGCGCGTGGGCTTGTGCGTAATCCGCCTGGTTGCGCGCGTCAGCGGCCTGTTGCAAGGTGGTGCCGTCGTCTGCGTGCAGGGTGGGAGCGAGGATCAGGGCAGCGGTGAGAAGGAGGGGACGAATGGGCATGGTGATTTCCGGATTTTGTGGTTAGGCGGGTATTGTCGCATGGGAAAGCAAATGGGGTGGCGAACGCGTGATAAAGGAAAACCACCGCAAGCGGTGGTTTTCCCTGCCAGGGTCAGTCCCTCGGCAGCGTGATTTTCACCGCATCTTCATTCCTGCGGTAAAACATCGCGACGTGGCCGATCTTCTGCACAAAATCCGCCTGATGCGCGGCCGTGATATGGGCAATCATCTCTGCCTGCAACTCATCTTCAACGTTGCCCAGTTTGACCTTGATGAGTTCGTGACTGTCGAGGGCGCGTTCGAGTTCGCGGTCCACCCCTTCATTGATGCCGTTCGCGCCAATCATCACCACGGGGTGCAGGTGGTGCGCCTGCGCTTTTAAAAAGCGGATTTGGTTTTTAGTTAACACTTGGATATCCTGTTGATTTTTCGAGAACATATGGTAAGGCAATGGCACGCAGCAAAACAAGCCAACGCTGGCTGAAAGAACATTTCAACGATATTTACGTGCAGAAGGCGCAGCAGGAAGGCTACCGCTCACGCGCGGTTTACAAACTCAAGGAAATTCAGGAAAAAGACCGCCTCATCCGTCCGGGCATGACCGTGGTCGAACTCGGCGCGGCGCCCGGTGGCTGGTCGCAGTATGTCGCCGAATGCCTGCGTGGGCAGGGGCGGATAATTGCCCTCGATATTCTGCCGATGGATGCCCTGCCGGATGTCACCTTCATTCAGGGCGATTTTCGCGAGGATGCAGTACTGGACGTACTCTATGCCGAACTGGGCGGCAGCACAGTGGACCTTGTAATTTCCGATATGGCCCCCAATACCAGCGGTGTCCGCGTGGTGGATCAGGCGAAGAGCATGTATCTGGTCGAGCTGGCCGTTGACTTCGCCGAAAGCCGCCTGACACAAGGTGGAAGTTTCTTAACAAAGATATTCCACGGACCGGGCTTTGATACACTACTGCGCTCATTGAAAAGCCGTTTTCTGACCGTTGCCACGCGCAAACCCGAAGCCTCGCGCGCGCGCAGTCAGGAAACCTACCTGCTGGCACGCGGGTTTGGCCGCAAAAATTAGAGAGAGGACAATATTTTGAACGATATGCGGAAATCATTACTTATCTGGGGCGGGCTGATACTGCTGTTTTTGGTACTCGTCGGCGAGATGGGCAAATTCGGTACCACCGGCGGCTCGCGCGAAGTCAGCTACTCGCAATTCCTTGACCGCGTTGATAACGGTGAGGTGCAAAGTGCATCGATTGACCTGCAAAACGCGCGTATCACCTTTACCGATCGCGGCGGTACACGTTACACCACCAACAACCCCGAAGCGACGGATACCCGCGCCCTTGTCGGCGACCTGCGCGCCGCCAAAGTGAACATCAGCAGCGAACCACTGGAAAAAGAAAGCCTGCTGACCCGCATCTTCATCAACCTCTTGCCCATCCTGCTGCTCATCGGCCTGTTCATGTTCACCACCCGACAGATGCAGGGCGGCGGCAAGGGTGGCGCCTTCTCCTTCGGCAAAAGCCGCGCCCGCCTCATCCCCGAAGACAAAATCAAAGTCACCTTTGCCGATGTGGCCGGGGCAGACGAAGCCAAGGCTGACGTGGAAGAAATGGTCGAATTCCTGCGCGACCCCAGCAAATTCAGCCGCCTGGGTGGACAAATCCCGCGCGGCCTGCTGATGGTTGGCCCGCCCGGCACCGGTAAAACCCTGCTCGCCCGCGCGATTGCCGGCGAAGCGAAAGTACCGTTCTTCACCATCTCCGGTTCCGATTTCGTCGAAATGTTCGTCGGCGTCGGTGCCTCGCGCGTGCGTGACATGTTTGAAGAAGCCAAAGCCAAAGCGCCGTGCATCATCTTCATTGACGAAATTGACGCCGTTGGCCGCCAGCGTGGTGCCGGCCTCGGCGGCGGACACGACGAACGCGAGCAAACCCTGAACCAGTTGCTTGTGGAAATGGACGGCTTCGAAGGCAACGAAGGCGTTATCGTCATCGCTGCGACCAACCGCCCGGACGTCCTTGACCCCGCGCTGCTGCGTCCTGGTCGTTTCGACCGTCAGGTCGTCGTCGGCCTGCCCGACCTCAAAGGCCGCGAGCAAATCCTCAAAGTGCACATGCGCAAGAAACCCTTCGACGACACCGTCAAACCCTTTGACATCGCACGCGGTACCCCCGGCTTTTCCGGCGCGGACCTCGCCAACCTCGTCAACGAAGCGGCGCTCTTTGCCGCACGGCGCAACCGCCAGAAAATCACCATGCAAGACATGGAAGACGCCAAAGACAAAATCATGATGGGCGCCGAACGCCGCTCCATGGTCATGTCTGACAAAGAAAAAGAAATGACTGCCTACCACGAAGCCGGACACTGCATCGTTGGCCGCATTGTGCCGGATCACGATCCCGTTTATAAAGTCACCATCATCCCGCGTGGCCGCGCCCTCGGCGTCACCATGTTCCTGCCCGAACAAGACCGCTACAGCTACTCGCGCCGCCGCCTGGAAAGCCAGATTGCCACCCTCTATGGCGGTCGCATCGCCGAAGCCCTCATTTACGGCGAAGACGAAGTTTCGACTGGCGCCTCCAATGACATTGAGCGCGCCACTGCCATCGCGCGCAACATGGTGACCCGCTGGGGCTTGTCCGACAAACTCGGGCCGCTCGCCTACGGCGAAGAAGAAGGCGAAATCTTCCTTGGCCGCAGCGTTACCCAACACAAAAACATCTCGGACGAAACCGCACACGCTATTGACACCGAAATCCGCAGCATCATTGACCACAACTATGCCCGCGCCGAAAAAATCCTCAAAGACAACATGGACATCCTGCATAGCATGACCGAAGCCCTCATCAAATATGAAACCATTGACGAAGGACAAATTGATGACCTGATGGCACGGCGTCCGGTACGCGATCCCGCCGACTGGGATGGCCCCAGCGACGACAAAACGCGCCCACATCACGACGATTACAGCCTGGACAGCGGTGACAAACCGGCGGAGCAACTCTGATGCGCTGTGGCCGCTACACCCTGGACCTGAGCAAAACCAACCTCATGGGCGTGCTGAACTGCACGCCCGATTCATTTTCCGACGGTGGCCGCTATCTTGACCCTACGGCAGCCCTTGCCCGCGCGCGGCAAATGCGGGCCGAAGGTGTGGACATCATCGACATTGGCGCTGAATCCACCCGTCCCGGCGCACAAGAAGTCCCGGCGGAAGAAGAAATCGCCCGCCTCACCCCCATCGTGCGGACACTCGTGGCTGATGGACAGTGCCCCATCTCCATTGATACCAAAAAAACCGCCGTCATGGCCGCCATGCTCGAACTCGGCGTGGATCTCATCAACGACGTACACGGCCTCGAAGACGATGGCGCCCCCGCCCTGCTTACCCGCTACCCGCATGTCGCCATCTGCCTCATGCACATGCGCGGTATGCCCGACACCATGCAACAGCACACTGACTATACCGACGTCGTCAGCGAAGTTGATGCCTACCTGAAAGCCCGCGTCAATGCCTGCCTGGAAGCGGGGATCAGCGCTGACCGCCTCATCCTCGACCCCGGCTTCGGCTTCGGCAAAACGCCTGCGCAAAACATGGCGCTCATCCGCGATTGCCGCCGCTTCAGTCACGAACGCTATCCCGTCCTCATCGGGGTTTCGCGCAAATCCACCATAGGCTACTACCTTGATAACGCCCCCGTTGATGCGCGCCTCTACGGCAGCATCAGCCTCGCCGCCCTTGCCGCTTGGCAAGGTGCGGCCATCATACGTGCCCACGACATCGCGGCCACCCGCGATGCCCTGCGCATCGCCAATGCCCTCCGACCCACCACCCAACCATGAAATACTTCGCCCTGACCCTTGCCCTGCTCACTCCGCTTGCCTATGCCCAGGACAACAGCCCCGAACAAACCATTACTACCCCGGATAACGCCGCAGCGGCATCACAAGAAACCGTCCCGGTAACCGAGCCCACAGAGGCATCAACGCAAGAAGCCGTTCTGGTAGCCGAGCCTGCCATCGTATCGGCACAAGAAACCGCTTCAGCGCCTGCCACCCAAGACACCGCGCAGACAGATAACGATCCCATCTTCCAATACCACCTCGGCCAGGAATACGCCCTGCGCCGCGACTACCCCACGGCGCGTATATGGTTCACCAAAGCCGCCAAGCAAAACAACGCCGATGCCCAAACCGCCCTCGGCATCCTTGACTACTACGGCATCGCCAGCGACAAACAGCGTGACGCCGCCAAATGGTTCGCCAAAGCCGCCAAACAAAACCATCCCGCCGCCTACGACTGGCAGGGCAACCTCGCCGTCGACAACCAGAATCTCACGCAGGCGCGACAAAAATATAACCGTGCCGCCGAGCGGGGCAGCACCAGTGCCATGCGCAATCTTGGTCTTGCCTGGTTAAGCGGCAAAGGCGGCGCGCAAAACGTCGAGCAGGCGCGCGAATGGCTGGAAAAAGCCGCGACCGGTCAACCTGCAGACGCTGCTGCCATGCGCCACCTCGCCCTCGACATCTACCACGCAGGCAAAGGCGTCGCACCCGACGACAAGCAGGCCCTCGACTGGCTACAACGCGCCAGTGATGCAGGTGACAGCACCGCCGCCCTCATCCTTGGCCAAATCTACCGGCGCGGCGATTGGGGCGAAACCGCAGACGAAAACAAAGCCTGCGCCTACTACGCGCAAAGCGCCGCGCAAAACGGCGGCTTACCTGCTGCCCTCATCCTGCAAACCCTGCAACACCAGAAAAAATGCGCAGATACCCCGCCCGCCATCCTGCCGGCAGACAACAACAGCCGCCTCTATTGGCCGCAAGAACGCGCTCTGCAAGCATTAAAAACCCTCGAAACCACACCGCCGCAACCTGCGCTACAACCCGCTTCTGCCGCGGTAGAGCCGGAAAACCTTTGATGCCTTGCCGCTGATGCCAAAGACCATAAAAAAGCAGCCGAAATGGCTGCTTTTTTGTGACGTGTGACCGCTTACCGCAGTTGCTTGATTTTCTCGCTGATGTGGCGGGCGTGATTGTGGGCACGCGTCTCGATTTGTGCCAGATCAGCGTCGCTGTGTACGCCCGGAATGTATAGTTAAATAGCAAAAAAACAGTAACCATCAAAATTATGACCTATCCAGCCCATATCCGTAAAAAAATCCTTGCAGAACTCGAAGATAGCACCTATCGCGAAGTAGCAGCCAGACACCGCATCAGCCCCAACACCCTTGCTACCTGGAAGAAACAGCCACAACCCAAAGGCAGCCGCCGTTCTACGCCCCGCCTTCTCACAGAAGAAGTCATCCGGCAAGACGTCGCCGAGCACCCTGATGACTATCAATGGGAAAGGGCTGCACGTTTGGGCTGCTCGCAAAACGGCATCTGCAAGGCGCTCAAGCGCTATCGCTTCACCGTTAAAAAAAAGACTTCCGCCACCGCAAGGCAGACGAAGAAAAACGCCGTGAATTCCTCGAAGTAAAAAGTGTCTATGAAGCACGCCTGCATCCATTTGTTTATATTGATGAAAGCGGCTTCAGAAAAGACATTTCCCGTCCTTACGGTTATGCACCACGCGGGCAAAAATGCACAGGCGTATCCGGATGGAGTAAGGCACAAACCAACGTTATAGGCGCCCTGTGTGGCACCGTGCCATTTGCTTTCACTGCCTTTGATTGCAGCATAGACAGCGATGTTTTTCATACATGGGCGACAGAAATACTGTTGCCGGAACTGCCCGCCTGCAGCGTGATTGTGATGGACAACGCCTCCTTCCACAAACGGCAGGACACGCCGGATGCGTTACAGGCTGAGGGACATACGGTGCTGTGGCTTCCGCCCTATAGCCCGGATTTCAACCCGATAGAGAAGACGTGGGCATGGATCAAGCGGTTGAGGAAACAATGGCGGTTGGCTGATGTGAATGCCCTGCTGTTTTGGTTCTTTACTCTCGTTACTCTTTATTAGCGATTCGACTATAGAGGGCGCCGTAGAGCGGCTCGACACCGTGCCAGGCAAAGCCGGCGTAGAGGGCTGAGGCTTCGACGGGTTTGACCAAATCGGCGATTAGCGGCGCGGTATTGCCGTCATAGACTTCTTTTGGCGAGCCTGTGGTGGTGGAAACGAACAGCTTTTTGCCGTGCAGCTTGTCGCCGCCTGTGCCGTGGGCGAAACCGTAGGTCCACACGTCATCCAGCCATTTTTTCAGGATGGCCGGGGTGTTGAACCAGTAGGTCGGGTATTGCAGGACGACGATACCGGCCGCCACCAGTGCGGCCTGTTCAGTGGCAACGTCAATGCGGTAATCGGGGTAGAGGCCGGACAGGCAGCGCACGCTGAGGTCGCTGCCGAAGTGTTGCTCCAGGTCTGCCAGGATCAGGCGGTTGCTGACGGATTGTTGCAGGTCTTGGTGGGCAGAGATAACGAGGATTTTGGCCATGACGGGCTCCTTTGCAGTGGGAAGATACCGGCCCTCCTCTGCCACTGCCGTCGTTATGCCTAATCCAGCACACCCAGCTCGCGCAGCGCCACCGCTACGCCGTCTTCTTCCAGGGTACCGGTGATGTGGCGGGCCACCGCTTTGAGTTCGGGGCAGGCGTCGCCCATCGCGATGCCCGCACCCACGGCGGCGAACATTTCCACGTCATTCAGGCCGTCGCCGAAGGCCAGGGTGTCCTTGGGGTCAATGCCGAGCGCGGCGCAGGCTTCGTGAATGCCGCGTGCCTTGCTACCTTCTGCGTGCAAGAGATCCACCGCGCCCGCGTGGCTGCGCACGGTTTTGTAGCGGCCACCATGTTCGGCGAGGATGGTTTGCAGCGCATTTTCTTGCGTGGCAGGGGCAAGAACGATGAGCTGTTCGACGTCGTGGCTGCGGTAGTAGTCAGGGTCAACGGTGTAGCAGGGGTAATTTTTCAGGATTTTGTGGCTGCTGCCGCGTGTGCGTCCGGCGGCCATGTGTGTGGCGGAGACGTAGGTGTATTCCCAGTCGTGGGTACAGAAGGCGCGGGTGAGGCTCTCAATGTCGTCTTTCGCGAGCGGGTGCGCGCTCAGGACGCGTTCGCCGTAGCGGTTGTACTGGCCATTACTGGCGACGACGAGTTCGATGTCACCGTCTTCGACGAGGCGGTCAATGGCGGGCGGCAGGGCGCAGTAGCCGCGTCCTGTTGCAATGGCGGGGATGATGCCGCGCGCTTTGAGGGCGGCAATGGCGGCAAGGCTGGATGGTGGGACGTAGTCACGGCTGTGTTCGTAGAGGGTGCGGTCGATGTCGAAGAAGACGGCGCGGATGTTTGTGGTCATGGTTGTTACGGGTTAGGGGAGGTGGGCGAGGACGATGCCGAGCAGGATGGCGGCACCGACCCAGTTGTTGTGCACGAAGGCACGGAAGCAGTGTTCGCGGCCAAGATGACGCGTATCCCACTGCTCCCAGGCAAAGAGCAGGGCGGCGGCGGCCACACCTGCGTAGTACCAGGCGTTCAGCGCGGCGGCGCGTCCGGCGAGCAGCAGGCAGACGAGCATCAGCAGCATCATCAGCGCGAGGAAGCGCCGCTCGTAGCCGCGCACGGTGATGGCGCTGGAATGCAGGCCGATTTTTTCATCATCCTCGCGATCCACCAGCGCGTAATAAGTGTCGTAAACCAGCGCCCAGATGGCACTGGCGGCGAAGAGCCATGCGCCTGCCGGAGTGATGGTGCCGAGGATGGCGGTCTGCGCCATGAAGATGGGGCTGGCGAAGGCGATGCCGAGCACCAGTTGCGGGGCGAGGAAGAAGCGCTTGCAGAGCGGGTAGAAGAGCGCCACCGCGCCGCAGGCAACGGCAAGCAGCACGGATTGCCAGTTGAGCAGCAGTACCAGCAGGAAGTTGAGGATGAGCAGGATGATGCCGAGCGCGAGCGCCTCGCCAGCAGTTGCTTCACCGCTGGCGAGCGGGCGATGGCGGGTGCGTGTGACGTGGCCGTCGAAGTTGCGGTCGGCAAGGTCGTTGAAGATGCAGCCGGCGCTGCGCATCAGCCACGTCCCCAGCAGGATGACCACCACCACGCGCACCGGCGGCTGGCCATTACCCGCGAGCCACAGCCCCCACAGGCTGGACCAGGCAAGCAGCAGGGTGCCGACGGGGCGGTCAAGCCGCATCAGGCGGGCGAAGGCGGAACATTTATGCAGGAACATGGGCAACGTCTTAACAAAACCGGGGAATCACATAGAATAGCGCCTAACTTTTAGTCAGACAAAGCGGAAAACATGAGCCAATACGTCTATACCATGAACCGGATGAGCAAAGTCGTCCCCGGCGGCAAATTCATCCTCAAAGATATCTCCCTCTCCTTCTTCCCCGGCGCAAAAATCGGCATCCTCGGCTTGAATGGTGCGGGCAAATCTACCCTGCTGAAAATCATGGCCGGGGTTGATACCGATATTCAGGGCGAGGCACGGCCACAGCCCGGCATCAGCATCGGCTACCTGCCGCAGGAACCGCAGCTGGATCCGGACAAAACCGTGCGCGAAGTCGTGGAAGAAGCGGTGAGCGACATGAAAGACGTGCAGACCGAACTTGATGCCGTCTATGCCGCTTACGCCGACCCCGACGCCGACTTTGAAGCGCTGGCCGCCAAACAGGCCGAGCTGGAAAACAAACTCGCTGCCGGCGGCGGGCACGATAACGAACGCCGCATGGAAATCGCCGCCGACGCCCTGCGCCTGCCGCCGTGGGAACAGGTGGTAAACACCCTCTCCGGTGGGGAAAAACGCCGCGTTGCCCTCTGCCGCCTGCTGCTGTCGAACCCCGACATGCTGCTGCTTGACGAGCCGACCAACCACCTTGACGCCGAATCCATCGCCTGGCTGGAACGCTACCTGCACGACTTCCCCGGCACCGTTGTCGCCGTCACCCACGACCGCTACTTCCTCGACAACGTCGCCGGCTGGATTCTTGAACTCGACCGGGGCGAAGGCATCCCGTATCAGGGCAACTACTCTTCCTGGCTTGAGCAGAAAGAAAAACGCCTCGCCATCGAAGAAAAACAAGAATCCGCGCACCGTCGCGCCCTCAAGCAGGAACTCGAATGGGTGCGCAACAACCCCAAAGGCCGCCACAGCAAAAACAAGGCGCGTCTCGCCCGCTTCGACGAACTCTCCGGCAAAGAATTCCAGAAACGCGCCGAAACCCAGGAAATCTACATCCCGCCGGGTGAGCGCCTCGGCGACAAAGTCATCATCGCTGACCACATCGCCAAAGGCTACGCGCACAAAGCCCTCTACGAAGACCTCAGCTTCAACCTGCCAACCGGCGCCATCCTCGGCATCATCGGCCCGAACGGCGCGGGCAAATCCACCCTGTTCAACATCCTCGCCGGCAAAGACACACCGGATGCGGGCACGGTGGAAATCGGCGAAACCGTGCAAATCGCCTTCGTGGACCAGTCACGCGACGCCTTGAACGCCGACAAAACCGTGTGGGAAGAAGTCTCGGACGGCCTCGACAACATCATCGTCGGCAGCTACACCATCCCCAGCCGCGCCTACCTGGGCCGCTTCAACTTCAAGGGCGCGGACCAGCAAAAACGCGTCGGCGATCTCTCCGGCGGCGAACGCAACCGCCTTCACCTCGCCAAACTGCTGAAAAGCGGCGGCAACGTGCTGCTGCTTGACGAACCGACCAACGATCTGGACGTGGAAACCCTGCGCGCGCTGGAAGAAGCCATTCTCGCCTTCCCCGGCTCGGCGCTAATCATCTCGCACGACCGCTGGTTCCTCGACCGCGTCGCCACGCACATCCTCGCCTTTGAAGGCGACTCGCAAGTCACCTTCTTCCCCGGCACCTATAGCGAATACGAAGCCGACCGCAAAAAGCGCCTCGGCGACGAAGCTGACCAGCCGCACCGCATCAAATACAAGCGGATTCAATAAACTCCGACAAACAAAAGCCCCGGCAACGGGGCTTTTGTGCGGACGGGTGAACCCAGTGTTTATCCCGCTCGGCGACCTTGCGCATCTATTCATATAAATTTCCCGCACCGTCGCTATAATGCGCGCCCCCTGCGGGGGATGGACATCATCACTAAACCTTATGGAGTACACCATGAACAGACGCACACTGCATCTCGATTTACTGCACAGCGGAAAATACCGCCAGCACATCGTCAAGGCCAAAAAAGGCAAAGGCGCTTTCAGCCGCCACGAGAAGCACAAAAAACACCGCCGGGATCCAGGTGGTGTTTTTTTATGTCCGTTATTCCGGCTTTGCTGGGGATAAATGATGGTTACGCTTGTCCCACCAAGCGCAGATATTGGCAACCAGCGCACCGCTGATGTTGTGCCAGACGCTGAAAATCGCGCTCGGCAGCGCCGTTTCCGCGCTGAAATACTTGGTGCCCAATGTCGCGCCGAGACCACTGTTTTGCATGCCGACTTCGATCATCACTGCGCGGCGCTGGGTGCTGTCCAGACCGACGAGCCAGGCAATACCGAGCCCCATCGCGTAGCCGAGCAGGTTATGCAGGATGACGACGCCGAAAATGATGAGCCCGCTTGCGGCGATTGTTGCCTTACTGAGCGCGACGACGATGGCAATGATCAGGACGATGCCGCTGACGGAGATGAGCGGCAGGGCGTCGCGCAAGAGTTGCAGGTGGCGGTCGAAGAGGCGGTTCACCACCACGCCGGTGACGATGGGCAGCAGCACGGTTTCCAGAATCGACACCATCATTTTGCCTGCTTCGATATTGACGCTGGTGTGCGCGTAGAGTTGCAGCAGGAGTGGTGTTAGTAGCGGCGAGAGCAGGGTGGAGCAGGAAGTGATGGTCACGCTCAGGGCGACATCGCCGCGCGCGAGATAGGTCATGACGTTGCTGGACGTGCCGCCCGGGCAGCAGCCGACGAGGATGACGCCGAGCGCAACCATTGGATCCAGCGCAAAAACGTGTACCAGCGCCACGGCCAGGAGCGGCATGATGAGAAACTGCGCGACGATGCCGAGCAGTACCTGGGCAGGACGGCGCACGATCTCCTCAAAATCCCGCGCACGCAGAGTCAGCCCCATGCCGAACATGATGACGCCGAGCGCGTAGGGAATCGAACCTTTCAGCGGCACGAACGGCTGCGGCAGCGAGAAGCCGATGATGGCGAAAACGATCGCCCACAGGGCAAAAGTCTGGCCGATAAAGGTCGATAAACGGCGGATTTTATGCATAAATTCTCTCAGGATGACGAAACGGAAAGGGTGTATCCTAGCGCGCGTTTTTTCCTGACACTACTCTGCCATGACCCTTGCTCCGGAAATCATCGTCCGCATTCTTGACTACTTCGGCGTCTTCACCGCCGCCGTCGCCGGTACCGTGCTTGCCAAGCGGCAGAACCTCGACATTTTCGGCGCGGTGATGATCGCCTTCATCACTGCCATCGGCGGTGGCACCACCCGTGATTTGCTGCTCGACCGCCGCCCGCTCTTCTGGTTGGTGGATTTGAACTATGCCTACCTGATTACTGCGACCTCAATCATCACCCAGATTTTCTATTACCAATTCGAGCGCCTTGACAAACCCTTCCGCTGGTTCGACGCCGTCGGCATGGCGACCTTTACCGTTATAGGCATAGAAATCGCGCAGATGCGGGTGGTGGCGCCGCCGGTCGCGGTGCTGATGGGGGTGATTACCGCCGTGATGGGCGGGATACTGCGCGACGTCGTCTGCCGCCAGGTACCGCTCCTCTTGCAAAAAGAAATTTATCTGACCGCTGCACTCATCGGTGGCATCTTCTACTTCATCCTGCTGCACTTCGGCGTGAACCTGTGGCTGCGTGACACCCTCACTATGCTATTGACCCTGGCTATTCGCGGCTTGGCGATTATCTATAACTGGAATCTGCCGGATATCGCCGTGCGGCGGCGCTGATGTGACGACATGGCGGCATAGAAAAAGCAGGGCAGGGCCCTGCTTTTTCTATGTCTGGTGAAGGGCGCCAAGCGGCGCAAATGCTGGGTTCGCCAAGCGGTATGGGTTCTCGGCGATCACCCAACAAGTCAGCAGGCGTTACTTGCCCTGTTTGATGACGTCCACCAAATCGCCATAGCCTGCTTGCGCCATTTCTGCCAGCGGGATGAAGCGCAGGCTGGCACCGTTGATGCAGTAGCGCAAACCGCCTTTATCTTGCGGGCCGTCAGGGAAGACGTGGCCAAGGTGTGCATCGGCTACACGGCTGCGTATTTCGGTGCGGTGCATGTTGTAGCTGGTATCGTCGTGTTCGGTGACGACGGTACGGCTGATGGGTTTGGTGAAACTCGGCCAGCCGCAGCCGGAGTTGTATTTGTCAGCAGAGCTGAACAGCGGTTCGCCGCTGACGATGTCCACGTAGAGGCCGGGTTCAAACAGGTGATCGTAGGCATGCGAGAAGGGGCGCTCGGTGGCGCTATTCTGCGTAACTTCGTAGGCTTCCGCCCCCAACTTTTTCCGCAGGGTGGCCAGGTCGGGCTTTTTGTATTTGCTCGCGTCAATCACGGGTTCGCCGTTTTTATCGCGTGTGGCGCGGGGTTTGTCGAGCGGGATGTCGGCTTTGTGGATGTCAATGTGGCAGTAGCCGTTCGGGTTTTTCGCGAGGTAGTCCTGGTGGTATTCCTCGGCTTTGTAATAGTTGGCAAGCGGCAGGTTTTCAACCACGATGGGCTTTTGGTGCCGCTTCTGTTCTTCGGCAAGCGCTTTCTCGACGATGCTGCGTTCGGCAGCATCAGTGTAGTAAACCCCTGTGCGGTATTGCGCACCCCGGTCATTGCCCTGTTTGTTGAGCGAGGTGGGGTCAATGACGCGGAAGTAGTATTGCAGGATGTCGGCAAGGCTGATGCGTGTCGGATCGTAGGTGACTTTTACAGTCTCGGCGTGACCGCTGCCGCGTCCCACGTCTTCGTAGCTGGGGTTTTGGGTCTTGCCGTTGGCGTAGCCGGATTCGGCATCAATAATGCCAGGGATACGCTCAAAGTAGGCTTCAAGGCCCCAGAAGCAGCCGCCGGCGAGGTAGATGGTTCTGCTGGTCATAGGCTTGGCTCCTTGCGGTTTGGGGGTGTAGTGGGTGGTTTGCGCGCTGATGTCGGCCTCCGGATTTTTGATGAGGGCGAGGGCTTGTTCGCGTGTGATGTGGCCCTTGATAACGCGTGCAATATTGCCGCGCGCATCGAGCAGCACCCAGCTCGGATAAACAGCGACGCCGCTGTCGCGGGCGATATCGCCACCATCGTTGATGAGTACGGGCGGGTAAGGCGTTTTCAGACCGCTGATCCAGGTGCGGAATGCATCCGGTTCCTGTTCGCCCAAGTGGCCGGGTGAGGCGATGCTGATGAGATTGATGCCCTTAAAGGCACTGTCCTGACGCCACTCAGCAGTTTCTTCAAGGGTGGCGAGGCAGAGCGGGCACCAGCTTGCCCAGTATTTGATGAGGGTGGGTTTGCCGCGTTCCAGGTAGGTAGCGGCAGGGGTGCCATCGGCTGTCGGCAGGGTGGAGAGGCGCTGCGGCAGATTTTGCAGTGTCTCGGCACGGGTCGGTGCAGCAGGGGCAGACAGGGTGGGTGCGGCAGCAAAGGCGGCGAGCGCCAGGGCGAGTAGGGTATGTGTTTTCATGGTTGTGGTTTTGTGTGGGTTCGCCATGAATTATAGGGTTGTTCGTCTATTGGCAGTGTCTTGTTCTGTTGTGCGAGTGTCTTTTTAATTCCATCCGGAGCCAGGCTGCACCCGGTTATTATTTTTACTTTTGTGTCTTTTCGGGAAACATTGATCTATGATCAGCCTTTATAAGTCTCCATATTCTTTATTTATTACAATATGTTGCATAGATATTTACATATGTTCTTTTTATTATTTACATAATGCTGTAGTGGTACTATGATGCTGCTGACAACAGATAGTGGAGGTTGCAATGAAGATGAAATTATCCCGATACATCGACCATACCCTGCTTGCACCGCAGGCAACGGCAGCACAGATTGTGCAGTTGTGTCATGAAGCGCGCGAGCATGATTTTTTCTCGGTGTGCGTCAATCCGGCTCGCGTGAAGCAGGCCAAATCGGCTTTGGTGGATTCCACGGTCAAAGTATGCACAGTCATTGGTTTTCCACTGGGTGCCGACACGTCCACAACCAAGGCATTTGCGGCAGTGGATGCGATCGCAAGTGGCGCGGATGAGCTGGATATGGTGATGAACATCGGGCTTGCGAAAGACGGTAACTGGGCGGCAGTGCAGGCCGATATTGCTGCTGTCGTTCAGGCAGTAGCCGGGCGTGCGCTGGTCAAGGTCATTCTGGAAACCTGCCTGCTGACAGAGGATGAGATCCGCCATGCCTGTACCGCTGCCGTGCAGGCGGGAGCGGATTTCGTCAAGACGTCCACGGGTTTTTCTGGCAGCGGTGCGACGGTGGGGGCCGTCCGCCTGATGCGTGCCTGCGTCGGCCCGAATTTTGGCGTGAAGGCTTCAGGCGGCATTCGCACACCTGCTGATTTTCAGGCAATGCTTGCCGCCGGAGCGAACCGTATCGGTGCTTCTGCCGGTATCAAATTGTTAAGCGACAGTGTTTGAGGAGGGTTTTATGTGGATTAAATCCAATGCACAGCAGTTACCCGACGGTTATCTTGACCGCACGCCGATGTTTCAATACATCCTGCTATCCATTTGTTTTCCGATGTGGGGGATTGCCGCCAGTCTGAACGATATTTTGATTACGCAGTTCAAATCCATTTTTACGCTTTCCGATTTCGCGTCGGCTTTTGTACAGAGCGCGTTTTATGGCGGTTATTTCCTGCTTGCCATTCCCGCCAGCCGTATCATCCGCCGCTGGTCGTACAAACTCAGTATTTTGATTGGCCTGTCCTGCTATATCGGCGGCTGCATGCTGTTTTTCCCTGCTTCGCATATGGCGACGTATTCGGTCTTTTTGGTCGCATTGTTTGCCATTGCCGTCGGTTTGTCGTTTCTGGAAACGTCCTGCAATACGTATTCGTCAATGATCGGTCCCAAGAGCAGGGCGACGCTGCGCCTGAATATTTCCCAGACGTTTTATCCGGTTGGCTCCATTTTCGGAATTCTGCTCGGCAAATACCTGATTTTTACGGAAGGCGAAGCGCTGCACAAGCAGATGGGATCACTGGCCGGTGATGAACAGCGGCAATTCGCCGAGGCGATGTTGCAGCGTACTTTGCAGCCGTATCAATTCATCATTCTGGTCTTGGTCGTGCTGCTGGTTGTCGTCGCCATTACCCAATTCCCGCGCTGCAAGCCTCTTGCCGATGGTGCGGAATCAAAGGCAAGTATCGGCGAAACACTGCGTTATCTTGCCGGGAACCGTCGCTTCAAGGCGGGTATTGTCGCCCAGTTCCTCTATGTCGGGATGCAGACGGCGGTATGGTCGTTCACTATCCGTCTCGCGCTGCAACTGGATACGTCGCTTAATGAACGGGTCGCCTCCAACTATATGATCTGGGCGTTTGCCGGTTTCTTCACCGGCAAATTCATCGCCAATATCCTGATGACGAAATTCAATGAAAACAAGGTGCTGATTGTCTATTCGCTGCTTGGTGTGCTGGCGCTGCTTTATGTCATCAATGTGCACAATATGAGCGCTGTCTGGGCTGCCATTCTTACTTCGGCACTGTTCGGCCCCTGTTGGGCGACCATCTATGCCCGCACACTTGACACGATTGAAGATAAACGCCACACGGAAACTGGCGGTGCCGTCATCGTCATGTCCATCATCGGTGGTGCCGTCATCCCCGTTATCCAGGGTTTCGTGTCCGATCACACGCACTCCATGCAGAAGGCTTTTGTGGTTTCTCTCTGCTGCTTTGTCGCCGTACTTAGCTATTTCATCAGCGCACGTCGCTGGGAAGTGAACCGTTAGGAGGTATTTATGTACCGCGTGCCTTTATCCGCCACGCTCTTTGCCGCTGAAGAACAAGTCATCCTGCAATCGGATGCTTTTACTGTCAGCACAAAATGTTATCCGCAAAATATTGCGAGTCTTACCATTATCAACCGTCGCGGCCATTTGGAATTGCTGCCATTCATGGGGCAGATTATCTGGGACGCCGTATTCGACGGGCATTCACTACGCATGAAAAACATGTTTGCACGCCCGCAACCCGCCGCAGAAATCGTCGATACCTATGGCTGCTTCGCCTTCCATTCCGGTCTGCTCAGCGGTGGTTGCCCGGCACCGGAAGACACTCATCCGCTGCACGGTGAATTCCCCTGTGCCCGCATGGACAGCGCCTGGCTGGAAATCAGCGACGACAGCATTCGCCTGGTCAGTGAATATGAATACGTGCAGGGCTTCGGCCATCATTATCTTGCTTGCCCGTCTATACGCCTCGGCGCTGCGGCAGCCCGCTTCGACATTGAAATGGAGGTGGAAAACTGCTCGGCCTATCAGCCGATGCCGCTGATTTATATGTGCCATATGAATTACGCTTATGTGGAAGGCGGCATCATGCGGCAAACCTTGCCGGACGGTGCGTTTGCCCTGCGACATACGATTCCGGCGCACGTTCACCCGACACCCGCCTGGCAGGCATTCAACGAGGCCATTTTGCAAGGCAAGGTTGATGCCAACCGGCTGAACCAACCTGATTGCTACGATCCGGAAATCGTCTATTTTGCCGATGACTTGCCGCAGTACGGTGAGAATCTGGAATTTGAGCTGCATGATCCGCAGCGGCAATTCAGCTTCAGCACCCGTTTCAGCAGCCGGGATTTCCCCTGCGCCACCCGCTGGATTCTTTACAATCCCGACCAGCAGGTTGCGGCCTTCGTCCTGCCGGCCACCGCCCGTCCGGAAGGGTACCGTGCCGCTGTTGCTGCCGGAACGCTGCAATGGTTGCAGGCAGGCGAGAGTAAGCTTTTTCACGTCAATACCGGTATCAAGGAGTAACTCATGGACATTGCCGTCATCGGATCCAATATGGTGGATCTCATCGCCTATATCACCCGTATGCCTGCCGAAGGCGAAACCGTTGAAGCGCCCGATTTCAAGATGGGTTGCGGCGGCAAAGGTGCCAACCAGGCGGTTGCCGCCGCCCGTCTCGGCGCGGAAGTGCTGATGCTGACCCGCGTCGGCAACGATATCTTTGCCGATAACACCATTGAAAACTTCCGCGCAAACGGCATCGATACCCTCTACATCCTGAAAAGCCCGGCATCGAGCGGTGTGGCGCCGATTTTTGTCGATCCCGAATCGCACAATTCCATCATCATCGTCAAAGGGGCGAACAAGCTCCTTTCCGCCGCTGATATTGCCAACGCCGCCGCCGACATCCGCCGCTGCAAGCTCATCGTGCTGCAACTGGAAATCCCGACGGAAACAGTCTATGCCGCCGTGCGTTTCGGCGTGGATAACGGCATTCCGGTTCTGCTCAACCCTGCACCGGCCCAGCCGGATCTCGTGCTGGAAAAAGTTAAGGCTTGCGAATTCATCGTACCAAACGAAACCGAGCTGTCCCTGCTCACCGGAATGCCGGTCGATAGCGCAGATGACATCCGCAACGCGGCGGCGGCGTTGCGCGATGCCGGGGTGAAAAACGTCATCGTCACGCTCGGCAAACGCGGGGCGCTGTGGCTGGCCGCAGACGGCACGGAACAGCACTTTCCTCCGGTCAATGTCGCCGCCAAGGATACGACCGGTGCCGGCGATGCCTTTATCGGCTGTTTTTCGACGGTGTACGTCAAAACCGGTGATGTAGCGCGTGCTATTACTGCTGCCAATCATTACGCTGCCGATTCTGTCACCCGTCTCGGTACGCAGACTTCTTATGCCGACCGCGAAGCCTTTACCCGCCTTTACCCCGATTTTGCGGAAATCTGAGCCCCTGCCAAAGGCAAAAAATCCCCTTGCCGCAGTGGGTAAGGGGATTCGCTTTTTTCTGCGGACGGCAACCCTTACATTGCACCATTTGCCAGCGCCAGCAACAGGCGGGCGGCAACCGTATCCGTGACCAGATGATTGGCGTAGCCATAACGTAGCGCGACATGGATGGCGCGTACTTTGCTTTCGCCTCCGGCGATCAGCAGGCGCTGCTCCTTATGGCGCAAATCGGGCAAAGAAATGCCGACTGTGCGGTTATTCAGATCCGGCAGACAGATGCGGCCATTCTTGTCCACGAAACGGGCGCAAATACCACCGACGGAGCGTTCCAGCAATTGCCTGATTTCATCCTGACTGAAAAAACCCGAAGCAAACAGCACGGATGACTGATCCGGTACGCCGACCGTAAATACCGCGATGCGGCAATGCCTGCCGCGCTCCAGCACACGGCGGATATTGGATTCGCGTTCAACCAGGTTTTTGGTTTCCAGATTGTCGAAAACGGCCGGCAAAGGCAGTATTTGCCCGCTGGCCTGAAATGCGCGACAAATGAGGCTGATGGTTTCCGCCTCATGCAGCCCCTGCCGGGCCTTGGTCTCGCTGCCCCGCAGTTGCACGATGTCAATGCCGCGCCGCAGTTGTGGTTGCAGGGCTTGCGCCATGGCATGAATACTGTTGCTCCATTCCACCCCGATGGAATCACCATCCCGGACCAGCGCTTCCAGCAACCGCGCACCGGCACTGCCGATAGAGCGACGCAATGCGGCGATGTCGCCATCGGCAGGTGTGGGCGTAACGCGCACCTCGGACAGGCCGTAACATGCACGCAGTGTTTCGGCCAGCGTACTTTGATCATCGCGCGGGTCATGAATGGTGATGCGGACAAAACCGGCTGCCGTGGCGTGTTGCAACAACTTGGACACCGTCGGGCGGGATATGCCCAATGCCTCCGCCACATCATGCTGGGATTTATTGTGCTGATAGTACAGGCGGGCAGCTTCGATGGCTTGAATGTCCTTGCGCGTAAGACCGCCCTGTTTGTTGTTGTCGTCCATGATGCCGACTTACAGAATCGCGATATGGGCGGGATGGCAGATGAAACAGGCGATGGATGGGGTGAAAAACATGAGGCTGCCTTAAAACATGAGAAGAGCAGATAGTCTAATACCAATGCCTTATTTGCATACACTAAAAACCCGCCATGCGGCGGGTTTCGTAACGGATTGCGTGCTCAAGCGGCGGTTTTGTTGCAAGCTTCAACGCATTCGAGGCAGGCTTCGTGGCAGGCTTTGCACTCTGCGTGGTGCTCGGCATGTTCTTTGCAGGCCTCAGCACACTGTTTGCAGGCTTCGGCGCATTGTTTGGCGACAGCAGCCAGCAGGGGGGCGTTTTGGGCGGCGAGGTTGTTGGTCGCATCACACAATGCCAGCATTTGGTTGACGGCTTTGGCGCAGGCTTCCATGGTTTTGTCGCCGGCGGCAAGCTGGTTGATGCAGTGGTTGAGGCAGACGCGGCCGGCAGCAAGGCAGGCAGCGGTGGCTTTGAGCAGGTCTTCGTTAACTTTGCCGGTGGCAGCAGCGGCGCCGTGGGCATGAGCGTGAGCGTGGGTGTGTTCTTCGGCAGCGGCGGTCGCGGCGGCGGTGAGGGCGAGGGTGGCGGCAGCGGCGCCGATGAATGTTCTGCGTTCCATGTTGTTCTCCGGAATGACGTTGGAATAAGTTCCCCGTTTTTGGGGCGGCGCAGTATAACGACGTCCCCCTGTTTCTCTCAATTTTATTCGTCAAAATGTAGGTATCGATAGCGGTTGACGTTTTTCCCCCGTTTCTCTAAGGTGCCCGCCACTTTTTTATTAAGGTTTACGTTTTTATTGAGGTTTACGTTATGAAATCTGTCTGGATGTTGTGTTGCGCGCTCCTGCTTGCCGCCTGCGGGCAGGAAGAAGTCGCAAAAGCAGAAACGGGGCAGCCCGCGCCGCCGCTTCTCACGCTGGGGCCGCATGACGAGGTGGTGTTGCTGCCCGCATCAGCGGAGCGGCCATTGATTCTGAACTTCTGGTCGGCAACCTGCGGCATGTGCATCAAGGAATTGCGCGAGATTCAGGATTTGCAGGCGGCGCATCCGCAGGCAGTGGATGTGCTTGCGGTCAATATCGATGGCGCCGACAGCAAAACCCTGCAAGCGCTGGCTACGCAGCGCGGCCTGACGCTGCCGCTTGCCGCCGACCAGATGGGGGTGACAGCGGAACGCTACCGCGTCAGCGGCACACCGACCAATTATCTGATTGGCCGTGACGGGCGCATTCTCGAACACAAGGCGGGGATGCTTGATGCCGCCGACCTGCAACGCTGGTTTAGTGCCCGCTGATGTCTTTGTCTCTTGGCCAATCCCGTACGATGCCCGCTTTTTCAGGAGAACCATGAACCCGGTGTCTTCCCACCCCAATCCCATTGCCCGCATCATTTTCGCCAGCCGCTGGATACAGTTACCGATTTACCTCGGCCTGATCGTCGTGCAGATGATTTATGCCTGGAAATTCCTGAAAGCGCTATGGCACCTCATCGTCAACCTCAGCGTCATGGACGAAAACACCATCATGCTCGCGGTCCTTAACCTCATCGACGTGGTGATGATCGCCAACCTCCTGCTGATGGTCATTGTCGGCGGCTACGAAACCTTCGTTTCGCGTCTCAACACCGACAACCACCCCGACCAGCCGGAATGGCTGGATCACGTCAACGCCTCGGTGCTCAAAGTCAAACTTTCGATGGCGATTATCAGCATCTCTTCCATCCACCTGCTGCAAACCTTCATCAACGCGGGCGCGATACCGGCGGAGAAAATCCAGTGGCAAATCCTTTTGCACCTCACCTTCCTGCTCTCGGCGCTGGCGATGGCCTACACTGACAAAATCATCAACAGCAACCATACCGCCCAACCTCACTAGGACACCCCATGACAACCGTGAAAAAAGCCCCCGTGCGCCGCAAGAAACCGAGCGAAGACATCGTCATCGACATCGAACCCATCAACAAGGCGCCCGCGCCGCAAGTCGAAGCCCACGAAATCAGCACCAAAACGCAGCGCGCCGAAGACCACCACGCCGAAGGCTTGAGCGACATCATCCTACGCGACATCGCGGATGGCCGCGTCGGTGCGCCGGGTAGCTATCTCGACACCGTCCTCGCCAGCTTCTCGCCGGACGAACTCGCGCGGGTGCAGGCGCTGTTCCAGAAACACAGCAGCACGCAGCCGCCGGCAACCACCGTGCGCGCCGATGACGAACTGGTCGAAGGCTGGCGCGAAGGCGTCTATCCGTACAAAAACCGCATGAGCCGAAAAAACTACGAAAAGCAGAAATACCACCTGCAAGTCGAGCTGCTCAAACTGCAAAAATGGGTGAAAGAAACCGGGCAGCGCGTCGTCATCCTCTTTGAAGGACGCGACGCAGCGGGCAAAGGCGGCACCATCAAGCGCTTCATGGAGCACATGAACCCGCGCGGCGCCCGCGTGGTCGCGCTCGAAAAACCAACCTCGGAAGAACAGGGGCAATGGTACTTCCAGCGCTACATCAAGCACCTGCCGACCAAAGGGGAAATCGTCCTTTTCGACCGTTCCTGGTACAACCGCGCCGGGGTGGAACGCGTCATGGGTTTCTGTACCGACGCCGAATATGATGAATTCATGCGCGAAGTGCCCGACTTCGAGCGCAACCTGGTCCGGAGCGGCATCATCCTCATCAAATTCTGGTTCTCCGTCAGCCAGGACGAGCAGCGCCGCCGCTTCAAAGAGCGCGAAGCGCACCCGCTCAAACAATGGAAACTCAGCCCGATGGATAAAGCCTCAGTTGATAAATGGGAAGACTACACCGCCGCAAAAGAAGCGATGTTCTTCCACACCGACACGGCGGAAAGCCCGTGGATCGTGGTCAAATCCAACTGCAAAAAACGGGCGCGGCTGAACGCGATGCGCTACGTCCTGCACCGTGTGCCCTATGCCGAAAAAGATAACGCACAAATCGGCGCGATTGATCCGCTCCTCGTCGTGCGCGCCGGAGCGATGTACGAAACCGGCCTGGACCCCAGCCATCCGCGCTCGGCGATGGATCTTGGTTGATGAACCCAAAAAGAACCCCGCTGCGGCGTCAGCTGCAAGACCGTCTAAATGGCTCAACCGCGATGATATGGACGATCGCCCGAAGAACAGTCCAAAGCGTACTCCGCAACGCAGAAATCGCGTATCTGTGCCGTGCGGCGATGACCATCTCGTCAGCGTCGGATCCCTGTTTTTTGGCAACCTCCGCACACGACAAAAGCCGCGGCAAAGACACCCCGCGAGCTTTGCCGTAAATGCGCCAAAACGCACATAACAAACTCTTTACAAGAGCCGCAACGGAGCCGTACAGTTTCCCAGAAAACAACACAAAAACCACATAACAACATATTGTTCTCTTGGAAGACAAACATCTAAGGACACCACATGACAAACCAACCGACCAAGACCACCCGCAAGCCGCTGCTTCTTGCCCTAGGGTTCGCCACCATCACCATACTTGCCGTATGTGATAACGCGCAAGCAGAAGAAGCGGTAAAAGCTGCAGATTTGTCAGGAAACACGGCAAAGAATCGCGTATCGAATGCTGACGTATCTGCACCAGACAAAATCCCTGCCAGCGGGCGACATTCACCGGAAGCAGATGCAAAAACACAACATGAATGTCCGGAAGGCATCTCACCGGCACAAACTACGGAGCAACTGATTGAGAATATGCTGTTCTTTGCAAAAAATGCTCGACATAAAGGAAGGGATTTCTATGCTGAGGATAATCTTTCCTGTTATTTTCGGGGAGAATTTCATTGGCGAATAATAATAGAATCACCCACAGATCCCTCAGCCTTCAATATAGAAGAAATGAAAAAAAACACCAGGTATTATAACCAGCTGCCGGAAAAATGGGGGGTTGATGATGACTCAGGTTTGATGAAAATTACCCATATTCTCCCTGAAAAGGAATATGAAGTTACTATATACTTTAGTCCGTCAAGAAATACAATGGCAATTGAAGTCGAAGGACAGGATCCGTTGTTTAATCCTCTGCCTATCTTAGATAAATACTTTACTGATACAGAAAAAAGTGGGTACGTTAATCCGGCCAAGGATGGTAAAGCTGTATCTTTTTTTACAGTTCCGTATATCTACCTTCGAAGAGAGAAACCTATTAATGATTTTCAAGGAATTATGTACGATTATAGACAGCTCTTTGAAGAAGGAAATGGGTGGAAAGCAGGCACTGAATTTGATTTTGTGCTTTCTATATCAACCATTTAATGGTTTTTACCTTAACAGGAGACAAAAATGGGAATTACAAAGCAAGACATCAGGAATATGTTTGGGGCTGTACTAGATTAGCCCTAAATTTCACACCAATCACGCAGCGTTTTTAGCTGCTGGGACGGTGTACCGAAGTTAAACCGAAATTCGCATTCTTTCAAAAACAGCGGGAAAGATTTGCGGTTAATGCCGTTGTATTTGCGCAGTACACGCTTCGCCTGGTTCCAAAAATTTTCAATGTCGTTGATATGATTCCGGCGCTCGGCAAACGCTTTGCAATGGTTGATGCGGTGATGGTAAAACCGCTCACATCCAGTTTGTCATAACTGCTCAGGCTGTCTGTATAAACAATACTGTCAGGCATGATTTCCTTCTTGATAACAGGTAGTAAGCTTTCAGACTTGGCATTATCTACCACAACTGTATAGACCCGTCCGTTGCGTTTCAGAATGCCGAAGACAACACAACTTTTCCTGCCGCACCGCGGCCACGTCTGCCCTTGCGAGGTCCGCCGAAATAGCTTTCGTCCAATTCGACAGAACCATCAAAAACTTCATCGGCAGCCAAGGTCAAACGATGGCTGATAACCATACGGATTTTGCGGTAGAACAGGACTGCCGAATTGGGATGGATACCCAAAATATCGGCGGCGGAACGTGCAGTAACTTCCAGTACAAAAAAACGGAGTAGTTCTTTCTGTACTTTTTTCTTTAATTTGCAGTGTGTTATCTTCATTTTTGGAGGGTAACATATCTGCTAATCTAGTACAGCCCCTTTCTTTTTTATCTAAAGGCTTCTCTGCTTACCAAGATGACACCTATGCCTGCTTGGCGCTGTCCCGTTAGGGTGGCCGCCGGCAGGCATTATCGGGTAGCGGCGCGGCTACGGTTTTTCCGTGATGTGGCCCGCGTCGATGTGCAGGTGCTGGTGGTCGGCGAGGGCGTCCGGCAGCGGCAGGTCGCCGTCGATGTGGGTGATGTAGAGCTGTGCGCCGCTGTCGGCAAGGAAGTTCAGCAGCATGTGCTGGCGGCGGCGATCGAGTTCGGCGGCGATGTCGTCGATGAGGATGACGGGGTGGCTGCCGTTGTCGGCGGTAATCAGGCGGGTCTGCGCAAGGATGAGGGCGCAGATGAGGGTTTTTTGCTGGCCGCGCGAGTAGTGGTGCGCGATGTCGCGTCCGTCTGCGTGGAAGCGGATGTCGGCGCGGTGGATGCCGTCGCGGGTGTGTTTGAGCTGGCTGTCGCGTTCGTTGTTGGCGGTGAGTTGCGCGGCGAGGTCGTCGCCCGTCCAGCCGCGCTGGTAGTGGATGTGGATGGGGTCAAGGCCGCCGAGTTCGGCGTGGTAGGTATTGAGCGCCTGTTCGAGGGCGGCGAGGTAGGCGCGGCGGTAGGCGTCGATGCGGCTGCCGGTTTCGCCGAGAATGTGGTTCCAGGGGGCGAGATCGGCGGCGCGCCAGTTTTGCCGCAGCGCGGCGTTGCGGTTTTTCAGGGCGTAGTTGTAGCGCTGCCAGTCGGGGAGGAAAGCGGGGTTGTGGTAGTAGAGGCCGTAGTCGAGGTAGCGGCGGCGGTGTTCCGGACCCTGGTCGATGAGGGCGAAGTTGTCGCTGTTGAGTATTTGGTTTGGGGTGAGGGCGGCAAGACCGCTCAGGGTTTTGAGGTTTTCGCCGTCAAGGCGCAGGCGGTGTTCGCGCGCGCTTTTTTCGATGCCGAGCAGGTGTTCGCGCCCGTCGCGCTCGATGCGGGCGATGAGGCGCAGGTGCGGTTTGCCGTGGTTGATGAGATGGCGGGTCTGGTTTTCGCGGAAGCTTTTGCCGCGCCCCAGGAGGTAGAGGGCTTCGAGCAGGGCAGTTTTGCCGCTGCCGTTGTCGCCGCTGATGAGGGTGCAGCGCGGGTGCAGGTCGAGGGTGGCGGCGGCGAGGTTGCGGATGCCGTCCAGGCGCAGTTGGCGGATGCGGCTCATACGCTGCCGCCCCGGTATTGCAGGGCTTCGGCGAGGTGTTGGCGGCTCACGGTTGGGCTGGCGGCGAGGTCGGCGATGCTGCGCGCAACTTTGAGGATGCGCTGGTAGCTGCGCATGGAGAGGTGCATGCGTTCGGCGGCGCGGTCGAGGAGCGGCAATACGTCCGCTTCGGCGTGCAGGTGGCGTTCCAGCAGGCTGCCACTGAGGGCAGCGTTGGGTCGTCCCTGACGTTCGAGCTGGATGCGGCGCGCGGCGGTGCTTTGGGCGCGCAGGTCGGCGCTGGTTTCGGGGTGGGCTTGCTGTTGTTCGCGCAGTTGTGCTGGGGTGAGGCGGGCAACGGTGAGGTGGATGTCGATACGGTCGAGCAGCGGGCCGGAGATTTTCTGGCGGTAGCGCGCGATTTGGTCGGGGGTGTCGTTGCAGGCGCGTTCGGGGTCGCCGTGGTAGCCGCAGGGGCAGGGGTTCATGGCGGCGATGAGCTGGAAGCGGGCGGGGAAGTCGCTTTTCATCGCGGCGCGGCTGATGGTGATGTGGCCGTTTTCCAGCGGTTCGCGCAGCATTTCGAGGACGCGGCGGTCGTATTCGGGCAGTTCGTCCAGGAAAAGGACGCCGTGGTGGGCGAGGCTGATTTCGCCGGGACGGGGGATGGTGCCGCCGCCGACGAGGGCGCTGGATGAGCTGCTGTGGTGCGGGGCACGGTAGGGGCGGATGCGCCAGTCGGCGGGGCTGAAGCTGCCCGCCAGCGAGCGCACGGCAGCGCTTTCGATGGCTTCGCGTTCGTCCATCGGCGGCAGGATGCCGGGGAAGCGCTGCGCCAGCATGGATTTGCCGGTGCCGGGCGGGCCGCTCATCAGGACGTGGTGACCGCCGCTGGCAGCGACGAGCAGGGCGCGTTTGGCTTGGTGCTGGCCGATGACGTCGGCGTAGTCGGGGTAGCTGCGTGGCGGGCGGATGGGCGGTAGTGGTGGCGGCGGCCAGTCCTGACGGCGGTGCAGGACGGCGGCGATTTCGGCGAGGCTTTCCGCGCTGTGGACGTTATCGGCGGCGACGAGTGCGGCTTCGTGATGGTTGTCCGGCGCGGTGATGATGCGGTGGTGCGCGTCCGTGGCGGCGAGCGCGCAGGGCAGGATGCCGCCAACGGGGCGCAGTGCGCCGCTGAGGGCGAGTTCGCCGTGAAATTCGTATTGGGCGATGTCGTCGGCGGGTAGTTGGCCGGAAGCGATGAGGATGCCGAGGGCGATGGCGAGGTCGTATCTGGCGCCGTCTTTCGGCAGTTCCGCCGGGGCGAGGTTGATGGTGATGTGTTTGGAGGGGAATTCGAAGCCGCTATTGATGATGGCGGCGCGGACGCGGTCTTTGCTTTCTTTGACGGCTTTTTCCGGCAGGCCGACCAGGGTCATGGCCGGCAGGCCGCCCGCGAGGTGGACTTCGACGCGCACCAGCGGCGCGTGCATGCTGAGGGGGGCGCGGGTGTAAACGGTGGCGAGGGTCATAGGCAGCGGTTAAACAGCGACGTTGACGGTCTGCGGGTTGAGGATGGCGAGGTCTTGCGGGGTGATGATGACCTGGAAGCCGCGCTTGCCGCCGTTGATGCAGAGGGTGTCCAGCGCGTAGATGCTTTCTTCGACGTACACCGGCAGCGCGGTTTTGCAGCCGAAGGGCGAGGTGCCGCCGAAGAGGTAACCCGTCCATTTGTGTGCCTGGTTGGCTTCTGCCGGTTCGATGTGTTTTTTGCCGAGCTGGCGCGCGAGGTTGCGCGTCGAGATTTCGCGGTCGCCGTGCATGAGCACGATAAGGCCGTGGTGGTTGTCATCAACAAGGACGATGGTCTTGATGACCTGGTGTTCGGGGATGCCAAGCTCGGCGGCGGTCTGTGCGGTGCCGCCGTGTTCTTCGTAGGTGAAGATGTGCGGTTCGTAGGCGATGTGGTGTTCGCGCAGTTGGCGGATGGCAGGGGTGACGGGGTATTTCTCTTTGGACATGGCGGGTCTCGAAAAGGGGTTAATACAGGCGCTTGGGCAGGAACATGGCATCGCCGTAGCTGTAAAAGCGGTAGTCGTGGGCAATGGCATGCTGATAGGCGCGGCGGATGTTGTCGTAGCCGGCAAAAGCGCTGACCAGCATCAGCAGGGTGGATTCGGGCAGATGGAAGTTGGTGAAAAGGGCATCGACGACGCGGAAACGGTAGCCGGGGGTGATAAAGAGGCGGGTGTCGCCAGTGTATGGCGCAAGATTGCCGCCTGCCGCCGCGCTTTCCAGGGCACGTAGGGCGGTGGTGCCAACGGCGATAACGCGGCCACCGCGTGCGCGGCAGGCGGCGACGGCATCTACCACGTCTTCACCGACGGTGAGCCATTCTTCGTGCATGATGTGCTCGGCAAGGTTTTCGTGGCGCACCGGCTGGAAGGTGCCCGCGCCGACGTGCAGGGTGATTTCGGCGCGCTGCACGCCGCGCGCGGCGATGGCAGCGAGCAAGGCATCATCGAAGTGCAGGCCGGCGGTGGGAGCGGCGACGGCGCCGCTGTGTTTGGCGTACACGGTCTGGTAGCGCTCACTGTCGCTGTCCTGCGCGCGCCGTTCGAGGTAGGGCGGGATAGGCATTTCGCCATGCGCGGCGAGGAGTTCCTGCCACGGCGCGCCGTCGCTGTACAGGGTAAAAAGGGCGTCATCACGGTCGCCGACGCGGAGGGTGGCGTTGCCGATGTGGAGGGTGCTGCCCGTCTGCGGGCTTTTCGAGGCACGGATGTAGGCGCTGGCTTCATGCGGGCTTTTCAGGCGCTCGATGAGGATTTCGATTTTGCCGCCGCTGGCTTTGTGGCCGTAGAGACGGGCGGGGAGGACGCGGGTGTTGTTAAAAACGAGTAAGTCGGCGGGATCGAGGTAGTCGGGCAGGTCGCGCACTTGGCGGTCGCCGAGTTCGACGGTATCGGCATCCATGACGCGGGCGACGAGCATCCGCGCCGCGCTGCGCTCAGGCAGCGGATAGCGGGCGATGCGTTCATCGGGCAGGTCGTAGTGGAAATCGGATTTGTGGTAGGTCATGACGATAGAGGATGGGGAAAGGCGGTATTGTTGTGCCGGGCGGGAGTTTTGGCAACGTCTTCGTAAATGCGCCAAGCGGGGTAAACACTGGCTCCGTCAAGCGGCGTAAATACTGGGCTTGCTGAGCGGTATCAGTGCTGGATTTTTATTTCCCCCCTTCCGGCCTCCGGCCACCTTCCCCCGCAAGCGGGGGAAGGGATTTCGTGCCAAGCGGCGTAAATGCTGGGCTTGCTGAGCGGTGTCAGTGCTGGATTTTTATTTTCCCCCTTCCGGCCTCCAGCCACCTTCCCCGCAAGCGGGGGAAGGGATTTCGTGCCAAGCGGCGTAAATGCTGGGCTTGCTGAACAGTGTCTGTGCCGGATTTTTATTTTCCCCCCTTCCGGCCTCCGGCCATCTTCCCCCGCAAGCGAGGGAAGGGATTTCGTGCCAAGCGGCGTAAATACTGGGCTTGCTGAGTGGTGTCAGTGCCGGATTTTTATTTTCCCCCTTCCGGCCACCTTCCCCCGCAAGCGGGGGAAGGGATTTCGTGCCAAGCGGCGTAAATGCTGGTTCCGCCAAGCGGGATGTGCAAGGCAGGTCATGTCTCGCGCGGTGCTGCCAGCACCTGTTGCGCAGCGGTGATGCCCCAGTATGCCGCTTCTTCAAAGACGGAGTAGCCGCTCAGGTCGCTATGCGCGAAGTGCAGGCGCGAGCGGTGCGCGCGCAGGGTGCGCAGTTGCGTGTCATCGAGGTAGCCGGGCAAGGGGATGCGCATGGCGTGGGCGCGCACGGTGATGTCCACGCTGTCCACCAGGCGCCAAAAATGGCGGCCATACACGGCGTGCAGGTCGGCGGCGGCATAGGCGAGTAATTCGTCATCCGGCGCGGTTAAGAGCCATTGCCGCACCGCCGGCGGGCTGTCGTGGGCGAGGGCGCGGTAAGCGGTGAAGAGGACGCGCAGCGGTTTGGCGACGCGGATGCTTTGGTTGCTGCCCGCGATGTAGCCCAGTGCCGGGCTGCCGTAAAGGACGTTATCCCAGGCCAGCGGCTGTTCGTCGGGCTCGCGCGGGAATTGGTGCAGGGCGAAGTTGCTGATGAGCCACGGCGCATAGAGGCCGCTGCCGTCAAGGCCGTAGCGGGCGGGTTCGGCGATGAGGCGGGCAGCGATGTGAAGCGGCATGGCGCTGATGACGTGGCGGGCGCGGAGGCGGTGGACGGCGCCGCTGTCGTTGTCGCGCAGGTGGACTTCGATGTGCCCGGCGTGTTCCTGAATGCGGATGGCGCTGGCGTTCCAAGCGGTGGGCTGGGCAAAGCGCAACACGGGCTCGGAGGGCAGGGCGGCGAGGCGGTGCAGGCCGCTTTTCTCGCGCAGCAGGCGGGAGAGGTGGGCGAGGCCGTCCGGCCAGGTGAGGACGGCGTTGCCATCGTGGCCGCGCGCGGCGAAGTAGTGCAGGCCGGCGTAGGCGGAGACGGTGTGGATGCCGTGGCCGTAGTCGTCGCGGCAGCAGTAGTCGAGGTACCAGAGCAGGGTCGGCGAGCGGTAGTTTTCGCGCGCCAGCCAGTCGGCAAAAGTGAGCTGGTCAAGGGCGCGCCAGTCGCTGTCCTCGCTGGAGCGGACGATAGGGATGGCGAAGGTTTTGCGCCCGTCGCGGCCACGCGCGTGTTGCAGGCGGCGGATGAGGGCGTGGAAGCGGCGACTGTCGTCGTCTTCCTGCGGTAACAGTTCGTCCTGCCAGCGGTTTTGGTAATAGAGACGCTCGCTGGGGGCGTGGACGAGATCAGTCTCGCGGTAGCGCGGGCGGGCGGGGTCGCTTGCGTCTTCGAGGATGCCGAGGTCGGCGAGCATGGCGCGCAGTTCGTGGCTTTCCGCCGAGGGCAGGGCGAGGTAGTGCGCGCCGCTGGGCGCACGCAGGTCGCCGTTTTGGTAGGCGGCGTTGTTGCCGTCGCGTTCGATGCCTTCGGCGAGGAGGATGTTGCGCGCACCGTGGCGGGTGAGTTGCCACAGTGCGGACAGCGCTGCCGCGCCGCTGCCGAGGATGAGGGTATCGCAGTCGTGCGTGCTTTGCGGGGTGGTCGCGGCGAGCGCGCCGTCACGCAGCAGGTGGCCAAGCGGCAGGCCGACGCGGTTCACGCGCAACGCCGGCGGCGGGTTGAGGCGGGAATAAAGGTGGCGCGAGGTGGCAGCAGCGGCGCCGATAGCGGCGGTGGCGGCGAGGAAGCGGCGGCGGGCGGGTTTCATGGGAAGGTGGGGGTGGGTTGTGGTGTGGTGTGCTTCAGCGTTGCACATCGCGCCAGTCTTCTTCGAAGTAGTGGACGAGGATTTGCGTGTTGAGGTAGTTCGGCTCAACATCGCGGCGCGCCATATCTGGCGGGAAGCGGAACATTTCCGCTGCTGTGGCCGCGGTGAGGTAACGCGTCGGCACGTCGAAGCGTTCCGGCACGGGGAAGGCCGCCCCTTTGCCCGCGAGGACAAAACCCCATTCGCCGAAGGACGGCACATAGACGTGGTACGGCGCGGTATGCAGTCCCGCCGCTTCCAGGGTGGCAACCACCGACCAGTAGGCGTTTGGTGCGAAATAGGGCGAGGTGGACTGCACGACGATGAGGCCGCCGTCTGTGAGGTGCCGCGCCACCTGGCGGTACATCGGCACGGAATAGAGTTTGCCCAGCGAGAAGTTGGACGGATCGGGCAGGTCGATGAGGATGACATCAAACCGCTCGCTGCTTTCTTCCAGCCATTGTGCGGCATCGGCGTTGATGACGCGCGTTTTCGGATGCGTGAGTGCGCCGCCGTTCAGCGCGGTCAGTGTCGCCGAGGTGGCAAAGGTTTGCGTCATCTCGGCATCGAGATCAACCAGGGTCAGGCTTTGCACTTGCGGGTATTTCAGCACTTCGCGCGCGGCAAGGCCATCACCGCCGCCGAGGATGAGGACGCGTTCGGCGCGCGCCGCCATCTGCATCGCGGGCAGAACCAGCGCTTCGTGGTAACGCGCTTCGTCCCGCGAGGAGAATTGCAGGTTGCCATTGAGATAAAGGCGGGTGTCGTCCTTCCAGCGGGTGATGACGAGGCGCTGGTAGGGCGTATGCCGCTCGTACACGATGGGGTCGCCGAAGTAGCTCTGCTCGGCGTGGAAGGTGATACGGTCGGCATAGACAAAGGCGGCGGTAAGCGCGGCGAGGACGAGCAGGGCGCGGCGGCGCAGGGCGGGGTAATGCGGCAGTTGCGCGCGGAAGATGCGCGCGGTGAGCAGGGCGACGGCAGCATTCAGGAGGCCAAAGAGCAGCGCCGAGCGCGCCATGCCGAGGCGCGGCGCGAGGACGAGCGGGAAGAGCAGGGAAACAGCGAGCGCGCCGAGGTAGTCGAAGGTGAGCACGCGCGCGACGAGGTCGGCAAAGGTGGCCTGCTCGCGGTGCAACACGCGCATCACCAGCGGAATTTCCATGCCGACGATGATGCCGGTAATCAGCACAAAGGCGTAAAGCAGGCTGCGGAAGGGCGCGGCGGCAAGGCCGAAGGCGACAAAGAGGGCGAGCGCGGAAAGGCCGCCGACGATGCCGACCAGCAGCTCGATTTCGATGAAGCGGGCGAGCGCGTCTTCGTCTTTGATGTAGCGGGTGAGGTGCGCGCCGATGCCCATCGCGAAGAGGTACAGACCGATGATGCTGGAGAATTGCAGGATGCTGTCGCCGAGGAGGTAACTGGCGAGCGCCGCCATGATGAGTTCGTAGGCGAGGCCGCAACTGGCGACGATGAAGACGGAGATGATAAGGGTGCGGTGGGCGTTCATGCGGCAAATTATAGCGGGGAAGCGGCAGCGGCGTTTCGTCGCGGCGGCGCAGGCGTTAAGATACTCACGCGTTCACAGGTTTCCTCAGCAGTAATCACGTTTTTGCGCATAGTGCTGCGGAAAGTGTACCCCCATCCCCGAACCAGACAGGAGCCACCATGAAAGCCGTATTCCTTGACCGCAACACCTTTTCGCCGACCATCGATCTGCCTGCCCCCGCCGGTGTGACGGACTGGCAAGTGTTCGATGCCACGGCAAACGACACCGCGACCGTCGTCGCCCGCCTGCAAGGTGCGCAAATTGCCATCACCAACAAGGTGTTGATGACGCGCGAGATCCTCGCCCAGCTTCCTGAGCTGCGCCTCATCCAGATTACCGCGACCGGGGTTAATAACGTCGATGCCGCCGCCTGCGAGGAACACGGCGTCAAGCTCTACAACGTTGCCGGTTACTCGACCACTACCGTGCCGGAGCACACCTTCGCCATGATGCTGGCGGCGATGCGCGGCCTTCTGCCTTACCATCAGGCGGTGATCAGCGGCGACTGGCAGCGCGATGGCCGTTTCTGCCTGAACGAACTGCCCATCCTCGACCTGCGCGGCAAAACGCTCGGCATCGTCGGTGTCGGCAATATCGGCAAACGCGTCACCGAGATTGCGCGCGTCTTCGGTATGCACGTCCTCTGGGCGGAACGCCGCCACGCCGCGCCGCGTTCGCCCGAATACACGCCGTTTGACGAAGTGTTTACCACATCCGACATCATCACCCTGCATTGCCCGTTCAACGACGCCTCCCATCACCTCATCAACGCTGAAACACTGGCGCTGTGCGAGCGCACCCCGCTTATCCTCAACATGGCGCGCGGCCCCGTCGCCGATGCCGCCGCCGTGGTCGAAGCCTTGAACAACGGCAAAATCCTCGGCTATGCCAGCGACGTCTTCGCCGAAGAACCGCCGCCTGCCGACGAACCGCTGCTCAGCCTGCGCCAGCACCCGCGCGTCATCTACACCCCGCACAACGCCTGGGCCAGCGTCGGCGCGCAGCAGGAATTGTGGCGCATCCTCATGGCGCAGGTGAGCGCATTTATCAACGGCATTTGAACCCCTGTTCTTTTAAGAATCGTAGCCGGGGCAGTGCCCCGGCTGCGTTGTTGGGTATCGAAATATTGCTGGAAAATGAAAAAATAGAAACCTTCTCTGCTATCATGGCGCGCGTTTTACAAAGGAGAACCCCTAATGCGCCTATGGATAGCCGCTTGGCTGGCGGCTGCTGCGATAAGCGTTGCGCACACTGAAGATTACGAATTGGACGCGCCTGTCGTCACCGCGCGTTTGTACAGCAATGAAGCCGAACTTGTCCGCGAAGCGCGGGTGACCGTCAAACACGGCGCGCACCGCCTGATCGTCTCGCCGCTGCTCGGTGACAACATCGCCGACGTCTCCCTCAGCATCGAAGGCGCCCGCCTCACCGGGCAGGGTATGCGCCCACTGCCGGCACCGGATACCAGCGACCCGCTGCTGAAACAGGCCGATGCTGCCGAACAGGCGCTGACCATCACCCGCCAGACCATCGAAGACAACCGCGACATGAGCCGCGCCCTCATCCAGCGACTGCAAAACCAGAACAGCACCGTTGATAACGTCCAGCGTCAGCTGGACGCCTTGGCGCGCGTGCGCGAGAAACTGCTGAGCACTGAGCGCGAACAGCAGGACGAACTGAAAAAATTGCAGGAACAACTCGCCTGGCAGAACAAGGGCCGCGACAGCCGCCAGTATGCGGGCATCTTCGACATTTACAGCGATCGTAGCGGCGAAGTCACCCTGACCCTGCGTGAGCACACCAAAAAAGCCTACTGGCAGCCCTACAGCGAATTCAGCCTGAACAGCGACAGCGGCACCCTCGACATCCGCGCCTACGCGCAAGTCGTGCAACAAAGCGGTCTGGACTGGCAGAACAGCGACATCGCCCTCTCCTTCGCCCCGCCCGATTACCGCGAACAGCCCGCCCTGCAAAGCACCACCGTCGCTATCGCCGACCGCACCGTGACCTCTATCATTGGCGACAACGCTCCCTTCTCCACCAACACCGCCCTGCTCAACAAGGGCGGCCTGCCTGCTAAAGCGGCCAAGACCGGCACAAACGACAAGGCAGCGACGGATGACGTCTCCATCTCCGGCGTTGATTTCGCCGTCAAAATCCCTGGCAAACACAGCCTGGCCAGCTCACGTGACCGCTACCAGCTCACCTACTGGCAAAACCGCAGCCACGCCAAACTCTACAGCGCCGCTTACGCCTGGGTCACGAGCAAGGCCCTGCTCGTCGCCGAATGGCAGCAGCCGGACGGGCATGGCTTCTACCCCGGCAACGCCAGCTTCTTCCGCGATGGTAACCGCATCGGCAATCAGCGTCTCGATCGCACCATGAGCGCCAACAGCCGGCAAATCATGAGCTTTGGCGAAGACCCGCATATCAACGTCGCTTACAGCGTGCCGCCCGGCCACGTCGGCAATGGCCTCATCCTGCGCGACCGCCTCGAACGCCGCCAGACCGTTACCCTGACCAATCACGGCAAAACCGCGCATAACGTCCGCCTCTACGCTCGCCTGCCGCTTTCGACCCAGCCCGATGTCAGCGTCGAAGCCAAATTCTCCCCCAAACCGGATGCCGAAAACGTCGATAACGTCAAAGGCATCGTCCTCTGGGAAAAAAATCTCGCGCACGGCGATAGCCTGCGCGTGGAAAACGGCTACGACATCCACTATCCCGAAGGGAAAAAACTTATCGGCATTGAGTGAGGCGGTTTTCCCCAAGCCATACCGTCCAGCGGCTGGGCCCGGTGTTGACGCCGCTTGATGAGGTGTGGAAAAGGGATGGTTGGGATGGAAACCTTTGCAGGTAACGTCTCTACGAAATCCAGCATTTATTCCGCATGGCAGTTTCTACTTTGAGAAAAACTGCCAAGCGAGACAAAAAAAGCAGGGCCTTGCCAAGCGAGGAAATGCAGTCGTATCCCCATACCCATAAAACATGTACAGTTAATTATTTATAACCTTTTGAAAAAAGTAATTTTATAGGGATGTTTTTGTATATTTCGCGAAGCACTCTACTATTTTGTGTTTAGCTGCCTTCGTTTTACAATGCCAATATAGTTGGTAATCAGCTTGGCTTCGTAACTAATGCATTATTATGAGTATCGAATTTCAGATTTCCCGAGCCATACTGGATTGGATTGCCGCCCAACAAGTTCCAAAAAAGAATGTAGATATGTTGGCGCAGGAATTGAGCAGAACCGAAAAGGAACGTGCACGTTTTCTGCAGGGTTTTATTACCCCAACCCAAGCAGAAAAATTGGCAAAAATGGCAGATATTCCTTTCGGATTTCTATTCTTGGACAAGCCGCCGCAGCTACAGTCACCTGCCTTGCCTGATTTCCGTACGACACAAGATGCTGTTCCCTTGAGCCGCAATTTTTTTGATACGCTGGCCGATATACAGACAAAGGTGGATTGGTACAGAGAATATTTGGCAAATATCGGCGCATTACCAGAATATCTACCTTTTGTCGGTAAATTTCCTCTGCAAGATAATCCTTCTGTTGAGGCCGTTATTGCTGATATGCGTTCCACACTTAAAGTGTCAAATGCTGCGGAATGGCGTAATAAAGGCGGCAATGGTAGCTATTTTTCTCATTTATACAAGCAACTAGAGTCTGTTGGCATTTTGATTTTTAATAATGGGGTTGTTAAAAACAATAACAATCGTCCATTAGATGTACACGAATTTCGCGGCTTTGCTATTGCCGATAAGCAAGTCCCAGTTATTTTTGTCAATAATGCGGATGCTAAATCTGCGCAATTGTTTACCTTGCTGCATGAAGCTACCCATATTTGGATAGGTGAGAGTGCAATTTCCAATCCTTCCCCAAAAGAAGAACAGCAGGCAGAACGATTTTGTAATCGGGTTGCGGCCGAATTTTTGGTGCCTGGTGAGATGTTGCAGCATGAATGGGGAAAAAATGACGAAGCAGATCGCTTGGACAAGTTGGCAAGTTATTTCTGCGTTAGTAAACAGGTAATTGCAATTAAGGCAGTACAATTGGGCTTGATGTCTCCGTCCGGATGGCTTGAATTGCGTGAGGCGGAGCTACGTGACAAACGGGAAAATAGTGGCGGAGGAGGTAATTTTTATCGTGTGCTGCCCGTCCGTAACAGCAAAAGACTTACTGATGCCGTTGTCTGTGCAGCTATGAATAATCAGTTGCTGCTACGTGATGCCGGGCATTTGCTCAATATTCAGCCTGCTACGGTATTGTCATTGTACCGCGAAGGGAGTCACTGATGCCCAAATATGTATTGGATAGCAATATTTTTATTCAATCGGCTAATCGAGAATACAGATTTTCTTTTTGCAGTGGTTTTTGGGATTTGTTGCAAGACTTGTACCAAAATGATGTTATATGCAGTATTAAAACGGTTAAAAGAGAATTGACTCAAAGAAATGATGATTTGAGCGATTGGGTGAAAAATAAGCTACCAGATGACTTCTTTCATGATGAGAAAATTGCCGGAGCTGAATATGGTCATTTGATGCAATGGGCTTATAGCAATCCGCAATTTTATAATAATGCCAAACGAGTATTTGCCAATAAAGACAGGGCTGATGCTTGGCTGGTTGTTTATGCCGCCAAGCAGGGAATGACAGTTGTTACGCATGAGGTGCTGGAACCCTACATTAAAAAGGCTATCAAGATTCCCAATGCGGCGCAGCATTTAAGTGTACCTTGTGTGCATATTTATGATTTTTTGGAAAAGGTCGCCAAAGGTAATTTTGAGCGGAAATGACGATGAAGCGGCAGATTGTTCTGGCGCTGTGTTTTATCCCACTTGGCGGGGTTCAGTGTTTATCTCGCTTGGCAGGGCCAGTGTTTTGTCCCGCTTGGCGCTACGCAAAAAAATGGTGGGCGTTATACCCACCTTGGTGAAAGTCCATCATTTCTCCCCTTGATCAGTTGGCTGTTTTTACTGCCGCCGTCAGACGGATTTCCACCTTCCAGCGCGGGTCGGCAAGCTTGGCCTGCACGCAGACGCGTGCCGGGGCACGACCGGGGGCAGTCCAGGCATCCCATTCGCGGTTCATGGTGTCGTAGTCAGTGAAATCGGCGAGGTAGATGGTCGCTTCCAGGATATGCGCTTTGTCGGAGCTTGTGCGGGCCAGCAGGGCGTCAATTTGCGCAAGTACGCTGCGGGTTTGCGCGGCAGCGTCAGCTTTCGCGTCTTCGGGTACCTGGCCACCGAGATAAATGATGCCGTTATGGATAGTCGCATCGCTGTAACGCTTTTCGGGGTCGATGTAGGTAATCATGCACAATCCTTATTTGTGATACGGCGGACTGTATTTATGCACCGCTTCAATCATCGCCGCTGCATGTTCCGGTGGGATGTCCGGGGTGATGCCGTGGCCGAGGTTGAAGATGTGGCGGTGGCCGTAGCCGTAGTCGGCGAGCACGCGGCGCACTTCGTTTTCGATAACGGCGGGCTCGGCGCGCAGGATGGCGGGATCAAGGTTGCCTTGCAGCGCGATGTTATCGCCAAGGATGGTGCGGGCAGTACCTAATGATGCCGTCCAATCCAGGCCGATGACTGCCGCGCCGCTGTCTTTCATCATCGGCAGCCATTGCCCACCGCCTTTGGTGAAGAGGATGAGCGGGGCTCTGTCGCCGATGGCGGTGATGATGCGCTGCATGTAGGCCAGTGAGTAGTCGCGATACGCCGGCCAGGCGAGAACGCCGCCCCAGGTGTCGAATAGCATGACCGCCTGTGCGCCCGCTTCAATTTGCGCGGTCAGATAAGCGGTGACGGCGGTGGCGAGTTTGTCGAGCAACTGGTGCAGGGTGCGCGGTTCGCGGTAGAGCATCGCTTTGGCGCGGGCGAAATCACGGCTGGATCCGCCTTCAATCATGTAGGTGGCGAGTGTCCACGGGCTGCCGCTGAAACCGATGAGCGGCACACGCCCGTCCAGCTCGCGGCGGATGAGGCGCACGGCATCCATGACGTAGCGGAGTTCTCGTTCCATGTCGGGAATGCCGAGCGCGGCCACGTCAGCAGCACTTTCGATGGGGTGGTTGAAAGTCGGCCCCTCGCCGGGGATGAAATTCAGGCCGAGCCCCATCGCATCAGGAATGGTGAGAATGTCGGAAAAAAGAATGGCGGCGTCGAGGCGGAAGCGTTCCAGCGGTTGCAGTGTCACTTCACAGGCGAGTTCCGGTGTCTGGCACATCGTCATGAAATCACCGGCCTGCTCGCGCATGGCGCGGTATTCGGGCAGGTAACGCCCGGCCTGGCGCATCATCCAGACGGGGGTGCGGGGGACAGGTTCGCCTCTGAGGACGCGGAGCAACAGGTCGTTTTGCATGATTTTTCCTTACTATGGACAGACGGCAACATTGTATAGCGTGCCCTTGGTGCTGGCTATTGGCGCGGGCAGACAGCGGATGCGGGCAGCAGTCAGGTTTGGAAAGGGCGGCAGCTTGTGGCTATAGTGCGACCCACTAATTTGTATCACAGGAGCAACAACACATGACTATCCATCTCAACCAGAACCTGCTGTACATGATTGCCATCGGCTTCATCATCGGCCTGATTGCCCGCGCGCTGATGCCGGGGCGTGACAACCTCGGCTGCGTATTGACGACAGGTCTCGGCATCGCCGGCGCCGTTGCTGCCGGGTTGATTGGACGCGAACTCGGCTTGTACCGCCTCGGCCAACCGGCAGGATTCATCGCCTCCGTCCTCGGCGCCATCCTGATACTCGCCCTCTTGCGCCTGGTATCAAACCGATGAGTATCCGCACTTTCAGCAAAATGCACGGCCTCGGTAACGACTTCATCGTCCTCAACGCCCTGCACGAGACCTTCGACTGGCCGCGCGAAAAAATCCTCGCGCTGGCTGACCGCCATAGCGGCATCGGCTTCGACCAACTGCTGATCATCGAAGCCGCGCCCGATGCCGCGCATGACTTCGCCTACCGCATCTACAACGCCGACGGCGGCGAAGTCGAACACTGCGGCAACGGCGCGCGCTGCTTCGGCAAATACCTGCACGACCACGGCTTGCACCCGCTTGACCGCCCTGTCCGCGTCGCCGTCAAGCGCGGCAGCATCACCATCGCCCGCGACGGTGGCGACAACTACCGCGTTGACATGGGCGTGCCGGATTTCACCCCGTTCACCGCCGCGCAGAGCGATTGCCTCTATCAGCCCGTCAACGTCGCAGGAGTGAACCTGCAACTCGGCATCGTCAGCATGGGCAACCCGCATGCTGTTTGCGTTGTGGACGACGTTACGACCGCGCCCGTTGCTGCCGTCGGCGCCGCGCTGCAAACCCATCCCCTCTTCCCCGCCGCTGTCAACGTCGGCTTCATGCAAATCGACGACCGCCGCCACATCCGCCTGCGCGTGTACGAACGCGGTGCGGGCGAAACCCAAGCTTGCGGCACCGGTGCCTGCGCGGCTGTCGCCGTTGGTATCAAGCGCGGCCTGCTGGATTGCGACGTGACCGTCCGCCTCACGCGCGGCGAACTGCGCATCACCTGGCCGGATGATAACGCCCAACTCATCATGAGCGGCCCCGCCGCCACCGTCTACCACGGCGAACTCGCATGAGCGATCTTGACGACTACCTCGCCTACCTGCGCTACGAACGCGCCGCCGCCGCGCAGACTATCGCCACCTACCGCCGCCTGCTTGCCCAATTCGCCGCCGCCTTCCCGGAAGAAAACCTGCGCGCGCTGGACGTGCAAACCCTGAAAGACTACCTCCTCGTCCTCACCAAAGAGCGCAAATACAGCGCTGCCACCCTGAACCAGCACCGCGCCGCCCTGCGCGGCTACTACGGCTGGCTGCACCGCCAGCGCGGCCTCGCCGCTGATCCCAGCGCCCACCTCAAACTGCCGCGCAAAAGCAAACGTCCATTACCGGAAGTCCTCACCCCCGAACAAATTACCGCCCTGCTTACGCCGCCGGAAGACAGCGACCCGCTCAAACTGCGTGACCACGCCATCCTCGAACTCTTCTACTCGGCCGGACTGCGCCTCGCCGAACTCGCCGCGCTGAACGCAGACCTGCCCGAAACAAACGGCCACACCATCGTGCGCGGCAAAGGCGGTGTCGAACGCCTCGTCTTCATCGGCAGCAAAGCGCGGGAGGCGCTGGCGCGCTGGCGCGCAGTGCGCGGAAGCCTGCAAAAAAAGCCGGAAGAAACCGCGCTCTTTCTCAACAAAAACGGCACCCGCATCAGCGAACGCGGCATTGCCTTGCGCCTCAAAGCCTACGCCTACGACAAAATCCACCTCAACATCCATCCGCATACCCTGCGCCACACCTTCGCCACCCATATCCTGCAATCCTCTGGCGACATCCGCAGCGTGCAAGAACTGCTTGGACACAAAAACCTCGCCACCACGCAAATCTACACCCATCTTGATGAACAGTTCCTCATAAAAGACTACGACGCCCACCATCCGCGCGCGAAGAAAAAAACGGCAAAATAACGCCCCTCTTCCTGCCAGCCATCTACCACAACGGATACAGCGGCAAAGAAAACAAAGAAAAAGCGCGCGAATACTTCGGCATGGCGGTACTACAAAAGCTGGAGGCGGGTGGCGACGCCCCGCCGGCCTGAACACAGGAACCGCTAAGCGGCGTCAATACCGGGCCCGCCAGGCGGCGTCAATACCGGGCCCGCTAGGCGGCGTCAATGCTGGGTCCGCCAATCGGCGTCAATACCGGGCCTGTCAAGCGGCATCGATGCTGGGCCCGCCAAGCGGCGGGATTGTGGGTGTCTCGTGCGCGAATGATGCTGCCAAAAAAAACGCCTGCCGGTGTGATGGCAGGCGGTCAGTCGGTGTGCGCTATTGCTTAGATGACGATGCCGCTATGGTGCCCCTCTTCCGGCAGGTGCTGGTTCACGTTTCCGTGGTAAGCGCTCTCGTGATATTCCTGCGGGCCACGGAGTTCGACATGGCTCAGGATGTCTTTGTCACTGAGTGGCTTACCGCCTTTTGAGGTGATATCCACGCTGTGGCTATTACCCGCGCTGTCAGTAACGTTTACTTGTGTGCCGCCGCGCTCATGCGAAACGGATACTCGCGCACCTTTCATGTGTTCGCCGGCAAAGACAAGGCGGTCACCTTCGGCGATGTTGAAATCAGTGATGCGGTCACCGCTGCTGCGGCCATCAAGCAGGAAGGCGAAGGTATCGGCACCTTTTCCACCGCTCAACAGGTGATTGCCATGCGCAGTGATGAAAGTTTCCGCTGCGTCGCTACCCTGTATGCCGTGCGCGCCGCTGTGTGCCCGGGCTTGCGACAGCAAGCTGCTGCTGTGTTCACCGAGGTAGTTCAGCATGGCTTCGCTTTCAAGGTTGAGCAGGCCGCTGAGGTTAGCATGATGCAGTTCTTCACCAAGCAGCAGATTGTGCCCTGCGCTACCACTGTGCTGCTCTGCCCCACTCTGGTCGTGGTGCGCGCTTTGGGCATCGGTCGCATCATCACGCTGGATGGGAGTCTGTTTTGGTGCATGCAGGTTGCCGCTTGCCGAGTCGGCATCAATGATTTCCGTGGTCACGCTGCTATTGCCGATGTTGGCGCTGACGATTTTACCTTCGGCATGTTTGGTTGGGGAATCCGGCATTTTGCCCAGGTTATTGATGCGTTCGGTCAGCGATTCCATGTTTTGCGGCAGCACGTTGTACGGGTTACCATCCTGCTCCGGATGCTTTTCATGCTCTGACGGCGGCAGCGGGTTTTCCTGCTTGTCACTGGTAATGTAAACCCAGCCAGCGTTACGTTCACGCGCCAGTTTCAGCACCTGGTCATACTGCTCCGGCGGCACGTCATGAATCATGTGATAGATGCGCGATGCGTTTTTCGGATCGTTTTCAAAGGCGGATTTTGGTTTTTCGTAGCCGTTGATGTATTGGTTCGCGCCAACTTCGGTAGTGACGAAGATGTCGGCATAGGGGGCGATGTCATCAGTGATGTGTGTCCCCGGGTTGGCAATGACGGTTTTGTTGCCGGCTTTGCTTTTCACGTAGCGGTAGAGTTCCGCCATATATGCGGTCGAACCGTTACTTTGCGAGTCGATTTCATCAAAGAAAAATCCGTGGATTTTGTCTTTACCGTAATATTTAAGGTATTTGTCCACTTCGGCTTTGACTTCTTCAATCGGCCTGCTCTGGTAGATGGTGCGGATATAGCCGATATTTTTGATGCCTGCCGCGATGTTGTCATCAACGAGTTTGCTGTAATTGGGATCAGTTTTTTCGCCTGCGCCGCTTGCCGGATTGATGATGGTGTAGGGGATTTTGCCGCCGCCCAGTTTGTGCACGGTGTCCCAATAGGTATCTTTTTCCCAGGCTCCGGTCGGATATTTGTAGGCAGGGATAATCTGCGATTGTGCCGTCACGCTGCCGCTGAACGGTGGCACGTCGCGCGGCTGGATATTCCCAACGACGGCATTGTGGATTTCCAGAGTATATTTTTCATTACCTTCCGCTTTGCCGTCAGCCACGGTATCCACAGTGAATTCCCGACTGGTCTGTCCTTTCGGAATGACTACCCGCTTCAAACCATAGGTCACTTTGGCATCGCTGGCGTCGGTTGTGCCATGCACTATACGGACGTCCACGCTCACGTCTTCATCTGCGGGTTTGTCCAGCGTAAGCTTGTATTTCGCCTGCTGCCCTTCGGTTACGCTGCTGACTCCGCTTAGTGACACGCGCGGCGCATTTGCGGCAGGTGGCGGGAAGAGATTGCTGTGGTTGCTGCTGTTTTCCGGAACAACAGCAGGCGAAAGGTCACTGATGGGTTTTTCTTTGTGTCCGGCCTTGTCTGTATAAGCTGCTTCCACCCGCATCTGCATGCCTTGTTGCGCTGCCGTAAGCTGGAAGGTTTGCCCATTCGCACCATTAATCGGTTTGTCATTACCAAACCACTGATAGGTCACGCCATTTTCTGGTACGCCATCGCGGTCACTGACTTCCGCTGTCAGGGTGTTGCCCACTTTGGCTTCCCCTTTGATGGCGACACTGCCGGCATGGTTTCCACTGCCTGGAGGATTGGCAATATCCCGGGCGGGACTGATCGGGTTTTCATCATGGTTGGCGTTGTCTTTGTAGGTCGCCTGCACGCTGATTTTGTGACCGGCATCGTCTTTGCTCAGGGTGTAAGTCTTGCCCGTCGCCTTGTCAATAGGCTTGCCGTCACGCAGCCATTGATATTGCACACCGTTATCCGGCACACCATCACCGTCAGTTACAGTAGCGGTAAGGGTAGAACCGACTTTGGCATCACCCGCAATGGCCACAGTACCTTGCTGGTTTGCCGGCGGCTGCCCGTTGTCATAACCCGCATTCAGGGTAGCGCTCGATCCTTCCGCGTATTCGGAATCATTGTGTGCCGTGACGGGGCTGCCGTCTTTTAAGGCTTTGCCACCAAGAGTGACGGTGCCGCTGTTCTCATCAAGTGTCACGTGGTCACGTGGCAAATCGGTACTGCTCCATTTACCATTATCGTTACGGGTTACAGTCAGGGTCTGTTCATTATTGTTTTCATCACGATAACTGACAGTCAATTTCTTGATGCCGTCCTGCAAAGGCTTGACAACAACACTGCCCTGCTCACTTCCTGCCGTCAGGGATGGGGCCGGCGGCGGATCATTGTCAGAGATGGTCGTTTCTACTGTCGTGGCCTTATTTTTTGCGCCGCTAACACTGTCCACGCCGACATTGAAAGTACGATTCGGCTGATAACTGTTGTTGTTCAGGGCCTGAACGTCAAAAGTCGCACTCTGCGAGCCCTTCGGGATAGTGATAGTACGGGTTTCCGTTTTGACATTGCCGTCATCGGTCGTGCCATGTTTGATGCTGACCGTAACCGTAACATCTTTTTCCGCAGGCTTGCTCAAACGCAGGGTATAACCGGCTTTCTCGCCTTCAACCACGCTGTTGTCGCCTGACAGGGTCAATTCTGCTTCATTCGGCTGTGGTGTGCCGCTATCGGGATCAGTAGTGACAGAAGCACGATTACTGTACGAAGTGCCTTTGCCGGCAATAGCGCTCAGCGTAGAGTTGTCATCCACGGCGGCCGGAGCAATCTTGGTTACACCAGTCTTGGCATCAAAATTAACGCCGTCTGGTTTCTGCGTACCTTCCTTCACCTGCCACGGGCTGGAAGTATTGGCCCGGGTCAAAGTAAGACTTTGTGGATGTCCGTTACTCTCATAATCCACACGCAGATAAGTGGCCTCATCTGGCGGAGTAATAGTTACACCACCTTGCTCGGCACCTGCACCTTTCGTCAAAGTCGGTTGTGGGAAGCTGGGCTGTGGTTGCGGCGGGGTGCCATCAGCTACCGGTGCTGTCGGTTTGCTTTCGATGTTTTCTGCATGGCCTTTGTCGTCGGTGTATTCGGCTTTGGCGGTGAGGGTTTTGCCTTTGTCCGCGTCCTTGATGGTGTAGTTCGCGCCTTCGCCCACTTTTTCTCCGTTGGCGTACCAGCTGTATTTGATGTTCGCCTTGCTGGTGCCGTCGGCGTCCTTGACGCTCGCGGTCAGGGTCGAGCCGACTTTGGCTTCGCCGTTGATGTTGATTTCGCCTGGCTGGTTCTGCGGTTGCGGCGGGGTGCCGTCAGCTACCGGCGCTGTCGGTTTGCTTTCGATGTTTTCTGCATGGCCTTTGTCGTCGGTGTATTCGGCTTTGGCGGTGAGGGTTTTGCCTTTGTCCGCATCCTTGATGGTGTAGTTCGCGCCTTCGCCCACTTTTTCTCCGTTGGCGTACCAGCTGTATTTGATGTTCGCCTTGCTGGTGCCGTCGGCGTCCTTGACGCTCGCGGTCAGGGTCGAGCCGACTTTGGCTTCGCCGTTGATGTTGATTTCGCCTGGCTGGTTCTGTGGTTGCGGCGGGGTGCTATCAGCTACTGGTGCTGTCGGTTTGCTTTCGATGTTTTCTGCGTGGCCTTTGTCGTCGGTGTATTCGGCTTTGGCGGTGAGGGTTTTGCCTTTGTCCGCATCCTTGATGGTGTAGTTCGCGCCTTCGCCCACTTTTTCTCCGTTGGCGTACCAGCTGTATTTGATGTTCGCCTTGCTGGTGCCGTCGGCGTCCTTGACGCTCGCGGTCAGGGTCGAGCCGACTTTGGCTTCGCCGTTGATGTTGATTTCGCCTGGCTGGTTCTGTGGTTGCGGCGGGGTGCCGTCAGCTACCGGCGCTGTCGGTTTGCTTTCGATGTTTTCTGCATGGCCTTTGTCGTCGGTGTATTCGGCTTTGGCGGTGAGGGTTTTGCCTTTGTCCGCGTCCTTGATGGTGTAGTTCGCGCCTTCGCCCACTTTTTCTCCGTTGGCGTACCAGCTGTATTTGATGTTCGCCTTGCTGGTGCCGTCGGCGTCTTTGACGCTTGCGGTCAGGGTCGAGCCGACTTTGGCTTCGCCGTTGATGTTGATTTCGCCTGGCTGGTTCTGCGGTTGCGGCGGGGTGCCGTCAGCTACCGGCGCTGTCGGTTTGCTTTCGATGTTTTCTGCATGGCCTTTGTCGTCGGTGTATTCGGCTTTGGCGGTGAGGGTTTTGCCTTTATCCGCATCCTTGATGGTGTAGTTCGCGCCTTCGCCCACTTTTTCTCCGTTGGCGTACCAGCTGTATTTGATGTTCGCCTTGCTGGTGCCGTCGGCGTCCTTGACGCTCGCGGTCAGGGTCGAGCCGACTTTGGCTTCGCCGCTGACAGTAATGGTGCCTTTGTTGTTATTGGGCTGCGGGTTCGGATTGGGTTGCGGATTGGGCTGTGGTTGCGGATTGGGTTGTGGTTGCGGATTGGGTTGTGGTTGCGGATTGGGTTGTGGTTGCGGATTGGGTTGTGGTTGCGGATTGGGCTGTGGTTGCGGATTGGGCTGTGGTTGCGGGTTCGGATTGTTACCATGATGGTGATGCTTGTCATGATTGTGTTTGGCAATGGCAATGCCGCCTGCCGTTAATGCCACACCGCCGATAATGCCCGCTACTGCTGCGGGTGACAGGCTGCTGCTATTTGTTGTAGCCGCACCTGTGGCGCTGCCAATCTCGCTTGCCAACGTATGTTCTATGGCCTCAATTGTTGGATAGATATAGGGCGAACCATCACCGCGCATTCCAACTAGCGCTCCTTGACCATTAGTGAAATAATCCTTGATTATCAGGCTGTTATTGTTGTCTATGCTCACTACTAGGTCATCACCGTTGCGAGTGCCACTAACCACCGCCGGGCCATGTCCACTGGCTGTGTCAATGAATTCATAATAGACGTTGTTTACTGCTTCTATTTGCAGCGGTGCACTACCGGCGTTGATCGTATATTCACCGACGACCCGGCCGGAGATTTCTTTGATGACGAGATTGACTTGTTGTGCCATGTTGCGCTCCTTTTCGTTTGGGGGGTACCGGCATCTACCGTTGTTATGAATAGGTAATGTGCCGGTAATGATCCGTGTATCTTAATCGTTTTTCTCGTGAAATTGGCATCACCAGATGCCAAGTTTGTTGAGATAGGCCTCTTGTTCGGCGCTGAGTTCGTTGACTGGGACTTTGCCGCCACCGCCGGGGATTTCGACGATATAGGCCGGCATGGCGATACCGGACAGGCGTTGGCGTAGTTCACGCACGATTTCTTTACCTTCGGCGAGGGCAGTGCGGAAGTGGCCGGTGCCGCGTGCGAGGTCGGGGTGATGCAGGTAATAGGGGACAACGCCGACATCCAGCAGGTCGTTTATCAAGCGGGAGAGGGTGGCCGCATCGGCATTGACGCCTTTGAGCAATACGGTTTGCGAGTAGAGCAGGGCACCGCTGGTGCGCAGGGCTCGCAGGGCAGCACGGGCATTGGCGGTCAGCTCGGTGCTGTGGTTGATGTGTACGACGATGTGCAGGCTTTGCGGCAAGTCGCTGAGGTGGGTCAGTAATGCGTCATTAATGGCAGCAGGCTGGACAACGGGAATGCGGCTGTGGATGCGCAGGCGGCGGATATGCGCTAGGTCGCGGTAAGCAGCGGCGCATTGTTGCAGTTTTGGGGTGGTCAGCATGAGCGGGTCGCCACCGCTGTAGATGACTTCTTCGACTTCTGTATGGGCGGTGAGGTAAGCGGCGACGTCGGCGATTTCTACTTGTCGCAAGGCGGTGCCGCGTCGTCCGATGTGTTCTTTGCGGAAGCAGAAGCGGCAGTACACAGCACAGGTTGGCGAGATTTTCCACAGGACGCGGTTCGGATAGCGGTGTACCAGCGAGGGCAGTGGTGAATGCGGTGCATCGCCAATGGGGTCACTCAGCTCACTTTCAGCGACTGTAAATTCGCGTGCATCAGGAAGGAATTGCGCGGCAATGGGATTAGCGGGATCGTCGCCGAGGACGGCGGCCATTTCATCAGTCAGGGCAAACTGGTATTCGGCGAGCAGGCGGTGCATGGTGGCAACGGGCAGGCCGCGCCGCCGCGCCAGTTCTTCCGGGGTCATTCGGCTTTCGGGCGCAGGATGTAGGCCTTGTCGCCGCGCTCGTTGGTAAAGGTGTGCAGGATGTCGAAGAGTTCGAAGTCTTCCGGCTGTTGCGGGTTCTTCCGCCCCTGAATATGGATGTAGAGGTCGCCGGTGCTGATGTCATAGTAATGCGATACGGCATTGCCCATTTCGGCAAAACCGTCGCTATTACGGAAAGGGGCACCGCCGCCGTAATAGAGGGCGGTCAGGCTGTTGCTGAAAACACGACCGCCAGCACGCTGCTGCCGCGCCCACTCGCCCGCTTCACGCAGGTAGGTCAGCGAGGGGCCGAAAGTGATGATACTGGCCAAGGCATAAGCGACCATCAGCCAGGCAAGAATCAGCAGGCGTTGCGGCGGGATACGCCCGCTTTTGACGCGTTGCAGGGCGTAGAAAACGACGCCGGACACCAGCCACAGCGTTAGCATGGTGATGGGGGTGTAATAAAGATCACTCGGCAGCGCGTCGTAATACATGAAGGCAAACGCCGACAGTACCCAGAAGTAACCCAGTGAGAAAGCAAAGAAAAGGCGCACCCGCATTTCCAGCACAGTGTTCATCGCGCGACGCGTCACGGCGAGGATAATCAGCAGCACAATGACCGGGCCGATGATTTTGGCGGCGTTGACGGCGACCAGCAGTAGCGCGATCAGGAAGCCCTCAAAGAGATTGAGATCCACGGGATTATTGGCGTTGATGAAGAAGGACATATCGTGCCGCTTCAAATCGAGATTCTGGAAGAAAGCGGGCAACCAAGCGGTAACTGTTTCCCGCCACGGTGCAACTATCAGGATGATGCAGACGATCAGGGCGTAATAAGCGAGGAGGAATAGGCCGCGTTCACGCAGACGCTGCCGCCAGTTACTACACCCCGGCCAAAAGAGGAACAGCAGTGGGAAACCGCCCGCCCAAAAGGCGGCGGCGGGAACAAATAGTGCCGCCAGCCAGGCGGTCAGCGCCCAAGCGAGAAAAGCCCAATACAGATAATTGCGGTAATAGGCGAGGAAGAGATACAGCCCTGTAAGCCACAGCAGCATCGCCGGCTGAAACGCGCTTACTTGCAAGCGGACATCGTTATATTCCGGATTAAAGTTAAGCAGTAGAAAAAGCAGAAACGTCGTCTGCGAGCCGATACCGATAAGGCGTGTGATACGGCAGAACAGCCAAAGGGACAGCGTGGAAAAAAGTGCCATCAGGGCGACCACCGCGTCGCTTGACGCCTTGAATGGTGCAAGCAGACACTCAAACAGCGTTTGGGGCCCATGCACACTGCGCCACAGTATTTGCAGCGATTCCACATCCAGCACGCGTCCACCTTCCAGCCAAATCCACACAGCCGTCAACAGCGCAAGCGCGGGAATAAACAGGTTTTGTTGCCAGGCGGGGCGTTGTACCGCTTGCCGCAGGGCGGTATTAAAAGAGGACAACATCAGATTTCAAAGCCGAAAATACGTTGCCGCTTCGGATAGTCCGCCGGATTGCGCACCTGTGTTTCCAGAAATTCGCCGACGCGCTGCCCGATGCTTTGTGGTTGAAAAATCTTGACGCGGGCGAGAGCGTGTTGTGCCAGGCTGGCAAGGCGGTGCGGGTTGGTGAGGATTTTCTCGATGATAGGGAGGAGCGCATCTTTTTTGTTGAAAAAAATCGTATCGTGCAGATTACGCCAGCGGTAAATCATGCGGATATCGTTGCCCGGGTCGGGGGTCAGGGCAACAGCGCCGCAGGCCATCGCCCAAATCATCGGTGTCGGGTCGTAATGGCCGTTTTCCGGAATAAAGATGAACAGATCTTCGCGTCCGACGGTGCCGCTGCTCATGTTCTTCCACAATTCCTCGCGGTTGCAGCTGAGCACATTAAGCGCGATTTTGCCGGAGAGCGCCTTCTGCAACTGCTGCGCAGTGTCGCCCCGGGCATCATAGATATGACAGGCGGGTAACTCGCGCGTTTTGCTGCGCGCGTAAAAATGCTCGGGATCATAAATCTGCGGAATCCAGAACACATCGTGTCCCTGTGTGCTGTATTCCTGCGCCACACTGACATCACTACCAATCCAGCGCAGCCACGGCATCGCATGAAAATTGGATTTCATCTTGCGCCGCGTTTCCGGTGGTTCAAACTCCGGGCGCAGCATCGCGAGACTCGGCAAGGTGCGCAGAAAGCGCCCCTGCTGATAGATATAATCGCCGTCGTACATCAAAACGATGCGGTCATAATGCGGCAGGCGCACGAAATGGCGAAAAAAATCATCCAGATTGGCGCTTTGCTTGGCATCCAGCGCATAGAGATCGCAAGTACCAACCTGCACACGCAAAGCGGCATAGAGTGCATTCAGATATGTCGGCGAGTCTTTGGGTGCGAGCAGGAGTACTTTCATTACATTAGAGTGCTTTGTAATTCAACAGTTTCAGGGTGAAGCGGGATTCCCCATCCTTGAGTTGTTGTAATTTTACCAAACGGAGGGGATTTTCGGCGAAGTAAATTTTGGTCTGGCGGTTGCCGCTGGTCTGCACAAACACCTTGACCACGACTGTTTTGCCGCTCTTGCCGTCCTTCCATTTTTCGTCCGGTAACTGCTTTACTTCATAGCTACGCACGCGGTCTTCATTGACCAGGGTGTATTTATGTTCGCCGACACGATTACGCTCCACATCCAGGGTGCTTTGTACCACGAGGGCGAGCATATCGAGTGCAGGTTCGTTCGGGTTGACGCGCAGTTCCTTGTTTTGCGAACCGATGACCGCCTGAATCTTGCCGTTCGCCATATCGCCATAATTGTAGTAAACAAACTGGTTTTCCTTGCCGTCCATCTCGCGGCGGTAGGAAGCGGGCATCACCTGTTCGCCGGCGATGCGGCCTTCTGCTTTCTCGCGAATCTGGCCATAACCCAGCATCTTTGCGGCCAGCGACGGGCTGCCGGTTGCTTCCATGCGATAGCCCAAATCGTTAAAAAACGCCTCATGCCGTACCCGCCCGGCGCCGACGCCGCGAATGGTCAAATCATACTCGGCGACGTAACTTTGCAGGGCGGTGGCGGTAAAAGAGACGGACAATAATAAAACGGCAACAGCTGGACGGAACAAGCGGAACATAAGACCTCCACAGAAAAGAAGCGGTGGATTGTGCCACAGGCACCGGGTAGCGACCCATACCAAATTCCCATGAAGAGCTTGGTACGACTATCGCATCCAATGACGACATGAACACTTACTTCGCGAGCCCGGTGTTTATCCCGCTTGGCGGCGATCATCAAAAAGGCAGACGCGGTAGTCTGCCTTCATGTTTTGCAAGGCGGATTTATTCCGCCGGAGCAAGCAGCGTGGCCAGCGCTGCGCCGGGATCTTCCGCCTGCATCAGCGCGCTACCGACGAGGAAGGCGTGAATGTCTGCCGCCCGCATTTCATCAATGTCGGCGCGGGTGTGGATGCCGCTTTCGCAAACCAGCAGGTAATCTGACGGCAGCATCGCCTTGATGCGTTTTGAGGTGTCGAGCGAGACAGAGAAGTCATGCAGGTTGCGGTTGTTGACGCCGATAACGCGCAGCGGCAGTTTGAGCGCGCGCTCACATTCGGCTTCGTCATGCACTTCGACCAGCACGTCCAGCCCCAGGTCGTGGGCGACACGGGTGAATTGCGTCAGTTCGGCGTCGCTCAGGGCGGCGGCAATAAGCAGCACGGCATCGGCACCGAGGGCGCGTGCTTCGACGATTTGGTATTCGTCAATGATGAAGTCTTTGCGCAAAAGCGGCAGGCCGACCGCGCTGCGGATCAGGCGCAGGTAGCGGGCGCTGCCCTGAAAGTATTTTTCGTCGGTCAAGACCGACAGGCAGGCGGCGCCCGCTGCCGCATAGCTTTCGGCAACCGTCACCGGATCGAAGTTGGCGCGGATGACGCCGAGGCTGGGCGAGGCTTTTTTGATTTCGGCGATGACTGCCGTGCCGCCGACCGCAACCCGCGCCAGCAGCGCTTTCATGAAGCCGCGCGGCGCGTCGTTGCTGGCAGCGATGTTCGCGACCAGTTGGTCCATATCGAAGCGCTGTTTTTGCGCGGCCACTTCCTGCCGCTTGTGCGCGAGGATTTCATCCAGAATCGTTGCCATCATTGTTTTCCTTGTAAACGTTGTGAGCAGGCGGCAATGCGGCTTAACTGCCGCGTCGCGCTGCCGTCGCGCATCAGGCTGCGGGCGAGCTCCACCCCTTCCGCCAGATTAGGTACTTTCCCGGCGACGAGGAATATCGCCGCCGCGTTCAGCGCCAGCATGTCGAAGCCGATGGCGGGTTCACCTGTCGCAAATACTTGCTCAATCAGCGCCAGGCTTTGCGCTGCGTCCTTGACTTGCAGCGGGCGGTAGTCGCTGTATGTCATGCCAAAACTCTTGGGATCTACTTCGTGATCGAAAATGATGCCGTCGTTACGCAGTTCGACGACGTGATTCACCGCCGTGACGCTGAATTCGTCCAGTCCGTTCTGCGAATGCACCGCCAGCACCCGCTTGGCACCGAGCGAGCGCGCCACTTCGACCATCGGCCACAGCCATGCTTTGCTGAACACGCCTAGCACCTGATGCTTGACTCCGGCGGGGTTGGCTAGCGGACCCAGGACGTTAAACACGGTGCGGATGCCGATAGCACGACGGATGGGCACGACATGGCGCATCGCCTGGTGATAGGTCTGGGCGAACATGAAGCCGAAACCCGTTTCCGCAATGCATTCCTTCACCTGCGCGGGTTCGAGATCCACGACCACGCCTGCCTGACGCAAGACATCGGCACTACCGGAAGCGCTGCTGGCGGCGACGTTGCCGTGCTTGGCAATCTTCACCCCGCCGGCAGAGGCAATCACCGCTGCCGCTGTCGAGACATTAAAGAGGCTGGCGCCATCGCCGCCGGTGCCAACCGGGTCAACCAGCACGCCCTCGCCCAAATCGGCAGGTTTCGCCAGTTCGCGCATCACCTGCGCCGCTGCCGTCACCTCGCTTGCCGTCTCGCCTTTCATGGTGAGTACCGTCAAGAAGGCACCAACCGCTGCCGGATCGGCCTCGCCGTTCATCAGTGCCAGCATGACGCGACGCATCAACTCAGGCGGCACATCCTGGCCGTGCACCAGCAAATCAATCGCTTCCTTCAACATAAAAACCTCATTTTTTAACAAATTGCCAATGCCCGGATTGTAGCGCGCCCAAAGACCAATCACCAACCTGCACCCGCACCAGGCGTAGCGTCGGCAGGCCGACCGCCGCCGTCATCCGCCGCACCTGGCGGTTACGTCCTTCGCGGATGACGATTTCCAGCCATGAATCCGGCACCGTTTTGCGGAACCGCACCGGCGGCTCGCGCGGCCACAGCGTAGGTGGCGCGATGCGGCGCACTTCGGCGGGCAGCGTCTTGCGCGCCGTCTGCGCCTTCTTGTCCTTCAGCCACACTCCGGCGCACAACTGTGCGAGCGCCGCTTCATCCGCTTCGCCCTCCACCTGTACCCAATAACGCTTCGCCAGCTTGAAACGCGGATCGGCGATACGCGCCTGCAAGCGGCCATCATCGGTGAGCACGACCAGTCCCTCGCTGTCAAAATCCAGCAGTCCCGCCGGATAGACGTTCGGCACTTTCACATAATCGGCGAGCGTCGCCCGCCCGGATTTGTCGGTGAACTGGCATAGCACGTTAAACGGCTTGTTCAGCAAAATCAGCATTATCCCTCCATAACAGAAGCGGGCGGCATTGTACGCTACCACCCGCCAAGCGGGATAAACACAGGATTTGTTGCTGCGCTTTGGCTTTTGAGACGTTGCGGGCTTTTCCCTTCCGCGTAGCATCATCGTGCTAACGGGGGCCGTCAAGCGGCGTAAATACCGGGTTCGCCAAACGCTATGAACGCGGGCGCCTTGTGCAAGCGCAAATTTTCGTTATTTGTGCTTGACTTGTTTTTTTTTTTTTTTGTCAGAATGTTAGCGCTGGATGTGTGGCAATTTCCTGTAATTTGCGCGGTTCTGTTCGCGCAATCTGGATACATGGCAATGCTGCAATCCGGTGATTTTTATTTTTAAGTTATGGAGTTGTATCTAATGACAGAAGTCAGTATTCAATCTCGTAGCAGCGGTATGGTGGCGGGGATTATTGCCTGCGTTCTCGCTGTGCTCGGTATTCTATTTTTAGGCATTGTGTTTGTGCCGCTGGCAGCGATAGTGGCTTTAATCGGTACGATTATTGCTGTGAAGGGACGAAATATTGCCGGCATTGGCGTCAACGTGCTGGCTTGGGTATTGGTGCTGGTCGGCTTTTTCACTTCGCCGATATTGTTGGCCGCGATTGGCTTCAGCATGCGCTGAGTGTGATTGACCGCGAATCCCGCCTTTTGGGCGGGATTTTTTTATGGGGAATGGTGTGGAGTGCAGCTACAGAGCGTTCGTTCACGGGACGAACTACGTCAAGCGGCGTAAATTCTGAACCCATCAAGCGGGATAGCTGCGCGGTTTGTGGAAGAGGGCAGGGCGTCCGCCAAGCGTCGTGATTACTGGGGCCGCCAAGCGGGATGTTGCGCGGTTTTAAGGCTGTGTTTCGATGGTCGCGCGTATCAGTTTTTCCGCATTAGCGAGGGTGTTTTCCACGGCGCTGTACGGGGTGTTGCTGCGCGCCACCACTTGTTCGGCACTGTTCAGCAGTACCTGTACTTTGCCGTCGTTCTCAGTAATGAGGACTTTCAGCGGCAGTTGCAGGGCGAGGGTTGGGTCGTTTTGCATCAGCGGCGTGCCGGCTTTGGGCGAGCCGTAGATGAGGACAGTCGCGGGCTGCATGTCCAGCCCCGCTTTTTTCGCCGCCGCTTGGTGGTCGATACGGGCGAAGAGGGTCATGCCTTTTTCCTGGATGGCGGTTTCCAGGGCGGCGACGGTGGCAGGGAAGTCATAGCGGCTGTCAATGGTCAGCGGTGTGTCTTGCGCGAGGGCGGTGGTGGCAAGCATGGGCAGGGTGAGGAGGAGGCGACGGATGGTGTGCATGGGGATTCCTGTGGGTTAGGTTGGTGTTTTGAAGCGGGCGCTGTTCATGGCGATATCCACCATCATGTGCAGGCCTATGCTGAAGCTGCGTTCGTCCAGGCCGAATTGCGGATGGTGGTGCGGGTAGTCGAAGCCGGGCGAGCCGGAGCCGATTACGGCATAGGTAGAAGGCACGCAGCGGGCAAAGGCACTGAAGTCTTCACCCGCCATCATGCCAGGCAGGCTGACAACGTGGTCTGCGCCGAAGCGGGCGGTGGCCAGTTCACGCACGATAGCAGTTTTTGCCGGATCGTTCCAGGTGACGTCGTAGCCGATTTGGTAGTCGAGTTCGTAGCTCGCGCCGTTTGCCGTGCAGAGGTTTTTAATGAGGTCTTCGATGGCTTTGCGCGCAAACTGGCGGTGTTCTTCGCTGGTAGTGCGGACGCTGCCGACGAGTTCGGCGCTGTCGGGGATAACGTTCTGCGCGTGGCCGGCGCGGAAGACGGTGTTGGAGATGACCAGGGCATCGTGCGGTGAGACGCGGCGGGAGACGATGCTTTGCAGCAGGGTGATGAACTGGGCGCCGATGACGACGGGGTCAATGCTGCCTTCGGGCATGGCGGCGTGTCCACCTTTGCCGCGTATGGTGAGGTAGTAGGCGTCGGTATTGGCGCTGGCCATGCCGTCTTTGATGTCGAGGATGCCGACAGGCGAGGTGGAAAAGAGGTGCTGGCCGTAGATGAAGTCGAAGTCGTCGAAGTAGCCGGTGGCGACCATTTCCCGTGCGCCGCCGGGCAGTTTTTCTTCGGCATGCTGGAAGATGGCGTGGATTTCGCCGCTGAGGTGGTCGTAGTGGTCGTCCAGGTATTGGCAGGCGGCCATCAGTATGGCGGTATGGCCGTCATGGCCGCAGGCGTGCATTTTGCCGTCGTTCACCGAGCGGAAGGGCAGGTCGTCTCGCTCTTCCTGGATGGGCAGGGCATCTATGTCGGCGCGCAGGCCGATTTTGGCGCCGGGTTTGCCGGTGGCAAAGACGACGACGACACTGGTCGGGGTCAGGCGTTCGATGCGGCTTGCGTGTTTGAGCCTGCCCATTTCTTCGGCAATGAAGCGGCTGGTTTCCACTTCTTCGAAGGAGAGTTCGGGGTGTTGGTGCAGGTGGCGGCGCCACTCGACAAGTCGTTGCAGGTATGGGGTCATGGGGTTTGTGATGGGGTAGGGGCTGTGATGGATTTGGTCTTTATTTCGGGATGAACATCATGGTGTATACCACTACCACGAGTACCGCTACCAGGCCAGGCACGCTGTTGCGTTTGACGAGCAGCAGCGGCGAGATTTTGGCTGCGCCGGAGACGGCGACCATCACCCCGGAAACCGGTGACAGGCTGCGTCCGGTATTTGAGACCTGCATCATCGGTGCGATAAGGTAGGCGGGGTTGATTCCCATCTGGCCGGCGAGTTTCGGCGCAAGTTCGACGAAGGCGAAGAAGGCGGCATTGCCCGATCCGGCGGCGATGGCGACGATCAGGGTGATGATGACCAGCGCCAGCATGACGATGTTTGCCGCCGCGCCGGTGCTTTGCGCGGATTCGATCAGCGCCTTGACGAAGCCGATGCTTTCCAGGCCGTGCGCGAAGATACCGGCGGCGACGAGAAGCACGACCACGGCGGAGAAACCTTCCGCCATGCCCCGGTAGCAGACTTCGAGGCCTTCATAGACTTTCGCCACTTTTTTCGTGCGGGCAAATTCCAGCAGGGCGGTGATGAAGATGGTTAGGACGACCAGCCCGCCCAGTTCGACTTTTTCGGCGATGGCGCCGTCGAAGATAAAGAGGCCGATGATCGGCAGGAAGGGCAGGACGAAGTAGCCGAGCGGCGCATCGCTTTGCAGTGCGGTCGCTTCGGTGCTGCAAAGTGGCGTACCGTTCGTGGTTTGCACCAGTCCTTCGCGGCGGTCGCAATAACGCTGCCAGTAGTAATGGGCGATGGCGACGAAGAACAGTGCGACCAGCGACATCGGCAGGATGGTCTTGAAGGCGAAGTCGATCAGGTCGGCGTTGGCTTTTTCAGCGGCGAGGATGACGTCGGCTGCCGTCGGCGCAAGGTTGACCACAGTGGTGGACGAGCAGATGGCTGCCGCCGACGGCGCGCTGATGCCGAGGCGGGTCATGATGGGGAACAGCGTCGCCATGAGGAAGACGCCGAGGGCGGTCGCCGAGTGGATAGCAAACGACATCAGTCCGGCGAGAATGAAGCCGCCGATCATCAGCACATAGGGCGAGCGCACATGGCGCAGTGGTTTGTAGAGGACGCGGATGACAACGTCGTTGGCACCGACATGCGACATGTAGGCGGAGAAGCCGATGAGGATCATGATGATCATCCCCAGGCCGCCACCGCGTTTCTCAAAAAGGGCGTAGATGCTGTTGCTGACATCGGCGACGGGGTGGCCGCCGGGCGTTTTGACCACGTCGTTACCGAGAGCGAGGGCGACGACGAGCAGGGCGATGCCGATGGTAAAGAGCACGCCTTTGGCGTTGTAACCTTTGATGATGAATCCACCGGCGGCGATGAGGGCGAAGACGCCGATGAGGATACTGAGTGTGGCACTGTGCATGAGGGTATTCCGGTGGGATTAGCGGAGGACGTGTCGTTATCCCGCCCGGCGGGTCAGTCGTTACCCGCCTGGCGGAGATCTATCTTTATCCGCGCGCAACCGCTAACGGCTGCGCGCGTCTCTTGTCTAATCGCGTTGGGCGAACTCGCTGATGATGCCAAGGACGACGTTTGCCGCCTGTTCCATCACATCCAGCGAGATAAATTCAAACGCGCCGTGGAAGTTTTCCCCGCCGGTGAAGAGGTTTGGCGTCGGCAGGCCCATGTAGGAAATCTGCGCGCCGTCGGTACCGCCACGAATCGGTGCGGTGAGCGGGGTGATGCCGAAATCGCGCATCACTTTTTCAGCAATGTCGACAACGTAGCGGTGCGGTTCGACTTTTTCGCGCATATTGCGGTACTGCTCGTGGATTTCGACCTTGCCGCAATGCTCGCCGTAATCACGCTGCATCGCCGCCATCGTGTCGCTGAGCATCTTGCCGAGATCGGCCAGTTCCTCACGGGTGAAACTGCGCAGCAGATAGCGCAGGCGGCATTCTTCCAGCGTGCCCTCGAAATTATAGAGGTGGATGAAGCCCTCGCGTCCCTCGCTTTCTTCCGGGGTGAGGTGCGCAGGCAGGCGGTTGTGAAATTCGCAGGCGCGGGCAAGACCGTTCACCATCACGCCTTTCGCCGTGCCGGTGTGTACGCTGCGGCCATAGAAGGTCACAACGCCTTCGTCGGCGTTGAAGTTTTCGTACTGCAACTCGCCCAGCGGGCCGCCGTCCACGGTATAAGCGACATCCGCGCCGAAAGCCTTCACGTCAAAATGTTTCGGTCCGCGCCCGATTTCTTCATCCGGGGTGAAGGCGACGCGGATTTTGCCGTGCGGGATTTCCGGATGCGCCAGCAGGTATTCCACCGCTGAAAGAATGATGGCGATGCCGGACTTGTCATCCGCGCCGAGCAGGGTTGTGCCGTCAGTGGTGACGAGCGTGTGCCCGTGCAGGCTGTCCAGCGCCGGAAATTCTTTAGGTGAAAGTACGGCACCGCTGCCTTTGAGCGGGATGTCACCACCGCCATAGTTCTCGATGACTTGTGGTTTGACGTTCTCGCCGCTGCATCCCGGCGCGGTATCAACGTGCGCCATGAAGCCCAGTACCGGTACTTTCTTGTCAGTAGTGGCGGGCAGGGTGGCAAAGAGATAGCCCTTGTCGTCAAGCGAGATTTCCGTCATGCCCAGTGCCGTCACTTCATCGCGCAGGAGTTTCAGCAAATCCCACTGCTGCGGTGTGGTCGGCACGGTCGTGCTGGCCGCATCGGAGGTGGTGTGCACCTTCACATAACGTTGCAGCCGTTCCAAAAGCGGTTTTCTGAGCGGAATCAAAGCAGGCATATAGCACCTCATGGTTAAAAATCCGCGTGGATTCTAACACATTACCTCTGAATGAGGTGGATACAACACTGGGTAATCAATTAAATTCACATTGTTATCACGAAAAACCACATATAGATGATGGGCCCGATCGGTCATGTGCGTATAGCGATGGCGGTGAGCGGTATAGACAGAAAGGGCAGGGTGATGAGAAAAGTCCGATACTTATTCCCGCACTGATTGAATGGTTGCTATCTTCTCTCCCTGTTTATTGGTACAGGTTTGGTACAGTCAAAGTGCAAAAATCGGCGAGGGAAACGGCAAGAAAAAACCGCCTAATCAGGCGGTTTCTAAGGGAAATATAGATCAATAGAGGGTTATAGTGGAGCCGGTAAAGGGACTTGAACCCATGACCTGCGCGTTACGAATGCGCTGCTCTACCAACTGAGCTATACCGGCGAAACGCGCGCAATCATACACAGAAGCCTCCGCCAACACAACGCCAGGCAAAGGCTTCCTATGCCCCTTACCTGCCGCCCTTCTTTATTAACGCCGGGTAGTAGTCTCCCACCCTCAAATACGCCTGCTGCTTGCCGCCCATCTTGCGGATCTGTGCGTACCATCCTGCTTGAGCAGGCCGCCGATGGCGAGATGCTGCGTCTTCTGTGAGGCGTTGCCATGGTAGGGAAACGACGTGCCCCACCTGTTGAAGAAGCGCTGTGCCTAATACTGGGTGCACTGCTGTGACGGGAAGTACTGCCGGATGCCACCTCACCATGAACCGTCTGCGCCACCGCTGTCGCTACTGCTGCCACCGCCGCCGTCGTAACTGCTGCTACTGCTGTCGCTGCTGCTGTATGTGCTGCGGTAGGAGTCGCTATCGTCGCGGCGTTCGCGGCGACGGGCGACAGTATCAACATCCCCGTCATTCCCATCGTCATTGTCGTCGTCTGCTTCTTCCAGACCGACGAGGCTATCTGCAGTGCTCGTCCGTGCTTTGCCAAGGGCGATGCGGAGCCAGGCAAGGATGGTGCTGCCGAGGATGAGCAAGATGACACTGCCAAAAACAAGGCCGCTGTTGACGCCATAGAAGATGCCGAACAGCGCCCAGCCGGCACCGCAGAGCGGCGGGATGTAGATGTGGAAGCGACGGCGTTTGCCAAGGTGCCAGCCGAGTACGCAGGTGTAGACCAGGGTGAGCAGGAAGAAGTTGTAGTCGCGCTGCGTGACTGGCGCCGCTGGCGGGGCGGTGAGGTGGGAAACGATGGCATCAAGGCCGTTATCAATGCCGCCGACGTAGTCGCCGCGCTTGAAGGCGGGGGTGATGCGGGTGTTGATGATGTCTTGCAGGCGGTTTGTGCTGAGGATGTCGTCCAGCCCGCGCCCAGGCTGGATGCGCAGGCGGTGGTCGCGATGGGCGATGAGGATGAGCAGTCCGTCGTTTTTAGTGGCATCGCCCAGTTGCCAGCGGGCAAAGAGGGTTTGGGTGTAGTCCTGTAGCGGGATGCCGTCGGTGCTGTCCACAATGACGACGGCTGCCTGCATCAGACCGTTGTCATACCAACCGCGCAGCCGGGTGGTAAGGACGGCTTCCTGGGCATCACTGAGAATTTCCGCCTGGTCAATGACGGGATGGTCAAGTTTCAGGGCATCGGGGCTGACGGCATAGGCCGGGATGCAAAGGGCGAGGATAAGGCTGAAGAGGATGCGGATCATGGGGCGTTCTCGGCAGGGATGGCAGCGACATTGTAGCGTTATGGGTAAAGCAGCCGCCAAGCGGGATAAATGCTGGGCTCACGCGCTGCCGCCAAGCGGGATAAAACCTGGGTTCGTGGGCAGCCGCCAAGCGGGATAAAGCCTGGATTCGCGGGCAGCCGCCAAGCGGGATAAATGCTGGGTTCACGGGCTGCCGCCAAGCGGGATAAAACCTGGGTTCGTGGGCAGCCGCCAAGCGGGATAAAGCCTGGATTCGCGGGCAGCCGCCAAGCGGGATAAATGCTGGGTTCACGGGCTGCCGCCAAGCGGGATAAAACCTGGATTCGCGAGCAGCCGCCAAGCGAGATAAAACCTGGGCTCACGCGCTGCCGCCAAGCGTGATAGATACGGGGCTATCCCGCCCGCTTGCCCATGTGTTGCAAGGCGCGCAATCCCAGCATGAGGAAGAAGCCTGCCGCCTGGCAGAGAACGATGCTGGCACCGGTTGAGGAGTCCCAGTGGAAGCTGATAAGTACGCCCGCAATGTTGGCGGCAACCGCCAGTACCACCGCGACGGCGAGAGTGTGGTGGAAACGCTTGGTGACGAGTTGGGCGCTGACACCGGGGGCTATCAGCATGGCGACGACGAGGACGACACCGACGGCTTGCATGGCACCGATGGCGGTGAGCGTCAGCATGATGAGTAGGCTGGTGTGCAGGAATGGCACGGAGAGGCCGGCAAGGCGGGATTGGGCTTCGTCGAAGACAAACAGCATGTAGTCCCGCCATTTGACAGCAAGGATGAGGAGCACTGGCGCGCAGATAGCAATGACTTGCCAGCGTTGTTCGGGCAGCATCCCTAGCAGGTTGCCGAAGAGGATATGGGTGAGGTGCTGGTCACTGCCACTATACTGGAAGAGGAGGATACCGGCAGCGAAGAGGGTCGAGAAGATGATGCCAAGCAGGGTATCGCTGCGCAGGGTGCTGCGCCGTTCGAGCCAGCCAGTAGCCAGGGTGCAGGTGAGACCGGCAGCGAAGGCGCCAAGTACCAGCGGCAGGCCAGTTATGACGGCGATGACGATGCCGGGCAGAATGGCGTGCGAGATAGCGTCCCCCATCAGCGCCCAGCCTTTGAGGACGATGTAGCAAGAGAGCAGCGCGCAGGTAATGCCGAGCAACAGGGCGATAGCGAGCGCCTGTTGCATGAAGGGGTATTGCAGGACGTCGGTGAGGATGTTCATGAGCTTTGGCGCAGGGCGGCGAGGTGTTGCAGGCGGCGGACGGTGAAGACGGCGAGAAAGAGGCCGCCTTGCAGGACGACGACGACGGCACCGGTGATACTGTCAAGAAAGTAGCTAAGGTAGGTACCGAGGACGGCGGTGATGGTGCCGATGGCAAAGGCGGTAACAAGCACGCGGCCAAAGCTGCGGCAGAGCAGGAAGGCGGTCGCGCCAGGGGTGATGAGCAGGGCAATGACGAGGATGGCACCGACGGTTTGCAGGGCGGCAACGACGGCTGCGCTGACGAGCAGGAAGAAGAGCCAGCGCAGGCGGGTAACGGCAAGTCCGGCGGTCGTAGCCTGGATGTCGTCGAAAAAGAGCAGCATCAGGTCGCGCCATTTGAAAGCGAGGATGCTGAGCGAGATGGCGCAGATGGCGAGCATTTGCCACAGATCGTGATCGTCAATACCGAGGATGTTTCCGTAGATAACGGCTTGCAGGTTCACCGCCGTCGGGTAGAGCGAGATGATATAGAGCCCGGCAGCGAAAAAAAGGGTGAAGACGAAGCCGATGATGGCGTCCTGACGCAACATGGGCAGGCGTTTCAGGAGCAGCATGGCGGCAGCGGCGAGGATGCCGGTGGTGAAGGCGCCGAGGGCGTAGGGCAGGCGCCACAGGTAGGCGAGCGCGACGCCAGGGACGACAGCATGGGAAAGCGCATCACCTATCAGCGACCAGCCTTTGAGCATGAGGAACACCGAGAGCAGGGCACAGACGCCGCCGACTGCTGCGCTACTCAGTAGCGCTTTGAGCATGAAGTCGTAAGAGAGCGGTTCGAGCAGGGTGTTCATGGCTGACTGCTCCGGTCGTCCACAAAGACGGCAGGGTGTTCGTCGTCACTGACAATACGTACTTGCGGGGCAACCTCGCCAAGGCCGATGTTTTTCAAGACACTGCCGAAGGCGCGTTCAAGGTTGTCAACGGTATAGATGTCGTCAATGCCACCGTGGGCGATGATGCTACGGTTGATAAGGACGACTTCGTTGCAGTATTGCGGCACGGCACCGAGGTTGTGCGTGGAGACGAGCATGAGGTAGCCCTCGCTGCGCAGGGTTTTCAGGAGTTCCATCGCCGCATATTCGGTCTTCGCGTCCACACCGGTAAAGGGTTCGTCTAAGAGAATGATTCGGCTTTCCTGGGCGAGCGCGCGGGCGAGGAAGACGCGCTTTTTCTGCCCGCCGGACAGCGCGCCGATTTGCCGCCCGGCGAGATCGGCAATGCCGAGGCGGTCCAGCGCGGCGGCAACAGCAGAGCGGTCTTGCGACCGCGCGCGGCGCAGCATCCCCATATGGCCATAGCGGCCAAGCATGACCACGTCTTTGACGAGGATGGGGAAGTGCCAGTCAATATTCTCGCTTTGCGGGACGTAGGCAATGCCGTTCTGCCGCATCGCCTGGGCGACGGGCAGGCCATTGACCTGCACCGTGCCGGTTTGCGGGCGGACGATACCCATGATGGTGTTGAACAGGGTTGATTTGCCTGAGCCGTTCACCCCGACGAGGGCGCACACAGTGCTACCCGTGAGGGTGAAGCTGATGTTTTCAATGGCGCGATGTCCGTTCGGATAGGTAACGCTGACGTTTTCTACCGCAAGCGAAGGCATATCAGGGTTGGAAGCCATTGATAACGGTATCCGTGGTTACTTTAAGCAGGTCAAGAAAGGTCGGCACCGGGCCATCGGCAGTCGAGAGGGAATCCACATAGAGCACGCCACCGTATTTGGCACCGGTTTCTTTGGCGACCTGTTTCGCAGGCTTGTCGGAAATGGTGCTTTCGCTGAACACCACCGGAATCTTGTTGGCACGGACAGTTTCAATCAGTGCGCTGACCTGTTGCGGTGTACCCTGCTGTTCGGCGTTGATCGGCCACAGATAGGCTTCTTTGAAGCCGAGATCTTTGGCGAGATAGCTGAATGCCCCTTCGCTGGAAACCAGCCAGCGTTTTTCCGGCGGGATTTTCGCGACTTCTTCCTTCAGTTTGGCGTCCATCGCATCCAGTTTCGCGAGATAAGCGGCGGCGTTCTTGTGGTAATTGTCTGCGTGGCTGGGGTCGTGCTTGGCAAGCGCCTTTTCGATGTTTTGCACATAGATTTTGGCGTTGGCGACCGACATCCACGCGTGCGGGTTCGGCTTGCCGTCATAATCGCCGCCGTGAATGGACATCGGCTCAATGCCTTCGGTCACAACCACGGACGGCACATCTTTGACGTTGGCAAAGAAGCGCTCAAACCAGCGTTCCAGATTGAGCCCGTTCCAGAGAATCAAGTCTGCCTGCTGCGCCTTGACCAAATCCTGCGGCGTCGGTTCATAATCGTGGATTTCCGCGCCCGGCTTGGTGATGGACAGCACCTGCGCATCATTACCCGCGACTTCTTGCGCCATATCGGCGATGACGGTGAAGGTGGTGACCACGGTGAACGGCTTGTCGGCGGCAAAAAGCGGTGCGCAAAAGCCGCAAAACAACAAAAAGAAGAGTTTTTTCATCATAAACCTCGTTAAAAATGTGTGAAAAACTGGGTGTTTGCCCGTACGCTACGATACGCTGTTATATCTTTTCTGTAAATAGGAAACTATCGCATTTGTAATTTTCTATCATGAATTAGCGGATATTCCGTGATGCTCGGCAGTGTCCGCTCAGGTGGTATCTGGCGTGAAAAAAACCGCTCTGCGGGCTTTTTTATTTCCTTATGCGGGCAAACGATGGTGCTTTCTGTTTGTCAGCCGATGCCGTTGCGCTGTGTTGCTGTGACGGGGACACCGGTCGCTGCACGGCATCTGGCGGCAGCAGTTGTGCCAATTCGTCTAGTGCCTGGCGATAAACCTTACGTTTGAAATGCACGACCTGCGAGGGTGGTGCGAAGTAATCAATCCAGCACCATTCGTCGAATTCCGGCGGTTGCCCGGAAGCGTGCAAATTTACCGCCGGATCGCTGCTTTCCAGGCGCAGCAGGAACCATTTTTGCTTCTGCCCGATGCATTGCACCATGCCGGGGCGACGGCGACGGCGGTAGCGCACCGGCAGGCGATAATAGAGCCAGTCACGCGTTTCACCGAGCAGCGACACATCCGCCGGGCCAAGGCCGGTTTCCTCAAACAGCTCGCGCCACATCGCTTGTTCGCTTGATTCGCCGGCGTTAATCCCGCCCTGCGGGAATTGCCAGGAATCCTGCCCGCTGCGGCGTCCCCAAAAGGCCTGGTTGTGTGCGTTAAGCAGGACGATACCAACATTAAAGCGGTAGCCCTTTGCATCAAAAATATTGTTATCAGGTTGATCATTATCCATGTGGCTATTCTTTCATATGCACCGCCGCCGCACAACGCGCCGCCCGTGAAAAGGTTTGACTATACGGCGGTTTGCCGTTACATTAAATTCAAATAACATTACTTCCCATCCACATGTACGTTTGTATTTGCCAAGGCATTACCGATCGCCAAATCATTGACGCTATCGCCCAGGGACATGACAGCACTGCCGCCATTGCCTCCACGTTGGGCGCAGGCAGTTGCTGCGGCAGATGCTGCGAGACGGTGGAACATCTGGTTGCGTCCCACACCAAGCCAGCGGTTTATCACGCGGCCTGAATCAAAAAAGCCCCGGATTCTCGGGGCTTTTTTATGGACTCAATTACTCGTCATCGTCCTCATCCGCAAACGGGTCTTTCATTTTGCCGCCGCCAAAAGGAGCCTCCTCACCTTTGAGGAGCCGCTCGATATTGCTGCGGTGGCGGTAGAACAGCATGCCGACGATGATGAATACCGCCGTCAACATATAGGCCCAGTCTTTCCCCGGCGTATAAAAAATAGAGGCGATCGCGACAAAGGCAGCGGCAGACAAGGCGGAAAGCGAAGAAATGCGCGTGTTATAAAACACCGCGCCCCAAATAGCGGCACCAAGCAGGGCAACGATTGGATTCCAGGCAAGCAGTACGCCAAAGGCCGTTGCCACCCCTTTACCGCCTTCAAAGTTGAAGAACATTGGATACAAATGGCCGAAAAATGCGCCGAGACCGACCAGCACAATCACCAAATCGTCGATGCCGACTGGGAAAAAACGACGCAAAATAATGAAGACTACCACAGGGATAAGGCCTTTCAGCAAATCGCCTGCCAAGGTGATGGCAGCAGCCTTTTCCCCGGCAATGCGCAACACATTTGTCGCCCCCGGATTGCCTGAGCCGAGCGTACGCGGATCGCCAAAACCCATGGCGCGGCAGACAATCACCGCCGATGATAACGAGCCGCAAACATAGCCGGCAATTGCGCCGAAAAGGCAAAAAAGAAAATGTTGCATAACACCCCCTGAGTGCGATAATTCAGAAAAAACCATTCATAACCCTATGACTATGCAAGACATCATCTACATCCATGCAATACGGGTACGAACCGTCATCGGCATTTTGCCCCATGAACGCGCGGCGAAGCAAACCCTCATCATCAGCTGCGAACTGGGCACCAACACCCGTGCTGCCGGCGAAGCGGATGAAATCAAGCAGGCGCTAGATTATGCCGCCATCTGTGCTGACATCATAAAATATGCAGAAAACAGCCAATACAGCCTCATCGAAGCCTTCGCCGAACACCTTGCCGCGTACCTGCTCACCGCCTACCCGCTTGCCGCCAACATCTGCCTCGACATCCAGAAACCCGGCGCACTCGAAGCCACGCGGGAAGTCGGGCTGCGAATCTACCGTGAGCGAAAGTGAGGCACTATAATGCAGCCGCTTAAAATCTGGCGGTATCCGGCGTAGGGCAGCCTGCCGCACAAAAAAACCACATCAAACACAGCGGTCGCTATTCCCTTGGCCGCCTCATTCACCGTTATTACCCAAAAAGGAAAACACATGTACAGACAACACTATGCGGCAGACGTGACTGAAAAACTCAACGGAGAGACCGTCAAAGTTGCCGGCTGGGTACACCGCCGACGCGACCACGGCGGCGTCATCTTCATTGACCTGCGCGACCGCAGCGGCCTCGTGCAAATCGTTATTGACCCCGACACCGCCGAAGCCTTCGCTCTTGCCGAACAAGTGCGCAGCGAATACTGCCTCGCCATCGAAGGCCGCGTCCGCCTGCGTCCGGCTGGTACCGAAAATCCCGACATGGCCAGCGGCAAAATCGAAATCCTCGGCAAAATGCTCACCGTCCTCTCCAAATCCGAAGCGCTGCCCTTCCAGCTTGACGAAGACAACGTCTCCGAAGAAGTGCGCCTGAAAAACCGCACTATTGACCTGCGCCGCGAAGTCATGCAGAAAAACCTCATCCTGCGCAGCAAAGTCGCTTCCTCCCTGCGTCGTTACCTGGATGATCACGGCTTCCTCGATATCGAAACCCCGATGCTGACCAAAGCCACCCCGGAAGGCGCGCGCGACTACCTCGTTCCCTCACGTACCCACCCCGGTAAATTCTTCGCCCTGCCGCAATCGCCGCAACTCTTCAAACAAATGCTGATGATGAGCGGCTTTGACCGCTACTACCAAATTGTGCGCTGCTTCCGCGACGAAGACCTGCGCGCTGACCGCCAGCCCGAATTTACCCAGCTTGATATCGAAACCTCCTTCCTTGAAGAAGAAGACATCATGCAGATCATGGAAACCATGATTCGTGGCATCTTCAAAGAACACCTGAACGTCGATCTGCCTGACCCCTTCCCGCGCATGACCTACCGCGAAGCCATGCGCCGCTACGCCTCGGACAAACCTGACCTGCGTATCCCGCTCGAACTCGTGGACATCGCCGACCTCGTCAAAGACAGCGGTTTCAAAGTCTTTGCCAGCGTCGCCGCTCAAGAAAACGGTCGCGTCGTCGCCCTGAGAATCCCCGGCGGCAATAAACTCACCCGCAAAGAAATCGACGATTACACCGCCTACGTCGCCCGCTACGGCGCCAAAGGCCTCGCCTACATCAAAGTCAACGACAAAACCAGCACCGAAGGCCTGCAATCGCCCATCGTCAAATTCCTGACCAAAGAAGGCGGTGCAGAAGGCGCTATCGCGCTTGACATCGTGCAACGTGTCGGTGCTGAAAACGGCGACCTCATCTTCTTCGGTGCAGACAAAGCCAGCATCGTCAACGACGCCATCGGTGCGCTGCGTATCAAAGTCGGCCACGACCTCAATATGCTCACTGGCCCTTGGGCACCGCTGTGGGTTATCGAATTCCCGATGTTCGAATACGACGAAAAAGACAAACGCTGGTACTCCATGCACCACCCCTTTACCCAGCCCAAAACCGCGAACCTTGACGACCTCGACCGCAACCCCGGCGAAGTCCTCTCGCGCGCCTACGACATGGTGCTGAACGGCACCGAAGTTGGCGGCGGCTCCATTCGTATCCACCGCGACGATATGCAACAACGTGTCTTCCAAAGCCTCGGCATTGGTGAAGAAGAAGCCCAACAAAAATTCGGCTTCCTGCTGAACGCCCTCAAATACGGCTGCCCGCCGCACGGCGGCATCGCCTTTGGCCTTGATCGCCTCATCATGCTGATGGCGGGAGCCAAATCTATCCGCGACGTCATGGCCTTCCCGAAAACCCAGACCGCCTATGACCCGCTCACCGACGCTCCCTCGGAAGCCAGCGAAGAACAACTCAAAGAACTGCATATCCGCAAGCGGGAAAAACCAACGGGCTGATGACCAACCCAACGCCTCCGCAAGGAGGCGTTTTTCACAAACTGCGACAAGAATGGAATATTACGACAAATGAAAAACTGGGAACTGTGGATACAGCGCAATAAAGAACATCTCCAACATCCGGCGAATCTCAAAGAGCAGTTTGTCCGGCAAATCCTGAGCAAAATTGACGACGTCAGTCCGGAAGATCTCAGCGTGACACACCGCTTTACCGATGCCAAAGGCAGCGAGCGCAGTATCGACATCCTCATTGAAAATCCGGAAAAGAATCAGCGGCTGGCTATCGAACTGGACGGTCTCGCCCCCTATAAATCTGCCGATGGCGACATCGATTACCGCCGCTTTAATGAATTTCTCGAACAGCAAAACGCGCTGCTCAATGCCTTTGGCGTCGTCCTGCGCTACAGCGCCACCAAAATGCAGCATGCGCCTGATGTCATCATGAGCGAAATTGGCGACATCTTGCGTGCGCAGGCACAGGGCGATTACACCCCGAAAAACAAGAAAGAGGAATACGCCGCCATTGTCGAGGCCTATCAGGAGGACATTCTGGCGTTGAAAAAAATATGGGCGACGGAAGCGAGCGGTCTGAAAGAGCAGGCGGACCGCGTGGTCGCGCAAGCGGCGGGCAAGGGCAGAAATGATGCCCAGCTGCATGCGAAAATGCAGCTGCTGGATGCGGAAATCCGCACCTATGAAGAGAAAATCCGCCAATATCAGCGGGCATCCATTGCCACCGTGATTGCCAACGAAATCGACATCAAGGCCCTCATCGCAGAAATTCAAACTCTCAAAGACATCATGGCCGATCTCCGCCAAGCCTCGGTTGAGGACTCGCAGGGTGGATATGAACGAAAATCAGCGGCACCCTGGGTGCTGGGTATTGTTGCCGTGTTGGCGCTTGGTGCAGCTGCGGTGGGCGGTTACTACTATTTTGCCAAAGTAGCGGGGAAAAAAACGCCGCTTCCGGTGGAGGAAGATTCACCGGCAGTGCTGACCGAATTACCGGTTATCGGGCAGGCCGTCAGCAATACAGGGATATCAAACACGCGCCCTGTCGTGAGCAGCGACGTTGTACCACCGACACCAGTTGCCGCAACTGCTGAACAACAGCCACAACCGGAAACGCGTACCAGTGATGGCAGCATCATGGCACGTGAAGCAGGGCAGTACATCGGCGAAACCCGTCGCGTCTGCGGTAAAGTCGCCGCCTTGAAAGAAGCGAAGAAAAGTATTGCGCTCCATTTTGATGCGCCTTCCCCCAACCAGTCCTTTACCGCCGTAGTCTGGAAGACAAGTCGGGTATTGAGTCGCCAGGCTTCTCATCTGATGCATGCCGATATTTGCGTAACTGGCAAGATCGAGGAAAACCGGAAGAAACCGCAGATGACCGTCAGTGAGTCTGCCCAGATTTCTTTTAATGACTGATGCTTCGTACACGATAAAAATTTGCCAAGCGACGTAAATATTGGCTCGCCAAGGTACTGTAATCAACTGTCAATGCCTCAACGCCAGCTCTGGGTTAAATGGTTGATTCTCTTTAATTACTTTATAGTCGAATCGCTAATAAAGAGTAACGAGAGTAAAGAACCAAAACAGCAGGGCATTCACATCAGCCAACCGTCATTGTTTCCTCAACCGTTTGATCCATGCCCATGTCTTCTCTATCGGGTTGAAATCCGGGCTATAGGGCGGAAGCCACAGCACCGTATGTCCCTCAGCCTGTAACGCACCCGGCGTGTCCTGCCGTTTGTGGAAGGAGGTGTTGTCCATCACGATCACGCTGCAGGCGGGCAGTTCCGGCAGCAGTATTTCTGTCGCCCATGTATGAAAAACATCGCTGTCCATGCTGCAATCGAAGGCAGCGAAAGCAAATGGCACGGTGCCACACAGGGCACCGATAACGTTGGTTTGTGCCTTGCTCCATCCGGATACGCCTGCGCATTTTTGCCCGCGTGGTGCATAGCCGTAAGGACGGGAGATGTCTTTTTTGAAGCCGCTTTCATCGATATAAACGAATGGATGCAGGCGTTCTTCGTAGACACTTTTTACTTCGAGGAATTCACGGCGTTTTTCTTCGTCTGCCTTGCGGTGGCGGAAGTCTTTTTTTAACGGTGAAGCGATAGCGTTTGAGCGCCTTGCAGATGCCGTTTTGCGAGCAGCCCAGACGTGCAGCCCTTTCCCATTGATAGTCATCAGGGTGCTCGGCCACGTCTTGCCGGATGACTTCTTCTGTGAGAAGGCAGGGCGTAGAACGGCGGCTGCCTTTGGGCTCTGGCTGTTTCTTCCAGGTAGCAAGGGTGTTGGGGCTGATGCGGTATCTGGCTGCCACTTCGCGATAGGTGCTATCTTCGAGTTCTGCAAGGATTTTTTTCCGGATATAGGCTGGATAGGTCATGATTTTGATGGTTACTGTTTTTTTTCTATTTAACTATATCCCGCTTGGCACACCAGCAATGAATGCGTGACGAATTTGCCGATTGCTATTATGAAGCCCACTGCAAACGGTTTCCCCGCTCGCGGAGATTATCAAACGCTGGTCGACACGGTACGATGCCCTTTTCTTCTCATGGGGGCAGGCCGATGGACTCTCTTTCTTTCGCGTATCTGTGGCAGGCGATGCTGGAACATCTGTGGTTGTCGGCGTTGTCGCTGGCGGCGGCGATTGTTATTGCCGTGCCGCTTGCCGTGTGGCTGGCCGAGAAGCGCCGCCCGGCCGAGCTGGTGTTGCAAGGCACCGGCGTGTTGCAGACGATTCCGTCGCTGGCCTTGCTGGGGTTGTTGATTCCGCTGGTCGGCATCGGCTCGCCGCCGGTCTTGATTGCGCTCACGCTCTATGCCTTGTTGCCGATTTTCCAGAACACCTTACTCGGCCTGCGCCAGATTGACCCCGCCATCAAGGAAGCGCACACTGCCTTTGGCCTGTCGCGCGCGCAGGCACTGGCGCGGATTGAGCTACCGATGGCGTTGCCGGCGATTATTTCCGGCATCCGCACCGCTGCCGTTCTGGTCATCGGCACGGCAACGCTGGCAGCGCTGATTGGCGCAGGCGGGCTGGGCAACCTGATTCTGCTCGGCATCGACCGCAACGACATGGTGCTGACCTTTACCGGCGCGGCGCTGGCCGCTGTGCTGGCGGTGCTGATGAGCGCGTTCTTCGCTTGGCTGCAAGCCTCCCGCCACAAGGTGGCATTGCTTGGCGTGTTGTTGCTGGGGCTGGGCGCGGTCGGGCTGGCGCAATTCGCCGCCGCGCCAACGCGGCAGACGGTAGTGGTCGCGGGCAAAATGGGCAGCGAGCCTGAGCTGCTGATTCATATGTACAAGCTCTTGATTGAGCAACACGATCCGCAGCTGCGCGTCGAGGTCAAGCCCAATTTTGGCAAAACGGCTTTTCTTTTCAACGCCCTGAAAAGCGGCGACATCGACATCTACCCCGAATTTACCGGCACGGTGCTGGAAACACTGGTGCAAGTGCCGCCCGGCGAAAACAGCCGCGCATTAAGCCAGGACGAGACCTATCAACTGGGCGCGCGCCTGCTCAATGAACAATTCGGCCTGCGCCTGCTGCCGCCGATGGCCTATGAAAACACCTACGCCCTCGCCGTGCCGCAAAGCTACGCCGCCACGCACCGCTTACAGCGCATATCCGATCTGGCGCGCGTGCAAAACAGCGTCCGCGCCGGCTTTACCCTGGAATTCATGAACCGGCAGGACGGCTACCTCGGTTTGCAGCGGCACGGCATCCGCTTCGCCCACGTCGTCAGCCTTGAGCCGGCGCTGCGCTACACCGCGCTGGACAGCGGCCACATCAATCTGCTCGAAGCCTTTTCCACCGACAGCGAGCTGCGCCAATACCACCTCACCGTGTTGCAAGACGACATCGCCCTCTTCCCCCACTACCAGGGCGCGCCGCTGATGAAGGCAGCCTTCGCCGAAGCGCACCCCGGCATCGTGCAGGCGCTGAACGTGCTGGCCGGGCAGATCAGCGCGGAAGAGATGAGCGAGATGAATTACCGCGTCAAAGCACAGGGCGAAAGCGCGGCAACGGTTGCCAAAGATTTTTTGCAGCAGAAAGGCTGGTTAACACAGGGGAAATAGCATGAAAGCCATCGTTATCTACGAACCCGGCGGCCCGGACAAGCTGATTTACCAAGACGTGCCGACGCTGCAGGTCAAAGAAGGCTGGTCGCTCGTCAAAGTCAAAGGCTTCGGCATCAACCATTCCGAAATTTTCACCCGCGAAGGGAAAAGCCCCAGCGTGCAGTTCCCGCGCATCCTCGGCATCGAGTGCGTTGGCGAAGTTGCGGAAAGCAGCACGCCCGCCCTGCAAGCGGGGCAGAAAGTTGTCTCCATCATGGGCGAGATGGGGCGGGCGTTCGACGGCAGCTACGCCGAATACGTCCTGCTGCCGAACGCGCAGATTTACCCCATCGAAAGCGACCGCGACTGGGCGACCCTCGCCGCCATCCCCGAAACCTACTACACCGCCTTCGGCTCGTTGCAACAACTGCGCATCGCGCCACATGACCGTGTGCTGGTGCGGGCGGCGGCCAGCGGTGTTGGCGTTGCCTTTGCCCTGCTGCTGAAAGCACGCCTGCCGCACATCACCCTGCACGGAGCCTGCCGCAAATTAGAAAAGGCCGAGCGCCTGCGGGCGGTGGGTTTCGATGCCATCATCGCTGATAGCAACGGCGTGCTGCAAACAGATGAAAGCTACGACAAAATCCTTGAACTGGTCGGCCCTGCCACCCTGCGTGACAGCCTGGCGCATATCAATGAAGGCGGTATCGTCTGCCAAACGGGGCAACTCGGCAACCAGTGGTACCTCAACGACTTCGACCCCATCGTCGAACTCAAGCACAACAGCTACCTCACCACCTTCCATTCCGCCCTGGTGTCGGGTGAGCGAATCGCTGCATTGTTCCGCGACATCGACGCGTACAACGTGCCCGTTCCCATCGAACGCCGCTACACCCTCGAACAGGTGCCCGACGCGCACCGCTTTCTGCAAAGCGCGGGCAGCTTCGGCAAAGTCGTGGTGGTGAATGAATGAAGCACTATCAGAGCAAAGCGGAACTGATCGCCACGATACAGACGGCGCTGGACAAATACCTCGCCGAATTTGCCGACATCCCCGAAGCAGCCAGGCATACCCGCGCGACGGACAGCGGCAAGACGCCCTCGGAACACCTCGCTTATCAACTGGGCTGGGTGACCGCCCTCTTGGACTGGGAGCGGCGCGAACAGGCGGGTGAAGCGGTACAAACACCCGCCCCCGGATACAAATGGAACGCCCTCGGCGATTTGAACCAGCACTACTATCACACCTACGGCGCACTCACACTGCCCGGGCAGCAGACGATGCTGCGGGAAAAAGTTACCACCCTGTGCGCATGGATTGACGGCCTAAGCGACGACGAACTGTTCCTGCCCGGACAACGGCAATGGGCGACCACCGCCGCCCAATGGCCATTATGGAAGTGGATACACATCAACACCGTCGCCCCGTTTACCAACTTCCGCACACAAATTCGCAAATGGAAGAAAGCCATTTATCCAACCCAAGGAGACACAACATGAACCTCGCCATCACCGGCGCCAGCGGTCACATCGGCGGCATGGTCGCCCGCCACCTCAGCGCACGCGGTTTGCCGCTGATTTTGCCGCTGCGCAACCCCGCCAAAGCACCCGATCTGCCCGCTTGCGAAGCGCGCCCCTTTACCTACGGCGATTTCGAACTGGCCCGGCAGGCGTTAAGCGGCGTGGATGTGCTCTTTATGGTGTCCGCCGCCGAAAGCCCAACGCGCGAGCAGGAGCACCTGACTCTGGTACGCGCGGCAGCAGCGGCGGGTGTGCAGCATTTGGTGTATCTGTCCTTCGCCAGTGCCAGCGCCAGCAGCACTTTCACCCTGGCGCGCACCCACGCCGCGACCGAAGCTGCCATCCAGCAAACCACCATGCGCTACACCTTCCTGCGCGACAACTTCTACAGCGAAATGATAGCGACGATTGCTAACGCCGACGGCATCATCGCCGGCCCTGCGGGCGATGGCCGTGTTGCCTGCGTCTCGCAGCAGGACGTAGCACAAGCGGCGGCCAACATCCTTGCCGCTATCGCCTCCGGCGACGACCGCCACCACAACCGCAGCTACACCCTCACCGGCAGCGAAGCGCTGACTTTCGCCGCCATCGCCGCCGTTTTGACCGACATCACCGGCAAACCGCACCGCTACCACAACCAAACCCTTGCAGAAGCCTATGCCAGCCGCGAACGCGACTACCCCGACACGCCCGCCTGGCAAATCGAAGCGTGGGTGTCTACCTACACCGCGATCGCAGGCGGCGAACTCGCCACAGTTTCAGACGACCTGCCGCAACTATTGGGCCACGCACCACGCCGTTTTGCCGAAGTCGTGAGGGATTTTATGCAGCCTGAACGCATCCCGCTGATCGAATTCAAAAACGTCAGCAAACGCTACGACAGCCACGCCGCCGTGAGCGAACTGAACCTCACCATCTACCAGGGCGAATTCTTTGTGCTGGTGGGCGGCTCCGGCAGCGGCAAATCCACTACCCTGCGCATGATTAATGCGCTTACCGAGCCGACCGACGGCGACGTGTACTTCAACGGCCGGCGCATCAAAGACTACGACATCCGCCCGCTGCGCCACCGCATCGGCTACGTGCTGCAACAAATTGCCCTCTTCCCCACCATGACCGTTGCGCAGAACATCGAACTGATGCCCGACATCCTCGGCTGGGACAAGGCGCAACGCAAAGCGCGCGCTAGCGAACTGCTCGAACTCGTCGGCCTCTCGCCCACGCAATACCAAAACCGCTATCCGCACGAACTCTCCGGCGGCGAGCAACAGCGCGTCGGCATCCTGCGTGCCATTGCCGCCAAACCCGACATCCTGTTGATGGACGAACCCTTTTCCGCTCTCGATCCGCTCGCCCGCGCCTCCCTGCAAGAAACCGTGTCGCTGATCCATAAAAAACTCGGTACCACCATCGTCTTCGTCACCCACGACATGGCGGAAGCGCTGAAACTCGCCTGCCGCATCGGCGTGATGCACCAGGGGCGGCTGGTGCAAGTCGCAACACCGCAGGACATCCAGAACTACCCGGCGGATGACTATGTGCGTTCGCTCTTCAGCGCGACGCAGACGAATGACAACGCCGCCAGCATTATCGCCATGATTGAGCAGTTAAACAGCGCCGAGCAGGCAAAAATACGGGCTTATTGCGCGCGGCAGGCGGGATAAAAACGAGATTGCGCAGGGCGAACCAGTATTTACGCCGCTTGGCAGCCCCGGTATTTGCACTGCTTGGCGGGCCCAGCAGTTATGCCGCTTGGCGAGACATCAGCGCAGTCTGCGGCAAGGCAGCACAAATTTATCGTGAACGAAGGCGCAGGGTGGCGAAAGGACGGGCAGTCAACTACAGCATCACGCGATAAATCTCCGCATCCCTTTCGCTGAAGCAGCAGAAAATTACGGTTTCAATAGACTGATGGGGGATGTTATAAATCTAGGGGCGAGAATGTTATAAATGGGAAAAATCGGGAAGCAGCGGGAAAATACGGGAAGAAAAATTGAGACGGCGTTGCAAATATTGAGCGCTTGGGAATGACCCAAAAACACCCTCGCAAATATCAAACTAGTCTAATCGCGGCCCCTTTGAACGGGGCTTAAATTTTGTCTCACCAACAGCAGGTGAGACGATGGCAACCAACCAATTACGAACGGAACTACTCATCAGCGCCGCCGTCGAAGGTGCTGAACGCATTGAACAGCTCGCACACGCGATTGAAAACGCGGGTGGTGACGCCTCAAAGCTCAGGGAAGAGGGCGCTCGTCTGGTTGCGGAGCTAGCCCGTCTTGAAAATCAGCAAGCGCTCATCACTCAATTTACCCGCCTGCAAGAAGGTAGCCGCGCCGCTGCCGAGGCATTTGCCGAAGCCGAAGCCAAACTCAACCGTCTTGCCAGTGAAACGCAAGCGGCGCGCGGCGCGGTCCAATCATTTGCCGACCGCGCCACGCTGTTGCAGACAGCGCTTGCCGACAACCGCGAGCACACCAGCGCTTTGCAGGATGAAATCGCCCGGCTCAAGGAAGAAATCAACGCGTCCGGCGGCGCGACGGATGAACAGCGCACCCGTCTTGAGGACTTGAAAGCGGCGCTTGCCGCCGCCCGCGAGGAGGCAAAAGGTTACCGGCAGGAGCAGGCCGAAGTCGGCAGGGCGCAGCGCGAGGCGCAACGGCAGGTGGATGAACTGACGCGGGCCACCGAAGCGGCACGACGGGAAGCGGCGACCGCCGCCGGTCAGAATGACGAACTGGCGCAGAACCTGCAACGCGTGAGCGACGCCATGCACGAGGCGGGGATCTCAACCGGCGATCTGGCCGAACAGCAGCGCAGTATCGGCGAAAGTGCTGAGGCAGCGCGTGCTGAACTCGAAGCCCTGACCAGTGAGGCGCAACGTTTGCAGGAAGTTGCGCAGGCGCGCGTTACCCTGGGGCTTGACGATGACGACCGCATCCGCGAGCAGATTGAGGCCGTCACCCGCGCCTACGAGCTGTTGCGCGACCAGGGCAACCTGACCGAGGAAGAGCTGGCACGTGCGGCAGAACTGCACAGCCAGCGTCTAGCTGAACTGGAAGAGCAGCTTGGCAACCTTGGCGAGGCCGCCGAGAAATCCGGTGACCGTCTTGAGCAGGTCATCAGCGGCCTGAGCGAGCTGGCCGCCGCAGCGGGCAGCCTCACCGCCGTCATCAATGAAGCGGTGCAGTTTGAAGAGGCGATGGCGGGCGTCAAGAAAGTGGTGGACGCTACCCCTGCACAAATGGAGGCCCTGTCCGGCACGGTGAAAGAGCTGGCTGTACAAATGGGGCTGGCCAAGGAAGAAGTAGCCGAAATGGCCGCTGCCGGCGGGCAGCTGGGTGTTGCCTTTGATGATCTGCCACAATTTATCGAGCTGGCCGGACAAATGAGCATTGCCTTCGGTATGACCGCCGATGAAGCCGGGAATGCAGCGGCCAAACTGTCCAACGTTTTTCAAATACCCCTGAGCGACGTGCGCCAGCTGGGTGACGCCATCAACACCCTCGGCAACAACACCGCCGCAACCGAAAACGAAATCACCGAAGCATTGCTGCGCATCGGCGGCAGTGCCAAGCAGTTTGGGTTGGCCAGTGAACAGGCCGCTGCCCTGTCTGCCGCCTTTATCTCACTCGGCAAATCCCCGGAAGTGGCCAGTACCGCCATCAATGCCATGCTCAACCGCCTGCAAACCGGCGGCGAAGGTGTCAAATCCTTTGCCGAAGGGTTGGAAGACCTCGGTCTGTCGAGCAAGACACTGGCCGAGAACATCAAGAACAACCCGAATGCTGCCCTGCGTGATTTTTTGGGACGCTTGCAGGAACTGGACGAGCAGCAGCGCGCCATCACCCTGACCAAGCTGTTTGGCCAGGAATACAGCGACGACATCAGCCTTGCCGTCGGCAGCCTGAAAACCTTTGATGATGCCCTGGCACTCGTTGCCGACAAAAGCCAGACGGCAGGCGCGATGCAGAAAGAGTTTCAGGCGCGCATGGATACCACCGCGCAGAAAATCGAGCAGGCTAAAGCCGCCATCAGCAACCTGACCACATCCATCGGCCAGCAAATGTTGCCGGTCGTGGCCAATATGGCGCAGACCGTAGGGAACGCCGGGCAGGCACTCGGCAAATTCGCCGAAGCCCATCCGCAACTGACCGCTTTTGTCGCCCTGCTGGTCGCCGCCAAGACGTCCTCCGTCGCCTTTGCAGCGGCGATGACAGCAATGGGGCGCGAGGGTGTGACCGTTACCTCTGCCGTGACTGCCGGATACCGCCGGACGGCGGCAGCAATGGCGACCGTACGCGCGCAACTGGCGGGGATTACCTCGGCAAGTGCGGCGGCGAGTACAGCCATGCGCGGTTTTGTTGCCTCGGCGCGCTGGCTGGTTAGTAACCCCATCGGCATCACCATGATTGCCGCCGCGTCGGCAGTAGCCATATTCAGCGAGCGGGCCGACAGTGCCAACAAATCTGTGGGCGACATGCGTGACAAGGTGGACGAGGCTGATGCCGCGATCAACAAACTGAACGCGCAACTGGCAAAAGGGATGGAACTGGACGCCGCCGGTGTCAGCGATGCCCTGGCGAAGGCCAATGCTGCCGCCGAACAAAGCCGCGACGCCATCCTCAAACTCGAACGCGAGATGAAGCGTTTCGATACGGCACCGGGAATGTTTGACCGTGCGCTGGACGGGCTGAAAGACATCACCCCGCTATGGGACAGTCATGCCGAAAAGCTGGCTAAGGCACAAAAAGAATACGAACGGATGCGGCATGAAGCCGAGCGTCTCGGCGCCGAGCAGGAAAAACTGGCGGCGCAGGCGGCGGCAAGCAAGGCGATGGACGACATGCTTGCCAAACAGAAGCAGGCTGCCGACGCCGCCAAACACATCAGCAACGAAACCCGTGTCACTCTCGACAATCTCAACAAACTGGCGGGCAGTGCCGCCGCGCTGACGCAAGAACAAGTGGACGCCGTGCGGCAATCACTACGCACCCTGTCATCCTCTGCCGCCGTAGATGAAGCCGAAAAAGCCATCCGCAAACTGCGCGACGAGAACAAAATCACCTGGCAGGAAGAGCGCGACCTGCTGGATGAACTGCAAAACCGCACCGTATCGCTCGGCGACATCGGCATTATCACGGCCAGCGGCCTGCAAAAAGCACACAAGCTGACGCGCGACGAAGTGGAGAATCTCGCCAAGGCCTATCAGAAGCTGGGGCAAGATGTGCCACAAGCCTACCGCAGCATGAGCGAAGCGGAAAAAGAGGTCACGGAAGCACTGCAAAGCATCGTTGACAAAGTCAAACCGACTGCCGATGAAATGCAGCAACTCCTGCAAAACGCGCTGAACAAAATAGATACCACCGAGGGCGTGGCCGCTATCAACCGCATCTATCATGAATGGGCGAAAACTGCTGACATCAGCGAAACGGAGGCACAGCGGATACAAGAAATGATGGTGGGCAGCGTGTCGCGCATTGGCAGCGGCATGGGGGAAGCGCTGAAAACCCTCAACCTCGACCTGCAAGAATTTGCAACCGGCATCAGCGACAAAGCAGGGAAGGCGCTGGAAGCCTTTGGCACGCTGGCCGCCAATGCGGGCGGTAGCACCGAATTACTGGCGCGCGCCTACGCTGCCGCCGGCAAACAGGTCAGCGGCAGTAGCGACGCCCTCGAACAGCTCAATGCCAAGCTGCTGGCTAGCGTCAATGGCGACAAGCAGAAAGCCGAAGCGGTAAAAGAAGCGGCGGAAGCGATGGGCAAGTTAAGCGAAGCAGCCAAGAGTGCCCATGCCGAGACGGAAAAAAGCCTGTCCGCCATCGGTCTGTCATATGAAGACACCGTCCGGGGACTCTCTGCCGGGGTGCATGAGATGACCGAAAACTGGAAAACCGGCATGGCAGGCTTGCGTGAAGAAGGGAAAAGAACCGCCACTGCGGTACGCGATGCTTTTGACACCAATCTTGCCAAGCTGAAAACCACGGATGATTTCAAAGCCTTTAATGATGCCTTGCAACAGACCGGTACGGCTGCCCAGCTCGGAGCGGAAAGGATGCGGGCGTTACGCGCCGGGATGCAGGGCGGGGCGGAAGCCGTCAAGGCTCTTAGTGAAAGCCTCGGCGACAACACCGAAGCCAAGCGGCAGAACAACGAAGAGACCGGGAAAGCAGCCGAAGGCACAAAAGCCGACCGTGACGCCAAAGCCGACGACACCGAAGCCATCAAGGCCAATACAGAAGCGGTCAAAGAAAATGCCAAGGCCAAAGGCGAGGATGTTGACGCTACCGAAAAGAGTACTGCTGCAAACAAGAAAGCGGGTGACAGCAGACTCTACCTCTACGACAAAACCAACCTTACCACCGAGGCTATCAACAATCTGGATGATGCGCTTAACCGCATGAACAGCAACACCATCCTCGGTACGCAGGGCGTGATTGACATGTGGGCGAAGCAGGCAAATGCGGCGGCGCAATATGTGGCGGACGTACAAAAGGCGACCGATGCCGTCGAAATGCTCAACCGTAAAACGTCCGACGGCACCGTCTCCATGCAGGACATCGCCGAAGCGACCCATGCCGCCTCCAGCCGCATTGCCCAGCTGGATAGCGCCACCCTGAACAACCTGCACAGTGCCATTGATGCCGCCCGGCAAAAACTGGCCGACCTTGCACAACAGGCGCGGGACACCACCGCCAGCCTTGAAGCCGAGCTGGCGCAACTCAGGGGCGACGACAGCAAAACGGCGGCGCTGGAACAGGAGCGCAAACTGCGCGAACTGAACGCCAAGCTGCACGAGGCCGAAGTCCGCCGCAATGACGAGGAAATCGCGCAGTACCGCCGCGCGATTGAACTGCAACGGCAGATTGGTGATGAGAAAGCGCGGCAGGCAGCAGCAAAGAAAGCCGAAGAGCAGCAGCAACGACAACAGCAACAGCAGCAGCAAACAAGCGGCAACAACGGGCGGGGCAACAACGGGCGCGGCAACAGCAGCAGCGGTAACTCACGCGGCAACGGACGCGGTTATACCGCCGCCGAAGTGGCCGATGCTTTTGACGCCCGCATTGCCCAATCACGCCGGGAGGGCAGAGATGATTTTGCCCGCGAACTGCACGACGAAATGAAACGGAGGACCTGATGCATTGGAAACTCACCCGTAAAGATACATCCGACCACGTCGATCTACCGGAAGACATGTACTGGCAGGACGAGTTTGACTGGCAGGCCCTTGCCCAAGCGACACCGCAATACTCGCTGGGTGGTGCGGTCATCGTGCAGCAGGGCACCATGCTGGCCGGGCGCCCCATTACCCTTAGCGGTGAATGGATTTGGCTACCCCGCGCGACGCTGCTCACGCTGACGGCTTGGGCAGATGTGCCGGAACTGGAAATGACCCTCAGCCATCCCGACGGACGCAGCTTTAACACCTGCTTTGCTCGCCCCGCCTTGTCCAATATCACTCCAGCCTATTACCTCGCTCCCGAAGACGGCAGCGCTCAGTACGAAGCCCCTGTCATCCATTTAATGACCATTTGAAACCGAGTCAAAAATGCCACAAAAACACACCGCCCTCACCAAACAGAACCTGCAAATCTATCCGACCGAACGCCTCACCGATGCCGACGACGGCGGCGGGCTGATGGTCAAGGACGCGCTCACCGGACGCGAGAACGAGCTGTTTACGCCCATTTCCGACGTCGCCCGCACCATCGGCGCCTTCAACGCGCGCTCGGTGCATGGCGCGGTGCGCGTTGCCGATAACATCCCGCTTGGCGGCGCGCACATGATTATCTCGCGCCCGCCGAAAGCGGAGAACGTCAGCTACCTGCTTTATCGCGGTGTCCGCTACGGCGAGGTGCGCCGCGACATCATCAAGCGCATTGCCGCCTACTCGGTGGCGACGATTGAATCGCGCATGACCCTGCTCTCGACGCAATCGCAGGGTTCGCGCATCGTCCAGGCCTATCAGCGCCCCGGCGAGCCGCTGCCGCTGATTGGTGATGTGTACTGCCTGCGCCAGGACAAGGCGGGCTATCCCGCCATTGAGCAGTATGTGCAGGTCATCCGCGTATCGTCCGAAGACCGTACCTTTACCACGCACGACGGCATTGATTTTGTGCGCACGGTCGTCAAGATGGAGACCTCGACCGCCCTCACCCATGATTTTGTTGGTGCCGAGGCACCGCAGCGCAACTACATCGACAACCCCTGCAAAATCCGTGAGACCCACGTCGCCGACGGGGCGCAGTATTACGGGGTCAAGCCGTTGGCCGCCGCCATCAAGGCACAGGCACAGAGCTTGCGCGTCTCCTCGCTGATGGAAAAGCTGGTACCCACCAGTCAGATTGAAACGTCGCTGGTGGATCTCACCGCCGCCGGCGAGAAGCAAATCCTTTTTGACGCCGCGCGCGAGGAAGACCGCATTAACGGCAACCTGTCGCTGAACAAGGGGGCGGTGGTCTATACGCGGCGCGCCATCCTCCCCGGCAGCCTGCGCCTGGTCGTTGGCGGTGTTGATGCGCGCGACAGCGGCGGCGTCATCAGCAGCGCCGGCAACGACATCGGCACCGTCGATTACGCCGCCGGACGCATCACGATTGACGAGAACCTCGGCAGCGGCTGGACGCTGTACAGCCGCCCCGCTGCCGAGTATCTGCAAGTAGCGGATACGGCGGCGATAGCCGTATCGACGGGGACACGCTCCTACAACTACGTGATGACCATCAACCCCGCCCCGGCGCCGGGCAGCCTGCAAGTCTCCTACCGTGCGCAGGGCCGCTGGTATGACCTGCGCGACAACGGCACCGGTGCCCTGCGCGGCATCAGCGCCGCACACGGCAGCGGCGCGGTTGATTACCGCAGCGGCACCGTCACCATCACCTGCGGCGAGCTGCCCGATGTCGGCTCCGAAATCCTCTACGCCTGGGGCAGTCCGGCCACCGCCAAGAACCGCAGCGACAGCACCCCCGCTGTCACCATGCTGCTGCAAATGGAGGCGGGTGTCGCGCCCGGCAGCGTCAAACTGAGCTGGACGGACAATGGCGGCAAAGCCGCGCAGGATGACGGCATGGGCAATATCACCGGGGCGTGGACGGGGACGGTGGACTACCGCAGCGGCGACATTACCCTCACCAATTACCCTGGCGGCGAGCAGCATCTCGACGTGAAAGTGGATTACTCAGTGGGCGAGCCGCAGACACAGGAGTTTAAGGCACCGGCGCGCGGGCACGACGGCAACGTCACCCTCAACCTCGCGCAGCGGCAAATCAAGCCGCGCAGCTTTGAGATGACCTTTAACGTGTTGATCGAGGACTACGATCACAAGGTGCAGGAAGGCGAGGCCTACACGCGGCAGGTGGACCCCTACGTCACCGTGCGCGACAACGGCAGCGGCGGCCTGGTCGATGGCAACGGCACGAACTTCGGCAGCATCAACTACGCCACGGGGTCGGTCAAATTCAAACCGGACTACACCACCCGTATCCCCAAACCCATCTACCGCAAGCAGCCGATGGGCGAGCGCATCGTCAGCACCCAGGGCAACCAGCAGACCGTCAAGCCGCTTTACCGCCTTGTCTTTGCCGGGTTTGAATACATCAATGCCCTTGCCAGTGCGCCGATTGACGACAGCTTTGTGGTGACGGTGCGCTATCGCGGCCAGCAAAGTGAGGACGCGCGTACGAAACAGGCGACCAGCGGCGTCTTGCGTGTGGATCTGCTGCCCACCTTGCACGAGCGCGTTGTCCCCGGCAGCGTCTGCTTCACCAGCGGCAGCGAGACCTACTTTGACCGCCGGGGCGAACTCTACTACCGCCTCAATCCCGCCACCGGTGCCGCCACCAAAGCGGGCAGCATCAACTACGAGACCGGCATTGCCGTGGTCGAACTGGCCGAAGGCAGCGCGGTGCGTCTGCTGGCCCTGGCGGGGACGGTCAAGGGCAACCCGGTGGACGAGGCGGTGTGGCGTATCCCCTCGGCACCGGTGCGCCCGGCCTCGCTGCACATCACCGCTACCCCGCTCACCGGCGGCCAGCTCAGTGTGCGCGCGGATGCGGGCGGCAAGATTGAGGGCAGCAATATCGAGGGCAGCATTGACTACGAAACGGGCGTGGTGCGGGTGCGCTTTGGCCGCCTGGTCACCGCCGCCGGGAATGAGGGCAAATACTGGTACAACCCCGACGCGGTAGAGAACGGCAAAATCTGGGAACCTATCCCGGTCTATGCCGACACCATCACCTACTCGGCGGTCAGCTACGCCTACCTGCCGCTGGATACCTCCATCATCGGCATCGACGCCGTGCGTCTGCCCGCCGACGGGCGGGTGCCCATCTTCAGAAGGGGGGACATGATTGTCATCGGTCACCGTCTCGAAGACGACCTCGGCAGCGCCCACACCGCCGGACAAACCGTGCAGCTCAGCCGTAACGATCTGGACGATATCTGCCTGCGCGACGCGAAAGGGGTGCCGATTGAGGCCAAGTGGTACGACTATGACCTGCAAAGCGGGAAAATCACCTGGGCGACGCCGCTTGACCTCTCCGCCTACACCCTGCCGATCAAGGCAGGCCATAGCCGCGAGGAGGAGAACCGCATCATGGTCGCCGACATCGACGGCACGTTGACGCTGCAATTCCCGGTGGCGCGTGACTATCCCGCCGGTGAGACCTATATCTCCTCCGCCCTGATTGGTGGCGACCTGCAATGCCGCGTCTCGCCGCCGTTCTCGCAAAAGACCTTCGACAACGTCTGGGCGGACGAGCCCAGGGGCGACACCATCGCCGCCAAGCTGAACAGCAAGGATTACCCCTTCCGCCTCACTGATGACGGCGCCGTCACCGACCGCTGGGCAATCGTCTTCAAGGACGGCAACCAGTTTGAGTTGTTCAGCGAAGCGGTCGGCTTTGTCGGCAAGTTTGACACGCTCTCCGACCTTGCCCCTATCAACCCCGCCACCGACAAGCCTTATTTTGTCCTGCCGAAAGGGGCGTTTGGTATCAACAACGGCGCCAGTGCCTGGGCCTACGGCAACACCATCCGCTTTAATAGCTATGGCACCCACATGGGCGTGTGGATACTGCGCGCGGTGCAGCCGTCCGCCAAGCGGCAGAACACCACGGACGGCTTTATGGTCTGTCTCAGAGGCAACACCACCGAGATTTAGGAGGCAACATGTACGTCAACAATATCGAAATGCCGGTCACGCTCTATCTCTCCAGCGATGACCAGGCGCCGGTGCTCACCAACGCCAACCTTAGCGTCATCCTCAAAGCCTGCCTCGTCACCGGTTACGGCAGCAAGACGGGTGCGGGCTGGACCATGCCCTACGAAGACGCCGCCCGCAATACCCGTGTCTTTGCCCCCAAGCACGCGGGCGAACTCGACAGCTATCTGCGCATCAAGGATAACGGCAGCGGGAACAGTACCGTGCAGGCGTATCGCGAGATGACGGGCATTGACGCCGGGGAAAAAATCCTCGAATTAGCCAGTCCCTACGAATACGGACGCAATAACCTGGATGGGCGCTGGGCCGTCATTGCCTCAGCACGCAGCGTAGTCGTGTGGATATACAGCGGTTACAGCACCGGTGGACACATCGGCCAGATGCTGTTTTACGGCGACACCGCAAGCGCTCACGACGGCAGCCGTTGCCTGCTGCTGGCGCACAGCGGCGGGAGTTATCGTGACGGTTCGACGAGCAGCCTGTTTCACTATGACAGTGCCGACGCCGGCGCCAAAGCGCGAAGCTACCGCGACGATAACGGGGTAAGAGAACAGGATTTTCTCAGCCTGTTTAGCGTGCCGCGCGAAACAGCAGGGCAATACCTGGCGCCCGTCTATATGCAAAATGGTGCCAATCTCTATCCTGTCCCCGGCATCCACACCAGCACCCGCGCCGCCGATAATCTGACGGAAATCAACGACGACGGCATCCCGTACATCGTCTTGCACAGCTACGGTTATAACAGTCTGTCACGCACCTTTGCGCGCCTGGTCATCCGCACTGACAAATGGCGTTACTGACATGCTGCTCGAACCGCATTACATCCCCGACCACCGGGGCTACTTCGCCGGCCAGGACGACGGCATCGTCACCGTCGCGGGTCAGGGGGCTGTGGGCAACCTCTACGTCTTTGATGCGAGGACGATGCTGCTGGTACAGCGCGCCCGCTCGCTGGCAAGCGGCCATTACCTCGTGCCCTACCTTGACCCGGCGCGGCGTTACGTCCTCATGGCGCGGCACCCGCAAGGGCATTATGAGCCAGTCTGCTACGACCAGCTGCGCCCGGCCAATAACCTGACTATCTCTGAACAGCGCGAGGTATGGCGCGCATGGCAATAGACGTCAGCAAACTGCCGATCAGCTTTGTCACCCGCACCGGCAAACAGGCATCAAATAAACTGCCGCTGCCGTTTACCCGCCGCGTGGGCGACGCACCCGGCCCGAAGCCACAGCCAAAATGGGTGAAAATCAGTGGCTGCGCCAGCGTGGCGACGGCGCCGACGCTGGACGTCACCACCTGCCTCGACCAGCACAACCGCGTCGTCCCCGTCGCTACCTGCCTGTCCGCGAACCACACGCCCATGCTGGATGTGGTGCGCTGCATGATGTTTACCGTCGCAGGATTACCGTCACTCACCGCCTGCACCCAGGCCGCCACCACACCGACCTACCGCCTCGCCACCTGCCTGCCCGTCACCCTCAACGCCTACCCGCGCATGGGCAACTGCGCCATACCGACGGTCGGCACTGCGCCACCGCTTGCCAACTGCGCGAGCGCCATGCAGCCGGGCAACCCCCTGCTCCAAGGCTGCAAAACGCCGCGCATCACCATCGCGCCGCCGCTTGTCAACTGCCACCGCCAGCACGGCTGGGGGTTGCCACTGGCCCATTGCCACAGCCTGCGCTACCAGCGCGCCGTGCGTCCACCCTGCGAGTATTACCCCATCCCGCTACCGCCACCGCCGCCGGACGTCTCGCCCTGCCGGGTGCGACCGCCATCGCACCGCCTGCCGTTGCCCTTTACCCGGCGCCGCGTCAATCGCGACCCCAGCCGCCTGCCCCTGCCGCTGCGCTGCTGGCACGACAGCGACACCACCGACCTGCCCACCCTGCCCGGATACATCATGCACAACAAAATCAGCGCCGAATTTAACGGCCAGACCTTACAAATCCTCGCCCTTACCCTCAAAGCCGACACCGACGGCTACTGCTGGCAGGGCGACCTCACCCTTGCCCCCGCCGATTTTGCCAAGCTGCAAATGGACACCCGCCAAGCGGGCGACGAAGCCGTCATCACCCTGCGCATCAACCACCAGCGCTGGGACATCTTGGCGGAGGACTATCGCGACACGCGGCGCTTCATCGGCCACAGCTACACCATCACGGGCAGATCCATCACCGCCAAACTGGGCGCGGACTACACACAAGGGCGGCATATCAAATACGAGCAAAGCCGCTACGCGCGGCAGATTGCCGACGAGCAGTTGCAGCCAACGCCCTACACCATCGCGGGCTGGGACGCGGTGGACTGGCTCGTCCCAGGCGACAACTACACCGTGAGCGGGCAAACCCCGATTGCCGTCGTGATGGACATCGCGCAGGCCATTGGTGCCTTTGTCGAGAGCCACCCCTACGAGCCGCAGCTCTTCGTGCGCCCGGTGTGGGTCAAAGCAGCGTGGGAAAAGCCGACACCGGCGCTCACCATCCCGTCCAACCTGATCCTCAGCGTCAGCGGCCAGCGGCGCATCAGCGAACGCTGCAACGGTGTGCGTGTGGTCGGCAAAGGCAGTACGGCCAAAGGCGCGCTGGTCTGGCGTGAAGGCACCGACCAAACCCCGGAAGCGGCGCTACGCGAACACGCCCTCTACACCGACGAAACCGCACACCGTGCCGCAGGCATCCATGCCCTGTCCGAAACCGGAACGCACAAAATCGAGACCGTCACCTTGCCTTGGGCAGAAAAATACCAACTGCCGCTGGCAAGCCTCGGCGCAGTGTGGGCATTTACAGAGAACGGCAGCACATGGCAGGGCGTCATCAAGGGCATCCAGGTCGAAGTGACGCTGGACAACAACGCGCCGGTGGTCACGCAAACCCTCACCATTGACCGCTACATGGGGGACTAACATGAACATCCGCCAGCAATTTGAGAGCTTGCTCAACCCCAAACGGCGCATGACCGCGAAAATCACCGGCGGCAAAGGCGCAAACGTATGGGTGGCCGAAACCCCGACCGGCGCTGTGGTCGTCCTCACCGGACAAGGACAAACCGGGCAAAACGTGTACTACAACGCTTACACGCTGGAGATTGAGGGTGAGGCCCCGGCGGTGACGTGGGCGGAAATCAAGGTGTGATCAGGTGCCGTGTGGGCGTTTCCTGTTTTTTCTCCTCAAATGAGGCGATGATGCGCTTGCTCGCTGTGGCACAATAAACAGGTACCGTTCCAAAGTACCTACCCATCCACAATACCTATTGCGGCCAAGCCGCAAATCCCAAACTAGTCTAATCGCCGCTTGCAGCGGCGTTTTTTATGCTTGCCCCGTCATCAACCAAGCACGAGGTAATCATGAAAAAGCTCATCGACAAAATGGCCGTGTGGCACATCGGCAGTATCATCCTACTGGCGGTTCTCGCCATCATCGCACCGCAGCAAATAGGCTTGCTGTTGCTCAAAGCAGCTTACGTCACTATCGCCCTGGCGCTCGGCTACTACGCTGACCGCACCATATTTGCCCGTTACCGTCCATTCGAGATGCGTAAGGACGACATTGTCTTTGCCGCCGTCATGCTGCGGCGTGCCATCGTCGTTGCTGCCGTTGTATTGGCCTTCGCCATCGGGATGTAACCATGCGTATTGCTTGCTTCCTTGCACTTGTCATCGCAGCAGCCGGATGTCATACGGCATCCGCTGCTGATGATTGGCAGGGACGTGCCAAGGCCTACCAGCGCGCCCTCATCCGCGAGGCGCGGCTGGAACTGGGCCTCAACGCCCCCATCCCTCTCTTCGCCGGACAAATCCACCAGGAATCCCTATGGCGACCAGATGCCCGTTCTGCCTATGCCAACGGTCTCACCCAATTTACCCCCGAAACCGAGGCATGGATTAAGACCGTCTTCCCGCAAGAACTGGGCGTAGGTAATGCCTTTAACCCACAGTGGGCCATCCGCGCCTTGGTCAAATACGACCATTGGCTCTATCAACACATCAAGGCCGCCAATGACTGCGAGCGCTGGGCGATGACCCTCTCGGCGTACAACGGCGGCCTCGGCTGGCTGCAGCGTGACCAGCGTCTGACTGCGCAACGTGGCGGCAACCCCGCCTACTGGTGGGGAAGCGTTGAGCGCTACAGCCGCCGCGCCAAATGGGCCATCAAAGAGAACCGTGGCTACCCGCGCGCCATCATCTATGCACATCAGCCGCACTATCTCGGTTGGGGAGGGGTACGCGTATGCGCGCCACAATCATGATCGGGCTCTTGCTGGGGTTGGGCATCGCCGGGCTGGGGATGCGTGTTAACCACTTGAACGATGCCCTGAATACAGCCAAACAGGAGCGTGATGCTGTGCAGGCCGCCTATCAGGCGCTAGCCGAGCAGCATCAGGCAAGCGATGAGGCCTATCAGGCACTCCTTGCAACCCAGTCACAAATAGATGCACGGCATCGCCCCATCATCCGCCGCATACAGCAGGCCCCCACCGGGGACGATGCCCCGCTGTCGCCAGTCTTGCGGCAGACTTTGCAGGAGCTTACACCATGACCCGCCTGTTGCTTTGTCTTTTGCTGGCGGGCTGTGCGCATGAACGCATCGTCTATCGACCTGTCCCCGTCCCTGCCGGGCTGTTACAGCCAGTTACGCATCCCATCATCCCCGACCCGCAGACTGCGACCCAGCGCGACGTGGCGCTGCTGCTGATAGAGCAGCATCAGACGCTCGCCGTGTATCGCGCGCGCCTCGCCGCCATTGCCACATGGAGCCACCATTGGACCCCGCCGACCAAGCCGATATCACCATCGAGCAAACGTTAAATGCCGGCCTTGCCAAACTGCACGCCGCTGCCAGCGGGCACGGGCAGGCCGTATGCGCCGACTGTGGCGAGCCTATACCGGCAGCGCGGCGGCAGGCCTTCCCTGCTGCCATCCGCTGCATTGAATGTCAGGAAATTTTTGAAAGGTTTCAACACACAGGGGAAGCGCGCCGCGCAACCCTGAACGCAAGGGAAGGCACCCCCCACAGGGCAGGATTATCCGCCATAAATGGCAAAGTTTGGAAACCATGAAAGAGGTTCTGATGAATATCAACATCCCATTTTGGAAATTTGTCTTTGATTTGATTCAGACGATGTTCACCGTCGGCATCGCCATCTACGTCTGGATTGTGGCCAAGCACAAGGCCAACGCCAGCCGCATCAACGCACTCGAAGATAAAACCACTGCCGATATACACGAAGTTACACAGCGGTTAACCGTAATTGAAACCAAGGTTGAACAAATGCCTGACCGCACCGCTATCGGCAACATTCACCGCCGCCTCGACGAACAGGCGAAAACCCTGCACAAACTGGAGGGAACCCTGGAAGGCGTCAACAACACAAGCTGCCTCATCCTCGAAGCACTGCTTAAAGGAGAAAAATCATGATGCAGGACATCCAGCATAGTTATAACCGCCGCGCCATCCTCTCGGCTCTGGTCTATGACAGCGACTACCGCCTCTCGCTCGACATGCTCGACCTTATCCTCGAAGCCGCCGGGCAGGCTATCACCCGTGACCGCTTGGAAAACGAGGTGCTGTGGCTTGAAGAACAGGGCCTGGTGACGCGCCTCTATCCTGCACCCGGCCTCACCGTTGCGGCGCTCACCGACCGGGGGCTCGAAATCGCACGCGGTAAGGCACGCGCGCACGGCATCCGCGACCTGCGCCCCTCCGAAATCAGCGAAATGGCCGCACGCTGATGGCGCAAAGCAGCATCAAATCCCTGCCACCGGCGCTGCTCGAACAGTTGCAGGGCTGGCTGCGCGATCCGGCCATTACGCAAACAGAGGCAACCGAGCGTCTGAACGCTGTGCTGGCCGAGCTTGGCGAAAAGCCGCGCAGCAAGAGTGCCGTCAACCGCTACGCGCTACAAATGCAGGAAATCGGCGCCAAAATCCAGCAGTCACGGGAAATCGCCGACATGTGGGTGGCGAAATTCGGCAATGCACCGCAGGGCAAGGTGGGCATACTGCTGAATGAAGTGGTGCGCAACCTCGCATTTAATACGGCGTTGCAATTATCCGAAGGCGAAGAGCCGCCCCATCCAGCTCTGCTCAAAGACTTGGCACAAGCCATCGAAAAACTGGAGCGGGCATCCACGATTAACGAAAAACGGCAGCAGGAAATTGAGCGTGCCGCCCTAGCCAAAGCTGCCGCAGATGTCGAAGCCACCGCCAAATCACAGGGCCTTTCGGATGAAGCGGTCGAACTCATCAAGCAAAAAATCTTGGGGGGTTAAGTATGGCCGGCGTCCTTTTGCCCTACCAGATGCAGTGGATTAACGACCCGACGCCGGTGCGCGTGTACGAAAAATCACGCCGCATCGGCATCAGCTGGTCCACCGCCGCCGAGGCCGCGCTGGTTGCTGCGGCGCAATCCGGCATGGACGTGTGGTACATCGGCTACAACAAGGACATGGCCGAAGAATTTATCCGCGATGCAACCGACTGGATCAAGCATTACCAGCTGGTCGCGGAAGCCGTGGCAGAAGAAATTATCAAGGACGGCGACAAGGACATCCTCACCTTCGTCATTCGCTGCGCCAGCGGCTACCGTATCACCGCCCTGTCCAGTCGTCCCTCCAACCTGCGCGGCAAACAGGGCTACGTCATCATTGACGAGGCCGCCTTCCACGACCAGCTCGACGAACTCATCAAAGCCGCCATTGCCCTGCTGATGTGGGGCGGCAAAGTCGCCATCATCAGTACCCACGACGGCGTGGACAACCCCTTCAACCAGCTCTGCGAAGACATCCGCGCTGGCAGGAAACCCTACGCCCTGCACAAAACCACCTTTGACGATGCCGTCGCCGACGGCCTCTATCGCCGCATTTGCCAAGTACGCAAACAGGCATGGACGGCGGCAGGCGAGGCGGCATGGGTGGCGGATATGTACGAACAATATGGCGACGCCGCTGACGAGGAACTCCGCGTCATCCCCTCAAATAGCGGCGGTGCCGTCCTCTCGCGTGCCCTGCTCGAACTGCGCACCGAGGCTGTGCCCGTGCTACGCCTCGCCAAGCACGACAGCTGGACCGAATACGCCGAACACCTGCGCGCCGCCGATATCGCTGACTGGTGCGCCACCGAACTGCTACCGTTGCTGGAAACCCTGGACGGCGGACAGGAGCACGTTTTTGGTATGGACTTCGCCCGCCACGGCGACTTGTCCGTCCTCGTGCCGCTGGCCATTGCTGATGACACCCGCCGTCACGCGCCGTTTGTGGTCGAGCTGCGCAACATCCCGCACGCGCAGCAGCGGCAAATTGTCTTCTACCTGCTCGACCGCCTGCCGCGCCTCACTGCTGCTTGGTTCGATGCCACCGGTAATGGCGAATATCTCGCCGAAACCGCCGCTGACCGCTACGGCAGACGCGTCAATCCGGTCAAGCTCAACAACCAGTGGTACGGCGAGCATATGCCGCCCTTTGTTGCCGCCTTCGAGGACGACTTGCTGCGCATCCCGCGCGACGCCGACATCCTCGACGACCTGCGCGCCCTCGAACGTATTGACGGCATCATCAAACTGGGCAAGCGCCGTACCGGACGCAGCCACGATCGCCACGGCGACGCCGCCATCGCCCTCTGCCTTGCCTACGCAGCATCCAGGAGCGACACCGTCCTGCCCGTCGAAGTCGCCATCGAAGACCAATCCGCCTACATCAGCCCATATCAGGATTACTAGGAGCCTCCCGTGGCCAAGAGAAATAAACCGCGCCCCAATCAAACCCGCAACGACAAGGCACTGGCCAAACCCACCTCGGCTTCCACCGAGGTGGCCATCGAACGCAACCTGACTACCCTGGAAAGCATCGACAAGGTGCTCACTGACCGCCTTGGCGGCGATAGCAGCGCCTACCGCGATCTGCTCACCGATACCACCGTCACCGGCACATGGACGCAGCGGCAGACGGCGCTAACCAAGATGGAGCGGCAGATTGTCCCCTATGACGCCAACAATGCCGCCGACGTTGAGGCGGCAAAGTTTGTCGAGGCACAGTTGAGCCGCATCAACTTCGACCACATCCTCAAGGCCATGCACTGGGGCGTGTTCTACGGTCTGGCCGTAGGTGAAGCGATGTGGGATATTGAGGACGGCAAGGTAGTTTTGGTCGATGTGCTGGTGCGTGACCGCAGCAAATTCAAATTCGACGTCGAGCAGCAACTGCTCTACACCGGCAACGGCGGGGACGAGGTCATGCCACCGCGCAAATTCTGGACGTTTTCCGCCGGTGGCGATACCACCGACAACCCCTACGGCTTGGGACTGGCGCACTACCTCTACTGGCCGGTGCTCTTCAAAAAGACGAACGTGAAGTTTTGGCTGGTCGGCAACGAAAAAGCCGCCACCTCGGTGCCGCATGGCAGCTTTGACCCGCGCTCGCCCACCGTCGAACGTGATAAACAGCAACTGCTTGCCGCCCTGGTCGGCATCAAGAATGCCGCCGCGACAGTGACACCGCTGGGCACGACGATTGAATTGCTCAAGGGAGAATCCGGCAGCGCCGACTACAAGACCCTCTGCACCTACATGGACGAGGCCATTGCGCTTGTCACCCTCGGCCAGGTCATGACCTCGCAGGCTGTCGGTGGGCAATACAAGGCTGAAGTGCAAAACGAAGTCAAGCAGGACATCATCAAGGCTGACGCCGACCTGCTCTGTGCCTCGTTTAACGCCAGCATTGCCACATGGCTCACCGAGTGGAATTTTCCGGGGGCGCACCCACCGAAGCTGTGGCTGCGTACGGAAGAAGTCAAGGATACCGCCACCATCGCCGCCACTTACGCCAAGCTGGCCGTCCTCGGCTACCGCCCGACACTGGAGACCATTGAGGAGACCTTTGGCGGCAAATGGGAAACCATGCAGCCGGTGGCATCAAGCCAAGCCGGAGAATCGGCTACCGACTTTGCCGAAGGAGACGACGAAGCCCCCGATACCGCCGATCACCTCGCCGACCGCCTCGCTCGCGAAATCGCCCCGCACGGGCAGGCGTGGCTGGACAAAATCGCCGCCGAACTCGCCGCATCGGAAACGCTGTTGCAATTCCGTGAGCGGCTGGACGCCCTGGCGCCGCAGCTCTCGCTGGATGATTATGCGGCGGTGCTGGCGCGCGCCTCGACCGCCGCCCATCTTGCCGGGCGCGCTGAAGTGCAGGACGAAGGCAGGGCACCATGACCGTCGCCTACGGCAAACTGCCGTTTGACGAGCAGCTGCGTTTCTTTCGCAACAAGCTGAACATCCCGACTGAAAGCTATGCCGACATCTACGGCGCCGAACACGACCACGCCTTTGTCGTCGCCGGCGCTAACCGCCTCGACCTGCTGGCGGACTTCCGCACCGCCGTGGACAAGGCCATTGCCGACGGCACCACGCTGGAAGAATTCCGCCGCGACTTCGACGCGATCGTCGCCAAATACGGCTGGGAGTACAACGGCGGACGTGACTGGCGCAGCCGCATCATCTACGACACCAACCTGCACAGCAGCTATCAGGCCGGGCGCTACGAACAGCAGCGCGAGGCCAGCCGCTACCGCCCGTACTGGGAATACAAGCACCGCGAGGGACAGCGCCACCCCCGCCCGGAACACGAAGCCTGGGATGGCCTTGTCTTGCACTGCGACGACCCGTGGTGGCAGACGCATTACCCCGTCAATGCCTACGGCTGCAAATGCACGGTCATCGCGCACAACGCACGCAGCCTCGCCAAGCGCGGTCTGAAAGTCGGTACCGCGCCACCGCTGGAATACGAGGACAGAGTCATCGGCAAGAATAGCGCCAACCCGCGCACGGTGCAGGTACCGAAAGGGCTGGACCCCGGCTTTGACCACATCCCCGGTGCCAGCCGCGACAAATCTCCGACACAGTTTTTCTTTGACAAGGCGAAGGGCTTGCCACCGCTGCTCAGTAGCACTTCGGTCTCTTCCCTGTTATCCAATCCCCAGGCACGCGGTATGCTCAACCGTGAAGTCGCGGCAATGGTGGACAAGCTCGTGCGGGATGGCGTATCACGAGGCGCCAGTCTCTCCGTTGGCGCCATCGCGCCGGGCATCATCAAGGCGCTGGATCAGCGCGGCCTGACACCGTCCACATCCGTCATCACCTTGCGCGATCAGGATGTTTTGCACGCGTTACGTCCGGGTAAACACCAGCCCTTGCCAGTGCAATTCTGGCGGGATCTCGCGGATCATTTGATGACCCCGGAACGCGTACTACTGATGAAAAACGAGAATCCGCCGGTGCTGCTTTATGTGTACGACTTGGGCGGGGACAAGGGCAAGATTGCGCTAAAAATGGATTACGACCTTGCAGTCAAAACGCCGCAAGGCAAAAGAAAGGTGAAGGGAAACATTGTGCGCACTGGCTCAATGTTGCTGACACAGGCCGAAATAAACAGCCTCAAAGGAGAAATAGCCATTTGGCAAAAATAAATAGTAACGGGAGCATCAGGACGGGCAGGATTCGAACCTGCACTATGAAGAAAGGCAGCTTGTTGTTTTACCCCGTTGTATAAAACAGCAAACCTTAAGCCAAGCTCCCCACTCACCTTAATTGGGCCCTTCGCCCTAATGCTTGCCTAGAAGTATACGCCAAAAACACACAGGAAATCATGAAGGGCTGCGGTTTGCCTGATTCGAACAGGATCATAGTGGCGATCACTAACCTTTCCAGTAGGAAACCTCCGCAGCCTGTGAATGCGATGCTGTGCCGGGGCGGATTCGAACCACCGTAACCGCACACCAGCCGCGTGAAAGTGCATTCCTGCTTTCAGCGCGTCCTTAAGGTGCCCGTCCCGTCTGCCTGAATGGGGCTCTACGGCGAAGCATCTGCCAGCCATACTACATCCTGAAAAACACCATGCCAACACTCACCATTACCAACCAGCAAATGGTCGCCGCCCTCACCAAGCTCAAGGTGGCGGGATTTCTCGATAAGGCCTTCTTTTCCGCCATCGGTGAGGCACTGATGATTTCCACCGCCGAGCGTTTCGACCGCGAGGAAGCACCGGACGGCACACCGTGGGAACCTCTCTCGCCCAAGTACCGGCAGCGCAAGATGCGGATTTTCGGCGAGGACAAAATCCTGCGCTTGCGCGGCTATCTGCGCGACACCATCCGCTATCAGGCTTCAGATACCGAGTTGCGCCTCGGCAGCAACCGCGTCTATGCCGCCTTGCATCAATTCGGCGGCCATTTCCGCGCCTTCGGTACGCATGATGCCGTCATGCCCGCCCGTCCCTATCTCGGTCTCTCGAACGAAGACCAGCAGGAAATCCTCGACACTGTGCAGGATGCCTTTACGGCCATGACGCCCTGAGCGGCGTTTTCAGGCGTTGTATGGCAAAAGGTGGGCAAGTATTGCCGCGCGTCTGTAAAACGCCGCCTGCCCCATTTAGCAATCGCCGTAAAAGCCCATCCGTCCCGCTTGCGTGACCGGCATTTTAACCATCCGGTTGAAATGGTCGCGTAACTCGCGAAATCCCTGCTGCAATTCCCCAACTTGTCTAGTCGCTGCCCCCATGTGCCGTCCCGATAATCGGCGGCATGGACAGAATCGCAATTTTCAAAACCGGCCACCACGCCGCCACCTCCGGCGAGACGCTTGACGCCACAGCGGACTACGTCCGCGCCATCGCTGCCGCCTACGACCCTGCGCTGCACGAGGCGCCGGTCGTCATCGGCCATCCCAAGGACAACGCCCCGGCTTACGGCTGGGTGCGCGCTCTTACCTTCGACGAAGGCAGCGGCACGCTCTATGCCGACCTTGCACAAGTCGAGCCGCAATTTGCCGCGTTACTGGCGGCTGGGCGCTTCAAGAAACGCAGCGCCTCCATCTACGACCCAGGCCATCCCAACAACCCCACCCCCGGCAAGCCGTATCTGCGCCATGTCGGTTTCTTGGGCGCGCAGCCGCCGGCAGTCAAAGGCCTGGCCGATTTTGCCGCCGCCGCAGCGCCCGTGTACGAATTCGGCGACCCCGCCGCAACACCCCCACCCCCTACGGAGATGCCCATGAATGAAGACGAACTGAAGAAGAAAGAAGAGGAACTTGCCGCGCGCGAGAAAGAGCTCGCCGACCGCGAAGCTGCGGTGAAGCGGCGCGAAGAAGAACTTGCCGCCGAAGAAGCCGCGCGCGAGCAGGCTGAAGCCGATGACTATGCCGAAGGGCTGGTGAAGGCCGGCAAATTGCTGCCGGGTGAAAAAGCCGCCGTGGTCTCGGTGTTACTCACCGGCAAAGACGCCACCTTCGACTTTGCCGAGGGCGGCAAGACGGTGCAGAAACGCACCAGCGACGGCATCAAGGCCGTACTTGACCGCCTGCCGGCCACGGTGGACTTTGCCGAACGCACCCCGGAAGACCCGAACAAGCGCACCCTGCCACAAGCGGGCGACGGCAACGACGAAGACAAAGCCGCCGCTGCGCTGGAGAAAAAAATCCAGGACTTCGCCGATAAAAAAGGCCTGACCTTTGCCCAGGCTGCCGCCCAATTCCAGGAGTAACCCATGCCACAAGCCAACATCCTCTCCCTCGGCATCAACCTCAAAGAAGCCGTCAAGCGCGGCCAGCTCGTCAGCATGACCGGCGAACTCGCCACCACTGGTAGCAAAGAACCCATCGGCGTCGCGCAGTACGACGGCAAGGCGGGGGAGCGTATCCCGGCAATCGCCCTCGGCCTTGCCGACATCACCGCCAGCGGCCTTGCTGTCGGCGACGGAGTCAAGGCCAACGCCGGCAATGCGGAAAAGGCAACCAGCACCGCTGAAGCCTTTGCCTTCGTCCACAGCGTCGAGGGCAGCCGCGTCGAAATCTTCATCAAGTAAGGAGCATCCATGTCACAAAGTGAATTCAAGCGCCTGCGCGTCGTTGACACCATCCTCACCAAAGTCGTCCTCGGCTACAACCTCGACCAGGAATTTTCCGGTCACCATCTTTTCCCGGATGTCAGCGTCAGCGCGATGGGCGGCAAAATCATCAAATTCGGCAAAGAATCCTACATCGTCACCGATACCACCCGCGCCCCCGGCGAAACCGTGCGTAGTATCGGCATCATCTATAGCAGCGACGATTACGCCCTCGTCAACCGCCTCCTCGAAGGAACGGTGCCGGAAGAGTTTGCCACCGAGATGAACAAGGTGCCGGGCATCAACGCGCAAACCCTGGCCGTCAATCAGGTCATGCAAAAAATGCGTCTCGAAGGCGAGGTAAAAAAAGCCAAGCTGGCTACTACCGCCAGCCTCTATGCCACCGGTCACACCGAAGCGCTCACCGGCAACGATATGTGGGATAACGCCGCATCCAAGCCGCTTGACGCCATCCGGGACGCCAAGGCAAAAATCCGCAAGGCAACCGGGCGCTATCCGAACGTGCTGCACCTCGACCTCTACGCTTACGAGGCGCTGAAAACCCATCCGAAAATCCTGGAACAATTCAAATACACCGGCAAGACCAGTATTACCAGCGACATGCTTGCGTCCTACTTCGACATTGACACTGTCGTTGTCGCCAAGGCTGTTTCTGTCGCCGACAAGGACGCGCCCTTTGCCGAAGTGTGGGGCAACAACACCATCCTTGCCTACGTCCCCCCGGCTGCCATGCGCGCGCAGGCCGTGCCGTCCTTTGGCTACAACTACGTCCTCACCGGTACGCCCAAAGTGGAAAAGGGCTACTTCGAGAACAGCGACCGCTCGTGGCACTATCCGGTGGCAATGGCCGATCAGGCGGTGCTGACCGACAACAGCGCCGGTTTCCTCTTCACCAACACCGCCACCATCAAATAAGGAGGCCATATGCGCTACACCGTATTGCAACCCCTGCGCCATAACGGCAAACGCTATGAGGCCGGAGACGTGATAGACGACATTGACGAGGCCGTTGCCGCCGGACTTATCGAACGCGGCCTTATCCTGCTCGCGGATATCGGCGCGGCCCTGCAACAGGACAGCGCCCCGGCGCCGGCTAATGAACCGATACCGATCAATGAATCAGAACCTGCCAATGAGCCGGAACCGGATAATGCCCCCCCGGCAGAAACCCATGAACCGGCGGAAGCGGCCAACGACCCCGTAGCGGTAGAGGGCGAACTGGAACTGACGCCGGAAGTCGTCGTCGGCATCCTCTACGAGGAAAAACCGGACCGCAAGCCGACGCTGAAAAAGGCTATTGAAATGCTGGACCGGCACCGCGACGCCGGCGCAACCGAAGACGGCATCCGCCTTACCATCGACCCACAGACGCTCACGCAAGAAATGCTGGATACCGCCTGGATTCTCTACCTCGATCCCGGTGACGCGGCATGACCTACTGCACACCGCAGGAACTCATCGCCCACGCCAACCGAGCCCGCCTCATCGGGCAGTTGGCGGGCAGCGACTATGCACCGCTGCCTGCCGCCGATGATGTGCAGCAATACTTCACGCAGGGCATCGTTGCGCCGGGCTACGAACAGGCGCTCTCCGACCTGAAAGCGCGCGTCGAGCAGGCCATCAGTCTTGCCGCTGGCGACATCGACGGCTACCTGACGCTATTGCCGGATATGCGCTTCCCGGTGGAAACACTGAAAACGGCGTGCATGGACATGGCGCTGTACCGCCTCTTTGACGTACTTGACGACAAATCCGTGGTCAAGCAGCTCAACGATGCGCGCCACGCCTTCTTCAACCGCCTCATCACCGGCGCCGCCGCGAAAAGACAGGAGGCTGCCTACGGTAGCGCGCAAACCGACGGCCCCGCCGCCTACTGGACCGATGACCGCCTGCAGGGATATTGACATGGCCAACCTCTTCGCTCCGCGCGACACCCTCATCCGCCACCTGCGCCTGCTGATTGACAGCAACACTCTGCGCAGCGTCGAAAGCGCCAACGAATTTGCGGACTTGCTCGACGGCAAACAGCCCTTTGTCCACCGTGCCGCCTATGTGGTCTATGACAAATACAGCAACGTTTCGGTGCAGGGCCGCACGCAGAAGATGACGCAGCATTACACCGTCTATCTCACCATGCGCCATGCCCGCCGCGCCGAACCCGATATGGAGGCAGGCACCGTCCTGGCCGCGCTGATGGCGCATGTCGAAGGCCTTGCCGTCAGCGACGGCGACACCCACACCAATCCCGGATACGGCAAGCGCTTCACCCTCGGCGTTGCCGACGATGCCTTCTATCGCCCCGATGGCTGGGGCATCTATCCGGTCTCTTTCACCATTGACATCATCAACCTACGGAGCAGTTAAATGCCAACCCTCAACAGCATCCTTAACGACCACGGCTTTATCGGCACTGGTGTGCCGTATTTCATCCCGGACGACCCCAATACCCCGGCGTTTTACCTCGGTAATCCCGTCTCGGCCAAGATCGCGCAATCCTCCGACGTCAAAACCCGCAAATCGCGGCGTAAACACGATGCCGGAGCCATTCTTGACAGTATCACCACCCCGAAAGCACCGGACGTCACCATTCAAACCGACACCTTCCAGCCGCTCACCTGGGCGATGGCGATGATGGGCAAGGCTGTGGATGTGACCACCACCGTGCAAACCGTCGCAGACGAACCCGCCAAAGCCCGCCTCAGCGGTTACCACAAACTGGCGCATGGCGACATTGACCCTGCTACCGTCGAAGTCAAAAAAGGCGGCTCAACCATGGCGGCGGCCAAGTACACCCTCAATACCGAGGTGGGATTACTGCAAATCACTGATGGCACGGCAGCCGCCGAAGGCGACGACATCACCGTTAGCTACAAGACCCTAGCCTTGAGTAAAGTCACGGTGGACGGTGCCCGTGTCAGCAGCTTCAAGGGAGCGCTCATCATTGACGGGCAAAACGAGGTCACCAAGAAACGCGCCAAACTCACCCTGCCGAACGTCTCGCTGGCCGTTGATGGCGAACTGGACTGGTTCAGTGACGACTTCAACAGCGTCACCATGAAAGGCACGGCGGCTGTCGGCAAAAACGGTGAAGCCCCATTTACCATTGAACTGTATGAATAAGAGGCACCCCCATGACTGGATTACCCACTACCACGCCAGCGGAGAACAGTGTGCCGGTGCGTCTCACCGCCGACACCACTATCGGCAATGTACCGATGAAAGCAGGCGCCACCGTCGCCGTCGCTCCCGACACCGCTGACTGGCTGGTGCAACACGGCGCGGCGGCCATCATCCGTGAAGAGCGGAAGGAGGACGGCTATCGCAAGAAGTGAATAACACGCAATCCTTGTCTGTTTTTACGTTAGGCGGTCGCAGCAATGTGACCGTCTTTTTTCGGCGGCAGGGCGGAGTAAAAACCGCCAGCTGCTGGCGGTTTTTTTCCTACTGTTTTTTGCAACCCATTGTTTTTTACAGGTTCACTGTTTTGACAAACCGCCAGCGCTGGCGGTTTTTACTTCTTGCGCGAGAGACACCTTTCCGCAAAAGCGGCGACACGTCGCCGTTTTTAATTCGGCTCTCTTGGACATCCTATTGTTTTTATTAGCCGTTAAAAATCAAAAGCGGCGACAGTCGCCGCTTTTGAGCGTTTGTGTAACCGTGAGACAATGTGCCTACTACCTATTCCAAGGCTCTTCGTCTTTGTATTCGGTTATGCCCCACAGCCCCACTTTTTCTCGCTGGGCTTGTTCTTGTACTGGTACCAGCTTGGCGGGGTCTTTGGCTGCATCGTAGTATTTGGGATGCAGCCATGCGCTGCCACGCGCAATCATCGTGCGGTTGATGCTTTCCTCACCGAGGAACACTACGCAGAGGTGGCGGTTGAAGCTGTCTAGCCATGTGCAGTCCGCTTTGACCGTTTTCTTTTCGATTATCCCTGCCAGCATTTGCTTGGCGCGCTTATAGAACGGTCTGCCCCGCTCAGGGCTGTCAATGTAGAGCATCCGCACTTTATGCGGCACACCTTCGGCAGTAATCAGTAAAAACGTGTCACCATCGCTGACTCTGTCCACCTTGCCGTTTAACACATAGGCCTGCGCGGTGCAGCCTAGCAGCAGCAACAAGGCCGCTACCCATTTCATTACCATTGTTCGCTCCATACTTTTTTGCCGATGATTTGGCAGTTTTCGGGGTCACTAATAACCCAAGCCGGATAGGCTTTATTGTCACTAATAACACGGATGCTGCTGCCCTCTCGCGAGAGTCGTTTGATATAGAACTCGTCATGGTAACGGAAGAAGAACACGTCTCCATCCACGCGCCTCTTACTCTCATCAAAAACGAAGCGGCCTCTTGGGGGAAGTGTCGGCACCATGCTGTCGCCCTTGTTGCGAGCCGCGCCGAGGTCTTTGGGGTTGAGGTAGTTGGCATGGAGGTCAGAAAGGGCAAAAGGGATGTACTCCACTATGTATTCATTCGCCAACAGCGATCCATCACCGCTGCTTGCTTCTATGTCATATAGGGGGACAAATACATAGCCATCCATTTTTGGCGCGGCTTTACCACGCGGGGCTGCAACGAGATCGTCTGGTACGGCGTAAATTGCAACATCCTCAGCAAGTGGCAGGTGTTTGTCACGACTACTAGTAAGTGCAAACATCGGCGACATCGCAACTTCGTGTTCTTGAACTTCATTTGCCTCTTTGTCTTCTAACAGCTCTGTATTTTCAAAAGCGGCGACCGTCGCTGTTTTTTTACCAGTAAGTATGTAAGTCACATCCAAACCAACCTCCCCCATCATGACGAGTTTGTCGGATGGTATGGGGTTTTGGTCTTGCTCCCAGCGGGAGATGGTCGTGAAGCTAACGCCTAGCTTGTCACCAAGCATTTCTTGCTTGCTGTATCCAGCGGCACGGCGTTGTTCTGAGAGTCGTTTTCCAATGCTCATTATTCAGATATGTCAAACGTAGAGGTGGTGCGGGGAATGTTACAACAAATTAAGCAAATATAGAAATATCCTATTTGACTTCAACAAATGTAGTAAATATACTTTGCGCAAATTCACCAAATACAGGAATGCAAGATGAATGGGAGAGAAATCCTGCAGGCACTTAAGCAAAAACAGTTGAATTTTGCACTTTTGGCTAATGCCTGTAACACCAGTATTAGTCACATTTCTAACGTGGCAAACCGTACTACAGTCAGTAAACCTATCGCTACAAAGATTGCGCGCGCTGTTGGTAAACCATTTTCAGAAGTCTTCCCCGAATACGTCGAGCGTGAAATAGCTAAAAGACGGCGTGCAGACAAAGTCAAAGAGCTTGCAAAAATAGTAAATGCTTAAGCAATTATCGCTATTTGAAACAAAGTTGTAAATAACAAGGCAAGCAAGATGAACGACACAAAACCCGCGAGCGTAAATGAAGGCTTTTCCAGCACGCAGATGCGCGGCTACGCCGTCTTCAAGGCGCTGTTCGGCCACGAGCAGAACGGCATCAGTTGCCAGCAGCTGGCCGAGCGTTTCGACACAGGGCGGGCGGTAATGCTGCGCGATTTGCAAACCCTCGCCGCAGCCGGCCTCGCCGAGCAACTGCCGAACAAGAACTGGCGCATCGCCCCGGAATACGGGCGCGAAGCCGTCAAGATATTTCACGCCGTGCAGGCTGCGCAGGACCGCATCGCAGAAACCATGCGTCGCTATGGCATGAACTAAGGAGGCTGTCATGACCTATCCCACCATCAGACTTTGCCAGTACCGCCCGGCAGAGCCCTCCTTTGGCGCGAACAAGGCCTACTGGCTGGCGACCGTCGGCGGTAAAAGGTTTGATGCCCTGCTGACCAAGCCGCTGACCCTGCGCTTTTCCCTGCGCTCGCCACGAACAGGGGATGACCCCGACGCCGTGCCCGGCACCGGCGATATCGTCTTCCTGACGGAAAGTTATGCCGGCATGCGGGAAGAACGGATGCACCGCGAAATGGTCGCCGTTTGCGCCGCTGCTTCACACCGCCTCGTCACCCTCAGTCCCGCGTACCGCATCAATGTAGGCAACTGGGCCGACGGCATCTACACCCCTTTGCATGGAGAACATCATGGCTAAAAAAGTCCCCTCACAACCCGCCGACCTGCCCACCACCGCAGAGCAGGCCTTTGCCCAGGACAAGGCGAATGCCGCCGTGGTCGCCGCTGCCGAACATATGGCGCAGGACAAGCTGGAGATGAACCGCCTGCTCGGGCGGATAGAGGCAACACAGGCCATATCCTCTTTTATCGAGACTGTCAGCCTGGCACAGATTGCCAAGATCAAGGAGGAAAAGGGCTATCGCGCCCTGAAGGATCAGGTGATGCTGATCGACGGGGTGGAAGTCCGTCTGGATACTTGGGAAGGCTTTTGCAAAGCACTGGGTTCAAGTCGTCAGAACGTAGAAGACCGTCTGGAAAACCTGAAACTGCTTGGCGAAGCGGCATTGGCACGCACGCAGGAGCTGGGCATGACCACGCGCGAGTTGCAAAAGCTGCGCAAGCTGGATGCCGCTGACCAAAAGGTCGTGATTGGTGAACTGGAAGCCGCCGTCGGCGACAAGGACGCCATCATCGATCTTATTACCGACATGAGCGCCCGTCACGTCAAGGAAAAAGAGGCGATGCAAAAGGAACTGGACGAGCAGCGCGCCGAGGCAAAGGCTACCGCCCGCATCCTCGCTGACAAGGACGAGCGCATCAAGACGCTGCAAAAGCAAATTGTCCGGCAGGAGAACCGCACGATGGACGAGAAACAGGAGGATGACCTGCATGCCCTCGACCTCGCCGTGGTGGAGTTTCTGAAACCCCGCGCCGCACTGGAGGATGCCATCACCGCCTGCCTCGCGTACGAAGACAACGCTATGCACCTGCACGCCGCCAATGCCCTGCATGAGCTGAAGGAAGCCATCGTGCAGATTCAAATCCGCTTTGCACTGGGTGATGTCACCAATCCGGATGACAGCTGGATGAATGTGACGGAAGAAGACATCCAGGCGGCCAATGAATTGAAGTGATGCCATGAGCGCGGAGTACCTGATGGAACTGATCGCAAAACTCGACGCCGCACCGCACGGCGAGCGTGACGGCCTGGTCTGTGCCGCTGCCGCTGCACTCGGCAAATCCAAAATGACGGTGTACCGCATGTTGAAGAAACTGGGCTGGACGTCGGGGCGCAAAACCCGCACCGACCATGGCAAGAGCAGCATCAGTGATGACGCCATCAAGCAGGTGGCGGCGCTGAAGCGCGCCGCCGACCGCAAGAACGGCAAGGCAATGATGAGCACCAATCTCGCTGTGGAGATTGCCGCCGAAAACGGCATTCTCGATAAAAACTACCACCCCGCCACCGTCAACCGCGTCCTGCGCGAAAAGGGCATGACGCAGGCACAGATGCGCCGCGCCACGCCGCATGTGACCCTGGCCACCGCCCACCCCAATCATATGTGGCAGGTGGACCCGTCTTTCTGCGTGCTCTATTACCTGCGCGACGGCGGCGGCATGGCGGTGATGGACGAGGCTCAATTCTACAAGAACAAGCCGGACAACTTCGCGAAGATAGCCAGCAAACGCGTGCTGCGCTATGTCGCGGTGGACCATTGCAGCGGTGCTTTCTACTGCCGTTATTACAACGTCCCCGGCGAGAACGCCGAGACGATGTTTGATTTCCTGATGCACGCGATGGGGCCGAAAGACAAGCAGCACAACCCCTTCGAGGGTGTGCCGCGTCTCCTGTACTGGGACAAGGGCAGCGCCAACGGCTCGTCGCTGATTATCAACCTGCTGCGCGGCCTCGGCATTGAGTGGCACGCCCACATCAAGGGCAACAGCCGCGCCAAGGGTAGCGTTGAGAAGCACAACGACATCATTGAGCGCGCCTTTGAATCGCGTCTGGCCTTCACCCACATCCAGTCCATTGAGCAGCTGAATGCCTGCTGCGAGCAATGGCAACGCCGTTTTCAGGCCGAGCAGCGACACAGCCGCCACGGCATGACCCGCTTTGCCGCTTGGCGCAGAATTACGCCGGAGCAGCTTGTGGCCCGCCCGCCTTTGGAAATCTGCCGCATCCTCCTCACCAGTGAACCGCAGGAACGCATGGTCGGCGGGAATTACCACATCAGCTTCGCCATTGACGGCTACGGCAGCCAGCAATACCGCGTCGCCGACGTGGATAACGTCCGCATCGGCGAGAAGGTGCTGGTGCAGGTCAACCCTTACGCCGCACCGAGCATTTGGGTATCGCATCCCGACCGCTTTGGCACGATGCAGCGCTATGAAATCGCGCCGCTGGCCAAAGACGCATGGGGCTTCACCGCCGACGCCGTGCCGGTGGACGGACACTTTCAGCAGGCGCCGCTCACCACGACCGACCGCATCCGTCAGGATCTGGACGAACTGGCATGGGGGACGCGCGACCAGCAGGCCATCGACAAGCTGCGCAACACGAAAAGCGCCCCGGCATTTGGCGGGCGTGTCGACACGATGGACTACCTCGGCAAGCCCGCCGCGACACCATCCAAAATCCTGCACATGCCGCGCCACGGCAGGCCGCGTCAGGTTGAGCAGACCGCGCCGCAGGTGCTGGATGTCAATCCCGCCTTTGTCCCCGCAGAGGTCAAGCGCGAGGAGCGGGTGCTGCCCATCATCGAATTCATCCGCTATTGCGCGCGCGAGATGACCATTACCCCGGAACTCAGCGAGGAAATTCGCGCTGCTTACCCGGACGGCCTGCCGGAAAGCGCCTATGAAGACGCGCTCAAGTGCTTGTTGCAACCGAGCCTGCTGGAGGTGATCGCATGAACCTCGCCGCCATCCTCACCGCCTACGGCATCAGCCAGCCGCAACTGGCTGCCGGGGTCATGAAATCCGACGGCAAGCCGTACAGCACTGCCGCCATCAACCGCATTGTCCGCCACGGCGAATACCCGAAATCCGCTGACCGCGACGCCATCCGCGCACAGATACAAGACCGCCTTGCCGCCCTCGGTGTGACCGAGACCGTGGCATGGCCAACTGAAAAAACCAACACATGGGAGTACCCGGAAATGCAAGCCTTAACCCAACAAGCGCGGCAGGCCTTCGGCCTTTTTCGCAGCCCGTTTGTGGATGATGTCCAGACCCGCGAGGACGTCTATTTGAGCGACGAACAGCGCTACATACGCCAAAACATGCTTTTTGCCGCCAAGCAGTCGGGATTCATCGCCATCATTGGCGAATCCGGCGCCGGCAAGACCACGCTCAAGCGCGACCTGATCGAGGGCATCAAGCAGGAGAACGAGTCAGTCATCATTATCCAGCCGCAAAGCATTGATAAAACCCGCCTCACCGTCGCCCACCTGTGCGACGCCATCATTGAGGACGTCTCACAGGGAACGGCCACACCGCGCCGCACGATGGAAGCCAAGGCGCGGCAAATCCAGCGCCTGCTCACCGACAGCAGCCGTGCCGGCAATAAACACTGTCTCATCATCGACGAGGCGCACGACCTCACCATCGCCATGCTGAAGTACCTCAAACGCTTTTGGGAGCTGGAAGACGGGATGCGCCGCCTGCTCGGCATCGTCCTCATCGGCCAGCCGGAACTCAAACTGAAGTTGTCCGAACGCAACGCCGACCTGCGCGAAGTGGTGCGCCGCTGCGAGCAGATTGAGCTGCAGCCGCTCAACGCCTACGTCGAAGACTACCTCAAGCACAAATTCAAACGCGCCGGCAAAGACTACGGCGAAATCTTCGCCGCTGACGCGGCAAGCGGCCTGACCCAGCGCCTGACGCGGCAGAACGGCAAGCAAACCGTCTCCATGCTCTATCCGCTGGTAGTCAACAACACCGTAATTTGCGCCCTCAACGAAGCGGCCAAACTCGGCTACCGCCAAGTCACCGCCGATATTTTCAACGCCATTTGAGGAGGCCATATGAATCAAAAAGACCTGGAAACCGTGCTGCAAGCATGGATAAACGCCTCGCTGGAACTGGCCGCAGTGATGGAGGCGCAAGGCATGACACGCATTGCCCCCGTCCTGCAACTCGCCAGCGGCAAAGACGGCGAGCTCTCGCTGCGCATCGTTACCCCCGAAGAGGAGGATGAAGACTGGGAAATGGATGACTTTTGGGAAGACGACGAGGAGGGCGACGCATGAACCGAGCAGACGCCGAGAAGCAACTGTGGGCTGACTACAACGAAGCCATTGACGAACGTTTTTGCTTTGAATTGAAGGCGCGACATCCGGAACTGCAAGACCTTGCCGAAAAACTCAACGCCTTCCTCCTCAGTGTAGATAAACGCGAGGGGCGGCTCATGATGACCGCCTTGCAACTGGCGCAAACCATTAACGCAGAGTCGGCGGAACCTAACGTGGTTGAGGTGCGTAATGAAATATGGCCGACCGGCGCGGTGATCCTTGAGCTGTCATACGTTGATCACGGTAGGGCCATCATGAATATCGGCGCGTACAGCATCCACAGCGCTAGCTATTACCGCGACACCCTCATCAGCGAAAAACGCAATCGCTACACCCCCGACACCCTTGCCGCCTGCGATTACAGCATTACCACCCTAGCGCTACGACACCTCGCCTGGTTACGCAGTGAGAACCATCACTTGCAAAAATTTCTGGACGAGCGTCGCGCAGCGAAAGCCGATTTGCCCTTAATCAACCCTTAAAACCCGCCTAACAGGAGACTAAACATGGCCAAAACCAGCAACAAACGCATCAAGGCGGCAACCCTTGAAACCCCGCAAACCCTTGAGCAAACCCAGTCATGGATTAAAGAACTCGGCGACACCCAGCGCGAACACGCGCGCGTTTCCGCCGCCCTCAATGACCAAATCGCCGCGCTCACTGAAGAGCACAAGCCCGCGCTGAACGCACTCGCCGACCGTATCAAAGAACTGCAACAGGGCGTGCAAACGTGGTGCGAAGCGCACCGCGCCGAACTCACCGCCAGCGGCGGCAAGACCGTCAACCTGATTACGGGCGAAGTGAGCTGGCGGCAACGCCCGCCATCCATCGCGGTGCGCGGCGCCGAGGCGGTATTGGAAAGTCTGCGCACCCTCGGCCTGCACCGCTTCATCAGGACGAAAGACGAGGTGAACAAAGAGGCAATGCTCAACGAACCCGAACTGGCGGTGACTGTCGCCGGTGTCAGCGTCATCAAGGGGAAGGAGGACTTTGCCATTACCCCGTTTGAGGTGGAGACGCAGCAATGACCGCCGAAGATCAGCTGGGGCTAGCCGAAGCCCAACTGCTCGGATACGGTCATCATCGTGCAGGATATGGCCTGACGGAGCTGGTTGACGCGATGGGCTTGTCCCTTGCCGAATGGGAACAGCTACAAAGCGACTATGTAATGCCCTATTTAGACGACGATGATCGCGCCACCATCACGCGTCATCTACGAAGCGAGGCAGTAGTCTGATGGGAATCAATCGCGAACACCCGGATTTTAACAGTGCCCTAAACGCTGCCATTGATGCCGTACAGAAACAAGGTGTGGAAATTAGCGATGTTGAAGCCTTCAAGCGCAATGTCGAGGCAATAGAAATCGTAGATACCCAACTACGTTTCAAAATAAAAGACCATGCAGAGGTGCAACAACCATGATTACCCACATCCATTGCAGCATCACCGAGCAACCGGAGCTTTTCCACCCGATGCTGGGCTTCATGGAAAAAGCGCTGGTCGGTTTCGGGCTGACCTATGACCAGGCCAAAGACTTTTGCGGCAGCGTCATCGCCATCGATCTCAAAAGAGACGCGCAGCACAACGGCGAGCTGGTTTTTACCCGCAACGATGCAGACGGCACCTTCGCCCATACCTTCCTCACGTCGCCGGAAGGGCGGGTGATGGACGTGCGCAAAGAGAGGCTGCCGTGAGAGTGCGTTGTCCTTGTTGCGGCGCCACCAACAGCCTGGATGCGCTCATCGCCCACGACGATGCCCGCACCGTGCTGATGTTGCTGATCAAACTTGGCGGCGAGTTGCCTGCCCTGACCATGCGCTATCTCGGTCTGTTTCGTCCAGCGCAAACGGAGCTGTCCTTTGCCCGCGTGGCCAAACTGCTCAATGACCTGCTGCCGGATATGCAGGCGCAGCGCATTGAGCGTGACGGGCGCGTTTATGACGCCCCGCCTGACGCGTGGGCATGGGCCATGCGGCAAACACTGGCCGCGCGCGAGGCCGGGCGCCTCAACACCCCGCTCAAAAACCACGGCTATTTGTATGAGGTGCTGACCGGCTACCGCTCCGCCGATGGGGGCGTGTCGCCGGTCATGACGGCGACCCCCAACCCGGCGACCCCGCTGACCGGTATTGCCGCCCTCGAAGCCATGAAACGCAGGGGATGATGATGTGGTGCAAGAACTGCCCTGCGAGGTCCACAACGCCATCCTCTATGGCCTGCAAAAGCTGGCGGTGCTGCGCCTCGCCTTTGCGCCCAATGAACGGCAACTGCCGGACACGGCAATGGTTTGGCTGGAAATGGCGGCGCGCAAAGGTGGCTGGATACCGGACGACGCGGTACGGGTGGAGCACGCCTTTGTCCGTCTTGCTATCGAGCTGGACAAATGGCCAACGCCGCACCAGTTTTTTGCCTACCTGCCGCCGCGTCCGGTATTGCCGCCACCCGATAATCCCCGCACTGCCGCCGATTACGCCGACGCTGCGCGCTTTTGGGGCGAAATCGCGCAACAACTGGACTGCCCTCCATCCAAACGCCCCCCACAAATCATCCGCAATGTGGCCGTGCGCGACTTCACTCAAGCCGGCGGCGTGACGCACACCATTCTGCAAGACTGGCAACAAGGAGACGAACATGACGAAGAAAAAAGCCGCAGACGTCAAAGCCGCTAAAACTCTCGGTGTACTGGTGGCAGAACTGATGGATGCCGCCCTGACCCTGGGGCGCGATGACCGCAGCAAGGCACTGGTTAAGCTGCGCAACATCACTGCCGCGCTGCAAGAAGTATGCAAAGACCTGGAGGATTAACATGTATGCAGGCAACCAATCCGCGCGTATCCATATCGGCAAGAAAAAGCTGGGTATGGACGATGACACCTACCGCGCTTTCCTCATCCGCCTGACCGGCAAGGACAGCAGCAAGCACATGACGATGAGAGAGCGTAGCCGCGTTATCTTTGAAATGACCCACCTTGGCGCCTTCAAGGACGAACGCCGTCCGCTGACCCGCCAGCAACGCGCCTGCATCGCCAAGTGGTACGACCTGCGCAAAATTGGCGCGATAGTAAGCAAGGATAAATCCAGCCTGAACCGCTACGTCAAAAAATTCCTGGGCAAATGGAATGTCGCCGATTTGACGGACGAAGAAACCAACAAGCTCTACAACATGCTGGAAGGCTGGCTGCGTGATGAACGCGCCAAGCGCGGCTTGGGGCAACCATGAGCGGGGACAATTTCAAATGGGGCGTCAGCATCCCCGAACCCCGGTTTGACGTGAGCGGCGAGTTTTTCGCCGCGCTCGCCGATCACCTCCATGCGATCCTGACGAGCGAGGGCATCACCGAAGCCACTGCCAGCAAAGCCATTCACGAAACGCTGGTGCGCCTGTCACAGGCATTCGCCGGCGAAAAAATCTACATCACCAAGAATCCGGCCAACTTCGCGCGTTGGCTGTGCGCGTATCACGACCTGCGCTACATGGACTACCGCGACGTGGACCGCAAATACGGCTGGAGCCAGGGCTACAGCCTCAAAATCAAAGAGAAGATACAGGCATTGATGCAGCGCCGCACGCAGCTGCGTCTGCCGATAGAGAAATCCTAAACGAGTCTGATCGCGGCCAAGCGCCGCTGCATGGATAATCCCGCCTCAAGCAAACGGACGACCGGCGCAGTGTGGGGACACCGCGCCAGCCCTCACAGCGAAAGCACCGCTGCAAGCAAGGCCCGCTCCTCTCGCGAGAGGGCGGCAAGCCTACAAGAAGAATCTCTACACTTGCAAGAGGTATCCATGCCGACCAAAGCAGCGACACAACCGCGTCCCATCATCCCGTGGATGGGTGGCAAACGCCGCCTCGCCAAACATCTGCTGCCACTCTTCCCCGACCATTCCTGCTACATCGAACTCTTTGCCGGCGGCGCAGCGCTATTCTTCATGCGCGAGACGCCTGCCAAAGTCGAAGTGCTCAACGACATCAACGGCGACCTGACCAACCTCTACCGCGTCCTGCAACACCACTACGACGAATTCATGCGGCAGTTTGCATGGACCTTGACCAGCCGCCAAACCTTCGCCCTGCTGCAAAGCACCCCTTCCGAAACCCTCACTGACATCCAGCGCGCCGCGCGTTTCTACTACCTGCAACACACCGCCTTCGGCGGTAAAACCACCGGACAGAGCTTTGGCACGGCCACCACCGCAAGGGCATGGCGCATTGCCGGCATTGCTGAAGATCTGCGGGCAGCGCGGCGCAGACTGGACGGCGTGTATATCGAAAACGAACCCTGGGACCGCTGTCTCAAACGTTACGACCGCCCGCACAGCTTCTTCTACGCTGACCCGCCCTACTGGCAATGCGAAGGCTACGGCAGGGCATTCGGCTGGGAACAATACCAACTGTTGGCCGAAATGATGGGGACCTGCAAAGGCAAAATGATGCTGTCTATCAACGACCACCCCGACATCCGCACACTCTTCAAAGCCTTCGAACAATCCCCGCTGCAGCTAACCTACACCATGAGCCGGACGAAAGGAAAAGCACCCAGTGGCGAACTCGTCATCCGAAACTACCGCTAACAAAAAAAGCCGCCCTCACCGGCGGCCTTTTCCAACATTCGCAACAATGTTTCCATATTTGCGGATTTCCAAAATCCGATTTATAACGCGTTTCGCCCTGAATTATCACGCGCGGGATTAATAGACGGGCATTGCGGCAGGGTATCGCGTACGGTTTTCAGCGCAATGGCCGCCGCTTCTTTGCCCGGATAGCCGTATATGCCGGTGCTGATGCAGGGGAAGGCGATGCTGCGCACGTGGTGTGCTGCGGCGAGACGCAGGGAATTGGCGTAAGCGGCAGCGAGCAGCGCAGCTTCGCGGTGTCCACCACCGTGCCAGACGGGGCCGACGGTGTGGATGATGTAGCGAGCGCTCAGGCGGTAGCCCGCAGTGATTTTTGCTTCACCCGTTGTACAGCCACCGAGCCCACGACATTCTTCGAGCAATTCCGGGCCAGCGGCGCGGTGGATAGCACCGTCCACACCACCACCGCCGAGCAGGGTTTCGTTGGCGGCATTGACGATAGCATCCACATGCAGGGTGGTGATGTCAGCAACGGTGATGGTGATATTGTGATGGGTATTGTTCATGGATTCTCCTGTTATACCAATCCTGGAAATAATCCAAGTGTGTTGGCGTGCCTCACTGATCTCCCATAAAAATCGCGCAGCAATTTATATGGGAAAGCCGCGCCGTACTATCTGTACTGTTTTTGCCGCGCCACCTTCTCAGCTTAGCCCTGGAATTGGTATCAGCGGCTGAATCCAGCCGGGATTTTCTGTGTTTCTGTTTTGTCCGCAGGTTTTGCTTCTGTCTTCCCGGCGTTTTTGTTAGTGGTATTGTCCGTAGTCTTTGCGGCCTGTGTTGTGGGGGCACTATCCGCCGCTTGTCCTTCCGCAGGCGGTACAGCGTTGGCAGGTAGCTGGGTTTCCGGAGCGATGGTGGCTTGCAGGATGGCCATGGTTTTCAGCACGTTCAGCGCTTCGTAGAGGGCGAAATCCTGTTTGGCGAGATCGGGACTTTGCGGGTTTTGAGCGGTTATCTGGTTGGTGGGGTTGATGAGATGGTTAGGCAGCGAACTTTCCCGCTCGCTGATGCCTTCGTTTTCCGCCGGCTGCACGCGTAGCGGGGTGAGGATGACTTGCGGGGTGATGCCTTTTACCTGTATGGAATTGCCGGACGGGGTGTAGTAGTGCGCGGTGGTGAGTTTGACGGCGCCGCCGTGGTAGAGCGGGATGACGGTCTGCACGCTGCCTTTGCCGAAGGTTGGTTGGCCGACGATGACGGCGCGACGCTGGTCTTGCAGGGCACCAGCGACGATTTCTGAGCCGGATGCCGAGCCCTCGTCCACGAGGACAACGATGGGGAGCCCTGCGAGGATGTCGCCATCGCTCGCGAGGTATTGTTCTTCCTGGTCAGGATCGCGACCGCGCACATAGAGGATGGGGCCATTGTTGAGGAAAAGATCGGCGGTGGCGACAGCGCTGTCGAGGTAGCCGCCGGGGTTGTTGCGCAGGTCGATGATAGCGCCGCGCAGGGTGTGTTTGACGCGCAGCGCGGCGACTTCTTTTTCCAGCGCTTCGGTGGTGTCGTCCTGGAACTGGCTGATGCGCAGATAGGCATATTCGTCGGCAAGGATGCGCGAATTGACGCTGCTCGTCGCGATGATTTCGCGCAGCAGGCTGTATTCGACGATGCTGTCGCCGCGCTGCACGATGATTTTGACTTCGGTACCCGCCTCGCCGTTCATCAGTTTGGCAGTTTCATTCAGGGTGAGGTCGGCGACGTTTTGCCCGTTTACCTGAGCGATGATGTCGCCACTCTGAATGCCGGCACGCGCCGCAGGCGAGCCTTCTATCGCCGAGACGACGCGCATCGAGCCCGCCTTGATGTCAAGGACGACGCCGATGCCCGCATACTGGCCGTCGCTTTGCTGCTCAAAGTCCTGGTATTCCTTGTCATTCATATAGACCGAGTGCGGGTCAAGGCGGACGAGCATCCCGCGTATAGCCTTTTCCATTAGCGCTTCATTGCTGATGGTTTCGATGTAGTTGCCTTTCACGGTATCGAAGACATCGACAAAGGTTTTCAGCGCTTCAAAGGGGATCTCGTCATCAGGCTTGCTGCTGTCGAGCGAGGTGAGGGTGAGGTCAAATGCGTTGTCGTTATTCGGGGTGGGATTGGCCGTTACCGGGGTATTTTGCGCGAAGGTAGATGCGGACAATAAAACAGCGGCCAGCGGAAGATAACGGAACATGGTGCAGCAGTTCGGAAAAAAATGGGCGGTCAGCATAGCAGCGTCACCTCTAAATGTCATGGCAGTATAATTCGCGCGTTTTTGCACAAACTGGAGCCGCTGCTCATGCAGACCAACGCATTCTCGCCCTCGCCGACGGCAGTATATTTCAAGGACGCTCCATCGCTGCCACCAGCAGTTGCTACGGCAAAATCGTCTTCAATACTGTCATGACCGGACCAGGAAATCTTTACCGCCCCGTCTTCACTTTCCAAAGTGTGCCCCCGGCTCGCATGACACGGAAAACCTGTTTGTCCGCCTTGTGGTGGCGATGCGGGAGTGGCGGGTATGATCGTCATCGCCTTCTACTATGCGGCTATCTTCTATGACTTCTTTGGCTATCATTTATTTTACCTTGTAAGCGGGCGCCCGCCGGAGTACCAGGAATACTGGGGCATCCCAACCCTGACTTGCTTTTTGGTGGCGGGAATATCGCTGTATATCCCGCTCGGCAAAAGACTGGTCAGACTTTCACTGGCGACCAGAATTATCCTGGCAATAATCATTGCGATCCCAATTATCCGGATATATACAGAGCCTTTATTTGACTATTATTTGGAGCCCCAAAACTCTGATGACTTTGCATCGGTAGAATCCATTATGCGTCCCGTCTCATATCCGCTTGGGGAATTAAGGATATGGCTGAACGCTATTAGTAGCTTATGCGGAATAATCATGGTGCTGACTTGCCTGTTTTACCCGATATACAGCACTTTTATCGTTATCAGGAAGAGAATCCGGTCATAATTAAAAAGCAGCACGAATTCGTGCTGCTTTTTTTGCGTCTGGCGGTCGCCAAGCGGGATAACTTCCCGCTGTTGTCATTCGGTTTAAGCGGGAAATAGCCGTTCCAGCACTTGTGCCAAGCCATCTTCGTCATTCGATGCGGTGACGATGCTGCACTCGGCCTTGATGTCGTCTGGCGCGTTGCCCATCGCCACGCTGTAGCCCGCGTAGCGCAGCATGTCGAGGTCGTTGTAGTTATCGCCGAAGGCTACGCTTTCAGCGGCGGGGACACCGAGACGTCCGCCCATGAAGGCGATGGCCTGGGCTTTGGTCGCACGCTTGTTGACGATTTCAAGGTATTCGTCTTTGGAGCGGTGGATTTCGAGGTGCGGAAACTGGGGTTTGAGCCGCTCTTGCAGGGCGCGGATAACGGGTGCGTCGCCCATGACGAGGATTTTATGCACGTTAGTCAGGCTTGCGGGGCGTTTTGTCGCACGCAGACCGGTGATGTCGCCTTCCTGCACTGTCCAGAAGTTATCTGGATCTGGGCTGTACCAGTGCGTGCCCTGGTAGTAGTTGATAGAGGTTATGGCGGGGTCGTTTTCCAGCAGGGGTTCGAGGTGGTGCAGGTCGGCGTCGTCCAAAGTGACGCTGTAGAGTTCGTTAAGATCGCCATCCAGGATGAGGGCGCCGTTGAAGGCAATGAGCGGCTGTTTGCCACCAATGGCGTCGGTGAAGGGGGTGATGGCCAGCGGCGGTCTCGCCGAGACGAGGATGATGGGAATGCCCGCTTGGGCGAGTCGCTGGGTGATAGCGAGGGTGCGCGGGCTCATGCGGTGTGCGCGGTTGAGCAGGGTGCCGTCAATGTCGCTGTAGATGGCGCGGTAGGTCATGGGTGGGACTCCGGGGGTTGGTGGGTAGTCGTGTATATAATGGATGCCTTTGCCTGCGAGGTTGTCTAAACATTCGCGCAGGTAGGCGGCATCGTGTTCGGGATAGATAGGGTTGGCGACAGCGACGGCGGGCAGGTCGTGGTAAGGCGCGCGGTTTTTGCCGCGATGGCCCGGTTCGTCCCAGACGGGGTCAGGATGGTAGCCGCGCCGCCGCATTTCTTCCATGATGAGGCGATGGTAGGCGTAGAGCAGGTAGGGGCTGTGGGTGAAGACGTAGTTAACGGTCGCGTGTGCCCGTCCCCAGCCGTTACCGCGCAGGGCTGCACATTCGCGGTGTTGCCCCAGCAGTTGTTGGCGGGGCAGGTGGGGGATAAGGGTCTGATGCCAGAGTCGCATGGTCAGAGCAGTTTTTGCAGTTCTTCACGCAGATAGGCAGCGCGCCAGCCATACAGTAGCGGGCTGTCGGCGCTTGGATTGGCGCAGAAGTGTTTGAGGGTGCGCGCGGTGGCGAGCAGGTCGGGGTGGATACCAAGATCAATGGCGGTGTCGGCCACATAGCGGCAGAGTTTTTCGTACTGCTGGCGACGCGTATGACTGAGTCGCGGGCTGGACGGTTGGGCGGGCGGGGGCGTATCAGCGGCAAAACGCTCGCTAAGGTAGGGCAGCTCTTGCCAGAGCGGGTGGTCTGCGCTCAGATATTCAGCAAGCGCTTCGAGGGTTGGCGGCTGTTTTTGCGCGATAGCGATGAGCTGGCGGTCGCTCATGATGGTGCGGCGCGGCAGGTCTTGCGCAGCGGCAAGGCGTTCGCGGGCTTCGGTAAGGATTTGCGCGACGCGGCGGTCGCTTGCGCGCAGTTGTGGTGCGCCTTGCAGGCGGTACCAGTGCCAGGGTTCGCGCGGACGTGTCTGCCGCGCTAGCAACGCCGCGTTTTCTTCCGCCCACCAGCCCAGGCGGTTCAAGCGGCGCAATTCAGCGACCAGATAGGGATAGAGGCGGGCAAGCAGTTCGACATCGGCGGCAGCATAGGCGCGCTGTTCGGCATTAAGCGGGCGCGCTAGCCAGTCGCTGCGGGTCTGGCTTTTGTCCGGGCTGATGCCAAGGAAGTGTTCGACGAGCTGCGCATAGCTAACAGCGAGATACGGCGAGCAGAGGGCGAAGCCGATTTGAGTATCGCGCACAGTCCGCGGCAGTGCGCCGCCACAGAGTTGCATGAGTTCGAGGTCCTGTGCGCCAGCGTGCAGGACAACAGGCGCGGAGTGATGCAGGATGTTGTGCCACGGCACAGCGTCTGCGCCATCCAGCGGGTCATACAAATGCGCGCTGCTGCCCGGCTGGCAGGTTTGTACCAGGGCGAGTTTGGGGATGTAGCTGTGCTCACGCACGAATTCGCTGTCGTAGCAGAGGATGTGGTGGGGGTCAAAATCTTCCATAAGGGTTCCCGGTTGGATACGGCGCGGCACGGTAGCATGAACGATGCTGGCGGGAAAGTTTGTTTTGCGGCGGCTTTTCCGTATAATCCGCGCACTTGCCGGTTCACCGGCATTTCCTTGCCGCCATATGGCGGCTTTGTTTATCCATAAGGAATCTTCTGATGAGACATTATGAAATCGTTTTCCTGGTCCACCCCGACCAGAGCGAACAGGTCAATGCGATGAGCGAACGTTACCGCGCCGTCGTGGAAGCCGCCGGTGGCAAAATCCACCGCTTCGAAGACTGGGGCCGCCGCGTGCTGGCTTATCCGATCAACAAGCTGGTCAAGGCGCACTACGTGATGATGAACATCGAATGTGATGCCAAAACACTGGAAGAACTGGAAACCAGCTTCCGTTTCAACGACGCCATTTTGCGTCACCTCACCATCCGTCGCGACGAAGCCGTTACCGAAGCCTCGCCGATGGCCGAAAGCAAGAAGAAGGAGGGCTAAATCATGGCACGTCGCAGAACCTGTCGCTTCACTGCCGAAGGCGTGAAAGAAATTGACTACAAAGATCTTGAAACCTTGAAAGCGTTTATCAGCGAAACCGGCAAAATCGTCCCTGCACGCATTACCGGCACCAACGCGTTCTATCAACGCCAACTCGCGACTGCTATCAAGCGTGCACGTTTCCTGGCGCTTCTGCCCTATTCCGACCAGCACTAAGGAGGACGCATGAACATCATCCTGTTAGAAAAAGTGGCCGGACTGGGCGAACTTGGCGACCGTGTGGACGTCAGAGCAGGCTATGCCCGCAACTTCCTCATTCCGCAACGCAAGGCTACCGAAGCGACCAAAGCGAATATTGAGCGTTTTGAAGCCCGCCGCGCCGAGCTGGAAAAACAGCAAGCTGCCAAACTGGCCGATGCCGAACAACGCGCCGCCGCATTGTCTGGCAAAGTACTGACCATCCTCGCCAAAGCCGGTGACGAAGGCAAACTGTTCGGCTCCGTCGGCACCCAAGACATCGCCGATGCCGCCATGCAACAAGGACTGAAACTGGCCCGCAGCGAAGTGATGATGCCGCACGGCACCATCCGCGAGATTGGGGAATACACCATCTCCCTGCACCTCTTCGCCGGTATCAGCACCGAAGTGCTGGTGCGCGTCGTCGCTGGCGAATAACTCCTACATGACGACATATCAAGACCGGAAAGCGACAACGCCTTCCGGTTTTTTTATATGCGCCCCTAGCATAGATCACTGGTCGTGCCCAAAGAGATCAATATCCGGCGCGGCGGACATCATTATCTGCCCTACCGCCTTAATTCGTGTGGAAATCACAGCAGTTTCCTCAAATAAAATATGGCATCGCCTACCCCAGGATTATATTGCGTACCCTCCGCTGACCGCCGCTGCGAATCCCCAGAAAAAAACGTAAATTCACGCGACAATCACAAAAATTTGGTACTTCACCGAGAAACCACTACAATCCGCGCCCAAGATGCGGCATGACATGCCGTTTCAATCCTGTTAACCCCTTTGGAGCCCTTATGATTGGCATATTCAAACCATCGTCAGATGCCCCTCGCTTACCGGCTGACAAAGTCGATTCCACCTACCGTCGCCTGCGTTGGCAAGTATTCGCAGGCATCTTCTTCGGTTACGCCGCCTACTACTTCGTGCGTGGTAACTTCGACCTTGCGCAAAAAGGTCTGATTGAAGCTGGAATGTACACCAAAACCCAGCTTGGTATCATCGGTACCGGTACTGGTCTTGCCTACGGCCTGTCCAAATTCCTGATGGCATCTATCTCTGACCGTTCCAACCCCAAAGCCTTCCTGCCCTGCGGCTTGCTGCTGTCCGGCCTGTGCATGACCCTGATGGGCCTTGCGCCCTGGGCTACATCCAGCGTCGCTATCATGTTTGCCTTCATCTTCCTCAACGGCTGGTTCCAAGGCATGGGCTGGCCGCCCTGTGGCAAGACTATGGTGCACTGGTGGTCAAAAAAAGAACGCGGCACCATCGTGTCCATTTGGAACTGCGCGCATAACCTCGGCGGCATGATGCCGGGCGCTATGGTTCTGCTTGCTACTTTCATCTTCGCCAGAAATCACCCGGAAATTACCGACGTCAAAGCCATGCACGTCTGGCAACAAGCTCTCTACTATCCAGGTGTAGTCGCTATGCTGCTCGCCGTGCCAGTGTACTTCGTCATGAAAGACACCCCACAATCCTGCGGCCTGCCGCCGATTGAGCAGTGGAAAAACGACTACCCAGAAAACTACGACGAGAAAACGGCAGAAAAGAACCTCACCACTAAAGAAATCTTCCTGACCTACGTTCTGAAGAACCGTCTGCTGTGGTATATCGCCTTTGCCAACATCTTTGTGTACCTCATTCGCTACGGCGTACTCAAATGGTCACCGGTGTATCTCGGTGAAGTTAAACACTTCAACATCAAGGGCACCGCTTGGGCTTACACCATTTACGAACTCGCCGCTATCCCGGGCACACTGCTCTGCGGCTGGGTATCGGACAAACTCTTCAAAGGCCGTCGTGGCCTGACCGGTGTTGTCTTCATGATAATGACCACTGCCGCCGTTGTTGCTCTGTGGCTGAACCCGGCTACCCCGGAAGACCAACTGGCCAACTACGCTCATTGGTACGAAAACCCCTACCAGCTCACTGACTTCATCCTGATGACCACCATCGGCTTCCTCATCTACGGCCCGGTTATGCTCATCGGTTTGCACGCCCTGGAGCTCGCGCCGAAAAAAGCTGCTGGTACCGCCGCAGGCTTCACAGGTCTCTTCGGTTACCTCGGTGGCACCGTGGCTGCGTCTGCTGTTATCGGTTGGGCGGCGGATCGCTTCGGCTGGGACGGTGGCTTCCGTGTTATGGTCACGGGCGGTGTGATTGCCATCATCCTGCTGGTTATCACCACCATCGAAGAAGGCAAACACAAAGCCAAAATTCCCGAATCCGAACGTTTGCAAAAATAAACCCTGTCTAACGGCAAAAAAGAGGGGAACCCAATGGATTCCCCTCTTTTTCTTGTGTAAGTATCAGTCCCTTCGTACGCGACAAAAAATCCCCTGTAATCGCGTCGAGTCCAGCATTTATGCCGCTTGGCACAGAAAAAATTCTTCCCCCGTGGGGAAGGCTTAAAACGTGTTCATAATCTCTGCTATAAACTATCGGCATGAACAGGAAAGCCTACCCAAGCGATATTTAAGTCGCACACAATTTGCCCCCTTCTCCCTCTTTTGGAAAGTGCCCATAAACGCACAGCACCGCGCAAAGTGGACTTGTACGATGTCTTTTGTGCCATTCTCTATAGTCGAATCGCTAATAACGAGAGTAAAGAACCAAAACAGCAGGGCATTCACATCAGCCAACCGCCATTGTTTCCTCAACCGTTTGATCCATGCCCATGTCTTCTCTATCGGGTTGAAATCCGGGCTATAGGGCGGAAGCCACAGCACCGTATGTCCCTCAGCCTGTAACGCATCCAGCGTGTCCTGCCGTTTGTGGAAGGAGGCGTTGTCCATCACGATCACGCTGCAGGCGGGCAGTTCCGGCAGCAGTATTTCTGTCGCCCATGTGTGGAAAACATCGCTGTCTATGCTGCAATCAAAGGCAGTGAAAGCAAATGGCACGGTGCCACACAGGGCGCCTATAACGTTGGTTTGTGCCTTGCTCCATCCGGATACGCCTGCGCATTTTTGCCCGCGTGGTGCATAGCCGTAAGGACGGGAGATGTCTTTTCTGAAGCCGCTTTCATCGATATAAACAAATGGATGCAGGCGTGCTTCATAGACACTTTTTACTTCGGGGAATTCACGGCGTTTTTCTTCGTCTGCCTTGCGGTGGCGGAAGTCTTTTTTTTAACGGTGAAGCGATAGCGTTTGAGCGCCTTGCAGATGCCGTTTTGCGAGCAGCCCAAACGTGCAGCCCTTTCCCATTGATAGTCATCAGGGTGCTCGGCGACGTCTTGCCGGATGACTTCTTCTGTGAGAAGACGGGGCGTAGAACGGCGGCTGCCTTTGGGTTGTGGCTGTTTCTTCCAGGTAGCAAGGGTGTTGGGGCTGATGCGGTGTCTGGCTGCCACTTCGCGATAGGTGCTATCTTCGAGTTCTGCAAGGATTTTTTTACGGATATGGGCTGGATAGGTCATAATTTTGATGGTTACTGTTTTTTTGCTATTTAACTACCCCCGGTTCGCCGTCGGGTTTGCGTCCGATATGTCCGCCTCTCTACGCTATCAGCTGCACCATCTCGCCTGGCGGTGGTACCGTCTTTTTGTTCAGGATGTACGCCGCCTGCCATTCTTCGCAGGCTTTGGAGATGTTCACGTTGGGGCTGTTGGCGATGGTTTCTGCAAGGATGATGGCTCTGCTATCAGGGAATGGGTATACGCCCGATTTTGCAACCAGGCAGTCTCTTTGTACGACCTTATTCCACCGTCACCGATTTGGCGAGGTTGCGCGGCTGGTCTACGTCCGTGCCTTTCAGCAGTGCGACGTGGTAGGCAAAAAGTTGTAGCGGGATGATGCCGGCGATGGCGGCGGTGAGGTCGTCAAGCTGGCCGAGGCGGATGATTTGTGCGCTGGGGAAGCCTTCGAGGGCGACGCGGTCATCGGCAAAGAGGATGAGGCGGCCGCCGCGCGCCTGCACGACTTCAAGGTTGCTGATGACTTTTTCAGCCAATGCGTCGTGTTTGATGAGGGCGATGACGGGCATGTGTTCGTCCACCAGCGCCAGCGGACCGTGTTTGAGTTCGCCGGCGGGATGCGCTTCGGCGTGGATGTAGGCGAGTTCTTTCAGTTTGAGCGCGCCTTCGGCGGCGAGCGGGTAGTTTTCGCCGCGCCCCAGGTAGAGGCAGCCGTGGCGGTGTTCGAGGCTTTTCGCTGCTTGGGCGATGGCGGGTTCGAGGGCGAGGATGTCGTGCAATTCACGCGGCAGGCGGTCGAAGGCGGCGAGCCTTTCGCGGCTGTAGGCGCGGCCTTGCAGTTCGGCGATGATGGCGTTGACGAGGTGCAGCACGGCAAGCTGGGTGACGAAGGCTTTGGTGGAGGCGACGCCGATTTCCCGCCCGGCGCGGGTGAGGATGGTGTGCGCGGCGGCGCGGGTCAGCGCGCTTTCGGGAACGTTGCAGATGGCGAGATTGTCGAGATAGCGCCCGTCCTGTTTGCCTTTTTCTAATGCGGCGAGGGTGTCGGCGGTTTCGCCGGATTGGGAGAGGGTGATAAGCAGGGTGTCTGCCGGCACGGCGATGGGGCGGTAGAGGTATTCGCTGGCGTATTCAACGCTGGTCGGGATGCTGTTTTGTTCGAAGTGGTATTTCATGACCAGCCCGGCGTGGTAGCTGGTGCCGCAGGCGATGATGTGGATTTGCCGCGTGCGCGCGAGGCTCGCGAGCAGTTCCGGGCGCAGGCTGGTGAGATGCAGTTCGCCGTGAGCGAGGCGGCCTTCGAGGGTGTCGGCAATCGCGGTCGGCTGTTCGAAGATTTCTTTTTGCATGTAGTGTTTGTAGCCGCCTTTACCGGTGAGGTCGGCGCTTTGTTCACTTTCGCTTTCGACGCGGGAGACGGGGGCACCGAAAGCGTCGTATATCTGGTAGCCGTCTTTTGTGATGCGCGCACTATCGTTTTCCTGCATGGAGACGAAGCGGCGGGTGACGGGCAGGAGGGCATAGATGTCGGAGGCGGCAAAGTGTTCGCCGATGCCGAGGCCGATGACCATCGGCGAACCGTGGCGGGCGGCGATGATTTCGCCGGGACGGTCGGCAGCGAGCACGGCGATGGCGTAGGCGCCGCGCAGACAGGCAGTAGCGGCGAGCACGGCGGCGTGCAGGTCGTCGCGGTAATGGCTGTCGATGAGGTGGGCGATGACTTCGGTGTCGGTGTCGCTGTGGAAGGTGTAGCCGCGCGTGCGCAACTCGTCGCGGATTTCCTGGTAGTTTTCGATGATGCCGTTGTGGACGACGGCGATGCGATCGCCGCTCATATGCGGGTGGGCATTCCGTTCGCTTGGCACGCCGTGCGTCGCCCAGCGGGTGTGGGCAATGCCGCTCGTGCCGCTGAGTTGCTCTTCCTGTACTTTGGCGACGAGGCTCGCCACTTTACCGACGGCGCGGCAGCGCTCAATGCGGCCATCGTGACAGATGGCGAGTCCTGCCGAGTCATAGCCGCGATATTCGAGGCGTTTCAGGCCTTCAAGCAGGATGGGGGTGATGTTGCGTTCAGCAACGCCGGCGACGATTCCGCACATGGGATGCTCCTTAGGGGTGTGAGTAATGATGGGCGCGCAATATAGCCGCTTGGTCGCAAAACCTAAAGCGTTGCGACAAAGAAGCGGGTAACGGAGTAACCCGCTATCCCGCTTGGCGGGTGCGATGGTTAACCCTGCCAATTGAAAATCCCGCCGCTGCCCCAATCACAACCTCTTCCTCATCACTCTGCAAGGTAATTGATGAAAACCCTCATCATCGGCGCGACGGGCGCCACTGGCCGCGCCCTGCTGCCTCTGCCCCGGCGGTAGAACGTATCGATAGCTATGGTCGCCGTGCTCCGGATGTGATCGACGCCAAGCTGCACAATCACGTCATCGACTTCCATCAGCCGCAGCAATGGGTGGACGAAGTGCGCGGCGATACCGTCTTCATCTGCCTCGACACGACGCTGAAAGCAGCGGGCAGCAAAGACGCGCAATGGCAAATTGACGACCAGGCCGCGCTTGATTTTGCCCGTGCCGCCCGGCAAAACGGTGCGGGCACACTGGTATTGGTTTCTGCCGCCGGCGCCAATGCCCGCTCGCCCTTCTTTTATCCGCGCATGAAAGGCGCGCTGGAAGAGGCGATCACTGCGCTTGGTTACTCGCGCCTGCGTATCTTCCGTCCGCCGTTGCTTATCCGCCCGGACAGCGACCGCCCCGGCGAAAAAATCGGCGCTCGCATCCTGCACGGTCTAAGAGCGCGTCCTGGGTTGGTCTCTTCAACTTCGCGCCAACCAAAATCACCGCCATCATTGACCGCGCTGCCTACACCCGCCGCCTCATCGAAGAAAGCGGCTACCTCGGCGTACAAGTGCCGTTTGCGGGGCAGGCCGCACAAGTCGTTGCCTTCGGCAGCACGAGTGGCCGCAACAACCCGCACAAACTGGCGGATTGCGGCGCCGAAACCTTCTATCCGGAAGGGCATGGCACCCCGCTCATTAAAGGTTGCGCCGCCTACCTCATCTGCCGCCTCATCCCAGAGCCGCATAATCAGGAAAACTACGACCTTTTCCTCGCTGAAGCCGTCGCCGCCTGGGCGGATGAACGCATCTTCCGCGACGGGCACTGGCACTTCGATGATGTCGGCGACGATCTCAAAACCCTGCACTACGTCGCCGGTGGGCAGTTCTACCGCATCGGCAGCGGCTTGAACGTCGGCCATAGTTCCGGCGGATACCCAAAACCGCCCTTCGGGGCGGTATTAGGTTGTGCAGCGTAAACCCGGTGTTTATCCCACTTGGCAGCTGCTCAACTCAGCGCCGTTTGTTTTGGTAGTAGTCAACTTCGATGAAGAACGTTACGCAGGTTAGGGTGATACAGGCGCAGGCGAGGATATGCAGGGTTTTATCGCTGGGGAAGGTGAGGCAGCGGTGCAGGTACAGGCAGCTGCCGATGCCGAGGGTAGTTACAGTGGTAAGCAGGACGTTTATCCAGAAAAGACGGATAGTCATGAGCGGTATTGTGGTAGGAAAGGTGGGTTCGTTTTCCGCTGTAAGTGGTGGTGACGGGCGGCTGTGGATGACAGCATCCACGGCGGCAGCAATTTCCTTGCTGCTGTTCTCAACATCAGGCAGGTAGCCAACATCCATTTTGTAGTGGTTGCTGAGGCGGTCGCGGATGCGCAGGTAGTAGCGGCGGCTAATATCGCCATTGTCATCTTTCTGTTCTTCGATACAGGGTTCGATGTGGGTGATGTCCGTCCAATACAGGGTCAGTGGGTTGCCGATAATGTCGTCATCGGTAGCTTTGAGGAAATGCAGACCGCTGGCATTGATGGTGATCTGGCGGCAAGCGCCTTTGTGCAGGATGTAATTGCGGTAGTAAGTGATGAGGATGGTCAGGATGAGAAAACCGGCTAATGGCGCAATGGCTATGCTTTTTTCCAGCATATCGTGCACTTTCTTGGCAGGAAAAATATCGTACAAGTGCTGTGCGATGCCAGGCCAGCAGACAGCCAGCGCCAATAGCAGCAGCAAGAGGTGGCCGATGCTTGTCCAGACGATGGCCGGCTGCGTTTCGCTCCAGGTATGGCTGAAGTAAGCCGGCAGCGCGGGTGGGGCTGGCGGAGGTGTGCCATGCAGGAAATCCGTGGCAACGGCGGCAATTTCAGTGTAAATATGGATTTCGTTGAAGCGATAGTCGTGAAAATCGCGAAAGGTCTGTGGCGCTTCGCTACGCAGGATAATGCGCAGATGACTGATACGTAGATAGTCGATGTGGGCACTGACGCTATCAATGTCCTGCCAGCACCACTGTTCGTAGATTCTTCCCCTGTCGGTATAGACGGTCAGACCCTGCGGGTCGCAGACGATGGCGGGGGCGCGGGGTTTGTTGTCCACACCATGGGTAGTGCATATGTCATGGATGGCAAAGGCACAGAGCGCGAGTCCCACGCATGGGATGAAATAGTGCGCGAAGCCTGATACCGAGGCGACGGGGATGGCGAAGAGGATGGCGACAGGCAGCAAGATCAACAGCATCGTCCAGGCAGCGCTTTTGTCGCTACTGTATTCACGCCCGCCCCAGCCATGAGTGCGCGGATCGTCAAGGTCGGGAATAAATTGGGGCATGAGGGTTTCTGTGAGTGGAAATTGCGTCAGATTTTGCCGGGGCGGTGCAGCGGGAGCAAGTGGGGCCGGTTTGCTTGGCCTGTATATCTGCCATGCACACGACGATTCTTTTTCAGCGCCATTCCCGCCAAGCCTGGTAGCTGATCTGCCAGCCGCTTTTCAGGATGAAGAGGGCGAGCAGGGCGCTGGCTGCGCTATCGACCCATTGCCAGCCGAGCAGCCAGGCGGATAGGCCCGCGACGATGGCGACCACCGAGCCGAGCAGGTCGGCCAGCACATGCAGGTAGGCGGCTTTGACGTTGAGGTTGCCATGATCGCCGTGCAGCATCAGGCGGGCGACGATAAGGTTGACCAGCAGGCCGGCGAATGCCACCGCCAGCATCGGCCCGGCCAGCATGGGCGTGGGGGATGCCCAGCGTTCCCACGCTTCATGCAGGATTAGCACGGCCACCAGTAGTAGCGAGGCGCCGTTAAGCAGGGCAAACCCTTTCTGCCCGCGCGGCGGGAGGAAGAGGGCGAGCAGGGCAAGGAAGAGCGAGAGGCTGTCGTTCGCCATATGCCCGGCGTCGGCGAGCAGCGTCAGGCTGTGGAAGAGCCAGCCGCCGAGCAATTCCACGCCCATGTAGGCGGTGATGATGGCGAAACTCAGCGCCAGGATTTTGCGGTTCTGCGGGACGTGGCTGTGCGTATGTCTGTGGCGGTGGCCATGCACGGCGGGCAGGCGCAGGGAGTGATTGTTCATGGCGATTTCCTCGCGGTGGTTTGTGATGGGCATGGTAAAGTCCGTAGTTACTACGAGGTCAAGCAGATGAAAATCCGGGAATTGAGTGCGCGTAGCGGGGTGAATGCCGAGACGGTGCGCTTTTATGAAAAGAGCGGGCTGTTACCGCCGCCGCAGCGCGCCGCCAACGGCTACCGCATTTATGACGAGGCGACGTTACACGCGCTGGCGTTCATCAAATCCTGCCGTGCGCTGGGCTTCGCGCTGGACGACATCCGCCTGTTGCAGCGGCTGAAAAGTCATCCAGCAGAGCATGACCGCGCCGATGCACTGGTGGCAGCGCAGTTGCAGCAGGTGGAGGAGAAGATTGCGCAGCTCATGGAAATCCGCGCCTTTTTGCAGTCGATTGTGTACGTCGGGGCGCATGACGCTGCCGATTGTCCGGTGTTGGGCAGCCTGGGCGGATAAGCGACTTGGAGCACCCAGCATTTACGCCGCTGGGGCCAGTAACCACGCCGCTTGGCGGCCCTCTTCTCCGTCTTTCCGTATAGCTTTCACCGCCCCCCCGCTATATGATGCGCGACGGTAGAACGTAAAGTTCTGTTCATTTATGCGAAATAACCTGCGGAGGCTTGATGTTTTCTGAATCCACGAAGTTGAAGGTGCAGCAATTTGGCCGCTTCCTTTCCAATATGGTGATGCCGAATATCGGCGCATTTATCGCCTGGGGCTTTATTACCGCCCTGTTTATCAAAACCGGCTGGTTCCCTGTGGCCGTCCTCGGCGGCTTCGGCGAGTACGAAGGCAAAGGCATCGTCGGCCCGATGATTACCTACCTGCTGCCGCTGCTCATCGGCTACACCGGCGGCAAACTCGCCGGCGGTGATCGCGGCGCGGTGGTTGGCGCAATTACGACGATGGGCGTCATCGTCGGTTCAGACATCCCGATGTTCCTCGGTGCGATGATCGTCGGCCCACTCGGCGGCTGGGCGATCAAAACCTTCGACCGCGCTGTGGACGGCAAAATCAAGAGCGGCTTCGAGATGCTGGTCAACAACTTCTCCGCCGGCATCATCGGCATGATTCTCGCCCTGCTCGCCTTCTTCGCCATCGGTCCGGCGGTGAAAGGGCTGTCCGGCCTGCTCGCGGCGGGGGTGGACGTGCTCGTCAAAAACGAATTGCTGCCGCTGACCTCCATCTTCGTTGAGCCTGCCAAAGTGCTGTTCCTCAACAACGCCATCAACCACGGCATCTTCTCGCCGCTCGGCATCCAGCAATCGCACGACGTTGGCAAATCCATCTTCTTCCTGATAGAAGCCAACCCCGGCCCCGGCCTCGGCGTACTGCTCGCCTACATGCTGTTCGGCAAAGGTTCGGCACGGCAGACCTCAGGCGGCGCTGCCATCATCCACTTCTTCGGCGGCATCCACGAAATCTACTTCCCCTACGTGCTGATGAACCCGCGCCTCCTGCTCGCCGTGATTGCAGGCGGCATGACCGGCGTCTTCACCCTCACCGTTATGCACGCCGGCCTTGTCTCGCCCGCCTCGCCCGGCTCCATCATCGCCGTCATGGCCATGACCCCGAAAGATACCTATCTCGGTGTGCTCTGCTCCGTTGCCGCCGCCTGTGCGGTGTCCTTCCTCGTCGCCAGCTTCTTTGTGCGCCGTATGCCGGCGAGCGGGGACGAAGAACTCTCCGCCGCGCGTGACAAAATGCAGACCCTGAAACTGGGCGCCGGTACCGATACGCATCAGTATGATGACCTGAAAACCGTGTACGTCGCCTGCGACGCCGGCATGGGATCCAGCGCGACCGGCGCCAGCATGTTGCGCAAAAAAGTGCAGGATGCGGGGCTTGCCATTGACGTGAAAAACTGCGCCATCAACGACCTGCCCGCCGATGCCCGCCTCGTCATCACCCACCAGGACCTCACCCCGCGCGCCAAAGCCCTGCGCCCCGAGGCCGAGCACCTCCCGCTCACCAACTTCCTCGACCGCGCTTTCTACGACCAGGTCGTCGCCAAGCTGAAAGTCGGCCACCACCCGCCCGCTGCCGCAGACAGCCGCAGCAACAAAGGCGGCAGCCCGCGCTACGCCTTCGGCCCGGAACAAATCTTCCTTGGCCGCCGCGCCCTCAGCAAAGAAGAAGCCATCCGCTTCGCCGGACGCAAACTCGTCGAAGGCGGCTTCGTCACCCCCGACTACGTTGAAGCGATGATCACCCGCGAAAACGACAGCTCGACCTACCTCGGCGAAGGCATCGCCATCCCGCACGGCACCCTCGTCGCCAAAGACGCCGTACTGAAAACCGGCATCGTCTTCTGCCAATACCCCGAAGGCGTCAGCTTCGGCACGAACGACAGCGACAAAGCCTACCTCGTCATCGGCATCGCCGCGCAAAACAACGAACACATCGGCGTCATCGCCGCGCTCACCAACGCGCTTGACAGCGAAGACGACATCGAAATGCTGAAAATCACCAGCGACCCGCAAGCGGTGCTGGACATCCTCAGCCGCAACTAAGGGGGACACATGCCAAAAGCACTACACTTCGGCGGTGGCAACATCGGGCGCGGCTTCATCGGTAAAATCCTTGCCGAAGCCGGCTACGAAGTCACCTTCGCCGACATCAACACCACCGTCATTGACCGTCTGAACCGCGACCATCACTACACTGTGCACGTCGTCGGCGAAGGTGTGGACCGCCTGGAAACCGTCGAAAACGTGCGCGGCGTCCACTCCGGCGACGAAGCCGTGATGACTGCTGCCATCGCCGAAGCCGACCTCGTCACTACCGCCGTCGGCCCGACCGTGCTCGACATCATCGCGCCGCAACTCGCCCGTACCCTCGCGGCCCGCTACCGTGCGGGCGGTGCACCGCTGAACATCATCGCCTGCGAAAACATGGTGCGCGGCAGCAGCCACCTCAAAGAAAAAGTCCTCGCGGCCGCAGGAGAGGACGTCGCGCTTATCAGCGCCAACACCGGCTTCGTTGACAGCGCCGTGGATCGCATCGTCCCACCCGTCACCGGCGGCAACGACGACCCGCTCGCCGTCACCGTCGAAGTCTTCAGCGAATGGATCGTGGACAGCACCCAATTCAAAGGCGCGCTGCCCGCCATCGCCGGCATGCTGCCGACCGACAAACTCATGGCCTTCATCGAGCGCAAACTCTTCACCCTGAACACCGGCCACACCGCGCTGGCCTACTTCGGCAAACTGGCGGGCAAACACACCGTCGGCGACGCCATGCAGGACGAGAACGTACGCCGCGCTGCCGAAGCCGTGATGCAAGAAAGCGGCGCCGTACTCATCCGCCGCTACAACTTCGACCCGGCCACACATCGTGCCTACATCGAAAAAATCCTCAAACGCTTCGCAAACCCCTACCTGCACGACGACGTGGACCGCGTCGGTCGCCAGCCACTGCGCAAACTCGGTGCGCAAGAACGCTTCATCAGGCCGCTTAACGGCATGCTTGAATACAAGCTGCCGCATGACGCGACCGTGCGCGCCATCGCCGCTACCCTGCGTTACCACAACGCCGACGACCCGCAGGCAGAAGAAATGGAGTACTACCTGCACGCCAACGGCGTCGCGGCGACACTCGCCAAATACAGCGACTTCACCGATGCCGCCGTGGTGGTGGAAATCGAAGCCGCCTATCAAGCCCTCGCCTGAGGCGCTCAACCACAAAAAAATCCTGCTCCGGCAGGATTTTTTTGTGAGAGGTGGATGCTTGGTGGGCCCGGTGTTTACGCCGCTTGGCGGCATTTCATACCGTAGGGCGGGTTTCAGCCCGCCATCGTGAAAACGAAGAAGCCTTTGCGGCGGGCGAAAGCCTGCACTACGCGAGAAATCAGCATTTACGCCGCTTGGCGCAGTTTTGAATAGCACGACGGTGCTACGCAGAAAGAAAGACGTAGGGACGTTGCCTGCAGCATCTCCATCGCGCTATCCGTTTGCGCCGATGCCGCCAAGCGGCATAAACACCGGGCTCGCCAAGCGGCGTCAATACTGGGCTCGCCAAGCGGTATCAATCCCGACCCTGCAAGCGACAAATCGCCCGGCGAAGCCGCTATCATGACAAGCCCCGTCATAGAGAGGTTCCGATGAACGAATCCCGCCCGCGCCGTCTGCATCCCCTGCACACCCTCGTACTGTCGCTGCTGCTTGCCATCCTCAGCGGCTGGCTGTTGCAGGTCGGCAAAAATTTGTTGCTGCCCGTTTTCCTGGCGCTGATTTCCGTCTATGTGCTGGTGGCGCTGGCCGACTGGCTGCGCAAGGTGCCGCGTCTCGGCAGCGCGCCCGCCTGGTTGCGGCGCTTGCTGGTGCTCTGCGGCTTCGTCGGCGTATTGCTGTTGCTGACGGGGATCGTCATCAGCACCGGTGAGAAGATGATTGCCACCGCGCCAACCTATCAGGACAATCTGAAGCGTCTGCTGGACAGTGTGACCGCCTGGCTGGGCATGGCGCAAAGTCCCGACTGGCAAAGCATCCGCGCCGCCACCATCGATAGCGTTGATCTCGCCGCGCTGCTGGGGACGGTGCTGGGCTCGGTTGGCTCGCTGCTCGGCAGCGTTATCATGATGGCGGTTTACGCCATGTTCCTCCTCAGTGAGCGCGACGGTTTCGCACACAAGCTGGAAATCGCCATGCCGGGCGAAAGTGCGGCGCAAACCCGCAAACTCATCGGCGACATCAACCGCCGCATAGGCGACTATCTGGCGGTGAAGACGCTGGTGAACGCCATCCTCGCCGCGCTGTCCTTCATCATCCTCTGGCTGTGCGGTGTGGATTTCGCGCTGTTCTGGGCGGTGGTCATCGGCCTCTTGAACTACATCCCCTACCTCGGCTCCTTCCTCGGCGTGCTCTTCCCGGTCGTGCTCGCGCTGGCGCAATTCGGCTCGCTGCACATGATGCTGCTGGTACTGATTTTGCTCAGTGCGGCGCAGATGTACGTCGGCAACGTCCTCGAACCAAAAATGATCGGCAAGCAGGTTAACCTCTCCCCCTTCGTGGTGCTGGTAGCGTTGTCGCTGTGGACATCACTGTGGGGCGTGGCCGGGGCGGTGCTGGCTATCCCGCTCACCTCCATCATCACCATCATCCTCGCCGCCTTTGCTCCCACCCGCCCGCTGGCAGTGCTGCTCGCCGAAAACGTCGACGAATTTATCGCCGACGCGCGGGACAACGCCGAAAAAACCACACCGCCTGACGAACCGTCCCTACCATGAAGCGCCTGAAAAAATACCTCCTCTGCGCTGTCCCCACCGTTGCTGCCCTCTACGCGGCGACACTGGGCACGCTTTACCTCGTGCAGGAAAAACTGCTCTTCCACCCGCAAACCCTCGCCGCCGATTACACTTTCCATTTCCCCGTGCCCTACCGCGAAATCCGCCTGCCGGTCGCGGGCGCAGAACTGCACGGCCTGCACTTCCGCCATGACAACCCCAAAGGTGTCATCGTCTTCTTCCATGGCAACGCCGGCTCGCTCGCCCATTGGGGCAACATCGGTGCGCGCCTTGCCGCACTTGGCTACGACTGCTACCTCTTTGACTATCGCGGCTACGGCAAAAGCACAGGCCGCCTGCGCAGCGAGACGCAAATGCTGGCCGACGTGGACGCAATGATGGCCTACATCCGCCGCGACAGCGGCGACAAACCACTGACGCTCATCGGCTATTCCCTCGGCAGCGGCATGGCGGCTTATGCCGCAGCACACTATCCCGTCGAGCGCCTCATCCTGGTTTCGCCCTTTCACACCCTGCGCGGGCTGATTCAGGAAGAATACCCCATCGTGCCCGCGCCGCTCATCAAATACCCGCTGCCGAGCGCCGAATACCTGGCGCAAAGCCCCGAAACGCCCATCCTGCTCTTCCACGGCAGACGCGACACCCTGATTCCGCCAGCGCACAGCCACCGCCTGCGCGCACAATTCCCTGATCGTGCCATCCTGCATGAACTGGACGCGGGACATGGCGATGTCTGGAATGATCCGGCGATATGGAAGGTCGTTGGCGAGACGCTGCGCTAACAGGAGCAGAAGGATGGGGCGGCAGCTTTCCCGCTGAGAAGTGTTTTTGGACCAAGCGGGATAGCTTCTCGCCTCACGGAATAAAAAATCCCCCGCAAGCGGGGGGATTTTGGCAAGTGCGACAAGGATGTTTATCGGCCCCGGCTTTGCTGGTAGATGCCCATCGCTTCCGGCAGGTATTGCTGCAAGACGGCGATGCGGTCGGCACCGCTGGGGTGGGTGGAGAGGAAGGTTGGCGTGCTGCCGCCGCCTGCCTGTGCCATTTTCTGCCAGACATTGATGGCTGCCTGCGGGTTGTAGCCGGCGCGCGCCATCAGCATCAGGCCGCCGATATCCGCTTCGGTCTCATGTTGGCGGCTGAACGGTTTGTTAATGCCGTATTCGGCGAGCAGACCTGAGCCCATATCAATCATGTTCGGGTTGATGTTGCCCTGGCTGGCCAGCACCGCACCGCCGATTTGCATGCCGAGACCGGTCAGCAGTTGCTGGCCGACTTGCGCCTTGGTGTGCTCGCGCAGGGCATGGGTCATTTCGTGACCGATAACGGCGGCAAGTTCGTCATCTGTGAGATGCAGTTTTTCGACAAGGCCGCTGTATACCGCCATTTTCCCGCCCGGCATCGCCCAGGCGTTGAGCTCGCTTGAGCGGATGACGTTCATCTGCCACTGGAAGGGGACACCGGTGCGGTTGTCAGCGTCGGCGATCGGCACCATGCGGTTGAAGACTTGGTGCACGCGCTGTGCGGTCGGCGAACGGGTATCGAGCGCATTTTCACTTTGTGCTTCGGATAGCAGGGTGTTGTAGCTTTGTGCGGCTTTGAGGTTTAGCGCCTGCGAGTTGTAGCCGGCAAGATCGGCCATGGATTCACAACCGGCGATGAGGGTGATGGCGCTGATGTACAGGATTTTTTTGAATTTCATGCGTCTTCCAATGGATAGAGAGGTGAGAGTCGCTATTTTTCCATAGAATCTGATATTTTTTCTGCGCGGTTTCTTGACTTTCCATTAACTAAATTTCAACATTCAGACTTTCTTTCTTCATGAGGTTTTATATGTCCACTAATACTCTCTCTGACCCTCTTGCCAACGTGCGCGAGCTGACCTTGCGCGGAATGGTGCTCGGTGCGCTGATTACGGTGGTATTCACCGCGTCCAACGTTTATCTCGGTCTGAAAGTCGGTCTGACCTTCGCCTCCTCCATCCCGGCGGCGGTAATTTCCATGGCGGTGCTGAAATTTGCCAGCGGCAGCAATATCCTGGAAAACAACATGGTGCAGACACAGGCGTCCGCCGCCGGCACCATTTCCAGTGTGATTTTTGTCCTGCCCGGCCTGCTAATGGCGGGTTACTGGGCCGGTTTTCCTTTTTGGCAGACGACGCTGCTCTGCACCGCCGGCGGTATCCTCGGCGTGATTTTCACTGTGCCGCTGCGCTATGCGATGGTGGTGAAGAGTGATTTGCCCTACCCGGAAGGCGTTGCCGCAGCGGAGATCCTCAAGGTCGGCAGCCATAGCGAGACAGCAGGCAGCGAAGGCAGCGGCATCCGCGAAATCGTCGCCGGCGGCCTGCTTGCCGGGTTGTTCGGCTTGTTGAGCAATGGCCTGCGCGTCATCAGTGACAGCGCCAGTTACTGGTTCAAGAGCGGCAACGCCGTGTTCCAGTTACCGATGGGCTATTCGCTGGCGCTGCTCGGCGCGGGTTATCTGGTCGGCCTGACCGGCGGTATCGCCATCCTCATCGGCATTGCCTTTGCCTGGGGCGGTGCGGTGCCGTGGTTTACCGCCACCACGCCGATGCCGGACGGCATGGATATGACCGCCTTTGCCATGAGCCTGTGGAAAAACAAAGTGCGCTTCATCGGCGCTGGCACCATCGGTATCGCCGCCATCTGGACGCTGATTACCCTGTTGAGACCGACCATCGAAGGCATGAAGCAGTCCTTCCGCACCCTGAGCGGCAATGCAGCCGCCTCCACCGCGCGCATTGAGCAAGATCTCTCGCCGCAGGCGATGATTTTCACCACCCTCGGCATGATGGTGCTGCTCGGCTTCAGCTTCTACCACTTCATTGATGCTGCGACGATCCCCAGCGGCATCGCCTGGCTGCTGGTTGTTGCCTGCGTGCTGCTCACCGTCATCATCGGCTTCCTCGTTGCCGCCGCCTGCGGTTACATGGCGGGGCTGGTTGGCTCCTCATCCAGCCCGATTTCCGGCATCGGCATCATCTCCATCATCATCATCTCGCTGGTACTGCTCCTGATCGGTGAATCCGGCGGCCTCTTCGCCGATGCGGCCAACCGCCAATTCCTACTGGCGCTCACCCTCTTCTGTGGCACGGCGGTCGTTTCCGTCGCCTCCATCTCCAACGACAACCTGCAAGACCTGAAAACCGGCTACCTGCTGCAAGCGACGCCGTGGCGGCAACAGGTGGCGTTGATCATCGGCGTGGTGGCCGGCGCCATCGTCGTCGCACCGGTGCTGCAACTGCTCTATCAGGCCTACGGCTTCCCGGATGCCATGCCGCGTGCAGGCATGAATCCCGCCCAAGCAATGTCCGCACCGCAGGCAACGCTGATGACCAGTATCACTAAAGGCATCTTCGCGCACGACCTGCAATGGCAGTATATCCTGAGCGGCGTCGCCATCGGTGTGGCGCTGATTGTCGTTGATGTCCTGCTGCGCAAGGGCAGCGGTGGCCGCAAAGCATTGCCGGTGCTGGCGGTCGGCATGGGCATCTACCTGCCGCCGTCTATTAACATGCCGATTATCATCGGCGCCTTCCTCGCTGCCTTCCTGCGTGGCCGTATTCGCAGCCGCTATGGCGCGGACAGCGAAAAACGCGTTGCTGCCGCTGATCGCATCGGTACCCTCTTTGCCGCCGGGCTCATCGTCGGCGAAAGCCTGATTGGCGTTATCCTCGCTTTCATTATTGTCGTTTCCGTGACCAACGGCGGCTCCGAAGCACCGCTCGCGCTGCCGCTCAGCAACTGGGGCACCACCGCCGCCTGGCTAGGCCTCGCCTTCTTTATCGGCGGTATGCTCATCTTCGCCCGCCGCACCCTCGCCGCTGCCAAGCGCTGATGGCGCGGTATAAATAAAAAAACGCCCCCTGCGGGGGCGTTTTTTTATGGGAAATCGGCGTCCCAAAATAAAAGCATCTGTCACCAGCTGTAGGGTGGGTTTTAGCCCGTCGCAACAGGCAGGCTGGCTGGAAATCCGTTCCAGGCAAGTCCAGCATTTACGCCGCTTGGCGGGCCCAGCATTTATGCCGCTTGATGGGGTCAGTATTTACGCTGTTTGGCACGAAATCCCTTCCTGCTTGCGGGGGAAGATTTCGCATAGCAACGGAAGGAGGGAGAAAACCCAGTGTTTATCCCGCTTGGAGTCGTTCTTGCCAAGAATATAAACGGTATTTTCCCCTGTGTTACCACCAAGAACGCTTAATGAATAAAGGTCGCTTTTACCCGCTTCGATACCAGCATATAGGTTCCCCAAATAGCAAGATACATAAAGCTTCGGGCAATTTCTTTGCCGCTTTCTTCTTCTGCAAAGAATTCATCCGGCATAATGCTGGACGCCACTACGCTATCGACAAAAAGGAATATGACATTAAAAGCTGCTGCTGCGATAAAAACTATAGGGAACAGCTTTTTCTTCATAAAAAACAGGATAATCAGTACGATGCAGGCGATGATTTGCACACTGTTGATGGCGATCTCACCTAGAATAAGCGCTTTTATACCCGGATAATGCATATCTGCCTCGCCCGACATAATCAATTCCCAGGAACCGTTGCTCTTCATCTCCTGATAAATTTGCGTTATTTCTATCCACAAGCGTATCGGGCTGACAAATAAACTGATGCCAACCAATATCAGCCAGCCGCCCAATCCTTCGAGATTTTTCTTTTCTGTTTGCATCGTGTATTCCTAGCTTCTATATGAAAACACCGAATGCTTGCGGCATTCGGCGTTTTGCAATGGCGGGAAATTCTTACCGTTTCAGCGCGTCAGCGCGGTCGGTTTTTTCCCAGGTGAAGTCCGGCAACTCGCGGCCAAAGTGACCGTAAGCGGCGGTTTGGCGGTAAATCGGGCGGATGAGGTCAAGCATTTCGATGATGCCGTAGGGGGTGAGATCGAACACCGCGCGGACGCGTTTGATGATTTCGTCGTCCGGAATGGTGCCGGTGCCGAAGGTGTTGACCATGACGGAGGTCGGCTCGGCAATGCCGATGGCGTAAGAGACTTGCACTTCGCAGCGTTTGGCGAGCCCGGCGGCGACGATGTTTTTCGCCACGTAGCGGCCCGCATAAGCGGCGCTGCGATCCACTTTTGAGGGGTCTTTGCCGGAGAAGGCGCCACCGCCGTGGTGTGCGGAGCCACCGTAGGTATCGACGATGATTTTGCGCCCGGTCAGGCCGCAATCGCCCACCGGCCCGCCGATAACAAATTTGCCGGTCGGGTTGATGTGGTATTTGGTGTCCTTGTCGAGCCATTCGGCGGGCAGGACTTTGTCAATGATGAGTTCGCGCACGGCTTCTTGCAGGTCTTTTTGCGAAATCTCCGGATCGTGCTGGGTGGAGAGGACAACGGCGTCAATGCCGGTGATTTTGTCATCTTCGTAGCGGAAGGTGACTTGTGATTTGGCATCGGGGCGCAGCCACGGCAGCACGCCGTCGCGGCGCACTTTGGACTGCCGCTCGACCAGGCGGTGCGCGTAGGTAATTGGCGCAGGCATCAGGGTCGGCGTTTCGTCGCAGGCGTAGCCGAACATCAGGCCCTGGTCGCCGGCGCCCTGCTTGCGTTTTTCTTCGCGGTCCACGCCCTGGGCGATGTCGGAAGACTGCTTGCCGATGACGTTCAGCACGGCGCAGGTCGCGCCGTCGAAGCCGACATCGGAGCTGTTGTAGCCGATGTCGGAGATGGTCTGGCGCACGATGCTTTCGAGATCAACCCAAGCGGAGGTGGTGACTTCGCCAGCGATCATTGCCATGCCGGTTTTGATGAGGGTTTCGCAGGCGACGCGGGCGTTCGGATCTTGCGCGATGATGGCGTCCAGCACCGCATCGGAAATCTGGTCGGCGATTTTGTCGGGGTGCCCTTCGGACACGGATTCGGATGTAAACAGGTAATGGCTCATGCCGTTCTCCTAGGTGTTAAAAAGTAAAAGAAATGCCGCTGCGTCAACCCTCTGCGGCGGGCGGCGTTATCGTATCAAAATTAGCCGATATCGTCGTTTCAAATAGGAATCGGGGGCGAGTTGATACTTGATCGATTCTGCGCCATTCATGCATGGATTACTGCTGTTTATGAGCATGACTACGATAGATCGGGAAATGTGGCGGCTACGCATTTTTTGTCAGGGGCAGGTCCGGCTCGGTGAAGCGGTAACGGACAGGGCGTTCTTTGCGTTCCAGGGTGTTTTCGGCGACGGCGCGTTTCAGCCAGTCCAGAAGTTGTACCCGCCGTATGCCGAGGGTTTTGAGCTGGGTCAGCAGGGCAGTGTGGCCAAATTCGGCGTCCTTTGGCAGGGCAGCAAGGAAGGTTTGGTAGAGGTCGGGCAGGGTGAAGGTGGTGATGAGTTCCGGTGCGGATTTTTTGTTGCGGCGGCGGGGCTTTTTTTCGGTTTTTTCTGCGGCGGGCGGTGTACCCGGCAGTTCGGTTTGTGTGGAAGCGCTATCCTGCGGTGTTTCTGCGATAGCGGTTTCAGCAGCGACGGATGCGGTGTTGTCTGGCGGGCTTTCTATTGGCAGGCTGCTTTGGCTGCTGGCAGTGGTGGCAAGCAGGGCGCTGATGTCCCCATCTGCGGGCAGCCAGTGGCCACCCTGGGCGACGAGGGTGGCGTTTGCCGCTGTGGGGTCGTCGCTGGGTTTGACCCAGAGCGGCACCCAGTGGTGTTTGAGATTTTCGCCTGCGCCGCTGATGGTGCCGCCTTTTTGTCCGGCGTGGATGACGGCTGCTGCGTCGCTCATGGTATAGATGTAGCGGTTGCGCGCCATCGCGTTGCCGCTGTTGAAGGCGGCTTCGGGGTGGCAGGTGGTGAGTAGTAGCAGGTGTCCCGCTTGCAGGGCGGTGCGCCATTTGCGGTTGGTGCTGGCACGCAGCAGGCTGTCGGCGAGGATGCCGACGCTGTATCCGCCCGCATCGAGTGCGGCGCACATGGCGGCTTCGTCCACGCCGCGCGCCCCGCCGGAGGTGATGGTGATGTGCGCCTGGGCGGCGCGTGTGGCAAGGTCGGCGGTGGCTTTGATGTCGGCAGGGTCGGCATTGCGCGAGCCGACAACGGCCAATGCCTGCGGCGGGTTGGCGAGTGCCAGGTTGCCGATGGCGTGGAAGAAGGGCGGTGCGCTGGCGCCGAGGTGTTTTTTCAGGCGTTGCGGGTAGTCGCTGTCGGCGCGGGTGAGGATGCAGAGGCCGGCGCGCTGCCATTTTTCCAGGGCGATGGCGAGGCCGCTGCCGCGTTGCAGCAGTTTTTCGAGGCGTTCGATGCTGACGGTTTTGTCTGTCCAGCCGTCGAGCAGAGTGGGCAGTTCGCGTTGCAGCAGGTCGGCCGGGGTGTGCTGGTGGCGGTGTAGGTGGGCGGCGAGACGACCCCATTCGGCGGGACCGAGCGGTTTCGCCGCGTCGTGTTTGTCGAGGTGGGCGGTGAGCAGCAGGATGGCCTGGGTGGTGGGGTTCATGGTCAGTCTTTGTTGGCGGAGGTGGCGAGGGCGGCAGGATAGACGACGCCGCTGCCCGCCTGGCGCAGCAGGGCGGCAGCGATGGTGAATGTCCAGCCAGAGTCGGTGATGTCGTCAATGAGCAGCACCGGGGTGTGCGGAATGCCGGCGGTAACGGCAAAGACGCCGTCGAGGTTGGCGCATTGGTGGTAGCTGTTGTTTTGTTCTTTTTGTGGCGGGTTGTCACGCACTTTGTGCAGGGCGTCAATGTAGGGGAGATTCAGGCGGGCGGCGAGGCGGCGGGCGAAGTCGGGGACGAGCGCGGGGTGGCGCAGGGAGGGGATGGCGCAGACCCACTGCGGTGCAGGGTCGGGGTGCCAGCGTTTGTTAATCATGTCCGCCATTGCCGCGACCAGTTCGTCGCTGAAATGGCCGCTGTGTTTGCCTTCTGCAATCAACCGCCCCCAGGCACCGCTGTTCCAGCGGGCAAGGATGCGGCCTTCTTGGGCGGCAAGTTCTTTGAGGTAGGGCGGGAAGCGGTATTGCTGCAGCGGGTTGCCGCTGATTTGCCGGCGCGGCTTGATGGGGAGGGTCAGGTTGCGCAGGTAGGTGGTCGCTTGCGCGACGAGGGTGGGGTCGAGTTGTACCGGCAGCGCCGGGGTGTCGCGGCAGTTGTCGCATTTGCCGCAGGGGGTGCCGTCGCTGCTGTGGTCGTCGAGGGCGTGACGCAGGTATTGCATGCGGCAGTCCGTGCTGTGCAGATAGTCCTGCATTTGCGCCCATTCTTGTTCGCGCTGTGCGGTGAGGCGGGCGATGCGCGCGTGATCCATGTGGTAAGGGGTGGCCGTGCGCCGCCACTGGCTTCCGACTTTGATAACCGGTGCGGGATTTTCGACGCTAAGCAGTTTCAGGACTTTTTTGATTTGCCCCCGGCGCAGGTTGCAACACGCTTCGATTTCGCGCAGGTTGAGGCCGTCGCTTTGTTCCAGGGCGCTCAAGATTTCGCGGACGTGCTGTTCCGGCGGGAAGGCACTGCAGCGGAAGTAGTCGTGGATTTCGCTGTCTTCCGTACCCAACATCAGGACGCCCGCCGCTTGCGCGATGCCGCGTCCGGCCCGGCCTACCTGCTGGTAGTAGGCAATCACCGAGCCCGGCATCTGGTAATGGCAGATGAAGCTGAGGTCAGGTTGGTCGTAACCCATGCCAAGGGCGCTGGTGGCAACGAGTGCCTGTAATTCGTGGTGGTAGAGCAGGCTTTCCAGCTGTTCGCGGCGGGCGTTGCCATCGGCAGGGCTGCTGTTATCCATTGTGCCGTAGTAGGCTTCGGCACGGATGCCGTTTTGCTGTAACCAGGCGGCAACGTATTCGCTGTCGTTCACGGTCAGGGTGTAGATGATGGCGGGATGGTGCAGCTTTGGCAGCACTTGCGCCAGCCAGGCGAGGCGCGCCGCCTGATCGGGCAGGTGCAGGGTTTGCAGGTAGAGGTTCTCGCGCACCAGCGGGCCGCGTTGTACTTCAATGTTGCCAATTTGTGCGCGGATGTCGGCAACGACGCGGTCATTGGCGGTCGCCGTGGTACACAGCACCGGGGTATTGGGCGGCAACAGGCGCAGAATATTGCCAATGCGGCGGTAATCGGGACGGAAATCGTGCCCCCAGTCGGAGATGCAGTGGGCTTCATCAATGACCAGCATGGCGATGCGGCTTATGATTGGGTTTAATACCCTGTCAATAAAACTGTCATTCGCCAAACGCTCCGGTGAAATCAGCAGGCAATCGATTTCATCGCGGTGCAGGCGGATGGCGACGGCATCCCATTCCTCGACGTTGGTGGAATTGATGCTGGCGGCCGTCACGCCGAAGCGGCGCGCTGATTCAATCTGGTTGCGCATCAGGGCCAGCAGCGGGGAAATGATGATGGTCGGCCCCATGCCTTTTTCGCGCATCATTTTGGCGCTCAGGAAATAGACCAGACTTTTCCCCCAGCCGGTGCGTTCGACCACCAATAACTTCTTGCGCTGATTGACGAGCGCATCCATCGCTTCCCATTGTCCGGGGTGAAAATCGGCGGCAGGATTGCCCACAGCCTGCCGTAACACCTCGCGCCATTGCGCCCGCATCAGTGCAATACCCGCTTGATGCAGGCGCTAAGCGTTTTCACCGCCACATTCGTTACCGCCTGGTTGCGCGTCGCCGGGTTGATAACCTGCAACATTTCCTGATTCGTCATATTCGCCGGTGCTTCCTCGCTGACGCAGCCGCAAATCTTGTTTTCCCACTGGCTTTTCACCTCGCTGCCCATCAGGGCGGAGGCAAGCTGCCATTCCTGGCGTTTGTTGAGCTGGGTGCGGCATTGCTGGTCAACCAGCGGTGAGACGATTTCCCGCGCCATGCTTTCCGGGACGCGCCCATCGGCGGCACAAGCGGCGAGCAGGATGGCGAAAGAGGACAGCAGAATTTTTTGCATAACACATTCCGGTAGAAAGAAAAGGTCGCATTATAGCGGCGAAGCCATGTGAAAAATCCGTGTGCATTGTGTGAAATACGCCTAAAATGCATGCGAATTTACACACCGGAGTAACAAAATGCCACGTTTCCTCACCCTGGCTGTCTGTGCCGCCCTCGCCAGCGCCGCTTATGCTGCCGAGCCGCTGACCTACGGCGTGCGTCCGTTCTACCTCATCGACAACCTCGAAGACGGCGCCCTGAAAGACGAACTCAAAGCCTGCGCGCAGCAGACCCCGAAAAGAAGCGAATTCAGCATCGCCCACCGGGGCGCAGCGCTGCAATTCCCGGAACATACCCGCGATTCCTACCTTGCGGGTATTCGTGAAGGGGCGGGCATCCTCGAATGCGACGTTGCCTTCACCAAAGACAAAGAACTCGTCTGCCGCCACGCGCAAAACGACCTGCATAACACCACCAACATTCTCGTCACCCCGCTGGCTGCCAAATGCAGCGTGCCGTTCAAACCCGCCGAATACGATGCTGACGGCAAACTGGTGAAAGAAGCCGAAGTCGAATGCCGCACCTCGGACATCACCCTCGCCGAATTCAAAACGCTGAAAGGCAAAATGGATGGTGGCAATAAAGGCGCGCGCAGCATTGAAGAATACATGCAGGGTACACCCGCCTGGCGCACCGAAATGTATGCGCAAAACGGCGAATTGATGACGCACAAAGAAAGCATCGCCCTATTCAAAAGCCACGGCGTGAAAATGACCCCGGAACTGAAAGAACCGGTCATTGCCATGCCCTATGACGGCTTTACCCTCGAACAATACGCGCAAAAAATGCTTGATGATTACGCCGAAGCCGGCGTTGCCCCAGGCGACGTCTTCCCGCAATCCTTCCAGCCGGAAGTCGTCCGCTACTGGCTGACAAAAGGCGGCAACTACGGCAAACAGGCGGTTTTCCTCGACGAAACCCTCGATACCGCGCCGCGCATCAAAGAAATGCCTGAATGGCGCAAACTCGGCCTGCAATACCTCTCACCGGCGATGCCGATGCTCGTCAAAAACGACGGCGGCAAATTCGGCGTCTCTGACTACGCCAAAGCCGCGAAAGACAACGGCCTCAAACTCATCACCTGGACGCTGGAACGCTCCGGCCCGATTGCCAAAGGCGGCGGCTGGTACTTCACCGGCGTGGAAGAGCTCGGCAAAAAAGACGGCGACATCTATAACTACCTCGACGTGCTCGCCAAAGATGTCGGCATCATCGGCATCTTCAGCGACTGGCCGGCGACCGTTACCTACTACGCCAACTGCAAAGGGCTGTAAAAATATCTACCCCAAAAGGCGCTACTCCGGCAGCGCCTTTAAACATTTGCAGACGGCATAACCCGGCAACTACACCGCTTGGCAGACCCAGTAACCACGCCGCTTGACGCGAGGCCAGTAACGCTACACCGCTTGGCGAAATCTTGTCGCACATAAAGGCACGGTACACGCAGGAAAGTGTTGCGCAGTGCGAGAAGAGACGATAATAAAATTTGCCGTGAACAGAGACCGGAGAACCCCATGATTAACACCGCCATCATCGGCTGCGGCATGTCCGCCCGCACCTTCCACCTGCCGCTCATCGCCGCGAACCTCGCCTACCGCCTGACCGCATTGGTTAGCAGCAAAGAGCAGCCCGGCATCCCTGTCCCGCGCTACCCCGATGCCGCTACCATGCTGGCAGAAAGCGACGCCGAACTCGTCATCATCACTGCGCCGAATACCGTCCACTACAGCCTGGCCGCGCAATGCCTCGCCGCAGGCCGCCATGTCGTCCTCGAAAAACCGATGGTGAACACCTTCGCCGAAGGGCAAGCCCTCATCCGGCTTGCTGCCGAAAACAGCCGCCTGCTCAGTGTCTTCCACAATCGCCGCTGGGACGGCGACTTTCTCACCCTGAAACAGCTCCTCGCTGACAATGTTCTTGGCGCGCCGCGCCTCCTCATTTCCCGCTGGGACCGCTACCGCCCGCACGTGCGCGACCGCTGGCGCGAAAACCCCGGCGCAGGCGCTGGTATCTGGTACGACCTCGGCGCGCATCTGCTAGACCAGGCGCTTGACCTCTTCGGCCTGCCGCAAGCCGTAACCGGTCACTGCCGCGCCCTGCGTCCCGGTAGCCAGACCGTGGATTACGCCCACGTTCAGCTGCACTACGCCACGCACGAAGTCATTCTGCATACCGCCCCTTACTGCAACGCGCCGGTCGCCCGCTTTCATCTCGAAGGCGAACGCGCCACCTATGTCAAATACGGCCTTGACCCGCAAGAAGCCCAACTCAAAGCGGGTATGCACCCTGATGATCCCGCTTACGGCACAGAACCTACTGACCAGCACGGCACCCTTTACACCGAAGACGGTAGCCGCCGCATCGAAAGCCGGCGCGGCAATTTTCTTGCTTACTACGACAACATTGCTGCCGCTATCCGTGGCGGGGCACCACTGATAGTGACTGCCGAACAAGCCCTGTGCGTCATCTACCTCACCGAGCTGGCGCAGCAAAGCAGTGATGAAGGGCGGCGCCTGCCAATTGCTTTGCCAGCGTGAAAATTATGGTGAGTGTGAATTTTCCCCTTCCTTTCCCCAATCCCGCGTGGTTATAATGTGCACACGGTGTTGGAATGTGTTGATTCCGCCTAATCCTGTCCACATATTTCACCGCCACCGCTTGTGTTGCAGGCGGTTGTCCCTTCCCACCCATCAGGAGTCAATGTTATGAAATGGTCTCGCTTCACCAAACTCGCCGCCGCTGTTGCCGCCGGTTCCCTCTTGGCCGTTCACGCCCACGCTGCCGGGCGGCTCGTTGTCTATTGCAGCGCAACGAATGCCATGTGTGAAAACGCGGTGAAGGAATTCGGCAAGAAGCACGACGTGAAGGCTTCGTTTATCCGCAACGGCTCCGGCAGCACCTTTGCCAAGGTGGAAGCAGAAAAGAACAACCCGCAGGCTGACGTCTGGTACGGCGGCACCTTCGATCCGCAGTCGCAGGCCGGTGAACTGGGTCTCCTGGAAGCCTATCAGTCGCCCAATCTGCCGCAGATTATTGAGCGTTTCCGCGATCCCGGCAAGGTGAAAGGCAATGCCACATCCGCCATTTACATGGGCATCCTCGGCTTTGGTGTGAATACTGACCGCCTGAACAAGCTCGGCATCAAAGAAGTACCGAAATGCTGGAAGGATCTGGTCAAACCGGAATACAAGGGTGAGGTGCAAATCGCTGACCCGCAAAGTGCCGGTACGGCCTACACCGCGCTCGCCACCTTCGTGCAACTCTGGGGTGAGGACGAAGCCTTCAATTATTTCCGCCAGTTGCATCCGAATATTTCGCAGTACACCAAATCCGGCGTGACCCCGTCGCGCAATGCCGCACGCGGTGAAACGGCCATCGGCATCGGCTTCCTGCACGATTACACCCTGGAAAAGAACAAAGGCGCGCCGCTGGAACTGGTTGTGCCGTGTGAAGGTACGGGTTACGAACTGGGCGGTGTCAGCATCCTGAAAGGTGCGCGCAACATGGATAACGCCAAGCTGTTCGTGGATTGGGCGCTCTCAAAAGAAGGGCAGGAATCTGCCTGGAAACAGGGCGAGTCTTTGCAGATTCTGACCAATACCACCGCCGAACAGGCGCCGAATACGCCGGATCCCGCGCAACTGAAATTGATTGACTACGATTTTGCGAAATATGGTTCTGCCGATGAGCGCAAACGGTTGATCGATAAATGGGTAGAAACGGTCAAGATGGGTAAATAACAGCTATTAAGTACGGCCTGTGCGTCAGGCCGTACTTTTTTAATACTGAGGATACAATCATGAATATTTCCCGGATGGCGCTTGTCCTGTCAGGAATTGTATTAAGCGGTGCGGTTTTTGCAGCGGCAGAAAGCCGCCTGGTGGTGTATTGCAGCGCGCAAAATACGATGTGTGAGCAGGAAGTGCTGGCATTCGAGCAGAAGCATAAAATCAAGACCAGTTTCATTCGCGGCAGCACCGGCAGCATCTTTGCGCGGATTGAGGCGGAGAAAGCCAATCCGCAAGGCGATGTCTGGTATGGCGGTACATTGGATCCGCATTCACAAGCGGGCGAAATGGGATTGCTCGAAGCCTATAAATCGCCCAATTTGCAATACATCCCCGATGCGCTGAAAGATCCGGCCAAAGTGAAAGGTAATTATTCTTCGGCAATTTATCTGGGTATTCTCGGCTTTGGCGTGAATACGGAACGCCTGCAAAAGCTGAATCTGCCGGTGCCGAAATGCTGGAAGGATTTGACTGACCCGAAATACAGGAACGAAATCCAGGCTGCCGACCCGCAAAGTTCCGGCACGGCTTATACGCAGATTGCCACTTTTGTGCAGCTCTGGGGCGAGGAAGAGGCTTTCAAATTCTTGAAGGAACTCAATAAAAATGTCTCGCAATATACGAAATCCGGCAATACCGCTACTCGTAATACCGCGCGCGGGGAAGCGGCGATTGGCATCGGCTTTTTGCATGAGCATTCCATCGAAAAGGAAAAGGGTGCACCGGTGGAATTAATCGTGCCGTGTGAAGGTACGGGGTATGAAATTGGCGGCGTCAGTATTATTAAAGGCGCCAGAAATCCGGAAAACGCGAAATTGTTTGTCGATTGGGCGTTATCGAAAGAAGCGCAGGAATTGTCGTGGAAGAAAGGGGAAACGCACCAAATCCTGACGAACAGTGAAGCGGAATTGTCGCCCTATTCGCTGGATTTCAAGTCCGTCAATCTGATTAACTACGATTTTGATAAATACGGCGCCAGTGATTTGCGCAAACGTTTGATTAAACGCTGGGTCGATGAGGTCAAATTGGGGAAATAGGAGCGTGGTCTCCCGCTTGGCGGGCTCAGTGTTTATCCCGCTTGGCCCGTACCCCCCAGTAGGGAGTTAGATGAAAAAGGCCCTTCCCCCGTGGGGGAGGGGCGGGATGGGGCAGCAATCGCTCCGCAATAAATCCAGTATTTATCCCGCTTGGCGGGCGTTGATAACTTTAAACCGTTTTTCCGGTGGGCGTCATCCCACCCTGCAATCGAGGTTTTATGAATCTGTTTTCACGTTTTTTGCAGCGACCCGTATTTTGGGTCGTGCTGGCATTCGCGGCGTTTTTGCTGCTGCCGTCTTTTGCCCTCGATTATGGGCTGTTTGAGGCGACGCGCGATGAGCGTCTCGCCGCGATGGGCTGGCGTTCGCTCAATGTGAGCTGGCTATGGTTCGCGCCGCTCGCCGGTTTCCTGCTTTTGCCCGCGCTCAAGCTCGCACCTGCCGTGCAGGCCAAGAGTGAGCTGGCGCTTGCCGCTGTTATCACCGCGCTGGTCGTCATCAGTGCCGATCTGCGTCATGTCTCGCTGGGCTATGCGGTAATTGGCCTCGCCCTGGCGCTGATTGCGCTGGCGACCCTCGCGCTTGCCCGCTTGAAGGTGTTGCAAGGCGACAAGTTCATCATCGCGTCGCTGCTCTTAATCATTTTGCTAATCGCACTTTTCATCGTCTTCCCGACGATCGCCATTTTCAAGGCGATGTTTTATGACGAAAGCGGCGCGTTCGTGCCCGGTCAGGTGCTCGATATTCTGGGGCGCAGCTATATCGTGCGCGTCATCGGCAATTCGCTGATGCTCTCCGGCTTTGTCGGCCTGATGTCCACGCTGTTCGGTCTCGCTTTTGCGCTTTATACGACGCGGATTGCCCGCCGCACTGCCTTTGTCGGCAAGATTTTCTCGATTCTGCCGATTGTCACGCCGCCGTTTGTGGTCGGCCTCGGTGTGACGCTGATGCTGGGCCGTTCCGGTTATGTCACGGAATGGCTGATGCACCTCGGCTTCACCAATACTAACTGGCTCTACGGTTTCAACGGTATCGCCATCGCGCAGATCCTCGCCTTCACCCCGCTTGCCTTCATGATTCTTGACGGTGCGCTGAAATCCATTCACCCGTCCATCGAGGAAGCGTCCTACACGCTGCGCGCCAACCGTTATCAGACGTTCTTCCAGATTATTTTCCCGCTGCTGCGTCCGGCGCTGGCCAACGCTTTCCTGCTGGTCTTCATCCAGTCGCTCGCCGATTTCAGTAACCCCTTGGTGCTCGGCGGCAGCTTCGACGTAATCGCCACGCAGATTTATTTCTACATCGCCGGTTCCCAGCTGGATTATGCCTCGGCCAGTACCCTCGGCACCATCCTGCTGCTGTTCTCGCTCGGTATCTTTATCGTGCAGTATTTGTGGATTGGCAACCGCTCTTACATCACCGTTTCCGGCAAGTCCTATCGCGGCGAGGTGCAGGAACTGCCGCGCGGCCTGAAGAACACGATTACCGCGCTGCTCGCGGTGTGGGTGGTCTTCAATATCGTCCTCTACGGCAGCATTTTCTACGGCAGCTTCACCGTGAACTGGGGTGTGGATTACACGCTCACCACGAAGAACTACGCCATGCTCTTCGGGCAGGGGCTGAGTGACGGTGCCTGGCCGTCCCTGATTAACACCCTGATTTACGCCGGCATCGCCGCTGTGCTCACCGCCCTGCTTGGCTTGCTGATTGCCTATATCGTGGTGCGCAAACAGTTTCGCGGCAAGAAGGCGCTGGAATTCCTCACCATGCTCTGCTTCGCCATCCCCGGCACGGCAGCGGGCGTATCCTACATCCTCGCCTTCAATAACGCCCCGCTTTATCTCACCGGCACCGGCATCATCGTCATCATCTCGATGGTCATGCGTGACCTGCCGGTGGGGATGCGTGCCGCTATCGCCGGTCTCGGCCAGCTCGACAAATCGCTGGATGAAGCCTCGCTCTCGCTCAAAGGCAGCTCCTTCAAGACCATCCTCTACATCATCCTGCCGCTCTTGAAGCCCGCGCTACTCTCGGCGCTCGTGACCAGTTTCGTGAAAGCCATGACCACCGTCAGCGCCATCATCTTCCTGGTGACCGCCGACACGCGCGTCGCGACGGCCTACATCCTGAACCGCGTCGAAGACGGCGAATACGGCATTGCCATCGCCTATGGCTCGATCCTGATTGTCGTCATGATGAGCATCATCCTCTTCTTCGACTGGATCATCGGCGACACCCGCATCGCCCGCTCGAAAGCCCGCCAACCCGCACAATAAGAGATTCCCATGAGTACAGAAAACAACGCCTTTCTCGTCCTGAAAAACGTCAGCAAGCGCTTCGGCAAGGCCGTCGTCATCGACAACCTCGACCTTAACATCGAGCGCGGCACCATGACCACCCTGCTTGGCCCCTCCGGTTGCGGCAAAACCACCATCCTGCGCCTCGTCGCCGGTCTCGAAAGCCCGACCTCCGGGCAAATCTGCATTGACGGCGAAGACGTCACCAAAGCCTCCATCCAGCATCGTGATATCTGTATCGTCTTCCAGTCCTACGCGCTCTTCCCGCACATGAGCATCGCCGATAACGTCGGCTACGGCCTGAAAATGCTGAACGTCGGCAAAGACGAACGCAAGCGCCGCATCGAAGAAGCCTTGGCGCTCGTGGATTTGGCCGGATTCGGCGAACGCTACGTCGACCAAATCTCCGGCGGCCAACAACAACGCGTGGCCCTCGCCCGTGCCCTCGTTCTCAAGCCGAAAGTGCTGCTCTTCGACGAACCACTCTCCAATCTCGACGCCAACCTGCGCCGCAGCATGCGCGAAAAAATCCGCGAATTGCAACAAAGCCTCGGCATCACCTCGCTCTACGTCACCCACGACCAGAGCGAAGCCTTTGCCGTCTCCGACCAGGTCATCGTCATGGACAAAGGCCGCATCATGCAAAAAGCGAGCGCGCGCGAACTCTACCAGCGCCCCAACTCGCTTTTCCTCGCCAACTTCATGGGCGAATCCAGCATCTTTACCGCCGAACTCGCCGGCAACCGCCTCACCGTGAACGGCTACAGCTTCGACCTGGCGGACGCGGCCGCCTTCGGCCTTAAAGACGGTGCCTGTCTCGTCGGCATCCGCCCCGAAGCCGTCACCCTCAAAGACACGGGCGAAGCGGCACAGCACTGCACCATCCAGAGCGCGGTGTACATGGGCAACCACTGGGAAATCGTCGCCGACTGGCAGGGCAAACCGCTACTGGTGAACCTGAAGCCGGAAGAATTCCGCGAAGGCAGCCGCGAAGGCTACGTCCACCTTGCCCGCGCGGGCGTGTTCCTGCTGCCGCCGCAGGATTGATTAAGGTTGTCTTGGACAACCAGAGAAGTGGGGCAGTGCCTCCTTGCAGGTGCGGCAGGGTAGGGCGGGATTAACCCCCACGATGCCCTCCGCGCCCTCTTGGTGGGTTTGAGGCCTACCCTACAAAACCAGCATTTATCCCGCTTGGCGTGCCCTCAACCGAAGAATTGCACAAAAGCAAAACCCCTCCGGCAAAGGAGGGGTTTTTGCTGCATGATTCGCTGAAATCAGTGCGCGTCGTTGTCGCCGACCGCCTGTTGCAGATAATTCGCCTCGCCTATCTCGGCGATCAAATCCTGCTGCGTTTCCAGCCAGTCAATGTATTCCTCGACATCATCCAGCAGTTCTTCCACCAGCGTGCGGGAGACGAAATCGCGCGCCTCGCCGAGCAGTTTCACCGCGTCACGCAAGTCACCATGCTGGGCATAGGCCGCTTGCAGGTCACAGGCAATCGCTTCCGCCACCGTCTCGCCGATGAAGAGCTTGCCGAGGTCTTGCAGGTTCGGCAGCCCTTCCAGCAGAAAAATGCGGGCGATAAGTTTGTCGGCGTTTTTCATGGCGCGGATGGATTGCTTGTACATGGTATGCCCGACGCTGTCGTAGCCCCAGTTGTTCAGCATCCGCGCGTGCAGGAAATACTGGTTGATGACGGTCAGCTCGTGCCTGAGCAGCTTGTTCAAGCAGGTGAGCACTTCGGGAGCAATCTGCATGACGCCTCCTTAGAGCTGGCTTTGCAGGTAGTTCTGCAAGCCCATCTGCTCGATCTGGCGCAGTTGCTGTTCCAGCCAGTGCGCGTGGTCTTCCTCCGTATCTTTCAGCTGCTCAATCAGCATGTTACGGGTGACATAATCGTGATGCTGCTCGCAGAGGGCGATACCGGTTTTCAGATTGTCACGCACCGAATATTCCGCTTGCAGGTCGTTTTCCATCATCGATTTCACGTCGCTGCCAACGTTCAGCGGCGCCGGCACCATGTTCGGCGTGCCACCCAGCATCAATACGCGCTTGATCATCTGCGTGGCATGCTCGGTTTCGTGCTCCATTTCGTGATGGTTGGCATCAAACAGCTTGGTGTAGCCCCATTCGTCGTACATGCGGGCGTGGATGAAATACTGGTCGCGTGCGCCGAGTTCGCCGGCAATCAGTTTGTTCAGATAAGCGATAACTTCTGGATTTCCTTGCATGGGATTTCTCCGGTAAATAAATAAAGGGGGGGCGAATATTACGGGCGCGGCACACAGCGTCAAACAGAAATTTTGCTGTCATCTACCAGTTTTTGCAGGCAAGGCGTAACATATTGAAAAAACGTAATTATTTAACGCTGAGAAGAACTCTTCCCATTTGAATTCCAAATCATGATACGGATAAACAAATAAAAATACTTATCGACAGGCGGCTTGGTAACACCAAGTCCGGCGTTAGCCAGGAAGATAGCGGCAGCGCTGCTACGATTTTTATCTATTCAGCCTTCGTACACGACAAAAAACTTCCCGCGGCCGCTTGAAGAGCCCGGTATTTACGCCGCTTGGCACAGACAAGTCCCTCCCCCGTGGGGAAAGGTTGGGATGGGGCAGCAGACAATCTGCGCAGGAACAAACGGTGGAAAAGGCTTTGGCATGCGAAGGAAACCGCTGGTTATGCCAGCCCCAGACGGTGCAGGAGCAGCGGCAGCAGTTCGGGCGGCAGTTCGGCGCGGTAATCGGCGATGTAGGTGTGCTGTTTGAGTGTTTCCGGCCAGGCGGCGGTTTTCACCGCATCTTTGCCGCTGATGATGAGACTGCCGTTGGCAGCAAAATCGGCCTCTGCCGCCGGCAGGGCGGCATGGTCGGGCAGGCTGCGGCAGGCGGCGAGGTTTGCGCCTTGCGCGCGCAGGCTGGCGAAGAAGCGTTCCGGGCGGGCGATGGCGGTTAGTGCGTACAGCGGTGCGGCGAGAGCCGTTAGCGGGCGTCGTTCGCCGCCATCAAGCGGGTGCACACCGTCGCTGGCGTAGTGCAGCGGATAACTGTGCGGATGCGGGTAACGCGCCGGATCGCGGCTCAGTACGATGTCGGCACGGCGCAAGCGGGCGGATGTTTCGCGCAGGGGGCCGGCGGGCAGGAGGAAGCCGTTGCCCAGGCCGAGGTCGGCGGCGATGACGACGATTTCCGCGTCGCGGGCGAGGGCGTAGTGTTGCAGGCCGTCATCGGCGATGAGCAGGTGGGTCGCCGGGTAGTCGTGCAGGAGTTTTTGCGCGGCGGTAGCGCGCTTTCTGGCGACGACTACCGGCGCACCGGTGGTTTGCCAGAGCAGCAGCGGTTCGTCGCCAACTACAGCGGCATCCGGGCAGGTGGCGACATTGGTAGCGGTTTTTGCACTGCCGCCGTAGCCACGGCTGATGATGCCGACGTTAATGCCGCGTGTTTGCAACCCTCGTGTGAGTGCCTGCACCAGCGGGGTTTTGCCGCTGCCGCCGACGGTGAGGTTGCCGACGATGAGGACGGGCACGGGCGCCCGCCAGCTCTTCAGGATGCCACAGCGGTAGAGCATGCGGCGGGCGGTACTGATCGCGGCAAAGAGGGCAGCAAACGGCAGGAGGAGGAGGCTGATGGGGTTACGGCTGCGCCAGAAGCGGGGGATGTCGCTCATGGAGGGAGTCCTGTTTTGTTGGGTTGGGATACGCAAAAGGGCGGAAACCCGCCCTTTTGTTGTTTAATCAAGCTATTCGGCTTTTGCCACACGCTCGTGATTCTTATTAAAGCTGATACGGTATTGGCAAGCCGTGCCGTGTTTATTTGCACGGTCTTCGGTTCGCCGCGTTATCTTTCTTAGTTGCCTGGAAAGTTTTTAGTGGGCAACTTTGGCCTGGTCGAGCATATAGACGACCATGTCGTGGAATTGCGCGTCGTCAAGCGCTGAACCGCCTTTGGGCGGCATACCGCCTGTCGTGCCTTGAATACCGTTCTTAACCAGGGCATCCAGGCTGCCCGCTTTGTCGAGACGGGCTTGCCAAGCGGCGGTATCACTGGGTTTTGGCGCATTCGGCAGGTTGTCGTGGCAAGCTGAGCAGACGGTTTTGTAGGTGCCTGCCGCATCAAAGGCGGGAGCACTGTCGACGGCAGCCACAGCAGGGGTACCGTCAGCAGGTGCAGGAGCGGTGGCCACGGCGGTATTGTCCGCTACTTTACCCACGGTCAGCACGCCGACGGGGGCAAGACGCGCCGCTTGCAGGTCTTTATTGATGGCGGGCGGTATGGTGTCGCCGCCCCATATCACCAGCGGCAGGACGAGGAAAGCCGGCATAAAGAGGGCCAGGATGACCATGATGAGTTTGGTCTTTTGCGGGATGTTTTGCGTCATGATGGGGTCCTTATGTGTTTGGTTTGCGTCTGCGGCATGCCGCGTCGCTCTTATTCTATAGGAGCGATACAATCTGTGTGCGGTTTATCTGCACATGATGTGGCTTTTTCGCTTGTCGCCTATACTTTGCGCTTTTTCAGCGGAGATTGTGATGGTGGATGCAACGAAGGTGCATTTTGTAACGGTATCGGCGGCGGATAGCGGCCAGCGGCTCGATAATTTTTTGCGCAAGCTGTATCCGGCGCTGCCGAAGAGCCGCATTTACCAGATGCTGCGTCGGGGTGAAGTGCGCCTGAACGGCGGGCGGGTCAAGCCGGAATCACGCGTTGGCGCGGGCGATTCGCTGCGCCTGCCGCCGATTGCCGCCGGGCAGCGCGAGACGCAGGCGGTACCGGTGTTCTGGCGCGGGCGTGTGCAGGCGGCAGTGCTGTTTGAGGACGATGATTTTCTGATTTTGAACAAGCCCGCCGGACTGCCGGTGCATGGCGGCAGCGGGCAGGATTTCGGCCTGATTGACGTGGTGCGGCAGGTGTGGGGTGCGGGTTATGCCGAACTCGCACACCGCCTTGACCGCGATACTTCCGGCGTATTGGTTTTGGGCAAGCACCGGCAGGCGCTGGCAGGCTTTCAGGCGTTGATGCAGGCGGGCGGGGTAGAGAAACGCTATCTCTGCCTGGTGGACGGCATCTGGGACGACAAGGTGCGCGAGGTGCGGCTGCGTATGGAGAAGGGGCAATTGCGCGGCGGCGAGCGCATGGTGGTCAGCGCGGCGACGGGGCAGGAGGCGCGCACGCTGTTCCGCATCGAGCGGCGTTTTGCCCAAGCGACGCTGCTGGAAGCACGGCTGGATACGGGGCGGACGCATCAGATTCGTGTCGCCGTGCAGTCGCGCGGACACGGCATCGCCGGCGACGACAAATACGGCAGGCGCGACTTCAACCGCGTCATCCGCCGCCTCGGTTTCAAAGGGATGTTTCTGCACGCGGCCTCAATCTGTTTCGTTTATGATGACCACGCCGTTGCCGTCAGCGCCCCGCTGCCCGCACCGGCTGCCCAGTTATTAACCACCCTTGATAAGGAAGCCTTATGAATTTTGATGAAGAACGCGCCCTTGCTGCCGTTGCCCACGAAGCCATTGTCGAGACCCGCCGCCGCCGCCGCTGGCAAATCTTTTTCCGGTTCATCTGGATGGGCTATTTCCTGCTGCTCCTGCTGATCATGCTCAATGTGGGCGGCGATCGCGACAGCACGTCCAGCAGCCCCGGCAGCAAACACATTGCCGTCGTACCGATTCAGGGGCTGATTGCCGCCGACAGCGACGCCAACGCTGACGACACCATCCGCAGCCTGGAAAAAGCCTTCAAGAACCCGCACACCGAAGCCGTCTTCCTTGACATCAACTCCGGCGGCGGCTCACCCGTGCAATCCGGCGAAATATACCGCGCAGTGATGCGCCTCAAAGGCGAACGCAAACTGCCCGTCTATGCCGTGATTGCCGACGCGGGCGCTTCGGGCGCGTACTTCATCGCCGCCTCAGCGGACGAAATCTATGCCGATCCGGCCAGCATCGTCGGTTCCATCGGTGTCATCAGCCAGAACTTCGGCTACCGCGAACTGCTCGGCAAACTCGGCCTTGACCCGCGCACCTTCACCGCCGGGGAGCACAAAAACTTCCTCGCCGGCGATCAGCCGCTCAAACCCGAAGAAGTTGCGCATATGCAGGGACTTCTCGACAACATCCACCAGCAATTCATCAAGGCCGTGCGCGACGGGCGCGGCAGCCGCCTGAAAGAAACGCCGGAGATGTTCAGCGGTCTCTTCTGGACAGGCGAACAGGCATTGCCGCTCGGCCTCATTGATGCCCTCGGCGACAAAAACACCCTGCGCGACGCCAAATACAAAGACCTGAAAATGATCGAATACAAACGTGACCGCAATGCTTTGGAGCGCCTGCTTCGCGACGTGGGCAGCGAAACCTCAGCCAGCCTGCGCCGCGCGCTTGATTTCAGCGAGCAGGTCAACCCCATGCAGCTCAAATAACCCGCGCAGCGCTATCAACGGCAAACCAATCAGGGCATTCGGGTCGCGGCCAAGCAGCGCGTCGAACAGCAGAATGCCCAAACCTTCCGACTTGAAACTGCCCGCGCAGTTGAGCGGCGATTCCAGCGCTACATAAGCACGCACCGCCTCCTCGCCAAGCGGGCGGAACTGCACCTCGAAACGCTCCACCACACTGTGCACCACCCCGCCCCGGCGCAGGCACAGCCCCGTCAAAAACAGCACACGCCGCCCGCTGAACCGCATAAGCTGCGCTACCGCCCGCTCAACCGTATGCGGCTTGCCGAGAATATCGCCGTCAACCGTTGCCACCTGATCCGAACCAATCACAAACGTCCCGGCATCAGCGGCAACCGCCCGGGCCTTCGCGACAGCCAGCCGTTCAACCAGCTGCGCAGGCGTTTCCCCAACAAGCGGCGACTCATCCACCTCTGGCCGCGCCGTCGCAAAGGGCAGGCGCAAAGTCTGTAAAATAGCCGCGCGAAACGGCGACGTACTCGCTAAAAGCAACTGCATAAAACCTCCAAAAAGCACCAGTCGTTTCAAACAGGGCTGAGACAGGGCGGCGAGGCGAGCCAACACCGTATCAGTTCTATCTGGAACGACTAACACATCATAAAGGAAGCCCCTTGCAAGAAGAACACACCCCGCCCCTGGCCCGCCCGCGCTACCTCGGCCACTGGCTGCTCTGCGGCCTCTTGTGGCTTATCGTGCAACTGCCGCAACCGCTGCGCATGACCCTCGGCGGCTGGCTTGGCCGCCTGTTCTTCCGCCTCACCCCCTACCGCCGCGCCATCAGCGCCACCAACCTCGCCATCGCCTTCTCCGCGCTCGACGATGCGACGCGGCAAGAACTATTGCGTGCCCACGCCGAAAGCATCGGACGCGGCATCATCGAAACCGGCATGGCCTGGTTTCTCAGCGAAAAACGCCTCCTTGCCCTGTCGCGCTTCGAGGCCGACCCCGCCGCGCTCGCCCTCCTGCGCGACCCGCACACGCCGGTCATCCTCATCGGCTCGCACAGCACCCTGATGGAACTCGGTGTGCGCCTGCTCGGCCTCTACGTCAAAGCCGGCGGCATGTACCGCCCGCTGAACGACCCTTTCTTCCACCACTGGATCCGCCACCACCGCGCCCGCGCCGCCACCGAACTCATCCATTACAAAGACATGCGCCACACCCTGCACTTCCTGCAGGCGGGCGGCAACCTCTGGTACGCGCTCGATCAGGACATGGGGCCGCGCGTCAGCGTCTTCGCACCGTTCTTCGGCCTGGACGCGGCAAGCGTCAATATCCTGCCAAAACTGCGCGAACGCACCGGCGCGCACTGGGTGCCGGTGTACATGTGGCGCGAAGAGAACCGCTACATCGTGCGTGTTGCCGCCGAAATCAAGCCGGAAGAAGGCGAGACGGATACCGACGTCATGCGCCGCGTCAACGCCGACTACGAAGCGGAAATCTGCCGCTACCCCGAACAGTACTACTGGCTGCACCGCCGCTACAAAAACCGCCCGGACGGCAGCCGCTACCCTTATCCGGAACGGCGACGACGCTGAATCCACCCCGCCTCCGCCCCTTTTCCTCCCCCTCGCAGCCCACCCGAAAACACCATGCACAGCACCCCTACCTCCCTCTGGGCCCCCTTCCTCCGCTTCCTCAACAACCCACCGCTGGTTGCCCTCGTCGCCTTCGGTATCAGCCTTCTCGCCATCTTCTACTTCCTCGGCGAATGGCTCTTCCCGGTCATCGTCTCCATCGCGCTGGCCTACCTGCTTGAAGGCATCATCGGCAAACTCGAACACTACGGTATGCGCCGCATGTTCGCCGTCACCTTCGTTTACACCCTCTTTATCGCTGCCATCCTCTACCTCACTGTCATCCTCATCCCGGACATCGTCGCCCAGGCCAAACTGCTCATTACCGCGCTGCCGGACTACTTCCGCCTCGCCCAGGAAAAATTGCTGCTACTGCCGAAAAAATTCCCCAACACCTTCAGCGAAACCGACATCAAAAACCTGCTGGACAGCATCAACAGCGAAATTGGCAACTACAGCAAAGCGCTCTCCGGCAAAATCTTCAACTCCCTCTTCGTCGTCATCAAAGCGCTGGTGTACATCATCCTCGTGCCGCTGCTCATCTTCTTCTTCCTCAAGGATAAAGCGCTCATCCTCCGCTGGCTGGGAGGGCGCTTCCTGCCCAAACACGGACAAATCATCCGCGATGTCTGGGCGGAAGTGGACATCCAGATCGGCAACTACATCCGGGGCAAATTCAGCGAAATCCTCGTCGTGTGGCTTATCACCTACATCCCCTTCCACATCTTCGACCTGCAATACGGCCTGCTCCTGAGCTTCATGGTCGGCATCTCCGTGCTCATCCCCTACATCGGCGTGACCATCGTCACCATCCCCGTACTGGTCGTTGCCTACGCGCAATACGGCCTGACCCAGGATTTCTACTGGGTGAGCGCGCTCTACTCCGTGGTGCAAATCCTTGACGGTAACGTCATCGTGCCGCTCATCTTCTCCGAAGCGGTGAATATCCACCCCATCGGCATCATCATCGCCGTACTCATCTTCGGCGGCCTGTGGGGCTTCTGGGGTATCTTCTTCGCCATCCCGCTCGCCACCGTGGTCAAAGCCTGCATGGAAGCCTGGCGCCGCTACCAGATTAAAGGCGAAGAAAACGGCGAGACGGCCTGAGTATCCTACCCTGTCATCACCCCGCCGTAGAGGGGTTTCTTTTTTATGCCGCAGTGCTTTCTTGCCGCCGGTAGCCGGCGGGCGTAACCCCGAATTGCGCCTTGAAGGCATTGTTGAAGGCCGCTTCCGATTGGTAACCCGTTTCTTCTGCGACGCGGGCGACCGCCAGATTGCTGTCGCGCAGCATTTTCGCTGCCGCCGACATTTTCAGTGTCCGGATGAAGGTCTGCACGCCGCAGCCCGCCGCCGCCTGGAATTTACGCGCAAAAGTCGCGCGCGACATGCAGGCGGTTTCGGCCAGTTCTTCCGTGGTACAGGGAGCGAACGGCGCGGCGAGGATGCGCGCCAGCACCCGCGCCAGGCCGGCATCGGCAAAGAGCGCGGTCAGACGGTGCTGCTGTGGCAGATCGCCGGCGCGGCGCAAGGCAAGGAGCAGCAATACTTCACTCAGGGCGCGCACGATGCCGACGCTGCCTGTATGCCGCGCCAGCGCCTCGTCGTGAATCAGCGCGCACACTGCTCGCAGTTGCGGCACGTCGCTGAGCGGGACGATCAGCGGCTCAGGCAATATCCGCCACAGCCCGGCGGCGGCACGGTTGCGCGCCACAAAGGCGCCGCACAGCATCCTGAGCGGTTCGCCGTCGCCGTCGTTGTGCAGGTGCAGCAGGCCGTTTTCCCGCGCTTCCGTCAGTCTGGAAACGCCTTCTCCGGCGTTAATGCTGTGCGCGCTACCGTTCGTCCACAGGCAGAAATCCCCGGCATGCAGTGCGTACTGCGTGGTAGCGTGCTGCATAGTGCATTGTCCGTCCAGCAGCAGATGGAACCATGCAGTGCCGGGGGCATCAGCTTCGTGTTGCAGGCGGAAGGGCGCTTGCAGATGGCAATAGAGGTCGATGCCGGTTTGTAAGTCGAGCATGGCGACAAGGCGGTCGATGCTGTCCATATCAATCTCCGAAGGTGTGAGGGCGGCATTATCGCCGCGCGGGGAAAAGGTGGGCAAGCGGGAATAGCTGAATAGATAAAAGCGTGACAAGGCACGCCACCGCAGACAGAGGTAGTACGGCAAGGCGGCACAGCGCCGTTACGATTTTTTAGATGTTTAGCTATAAAACCCGGGTTCGCCGCCGGGCGATGATTAGGAAACCGCCCGCAGGCGGCTTTTTTATGACGCATTCGCAAGCGGCACGATGTTGAAGTAGGTGTAGAGGTAGCCGCCGGCGCGGTTTTCGCGAAAAGTCAGTTCGGCGTCTGCCGCGACGTAGCCGGAGGCGAGGACAAGGTTCAGCAGTTCTTGCGTGTTCTGTCCTGCCGCCTCGCTGAGGCTGACGGTGATGCTTTCGACTTGTACGCCTGCTGCAGGTACGCGCAGTTTCTGGTAGAGGCCGGTGAGGCCGTAGAGCGGGAAGCGGTGTTCTTCGAGGGTTTCCGCACTGTCCGGTAGCTGGATGCGGGCAAAGGGGTCGTTGGTTTGGGTCATGGTAAATGCCCTCGGTTGTGCCATTTGTCGCTGGCGTGGTTTTTTCAACCCTCTCCCCCTCCGCCGCACCCCACTGTGGGGTGCGGCGGAGGGGGAGAGGCTTTTGTTGCGGTTTTTCGCCTACAGGGGAAAGTTATCGGCGAATCAGAGTCCGGTATTGGCGCGGTAGAGGCGCAGTTGGCCGTCCTGCCAGCGGTAGAGGTGCGGACTGACGGGGTGGGCGGTTTTGGTGCTGACTTCGTTTACCAGCGTTTGCAGTTCTTGCAGGTTGGCGGGGCTGTCGTCTTTGGCGAAGAGCAGTTCGCCACGTGAGGGGGCGGCAAAGACAGCGCTGTGCAGCCAGCCAGGCGGCAGGATTTCGTCGATGATGAGCAGCAATGAGGCGTCGTACACGCCGTCCAGCACGAGGCTGTAAGCGCCGCCTTCGAGGCGGTAGAGTTTGCTGCGGTGTTTGCGTTTGCGCAGGTTTTTGATGGCGCGGGTGCGCAGCAGCAGCGGGTTGCCGTAGCCCAGCGCTTCGCTTTCTGCCTGCGAGAGGTAGCGCAGCCCGGCTGGGCATTCGTACACGTAGCAGATGAAGAGGTCGGCGAGGTAGGGCTGGGCGGTGATGAGGTCTTTCAGTTCTTTGTCCGGCTGGCGCTCGGAGAGTTGTTTTTGCAGTTCTTGCAGCCAGCCTGCGCTTTTGATTTGCGGCAGGATGGCTTCGGGGTCGTCCGCCGGGGTCTGGCGGATGGTGTGCTCGCTGATGCGCTGCAACTCGAAGGCGATGAGTTTCGGCAGTTCTTCGGGGTGTTCCTGGTAGCGGCGGTAGAGGTGTTGTAGCGGCAGGGTCAGCGGCTGGGCGAGATGAACGTGCAGGAGGGTGTGTTCGGGCTGGTGACGGTTGAGCTGGATGGAGACGCGTGTCTGGAATTGGCGGCTGATGGTCTCGGCGAGGTCGCGCGCGAATTGTTCGGGGGTGAGAAGGGTGTCGGTCATGGCGTGCTTCCTTGTAGCAGTGTCAGGCAGGTGTCAGGCGGGGTTTTCGGCGGTTTGGGCGGGCGTGGCGGCTGCGGTCTGGGGTTCAGGACGGCGTCGCTCTGGTCGGCCACCCATTTGCGCAGGTCGGCATCGCAACCATCGCCTGCCGGAATGGCGGGCTGGGTGATGCATTCGGGGCTGCCGGGCGGGCAGTTCAGGCGGACGTGGAAATGGGCGTCATGGCCAATCCACGGGCGGATTTTGCGCAGCCAGCGGGTATCGGACTCGCTGTCGCAGAGGTGCTGTTTGATGACGGGGTTGACGAAGATGCGGTTGGTTTCCGGGAAGGTGGCGGCGGCGTGCAGGGCGTCGCGGTAGGCGGTTTGCCATTGGCCGGGGGCGAGGGTGCCGGCGGCGGCGTCCACCATCGACGGCGGCTCGATTTCCGGGTCAGGCTGGTGGCCGCGTGGCACGGTGTAGAACCAGATGTCCACGTCGAGGCCGTTGCGGTGGCTGCCGTGGCCGAAGGGCATTTCCCCGCCGGCGGGCTGGCTGAGGTCGCCAATGAGGATGGATGACTGGTGCAGTCTGGCGATTTCATGGCCGACGTGACGCACCAGGCGCAGGGTGACGGGCTGGCTGTAATAGCGGTTGCGCCAGCGGCGGATGCTGATGAAGCCTTCGCCTTGTGCTTCCAGGGGCTGCGCGCCGAGCTGGCAGCCGTTTGCGGCGCCGCCAACGGCCTGCGGGGTGTGGCCGATGGGGGCGGGGATGCGGCTCCATGCATTGCTTTTGTCGGGGTCTTTGGCGGCGACGGTTGTGCCTAGCAGGGAGATCAACAGGAGGGGCAGGTATTTCATTTGTTGTGCGTTATCGGGTGAATGAAGGGGAAATGATACATGAATGTAATGTGCCGCTTGCGGCGGCGGGGGCGATAACCAGCCCGGCGCCGCGCTGCCAGCGGATGGTGGCGTGTGCGGCGCAGAGTTCGTTACGCGCACCGTGGGCGCGAAACGGTGTCAGGCTGAGGTTATCCGCTGTCCAGCGCAGGCCGCTGTTGGCAAGGCCGTGGATTGCCGTCAATGCGAACATGCTGACCTTGCCGCCTGCCTGGCCGTGTACGTCCCAGGACACGGGGCCGTGCGCGAAGGCGTACATTGCCGTGCGCGCGTAGAGCAAGGCTGGCAGGGCAAAGCGTGGCAGCACCCACAGGTTGGCAAAGGCATGATCCGCTTCGCCGCCAGCTGCGCCGATGATCTGCACCACACGCGCCTGTGAGAAGTGTCGCGAGACGTAGGCAAGGGCAAGCTCGGCATCCGTTTCGTCCTTATCGGTGGGAAAAGCGAGACGCGGCACGGCGGCATATTGCGCAGCAAGCGCGGCATCACTGCTGTCGAAATCGCCCAGCCACAGCGACGGCACGACGCCGAGCGCGGCAGCATGACGCATCCCGCCATCAACCGCCACGGCCACATCACCCGCCTGCGGCAGATGCGGCGGCGGGGCAAATTCCCCGGCAAGCAGCAACCAGACATCCATCCCTCGTCCTCCTGAAAAAGATACTATTTTGCCCGCTTGGCGACGCGCGCAGCAGCCCCAAAAATACTATCGGAAAAATTGAAGGGTATTTTGACAGTTTCTGCCAAACACCTGACAATCCGCGCAAGCCCGTATCCCCGGAATACCATGACCCTCTACCTGCTTGGCGACCCGCCCGACCCGCCGCCTGCCGCCTGCCGTATTCATTACCCCGAAGAAGCTGCAGGCGGCTACTACCTGCTCTGGCAGGAAGGCCGCTACCACCTCTGCGACTGCGGGCAGCGCCATCCGCCGCTGGGCCTTGATTTCAGCAGTTACCTCAAACGCAGCGGCAGCGAAACCCTGCCAAAAACCCTGCGCGGCATGACAGGTGCGCAGGTGGCGGACGCCACCGCCGGCTGGGGCAAAGACGCCTGGCTGCTTGCCTCGCGCGGCTTCACTCTCACCCTCTACGAGCAAAACCCCTACCTGCACACCCTGCTTGCCGCCGCCCTCACGGACGCCCGCGACAATCCCAAAACCGCCGCTATCGCTGCCCGCTTGACGCTTGTCTACGCCGACGCCGCAACCGCCCTGCCGCCGCAAGGTTTTGACGCGGTGTATCTTGACCCGATGTACCCGGAGCGGCGCAAAAGCGCGAAAGTCAAAAAGCACATGCAGGCGTTGCAACAGCTTATCGGCCACGACGGCGACGATGCGGCACTCCTCGCCCGCGCTCGCCTCGCCGCCACCCGCCGCGTCATCGTCAAACGTCCGCAACATGCGCCACCGCTGGCGGGTGCCGCCCCTGATTACCATATTGATGGCCCCAACACCCGCTACGACATCTATAGTTAATCATCTAAAAAATCTATAAAACGGGCTCAAACGTCATGCGGATAACGACAAATTGCCGGATCCAAAACCGCCGATTTCCGCGCAGCGCTTGTTGAATACGTTGAAGAAGAAGTTGGCAAAGTGAAGAAGCCGGCAGATTTTGCATAATTTTGCGGTGAATGATTAAGCCCGCTAAGCGGGGGAAACATCGGGTTTGCGAAACGTTGCGGGCAACTTCTCCTGATGTGGTGCATCCGGTTATCGCCGACATTGCACAACGTCACAGCGCCGAAAGGGCTTTCCGCCCGTACCGTGCAAAACAGCGAATGGGTGCGGCTCAGGAAACGAGAGCCGTCTGCCGCCTGCTGTGGCTTCACTTGACCCCCGCTGTATAATGCCGCCCCTTCCCATTACCCAGACACTACGCCCATGCTTGAGCGCATTCGCAATTTTTCCATCATCGCCCACATCGATCACGGCAAATCCACCCTTTCCGACCGCTTCATCCAGATGTGCGGCGGCCTGTCCGAGCGCGAAATGGAAGCGCAAGTCCTTGATTCCATGGATTTGGAACGGGAACGCGGCATTACCATCAAGGCGCAAAGCGTCTCGCTCAATTACACCTCGAAGAAAGACGGGCAGACCTATCAGTTCAACTTTATCGACACCCCCGGCCACGTGGATTTTTCTTATGAAGTCTCGCGTTCGCTCTATGCCTGCGAGGGCGCGCTACTGGTGGTGGACGCGGCGCAAGGCGTCGAGGCGCAGTCGGTCGCCAACTGTTACACCGCCATTGAGCAAAATCTGGAAGTGCTGCCCGTCCTCAACAAGATTGACCTGCCCAGTGCCGAGCCAGAACGCGTCATGGAAGAAATCGAGGAAATCATCGGCCTGGATACGTCAGAGACGCTGAAGGTCAGCGCAAAAACGGGCGTGGGCATTGAGGAACTGCTGGAACAGATTATCGAGAAAATCCCCGCGCCGCAGGGCGACCCCGATGCGCCGGTGAAGGCGCTCATCATCGATTCGTGGTTCGATAGTTATGTCGGCGTGGTGTCGCTGGTGCGCGTGTTTGACGGTACGCTGAAAGTGCGGCAGAAGATGCGCGTAATGAGCAGCGGCGACGAGCACCTTATCACCAAACTCGGCATCTTCACCCCGAAGGCGCAGGATCGCAGCGAATTGTGCGCGGGCGAAGTCGGCTTCGTCATCGCCGGTATCAAGGACATCAACGGCGCGCCCGTCGGCGATACCCTGACTGACGCTGCCCGCCCCACCGCTGAACGTCTGCCCGGTTTCCAGAAGGTGCAGCCGCGCGTTTTTGCCGGCCTCTTTCCGGTCGAATCGGATGATTACGAAGATCTGCGTGAGGCGCTGGCCAAATTGCGCCTGAACGATGCTTCGCTCTTCTACGAACCGGAAACTTCGCAGGCACTCGGCTTCGGCTTCCGTTGCGGTTTCCTGGGGATGCTGCACATGGAAATCGTGCAGGAACGCCTTGAACGCGAATACGACCTCGACCTCATCACCACCGCGCCGACTGTCATCTATGAAGTCGAAACCATCGCCGGGGAAACCATCCACATTGACAACCCCAGCAAACTGCCGCCAACCAACCACATCGCCGAAATCCGCGAGCCGATCATCATCGCCAACATCCTCGTGCCGAAAGACTATCTCGGCGCGGTCATTGGCCTGTGTATCGAAAAACGCGGCGTGCAGAAGGATATGCAGTTCGCCGGGCAGCAGGTGCAGCTGCACTTTGAAATGCCGATGAGCGAAGTGGTGCTTGATTTCTTCGACCGCCTCAAATCCGTCTCGCGCGGCTTTGCTTCCTTTGACTACGAATTCCGCCGCTTCGAGCCGGCCAACCTCGTCCGCCTCGACGTGCTGATTAACGGCGACAAAGTCGATTCCCTCTCCATCATCATCCACCGCGAACACGCGCAGATGCGTGGCCGCGAACTGGTGGAACGCATGCGCGACCTCATCCCCCGGCAAATGTTTGAAGTCGCCATCCAGGCTGCCATCGGCAACCAGATTATCGCCCGCTCGACCGTGAAAGCGTTGCGCAAAAACGTGCTGGCGAAATGCTACGGCGGCGACGTGACCCGCAAACGCAAACTGCTGGAAAAACAAAAAGCAGGCAAAAAGCGGATGAAACAGGTCGGCAGCGTGGAAATCCCGCAAGAAGCCTTCCTCGCCGTCCTCAAAGTCGATAACAACAGCAACTAACAAGGAAACACACATGAACTATTTGCAGCAGATACTGGGTGCCTTCATGACCCACTTCGAGCTGATCCTCACCATCACCGTCCTCGTCTGCTTCGTCTTCTACCTCATTGACGGCCACAGCTACCGCAAAACCCGCAAGCGCCTCTACCGCGCCTTCAAGCGGGATGACATCAGCCCCGAAGACCGCCTCGCTTACGCCAACCGCCTCGCCACCGTATTGCAAAGCCGGCGCGGTGTACCGCGCAAACACCAAAAAGCCTTCGACAGCGCGCAAAACAAACTCGCGAACGGCGAGCGTCTCAGTGGCGGCGAACTCTACTGGCTGAAACACCCCGTTTACCCGCAGGAAAAATTCATCGAATTCTTCGGCGGCATGTTCTGGGTGCTCTTTGCCGTGTGGTTCATCCGCTCCTTCCTCTGGGAACCCTTCCGCATCCCCTCCGGCTCGATGGAGCCGAACCTCTACGACGGCGACTTTATCCTCACCAGCAAATACAGCTACGGCATCAAACTGCCCGTACTGCGCAGCACCATCATCCCGACCGGCAGCGTGCAGCGCGGTGACGTCGTCGTCTTCCGCTACCCGCAAAACCCCGCGCTGCACTACATCAAGCGCGTCATCGGCCTACCCGGCGACCACATCCGCTACGACCATGACCAAGTCTGGATCAACGGCGAAGCCCAACCGCTCGAACCCGTCGGCGAAACCCGCGAAATTACCCGCGAATACGAAGGCGGCCTGAAAATTACCATCCCCGCCGTCACCTACAAAGAAACCCTCGGCGGCCGCGCGCACCTCGCCCAACTCTATCCGCAGCATCCGAACACTCGCCCCGGCATGGTTGAAGGCAGCCTCACCGTCCCCGAAGGCCACTACTTCGTCATGGGTGACAACCGCGACGACAGCGAAGACAGCCGCGCCTGGGGTTTCGTCCCCGAAGCCAACCTCGTCGGCAAAGCGACCTTCATCTGGATGAACAGCAACTGCCTGCTTGGCAAGGGCGAGTGCAACCACATCGGCAAAACCATTCACTAATCATGCATCCCATCGAAAAAGCGCTCGGCTACACCTTCCGCGACCCTGACCACCTCACCCGCGCCCTGACCCACCGCAGCCACAGCGCCAAACACAACGAACGCCTCGAATACCTCGGCGACGCCCTGCTGGAAACCATCAGCAGCATCTGGATCTACAACAACCGCCCCGCTGTCCCCGAAGGCGACCTCACCCGCCTGCGCGCCACCATCGTCAAAGAAGACAGCCTGGTCGGCGTTGCCCGTCGCCTCAACCTCGGCGAGCACCTGCGCCTTGGCTCAGGCGAACTCAAAACCGGCGGCGCACGGCGTGCCTCCATCCTTGCCGACGCCGTCGAAGCCCTCATCGCCGCCGTGTACCTCGACAGCGACTATGCCACCTGCGAAAGCGTCACGCTTGCGCTGATTGCCCCGGAACTCGTCGCCCTGCCGCAGACCGCCACCCCGCTCAAAGACCCCAAGACGCAACTGCAAGAATACCTGCAAGGCCGTGGCCTGCCGCTGCCGGACTACCAAATCATCAGCGAAAGCGGCCCCGAACATGCGCGTGAATTTCAAATCCGCGCCAGCAGCGGCGAATACATTGCCGAAGCGCATGGCAGCAGCCGCAAAAAAGCCGAACAGCAGGCTGCAGCCGCACTGCTCGCCCAATACAGGAACAAACCATGACCCAACGTGCCGGATACATCGCCGTCGTCGGCCGCCCCAACGTCGGCAAATCCACCCTCATCAACCACCTTCTCGGCCAGAAAATCGCCATCACCAGCCGCAAACCGCAAACCACGCGGCATGCCCTGCTCGGCATCCACAGCAGCGGCGATAACCAGCTCATCTTCGTCGATACCCCCGGCATCCACCAAAACCGCGACAAAGCCATCAACCGCCACATGAACCGCACCGCTTGGCAAAGCATGGACTACGTTGACCTCATCCTGCACGTCAGCGAAGCGGGAAACTGGACGGACGAAGACGACCGTATCGCCGAGGCCCTGCAAAAACAAAGCAAACCCGTACTGCAAATCCTCAACAAAATCGACCGCCTGCGCGACAAAAGCGCGCTGATGCCCGAACTCGCCCGCATCCATGAACGCGGCAACTGGCAGGCCATTATTCCCGTCTCCGCCCTGCACGAACAAAACCTTGCCGACCTCGAAACCACCATCACCCCGCTCCTGCCCGAACAGCCGTGGATCTACCCCGAAGACCACATCACCACGGCGGGGATGCGCTTCATGGCGGCGGAAATCATCCGCGAAAAAATCTTCCGCTACCTGCACCAGGAAATCCCCTACGCCCTCGGCGTCATCATCGACCAATACCAGGAAAACGAACGCCTGGTGGACATTGACGCCACCATCCTTGTCGAACGCGCCAGCCAGAAAGGCATCGTCATCGGCAAAGGCGGCCAGACCCTGCGCCTCATTGGCCAGCGCGCGCGTGAAGAACTCGAACAAATGCTGGAAAAAAAAGTGATGCTGCGCAACCACGTCAAAGTCAAAGACAACTGGCGCGACAACGACGCCATCGTGCACAGTATGGGCAGCGGTAGCGGGACGGAAGACAATTAGACGAACACCGCAGCTGCACAGTTTGACTAAGTGTACCCCGGCTCGCCCTGCACTTGGCTGCCTGAAATACGCACACAAAAAAAACTCCCCCGCCTTTGCAGGTGAGGGAGGTAGGCAGAAAATCGTGATAGTGTCAAAATCTGTCCACAAGGCCAGAATCATGCTGCCTGACGGGCCTGCAATGATGCATACGGCCTGGCGAAAACCGTCTCGTGCCTATTGAAGGCAGGCAGTGATTCCTCGTCATGGACAAGGGAGGATGCTCAAAACATCCCGTTCTTGTGCACCATCTCCGCAGGTATTGATTGGACGACATCCCAATGCTCAACGATTTTGCCGTCATCATTGAAGCGGAAGATATCAACCACTGCTTCGCCCCTTTCGTCCGGTGAATGTTTAATGAATACATGCAGTGCGACCAGATCCCCCTCGGCAATAACCCGCTTGATCTCCGCATGCGACTGCGGGTGCTCTTTCAGGAACGGGATGAAAATGGCGGCGAAAGCTGCACCGCCGTCACCGACGGACGGATTGTGCTGGATGTAGGGTTCTGCGATGTATTTATCAACCGCTTCTTGCACCTTATGTTGATTGAATACGAGTTCATAAAACGCCAGCGCGTTTTCCTTGTTGCGCGCCGTGTTGGTTGTAGCATCGTTGGCGGCAAACGCAAGCGGGGCGGCGGCAAGCAGAGTTGCAAGCAGTAATTTCTTCATAATTTCCTCTCAAATCAAAACAAAATCCGGCGGCTACACGCTGGCGGAATTACCCTCCCGCGCCCCAATTCTGGGTGGCGCAGTACGAAGGAACCATTGTAGGTGTAATAGCGCCGCCCGATATTATCGCTGCGGCTCAAATCATTATCCGGTAGAGCCAAAATGCCAGGTTCTGCCGCAACAGTAGCGTTCAAAATCTGTGGCATCCCTTAATCCGAAGCAGACAGGGAGGACACATGGCCATAGGTGTCTGCCTGTCTTTGTATAGTCGTTTCAAATAGAACGGATTCGTGTTGGCTCGCCTGACAGGGCACTCATAAAAATCGCTGTACGATTTTTATTGGAAATCCTCGCCGTACTATATCTGCATTGTCTTCGGCTCGCCGCCTTGTCTCACCCTATTTGAAACGGCTATACCTATTGGTCAAGCGGGATAAAATCCGGCGTAATGAACAAAATAGGTGTTTTTAGGGCGGATTCTTTGCGAAATAATCTTTTATAAACCAAAAATTACTCTCCTTTTTCAAGCCCCGGTGACGCCGCAAAAGCGGCTTTATTTCGCTGAATCTCCCTTCCAGCAAATTGGTCGTATTCGGGATGCCCAGGTTGGGAAAACGCTCGCAGGTAAACAACCATGGCAGATGCCGTTTCAGCCTGTTGTAGGCAGCGCGCAGGCGCCTATGCGTGTAGCGTGAGTGGCCTGTTTTCTCATTCACGCTGCGTTCGTTCAGGAAGGCGGCGTACTGCTCGTACCAGCACTTGAGCGCTGCTTCAAACGCCGCCTGAGTGGTCTCCGTCAGGGTCAATGACAGGGCCCGCAGCGCCTGTGCTGCCCGGCTTTTAGGCTTTCTGCTCAGGTGGCGCACGATAATTTTGATCTGGTGAAACCGGCACATTTGCGCCGGAATGCCCAGGAAGGCTTGCAGCAGTCCGCTACGTCTATCACAGATAATGCTTTGTATCACGACACCTTTTTCTCGCAATAAAGCGAGCGCCTGCATGTAAAGCGCATTGGTTTCCCGCTCAATTGCCACGACCGTCAAGGCAGCGCTTGCTGCGAGCGTCATAGAGGACCATAACACGCCCCACTTACGACCGAAACAGGTGGTGTCCATGACGAGGTTAACAGGCGCTTGAGGCAGCACGCCATTGGCTTGCGTGGCTGCTTTGGCGAGGTAACGACGGATGGTTTTGATGCTGCATCCGTACTGCCCGGCAAGCTGTGCGGCGGTTTGCTTGCCTTCACTGTAGTACTACTGCCAAAGGATGTTGGGATTTGGCGTTTGCCCGCCGCTGAAACGCTTGTGACAGGACACGCATCTGTAGCGTTGTTTGCCATTTTGGGTGCCATCTTTCCTGACCTGTTTTGAGCCGCAAAAAAGGCATTTTTTGTGTTCAAAGGTTTTGACCTCGCGTAAAGCCTTGCAGCGTAAGGGCTACAGCGATTTTTAACACCTTTTTTGTCCATTACACCTAAAAATCCGGCATTTGCGCCGCTTGGTGCGTTTTTGTCCTGTCATCGCCCGCGCCGCAGGGTAACGTGCCGCCGCTTTTAATGGCGGCGGTAACGTTTCTCAACCAGCGCGAGGTGTTGCGCGCAGTCGGCATCGCCGTTGACCAGGGCATCCAGCGCGCGCATCACCAGCAGCAGTCCGCCGCTGGTATGCGCATCGCTTTTCCAGGCTTCTTCCGCCATCGGCAGCAGTCCGCTGCGCTCGGGCAGGGCGGCATGGGCAGCAATAAAGGCGCGCATCTTCGGGATATACACCCATTGCAGCCATTCGTGGAAGTGCAGGGTGTCAACGCAAAAGGGTTCAGTGCTGGCCAGGGCAGTGTCATCTGGGCTTTTCTCGCTCCAGCGGCCACTTTCCAGCAGGGAGAGTTCGAGGGCGGCCAGCAGCTCGTGCATATGCTCGGTCGGGTGCATGGGATTCCTGTGGTTTTCAATAAAACAGGCAATCATTGTATCGCCGCTTCCCGGCACGATGCCGTCCGGCAAATGGAAAACCGCCCGCATAGGCGGGCGGTGAGCGGTCAGCGACGGGACGTTGGCCGGGTCGAGTAGTAGTAATACAGCCAGCCGCTGGCGACCATGGCAATCAGCAACGAGAAGTTACTGATCATTTTCAGAGCTTCGATGCCGGGCATGGCGGCGAGGATGTTCAGGCCGGGGATGATGACGCAGCAGATACTGAGCAGCGAGGCCGGGATGAGCGCCTTGACTGCCGCCGGATTGACGCCGCCGCGATACCAGTATTGACCTTCCGGGGTGTCGCGGAAGAGATCGGGCACGTGGATTTCCTGTTTTTTCAGCAGGTAATAATCCACGAGGAAGATGCCGTACATCGGGCCGACGGTTGCCGCCAGCATGTCAATGGTGTAGTGGATGATTTCCGGCGAGTTGTAGAGGTTCCAGGGGGTAATGAGGGTGGAGACGACGGCCGCGATCATGCCGCCCTTGCGCCAGCTGATTTTGCCGGGGTAGAGGTTGGAGATGTCGTTGGCGGCGGAGACGAAATTGGCGACGATGTTGATGCCGACGGTGGCGGTGACGAAGGTGAAGGTGAGCAGCAGGGCGATGGTGACGTTATCGATATGGGCGACGATTTCCAGAGGGTCTTCGATGACTTTGCCGAAAACCAGCGGCGTGCCGCTGATGGTGATGACGGCGATCATCGAGAAGAAGGTGAAGTTCACCGGCAAACCCCAGAAATTGCCCCGGTGCACCTCTTTCATGTTTTTGCAGTAGCGCGAAAAGTCGCCGAAGTTGAGGGTGGGGCCGGCGAAGTAGTTGATGATGAGCGACATGCCGACCAGCATTTCGGCGATCGTCTGACCGAAATTAAGCCGATGGGTGGAAAGGTTGAAGTTGATGTTCTCCCAGCCGGCGCGGTGCACGATCCAGGCCATTAGCAGGAACATCACCACATATACCGCCGGCCCTGCCCAGTCGAGGAAGACCTTGATGGCCTGCATCTTCATCAGGAACAGCACCGTCTGCATACTCCACATGATGGCGAAACTGAGCCAGCCGAGATAGGAAAGATTGAGGAAGCGTTCCTCTTGCAGGGAAGCGAGTCCGGGAAAGAATTTGAGCAGGATGATGGCGAGGGCGACCGAGGCGAGATACGTCTGGATGCCGTACCAGACGATGGCGATGATGCCGCGCAGCATGGCGGGGATATTGGCACCGTACACGCCGAAAGGCATCCGCGAGACGACGGGGTAGGGCACGCCGCTTAACTGGCTGGGGCGGGCGATGAGGTTGGCGAGCAGCATCACCACCCAGATGCCGCCGATGAGGACGAGGAAGATTTGCCAGGAGGTGAGGCCGAGCGAGAACAGGGTGCCGGCGAAGATGTAGCCGCCGACGCTGTGCACGTCGGACATCCAGAAAGCGAAGATGTTGTACCACGTCCATTGTTGTTGGGCGGGAATCAGGTCGGCATTGGCCAGCCGCTTGCTCAGGGCGCGATAAATGCGGCGCCGGCGACTGAAGCTGAAACTGATGTTGGACCTTGGCATGGCAACCTCCGTTCATTGCGGTTTGCCATGACTTTACCTGGCGGGCAACGCCTCTGCCTGTGTGCGCGTGACAAGCGACATTCTTTTCGCGACAGCAGGCGGTATGTGGCGGGCACTTCCCCGCTACCTGTCGTGCAAAACCTGTATCTACGCCGCTTGAAGGGCCCGGCAACCACGCTGTTTAGCACGAAAAATCCCTTCCCTCGCTTGCGGGGGAAGGTGCCGCTCAGCGATGGAAGGGGGAAACCCAATGTTTATACCGCTTGGCGGGCTTGAACTCGCTTGGATTCTTCACCCAAAAGCCCGCTTGCGTGGGCTTTTATCTTTTAAAGGGGCTGAATATTCACTGCGGCGGCAGGTGCGTGTTGAGGGTGATTGGCCACGGCTGGCTGCGGTCGGTGCGGACATAGCCGTTGCCGGTCATGCCGCCTTTGAGCAGGCGGTTGTAGCGCTTGGCGGTGTCGGGCGGGATTTTCAGCTTGATTTTGTACATGAGTTTTTCCCGCTCGTTCGGGGTCTCCACGGCTTTCGGCGTGAATTGGGCGTCGCTCGCGATGTAGCTGATGGTGGCGGGGAAGACGGCGTTGATGCCGTCCAGCACGATGCGCGCTTCGTCACCGGTTTGCAGCGGTGCCATGGCGGCGTTTGGCAGAAAGAGGTTCATGCTGATGTCGCCGGGATCAAGCAGGCTGATGACGCGGCTGCCCGCGCCGACGACGTTGCCCGGCTCGACCAGGCGGTATTCAACGCGCGCGGCCAGCGGGCTGCGTACGGTCATGTCGGCATCGGCAGCGGCGGCGGTGTCGGCGGTCGCTTTGGCACGGCGTACACCGGCGGCAGCTTCTTTGGCTTGTGCTTCGACTTGGGCGACAGCGGCTTGTGCTTCGGCGCGCGCGGCTTCGGCGGCTTTGACGCTGGCAACAGCGCGCTGGTAGTCGGCTTCGCGCTTGCTGTATTCGGAGGCGGAGATGAGGTTGTCGCGGCGCATTTGCCGGGCGTTGTCGAGTTCGAGTTTGGCGACTTTTTGTTGTTGGCGGTAGGCGGCGATTTCTGCTTCGGCGCGAGCGACGGTCTGTTTGGCCTGTTTGATGCCCGCTTGCGCGCGCTGCACGGTGTCTTCCGCGCCTTCGGTCGCGGCGCGGGCGGCGGCTAGTTGCCCCGCACTCTGATCGCTCGCGAGTTCGACGAGGACGGCGTCTTTGGCGACTTCGTCGCCTTCGTTCACATGTACGGCCCTGATGCGGCCCGGGTAGAGGGTGGCGACGTCAATGCGGTTCATTTCCAGACGGCCATTCGAGGTGGCGATGTAGTCGGGCAGGGCGGCGGCTTCTTGCTGACGCCACGCCCACCAGCCACCAGCGGCAAGGGCGGCGACGAACAGCAGATAGGCGAGTTTTCTCATGGGGTGCTCCTTAGATGAAAAGGGCGGTGAGCGCCCAGTCGATGCGTTCGGCGATGGCGGCGTCGCTCATCACGGCAGGGGCAAAGTCGGCGGCGATAATGTCCGGCAGGATGCCTGTCGCCTGCATGCGGCTGCCGATGAGCAGCGGTGCAGCAATCGCCCCCATCAGGAAGCCGCTGCGCTGTACGGTGGCAGCGGGTTTGAGCAGGCCGCGTCGTGCGGCGTTATTGAGCAGGTTATAGAGCAGCTCAATGTGGCGCGTGGCGTGCAAGCGGATGAAGTCGCGGATGCCCGTTACTTCGGCGGCGTCGGCGAAGATGTGCGAAACCCAGTCAATGTTTTCCTGCACGAAGACGGCGAGGTAGGTGAGCATGGCGCGCAGGTTGTCGCGTTCGCTGCGGCCGGGGCGGATGTGCAGACTGAGCTGGGCGAAGGCTTCGTCGTATTTGTGTTGCAAGACTTCGGCGATATACGCCTCTTTGTCGGCAAAGAGGTGATGGAACATGCCCGGGCTGAGTCCCGCTTCGGCGGCGAGCAGGCGCACGGAAAGCTGGCGGTAGCCGTAGCGGGGGTAGAGGGTTTTGCCGGCGGCGATAAAAGCGTCACGCGGGTGAGTTTTGGCGGAATCGGTCATGATGGTAAGGGTTGGACGATTGTCCAAGAGTATAAACAGGCGCTGGACGCTTGTCCAATCCGCTATAATCCGCTTGTGTACCATCAGCCGAATCTCCGGAGGTGTTTTATGACAAAGAGTGCACTGGAAGCGGAGCTGCTGCGCTGCGGGTTGCGCCGCTATTGGCAGGCGGCACAGGTGTATGTGCGCAACGCGGTCACGCTCACGGCGCAGGCGGCAGACGAGGTGCCCTTCGGCCGCTCACATCTCGGCGGTGCGGCGGATTTGCCTCTTGACTGGGCATGGCCGATGCGTGGCGACACGCCGTTGTCGCTGGTCGTGCAGATCAATTTCGCTGACTGTCAGGGTTTTGATATGAACAATGTACTGCCGGAGCGCGGCATGCTCTATCTGTTCTACGACTGTGTAGACGGTGGCTGGGGGAGCGAACCGCAAGACCGCGACAGTTTCCGCGTGTGGTTCTACGACGGTGACCGCGCTTTCCTGCTCAGGCGCTATGCGCCAGAAGGCTGGAATTTCCCGGCGGCGGCACTGCAATGCGGCAGGCGCTGGGAAATCCCCGACCGCGAATGCTGGCTGATGCGCGACTACTGGTGGGAGGATTTCGAGAATGTCGCCTGGTGGGAGCGCTGGGATAAATTTACTGGCGAAAAACGGCACAAACTGCTCGGTCATTCCGACAATATCCAGGGAGCAATGGAGCTGCAATGTCAGCTTGCCAGCCACGGCATCCCCTACCGCGCGGCGACGGCGTCACAGCAGGAAGAGGGCTTGACGGAGGGTGCAGCAGACTGGTTGCTGCTGTTGCAGATTGACAGCGATGGCCGCTGCGCCATGCACTGGCATGGCAATGGTCGCCTCTATGTGTGGATTCGCCGCCAGGATCTTGCTGCACGCGACTTCAGCCGCTGCTGAGTGGTATTGCAGAGTGCTTGAGAACCGCTCAAGTAAGTGGACGGGAGCGGCTTTGTCGCTGCACAGGTGGGAGCGAGGGTCTATAATCCGCTTCAAGCTCCATTAAAAAACGGATATAAACCATGCCACACCAAGATACCCGCATCCTGCTGCTGGAAGGCGTACACCAAAATGCCGTTACCACCCTGAAACAGGCAGGATTTGCTCGCGTTGAACTGCTGTCGGGTGCGCTCGAAGGTAATGCGCTGGCAGATGCTCTGCAACGCGCCGACGTGGTCGGCATCCGCTCTCGTACACAGTTGAGCGATGCCGTATTGCAAACCGCGCCGCATTTGCAGGCTATCGGCTGTTTTTGCATCGGCACTAATCAGGTGGCTCTGGATCGTGCCCAGGCATTGGGCATTCCGGTGTTCAACGCGCCTTATTCCAATACGCGCTCGGTCGCCGAGTTGGTGATTGCCGAAATTATCTGCCTGCTGCGCGGCCTGATGCGGCGCAATCAGGCAGTGCACGAAGGCCGCTGGCCGAAGGACGCACATGGTGCCTGCGAGGCGCGCGGCAAAACGCTGGGCATCATCGGCTACGGCAACATCGGCGCGCAGTTGTCGATACTGGCGGAAAACCTGGGGATGCGCGTCATCTTCTACGATATCCAGTCGCGCCTGCCGCTGGGCAACGCCGAAGCGGCGCCGTCGCTGGATGCGCTTCTTGCCCAGGCGGATATTGTCAGCCTGCATGTGCCGGAAAGCCCGGCGACGCGCGAGCTCATCAGTGCGCGTGAGCTGTATCAAATGAAAAAAGGGGCGATGCTGGTGAATGCTGCACGCGGGCAGTGCGTGGTAATTGACGACCTCTGCGAAGCCTTGCAAAGTGGCCATATCGCCGGTGCCGCGCTGGACGTGTTCCCGCAGGAACCAAAATCCGCCGATGAAGCGCTGGAATCGCCGCTGCGCGGCATGGAAAACGTCATCCTTACCCCGCATATCGGCGGCTCTACCATCGAAGCGCAGGCCAATATTGGCCTGGAAGTGGCGGGGCGCTTCATTCAATATTTGAAAAACGGTACGACCATCGGTGCGGTGAACTTCCCCGAAGTGTCGCTACCGCTGCGCGACAACACTCACCGTTTGCTGCATATCCACGAAAACCGCCCCGGGGTGCTCTCCGCAGTCAACCGTCTTTTCGCTGAGCACAACATCAATATCGCCGCGCAAACGCTTTCCACCAAAGACAGCGTCGGCTATCTGGTGATGGACGTGGCGCGCAGCGATTCCGAAGTCGCCCTGGAACAGCTGCAAGGCGTGGACGGCACCATCCGCAGCCGCCGCATTTATTAACCTTTGGCAAGGGACGCCGCTATAATGCGGCATTTTTTCACCTACGAAACCTCAAAAGGGAAGTCCAGTCATGGCAGAAACAGAAGAAACCGTAAAAGAATCCTGCTCGATCCTGATGATCAGTAAGGATATGGAATGGATGCTGGCATTTGGCAAAGGCGTGCAGCGTTTTTACCTCCTGAACGAACGCCGCGCAGAAACCCTGGAAGCAGCCGAATCACGCATGCTGGAAAGCCGCCCCGACCTCGTCATTCTTGCCGTGCAGGATGGCTTGCCGTCGATGGATAAACTGCGCCCCATCGTGCGGGAAAAAATGCATCCGCCGGTGCCGGTCATTGTTATTGACAGCAGACCGGAAGGGCTGGATCAATGGATCAAGCAGGGTGCTGAATACGCTTGCGCCCGCCGCGATTTATTAAGCGCCGTCAAGCACGTGCAGCAAATCATGCGTGCCACCCGTTTCGACGGTATCCTGCACGAGGTCGAAAAAAACGCCAAAGCCGTCGCTGACCGTTACGAACGTATCTATCACGATCTGCCTGACCCGGTCGCCTATGTGCAGGACGGCCTCTTTATCGACGCCAACCCTGCCTTCCTGCGCACCTTCGGTGTCAAAAACCGCGCTGCCCTGGATGAGCTGACCCTGATGAGCTTCGTGCCGCACAAAAGCGAAAAAGGGCTGAAACTGCTCTTGAAAAAAGCAACGGAAAAAGAAGTGGTACCGAGCGAACGCTTTGAATTGCAGACCATCGAAGGCGGCAAAGTGGATATGAACGTCAGCGTCTCCGGCATCACCATTGATGGCGAACCCGGCCTGCAAATGTACCTGCGCAGTGCAGATGCCGGCGGTGGCAGTGTCGGCACCGGTATCGACCCGACCACCAGTCTTGCCGGCCCCCGTGTCCTCGCCGCCTCCATCAAGCAGACGCAGGAACGCAGCGAAGCGAAAACCGTGCTCGGCTACTGGGTCTATGCCTGGGTCGAAAACTACCGTGAACTCTGGCAGCGCGACGGTTACAAGGCAGCGGAAATCCTCATCGCCTCCGTGGCGGAAAATACCAAACGTCTCTTGCCGCCGAGCACGGAAATCGTCCGCTTCACCGATGATGGCCTGGCGCTGTGGCTCACCGGCAACAAAGAAGAAACCATCAAGCGGGTCAACGGCCTGATCACCCACCTGGACGAAGTGGTGCCGGAAAACATCGGTCGCCTCGTGCACCCGAAAGTCTTTGCCGGCATCAACGAAATCACCACGGAAAGTACTTGGGAAGACCTCGTCAGCAAAGGATTTCGCGCTGTGCGCGGCCTCGCTGCCAGCCAGAGCAGCGATCGCGTCGCCGAGCCGATGAGCGGTAACCTCTCGCGCAAAGACGAACGCCGCGTCAACGCCATCCAGAGTATCCTTGACGAACAACGCATTCGTATCCTCTACCAGCCGATCAGCGCCCTGGAAGTCGATGGTGTGCCGCGCTATGCCGACCGCATGCAAGTCTTGCAGGACGATAGCGAAGGTGGTAACGCCGAAATCATGGAAATTGACAAACTGCTCCAGGTCGCCGAACGCTTTGGCCTCGCGCGCCAGTTCGATCGCATCAAGATCAACACCATGTTGCAGGACATCCTCTCCTACAACGGCGACCAGCGCGCCCTGCAATGCTTCATCTCACTCAGCACCGATACCCTGCTGGATGAAACCTTCCCGGACTGGATCAACAGCCAGCTGCGTGCAACCGGGATTGCGCCTGCACAAATCGTCTTCGAGCTGCGCCTTGACAACCTCGCCAGCGGCTTCACCGGCGCGATGCACCTCATCGACAAGATGCGCCCGCAGGGTAGCCGCTTCGCGCTGACTGACATTGGCCGCCTCGATACCAACGTGCGCGAAATGCTGGAACGGGTCAAACCGGAAGTCATCAAACTTGATATGCGCGAAATCGACACCTTCGAAGATAAAGAAGAAGAAGACTTCATGAGAGAAATCAAGGCCTATGCGGAGGCGAACCACGCCATGCTCATTGCTGACCACATGGAATCGCCGGCACAGCTGTCGCGTGTCTGGCCGCACGATATCCAGTACATCCAGGGCGACGGCATCGTGCCACCGATGGAAAAATTCGCCTTCGACTTTAACGAACCGCTGTTCTAAGCCAGCTTCCCGCCGCTCCCCGGCGGGAAAACTTTATCAACCGGCAGGAAAAAGCATGAAAAAAGCCCTGATTGCCGCACTGCTTCTTAGCGGCTGCGCCAGCACCGCCAACTACGAAGCATCCCTGCAACAATGGGTCGGACGGCCGCTGGATGATCTCGTTCTCGCCTGGGGGCCGCCGCAAAGCAGCTACACCCTGCGGGACGGACGCCAAGTCGTCGAATACCTGCGTCAGCGCATCATCCACACCCCCGGCTTCACCTGGCACCACCCGCATACCATTTACCAAGAAGGGCAAACCTACAACGCCGACGGTAGTCTTGGTGGCGAATATCGCGGCAGCAGCACCATCTTCCTTGCCGAAGAAACGCCCGGCGACAGCCGCTACCTCGAATGCCGCACCCGCTTCATCGTGAGCCAACAGGGCGACATTCAGCAATGGAACTGGGAAGGCAACGATTGCCGTAAATAACAGAACCGCTACCCATGGACATCCACGACCTTATCAACGAAATCAAGGCCGATCCGCGCTGCGAAGTCTATCCCGCCGAGCCGGATAGACCGCTGCCCGAAGCGGAATTGCCGCTCGACCTCGCCCGCTTCTATACGGAAACCGACGGCATGCTCCTCTACAAAGACGATCCTGTGCACCACATCGAAATTGTTGGTCGACGCGACTTCATCCCGACCAACCGCAGCCTTTATCCAGACGAATGGGCGGAAACGATTGGCGATATCCGCCGCCACTGGTACCTCATTGCTCGCGCTGCACAAGGGCAGTACATCAACATTGACCTCACTGGAGCACGACACGGCGAGTGCTACGACAACCGTCATAACGATCGCTATGCCCCGGCCATCGCGCATAATTTCACCGAACTCCTCGCATTGCTTTACCACCGTAAGGGGGACATCTGGTACTGGCTGTACAAAACCTACCGTCCAAACGGTGACCCGCACGATATGCCCCTCATCTGAATCCTATCTATCTACAAACCAAGGAAACCTCATGCAATACAAACTGCTCCTCAGTACCGCCATCACCGCCGCCCTGCTCGCTGCCTGCTCAGACGACAAGCCAGCAGAGAAAAAAAGCGAACCGGTCAAACTCGCCGCCGTCTCCGTCGAGCAAATGGCCGATGAAGCCGAAGCGCGCTACAAAAGCAGCAGCGAAGCCATTGCAGATAGCGAATACCGCCGTGAAGGCAGCAGTGCGATTGCGACTATCACCCATCCCCTGCCGCTGCAAGAAAGTGCAGAACCCGTTACCCTGACCGTTACTGACACCATCACCTACGGACAAGAACTGCGCGACCAGGGCGTCATTGCTCGCGTTGAGCGCCGTATTACCCCGCATGATGCCCTGGTTAGCACCATGAAAGCCCTGGCACCACTACCCGTAACGGATGAAAACATGGTCAACGGCATCGCCGGCCACCTGCAACTGCGCAAAGACCTTCTTGCCGACAACAATATCCGTAATACCCTCGCCGTTACCCCCTTCCAGACTCAGGACGACGGTAACAGCTTTGATTTCAAAGGGATGCAATACGAAACATACTACAACGAAAAAAGCGCGGACATCTTTGATGGCCAGCTTAACGTCGAACCTATCACCATGACCAGCAGCGGTAAAGAAGGCAAAGGCGGCACTGCCACCCTCACTGCTGTCAAGGGTAACTGGGGCAACAAAGCCGACGGCAGCGCCTACCTCAACGTTGATCCCATTAAAATCGAAGCTACCGATATCAACGGTCTGAGCGGGCTTGAAATCGCCGGCATCAAAGGCAGCGGCAGCGGGGTTACCTACGACGATGCTTTGGGTGCCTACCTCGGTAAAGGCGACATCAGCATCAACAATATCCGCTACACCAACAATGGTCGCGTCACCAACATCGGCGACATTATCTTCGACCTCGATAACAACAAAACCGCTGTTGGCAATTACAACAGCACCTTCGGTCTCACCTTCAAACTCGACGGTGCCTCGCTGCAACAAAGCATCCCCATGCTGCCCGTCGCCCCAAAAAACCTGCGCCTGAACGTGACCGTCAACGATATCAGTGCCCGCGCCAACACCAACCTCAGCGAAGCGATGCAGCTGATTGGCGAACAGGCACAACAAGGCAGCAACAATATGCCGGCAGAGGCGCAGGACAAACTGAATGCCGCCCTCACCAACCTCATCCGTGACAAAACCCGCCTCAGTGCCGACCTCCTCGCTGAAACCGACAGCGGCAGCGCCAGCGTGAACGCGTACCTCGGTATCCGCAAAGACAGTAGCGACAGCGCCGAAACCTGGCAGGCGGCGCTGAATGAGGCCAAAGAAAACCCGGCCACCCTGCAAAACCTGCTGAAAAAGAACCTCGACCTCCACATCAACGTCCGCATCAGCAAAAGCCTCACCGACAAAATCGGCCTGACCCCGATGATTGAAGGTCGAGGAGCGATGTTCGTCACCCTCAGCGACGGTGAATACCGCCTCAAAATCGAAAACAGCGACGGTAAAATCAAACTGAACGGTATGCCGTTACCATTCTGAATGAGCTAATGCATGACCCACGCAAAAACCCCGCATCAGCGGGGTTTTTAGTGTCGGGTGCCATGCGCGTGCGGAGGGTTCAATGCTTGAGCATTTTGACCATGTCGGCATCCAGCCACACGGTGAAGCGGTAGCGAATACCAGCCATATCACCACGCCCCAAATGATAGTGGTGCGCGGGCGCAGGTCGGCTGCGTAATAGGAAGAGGTACCTGGCTTTGGTAATGCCGGTATAGATGGCGGCTTTCGCCCAAAGCGGGGACATTGCATAGAAAAGGATAAAGAGCGGGAGATTGACCAGCATGGTCATGTGGTGAGGGGCTTATGGATAAAGAAAATCCCGCCGGCGTTGCCGCAGGCGGGATACATTCAGGCAGATCAGGTTCAGGCGGTTAGCCGTTGCAGTATTTGATAGACGACTGCCGCGAGGACACCACCGGCGCAGGGGCCGAGGACGGGTACCCAGCTGTATGCCCAGTCGGGATCGGTACGCAGCGGTACGCAGGCGAGCACGATGCGCGGGCCGAGGTCCCGTGCCGGGTTGATGGCGTAACCGGTGGTTGCGCCGAGGCTGAGGCCGATAGCCCACACAGTGATGGCAACCGGCAGGGCACCGATGGAACCGAGGCCGACCGGGGTGGCGGCGGCTTCACCGGGCAGGGTGACGCTCGCACCTGCAATATAAAAGATAGTGATCATGAGCACGAAGGTACCCACCAGCTCGTTAATGAAGTTGATCGGGTAGTTGCGCATGGCGGGGTAGGTGCAGAAGCAGGCGCGTTTGGCGTCTTCGTCAAGGGTAACGGCGAAGTGGTCAAGATAATGTATCCACACAAGCAGTGCACCGATGATGGCACCGAGGAACTGGCCGCCGATGTAGGCAGGGACAACATCCCAGCCGATGTTGCCGTTCACGGCAAAGGCGAGGGTGACGGCAGGGTTGATGTGTGCGCCACTGCCAAGCGCGGTCGCGGCAATGACGCCGACGTACACGGCGAATGCCCATGCTGTGGTGATGACCATCCAGCCTGCCGGGCCGGATTTGGTGTTTTTCAGGCAGCAGGCGGCAACAACGCCGTTACCGAGCAGGATAAGCAGCGCGGTGCCAATGGTTTCTGCAATAAAGATATTCATATTTTAGGTCTCCTATTCTTCGATCCAGTTACGGGCGGCTTTCACCGCCTTGTGCCAGTAGTGCAGCATTTCTTTGACGCGCTCAGGCGCGAGCTGCGGGGTGAAGGTTTTGTCAATTTTCCACTGCTTGCGGATACTGTCAATGTCCGCCCAGTAGCCGACGGCAAGGCCGGCGAGGTAGGCAGCGCCGAGTGCAGTGGTTTCGACGGTTTTCGGGCGGACGATATTAAAACCGAAAATATCCGCCTGTGTCTGCATGAGATAGTCGCTCATACTTGCGCCACCGTCTACACGTAGTTCGCAGGTTTTTTCGCCAGCGTCGGCTTCCATCGCTTTGACGATGTCGTACACCTGGAAGGCGATGCCTTCAAGCGTGGCGCGGGCGATGTGGCCATCGGTGGTCCCACGGGTGATGCCGAGGATAGTGCCGCGCGCGTAGGAATCCCAGTAGGGCGCGCCGAGGCCGGTCAGTGCCGGGACGAAATACACGCCGCCGTTGTCTTCTACGGTAGCGGCGAGGGTATTGATGTCCGCCGAGGTGCGGATGATACGTGCACCGTCGCGCAGCCATTGCACTGCCGCGCCGCCGACAAAAACGCCGCCTTCGAGGGCGTAGGTGGTTTTGCCGCCGATTTTCCAAGCGATGGTGGTGAGCAGGTTGTTTTTGCTGGTCACCGCCTGTTCGCCGGTGTTCATCAGCAGGAAGCAGCCGGTGCCGTAGGTGTTTTTCAACATCCCTTTTTCGGTGCAGAGCTGGCCGAATAGCGCGGCCTGCTGGTCGCCCGCGATGCCGGCGACGGGTACGGGGTGGTCAAGGAAGCGGCTGGATACGGTGCCATAGACTTCGCTACTGGCACGCACGGCGGGCAGCATGCAGCGCGGGATATCGAAGAGGGCGAGCAGTTCGTCGTCCCAGTCCATCGTATGGATGTTGTAGAGCATGGTGCGGCTGGCATTGCTGGGGTCGGTGACGAAGGTCTCTCCCTTGGTCAGGTTCCAGATGAGCCAGGTGTCCACCGTGCCGAAGCAGAGTTCGCCCGCTTCCGCCCGCTTGCGCGCGTTCTCGACGTTGTCGAGGATCCATTTGACTTTAGTAGCAGAAAAGTAGGCATCAATGATGAGGCCGGTCTTACTGCGGATCCAGTCGCTGCGATCGCGCAAAGAGTCGCAATATTTGGCGGTGCGGCGGTCTTGCCAGACGATGGCATTGTAGACGGGTTCGCCGGTAGCGCGGTCCCAAACGATGGTGGTCTCACGCTGGTTGGTGACGCCGATGGCGGCGAGGTCTTCCGCTTCCAGGCCGGATTTGGCCAGCGCTTCGGTCAGCACCGCGATTTGCGAGCCCCAGATTTCTTTGGCGTCGTGCTCAACCCAGCCCGGCTTGGGGAAGTATTGAGTGAACGGCTTTTGCGCGACGCTCATGGTCTCGCCGTGACGGTTGAAGATGATGGCGCGCGACGAGGTGGTACCCTGGTCAAGCGACATGATGAATTTGTTGTGCATACACATTCCTCATCAAGTGAACGGGGGACGCTAAAAAATCCACAAGGTGTGCGGTTTTTTAACGTGGAAAATATAGTTTTTTTCACAGAATGCGTGCAAGTGCAACAACGTCTGTTTTTGTTATCTATTTGAGAGTAAATAGGTAATTTCTATCGGTGGTGATACAGAATCGTAGTTCCCGTTTCGGGATTTCTATTGAGAAGCCGTAAGGTTGTTTCGGGACTATGTAATATTCCAACATCATTGTTTTACTGACTTTTGTGCTTTATGTCTTGAAGATGTACTGAACAACCTATATAGTTGCTCAGGGCTACTATCTGTGGCCTTTGTCACCCAAGTCATGCGACGACATTGACAAACGGAGTAAAAAATAACCTATCAGGAGGAAAACCAATGCAATTTGTCGCCAATGGGCCGGATATTCCGGATGCTCTTATCCATGCTCACGAAGAGGGAGAAGTCGTATTTTTTTGCGGTGCAGGTATTTCTTATCTTGCAGGACTACCCGGATTCAAAGAACTGACAAAGGAAATCTATAAGCGCAACAACACAACTTGTTTGACCATTGAACAGAGGGCTTTCGAGCGAGAACAATTTGACGTCGCGTTGAATTTGCTTGAACAGCGCTTGCCCGGGCAGCGACAGGTAGTGCGGGAAACCATAAAGGAGATTTTGCAGCCTAAATTGCGGCGCAAAAATGCCACCAAAACTCATGAATCGTTGCTGCACTTGGGGTGTGATCGGGAGGGCATACTACGTCTGGTCACAACCAACTTTGACCGTGTTTTCCATAAGGCTGCCAAGCGCATCGGACAAACCTTTCATGCCTATGAAGCCCCGATGTTACCTGTGCCCAAGGATAGTCGCTGGAATGGGGTGGCTTATTTACATGGTTTGTTGCCTGAGCAACCGAACAAAGAAGCGCTGAATCGCCTAATTGTCACCAGCGGTGACTTCGGCTTGGCCTATTTAGTTGAGCGCTGGGCGGCCCGCTTTGTTAGCGAACTGTTTCGTAACTACGTTGTCTGCTTCGTCGGATACAGCATCAATGATCCAATATTGCGCTACATGATGGATGCCTTGGCTGCTGACCGCTTATTGGGCGAAAGGACGTCGCAGGCATGGGCGTTCGGTGGCTATAAATCGGGAAAAGAGCAACAGGAACGAGAAGAATGGGAAGCCAAAGGCGTTACGCCTATTCTTTATCCGGCTAATGGGGGAGATCATTCCGCACTGCACCAAACACTGCATGCGTGGGCGGCCACTTATCGTGATGGTATACAAGGCAAAAAAGCCATCATCGCTCGACATGCCGCTATGCCTCTACACAACACTACGCAACAGGATGATTTTGTTGGTCGGGTTCTATGGGCATTAGCGGATAAATCAGGGGACCCGGCTAAACTCTTCGCAGAAATCAATCCTGTACCTTCTTTGGATTGGCTGGATGTGTTATTGAAAGAACAATTTAATCATAGCGATTTAATTCGTTTTGGTGTGCAGCCGCATGAAGAAGTGGATACAAAACTATCTTTTAGCCTGATCAAACGTCCTTCGCCCTACCAATATGCGCCGTGGATGTCATTAGTCTTGATAAAAAATAGCGATGGACAATGGGACAAAAGAATGGAACAACTGGCACGCTGGCTGCTACGTCATTTGGATGATCCAAAGCTACTGCTTTGGTTGGTGCAGCAAGGCTCCCGCTTGCATCATCAACTGTCATGGCGAATAAGAAACCAATTAAAAGAGTTTGCTGAGTTAGAGCGTAATGGTGAGACTACTGAGTTAGAACGTATCCGCTCGGCAGCACCAAAAGCAATTCCTAGCCTGCTAATGCAAACTTTATGGCACTTATTATTGAATGGACAGATTATGACTTGTCAGGATAATAATGCTTTATATGAGTGGCTCGATAACTTTAAACGAAATGGATTAACGGTTGATTTACGTTTAGTATTACGCAAACTATTAGCGCCTAAGATTAAAATAAGAAAACCGCATAGATCTATCAGTAACGAAAGCAATAATAAAGAGCCGCCTACACGAATCAGACAATTAGTAGACTGGGATATTGTATTAACCGTTGATGGTGTAGCCCACATATTGCGTGATTGGCTAAAAGTTGGGGAACAAGCATCATCCATACCACCATCGCTGTTGGATGAATTTCAATTGCTGCTGCGCGACGCTCTGGATTTAATGCATGAATTGGGGGAAGCCGACAGCCGGCATGATAGGTCTTTTTGGGATTTACCATCTATTGCCCCACATAGGCAAAACTGGCGGTACCGCCCATGGACTATCTTGATTGAGCTTTTGCGTAACACATGGCTGGCAGCCTATACCGAAGACCGCGAACGGGCAGCGCAGATTGCGCGCTATTGGTTTGAGCAGCCCTATCCGACCTTCAAACGTCTTGCCCTGTTTGCTGCCAGCAAAGAAGAGTGCCTCTCGCCGGAACAATGGACCGAATGGTTGCTGGCGGATGATGCATGGTGGCTATGGACACCTGATACACAGCGGGAAATGTTCCGCCTACTGGTGTTGCAAGGGCGGCATTTAACTGGAACCAGTCAACTACATTTGGAAATGACTATTCTTAATGGTCCACCAAGCAGCATGTATCGTGATGATATGGAAGAAGCACGGTGGCAAGAGTTCAAAGCGCATTCCATCTGGCTGCGGCTGGCCAAGCTGCAATCTTCAGGCCTCAGTTTGGGTGAGCCGGCGGCAACCCGCTTGCTTGAGCTGTCTAGCGCATATCCGGAATGGCGCTTGGCGAGTAATGAAAGAGATGAGTTTTCTAGTTGGATCAGTACCAGCGGAGATCCTGATTATGAAGATAAACGGATGATTACCCGCGCACCGCGCAAACGGCATGAACTGGTGCAATGGCTAGCGCAACCACCGAAGCAAGATTTCTTCTACCAAGATGATTGGTCCGATGTTTGTCGTACCTGTTTCTTTCACAGCCTGCACGCATTATGCGATTTGGCAAAAAAAGGTGAGTGGCCGGAAGAGCGTTGGAAAACAGCATTACAGGTATGGAGCAAGGACGAAATGGTGCAGTGCTCTTGGCGATATGCCGCCCCGCTGGTGCAAACTATGCCTGAAGAAAAATTGCAAGTTCTCGCATATGAAGTGTCTTGGTGGATAGAAACGGCATCTAAACCCCTCGCGTATCACGAAGAAATCCTACTGGATTTGTGCCGTAAGATCATGGCATTACCTTTGGATACGGAAGCACATGCATCCGTAACAGCTGCTATGAGGCATTCCATCGGTCACATCACACAAGCATTGATTGAATTCTGGTTTAAGCGACGACCAAGTGATAATGATGGTTTACCAGATGATATTAAAGCCATATTTACCGAGCTATGTGATGACAAGATAGGAAAATATCGCTATGGACGAGTTATATTGGGCATGAATTTGATTGCCTTATTTCGTGTAGATCGCATTTGGACAGAAAAACACCTTTTACCATTATTAAATTGGCAAAATCCAATAGAGGCTCAAGCTGTATGGGAAGGTTTCCTTTTCTCCCCTCGTCTGTATCAACCATTATTGAGCAAATGCAAAAAAGATTTTATTGAGACCGCGCAACACTACAATGATCTCGATGAATCTCGTGAACAATTTATATCTTTCTTGACTTACGTAGCATTAGAAACCATAGAGAGTGACAGCACAGAAGAATGGCGGGAAATGCTTGGCAATCTGCCTCAGGAAGGATTGGAAATTATTGTGCAAACGCTTATACAGGCCCTTGAAGCATCAGATAAACAGAGCAAGGCTTTTTGGCAGCATCGCATTTTGCCTTTCTGGGAAAAAATTTGGCCAAAAGAACGCCGTAAAGTAACCCAAAAAATCAGTGAATATCTAGCTCGCCTGGCAATCACAGCCGATGAAAATTTACCTTCTGCTATTGACGAATTTAAATATTGGTTACAACCAATTGAAAATGCATACCTTATTATTCATTTACTAGTGAACTCTAATAAACTATGTAGTCGTTTTCCAGAAGAATCTTTAGAATTGTTAAATAAAATAATAGGGCATGATCGTTTATGGAATTACGATGAATTAAAAAAATGTTTGGATGAAATAAAAGATGCAGCCCCGCAGTTAGAGAAAGACGCACGCTATAAAAGGTTACTGGAATTTAGTTAACAGCATATCGTTTTTGTGCCAATTCCAGAGAATAATCTATGGGTATTGATATACATGAGTCATGGCGCAATGCTATGAAAAGCAACATAAAAAACACCGCCCAGAAGGACGGTGTTTTGTTGGTAAGACGTCTTAGCCTTTCGGCGCAGCGGCTTTGACTTCCGCACTTGCACCATCGGCGAACTGGACGAAGTTGTCGTTAAACATTTTCGCCAGTTTTTTCGCCTGGGCGTCGTAGGCGGCTTTATCTGCCCACGCGTTGCGCGGTTTGAGGATTTCAGACGGTACGTTCGGGCATTCGGTGACGACGTCGAAGCCAAAGACCGGATCGGCCTCAGTCGGCATTTTCGCCAGTTCGCCGCTGTTGATGGCGTCGATGATGGCGCGGCTGTATTTCAGCTTGATGCGTTCGCCGACGCCGTAGGCACCCCCCGCCCAACCGGTGTTGATGAGCCAGACGTTGGTGTTGTGTTTTTTCATTTTTTCGGCGAGCAGTTCGGCGTATTTGGCCGGGTGCCAAACCATGAACGGTGCGCCGAAGCAGGCGGAGAAAGTGGCTTCCGGTTCGGTGACGCCAACTTCGGTACCGGCCACTTTTGCGGTGTAGCCGCTGATGAAGTGGTACATCGCTTGTGCCGGATTGAGGCGGGACACCGGCGGTAGGACGCCGAAGGCATCGCAGGTGAGGAAGATGATGTCAGTCGGCTGCCCGGCTTTGCAGGGGATGCGCGCGTTGCTGATGTATTCGATCGGGTAGCTGGCGCGGGTGTTGCTGGTCAGCGGGGTGTAGTCGTATTGCACGACGTAGTGTTCGTCGTAGGCGACGTTTTCCAGCACAGTGCCGAATTTGATGGCGCCAAAGATTTCCGGTTCTTTTTCGGCGGAGAGGTCAATGACTTTGGCATAGCAGCCGCCTTCAATGTTGAAGATGCCGTCTTCAGTCCAGACGTGTTCATCGTCGCCAATGAGGTTGCGGTTCGGGTCGGCAGAGAGGGTGGTTTTGCCGGTGCCGGAGAGGCCGAAGAGCACGGCAGAGCGCTCGCCGCCCTGTTCGGCAGTGGCGGAGCAGTGCATGGAGAGCTCGCCCTGTTTCGGCATGAGGTAATTCATGATGGTGAATACGCCTTTTTTCATTTCGCCCGCGTATTCAGTGCCGAGGATGACCATGTCGCGTTCTTCAAAGGAGAGTGAGACGGAGGTGGTGCTGGTGACGCCGACAACGGTACGGTCAGCCGGTTTGTGTCCGGCGTTGTAGATGACGTAATCCGGTTCGCCGAAAGCAGCCAGTTCGGTATCGGTCGGACGGATGAGCATGTTGTGCATGAAGAGCGCGTGATACGGGCGGGTGGTGATGACGCGGATTTTCAGGCGGTATTTTTCGTCCCAGCCGGCATAGCCATCGAGGACATACACGCTTTCGGCTTCATTGAGGAAACGCACGGCGCGGCTGCGGTTGGCGGCGTGGGATTCCGGCGGGAAGGGGATGTTGACTTTGCCCCACCAAATGTCGTTTTCGGAGGCGGGGTTTTTCACGATGCGTTTGTCTTTCGGTGAACGGCCGGTTTTCGCGCCGGAGAAGGCAATCAGCGCACCGGTGGAGGAAATCACGGATTCGTCGCCCGCCTGCAACGCGGCTTTGTAGAGCGCGGAAGGCGAGAGGTTGCGGTAAGCCTGTTTATGGATACCGTAGGAGGAAAGGTCAAGGAAATTGGGGGTTTGGATTGCCATGGATGTTCACCTGAGTTGGATGGAGGTTTGATTTCAAGCCGAAAACGTGTGTTTTTTCGTTTGTTGGCTGGGGAATTATAGCGGTGTTACGCGGGTAAAAATAGCCGTAACGGGTGATATAGTAAATTTTTGACATTATTTTATCGTAGTCGCCCATGCAGACGGCAGCTTTGCAAAAGCTGCAGCGACCCACTACATTCTGCTTCCTTCCCCTGATTGCAAAAAATATGAACCATCCCATTTCAAAAGCCTGCCGCTTTCGGAGATCCCTGTGAATATCCGCTGCCTGCTTCTCTGCGGTGTTTTCGCCGCCTGCTGCTGGACGCTTGCCGACATGCTGCTCGTTGGCTTCGTGCCGCAAACGGCCGCTTATCCGCTGCTCGCCACGCTGGATAGCGTGATGGCGGGTGACGTTGACCTTGCCGCGCTAATGCTCGGCGGTTCGCCGCAGCGGCTGTTGTGGGGTGTGCTGCCTGCCACGTTCAGTATCATTTTCTATTTCGCCGCCGCCTGCGGTGTGTACCGCCTGCTATACCCGTCCCGTCTTGCCCGCATTTGTTTCGCCCTGCTCGCCTGCGGCGTTGCCCTGTCGCCACTTGGCCATGCGGGGTTTTATTTTCTTGGCCGCAGCGTGCAGGCGCTTGTTGCCGACCCGGGCGCAGACAAAAGTCTCTTCATCGCGCTGTATAACGATTTCTACCGCGTCCTTATCCTCCACTGGGCAACATCCATCGGCCTCATCACCTGCGGTTATCTACTGCTGCTCTTTGCCATCGCACGCGGGCAAAGCACTCTGCCACGCGCGCTCGCCTGCCTGACGCCCGTGCCGGCCGGTATCGTCATTGCCGCCACATGCAGCTTCTTTCCGGCATCAACCGTGGCGGCAATGATTGGTGGCGCAACGTTCAATCTTGCCCAACTGATTTTTTATCTGGCGGCTTTGTACACGACAGGATTTCGCCAGGCGGCATAGTTGCTGTCCCCGCCAAGCGGCATAGTTACTGGCTCCGCCAAGCGGCGTAAATACTGGGGCCGCCGTCAAGCGGGATAACCCTGTGTGTTTCTGTCCTGACAGGCACCAAGCGAGGCGTTATCATCCTGTCTTCTTTCATATAACCGAGAAATCAACCGAGAAATCCCATGCAGCACCTGCACAATCATCTTTATATCAGCGAGCAAATCCAGCCCGGCGATCTTCCCGCCCTGCGCGCACAGGGCATCACGCAGATTATCTGCCACCGCCCCGACGGCGAAGGCACGTTGCAACCCGCGTTTGCTGATATCGCCGCTGCTGCTGCCGCAGAGGGTATCCGCACCCTGCATTTGCCGGTGAAGGGCGGGCTGTTCCCGCCGGAAGTGGTTGAGGCCACCCGCAAGGTGCTTGCCGGCGGTGAAACGACGCTGATGTTCTGCAAGAGCGGGATGCGCAGCACGCTCACCTGGGCCTTGGGCGAAGCGGCAGCCGGGACGCCGGTGGATGAACTCGTCGCCCGCGCAGCTGTTTGCGGTTATGACCTGGAACCGCACCGCGCGATGCTGGTCGCGGCGGCAGGCAAGTCTTTATAATGCGCTCTTTTTGCGCGAGGCCCCATGCTCATTCACCGTTGGCAGCGTCATCCGGCGTTGCCGCATCCGGTCGCCCTTGCCATCGGTAATTTTGATGGCGTCCACCGTGGTCATCAGGCCATTTTGCATACGCTCGCAGCGGAAGCAGCGGCGGATAATCTCACCACCGCCCTGCTCAGTTTTTTCCCGCATCCGAAGTCGCTGGTCAGCGCTGAGCCGCCCGCCCTGCTGACGCCGCTGCGTGACCGTGCCCACTGGCTCGCGCAGTGCGGTTTGCAGCACTGGCTGCTGCTGTCGTTTACACACGCCCTGATGCGCAAGGAGCCGGAAGATTTTATCCGCGAGTATTTGCTGCCGCTGCGGCTGCGTTTTTTGCTGGTGGGCGACGATTTTCGCTTCGGCTTTCGCGGGCGCGGTGATTTTGTCCTGCTGACGCGTTTTGCGGCTCAAGCGGGTTTCCGTTTGCAGGCTTTGCCGACGGTGCAGGCGGATGACGCACGCATTTCCAGTTCGCGTATTCGTGCGGCGCTGGCCGCGCATGACATCGCCCGCGCCCGCGACTTGCTCGGACACGATGTGACGTTTACCGGCAAGGTACGGCACGGCGCGGGGCGCGGTCATGAACTCAGCACGCCGACGGCCAATGTGCATTTGCCTGCCAACTGGTGCCTGCCGGACGGGGTGTATGTGGTGCAGGTGGCTATCACTCCCGATGACGCGCTGCATTGGGGCGTCGCCAATATCGGCACTACCCCGACGTTCGGTGGCAGGCAACGCAAGCTGGAAGTGCATTTGCTTGACCATGGTGCCGCCCTCTATGGCACGACGCTGCGCGTTCACATCCGCCATTTTTTGCGCAGCACCCGCCGCTTTGCCGACGCCGCTGCGCTGCAAGCGCAAATTCGGCAGGACATCGCCGATACCCGATTTTTTATTCAACAGGAACAACAACATGGCTGACTATAAAGATACTCTGAATCTGCCCACCACCGATTTCCCAATGCGCGGCAATCTGCCGCAACGCGAGCCGGAAATCCTCGCTTTCTGGCAGGACAATGATATTTACGGCAAGCAGCGCGCAGCGTTCGCGGGCAGCCCGAAATTTATCCTGCACGACGGCCCGCCCTACGCCAACGGCGCGATTCACGTCGGCCATGCGCTCAATAAAATCCTGAAAGACATCGTCACCAAATCGCGCCATATGCTCGGCTTTGACTGCCCCTACGTTCCCGGCTGGGACTGCCACGGTCTGCCGATTGAGCAGAAGGTCGAGCAGAAAATCGGCAAGCCGGGCGCGAAGGTGAGCGCGACGGAATTCCGCGCCGCCTGCCGTAGCTATGCCGCAAGTCAGGTCGAGTTGCAAAAGGCTGATTTCATCCGCCTCGGCGTCTTTGGCGATTGGGCGCACCCCTATCTCACCATGCAGCCGCAGACGGAAGCGGGCATCGTCCGCGCCCTGCGCGATATCGTCGCTAACGGCCATGTGGTGCGCGGTTTCAAGCCGGTCAACTGGTGTCTGGACTGCCGCTCCTCGCTGGCTGAAGCGGAAGTCGAATACGAAGACAAAACCTCGGAATCTATCGATGTGCGCTTTGCCGTGCGCGACACCGCCGACCTCGCCCGCCGCATGAATCTCGCCACCGCGCCTGACGCCGTGGATGTCATCATCTGGACCACCACACCGTGGACCCTGCCCGCGAACCTTGCCGTTGCCCTGCACCCCGAACTCGAATACGCCCTCATCCACGACGGCAGCCGCCACTTCATCATCGCCCAAGACCTCATCGACAGCGTACGCGAGCGCTGGGGCGTGGAAACCCCGTGGCAAACGGTCGCTACCGCCAGTGGTAAAGCGCTGGATCGCCTCGTCCTCGCCCACCCCTTTATCGAGCGCGACAGTCTGCTCATCAACGGTGAGCACGTCACCCTCGATGCCGGTACCGGCTGCGTCCACAGCGCCCCCGCGCACGGTGTCGAAGACTTTGAAGTCTGCCGCCACTACGGTATCGGCGTGGATGTGAACCCCGTTCTTGCCGATGGCCGCTTTGCCGACGATACCCCCTATTTCGCCGGTGAAAACGTCTTCAAGGCCAACCCCAAAGTCGTCGAACTCCTCAAAGAAAAAGACCGCCTTGCCCACTACGCCCCCATCCGCCACAGCTACCCGCACTGCTGGCGACACCACAGCCCGACCATCTACCGTGCCACTGCGCAATGGTTCATCAGCATGGACAAAAACGGCCTGCGCCAAACCGCGCTGGATGGCCTGCAAAACGTCCGCTTCACCCCCGAATGGGGCCGCAGCCGCCTGACCAACATGATCGCCACCCGCCCGGATTGGGGCATCACCCGCCAGCGCTACTGGGGCGTGCCGCTGTGCTTCGTGCAGCATAAAGACACCGGCGAACTGCATCCGGACATCCTCTCCATCATGGACAAAGCCGCTGCCGTCATCGCCAAAGACGGCATCGAAGCATGGTTTACCCTCGCCCTCGAAGACCTCATTCCCGCCGCCGACTGCGATAAATACGAAAAACTCAATGACGTGCTGGACGTGTGGTTCGATTCCGGCAGTACCCACTACGCCGTCCTGCGCGGACGCGACGACATCGGCTACCCTGCCGACCTCTACCTCGAAGGTTCAGATCAGCATCGCGGCTGGTTCCATTCCTCGCTGCTCACCGGCTGCGCCATCGACGGCAAACCGCCGTATCGCGGCCTCCTCACCCACGGCTTCACCGTGGACGAAAGCGGGCGGAAAATGAGCAAATCGCTGGGCAACGTCGTCGAGCCGCAAAAAGTCATCAACAGCCTCGGGGCGGACATCCTGCGACTCTGGGTATCCTCCGCCGATTACAGCGCTGAAGTCAGCCTCTCGGACAACATCCTCAAACAGCGCGCCGATGCCTACCGCCGCATCCGCAACACCTGCCGCTTCCTGCTCGCCAACCTGCACGACTTTGACCCCGCGCGCCACGCCGTGCCGCTGGAACAACTGCTGGCACTGGACCGCTACGCCCTCGCCCGCGCCAACGAACTGCACCACAACATCATCACCGCCTACCAGAACTACGAGTTCCACCTCATCTACCAGCAACTCTTCAACTTCTGCGCGGTGGACATGGGCGGTTTCTACCTCGACATCATCAAAGACCGCCAATACACCGTCGCCACCGACAACATCGCCCGCCGCAGCGCGCAAACTGCCATCTGGCACATCCTCGAAGCAATGGTGCGCTGGCTCGCGCCGATACTCAGCTACACCGCCGAAGAAATCTGGCGGCATATGCCGGGCGAACGCGCCGAATCCGTCTTCCTCACCCGTTTCTACGACGACCTCGCCGATTACGACCCGCAATATGACGCCGCCTTCTGGGCTGAAATCAACCGCGTGCGTGAAGAAGTCAACACCGCGCTGGAAGCCGCGCGCAAAAACGGCGACATTGGCGGCTCGCTCGAAGCCGAACTCGACATCACCGCACCGGCGGCGACGCTTGCCACCCTCGAACGCCTCGAAGACGAACTGCGCTACGTGTACATCGTCTCCAAAGTTACCTTGCGCGCCGGCGACGCACTCGCGATCACCGTGAAAAAAGCACAGGGCGAAAAATGCGAACGCTGCTGGCACATCCTGCCGACCGTGAACCAGAACGCCGCCTACCCCGGCCTCTGCCCGCGCTGCATCGACAACGTCGCCCACGGCGGAGAACACCGGAAATACGTTTAAAACAAACCTGAAATCACCTGTCATAAGGCGGGCTTCGGCCCGCCATTACCATAACGTGCGACGGGACAAAACCCGCCCTGCAAACCCTCCCATCACCCGCCAAGCGGGACAAACACCGGGCTTACGCCGCTTAATCCATCACCACGAATACACCATGACCGACATCAGCCAACTGCGCGAACAACTCGCTGCTCTTGATAACAACGAACAACGCCAGCAAACCGTCATCGCCGCCTTCAATGAAGCCGAAAAAGCCGGCGACAACGACACCTGCGCCGCCATTGCCGAACACATCATCGGTGAAGAAATCCTGGACGAGCGCTTTAGCCCCAGCCTGCAAATGCACTGCCTGCAATGGCTGACCGATTACCACGCCGAACAATTCGTCGCCTGTTACAACGACGAAAACGCGAGCGAAGACGAAAAAAATACCGCCTGGCAGCCGCTGATGCTCAACCTGTGGCAGCACAAATGGGTCATTGCCAAACTGGCGCAAGACCTCGGCGTCGAAAAAGAACGCCTGACCCTCGCCGGCGAAATCATGCGCGACCGCTACGACTGGGCGGGCCTCAGCCAGTCCGCCGTACACAAAACCCAAATGCTCATGAGCATGGACATGGGCGACGTCAATGCTGCGAAAGCGCACTACACCGCCTGGCAGGAGACCGAAGCCGATGACAGCGCCGACTGCCCCGCCTGCGAACAGACCGAACTCGTCAACTACCACCACTTCATCGGCCAGTACCAAAAAGCCGTCGAACTCGCCGCGCCGATCCTCGCCGGCGAACTCACCTGTGCCGAAGTGCCGCATATCACCTACTATCCCGCCATCAGCAGCATGATCCACATCGGCGACTGGACGCGCGCCGCCGAAACCCTGAATGACGCCGTTAAACTCATCGAAAATGCCGGTGACGAACACATCCACATCATGCCGCGCCTCATCCAGCTAAAAAACCGCTTGGGCGAGCACAGCGACGCCCGCGCGCTCTTTGACAAACACAGCGACGCCATCTACGCCTCCTGTGCCAACAACAGCTTCACCTACCTGCAATACCTGACCGCCGCCGCACCCTACTATCCGGACGCCGCCGAACACGCCCGCACCCTCGCCGAACAGTACGACAACCGCAACGGCAACCACTACTTCCGTAACCAAATAGAGTCGCTGCTCACCCCGCCTACCCTGCAATGACCATCTTTGTCCGTCTCTTCCTCGTCTATGGGCTTGTTCTCACCCTGGGCGGGGCATTGCTCATGCGCGACGTGCAGCAACAACTGCGCCCCGGCATGCGGCAAGTGCTGGAAGACACCCTCGCTGACAACGCACAAATCCTCGCCGCCAGCCTCGCTCCCGCCCTGCAAAACGGCGACATCCGCGATCCTGCCTGGCAGGCCGCTCTGCGCGCTGACCTCGCCCGCCCACGCGACGTCCACATCTACCAAAACCACAAAACCGCGAACCACCAACAACTCATCATCACCGATGCGCGCGGCATCGTCCTCTACCACACCAACCCGCTTGAAACCGGCAAAGACTACAGCCGCTGGAACGACATCCTGCGCACCCTGCGCGGCGAATACGGCGCACGCAGCAGCCACGGTGCAGACGGCAGCACCATGTACGTCGCCGCCCCCATCCGTGATAGCGATGGCCGCTTGCTCGGCGTCGTCAGCCTCGGCAAACCCAGCGCCGACATCCAGCCTTACCAGACACAAACCCAGCATGAACTGCGCCGCAGCGGTGCGCTCTACCTCACCGCCAGCCTCGCCCTCATCGCCCTGCTTACCCTGTGGATACGGCGCAGCATCAACCTTGTCCGCCGCTACGCCACCGCCCACGCGCCTATCCCGCCCGCGCCGCGCTTCCACCTCGCCTCCGAACTGAACCGCCTGACGGACGCCATCGGCAACATGCGGCGCGAACTCGAAGACCGCGACTACGTCACCCGCTACATCGAAACCCTCACCCACGAACTGAAAAGCCCGCTCACCGCCATCACCACCAGCGCCGAATTGCTGCAAGACGACCTGCCCGCCGCCGACCGCGCCCGCTTTGCGGCGAACATCGCCCAACAAAGCAACCGCCTGCACGAACTCGTGCGCCGCCTGCTCGAACTCTCACGCCTTGAAAAAGACCCGCTCAACAAACAACCGCTTGATATCGCCGCCCTCTGGCACAAACTCGTGCACGCCCAACAAGCGCGACTCGCACAAAAACACCTCAGCTTCCACGAAAACATCACGGAAGAAAAAGCCCCTTCCTCGTGGCCGCTTCCCACGCGGGTATCCGGCGGGAAGAACTGGGGTGGGGGCAGCAAAAAAGAGGCTGTTGATGCGCCAATGCACAACGCAGACACTGCGGGAAAAGCCCATTTCCCGGAAGAAGACGGGAGGGAGCTGGAACAGCCCGCGACAGCGAACCAACCCATAACCGCCAACGCTCCCTCCAAACCACCGCTTACCCTTCGCGCCGATCCCTTCTGGCTCGAACAAACCCTCGCCAACCTGCTGGAAAACGCCATCCGCGCCGCCCCGGAAGGCAGTACCCTCACCTTCACCGTTGCACAAAGCCGCAGCCACACCACCCTCAGCCTGCACAACCGCACCGCAGCACCCATCCCCGACTACGCCCTGCCGCGCCTCTTTGAGCGCTACTACACCTTGAACCGCAAAGAAAACAGCGGCCTCGGCCTGACACTGGTCGCCGAAACCATGCACCGCCACGGCGGTAGTGCCACCGCTGAAAACCACGCCGACGGCTTGCGCATCACCCTGAGCTTCCCGCGCTAAACCACCCGTCCCCCACCAAGCGGCGTAAATGCTGGGCTTTACGTAGGGCGGGCTTCAGCCCGCCGGGCAGGCACAACCTGCTTTTTGAGTCCTTGATAGCAGCACGGAAGAAACATCGCCAAGCGAGGTAAAAAGCCCCTCGCCCGTGACCGCGCTCCAAAAATGCGAGCGTTTTTGGGGTACCCGGCGGAGAAGTTGGGTAGGGGCATTCGTCCGCAGGACGAACCATGCCAAGCGGCATCAATACCACCCCCGCCAAGCAGCGCAAATACCGTCCCCGCCCGGCGGAGCTTCGCCCCAAATGCGCCAAAACGCACATGACAGACTCTTTACGAATCCGTAACGGAGGTGTATCGTTTCCCCACAAAAACCGCATAACAACACGTTGTTCCCCTGGAAGGCAAACATATAAATAAGGACACCGCATGATAAACCAACCGACCAACACCGCCCGCAAGCTGCTGCTTCTTGCCCTAGGGCTTGCCACCATCGCCATGCTTGCCGTATGTGATAACGCGCAGGCAGAAGAAACAGCAAAAGTGGCGGACTTGTCGGAGAGTGCGGCAGAGAGCCGTGCATCGGATGCTGACGTGTCGGCAGGTAAAGTCCCTGCCAGCAGGCAGGCATTACCGCAAGCGGACACAAAAACACAGCATGAATGCCCAACAGGCATCTCGCCTGCACAAACCAGGGAGCAACTGACTGAGAACATGCTTTCTTTTGCTAAAAACGCGCGGGATAAAGGACGGGAGTTTTACTCGCGCCATAATATTGCCTGCTATTTTCAGGGCGATATAAACTGGATAGTATTTAGTAAAGGTGATAATGAAGGTGATAAAAAGAAAGAAGTACTTATTGAACTTCCGGACATTTGGGGTATTGATGGGGTTGATAGCCTCAATATTCTTCATATTCTTCCAAGCGAGGACTATGAATTTGAGGTATTGTATGATTCCCAAGATAAAGGGTATACAATTACCCTAAGCGGGATAGATAAGGATTTTAACCCGATTCCTGTTTTAGACAAGTATTTTACTGATACTGCAAGACATGGTTACCATGATCCTATAAAGGAGGGAGACATGGGTATAACAAAGCGCTATAATCCTTATATCAGCATAGACAGAAAAAAACCAATAGAATATTATTCTGGCATTAAGTATAGCTATGGTCAAGAATTGAAAAGCAGCTGGGGGCTAGAAATGACGACTGAAGCATATGCATTTCAATTATGGATTACATATTCTCCCAAACAGACAGATGACTAACTCAGGAGTGTTTTATGGATGACATAACCAGACGCGATATAGAAGAGATGTTTTCCGATGAGGTAAGAAACGATTTGCAAAGTGAAAAAAATTTGGCAAAAATGCCATTTCAGAAATTGCAGACGCCTTATATAACTCTCCTTCCGCACGGCAGAATTTGCAGAACATGATGGAACGCAATCTGCAAAACGGCAAGAGTAACAAGGGGATGATCAGACCTAATGAAGCCGCTCATGGCGCTAATGCCGATTCTGAAGCTGACCAGCTTTACGTAGGGCGAGCTTCAGCCCGCCGGGCAGGCACAGCCTGCTTTTTGAGTCCTTGATAGCAGCACGGAAGAAACACCACCAAGCGAGGTAAAAAGCCCCTCATCCGTGACCGCACCCCAAAAATGCGAGCGTTTTTGGGTACCCGGCGGAGGGGTTGGGGAGGGGCATTCGTCCGCAGGACGAACCATGCCAAGCCGCATCAATACTACCCCCGCCAAGCGGCGCAAATACCGTCCCCGCCCGGCGGAGCTTCGCCCCAAATGCGCCAAAACGCACATGACAGACTCTTTACGAATCCGTAACGGAGGTGTATCGTTTCCCCACAAAAACCGCATAACAACACGTTGTTCCCTTGGAAGGCAAACATATAAATTAAGGACACCGCATGGCAAACCAACCGACCAATACCGCCCGCAAGCCGCTGCTCTTCGCCCTGAGCCTTGCCTTCTTTTCCCTGCTTGCCGCCTGCGACAAGCCGCAAGCGGATAAAGCCGCGAAACCCGCGCCGCAGGCAGCCGCCACCGCAGCGGCGGCAAATATCACCTCAAAAGGGATATACACATAAGAGGCTTGGTTAAACTTAATAGACCTCTTGCGAAAATATTCATCCCATCGCATTAACCAGTCCTGCAATCAGATTTGCCCTTAACCCGAACCGTTTCCGCCTGTTGCGGTAAGGCAGCGACAATATTTTGAATATCTTCAGTTTCCTGTTGATGTGCTCGACGACGGTTCTGAGTTTACCTAACAGCCTGTTCGCCTCTTTATCCTGTTTGTTCAGCGGATGATGTTTGGATTTCTTTTTCGGGGTCTGTAATCCGGTTTTAGCCAATCCTTGATAACCCTTATCCGCAATGACCATTTTGTAGGGATAAAGCTCTGTAAGGTGCCTCCTGGCTAAACGCATATCGTGCTGAGCACCCACCCCCGTCCGGATGCTGATGATTTTTTCGGTTTCTCTGCCGTATACGACCTGGATTTTAACCGTGTGCCGCTTTTTCTTGCCGCTGTAATACTGCCGCTGTTTTTTTGGGACGTTCAATCGGGCTTTCGGTCACGTCAATGATGACCGTTTGGTCGGCCGGATTCTTGTGTTTTGGCAGGGAAAAGCGTTTGGAACGGATAAGGGTGTCCTCGGTTTTACGAATGGTACGGCAGACATTACTTTCGGAAAGGCCGTAGATGGCGGCCAATTCGAGTTGGGTATGGTAATGACGCAGATAGCTTAGGGTAAGCAGCAGTTGGTCTGCCAAGCTGAGCGTATGCGGCCTGCCTGACTTGATCTTCCGGCTTTCTGCTTCTGTGGTAACTTGCAGCATCTCGTGAAAAAGGACGGGCGTTACACCTGTGAGCCGTTTGAATTCGCTATTGCTTCTTTGGATGAGGTTTTCGTATTTCATTTGGGAATTGTAAATCTTCAGGATACTTTCGCAAGAGGTCTAATAAAAATTTTATGTAAAAAAGCATAAAGCTGTATGCTTGGTAACTTTAATTTAAGGAGATAATTTATGGCAATAAAGAAACCTACTATTTGGATGCTTGATGTCAGAAAAATAGCGCGCAAATTGCGAGGATTTGAGCTTAGCTTTCCTGGAATCTACGATTATGTTAAAGACAGGTATGAATTTAGTAAAAAAAAATCACCTACTGAGGAAGAGAAAAGTGGATTTCATAGGATTAATGAAGCTTATATTAATAGAGTTATTGATCCATATTCAATAAATAAACCTTTACATCTTGAACATTTACCAACGACTATGTACTCCTCCTCAAAAGTAGGTAAAGATGTAATATTCCCAGATATCTTTATAATTAATGATGGTTATCTAATCTTATCCACCAAATTGGCAGAAATTTTTCAACAATTTAGGACAGGTATTACGGAAATTTATCCTGTACGTTTTTATGACTTGCAGTTGGATGAATATGTCGATAACAAATTCTATTATTTTATTAATGTCTGCGAGGCGCATCATTATTTTCTTCCAGAGAAATCCGAAGGCTCTTCCATGCCGTATTTAAAATTTTCTGGACCTATAGATGGACATGAATATTATCATTCACCACGGGATAAGGAAGGTTGCCTAGAGTTTGCTTTTTCTAAGGACGCGCTTCATGCACCTGTTGATCTTTGGCATGATCCGTGGATTTGTGATTCAATATTTATATCGGACAACTTAATGAAAGTCATTAGGGATGTAGGCATAAATAACCGCTCCGTACCGGCTTTTCCATGCCGTTTAGTCTAAATAATCTTTAGGGAGATATTTATGAGCACCACAAATAATATTAGCTATCAGATTCACCATGTAATTCCATTGGAGATATTGAGAATACATGGAACAAGACTAGCAAAAATATTTGGGATAACTCCGGAAGCCTTTATGCAGTCCTACAATAACCGGATGGGACTGTTTACCGACCCTGATCAGGCAAAAATTATGCAGGATATGCATGGTGCAGGTGTAACAGATACATCAATGGGTTCTTCGACGCATTTGGGACCTCATAAAGGCTATTCAGCAGGCACAGCCTGCTTTTTGAGTCCTTGATAACAGCACGGAAGAAACACCGCCAAGCGAGGTAAAAAGCCCCTCATCCGTGACCGCACCCCAAAAATGCGAGCGTTTTTGGGTACCCGGCGGAGGGGTTGGGGAGGGGCATTCGTCCGCAGGACGAACCATGCCAAGCGGCATCAATACCACCCCCGCCAAGCGGCGCAAATATCGTCCCCGCCCGGCGGAGCTTCGCCCCAAATGCGCCAAAACGCACATGACAGACTCTTTACGAATCCGTAACGGAGGTGTATAGTCTCCCTACAAAAACCGCATAACAACACGTTGTGCTCTTGAAAGACAAACATCTAAGGACACCACATGACAAACCAACCGACCAACATCACCCGCAAGCCGCTGTTGTTCGCCTTGAGCCTTGCATTTGCTGCCTTGCTCTTTGCCTGCGACAAACCGCAGGCGGATAAAACGGCAAAACCCGCAGCGCAGGCAACCGCCACCGCTGCGGCAGTAAGCTCCGCACCCGCCGCCGACGGGATGCCGAATATCACCGCCGAAGACATGGGCAACCTTGCCCGCGCCATGCACGGTGCGGCAAGTCAACAACCTGACGATGCGCCGAAGGACAAATACGGCCAGCCCTACATCATCGGCAACCTCGGCGGCGTTCCGGTCAACCTGCCGTCTTCGGTGGTCAGCCTTGTCGAATACGACGACTCCCCCGGCTGGGATCCGGAAAAACTGCGCACCTACAATCCGCCGACGCGTAGCTATCAATCCGTGATTACCTCCTTCGGCTTTTATTTCTTTAACAGTGATGCGCAATTGCTGGACAACAACGACCCTGCGCTACGCGAACGCGACGATAAAGACTGGGGCATTAATGGCACTAAAAGTGATAGGGTAGGTGTACATATTTCTTTTAATCCAACGCTTCCGCCAAAATATAAAAACCTGGATCGAATGCTGGCAGCGGACATAGATAAAGAACAACTATCTGTACCTTCTCCTAATTACTTGGGTTTTTATGAGAAGACATCAGAGCAATTATATGGACTGGAAGTCTATGCAAATCCGGGAATAGATCAAAAGAGTGGAAGACCTTGGCGGGAGAATGAATTTTCTAGTGATATATTTATTGGTCGTGATAAAGAAGGACATGTGCAAACATATATTGAGTGTTCTAATTCTCCTGTTCCTGCTCCAACATGCCTGCACTATTTTATCTTTCCGCCACCAATTAATATTTATATCAAGATAGATTATGTTAGACCACGACTTTCACAGTGGAAAAGCATGCAAAGAAATACTATTAAATTAGTTAATAGTTTTCAAGCAAAATAGGAGAAAATAATGGCTATCAAACATTCACCAACGCAAGCTGAGATTAGTGATCTAATCACAAAAGCTGGACAAGGAAGAAAAGGAATAGATGAAGTCTATCGTCAGTTGAATGATTGGGGATTTTCCAGTGCTGCATGGGCAAAAAATGAATATGACCGTAGCACAACATATGGCGCTGCCAATGCTGTCTATTTTGATAATCAAAATAGAGGCAGCAAAATCAGAATGAATGATACTCTGGCTGATGCTCTTTATCAGAAAACTGCTATAAATAATCTAAATTCTTTATTAAAAATATCAAGAGAAGAGGGGGTCGTTAACCGTGATCTAACCTATGATGAGATCAGATTGTCTCGTGAAAAAGCTAGTCGAGATGCTGGATTAGAAACAAATAAGAATAAGTCTGTTCTTGATTCATATATGGAAGTTCAAAGACAGCTATTAGGTAACAAAAAAGCAGAAGAAAAATTTCAAGGGCTTATAGATAATAGCTCAATAGATAATAATACTATCCGTTCCAACGCTGAAGGAATAGCGGAACATTCCAAAGAATCTTTTGACAGAATTAGCAAGACGCATCCTGTTGATTCTTATGACATGAAAGATTTTTCATTTACTGGCGAACAGCTAGGTAATATAGCAATTGATTATAATAATTCCCTTAGCCAAGAAGGAAAGCTAAAAAATCTACGCAGTGAGATGGAAGAAATGGCTGTTCGAGGGTTAACTAAGCCTGAATATAATTCATCTGCACCAGAAAGTAGTGCTATGGCAGCTCTTGATTATGAGAGCAAACTTGCTCGAATGCAGGAAAAAACTGATAAATATGGTGCATTATCCGTGGGAATCGCAACTGATGCTATAGAGAAATATGGGACAAATTTTGATAGAGGATTAATGCAGTTTAACAACTTGGAGGTTGTTAAAGGTGCACGACTGATGGCAGATATTGCTATGGTTGGTTATAGCATCATGAGTGGTTTCGGAGCGATGACAAAAATGGCTCAAGCTATTGCTACAATACGTGGCGGCGGAGGAACGGCAATAGATTATCTTGCGATACATAACAGCATGACTAATATCGGAATATCTACTGATTTCACAATTAATGTAACTAATCAGCGTCTTAATGGTGAGGATAAGACTTATAGTAATTTTATAGATTTCTTTCCAGGATTCCTTAAAGATATTGGTTTGAGCTATATATCTGACAGAAGGAAGAAAGAGATAGCAGATTTCTTTGTCAATACAATGCTGGAAGAACCTCCGAAAGATCCTAAAAAGCCTGTATCTGATATATCAGGGTTTAGTATAAATGACATAATTGAAAAGATCCCTGATTTCTTGAAAAAGCCCTCAACATGGGGACATCTCTTGACAGGTAACTGGACCGGTCTGCTGCGCGAGATGTTTTTCCACAAAGTTGACCCCCTCGCTCTTGACCTGAACGGCAACGGCATCGAAACCCTCGCTGCCAATGGTCATGATGGCGCGATGTTTGACCACGAACGCAGCGGCATCCGCACCGCCACCGGCTGGGTGCACGGCAACGACGGCATCCTCGTGCATGACCGCAACGGCGACGGCAAAATCAACGACGGTAGCGAAATCTTTGGCGACAACACCCCGCTCAAGAGTGGTAAGACCGCCGCGCATGGTTTTGCCGCACTGGCCGAACTGGATGAAAACGGCGATGGCAAAGTGGATGCCGCCGACAGCGCTTTCAAGAAACTCGGCGTCTGGCGCGACCTCAATCACAACGGCATCAGCGAAGAAGGCGAGCTCTTTACACTCAAAGACCTGCGCATCAAGTCGCTCAACCTTGGCTATAGACAGGCGGACAAAGACCTCGGCAACGGCAATACGCTGGCCGAAGTCGGCAGCTACACCGATGAAGACGGCAACGAACACATTATGGGTGACTTACAACTTTCCGCCGATCGCTTCCACAGCCGTTTCAGCGACCGCATCCCGCTCACGGACGAACAGCGGCGCGAAGTGAACCTGCGCGGCAGCGGCAGACTGCGCGACCTGCGCGAAGCCGCTGCCCAGTCCTCCGAACTGGCGGAGGTGCTGCAGCAGTACAAAAACGCGGCAACCAAAGAAGAACAGCTCGCCCTGCGCCACAAACTGCTCAAAGCTTGGGCGGATACCGACAAGCGTCGTGACCCAAACATCAAGATAAGTGCCGACTTTACCTCCGCAGGCCAACAGGACCGGCGCAGGGGCATTGGCCTCACCCCGTCCCAGATCGAACATATGAATGAAATCATGATGATGGATTTTTGGGAACTTATCGGTCAACCTGATCCTACCGGACAAAAACAGGCCGAACTGAACCGCAGGATCGCCATTCTTGACGCCTTCACCGGCACCCGTTCTCCAAACCTCTACTACTTCAGCAAAAAAGAAGCGCAGCATATCGTCGATACCGTCAACGATACCTATGAACGCCTCGCCGACAGCCTCTACGACGGCCTGCTCTTCCAGACCCGCCTGCGCCCCTACCTGGACGCCATGCGCCTGCGCATGAACGAAAAAGGCGAATACAGCATTGATTACAGCGGCGTCTCCGCACTCTTCGCCGAAATTCACCGGAAAAACCCCGGCAAAGTCTTCACCGACCTCGGCGAACTGCTGGCCAAAGGCAATGCCGACGGCAAAAACACCGCAATGGCACCACTGGCCGAACAATTCGTGCAATACATAGCCGAAGCGGCACAAAACGGCACCTTCGCCCAATACGCCGACGTCCTCGGTAAAAAGAACCTGGAAACCCTGGGACACCGCATTGGCGGCGACGGCAACGACACCTTGGGCGGTAATGACAGCGCCAACTATCTTGCCGGCGGTGCGGGTCACGACACCCTGGAAGGTCATGGTGGCAACGACATTCTCAACGGCGGTACCGGCAACGACAGCCTCAACGGCGGCGAAGGTAACGATACCCTCAACGGTGGCGAGGGTGACGACACACTCAATGGCGGTGCCGGTCACGACACCCTTGACGGCGGCACCGGTAATGACAGCCTGAATGGCGGTTCCTACGAGAGTGACACCTACCTCTTCCGCGCGGGTCACGGTAAAGACGTTGTCAGCGATTACACCAGCAAAGACGAACAGGCCGATACCCTGCGCTTCAACGGTGCAAAAGCGCAAGATGCCGTCTTTAGCCGCGACGGCTGGAACCTCAACATCAAGGCTTACGGCAGCGAAGATCAGGTTACGGTCAAGGATTACTTCTACAGCGACAGCTACAGCCGCTACAACTTCCAGTTCGACGACAGCACCCTCGGTGCAGCAGACCTGGCCGCCCGGGTATTCACCCTGAACGGCACGGACAGCGATGACCAACTGACTGGTCGGGCGACCGCCGACATCATTAACGGCGGTGCGGGTCACGACACCCTGGAAGGTCACGGTGGCAACGACGTTCTCGACGGCGGTACCGGCAACGACAACCTCAACGGCGGCGAAGGTGACGATACCCTCAACGGTGGCGAGGGTGACGACACACTCAATGGCGGTGCCGGTCACGACACCCTTGACGGTGGCACCGGTAATGACAGCCTGAATGGCGGTTCCTACGAGAGTGACACCTACCTCTTCCGCGCGGGTCACGGCAAAGACGTTGTCAGCGATTACACCAGCAAAGACGAGCAGGCCGATACCCTGCGCTTCAACGGTGCAAAAGCACAAGATGCCGTCTTTAGCCGCGACGGCTGGAACCTCAACATCAAGGCTTACGGCAGCGAAGATCAGGTTACGGTTAAGGATTACTTCTACAGCGACAGCTACAGCCGCTACCACTTCCAGTTCGACGACAGCACCCTCGGTGCGGCAGACCTGGCCGCCCGGGTATTCACCCTGAACGGCACGGATGGCAATGACCAACTGACTGGTCGGGCGACCGCCGACATCATTAACGGCGGTGCGGGTCACGACACCCTGGAAGGTCACGGTGGCAACGATGTTCTCAACGGCGGTACCGGCAACGACAGCCTCAACGGCGGCGAAGGTGACGATACCCTCAACGGTGGCGAGGGTGACGACACGCTCAATGGCGGTGCCGGTCACGACACCCTTGACGGCGGCACCGGTAATGACAGCCTGAATGGCGGTTCCTACGGGAGTGACACCTACCTCTTCCGCGCGGGTCACGGCAAAGACGTTGTCAGCGATTACGCCAGCAAAGACGAGCAGGCCGACACCCTGCGCTTCAACGGTGCAAAAGCACAAGATGCCGTCTTTAGCCGCGACGGCTGGAACCTCAACATCAAGGCTTACGGCAGCGAAGATCAGGTTACGGTTAAGGATTACTTCTACAGCGACAGCTACAGCCGCTACCACTTCCAGTTCGACGACAGCACCCTCGGTGCGGCAGACCTGGCCGCCCGGGTATTCACCCTGAACGGCACGGACGGCAATGACCAACTGACCGGTCGGGCGACCGCCGACATCATTAATGGTGGTGCGGGTCACGACACCCTGGAAGGTCACGGTGGCAACGACGTTCTCAACGGCGGTACCGGCAACGACAGCCTCAACGGCGGCGAAGGTGACGATACCCTCAACGGTGGCGAGGGTGACGACACACTCAATGGCGGTGCCGGTCACGATACCCTTGACGGTGGCACCGGTAATGACAGCCTGAATGGCGGTTCCTACGAGAGTGACACCTACCTTTTCCGCGCGGGTCACGGCAAAGACGTTGTCAGCGATTACACCAGCAAAGACGAGCAGGCCGACACCCTGCGCTTCAACGGTGCAAAAGCGCAAGATGCCGTCTTTAGCCGCGACGGCTGGAACCTCAACATCAAGGCTTACGGCAGCGAAGATCAGGTTACGGTCAAGGATTACTTCTACAGCGACAGCTACAGCCGCTACCACTTCCAGTTCGACGACAGCACCCTCGGTGCGGCAGACCTGGCCGCCCGGGTATTCACCCTGAACGGCACGGACGGCAATGACCAACTGACCGGTCGGGCGACCGCCGACATCATTAACGGTGGTGCGGGTCACGATACCCTGGAAGGTCACGGTGGCAACGACGTTCTCAACGGCGGTACCGGCAACGACAGCCTCAACGGCGGCGAAGGCGACGATACCCTCAACGGTGGCGAGGGTGACGACACGCTCAATGGAGGTGCCGGTCACGACACCCTTGACGGCGGTACCGGCAACGACAGCCTCAACGGCGGCGAAGGCGACGATACCCTCAACGGTGGCGAGGGTGACGACACGCTCAATGGAGGTGCCGGTCACGACACCCTTGACGGCGGCACCGGTAATGACAGCCTGAATGGCGGTTCCTACGAGAGTGACACCTACCTCTTCCGCGCGGGTCACGGCAAAGACGTTGTCAGCGATTACGCCAGCAAAGACGAGCAGGCCGATACCCTGCGCTTCAACGGTGCAAAAGCACAAGATGCCGTCTTTAGCCGCGACGGCTGGAACCTCAACATCAAGGCTTACGGCAGCGAAGATCAGGTTACGGTCAAGGATTACTTCTACAGCGACAGTCACAGCCGTTACAACTTCGCTTTTGATGACGCTTCATACAGTGTCGCCGACATCCGCAGCCGCGATTTGCTCAAGGATGGTCTGCCATCTGCGAGTGTCGCCGCAACGGAGAAAAATCCCGCTGCGCAAACAGCGACGGATACGGCAGCCTCTGCACAGACGGTTAAAGAAGCGAAAGCGGAAACCGCGCCTGCGACATCTGTTGGGACGTCATCAACAGAAAAAGCGGCCGTCGCACAACAAGCCGCTGCGGCTGATCGTGATACCACTGCTACCGCTCCGACCAAGGCTTTGGCGGCACAGGCCAAAAGTGCCGGGCAACAAGGCGGTGCTGCCACGACGGACAGCCATCCGGCAACACCAACGACGGGCGGCACACAAAGTGCTGCCACCGCACGTGATACCAAGGCTGCCGCCCAGGCACAGCATCTGATCGAAGCCATGGCTGCCTTCGATGCCCGCAGCGCAACGACGGACAACCTCGCCACTCCGCCGCTGCAACAGCCGCCGCTTGCAGCCGCCGCAGCGGACAGCACGGCAAAACCGCTGCTGCCGTAACCGGTGTGCTAACCCGCAACCCTTCTCCGGCAACGGGGAAGGGTTTTTATCGGCGGATTCGTTAGTAAGAAACGCCTTTCCCTGCGGAAAGGCGTTGTCTGCGGGAGGAATGTTCGTCAGGACTCAAGCGTAGGTGACGCCTTCAGCTTTGCCGCTGATACGGGTGCCCGCTTTGCCGGCGACGATTTGTTCGATGTCGGCGAGTGCGCCGATGACGGCGTCTTTGCCGGTCGCTTTGGCGAAGTTGGCCGCCGCTTCGATTTTCGGGCCCATTGAGCCGCTGGCGAAGCCGAAGGCAAGGGCGGCGTCCGGCGTGGCGAGGGCGATGCGTTTTTGTTCGGGTTTGCCCCAGTCAATGTAGGCGCCATCCACATCGGTGGCGATGACGAAGAGGTCGGCGTCAATCAGGGTGGCGAGCAGGGCGCTGGCGAGGTCTTTGTCGATGACGGCTTCGGCACCGTGCTGTTTGCCCGCATCATCAACCCAGGTCGGGATGCCGCCACCGCCGCCGCAGACGACGATGTAGTTGTTTTCGATGAGGGTTTTCAGCGGGCGCAGGCCGTAGATGTTGACGGGTTTGGGGCTGGCGACGACACGGCGGTATTTGTCGTTGTCCGGCGCCATGGTCCAGCCTTTTTCGGCGGCGATTTTGTCTGCTTCTTCTTTGCTGTACACCGGGCCGACGGGTTTGCTGGGTTTCTGGAAGGCGGGGTCTTGCGGGTCCACCTGGATTTGGGTGAGTACGGTGGCGATGGAGGCACTACGCGGCACGGCATTGGAGAGTTCTTGCTGGATCATATAGCCGATCATGCCGACGGTTTCGGCGCCGAGGACGTCAAGCGGGTACATCGGCACTTCTTTGTAGGCGTTGTTTTGCAGCGCGAGCAGGCCGACTTGCGGACCGTTGCCGTGGGTGATGATGAGTTGGTTGCCGTCGTAAACGCGGGCGATTTGGCCGCAGGCGGTTTTGACGTTTTCCCGCTGGTTTTCTGCGGTCATGGGTTCGCCGCGTTTCAGGAGGGCGTTGCCGCCGAGGGCGATGACGATTTTCATGGTGTGTCCTTGGGTTGGGGTGATGGGTTTTGTGCTGCGGGGGGGGGCAAACGGCGTGGTTGCCGGGCCCGCCAAGCGGCGTGATTACTGGGCCCGTCAAGCGGCGTGATTACTGGGCCCGTCAAGCGGCGCGGTTACCGGGTTTTGCGCTTTATTTGGCGATGTACATCCTTTTGCCCTGCGGTTGGCCGATGATGCCGTCGGCGAGGGTGTACACGGTTTTGCCGCGCAGCAGGGTGCGGGTGATGCGGCAGCCGATGTCGAAGCCTTCGTAGGCGCTGAAGGGGTTTTTGTAGTAGAGGTCTTCAGCGTGCAGGGTGTAGCACTGGTTGGGGTCGAGGATGACGATGTCGGCGTCTTTGCCGAGGGCCAGCGCACCTTTGTCGGCGAGGCGGAAGCGGGCGGCGGGCTGGGTGGCCAGTGCCTGCATGAGGGTGACGGGGCTGATGTTGCGTTTTTTCACTGCCGCATCAAACATCATGTCCACGCTGTTTTGGGTACCGCTGATGCCGCCCCAGGCTTTGAAGGCGTCGTCGCCCGCTTTGAGGTCGGAGGTGCAGGGCGAGTGGTCGGATCCGATGATGTTGAGGAGGCCGTTTGCCAGCAGTTCCCACATGCGCGCCTGGTTTTTGCGGTCGCGGATGGGCGGCGAGCATTTGGCTTTGTTGCCGATGGCGTTGAGGTCTTCGGTCGCGAGCAGGAAGTAGTGTGGGCAGGATTCGCAGCTGGCATCCACGCCTTCCGCCTGGGCTTCGAGGACGGCGGCGACGGCTTCCGGGCAGCTGCAATGGGCGATGTGGATGCGGCAGCCGGTCTCTTTGGCGAGCAGCAGGACGCGGCGTACGGCTTCGACTTCGGTGAAGACGGGGCGGGTGGCGACGTAGTCGGAGAGCAGTTTTTTTCCTTCTTGTTGGGCTTTTTCGCCGAGTTTGTCGGTGATGCTGGCGTTTTCGCAGTGGACGATGAGCAGGTCGCCGGTCTCGGCCAGTATTTGCATGCCGGCGTAGAGTTCGTAGTCGGTTACGTTTTTGAAGTCGCCCGGTTTGCCGCTGCCGCAGGTGGCGACGAAGGCTTTGAAGGCGGCGACGCCCGCTTCCGACAGCGGTTTGAGGTCGTCGTGGTTCCAGGGCAGGAGGCCGCCCATCGGGGTGTAGTCGGCGTAGCACTGGTTTTTGGCGGCTTCGAGTTTGAGATTGAGGCTGTTGATGTCCATCGTCGCCGGGATGGTGTTCAGCGGCATTTCGACGAAGGCGGTGGTGCCGCCGGCAACCATAGCTTTGGTGCCGGTGAGGTAGCCTTCCCATTCGGTACGCCCCGGTTCGGAGATGTGCATGTGCACGTCCACCATGCCGGGCAGGACGTAGTTGCCGGCGGCATCGATGGTTTCCGCCGCTGCTGCATCTATCTGCGGCGCGATGCGGGCGATTTTGCCGTCCTGGATGGCGATGTCGCCGCTCAGGCAGGTGTTGGGCAGGACGAGCAGGCCGTTTTTGATGAGGGTGTCGTACATGGTGGGTCTCCCGGTGGGTTCAGAAGGTGATGGCAAGGATTTGCATGAGGTAGAGCGCGATGCTGGCGAGCGTGCCAAAAATGAGCATCAGCGGGGTGTAGAAGCGGATCCATTTGCCGAATTCGATTTTGCCGATGACGAGGGTGGCAACGAAGAAGCCGGAGGTGGGGAAGAAGATGTCGGTGAGCTGACCGCCCCAGGCATTGGCGGAGACAACGGCTTGGCGCGAGATGTCAAGCAGGTCGGCAAGCGGAGAGAGGACGGGCATGGTGAGCAGGGTCAGGGCGGAGGCGCTGGGGATGAGGAAGTTGAACAGCGATTGTTCCCAAAAGACGGCGATGGTCGTCCATTCTTGCGGCACGCTGTGCAGTAGGCTTTCCAGCCAGTAAACAAAGGTGTCGGTGATCATGCCTTTGTCCATGACGACGGCGATGGCGCTGGCGACGCCGCAGATGAGCGAGGCAACCATCATGTCGCGCATGCCGGCGTTGACATCGTCGCAGATTTCCTGCGGTTTTTTGCCCGCGATCGCCGCGCCCGCGATGCCCATGCAGAGGAAGAGGCCGCCGATGGCTTCGAAGCCGAGGTTGTTTTTCAGGATCATGAAGATGATGCCGGGGAACATGATCAGGCAGGCGATGCCGGCGTAGCGCTGGCGGGCGGTGAAGTGTATTTCTGCGGGCCGGTCAGCGTTTTCCGCGCTGAGGGCGGCACGCACGAGCGCGTCGCTGGCGAGGCTCAGGCTTTTTTCGGGATGCGCTTTCACTCTGGCGGCGTAGCGCATGACGTAGGCGATGGCGATGAGGAGCGCGCTGATGAAGACGATGGCGCGGAAACCGGTGCCGGAGAAGAGGGTGATTTCGGCGATTTGCTGGCCGAGGCCGATGGAGCTGGGGATGGTCAGGCCGAAGATGAAGCCGGTACAGGGGCCGAGCAGGGCGACGGCGGTCGCGGTCATGCCGTCGTAGCCCAGGCGGTAGAAGAGCGGCAGGAGGACGGGCAGGTAGGCGAGCGAGAGTTCCGGCGTGCCAACGAAGGCGGCCATGCAGGAGAAGACGGTGAAGAGGATGGGGATGACCAGGTAGCCCTTGGTGCCGACGGCGCGGATGAGGTTGTGCACACCCATGTCGATGAGCCCGGCGCGTTTCAGGAGGCCCATGCAGCCACCGACCATGAAGGTGAGGAAGACGACGCTGGCGGCGCGTTTCAGCCCGTCCGGGATGGCGGTAACGAGGTCCATGAAGCCGGCGGGGTGGGCATCGGTCGCGTGGTAGGTGCCGGGGACGACGACGGTGCGCACGCCGTTCGCTGTTTCGAGGCTTTGCCGCTCGAACTGCCCGGCGGGGATGAGGTAGGTGAGTGCGGCCACCAGCAGGATGAAGATGACCAGCACGATGTAGATATCCGGCATTTTGAAGGGTTTGCGGGATGGTTTGTCAATCATGGCGGTTCCTCCTTGGGGACGGCGTGCCGGGTGGCACGCCGTAGGGGCTGGGTCATCGGCCTGCGAAGGTCTGCATGAGGTAGAGGGCGATACAGGCGACGCCGCCCAGCATAAACATCAGCGGGGTGTAAAAGCGCAGCCATTTGCCGTATTCCACTTTGGCGATCACCAGGGTGGCGACGAAGAAGCCGGAGGTGGGGAAGAAGATGTCGGTAAGCTGTCCGCCCCAGGCGTTGGCCGAGACTACGGTCTGCTGGTCGATATTGAGCAGTTCTGCCAGCGGCGAGAGAATCGGCATGGTGAGCAGGGTCAGGGCGGTAGCACCAGGGATGAGGAAGTTAAACAGTGACTGTTCCCAGAAGATAGTGATAGCGGTGACTTCCTGCGGCACGGAGCGGGTCGCGCTTTCCAGCCAGTACACGATGGTGTCGGTAATCATGCCCTTGTCCATGACGACGGCGATGGCGCTGGCGACACCGCAGAGCAGGGCGGCAACCATCATGTCGCGCATACCGGCGTTGACGTCGTCGCAGATTTCTTGCGGTTTCTTGCCCGCAATCGCAGCGGCGGCGATACCGATCAGCAGGAACAGACCGCCGATGGCTTCAAAGCCGAGGTTTTTGATGAGGATCATCGCGATAGCGATGGGGAACATGATGAAGCAGGCGATACCGGCGTATTTCTGCCGCTTGCTGAAGGTCATCTCGCCTTTGGCGGCATCTTCAGCGGCGATAGCTTCGCGCATGGCGCGGTCGGTTTCGAGCGTCAGGCTTTTTTGCGGGTCAGCCTTGACCTTCGCGGCATAGCGCATCACGTAGATGATGGTGATGACGAGCACGGTGAGCAGCACCAAGGCGCGCATGCCGGAGCCGGAGAACATTGGCAACTGGGCGATCTGCTGGCCGACGCCGACCGAACCGGGGATGGTGAGGCCGAAGGTGAAGCCCATGCAGGGGCCGAGCAGCGACACGGCGGTAGCGGTCATGCCGTCATACCCCAAACGGTAGAAGAGCGGCAGGAGCACCGGCAGGTAGGCCAGCGACAGTTCTGGCACGCCGATGAAGGCGGCAAGGCTGGTGAAGACGCTGATAAGGATGGGAATGACCAGGTAGCCCTTGTCGTCGACGGCGCGGTTCAGGTTCTGCACGCCCATATCGATCAGGCCGGCACGTTTGATGAGGCCCATGCAGCCGCCGACCATGAAGGTGAGGAAGACAATACCGGCGGCGCGTTTCAGACCGTCCGGAATGGCGGTAACCAGATCCATGAAGCCGACGGGATGCTGCTCGATGGTGTGGTAAGTATCCTTCACCACCATCGTCTGCGTGCCGTGCGCCGTCTGGATAGTTTCGCGTTCGTACTGCCCCGCAGGGATGATGTAAGTGAAGGCGGCGACCAACAGGATGAAGATCACCAGCACGATATAAATATCGGGCATCTTGAATTTCTTTTTGGCCGGAGCTTCCGGCGGTTGCGCTGACATGAAGGTTCTCCTGCAAAATGGTGGGGGTGTTGCCGCCGGGCGGCGGCAACGGTTCGGGAGGAAAGACGGGGCTGACTTTAATTGACGCCGACGACGGCGGAGAGCAGCGCCATGCGCACGGCGATTGAGAAGCCGATGCCACGGAAATAGAGCTGGTGCTCGGTGTTGTCGATGCCGAAGTCGAACTCGCCCGGGTTGCGCGGCAGCGAATGGTGCACGCCGACAACCTTGCCGGTCTTCTTCTTGATGTTTTGCAGCATCTCCAGCGAGACGTAGTACTGCGCCATCGTCTTCATGAAGTCCTCGCGGTTCGGGTCGTCTTTCTTCAGCGAGCTGCCCGGCAGATAAATCACATCCACCCCCTTGTCGGCATAGAGTTCCTCGTTCTGCTTCATGGTGAGGTCGAAATGCTCTTCGAAGTCGGCACCCATCGCGACCAGCTTGTTGCGCACGATTTCCGGGGTGCGCAGCTCGCTGGTGCCGGTGTAAACAATCTTCGCGCCCATCGCGGCCAGCGCCAGCGCGAACGACTGCCCGGAGCGGGCACGGGACAAATCCGGCGTGGCAATCGCCACCGTTGTATTGGTGAGGTCGCCGAAAGCGCGCCAGCAGGTGTAACAGTCCAGCAGGCCCTGGGTCGGGTGGGTCACGTGGCCGTAGCCGCCGGAGATCACCGGAGAGACATACGGGCCGAGCTCTGCCAATGCGCCGAGGGCTTCCTTGTCATCCGGGTGACGCATGACGATGACGTCGGCATATTCCGAAGTCACCCGCAGCGAGTCATAAAGGCTCTCATTCTTGGCGACGGCGGAATTGTGCGTCGGGTCGGATTCCGTAATCACATTGCCGCCGAGACGCAGCATGGCGTTTTCATGGCTGCAACGGGTGCGGGTGGAAGGCTGGAAGAACAGGGTATAAAGCACCTTGCCTTGCAGCAGGTTGAGGCCGGTGCGCAGGAAGGGTTCCAGCATTTCGGCGGCACGGAAAAGGGCGAGCAGCTCATCGCGGCTGAAATCATCGAGGAAAGTAATATTTTTCCCCTTCATATGGGTTTCGGCCAATACCTCGCGAATATCGAGCGTTTTGAATTGACTGTTAAGTGCCATAACGGATACCTCTTGTGAAATCGGGTAGAAGAAACAGGAATAAAAAAATCAGATTTCCACGTCGCGGTTACAATCTTTGGAATAAATGTAGCTGAATGGGCCACGGCCAACGGCATAAGATGCCTGCTTGCAATACGGGCCGAACCAGATGAAATCCTCTTCCTGAATCAAATACCAGTCTTCATCCAGCAAATAGCAGCCTTGTCCTTCATACACATAAGCGCCATGTTCCTGCACATGCGTTTCGATAATATTGTGGCTGGCGCCCGGATCGAAACTGAGAATATGCATATTCATATCAAAAGCTTCTTCTACCGGCAGCAAATCCTTGATATGGACATTGGCCATACCGTCATAATCCGCCCATTGAATGGCATTGACATTGCCAAATACGGCGTAGGGAGCGATACCGCCCGGATGCGGCACATAACGCTGCTTGTAGAGCAGGATGCGGCCTTCCTTGTGGTTTGCGTTTTCAAAATCAATGCCGACGCCGGGTGGGGCATAAGCATAGCCACCTTGCTTTAATACTTCGCTTTTATCACCGACTTTGACTTTTAATTCTGCCGGACCTTCGAGCAAATAAATAAACGATTCCTCATGCGCCTTGGCGCCGTAAGTAATCGTACTTTTCGCATTCGGGCCAAGCGTGCCGATGAGCTGAATAAAGCTGGCGCCCATTTTGGGCGTGGCAAGAATCGTCATCTTGCAATCTGTCAGACCGGGAACCGTATTGATAACCCGTCCTTCCGGAGTAATCACGGCATAATTACCATGCTTGACGACAGAGCGGTTTTTTAACAAACCGGCGGGATAACCTGGCATTTTTCTCTCCTATTTGGCGACAAAACAACTTGTCGAAAAAGAATATACGCCCGCCACCAATCCATCCCGATAGCCGCCGGTGACAAGCAAGTGTCTTTGCATGCCATAAAAAATCCCGCCGGATGGCGGGATTTTTATAGGTTGGACGTTTATCGCTGCACGCGCGACGGCACGCTGATATTGCACACATCGGTGTAACCGGCGGTGCGCACGAACCAGTCGCCGCTGCGGTTGCGCCGCGATTCCACCATCTCGGCGAAGGCCGGGCTGTCGGTCTTCATGATTTGCAGCGCCAGGCGTTCGCTCTCCGGCACTTCGCTGCCGAGGCGGATATTCTTGATCGGGGTGTATTCCGCCGGGCTGTTGTAGTAGCCGGCGTAACCCGCGTTGTTGTTGGTGCCGCGCGGCAGGCTGCTGAGTAGTTCCATGCCGTGCACGACACGGCCGACCAGGGTGATGTTGCGGTCAAGGTAGCGCGGCGACTGGCCGATGACGACATAGAGTTCGGCGCCGTTGCTGCTATCCGGCGGATTGTCGCGTCCGGAACCGAGCACGCCGTAGCAGTGGGTTAGCCAGGCATTTTTGTCATCGTTCGCCACAGCAAAACCGTCGGCAAATCCGACTTGTTTGGCCCAGCCATCCTTATCCGGCAGGGCGGTAAACGCCAGTCCGGCCAGCGGGCGGGTAAATTCGGCGGGCAGCGCCTTGCTTTCCGGCGGCAGCGGTTTCGCCTTGGTTTTGTCCTCGGCATTGGGATCGCCAAACTGGGCGACGTAGTTGTCCTGCACGCGGTACACGCTCAGGCCGTCCCAAAAGTGTTGCTGCGCCAGCAGTTTGACTTGTGCGACATGCTCCGGAGCGAAGTCCGGCGCCAGTTCGAAGACCACCGTGCCCTTATCAAGCTGCATATAGAGCAGGTTGGCGGGATTCGGCGTGCGCCAGGCATCGGCCGGCGCGGTGTCGATAATCTCCTGGGTGGAGCGGCCCGGGGTGGCAAGTACCGGCAGGGCGCAACACAGGGCGGCGGCAAGCAGGGTTCTTTTCATGTCTTTTCTCCAGGGAACACCAGCGGATTGTGGCAGGGCCAAACTACCCGCATGGCGCGGCAGCGTCAATTCTGCCGCTAAAAAAACCGCCACAGGGGTGGTTTTCGGGGTTTCGGCTTATTTTTCGATGCGGATGTATTTGCTCGGCCAGTGGTTCATCACGTTGGCTTCGTAGCCTTTGACGTAGGGCTTCACCAGGTGTTTGGAGACGAAGTAATACACCGGGATGAGGCCGTTCTGGTCAATCAGCCGTTTTTCCGCACTCTGTAGCAGGGCGGCGCGTTTTCCGGTATCGGTTTCCGCTGCGGCGGCAGCGAGGATTTTGTCGTATTCGGGGTCGTTCAGGCCGATGGTATTGCTGCCGCCGCCGCTGATGAAGAGGTCGAGGTAGGTATTGGCGTCGTCGTAGTCGCCCATCCACGAGCCCCGGAAGATTTGGGTTTTGTATTCGCGGCGGTCATTGAGGTAGGCCTTCCATTCTTTGTTGGTCAAGGTGGTTTCTACGCCCAGGCCTTCTTTCCACAGGGCAGCGACGGCGATGGCGACTTTTTTGTTGTTGTCGTTGCTGTTGTAGAGCAGCTCGACTTTGAACGGCTTGTCTTTGCTGTAGCCTGCTTCGCTGTAGAGTTTTTTCGCGCGTTCGAGGCGTTTGGCATAGTCCCAGGCGGCGTAGTCGGGAGTGTAGGGGGTGTAGCCGCTCACGCCCGGGGTGATGAAGCCGTAGGCCGGGGTTTCGCCGCTGCCCGCCAGTTTGACGATGCGGTCGCGGTCGAGCGCTAGGTTCAGCGCTTCGCGCAGTTTGGGCGCGTCTTTGAACGGTTCTTTGGTCAGGTTGAAGCCGAAGTAGTAGGTGCCGAGGTAGTTGTGGACGCTCAGTTCGTCACCGAGGTTTTCGCTCAGCCATTTGATCTGGTCGTTCGGCACGTCCGCCGTCCAGTCGAGTTCGCCGGCGCGGTAGCGTTGCAGTTCGGCGTTTTTGTCTTCGCTGACGTAGTAGATGACTTTGTCGAGTGCGACTTGGGCGGCGCCGTAGTAGTTAGGCGATTTTTCCAGGGTGATGCTGGCCGATGGTTTCCATTCGCGCATTTTGAATGCGCCGTTGCCGACGATGTGTTCGGCGCGCGTCCAGTCTTTACCGTATTTTTCCACGACGTGACGTGGCACGGGGTAGGTGGCGGCGTTGCTGAGCAGGCCGGTGAAGTATGGCGTCGGGTTGTTCAGCTCAACGCGCAGGGTGCGCGCGTCCACGGCGGTGATGCCGAGGCTGTCCACCGCTGCTGTACCTTCGGCGATTTCTTTGGCATTTTTGACGGGGTAAAGGAAGAAGGCGTATTTGCTGCCGGTCTCCGGATCAACGGCGCGCCGCCAGGCATAGACGAAGTCGTCGGCGGTGACGGGTTTGCCGTCTGACCAGTTGGCGTCGCGCAGATAGAAGGTCCAGGTTTTGCCGTCGCTACTCACGTCCCAGCTGGCGGCGGCTCCGGGGATGGGCCGCGCGCCGGCGTCTTCATCGACGAGGCCAACGAACATGTCGCGCAGGATGTGCATTTCCGGCATGCCTTGGGCGAGTTGCGGGTCCATGCTGGCGGGTTCGGCGTCGTTGCTGCGGCGGAAGATGGTTTCGGCCTGCGCGCCGCCGCAGAGGGCGGCGAGCAGGAGGGTGGCGAGCAGGTGTTTTTGCATGTGCTGTTTTCCTTTCGGCGGATTTTATTTTTCGATGCGCAGGTACTGGCTCCGCACTTGCCCCATGATGTTCGGCTCGTAGCCTTTGACGTAGGGCTTGAGCAGGCGCACGGTGACGTAGTGGTAGATCGGGGCGACGGCGTAGCTGTCGGTGACGATTTTTTCCGCTTCTTGTAACTGCTGGGCGCGCGTTGGCAGATCGAGCGTGCCTGCTGCGGTTTTGAGGGCGGCGTCATAGGCGGGGGCAGCAAAGCCGGAATGGTTCATGCTGGCGTTTTGCTGGAAGATTTCGAGGAAGGTGTAAGGATCGTTGTAATCGCCGATCCAGGCGTAGCGGTACACTTCGACATTTTTCTGGTTCAGGTTGGAGAGCATGACTTTCCATTCCTGGTTTTCCAGTTCGGCCTGCACGCCCAGCACCTGTTTCCACATGGCGGCGACGGCAACGGCGATTTTTTTGTGTGCGTCGCTGGTGTTGTAGGTGATGGTAACTTTGAGCGGCTTGTCCTTGCTGTATCCCGCTTCGGCGTACAGCGCGCGGGCGCGCTCGATTTGTGCCTTGCGGTCGAGTTTGGCGTAATCCGGCAGGTAGGGGGCGCTGTTGTTGGTGGCGGGCGGGACGACGCTGTAAGCGGGGATTTGTCCCGCTTTGGTGATTTTGTCCACGATGGCCTGGCGGTCGATGGCGATGGTCAGCGCCTCGCGCAGCTTAACGTTGTCCTTGAAAGGCGGCTTGGTCAGGTTGAAGCCGTACCAGTAGGTGGAAAGGTAGGGATCAATGTGCAACTCGGCGGCGTAATCTTTTTTCGCGGTTTCCAGGCTTTCCGGCGAGAGGGAGTCGACGTAGTCCACTTCTCCGGCGCGGTAGCGGGCAAAGGCACTGCTTTCGGATTCGATCGGGTAGTAGATGACTTTGTCGATGGCGACTTGCTCGTGGTTCCAGTACGTCGGCGATTTTTCCGCCGCCAGCAACGCCTGCGGTTTCCATTCGCTGACGCGGTAGGCGCCATTGGTAACGATGTTGCCGGGTTGCGTCCATTTGTCGCCGTGTTGCTCAATGGCTTTCTGCGGCACGGGGTAGCTGGTGTAGTGGGTGAGCAGGCTGATGAAATATGGCGTCGGCGCGTTCAGCTCGACTTGCAGGGTGCGTTCGTCCAGCGCCTTGATGCCGAGAGCGTTCAGGTCTTTTTCCGCACCGGTCGCGATGGCTTCGGCGTTTTTCACCGGATAGAGGATGAAGGCGTATTCACCGCCGCTGGCGGGGTTGACCGCTCGCTGCCAGGCATAGACGAAATCGGCGGCGGTGACGGGGCTGCCGTCCGACCATTTGGCGTTGTCGCGCAGGTGGAAGGTGTAGGTCAGGCCGTCTGCCGATACCTCCCATTTTTCGGCGACACCGGGGATGATGGTGCCGTCGGCGGCGGCGCTGGCGAGGCCTTCGAAGTTGTCGTAGATGACCGCTGAACCGGCACTTTCGCTGGCAAGCTGCGGATCGATACTCTTCGGCTCGCTGCCGTTGGCGCGGCGGAAAACGGTCTCGGCCTGGGCGGAGAAGGCGAGGGCGAGCAGGGTGGATAACAGGAGGCGCTTGTTCATTGAGGTTTCCTCATGATGTCGGGTGGAAACACATACTTTACGGCAATTCATATTGAAGGCAAGCGTGCTTTCCCCTGCCAGGCAAGCGGGTTTGCCGCATAATGCGCCTTTTCCCATTCCGCTGGTTTTACATGCAGATTCTCTACCTTCTGATCCCGATGTCCGTCGTCCTTATCGTGGCGGCGGTGTTAGCCTTCTCCTGGGCGGTCAAACACCGCCAGTTCGACGACCTTGAATCGCCCGGCATGATCCCGCTCCTTGACGACACCGACGAAGAACGCCGGCGCGAGCGGCAAGATCAATGAACGGCGCGGTATTGCTCACCGCTCTCGCCACCGGCCTCGCCGGCAGCGCACATTGTGTGGCGATGTGTGGCGGTATCAGCGCCTCGCTCGGTCTGGGCAGCACACGCAAGCGCTACCTGCTGGTGTATCACGGTGGGCGCCTGCTGAGTTACAGCACCTTGGGGCTGATCTTCGGCTGCCTGCTGCCGCTCTTCGGCTTCCGCCCGCACAACCCCGCCTGGGGAGCGGCGTTGCGAATCGTGGCAGCGCTGGCGATGCTGCTGGTGGGGGTGCAAATCATCCTGGGCGTCAACTGGCTGCGCCGCCTGGAACGCTACGGCATCAGACTGTGGCGGCCGCTGGCCGGATTCGTGCAAACCTTGCTGCCGGTGCGCAGCGCCAGCGATGCGCTGCTGCTCGGCTTCCTCTGGGGATTCTTACCCTGCGGCCTGATTTACAGCGCCCTCGGCCTCGCCCTGGTCAGCGGCAATCCGCTGACGGCGGCGCTGGTGATGCTGACATTCGGTCTGGGAACACTGCCCGCGATGCTGTTGCTCGGCGTCTTCTCCGGCACGCTGTTGCAAGCGCTTACCCGGGAAGGTAGCCGCCTGCTGCTCGGCGGGCTGGTTATCGCGACTGCTTTGTGGACGGTGTGGCCGTTTCTGGCGGTATAAAAGCGCCGCGAACTGGCAAAACCCGGTGCGCGGGACTATCCTTGCCGCACACCCACACATCCCCTCCTGCCATGCCGGAAACCCGCTTATTTGAAGCCTTTGCCGCCCAACCCGCCTGGGCGGAAAGCGAACTCGCCCAACACCTCGCCACTACCCCTGCCGCGCTGCGCATGCTCTTGGCCGATCTGCACGCACGCGGCATCCTGCACGTCGCGGAAAGCGCAGACGGCTGGCGGCTTAACCCGCCGCCCGAACTGCTTGACGCCGCCTACCTGCGCGCCGCCTGCCCGCAGGCTCCCATCTACCTCGATGTCGTAACCGATTCCACCAACAGCGTTCTCGCCCGCTTGCATTCGCCGGCAAACGGCACGATCGCCCTCGCTGAATACCAAAGCGCCGGACGTGGCCGCCGTGGCCGCCATTGGCAATCCCCCTTCGCCGGACAAATTATCCTCAGTCACTACTGGCACTACCCCGAACCCGCTGCCGCTGCCGCCCTTAGCATCGGCCTCGGCCTCACTGCTGCTGAAGCGTTGCTGCAGGCGGGTTTCCCCGTGCGCCTCAAATGGCCGAATGATCTCTATCTCGACGGACGCAAACTCGGCGGCATCCTCGTCGAAACCCATACCGGCGCGCAGGGTATCGCCACCATCGCCGGCATCGGCATCAATCTGCAACCGCTGCCCGGTATCAACCAGCCACACGCGGCTCTGAGCGAAGCGGGGCCCATCGCGCGCAACGCCCTCACTGCTGCGCTCATCAACGCCTGGCGCGCCGCCTGTGCAGCTCACCCCGCTGCCCGCACCGACTATCCCGCCCGTTGGCGTGAGCTTGACCTGTATTACGGACAAAGCGTCTGCCTCAGCCATGCCCAGGGCAGCAGTCGCGGCATCAATTGTGGCATTGATGCAGCGGGCCAACTGCTGCTCGAAGATACCGACGGCAACATCCACCCCTGGGCAGCAGGCGACATCAGCCTGCGCCCCGTATCCTTTCACAACACAGGAGACAACTCATGAAAGCCCTCGTTACCGGCGCTACCTCCGGATTTGGCACCGCCATTGCGCGCAAACTCGTCGCTCGCGGTCATCAAGTCATCATCACCGGCCGCCGCACCGAACGCCTGCAAGCCCTCCGCGACGAACTTGGCGATGCCTGCCTGCCACTCGCCTTCGACATCAGCGACGAAGCGGCGACGCTGGCAGCATTAAAAAGCCTGCCCGCCGCCTGGCAGGATATTGATCTGCTCGTGAATAACGCCGGACTCGCTCTCGGCGCCGATCCCTTCCCCAACTGCAACCTCGCTGACTGGAAACAAATGATCGCGACCAACATCGGCGGCCTCGTTACCGTTACTTATGCCGTACTCAGCGGTATGGTGGCGCGCAATCGCGGCCACATCATCAACTTCGGCTCGACTGCCGGCACCTACCAGTACGCAGGCGGTAACATCTACGGCGCGACCAAGGCCTTCGTCAAACAATTCAGCCTCAACCTGCGCGCTGACCTGCTCGGCACCAACGTGCGCGTCTCCAACGTCGAACCCGGCCTCTGTGGCGGCACCGAATTTTCCAACGTGCGCTACCACGGCGACGACGCCAAAGCCGCTGCGCTCTACGCCAACGTGGACTACCTTACTGCCGACGATATTGCCGACACCGTGCTGTGGATCGCCGAGCGCCCGGCACATGTGAACATCAACCGCGTGGAAATCATGCCGGTCGCGCAGGCCTCCGGCGGCCTCGCGGTGAAAAAGAAAGCCTGAACTGCCGCGTAATGCAAAGAAACCCGCTACGGCGGGTTTCTTTTTGCCCAGGGTCTATCCCACTAACAACCGCCCTGCCCATATACCCCGTGTTTTTCCCGCTTGGCGGCATCTGGCGTAAACGGATAGATGACATGGAATCGTTGCAGGCAACCTCTCTACAAGACTGTTTACCCATTACCGCGAGCCTGATCCTTTTCCCGTCGGGTATGACGCAGCCCAATAAAAAACGCTGCCGAGGCAGCGTTTTTTTATTATTACGCAAAGCGCAGACTCAGAAGTGGTACTGCTTCGCCAGTTCACGGAAGGAGGCGGTTTGTTCTTTTACCCAGGCTTCGTCTTTGCCGAGTTCGGCGGCGATGTAGCGGGCGACATCTTCGGCGACTTCAGCGGCGGCACGGGCATCAAGGAAGAGGAGGCGGATGCGGCGCGCCAGCACGTCTTCCAGGGTTTGCGCCATTTCTTCACGCACAGCCCACAGGGCTTCGGCGTAGAGGAAAGGATGATCCGGGTGGATTTTGCTGCCGGCTTTGGCATCGCTTTTCGCCAAGGCTTCGATAGCGGCGCGGTCGCTGCCGTAGAGGCCAAGGTGGCTTTTTTCGTCTGCCGGTTGGTAGCCGTGGATTTTCAGATCAACGGTTTTACAGTCTTTGGCGGGCAGGACGTTTTCTTTGATAGCGGCATCAACGGCGTCTTCAGCCATTTGCCGGTAGGTCGTCCATTTGCCGCCGATGATGTCCACCATACCGGACGGGGTAACGTGCACTTTGTGGCTGCGCGAGACTTCTTTGGTGCTTTTGCCGCCGTCTTTCGGTGCGGCAAGCGGACGCAGGCCGACGAAGACGCTTTTGATGTCGGCGCGGGTCGGCGCTTTGACGAGGTAGTCTTTGGCGGTGTTCAGGATGAAGTCAATCTCTTTTTCCAGCGGCTTCGGCTCGTATTCAGCGTCTTTGACGAGGGTATCGGTGGTGCCGACGACGAGTTTGTCGTGCCACGGCACAGCGAAGAGAACGCGGCCGTCCGAGGTTTTCGGCACCATCAGTGCGCTGTCGCCCGGCAGAAATTCGCGATCGATGACAATGTGTACGCCCTGACTGGGAACGACGCCGTCCATACCTTCCGGATTGTCCATTGCATTGATTTCGTTAGTGAAGACGCCGGTAGCGTTGACGACGCAGTTGGCTTTGATGTCGAAGGCGTCGCCGCTGAGGATGTCTTTGGCTTTGACGCCGTTGATTTTGCCGGCGTCGTTTTTGCTGAGACCAGTGACTTCGCAGTAGTTAACGACGGTTGCACCGTGATCGACAGCGGTTTGTGCGAGGTTGACGGCAAGACGGGCGTCGTCGAACTGGCCATCGTAGTAGCAGACGCCGTTGCGCAATTTTTCGGGCTTGACGCCTTGGAGCAGGCGGTTCGCTTCATCTTTGCCGAGGTAGCGAGTACGGCCGATGCCGAGTTTGCCGGCGAGGCGATCGTAGAGCCACAGGCCAAAGGTGTAGTACGGCGCGGTCCACCATTTTTCGCCGGGGATGATGAAAGCTTCACTTTTGAAGAGGTGCGGTGCGTTTTTGCCGAGGCGGCCGCGTTCACGCAGGGCTTCACGTACGAGAGCTACGTCACCCTGGGCGAGGTAGCGCACGCCACCGTGCACGAGCTTGGTACTGCGGCTGGATGTGCCTTTGGCGAAGTCCATGCGTTCGAGCAATAAGGTTTTGAAGCCGCGCGTGGTCGCATCAACGGCGATACCAAGGCCGGTTGCACCGCCGCCGATGACGACGATATCCCATTCTTCCCCGCTTTTGATACGTTCGAGTTGTTCTTGTCTTTTCATGTGTTTTTCTCCAATTTTTCTCTGAATTTAACTGGTCTTTACCGGAAAATGTGGGACATTTTAACACTACATTCACAAAGCCATCTCAGAAAATGTATAAAGTTAACGGTAAATTCACAGGTTCTTGCTGCCCACTGCCGCATCCTCGCGATTATCCGATTCCGATGTACTGGTTTGATATCCTGAATCCAGAGTAGCATCTGCAGTGAAAATATATGTTTGTTTGATAGATATTCTCTGTTAGAATTTGTGCAAGCCTTAAATGGTAAGATTTAATCCACACTTTACAATGGAGTATTGTCCGATGAAAATGAAAGTATTACTTTCAGCTTTGGCCCTATCCGCATTTATCATTAATGCCCAGGCACACGTTACTATTCGCAATTTTGCTAATGGTGTGGATAGCATTGCAGGAAAATCGGATTCTTTTCGCTTGAATGTGCCTACCAATCGAGGAAAAGCAGTAACCGAGGTAAAAATGGTTGTTGCAGAGGGGGTAAAACTGTTATTCATACATCCGGTTCCCGGCTGGACTTATACAACAGAAAAAAATGATGAAGGAAATATTGTCAGTATTACTTACAAAGGACGAATGGAAGCGGGTGAATTCACGTCATTTCCATTTATTGCACTAAATCCCAAAAGTGCTGTCGAACCAGTCAAATATAAAGCATATGTAACATATGAGGATGGGGTAATTGTGCCTTTCGACGGTTCGGAAGAAGCAAAAGGTTATCAGCCGACTATTCAGCTCAAATAATCATATGCGTACTCTCGCCCTGATTCTCGCGGCCGGCCAAGGTACGCGAATGCGCTCATCTCAGGCCAAGGTGCTGCAACCCGTTGGCGGTAAGGCCATGATTGTGCATCTGCTGGAAATGTTGCAGGAGCTCGCGCCCGAGCGTACGGCGGTAGTGTTCGGGCATCAGGGCGGGCAGTTGCGCGCCTGTATTGAGCCCGCCTGGCCGCAGGTGCAGTGGATTGCGCAGACCGAGCAGCGCGGTACGGGGCATGCGGTGCAGATGGCAATGGCTGAAATCGCCCAGGCCGAGCGGGTGCTGATTCTTTTCGGCGATACACCGCTGGTACGTGCGGCAACATTGCAGCGGCTGCTGGATGCGTCGCAGGAAAGCGGTTTCGCCCTGCTTTCTGCTGTGGTGGATAACCCTTTCGGTTACGGACGTATCGTGCGCGGGGCTGACGGCAGTATCAGCGCAGTGGTTGAGGAAAAGGACGCCAGCGAGACTGAGCGGGCGATTACCGAGATTAACACCGGCATGATGGTGGTTGCGCGCGACATCCTCACCACGCACTTGCCGCAGTTGCAAAACGACAACGCACAAGGCGAATACTATCTGCCCGATCTCGTTGCCCTGCACCGCGCGGCAGGAGGAAGGATTGCTGCCGTAATCGCTGATAACGCTGAAGAAGCGATGGGCATCAATACTCGCGCACAGCAGGCGCGGGCGGAAGAGGTGTACCGCCGTCGTCAGGCGCAATCCTTACTGGATGCGGGCGTCACGCTGATTGACCCGGCGCGCATTGACATCCACGGCACAGTCAGTGCCGGACGTGATGTGGTCATTGAGGCAAATGTTGTCATCAAGGGTACGGTCAGTCTCGGCGACAATGTCTATATCGAAAGCGGCTGTGTGCTCGATAACTGCGACATCGGCGCGCGTGCGCGTGTGTACAGTCACTCGCGCCTCGAACATTGCAGCGTTGGTGCCAATGCGCAAGTCGGTCCCTTTGCTCGTCTGCGCCCCAAAACCGTGCTTGATGAAGGCGTGCGCGTTGGCAACTTTGTCGAAACCAAAGCAGCAACCATCGGCAAAGGCAGCAAAGTCAATCATCTGAGCTATATCGGTGACGCCGTCATCGGCAGTGCGGTCAACATCGGTGCCGGGACCATTACCTGCAACTACGACGGCGCAAACAAATACCGTACCACCCTCGGCGATCGCGTCTTTGTCGGCTCGAACAGCGCCCTCGTCGCTCCGGTCAACATCGGTGATGGCGCAACTATCGGTGCGGGCTCCGTCATCACCAAAGACGTTCCGACAGAGCAACTTGCCCTCACCCGGAGCGAACAGAAAATCATCAGCGGTTGGCAGCGACCCGTAAAAAAAGCAAAATAAACAATGCGCTAGCGTACAATGTGAAAAGCACCTTGCAAACGCATGAAAAATCCATAAAATGCGCCGCTGGTCTGCATTGGCGCTTCGCAACGATCAGCCGCAAACCCCGTCAGGTCCGGAAGGAAGCAGCGGTAGTGGTGAAATCGGGTGCCGGAGTAAGCTGGTGCAGGCCTTTTTCTATTTATAAGCAGCAAAAATCCCATGTCTGAGGCTTATCAGGTACTCGCCCGTCGCTGGCGCCCGAAAAACTTTCACCAACTGGTTGGCCAGACACATGTAACCCAAGCGCTGACCTACGCGCTTGATCACAACCGCATCCACCACGCCTATCTCTTCACCGGCACACGCGGCGTCGGTAAAACTACCATCGCCCGCATCTTCGCCAAATCCCTCAACTGCAAAACGCGCGGTGTCAGCTCTGAGCCCTGCGGTGAATGCGAACACTGCCGCGAAATTGACGAAGGCCGCTTCCCCGACCTTATCGAAGTGGACGCCGCCTCGCGTTCACGTGTAGAAGAAACCCGCGAGCTCTTGGACAACATCCCCTATGCTCCGGTCAAAGGTAACTACAAAGTCTATCTCATTGACGAAGTACATATGTTTTCTGCCAGCAGTTTCAATGCCCTGCTGAAGACCCTCGAAGAGCCGCCGGAACACGTCAAATTCATTCTTGCTACCACTGACCCGCAAAAACTGCCCGCGACCATCCTCTCGCGTTGCCTGCAATTTCACCTGAAAAACATGAGCGAGCGGCAAATCACCGACCACCTCGTCCATATTCTTGATAGCGAACACGCCGCTTACGATCGTGACGCCCTGCAACTATTAGCCAACGCCGCCGCCGGCAGTATGCGCGACAGCCTCAGCCTGCTTGACCAGGCCCTCGCCTACGGTCAGGGTGAAGTGCGCAGCCGCGATGTTGCCACCCTGCTCGGTGCCGTGCCCGAACCGCAACTCAACCAAATGCTGCACATGCTGGCGGATGGCAATGCTGCCGGACTGCGGCAAATCCTTGATGCACTGGACGAATACGCACCAGACTACGCCAACCTGCTGCTGCGTCTCTTGCAGCAAATCCAGAAAATCACCATCGTGCGCCTCAACGCCGAGCGCTATCCGGGTGAAATCCCCGCTGAACTGCATGCGCTGGCCGCGCGCCTGCCCGTCGAACTCGTGCAACTGTGGTATCAAATCGGCGGCGACACCTGGCAAAACCTGCCCTACCAGCCCGACGCGCGCATGGCGCTGGAAATGAACCTGCTACGCATGATTGCCCTGCAACCACTGCTGCCGGATGCCGAACCGCAACAAGCACCTATCATCCGTGAAGCCGCGCCTGCTACCGCTGCCGATGACCTCACCGCGATTCTGCAAGACAGTCCACCAAGCGAGACAACAGCGGTATCCATTAATACGGACAACAACACACAAACCAGACTGCCCGCGCCATCAGGCGAGACAACAGCAGCATCTATTAACACGGACAACAGCGCACACACCGAACCGCCCGCGTTGCCAAGCGGGACGACTCCACCACCTGTCGCTGCAAACCCAGAAGAAACCCCGCCGCCGTGGGAAGATATACCCGCCGCTGACGACAATGACATCCCGCCGTGGGTGAGCGAAACCATCCCTGACGAAAGCGCCCCCGCGTCCGCACCGCCTGTCGCTGCTACCACAGAAAAAAAAACGGTAGCTGACGCACCTGCCTGCGACGACGCACCAAGTCTTGAACTGCTGGTGGACAATCTCGAACGCTGGAGCAGCTTCCTCACCACTCTCGACCTGTATGAATACCCGCTGTTGCTGCTTGAAAACAGCATCCCCGTCGCCTGGCAAGCACCGCGCCTCAGCCTGCAAACCGGCGCCAGCGGCATCATCTTTGACCAAAAACAGAACCGCGAACAGGCTGCCGCTGCCATCGCCGCCAAACTCGGCATCGATTGCATCATCGACATCCAGCCGGGTGACGCCGTTACCACCCCCATTGACTACCGCCGCCAACAAAGCGCTGCACAACAAAAACAGGCGGAAACCGACTTCCATAACCATCCGCAAGTGCAGGCTGCCCAAGCCGTCTTCGGCGACAGCCTGCGCGTGGACAACATCCAACCCACAAACCCTTCACAAACATAAGGAGACACAATGCTTCCCGGAAAATTGGGCAACATGATGAAAAAAGCGCAGGAAATGCAGGCGAACATGCAGAAAATGCAAGAAGAACTGGCGAACAAACACGTTGTTGGCATCGCCGGTGCAGGTGCCGTCAAAGTGACCCTGAACGGCCACTACGCCTGTCAGCGCGTCGAACTCGGCGAAGAAGCCCTGAAAGAAGACAAAGAAATGCTGGAAGCCCTCATCACTGCCGCTATCAGCGATGCCGCCAGCAAAGTTAACCAAATGACCCAGGACGAAATGGCAGCCATCACCGGCGGCATGGGTCTGCCTGGCGGCTTCAAACTGCCCTTCTGATGAGCTTTTCCCCCGCCTTTGACCGCCTCGTGCAGGCTCTCACCTGCCTGCCGGGCGTCGGCAACAAAACCGCGCAGCGCATGGCGTTGCAACTCCTGCTCAACAAAACCGCACAGGCACAAGAACTGGCAGACGCCACCAACCACGCCCTGCACACCGTGCGCCGCTGCGAACAGTGCCGCAACATCAGCGACGAAGCACTCTGTCTCATCTGCGCCAACCCGCGCCGTGATGCAGGCACCATCTGCGTCGTCGAAGCTCCTGCCGACGTGCTCGCCATCGAACAATCCACCGACTATCGCGGCCACTACTTCGTGCTCATGGGCCACATCTCGCCGCTGGACGGCATTGGTCCGGAAGAACTCGGCCTCGACCTCCTTGACCAACGCCTCGCCAGCGGCGACATCCACGAACTCGTGCTTGCCACCAACAGCACCATGGAAGGCGAAACTACCGCCTACTTTCTCGCCGAACTGGCAGCGAAACACGACATCCCCGCCACCCGCCTCGCTCACGGCGTGCCAATGGGCGGCGAACTCGCTTACATCGATAAAAGCACCCTCGCGCTCGCCTTCAACACTCGCAGCCGCTACCGTAGTGAATAACCACCGCCAAGCGGGATAACCACGCGGTTTGTGGAAGAGGGCAGGGCAGCCGTGCAGCAGGTACACACTGGCCTGCCGATAACGTTTACCCCAGCTTCACCCCGTCCTGCGTCATCTGCGCCTGCAACGCGGCGAGGCGTTTCACCGGATCAAGCAGCGGGTCATGCACATACGTCGCCAGCTGCTCCGCCGAAGCAGCGACCGCCCCGGCATCCGCACGCACCGCGCCGTGGAAAACAAACGGCGGCAGGAACGTCATCTGCAACAAATGTGCCGTTTGCACCAGCGGCTTTAAAAACTCGCTCATGGCAAAGCGGTTATAGCCGCCCGCCTGATACGAATCCGCCGGGCCGCCCGTAGAAATCACCGACAGCCATTCCTTACCCGCCAGCGCCTGCCCACCGCCGTAGGCCCAGCCGTAAATCAGCACATCATCCAGCCATTGCTTCATCAAAGGCGGCGTTGAGTACCAGTAAAACGGATGCTGAAAGACGATACGCTCATGCGCGAGCAGCGCGGCCTGTTCGGCAGCGACATCAATTTTGCCGTCCGGATACAGCGCATACATATCGCGCAACGTCACGCCTGCGGTGGCAAGACGTGCTACCCAGGCACGGTTGACCGTCGATTGCGCAAGGCGCGGATGAAAAACATTGACCAAAACTTGCATAAAAACCTCGCAGAAAAAAGAGGTCGCTATCATAGGTCGCGCCGCTGCCCGCCATAAGCCACCCGGCATCGCATACCATCATGCAGGAGAGCCACCAATGCGCCCCAACGACTACGCCGAACTCGCCACCTTCGTTGCCATTGCCGAAACCGGCAGCTTCCGCCGCGCCGCCGCCCGTCTGGATCGCAAACCATCCACCATCTCGCATGCCATGCACGCCCTGGAAGAACGCCTCGGCGTGCGCCTGCTGCACCGCACCACCCGCAGCGTAGCCCTGACCGAAGCGGGGCAGGCACTCCTTGCCCAGGTTGCGCCCGCCCTGGGCGCATTAAGCGACGCCCTCGACAGCGTGAATGCACACCGTGCCCAGCCTGCGGGCAGCATCCGTCTCAGTGTGCCGCGCTGCGCTGCGACGGCTATCCTGCTGCCGCGCCTGCACGACTTCTGTGCCCGCTACCCCGATATCCGTCTCGACATCACCGCCGACAACCGCGCCATTGACATCGTGCGCGACGGCTTCGATGCGGGCATCCGCCTCGGCGAAAACCTCGCGGGCGATATGGTCGCCGTGCCGCTGATCGGCGAACTGCATAGTGTCATCGTCGCTGCCCCCGCTTACCTCGCCCGCTACGGTACCCCGCAAACCCCGCAGGAACTGCTGCAACACCGCTGCCTCGGCTTCCGTCAGTCGGGCGGGCAAGACCTCTACCGTTGGGAAATCGAACATGACGGCGCCGCGCAAAACCTCGTCCTGCCACATCCGCTTATCTTTGACGACCCCGAACTCATGGCAGAAGCCACGGTGCGCGGCCTCGGCATCAGCTACGGCATGGACATCGTCTGCGCGTCCTATCTGCGCGATGGTCGCCTGACGGTCATCCTCGGCGACTACTGCCCGCGCTACCCCGGCTTCTACCTCTACTACCCCAGCCGCCACACCAGTGCCGCCCTGCGCGCCCTCATTGACAGCCTGCGTATGGCGGAAATACCGCTGCCAGGCCGCGTTTCTGCTGATACATGAAAAAACCTAATCACCGTCACAGTGAATGACCAATCAAACAGGCTATAATGCCCGCCCTTTCACAGACATCCACAGCGGAGAACCCCATGCAAGAACAAACCGACATCATCGTCGTTGGCGCCGGCCCCGCCGGACTCGCCTTCTGTCGCTCACTCGCCGGCAGCCAGCTCAACATCAGCGTTGTCGAAATCCACAGCAAAGACGTCCTCGCCGATCCGCCTTACGACGGCCGCGAAATCGCCCTGACCCATCCCTCCAAAGCCATCCTTGAAAACCTCGGCATCTGGCAGCGCTTTCCCGCGGATGAAGTCTATAACCTGCGCGAAGCCTCTGTATTAAACGGCAACTCGCCTTACCGCCTGCACTTCCCGCTGCCGCCGGCGGACAGCCATAAACGACCGATCGATACCCTCGGCTACCTCGTGCCGAACCACATCATCCGTCGCGGCGCCTATGAATCCGTACAAAACCAGGCCAATATCCGCTGGCATACCGGGCGCCGCGTCGTCGCCTGCGGCAGCGATACCAGTAGCGCCCACGTCACCCTCGATAACGGAGATACCATCAGCGGCAAGCTGCTGGTCGCTGCCGACAGCCGCTTTTCCTTCATCCGTCGCGCGATGGGCATCGCTGCCGACACCCACGAATTCGGGCGTAACGTCCTCGTCTTCCGCCTCGAACACGAACACACAAACGATCATACCGCGAGCGAATGCTTCTTCTACGGCAGCACCCTTGCCCTCCTGCCGCTCACTGACCACATCACTAACTGCGTTATCACCGTCGACAGCCGCAAAGCCCCGGCACTTATCGCTTTGGGCGACGGCATTGCCGCACACGTCGCCGCTGAAATCGACCACCGTCTCGGCGCGATGAAACTCATCAGCACCATCCACGACTACCCGCTGGTTGGCGTGCACGCCCGCCGCTTCCATACCAACCGCTGCGCGCTTATCGGCGATGCAGCTTGCGGCATGCACCCCGTCACCGCGCACGGTTACAACCTCGGCTTGCAAAGCCAGGAAATCCTCTCGCGCCTCATTCTGCGTCAAGCAGGGCAGGGCAAAGACATTGGCGACCCAACCATGCTTGCCGCCTACGGCCGCCGCCACCAGCTGAATACCCGTCCGCTGTATCACGGCACCAACGCCATCGTCAAACTCTTCACCCGCGAGACCCCGTCGGCCCGTATCCTGCGCCATGGTGTCCTGCGCCTGTCCGACCATCTGGCACCGCTGAAACGCTTGATTACACGGCAGTTAACCGGCTAAGGCTTCCTAGACCCCCTTAGCCAAAGCTGCTACACTTCGCCGCCTTCACCATCCCACACAGGAGAACCCATGAAAAACACAGTAAAAATCGCCGCAGTTGCCGCGCTCGCCGCTGTCAGCCTGACCGCCGCCGCCAAACTGAGCGAAGGCAAAGCCTACGGCGACTGGAAAGGCACCTGCCAAGGCAACGAATGCGGTGCTGTGCAAATCGTCAACAATCCGCAAGGTGAGCCGGTGGGCCGCATCCTGCTGCGCCGTATCCCGGAAGCGCAAAACAGCGTCGTCGCCTTCGTTACCGTGCCGCTTGGCGTTAACCTGCGTGCCGGCATGGCGCTCGCCGTAGATGGCAAAGAACTCGTCGTCACCCCGTACGACTTCTGCGACAACGGCGGCTGTAACGCGGCTATCCCGCTGGAAGGCAACATCGAAGCCAGCGTCAAAAAAGGCAACGTCCTGCAAGTTGCGGCCTTCGTTGGCGACAAACAGCAAACCATGGGCTTCTCGCTGAAAGGCGTCAGCGAAGTCATCAAGAACCTGTAATTCGCAGGGAACATAAAAAAGCCGGACATAAGTCCGGTTTTTTTTATACCCGTTTCCCCCCTCGTACACGACAAAATATCCTTCATCCCACATCCTCTTCCCGCTATCTGCGCGTTTTCCTTGCAGCGGATGCAGTAAGAAATCCCTGCTTGACGCAGATACGCCAGCCATTCATTGCCAATGAACTCCCGGTCAGCATAGAGGGTTTCAATATGGACTTCGGGAAAGGTCTCACGGAAAAGTTCCAGCAAAACCATTCGTTCGCCTGTGTTGGAGTTTCCCTTTTTATCCAACGTTTCCCACAGTACCGGGATAGCGACACCACGCCAGACTACGGCCAGTACCAGGATGTTGATACAGGATTTGCCGTATTCCCATGTCGTGCGGTCGAGGGTGAGGCGGAGGTTTTGCCAGCCGGAAACCGAGAAGACGAAGCGGGCAACACCGGTTCTGCCGATAAGATTCCCGGCAAAGAAACGCTGCATACGGCGATAGATGGATTCCGGCTTGGCCTTTGAGGAAAAGGCGTTTTTGAGCGTGGACAGATTGACGGTTTGGCGGACAAACAGCGCGGTGATGATGCTGGCGAGGCAGTCGATTCTTGCTTTGTGCCAGGAAAGGCGTTGCTTTAAGATATCGGAAAACCTGCTGGAACTTGACATGGTGTGCGTCGTTGTAAAACTTACACTTTGCTATTTTTTCAGCGGGTTTTGTTTTTTTGTCGTGTACGAAGGTGATTTTGTACAAAGTTTCGCTGGAAAGAACCTATGGATCACATCGACCCCGCCCTTGAGTCTCTGCGCGCGCAAATTCGCGAGCAAAGTGCCACCGACCCGCATATCGCGGCAAAAATAGCAGCGCAAGCCATTCTGGAAAAAATCTTCGCCGTTTTGAATGACGGCAAAGGGGTACACGCGGAAAGTGCCCTCGCATTGCTTGGCAGCCTTGCCGGGCAAGCCTGCCTGCAAGAAGCATTCGCCCGCCTCACGACAGAAGCAGGGCAGGATGTGGTTGGCGCCATCATGACCGTGACCGATACAGAAGGGCGTACCTACTATTACGGTGACCCTATCAACCGCCCCTTGCTGGAAGACCGCTATTCCGTTTGGTCATTACTCGCTGGCACATTGCAAGCGTATGGCGCAAAACTGCCGGATATCCAGGACATCATCACTCATGTCACCGCAAGCATTGGCAAACCCGCATTTGGCATTCCCCGCCTGCCAGCCAACCGCCAAATCCGCTTTCAGCCGAGAGAATGTCTGCAACTTTGGCAGCCATTGAAAACAGAAATCATCGATATCCTCCCTGTGCCGGCAAATGACTGGCATCTTGCCTATGCGCTCGCGATTCAAAACCTGATAGAGCAGGCAAAAGGTACCTTGTCACCGGCAGAAGCAGGAATCATTGTCATGGAATGCGCCGTACCCATGAGTAAAATCAGCGAATGAAAGAGAGGAAGATAGAATGTTTGAGTTTATAGAAATGACAGAAGAAATGAAGAAGAAGCTTGATTCTGATGCACATTTATGTGCAATTGACAAGATAAATAATATTATTATATGGAGCGAGGCTGTGCATTGGACAGAGAGAGAGATGGGATTTTATTATGAACGCTTTTATATTGCAAAGGACTATACGAAAATTGCTTTTTTTATTTTATCTTATGATGTGACATATTTGCCTAATGGTAGCGAGCATTTTAAAGCTAGAGATAAAGCAATATATAATTGGAGTATTATTTCTTTTGAGAGACTTCATGCTTGCGCATATCAGGATGATGAATTGCTAGAAATGCTCAAAGATGGTTTAAGTGTGTATGGAGGTGGTGTTTATAATAAAAGTCATCCTGACTTTGCAGTTACTTTTGATTTTTAATCTTGGAGAAAATTATGGGCAAACTTACCGCTGAAGAAGCTAATAAAGCACTTGAAATACAATAGAACATACGAAACTAATACGTGAAATTGCCAAATAAATGAGAGGAAGAAATAATGTTTGAGTTTATGAAAATGACAGAAGAAATGAAGAAGAAGCTTGATTCTGATGCCTATTTATGCGTAATTGATAAGTCTGCTAACATTATTATATGGCAAGGATATGTGCATTGGACGGAGAGAGATGGGATTTTATTATGAACGTTTTTATATTGCAAAGGACTATGCGAAGATTGCTTTTTTATCTTATCTTGTGATAAAGAATATCTACCTAATGGGAATGAGCATATTACGCCAGGAGACGAAGCAATATATAATTGGAGTATTGATTATTTTGAGAGGATTAATATGTGTACATATAAGGATGAAGAACTGTTAGAAATACTCAAAGACGGCTTATCTGTATATGGAATGGGTGTCCAAAATGAAATCCATCCTGACTTTACGGTTACTTTTGATTTTTAATCTTGGAGTAAATTATGGGCAAACTTACCGCTGAAGAAGAAAATAACGATTTACAAAGGCTAAATAGTATATTTTCTAATAAAAATATTTCTTTAAAACTTCGTACACAACAAAGGAATCCATCACCTCACCGCCTGGACTTCAATAGACTGATCCCCTGAATAACACAGAAACTAGCCAGTCCAGTCCCGCGCGGGATATAGTTGTATAGATAAAAAAAGCGTAACAAGGCGCGTTGCCGCAGACAGTGTAGGTAGTACGGCGGGTTCCCATAAAAATCGTTACGCGATTTTTATGGGAACCTGGGTTAGGCGACATAACGCCGTTACGATTTTTTATCTATTCAACTATAGTGCTGTTGCCCATACATCATCACCGGCCCCAATCTTTTCCCTTCACCTGTTTTCAGCGCCCGAAAGTGGCTACTCAACGCCTGCCTTGTGCCACCTTTTCCCGCTATCTGCGCGTTTTCCTTGCAGCGGATGCAGTAAGAAATCCCTGCTTGACGCAGATACGCCAGCCATCCATTGCCAATGTAGAGGGTTTCGATATGGACTTCGGGAAAGGTCTCACGGAAAAGTTCCAGCAAAAGCATTCGTTCGCCTGTGTTGGAACCGGGATAGCGACACCACGCCAGACTACAGCCAGAACCAGGATGTTGATACAGGATTTGCCGTATTCCCATGTCGTGCGGTCGAGGGTGAGGCGGAGGTTTTGCCAGCCGAAAACCGGGAAGACGAAGCGGGCAACACCGGTTCTGCCGATAAGGTTCCCGGCAAAGAAACGCTGCATGCGGCGATAGATGGATTCCGGCCTGGCCTTTGAGGAAAAGGCGTTTTTGAGCGCGGACAGACTGACGGTTTGGCGGACAAACAGTGCGGTGATGATGCTGGCGAGGCAGTCAATTCTTGCTTTGTGCCAGGAAAGGTGTTGCTTTAAGATGTCGGAAAACCCGCTGGAATTTGGCATGGTGTGCGTCGTCGCAAAACTTACACTTTGCTATGTTTTTCAGCGGGTTTTGTTTTTTTATCGTGTACGAAGGTTCAAAGGTTTTGACCTCGCGTAAAGCCTTGCAGCGTAAGGGCTACAGCGGTTTCTAACACTTTTTTGTCCATTACACCGCGTTGTTCTTGCCGAGGGCGCAAAAAGCAGGTATTGCCTGCCCGGTGGACCGAGGCTCATCCTACGCGGACCCGGTATTTGCGCCGCTTGGCGGCGGGCTCAGTTGCCCGGACCCCAACCTTCGACGGGTACTCCGGTGCTGCCACCGCCGCCACCCCAGTTGCCGCCGCCTGCCGGCTGTTCCCATTGCAGGCCGCCGCTGTTGTTGTTATCGAAGACGCCGGTGCCGTCTTCATCATCGTCACGCTGCACGGGGCGGGGCGCAGCGCAGCTCTGGTAGTGGGTCGGCTCGGAGCCGGCGATGAAGGCAAATTCTGCCGCACGACCGCCGCAGCCTTGTCCAGCCAGTGCTCCACTGTATTTGTCCACCATGCGGGTGATGACGCCGTCCGGTTTTTTCAGTTCCAGCGGTTCGTTCGGCAGGCTTTTCATGATGTCCATCCACACCCGCATCGCGCCTTTGCCGCCGGTCAGGCGGGTGATTTTGTTTTCGTCGTTGCCGACCCAGACGACGGTCAGGAAGTTGCCGGTGAAGCCCGCAAACCAGCTGTCGCGGTAGCTGTCGGTGGTGCCGGTTTTGCCTGCGACGTTTAGCGAGGCGCTGACTTTTTCTTTGAGCGCGGTGGCGGTGCCCCGGCGCGGGATTTCCTGCATGGTCGAGGTGATGAGGTAGTGCGGCCCCGGCTCAATGGCTTTCACGGCTTTGAGGTCAAACCGGCTGACGATGGTGCCTTCCTGGGTGGTGATTTCGCGGATGGAGCGCAGCGGGATGAGGTAGCCGCCGCTCGCGAAGGTTTCGTAGATTTGCGCGACGTCGATAGCGCTCATGCTGATGGCGCCGAGCGAGACGGAGGGGTTGTTACGGATGGGGTTGTCCGGGCGCGGTTTGTAGCCGAGGCGTTGCAGGGTGTCGGTGACGTCTTTGATGCCGACATCAAGCGCGATGCGCGCGGTCGGGATGTTGTAGGAGCGGATGAGCGATTCTTGCAGGGTGACTTTGCCGTGGTTGCGTTTGTCGTAGTTTTTCGGCGACCAGGTTTTGCCGCCGGTTTTGTAGTTGAGCGGGCTGTCATCAAGCGGGGTAGCGAGGGTGTAGAGTTGCGGGTATTCGAGCGCGGTCAGGTACACCATCGGTTTGACGACGGAGCCGATGTTGCGCAGGGAGTAGAGGGCGCGGTTGTAGCCCTGTTCGTTCGGTACGCGCGAGCCGATGACAGCCAGCACTTCGGCGTTGCCGGTGTTGACGACGACGGCGGAGCTTTGCAGGAAGTCTTTTTTCAGACCGTTGCGTTTTTCCAGGGTAGGCAGGGCGCCGGTCAAGGCATCCTGGGTTTTTTGCTGGATGAGCGGGTCGAGGGTGGTGAAGATGTTGAGACCGTCTTTGGTGAGGTCTTCTTCTTTGTAGTGTTCGCCGAGCTGCTGGTAGACGAGGTCAACGAAGGCGGGGAAGCGCACCCGCGCCCGCTGGGCATCCACCGGCACGACGTCAAGCGGCAGCGATTGCGCGAGTTTCATGTCGGTTTCGCTGATGAGGTTGTTCTGCTGCATGAGGCTGAGCATCATGTTGCGCCGTTGCAGGGCGTATTCGGGGTGACGGCGCGGGTCGGCGAGACCGGGTTCGCGCACGAGGCCGATGAGCATGGCGATTTCGTGCAGGCCGAGGTCTTTGAGTTCTTTGTCGAAGTAGTATTCGCTGGCAAGGCCGAAGCCGTGGATGGCGCGCTGGCCGTCCTGGCCGAGGTAGATTTCGTTGAGATAACCTTCGAGGATGTCTTTTTTGCTGTTGTGGTATTCGAGGACAAGCGCCATCAGCACTTCTTTGAGTTTGCGCGACAGGGTTTGTTCGTTGGTGAGGTAGTGGTTTTTGATGAATTGCTGGGTGAGGGTACTGGCACCCTGTTTGCCGGATTTCTGGATGTAGGTGACGTAGATGGAGCGAGCGAGGCCGCGCGGGTCAATGCCGGGGTGGCGCCAGAAGTTTTTGTCTTCGACGGCGATCAGGCTGTCAATGAGCACCGGCGGCACGTCTTCGAGGTTGACCAGCACACGGTCCTGTTTGCTCGCCGGATAGATGCTGGCGATGTGTAGCGGTTCGAGGCGTTCGAGGACTTCTTCTTCGAGGGTGCTGAGGTTTTGCACGCCGCTGACTTTGTTTTTGTCGAACTGCACTTGCATCCGTCGTGCCGGACGCTGACCGTCCCAGAAGTTGAAGGGCTGGGCGTAGTATTCGACGGTGTTGCCGTCGCGGTGGTACTGTTTGATGCTGTTCGGACTGGCGACTTCGCGGTAGTCAAGCAGTTTCAGTTCGTTGATAAGGTCTTCGGGGGTAAGCGTCGCGCCTTTGTAGAGTTCGAGCGGACGGGCGTACACGCGCGCCGGCATGGACCACAGCGCGCCACCCAGTTTGCGGTCATCAAGGTGGTACTCTTTTTCGAGTTTCATTGCGTACATGAAGAGCAGCACGCAGCCGAAGATGCCGAGGATAATCAGGAAGTAGAAGGTGTTACGGATGAGGCGTAGCAAGGGTGTTCTCCGGTTGGGTTAGACGGCCACAGGCGCTTTGATGGGCGGATGGCTGTGGTAGTGCTGTAACTGGATGTCGTCGTAGTGGTAGCTGTCAATGCTTGCCGCCTGGCGCAGGGAGAGTGCGGGCAGCGGGTAGGGCGTGCGGCTGAGTTGTTCGCGCGCCTGGTCGAAGTGGTTGTTGTAGAGGTGCACGTCGCCGCCCGTCCAGATGAAGTCGCCGACTTGCAGTCCGGCCTGCTGCGCCATCATATGCGTCAGCAGGGTGTAGCTTGCGATGTTAAACGGCACGCCGAGGAAGACGTCCGCCGAGCGCTGGTAGAGTTGGCAGGAAAGGCGGCCACCCGCAACGTAGAACTGGAACAGGGTGTGGCAGGGCATCAGCGCCATGTCCGCCAGTTCGCCAACGTTCCAGGCCGAGACGATCATGCGGCGCGAGTCGGGGTCGGTTTTCAGGAGATGCAGGACGTGGGCAATCTGGTCGTGCCCGGCCCAGTCGCGCCACTGCTTGCCGTAAATCGGGCCGAGGTCGCCATGCTCGTCCGCCCATTCGTCCCAAATGGTCACGCCGTTGTCGCGCAGGTAACCGATGTTGGTTTCGCCGCGCAGGAACCACAGCAGCTCATGTACGATGGATTTGAAATGCACGCGCTTGGTAGTGAGCAGCGGGAAGCCATCCTGCAAATTCAGACGCATCTGGTAGCCGAAAACGGAGCGCGTCCCCGTGCCGGTGCGGTCAGCCTTGGCGCTGCCGTGCTCCAGCACATGGCGCAGAAGGTCAAGATACGCTTGCACGCGGCCCCCGTCGCAGCATCAGCCACAGGCCGAAGACAATCATCGGCAGACTGAGCGCCTGCCCCATCGTGATCTCGCCGATAAGGAAATTCACCTGCCCGTCCGGCTGGCGCACCATCTCAACCAGCGAACGGAAAATGCCGTAGAGGACGAGGAATAGCCCCGCTACTTGCCCGCTGCGGCGCGGCTTGGCGGAATAGAACCACACAGCGATGAAGAGGACGATGCCTTCCAGCCCCGCTTCATAGAGCTGCGAAGGGTGGCGCGGGATGCCGTCGCCCGTGCCGGGGAAGACCATGCCCCAAGGCAGGTCAGTCGGGCGGCCCCACAGCTCGCCGTTAATAAAATTGCCAATGCGGCCAAAGAACAGCCCCGGCGGAATCATCGGCGCGACATAATCGGCCACCTGCCAGAACGTCTTGCCCTTCTTGCGCCCGAACAGCCAGAGCAGGAACGTGACACCGAGCAGGCCACCGTGAAAAGACATCCCGCCTTCCCAGATTTTCAGCGGATAAAACCAGTCACGCGCCCAATAGCCCATGCCGTAGAACAGCACATAGCCAATCCGCCCGCCCAACACCACGCCGAGCATCAAGTACGTCATCAAATCGCTGACATCTTCCTTGGTCCAGGCGGGATTCGACTTGGTGCGCCGCACACCGAGCAGATAGGCGCAGCCGAAACCGATGACATACATCAGGCCGTACCAGGTTGGGTGAATCGGGCCGAGCTTGAAAATATAGGGGTTGAAATTGGGGAATTGCAGCATGAACCTAAAACCTTCTACTGAAAAAACAGCGCATTACAGTCGCATCAAGACATAAAAAACGCGCGCGATAATAGCACAAAGCCTGTGCACGGCGAGGCGGCAGCGCAGCGGGATAATCCGATATGGCATCATCATCTTGCCGCGCCAGCAGCAGTTCAGGAAAAGGATCGTGAGCAGGGTGGTCATTGCGGTGGACCGTACGGTGAAGGGCAGGGTAGTCAGGCGGGACTGGCAGGCGGGCACAGCCAGCTTTCATCCAGCTGCGGGTTCTTGCGGAAGGCTTTGCCGTGTTCGTCAATCACCGCATGCCATTCCTGCGCGGTGTGCAGGCTGACGTCATCCAGCAGCGGCATGCACTCGGCACGCAGGGTGGAGTAATCGCCGGCGGTGCTCAATCCCAGGCGCTGAAAGAGGCGCAGGGCGTAGCGGTCGGCAATGAAGACTTTGCGCTCAAAGATGTAAAGCAGCATGGCGTCCGCCGTTTCCTGTCCCACGCCTTTGAGGGTCAGCAATTCCGTGAGTAGCGCGGCGGTCGGCACCCCGGTAAAAGCGGCAAGATCTCCGCCTTTGTCGATAAACCACTGCACCAGTTCCTTGATGTACACGCTTTTTTGTTTGTAGAACCCGGCGGGACGGATGCGCGCCTGCAAGGCATCCAAAGGTAACGCCACCAGGGCGGCGGGGGTCAGCACGTCTGCCAGTCCCGCCAGCGCTTTCTCGGCATTCTGCTGGGTCGTCTGCTGGATCAGGATCATCGAGACCCAGTCGGCGAGGCGATTTTCCTGACACCACCAGCGCTGTTCACCGTAATGTCGGCGCAGCCGTTCCAGGGTGGTGATGATGCGGGTGCGGTTCATGCGGGGCTCCGAGGTAGCGGGAAAAAGGCAGGTTCATACCGCATAGGCGGTTAGCCACCAGGCCGCCAGGATACCGGCGGCAAAGCCCCAGATATGCGCCGCCCAGGAGATTTGCGGGCGATATTTGAACAGCGAGAGCAGCAGACCGCCATAAAGGAGGAAAGCGGCGGCGGCGTAAAAGAGCGCGTGCTTGTCGCGGCTGAACCAGGCATAGGCGAGAAGGAAGCCGAACAGGGCGAAAACCAGGCCGGAGGCGCCGAGCATGATCGCCCGCCGCCCGAATAGCCAGACGCCCAGCCCGCTGCCGCCAATGGCGATGAAGAGCAGCAGGAAGAACTGGTGCGGCGGCAGCAAATCCCCGCTGAGGAAACCGAGGATGGCGAGCGGGATGGAGTTGGAGAGCAGATGGGCGAGGTCAACGTGCAGGAGTGGGGCGGTAAAGATGGTGGGCAGGCTGAGGAAGCGACGCGGATGGATGCCGAACACGGGGCGCAGGATTTTGCAGGTCAGGAAATCAAGGATAAATCCCGCCCAGATCAGGGCGAGCAGGGCGAGCAGCGGATAGCGGACGGCGTAGTGCCAGAGGGTTGCGGGATCGGGGAGCATCTTCCGGAGAGTAGCAGGTTCGGCAGCATTCTACTGCGCGGCATGGGCGCTTTCGAGGCTTGCAGCGGGCGGGGTCATGTATTGAGGATTTTGCTCATCGGAATCGCGCATTCCATGACGATGAGCGCCGCCTGCGTCGGCGGCAGGGCGTCTTGCGCCAGCATTTTCTGGATGGCGAGGCCGTAGGCGAGGTGCCAGTCTTGCGGCGGGACATGCAGACGGTCCAGCACACCGGCTTTGAGCGGTTGCCACAGTTGCAGGCATTCCAGCGGTGCCATACGGATGCGCAGCCCCAGCGGCAGACGTGGGATACCAAAGAGCGGCGCACCGATAGTTTGCGTCACGTGATAGCGGATGGCTTCGGTGTCCGGCAGGGCGGCGTCTTCATATTTCTGCATGGCGGTAGCGAGCAGCGACCAGACGGAAAGACGGTCTTGCAGGAGCAAGCGGTCAATCGTCTCGCCGTAATAATAATGGCGACCGGCCACGTCGCTGACCGTGATGAGAGCGTCGGACTTGTCGGCGTGGAGGAAGAGCGCTTCTTGCAGGCAGGCCTGCCCGGCGAGGCTACCGAGGGCGGCAAAGGCACTGGCGGCTTGCGCACTTTTCTCTTCGTGCAAAATCGCGTTGAGATTTTCGTAAATTTCGATGGCGGCGATCTTCGCGGCAATATGCGCCGCCTTGCCGGCGGAAGGAGAGGGGGCGTTCATGGGGGATTCCGGTGCGGGTAGGTATTGGTGCATGAATTATATGCAAGAACCGTACCGTTTCGCGGCACCGCGCGGCATTTTTTCGCCGAGAATCAAGTAGAAGAAAAGAAAGATGGCGTCCCCGAGAGGAATTGAACCTCCAGCCTTTCCCTTAGGAGGGGAACGCTCTATCCGGTTGAGCTACGGGGACATATTGAAAGAAAAAGAGTTCGCCGATAAGCCGGGTTCTGTCGTGGGCAATCATTCCTCTGCGATACCCGTTACCGGATACCTGTAGCAACCTACCCGGAATCACGGCGGGCCGCCGCATGGATTCCCTATTTGGTCTTGCTCCGGGTGGGGTTTACCCTGCCAAGCCCGTTACCGGCCTTGCGGTGCGCTCTTACCGCACCATTTCACCCTTACCTGCAACGCAGGCGGTATCTTTTCTGTGGCACTTTCCGTCGGCTCACGCCGCCCGGGTGTTACCCGGCACCCTGCCCTGTGGAGCCCGGACTTTCCTCTGCACCGGAGCACAGCGATTGCCTGGCGAACTCAGGGCGCGGATTGTAGGCAGAGCCCGCCTGCCTTGCAAGCAGAAACCGCGAAAATTACAATGTCAAACGTCCCTTAACCCCACCAAAAACAAGGAGAAAACCCATGACCGGCTGGATTATCCTCGCCCTCGTCATCATCGCCATTGCCACCTCCGTCGGCATCTACAACAGCCTCGTCAACAAGCGCAACGAATACAAAAATGCTTTTGCACAAATTGACGTGCAGCTTACCCGCCGCTACGACCTTATCCCCAATCTCGTTGAAGTCGCGCGCAAATACCTGCAACACGAACAAGAAACCCTGACCAGCGTCATCGCCGCGCGCAACCACGCCGCGAACGCCCTGAAAAACACCAGCGGCGGCACAGCGGGCATCGGCGAACTCGCCGCTGCCGAACAAGCCCTTGGCGCGCGCCTCGGCGGCCTTTACGCCACCTTTGAAAACTACCCCGACCTCAAAGCGGACAACCAGCTTGCCGCCTTGCGCGAAGAAATCGCCTCTACCGAGAACCGCATTGCCTTCGCGCGCCAGTACTACAACGACAGCGTCACCGACTACAACAACGCCGTGCAGCAATTCCCCGCCAACATCATCGCTGGCATCTTTGCCTTCCGCGCAAACAGCCTGCTGGAAATTGACGATATCGACACCAAACGCGCCCCGGTACAAGTGAAATTCAACTGATGGCGACCCTCTTCCGCGAAGAACACCAGCAGGCGGACGTCGCCAGCCGCCGCTTGCACATCGCCTTCTGGCTGGGGGCGCTCGCCAGCTACCTCACTTACAGCCTCGCCTGCGCGCTCGCCCTCTTCGGCGTAAGCCCCATCATCGCTGCCGTTACGCAGGACGGCCCGCACACCTTCAGCAGCCTCTATCTCCACATCAGCCTCATCGCCGGCCTCATCCCCACCGCCGCGCTGCTCATCGCTTACACCGATATGCAGCGCAAAATGCGCGCAACGAGCGCCGACGAGCAGGCGCGCGCCCTCGGTGCTGAGCCCGCCTGCCCGGAAAAACACCGCGCCGACCGCCTCTACACCAACCTTGTCGCCGAAATGAGCGCCGCATCCGGCAACGCCGTACCCGCCACCTACATCCAGCGCAACGACGACAGCATCAACGCCTTCATCGTCGGCGGTGCAGACGGCAGCCTCGCCCTCACCGTCAGCCAGGGCGCGATAGACAGCCTCACCCGCGACGAACTGCAAGCCATCATCGGCCACGAATACGGCCACATCGAAAACGGCGACCTCGCCATTTACGCCCGCCTCACCGCGATGGTGCATGGCTACTACATCATCAGCGACTGGCCGAACCGCCAGGAGCGCATCCACACCGCCCCCGAAGCCCAGCTCTTCGATTTGCGCGGCCTCATGAGCCGCGACGACGGCCCCAGCTACAACCTCGGTGCCGCCGCCTTCACCATCCTCGGCTCCATCCTCTACCTCTATGGCCGCCTGCTGCAAGCCGCCTTCTCGCGCCGCCGCGAAGAAATGGCGGACGCCCGTGCCGTGCAATACACCCGCAACCCTGACGCCCTCGTCAGCGCCCTGAAAAAAGCCTGGGCTTTGCAAGAAAACGGCATCAACCCGCGCCGCCCGCCGCGCGACCGTGCCCACATCTACTTCATCCACTACCAAAGCGGGCTGAACCGCCTGCTACGCACCCACCCGCCGCTGGCCGAGCGCATCCGCACCTGGGGCGGCGGCGACATCAGCGCCGAAGAACTCGATGCCATCCTCTTCGATATCCAGGAACACCGCCGCAGCCAATACGAAACCGACCCGGCCAAACGCAGCCAGGACGCCCTCGCACTCAACCCCACCTACCCCATCCTCAGCCTTGACCGCAGCCTCGCTGCCGTCCACTATCCTGCACCTGTAGATCCCGCTGCCGCCCTGCTCGCCCTCTACATCTACCACAGCGGCGCCTACTACTACACCCTCGAAGACGAAGGCACCATCCCGCGCGCCACTCTCGACGCCAGCCGCAACGCCTATACCACCATCGAACACAGCGAACCCGTCGCACAAATCGCCCTGCTTGCCCACCTCACACAAGCAACCGCCGCCCTCGGCGAAGAACAAAAAAACACCCTCGAACAACACATCCGCCAGCTCATCAAGCACGACCGCCAACTCAGCCGCTACGAACTCGCCGCCTACATCGTCTGGCGCGCGAGCCGCATCCCCGGTGGCAACGCCGCTGACTACCGCGCCCACCGCGACGCCATCACCTGCCTCTACGCCTACCTGGCGAGCGACGACCCGGACGACGACAACCCCGCTGCAACCTACCAAAAACTGCTGGTGAACGGCCTGCCGCTTACCGATGCCCCCGCCTACGACCCCATTGACACCGCAGCGCACCAAAACGGCCTGCTCCTTTGTCGCCATCTTGAAACCCTGTGCCAACTCGCTCCAAGCTACCGCCAAACCCTGCTCGATAGCATCAACACCTACTACCGCCACAAACAGCAACTCACCCTCAAACAGGCCTACCTGCGCTTAGCCCTGCAACAGGCCCTTGCTCCCGACCGCCCCACCCGACACACGCACAAGACACGCGCCTGAACTATTTGCCGGTAGCGGCAACGCATGGCGTCATCTTCTTTATTTCCGCCCTTGGGAGAAAATCGCATGAAATACATCTGCTCGCACTGTCACCATGAAGAAAGCATCATGGCGCTCAACGGTGATGTCTGACACGCAGTTCCCATGGGCGAGGGCATGACGCCCGTCATCCGCTTCGATGACGATGTCCTGCTGAAAATGGACTACCTCATGCCGACCCTGTCCTTCAAAGACCGGGGTGCGGCTGTCCTCGTCGCCCACTGCAGCGGAAGTCGTCGGTGACTACTGCAATGACTGCAGTTTTCATTGCTTCGTAGTTGTTGTAGTCCATGTCCTGAAAGAGGTGCGAGCTGAGGTTCGAGATCATAATGATGACGATGCTGGAAAAATCATGTACACATTATAATTTTTAACCTTCTTCAAACTCTTTCATGATTTTCTCCCGGATATCATCATCGGTATTTTCATAAATCCATGTCCAATATTTCTTACCCAGTTCACTTATATCAGCATGTTTGGGCAATTCCATAAACAGAATAGAGAGTAAAAACAACTGTTCTGACGTGTATTTCTCTATCAATGAAGGGAAGAAATCTTTAACTGGATCAATATATCCATCATATGTTTCATAAGGTTCTTTGGGATCCCAGTGATTCAAAATAGAATAAGAGGCTCGCGGTGGGGAAGATTTATCATTAAAGCCTGCTACCGCACACATATAAAGCAATCCGGTTAAAAAAAAGCGGACATTATTCTCATTTTCTTCGCTGCAGATTTTTGGATAATTATTTATTTCTCTGTGATATTCAGCTGGTATCGTTAAGGAGTAAAAAAACATACCTATCATATGGTCTATCCAAAAAGCATCAGAATCATTCCAGACGTCAAGCCAGGTCCTGCCATTAAACATATACATGATATCTACATCATGAGCAGCACCGCACATGGCAACTTCATCTTCTGTCAGGCTATATAATTTTTCATTACTTGGGAAATATTTTTTTACAACTTTTTCTATGGACAATATTTGATCGAATGGGGCTATATTTTTCATCGCTGATTCCATCTATTTTGTAATATTTTGAAGCAGTTAGTATAGGCTTGCCAATAGTTACCTGCTTCTTTTCTATGATTTTCGTCCCCACCGGCAAAGCATTTATTGTTAATTGTGGTGCGCGCAAGGGCGCATTGTTCTAAAATACCAGTACGACGACCTATTTCTTCTTCTGACAAAGTAGTTGTGCAACTAATTGTTCCTGACTCGGAACAATTTTTTTTCTTTTTTGCTTCCAGTTCGTTAAACTCTTTCGGTGTGCAGTTTCCTCCGTACTTTTTCCCAGAACGATGCGCCTGGCTCAATGCAATCGCTGTCGGACTGATGTTTTGCTGCCCGTTGGTTTTAGCCATCGGTCTTTTGTTGCGCTCCCATTGAGTGGCAAGCCATTGCGGCGTTATCTGCTCATCCGCTACTTTTCCAATGGCGGCAATGGCTTCCGGTTGTCCCGCTTGCGCATTTTTAAAGATTTGAGCTGCTATTTGGTTGAACGTGAGCGATTTTTCTTCTCTGTGCATCCAGATATGCCCATAGCCATTGTTACATTTCACATACGCATGTCCTGTATCGGTATAGTCCATAACTATAGGGCCGCCACCACCGCCCCATCCATGCGGTTTTGCACATTCATAGCGTCCAACTGTCGCAATATCGCCTACTATTTTTCTATCATGATCCGTCCATAATCCCGTATCTCTTGTAAACCTTACCCGGTTATTTTCCGGATCCATCACATAATCCACCATATCGAATAATCCTTTTATGGCCAAGAGTACCGCACCAAGAAAACTTGCTCGCCCAATAAACTTGGTAATATTTCCGACATTAGGTGTGATTTTGGCAGTGCTTATGTAAGATCCATTGGGCATATGTTTGATGGCTGTATAACTGCTTGTTGCACCTGCTCTTGATATTTCTTGAAGCTCCCAACCGTTGATAGCTGCAGCCGTTTGTGCAGATAGGTGAAGCGGGTTGATTAAAAATGCCAGTGATAGCAGTATTAAAATGGCTTTGCGATAAGTGTTCATCCTGATTACCTGTAAGTGAAGATTTCTTTTTCATCATACTACTAAATGTTTTAAAAGCGTTACTTTTGCCTCTGCCGCTATACAAAACCCGCCTTGCGGCGGGTTTTTCTGTGCGTGAAAGCAGCATCAGGCGTGGAAGATGAAGCCTTCGCCGTCTTTGTAGTCCACATGGACGGCGCTGCCCGGAAGGAAGTCGCCGGCGAGGATGCGCTGTGCCAGCGGGTTTTCCAGATGGGTCTGGATGGCGCGTTTCAGCGGGCGCGCACCGAAGGTCGGGTCGTAGCCGACTTCCACCAGTCGGTCGAGCGCGGCCGGGCTGATATCCAGTTTGAGGTCGCGTTCGGCGAGGCGTTTTTCCAGCCGTCCCAGCTGGATTTTGGCAATGCCCGCCATGTGTTCTTTGCCGAGTGAATGGAAGACGACGGTTTCGTCGATACGGTTGATGAATTCCGGGCGGAAATGCGCCGCGACGACTTCCATCACTTTGATTTTCATGGTTTCGTAGTTGTCCTGCGGTGCTTCCTGGATGAGGTGCGAGCCGAGGTTCGAAGTCATGATGATGACGGTGTTGCGGAAATCCACGGTGCGACCCTGGCCATCGGTCAAGCGGCCATCATCCAGCACTTGCAGCAGCACGTTGAACACATCCGGATGCGCTTTTTCGATTTCGTCGAAGAGGACGACGCTGTACGGGCGGCGGCGCACGGCTTCGGTCAGGTAGCCGCCCTGGTCATAGCCAACGTAGCCGGGCGGCGCGCCGATGAGGCGGGCAACGCTGTGTTTTTCCATGTATTCGCTCATGTCGAGGCGGACGACGGCTTCGTCGCTGTCAAAGAGGAAGGCGGCAAGGGTGCGGCACAGTTCGGTTTTGCCGACGCCGGTCGGGCCGAGGAAGAGGAAGGAACCGATGGGGCGGTTCGGGTCGGACAGTCCGGCGCGGTTGCGGCGGATGGCGTTTGCCACCGCTTCGACGGCAGTTTGCTGGCCGACGACGCGGGCACTGAGCGCGCTTTCCAGTGCCAGCAGTTTTTCTTTTTCGCTTTCGAGCATTTTCGCGACGGGGATGCCCGTCCAGCGCGAGACGATTTGTGCGATTTCTTCTTCGGTGACTTTGCTGCGCATGAGCTGGTGCGGGGTGCTGTCGGCAGCGTTCGCGGCAGTCAGTTGCTTTTCCAGCGCCGGGATTTTGCCGTACTGGATTTCGCTCATGGTGGCGAGATCGCCGCGCCGTTTCGCGGCTTCGAGTTCGATGCGCAGGCGGTCGATTCCTTCTTTGATGCCCGCGCTGCCCTGGTTGCTTGCTTTTTCCGCCTGCCAGATTTCGTTCAGGTCGGCGTATTCTTTTTCCAGTTTCTGGATGTCGTCTTCGAGGTCGGCGAGGCGTTTTTTCGAGGCGTCGTCATGTTCTTTTTCAAGCGCCAGGCGTTCCATTTTCAGCTGGATGAGGCGGCGGTCGATGCGGTCCATCGCCTCCGGCTTGCTGTCGAGTTCCATGCGGATTTGCGCGGCGGCTTCGTCGATGAGGTCGATGGCTTTGTCCGGCAGCTGGCGGTTGGTGATGTAGCGGTTCGAGAGGACGGCGGCGGCGACGAGTGCTGGGTCGGTGATGTCGATGCCGTGGTGGACTTCGTAGCGTTCTTGCAGGCCGCGCAGGATGGCGATGGTGTCTTCCACGCTCGGCTCTTCGACCATGACTTTCTGGAAGCGGCGTTCGAGGGCGGCGTCTTTTTCCATGTACTGGCGGTATTCGTCCAGTGTGGTCGCGCCGATGCAGTGCAGTTCGCCGCGCGCCAGCGCCGGTTTGAGCATGTTGCCGGCATCCATTGAGCCTTCGGTTTTGCCCGCGCCGACCATGGTGTGGATTTCGTCAATGAAGAGGATGATTTGCCCGTTCGCTTTTTCGATGTCGCTGAGGACGGCTTTCAGGCGTTCTTCAAAGTCGCCCCGGTATTTGCTGCCGGCCATCAAGGCGGCGAGATCCAGCGAGAGCAGGCGTTTGCCTTTCAGGCTTTCCGGCACTTCGCCGTTGACGATGCGTTGCGCGAGGCCTTCGACGATGGCGGTTTTGCCCACGCCCGGTTCGCCGATGAGGACAGGGTTGTTTTTGTTGCGGCGTTGCAGGATTTGCATGGCGCGGCGGATTTCTTCGTCGCGGCCGATGACGGGGTCGATTTTGCCCTGCTCGGCGCGGGCGGTCACGTCAATGGTGTATTTTTTCAGCGCCTCGCGTTTGTCTTCGGCAGCTTCGTCGGTGACGGGTTCGCCGCCGCGCAGTTCGTTGATGACGTGTTGCAGTTTGGCTTTTTGCAGGCCCGCCTGTTTCAGCGCCTTGCCGAGCGCGCCGCTGTCTTCGCAGGCAGCGAGCAGGTAGAGCTCGGAGGAGAGGTATTGATCGCCGTTTTGCTGCGCGTATTTGTCGCAGAGGTTGAGCAGGCGGCTGGTTTCCGGCGAGACGTTGATTTGTCCGGTGGCGTTGCTGACGCGCGGCAGGTCATCCACGATTTTTTCGACTTGCTGGCGCAGGGCGTTTGCATCCACGCCCGCCTGACGCAGGATGGAAGCGGCAGCGCCACCTTCTTGCCGCAGCAGGGCGAGATAGACGTGCGCGGGTTCGATGTAGTTGTTGTCCTTGCCGACAGCAATGGACTGCGCGGTTTGCAGGGCTTCCTGGAAGCGGCTGGTAAAGGGTTGCATGGTTTTTCCTGTGGTTGGTTAACGATGAGTTCTATTTATGGGACGAGTGGGATTTTTCAAGTTTTTCCAATTAACTTTTTGCAAGCGGCATCAATATGGGGGCCCGCCAAGCGGCGTAAACACTGGACCCGCCAAGCGGCGTGGTTACTGGCTTTTGTAGAGACGTTGCCTGCAACGTCTCAAAAATGAAAACCGCGTAGTTTCCCCGCTTGCCCGAAACGCAAAAGCAGGCTGCGCTTGCTCGATGGGCTGAAGCCCATCCTACGCCCGTCAAGCGGCATAAATACTGGGCCCGCCAAGCGGCGTAGATACCGGCCTTACCCGATGCGGTCAAGCAGGTACTGGTAAACGGCTTTTTTGTTTGCACCGGTGTGTTTGGCGACCAGGGCAGCGGTGGTTTTGGCGGCAAGGCCCGCATCGCGCAGGTCGTCGGCCAGCGGCTGCCAGTCGGCGGTAGTTTGTGCTACTGCCGCTCCGAGGAGCAGCACAAATTCGCCGCGCCGTCGGTTGTCATCCCCAGCCAGCCAGGCGGGGGCGGTGGCAACGCTGAGATGCGCGATTTGTTCGAACTGTTTGCTCAGTTCGCGGGCGATGACGAGCGGGCGCGCGCCGTCGAAGGTTCCGGCCATCGTGGCGAGGGTTTCGCTGATGCGGTGCGGCGCTTCAAAGAAGATGGTGGTGTGCATGGCGGTGCGGTAGTCGTCAAGAAAACGCTGCCGCTCGCCCGCTTTGGCGGGGATGAAGCCGGCGAAGGTGAAGCGGTCAGCAGGCAGGCCGCTTGCGGAAAGCGCAGTAATGACGCTGCTCGCCCCCGGCAGCGGGCTGATGCGGATGCCCGCTTCGTGCGCGAGACGGGTGAGCAGGGCGCCGGGATCGGAGACAAGCGGCGTGCCGGCGTCGCTGACGAGAGCGACGTTTTCGCCCGCTTGCAGGCGGCGGATAAGGGCTTCCGCCGCACCGCGTTCGTTGTGCTGGTGCAGCGCGGTGAGCGGGCGGTCAATAGCGTAGGCATCAAGCAGGCGGCGACTGTGGCGGGTATCCTCGCAGGCTATAATGTCTGCCGCTTGCAGGGTCGCCAGCGCGCGCCTGCTGATGTCGTCCAGATTGCCTATCGGCGTGGCGACGATGTACAACGTTCCACTCATCGGGTTTCCTTCATGTTTTTTGCCAGACTTGCTCCCCATCTGCGTCGCGGCCGGGCGGGCGAAAGACGCGCCGCCGCCTATCTGAAAGCGCAGGGGCTCGTCATTGTAACGAACAACTTTCGCTCCCGTTATGGCGAGATTGACTTCATCGCCCGCGATGGCGCGGAGCTGGTTTTCGTCGAGGTGCGTAGTCGCGAGGCAGGGGCGCAGGTCAGTGCCGCAGCCAGTATCAACGCCGCCAAGCGGGAGAAAATCCGCAAAACGGCGCAGGTGTATTTGCAGCAACACTACCGGACGCTGCCGGCATGCCGCTTTGATGCGGTGTGTATTGACGGTGCGGACATCACCTGGCTGCGGGCGGCGTTTTAAGCGTGAAATTACTTGCGGATTTTTGTTGCTTTTGATACGTTAATCACAAATTTCAACCCAAAGCAACAGAAGGAGTGGATGATGAACTACAACATCACCGGCAAACATCTGGATATCAGTGAGGCGGTCCACAGTTATGTCGAGGACAAACTCGGCGGGCTGGATACGCAGAATGTCACCAGTGCTCAGGTGACACTGCGTGCGGAGAATCACCTGAAAATTGCCGAAGCGACAATCCACCTTGCTTCCGGCAAGACAATCCACGGCGATGCTGCGCATGAGGATATGTATGCCGCGATTGACTTGCTCAGTGATGTCCTCGATAAGCAAATCCGCAAGCACAAGGAAAAACTGCACGAACACCGCTGATGCGCAAACATGAAAAACCCCCGCTGCGGCGGGGGTTTTCTTTTGCTTGATAAAGGCTCAGGGGGTATTAGCTTTGTGGCGTTCGCAGATGACGCACACCAGCAGTAGGCCGATAAACAGCATCATTGACCATACCGGAATACGCAGGCCGAGGAACAGGTCGCGGGTGGCGCAGTCGCCATCACCCTGCATGGCGGTGAGCAGGCCGCCCCAGAAACCGTTTTTATCCAGCGTAGCGTAGAAATCGAAACCGCAGGCGGGGACTTGGTCGGCGGGCAGGCTTTGGATGTAGAGGTGGCGGGCAGCAAGGCCGATACCGAAGAAGATGGAAAGGTATTTGCCGAGACGCATGAGGAAGCGCGTCGCGGGCCGGCTCGGCCAGCAGATGGCGTCGAGCAGGAAGAAGAAGCCGACAAGGCCGAAGGCGAGGCGCTGCATCATGCACAGGTTACACGGCGTCAGCCACAGCGTTCTCTCCAGGTAATAGTAGGCGAAGGCGATGGAAGCCCAGGAAGCAAGGCCGCAGATGGCGAGAGCGGCACGGCGATGAGTGTCGGTAAGGGTCATGAATCCTCGTGGTGTAGTTGGAAACGGCGCGAATGATAGCAGATTGTCGCCATCGCCCCCGTGCCGGGCCTAAATACTGGCCCCGCCAAGCGGTGGGGTTGCCAGTTTCGTAATTTTGCGCGCCTTTTTCAGTGGCACAGGGTGTTGCCCGCGCCCATGATGAGGTTTTCGGGGCGGTGGATGCCGGTGAGCGGCACGTTGTGCAGGCTGCCGTCGTGCAGGTTATAGACGCTGATGTCGTGGCTGTTCTCGTGGGCAAGCAGCGCAGTTTTGCTGTCGGCGGTGATGAACAGGGCACGGCTGCGACCAGGCAGTGTTTTGTCATCAATCAGATGTGGCGGCGCGGCGGCATCACTCAGGTCGTAGTTGTGCAGTTGGCTGCCGGCAACGATCAGGCGGGTATCGAGCCAGCCGGTGGCATAGTGGTCAGTCGGGTTCGGCGCGGTAAAGGACTGGAGGGTATCGGGGGCAGTCTGGTTGATGAGGTGACCACCGCCTTTTTGGTCGATATAGACGTAGGTCTGGCCGCTGTTGTCAATGTAGGGTTGCACCAGCGGGGCGGTGAGCGGGGTTTGTCGCGCGATTTCGCCTTTATCAATAGCCCAGTCCACGGCGATAGGTTGACCGTTACCGTTTTCGGCGCCGAAGAGCAGGTGCTGGTCATCCGGGCTGATGGCGGCAGCACTGAGGTTGCGCCAGTCAGCGGGCAATGGATAGCGGATCTGGTTTTGGTCGCCGGGATTGTAGCGGTAGAGGGCGGGGGTATCGTCGAATATCCAGAGTTGCTGCGAGAGCGGGCTGTACAGCCAGGCCTGGATATGGCCGTAGCCTTCGAGCAGACGTTGTTCGCCGCTACGGCTATCAAGCAGGGTCAGGCGGTCGTCGCCTGAGGCGATGAGCCAGGCGCTGTCGGCATCGTATTGCAGACGGGTGACGGGGTGACTGATGTGCCGTGTGCTTTCGCTGTGATCGGCAAGATTGCGGATGGTGATAGTGTCACTGCCGTCGCTATAGGCGAGCAGGCCGTAGGTTTTGTGGATAGCGAGGCGGCGTGCCGGGGCTTTGAGGTCAAGCAGGCTGGTTTGTTGCAGGCTGTCCATATCAATGACGGCCAGTTTCGGCGCCGTTTCGTCGCTGACGAAAGCGTAACGCGCAGGTGCGTTCATGTCGAAGAGTTCTTGCATCACCGCTTCGGGGGTGAGGCCTTTGCTGTATTGGTAGGCGATGTAGAGCGCAACAGTGCAGACGAGGATAGCAAGGATGAGCAGGGGCTTTTTCATGGCAATAGAGGATTGGTGGGGATGGTATGGCAGTGGCGTATCGTCGTTCCTAATAGAACTGGCATGGTGTTGGCTCACCTCGCGATATTGCTTTTGGTTCGCCGCCTTGTCCCATTTCCATTTGAAACGGCTACCGCCCGCACGGCCCAATTATTGCAGAAACTGGGCAAAATTTTAGCCCTCTGCCGCTGGACGGTAGAGGGCTTGTAGTCAACGAGACAGAGAATCAGCCTTTGGCTTTGCCGTCTTCTTTGCCGTGGCCATGATCGTCGGCTTTTTTGTCATCCGCTTTCATGTCGTGTTCACCCGCTTTCTCGCCATCCCGCTTGAAGTGCTTGATGGTTTCTTCAACGGTGAGAACTTTGGCATCACATTTGAGGGTTTCTTTGTTGTCAAATTTCAGCTCGACCGGATAAGTTTCGCCAGCTTTCGGGAAGTGTTTTACTTCCATGAACATGATGTGGTAACCGCCTTTCTTGAACTGGTGCTCACCCGGGGTAACATCGTAGCTCTGAATCTGGCCCATCTCCATTTTTCCGTCTTTATGGATCATTTCGTGCAGTTCAACTTTGTCGGTGATTTTTTCCACGGACGCACCGACAAGTTTGACGGTATCCTTGCCGTCGTTCTCCAGGGTGAAGAAGCCGCCGGTCATTTCTTTGCCCGGAACGACTTCCTGAATGAGGCAGTCTTTGACGTTAATATCAGCCGCCATTGCACTGCCGCTAATGAGTGCGCCGAGGAAGAGGATTTTTTTCATGGGAGCTCCTGAATAGTTTGCGGGAATACTTTGTGTAGAATCACAGGGTTTTTACACTACTGCACAAAGTATGCACAACTATATCACGGCTTTGCACAGCGTGTGGGTTGATGCGGGTCAAGTGATTGCTAAATATTAAAACTTGACGATGTGCAATCTCTTGCCCGGCAAACAGGCTACGGCATAGGGCCGTAATGACAGCTTGCTCATCACGTTGGCAGCGAATTATCGCTAGATTACATACCATTTCTCACCCCACATAACCCACAGGAGACATCATGACTAAGACTGTCCTTGCCACTGCCCTAGTCCTCGCAGCTGCGCACACCGCCTTTGCTGCTGACCCCACCGAAACGGCTAGCCAGGGTGCAGACCGTGAAAGCGTCGCTGTCACCATCTATAACGATGACCTCGCTCTCATCCGCGAAACGCGCAAAGTGCCGCTGAATGCCGGCATCAACCGCATTGCTCTGCGCGACGTTTCCGCGCGCATCATGCCGCAGACCGCCAGCCTGGTTGCTCGTGGTGACGCCGTGCTGCAACTGCTGGAGCAAAACTTCGATTACGACCTGTTAAGCGGTGAAGCGCTGCTCATGAAAAATGTCGGCAAACGCGTCACCACCATTCGTACCAACCCTGCGACCGGCGAAGAAACGCGTGAAGAAGCGACCGTTCTTGCCGATAACAACGGCGTCGTCCTGCAATATGCCGACCGGATCGAAACCGGTCTGCCGGCAAACGTCCGTCTCGCCTTCCACGACGTGCCCGCTAACCTGCGTGACCGCCCGACCCTCACCGTTGACCTCACCAGCGACAAAGCGGGCGAGCAGAGCGTGGACCTTGCCTACCTCAGTCAGGGTCTTGGCTGGAAAGCCGATTACGTCGTCAGCCTCGCGGATGATGAAAAAACCCTCAATCTCGCCGGCTGGGTAACGCTGAATAACCAGAGCGGCACCGCTTATGAAAATGCCACCCTGCAACTCGTGGCCGGCGATGTGGCGCGAGCCCAGGAAGAAGAATTCGGCCTTAATTACCATGCGCGCATGGCGCCGATGGCGGTTGAGAAAGCGGCTGTGCCGGTGCGCGAAGAAAACCTCTTCGAATACCACCTCTATACCCTTGATCACCCAACCACCCTGAAAAACAACCAGAACAAACAGGTGGCGCTGCTTTCTGCCGCACAGGTGCCGGTGCAAAAAGAATACCGCTTGCAAGGCAGCAGTGGCTGGTATTACTACGGTGCGGACACCAGAGTGCTGGAAATGGGTGACAAACGTAAAGTGGATGTGTTCATGACGTTCAAGAACGATGAAGCGAGCCAACTTGGTATGCCGCTGCCGAAAGGCGTCATCCGCGTCTATAAAAACGACAGCGACAAACGCACCCAGTTCATTGGCGAAGACCGCATTGACCACACCGCGAAAAATGACGAAGTGCGCCTGAAACTCGGCAGCGCCTTCGACGTGAACGGTGTATGGAAAATGGTGGACGCAAAACGCGTGGACAAAGGCAAACTGGGCAAACTGCTCGAAAATGACGAATTTGAAGCGACCTACCGCATCGAACTGAATAACGCTAAAAAAGAAGCGGTAACCGTAAAAGTCGTCGAGCCTATTCCGGGCGATTGGAAGATCATTGAGGAAAGCCTGCCGCATGAAAAAACCAGCGCTAATAGCGCAATGTGGCAAGTAAACATCCCCGCCGATAGTAAAACCGAGTTGCAATACAAGGTACGTATCAAGCTCTGATATGTGTGCGCCATAAAACGCCCCGTTAAGGGGCGTTGTCGCTATAAAAAATGCAGCCCAAAGGGCTGCATTTTTGTTGGGCGCTATCCTTAAAGGAGATCGCGGCAGTTAAGATCGATGAAGGCTTGCTCCAGGCGGGCGGACATGGATTCTTCCATTTTGCGTAGCCAGACGCGTGGGTCGTAGTATTTTTTGTTCGGCGCATCCGGGCCTTCCGGGTTGCCGAGCTGGCCTTGCAGGTAGGCTTCGTTCTTCTTGTAGAAGTTGAGGATGCCGTCCCAGGAAGCCCATTGGGTGTCGGTGTCGATATTCATTTTGATCGCACCGTAGCTGATGGCTTCGCGGATTTCCGCTTGAGAAGAGCCGGAGCCGCCGTGGAAGACGAAATTGATCGGCTTGGCGGGAAGACCGCGTTCTTTGGCGACGTATTCTTGGGAAGCCCCGAGGATGCTCGGTTTGAGTTTGACGTTACCGGGTTTGTACACACCGTGGACGTTGCCGAAGGCGGCAGCGACGGTGAAACGCGGGCTGACCGGGCTCAGCTGGTCATAAACGTAGAGCACATCTTGCGGCTGGGAGTAGAGGCGGGATTCATCCACACCGCTGTTATCCACGCCGTCTTCTTCACCACCGGTGATACCGATCTCAATTTCGAGGGTCATGCCCATTTTGTTCATGCGCTCGAGGTATTTGCGGCAGATTTCCATATTTTCTTCGATCGGTTCTTCGGAGAGGTCAATCATGTGCGAGGAGAAGAGCGGTTTGCCGGTTTCGGCGAAGTGTTTTTCGCCGGCATCTAGCAGACCGTCAATCCACGGAAGCAGTTTTTTCGCGCAGTGGTCGGTATGCAAGATAACCGGGACGCCATATTCGGCGGCGAGGGTATGGACGTGTTTTGCCCCAGCAATAGCGCCCAGAACGTCGGGGCGGGTGCCGCTGGTCGGTTTGATGCCTTTGCCGGCGTAGAAGGAAGCACCGCCGTTGGAGAATTGGATGATAATCGGGGCTTTGACGCGGACAGCGGTTTCCAGCGCGGCGTTGACGGAGTCACTACCGACGCAGTTCACGGCCGGGATGGCGAATTGTTTTTCTTTGGCGATGGCAAAGATTTTTTGTACGTCATCGCCGGTTACGACGCCCGGTTTTACAATGTCGAGGATTTTCGTCATGGTTTTTTCCTTGGGTTGTTGAGAAATCAGAGGTCATCGTAGCTGCTGCGGCGAGCCGTGCCGAGGCGGAACAGGCCGGAGAGCCAGTGCAGGACGAAACCCGCGAAGACAAGGAAGCCGCCAATGTAGAGCTGCTTTTGGTTGAGGCTTTCTTCGAGGCGGGTGTTTTTATGTTTGAGGCTGAGGTTTTCTTGTTCGAGGGTGACAACGGCGGCTTGTAGTTCGCGGTTGCGCTGGTCAATAGCGATGGCGTTACCGGAGGCGCGTTGCAGGGCGACGAGTTCGTCACGCGCCTGCTGTTCGGCATTCTGCAAAGCTTCAACGCGGTTTTTCAAAGTGTTGAGGGTTTGGTTCTGGTTGTCGGTAGTAGTTTGCAGGCTTTGCGCGCGGCTTTGTAGTTGGTCAAGTTGCTGTTGGGCTTCAGCATAACGGCTTTGTACGCTGGGGGTGTCCATGATGCTGTGAGTGGATACCCAGCCGTTGATGCTGTCGGTTTTGACGCGGACGTAATCGCCATTTTTGTCGAGAAGCTGCACGGGTTCACCGGAGCGCAGGGTACCGAGGAATTTAGCATCGCTGCCGGGTTTGTCGTACACGGCAGTGCGCAGTTCGTCGCTGATCCAGGCATTTTGCGGGGCGGCCATGATGCTTGTGGTGCAAGCGAGGGACAGCAGGCTGATGGTTTTTTTCAAAACAGGTTCCTCTTGATGTATATCCATTGTCGCCACCAGTCGCCTTTACGGGACGGATCGGCGAGGACGGTGTGTGGGTGCAGGAAATTATAGGCGTTTGCCGGAAGTGTGCCAAACGCAGTGGGGGCAGCGTTCAGATGTGAGGAGAGGGTGTCGCCGCAGATGAGTAGCGGTTTTATTGCAAGATCAGCTGGCGCTGTAGCGGTATTTTGCGGTAGGGGCAGCGGATAGTTACAGACGAGGGCAAAGAGGGCGGTAAAGGCGCTGTACGCTTCTTGACTGCCGGTAGCCGCAAAAAGCGCGAGCAACAGGCGGCGTTCATTTTCGGTGGCGAAGAGGGTAGGGCGTCCCGCTTCCGCCCAGGGCGGTGGTAACAACCAGTTGCAACTGAGGTCATCACCGCTGAGCCAAAGGTAATCACGCCCCCAGTGCAGTTGGGCGGAAAGACCGGGCAACGGCAGGGTGAGGGCTTGGGCAGGTATTGGTTCCGGCGCGGCAGATCGCGGGGTGGGTAAGGCTGCGTTGGTAGGAAGGGGAGTTGGGGCAGATGGTACGGCGTCACGCAGGGTGGCAAGTTCGGCACGCGGCAGCCACAGTTTGTAACCGAGCAGTGTTAGCGCGGTGCGTTGTTGTGGCTGCAGGGTGAGCATCAGTGACCTTGCCCCTGTTGTCCCTGCCGCCGTTTGTTCATTCGCCACAGGGTCCAGATGGGGCCATGCAGGCCGTAAGCGAGGAAGAAGATGAAAAGGATAGGAGCGGGTTCAAGGAAGATGAGACCGATGATGCAGCCTGGCAGGATAGCTTTGCTGAAGGATAGACGGCTTTGCGGTTTGAAGGTTTTGAAGCTGTAGTATTTGAAGTTGCTGACCATCGCTAAGGCGGCGAACCAGGTGAGGATGGTGGAGAGCATGATGAGGCGGCTGCCGTCCCAGTGAAATTCGCTGCCTACCCAGACAAAACCGGCGACAAGGGCAGCGGCGGATGGGCTGGGCAGGCCGATGAAGACAGCCTTATCCGCATGATCGACCTGGACGTTGAAGCGGGCCAGACGTAGCGCGGTGCAGGCGGTATAGACAAAGGCGGTAAACCAGCCGAGTTTGCTCGGTACCAGCGGTTCGATAGCGGCGTAATGCAGTGACCAGCGATAGATGATGAGTGCCGGGGCCGCACCGAAGGAAATGAGATCGGCGAGCGAGTCGTACTGGACACCGAAGGCAGATTCGGTGTGGGTCAGACGGGCAACACGCCCATCACAGCCATCGAAGATCATGGCTACGAAAATGAGAATGGCGGCGAAGCTGAAGCGGCCGTCAATAGCGGCGAGAATGGCATAGAAGCCGCAGAAAAGGGATGCCGTAGTGAAGAGGTTTGGCAGGATGTAGACAGTTTTGGCGCCTCGCATGGGGTTTCCTTTTTTAATCAGGGGTGATGCTGCGGTTGATGGCCGCAAGTGCTGCCACCGGATCCGTTGCCCGGGTGATGGGACGACCGATGACGAGATAGTCGCTGCCAGCGGCAATAGCAGCTTCCGGGGTCATGATACGGCTTTGGTCATCGTTGGCCGCCCAAGCGGGACGAATGCCAGGGGTGATGGTGAGGAAGGTATCGCCATGGGCAGCTTTGACGGCAGCGGCCTCCTGAGCAGAACAAACAACGCCGTTCAGGCCACTGTCGGCGGCGAGAGCAGTCAGGCGGGTGACATGCGCTGCAAGCGGCTCTTCCACGCCGGTCTCGCGTAGGTCGGCGGCATTCATGCTGGTGAGAACCGTTACAGCAATGAGTAGCGGCGGTTTGGGGTAATGCGCCAAGGCATCGGCGGCGGCTTCGAGCATTTTGCGTCCGCCGCTCGCATGAACGTTGACCATCCACACGCCCATATCGGCGGCAACGCGGACGGCTGCAGCAACGGTGTTTGGGATGTCGTGGAATTTGAGATCAAGAAAAATGTCGTGCCCTTGTTGGTGCAGGGTTTCCAGCAGTGCTCGCCCTTCGCGGGTATAGAGTTCTTTGCCTATTTTGAGCCGGCATTGCCTGGGAGCCAGTTGTGCGGCAAGACGCAGGGCGTCATCACGGTGATTGACGTCAAGGGCAACAAGAACAGGTCGGCGGCTCATCGGTTTTCCACTTTGAGTTCGAGCAATGGGCGGAAACTGCTCCAGGCGAAGCAGGCAGGGCAGTGCCAAATAAGGTTTTGCTGGCGGAAGCCGCATTCGTCGCATTGGTACACGGTGCGCGGACGCACAAGTTTACCCGCATTTTGTGCCAGTGGGGCGTAGGTGTCACGGTAATCCAGGTAGGCAGCAAGCAGCAGCGGCGTTTGTTTATCAGCCATACGCTGTTGCAGCAGGTCGGCGGCAGCCTCGCGCGAGGTCGCAGCAATAAGTTCAGCCAGTACCAGTGTCAGGCGTGGATTTTTTTCGCGCACTTCGACGGTTTCGAGCCAGTTACGGTATTCATCGTCGCGAGTGATGGCGTGGTAAGCGTTGGCAATATCCGGCAGTACATCGGGCAGCAGTTCCGCTGATTGCTCACCAATGGTTTGCAGGGCATGAATGGCATTGACGTATTCGCCGTGTCGAAGGAAGAGTTGGCCGCGCATCCGGTTGGCGCGGACGCAATCGCGGTCGGCCGCAAGTGCCTGAGCAAGTTGGTTGGCGGTTTCATCGTCAGCGCTGCGCGCCAGCGCCTGTTCGGCCAGTTCGCAATGGTAGTGAGACAGGGCCTTGCGACGTATGGCGTTATCTTGCGCAGGAAAGTGGGCAGCAAGCATGATGGCTTGCGACCATTGTTTGGTACGTTCGTAGATATGCGCCAGCGCAGGCAAGATATCGGTCTGGCGGTATTGTGCCTGCAGTAGGGCTTCAAAGAGGCTTTGTGCCTGACTGTACATGCCAGCGGCGGTGTAATCTTCGGCGAGTTCGTAATCAATCGCGAGACGCTGTGTGTCGCTGAGTTGTTCGTGGCTGCGCAGTTGGCGATGCAGATGCAAGGCACGATCCAGTTCGCCACGTTTACGGAATAGGCTGCCGAGGGTAAGCTGGTTTTCCAGCATTTGCTGATCAAGATCCGCCATGTGGAGAAAAACGTCCACCGCGCGGTCAGTTTGGTCGTTCAGCAAAAAACCCACACCTTCAAAGTAGGCGGCGTGGGTCTTATTGGCCCGCCATTCCCGCGCTTCTTTGCGCATCGCCAACCACCAACCGGACCAGGCGGCCAGCGGCAGCAACAGGATAATCAGCCAGTCGGCCATCAGGCAGCTTTCTGGTCAGCGTTAAATTGTGCCTGAATGGCCGCTTTTTCAGCGGCTGCATGGTCTTGTTCCAAGCGGTATTGCAGGGATTTGGCACGCTGTTTCCAGTAGAAGGCTTTGAAACCAAAGAGGACAAGAATCATCAGTGCACCGAAAAGGAAAGACAGCAGCATGACGGCTACCAGCGGCAGATCAATGCTACCTACGATGTAATTGACAGAAACCTTGCCGCTATTGAGCAGGCCGATGGCAGCGAAGGCGACGCACAGGATGATGGTAATCAGATAGCCCAACCATTTCATGGGTATTTCCTCTTGTTTATGAAGTAAAGCCAAGCACGTCCGCCATGTTGTACAGCCCTGCCGGACGTTTGTCCAGCCAGATGGCCGCCGTCAGGGCGCCGCGTGCAAAGATACGGCGGTTGTTCGCGCGGTGGGTGAATTCCAGCCGCTCGTCTTCTGCCGTGAAGTACACCGTATGTTCACCGATGTTGTCACCGGCACGCAGTACGGAGAAACCGATATCGCCGGTCTTGCGGCGATTGGTATAGGGGTAGCGTTTGCGTGCTTCGAAATCGCTGTTTTGTGCCTGAGCGATCATTTCACCGATGCGCAATGCGGTACCGGAAGGCGCATCCACTTTATTGCGGTGATGGGCTTCGGCGATATCGACATCCCAGTGCTGATAATCCAGCACTTCCGCGACGCGGCGGCTGACTTCAAAAAGAATGTTGACGCCGAGGCTGGTATTGGCGGCAAGCACGACCGGGATTTCCTGTGCCGCACGATGAATCCAGGCGGTAGTGTCATTATTGAAGCCGGTGGTGCCGATCATCAGCGGTTTTTTCAGCTTTTGGCAGACTGGCAAGATGGCGAGCGTTGCATCAGGGCGGGTGAAATCCACGGCTACATCCACAGCGGCGCAGAATTGTTCGAGGTTGCTGGTGACGCGTACGGTGCAGTCGTGCGGTAGATCGGTTACGTCACAGAGGCGCTTGCCCGCCCATTCATGGCCATTGCGCACGGATGCAGCAGCGAGTTCTAAATCGGGGTGAGAGATAATTTCGTGGGCAATAGCTTGGCCCATTTTGCCGTTGATACCGTGAATGCCGATTTTCATGATTCGTCCTCTTGGATATTGCCGCAGTGTATGATGTTTTGATTATAGGGCTACACGTAAAGTGCGGCACCGATATTTTTGTCCGCCCCGAAACCGGTAAGGAATGTATGAATAAAACCGCTGCCTGCCACCAGTCTTTTTACTTATGACGGGAAAAGAACGATTTGCCGACCTGATTGGTACGGTCACCCCTCTGCAAACGCCGCCGAGGGCGGAAGGCTTCGGCAGACGGATGAAAATTTTACAGCGCCGCCGCATTGAAGCGCAACGTATCCGCCATGCGGCGGATATTCGCGAAACACTGTCCGTTAATCTGGCGCAGATTCCGGATGCCCGCTTCCGTGCGCTATGTGCCGGGCGTCTGCCGCTTGCGCGCGAGATTGATTTGCATGGATTTTTTGTGGACGAGGCCCTGCGTTACCTCGGCGATATGCTGGATGAGCGGCAAAACCGTCGCGAAGAATGCTGGCTGGTGGTACATGGTAAGGGGCGCAATAGTCCGCATTACGATCGCGCCCCGCTGAAACAGGCGATACTGGATTTGCTCTTGCGCCATCCGGCGGTGAATGCTCTGGCCGGCGTACTGGATCAGGACGGCCTCAGCGGGGCGGTGTGTATTGAGGTCGGGATAGGCAGAACGGGGAGAAACCCGCGATAGGAAGCAAGCTGCCAAGTTTTTCAGCTTTACGATGCCGGCTATTGTGTACCTTCGGTTAGCCGACCAGTTGATCAATGAGGTTTTTCGCAGCGATGCCGCCAAAATAAAGCGCAGTGTCAATGTCGGCAAAGGCAGCGGTGATAGCGTCGCGGCGGTAAGGGATGCCGGTCAGCCGTTTTTCCACGTCGGCGATGTCGCCCACGCCGAAGAAATCTCCGTAGATTTTGATGTCGCTGATGTTGCCGCCCTGGGCGACGTTGAAGCGGAAATCCACCGCACCTTGCGGGTATTTGTGGTAGCGCTCGCTGGTGAAGGCTGGGGAGCGGCCATAATTCCAGTCCCAGTTGGCAAAGCGTTCGGCACGGATGGCCGCGACTTGTGCCCAGTCGTCGGTGCTGAGTGTGTATTCGGGCACGTCGGCACGGTTGTTCACGCCGAAGATACGCAGGAGCAGGTGGTCACGAAATTCGCGTGTGTTCAGGTGCTGGTAGGCGTCAGCGACGTAGGGGCGGATGTTGGTCACGCGGCTGCGCACGGATTTGATGCCCTTGGATTCGATTTTGTCGGCGCGCGGTTTGAGGGCGGCAGTGACGGCGTCAAGGTCGGCGTCATAGAGGATGGTGCCGTGTGCGGTCATGCGGCCATTTTTGATGTACATGGCGTTGCCGGAGAATTTTTTGCCGTCAATAAGCAGGTCGTTCCGGCCTTCGAGTTTGGCGCCGGCGACACCCATCTGGTGCAGGGCTTCGATGACGGGGCGGGTAAAAACGCTGAAATCGCGTGCCGGGCCGTGTTCTTCCTGGATGAAGCAGTAGGAAAAGTTGCCGAGGTCGTGATAGACCGCGCCGCCGCCAGACATACGGCGGACGACGTGGACACCGTGCTCTTCGACGTAGCGCTGGTTCACTTCTTCAACGGTATTTTGGTTACGGCCAATGATGATGGAGGGTTCATTGATGTAGAAAAGCAGCAGTGGCTGGTCGGTGAGGCGGTTTTCGACGAGGTAGGTTTCCAGCGCGATATTGGTGCGCGGGTCGGTGTTTTCCTGGTTGTCCACAAATAGCATGATGGGGTTCCTTTATGTAGATGTAGGGGGGGGAAGGTTCATGATGATGCGGTATTGAGACGCTGGGGCGTTTTTTTGCGTGTTTTCCAGCTTATCAGCTTAACACGCCACCTCTACAATGCCCGACCTTCCCTTTGTTAGTTATGAGGTTTTTATTATGTTGAACTGGAAAGAATATCGGACTTGGCTCATGGGCAAACTGGGTGGTTTCAGCAAACTCAGCCCCGACACGATGAAGGGTTATCAAACCCTTGCCAAAGCCAACGGCGAAGGTGGCGTACTGGATGCGAAAACACGCGAATTGATTGCGATGGCTGTCGCAGTCACAACCCGTTGCGACGGCTGTATTACGATGCATGCTGAAGCGGCACGTAAGGTCGGTGCTACCGAGCAGGAGCTTGCCGAGGCATTGGGTGTGGCCGTCGCCATGAATGCTGGTGCGGCAATGGTGTATTCCGCCCGCGCGCTGGATGCATTCCAGCAGGGGCAGTAGGTCTTATCTTCCGCATGAAGGGCGTGGCGCTTGGCGTCACGCCCTTTTTGTTACCTGGCGATTGCGCTACATTACGCGCCTTTCTTAATTGGACTAAGGCACTTGACCATGCTGCGTATCGTGGCGATCTTGCACAACCCTGCCGGTTCGACCGGTCATATCGGCAATATTTTGCAAGCACAACAGCACGAATTCCGCGTACTTTGCCCGCTTGCAGGTGATCCTCTGCCAGAGGCAGATAGTTTCGATGCAGCGATCGTCTTCGGTGGCAAGATGAGCGCCAATGATTGCAATACCCTGCCCGAATTGCTCGCGGAATTGTTGTGGATACGCAGCGTGGTCGAAAGCGGCAAACCCTTCCTTGGCATCTGCCTCGGTGCACAACTACTGGCGATGGCTTATGGCGGAAAAATTACCCGTCACGCCGAGCATGTTGTAGAAATCGGCTATTACCACCTCTATCCGACGGTTGAAGGTTTCAGCGATATTTTTGCCGATATGCCGGAGCGCTTTTTTCAGTGGCACAATGAAGGATTCACCTTGCCGGAGGGCGCCGTCAAACTGGTGGCCAGCGACGCCTTCCCCAATCAGGCTTTCCGCCTTGGTGCGCACGCCTACGGGTTTCAGTTCCACCCCGAAGCGACGCCAGAACAAATTCGCTATTGGCACACTCGCGATAGTGAGGAATTATCCAACCCTGGAGCGCAGACCGTTGCCTCACAATGGACCTATCAGGAGCGATTTAATGAAGACATCCGCCGTTGGTTGAACAGTTTTTTGGATAAATGGTTACGGAAATAAACGGCGTATCCTGTTGAACAAAAATAGAAAACCGTCCATTTAGGACGGTTTTTATTTTGGCATGCGGCGTGCTTTCATGAAGTAGTAATTAAATATTAACTTTTGTATAATAGTGAAGAAACCTTCATGTATCTTGACATGAATAACTAGTAACCAACCACCAATAAAAGGAATTAGCTTATGGCAAAGCAAATCATCCTGGCCCTGAAAGACAACGCCGGTAATACCATTGAACAATACAACATCAATACCGCAGGTAGTGCACAGCACATCCAGGCAATAGATGGCGTGTACTACCAGTTCACCGAACAGGCAACCGGTATTGGTCCAGAAAGCATTATCACCGAGCGCGTAGGCGACAATCTACTGGTGTCCTTTGATGACGGTACCGATCTTGTCATTGAAAACTACTTTACCCAGGGACAGGGTGCATTGGTCGGCACGCAAGCTGATGGTGGGTTATTTGATTATCCCGTTGCCAGTGCCCCGGAGCATGTGCTGGCTTCCGAAATTGAAGCATCACAAGCCTTCGCTGCTGAACAGGGACAGCCTGTGCTTGCCCCTCTGGGTGTAGCAGGCGGAATCGGCCTGATAGCCGCAGCTATCGGCATCGCGAAAAATAACCATAATGATGACGACGGCAGTCCCAGCAATCCCACTCCTATTCCGCCAGACAATATCGGACCACAACCAAATCCGAACCCGCAGCCACCATCACCGAACCCCAATCCCCAACCCGGACAAAATCAACCCGGCAGCGTTACCATCAGCGGCAAGGCACAAGTGGGACAAACCCTGAGTGCGACTATTTCTGACCCGGACGGCGTACCGGCAAACGGTATCACGTACCGCTGGTTGGCTAACGGTCAGGAAATCGGCACCGGACAAACCTACACCATCCAACCGGGCGATAAAGGCAAGACCATTACCGTCGAAGTGCGCTACACCGATAACGCGGGACATCAAGAAAATATCACCAGCCGACCGACGGCAGAAATTACCGATGGAAGCCTGCCGGGCAACGTCAAACCGGTGGCGGCTGACGACACGGGCAAAGGCACGACGGGCCAGCCGGTTGAAGTGGACGTTCTTGCCAACGACAGCGACCCGCAGGGCAACCACACCCTGGACAAGAGCAGCGTCAAACTGCTGGATGCCAACAACCGCCCGGTGACCACCCTGAGCGTGGCGGGCGAAGGCACCTGGACGGTTAACAGCATGACCGGCAAAATCACCTTTACCCCGGTAGCGGGCTTTACCGGCAACCCGAAACCGGTCAAATACACCGTATCGGACACGGACGGCAACGTGAGCGAGCCGGCGAGCGTGACCGTGACCTACAGCGGCAGCACGCCGCCGCCGGGCAACGTCAAACCGGTGGCGGCTGACGACACGGGCAAAGGCACGACGGGCCAGCCGGTTGAAGTGGACGTTCTTGCCAACGACAGCGACCCGCAGGGCAACCACACCCTAGACAAGAGCAGCGTCAAACTGCTGGATGCCAACAACCGCCCGGTGACCACCCTGAGCGTGGCGGGCGAAGGCACCTGGACGGTTAACAGCGCGACCGGCAAAATCACCTTTACCCCGGCGGCGGGCTTTACCGGCAACCCGAAACCGGTCAAATACACCGTATCGGACACGGACGGCAACGTGAGCGAGCCGGCGAGCGTGACCGTGACCTACAGCGGCAGCACCCCGCCGGGCAACGTCAAACCGGTAGCGGCTGACGACACGGGCAAAGGCACGACGGGCCAGCCGGTTGAAGTGGACGTTCTTGCCAACGACAGCGACCCGCAGGGCAACCACACCCTGGACAAGAGCAGCGTCAAACTGCTGGATGCCAACAACCGCCCGGTGACCACCCTGACCGTTGCCGGCGAAGGCACCTGGACGGTTAACAGCATGACCGGCAAAATCACCTTTACCCCGGTAGCGGGCTTTACCGGCAACCCGAAACCGGTCAAATACACCGTATCGGACACGGACGGCAACGTGAGCGAGCCGGCGAGCGTGACCGTGACCTACAGCGGCAGCACCCCGCCGGGCAACGTCAAACCGGTAGCGGCTGACGACACGGGCAAAGGCACGACGGGCCAGCCGGTTGAAGTGGACGTTCTTGCCAACGACAGCGACCCGCAGGGCAACCACACCCTAGACAAGAGCAGCGTCAAACTGCTGGATGCCAACAACCGCCCGGTGACCACCCTGAGCGTGGCGGGCGAAGGCACCTGGACGGTTAACAGCGCGACCGGCAAAATCACCTTTACCCCGGCGGCGGGCTTTACCGGCAACCCGAAACCGGTCAAATACACCGTATCGGACACGGACGGCAACGTGAGCGAGCCGGCGAGCGTGACTGTGACCTACAGCGGCAGCACGCCGCCGCCGGGCAACGTCAAACCGGTGGCGGCTGACGACACGGGCAAAGGCACGACGGGCCAGCCGGTTGAAGTGGACGTTCTTGCCAACGACAGCGACCCGCAGGGCAACCACACCCTGGACAAGAGCAGCGTCAAACTGCTGGATGCCAACAACTGCCCGGTGACCACCCTGAGCGTGGCGGGCGAAGGCACCTGGACGGTTAACAGCGCGACCGGCAAAATCACCTTTACCCCGGTAGCGGGCTTTACCGGCAACCCGAAACCGGTCAAATACACCGTATCGGACACGGACGGCAACGTGAGCGAGCCGGCGAGCGTGACCGTGACCTACAGCGGCAGCACGCCGCCGCCGGGCAACGTCAAACCGGTGGCGGCTGACGACACGGGCAAAGGCACGACGGGCCAGCCGGTTGAAGTGGACGTTCTTGCCAACGACAGCGACCCGCAGGGCAACCACACCCTAGACAAGAGCAGCGTCAAACTGCTGGATGCCAACAACCGCCCGGTGACCACCCTGAGCGTGGCGGGCGAAGGCACCTGGACGGTTAACAGTGCGACCGGCAAAATCACCTTTACCCCGGCGGCGGGCTTTACCGGCAACCCGAAACCGGTCAAATACACCGTATCGGACACGGACGGCAACGTGAGCGAGCCGGCGAGCGTGACCGTGACCTACAGCGGCAGCACCCCGCCGGGCAACGTCAAACCGGTAGCGGCTGACGACACGGGCAAAGGCACGACGGGCCAGCCGGTTGAAGTGGACGTTCTTGCCAACGACAGCGACCCGCAGGGCAACCACACCCTGGACAAGAGCAGCGTCAAACTGCTGGATGCCAACAACCGCCCGGTGACCACCCTGACCGTTGCCGGCGAAGGCACCTGGACGGTTAACAGCATGACCGGCAAAATCACCTTTACCCCGGTAGCGGGCTTTACCGGCAACCCGAAACCGGTCAAATACACCGTATCGGACACGGACGGCAACGTGAGCGAGCCGGCGAGCGTGACCGTGACCTACAGCGGCAGCACGCCGCCGCCGGGCAACGTCAAACCGGTAGCGGCTGACGACACGGGCAAAGGCACGACGGGCCAGCCGGTTGAAGTGGACGTTCTTGCCAACGACAGCGACCCGCAGGGCAACCACACCCTGGACAAGAGCAGCGTCAAACTGCTGGATGCCAACAACCGCCCGGTGACCACCCTGAGCGTGGCGGGCGAAGGCACCTGGACGGTTAACAGCACGACCGGCAAAATCACCTTTACCCCGGCGGCGGGCTTTAGCGGCAACCCGAAACCGGTCAAATACACCGTATCGGACACGGATGGCAACGTGAGCGAGCCGGCGAGCGTGACCGTGACCTACAGCGGCAGCACGCCGCCGCCGGGCAACGTCAAACCGGTGGCGGCTGACGACACAGGCAAAGGCACGACAGGGCAGCCGGTTGAAGTGGACGTTCTTGCCAACGACAGCGACCCGCAGGGCAACCACACCCTGGACAAGAGCAGCGTCAAACTGCTGGATGCCAACAACCGCCCGGTGACCACCCTGAGCGTGGCGGGCGAAGGCACCTGGACGGTTAACAGCACGACCGGCAAAATCACCTTTACCCCGGCGGCGGGCTTTAGCGGCAACCCGAAACCGGTCAAATACACCGTATCGGACACGGATGGCAACGTGAGCGAGCCGGCGAGCGTGACCGTGACCTACAGCGGCAGCACGCCGCCGCCGGGCAACGTCAAACCGGTGGCGGCTGACGACACAGGCAAAGGCACGACAGGGCAGCCGGTTGAAGTGGACGTTCTTGCCAACGACAGCGACCCGCAGGGCAACCACACCCTGGACAAGAGCAGCGTCAAACTGCTGGATGCCAACAACCGCCCGGTGACCACCCTGAGCGTGGCGGGCGAAGGCACCTGGACGGTTAACAGCACGACCGGCAAAATCACCTTTACCCCGGCAGCGGGCTTTAGCGGCAACCCGAAACCGGTCAAATACACCGTATCGGACACGGACGGCAACGTGAGCGAGCCGGCGAGCGTGACCGTGACCTACAGCGGCAGCACGCCGCCGCCAACCAACGTCAAACCGGTGGCGGCTGACGACACGGGCAAAGGCACGACGGGCCAGCCGGTTGAAGTGGACGTTCTTGCCAACGACAGCGACCCGCAGGGCAACCACACCCTGGACAAGAGCAGCGTCAAACTGCTGGATGCCAACAACCGCCCGGTGACCACCCTGAGCGTGGCGGGCGAAGGCACCTGGACGGTTAACAGCACGACCGGCAAAATCACCTTTACCCCGGCGGCGGGCTTTAGCGGCAACCCGAAACCGGTCAAATACACCGTATCGGACACGGACGGCAACGTGAGCGAGCCGGCGAACGTGACCGTGACCTACAGCGGCAGCACGCCGCCGCCGGGCAACGTCAAACCGGTGGCGGCTGACGACACAGGCAAAGGCACGACAGGGCAGCCGGTTGAAGTGGACGTTCTTGCCAACGACAGCGACCCGCAGGGCAACCACACCCTGGACAAGAGCAGCGTCAAACTGCTGGATGCCAACAACCGCCCGGTGACCACCCTGAGAGTGGCGGGCGAAGGCACCTGGACGGTTAACAGCACGACCGGCAAAATCACCTTTACCCCGGCGGCGGGCTTTAGCGGCAACCCGAAACCGGTCAAATACACCGTATCGGACACGGATGGCAACGTGAGCGAGCCGGCGAGCGTGACCGTGACCTACAGCGGCAGCACGCCGCCGCCGGGCAACGTCAAACCGGTGGCGGCTGACGACACAGGCAAAGGCACGACAGGGCAGCCGGTTGAAGTGGACGTTCTTGCCAACGACAGCGACCCGCAGGGCAACCACACCCTGGACAAGAGCAGCGTCAAACTGCTGGATGCCAACAACCGCCCGGTGACCACCCTGAGCGTGGCGGGCGAAGGCACCTGGACGGTTAACAGCACGACCGGCAAAATCACCTTTACCCCGGCGGCGGGCTTTAGCGGCAACCCGAAACCGGTCAAATACACCGTATCGGACACGGATGGCAACGTGAGCGAGCCGGCGAGCGTGACCGTGACCTACAGTGGCACCACCCCGCCGGGCAACGTCAAACCGGTGGCGGCTGACGACACGGGCAAAGGCACGACAGGCCAGCCGGTTGAAGTGGACGTTCTTGCCAACGACAGCGACCCGCAGGGCAACCACACCCTGGACAAGAGCAGCGTCAAACTGCTGGATGCCAACAACCGCCCGGTGACCACCCTGAGCGTGGCGGGCGAAGGCACCTGGACGGTTAACAGCACGACCGGCAAAATCACCTTTACCCCGGCGGCGGGCTTTAGCGGCAACCCGAAACCGGTCAAATACACCGTATCGGACACGGACGGCAACGTGAGCGAGCCGGCGAGCGTGACCGTGACCTACAGCGGCAGCACGCCGCCGCCGGGCAACGTCAAACCGGTAGCGGCTGACGACACAGGCAAAGGCACGACAGGGCAGCCGGTTGAAGTGGACGTTCTTGCCAACGACAGCGACCCGCAGGGCAACCACACCCTGGACAAGAGCAGCGTCAAACTGCTGGATGCCAACAACCGCCCGGTGACCACCCTGAGCGTGGCGGGCGAAGGCACCTGGACGGTTAACAGCACGACCGGCAAAATCACCTTTACCCCGGCGGCGGGCTTTAGCGGCAACCCGAAACCGGTCAAATACACCGTATCGGACACGGACGGCAACGTGAGCGAGCCGGCGAGCGTGACCGTGACCTACGACAGTGCTCCACTACCGTTAGATCCGCCGACTTTCCAAACGGGTATTGGTGAATACGGTGATGCCTTCACTGTCACTCCAGCAAAGGGGGCAACCAAGATGGTGATCAAGTATCAGGATGAGGGGACACCACCGGCTACACACACAGCAACGGTGACTAAAGATGCTGCGACAGGTAAGTGGAGCGCCGATAATGGTAGCTATGTGGATGCCGATACTGGTGAGACCCGCTTTGAGCCGGATCAGGTGCTCGATGAAAGCAAGGTTACCGCTATCAACAGCAACGCGACCCAAACCAGTGCACCCGCTGAAATCACCACGGGTATTGATAAAAATGAGCCCAGACCCGAGAAACCGGAGGTTAGCGAGGGTGAGGAACAGGGCAGTGTCGTTATCACTCCGAAGGAACGCACCGATAGGCTGGCCGTCTCATATATAGATGAGCAAACGGGAGAAAAGAAGGAATTTTCTACCCTGAAAACTAATGGCATGTGGAAGATGGATGGTGATCCGATCGAAGGCATTACGGTGGATGCAAAGACCGGCAAAGTCATCATGGCAGCCAAAGTGGTGCAGGATGGCAGTACTGTCTCGATATCGGCTATTAGCATTCATTCAGTCTTCCAAGGAGAAACCAGCTTCGTCGCAGGTAACAATCCGCCGAAGCTTGCCGATCCGGAGCAACCGCTTGTAACTAAAGGTGCGGATACGGAGCAGGGTGGTGTCACCATTACTCCGCAGGGTAATACTGACAAGGTAGTGATTACTTATAAAGACGAACAGAACGCTGATCACACCATCACAGTGACAAAAACGAACGGTCAATGGGTGGCGGCAGGCGTGCCCGAGAACCAGGGTATTACCGTGGATGCCGCGAGTGGCGCAGTAAAACTGCCGCCGGATGCGGTCGCGGACAAGACGGAAGTCAAGGCTGTCGCTCACAACGGTACAAATCCGACTACAGCGGAAAACAGCGTGACAAGTGATATGGATAACACTACACCGCAACCGCCTCAACCTTCATTCACGCAGCCGACCCTGACCAAGGGTGAAGGCGCCGAACAAGGTGGTGTGACCATCACACCGCCGGATGAGGCGACCTATCTGCGTGTGGATTACGAAAGTAACGGGCAAGCAAGAAGCCTGACTCTCACCCGTGCAGGTGCCTCCAGTCCATGGCAGGTACAGGATGGTACGCAGAAACCGGTTGGTGTTGATTTTGATGCCACAAGTGGTGTGGTGAAAGTCGCTCCGGCAGCAGTGGATGACAACACCACTCTGAGTGCTATTGCCGGTAAAGGTACTGCGTACAGTAATCGTGTTTCTATAACGACTGACCCCGATAACGGCACACCGCAGCCGGTTGAGGCCGAGCTGACTCTGAGTGGCGACGGTAATGTTGTCGAAGGTGAAAGCGCTGCTTATACCTTGACACTCAACAAGGCGGCAGACAGTGATGTGACGGTTACCGTGAGCATCAAACATGGCACGACAGATGATGGCAACGTCAAGACAGAAACTCGCACCATCACTATCCCGAAAGGGAAAACCAGCCACAATTTTGAAGTAGCGGCGCTGGATAACGACAGTTATCAGCCGAACCGCACTTTCAGCGTCAGCGTGGAAAATGTCACCGGTGCGGTGAATAAGGCCAAAGCGGTAGAGACAACCATCGCCGACAACGATCCACCGTCTGCTCCAACGCTGGCAGCAGGCAGTGAGAATGGTAGTGTGGTAGTAACGCCGCAGACAGATAGCGGTATCAAACGCCTAGTCATTACTTATCGCGACAATGATGATAACGAGCAGACGCTGACAGTTACCCGCAATGACAACGGCACATGGACGAGCTCTGATCTGCCACGCGACAACATCAGCCTGGACGAAAACAGCGGAGTCGTCACCCTTGGCGGCAAGGCACTGAAAGATGGCAGCCCGGTCAGTGCGCACAACGATTCCGAATATAGGGAAGGTACCAGTGCCAGCCTGAATGCGGGCTATGACAACGGTCAGGCACCGGTGAATCAGCCGGGTAGCGTAATCATTGAAGGAGAAGCCAAAGTCGGCAGTGAGCTGACAGCGAAAGTCAGTGATGGTAACGGCTTTGCGGAAGATAGTGTCCGATACCAATGGCTGCGTGATGGGGAACCGATCTCTGCAGCAACCAACAAGACCTATACGCTCACTAATGACGATGCGGGGCACAAGATCAGTGTCCATGTTGAATATACCGACAATATAGGTACTGCGGAAAAACCGACCAGCGATGCGCAGGATGTACCGAATATTCCGCCAGCTAATAAAAACCACGCACCAACGGATATCAGTCTGAATGCCACCCAAATTATGGAAGGCAAGGACGGCGCAGAAGTTGGCAAGCTGACCACAACTGACGAAGACAAGGGTGATACGCATACTTACACAGTAAGCGACAGCCGCTTTGAGGTTGTTGACGGCACGTTGAAGCTGAAAGCCGGTGAGCATCTTGACTTTGCCAAAGAACAGACGGTAAAACTGACAATTACAACTAATGATGGACACGGCGGTACTTTCAGCAAGGAATTCACCTTGCAAGTGCAGGACGATCCGGCCTATCCGCCTGTGGTAGATAATGGTCGCGTTACTATCAGCGGTACCGCCAAAGTTGGTGAAACGCTGACGGCTAATGTGGTTGACCCTGATGGCGTTGCCGAAGATGCCATCCGCTATCAGTGGCTGGCCAACGGGCAACCCATAAATGGTGCGACGGAGAAGACCTATACCCTGCGTCCCAGCGATGTGGGCAAGAACATTAGCGTCAAGGCCGAATATGATGACAATATCCGGCATCATGAAAACCCGGGTAGCGAGCCCACAGGCAAGGTTCAGGGGGACGGCGTTGATCCTGCGGTCAGCCTGGTTGGTCCGCTCAACCTTCCGGAAGGCGGGAAAGCTACCTATGTGGCGCAGCTGGATAAAGCGACGGATCATGATGTGACGGTTTCTCTTAAATTGAACCACTATGTCAATGGTGCCGAACAGGGAACCATTCGCCTGAGTAATAAGCAGGTGACCATCCCGGCCGGAGAGACCCGGGCAACCTTCACCGTTTCGGCTGACGACAATAACGACGTCAATGACAGACCCGGGCATCCATCCACGGGACGCTTCGGCATTGAGATTACCGGTGCGTCCGGGGCGAAGGTTAACGATGCCGCCAAACTGATCAAAGCACTGGTGATTGATGATGAGGCTGCGTTGCCGAGCCTTACCCTCAATACCGACCAACCGTCCCTGACGGAAGGCGGTACGGCGACCTATACGGTCACCCTGAGCAAGGCGACGAATCATCCGGTCAGTGTTGATATTAAATTCGTACCTTCTGGTCTCGGTGTTGAAAAGAGCGCCTCCGAGGATGATGTGAGGTTAAGCACCAAACGCGTCACCATCCCGGCGGGAGAAACCCAGGCCACGTTCACAGTGACTGCCAATGCAGACAGTGCGGCGGAAGGCGTAGAAGGCTTCTCTATCAAGCTGATCAACCCGAAAGGCGCTACGCTTGAACGTGCACCAAGGGCTTCTGCTCCTCAAAACGATTCGGTGTACAGCACCATTGCCGACAGTGACGGCGAACCGGTTGTTTCTTTGGTAGGCAAAAACGCCGTCGTGCGTGAAGGCGAGAGCATCAGCTACAGGCTGCAGATGAACAAGGCGGCAGATCACGATGTCAGCGTAACCGTTGAATTTGCCGCATCCGGAAATGCTGCGTTCAAAGAGGGCAATAAAAAGACTTTCGTAATTCCAAAAGGGAAGACCAGCGTTGATTTCACACTGACAACCGTTGACGACAGTGTGGTGCAGAGCTATCACAGCGGCCTTCAAGTCGCCATTAAAAAAGCCGAAGGGGCAAGAGCCATTACCGATGTGCGCTATAACGTAGGCATCCTGGATAACGATCCGCCGGTAACGCCGACGATGGTACGGGATGGGAAAACCGGCAATGTCAGCATTACCTCCGGCATGGATCTGAAAAATCCGGCAAATACCTACACCATGAACGAGCTAACCTTCATGGAAGTGCGTTTTACCGATCCTACGGGTCAAGCATACAAGCTGATTGTGCGGAAGAATATCCATGCTGCCGAAACGGAATGGGCCTTTGATGACGACTATAAAATATCGCCGGCAAGCGGTATTACCCTGAATGCCCAAACAGGTACCGTGACCATTCCGGCGCATATGCTGAAAGCAGGCAGTGAGGTCACCGCGCAGAACTTCAATGATGCCTACGGCAGTGCCAACAGTGAAGTGGCAACCATGAAAGCCGGAGAAGCACCGCAGGCACCGCATATTGCGCCGGAACAGCCGATCACCGAGCATAGCCATCTTGCCGATGATGTGCAGGATGCCAGCCACGGACAGCATGATGCGGATAGCCATGATGCGCATGAAAGTGCGGTACATACCGCTCAGGGTACATTGCACCTCAGCCAGGGAATCAGTGCGGCGGATTACAGGCAGCTGGTCAATATGGAAGGAGAGGACATCCTCAACTACCTTGGTCAGCACAGTACGGAGATCCTTGCCAAGACAGCGGATAACGGTAACGTGCAAAACCTGCATGGCAGTGATGGTGACGATATCTTTGTCGCCGCACATGGTGCACACCAGTTCAGTGGCGGCAAGGGTGCGGATACCTTCGCCTTCCTCTTCGACGGCAACGACGGGCCTGGAAACAAGATCCTTGACTTCAACCCGGCGGAAGGTGACCGCATTGTCTTTGCAGGCGAACATCTGGCCGGTGCCAAACTGACGCTGGAGGATCACGGCGAAAGTCAGCGCCTGAGCATCAGTGACAGCGAAGGCCATACCCGGACGGTGGATATCGTCGGCGCCAACGGCAAGTTAAGCGAAAAAGACATCCTCACGCATGTAAAAGTCATGACGCCGCAGGGTTACGATGAACCTGCTTACAGCAGCAACTACAACCCGCATCTGGAAGATAACCATAATCACGGCAACAACTTCTGACCATAAACAATAACCGCCCATTTGCGAGCGGTTTTTAACTGCGCGCTTGCCACGGAAAACCGTGGCAAGCGTTTTTTGCTAAGAAACAGATCATAATTCCGTAACGGTCATAAACCACTACCTAACGAAAAGGAACGCAACATGGCGCAACCCGTCAATCTCACCGTCAAGGACACCACCGGCCGCGTTATCGGCGAATACACCATCAACGCCGATGGCGCGCCGCTACAAATTGAAGCCGTAAATAACGTCTACTATGAATTTGCCGAAGCTGGCGGACGCGGCCCAGCCGCGGTCAGCGGCACACGCAGCGGCGATGACCTCGTGGTGAGCATTGACAACAATAACCGCCTGATCATCAAAGATTACTTCAACAACGGCCAGGGTGTGCTGCTCGGTATGCAGGCCGACGATACGCCGTATATCTACCCGGTGGTGGATAACACCCCGGAACATATCCTGGCGAGCGAAATCGGCACAGGGACGGCAGCGGGCAGCAGCCTGCCCCCGGAGGCAGTCGCCGGCATCATCAGCGGCATAGCGCTGACCGCAGGCGGCATCGCCATCGCCGCACACAACCACGACAAGCACCATCACGACGGCAATGTGGCGCCGCAGCCCAATCCGAAGCCGCAACCGAACCCACAACCGAACCCACAACCGAACCCACAACCGAACCCACAACCGAACCCACAACCGAACCCACAACCGAACCCACAACCGAACCCACAACCGAACCCACAACCGAACCCACAACCGAACCCACAACCGAACCCACAACCGAACCCACAACCGAACCCACAACCGAACCCACAACCGAACCCACAACCGAACCCACAACCGAACCCACAACCGAACCCACAACCGAACCCACAACCGAACCCACAACCGAACCCACAACCGAACCCACAACCGAACCCACAACCGAACCCACAACCGAACCCACAACCGAACCCACAACCGAACCCACAACCGAACCCACAACCGAACCCACAACCGAACCCACAACCGAACCCACAACCGAACCCACAACCGAACCCACAACCGAACCCACAACCGAACCCACAACCGAACCCACAACCGAACCCGCAACCGAACCCGCAACCGAACCCACAACCGAACCCGCAACCGAACCCACAACCCAATCACGCAGGCAAAATCAGCATCAGCGGCGAGGCGCAAGTGGGCAAAACCCTGACCGCTACCGTTACCGATAACGACGGCGTACCGGGCAACGTGCAATACCAATGGCTACGCGACGGTCAGCCCATCAGCGGGCAGACGGGCAGCAGCTATACGCTCACCAAAGACGACGCGGGACACAAAATCAGCGTGCGCGCCGCCTACAAAGACAACGCCGGGCACGACGAAAACCCGCTCAGTGAAGCCACCGCTACCGTTACTGATACCCCCGCGCCACAACCGAATCACGCAGGCAAAATCAGCATCAGCGGCGAGGCGCAAGTGGGCAAAACCCTGACCGCTACCGTTACCGATAACGACGGCGTACCGGGCAACGTGCAATACCAATGGCTACGCGACGGTCAGCCCATCAGCGGGCAGACGGGCAGCAGCTATACACTCGCCAAAGACGATGCCGGGCACAAAATCAGCGTGCGCGCCGCCTACAAAGACAACGCCGGGCACGACGAAAACCCGCTCAGTGAAGCCACCGCTACCGTTACTGATACCCCCGCGCCCCAACCCAATCACGCAGGCAAAATCAGCATCAGCGGCGAGGCCAAAGTCGGGCAAACGCTGACAGCTACCGTTACCGATAACGACGGCGTACCGGGCAACGTGCAATACCAATGGCTACGCGACGGTCAGCCCATCAGCGGGCAGACGGGCAGCAGCTATACACTCGCCAAAGACGACGTGGGACACAAAATCAGCGTGCGCGCCGCCTACAAAGACAACGCCGGGCACGACGAAAACCCGCTCAGTGAAGCCACCGCTACCGTTACTGATACCCCCGCGCCCCAACCCAATCACGCAGGCAAAATCAGCATCAGCGGCGAGGCGCAAGTGGGCAAAACCCTGACCGCTACCGTTACCGATAACGACGGCGTACCGGGCAACGTGCAATACCAATGGCTGCGCGACGGGAGCCCCATTAGCGGGCAGACAGGCAGCAGCTATACGCTCACCAAAGACGACGTGGGACACAAAATCAGCGTGCGCGCGACCTACAAAGACAACGCCGGACACGATGAAAATCCGACGAGCGAGGCGACGGCGAGCGTGGCAGATAACACTAACGCACCGTTGATGCACGACGATTTTTCTTCCTACCCGCTGCACAAAACCTACGTTGACAACGATACTTTTGGCGCGTGGAAAGTGGCTTTTGCCGGCTATGGCAACGTCGAAATCATCGATAACGGCGGCGGCAACCAGGCCTTGCAATTGAAGCCGATGGCGCGCAGCGGTGAGACGGAAACGTCATCCGCGATGGTGCTGGGCACGGTGCAGACAGGCGATGAATTTACTTACAGCGGCACCATCGCCACCCCTGAACAACTGCGCCAGGGAGCGACGCCCAATGCTTGGGAAACCGCCTGGCTCGTGTGGAATCACACCGACAACGACCACTACTACTACTTCGTCGCCCGCGCTAACGGCTGGGAGCTCGGCAAACGCGACCCTGCTTACAGCGGCGGCCAGCGCTTCATGGCGAGCGGCAGCGAAAGCTGGCCGTTGGCGGAGCCCAAAAATTTTGTCGTCACGAAGAGAGGCAACACCGTGGAAATCAGCATCAACGGCAAGGTGATTACTACCTTTACCGATGATGAAAATCCCTACACCGGCGGCACAATCGGTCTCTATACCGAAGATGCGCGCATCGTCGCCGATGACATCAACCTGACGGCAGCGGCCAATATCACCGGCACTGCCAATCACGGCGGCGTGGCCTCCATCAGCGGTAAGGCCGCGACCGGCGAAGTATTGCATGCCACCGTCAGCGATGGTGATGGTGCTGTCAGCAACGTCAGCTATCAGTGGATGGCCGCCGGCAAGGAAATCAGCGGCGCAACCGGCGAGACCTACACCGTCACAGCGGATAACAGCGGCAAAATTATCAGCGTGCGCATCACCTATACCGATAGCACCGGCAAAGTGGAAAGCGTCATCAGCCCGCCCACAGCCGTAGTGGACAGTGGCAATGACGGCGGCGCGAACCAACGGGGCCAAGTCACCCTGAGCGGCACAGCCGTCGTCGGCGAGACCCTGACCGCGAACGTCAGCGATGGTGACGGTCTGCCTGAGCGCATCCAGTACACCTGGCTGGCAAACGGAGCGGCGATCAACGGCGCAAACGGTAGCAGCTATACCATCACCGCCGCCGATATCGGCAAGGTCATCAGCGTGCAGGTGTATTACTACGACAAGGCGGGGCATGAGGAAAACCTGCTCAGTAACGCTACAAACGCCGTCACCGACACCGCACCGCCGCCAGCAGAGAACCACGCACCGACGGGTAGCGTTACCATCAGCGGCAGCCCCCACGTTGGTGCGACCCTCACTGCTGCCAATACCCTCGCTGACGAAGACGGCCTCGGCAGCATCACCTACCACTGGTTGGCCGATGGTCGCGAAATAGGGCAGGGCGCGAGCTACACCCTGACCGAAGCCGAAAAAGGCAAAAGCATCACGGTTAAAGCGACTTACACCGACGGCAAGGGTACTCCGGAAGCCGTCGAAAGCGAAGGTACAGCCGCTATCGGCGAACCCGTCACCCCGCCAACTGCCACCCTCAGCGGTGCGGAAAACGTCAACGAAGGCGGGGCGGTGGAATACACCGTGACACTGGACAAAGCCAGTGACCGCCCCGTCACCCTCACCCTCACCCTCACCCACGGCGAGACGACGGACGGCGACCTCGGCAGCATCAGCAAAACCCTGACCATCCCGGCGGGTGAAACCAGCGCGAAACTGAGCCTGCAAACGAATGCCGACGGCATCCCGGAAAACACCGAGCACTACACCCTCAGCATCAGCGGGGCGGAAGGCGCGGTCGTCGGTGCGGACAAAGCCGTTACCACCGCCATTGTGGATAACGACGAAAAAGCCGCCTATCACACCGGCAGCGTCGCCGACAGCACCTTCGCCGGTGACCGCTCCGCGAATAACCACTACTTCGTTGACAGCCTGGACAGTACCCAACGGGCGACCTACGGTCACTATCACGGGCACAAAGCCGGTGAGGGACTGCGCATTACCTACGCCTTCTCCGAAAACGGCATGGAAAACGGCAAAGCTGTGGAGGGCCACCGCCCGTTCAGCGCGCAACAAAAAGCAGATATCCGTACCGTGCTGGATCACCTCGAAGAACACGTTAACGTGAAATTCACGGAGGGCAGCAATGCCACCCTGAACTTCTACCTGCATCGTCTCGAAGACGGTACATCCGGCTATGGCGTCTACGGCGGCAACGTTCACCTCAATACGCAGTATTACGCCGCAGACGATGCCTTCGCCCAAAAACCGCCATACACCATCGATACCGCGAATCACAACCTGACCCTCAAACACGGTTGGGGCACCGTATTGCACGAAATCGGGCACAGCCTCGGCATGGATCATCCCTTCGGTCACGATGACAGCAGCCTGGACATCAACAAAGCCGAAGACCGTAACGACCTCACCGTGATGTCCTACACCACCGGACAGTACGACTACGACGTTGACCTCGGCCAGGGCTGGACATCGCCGAAAGTGCCGCTTTCGCCAACCAAACTCGGCATCTACGACCTGGCCGCGCTGCACCATGCCTACGGCGTCAATCCCAACTACCACAGCGGCGATGACACCTACGGCTTCAAACCCTTCAACAAAGATGCCGTCGGCAACGACATCTACATCCATGACGGCGGCGGGCAGGACACCTTTGACGCCAGCGAACAAACGCTGGATCTCAACATTGACCTCACCCCCGGCAGCTGGATCTACGCTGGCAGCAAAGCCGGACATCTGGCGCTGGATGACAGCGGCAACCCGACCACCGGACAAGCCTTTATCGGCTACGGCACACAGATAGAGAGCGCGAAAGGCGGCACGGGCAACGACACCATCAAGGGCAACAGTGCGGCCAACTACCTCTTCGGCTTCGACGGCGACGACAACATTGACGGTGGCGCGGGCAACGACCAAATCGAAGGCGGACGTGGTAACGACACCCTGAAAGGCGGTGCAGGTGCGGACACCTTCCTCTTCCGCAGCCCGTTCGACGGCACGATTGACACCCTGCTCGACTTCAATGCCGCCGAAGGCGACCGCATCCAGCTCGACCACAACATCTTCACCGGCCTGCAAAAAGGCAGCCTGAGTGCAGAACAATTTGTGAAAGGGACGGAGGCAAAAGATGCCGACGACCGCATTATCTACAACCAAGCGACGGGCGAACTCGCCTACGACGCGGACGGCAACGGCAGCGGCGCAGCGGTGACCATCGCCCGCCTCGGCATCAACACCGAACTGGAATACAACCACATCCAGATCATCTGAAGCCAGGGCGGCCCGCCGTAGGACGGCGGAAAAAATCCGACGCGCCAGCGTCGGATTTTTTTATGCCCACACCGCTTGACGAAGCCAACAACGACGCCGCTTGGTGGGCGTAGGGCGGGCTTCAGCCCGCCGCAACAACACTGCTTTATTTTCATCATGATGGGCTGAAGCCCATCATGTACGAAACCCGGTAATCACGCCGCCTGGCGGCATTCCGCTCGCAGGGCGGGCTTTCTTGCCAAAGCGGGTAGGGCGGGGTAGGGGACAGTAACGCAGAACCCCCTCAGTAGGTGAACACGGCGGCGGGAAGGTCTATGATTGCCACCTTTTTCCGACCGACCGCTCCCCATGACCAATCCCCGTTTCTTCCGCTCTGCCGCCATTTACACCGACCGCCGCGCCATCAGCCTCTTTTTCCTCGGCTTTGCCGCTGGCCTCCCGTTCCTCCTTATCTTTTCCAGCTTGTCTATCTGGCTGAATGAAGCGGGCGTTGAGCGCGGCACGGTAACCCGTTTCAGCTGGGCGGCGCTCGCTTATTCCTGCAAGTTCATCTGGTCGCCGCTGGTCGATACCTTGCCGCTGCCGCTCTTGACCCGCCGTCTCGGGCGGCGCCGGGCCTGGCTCGCCGCCGCGCAGTGCGTCGTCACCGCTGCCATCTGCCTGATGGCGCTCATCAATCCCGCCGATGGCGAAGCGCTGTCGCTGATGGCGCTCGCCGCTGTCCTCCTTGGTTTTTCGGCGGCGACGCAGGATATTGTGATTGACGCCTACCGCATCGAAGCGGCGGCGGGCGACAGCGCGATGCAGGCGGCGATGGCGGCGACCTACACGGCGGGTTACCGCTGCGGCATGATTGTTTCCGGTGCGGGGGCGTTGCTGCTGGCGACCTGGTTCGGCTCGACCATGCAGCATTACGATTACGCCGCCTGGCGGGCGACGTATTTCTGCATGGCGGCGGTGATGGGTATCGGCCTCGCCACGACGTTGATATTGCGTGAACCGCCGACCTCCGGCAGCGTCAACACGCTGCGTCCCGTCGCCGATAATCTGCGCCTGCTTGCGCTCTTTGCCGTTGCCGTCGTCGTGCTGATTGCCGTTTACCGCCTGCTCAGCGGTCTGCCCGCCGCTAGCAGCGTCCTCGGCGGTTTTCTGCGCGAGAGTCTGCGTCTTACCGGCGGACTGGCGGCAGCGGCTTTGGTCGGCACGGTGTGCGTGCGTGCGGGGCTGGTCAGCCGTGAGCTGGCGTGGCAGACGTGGCTGGAACCTGTCGCCGATTTTTTCCGCCGCTACGGGCGCGTGGCGGTGTTACTCCTGGCGCTCATCGGCCTTTACCGCAGCACGGATATTGTTTCCGGTGCCATCAGCAACGTGTTCTATCAGGATTTGGGCTACAGCAAGACGGAGATCGCCAGTGCCGTGAAGGTTTTTGGCGTGGTGATGACGCTGGTGGGCGGTTTCCTCGGCGGGATGCTGGCGCAGCGTTATGCGCTGATGCGGATGATGATGCTCGGCGCGCTACTCACCGTCGGCACCAATCTGCTTTTCATTCTGCTGGCTTGGTACGGCGACAAATCGCTGCTTGCCACCGCGCAGGGTTTGCCCGTGTTGCCGCCGCTGGAAGGGGTGATCCACGCCATGCAGGCGGGTGTTGCCACCGCTTTCCGCAGCCATAACTGGCTGCTCTACGGTGTGGTCGGTTTCGACAATCTTGCGGCGGGGCTGGCCAGCTCGGTCTTCGTCGCCTTCCTGTCGTCGCTGACCAGTATCCGCTTTACCGCCGTGCAGTACGCCATTTTCAGTTCGCTGATGACGCTCCTGCCGAAAACGCTTGGCGGCTACTCCGGCAGCATCGTCACCGCCGTCGGCTATCCCGCCTTTTTCATGATTACCTCGCTGATCGGCGTGCCGGTGCTGCTGCTCGTGTACTGGGCGGAGCGACGCCTGCGCCCGTGATGCGTATGGGTTTCGGCGGGGCGCGGCTATACAATAGCCGCCCCCTTTATTCTTTCGCTTGCCCATGAATCCCATCCGCCGTCTGCGGCTTGACCCTTTCCTCATGATGATCCTGCTGATGGTGCTCGCCGCGACCATCGTCCCCGCACAAGGCATCGGCAAGACCTTCTTCAAGCACCTCACCACCGCTGCCATCGCCCTGCTGTTTTTCATGCACGGCGCCAAGCTCTCGCGCGAAGCCATTCTTGCCGGCGTCGGCCACTGGCGGCTGCACAGTCTGGTGCTGGCGACGACGTTCATCCTCTTTCCGCTGCTCGGCCTCGCCTTGTACCCACTGACGCCGTCGCTCATTCCGCCTGATATTTACCAGGGTTTCCTCTATCTCTGCGCCCTACCCGCTACGGTGCAATCCGCCATCGCCTTCACCTCGGTGGCGCGCGGCAACATCGCCGCCGCCGTGTGCAGCGCCGCGCTATCCAGCCTGCTTGGCGTCTTCCTCTCGCCTGTGCTCGTCGGCCTGCTCCTCAGTGCGCAGGGGCAGACGGATCTGTTCCATTCGGTGCAGGCGGTCATGCTGCAACTGCTGCTGCCTTTCGTCCTCGGTCATCTCTCGCGGCCATGGCTTGCCAACTGGATCAGCAAAAACCGCCGCCTGATTAAAATCACCGACCAGTCTTCTATCTTGCTCGTCGTCTATACCGCGTTCAGCGAGGCGGTGCTGGAAGGCATCTGGGGAAAAGTGAGCGTGGCGACGCTGATTCTCATCGCCGTCGTCTCCTGCCTGCTGCTCGCCATCGTCCTCGTCTTCACCACTTACAGCGCCCGCGCCCTCGGTTTCAGCAAGGAAGATGAAATCACCATTGTCTTCTGCGGCTCGAAGAAAAGCCTCGCCAACGGTATCCCGATGGCGAACATCCTCTTTCCGCCTGCGACCGTCGGCATCTTGGTGTTGCCGCTGATGCTCTTCCACCAGATTCAGCTGATGGTCTGCGCCGTCCTCGCGCAGCGCTATGCCCGCCGTCCACAAGAGAACTGACATGACCTACCTCACCCGCATCCAGCAACTCAACAGCGCCAACCTCGCCGAATACCGCCCGCTCATTCTGGACGGCGACGCCGTCGGCCTCATCTGGGAACACAACCTTGCCCGCCTGCAGGCGCACGGCATCGTTCTGCGAGAAGAGGGCGCGCGCTACATCTGGGACGCCCCCGCCGACTTCGCCGCTCGCAACCGTCTGCTCGCCAATCTCGCCGCCGCGCTCTATCGCAGCGGCTACATCAGCGGCTGGCGGGACGAAAAACTGCCGCTACTTGCCAGCCTGCATCATCCCGCCCGCGCCCTGATCGAACGTGCCGCCGCGCCGGTGCTGGGTGTCTGCGGTTACGGCGTACATGCAAACGGCATCACCGAACGCGACGGCGTGCCGCATATGTGGATTGCCCGCCGCGCGGCAAGCAAATCCGTCGAACCGGGCAAACTCGACCAGATTGCCGCTGGCGGCATCCCGCATGGCATCGGTATCCTTGCCAACCTCATCAAAGAAAGCGGCGAAGAGGCGGCTATTCCCGAAGCTCTGGCGCGGCAGGCGCGACCCGTCGGCACCATCAGCTACACCGCGCAAACCGAAAACGGCATCCGCGCCGATCTGCTCTACCTCTACGATCTGCATCTGCCAGCGGATTTCCGCCCCGTAAACCGTGACGGCGAAGTCGCGGAATTCCTCTGCCTGCCGTTGGACGAGGTCGCCCGCCTTGTACGAGAAACGGAAGAATTCAAGCTGAATTCCGCCGTGGTCGCCATTGACTACCTCATTCGCCACGGTTACCTCACGCCGGACGACATTCCCGAGTATCCCAACCTCTGCCGCGACATCCGCCGCATTCACCCGCTGTTAGGACAATAAGCCCATGCAGATCCGCATCATTACCCCGACCCTTGCCCATGAAGCCGCCTTGCTTGCCTACCAGCAGGCACTGGCGGCGACCGGTGTTCCCGTGCACGGTGCCTATTTCGACCTCTTTCCGGACATTCCGTCCTGGCTTGCCGCCTGCGCCGCCCCGGCGGGAACACAGCTGCCAAACGGCATCATCAAAGTGGCGGATAGCAACTGGATTGCCTGGGATGACGACAGCGCTCGCGTGATTGGCGTGATTAACCTGCGTCACACGCTGAACGATTACCTGCGTGCCTACGGCGGTCACATTGGCTACGGTGTCCATCCCGCTTGTTGGAATCAGGGTATCGCTACCCGGATGCTGACGCACGCGTTGCAATACAGCGATTCTCTCGGCCTCCGTGAATTACTGCTGGTGTGCGCGGTGGATAATCCCGCTTCGGCACGAGTCATCGAAAAAAACGGCGGCGAACGACTGGATATCGTCAACCATGAAGGTGAGCTCCTCTACCGCTACCGCATCCGCCGCAACGATGCATAGCCCCGTGTCAGCAAAAACAAAAACCTAGCAAAAGATTGCCGCAAATGCCTTGCATCGAAAAAATAATTTGGCATAATGCGCGCCCTCAAACGGATAATGGGTCGTTAGCTCAGTGGTAGAGCAGTTGGCTTTTAACCAATTGGTCGAAGGTTCGAATCCTTCACGACCCACCATTTAACCTTCCGTTTGCCTTTTTCTTTATACCTTGGGGTCGTTAGCTCAGTGGTAGAGCAGTTGGCTTTTAACCAATTGGTCGAAGGTTCGAATCCTTCACGACCCACCACCGCTTTTAAACGGGCCGTTAGCTCAGTTGGTAGAGCAGTTGACTCTTAATCAATCGGTCAAAGGTTCGAGCCCTTTACGGCCCACCAAATCCTTCTTTGATTATAATCTCCTTGTTGAGATGCCGCGCAAATAGCGCGGCTTTTTTATATCCGTTTGCCGGAAGCTCTGTTTTCGGCGTAATGGACAAATTTCAGGTGGTGTCCTGAAAAGTATGCTGACAGGAATATCGGTAAACAGGAACTAAAAAGGCAACGGGCAGATGCATTATTTTATGTCGGTGAAAATACAATCAACACTCTGTTACCCCCGTTGCCACGGGCAGAGTATAAAGAGGCGTAATGGACAAAACGGGTGCTAAAAAACGCCGCAGCCCTTATAACGTGTTCATAGTCTCCGTCTCTGCTGTAAACTATCGGCATGAACAGAAAAGCCTACCCAAGCGATATCAGTCGCACACAATTCGCCCCCCTTCTCCCTCTTTTGGAAAGTGCCCGTAAACGCACAGCACCGCGCAAAGTGGATTTGTACGATGTCTCGTGCCATTCTCTATCTGCAACGCACTGGCTGCTCCTGGCGCGCTTTGCCGGGCGATTTCCCCAAATGGCGCACCGTGCATTCCTACTTCCGGAGATGGACTGAGCCACGCGAGAGTGGCATCAGCATCCTTGAGGAAGCATTAAAAAAATCAGGTAGTTGCGGAGCGCCGCAAGCAGGGGCGCCATGAAGCAACCACTTTCCTGATTATTGATGCGCAGAGTGTGAAGAACACGGATACCGCCATGGAAAAAGGCTACGATGCGGGCAAAAAGGTTAGCGGTATCAAGCGGCATATAGCGGTTGACACGCAGGGTTTGCCGCATGCGCTTGCGGTAACGACGGCGGATATTACGGATAGAAAAGGCTGCCTGCTAGCCTTGGAACGTGACAGGGATAATCTTGATGCGGTACAAAAAGTCCTTGCTGACGGTGGTTACACGGGTAAGGCATTTGCTTCGTCGGTACAGGAGTTGATTGGTGCGGAGGTAGAGGTTGCCAAACGAAACGAATTGCACCGCTTTGCGGTATTGCCGAAGCGATGGGTAGTAGAGCGCAGCTTTTCCTGGTTGGAAAAGAACAGGCGGCTTTGGAAAAACTGCGAGCGTAAGTTGAGTACCGGTCTGCAAATGGTAGCTTTGGCTTTCTTGGGAGTCCTGCTACGAAGACTATGAACACGTTCTGACAGAGGCAGGTGAACAACTGCTGATGCGCACCGCCGATGCCCTGCTCGCCCTGCACCAAGCGGTGGACGAAGTAAGGCAAGCGGGCGACGAACCGGCGGGACGGGTGCGTATCACCCTGTCATGCTTCGCCTACCAGCTTATCTTGCGTCTTGTTTTTGCCAACTTCTGCCGTCGCTATCCGCAACTGCAACTGATAATCTTCGTTCACGACGGCACCATTGGCCTCATCAGCAGCGGCTTCGACCTCGGTATCCGCTTCGGCAACGCGCTAGAAGACGGTGTCGTCGCCCGCCTGCTCTATCCGGCGATGCGTGAGGGTCTTTATGCCACTCGCGCCTGCCTTGATGCGCACGGCACGCCGCAGACGCCTGCCGACCTGCTGCACCACCGTCTCGTCGCTTACCGCTTCGTGACTGCGAACCACCTCTACCCGCTGACCCTGCATGAAGACGGGCAGGGCATCAGCATCACCATGCCGACGCCGCTTATCTGTAACGACATCGAGGTGATGGCGGACGTCGTGCGCGACAGCCTCGCTATTGCCCGTATTTTTGAGCCTATCCGCGACTTGCAGGGCGACCACGATGCCTTCATCCCCGTCCTCGAACCCTACTGGCGCCGCTATCCACCGGTGCACCTCTACTACCGCCAGCACGCGCAAAAGGCCTGCTGCGTGCAGGTGCTGATTGACTATCTATTGGGGAAGCCGCTATAAACTGCTATCCATCTTCTCTCACTTTCAGGAGTCCGCATGAAGCCATCCCAACCTTATCCCGCTGCATCCGCCCGCGCCCATTGGCAAAAACTGGCACAATCCGTCCCGCTCGTTCATTGTCTGACCAACGATGTCGCAAAAAATTTCACCGCCAATGTGCTGCTGGCAGCAGGGGCGTCGCCGGCGATGATCGAGGCAGAGGAGGAATGCGGCGCGTTCACCGCCGCCGCCGACAGTCTGCTCATCAATATCGGCACCCTACACAACGGCCGCCTGCCGGGGATGCGCCGTGCCGCGCGCACGGCAGCCAAGAACAGTAAGCCGTGGGTGCTTGATCCGGTCGCGGTCGGCGACCTGCTCACTTTCCGCAGTGATTTTGCCCGCGAATTGCTTGCTTTCCGGCCAACGGTCATCCGTGGCAATGCCGCCGAGATTTTATGGCTGAACGGTCAAGCTGCGCGGCTGCGCGGTGCCGACAGCCTTTCGACGCCGGAGGAAGCAGCGGGCGCGGCGCTGGAACTGGCGCAGAAGCAGCAATGCGTCGTACTGGTCAGCGGTGCCCGTGATTACATCACCGACGGCGAGGTGCTGTGGTTCAACGATGGCGGCGATGTGCGCCAGACGCGGGTCACCGCTTGCGGTTGTGCGCTTTCTGCGCTGGTAGCGGCGTTTTGTACCGTTGCCCCGCCGCTGGATGCGGCAGCGAGTGCTGCCTGGCTGATGAAGCAGGCGGGGAGTCATGCCGCGCGCGCGGTCGGCATGGGCGCGTTTGCGGTGGCGCTGCTGGATGCGCTGAGTTACGACGCCCCGTTTGCCGAGGAGGTGCAATCATGAACGCCTGCAATCTGCATCTTTATCTGGTCTTGGACGCTGCCGCCTGTGGCGAGCGACTGCTCGCCGTCGCCGAAGCCGCCTTGCAGGGCGGCGTCAGCGTGTTGCAGTTGCGCGGCCACAAGACTGCCTGGAGCAAGCGGGTCTGGTACGACACTGCGCTTGCCGTCAAGGCGCGTTGCGCCGCGCATCAGGTACCGTTCATCATCAATGATCAGGTGGATATTGCCCTCGCCGTCGGCGCGGATGGGGTGCATATCGGCCAAAGCGATTTGCCGGCGGCGGTGGTGCGCCGCCTCATCGGCAGCGAGCGGATTTTGGGGCTATCCACGCACAGCGTCGCCCAGGTGCAGGCGGTGGATAGCGGCATCGTGGACTATATCGGCATGGGGCCAGTGTTCCCGACCCGCTCGAAGGCAGATGCCGATCCGGCCATCGGTCTGGATGGCCTCGCGGCGATGGTCGCCGCCAAATGCCTGCCCGGTGTTGCCATCGGCGGCATCAATACGGACAATGTCGCCGCCGTGCGTGCGACCAGTCCGGACGGCATCGCGGTTATTGGTGCCATCTGCGGTGCCGCCGACGCGCTGGTAGCGACGCAGGCGCTGCAATAGGCAGGCAAAATAACCAAAAGTAATATAGCTACCCAAGATGGCACGAAATCTGCTTTATAGCGGTATTCGCCATCCTACCGAGGATGGCGAACGTCCTTTTGTACATCAATTACGAGGCTTTATTATGAAACCGATCCCCGATATGGAAAAACCCGCCGGTGCATCCGAAGCGTTTGACCTGACCTATTACGACGGGCATAAACGCCGTGTCTATGTGACCGATGCCCAGTTCTACCTGACTAACACCATGATGATCTTCTCGCGCACCGATACCGCCGGCTTTATCACCGACGTCAATATCCCCTTCATTGAGGCGAGTGGTTGGGAAAAAGAAGAACTGGTTGGCCAGCCGCACTACATCCTGCGTCATCCGCACATGCCGGCTTCAGCCTTTGAAGACATGTGGGCAACGGTACAAGCGGGCAAACAATGGACGGGGTGCGTGAAGAACCTGCGCAAGGACGGCGGCTATTATTGGGTACGCGCCGTCATCAGCCCGATTATTGAAAACGACAAGATTATTGGCTACAACTCGGTGCGCCGCCGCATTGACAACGCGACCATCAAGGAACATGAAGCGTTGTATGCACAACTGCGCGCCGCCGAGCTGTAAGGCTTTCGCCGCATAAAAAAACCGCCCCCACAGGGCGGTTTTTTTATGCGGTATCTGTTTGAGAAAAAAGCAAGATACTTATCCGGTGCAGTTAAAGCTCCAAACTGTAACAACAAAAAGAAGCAGGACGGGCTGAAGCCCGTCCTGCACCGTTTTATCGCTTCGATAGTATCAGGCGATGTGCGCGTGGCGCGGGCGTTTCCACTTGTCGAGCTGGCGTGCGGCTTGTTGCAGGCCTTGTTCGGCAGCACGCTGCCACCAGGCTTGCATGATTTTCGGGTCTTCTTTGACACCAAGGCCTTCACGGTAGAGGTTGCCGAGCTGGTATTGGGCACGGGCGTGCCCCTGCTCGGCGGCGAGTTCGTACCAGTAGGCGGCGCGGGCGTAGTCCTGCTCGATGCCCTGGCCGTTTTCGTACATGACGCCGAGGTTGTATTGGGCGTCGCTGTTGCCCTGCCTGGCGGCCTGTTCGAAGCTGTGCGCGGCGTGGCGGGCGGCGCGGTTGAAGCTGGCGATGGCACGGCGGTAGCCGGCGTCGCTGTACAGGAGGCCGTTGTTTTCGCGGGTGTTGAGAATGGGGTCGTAGTAGGCGTCGTTGTCGTCTTCGTCGGCAATCGGGTCAATCCAGATGGGGCTGCGCCTGTTTTCGGCTTCGACAGCGGCGATGGTTTCGGGGCTGATGTTGTATTCGATGCTTTTCAGGCTTTGCTGGTATTTGTCGAGTTTTTGCCAGCCTTCGCGGTGCAGGACGCCGAGCGGGTAGTAGTCGGTCGCGCCGTCGTAGGTCATGTCGTAGTAGTGTTCGCCGTCGTCAGCAAGCGGCGGGGTACCCTGGTTGGTGGTCTGGCGGTACCAGTCCACCACGGTGCGCTCCTGGTAGTATTCGAGGCGTGCGATGGCGCTTTCGTTGTCCTGGGCGGCGGCGCTTTCCAGCCAGTAGTAGGCCATGTTGTCGTCCTGCGGCACGCCTTCGCCTTTTTCGTAGAGCAGGGCGAGGCGGTATTGGGCTTTGCTGTCGCCCTGTTCGGCGGCGCAGCCGTACCATTCGGCGGCGATTTCGGGGTTTTGCGCAACGCCCCGGCCTCGTTCGTACATCATGGCCAGGTTGCATTGGGCTTTGGCGTAGCCTTGTTGTGCGGCTTTTTCGTACCAGCGCACGGCGCGGCGGTCGTCCTGGGTGACGCCTTCGCCCCGGAAGTAGAGGTTGCCGAGGTTGTACTGGGCTTCGACGTCGTCCTGCTGCGCGGCCTGGACGAACCAGAAGGCGGCGCGGCGTTCGTCTTTGTCCACACCGATGCCGGCGATGTAGAGGTTGCCGAGGTTGTATTGGGCTTGTTTGTCGCCTTGGATGGCGGCTTTTTCGTACCAGTAGGCGGCCTGTTCGTCGTTTTTTTCAACGCCCCGGCCTTCGCCATACATCCAGCCGAGGTTGCACTGGGCGGCAGCGAAGCCCTGGGCGGCGGATTTTTGGTACCAGTCCAGTGCACGGCGGTCATCCCGGGCGACGCCGTGGCCGTTGGCGTGCATCCAGCCGATGCGGAACTGGGCGGCGGCGTCGCCTTGCAGGGCTTCCTGGTGCCAGGCGGCGTATTGTTCGGCGTCGTGCTGTTCTTCGGGGGGCAGGTCTTTTTTGTTTTTTTTCAGCAGGCTCACGGGTTGCTCCTTGGTTTGTGTGCCGGTGTGTGGCTTTATTGTCGCAGCATTGTTTGCAGGTCGGCAAAGAATTCTTCGTTTTTTTGTTGTTCGGCGGCGGGGTCGGGCGGGGTGCGCCCGTCGTGCCATTGCACGCCGTCTTCGGGCAGTTCGTCGAGGTAGCGGCTGGGCTCGCCCGTTTGCAGTTCGGCGCCCCGGCGGCGGGTTCTGGCGTAGCTGAGGATGAGGGTTTCTTTGGCACGGGTCATGCCGACGTAGAGCAGGCGGCGTTCTTCGCGGATGCCGTCGTCGTTTTCCATGCTGTTTCTGTGCGGCAGGAGTTCTTCTTCGCAGCCGGCAATGTATACGATGGGGTATTCGAGGCCTTTGGCGCTGTGCAGGGTCATGAGCTGGATGGCGTCTTGTTCTCTGTCTTCCCGGTCGAGGATGTCGAGCAGGGTGAGGTGTTGCATGAGGGCGTCGAGGCTGTCGCGTTCTTCTTGCAGTTTGCCGATCCAGTCGCGCAGTTGGTTGACGCGTTTTTGCCGGACTTCGATTTTGGCCGGGGTTTTGTGCAGGTCGTAGAGGTAGTCGTCGTATTCGATGTCGTTGATGACGCGGTTCAGGATGTCGAGCGGCAGGGCGCTTTCCGCCTCACGCTGCATTTGCCGCAGCCATTGGTTGTAGGTTTGCAGGTGCTGGTAGGCTTTGTTGCCGATTTCGCTGGCGAAGCCGATTTCGCCGGCGGCGGTACTGAGCGAGACGCGGCGGCGCGCGGCGTATTCGCCAAGTTTTGCGAGCGTGGCCGCGCCGATTTCTCGCTTGGGGGTATTGACGACGCGCAGGTAGGCGGCATCGTCGTCGGGGTTGTTGATGAGGCGCAGGTAGCCGAGCAGGTCGCGGATTTCGCTGTGTTCGAAGAAGCTGGTGCCACCGCTGATTTTGTAGGGCAGGTTTTGTTCGCGCAGTTGCTGTTCGAATTGGCGCGCCTGGATGTTGCTGCGGTAGAGGATGGCGAAGTCGCTGTTTTTGCGGTTTTCGCGGATTTTGCGCAGGTGGATGTCGCGGATGATTTGTTCGGCTTCGCCTTCGTCGGTGCGCGCGGCGATGACGTGCACGCCTTCGCCTTCGGTCAGGGTGGACCACAGGGCTTTTTCGACGATGTGCGGGTTGTGGGCGATCAGAGCGTTGGCGGCAGCGAGGATTTTCTGGTGGCAGCGGTAGTTTTGTTCGAGTTTGACGGTTTTCAGGGTCGGGTAGTCTTCGTGCAGGTGGGCGATGTTTTCCGGCCGCGCGCCGCGCCAGGCGTAGATGGACTGGTCGTCGTCACCGACGGCGGTAAAGGCGGCGGCTGCGCCGACGAGCAGTTGCAGCAGTTGGTACTGGCTGTCGTTGGTGTCCTGGTATTCGTCAATGAGCAGGTAGCGGATGCGGTGCTGCCAGCGGGTGCGCACGTCGTCGTGGTTTTTGAAAAGGGCAAGCGGCAGGGTGATGAGGTCGTCGAAATCGACGGCGTTGTAGGCGCGCAGGCGTTCGTTGTAGTGGTGGTAGATGTGCGCAGCCAGCACCTGTTCGTCGTTTTGGGCGAGGCTGCGCGCAGTCGCGGGCGCGATGTTGGCGTTTTTGCAGGCCGATATTTGCGCCTGTATCTGCCGGACTTGCGCGTCGTCCTCCTGTTTGCTCAGTTCCTTGATAAGGGTCGCGCCGTCACGGGCGTCGAAGATGGTGAAGTTGCGCCGCAATCCTGCCGCCAGGTGTTCTTTTTGCAGGATGTCGAGACCCAGGCGGTGAAAGGTTGAGATATGCAGGCCGCGCGCTTCTTTGCCGAGGATGACGCGCACCCGCTCGCCCATCTCCCGTGCGGCTTTGTTGGTGAAGGTGAGGGCGTAGATGCTGTTCGCCGGATAACGCGCCTGACGCACCAGCCAGGCGATTTTCTGGGTGATGACGCCGGTCTTGCCGCTGCCGGCACCGGCAACGACGAGCAGCGGGCCGCCGAGGTAGGTGACGGCTTCGGTTTGTTGGGGATTCAGGGCGGGAATAGCGGTGGTCATAAGGGGGTGGGATGTGAGCGGGTGGGCATTGTAGCGCAAGGTGTGGAAGCGTTCTGACGTCGCCTAACGCCGTTTTCGCTGATAATGGCGGGCATCGTTCTTTCTTTGAGATTTTTCTATGACCACGCCTTCTCTTCACATAGCCCTGCTCGCCGGTGAGGCCTCCGGCGACTTGCTTGGCGCGCCGCTCTTGCAAGCGCTGCGCGAACGTCTGCCTCATGCGCGTTTTAGCGGCGTCGGCGGCCCCGCCATGCAGGCGGCGGGCCTGCATTCGCTTATTGATATGGAGCGCCTGTCGGTGATGGGGTTGGTCGAGGTGTTGCGGCATCTGCCCGATATTCTCGCCGCCGAGCGCACGCTGCTGGCGCATTGGGCGGCTGACCCGCCGGATGTGTTCATCGGCATCGACGCCCCCGATTTCAATCTGCGCATTGCCCGCGCCCTGCATGCGCGCGGGGTGCGCACCGTGCATTACGTCAGTCCGTCGCTGTGGGCGTGGAAAGAAAAGCGCATTCATAAAATCCGCCGCTGCATCGATCTGATGCTGTGCCTGTTTCCTTTTGAAACGGCGGTGTACGACAAGCACGGTGTGGCGGCGGTGTGCGTCGGGCACCCGCTGCGCGACCGTCTGCGCATGGTGCCCGCTGCCGAGGCGCGTACGGCGCTGGGTTTGCCGCCGCAGGCGCGCATCCTCGGTCTTTTCCCCGGTTCGCGCCGAGGCGAGGTACGCCGCCTGTTGCCGGTGTTTTTAGAGACCTGGCAACGTTTGCAGGCAGCCGATCCTGCGTTACAAGCGGTATTGTCGCTGCGGCAACCACCGGACAAGGCCAGTGCCGCACTGCTGGCGACGTTGCCCCATGTGCACCGCTTCGATGCGGACAGTGCCACGCTGATGGCGGCCAGCGATGCGCTGCTGCTGGCGAGCGGCACGATTACCCTGGAAGCGGCACTGCTGAATCGTCCGATGGTAGTCGCCTACCGCGTCCACCCTGTCTCGGCGGCACTGGCGCGGGCGTTGAAGCTGCTGAAAATCAACCGCTTTTCCCTGCCTAATCTGCTTGCAGGAGCGGACATCGTGCCGGAATGTATGCAGGAAGAATGCAACCCCGCCCGTCTTGTTGCCGAGCTGACGCCGCTGCTGGCGGATGGCGAGGCGGCAGCACGGCAACGTGCGGCGCTGGCGGCTGTCGCTGCGCAATTGCCGCCGGATGTGTCGGCACGTGCGGCGGACGCAATCGTGCACCGCTTCGGCTGGTGATGCGCTACGCAAAATCAGCGGCGCTTCAAACGGTGGCGACGATGAAGCTCGCCATCCGCCCCGCTTGTGCACCGTTGCGGCGGTGCGAGAAAAAGCGCGGATCAGCATAGGAACACAGGCCGCAGTCGGTTATCTGCGTGGCAGGCAGGCCAGCGTCATGCAGTTGCAGGCGGGCAATGGCGGGTAAATCAGCGAGCCAGTGGCCGGGGCGGTTGGCGCGGAAGGCAACGGCGAAGCGCGTATCCAGCGTGGCAAAGCGCTGGAAAAACAGTTCATCCACTTCATAGTTATCCTGGCGGATGCATGGCCCAATCCAGGCGAACAGCCGCTGGGGTGGCACGTTCATCGCCGCAATCGTCGCCGCGAGAATGCCTTTGGAGAGCCCCGGCCAACCGGCGTGTACCGCTGCCCAGACGGTTGCCGCTTCATCGGCCAGCAACACCGGCAGGCAGTCCGCCGTCATCACCACCGGCACGTCGCGCGCCGTGCGGCTAATCAGCGCGTCGCCCTCGCAGCCCGCCTGATAATCCGCTGCCTGCCACACTGTGGCGCTGTGTACCTGACTCAGCCACAAGGGGCGAGCGTCCGGCGGCAGATGCGTGGCAAACAGCATCCGCGCGGCAGCGACGCGTTCCGGCGTATCGGCAACGTGCCGCGCGAGATTGAAACCCTCATTGACCAGCGGCGATGCCGTCAGCGTTGTCCCGGCGATGAAGCGGTCGGCCAGCGGCCAATCCGCCGCCAGCCACGGTTTCTCCTCAAGAAAAAGCGCTTGCATAGACCCTCCAAATTCCTATAATGCACGCCTCGCGTCGGAGTGTAGCGCAGCCTGGTAGCGCACTTGCATGGGGTGCAAGGGGTCGCAGGTTCAAATCCTGTCTCTCCGACCATCGAACAAAAAACGCCCAACCTTTCCGGTTGGGCGTTTTTTTATGTGCGCTCATTGGCTGGACCAGCGCTCTGCCAGCGGACGTGTATCGCTTTCCGCCAGCAGGCAGTGCAGGCGGGTATAGACCGCTTCCGGAGTCAGGCGACCGCCACCGAGGGCGCCGAGGCGTGCCGCGCCGACCGCGTAGCTGTGTCCCGCCACTTCGCCGCGCAGACATTGGCTGACATTCACCACACACACGCCGCGCGCGATAGCTACCCGCAGAGCTGCGTGCAAATCGTCGCGTTCCGGCAGGTTGCCGACGCCATAGCTGAGTAGCACCAGGCCGCGCAGTTTGTCATCGGCGAGCAGCGGCGCGAAGGCGGATGACGGCATCCCCGGCGTAATCAGCAGCGTCGCCACCGCTTCTTCCTGAAAACCGCGCCACGCGCCGCGCAGGTAGGCACTTTCTTCGCGTTCTTCAAAGACGGGGGCGCTCAATTGCGCGGTGTTGCCATCGAACACGCCGAGCCAGTCGGCATTCGGACTGTCGAAACCGGCATAGCTTTGCGCGTCCACCTTGCGCGTCGCTTCACCGCGCAGCAGGCGGTCATAGAAAAATACCGCCACCTGTTGCAGTTCCGGCAGGGCAGCGAAGGCCAGCGCGCCGCGTATGTTGCGTAGCGCATCGCTTTCCGGCATCCCCAGCGGGATTTGCGAGCCGGTGATGACCACCGCCTTGCCCAGGCCGCACAGCATCCCGCTCAGGGCAGCGGCGCTGTACGCCAGCGTGTCCGTGCCATGCAGGACGACAAAGGCGCGATACTGCTCACGATGCGCGGCGACGGCATTGGCGAGACGCTGCCAGGCGGCGGGCGTCGCCGAAGAGCTGTCGATCGCCGGTTCGCAGACGAAGACATCAAAATCCGCCTCCGGTAGCGCCGCTTGCAGGCGCGCGACGAAGTTGGGATCGGGAACAAGTCCCGCCGCGCTCGGCACCATGCCGATCGTACCGCCGCTGTGGATAACCAGAATGTCGCTCATGCTTGTTTCCCCTTGTGCCAATCCCAAATCCAGGCGATGACCAGCAGACCAACGCCCGTGCAGATGCCAACATCGGCGACGTTAAAAGTCGGCCAATAGGCATCGCCGACGTGCCAGCGGATGAAATCGACCACATGACCATGCACGATGCGGTCATACAGATTGCCCAGTGCGCCGCCGAGGATGCCGGCATAGGCGAAGCGAATCAGCGCCGTGGTGCGCTCGAAGAGAATCGCGTAGCACAGCCAGGCGCCGATAGCGACGGCGATCGCCATGAAGAACCAGCGCTGCCAGCCGCCACCGTCGGCAAAGAGGCTGAACGCTGCGCCGCTGTTGAAGGCAAGCTTGAAATTCATCCAGCCGTTAACGGTGATGACGTTTCCCGCCGCCAGCGCCTCTTGTGCCCACACTTTGCTGAAATAATCGGCAGCGAACCACAAGATGGCGCTGATAAAGGCAAATATTTTCTGCATATTTTTAAAGTCTCCAAGAAAAGAAACGCGGCATGGTACAGCCGCTGTTTGATCGAATCTATCGCCGCCACGCGGCAGGACGCGCGCTCCGGCGTGGCAATCAGGATATTTTCACCTTGCCGCTGGCGTACGCCGTCAGCACCACATCCGCCGATTGCCGCGCGAAAATGCCGTTCGTCACCACGCCGGGGATGTTGTTGATGGTTTCTTCCAGTTTGAACGGTTCGGTGATTTCCAGATGATGCACGTCGAGAATCCAGTTGCCGTTATCCGTGACCACACCCTCGCGCCAGCGCGGTTCACCGCCGAGTTTGACCAGTTCGCGGGCGACGAAGCTGCGCGCCATCGGCACCACCTCAACCGGCAGCGGGAAGCGCCCCAACACTGGCACCTGCTTTGTCTCGTCGATAATGCAGACGAATTTCGCCGCGCACGCCGCCGTCACCTTTTCCCTGGTTAGCGCCGCGCCACCGCCCTTGATCATCGCTTTCAGCGGATTGATCTCGTCACAGCCATCCACATACACATCCAGCCGCCCAACCGCGTTCAAATCGCTGACGCGGTAACCGAGTGCCTGCAAGCGGCGCGTACTTTCCTCAGACGCCGTGACAATCTCGGCAAATTGCAGCCGTGCCGCACCGAGTGCCTCGATAAAGCAGTTCACCGTCGAGCCGCTGCCGACGCCCAGCGTCATACCGTCTTCTATATAATGCAGCGCCTCTTTGGCGACCAGCGCTTTCATCGCGTTCTGATCCATCGCAAGTACCTCATACGTTAAGGAAAAAACATGCAGCATTATATAGAGAAAATTTTTACCGCACCCGTGTACGACGTGGCGACGAAAACCCCGCTGGAAGCCATGCCGCGCCTCTCTGACCGCTTGGGGCACAACATTCTCTGCAAACGCGAAGACCTGCAACCCGTTTTTTCCTTCAAGCTGCGCGGTGCCTACACCAAGATGTACCGCCTGAGTTCGGGTGAACGCGCGCGCGGCGTTATCTGCGCCTCGGCAGGCAACCACGCTCAGGGCGTGGCACTTGCCGCCAACCGCCTCGGCATCCGCGCCGTCATCGTCATGCCCGTCACTACCCCTGCCATCAAAATCGATGCGGTGCGCCGCTTCGGCGGGGCAAACGTGGAAATCGTCCTGCACGGCGACTTCTACGACGCTGCCTCGCAGCACGCCAAAGCCCTGCAAGAACAACACGGCTACACCTATATCCACCCCTTCGACGACCCGGACGTGATTGCCGGACAAGGCACCATTGCGCTGGAAATCCTCACCCAGCATCCGCACCACATTGATGCCATCTTCGTGCCCTGCGGCGGCGGCGGCCTGCTCGCCGGCATCGCCGTGCTGGCGAAAAGCCTGCGTCCGGACATCAAAATCATCGGTGTCGAGCCGGAAGACGCTGCCTCCATGACTACCGCCGTGCGCGGCGGCACGCGCCAGACGCTGGATCACGTCGGCATCTTCGCCGACGGCGTCGCGGTGAAAATGCCGGGCGAACTCACCTACGAACTCATCAAGCAGCACGTGGATGATTTCGTCACCGTCAGCACCGATGAAATCTGCGCGGCGATGAAAGACCTCTTTGACGACACCCGCGCCATCGCCGAACCCTCCGGTGCCGTCGCTGCCGCCGGCAGCAAAAAATGGGTGGCCGGACAGCGCGGCAAAAACCTCACCCTCATCAACATCGTCTCCGGTGCCAACATCAACTTCGACCGCCTGCGTTACGTCGCCGAGCGCACCGAAATCGGCGAACAGCGCGAAGGCCTGCTCGCCGTCACCATCCCCGAACGCCCCGGCAGCTTCCTCACCTTCTGCACCCTGCTCGGTGACCAGAACATCACCGAGTTCAACTACCGCTACCAAAACACCGAACGCGCGCAAATCTTCGTTGGCGTACAACTCACCGGTGGCCGCGCCCAGCTCGCCGCCCTTATCGACAAACTGCGTGAAAACGGCTACGACAGCGAGGACTTGAGCGACAACGAACTCGCCAAATCGCATCTGCGCTACATGATCGGCGGCATCAGCCCGGGCGCGACTGGCGAGCGCCTCTTCCGCTTCGGTTTCCCGGAACGCCCCGGCGCGCTGCTGCACTTCCTGCACACCCTCGGCACGGAAAACAACATCAGCCTCTTTCACTACCGCAACCATGGCAGCGACTATGGCCGCGTGCTGGCGGGCATCCAGAGCGACCGCCTGGAAGCACTGGAAGCGCATCTCGCCGCCATCGGCTACGACTACGCCGAAGAAACCGGCAACAGTGCCTATCACCGCTTCCTGAAAAGTGCCTGATGCCAACCCGGCAATCACGCCGCTTGAAGAGCCCAGTATTTACACTGCTTGACGACACAACGGTTCATGCTGCTTGGGCAAGCCGCGAATATTGGTTGTGTGCGAAAAGGTAACGCATAAAAAAGCCCCGCTTGCGGGGCTTTTCTGATGAAGCAGTGATATTGGCTACTTATGGGGATGGCGCTATTTATCTAGCCTGCTAGGCTTTTCTTTGCGCTGCTGCTCTTTGCGCTGCTGCCCACCAGCTGCTGGCTGGCTCTCCATCTCGCGTTGCAAGGCGGCGCAGGCGGCATCATTTTCCATCATGCAGCTGTTATACAGCGATTGCAGGCGAGCCTGTTTGGCGTTGTCGTCTTCTGCCGGCGTTGTGGCCTTTTCTTCTTTCAATCCGCGCAGATTGGTGCAGGCGTTGGAGTAGCCGCCAGTGCAGGCTTTCTCGTACAGCGCTTTGGCCTGCTTTTGATCCATGCCCAAGCCGCTGTACGGATCGAGGTAGAGATTGCCGAGGACGTTGCAGCCTTTCATGTTGCCGCCGTCGCAGGCTTTTTTCAGCAGCTCGTAGGCCGAGGCAGGTGCCTCCATGACATCGCGCAGCCACAAGGCAAGAGTGACGCAGCTATCCAGTTGATCTTTCTCGCATTCTTGCAACAGTTTTTCCGCGCCCTTTTCGTCAAGATTCGTATAGTCACGGGCATGGGCGGGGGCAAGCAGCAAGGCAGCAAGGGTGAGGGCGAATACATTTTTCATAAGCGGTTCCTGTGGAAGTCATTTCAGACGACGCGCATTATCCTGGCTTGCAATCTCCTTGACCAGCACCAATAATCCCGGCAGACCACAACACAGGAAATCACCATGCCGTTTATCGCCCTGCTGGGCCTTTGGGGGGCCGTTGAGCTTGCCACCCTAATTTTCGCCGTCATAAAAATCGGCTTTTTCCCGACCATCGCCCTGTTGGTGCTGTCCAGCGCGGCGGGTTCCTATCTCTTGCGCAGCCAGCAGCAGGCGGTGCTGCGCATGGGGCAGACGCAAAACCGCGATGTGGCCCGCGAAAGCGTGTACCGCCTGACCGCAGGCGTCCTGCTACTCGTCCCCGGTTTCATCAGCAGCATCCTTGCTCTCATCTTCCTGATTCCGCCGCTGCGCGCACTTTTCGCTTCAACCCTGCTGCGCATCGTACAGCCGCAGGCGGTGTACAGCGCATTCAGCTGGCAGCAGCAGACCTTCCACGCCGATAATGACGAGGTGGATGCCGAATCGTCCCAGGAAAATATCACCGCCACCCGTGAAGACGGCAGCGTCATCCACGGCGAACTCATTGACAAACGAGGAAATCCCCATGATTAATCACCGCGCCCTCCTGACCGACCTCTACGAACTGACCATGGCGCAAAGCCATTTCAACGAAGGCCGGCAGGACGAAATCGCCTACTTTGACTACTACTTCCGCCGTGTGCCGGATGGCGGTGGTTACGCCGTCTTCGCCGGACTCAGCCAGGTGCTGGATTACCTGCAATACCTGCATTTCGACAAAGAAGACATCGCCTTCCTGCGCAGCAAGGGCATGTTCAGCGACGCCTTTCTCGATTACCTCGCCGATTTCCACTTCCAGGGTGACATCTGGGCGGTGCCGGAAGGCAGCGTCGTCTTCCCCAACGCGCCGCTCCTCAGCGTGCGCGCACCGCTGATTGACTGCCACATCATCGAAACTTACCTCCTTCTCTCCCTGAATCACCAGTCACTGATCGCGACCAAAGCAACGCGCGTCGTCCACGCCGCTGCCGGTCGCCCCGTGCTGGAATTTGGCGCCCGCCGTGCCCACGGCGGAGATGCCGCCAACTACGGCGCCCGCGCTGCCTACATCGGCGGAGTCGCGGCCACCTCGAACGTTTATAGCGAATTTGCGAGCGGCATCCCCACCGCCGGCACCATGGCGCACGCCTTTGTGCAAAGCCATGACAGCGAATACGACGCCTTCCTGCAATACGCCAAAACCTGGCCGGACAACACCGTGCTGCTCGTTGACACCTACGACACCCTGCGCCAGGGCATCCCGAACGCCATCCGTGTCCACCAGGAATACCTCGCACCGAACGGCTACAAACTGCGCGGCATCCGCATTGACAGCGGCGACCTTGCCTACCTCAGCAACCGCGCGCGGGAAATGCTCGATGCCGCCGGAATGCACGACACCATCATCAGCGTCTCAAACGCGCTGGACGAATACCTCATCAAAGACCTGGTGCAACAGCGGGCGGCGATAGACGCCTTCGGCGTCGGCGAGCGGCTCATCACCGCGAAAAGCGAGCCTGTTTTCGGCGGCGTGTACAAAATCGTCGCCCTTGAAAAAGCGGGCAGCGTCATCCCGAAAATCAAAATCAGCGAAACCCTCAGCAAAACCACCACGCCCGGCTTCAAACAACTGTGGCGCCTTTATGACAACACAAGCGGCAAAGCCATCGCCGACCTTATCACCCTGCATGACGAAATCATAGACGACAGCCAGCCCTACGAACTCTTCGATCCCGAATACCCGTGGAAAAGGAAAACCGTCACCAACTACCGCGCCAAAAAACTCATGCAGCAATGGATGGAACACGGCACGCGCAGCGCCCATAACCCCTCGCTGGACGAAATCCGCGCCCACTGCGCCGCCGAACAACAGACGCTGTGGGATGAAATCCGCCGCCTGGAAAACCCGCATGGCTACTACGTGGACCTCTCGGTAGCCCTGTGGCAGCTCAAACAGGACCTCATCCGCGAACACGCCGGGAAACCCCAATAACCCCGAAGCTGCCATGCGCTATCAGCCCGACAACCTCAACTACCGTCCCATCTACACCGCCAGCGAATTGCAGCACCTGCACCAACTGGCGGGCAAACTCTCGCTGGCAGAACTGCTTGTCACCCCACGCAACCTCGAAGCTATCGGCATCGAATTCATCTACAGCTCGGCGCAACTCGAAGGCAACGGCTACAGCAAAGCCGACACCCTCGCCCTCTTCAACATGGGGCAGACCGCCGGCGGCAAACAATACAGCGACGCCGTGATGCTGCTGAACCTGCGCCGTAGCTACCAATACCTGCTGGCACAACTCGGCCAGCCACCGGACTGGCCCGACTTCGTCAAAACCACGCACAGCCTCATCGCGCGCGACCTCGTCTTGCCGGAGGAAGCAGGTGTGGTACGGCGCAAACACATCACCATCACCGAAACCGATTACATCCCGCTTGATAACCCGCAACAACTCGACGCCGAACTCAAATACCTGCTGCATACCGCCGCCGCCATCCATGACCCCTTTGAACAGGCGCTGTACCTGCACAACAACCTCGCCTACCTGCAATACTTCATTGACTGCAACAAGCGCACTGGGCGCAACAGCCACAACTACGCCCTGATGAACGCGGGTCATTTCCCCTGCATCTATCCCCAGGAGAGCTACCGCGACTACATCAACGGCCTGATTACCTACTACGAAAGCGGCGATTACCGCCCCAGCGCCATCTACCATATCAGTGCCTACGAACAGACCGCAGCCCGTTACGGAACCCAACCCGACATTGATATCGCACGCCCCCCCAAAAAACAGGAACCCCAATGAACCTCACCGCCTACACCGACTACCTCATCCACTGGCTGGAAAACAAGCGGCAAGAACTCTACCAAATGGACGCCTACACCCTCGGCGTCAGCGGCGGCGTGGACAGCGCCGTCTGTGCCCACCTGCTTGCACGCACCGGTGCCCCCGTACACGCGCTGATGCTGCCTGCCGCCGTCAGCAGCGAGACAGACCAGAGCGACGCCGAAGCCGTCCTCGCCAGCGCTGGGCTTGGTGGTGCAACCATCAGCATCGCGCCGCTTTACGATCTCGCCATGCAACAACTCGCGCCCGTGCTCAACCCCGACCCCGAACGCGTCAACGTCCTGCGCGGCAACCTCATGGCGCGCCTGCGCATGATCCTGCTTTACACCACCGCGCAGAGCCACCGCGCCATCGTCGTCGGCACCGACAACGCCGCCGAAATCTACACCGGTTACTACACCAAATACGGTGACGGTGGCGCAGACGTCCTGCCGCTTGCCGCCCTGCGCAAAGAACAAGTTTACGAACTTGCGCGCCACCTCGGCGTGCCGGAGCGCGTCGTCAACAAAGCGCCCAGCGCGGGACTCTGGGCAGGACAAACTGACGAAGACGAAATGGGCGTGAGCTACCGCGAGCTGGACGCCTTCCTGCGCGGCGAAGCGGTGAGCATGGATGCAGAAAAAACCATCGCCTGGTGGCATGAACGCTCACGCCACAAACGGATGCTGCCGCCCGTGCCCCCGGCACCGGACGCACTTTGAAAAAAGCGGGCCATGCCCGCTTTTTTTACGAGCGCTGCGCCGTCTGCCTCGGCACCCGCGCCACGGCGGATACCATCGCCGCCTTGCCCGCGCACCCCGCCTATCCGCACGGCACCTTCCTCGACACCCTCCATCAATACGCGGGTGAAAAACAAACCTTCCTCGACCTGCTGGACAGCCAGCCCGGCCAACCCCATCCCAACCCACAGGAACCCCAGCCATGAGCGACACCCTCCGCCAACACGCCGAACAGCAAAACGCCGAAGGACTGTACGAACTGCAAAAACAGGACAACAACCCGCGTCCGGAAAACTGGCAACTCTCGCCCGCCGCTGTCGTCACCTACTTCGTCGGCGGCGTTCTGCGCGCGCACGACCTCATCGCCGGACTCCTCGGCGCGGTCGTCAAAGACCCGGTGCAGGACGTCATCGTCTGGCGCGAATACCTGGAAACCGCCGTCAAACCGCGCGAGGACTGGAAAGACCTGTACCGCGCCGCCCGTAACATGGGCTGAAGCGGCGTGGTTACGCCGCTTGGCGTCCGCCCGCGAACCCAGTATTTACGCCGCCTGGCAGCGTTTTATCATGTCCGCAGGCTGCCTCAAAAAACCAAAAATGGCACTCCCTCTCTCCGTCATCCAAATAAGAAAGCTACTCCAATCATGAAGCCGCACCGCTACCCCATCATCATTCCCCGCCGCTTGATTGATAAGACCGTCGGCATGGCCGTCTTTGACGGCAAGCAATTCACCCTGGATAACGGCAAAAGTTATCCCGCCGGGGCATTGGTCAATATGCATTTTGGCACTATCGGCTATCCGGCACGGGCGTTGTGGTCGCTTTTATTGTTTCTGGCCGTGTCGCTCAGTTGCCTGTTATTGTCCGCCCTGTTTTTTTATGTCGTTTATGGTGCCGATTTGCTGGAAACCGTCATTTCTTTTGTCGGTCTTATCTGTATTGTCATTGGAATATGGGCAGCCGGGCATTTCCAGCCGCGAGAGTATCTGCAACTGCTCTTTGCCGACGGCAATGCCGTTATTCTGCGCGTCCCCCGTTCTTTTCTGCCGTTATTAAGCCGGCTAAAGCCGGAATGGGCATGGCAGGAAAGGCTGGATAATCCCTGTCCGCGCTGGGCACGGATGCCGCTGGGGCTTTGCTGCTGGGCGCTATGCGGGGTTGTGATGTATTACGCGGCTATACCGGATTGGCGGCCACCGGATAATTTTTTCAGCGTCTGCGTACTGGCAGAAGATTATCCGCGCTTTATCCGTTTTACCGATAAGGAGCAATGGCAGGGGAAAACCCTCTGTCCGGCACCCTATGATTTCCAGAATGAAGAAAGTTTTTATCGCGTGACTATTCAGCGTGAAGGCGATGTTTTTTATGCGGCAAATTGGAATGACAGTCCCGCTGATCCGTTTGAATATGTTTACCGCGCCGATAATGACAGGATTACCCCGCTTAAACAGCGTAGGGGGTTGTTGATGGCGCGCGCCATGATGATTATTTTTGCCGCTTTTCCCGCTGCTTTTTTGTATGCCTTGATTAAGGTGCTGTGGCGTTTTTATTTACGGAGGCGGTATGCATCGCGCTGAGTTATTACAGACCATCAGTGACCGCTACGGCGTGGCGGCGGAATACCCGTGGCGGCGCTATCCGCAATATGCGGTTTTCCGTCATGCGGGCAACCGCAAATGGTTTGCCGTGCTGATGAACCCGCCGGGGCGCAAACTCGGCCTCGCGACGGAAGATGAAGTCGCCATCCTCAATGTCAAAATCCGCGCCGGGGAGAACAGCCTCTTGCGCGGCATGGATGGCGTCCTGCCCGCCTACCACATGAACAAGGAACACTGGGTCAGCCTGCGCCTTGATATGCTGCCTGATGACACGCTGCTGGATTTGCTGGCAGACAGTTATGACCTGACCCGCGCTAAAATGCGCCGTGCCCCGCCCCCGAACGACTTTTTATGACTAGGAAAGCATCATGAATGACATTACCGATACTCTGAAACATGAACCCGCCGCGCAAACTGCGACAGACGCTGCTTACGAGCAATGGTTCCGTGAAAAAGTCACCCGTTCGCTTCATGATCCGCGCCCGGCCATACCGCATGATGAAGCGATGGCGCAGGTTGAAGCGGAATTAATGCGGCGCAGGGCAAGTGCTGCCACCATTCATTGCTGATAAATATCCTTATATAGAGTAAACCCATGACCTCCCCCCACTCCGACAAAATCCTTATCCTCGATTTCGGCTCGCAAGTCACGCAGCTGATCGCCCGCCGCGTGCGCGAGGCGCATGTCTATTGCGAATTGCACCCTTACGATATGCCGCTCGCCGACATCAAAGCCTTCAATCCGAAAGGCATCATCCTCTCCGGCGGCCCCAATTCTGTTTATGACTCCGACTATCAGGCCGATACCGGCATTTTTGCCCTGGGCGTGCCCGTGCTCGGCATCTGCTACGGCATGCAGTTCATGGCGCATCATTTGGGCGGCGCGGTACAGCCCGGCAATCAGCGCGAGTTTGGCTATGCGCAGGTAAAAACGGTCGATAGCGAGCTGACCAGCGGGATTTTTGACGACGCGCCGCACAGGCTGGACGTGTGGATGAGCCACGGCGACAAAGTGAGCAAACTGCCCGACGGTTTCGTCGTCATCGGCGATACGCCGTCCTGCCCGATTGCGATGATGGAACACGCCGCCAAGCGCTTCTACGGCATCCAGTTCCACCCCGAAGTGACCCACACCAAACAGGGGCGGGCGCTGCTGGATCGCTTCGTCCTCAACATCTGTGGCGCGCGCCCCAGCTGGACGATGCCGAACTACATCGACGAAGCCGTTGCCAATATCCGCGCCCAGGCCGGCAGCGACGAAGTCATCCTCGGCCTGTCCGGTGGCGTGGATTCCTCGGTTGCCGCCGCCCTGATCCATCGCGCCATCGGCGACCAGCTCACCTGCGTTTTCGTTGACCACGGCCTGCTGCGTCTCGGCGAAGCGGAAGCGGTGATGGACATGTTTGCGCGCAACCTCGGCGTGAACGTCATCCACGTTGATGCCTCGGCGGATTTCATGGCAAAACTGGTGGGCGTGACCGATCCAGAGCAGAAACGGAAAATCATCGGCGCGGAATTTGTCGAAGTCTTCCAGCGCGAGGCGGGCAAGCGGCAGAACGCGCGCTGGCTGGCGCAAGGCACGATTTACCCGGATGTCATCGAAAGCGCGGGCGCGAAGACGAAAAAAGCCCACGCCATCAAGAGCCACCACAACGTTGGCGGTCTGCCGGAGACGCTGAACCTGCGCCTGCTTGAACCGCTGCGCGACCTCTTTAAGGACGAAGTGCGCGAGCTCGGTGTCGCCCTTGGCCTGCCGCGCGAAATGGTCTATCGCCACCCCTTCCCCGGCCCCGGCCTCGGCGTGCGCATCCTCGGCGAAGTGAAGCGGGAATATGCCGACTTGCTGCGCCAGGCGGATGCCATCTTCATCGAAGAACTGCGCGCGACGGCGGACGAATACGGCACCTCGTGGTACGACCTCACCAGCCAGGCCTTTGCCGTCTTCCTGCCGGTGAAATCGGTGGGGGTGATGGGCGATGGCCGCACCTACGATTACGTTGTGGCACTGCGCGCCGTCATCACCAGCGATTTCATGACCGCGCACTGGGCGGAATTGCCCTATGTGCTGCTCGGCAAAGTATCGAACCGCATCATCAACGAAGTGCGCGGCATCAACCGCGTGGTCTATGACGTGAGCAGCAAACCGCCGGCGACGATTGAGTGGGAATGACGGAAGCAAAGTTGTTACCGTTATAAAGCCGTTGAAAATAGTGGATATTAGCGATTTGTGGGAACAAAAAACGCTTGAGAGATACTATTTTGATACTAAAAAGCTGAAAGAGTAGGTTCCAAAGGGAGTTGTTGAATTTAGGTAAAAAGTTTAGAAAGCCTTCCATCATTTTGGTGGGAGGCTTTTGCGGAAGATAGAGAATGGTAAATTAGAATTTGTAACTGAAATTTTTTTGTGTTTCGCGAAGGGGGAATATTGATTTATGTTTTCAATATTAGGTGCAGTATTATTTGGAGCTATAGCAATTATGACAGTTCTTGTTGCTTGCGGTTTGCCTTTGGGCGAATTTACAATGGGTGGGCAACATAAAATCTTACCTAAGAAATTTAGAGTTATGGCAGCTATTTCGGTGGCTATCCAAATTTTTGCAATGATAATTATTCTGCAAGCCGGAGGTTTTATTCCCTTGTGGTTATCTTTTAAGGTTACTAAATATATTTGTTTCTTCTTTGCCGCTTACCTATCTTTGAATACTATTATGAACATGATTTCAAAAAGCAGGAAAGAAAAATATGTTATGACTCCGCTTTCACTTATAGCCGGAATATGTTTTTGGATAACGGCATTTCAGATGTAGTATGTAAAATAAGAAATAATCTGCAGTGCATTAAATTAGAAGTTGCAGAGGTGACTTTAATGAAAAGAATAAGCGGCAGGAATGTAGCAGGGCAGGGCGGTTAAAACCGCCCTGTTTTTTTGTGCGCTCTTCGTACACGACAACCCCGTAACCGCTTGGCGCAAGCCCAGCATTTTCGCCGCTTGGCGGGCCCAGTGTTTGCGCCGCTTGGCGAGAACGCAGTGTTTGCGTCGCTTGGCGAGCCCAGTGTTTGCGTCGCTTGGCGCAAGCCCAGCATTTTCGCCGCTTGGCGCAAGCCCAGCATTTTCGCCGCTTGGCGAAAACCCAGTGTTTGCGCCGCTTGGCGCAAGCCCAGCATTTTCGCCGCTTGGCGAGAACGCAGTGTTTGCGTCGCTTGGCGAGCCCAGTGTTTGCGTCGCTTGGCGCAAGCCCAGCATTTTCACCGCTTGGCAAGAATCCTATGTTTACGCCGTTTGGCGAGAACGTAGTGTTTACGCCGCTTGGCGAGAACCCAGTGTTTGCGTTGCTTGGCGAGCCTAATGTGTACGCCGCTTGGCGAGCCCAGTGTTTATTTCGCTTGCGTGGGTTCAGGGTTTGTTGGCACCTTCGGGGTGCAGGCCGATGCCACGGTGCCGTTCGTGCAGGCGGGTGAGGACAGCCGATCAGTCCAGGCCGCGTGCGTGCATCAGCACGGTGAGGTGGTAGAGCAGGTCGGCGAGTCCGTTATCGTCGCCGCTGACCGCCGCCAGCGCGGTTTCCACGCCTTCTTCGCCGACTTTTTGCGCGATTTTTGTGAGGTCGCGCGCATGCAGGTGGGCGGTGTAGGAGGTGGCCGGGTCGGCGTTTTTGCGGGCGGCGAGTTCGTCTGCCAGTTGCGTGAACCACGGCCAACCCGGCGGCGGTTCGCGGTCGTAGACGTGAAAGCAGCTCGTCGCGCCGGTGTGGCAGGTGGGGCCCTGCGGTTCGGCGAGGTAGATTTTTACGCTGCAGCGGCGCAGCAGTTCGGCGGGATCAGCGCTCAGTCGTCCTTTTTTTTTTTTTTTTGCAAGGCGATACGCAGGCGGGGCTGGGTCATGGGGGCGCCTCGGGGGATAAAAAAGCCTCCCGGAAGTGGACTTCCGGGAGGTTGGAGGAAAGAGAGGGGAATCCCGCACCGGCCTGGAAGCATTTCTTCCGGACGACAGCACATCAGCCCGAAAGACTTTCAGGATGATGGTGATGCTGGCGGTTGATGCGGTTCATGATGAAGTTTTCCAGTCAAGACGCGGCGGACTTTACAACGATTAGGCAGGATTAAGGCAAGCGCCGCACAAAATTTTGTCGTTCGTACCGGCTTGCCTTTCCCCGAAAAAGAAAGAAAATGACGAAGGTTGAGAAAATTCACTCAAACTATTTGTTTTTCATCGTTTGTTTCAACACGAGGTCAACAATGAGAACCAACGAGCGTATCACCGGCCCCAGCATCCTCTCCAGCTGGATCCGCTCCATCTGCCAGACTGTGCGCGGCTATGGCATCGACCCGCTCCCGCTGATGGAGCGCGCCGGGCTGGATGGCAGACTGCTCAATATCCCCGATGCCCGCTATGCAGTGAGCGGCGTGCGTCGTTTGTGGCGGCTGATTATCACGACGACGGGCGATCCCCTGGTCGGCCTGCGCGTTGGGCGGGAAATCCAGGTTTCCACCCTGCACGGCCTCGGCCTCGCCATGGTTTCCAGCAGTTCGCTATCCATGCTGCTCAGTCTGTTTGTCCGCTACGGCAAAGTCATCTCCACCACCATGCAGCTCGATCTCACCCACGATCGCGACGGTACTACCCTGACCGTCAAGACCAACGACGGCAGCGAGCCGATGTGTGCTGCCCGCCTTGCTTCGCTGGCTTTCATCTTCCGTCAGGCATGCAGCTTGGCGCAGCACGAAATCAGGCCGCGCTACGTTACCCTCACCCTGCCTTGCGACGGCGACATCCAGCAGCGGCTCGATGATTACTTCCACATTCCCGTCAACCTCGGCGCGGAAGAGGACGCCATCAGCTTCCGCTACGCCGACACCATCGAGCCTTACGCCGGCGGCAATGCGCAACTGGTCGCCGTCAACGAAGCCGTCATCAACGAATACCTGCAACAGCTCGCCAAAAATGATTTCACTACCCGCGTCCTGGCGCAAATCCACCGCCTGCTGCCGCAAGGCGAACCGAAACTGACCGATATCGCCGCCCACATCAACCTCACCCCGCGCACCCTGCAACGCCGCCTGGAAGAAGAAGGGCATACCTTTAATGCCCTGCTTGACCGGGAGCGGAAAAACATCGCCCACGACCTGTTGGCGCACAGCGAACACAGCATCACCGAAATCAGCTTCCTGCTCGGTTTCTCCGACCCCAGCAACTTCAGCCGTGCCAGCAAACGCTGGTTTTCCTGCGCACCCATCCAGCACCGCCAGCGCAGCTTGGGTATTGCCACTTAGCGGAATCAAAAGGCCCTGTCCGGCGTGCGACCAGTATTTACGCCGCTTGGCGCACCCCAAACCAAATGGAGCAAGGCAAGCGGTGATTTTTATCCTGCCGGAGCTTCATCCTTTTCCGCCTGTTTTCTTTCCAGAATCTGCATCAGCAGCTTTTTCTTTCTGCGGTGAAGATACATTCCCATGAGACCGCCAACGATAATGTTTTTCCTCAGGATATCGGGCAAAGTTTTTTTGTCTCTCAAGAAAAAATCAAAAAGGTCAAAGACAGTTATACTGGCAATAAGCAGCAAGGTATAACCTGCGGAATAAAAAGCCAGTCTGGATAAATAATATTCAACTCTTTCCTCGGTGTCGCTGCGCATGATCAATTCCTGATAAGTGGTGCTGCCCGTTACATAAAGATGAATAAAGGCAAAGAGGCTGACAAATATTGCCATATGAAGACTGGGCGAATTATTTTGGATTTTGTCGTGTATATATCCAATAATGATCACGGCAAATAAAAAGTAATACACACAAGCCAGACAACGTGCCATTTCTGTATTGATGGCATGTTCCTGTCGCTCATCAGGATATTGACGACTATCAACAATACTGCGCCAAAGATATTGCGGGAGCGAAGACATCAGGCCTCCTTGTCGGTTTCAGATTTGGCGGTTGCCGCCTGTTTATCGGCGAGGATTTTTAGAGCTTCTTTTTTGCTGCGGCGATAGTAGATTAGACCCAAAAATAGCCCGTAGCTATATAAAAAGAGAATCGTACTGGGTAGCGGATATATGGCAAATGCCAGGCTGTTGAAACAGAGCGCGGATATGATGACGACAGAAAAGACACCCAGTAATACGGCCCATTTTTGATGGTATGCCAAGTGTTGCGCCAGGTTTTGCGAGTGATGTCTGGCTTTTGCTTTTGTAATTCTCGGCTGGCGCTGTTGGTAAAGATAAAAACCGAAATAAAGATAAGGTTCAAGAATAAAATGGCTGCCATCCCGCTCATAAACACGCCTTCTAGGCGCTCATGCGCGGTTTTCAGGATGAACAGCGCAAAATTGAGCCAATAGATATAAATCAAGCATCGTGCCAGTTCGGCATTGATGATGCCTTCCTGTCGTTCATCAGGCTCACTTTTAAAGAAATCACGGTACAGGGCTTTATGTAGTGGGCTCATCGGTATCTCTCCCGTGGTTCTCTTCCCAGAAAAGGGTGTTCAAGTCACTGTCCAGCGCGCGGGCGATGCGGATGGCAAGCGCCAGCGTTGGGTTGTAGTCCTGGTTTTCCAGCAGGTTGATGGTCTGGCGCGAGACGTTGACGGCTTGCGCCAATGCCTGTTGCGAGAGTCCTTTTTCTTGCCGGTAGATTTTTACGCGGTTCACAGTGTCTCTTTTGTCGTGTATAGCCGACATGTTAAGGATTTTTACGCAAAGGTGTCAACTATAAGCGACATTTTTGCCGCGAGTGCACCTGATGAAAGGCATACAGAAACACCGCTTGCAAGAGAGCTTTGCAAGCGGCGTTAGCAAGGAAGCGATGGGATTAGCGGGCGGTCGTTTGTAGCTGGCGGGACGTTATGGCTGATGGTAGTAGCGGTAGCTGCCGTGGGTGTAGGTAGCGAGCAGGTAGCAGCGGCGATCGAGATGGTCGTAGCGGATGAAGGCAGTGAAGGGGCTGCCGCCGGTGTGCGCGAGCAGGGCGGCGGTTTCATCGCCGGGGTGGATGATGGGCAGGTGGCCGGTATCGTCACCGAGGGCGTAGTCGTCGCCCAAGCGGTAGAGGCGGATGTTGTCAAGGCGGCCGGGAGTCATGCTGCGGAAGGGGTTGCCGCGTTGTGCCGCTTGCAGACAGGCGTTGTTGGCGGCGAGTGCTTGCAGGATGTTGTGGACGGAACCGGAGGCAGCCATGCCGCTGCTTTGGAGAGCCGCAATCATGCCGTTAGCGAGGAAATCGACCGATGCGGGGACGACTGCGATGAGGATTTTGCTGCCGGGCGGTACGCTTCGGGCGATGCTGGTGGCGACGGTATCGGGGATACTCCGTCGCCCGTGGCACAGGCGACGAGCAGGCAGGTGGTGAGGGTTGTGGGCAGGATATGGCGCATGTGTTTTCCTGGTTGTTTGGGTAAAAACCGCGTAGTTATCCCGCTTGGCGTGTATCTGCGCGGCTAGGCGGAGGCACTTAACCGTTTTTCGATGAGGCGGAAGCTGCCGACGATGCACAGGGTGATGGCGAGGTAGATGCCGGCGGCGATGAGGAAGGGTTGGAAGGGTTCGTAGGTTTTGGTGAAAAGGGTGTTGGCGACGCCGGTGATGTCGAGCAGGGTCGCGGTGCTGGCAATCGCCGAGCCGTGCAACATGAAGATGATTTCGTTGCCGTAGGCCGGCAGGGCGCGGCGCAGCGCCCCCGGCAGGATGATGCGAGTGCGGATTTGGTTGCGGCTCATGCCAAGGGATCTGGCAGCTTCGATTTCGCCGCGCGGGGTGGTCTCAATCGCGCCGCGCACGATTTCGGCGGTGTAGGCGGCGGTGTTCAATATGAAAGAGAGCATGACCCACGGCCAGGCCTGACGCATGAGCGGCCACAGGGCAAGTTCGCGTACGCCAGGGATGCGGCCGATGACGAGCCCGATGCCGTAGTAGAAGACGTAGAGCTGGACGAGCATCGGGGTGCCGCGAAAGATGTAGCTGAAGATGTGGACGGGCAGCTTCCAGATAATGGAGCAGCGCGCGGCGAGCAGGACACCGCAGGGGATGGCGATGGTGAGGCCGATGGCAAGGGAGCAGGCGACCAGCCACAGGGTTTGCCACAGGCCCCCGAGCCACATGAGGAGTTGGGTGTTGTCCATTTATTGTCCTTGTACTTCAAAGCCCACGGAGTAGCGCCGCCGCAGCCACCAGAGGATGGCAATGGAGAGGGTGGTAAGGAGGAGGAAGTAACCCGCCATGGCGCCGTAGAACCAGAAGCCGGCGTAGAGGTCTTTTTTTTGGGCGGTGCGTGCGGCGGCGTTGGCGATACGTACGATGTCTTGCAGGCCGATGATGGAGACGAGGGCGGTGTTTTTCATCAGCACCAGCCAGTTGTTGCCGAGCGACGGCAGGGCGTAGCGCAGCATTTGCGGCCAGGAGACGCGCCAGAAGATGGTGCGGCGCGGGAAACCGTAGGCGCGCGCGGCTTCGATCTGTCCTTTGGGGACGGCGAGGAAGCCGCCCCGGAAGGATTCGGCCATGTAGGCCCCCATGACGAAGCCGATGACGAAGATGCCAGTGTAGAGCGGGTCAATGTCAATGTGCGGCCAGCCGAGACGGGTAGTCAGCGCGTTCAGCAGGTATTGGCCGCCGTAGTAGATGAGGAAGAGCTGGATGAGGTCGGGCACGCCGCGCACGAAGGTGGTGTAGGTGAGGGCTGGCAGGCGCAGCCACGGGTTTTTGTGCATGCTGCCGAGGCAGGCGAGGATGCCGAAGACAAGCGAGACGAGGAGGCCGGAGAGGGCAAGCTCAAGGGTGACAAGCGCACCCTTGAGCAGTTGCCCTTTGTATTCAAGCAGGATGGTGTAGCCGTGCATGGTTATTTTGCCGTGCCGCCGGAGATGTCGTACTTGAAGTATTTGTCGTTGACTTTTTTGTACGCGCCGTTTTCTTTGATGGCTTTGAGCGCGGCATTGAGGTCTTCGCGCAGTTTGTCGTCGCCTTTGCGCACGGCGATGGAGATGCCCGCGCCGAAGTATTTTTCATCGTTCACGTCGGCGCCGGCCTGCTCGAAGTCTTTGCCTTCTTCGCGTTGCAGGAAGCCGTCTTCCATCACGATTTTGTCGGCAAAGAGCAGGTCAACGCGTCCTGCGATGGCATCCTGGTTGGCGTCTTCCTGCGAAGTGTAGCGCTGGATGTTGGCGTCGGGGAATTTGTCGGTGACGTAGGTGTCGAAGATGGAGGCGCGCAGCACACCGATGGTTTTGCCTTTTATACTTTCCGGCGTCGGCTCGATGCTGCTGCCTTTGGCGCGGACAAAGAGGCCAGGGTTCGAGTAATAGGGGTCGGTGAAGGCGACGCTTTCGCGGCGTTCCGGGGTGTCGTTCATGGAGGCGACGATGGCGTCGATTTTGTTGGTTTTCAGCGCCGGAATCAGCCCTTCCCAATCCATTTGTTCGTAGCGGCATTCGCGCTTCATTTCTGCGCAGAGGGCAAGGCCGATGTCAATGTCGAAGCCGGTCATTTTGCCGTCGCTGCCGGTTTCGGAGAATGGCGGGTAGGAGCCGTCGGTGGAAAACACCAGCACGTCGCCGGCAGCAAAAGCCGGGGCGGCGAAGGCTGCCGCAAGGGTGAGGGTCAGGATTTTTTTCATGTTTACACCTTGATGTCTGTTGGATAAAAGGGATTGGCGTTATTTGGCGGTACTGCCGGAGATGCCGTACTTGAAGTATTTGCCCCCGATTTTTTTGTATTCGCCATTTTCTTTGATAGTTTTCAGCGCAGTGTTGAAAGCTCCGCGCAATTGGCTGTCAATTTCGGGAAAAGGTGGGCAGGTGGCGCCGGTAGCGGGGATGAGGGCGTCATCAACGGCGAATGTCCGGGAGGCAAAACCTGCCGCAAGGGCAAGGGCGGGTGTTTTTTCATGATTTATCCTTTGAGGCTGTTGGACAAAAATTGACGGACGCGCTCGGAATCGCTGTGGAAAAACAGCTTTTCCGGCCGTCCCTCTTCTTCGATCTGCCCCTGATGCAGGAACATCACATGGCTTGATACCTCGCGGGCGAAGCCCATTTCGTGGGTGACGACAATCATCGTCCGCCCCTCGGCTGCCAGTTCCTGCATCAAGCGCAGCACATCGCCGACCAGTTCCGGGTCAAGCGCCGAAGTCGGTTCGTCGAACAAAAGCGCATCCGGTTCCATCGCAAGCGCGCGAGCAATCGCCACCCGCTGCTGCTGGCCGCCGGAAAGCCTGTTCGGATAATAATCGCGCCGGTCATAGAGGCCGACCTTGTGCAACAGCGCCGCTGCGCGTTCCGTCGCTTCCGCCTTCGGCACTTTCAAAACGTGCACCGGCGCCTCAATCAGATTCTGCAACACTGTCTTGTGCTGCCACAGGTTGAAATTCTGGAAGACCATCGCCAGCTTCGAGCGTACCCGCTGAATCTGGCGCAGACTGCCCGCCTCGCGCGTCCCCTTCTTCTCCTTAATCTGCACGACTTCACCGGCAACGCGCACCTCGCCGCGATCCGGCATTTCGAGAAAATTAAGGCAGCGCAGGAATGTGCTCTTGCCCGAACCGGACGAACCGAGAATGGACACCACATCACCGCGCTGCGCGGTCAGGGAGATCCCCTTGAGCACCTCGACATCGCCGAAGGACTTGTGAATATCAACAGCTTGCAAAGCGGGAATCGCGCTCACCAGGGCCTCCAAAAGTAAAGAAAGGGGCCGATTCTACACCAACCGCCCCGCTTGTCTATACAATGCCTTTCTTTCGGAAACAAGCCCATGAACCCTACACTCGACCTCCTGCAAGACCTCATCCGCCGCCCTTCCATCACGCCCGATGACGCCGGTTGCCAGCAACTCATTAGTGAACGCCTGCAAGCGGCTGGCTTTACCGTGCGCCACCTCCGCCTCGGCGACACTGACAACCTTTGGGCGACACACGGTAGCGGTACACCGCTCGTCGCTTTCGCCGGACATACCGACGTTGTTCCGCCTGGCGACGAGGCGCTATGGCAATCACCGCCATTTGCGCCCACCATTCGCGACGGCAACCTCTACGGACGTGGTGCCGCCGATATGAAAGCAGGCGTGGCGGCGATGACCGTCGCCCTTGAACGTCTCGCTGCCACAGCGCACCACGGCACCCTCGCCCTGCTGCTCACCAGCGACGAAGAAGGCGACGGCGCCCACGGCACCCAAGCAGTACTGCAACAACTGCGCGAAGAAGGCACCCATATTGACTACGCCATCGTCGGCGAGCCCTCCTGCCGCGTCCAGCTTGGCGACCAGGCGCGGCACGGACGGCGCGGCTCGCTGCACCTGCACCTCACCATTCATGGCAAACAGGGTCATGTTGCCTATCCGGACAACGCGCGCAACCCCATCCATGCGCTTGCCGCCGTCATCCATCGCCTCAGCACCACCGTTTGGGACAGCGGCAACACCCACTTCCCGCCAACCTCCTTCCAGGTCAGCAACATCATGGGCGGCAACGGTGCGGAAAACGTCGTCCCCGCCAGTGCCACCTGCAAAATGAACTGGCGCTACAACAACCGGCACCACAGCGGCCACCTGCAACAAAAAACCATTGCCCTCATCGAACCCCTCATGGAAGAGCGCGAAACCCGCGCCGAATACCAATGGAAACTTGCCGGCGAGCCGTTTCTCACTGAAAACGCCGCCCTGATGCAGGCGCTACGTAGTGCAGTGGCTTGCCACTGCGGCACCGGTCTTGATTACGACACCGGCGGCGGCACCTCGGACGCCCGCTTCCTCGCCAAAAGTGGCACGGCAACCATCGAATTTGGCCCCGTCGGCAGCAGCCTGCACCAGATTGACGAACACGTCCGCGTCGCCGACCTCGCCCCACTTGCCGCCATCTATGAAGACACCGTGCGCGAACTGTGGCAGCGGCTGAAACGGCAATAGCAAAACCGCCTCCCTCTTCCCTGCTTGACGAGCCCAATAATTACGCCGCTTGGCGCGCTTCCGTTAGCGCGATGACGCTACGCAAAAAGAAAAACGTAGAGACGTCGTAGGCAACGTCTCTACGAAATCCAGTAACTACGCCGCTTGGCGGCATCTTGCTATAAGCAAGGGTTGCGCCATCCGAAGCGCGGCAGCTATTTGTGCCAGCTGCTGCCACCGCCACTACCCCAGTTGGTACTGCTGCCGGAATAGCTGCGACTGCCGCTGTTGCTGTCAGATATGAAGCCGCTCATGCTGTAATTGATGGCGGTGCTGATGCCAAGACCAATAAGAACGAGGATGTAGTAGGTGTTGCGGTTCATGGATTTGTCTGTGGGTTCAGTCGTCGTCTTCTTCGTCTTCGTCTTCGCCGCCGCTCTTTTTGCCAATACGGTAGAGGGCGTTGATGATGAAGCCGCTCATCACGATGGAAGCGGCGAGGGTGTCGCCGCTCATGCCCAGCCAGGCGGGGATGTTGATGATGAAGTAGGTGATGACGAGGATGATGAAGCCGCTTTGGAGGTTGTTGTTGCCCGTGCCGTTATCTGCGAGTTCCCGCCCGAACCAGGTCTCAATTTGGGCGCGGCTGGTTGGCACGCTGCGGCTCCAGTTAAGCTCGTGCGCGTTTTGTTCAGCGCTCAGTTTCTCCCGTTTACCGGCGTCATAATCATGGTGCGCGAGTTCGTCGCCTTTCTTGATGTGCCAGTAAAAAGCCCCGGCAGCATGGCGAACACGGCTGCGGTAATCATAAAGTTTCTCCATGCCGCGTGGCGCACCATTGCCCTTCAATGCCGGCCAGTCATTCAAAGTATGGCTGACGCTCCATTCACCGTCATCGGTTTCGACCAGCCACAGAAAACCTTGCTGCGGATGATAGAGCAAATATTCCGTCCAGCCGCTGTCTTCGCCGATTTCTTCCTTATAAACCAAGCCGATGAGCGTGTATTTGTTGCCATCAATATTGGCTTCGGCACCAAGCGGCAAAGAATGGCGCTCGGCAATCTTTTGCTGCCGCTCGCTGGTGGTACGGGCGCTGGCAATGAGGCTGTTGCTCTCCAGATCGCTGCCGCAACTGGGGCAGATAATGGTTGGGGTGAGGCCGCGCAGCCAGTCCACCGGAGCGCCGCAGTGCGGACAATTACCGCTGGCGCGGCTGCCTTTGAGGGCACCGGCGGTGTCGAGAATCTGCGCGTCGCTGCGGGTATTGGCGAGAGCAAGGTTGGCGAGGACAACCCCACGTCCGATAAAAATTTCGGGCGGATCTTCACCGTAATCCAGAGTCAGGAAGTGGCTTTCGCAGCGGTAATCGGCAACGCGATTGTGGCGCGTGCCGCTGAAAGGGTAGGGCAGTTCGCCTTCGGCGCTGGCGCGTTCAAGCGTGATGTCGCGTACGTCGGCGGCCAGATAAACATTGCCGTCCACAGTGAGACGGCTTTCGCCGGCGCGAATGTCAGTGAAGCGGGGCAGGGTGGCATTGCTGGTGGCGGGGCGGGTGAGGACGTACTGATCGCCACTTTCGGATAACCAGCCGCTGCTGCCGTCATTGTAGAAGAGATACCATTCATTCCAGACGCCGGCATCGTAGCGGGCTTGCAGGCGACCGACGATGGTAAAGGCTTGCCCTTGATCGTGCCCGGTGGTGCCGATTTGCAGCGGGCTGTAATCCTCGAAAGGCGCGCTGTCTTCACCGCTGTCGCTGACGCTCGCGCCATCGCGGATGAGCAGGCTGCGGCAGTAGGGACAAACGAGAGTTTTGGCGCTGGCGCTGTGGCTGTGCACGGGGCCGCCGCAGCTGGGGCAGGTGGTGTGGAAGATGCCTTGGGTCATGGCTAACTCGTACCGGGCGGTGATTCTTTGAGTGGATGGCAGATAAGCGGCAAATTGCCTGTTTTTGTGGAGTATAGTACGGAAAATTAACATCGGAACAAACCATATCGCCGTGCTTCTCTGGCAGATGACAGTGTTTCCCGCTGATTGATTGGCTCGCACACGGATACGGCCACATTTCATGCTATTCGAGCCGGAAAATCATGAGGATTGCCCGCTGTTTGCAACACCCCAATGGTGATAATGCGCGCCTTATATGTGGGGCCTTTGTACACGATAGAAAGCTGCCAAGCGGCGTCGTTACTGGGCCCGTCAAGCGACGTGCTTGCTGGGGCCGCCAAGCGACGTCATTGCTGGGCTCGCCAAGCGACGTCATTGCTGGGCTCGCCAAGCGGTGTGATTGCTGGATCCGTCAAGCGGCGTCGTGTTACTGGGCCCGTCAAGCGACGTGATTGCTGGGCTCGCCAAGCGGCGTGATTGCTGGGCTCGCCAAGCGGCGTCGTTACTGGGTCCGCCAAGCGGTGTGATTGCTGGGCTCGCCAAGCGGCGTGATTGCTGGGCTCGCCAAGCGGCGTCGTTACTGGGTCCGCCAAGCGGCGTAATTGTTGGGTAAACCAAGCTGGGAGAGCATTTTTGTCATGTACGAAGATTTGGGGCAATACCATCCAAGCGCATGCGCGGCAAAGCCTGTTCATCACTCCCATCATCTTTCCATGACAGAGCTACCGATAGCATGGCCGCTGTGGCGCGCGACTTGTCATTTTTCCTTTTGCAGCACGGCGACCAGGGCGCGCAAGGCGATGAGTTCGTTTTCTTTTTGTTTTAGCAATTCGTCTTTATGGGCAATGATAAGTTGCAGCTTTTCATTCTCGGCTGCGATAGTTTCTGCGCCCTGATAGTAATTTCCATAGTGTGTGCCACTATTATTTTCAGAGAATAAACAGATTAATCCTTTTTCGCTGATATTAATGAGTTCGACAAGATCCATATCAAATGCCTGGGTGATTTGCGTCAAACGATCTAGATTCAGCTTGCTTTCGCCCCGCTCAATTTTGGCATAACCGTTTTTTGACATATGAATACGCTCCGCCATCTCTTCTTGTGACTAGCCTTTCATTTCGCGCAGAAGGCGAGTTTTATCGCTCAGCATCGTGATACCTCCATTGGTTCAGGAATAGTATTGCTGTTTTCAGCCTATCAAAATGGGTAAAAAGCCTACTGTAGGTTGGTTGTTTACCCATTTAGGTCGTATTATAATATGAAAAATTCATTATGGGGAAACAAATGCCATCGCCTTCACGAGAAGGCTTGAGTTAGCAATTTGTTTATTTTTCTTTTGGAAAATGGTGATTATATGTCCGGAAAATGGAAAGATAAAATTGAGAACATCGATAAAGAGAAACTCAAACAGGAAATTCGGGATAAGGCTGAAGCCTTGCAGAAAAGAGCCCAACATTTATTGAAGGAAGGGGTAATTTCTGATGAGCAGTTTGCAGTGCTGCAACAGAAAGCAAAACATATTCTGCGGGAAGGCTTGATTTCTGACGAGCAGTTTGCCTCTATGCGCGAAAAAAACAAACACCTGCTGCAAAATGGTTTCGCCAATAGAGAGCCGGATCAGGATGATGAAAACGCTCCAGATTTAGCTTTATCAGAAACTTTTCTTTTAAACGTCTGCTGTGGAAATTCGCTTTCTCTTTTTTCGCCTTTATAGCCGTTGTTGCTATTTATAAACAAACAGAGATGGATGCGATGGCGTTATCGCGAATTGACCCCGTGCCCCATGCACAGGAACTGGTTGCAGAGAAAAGATTTGCAGAAGCGGAAGATTATCTCGGCTATTTTATGGAATTCGATTATGTGAAAGATAACCCACAGGCTGTTGAGTTATATGCTCAGATTGAAAGCACCCGTAGTAGTTGGTCGTATAATCTGAAGAAGATAGGTGAAGGTCTTATCAAGGGGAAAAGCGATGAAACAATCGGGAATGTAACGGGAGCGGTGTCTGATTTCCTGGTTATTGGCGACATCAGAGATCTGAGCATTGAAGGAGTGAAATATGTAAAGGGCGAAGAAGTTGATGAGGTTTTGGTGGCTTTATCAACAATTGGCGTTGTTGCGACGGGAACGCAGGTTGCCAGTGCCGCGGGTGCAGCCGTAACAGGGGGCGCTGCAGCACCAACAGTGAGCGCATCAACAACAGCAAAGACTTCGATTGTGATGCTGAAGACAGCAAGGAAATTGGGGAAATTACCAAAATGGTTGCTGAAAGGCATCAAGGAAGCAGCTGTAGCTGTTAAGGAAAGCAAGAGTATTGCAAAATTGACGGATCTTTTTGATGATGTTTATAAGTTGGCAAAAACCAAAGGCGGTTTGGAAATTCTGAGCAAGACAACGGATGCAGCTTCTTTAAAGAGAATGGCGAATTTTGGGCGTAATGGACAAATTTCATGCTAAGAATCGCCGTAGCCCTTACGCTGCAAGGCTTTACGCGAGGTCAAAACCTTTGAACACAAAAAATGCTTTTTCTGCGGCTCAAAACAGGTCAAGAAAAACGGGCATCGTGACAACGGGAAACAGCAATACCATTGCGGCTCCTGCAAGCGCCAATTCATAGGGGGCCAACGCCTTAATCCCAACACCCTTTGGCGGCGCTACAGCGAAGGCAAGCAAAGCGCCGCACAACTTGCCGCGCAGTACGGATGCAGCATCAAAACGATCCGTCGCCACCTCATCAAAGCCGCTACACAGGCCGAATGCGCGCTGCCACAGGCACCCGTGAACCTCATCATGGACACCACCTATTTCGGCCGAAAATGGGGCGTCATGGTCCTCTACGACGCTTGCAGCAAGCGCGCCTTGATGGTCGTGGCAGTTGAGCGGGAAACCAACGCGCTCTACACGCAGGCGGTCGCGGCGTTGCGAGAAAAAGGCATTGAGATACAAAGCATTATCTGCGATGGCAAAAGCGGCTTGCTGGATTCGTTCCTGGGTATACCCGTAGATGTGCCAATTTCACCAAATAAAAATCATCGTGCGCCACCTGAGCAGAAAGCCTAAAAGCCGGGCGGCACAGGCGCTGCGGGCCCTGTCATTGACCCTGACGGAGACCACTCAGGCGGCGTTTGAAGCGGCGCTCAAGCGCTGGTACGAGCAGTACGCCGCCTTCCTGAACGAACGCAGCGTGAACGAGAAAACAGGCCGCTCACACTACACACATAAGCGCCTGCGCACCGCCTACAACAGCCTGAAACGGCATCTGCCATGGTTGTTTACCTGCGAGCGTTTTCCCGACCTGGGTATCCCGAATACGACCAATTTGCTGGAAGGGAAATTCAGCGAAATGAAGCAGCTTTTGCAGTGTCATCGGGGCTTGAAAAAAGAGAGTAAGTTGCGGTTTATAAAAGATTATTTCAGCAAAAAATAGAGGGAAGAGCATGAAATTTGTCCATTAGAGCGCAACGTCTCAAAAAAAGCATGAAATTTGTCCATTACGCCGAAAATCCGGCATTTATGTCGCTTGGCCACGTTGCAGGCAACATATCAAAAATGAAAAGCGCAGCGACAAAACTCAGTAATTACGCCGCTTAGCGGGATTTTGTTTGTCATGTGTGAAGGACTATTTCACAGCCGTGACGGCGGAACGACATCCTCTATATGCGTTGCGTCGCTTGCCAGCATCAGCAAGCGATCCACACCAAGGGCGACACCGGCGCAGTCCGGCAGACCGTGGGCGAGAGCGGCGAGGAAGTCTTCATCGAGCGGGATAGGCGGCAGTCCCGCTTGTACACGGGTGCGGTTGTCGGCGAGGAAGCGGGCGCGCTGTTCGGTGGCGTCCGTCAGTTCCCAGAAGCCGTTGCACAGTTCCATACCGTCGATGTAGAGCTCGAAGCGGGCAGCGACGGCCTCGCCGTCAGCGTTCTCGCTGATACGCGCCAGCGCCGCCTGCGAGAGTGGGTAGTCGCAGATGTATTCCAGTGCGCCGCGCCCCAGTTGCGGCTCAATGTAATGGCTGTACAGCAGATCCAGCATGGCGTCACGGTTGAGCTGCCAGGTAGCGCTTTCCGGAATGTGCGCGGTGGTCAGGCGGCGAATGGCGGCGTCCTCGGCGCGGTGAATGTCGATGGCGAAGCGGTCGCGGAAAAGGGCAGCGTAGGGCGTGTGGCGTACTGGCCAAGCGCGGCAGGCGGGAAGCAGGGTGCGGACGAGGTCGGTCACTTCGTCCATCAGGCGTAGGTGGTCGTAGCCGCAGCGGTACCATTCGAGTAGCATGAATTCGCGCCGGTGCTTGCGTCCCTGTTCTTCGCCGCGAAAGACGTGCGCCAGCTGGTAGAGGTCGCCCGCGCCCGCTGCCAGCAGGATTTTCAGTGCGTATTCGGGCGAGGTTTGCAGATAGCCGCCGTCGGCGGCAAGCGGAACGAGTTGCGGGTCAGTGACGCCGTAGGCGCGCAGTTGTTCGCTATCAACTTCGATGACGTCGCGTGCGGCAAAAAAGGCTCGGATGGTGGCGAGGAAGGCAGCGCGCTGGTGCAGGCGTTGGCGCAGGAGGTTCATGTGAGATTTTCCGGATTATGACGAGGTATCCGCTTGTGAGAGACGGCGCTTTCTCCGCAGGGCACTGCCATGACGTCGGCGACCGAGGTAGGTTAGTACCATGCCGCCGACTGCCAGCACACCGCCGCCGATGAGCGACAGATGCAGGCTTTCACCCAGCCATAAGGCGGCAAAGAGGACGCCGAAGACGGGTTCCAGGGTCAGGTAAGCGGCGGCATTGCCCGCGCCGAGGGCGCGGATGCCGTCGAAATACCAAGCGTAGGCGAGCACGGTTGAGCCGAAGGTCAATGCCAGCAGGGCACCCCAGGTGGCAGGCGTGGCGTGTAGCAAGGTCGCCCAGCCCGCCGTGCCTTCCACGATCAGGCTGACCGGTAGCAGCAGGGCGGCGCCGATCAGCAGCGTCGCTACCGTCGTGCTCAGGGCGTCCATGCCGCCCAGCATCTTGCGTCCGATCAGGGTGTAGCCTGTCCACAGGAAGATACTGGCGAAGATCAGCCATTCACCGAGGCCGATGTGTCCGCGTAACAATGTCAGTGGGTTGCCGTGGGCGATGACGATGGCCGAACCGACGACCGCGAGCAGAATCCCCGTTACGATCAGCGTGTTCAGCTTCTCGCGGAAGAGCCAGGCGGCAAGCAACAGGGTCAGCACCGGACTGAGTGCGAACAAGACTGCTGCCCGTCCCGCATCGATATGGCGCAGCGCGATCATGAAGCACATGGTGTAGAGAACGATGCCGCTGATGGCAGCGAGCGTTAGCCCCGCCCATTGCCGTGCGGTGATGGTCAGCAGCAGGCGGGTGCGGCGCAGGCGGTGCAGCCAGACAAGCAGGGCAAAAGAAGCGAGAAAGAAGCGCAGGGTAGCGGCGGTGATCGGCGGCACTGTGGCGACCACGGTCTTTGCCCAGGAATACGATGCGCCCCAAAACATCACCATGCCCAGCAGGCGCAGGTGCACGCTCCAATGTGTGGTGGTTGAATGATTGTTCATGTTTTATTCCGCTGCAACGATGGTGATGGTGGGTTTGGGCGGCGGCCTTTTCACCGCCAGCCATTTCATATAGCCGCGTTCGTCCAGTTCCTTGACGGTGATTTCGCAGCCGTTCAGGTCAAGGCGGTCGCCCGCGACCGGCACATCGCCGAAGCGTTCGCGGAAGAGCTCCCCGAGGGTGCGGCCATCGTTGCCTTCGCCGATGTTAATACCCTGCGCCGCTGCCAGTTCGCCCATGCGCACATAGGGTTTGACTTCGATTTCCCCGTAAAATGCCTGTTCGTCCGCGCTTTGCTGGTGTCCGGCGAACTGTTCGGCAAATTCGTTGCCCCGGTCTTCAGGGAAGACATACCAGGCGATGTCGCCCTTTTTCATCTGTGTATTCATGCCGACTTTCATGATGGCGCCGTCGCGCAGCAGGGCGAAGAGGCGGGCGTTGGCGAATGGTTTGAGGCGGGTGAGTGCGTAGGGGTGGCTGCGCTCGGCCTTCGAGTGCTCGGCGACTTTGAAGGATTGCAGTTGCATGGTGAGTTTGTCGGTCAGCCAGATTTCCTTGCTGTCCAGCGGTTCGGGATGCGGCGGCAGCACGACTTTGAGTTTGCGCGCCATGTAGCCGATGGTCGTGCCCTGGATGAGCAGCGAGAGAATGACTACGGCGCAGATGATGTCGAAGATGAAGCGCGCTTCCGGCACGCCCGCCATGAGCGGCATCATTGCCAGGGTAATCGGCACTGCGCCGCGCAGTCCGACCCAGCTGATGTAGGCCATTTCACGTCTGCTGTATGAGGGGAACCAGCAGAGGCCGGTGGCGACCGCAAAGGGGCGGGCGATGAGGATGAGGAATCCGGCGATGATGAGTGCGGCGAAGCTTTTTTCCAGCAGGCGGCTGGGGGTAACAAGCAGCCCCAGCACGAGGAACATGGTGGCCTGCGCCAGCCAGGCGAAGCCGTCCATGACGTTGAAGATGTGCTCATTGGCGGGGTTGCGCGAGTTGCCGATGAGGATACCCGCGATATAGACGGCGAGGAAGCCGCTGCCGCCAAAGAGGTTGGTGAAAGCAAAGAGCATCATCCCGCCGGAGGCGACGAGCAGGGCGTAGAGCCCTTCGGCAAGCGGGATGCGGTGCAGCAGCCAGGCAAGGCCGCGTCCTGCCAGCCAGCCGAAGAGCAGGCCGAGACCCAGTTGCTGGAACAGGATCGTCAGGAATGACCACACCCCTGCCGCTTGTGTCGTATCAAACAGGGTAATCATGGCGGTAACGAGGAATATTGCCGTCGGGTCGTTCGCGCCGCTTTCCAGTTCCAGCGTGGAAATGACCCGCGAATTGAGGCGCACGCCGCTGCTGCGCAAGAGCGAGAATACTGCTGCCGCGTCCGTCGAGCCGACGATTGCCGCCATCAGGAAGCCCATTTGCCAGCTCACTTTGAGGAAGAAGGTGATGAAAAGGCCCAGCGCCAGCACCGTGCCGATAACGCCCCAGCTTGCCAGCACCGCCGCCGGTTTGAGCGAGATACGGAAACTGGCAATGCTGGTACGCAGGCCGCCGTCAAGCAGGATGATGGCGAGTGCGAGCTGGCCGATGAGGTTGGCCACAAGGAAGTTGTTGAACTGTATCCCGCCGATGCCCTGTTCCCCCGCGAGCATACCGACGCCGAGGAACACCAGGAGCAACGGCATCCCCAAATGCGCTGAGAGACGAGTCGCGATAACGCTGATGAAGAACAAAAAGGCAAAAATCAGGAATAACAGGTTCATGCTTTCCATAAGCGGCCATCCTCTCTAGGCTACGGAAAAAACGGGAAAACGGGCGGCTATTGTAAAAGGAAACCCGCCCGCCTGCGGCGGGAAAAGCGCCTGTCCCGACGGTAAAAACGGGGCAGGCAGGCGCGTACTGCAATCGCATTAAGCGGGGCGTATGATGACGGTGTAGCAATATGCGCTACTGCAACGGAGGACAACCATGAGCGACATACTCAAGAACATCAGCAAGGCCGAAGTACTGACCCTCGCCTCACTTGTTGATTACAGCGAAGGGCAAGTGGTCAGCAAAACCCTGGTGCAAAACAAGGGCGTCGGCCTGACCTTGTTCGCCTTTGCCAAAGGCGAAGGCATCAGCACGCACGAATCCAAAGGCGATGCCCTCGTTACCGTTCTTGACGGCGAAGGCGAATTCACCATCGACGGCATGCCCTACCTGCTGCACAGCGGTGAATCCATCGTGATGCCCGCCAACCATCCCCACGCCGTCTATGGCAAAGAAAACTTCAAAATGCTGCTGAGTGTCATCTTCCCGGAAAGCTGACAGCCATGTATGCGCGAATAAAAAGAAGGATAGGCAACTATCCTTTTTTTTATTTATCAAAGGCAGATGATGACACCTACCGCTTACAGAAGATAACGTAATGAATACTTATATGCTCAATGAATCCATATTTCAGTATCCGGCATCATTCAAGAAGATTGTGAAGCTGAATCTGGTGGATTTTGATGTGTGGTATCTCATGGATGCCGAACACGCCAAACTTCGTTATGACGGCTTGCAAAAACGCTATCCCGACAGGAAATTAATTCCTTTTGCCCGCAGGGGAGATTGCGACGATATTGCCTGTTTTGAAATTGGCAAAGGCAGCAAGGTGCAACTTATCCACGATTTTGCCAGCCCCGGCTGGGAACAGCGCAAGGAATTTAATGATTTTTGGGAATGGGTTGTTTATGCCATAAATGAGATGATCGAATATAACCGGGAAGACGGTATAGAATGAAATCGTCATTATTGAATGGCTTTCTGCAAAAAAGCGGATGGTAATTAAAGGAAGGAACGTCAACACACCCAAATCATTTTCCGGGATTGGGAAAAATCACGCCTTTGCCGTTAACGGCACTTTCTCCACCTCCCACACGTCATCCCCGAATTTGCCCAGGCACCAGTCCAGCATGGCGTTGCTGGTCGCATCCGCGCGTGGTTTGTTTTACCCTTGCCGCTTTCTTGATACAGGGGTTTTATGAAAATTCTGCTTTTTGGCGCAAGCGGTTTTATCGGCAGCCGCATCGCTGCGGTGCTGCGCGCCCGTGGGCATACGCTCACCACGCCTGGTCATCGTGAGGCCGATTTTTTTGCGCTTGACCCTGTCCGCGTCCGTCCGCTGTTTACCGGGCAGGATGTGGTGGTGAACGCAGTCGGCATCATGCACCGCCGCGCAGATGTGCTGGAAACGGTGCATCATCACGCGCCCGCGCAACTCGCCGCTTGGGCGGTGGAAGCGGGCGTACCGCGCTGGGTGCAGCTCTCCGCGCTCGGCGCCGATGCCGCCCATCCGGTCGCTTTTGTGGGCAGCAAGGGACGCGGGGATGCGGCAGTCGTGGCAAGCGGTATGCAGGTTGCTATCGCCCGTCCGTCGCTGGTGTACGGGCGTGGCGGGCACAGCACGGAATTGTTCTTGAAGCTCACCCGTCTGCCTGTCCTCGCCCTGCCTGCCGGTGGCCGTTTTGCCCTGCAACCGGTGCATGTGCAGGATGTGGCCGACGGCATGGCTGCGCTGGTCGCAGATGCGCCCGCGCACGGTACGGTCATGAATATGTGCGGTGCGGAAGTGCTATCGCTTGCCGCCTATCTCGGTGTGCTGCGGCAGACGATACACCGGCGCCGTCCGCCGCGCATTCTGCCTATCCCGCTGACGCTGCTGCGCCCCTTCCTGCCGCTGACCAATCTGCTCAGTAACGGCGTGCTCAGTGCCGGCAATATCCGTCTGTTGCAGGAAGGCTCAACCGCCGATAATCATGCCTTGGCCGCCTTGCTGCAACGCGCGCCGCTTGCCCCCACCGCTTTTGCCGCCCAACCTTAAGGAATCCCCATGCCCGCTCTTAATGCTTACCGCCAACTTGAAGATATCCGCTACCGCCTGCCGACTTACCACCCGCACGACCGCGCACCGCAGCACGCCGATAACGTTCTCGCCATCGCCGATGAGTTTGATGTGTTCTGGTTTGATGCCTTTGGCGTGCTCAACGTCGGTCCTGTCGCCATCGACGGCGCGGTGCAGGCCGTCGCTGCCTTGCGCGCCCAGGGCAAACGTGTCTTTGTCCTCTCCAATGCCGCCAGCGTCGGCAAACCGCATATGGTCGAGCGCTTCGCGGGCCTCGGTTACGACTTCAGCGCCGAAGAAATTGTCACCAGCCGTGACGCCGTGCTGGCCATGCTCGCCGATTATCCGCGCGACATGACCTGGGGGCTGATCGGCCTCGCCGACCGCCAGCAAGACCTCGATGCCCTCGGCCTGCGTGTCATTCACCAGAGCGACGCCTATTTTCATGAATGCGTTGACGGCTACCTCTTCCTCGCCACCGCTGACTGGGACGCCGCCCGCCAGCAGGCACTGGTTGCCGCGCTGGATGCCCGTCCGCGCCCCATCATCCTCGGCAACCCCGACCTTATCGCGCCGATGCCGGATCACATCAGTTATGAGCCGGGCAGCTATATCCTCACCCTGCCGGATGCGCTCTTTGCCAATGTGCGCGTCTGCGGCAAGCCCTATCCCGCCATCTATGACATCGCCGTGCGCCGCCTTGATCACTACGAATCGACGCGGACGCTGATGTGCGGCGACACCCTGCACACCGACATCCTCGGTGGCAACGCCTATGGTGTGCGCACTGCGCTCTTCACCGCACACGGCTTCTATCGCGGCCTGGATTATGCGCACTACATTAAGGACAGCGGGATTTCCCCCGATTACATCCTGCCACAGCTGTAAAACTGGTGATTCCGGCTTGCCATAAACCCAGCAACTACGCCGCTTGGCGACTTTATCCTCCCATCCCCCTTTCCGTCGCTGCGCGCCCTCTTCCTCCGTGAACGGGGGAAGGGATATTGTGCTAACGCGCAAAACCAGTATTGATGCCGCTTGGCGGGTCGTCTGGCCCTAACATCCGGAAATAAAAAAGGATGCCGCAGCATCCTTTTTTATCGTCAAACCTGAGTGCTTAGCGCGGTTTGCAGCCGAAGCCAATCGGCGAACCGTTGTGGTCAAACGATAGCACTTCGGCTCGGGCGAGGTTGTTGCCCTGGGTTTTGACCAAGTGCAGCATACCTTCGTCCGAGCTGAAAATCAGGTTCTTGCCGCTGCTGGCCGAGGTGTCAAGCGGCAGGCTGGAATCTCCAGAATCGCTGTGGACGACGGCGGTCGGGCTTGGCGTGTTGATGTCCAGGTATTCGACGTTGAATTTGGCACCGTTTTCACACTGATAGTTGCGCGATTTGCCTTTGCCTTTTGCCGGGGTACGGGCAGCTTTGCGCGGCGCCGGTGCGGCTTCCGGTTCGGCATCCATTTCCGGGGCCGACATGGCAGCAGCCGGGGCGGCACGCATTGGCACGCTGCGTTTTACCGGCATCGGATCGTTACCGCCCATGCCCATGTCGCCGCCGACCGGCATTGCTATGCCGTCTGCCGCGCCATCAAGGTAAACGGTGACGTTATAAGGGCGTGCGGTCTTGCTGTGTGCGGCATTTTTGTGGTTCTGCACGATGCGCACTTCGTATTCGCCGCTGTAGGGCAGGGTGTGTACCGAGCCGAAGCGCATCCCCATCTGCGGATTGAAGAGGGCGAACTCCATCGCAAAGTTTTTGCTGTTCGGCACCATGCGGATGGATTGCCCGGCGCTGCCACTGAAGCTGTATGCGGCTATGCCGAGACCGCGGATGCTGCCGGAGATGTGCGCCTGACCGCCGCTGAAATTGAGCGGGCGGACGCCAATGCGGTCACGCGCGGCAGCGGCATTCGGCGGCATGAGCGGCGTGCCGGGTGGGATGGCTTTCAGCAGGTGTCGGTTGCGGATGGCAGGGATTTTCTGGCCACCAACAGTGTAGGTTTCATTGTAGTTCGTGACCTGGCTCGTTTTTGCCGAACGGTTCGCCTTGGCTTTGCTTTTTTGGCGCGGGGCAGCGTCAACTGTGGTCGCAAGGGCAACAGCGAGTAATAGGACGAGGGTTTTTTTCATTGTGTAAACACTCCTGTGCGGATTAAGAAGAGATTGCAGTAATGTAACATATTTGCCATTTTGCGATAGGAAAAATGACATTCTTTCCATATTTCTTTTTTAGCTTTGTGTAATCAACGGGTTGCGATGGAAAAATAAGTGTCGTTTATGATACGCGCCGTTTTCAGGGGGAAGAATTTATGTCGGAACGGGAACATCACGCTGCTGCCTTGCGGCAGTTGCTGCAATTGATTGATGCTGAGCCAGACCGCTTTGTGGACGCTGAGGAAACGCTGGATGATGCGCTGCTGGAAGCGCGCAATCACGATTTGCCACCGTTTTGGGCGACGTACCATTTGTTGCAGCATGAGGCGGTGTTTGCCGCTGAATGGGCGGATATATTTGATTTGGTGGATGATTTGCGCGCAGTTGCGGCGAACTGGCAGGCGGATGTGTTTTTCGGCGTGCAGGAAACGGATGACGAGCCGTTGATTTATGAGACTGACCCGCGCCTGCTGCTTGCTCATGCCGCGCAAGAATTGCAGGGTTACGGCCTGACGTTGTGGCGCTGGCGGGCGGACAATCCGGATTTGTGTGTCGGCTTCATCAGTCGTGAGGAAGACGAGGCGGCGGTGCAGCGCTGTGCGGCGGTGCTGGATGCGGTCATTGTCGCCGTGCGCGATGAAGAGGTGGCGGATGAATGGTGAGTCTTTGTCGGTGACGGTTGTGCTGACGGCCACAGAACAGCGCACGGCCTCGCGTGTATTGCAGCGCTTTTTGTCCAAGCCGGTATTGCGGCGTGTGCGTTGGGTGGATGCACTTTGTATGCTGATTTTTATTGTCTGCACTTATATTGCCGTTAATCGTTTTTCTTTCTTGAAAGATGGGGCGCTACTTGCTGACGCAGATGGTATCCGCGCGCTATGGTTCATTATTCAGGCAGTTATTTTTGCGGCAATGGCGCTGTCAATTTCTATTTTTTATGAAATCCGCATTAAACGGCATGCCGCCTTCCGTCCATTGCCCCAGCGGCAATTTGTTTACACGGTAGCGCCGCAAGGATTTTATAGTGAGGAGCTGGATAAAAACCGTATGCTTTATTTTTGGCCAACCATTGAGCGGGTAATATGTGAACAGGAGCCGTGGTTTGTATTTATTGATCAGGCCGCGGCCTTTGTGATTCCGCAACGTGTATTTGCCGATAAGGAAACGGAAAACCGCTATTTTCAGTTATTGCAATACTACAAGGATCTTTCATGACAAACGCCATGCAAATTACTTTCGCGGCAACGGAGCGCGAGAAACGGCAGGCGGGGCGACGGCTTTGCCGCTATCGTGAGCCTGCCTTGCGGCGGAGACAGTGGCTTGGTATGGCGGCATTCACGCTGATGATATTCGCCCTTTTCTATTGGTATGGACAGGCGATGGCTAATGTCGGCAGTACGTTATACGGGAATTGCCATCTATTTGGCGATGAAGCAGGTTTGGATATTTGTCTTGCGGTCGCCGATGATGCTTATCAAGCCTTGCGGCATTTGCTCTATTTGCTGGGCGCTTTGCTCCTTGCCGTGATATTTTTTCAGCGCTGGCAATATGGCAATTTTATTCGCAGTATGTTTTATCCATTGGATGGGCGGCAATTCACCATTACCCTGTCCCCGGAAGGTCTGACGCATGAAGAAGCGGGACGCGCCAGACATTTTTATTCTTGGCCTATGGTTTACCGCATCATTGAAGACAAGGATTTTCTGCTTTTTTATGTGGATCGCAATATCGCTTATTTCATTCCGCAAGCGGCATTTGCTGCCGCCAATAGGGATAGCCATGCCTTTTTTCTACAAGCCCGGCAATTCAAGGAGAACGCATGAAATCCTTTACCGTCCTGATTTCCGGCGGCGGCAGCAACCTCAAAGCCCTGCTGGATGCCTGCGCATGCGGCGAGATTCCCGCGCGCGTCAACACCGTCATCGCCGATCGCGAGTGCAGCGGCAGGCAGCACGCCGAAGCCGCTGCCGTGCCGTTTGTCCTCGTTGACCGCAAACGTGCGGATTTTGCCGCTGCGCTGGCTGCCGCCATGCCTGCCGCCACGGATCTGGTGGTGCTTGCCGGCTTCCTCAGCATCCTGCCGCCCGCGCTGGTCGCGCATTTTCCGCAGCGCATCATCAACCTGCATCCGTCGCTGCTGCCGAAATACGGCGGCGCGGGGATGTACGGCCTGCGCGTGCATCAGGCAGTGCTGGACGCGGGCGAGCGGGAAAGCGGCTGCACCGTGCATTATGTGGACAGCGGCATTGACAGCGGCGCGGTCATCGCCCAGGCACGGGTGCCGGTGTTGGCGGATGACATGCCGCACACCCTGCAAGCGCGTATTCAGCCGCAGGAACACCGCTTGCTCACGGAAACCGTCGCCCGCCTGCTGGCGACATAGTCGCCTAAAACAGCCCGTTCGAACCGACTATAATCACGACCTTTCACGGATACGGCAAACACGCGCCAAGCGAGAAAACCACGCGCTTTTACCGCCTCCCACACAACCAAGCCATAGAGGAACACCACCATGCTTAATATCCTGATCATCGGCGCAGGCGGGCGCGAACACGCGCTGGCCTGGAAATTCGCGCAAGACGCCCGCGTCCGGCAGATTTACGTCGCTCCCGGCAACGCCGGCACCGCCAATATGCAGCGGGTGCGCAATATCCCGCTCACGCGCGTCAGCGACCTCCTGACCTTTGCCAAACAGAACGACATCGGCCTCACCTTCGTCGGCGCAGAAGCGCTTTTGGTTGAAGGCATCGTTGATACCTTCCAGGCCCAAGGGCTCACCATCTTCGGCCCCGACCAGCAGGCGGCGCAACTCGAAGGCAGCAAGCGCTTCGCCAAAGACTTCATGCACAAATACGGCGTGAAAACCGCCGCTTATGCCGCCTTCCACGAACTGGATGCGGCACTTGCCCACCTGCACGACTGCCCCTACCCGACCGTGGTCAAAGCCAGCGGCCTCGCCGCCGGTAAAGGCGTCGTCATCTGCCAGAATCAGGCCGAGGCCGAAGCCGCCGTGCGCGCCATGATGGAAAAACGCCGCTTCGGTGAGGCGGGCGCGGAAATCGTCATCGAAGAATACCTCGACGGCTACGAATGCTCGCTACTCAGCTTCTGCGACAGCCGCAGCATCGTGCCGCTGGTCAGCGCGCGCGACCACAAAACCATCGGCGAAAACAATACCGGCGAAAACACCGGCGGCATGGGCGTCATCGCGCCGCATCCCCGCTTCGGCGCCGCCGAAATGGACGCCTTCCGCCGCGACATCCTCGAACCCACCCTGCGCGGCATCCAGGCGGAAGGCATGAACTTCGCCGGCGTCATCTTCTTCGGCCTGATGGTGACGGTGCGCGGCGTGTACCTGCTCGAATACAACATGCGCTTCGGCGACCCCGAAACCCAGGCCGTGCTGCCACTACTCGACAGCGAACTGCTTGACGCCGTGCAGGCCGCGCTGGAACGTCGCCTTGACGCCAACGTCTTCCGCTGGAAAGACGCGCATGCCTGCTGCGTTGTCGCCGCCTCGAAAGGTTACCCCGGCGACTACCGCACCGGCCTGCCCATCCACCACCTCGAACAGGCGCGTTTCTACGCGCAAGTCTTCATTGCCGGTGCCAAATACAGCGACGGCCAATATCTGACCAGTGGCGGCCGCGTACTGAACCTCGTCGGCGTCGCCCAAACCGCTGCCGAAGCGCGGCAAAAAGCCTACGATGCCATTGCCCGCGTACAGTTTGACGGCATCACTTGGCGCCGCGACATCGGGGCCTAAAGCGAAAGTGCGTGGCTATGCCACCTGGCGGCCCGGCAACCATCCCGCTTGGCGGGCCCAGTAACTATCCCGCTTGGCGAGTCCAGTAACTATCCCGCTTGACGGGTCCAGTAACCATCCCACTTGGCGGGCCCAGTAGTCATCCCGCTTGGCGAGTCCAGCAACTATCCCGCTTGGCGGGCCCAGTAGCCATCCCGCTTGGCTGCCACCACCCAACAGACCATGAAAAAAGCCCACATCGAAGCCCTCCTGGAAAACAACAGCCGCTGGGCGGAAACCTTTGCCGCCGACAACCCCGGCATCTTCGACGCCCTCGCCGCCCAGCAAAACCCCGCCTACCTGTGGATCGGCTGCTCGGACAGCCGCATCCCCGCTAACCAGGTGATGGGGCTCCTGCCGGGCGAAGTCTTCGTGCACAGAAACGTCGGCAACATCGTCCACGCCATGGATCTCAACTGCCACAGCGTCATCCAGTTTGCCGTGGACGAACTGCAAGTGAGCGACATCATCGTCGGCGGCCACTACGACTGCGGCGCCATCAAAGCCGTCCTCAGCAAAAAAGACTACGGCATGATGAACAACTGGTTGAGCAGCATCAAAGACGTCTATAACAACAACCGCGCCAACTTCGCCCTTATCGACGAACAGGCCAAAAAAGACCGCCTGTGCGAACTGAACGTCATCGAACAAGTCAAAAACGTCTGCAAATCGGACGAAGTGCAACGCGCCTGGGCGCGCGGACAAAACTTGTGCGTGCACGGCCTGATCTACAGCGTGCACGACGGCCGCCTGCGCGACCTCAACTGCTCGGTGGACAGCAACGACGCACTGGAAGAAATCTACCGCCTGAAACTGTGAGTGCGGCGGCGCCGGGCGGTATCGTTGCCGTTCGAGCCGCCTTTTATCGTCGCTTCAAATAGGGCAGAGAAAGGCAGCGAGCCGAAGACAACCCGGTTCAGAACTATGGGGAATGACCATGACCGTCATCCTCGCCATCCAGCAGCCAATACGCCCTCTCACCAAAGACCTCGCTGAAATAGTCCAGCACGGCGCAGAGATTGCGTGACGGCTGACAGGTGCGGGGATAGACGGCGCCAACATAATGTTCATGGGGATCGGTCGCTACCTGCCGGCTACCGCAGGAGAGGGATATCAGTTCGCCACGGCGGATATATTCACCGAGAAGCCAGTCGGGAAACAGCACCAGTCCGGCACCATCCAGCGCTGCCCGCAGCAGCATTTCCACATTATCGGCGACAATCTTGCCGCGCAGGGGCGGGCTTGCCCAGTCACGGGCCGAATCCGTGCGGAAAAACCAGCGGTCCAGACCATTTTTTCCCCGATAAAGCAGGCAGTAATGCGCGCCCAGTTCATCCGGTGTCTGCGGTTTGCCGTGTGCCGCCAGATAGGATGGGGCGGCAGCAAGATAATGATGCTCGCGGGCAAAGGTACGCATCTTCAGCGCGGAATCGGGGCGGCTGCCAATGCAAAAGGCCAGATCAAGACGGTCGGCCTGAAAATCGGCCTGTTCATCACGTTGCAGCAGCTCTACGTTCAACTGCGGATAGCGACGCAGCAGCCCACTCAACCACGGCGCGATATGCCGTTGTCCGAAGACCAGCGGGGCATGAATGCGGATGGTGCCGGATGGCGTTTCGTGCAAATCGGCCAGCGCCTGCTGCGCCTCCCGCCAGTGTTGCAACATCGCCTCGGCGTACTCGGCAAAACGGTGTCCGGCTTCGGTAGGCAGAACGGCACGGGTGGTGCGGTAAAAGAGTGGGGTGCGCAGGACGGCTTCCAGTTGGCTGATGCAGCGGGTGATGACCGGCACGGACAGATTGTGTTGCCGCGCCGTGGCGGAAAAACTGTGCCAACGATACACATCGAGGAAGAAAGTCAGGGTGCGCAAATCGGGATTCTGCGGTTCCATTAGGCATCATTTTGTTAAAAGCTATTTAGCGATTATCGCATTTTTCCCTAAAAGCAGCGCCGCTATCATGCCCGCATCATCCAAACCAAGGAAAAATCCATGACGACTTTTGATAAACACGATTTGCGCGGCCTGCTCGGCAAACACCTGGTTTATACCTACGACAACGGCTGGAACTACGAAATCTACGTCAAAAACGCACAGACGCTTGATTACCGCATCCATAGCGGCATCGTCGGCAACCGCTGGGTCAAAGATCAGCGCGTCTATATCGCCAGGGTGGGCCGCGACAGCTACAAAATCTCCTGGACCGAGCCGACCGGCACGGATGTCAGCCTCATCGTCAACCTCGGCGACCGCCTTTTCCACGGCACCATTTTCTTTCCGTGCTGGGTAATAAACGACCCGCAGAAAACCGTCTGCTTCCAGAACGAACATATCCCGCAGATGGAAGCATACCGTGCTGCCGGCCCCGCCTACCCGACCGAAGTCATCGACGAATTTGCCACCATTACCTTCGTGCGTGACTGCGGGGAAAACGACGACAGCATCATCAACTGCGCCGCAAGTGAACTGCCCGCCAACTTCCCCGATAATCTGCGCTGATGCAAACCACAGGAGCCAGCATGAAGAAAACCCTTATCACCTTAAGCCTCACCGCCGTCGCGCTCACCGCCCAGGCCGACGAAAAAAACTGCCTCGCCCTGCAACAAACCACGCTGCCTGATACCGTCATCAATAGCGTCACCTGGTCAGACGGCGCCATCGCTGGCGATGATATGGCCGCCCTCACCGGCGGCTCTGCCGCTGCGCAAAAAGCGCCGCCGCATTGCGTTGTCAGCGGAGAAATCGGCGCGCGCACCGGTGCCGACGGCAAGCATTACGGCATCAAATTCCAACTGCGCCTGCCGGAAAACTGGAACCAGCGCTTCCTCTTCCAGGGTGGCGGTGGCGTGGACGGCTTCGTCGCCCCGGCGGTCGGCAACATCCCCGTGCGCAGTTCCACCGCCACCCCGGCGCTGATGCGCGGCTATGCCGTGGTCAGCATGGATGGCGGCCATCCTACGCCTACCCCTGATTTCGGCGCTGACCAGCAGGCGCGCCTCGACTTTGCCTATCAGGCGACCGGCAAAGTGACCACCGTCGCCAAAGCGCTTATCCGGCAGCACTACCAGCAAGCCCCCAAACACAGCACCTTCATGGGCTGCTCGAATGGCGGACGGGAAGCGCTGATTGCCGCGCAGCGCTATCCGCTGGAATTTGACGGCGTCATCGCCGCCAACCCCGGCTTCCGTCTCTCGCGTGCTGCCGTCGCCCAACAGTGGGACTACCAGCAGCTCATGAAAATCGCGCCGGCCAACGACAAAGGCGAAAAAATCCTCGCCAACGCGCTGACCCAAGAAGACCTCGACAAAGTCAGCGCCGCCGTCCTCAAACAATGCGACAGCAAAGACGGCCGCGCCGACGGCATCATCAACGCCTGGGAAAACTGCGACTTCCAGCCCGACAGCCTTGACCTGCCCCAAGCCAAAATTGCCGCGCTCAAAGCCGTGATGGACGGCGCGCGCGACAGCAAGGGCAACCCCATCTACAGCGGCTGGTACTACGACACGGGGCTGAACCAGCCCGACTGGCGCGCCTGGAAACTGGGCACCTCGCAAACAGGCAAAGCGGATGCGCGCAGCGTCACCCTCGGCGCAGGCTCGCTGCTGTGGTACTTCATGACCCCGGCCGTACCCGATTTCAATTTAGAAAAATTCGACTTCGACCGCGACCCGCTAAAAACCTACCAGACCGGCGCGCTCAACGACGCCATCAGCACCGACCTCAGCAGCTTCAAGGCGGGCGGCGGCAAACTCATCGTCGTTACCGGCGTTTCCGACCCCGTCTTCTCCGCCAAAGACCAGGTCGAGTGGTACAAAGCACTGCAACAGGACACTGCCGATGCGGCCAGCTTTAGCCGCCTGTTCATGGTGCCGGGCATGAACCACTGCGGCGGTGGCCAAGCCTATGACGATTTCGACCCGCTCACCGCGCTGGAAAACTGGCAAGAAAAAGGCGAAGCGCCGAAGCGGTTGCTGGCGCGCGGCAAAGCCTTCCCCAATCAGGAAATGCCGCTCTGCGCCTATCCGCAAGTGGCGACATATCAAGACGGCGGCTATCGTTGCCAGTAACCGCCCCGCACCACGAAGCCCCGCCCATGCGGGGCTTTTTGCCACCACGCCGCGCACGCGCGACAATGATGCGGACACTTTCTCCGGAACCCGCTATGCTCAGTTACCGCCACGCCTACCACGCCGGCAATCACGCCGACCTCCTGAAACACTACCTGCTCAGTCGCGTGCTTGCCTACTACAACGGCAAACAGAAGCCCTACGACTACATCGATACCCACGCCGGAGCGGGGCAATACGACCTCAGCGGCGATTACGCGCAGAAAAACCGCGAATACGATAGTGGCTTTACCCGTCTCCTTGCCGCTACCGATCTGCCCGCTGCGCTCGCCGCATGGCGGGATGAACTGCGTGCCCTGCTGCCGGCGGCGGACACCTATCCCGGCTCCGCCCTGATTGCCGCCAAAACCCTGCCACCGCCCGGCAAATTGCATCTCTACGAATTGCATCCCGCCGATTATCAGGCCTTGCAGGATAACCTGCGTCCGCTCCGCCTCGGCCGCTGCCTGCACGTCGCACAGAGTGACGGCTTTGCCGGCCTCATTGCCCGCCTGCCGCCGCCGAGCCGGCGAGCCGTCATCCTTATCGACCCGCCTTACGAACAAAAAAGCGACTACCAAACCGTCCTCGATACCCTCGCCGCCGCGCACAAGCGCTTCGCCGATGGCTGCTATCTCATCTGGTATCCCTGCATTGCCCGCGCTGAAAGCCGCCGCTTTCCCGCCGCCCTGCGCGCGCGCTTCCCGCACGATTACCTGCGCACCGAACTGCATGTCTGCCCCGCCCGTGACGATTACGGTATGCACGGCAGCGGCCTTTTCCTCATCAATCCGCCCTACACCTTGCCGGTGGAACTCGCCACCACGCTGCCTGCCCTGCAACGCCTCTGCGCGGCAGACGGCGACGGCAGTATTGTCCTCGAAGCGGATATTCGCTGAGGTTCGGCTGGGATTTCGTACACAATGAAAAGCAGGCGACGTCTGCCCGATTGGCTAAATTCGTCCTGCATTTGAGCCTTCCGCCCTTTGAGGCTGGAACCGCTCGCGTAGGGTGTAGTCGTTGCAAGCGGTGAAGATGTCGGCGGGCGGAGCGCTTGATTAGAATAGTGCCGCGACTTCGGTCGCGATTTTTATTTGATACCAATTCCAGAAAACAATCTGAGCCTCCCACGCCCGTTTGAGAAGAGCCACGGCCGGGGTTTGTTGTGTAAGCCGCTTCATGCGGCCTGTGAGGAGAACATACAAAGGCAGGGGGGAGGGCATTCGCCCGCAGGCACACCACCTTTAGCAAGAAAAAGACTCTTTGCTACGAGTGCGAGATGGGCAGACACCTATGCTCAAGATTGCGGATTACCTTCTTCCTGAAACTTGCGACACATCGCCAGATTGAGTTCGACAAATTCGTCCCACGCTATTTGGTGGGAAAGATAACGACGGTAATACGCTTCCACGCGGCACACCAGCGGGCGTTCTTCGTAGATGGTGCACAGGTTGGTTGTTTCATCGAAATGGCGGCAGACACCATCGCCGCGATCAAGGAAGGCGGTTTGCGGGCTCAAGCCGACGCGGCGGCAGCATTGGCCGCAGCTATTGCAGGGGAAGGGGGTCAATATGTTGTGGGTCATAGTGGAAAGTTATCTGCCCGCTTGAAGCGGGCAGATATAAGGTTTGTAGTTTATTTTTGCGGTAAGGCATCAATAAAGCCGCTTTGTACGCATTGCTCGATTTGTGTCAAATTGCTAGTGGCATCGCCCATCAGATTGCCTTCTTCATCCAGTATCGGGGTATCAATGATGGCTTTAATGACCTGCATGATTTTGACGTTTTTCATTACGGACAGTTTGCCCTCCTGATTGTACTGCGCATAATCCAAGCCTTGTTCTTCTATGACCGATTTGAGGGTTTTCAGATTACGGCGGGCATGGGTGCGCAGGGTGGAGAGGATACCCGATGCGGTTTTAGCGACAGCGGTAATGCCATCCAGCATGGTTACGACCACGTCCATATCCGTAGCATATTTCAGTGCTTGTTCTTTATTGCTGCGGGCATTATTCAGATTGGCTTCTGCTTTGGAACCCATATACCAACCGGCAACCAGTAGAGCGGGGCCGGCGACAAGAGCTTGCAGTGCCATGACCCCACCGGCAACGCCCATTCCGCCGGATGCTATTGTGCCGCCACCAAGCCATGCCAGCGTGGCATTGGTGGCTGCTGCGCCGCTCAGTGTGCTGATGGCGGTGCCGGTGCCGGCGGCAGCAAAAAGCATGGTGCCGTTATAAGCGCCAAAGGCGACCAATGCCCCGCTGACTGCGCTGCCGCCAACACCCAAGCCTGCACTAACTACCATCGATACGCTGGCTGCCATTTCTTTCAGGTCGGTATTGAAATTGCGTGGCACCAAATTACCAAGACCGCTGTCGCGGGCAAAATCCACATTTTTGATTTGGTTGAAAGTTTGCAGGAAATCCTGCACGTTGTTTTCCAGCGTTTTGGCTTTGTGTTGCCCCAATTCTTCCAGTGCGGTACGGCAAGCCTCACGCGAATCTTTTACGCACTTCTCTGCCGATTGCATGATGTCTTTTGCGCTGGCATTAATATCACCCGCTTTATTGTTATCCATGATTGCTTTGCCGCCCTTGTACAAACCGACAGCACCGGCCGCAAGACCTACAATTAATGGGATAGCCATGATTTTCTCCTTATTCGCTAATAAGATTGCTAATTTCCTGATTGGCGCGGTGCAGGCGTGTTATCGCTTCCTGCAATTCGTCAACCGTTTCCGTATCACTGCCGATTGCGACAGCAATTCTTTGAATAACTGCCAGTTCCTCTTCGCCAACCTGATTGTCGGCAAGGGCTACTTGCAGTAATCCCAAAATGAAAACCCGTTGTTCTTTTATGCCAAATGGTGCCAAGGCATAGGCGGAGAAATTCAATATTTCAATGGCAAGATTGAATACCACAGATTTCAGTTCAGACATTTCCAGTAAAGAACTGATAATTTCACTTTTATCAAGATTAAATAACTTTCCTCCCTGCATGATGTTTTGCATCATTTTTTGCTGGATTTCGGGGGCATCATAATATATAACCAGCGGGATAAGGCTTGTGCTGGTAAGTGAGAATCCCAACCCAGTAAATCTGCTTTCCTTGCCTTTTTCAATGCCATCAATAAGCACTCCCGCTCCTTGAGCCAATAATAAGTAACATAAGTTTTCAGCAACTTCTTCCTTAAAGCCAGCATGGGTTAGTTTCTTTATGATATTTTCTATATATTCATTATCCCCTTCAACTAGCTTTATTAGTTTGTTACATAGGTAAACTAGTTTTTCAGAAGATGCTTTATTTCTTATCTCATTTATACTGTCTATAAATTGCTCTACAGCAATTATAGTGTCTTTATTATTATTCTCTTGATTTTTAAGCTCTTTTAATTTTTCATCAGTTATTTCTGTTATTGGAAAAATATTACCATCATTTACTACTGAAACAGAACTATCACCTTCTATGTATTCAGCATCGTAAGATAGTATTCTTTTTAAGATAGAGAAATAATCGTTACTCCATCCTTCTTCAAGTTTTTGCATTTCTTCTGTAAAGAAGTCTAATATCTTAAATTTATCCTCGTCAATGCAGGTAGAGTATGGCTTTACAGCATCTATTTTCGTGATTTTATTTGCAACAGGTTTGTTGTTTTTTTCCCGCATGGCGACCAAACAGGCGCATTGCAGAAAAAATGCTTTGTGGATGGGGGATGACAGTTCATGTAGGTACATGGTTAACTCCTTGGATAGAAAAAGGTTTGTTAAAAAGTAATGACGGATGTAAATCCTATCATGCTGTGAAGAGTAAGCAAGTCATGTTTATTCGTAAATCAGTTCTGATAAATCATGCTCTGCTTTGTGCAAACTGGCAGATGCTTCTTGAAACTCTTTGACAGTTTCTGCATCTAATCCTATAGATTCCGCTATTCTACATAATAATTTATGCTGAGAATCTTTATAGCCTTTGGTTTTGGTTCCTATATTTATTAGTTCGTAGATAAATATCTTCTTTGTTCTTGAGTCGAATGATTGAATGACATCTCTTTTGTTTTTGATAATATAGCTTAAGGCATTTGAAAAAATTATTTCATCAGTAGTGTTTTTATATTTACTGTATAATCTCGTCATTGTTCCAATTATGCTGCTAAAAACTGCCATAGCACCATCTTTATCTGCATTTCTATTGTAATATTTGTCTAATGTTCTTTTGAAAATAAGGCTGAGCGTGTCATGATTACAATGAGAATCTGTGTTAAGGTCAGTGTAGAATTTCAGGTTATCAGAATATTTAACGTATTTATTTTCTATTGTCTTCTCGCAAAACGATGGCAGGGAAATGAATTTGTTTGGTTCATTTTTCTGCATTTCCTGAGCAGATTCCTGCAATACGTTTTTATCCAATTCGCTAAGGTTATATGCGTAGGGCTCAATAATGTCTTCTCTCTTTTCTTCTTCTTTTGTCAGTAATTCTTTCTGACCATCACCCTCCCGCATCAGGAGGAGGGTGGCGCATTCCAGAAAGAAGACTTTTTCCAGCAAGCCGGATATTTCGTGCAGATACATGGAGTTAGTCCTTAAATAATCAGTGGTTTGTCGGAAAGCATGGCGGCATCAAGTTCCGCCATGTTGTTGATGGTGAGCCGTTTGCCCAGCATAGCGGCAAAGCGGTTCATGCCGGCGCAGTAGTCGTCGGCACTGATGTCCGGATCGTCCAGCGTGGCGAACAGGGCGCGGCTTTCGTGATCCAGTTGGGTCAGTTTTTCGTCAAACAGGCGGCAGAGCTCCTGTTGGTAGGCACGTGCCAGCATCCGCGCCGCTTCGCATTGCATGGTGACGATGGCGAGGCGTTCGGCGGAGAGTTTTTTCTCTTTCAGCACGTCAAAGAAGCTTTGGTAGAAGGTGTTGGTGAGGGCGTAGCCGATCATGCCGCCAATCATGCTACCGAGTACCGGTACGGGGATGGCGACCTGGCCGATGACGGTGAACATGGAGGCGGAGAGCATGCCGCTGGTGCTGACGCCAATTTCGTGCAGCATGGCTTCGGCATCGATTTCGCCACTGGCAAAGCGGGTGATGCTTTTACCGGTGCTGAGGCAGGCGGATACGATCATGGCGGGCAGGCCGGTGCGGCTGAGTTCGCGCATGATAGTGCCGGAGGATTGTTGCATCAGGGTCTTGACGGCGCTGCCGCTGAACGCCGAGGCGTAGCCAACCCCGGCGGCAGCCAGGGTGTCTTTGCCGGTATCGAGCACGGCTTCGCCAAAGGTTTTGTCGCCGCTGTACATGGCGACGAGGTTGCCGACGAGCGAGATGCTGCCGCCGATGGCGGCGCCCAGTTTGGCGCCGGCGATGCCTGCGTCGTGGCTGACGGCGGCGATGTCTTTGGCGGTTTCCCAGCGGGGGCGCAGGCGATAGGCGATGGCTTCATCGGTGGTCATGCCGGAGTCGCTGATTTTTTGTTCGAGGCGTTCGTAGTTGCGGGCTTCTGTTTGTTTCTGCAAGGCAATGTCCGTTTTGCCCTGTTTCATAGTGCTTTCGGCTTCTTCGCGCAGTTTTTTTGCCTGTTTACGGCAAATCTCTTTCATGTTTTCGACTTGTTCGGTCGGGACTTCCAGTTTGTCGGCCTGCATATAGCGTGACAGGTCGGTTTTCCCGCCTCCTTTGCCACAGGCGATTTTTTTCAGTAGTGCTTTCTGATTGGTGACGAATTTCATCTGCGAGGTGATTTCTTCTCCCTCCATGAGTTCGACGATGTCCACAACGGGATGGTTTTTGCCGTAGCGGGCGATGTCTTCGCTGCGGCTGAAGCGGGCTGTGCCGCCTTCTTTTATGGCCTGTGCGTTGCGTTTCGAGACGCTCGCGATTTCGGCGGAGTAGCCCGCTTGTTGTTTGATGTTGCGCTCTATGTAGTCCGGATGGAGTTTGTGGCGGCTGATGTCCAGCAGGCTGCGGTCAAAGGTTTGTCCGGTTTCGTAATCAATGCCGCGCAGTCCTTTCAGAAATTCCGTGCCGGCGGCACCGTGGCGGCTGACGGTTTCATAGAGTCCTGCGCCAATGCTGATGTTGCTGTCTATGGTGTTTTTCATGGTGTGTCCTTGTCAGTGTTGTTCCAGTTTGTTGATTTGTGTCTGCGTCATGCCGTCCTGATAGCCTTTGCGGTAGGCGGCTTCGATTTTTTCTTGCCAGTAGTGCTGTTGTTCGAGTTGGCGGTGTTTGCGCTCGCCGCTGTTGCGGAGGATGCCGTAGGCGACGAGGATGAGCAGCGATAGTCCGATGAATGGGCCCATGTGGTCTCCTTTCAGTTATTTTCCAAATAGTGTTTGAGGCGGGCGAGCATTTTGTCCTGTATGTCAGCCGGGCTGATGATGCTGAGGTGCGGTATCCAGTACTGGACGATGGGTACGACTTCCATTTCGTTGACGTTTTTGCAGGCGAGCAGCAAGCCGCCGTCGTCAAGTTTGCGGATGAGTTCCTGGTTGGGCAGTAGGCTGCGGCGCAGGAAGTAGGGCGCGGCGTGTGCGTTGATGCGGATGATGATTTCCGCAAGCTGGTTGCCGTAGTAGATGCTGTCGCTGTTGTCGATTTTCGCCAGTAGGGTTTCGTCCGGGGTGAAGGTTTCGGCTTTTTCGTTGATGGCGCGGATTTGGCTGAAGCAGAAGGTGCGCTCGCCGCCGTCGTCCGCCGAGAGGCCGACTAGGTACCAGATGCCGTTTTTGTTGAGCAAGCGGTAGGGGTCGAGGCGGTAGTATTTGCCGTCTTCCTGCCCCGCTTTGGTGTAGTGGAATTCGATGCGGCGGTGCTGTTCGATGGCTTGTTGCAGGCGATCAAAGTCGCGCTGGCGCGGTTTGATGTCTTCGTATTGGAAGCCTTTGACCTGGATGCTGCGGATGAGTTGTTCCTGGTAAAAACGCTGGTCGATTTTCGGGAACATGTCCTGCACGCTGGAAAAGCGCGCGAAGCGTTCAATGTCGGCTTGGCAGAGGTGGCCGAGTCTGGCTTTGTCCAGGCGGTAGTAACCGGGGCCTTTTTCGAGGAATTTGTCCTCAAGGAAGGCAAGGCGTTCGGCAATGTCACGCTGGATGGTGCGCGGGGTGACGGCGTAGGTTTCCGCCAGTTCGCTGACCGAGATGCGTTCACCTGCGTTTAGCCGTTCGAGGATGCCGCCCAAGCGGTAGACCAGGCGCTCGTTTTTGTTTTTCATGGGTTATGTTGGATGGTTTGTAGTTGGGACGGATTATAGGAAGCCGGTTTGCGCGGTTGTGTCGCGTGTACGCTTTTTTGTGTTTCTTGTCGCAGGTGGTCAGTCACGGGAAATATTACAGAGTCTTATTCTGTGTAACAAGAATTTAACTCTCTTTTGGTGTGCGGATAGATGCCGGATATTCGCGCGCTGGAGGTGTTTATGGATGTGGATGCGAAACGTCGGTTGCAACAGGCCATCGGCAGGGCGATTGCCAGGCAGCGCAAGGCCGCCGGGTTGACGCAGGCGGATGTGGCAGAGCGGCTGGATTTGAGTAATGACGCGGTATCCCGTCTGGAACGCGGCAATATTGTGCCGTCGGCGCTGCGGCTTTTTGAGTTGGCTGAGGTTTTTGGCTGCGAGGTTGCGGATTTGATCAATGACAGCAGTCCGCACAGCCGTGATCAGGCGCTGCGGCTGCAAGGGCTGTTAACGCGGCTGGATGCGCCACAGCGGCAGTTGCTATTGCAGGCAGTTGAGTTGCTGGTGGAAATGTCGGCAGGTGAGGTGCTTGATTAAAATGTTGCCGCAACTTTGCTTGCGGTTTTTTGTGCCAGTAGCGGCGGCTTTTGCAGGAGGTTTTTATGGGTAACGGTTTGGCGGGAAGGGCAGGGTGAGACGGATTTTTCGGTCACTCTGGCATCCGGCAAGCGGTAAAGCGGCATCTCCACAGAAATCCACATAAAAATCCCCGTTTAAGCGGTGTTAATCCACCCATTCCGGCGGAAAAAGGGCCTATAATTCATATATCTCAAACCGCTAAACCTCTGGGGTCATCATGAAGAATCTGGCTGATTATTTGAAAACCATCACCAGCACCGCTGTTTATGAAAAGCAGGAATTGTTCGGCAAAATCGGCAGCCTGCTCAGTTCCAATGCCGCCTTAATTACGGTGTTGTCGCTAATTAACAAGTGTCCGCGCCCGAAGATCATCGCGTATTCCGCCGCCACTCTTACGCCGCGCGCTTATAACGGTATGGTGGCGCTGGTGGAAGAGGCGATCCGCCACAATTCGCCGATTCAGCAATCCATCCACCGCGATGTGTATATTGCCGAAAAGGGTGATGTGGACTGGCTGATGATTATTCAGGAAGGCGAAGGCGAGGCTGCCAAGTATTTTGTGTTTTATTGATAGAAAAGCCCCGTTGCGGGGCTTTTTTTATGGTCATTCCAGGCGGAACATTTTGTTGCCGCTTTGTCGCAGTTGGTCGAGAACCTGCAACTGTGCTTTGGCAGCGTCAAAATCACCTACCTCCACGTGGCCGCGCAGTGTGGCGACTTCTTGACGGAATTGCGCCAGTTCATCCACGTAGACTTGCTGCTGGCTGTTCGGTACGTCGCGACCGAGGCCCAGTACTTGGGCTTGGTCGGCGTAAGCGGAGAGGAGATGCAGCGGTCCGGCCATTTCTTCTACGGAGCCCGCCCGTTGCAGGGCGCGGAAGTTCCGGTTGAGCAATTTCATGGTTTGCTGTGCGTTGGCGCCGTCGTATTTTTGCGGCGCGGGCAGTTTGTCGGTGGCTACCGCTTCCTGCACTGTCGTGACCGGCGCGGCGGTTTCCTGTGTGGTCGTGCTGTCTGCGCCTGTGCTGACGGTGCGGTTGGTGGTGATGGTCGATGTGGTCGTAACTTTGGAGGGCGGGGTGGGTTCGGCCATGTCCACCGCGTTGTCATTATAGGCCAGCGCGGGGGCGCCAAGGGCGAGTAAAAGTGGCAAAAATGTTTTTTTCATGGTTTACCTCTTTGGTTGTCGCCTGCCGGTATGCAGGCGCGGGCTATCTTAGTCCTCCGCCCTGAACGGCCGCTTAACGCCACGTTATAATCCGGCCATGAAACAGATTCTTTTGATTGAAGACGATCCCGCCATTGCCGATCCGCTGACTTACGCGCTGGCGCGCGAGAACTGGCAGGTCGTTTGGCACGATACTGGCATCGCCGCCCTTGCGGCCCTGCAACAGCAGGCGTTCGACTGCATCATTTTGGATGTCGGCCTGCCGGATACGGACGGCTTCGAGCTGTGCCGCCGCATTCGCCGCGACTGGGCGACGCCGCTGATTTTCCTTACCGCGCGCAATGAGGAGGTGGACCGCATCGTCGGCCTCGAACTTGGTGCGGATGATTACTGCGGCAAGCCGTTCAGCAGCCGCGAGCTGATTTCGCGCATCAAGGCGGTGTGCCGCCGCAGTGAAGGGCAGGGTAGGGCAGCCGCCGATGTCTGGCAGGTGAATGAAAGCGCGCAGACGATTGCCTATCACGGGCAGATGCTGGATCTCACCCGCTATGAATTCCGCCTGCTGCGTCATCTGCTCGCCCACGCCGGGCAGACTTTCGACCGCGACCAGCTGGTGAACACGCTCTGGGACCACCCCGACCATATCGATAACCGTACTGTGGACAGCCATATCAAGACGCTGCGCCAGAAACTGCGCGCCATCGCACCGGACGCCGACCCCATCCGCACGCGGCGCGGTTATGGCTATGTGCTGGAACGCTGAAGCGAGCCGGAATCCCGCCTGGTGGTCACGTTTACCCGGAATGCAAGAAGCGGGCCTCGCCAAGCGGCGTAGTTACTGGGCCCGCGTAGATGCAGGATCTTTGAGACGTTGCAGGCAGCGTCTCTACATTTTTCTTCTATCGTAGCGCTATCGTGCTATTTCAAAAGCCGTCAAAAGGCTTTTATCCCCTCTTCCGTCCCTCCGCAATCCCTTCCCCCGCAAGCGGTGGAAGGAACATTCTGTGCCAAGCAGCGCCATCACCGGGTCCGTCAATTCGTGTGAGTGTTTGCGGTCTGCGGTAGAACAATCCCGCATCCGGCACTTTGCCGCCGGTAATTTTCGCATTCAGTGCATGCAGTTCGGTGTAAAAATTGAGCAGTTCGCTATCAATGCTCGCAGCGGGAATGGCAGCAAAGCGCGAATGCGGGATGGCCTCCGCCAGCGCTTCTTTCGGGAAGGGCAGATATTCTGCGGCGAGGGCGGCGGTTTCCTGCGGGTTCTCTTTGCTCCAGGCGACGGCGGTAGTGAGATCCTCGTTGAGGGCGGTGATGAAATCTTGGTTGTCGCGGATGAAATCGTCGGTGAAGAGCAGGCCGGCGATGGGCACGCGCGGCGCAGTGCCGAAGGCTTTGCCCCACAGTTGCTGCACGTCCAGCGCGCGCACGATCTCCCTGTCTTTTTCTTTGCCCTTGATTTGCGCGAGGCTCAGGAGCGGTTCGGGCAGCATGGCGCAGTCCACCTTGCCGCTCAGGAACATCACCAGCGCTTCTGGCGGCGTCGCGGTGTAGTGGATGTTCGCAAATTCAAGCCCCGCTTTTTTGTAGAGGATTTGCAGGAGCAGGTCGGGCATGTCGTTTTTGAAGGGGATGACGACGCTGTGCGTGGCAAGCTCGGCAAGGCTTGTTACCAACGGCTTGCCGGCGGCGATTGGCGCGGCGATGTAGTTCAGCCCCTCACTCATGATGTTGAAGAGTTTGACCTTTTTGCCCTGGTTGTAGAGGTTGGCGGCGACATAGCTCGGCACGATGGAGGCGGCGATGTCGCCATTTAGCAGACCGGCACGGAGCTGGTCGGGGCTGCGCCAGATTTGCACGGTAAACGGGCGGATGTCTTTTGCCTTGCCGTCGCGGGCGGCGATGGCGAGCAGCACGCTCGGCGTGACCGGCGGCCCCCACAGGGAGAGTTTGTTGCCCGTTTGCGCGGAGAGCGGCAGGGACAAGGCGGCAAATGACGCGGTAGCAGTGGTAATAAATTGTCGTCTTTTCAGCATGTTATCATCTCCAATGTTGTTGAGAACTTTTATTATATGACAATAAGCGTGTTTTTTTGTTGACCCGTGAGGTTTGCCATGAATATTGAATTGTGTCTGGTGCTGACGACGGTTGCCAACCGCGACGATGCCGCGCGGCTGGCAGATGCCCTGCTGACGGCGCACCTCGCCGCCTGTGTGCAATGTGAGGCGATCGAAAGCCGCTACTGGTGGCAGGGCGAGCTGTGCTGCGATGACGAGGTGCGGCTGGTGATCAAAACGGCGCGGCATCTGTATGCGGTGGTGGAGGCGTTGCTTCTGGCGCAGCACCCGTATAACTGTCCGCAGATTGTCTGCGTGAATGTGGACGCCGTCAGTACCGCTTACCGCGATTGGGCGGCCGGGGTCTTGTCAGCGGCGGCGGATATCGGATAAGGAGATGCCAAGCGGCATAAATACCGGGCTCGCCAAGCGGTGTCATTACTGGGTTCGTCAAGCGGCGACGTTACTGGCCCCGTCAGCGTCCACGGGAGAGGCTTTGTCGTGTATAAAGCATTTTTTCAACCCTCACAGGCCACATCATGCACACCATTATTCAAGGTTTTCTCGTCTCCGGCGGGCTCATCATCGCCATCGGCGCGCAAAATGCCTTCGTCCTTAAACAGGGGCTGCGTTGCTGGCACGTCCTACCCATCGTCCTCACCTGTTTTTTCTGCGATTTTCTCCTCATCAGTGTCGGCGTCTTCGGCCTCGGCGCACTCATCAGCCAGAGCCGCACGGCTTCGGTTGCGCTGGCTTTCGTCGGTGCGCTGTTCCTGTTCGTTTATGGCGCGCAGGCGTGGCGCAGTGCATGGCGTGGCGGCGAAGCGCTGGTGGTGGACAGCGACGGCACGCAGGGAGGTGTCTGGCAGGCGGTGCTGCTGACGCTTGCCATCACCCTGCTCAATCCGCACGTCTATCTCGATACGGTGGTCATCATCGGCGGCATCGCCGGCACTTTGTCGCCACTGGCGCGGGGCCTGTTCCTGCTCGGCGCGGTGAGTGCCTCCGCCTTGTGGTTCTTCGCCCTCGGCTACGGCGCGCGCCTGCTGATTCCGCTGTTCCGCCGCCCCGTCACCTGGCGGCTGCTCGATGTCGTTATCGGTCTCGTCATGTGGGGCATTGCCTATGGTCTGGTGAGTTACGGCATCAGTTTGCTGTGATTGTGGGGGATATAGTCGTTTCAAATAGGGCTGAGACAAGGCGGCGAGCCGAAGACAGTACAGATAGTACTGCGCGATTTTTATGGGCGTCCGGTCAGGCTCGCCAACACCGTATCAGCCCTATTTGCAGCGACTATGGTGGCGGAAGCGGGCATAATGTCGCCCCTTTCCACCAAACATTCCGTCATTACTCATGAAAAAAACGCACGATAACTGGACTTCCCGCCTCGGTTTCATTCTCTCTGCCGCCGGCTCCGCCATCGGCCTAGGTGCCATCTGGAAATTCCCTTATACCGCCGGTACCCACGGCGGCGCGTTGTTTTTCCTGTTCTTTACTGTCATGACCTTCCTCGTCGCCGCGCCCGTGCTCATCGCCGAATTTGTCATCGGCCGCCACAGCCGCCACAACGCCATCCAGGCTTTCCACCGCATCCGTCCCGGCAGCGCCTGGCCGCTGGTCGGCTGGCTCGGTGTCATCACCTGCTTCGTCCTGCTCTCGTTTTACAGCGTAGTCGGCGGCTGGGTCATTGCTTACCTCTATCACGGCCTTATCGGCGACCTGAGCGCAGGCACGGATTACGGCAACTTCTTCGGCGCGATGATTGCCAACCCCACTGAGGCCGTCCTCTTCCAAGGACTGTTTATGGTCGCGACCATCTACGTCGTCAGTGCAGGCATCAGCCAAGGCATCGAAAAGGCGAACAAATACATGATGCCCGCCCTGTTTGTCATGTTCCTCCTTCTTGCCGTGCGCTCGCTGACCCTGCCCGGCGCCTGGCAGGGTGTGGTTTTCCTGCTCAAACCCGACTGGTCGTATTTCACCGGCGAGACCCTGCTCGCTGCGCTGGGGCAGGCCTTCTTTGCCCTCAGTATTGGCGTCTCGGTGATGATTACCTACGCCTCCTATCTGCGCGATGATTACGACCTGCTGCGCAGCGCCAACAGCATCGTGTGGATGAATCTCGCCATCTCGCTTCTTGCCGGCCTCGTCATCTTCCCCGCTGTCTTCGTCCTCGGCTACCAGCCCGACCAGGGCCCCGGCCTGATTTTCGTTATCCTGCCCGCCGTCTTCGCTAAACTGCCGCTCGGCGTGCCGCTCTTCGTCGTCTTCATGGTGCTTGTTCTCTTCGCCACCCTGACCTCGGCCTTCTCCATGCTGGAAAATATCGTCGCCGTGCTCGCCTACAAAAAACCGCACACCCGCGCTCGCTACACCCGGGCCATCGGCAGCGCCATCTTCCTCTGCGGCATCCCCTCGGCGCTGTCCTTTGGTCGTCTCGCTGACATTAAACTCATCGGCGAACGCGGCATCTTCGATACCCTCGATCACCTCGTCACCGGCTGGTCAATGCCGCTTGGTGCGTTGCTGATTGCAGTCTTCACCGCTTGGGCCTGGCGCAAAAACGCAGTGCGGCAGGAAGCGATGACCGGCAGCACCCTGCCCGTGTGGCTGTTTAACCTGTGGTACTTCCTCGTGTGCTACCTCGCGCCGCTCGCCATCATCGTCGTTTTCCTGCACGGCATCGGCATTATCTGAAAATGCCTCTGCTGTCCTTTGCCGCCCGCATTGCCGCCTGGCAGACGCGGCATGGCCGCCACCACCTGCCGTGGCAATGTGACGACCCTTACCGTATCTGGCTCTCGGAAATCATGCTGCAACAGACGCAGGTGGCAACCGTGCTCGTCTACTACCCGCACTTCCTCGCCCGCTTCCCCGACGTCGCCGCACTGGCCGCTGCCGCAGAAGACGACGTGCTCGCCTGCTGGTCGGGGCTCGGCTACTACAGCCGCGCGCGCAACCTGCACCACGCCGCGCAGCAAGTGATGCGCGACTACGGCGGGCACTTCCCCGCCAACCGCGCCGCGCTTGAAACCCTGCGCGGCGTCGGGCGCAGTACCGCCGCCGCCATCGCCGTCTTCGCCTACGGCCACAAAGAAGCCATCCTCGATGGCAACGTTAAACGCATTCTCGCCCGTCACGCCGGCATTTACGGTGCGCCGGAGCGCCCTGCCACACAGCAGGCATTGTGGGCGGCAGCCGAAGCCTGCCTGCCGGACGACGCCGCTACTCTGCGCCGCTATACCCAGGGCCTGATGGACCTCGGCAGCGCCATTTGCACGCGCAGCCGTCCGCAGTGTGGCGCCTGTCCCATCGCTGCCGACTGCTATGCCCTTGCCCACGATGCTACCGCAGTACTGCCGGAAAAACGCCGTCCTAAAACCAGGCCGGAAAAAACGACCGTGATGCTACTCGCCCACTGCGGCGATAGCGTCCACCTCTACCGCCGTCCCGACAGCGGCATCTGGCGCAGCCTGTGGTCATTACCCGAATACGATGATGCAGATGCCGCCCTGCACGCCGCCCGCCGGCTCGGTAATATCACCACGCAACGCCTCCTGCCCGTCATCACCCACACCTTCACCCACTACACCCTGCACATCACCCCGCTTGCTGTGCAAATCGGACACCCTGCCAATCCGGCCGACTGGCTGCCGCGGGAAGCTGCACTCGATAAAGGCTTGCCCGCACCGGTACGTCGCCTGCTGACGACGATAGGGTAGAAATGGGCTTGAGCCCGTCGCCAATATTGGCATCTTGGCAGGTTCAGTACACGCAGCTTGGCGGGTTCAGTGTTACGCTGCTTGGTGAGACCAGTGTTTACGCCGCTTGGCAGTTCCAGCATTGATGCCGCTTGGCGGGTCCAGTACACGCCGCTTGGCGCGATAGGTATAAAAAAGCCGAAGCGGGGCTTCGGCTGTCGGCTTGATGTCGTGCGCTTTATTGCAAGGCGCTGACGCCTTGGCTGGCCAGGGTATCGGCGTCAGCCGTGCGGCCGAGGGCGCGCAGGCTTTCCACCAGTTTGTTCAGCGCCGCTTGTGAGCGTTCGCCGTTGGGCTGGGCTTTGAGGTAGGCACCGAGGTAGCGGCTGGCCATGTCGAAGTTGCGCTGCATGTAGTAGGCATCGCCCAGCCAGTACTGGGCGAGCGCGGCTTCATTGCCGCTGGCGCTGCCGCTGTTCAGATATTGTTCGAGGGTGCCGATGGCGCCATTCAGGTCGCCGGCACGGTATTGGGCAAGGCCGGTTTCGTAACCGCCGTCGCTTTGCTGGCTGCCCTGCGGGGCTGCTTCGCCACGGCGCGCAGTTGGCACGGCGGAAACGCCGCTCGGCAGGCGGGGACTTTTGCCGACTTCGTCGATGCGCACTTTTATGGAGGCTTGGTCGCTTTCTATCTGTTTGATGCGGTTGTTCAGTTCATCCACCTGGCGGCGGGTGGCGGCGAGTTCGGCCGGATCAACAGTGGCACAGCCGCCAAGGGTAAGGGCCAAGGTGATGAGGGCGATGCCGGTATGTTTTTTCATGGGTGCTCTCCTGTGGTTTCTCAGTACATGATGACGACACGGCGGTTCTTTGCGTAGTCTTCTTCGCTTGAACCGTAGGCAGCAGGGCGTTCTTCACCGTAGCTGAGAACGCGCATTTGTTGCGGTGCGACGCCCTGGGCGGCGAAGTGTTCTTTGACCGAGTAGCCGCGCCGTTCGCCGAGGCTGATGTTGTATTCGCGGGTGCCGCGTTCGTCGGTGTGGCCTTCGAGAACGACGTTGGCTTGCGGGTGTGCGCGCAGGTAGGCGGCGTGTTCGCGGATGACGGCTTCGGAGCGGCTGTCGATGGTGCTGCTGTCGTAGGCGAAATAGATGATGCGGTCTTTGTCTGCCGCTTGCGGCCCGCCGGTGACGTTGTGTCCGTATTGCGGGTCGTTGTAGTAGTCGGCGGTGCCGGCGTTGCCGCGTCCGTAGCTGGTGTTGCTGCCATAGGTGGCGCCGTCGCCGTAGCCGCCCATGCCGTCTGCGCCCGCGCCAGCAGCGCCTTCCTCGCCTTCGAGGCCGTAGGGGCTGGAGCAGGCGGCAGCGAGCAGGGTGAAGAGGAGGGTACCAAGGTAGTGTTTGCGTTTCATTGTCGGGTCTTCCTGTTGTTGTTTTTAGTAGATGGGATTAGGGGCGGGTATCCGGGCTCCAGGCCGGGTCACGCAGGCGGCCGTTCGGGTCGGACAGGGTTTGTGCCACGCCGCCTTTGCTGTTGATGACTTTGAGGACGGATCTGCCGCCTTCTTTGGTGGCATAGATGATGAGTTGGCCGTTTGGGGCAAAGCTCGCGCCTTCGTCAAGGCGGCCATTGGTGAGCGCGTCAAAGCGTTTGCTGGCGAGATCGTAGGTGCCGATTTGGTAACCGCCGCCGCTTTGCCGGGTGAGGACGAGCGAGCTGCCGTCTGGCGAGAGATCACTGTTGGCACTGTAGCCGTTGCCGGAAACGACGCGTTCGGCAGATCCGCCATTGCGGCCCATCCGGTAGATTTGCGGGCTGCCGGAGCGGTCGGAGGTGAAGTAGATGTAGTTGCCGTCCGGCGAGAAAGCGGGCTCGGTGTCAATCGCGCTGTGGTCGGTCAGGCGGGTTTTGCTACCGCTGGCAAGGTTAAGCAGGTAGATGTCGGGGTTGTTGTTGTCCGACTGCACAAAGGCGAGGTAGTTGCCATCCGGCGAGAAGGCCGGGGCGCTGCTGATACCGTTGCCTTGGGCGACGACGCGGCGGCCACCGCCGAGTTCCTGGATGACGATTTGCGCGTAGTGGTTGGCATAGGTAACAAAAGCAATGGCGCGACCGTTCGGTGCCCAGGACGGGGAAAGGATGGGCTCGGAGGAGGTGTAGAGTTCGCGGCGGTTGGCGCCATCCACGTCGGAGACGATGAGGCTGTATTTGCGGCCGTTTTTGCCGCCCTGTTCGAGGATGTAGGCGAGCTGGGTCCCGAAGACGCCGCGTTTGCCGGTGAGGCGGTAGAGGATCCAGTCGGAGACTTGGTGCGCGAGCTGGCGCGCATCGGCGTCGCTGAGGTTGTCGCTGGCGAGCACGCCGCCGGCGTTGATGTCGCCGAGGCTGAACTGGCCGCTGCTGCCGCCCTGCATGTTGCCGGAGACGACGTAATCCGCACCGGCCTGTTTCCAAGCAGGGTAGTTGTCGGCACCGGCGGCAGGGAAGCTGCCGGGGTCAAGCGGCTGGAAGAGGCCGGTTTTGTGCAGGTCGCTGGCGATGAGGTAGTCCATTTTGACGCCCGGATCACCCTGTATGGGCAAGATGGCGATGGGGCGGGCGGCGACTTGGGCGCCGGAAACGTTGACTTCGACTTGGGCCTGTGCGCTGAACCACGGGAGGAGCAGGCTGAGGCCGAGCAGTTTCCATTTGTTGCTGTGTTTCATAAGGTTCACCTTGTGTTGGGGTTATGGTTGCGAGGGGCGCGCATTGTAGCCGCTTGTGGCGGTTGCGGCAGTGAATGTGCGGTTAGGGGTCAAAGTTGGCGATGATGCCATCGGTCACGAGGGCTTCAACGGCGCCGGGATGTTTCGGCAGTGGCAGCGGTGAGGCATCGTGCACGGCGCGCAGGGCGGCGTCGTCGAAGAGTTTGTTGCCGCTGCTTTGTTTGATGGCGGCTTTGGTGACGTTGCCTTTTTTATCAAGCTTCACGAAGAGTTTGACTTTGAGGTTGCCCGGTATGTTTGGCGGCAGACGCCAGAATTTTTTCATTCTGGCACCAAGGATATTGGTGCCGAAGTCGCCGAGAGCGGCTTTGGCTTCGGCGCTTTCTTTGCCGGCGGCTTTTTCGGCATCGCTATCAAGTTCTGCGGCAAGGCTCGCCATTGCCGCTTTTTTGTCGGCTTCTGCTTTGGCTTTGGCAGCAGCTTCTTCTTTAGCCTTTTTCGCAGCGGCTTCTTTGGCGGCTTTTTCTGCCGCTGCTTTTTCGGCGGCCGCTTTTTCTTTTGCGGCTTTGGCGGCAGCTTCTTTTTCCGCCTTGGCTTTTGCCGCTGCCGCTTCTTTGGCCGCCTTTTCTGCCACTGCTTTTTCAGCAGCGGCTTTTTCTTTCGCGGCTTTAGCGGCAGCTTCTTTTTCCGCCTTGGCTTTCGCCGCTGCCGCTTCTTTGGCCGCCTTTTCTGCCGCTGCTTTTTCGGCAGCAGCAGCTTCCTTGGCTTTAGCTGCTTTTTCAGCGGCGGCTTTTTCTTTTGCTGCTTTAGCCGCTGCTTCTTTTTCGGCTTTGGCTTTAGCTGCTTTTTCGGCGGCAGCTTTTTCTTTTGCTTCTTTGGCCGCTGCTTCTTTCTCGGCTTTTGCTTTAGCTGCTTTTTCGGCAGCCGCTTTTTCTTTTGCTTCTTTGGCTGCTGCTTCTTTCTCGGCTTTTGCTTTAGCTGCTTTTTCGGCAGCCGCTTTTTCTTTTGCTTCTTTGGCTGCTGCTTCTTTCTCGGCTTTTGCTTTAGCTGCTTTTTCGGCAGCCGCTTTTTCTTTCGCGGCTTTGGCGGCAGCTTCTTTTTCCGCCTTGGCTTTTTCAGCGGCACGTTTTTCAGCAGCTTCTTTGGCCTTCACAGCTTTTTCTGCAGCGGCTTTTTCGGCGGCAGCTTTTTTCTCAGCCTGTTCGGCAGCGCGTTTTTCTGCAGCGGCTTTTTCAGCGGCAGCTCTTGCTTCTTTGTCGGCTTTGGTCTTGGCAGCGGCGGCTTCGCGCGCTTCTTTGTCCGCCTGTTCTTTGGCGGCTTTGACTTCCTGAGCGGAACGTTCTTTGGCGGTTTGTTTGGCAGCAGCGTCTTGTGCGGCTTTTTCAGCGGCTTCGCGGGCTGCTTCTCTCGCCGCTTGTTCGCGTGCGGCTTGTGCAGCGGCAGCCTGGCGTGCAGCTTCAGCGCGACGTTCGGCTTCTTCTGCTTTGCGCTGTTGTTCTTCTTCGGCGCGGCGCGCGGCTTCTTCTTCCCGCCGTCTGGCTTCTTCGGCTTGTCGTTCGGCTTCGAGGCGGGCGCGTTCTTCGGCTTCTTGTCTGGCGGTGATGTTGTCGAGGGTGTTTTGCAGGGTGCGCGCGTCCACGATTTGGGTGGCAATGGGCTCGGCGTAGCTGTTTGGCGGCGGGGTTTTGCCGCCGTCAATTTCAATGGGATGTTCGCGGCCAAGCAGGAAGATGAGGATGAGGCCGAGGACGCCGAGGATTATGCCCGCGATGCCGCCCAGTTTTTCTTGCCGGAGGATGTTTTGTGGTTGGCGGCTTTCTCTCACTGCGCTCTCCCTGCGCCGTTTTCTGGGGGCTGCTCGGTGACGAGGCCGACTTTTTTGGCGCCGCCTTGTTGCAGGAGGACGATGCCGTCGATGACGCGGTTGTAGTTGGCGTTGGTATCGCCTTGGACGAGGACAGGCAGGTCCGGGTGCTCGGCGAGCGCCTGGGCGGTCAGCGCGGTCACGTCTTCCGGCAGCAGCGGCTGTTTGCCGTTGCCCCGGTTCAGGTAGTAGCTGCCGCTTGCATCCACGCTGAGGATGAGCGGCAGGGTGTCGTTACCGGCGTCAGCAGGCATTTCGAGGGTGTCCGAGCTGGTGTCGGGCAGGTCGATTTCGATGCTTTGCTGGTGGATGAGCGGGGCGGCGATCATGAAGATGACGAGGAGCACGAGCATGACGTCGATGTAGGGGACGACGTTCATTTCGGCTTTGAGTTTGTGGCGGCGGTTGCGGCTCATGCGGGTTTTCTCTGTTGTCTGCGCTGGTAGTCGCGAGCGAGGAGGATTTGTCGCTGCAAGAGGTTGGAGAATTCTTCGATGAAGGCGTCGTATTCGACGACGAGGGTTTCGGAGCGGGCGACGAAGTAGTTGTAGGAGAGGACGGACGGGATGGCCGCGAGCAGGCCGATGGCGGTGGCAATCAGGGCTTCGGCGATACCCGGCGCGACGCTTGAGATGCTGGCGGTTTTTTCGCCGCCGATGGCGATGAAGGAGTTCATGATGCCGTACACGGTGCCGAGCAGGCCGATGTAGGGTGCGGCGGAGCCGATGGTGGCGAGGACGTTCAGGCCGCGTTCTTGTTGGGCGGTTTCGCGGTTATGCGCGGCGGTCATGGCGCGGCGGCAGTTGTGGACGATGACGTCGGGGTCTTCGAGGTTGTTGCCGTTGAATTGGGTGAATTCGCGGAAGCCGTCGATGAAGATGCGTTCGATGCTTTCGGGATGGCGTTTTTCGTAGTTGGTATAGAGGATTTCGAGGTCGCTGCCGGACCAGAAGGTTTGGTCAAATTCGCGGTTTTTGCGGCGCAGGCGGATGAATTGGACGTATTTTTTGCCGGTGAGGTAGAGGGTGCTGAGGAACATCAGGAAGAGGATGGCCATGATGACTTTGACCGGCATGCTGGCGTTGCTGATGAGATGGGTGACGGATAGGCCGGTTTGTGCGGTGGGCTCCAAGGTGGTCTCCTTTTTGGCTGGATGAGCGGGGGATTGCGGTAGTGTAACGTAAGGACTTTGCCGTGTGTGCGTTACGGTTTGGGCATTTCTCTGCCGAGGTGGGCGTAGGCGCGGGCGGTGGCGACGCGGCCGCGCGGGGTGCGTTGCAGGTAGCCTTGCTGGATGAGGTAGGGTTCGACGACGTCTTCAAGGGTACCGCGTTCTTCGCCGATGCTGGCAGCAAGGGTGTCGAGACCGACCGGCCCGCCCGTGAAGTGGTCGATGATGATGGTAAGCAGGCGGCGGTCGAGGTTGTCGAAGCCGAGGCCGTCAATGGCGAGCAGCGACAGGGCTTCATCGGCAATGGTGCGGGTGATGACGCCGCTGCCGCGCACGTCGGCGTAGTCGCGCACGCGGCGCAGGAGGCGGTTGGCGATGCGCGGGGTGCCGCGCGCGCGTTTGCCGATCTCTACCGCGCCTTCGTCTTCCATTTTTACGCCGAGCAGGTGGCCGGCGCGCAGCACGACTTCGGTCAGTTCGCTTTCGCTGTAAAACTGCAGGTGCTGGGTGATGCCGAAGCGGTCGCGCAGCGGTGCACTGAGCAGGCCGCTGCGGGTGGTCGCGCCGACGAGGGTAAAGGGTTTGATCGGCAGGATGATGGAGCGCGCTGCCGGGCCTTCGCCGATCATGATGTCGATGCGGTAGTCTTCCATCGCCGAGTAGAGAACTTCTTCAACGGCGGGGGAGAGGCGGTGGATTTCGTCGATGAAGAGGACGTCGTGGCTTTCGAGGTTGGTCAGCATCGCCGCAAGGTCGCCGCCTTTGTCGAGGATGGGGCCGGATGTCTGGCGCAGGTTCACTCCCAGTTCGGCGGCGATGATGTTCGCCATTGTCGTTTTGCCGAGGCCGGGCGGGCCGAAGAGCAGGACGTGATCCAGGGCTTCGCCGCGCGCGAGTGCCGCTTCGATGAAGATGGTCATTTGCGCTTTCAGCGCGCTTTGTCCGATGTATTCGGCGAGGCGCTTGGGGCGGACGGCTCGTTCGACGGCCTGTTCGTCGTTGCCCTGGCTGGCGCCGTGGATGAGGCGGTCGGATTCGATCATGGCTTTCATGGTTTGCCGGTGAATTTGAGTTGCAGAGCGCGGCGGATGAGGGTGTCGGTATCGGCGTCGTCATCACCGCCGACGCGTTCGATGAGTTGCGCCGCCTCACCAGGTTTGTAGCCGAGGGCGATAAGGGCTTCTTCGGCGTCCAGCTTGGCGGATGAGGGGCGGATGATGCCCTGGCTGCTGGCTACGCCGACCGGCAGGCGGGCGACGCGGTCGTTCAGTTCGATGAGTAGGCGTTCGGCGGTTTTTTTGCCGACGCCGGGCAGTTTTATCAGTGCCGCGCTGTCCTGGTTGCGCACGATTTGCGTCAGCATATCGACGTCAAAGCCGGAGAGGATGAGCAGGGCGATTTTCGGACCGACGCCGCTGACGCGGATCATTTCGCGGAACCAGCCGCGCTGTTGCAGGGTGAGGAAGCCGTAGAGGTAGTGGCCGTCATCGCGCACGGCATGATGCACGAACAGCGCCGCTTCCTGCCCTTCATGGACGCGTTCCAGAACCGCAAGCGGCACGGAGACTTCATAGCCGACGCCGCCGGTTTCGATGATGATTTGTCCGGCCTGTTTGAGCAGGACCGTGCCGCGCAGGTAAGCGATCATTCTAAGTCTCCCAGGTAGCGAGCAGGCCCGCCTGCTGTTGCCGCTTTTGCGTTTGCAGATGGTGCGCGTGGGTGAGGGCGACGGCGAGGGCGTCGGCGGCGTCGCTTTGAATCACGCCGCTGCGGTTTAGCAGTATCTTCACCATATGCTGCACCTGCGCTTTTTCCGCACCACCCTTGCCGACCACCGCCTGCTTGATGCTTTTCGCCGCATACTCGGCGACGGGCAATTGCGCCAGTACCGCCGCACAAATGGCAACGCCGCGCGCCTGCCCCAGTTTCAGCGCCGAGTTCGGATTCTTGTGCACAAAAATCGCCTCAATCGCAAACTCCTGCGGGCGGTACATGCGGATCAGCTCGCTGATACCCTGATGAATCATCATCAGGCGCAGCGGCATCGCTTCATCCGCGAGGCGGATACAGCCGCTATCGACATAGCGCACCTCCTGCCCCGTGACATCAATAATGCCGTAACCGGTGACGCGCGAGCCGGGGTCAGTGCCGAGAATGCGACGGGTAACAGCCATCTAGCCGGCAAAATCTTCAGGAAAATCGGCGTTGGTATAGACGCTTTGCACATCGTCCAGCTCTTCCAGCCGCTCGATCATGCGCATCACCTTGTCGGCGTCCTCGGCGGAGACGGGCGAAAGATTATCGGCGCGCATCGTCACCTCGCTCTCATCCGGGGTATAACCGGCGGCGACCAGCGCGTCATACACCGCCGCATAATTATCCGGCGACGTCAGCACCTCGGCACCGTTCTCATCGATTTCCAAATCATCCGCGCCCGCATCCAGCGCCACTTCCATAAAAGCGTCCTCATTCTCGACCTTCTCGAAAAAGAGCACACCGCGCTCAGTGAACTGGAAAGCGACCGAGCCGGAGGTGCCGAGATTGCCGCCTGCCTTAGTGAAAGCATGGCGCACCTCGCCGACCGTGCGGTTCTTGTTGTCTGTCAAACAGTCAACCATTACCGCGATGCCGCCCGGACCGTAGCCCTCATAACGAATCTCCTCCATCTGCGCGCCGCCGAGTTCGCCCGCGCCGCGCTTGATGGCGCGATCCATCGTGTCTTTCGACATATTCTCGGCCTGCGCCTTGGTGATGGCGAGACGCAGGCGCGGATTACTGCCGGGATCCGAGCCGCCGTGGCGCGCGGCAATCGTCAACTCGCGAATCAGACGGGTGAATACCTTGCCGCGCTTGGCATCTTCCTTTGCCTTCTTGTGCTTGATATTCGCCCATTTACTATGACCGGCCATAAAAATCCTCCAATAAAAAACAAAATAAAAGAAACAGAAAGGCGCGTATTCTAGCTTTCAGGCAATAACCCACGCAAACGCGCCGCGCCCCACTCCGAAGCGACAATCCCCGCTGCGACCAGCACAAGCGCGATCAGCACATAGCCGCCCAAGCGCTCATCGGCAAACACCGCCACCCCGACCAGCGCACCGAACACCGGCAGCAAATTCATGGTGAGCGCCGCCCGTCCCGCGCCGATGGCAATCACGCTCTCCATATAAAATAGTTTCGACAAAATCGCAATAAATACCGTCACATAGACGAGCAGCAGCCAGGCCTGCCACACAGGCAGACGGAACCCGCGCGAGAGGCCTTCCCAGAGAAAAAACGGCACGGACACCACCACTGCCGCGACGCACATCGCCCAGAGCAGGCTCGCCCAATGCACTGCCGGGGCGCGACGTAGTGCCAGCGAATAACCCACATAAATTGCCGATGTCACCAGAGCCAGTGCATCGCCCTGGGCCAGCCCCGTATCCAGCAACGTGCGCGGATTGCCCTTGCTCACCACCCAGACCACGCCGGCAAACGACAGTGTCACCCCCAGCCATTGCAACGGATGCGCCCGCCCGCGCAGACAAAAGACCTCGACCAGCAGCACCATCACCGGAATCAGGGCGGTGATAATCGACACATTGACCACCGACGCACCACGCGCAAACGCGCTGTACAACACAATATTAAAAAGCGCGAAACCGCTGCCGCCGACGACCAGCAGCCATCCTGCCCGCCGCTTGAGCACGGGCAAATCATGACGAATCCGCGCACGGAACAGCCACGACAACAACGCTGACGCCAGCACCCAGCGCCAGAAAGTGAATTCATACGGCGTCAGCCAGGCCTTGCCGAGCTTGCCGGTGACATTACTCGTCGCCCAAAAGAGCGGCGCCAAAAAAAGCATGACATACGGATGCGGCAGGCCGTTTGCCTGCCAAAAACGAAAAGACACAGGAAAACCCTCATAAGAAAAAACGGCGGAATCATACCAAGCCCGCCCCGCCGGAAAAATCCGGTTGTGCGATGGCAGTACAAAGAGATTATTGGGCAGCTATGCACCGCTCGCACGCGCTATGGCAGAGCGAGAAATGCAGAGACGTTGCTGCAACGTCTCCAAAATCAAGAAACTTCGGCATTTATTCCGCTTGGAGGCCTGCGATTCCACCGCTGGATGATGCCTGTTGGCAGTCTGCGATGATCCAGAAGGACGGCGATCAGCAGTCATGCGGTTTCGCGCAGGTGGAACGTCGCTTCTCGCGGATGGTAATGCCGCCACATGAGGAAGCCTGCCATGACCTTATTCCTTGATGATGTGATCCACCCGCATCATTCCGCGCAGACTGTTGCAGAGGATGACGGCCTCGGCGCGGGCGAGGTCGGCGGTGGTGAGGACGCGTTCGCAGAGCGGTCCGCCGCCGAGCGGGAGCGGGTTGGCCAGGAGGCGGGCGCGCCGGATGCCGGGCAGGATGTCGGCGGCAAGCGGCGGGGTGTACCAGGCGCCGTCAAGACGCAGGATGAGGCTGCTGCGGCTGCCTTCGAGCAGTTCGCCGCGTGTGTTGGTGAGGATGGCATCGAAGGCGCCGCGCGTGGTGGCGCAGGCGAGGGCGCGGTCATTCATGACGCGGTGGCTGGTTTTGTGGCGGCGCAGCAGGTCGCGCACGGGCAGCGCTTCGGGGTAAAGGTAGCAGGTGACGGTGGCGGGTTGCTCGTCCAGCGGGTGCTCTCCGATGTCGTGACGGCCATCGGGGTGCAGGGTGATTTTCAGGCGGTGTGGGGCAATGGTAGCCGCGATGGTGCGTTGTACGGCAGCCTGGATGACAGCGATGTCGCAGGGGATGGCGAAGGTGGCGGCGCTTGCGGCAAGGCGTGCGAGGTGGTTGGCAAGAAACCGTGCTTGCCCGTCTGCAACGAACAGGGTTTCGATGAGGCCGAAGTCGGGCAGGGCGTGCAGGAAGGCAGCTTTGGTTTGGCATTCGCGGTATTCGTCGGCAGCGTCGCTCAGGATGGTGATGCCGCCGCCGACGCCGAAGGTGGCGTTTTCTTCGTTTATTGCGAGGGTGCGGATGGCGACGTTCAGGCGCAGGCGGTCACGCTCAACATAGCCGAGGGCGCCGGTGTAGATGCCGCGCGGGCTGGTTTCAAAGCGGTGGATGAGGCGCATGGTGTTGTGTTTCGGCGCGCCGGTGATGGAGCCGCAGGGAAAGGTGGCGTGCAGGATGGCGGCGGTGCCGGTGCCTTGGCGCAGGCGGGCGTTGACGCGGCTGGTCATTTGCAGGACGCGGCCATGCCGCTCGACGTGGAAGGGCTGTTCGACGTTCACGCCGAAGGGCTCGGCGAGGCGGCTCAGATCGTTACGCAGCAGGTCAACAATCATCAGGTTTTCGGCGCGGTTTTTGGGGTCGGCGGCGAGGGTGGCAGCTGCCGCCGTGTCCGTGGCATCGTCGCCTGTTGCGGGCGCGGTGCCCTTCATCGGCAGGGTGTGCAGCAGGCCGCCGTCGCGGGCGAGGTAGAGTTCGGGCGAGAGGCAGAGGGTGTAGCCGTCGTCGGGATGCCAGGCATAGGCGGCGTAAGGCGCGGGCTGGCGGGCGCGCAGGCGGCGGTAGAGGGCGGCGGGCTGGCCGTAGGCTGCGCCATGCAGGCGGATGGTGTGGTTGATTTGGTAGCTGTTGCCCGCGCGCAGTTCTTCGTGGATGGCAGCGATGACCGCGGTATAGGTGGCAGGGTCGCTGTCGGCGTGCAGGCCTGCCAGGCCGGCGGGAGCACCGTCGTCCTGTGTGGCCAGCCAGGCGTCAATAGCGTCGCCATGCAAATGGTGCAGCGCGGCGTACCAGTCAAGGGCAAGCGGTGCGGCAGGAGCAGCAAGGCCGAGCAGGGCATGGCCGAATTCGTAGGGGATGCGCAGGGTGGCATGCAGGCCGCGTGCCCAGCCGTCTGCCAGCAGTTCGTCCAGTTCGTCAAGGCGGGCGGCTGGCAGCAGGATGCGGGCGCGGTGATCTTGGTAGAGACGGGCGCGGTTGGCGCGGGCGTCGTCAAGGAGGATAAAGGTGTCGTTCATGCAGGTATTGTAACGATGGCGTGGCTGACCCGCTTGGCTAGTCAGTCGTTTGCTTATTGGCAGATGCTCAATTGTGATAACCCAATCATGAAGAATCGGTTATAGTTTCCGCCCCGCTTACGGGAATTTTGTGCAATTTTCTCTATGGTTAAAGGAAAAATAATGAAGAAGTTTTTGATGGCAACTGCCGCTTTTTTTGTCATTGCCGTGCCGCTCTGGGCGCAGAAGAGTGATGCTGAATTGGAAGCTCTGATCATGCAGAACTCCCAAGTCGGGCCACAAACAATTGATTTGGGTAGCGAGGCGACGTTGCAATTACCCGCCGGCATGACGTTTATTAAAAAAGACGCCGCCAATAAAATTATGGAAGCCTATGGCAATGGTTCAGATCCTGACCGTTACGGCATTATTATGGGGGACGAAGGCTGGTTTGCCGATTTGAATTATGTTGATAGTGGTCATATTAAAGACGATGATGCCCAACAACTCAAAGGCGATAAAATCATGAAGATGATGAAAGATGCCGAGAAAGAGGGTAATAAAAGCCGACGTGAACGCGGTGTTCCAGAGCTTTATCTGGATGGTTGGGCACAGGAACCGAGCTACGACAGCACCAATCATCGCCTGATTTGGGCCGTTAAAGTGCATTCTTCTAATGACCCCAGCCCAACTATCAATTACAGCATTATTGCCTTGGGACGTAAGGGCATGATGGACATGACGATTGTTAATAGCGAAGACAAACTGAATGAAATCAAAACCAGTGCTAATGAATTATTGGCGGCTATTACTTTCAAGGATGGTAACCGTTATAGTGATTTCAATCCCACAACTGATAAAATTGCCGAATATGGTTTGACAGCATTAGTCGCTGGCGGTTTGGCCGCGAAGAAATTCGGCCTCTTTGCCATTATCGGTGCCTTTATCCTGAAATTTGCCAAGATATTCGCCATTGCCGGTGTGGCTTTGCTGGTTGGTCTGAAAAAGCTGTTTTCTATCCGCCGTCGTCGCGATGAAGATGATTGGAAATGAAATGGTTTCGGTAAAAAACGGCGGTTATTCCGCCGTTTTTTTATGGTTGTCTTTGGATGCGCTAAGCGGCGCAAACACTGAACCTACCAGGCAGGATAGTCGTGCGGTTTATGGAAGGGGGCAGGGCGGCCGCCAAGCGGCGTAAATACTGGGTCTGCCAAGCGGCCATAGGTATCTACCTATCTCGCAGCGAGAAAAATCTCTTATAAAACAATGAACAATCCCTCCTCCCGCTTGCGGGAGGAGGTGTCGCGAAGCGACGGAGGAGGGCAAAAAAGGCCAATCTGTCCCGCTTGCCGAGATTCATCCTGCGGACGAACACCCTCACCCCTGCCCCTCTCCCGCAAGCGGGCGAGGGGTTCCTCTTCGTTTTTGCAGCTATTTTTTGGCTATTGAGATGTGTAGATACCTATGGTTAAGCAGCGCAAACACTGGGTTTGTCAAGAGAGAGGCTTTTTATGCCGTGCAAGTGCCTTATCAACGGATATGTGTCTGCCCCGCTCAACGTCGTTCCAGCAGTACGCCGCTTTCGATGTGCGGGGTGAAGGGGAATTGATCGAAGAGGGCGCAGGCACTGATGCGGTGCGTAGCGTCCAGCACGGTGAGATTGGCAGCGAGGGTTTCCGGGTTGCAGGAGATGTAGAGGATGCGCGGAAAGCGGGCGAGCAGGGCGAGGGTTGCGTCATCGATGCCTGCGCGCGGCGGATCAACAAAGACGGTATCGAAGTTATAGGCAGCAAGCACAATGCCATCCTGTTGCAGGCGGCGGAAGCTGCGCTCACCGCGCATCGCCTCGCTCAGTTCTGCCGCCGAAAGGCGGGCGACGGCGATGTTGGTGCAGTCATTCAGAAGGATGTTTTCACGCAGGGCGCGGATGCCGCTCTTGCTCACTTCGGTGGCAAGCACGCGGCGGTAACGCTTCGCGAGCGGCAGGGTGAAGTTGCCGTTGCCGCAGTAGAGTTCGAGCAGGTCGGCTTGCAGGTTGCCCGCCTGCTGGCAGGCCCAGGCGAGCATTTGCGCGCAGACGGCAGCGTTTGGCTGGCTGAAGCTGTTTTCGTATTGGCGGTAGTGGAAATCCTGCCCGCCGACATGGAAGGTTTCCTGCACGAAGTCGTGGCCGAGGATGATTTTCTGTTTGCGGGCGCGGCCGATAAGGCTGACGCCGAGCGTGGCGGCGAGCGTTTGCGCTTCCGTCTGCCAGGCATCATCCAGCGGGCGGTGATAAACGAGGCTGACCATCACTTCACCCGTTTGCGCGGCGTGAAATTCGGCCTGAAAGAGGCGGTAGCGCAGGGCGGGACGGTTGCGGATGGCGGCCATAAGCGGCGTCATCAGACGGTTGATGGCCTCACAGGCGGACGGGAAACTGTCGCAGCGGATACGCTCTCTGGTAGCGTTGGTCATGGCAAAGTAGCAGTCATCCCCATCATGCCAGACGCGGAATTCGGCGCGCATCCGGTAGCCCACCGGCAGCGAGGGATACACGGCGGGCGGCGGAGCGGTGAAGGGGGCGAGCAGGGCGGCAAGGCGCGCGGTTTTTTCGGCTAACTGGCTTTGGTATGCTGGCATGCGGTTCTTTCAGGGAGTCTTTGATGCTGAACATTGTATGTTATGTGGGTATTTTCAGCCTGCTTGCCAGCGGGTGCAGTACGCCGCAGCCTATTCGCCCACCGTTTACCGCCGAGGCTTCGGCGCAACAGGCGTTTATTGAGTTTGCCGAGAAGTCTGCCGAACCGCCGGCGCGCAATGTGCTGTTCACCCTGCGGCAGATGGTGCAGAACCGCGAGATCGTGCGCGGCGGCTGCTGGGATTATCTGCATGCGGGCTTCAACCGCGCCGGTATTCCTACCAAGCGGCGGCAGGTGTTGTTTTCCGGCACCCTGCGCGGTGGGCCGTATGCCCCGGCGGAGCTGTTGGAGCCGGGCGACTGGCTGTATTACGTCAACCATTCGTATAACGACATCGAGCACAGCGGTGTGTTTATCGGCTGGACGGATTATGAGCGGCGGCAAGGGCTGATTTTGAGCTACGCCGGCGAGGGTCGGGGCGAGCCGGGACGCTATAAGGTCTATGATTTATCGCATGTGTATCAGGTGACGCGGCCGCGCTGAAGAGGCAGGCGGTTTTTGTCAATGGTGAATGAAAAGTTAGAATGCTGCCCGTCCTGTAATTCTGATGAGTTGAGGATGTTTTTTCTTTTTAGATTGACAAGGAGTTTTCCATGCCGCAAAACCGGACTGGCCCGGAACGCGCGCCGTACAAGATATCCATTATGGTGATTTACATCTTGTATATCGTCAGTTTCGTGGTGCCGTTTACTTCTTTCGTTGGCGTCATCATGGCGTACATCCAATGCCGCGATGAGCTCGGAATGTTGCTCTACGGCGACCACCTGCGTTATCTGATTAAAACCTTCTGGATAATGTTTGTGGGCGTCATTATCGGCATCGGGCTGTTTGCGGTTGGCATTAGCTTCGGCTTCATCCTGATTGCGGTGGGGCTTCTCTTCCTGGTGCGCTCGATATACGGGCTGGTGAAATTATTGAGCAATGGACCGGTCAATCCCGCCAGCTGGCTGATCTAAGCTTCTGCAATAAAAAAGCCCCTTGCGCAAGAAAGGGGCTTTTTTATGGGAAGCGGTTATAGCGCTTCGGCATATTGCACGAGCAGGTCGAGGCGTTCGTCGCGGTAGAAGCGGTTGACTTGCAGTTGGTAGGCGATGCGCAGGCGGGTGCCGCTTTTGTAATCGGCGGTGTGGAAGAACCATGAGGCGTTATAGACGTTGTCGCTGTCCAGTTCGCGCAGGACGAGGCGGGTATGTGCACTGCCGAGCAGGCGACAATCCAGTACTTCAAAGGGGTTGGCAAAAACGGGCACGGGCAATGCCGCGCCCCAGGGTTCGAGGCGTTCGAGGTAGCGTGCCCAGTTGAGGTTGAGCAGGGTCGCGGGCAGTTCGCCGTCGATATAGACAGGTTCGGGCGGGACGGTTGCGCCGTAGCGTTCGGCAAAGGCGCGGTTGATGGCGGCAATAAGCGCCGGATAGTGTTCGCGCTGCACGGAGAGTCCGGCGGCAGCGGCATGGCCGCCGTAGCGCAGGGCGGCAGACGGCAGGTCGCGCGCGGCACTGTCCAGGAGCGGCACCAGCGGCACGGCACTGACGGAGCGCAGCGAGGCTTTGATCCAGCCTGTTTCGCCGCTGTCGGTGGCGACCAGTGCCGGGCGGGCGAAGCGGCTTTTCAGGCGGGCGGCAAGGATGCCGATGATGCCTTCGTGCCAGGCGGGATCGTAGGCGGCGGCAAGCGGCAGCGCCGGCGAGACTTGCCGTGCGGCTTCTTGTACGGCTTCGTTTTCCAGCGCTTTGCGGTCGCGGTTCAGGTCGTCGCATTGTTGTGCGTAGTCGAGTGCGGTCTGGCGGTCTTTAGCAAGCAGCAGGGCGACGCCATCGGCCATGTCGCCGAGGCGGCCGAGCGCGTTCAGGCGCGGGGCGAGGGAAAAGGCGATGTCTTGCGCGGTGAGGCGGGCGGGATCGAGGTTGGCGACCGCCATCAGGGCATTGATGCCGGTATTGCCGTGGCCGCTGCGGATACGGGCGAGGCCGTGGTTGACGAGGATGCGGTTGTTGTAGTCGAGCGGGACGAGGTCGGCGACGGTGCCGAGGGCGACGAGGTCGAGGTAGTCGGAGAGGCGCAGGGTATCCGGCCAGCGGTTGTCCGCGAGCAGGCGGCTGCGCAGGGCGAGCAGCAGGTAGAAGGCGACGCCGACGCCGGCGAGGTGTTTGCCGGCAAAGGGGCAGTCGCGCCGGTTCGGGTTGACGATGGCGTTCGCAGGCGGCAGGGTTTCGCCGGGCAGGTGGTGGTCGGTGACGACAACGTCAATGCCGCGCGCGCGCGCGGCGGCAATGGCATCGTGGCTCTGGGTACCGTTATCCACGGTGAGGATGAGGCGCGGCGTGACTGGCAGGTCGGCGAGTCCGGCGAGGCTGAAGCCGTAGCCGTGCACGCTGCGGTTGGGGATGAACCAGGCAACGTTCGCGCCGAGTTGACGCAGGACGCGCACGGTAAGTGCAGTCGCGGTTGCGCCGTCCACGTCGTAATCACCGTAGACGAGGATGGGTTCGCGGGCGCGGATGGCGTGATCGAGGCGGTCAAGCGCGGCGTCGAGACCGGTGAGGTTGTCCGGTGGTAGCAGGTGTTGCAGGCGTTTTTCGATTTCGTCGTGATGGTTGAGGCGGCTGGCGTAGATGTTTTTGACGAGCGGATGCCAGTCGGCGGGCAGCGCGGCGGTGTCGATGCGCAGGGGGCGGGGGGTGATCATGGGGTGTGAGTCGTGTTAATAAGGATGGCGGGCGTTGCGCTCGCCTGTTTTTTGGCCTTATCCGAAGTGTTCGACACGGATGCGTTTGACGGCACCCGATACGGCGGGCAGGGCGGCAAGTTGCGCGCAGGCAGCGTCCATCTGTGCTTCGCGGACTTTTTCGGTGAGCAGCACCAGCGGGATGTAGCTGTTGTGTTTGTGGCGGTTTTTCTGGCTGACGGAGTTGATGGATATGCCGTTATCCGCGAGGATGCGGGTGATGTCGGCGAGGACACCGGCGCGGTCGGCTACTGTCAGGCGCAGGTAGTAGGCGCTGTTGAAGTCTTCAGGCGGCAGCACGGGCAGGGTGTTGCGGTCCAGCACCTGGCTGTAGCCGAATTCGGCGAGGCGGTCTTCGCTTTTGAGGTTGAGTTCGCGCACGACGTCGATGAGGTCGGCGACAACCGCCGAGGCAGTCGGCAGTTTGCCCGCACCAGGGCCGTAGTAGAGGCTGTTGCCGATGGCGTTGCCCTGGATTTGCACGGCGTTCATTACGCCGTTTACGCTCGCAATCAATGCGTCTTGAGGGACAAGGGTCGGGTGAACACGGATTTCCACGCCGTTATCGCGCCGCACCGCCAGACCGAGGTGCTTGATGGTGTAACCGAGTTCGGCGGCGTCCTGGATGTCGTCCGGGGTGAGGGCGTCAATGCCTTCAATGTAGACGCTGTCGAATTGCAAAGGAATGCCAAAAGCCAGCGAGGCGAGGATGGTGATTTTGTGCGCGGCATCGGTGCCGTTGATGTCAAAGGACGGGTCGGCTTCGGCGTAGCCCAGCGCTTGCGCTTCTTTAAGCACGTCGGCGAAGCCGCGGCCTTTTTGTGTCATTTCGCTGAGGATGTAGTTGCTGGTGCCGTTGATGATGCCGGCGACGCGTTTGACTTCGTTGCCGCTCATGCTTTCGCGCAGCACTTTGATGACCGGGATGCCGCCTGCGACCGCCGCTTCAAAGGTAAGCTCCAGTCCTTTTTCGCGGGCTAAAGTGAAGAGGGTGTCGCCGTGGCGGGCGATGAGGGCTTTGTTGGCAGTGATGACGTGTTTGCCGTGTTCGAGGGCGGTTTTGATGATTTCAAAGGCGGGGTGTTCGCCACCAGCCAATTCGATGACGATGCCGATATCCGGGTCGCTGGCGATGGCAAAGGGGTCAGTGTCGCAGGCGAAGGGCAGGGCGCTGGTGTCAATGCCTTGCCAGCTGCGTTTCGCGACACGTTTGACTTGTAACTGGTAGCCGCTGCGCCGCTCGATTTCGCGGGCGTTGCGGGCGAGGACTTCGACCACGCCTTGTCCGACGGTGCCGTATCCGATGATGCCGATGGCCACGGTCTTCACGTTTTTCTGCCTTGTTTCAATGAGGTAAGGCGGGGCAGTATAAGGCGGGCTTGTGGGCTGTCAATATAGCCTCAGGCAGCGGTAACACAGGCTGTTTTTGTAGGCATGGTTGTGGATATTTGAGCATTCTGTGCTGGATTGCCTTGCCGCATATCGCGGTCATCATCCAAGAGGTACTCAGTATGTCCCCTTCTTTCCTTGAATCCGCCATTTCTTGGTTGAACGGCATTATCTGAAATCCCGCTTTCATCTGGCTGATTCTGGCCGCTGGGTTGTTTTATTCCATCATGACCCGTTTCGTACAGGTGCGGCATCTCGGTGAGATGTGTCGTTTGCTGCTGAAATCCGGCGGGCAGTCCGAGCATGGTATTTCTTCGTTTCAGGCGGTGACGGTGTCGCTCTCCGGCCGTGTCGTGCCGCCGTCGCTATTGGTTTTGGTGGGCCGGGCGTCGTGTTTTGGATGTGGCTTGGTACTTTCTTCTGCGCGGTCACCGCTTATGTTGGATCCAACTGGCGCAGATTTATAAGTCGCGTGATCCGGAAACCGGGCAGCATCTTGGTGGTCCCGCCTATTATTTCGAGTGTTGCCTTGGCTGGAAGTGGTACGGCATCGTGTTCGTCATCTCCGCCGTTGTAGCATTTTCCTGCTCGACCCGCAGGCCAACGGCATGGCCAACGCCGTGGTGCAGGTCATCGGTGAAGGCACTGCTGCCAATAGTGGCATTGCCGGTGAAATCAGCATTTATCGCCTGACGGCCACCGCATTCACCCTGCTTTTGTCCGACTTTATCATCTTCGGCGGCATCAAGCGCATCGCCCACTTCGCTGAAGTAGTAGTGCCGTTCATGGCTATTGCCTACATTGGTCTCGCCCTGATTATCGGCGATGCATTCAGTCCGCAGGTGGGCTTTGGTGCTGCCATCGGCCGGGGCGTGAAGCGTGGTATTTATTCTAACGAAGCCGGACAGGGCTCCGGCGCGCATCCCGCTGCTGCCGCTGACGTTGAGCACCCCGTGCAGCAGGGGCTGATTCAGGCGTTTTCCGTTTATATCACCATGCTTCTGGTTTGCTCCGTGATCGCACTGGTCATCCTCATGACCAAGCAATACAACATTGTCGCCGACCAAGCCTTTGCTGGCGCTGGCACGCAATATATCGCTTCCTATCTACATGATGCGGCAGACGCAGTCATTCATGCCGATCCAAACTTGCCCGCCTTCACGCAAATCGGCATGGAAAGCGTCTTTGGCAAAATTGGACCGGTGCTGGTTGCCATCGCCATTTTCTTCATTGGCGTGGGCATGACCACCTGGCTGAACATCATCGGCATGCTCATTATCTTCCTTACTGTTGGCCGCCCGACCATTGTTGCCCTGCGCGACTACGAGCGGCAACAGAAAGCAAATCTGCCCGTCTATACCTTCGACCCGCAGGCGCTTGGCATCAAGGGGGCAACCTTCTGGGAAGAAAAACTGCAACGACAGCAAGAAGACAAAGCAGTGCAACCGCCGCCGGGCGACCTATAATGCGCGTCATCATGACCGCGTAATCAGAGAACCCCATGCAAGACAAGGAAATCGACAACCCGTTTGTTCCCGCCTGGCAACTGCTCCAGCAGGAAATCAATCCCGCCGTGGTAGCGCAAGCCGCTGCTACGGCGGAAGAATACAGGGAAGCCGTCTACACCCAAGCTGAATACGACAAGCTCTATCGTCAGTACCTGGAACAGAAAGCACGCGCTGACGCGTTGCAGGATAGCTTCTTTGCAAGCGCCGATGTCATGTATGAAATGCTGGCCTATCTCAACGCTGCCCGTCTTTTTGATGGTAAAGAACCCGTGATGGCCAGCGACATCAACGCCATCGTCGAAGACAATCCTATCCTGAACGAACTGTGCAACGACCTGCGCCAGGCGAGTATCCAGTCCGGCATCGGCATTGTCAGCGAATTGGCCGCCTCGCAAGAAAACCTGCGACAGAAAGTCATGCAGGCGTGGAAAATCCGGATGCGCAACAGCAGCGAGCGCAAGCGCATCAAAAACCAGCTCTTTCACCGCCCAAAAGAAGGCAAGCGTGGCAACGACGAGGCATTATTCGAGTGAGAAAAAACAGCAGGCAGAAAAGAACGTAATCCAGTAAAATACGTCCCATAGAAAGCCTTGCAGCCGCAAGGCTTTTTCTTATATCCATCCCCGCCGTTTCTTTTGTATCTCGCCGCATGCATCCGCTGCGGTGAGGCGTCAGAACATCCGGCATTTACGATTAACAGAGGAAGACATGGTAGCCAAGATCCCCATGACCAAAAAAGGCGAGCAGGCATTGCGCGCCGAACTCGAAAAACTGAAAAGTGAAGACCGCCCACGCGTCATTGAAGCGATTGCCGAGGCGCGTGAGCACGGTGATTTGAAAGAAAACGCCGAATATCACGCTGCCCGCGAACAGCAGGGGTTCATCGAAGGGCGCATCCGCGAACTTGAACACAAACTAAGCCATGCGAACGTTATTGACGTGACCACCCTGCCGCAGAATGGCAAAGTCGTCTTCGGCACTACCGTTGAACTCGAAGACGCCGACAGCGGCGAAGAAATGACCTACAAAATTGTTGGCGAAGATGAAGCAGATATCAAAAACGGCCTGCTCTCCAACACCTCACCCATCGCCCGCGCCCTGCTTGGCAAAGAAGAAGGTGAGACTGTGGAAGTTATTATTCCTGGCGGGCACAAGATGCTGGAAATCGTCAGCGTACGTTACGAAGCCTAGCAGTCACGACATTCATATAACTCCGCTTGGGACGTAAAAACAAAAAGCAGTCTGACGAAAATCAGACTGTTTTTTTATCTATAGCTTCGTACACGACAAAAAAACCTTCATCCCACATCCTCCTTGACCGCCAGTAAATCCATCACCTCACCGCCTAATACCTCCAACAGCCTCATCCCCCTGAATAACACAGAAACCAGCCGGTCCAACCCCGCCCGGAATAAACTTTGTGCAGACCTGCCATGCGTCTTCACCTTGATCGGTCGCCGTTTATCTTATGCTTCCTCCGCGCGGCAGGACAGCACAAAGCCTATCGCCAGCACTGACATCAACCTGTCTATCTTTGCCGGGGCGGTCATATGTGTGTCTTCCAGGTTGAACCCTTTGCTTTTCAGGCTGCCAAACAGCGTCTCTATCTGCCAACGCTCGCCGTATGCTTCAATCCCCTTGCCCTCTTCGTCACTGCAAACCACCGGCAGTTGCCCGTCGGTCAGACGGGTCGCCTCAAGATAGTGCTGTTGCCCATACATCATCACCGGCCCCAATCTTTTCCCTTCACCTTCCCGCTATCTGCGCGTTTTCCTTGCAGCGGGTGCAGTAAGAAATCCCTGCTTGACGCAGATACGCCAGCCATTCATTGCCAAAGAACTTCCGGTCAGCATAGAGGGTTTCGATATGGACTTCGGGAAAGGTCTCACGGAAAAGTTCCAGCAAAAGCATTCGTTCGCCTGTGTTGGAACCGGGATAGCGACACCATGCCAGACTACAGCCAGCACCAGGATGTTGATACAGGATTTGCCGTATTCCCATGTTGTGCGCTCGAGGGTGAGGCGGAGGTTTTGCCAGCCGAAAACCGGGAAGACGAAGCAGGCTACATCGGTTCTGCCGATAAGGTCCCCGGCAAAGAAACGCTGCATACGGCGATAGATGGACTCCGGCCTGGCCTTTGAGGAAAAGGCGTTTTTGAGCGCGGACAGATTGACGGTTTGGCGGACAAACAGTGCGGTGATGATGCTGGCGAGGCAGTCAATTCTTGCTTTGTGCCAGGAAAGGTGTTGCTTTAAGATGTCGGAAAACCCGCTGGAATTTGGCATGGTGTGCGTCGTCGCAAAACTTACACTTTGCTATGTTTTTCAGCGGGTTTTATTTTTTTGTCGTGTACGAAGGAGGAAGCGTTAAAAAAATCAGGTGGCCGCAGCACGTCGAAAGCAGGGACGCCATGAAGAAACCACCTTCCTGATTATTGATGTGCAGAGTGTGATGAACACGGATACCGCTATGGAAAAAGGCTACGATGCGGGTAAGAAAGTGAGCGGTATCAAGCGGCATATAATTGATAGGTGCGGAGGTAGAGATTGCGAAACGAGTTGCACCGTTTTGAGGTATTGCCGAAGCGATGGGTAGTAGAGCGCAGTTTTTCCTGGCTGGAAAAGAACAGACGGCTTTGGAGAAACTGCGAGCGTAAGTTGAGCACCAGTCTGTAAATGGTGGTTTTGGCTTTCTAGGGAGTCCTGCTATGAAGGCTATGAACATCTTTCTTAAAAAGATGGCAGCCCCAAGCGGGTGTTGTGCTGAAATAAAAAAGTGCGTACTATACACTCCCTTACAACGGAGAGATGGCAGAGTGGTTTAATGCACCGGTCTTGAAAACCGGCGAGGGTTCACGCCCTCCCAGGGTTCGAATCCCTGTCTCTCCGCCAATTCAGCAAAAACGCCATGTTTCATGGCGTTTTTTCGTCTGCATCCGTTTGGTATTTCGTAAAGAGTCCTCGATAAACAGACTGTAACAAGAAGTTCCTGTTTATTTGTGTTTGCAAGTTGCATGTCCGTTTAAGCGCAACGAATGAAAAACGGGGTTCTTTTGGGATTCATTCCCGCTGGTTACAATCCCGCCGACCCTGTGCGATTGACCAAAAAGACCATCAAAAATGCCCCGGCAGGCGAGCGCCCTTACAAACTGTTTGACGGCGGCGGGCTGCATCTGTTCATTACCCCGCCTGGCGGCAAACACTGGCGTTACGATTACCGCTTTGACGGCCAGGATTGCACCCTGTCACTGGGTGTATATCCAAAAGTCAGGCTGAAACAGGCGCGGCAACTGCACCGTGACGCACAAAGCCTGCTTGCGCAAGACACCGACCCGCACCGCCACAAGCAGAAGCAGAAACAGGCAGAAAAGCAGCAAGAAAACTTTGAGAAAGTCGCGCGTGAGTGGTACGCCCACCAGCGCCCCGCGTGGAAGAACGAGAAACACGCCTGGCAGGTCATCCACACCCTGGAGCAGTACGTTTTCCCACATATCGGCAGTAAAGCCGTCAGCGAGATCCAGCCGCCTGCCATCGTCAGCATCCTGAACCGGCTGGCCGATAAACCCGAAACCAGAACCCGCGTCAAACAGCGCATCAGTGCTGTTTTCGCCTTCGCCATCCAAACCGGCAGGGCGACGCTCAATCCCGCCTTATCCGCCCCAAAAACGGTACGCAGCGCGCAAAACCGGGTTCGACACCAGCCATCTTTGCCGACGGCAGAAATCCCTGCCTTCTTTCAATGCCTCGAGCGCTATCCTAACCGTAAAACGGCGTTGGCATTGCGCCTCTTGATCTTGACCCTGACCCGTAGCGGCGAAGTCAGGCTGGGACAATGGGCGGAACTGCACGGCGATCAATGGCATATTCCCGCCGAGCGCATGAAGATGGGCATTGCCCATGTAGTGCCACTGTCAGATTGGGCACTGGCAACACTGGACGAACTGCGTGCCCTGAACCGCTACAACAGCCCCTATTTCATCACTGGCAACCGCAACCAGTCCCTTAGCGACACAACCCTGTCGCTGGCGATGAAGCGCATGGGCTATGGCGGACGCGCCGTGCCGCACGGTTTTCGCGCGATGGGTTCGAGCATCCTCAACGAAAGCGGGCAATGGAATCCCGATGCCATCGAGCGACAGCTGGCGCACCGTGAGGGCAATCAGGTCAGGGCAGCCTATAACCGCGCCGAATATCTGGAAGAACGGCAACGCATGATGCAATGGTATGCCGATTATTTACGCGCGCAGATTAGCAGCGGGGGATAGAGCGATTATTGATAATAACTGCCCAATTTGTCATTCCGTTGATCCTGGTACAGATAATGGCGACCTATATCATGACTTTTCATCAGCAGCCTACCGCTTGCCATGTAGGGGCTAGTCGAAACCATAGGCGCATTGCCTTTAGCCATCATGCGGAATAATATGCGACTTAATCGCTTAGGAGTATAAACCTGCGGTGGGCCGGTCATTATGCGCCGGTCGGCGATTGGCCCGAACTGTTTTCAAGAACTGTTCGGGTTTTATTTTTATCTTCTTTATTGGCATCGTATCTATCCTTTTCTTCAAATTATGAACGGATGTCATGACAATAGTTATTCCGGCATCCGGCCGCTGTATTACGGCGAGATAAATAGCATTGGCACACTATACCTATATTGCTCCCTTTTGTGTCAATAACCACTTAATTAACCCTGCTTTGTATCAATGTTGACCCTAATTATTGACCCAACTTTGTGTCAGTATTGACACACTTTCGTGCCAATCCCTATATCCATTCTGCTAATAACCCTTCTCTGTCATTGGTTCAATTAAACCATTTTTGACTATTCTGAATAAATGGTAATTCTGTATTATTTGTTTCTTTCAATAGTGTTCGAAGTCTGCTTTTTCAAGCCATTACCAATTTGCCGTTTTTTGACAGGGCACGACGGCGGTTGTTTACAAATCTGACGATTTGCCCCAACCGTTCGTGCCAAAGGGGCGACGCCCCTTTGCAACCCCGCTATGATGCGATGACCTACAAACCAGCGAGAAGAAGCCATGAAGGAAAGCGAAGCTGTCATGAACGAACCCCCGTCTCCCTCTTTTGCAACACAGGAAAGCGAAGCACGCCTGTTACGCATTGATGAAGTCAGCGCGATAGTGGGTTTGAAGCGCACCACGATTTGGCATCGGTGTAATCCGGATAGTCCCTATTACGATGCGAGTTTCCCAAAACCCATCCGTATTGGCAGCCGATGGATTGCCTGGAACAGCCGCGATATTCAAACATGGATTGCTGCTATTACCGCACAAGGCCATTCCGGTTAATTCAATTCATCAAGGATAAATGTTTTCCTATTGATTATTGCCATGGTTATCGTGATTGTGTCATTTAATATCATTACCGTAAGAAACGGCAATCAAATTATGCAGCCCGAATTTCAACAAGCGTAATGAGTGCTATGTGCGCTCTTTTTATGCCCTATTCTTGCGCCCGTTTTTATGGCGGTATACGTGGTAACGCTATTTTCTTACTTGATCGGTAATGCGAATCCCCTGTACGTCGCCTTTTGGGTTCGCAGCAATGGCAATGGTTATTCTGAAATCAGCAAGGAGACTGTCATGTCGTGCCATTTTCCCTTGCCGCGCAGCGATATCGCCGCTAGTGTCTGCGTACCCCTCGCAAGCAACGCTTGCTGCCAAATGACGGGCGGTGCCGCATGAGCGATCCCCGCTTTACCTGCCGCGATGGCGGTTTGTGGTTCGATAGTGGCAACGGCGAGCCGCAACGCATCAGCGATGCCTTCGAGGTGGTCGGCGATGCCTACGACGACAACGGCGAACCGCACTACATCCTCAAGCACAACGGTCAGCACTTCGCCTTACCCTGGGCGGAAGTGGGTGAACGCAACGGCTGGCGCATCATGCGCCGCCACATCCGCCGCATTCCGACTTCCCGCCGCCAGCAGGAACGCCTGGCCGACTACCTGCAAGCCCAACCTCTGCCGCAACGCTGGACACTGACCGATACCGCCGGTTGACACGGACACGGCTACATCCTGCCCAACGGCGACACCCTCGGCAGCGCGAACAATATTCTCTTCCAGCAACCCGCACCGCGTCATGGTCATGACGCCTTCACCCCGCGCGGCACTCTTGCCGAATGGCGCGACAGCATCGGCCGTTACGCCGCCGGTAACAGCCGCATGTGCCTGATGCTGGGCGCCGCCTTTGCCGCCCCGCTGCTGCAACGTTTCGGACTGGAAGGCGGCATCCTGCACCTCTACGGCCCGTCATCGAGTGGCAAAAGCACCCTGCAACGCGTGGCGCTATCGGTGTGGGGACACGGCCGCGACGCCGGCCATAGCTGGAACGCCACCGGTTACGCCCTGACCAACGCCGCCGCCGCGCGCAACGACGGCCTGCTCTCCCTCAACGAAATCGGCGAAGACAGCAAACAGGCCGTAGAAACCTGCGCCTACGCCATTGCCAACGGACGCGCCCGTCTGCAAGGGGCGAAAGAAGGCGGCAATCGCCCGGAATTACGCTTCCGCGTCCTCGCGATCTCCAGCGGCGAAACCAGCCTGCAAGCCCACTTCGGCAAACAGGGACGGCAAATGATGGCCGGGCAGATGGTGCGTTGCCCGTCCATCCCGCACCGGTTGGAGGACAAACACGGCTTCCCCGACTTCCGTGCTTTCACTGACCACCTCAACTATACCGCTATAACCACCTATGGCAGCGCAGGGCGGCTTTTTATCCAAATCCTGATGAAGGACATCACCCAGGCGGAAAAACGGCTGAAAACACTGTACACAGCGTTCTTGGGAGAGGCACACGACTGCCACCCCATGACCGCGCAACAGGGACGTAGCGCGCGTATCTTCGCCCTCTGCGCCGCCGCGTTGATGCAGGCGAGTGACTGGGGCATCAGCGGCATCAGCGCAGAAGCCGCGCGCGAAGGCGTCATGCAAGCTTTCGCCGACTGGTACGCCTTGCAACCCCGGGGCAGCTACGAAGAAGCACGGATACGCGAAGCGGCAGAACGCTTTCCCCTGTTGCTGCCGCGTTTCGTGCGCTTGAGCGAGGGGCAAATGTTCTATCCCAACGACTGGGCGGGTTACGTCTGGGACGAGGCAAACGGCGCACTGTACGATGTACTGCCCGCCGTCTTCGTCGCCCACTTCTGCGACGGCGACAAAGAACGCATCGCCGATGCCTGTGACATCCTCGGCGGCAAAATGGGCTGGCTGGCGCGCCCTGCAGGCAGCCGCCATGGCGACCGCCGCTGGCAGCACCGCCGCAAGGTCAGGGGCAATTTATTGCGCGTTTACCGCTTCAAAGGTGCCCAGCTGCCTGTAGCAGGCGAAGAAGAGGCGGAGGAAGGGAAAGACACCTGATCCGTCCACAAATGCGACAAGCCGCCTACGGGCGGTTTATTTGTGTTTGGGCGGTACAGCGGCGGCGGTGGAATGATGCTGCCTAGCGGGTACATGGGAATCGCCGGGATGCCCCGAAATCCGCCCGGGAAGGCAGGTGAACATGGATAAAATATGGGCAATCTGTAACGGCAAGAAATCAGAAAGGATCGCATCACGCACTCGCACGCCTGATGCGAGAACGGCAAAAACAGCGGGAACCCCATTGATTTTATTACCAGCACAACGGGAACCATAACGGGAATCTAACGGGAACCCGATGGGAATTTTGATATAGATCAAGCAGATGGCACCTAGCCGGTTCCCGCCGGGTTCCCAGCAACGTTCCCGCCCTATTTCTTTAAAAAACAATGTGGTTCCCGTGGTTCCCGCTGTTTTTCGATTTTTGCCCACTTTTACATCACACCCTGCTTTTCCCCACAAGATGAACCGTAATGTTTACCGCTTGGGCTGTTAATGTTTCTCCTCTGCCACGCTCACCCACGTCAGCGTGTCATCCACCCCGCTTCCCCAATTTGACGGAACAAAGCCGATAGCGTAGTTTGTTTAATGCTTCCAGTACCGCCTGGGCCGAGGAACCCCCGCATCGGATGATGTGGAAGGTCCGGTAGAACCCAGAGCGGCACTGGGGCTTTCTCTTTCTATCAAGCTCCCCTCCCCTCTTTCTCTACCTATTGTTCTTTGGTATTGGACGATCTCTGAACTCAAGGAAAATTCCCTCGGGTTTCCCGTCATAAAGCCATTGACAAATTCATTGCGCATCCTTTGTCAGGACATCGCCTATTTTTTAGGGGCGTTCAAAAAGGTGGTATAATACGATTTATACAATCAAACTACGGATGGACCATCATCCAAGGAAGGCCTATGCGCTACCTCCCCTGTTTCTTGCTGCTGGGAGCTATTTCTACCACGGCACAACAAACCGCTCCCGTTGACCCCGACTTGATCTACCGCCGTGCCGAGGCACGACAGCAGCGCCTCAACCAAAGCGTGACACCGCAAGATTTTTCCACTCTTGACTTCTCTGCCCCCGCTGCTGACGAAACGCCGCTATCGCAAGAAGCACGCGAAGCCTGCACCAGCTATAAGAACCTCACGCTGCAAGCGCCCAGTCGTGCTTTTTACCGCTATTTGGAACGGGCTGTGGACACCCAGCATCTGCAAGCGAGAGGATCAAACACTTACGGCAAAGCACAAGGCTGCATCCGCGCCGGGGAAGTGATGGATATCATCAAAGCGGCGCAAAACCAGTTGATTGCCGATGGTTGGGTGACAACACGCGTTGTCTTGCAGACACAAGGCGCACAGCAGGACACCCTGCAACTTGCCGTACTACCAGGGAAAATAGCGGCCATCCGCGAGGAGAAAAACGGCGTACAGCGGACACCAAAAACCTTTACACACCTGCGCGGACGAGTGCTCAACCTACGTGAACTAGAGCAAGCGCTAGATAACGTGCGCCGTCTCAGCGGTCTGGACGCCAACATTGACATTGCGCCAGCGGCACGCGAAGGTGAGAGCGAGCTGATCGTGCATTGGACGAAGACCGGACGCCCCTACCAGTTTAGTTTCCTCATTGATGACAGCGGCAGCAACGCGTTGGGCAAATACCTGGCAACCGCCAGTATTGCGGTGGACAACCCGCTGAACTTTAGTGACAGTTTTTATGCGAGCTACACCCGTACCCTCAAACCGGGTACACGCTTGCGCGACCGCGAGGGTAAGCGGCACAAAACCTCTACGGATAACTACTACCTCAACTACACGATCCCCTACCGTGACTGGCAGCTAGGTCTGAGTGCGAGCCGTTACCACTACGACCAAGTCATCCCCGGCTATGCCCGCGTTTACCACTACAAGGGCAACAACCAGAAATTTGCCGCCGACATCAGCAATACCATTTATCGCGATCAGAACAAGAAGACCACGCTTGATGCCGGATTGTGGTGGCGAGAAAACCGAAACTACATCGGTAGTGCGGAAATTGACGTGCAAAAAAGACGCACGGCTGGCTGGCAGCTGGGCATACGGCAGAGCATCCTCTTCCCACAAGCCGTCTTTCAGGGCGCTATCCATTACAAAAAAGGAACGCGGATGCTTGGTGCCGACCCTGTACCGGAGGAAGGCTTTAACGAAGGCAACGCCAAAGCGGGCATCTGGACGCTGGATTCGGGCTGGCATGTTCAGCTGGATAAAAACCGCAACTGGAGCTGGCAGAACGACCTGCACCTGCAATACAGCGACAGGCGCCTCATCTCCCTAGATCTGTTGACCTTGGGTGGGCGCAACAGCGTACGCGGCTTCAGCGAGAACAACAGCCTTTCCGGCGACAGCGGCTGGTACTGGCGCAACACCCTGAATTGGGCCTACCAACCGAATCACCAGCTCTACCTAGGGGCGGACATGGGCCAGGTATGGGGCAAAAACACCGCCTGGCTACGGGACAAATTCATCGCCGGTACGGTACTGGGCGTACGCGGCGCGGTGAATTACCACGGGAGCTGGCAATACGACGCCTTTATCGGCACCCCGATTCTCAAATCACGAGACTGGAAAAAAACCGACCGCTTCGTGCTTGGCTTCAGCGCCGGCTACCACTGGCAATGACGAAGCCTGAATAACCGCCGTCAAGCGGGAAAACCGCTGAATTTGCCATCAAGTACAACAACCACGGGCCTTGCCCGCACCACCTGAATACAGAGGACAACCATGAACAAAGGAATTTACAAAACCATCTACAGTGCAGCCCTGCAACAAATTATTGTTACCTGGGAATACGCACGCGGTAAGGGCAAAAGCCATGGCGGATATAGCAGACGGACGCCAGGAATCCGCATCCGTCTGCTGCCGGCCTGCATTGCCCTGGCCTGTGGCCTCAGCCCACAACTACTCTGGGCAGAAAGCGTAATTAGCGAAGATGATCGCGCCCCTGCCCACGAACGTCCGGTCATCCTGAAAACGGCGAACGGCCTGCCACAAATCGACATCCAGACTCCGGACGCCTCCGGCATCTCGATGAACCGCTACAGTCAATTTGACATAGACGCGGCAGGCGCCGTAATGAATAACGCGCGCAAAGACAGTGCGACCCTGAGTGGTGGTGTGGTGGCGGGCAACCCGCATCTGGCCAAGGGCGAAGCGGCGCTTATCGTCAACCAGGTACGCAGCCAAAACCCTTCCCACTTGCAGGGCATGGTGGAAATTGCCGGACAAAAAGCCGACGTCATCGTGGCGAATCCGGCGGGGCTGATGGTGAACGGAGGATTTATCAACGCCGGCAAAGTGCAATACACCGCCGGACAAGTCGCTATCGAACAGGGCAGGCCGGTGCAACACAGTGCACCGAATGGCCTGATCGAAATCACCCCCGGTGGACTGAACGCGCAGCAACACGACTACACCACCCTGCTAGCACGGCAAATCAAGCTAAACGGAGAAATCCAGGCAGGTGCCGGGCAAGTGGATCTCATCACCGGCAACAACAGCCTGGGAGCCGACGGCAGCATCACCCCTAAAAATACGGACGAACAATATGCAGCGCCGCGCTTCGCCGTGGACAGCAGTGCACTTGGAGGCATGTACGCAGGCCGCATCCGCCTCATCGGCACAGAACAGGGCGTCGGCGTGCATCATGCCGGCACCCTCCAGGCAGAGAGTCTGAATATCCAGCTGCCTGGCACCTTGGAAAACAGCGGCAACATCAGAGCCAATGCCCTCGACATCCAGCTGGAAAACCTGCAAAACAGCGGCGAACTGTGGCACAACAGCAACAACACCCTCTACCTGCGCAGTAACGCATTCAGCAACCGCGACAAGGCTACCTTGCAGGCGCGTACAGCCGGACAAGAGCAAGCAGAAAAGAACACCCCGGAAACCCAAAACAACGCCGACAGCAAAAACAGCAACGCCATTGGCCGCATCACCGCCAGCGGCAAGATAGACAACCGGGGCAACATCAGTAGTGGCGGCAATATCGACCTCAATACTCGTGACTACCAAAACAGCGGCACCGTCACCATCAGCCAAATCACCCTGCGCGACGGCAATTTCGACAACCGCGGCGGCACAAGCCACTTTGAAAATGCCGACATTCGGGCGAGCAGCCTCGACAACCGCAGCGGTACCCTCAACTTCGAACGCGCAAAACCCATCATCATTCAGGGTCAGCTGGATAACCACCGGGGCGGCATCAACAGCATCGCGCCGCTTGACATCAGCGCCGGGCAAATCAGCAACACCGGAGGGGGTAACATCAGTAGCGCGACCACCCTCAGTCTCTACGCCCGTCGTGACATTGCCAACGACGGCAGCATTAGCGCTGGCAGCAGCGCCAACCTGAAAGCAGGACAAAATATTACAAACAGCGGCTTGATCAGCGCAGGCGAAGCCCTGGCTCTTGACGCCGGCAATAACATTGAAAACAGCGGCTCCCTCTATGCGGGCAGCACCCTCGATCTCAACGCGGGTAACACCATTGACAATAGCGGCAACATCTCCGGCGAGCTACTTAATATCAGCGCTGACAGCCTGGAAAATCGCGAGAGCGGCACCATCACCCAGCGCGGCCCCTACTCGCTCAACATCCATACCGCCGACTACGACACTGCGACCAGCCCGTACAACAGCATCCGCACCCGAAAACCGGGGACAAGCGCAGGCAGCGCGGCGGGCACGAGCGGGGGCGAATCCGCCGGCCCCGAAGGCAGCCTGAAAATCCGCTCCGGCTTCAACAACCGGGGCGTCTTTGAAATCAATCACTTGCTCTCGGTCACGGCAAGCAAGAGCTTCACCAATCACCAGGACAGCGAATTTGCCCGCCTCACCCTGACTCAGGGCGCAAACCTCGACAACAGCCACGGCACCCTGCGCAGCCAAAGCATGCGTTTTGATGCAGGCGACATCAACAACCAGCACGGCAGCCTGCAAACCAACACCCTGCACCTGAAAAGCCAGAATCTGGACAACCGTTTCGGGCGCATAGAAGTCGCGGATAAAGCCGAATTCAACATCAGCAAACGGTGGGACAACAGTCACGGTCAGGTGAAAGCCGGCACCCTGCGTATTGACAGCATAAAAACCAGTAACGACGGCGGCAGCATCAGTGCCCAGAACAACCTGCACCTCTACAACCGGGGACACTGGGACAACGGAAGCGGCCAGCTGCTGGCCGGCGGTGACATGACCCTAAATGACGGTACCTTGGATAACCGGGGCCGCATCCAGGCGGGCGGCGAACTGAAATACCAGAATTTCACCCAGCTGAACCAGCAAGGCGAACTGTACAGCAACAACATCGCCCTGCATGGCAAGACACTGAGCAACAGCGGCACCACCGCCAGTGCGCAGCACATCACCATCCACAGCGATACCACTGAAAACAGCGGCAAGCTCAGCGCGGCAGAGACGCTCACCGTCAACAGCCAAAACGTCAACAACCGGGGAGAACTCCAGGCGGGCGGTGACATCGGATTACAAGCACAAAACACGACGAACAGCGGCCGCATCATTAGCAACCAGAACAGCCGCATCAGCGGCGAAAAACTCGACAACAGCGGCCTTATCCACGCCCAACAACAACTCTACCTGCGCAACCGCCACCTCAAAAACAGCGGCACGGTAACCGCCTCAGACGAAACTACCATTGATGCCGCCGAGCTGGATAACAATGGCAAACTGGCCGGCAAAACCCGTATCACCGTAAACACGCCGCAGTTTGCGAACAAAGGCGGCAACATCGGCAGCGACAAGGAAGTCATCATCAATACCCCTGAGCTTAATAACAGTCAGGGACAAATCGCCAGCCGGGGCCGCCTCACCCTGAATGTCGCCGGCAACATTAACAACAGCGGCGGCGTGCTGGCTACCGAAGAAGACTGGCACATCAAAACCCCGCAACTCAATAACAACGGCGGCAACATCCACAGCGGCAAAAAGCTGCACATAGAAACCCCGAAGCTCGATAACACGGGCGGCAGCATTGACGGCAGCGAATACCACCTGCAAAGCAGCGACATCAACAACCAGGGCGGACACCTCATCGGGCGCAACAAACTGCACATAGAGACCGACGGCGAACAACTGAATAACCGGGGCGGACAAATCGTCAGCCAGGACGAACTGCGCATTGATGGCAAAAAAACCACCATTGACAGCAGCGGCGGCCACATCGTCGGCAACAACCTGAACGTTGACGTCGATAGCGTCAAAGGCGGCAAAGTGAAAAGCTGGGCCGACCTGCAAATGCGCGCGCGCCGTATTGATGACCTGGAAGAAGTGCGCACCGGCGGCAACATGGACATCCAGACCAAAGAACGCTACACCTTCAATGCGCCGCACTACAGCGGCGGCTGGGCGAAGATTGGTGCCAAGGAGGGCGTAACTTTCACACCCGATGCCAAATTCGAATTCAAAGAAAACGCCGAAATCACCAGCGATGGCTTCATCAACAACGAAGGCCAGATTGCCGCCTACGGTACCCTGCTGCTCAAAGCCGGCACCACCATCGAAAACAGACACAGGGCAAAAATCCAGGGCGGACACGTTGCGATGGAGGCGCAAAGCCTGAAAAACTTCGATGGTGCCACCATCGCTGCCGCCGATCGCATTGACCTGGCTGCCGGTGAAATCATCAACGAACACGGCGCGAAAATCGAAAGCGTGGGCGGCCTCCATGTTGGCCGCACCCTCGATGGCAATCACCAGGCAACCGGACAGGCAGATCTTCTGCGCAATGACAACAATGGCGAAATCAATGCGGATGGCGATGCTACTTTCAATGCGGCCCGCATCGAAAACATCGACAGCCGGAAATTTATCGGTAACGATATTTACGAGTTGAAAGAAGTCACCTTCTATTCGGACCGAAGTAGGAAGAACGAGTGGATCCCGGAAGAATATCGAAGCCAGACCCCTCATGGACACCACACCAAATATCATTACATATTAGAAAAAGTGTCGGTGTGGTACGCAACGTTGCACCCGGCAAGATCAGTGTGGGCGGCAACCTAACCGTCAATGCCGACAGCGCGAACAACGAAGGACACATCACGGCAGGCAGCATTGACGGCACGGCGCAAAACATGTTGAACGGCAGCCTGTGGGACGGTTGGCGCACTACCCGCGCGGTAAATGGCAAATTTGGCAGCTGGTTTCGTGATGACTACCAGATGTTCAATAATTACACCCCGCCCAATATTACCGAACCAGTTCAAATTTCCTTGGGGAGCTTAAATATCGGTGGCAACCGCTACGACGGTACTGGTGGTGGCGGCGTTCCCTCCCCCGGCGGCAACGGTGGCGGCAACGGTGGCGGTGGCAACAACGGCACCACCATCGTGGACACCATTGACAAAAACGGCAAAACCGTCACCTACCAAACCATCAGCGACTACCAGCCCGCACTGCCGCAAAACAGCCTCTACCAAATCAACCCGGACAACATCGCCGCTCCGGACAGCATCCCGACCAACCCGGCCCGGGGCCTCTACACCCTTGACCCGACCTTCGCCCGCATCCTGCAAAAACGCCGCCCCGAACTCTTCGAGAACGGCGAGCTGATGCGCACGCCGATGAACCCGCACTACGACCGCTACAGCGACCTGAACGACAAAGGCGCGGCATACAGCGGTACCACGCAGGGCGTGCCCTACATCGACTTCAGCCGCAGCATCGGCGACCGCTACTACAACCAGGAACTCGTCAGAAACCAAATCGCCCGCCTTACCGGCTACCGCTACCTCAAGGGCTACCAGGACGACAGCAGCCAATTCAACGCGCTGGTTGCTGCCGGCGAACGCCTGCGGGCCAAACTGCAACTTGCCCCCGGCGTTGCTCTGACAGCCGAGCACATGAAGAGCCTCAGCGAAGACGTCGTGCTGATGGTCAACAAAACCATCACCCTGCCCGATGGCCGCCAGATCGTGCGCCAGGTGCCGCAAGTTTATGCACAAAAACGCCCGGATGACCTTGACACCAGCCGCCCAACCATTGGCGCAAACCGCATCGCCCTCAAAGGTAACTACCACAACAACGCCGGCGACATTGGTGGTCGCGACACCCTCAAACTTGATTACCGCAACATTGACCACAGCGGTACATACACCAGCAACCACGGCGACGTCCATGCCAGCGACACCTACAACGGCAGCGCGGGCACCATCAATGCCGGCAAATACTTCAAAGCCACTGCCGGCAAACAGTTCAACTTCCAGCCCAAAACCGCCGACCACAACGAAAACGCTGCCAAAGACGCGGGCAAGAGCTACCACAACAGCCACACCATCATTGCTGAAGGCCGGCTCAAACGCTACGCCACGGGCAGCACCGTTATCCTCGGCGAAGCAGACGAAACCAACATCGGCACCACCGCACTCGACCTCGGCGACAAAACCAGCACCACCCTCATCCAGGGCAAAAAAACCGACCTGGGTGCAGAATTTGTCTACGAACAAACCCTCGACAAAAAGAACGCGGGCAACTACGACTACCACTACCGGGGCGAACACAAAGGCGTGCACACCAGCGGCGACGGCAAACTGGCCGTCATCGCCACCGATGGCAAACTGACCATGAAAGCCGCCGAACTCGACAGCGGCAAAAGCCAGGTATACCTCTACGGTGCCAAAGGCGTTGACGCCGAGGCGGGGGAAATTGTTGAGCACACCATCAGCGCCCGCGAAAGCAAACAACGCGGCTTCCTCAAACGCACCCACACGCGCGACTACGTCGAAACCGAAATCCATCAGAACAAAGCCGGCACCATCACCGGCGATACCGTCGTCGTGGCGGCGGGACAAGGCGACATCAACGCCACCGGCATGCACATCGTCAGCGACCACGGCACCATGCTGCATACTGACAAAGGCGACATCAACCTTAAAGCCGGCAAAAACAGCTATCGCAGCGTCGAAAAACACAGCAAACACAAAACCGGTCTGATGGGTTCCGGCGGCTGGGGCGTATTCCTCGGCAGCCGCCGTCAGAGCGGCGAGACCGAACTCGACATCAAGGCCCCCGCCCCGACCCTGGTTGGCGCGATCGACGGCAACATCCACATCCAGGCGGGCGGCCACTACGATGGCACGGGCGCCCTGGTACATGCTGGACGCGAAGGCGGGCCGCTCACCAAAGAACAATGGCTGCAGATGAGCGAAACCGAACGCAACCGCGCCGGCAACATCTACTTCAGCGCCGAAAGCGGCAGCCTGCGTGCGGCGCGCGGCAGCCAAGACCACGAAATGCACAGCCACTACAAACAGACCGGCTTCACCGCCAACCTGGGCGGCGCCGTGGTCAACGTCGCCCAGACCGCCCTGCAAACCATGAAAACCCTGAGCGAGGGCGATAACGCCCGCGTCCGGACCATGAACACGCTCAACAACACCTGGGCCAACTACAAAGGCATCGAAGCCCTCCGCAAAGCCCTGGACAGATCCGAGGGCAACACCGACAAAAACCTCATCAACATCCAGATTACCCTGGGCGGCCAGCACAGCACCGTGCACCACAAAGCCCACGAAGATACCCTGCTGCCCAGTCAGATGACCGGCGACAGCGGCGTGTACGTTGACATCAAAGGTAAAGGCGAAGGCAGCACCCTGGACGTCATCAGTTCCGACCTGGCGGGCAGCGCCATCACCCGCCTCAACGTCGAAGGCAAAAAGACCTTCGCTGCCGACAGCGTGCACAAAACCATCGAGAGCAGCCAGCACAGTGGCGGCGGTGGTGGCGGCGTCGCCATCATGTGGGGCTCGGGCGGCGGCGGTTTCGGCTTTACCGGCAACGCCAACATCGGTAAAGGCAAAACCAGCGGCAACAGCACCACCTACCGCCTGAGCCACATCGGCGGCCTGCAGGGCCACACCGACATCGGCGACGGCAAAACCCTGCTCAACGGCGCCCAAATCCTCGGCAAAAGCCTGGAAGGCAACACGCGCGACCTCGTCGCCATCAGCCCGCAAGGCACCATGGACTACGACAGCAAAAACTTCGCCCTATCCGGCTCCGTCCTCTACGGCTACGGCTTCGCAGCCGACCTGAACGGCGAAAAAACCCGCGTCTGGGCAAACGAAAAAACCATCAACAAAGAAAGCGGCGGCAGAGACGCCATTACGAGCGTCAACAGCAACAACGCCCGCATCAACGCCTGGAAAAAAGACGTCCAACAAAACGACGCCGTCGCCAATGCCCAGCAGGGCACCATCGGCGGGCAGAGCGGCTTCTTCGCGGGCGACGACGGCTTCCGCATCAAAAACAGCGGCACCGCCACCCTCGAAGGTGCGACCTTTGTCAGCACGGCTAAAGCCGAAGCCGAAGGCAGAAACCACTTCAGCACCGACCGCCTTATCCGCAAAGACCTGGAAAACCACAGCGAATACAAAGGCAAAAGCGTGGCGCTCGGCCTGAGCGCCGTCTTTAGTGGCGACAAAAACAACGGCACCTCACAACAAATCCAGTGGCTGGGCGAAAACTTCAGCCCCATCAACGTAGGTGAAAGCGGCCTGAGCAGCCGCTTCGGCTATGACCGCACCAATAAAAACGATCGCGGCACCACCTACGCGAGCATCAACACTGCGAACATCACCATCAACGACGCGGCGGGCCAACAAGCGCTGACGGGAGAAAGCGTGGCCGATACCATCCGTAACGCCAACCGTGGCATGACGCTCGCGACCGCGAAAGAGCAAAGCGGCGCGGCCGATGCCCACTTTGATGCGGCGAAAGTCGAAAACAGCGTGCGCACCAACGCACAAGTGATGAAAACCTTCACCGGCACCGTACAAGAAGTCAAAGGCGACCTGCGCAAGTGGGCAGAAGAAAATCGCCGAGAATCCATATACCAACGAGACCCGGAAAAGCGGGCTGCCCAACTGCAACGCGCAGAACAACAAGAACAACTGGCCGTTGCGGTGGACATGCTCGGCGGCGCCCTCGCCCCGGCGAACAGCGCAGCCGGCAGCATAGCCAACACCCTGGCGCCGGCCATCGCCTACAAAATCGGACAAGAAGCCAAACAACGCGGACTGGAAGGCACCCCAGGACACATCGCCGCGCACACCCTGCTGGCAGGGGCGAGGACTGCGTTGAATGGCGGCAGCACCGGCGAAGTATTGGCCAGTGCCGCAATAACCGGTACCGCCGAATACAGCGCGCCGCAGCTGGCCAAACTCCTCTACGACAAAGACATCAGCCAACTGACGGCGGCGGAAAAAAGCGCGCTCGGCCAGACTATCGGTGCCCTGACGACGGGGGCAGGCGCGATGACGGGCGGCAATAGTGCCACGACCTACAACACAGGGAAAACCGCGCAGAATGCGGTGGAGAATAATGCCTTGTATGCGAATGAAGAAAAAGAACGACATGATGCAAGAGTACTACTTAAGCATAAAGCCTATAAAAACGAAGAAGAGAAAAACAAGCTAGAAAATACAATTAAAGAACTTAATATAAAGGATGAGGTTTTTGATTATAATTTAATAAACTCTTGCCAAGAGTTATCATCAGCAGCATGTGTCGAAAACAGAAAAATTCTAACAGACATGCAAAATAGCTATAATAACTCTATTGGAAATTCATATACTGCTCGTATGCGTGATATATATCCCATAGGAGAAAAAAATGTAAATAGGCTTATAGGGTTATATGCGGCACAAGATGAAAAAATAAATCGGGATAATATTGTTAAAACAATCGCAAATAATTGGAATATAAGCCAAGAAGCAGCAGAACTATGGTATAAAACAATAAATTTCACCCATAATATAGGACTGGTTGCTAGTATGGGGTACATGCACCCTATTAGTACCAATATTGCCCCCTCTAAATATACAAACCGTGCGATAATTAGCAACAAATCTTCAGCTATTGAGACGGCTAGAGGCAAAGCTCGACCTACAGAAAATAACTATGTAAACCGTGCGGCGATTAATAATGAATCTCCTGTTGGTACTAGCAGTTTTCCTCATCCCAACCCGGCGAGTACTACATGGCGTATCGAGGGAGTAGAGTGGAATAAAGCCTCTTTACCGGACAAAACTGCCGGAGCATTGGATACAAAAACATTGCAGGTGCCGGGGATAACAGATGGTACGAATTTCTATAGCAATAGGAATGTTCAAAGCATCAAAGGTAATGTAACTAATAAATTGATACCCAAGTCTAAAGGTGTTGGTAGTGCGGAATACGGAATATATACTAGCGTAAAGTCTCTTGATGAAGTTTTCCCAGAATTAACCAATCCGGACATCAACCCTCATTACAAAGTAGGTGCACCACCTGGAACTAATATAAATTGTGTAAACTGTGTAAATACAGTTACACAACGGCTAACAGGAAAAAATCCTAGAGATATCAAAGCAATAGCAGATAATACTAAATTATATGCTAATCCAAATGGCCTATTACCTAGCATGCCGACTGGATTTAGTCCAGATGTTGTAACGCCTGCACAAGCAATAGCTGCAATGAAAGAAGCTGGTGATGGTATTACAGGCGCTATAGTTATTAAGCAACCTAGTGGAATATCTCATGCAATAAGTGTAGTCAATCGAGGCGGTGAAGTATACTTCATTGATGGACAACTTGGGAAAATAGTAGAATTAAGTCCTAATTTAGAGATTAGGCTTGGTATAAAATATAAGGAGTTTTTAGATGTCAAACAATAGTATTATTACTTTCTCAGAAGCAAGAGAAGTAGCCCAAAAGGCTCTCAAAGATATACTCATTGACTGGGCCGACTTAGATGCAGGAGAAGATATTTGCTTCCTTTCAGACCATTATATGGAAAGTGAAGGATGTTGGTTCTTTTTTCGGCATGATAATATTTTTATCTCTCCGGATAAAGGCCCCGCAGATAGCGCTGTTGCGGTAAGTAAAAGAGGTGAAGTTAGATTAATAGCAGATTTTCGTGCAACTCCTGAAATGGCTAATAAATATTTGAAATTTATGTCTGAGTATTTTATTAAGAGCAATCTTTGATATTCATATCTGAATAGCTCACCGATATTAAAAAATCATAAGAATTATGCTTGAAATACCTAAAATTAGCAAAGTGTTAATCTTAAAAAAGGATACCGTCTGAAATAAACATAAATTGTGTAAATTGCGTTAATGCGGCGACAAAAAGATTAATGGGTGAAAACATGATGCCATTACAGAAAAGGCCACTCGATATGTGGACAAAAATGGTTTATTAGAAACCATACCGTTTGGCTATAACACTAGTATAAAGCCCCCCACACAGGCTATTAAATTCATGATGGAACAACCAAATGGTGCAATTGAAGCTGTTATAATTGAACAGCCCAGTGGTATATCGCATGCAATAAGCATAGTAAAAAGAAACGGGGAGGTATATTTTATTGATCCTCAAATTGGCAAAGTGGTAACTCTGAAAGATAATTTATAAATTTCATTTGGAGTTAGATGATGACAGACAAAAAAAATCTCACTTGAAAAAGCTAAAGAATTGGCATTAGATTATATAAAGTATTTAATATTTAAGAGAGTTCATCTAGATAATATTGAACCACCATATATGTCTGATACTTATTTAGAAGAAGAGGCATGCTGGATGTTCTTTCGCGATGAAAGAATAGTTTTTCCACCAGAAAATTGGTTATTGGATTGCGCTGTTGTGGTGAGTAAAACGGGAGAAGTCAGAGGAGTCGTAAATTTTCAATCCTCACCAGAAGAAGCAAAAAAATATTTAAAAACAATGTCTGAATACTTTATCCAAAAGCAAAAAAATAATGATAGGTAGCAGCAAGCATAGCGTGGGCAATTCATTGCCCACGCAGTTTGTGATCGCTGAAAAAGCCGCCAAGCGGGATAAACACTGAATTTCTGTAATTTGCCGACGAAAAACCAGGCAACACTGCCTACAAACCCGTCACGGCACACTACCAAAACGACTACGCCGAAACGGTTTACCTCACCCTCACGGCACCGGGCGGCGAAAGCCAAACTATCGTCTCCAACACACCATCCACCCCTTCCTCGCACAGGCTGACACCCCGCTCACCGCCGCGCCGGGACACGACTACCGGGGCGAAATAAAGAACGCGCAATGGGTCGAAGCCGCCAAACTGCAACAAGGCTACCGCCTGCTGGGAGATGACAAACGCTGGCACACCGTGCACAGCGTCCGCATCGCGGAAGAACCACTCCAAGCCTACAACCTGACCATCGCCGACTATCACACTTACTTCATCAAAGGAGAAAAAGGTACCGGCGGCGTTTGGGTGCATAACGATTGCCTGAATGCACTGCCACCTAATGTAAGAGAAGCAAAAATTAGCGGCCAGACTGTCTATTTCTTTGAAAATACAAAAGGGAAAACCGTTAGCTATATCGAAAATCCGAACTGGAAAGCAGGTGGTGGTCCTAAATATTCAGAAGTCCAGATCGTTAATGGCAAGGCAGTTGATATCAATATAAGGCTGCCAAACACCGTCAATGACTACACACTACAGTTTGGTAGAGAATGGCGTGGCTATTACGAAAATAATTTTACTGCTGCCAACGTTACATCAACGACTGTCCCACCCGTCAATATGAAAAACGTAAGACTCGCAGGAAAGCGGCATCCGGAAACCGGTGTACCTTTTGATCTAAAAGGATTCCCAATATTTGATAAATATGCCAAATTTGACACCAAGATTGAATATTCAGTTTTTAACTCTGCTTCCTATAAAAGGACAAATGAGACTTGCTACTAAAGATTTAGCGAAGGCTATAGATAATGGCAAGGTTAGGGCATCAATGTTTACGCCTGAGCAATTAGCAGCTATTCGTAGCGGAAGCCCCGAAATTCCGGATTTTATCTGGCATCACCATCAGGATAATGGTAGAATGCAATTGATTGATAAAACTTTACATAAAGAAACTGGTCACATTGGCGGAAATGCTATGAGCAAAGGGAAATAAAAATGTGGAATATCTATAGAGAGAGAAGCTCGGATTTATCATTTGCTATACATTGTTTATTTTGTAAGGCAATTTCTAGTAAAGAATTTCAATTGTGGCTTGAAAGAGTAATTAATGATACAGAGTTTGATAACATACCCTTATATATGTTTGACCTTGTTACCTTTGATGATTATCTATCAGAGTTAACCCAAGTTATAGGATTTGTACCTCACAGTGAGCTTAATGATAAAGAGGAAGACGCCATCCTAGGTATTACTTTCCTAAGAGGCATAGATATTTATGATCCTAGGATCGGCAAGGAAGAAGCAATCAAGCTATTACGTGATAATTCGCATATATACGATAAATACAAAATTTTCTTCCCATTTATCAAACTCCCCGAATTAAATGCGGATGTTTCAAAATAAAACAGGCAAGCATAGGGTAGGCCAACTTGCTGCTTGTCTATATGGTGAAACAGGTACCAATGCCAAAAACCGACACTTTCGCCTTGGCAAAAACCAAAAATCTGCCGCCCTGCGGCGGATTTTTTTTTTGCACGAACCCAGCATTTATCTCGCTTGACGGGAGCCCAGCGTTTACCTCGCTTGAGGGCGAAGCTAGTACACCTCGCTTGACGGCAAACCCTGTGTTTATCTCGCCTGGCGCTCAAACATGCATAATGCCTGTATCCCTTACATATCCAGTAACCACATGACTTCTACCGCAAAACCGGCACAGCGTACATTTAGCCTATGGGCAATAGTGATGCTGCTGCCGGTTTTGCTTGTCTGCCTTTCCGGTTGCCACAGCATCACCGCTGAAGGCAAAAAGACCTTCGCTGCCGACAGCGTGCACAAAACCATCGAGAGCAGCCGGCACAGTGGCGGCGGCGGTGGCGGCGTCGCCATCATGTGGGGCCCGAACGGCGGCGGTTTCGGCTTTACCGCCAATGCCAACATCGGCAAAGGCGAAACCAACGGCAACAGCACCACCTACCGCCTGAGCCACATCGGCGGCCTGCAGGGCCACACCGACATCGGCGACGGCAAAACCCTGATCAACGGCGCCCAACTCCTCGGCAAAAGCCTGGAAGGCAACACGCGCGACCTTGTCGCCATCAGCCCGCAAGGCACCATGGACTACGACAGCAACAACTTCGCCCTCTCCGGCTTCGTCCTCTACGGCGCCGGCGCCGCCCTTGGCATCGATTACGAAAAAACCCGCGTCTGGGCAAACGAAAAAACCATCAACAAAGAAAGCGGCGGCAGAGACGCCATCACGAGCGTCAACAGCAATAACGCCCGCATCAACGCCTGGAAAAAAGACGTCCAGCAAAACGACGCCGTTGCCAATGCCCAGCAGGCCACCCTCGGCGGGCAGAGCGGCTTCTTCGCAGGCGACGACGGCTTCCGCATCAAAAACAGCGGCACCGCCACCCTTGAAGGCGCGACCTTTGTCAGCACGGCTAAAGCCGAAGCCGAAGGCAAAAACCACTTCAGCACCGACCGCCTTATCCGCAAAGACCTGGAAAACCACAGCGAATACAAAGGCAAAAGCATGGCACTCGGCCTGAGCGCCGTCTTTAGTGGCGACAAAAACAACGGCACCTCACAACAAATCCAGTGGCTGGGCGAAAACTTCAGCCCCATCAACGTAGGCGAAAGCGGCATGAGCAGCCGCTTCGGCTATGACCGCACCAATAAAAACGATCGCGGCACCACCTACGCGAGCATCAACACTGCGAACATCACCATCAACGACGCGGCGGGCCAACAAGCGCTGACGGGAGAAAGCGTGGCCGATACCATCCGTAACGCCAACCGTGGCATGACGCTCGCGACCGCGAAAGAGCAAAGCGGCGCGGCCGATGCCCACTTTGATGCGGCGAAAGTCGAAAACAGCGTGCGCACCAACGCCCAAGTGATGAAAAACTTCACCGGCACCGTACAAGAAGCCAAAGGCGAGCTGCGCGAACGGGCGGAAAAAAACCGCCGGGAAGCGATATACCAAAGAGACCCGGAAAAGCGGGCTGCCCAACTGCAACGCGCCGAGCAACAAGAACAACTGGCCGTCGCGGTGGATATGCTCGGCGGCGCACTGACGCCGACGAACAGCGTAGCCGGCGGCATAGCCAACACCCTGGCGCCAGCCATCACCCACAAAATCGGCCAAGAAATCAAAAAACGCGGACTGGAAGGCACGCCGGAGCACATCGCCCTGCACACCGTGATGGCAGGGGCGAGGACTGCGCTGAACGGCGGCAGCACCGGCGAAGTATTGGCCAGTGCCGCGATAACCGGTACCGCCGAATACAGTACGCCGCAACTGGCCAAACGCCTCTACGGTAAAAACATCGACCAACTGACGGCGGCGGAAAAAAGCGCGCTCGGCCAGACCATCGGTGCCCTGGCGACAGGGGCAGGCGCGATGACGGGCGGCAACAGCGCCACGGCCTACAACGCAGGGAAAACCGCACAGAATGCGGTGGAGAATAACTGGCTAACACCGGAAGAGAATGCGCGGAGAAAAGAACTACAAAGTTTTATTGATAAGACTATAGAAGAAATGAGCAGTGAAAACTTTAGCTACAATAGAAAGCTACCTTCTGATGAATATCTGAAGGCATATAAGGAACTGAGAGACTTAGATGAACTAAGTGAAAAGAGAGACCATGAATTCAATCAAGCCTATGATAATTGCAGAAACAATGCTAATTGCGAACAATTTTATTACTTGCATGTGACTCTAAGAGATAAACTAAACAAACCTGGTATAGAGCAATTTAAGCGGGATAGAAAGAATGGAAAATTAGAAGACAATTGGAAATTAGAGCCTAACGACAGAAATGCTTTCCATAATTTTAGTGATGATGGAACAACAGTTCCTCCAAAAGGACTCTATCCTAATGCAAAATATTCTCACAAGAATGGGCAGTACGAAGTTATCGTTAATAAAAATACTGGTGAAATTGTTACCTTACCTTCCAATGCAGGAACATTTAATTATTATCCTCCTGGAGCATCCAAAGTTTCAGTTGCCTCAATGCACCATATGGATTATGACGTTGATCCATGGATGGATTTTGGCAGTGGACGAGGAGATAATACTACATATGATAGTAGAAGAAATAATTCTGGTGGTCTTAAGTATATATTTGGTGAATTTGGAGATCCAAATTATAAGGCAATAGATGAATTTCAGAGAATTGATAAGGAGAAAACGAGTAATGGGCAAGATTGAAACCTTATGTTTGTTCATAATGATTGATATATATACATATATTTTCTTTGCAGGTATGTTATTTCAAGATTATTATTGGAATGTTTTTAGGTATAATTTTATTCCGGTTATGATAGTTACATATCTCATAATCATCATCCTGTTTAGCATAAAGAAAACATCCAAAGCATTATCTTATCCTGTTGTAAGAATGCTATTTGCATTTTTATTACTTCTTTCCAGAGTCATCGTTTATTTTTTTGTGCAGGCATTATTATTTCATTGATCTCGTAGCAATGCGTAGAGTGGACAACTTGTTGCCCACACGGTTTGCAATAGGTAAAAGTCGCCAAGCGGGGTAAACACTAAATTGACAAAGAGAGAAAAACAAATGAGTAAGAAAGAATTTCTAGTATTAATTGTTCTTATAGATATATATTCATATATTAGCTTCTCAATTTTTTCCTTCTTAAACATAAGAGATTAGGATATCGTCAATCGTAATATATTTCCATTTATACTAATCACTTATTTTGTAATACTTATCTTATTTAGTATAAATAGAATATCGAAAGTATTTTCTTATTCTATAGTAAGGGTTGGATTTGTATTTTTATTACTTTTTTCTAGATTAGCTCTCTATATCATTTTTATAGGAGTCTTAATTTTTTAATCCTAAGCAAGCGTAGGGTGGCAACTTATTTGTCCACGTGGCTTACGCTAGATGGAAGAGCCGCCAAGCGGGATAAACACTGGCTTTTTCACTAATCGCGTTTGACCCGCAACGAAATCAGCAGCCCGATAGGCTGTGGTCTTCATCCAACCCTACGCGGTACAGTGGAAAGGAAACACCACCCCGGGTAGCTTTGCGGTTGGACAGGGCATCGGCGGTGTCCTCAAAGGCATAAAAGAGGCATGGGAAGGTGACCCACAATGGAAAAAGACCACAGTAGAGGCCGGTGGTAATTTCTTTGCGGCAGGAATGGGAAGATGGTCGCGTGTTTCGACCGATGCAAGCATCGGAAACGACATTATTAATGCAGCAATAAAAGAGAATGCTACCGCCAATCTCTTGCGAAACAGCAATCTTGCACCAATTTCTCAAACGGCGAATAGTGCATTATATGCAAATGGGACAAGTGTTGTTACAAAAGCGTCGCCTAAAATAGAAGTCGATCCCGTCAATTTTTATAAAGGCATAGCAACCCCCCATGAGCTTGGCGGCTATCCGCCAAGCGGCATGAAACCAATCGTGATTCAGCCGCAGAAAGGAGTGAATGCAGGAACAACTACTATTGTGCTAGAGGGGCCGACTCGTATTAAGCTAACGGAAGCTGTAAATTTGGATGAGTTTAATAGACTTAACGTGCCTGACTTGCACACAAAGAATACCCTCAGACATGGAGAAGCTGGTGCAGCAGTAGAACTTCAAAATATTCTAGGAGGAAAATTAAGAAGACTAAATGAAAAAGATAATTCAAATGCCGATTTTGTCATTGAAGGTGGCCCTAATAATGGCAAGACCGTAGATTTTATGTTTACAGTAAATAATGAAAGGAGTAGAATAGGCATAAATGATTATTTTATAAAAAACTTTAACAGAAGAAAAGCAGGAATTAAGGACACATTAATTGATCATACAAATAAGGCGCATATTGTTCCTTTAGATTTTAGAAATCTAAATCCTGAAAATAGAGCAATGGTTACAGATTTTATCAATAGAGAAATGACAAAGGAACAGAAATCGCAAATCATTATTATGGAGTAATTTTATGGCTGGACATATAGGAATATCGGAAGGAATTGGCATATCAATGAATAGCCTGTCATTCGATCTTATTACAAGTGAAATGAGACCCTACCTAACAATAGATAATCACATCATAGAAGAATTATATGAAAGTGCTGATATTTTTATTTTAATGGACATAAGTGAACTAAGTAATAAAGATTTTATGAATTTTTACTCAGCATGTTTTCAGTCATATGAAAAATTCAAAGAGTTAGAAAAAGTAAGAATACCTTCTTGGGAAGAAGTATTAGATAAATTAAGAGAAGACCCAAGATTTTCCAAAAACGAAACCTAACGCAGATATTGTTCCTTTGAAATTTAGAAATCTGGAACCTGAATGCAGAGTAAAAGTTATAGATTTTATCAATAAAGAAATGACAAAAGAACAGAAATCACGAATTATTATCATGGAGTAATTTTATGGCTGGATATATAGCAATATCAGATACGGGTGGCGTTTCAATGAGCACTCTAACATTTGATCTTATTATAAAGGAAATAAAGCCTTATTTAATTTTAGATAATGAAGTTATAGAAGAATTATATGCAGATGTCGATACTTTTAATGTAATGGATCTAGGTGAGCTAAGTAATAAAGATTTTATGACTTTTTACTTGGCATGTTTTTATTCATATGAAAAATTCATAAAATCAACAAGTACTAGCATACCAACATCACCTTGGAAAGAAGTGCTAGATAAATTAAGAGAAGATCCAAGATTCTCCGAAAAATGAAACCTGAGACCAACCGGGTGGGCAACTTATTGCCCACCCGGTTGGTGATAAATAGAAAACCCGCCAAGCGAGATATAGTTGAATAGATAAAAAAGCGTAACAAGAAGCGCCGCCGCAGACAGTACAGGTAGTACGGTAAGGCGACGCAAAGCCGTTACGATTTTTTAGATGTTTAACTATAAACACTGGCTTTTCTATAATTTGCCAACGAAAAAACAGGCAACACTGCCTACAAATCCGTCACGGCACACTACCAAAACGACTACGCCGAAACGGTTTACCTCACCCTCACCGCGCCGGGCGGCGAAAGCCAAACCATCGTCTCCAACACCATCCACCCCTTCCTTGCGCAGGCCGACACCCCGCTCACCGCCGCGCCGGGGCATGACTACCGGGGCGAAATAAAAAACGCGCAATGGATCGAAGCCGCCAAACTGCGGCAAGGACTACCGCTCTATATAATTACCCCCAACTAAGGAGTTTATAATGGCTTTACTAACCAAGAGAAGCATTGCACCACTGTGCAGAGAGATTGCTGCCACCCATCCCGGATGGGAATATATAGCCGAAAATTTTATTAATAAAACGCTGAAGCATAGTATTTTTCATATTCAACCCTTATGGTATTCTAATATTGGTGCACAACCTTATGTACACTTAGAAAACAAAAAGGCAACAAAGCTATTTAGAGAAATATGGGGAAAGGACTATTATGGAGTCAAGTTTTATTCAGTATCAAGAAAAATAATTTTACGACCTGACGCCGTATTAGAAACGCAAGTTTATAGAAAAGTTGTGAAAACACTGGAAGAAGCAGACGATTATATTCGTGATTTTTTTCAGCGCGGTATCAATGTGATCAACACTTACTACCCATATAAAGAAGAGCACGAATTGCTAGAAAAAATGCCTATAGATTTGGAGGGTTCTTTAGGAATAGGCTATTGCCTGGCCAAGGCAGTATTGCATGACTTTGATTTTATTCGTAGTTATATCAATGATGAAATCAAGACAATAGCACCTAAGGACCTAGAAATAGAAGATCTTAAAAAAATATTACCTATTTGGGAGCAACGCTACCAAGAAATAGGAAGTATATTTTTATAAATTAATAACCTATCCCACTAGAAAGTCTCGATGTAGCGATAGCCATACCGTAAATACTTAAAAACCATCTAGCGGATAGGTGTTCTAAGTAAGCCACATGGCAGCTCATTGCCCACGCAATTTGCGATAGTTGAAAAAGCCGCCAAGCGGGATAAACGCTGAATTTCTGTAATTTACCGACGAAAACACAGACAATAGCCAGAACAGGTGTTAGATATGGACCATGGGGAGAAGTATATTTTGAAAATGGTAGATATTTTGCCTTTGATAGCAATTGGAGAAGAAATTACATAAAACCTGGCTCTTTAAATCCTTATAAAAGGAACGAAAATTCCAGAAATTATTTCGCAAACGAAGCATCGAAGCTAATATTCCTTATGATCAGCGGGGACTACCCGTCTTTGATAATATAACGAAATTTACGGCCAAATTAGATAAAATTAAAAGTTACAAGGGGCAAATGATTGATGCAACTCTACAACTTAGGGATGAAATTATTAGCGGCAGAATTCCTAAAAGTCAGTTTAATAAAAATCAATTGAGGGATATTTTTGCAGGAGCTGAGCAAGTAGAAGGTTATACTTGGCATCATAATGCGCAAAGTGGGCCAAATAGTATGCAGCTTGTTCCATTCAAAGTGCATTATGAAATAAAACATATTGGGCAAGGCGCCTTAAGTAAAGGTAAGTAATATGAAACCACTAGATATTTTTCATCATGAAGGAAAAGTTGACAGAGCATTAATTGAAGAATTTGCACAAGAAAAAGGAGTTATTTTTCCAAAAAGTTACATTGACTTAATTAGTCAATATAATTTTCTTCGATTACATAATAGAATATTTAGATTTAAAAACTATCTGGAAAAAAGGTTTGAATATGATGAACGTGATATCTCATTTGATGGATATAATAAAGATAGAAATAACTACCCAATACCATCTCTTATATCTTCTTTAATATACGAAAATATGACTAATGACGAAACAGACACAACAAACTATGGCAATAGTGTCATTGAGTTTGGTAGTTGTGCCAATGGTGATGCAGTTTGCTTTGATTACAGAGAAAGAAATCATGACCCCAAAATAGTATTAATGCTGCATGACGAATATATAAAGGATGAAAATGGCGAAGATAAAATGATCCTGATTCCTATAGCGGATAGCTTTGATGCATTCATGGATATGCTTTATGATCCTAAGAAAGAAGGCTGATTGAAGTAAGCGCCGCGTGGGTAACAAGTTGCCCACGCGGTTTGCAATAGATAAGAAAACTCGCCAAGCGGGATCAACACTGGCTTCTTGCCGTTTACCCATGCGGCGAGACGGGCTCAAAGCCGACATGTTCGCCTTGGCGAAAACGAAAATCCGTCGCGGGACGGCAGATTTTGTGCACGAAGCCAGCTTTTGTCTCGCTTGAGGTGCCCAGCATTTACCTCGCTTGACGGCAAACCCAGCGTTTGTCTCGCTTGGCGAGCCCAGTGTTTATCTCGCCTGACGATGCGCCCAGTGTTTACCTCGCTTGGCGGCGGATCTAGTGTTTATCTCGCCTGGCGCCCAAACAAGCATAATGCCCGCATCCTTTATGCATCCAGTAACCCCATGACTTCTACCGCAAAACCGGCACAGCCTCAACACCGCCTATGGGCGATAGTGATGCTGCTGCCGGTTTTGCTTGCCTGCCTTTCCGGTTGCCACAGCATCACCGCCGAAGGCAAAAAGACCTTCGCTGCCGACAGCGTGCACAAAACCATCGAAAGCAGCCAGCACAGTGGCGGCGGCGGTGGCGGCGTCGCCATCATGTGGGGCCCGAACGGCGGCGGTTTCGGCTTTACCGCCAACGCCAACATTGGCAAAGGCGAAACCAACGGCAACAGCACCACCTACCGCCTGAGCCACATCGGCGGTCTGCAGGGCCACACCGACATCGGCGACGGCAAAACCCTGTTGAGCGGCGCCCAAATCCTCGGCAAAAGCCTGGAAGGCAACACGCGCGACCTCGTCGCCATCAGCCCATGGACTACGACAGCAACAACTTCGCCCTCTCCGGCTACGTCCTCTACGGTTACGGCTTCTCTGCCGGACTCGATTACGAAAAAACCCGCGTCTGGGCAAACGAAAAAACCATCAACAAAGAAAGCGGCGGCAGAGACGTCATCACGAGCGTCAACAGCAATAACGCCCGCATCAACGCCTGGAAAAAAGACGTCCAACAAAACGACGCCGTCGCCAATGCCCAGCAGGGCACCATCGGCGGGCAGAGCGGCTTCTTCGCGGGCGACGACGGCTTCCGCATCAAAAACAGCGGCACCGCCACCCTCGAAGGTGCGACCTTTGTCAGCACGGCTAAAGCCGAAGCCGAAGGCAGAAACCACTTCAGCACCGACCGCCTTATCCGCAAAGACCTGGAAAACCACAGCGAATACAAAGGCAAAAGCGTGGCGCTCGGCCTGAGCGCCGTCTTTAGTGGCGACAAAAACAACGGCACCTCACAACAAATCCAGTGGCTGGGCGAAAACTTCAGCCCCATCAACGTAGGTGAAAGCGGCCTGAGCAGCCGCTTCGGCTATGACCGCACCAATAAAAACGATCGCGGCACCACCTACGCGAGCATCAACACTGCGAACATCACCATCAACGACGCGGCGGGCCAACAAGCGCTGACGGGAGAAAGCGTGGCCGATACCATCCGTAACGCCAACCGTGGCATGACGCTCGCGACCGCGAAAGAGCAAAGCGGCGCGGCCGATGCCCACTTTGATGCGGCGAAAGTCGAAAACAGCGTGCGCACCAACGCACAAGTGATGAAAACCTTCACCGGCACCGTACAAGAAGTCAAAGGCGACCTGCGCAAGTGGGCAGAAGAAAATCGCCGAGAATCCATATACCAACGAGACCCGGAAAAGCGGGCTGCCCAACTGCAACGCGCAGAACAACAAGAACAACTGGCCGTTGCGGTGGACATGCTCGGCGGCGCCCTCGCCCCGGCGAACAGCGCAGCCGGCAGCATAGCCAACACCCTGGCGCCGGCCATCGCCTACAAAATCGGACAAGAAGCCAAACAACGCGGACTGGAAGGCACCCCAGGACACATCGCCGCGCACACCCTGCTGGCAGGGGCGAGGACTGCGTTGAATGGCGGCAGCACCGGCGAAGTATTGGCCAGTGCCGCAATAACCGGTACCGCCGAATACAGCGCGCCGCAGCTGGCCAAACTCCTCTACGACAAAGACATCAGCCAACTGACGGCGGCGGAAAAAAGCGCGCTCGGCCAGACCATTGGCGCCCTGGCGACGGGGGCAGGCGCGATGACGGGCGGCAATAGCGCCACGATCTACAACGCAGGGAAAACCGCGCAGAATGCGGTGGAGAATAACTTCCTCAGCGATCTCGCTTGGGCAAGACTTACCGCAAGCGAAGAACGTGTAGAAAAAGGAACAGATTCACCATTAGACCGGTCAATCGTCATTGAAGAAAACGAAATAAACCAAAAGAGTGACTATCTTCTCGACAAAGCAAAAAGAGGTGAAAAACTTAGCAAACTAGAATGGCGTGACCTTGGTGATGCTATTGACAAATACTATGCCGAAACCGAAAAATAATACGGTAAAGAATATGCTGATAAAGCAGTCGCACTTTTACTTGATAACAAGCCCGTGATGCGGCAGACCAATTACTCCTATCCGTTTGCCGGTACAGATGCGCATAAAGAAAAATGGAAACAGCTTAATCCCGAACTTGTTAAAGATAAACCCATAGTCGGTGAAGTTATTGATCAAGGTGGCTTCCAGAAGAACTCCAGAATCTATCATAGTGCGCTAAATAAAAATCGATGGAGCTCAGAAGATCAATACTACGCGCAGATGGGGCAGGGATCCGTATTGGCAATGGGTGGCCCGGGAGTACTGAGTAGCATAGTGCGTACTGCTGTTGCCACCTCCGGAGCAGGGACTATTTACCAGGGTAAAAATGAAATAGAGCAAGGCAATACAAAAACGGGAATATTTTACTCGGCACTGGGTATTATAGATATTATTAGCGCCGGTACGAGCGGAATAATATCTAAAGAGTTAAGTATCAACAAACCTGCTGTTGCCTCAGAATATAAAAATCTAGCAGACTTATATAAGTCTTCTCCTACTTCTCTAGCAGAAGCGACCCCTATAAGACCCGGTGAACCTAGATATGTTTTAAACAATACAGGGTATGCGTTCGAGCCAAATAATACAAATATACTACGAGGTCCTAATGGGGGATCTATAGCCAGAACAGGTGTTAGATATGGACCATGGGGAGAAGTATATTTTGAAAATGGTAGATATTTTGTCTTTGATAGCAATTGGAGAAGAAATTACATAAAACCTGGCTCTTTAAATCCTTATAAAGGAACGAAAATTCCAGAAATTATTTCGCAAACGAAGCATCTAGGAAAGACTACGCCACCCTCTATTCCTCCTTCAGGAAGCGCAATAGACTCTTCATTATCTCAATCACGAGTCTTTAACGGGAAAATACTGCACCCTGATTTACCTCCTCCCGTCGCGGGCTTAGATTATGTTCCCAAACAACTCAATAACCCTAACATTAACACGCGTTATTCGCATATAAATGGCTATTTGGCAGAAATTGATTTGGCAAATGATCTTGCCGCTTCAGGAAGGCGTGTATTAAAATGGGGCGATAGAATTGGCAAACATGGCAATGATGTCATCACAGTAAACCCTAAAACAGGAGCGGTTGAACTTTGGGATAATAAATTCCGTAGTACTCCGGCTGCCGGTGAAATATCACCAACCTTCCGTAATCAAAAAACCTTATCTGCAGCATTGAGAGAAGCAAGAGATTATATTCAGCATTCCAATCTCCCGCCTTCACTTAAAACAAAAGCTATGAATAATATAGATAAAGGAAATGTAACCGTATATACACCGGCAAGCGGTGGAGTTAAATTCTCTACTATAAACAAAGTTGTCAACGGCGTTCTTCAGGAGTAAACAATGTTTGAGTTACCGCTCAGTAAAGATAATGCAGAATGGTATTATCAATATGCCATGGATAGAGAGGTTGATTTAAAAAATGATCCTATAGGTAATTTCGCTATAAACGATTTTGATGCCTATATAAAAGCGACCTTAGTTGGGCTAGCGCAGGAATATCAACCTCTGCTAGATAGAGTTATAGATTGGTTGCAGTTTGCCATATCTAGAAATGAGGGTATGGGGCCTAATCTAGATGAATACATTAACTTCAGGCAAAAAGAATTACATATTAATCTAGCCTTGGCGTATTGGATAAGAGATAGAGAAAACTGTTTTTCTTTATGGCATAAGGCAATTGAATTCTATCAGATCGATCTCTTAGATAATCCTGATTCCGATACTGATCCTTTGTATGATAATTCTTTATATAATGAAGACATTATATTGTGTTGCTTACATGCAAAATCCTATAAAACAGGTATAGAAATTTATGAAAGAGCTTACGGTAAAAAAACACCAAACATAAAAAGGATAAAAAATGAGAAGACAATAGAATACGCTTATTGCTTGCATAATGAGCAAGGAGTATATGATAAAGAAGAATTGTTTTTGGCAGCCAAAAATATGCTGATACATAACATAAATGACGGATGCTTAATGTCAGGCAGTTCTTTACATGTATTGTCATGGCTAAAAGTATTATATTGGAACGAACGAGAGAATACCGAACCATTACAAATATGGCTGGATTTTTTTAAAAATAATTTCAATATAGAAGAGCAAGCGTAGAATTAGCCATTTGTGTTATCCACACAGTTTGCAATAAATAAAGCCGACACTTTCACCTTGGCGAAAACCAAAAATCTGCTGCCCTGCGGCGGATTTTTTGCGCGAAGCCCGTAATCACGCCGCTTGACGACGAGCCCAGCATTTATAGTTAAATAGCAAAAAAACAGTAACCATCAAAATTATGACCTATCCGGCCCATATCCGTAAAAAAATCCTTGCAGAACTTGAAAATAGCACCTATCGCGAAGTGGCAGCCAGACACCGCATCAGCCCCAACACCCTTGCTACCTGGAAGAAACAGCCACAACCCAAAGGCAGCCGCCGTTCTACGCCTCGCCTCCTCACAGAAGAAGTCATCCGGCAAGACGTGGCCGAGCACCCTGATGACTATCAATGGGAAAGGGCTGCACGTTTGGGCTGCTCGCAAAACGGCATCTGCAAGGCGCTCAAACGCTATCGCTTCACCGTTAAAAAAAAGACTTCCGCCACCGCAAGGCAGACGAAGAAAAACGCCGTGAATTCCTCGAAGTAAAAAGTGTCTATGAAGCACGCCTGCATCCATTTGTTTATATCGATGAAAGCGGCTTCAGAAAAGACATTTCCCGTCCTTACGGTTATGCACCACGCGGGCAAAAATGCGCAGGGGTATCCGGATGGAGCAAGGCACAAACCAACGTTATAGGCGCCCTGTGTGGCACCGTGCCATTTGCTTTCACTGCCTTTGATTGCAGCATGGACAGCGATGTTTTTCATACATGGGCGACAGAAATACTGCTGCCGGAACTGCCCGCCTGCAGCGTGATCGTGATGGACAACGCCTCCTTCCACAAACGGCAGGACACGCCGGATGCGTTACAGGCTGAGGGACATACGGTGCTGTGGCTTCCGCCCTATAGCCCGGATTTCAACCCGATAGAGAAGACATGGGCATGGATCAAACGGTTGAGGAAACAATGGCGGTTGGCTGATGTGAATGCCCTGCTGTTTTGGTTCTTTACTCTCGTTACTCTTTATTAGCGATTCGACTATAGTTAGAAATTTACTTGTCAGCAGACCCTAATGTTTGCAACTGTCACAACGGCAACAGAAACTGCCTGCTGCGGTGCTTAAGCAAGCCGTCAAAACAGTACGGCTTTCCCGATGAAGCCGCTATAATGCCCGCTTTTCAAGCGACGCCTGTGGCCTAACCCAAAGCCCCCCTTTCGCAGGCGATACCGCGATCATCCCACCCTGAGAACCCAATACCCTATGGCACTGATATTTGTCATTAACGGCCCCAACCTGAACCTGCTCGGCAGCCGCGAGCCCAACCACTACGGCAATAACACCCTGGAAGACATCGAACTCCGCCTGAAAAGCATGGCGCAAGACCTCGGCCACCAGCTCGAACACATCCAGCATAATCATGAAGGCACCCTTATCGACCTTATCCACGAAGCGGGTAAACACGAAGTCGATTTCATCATTATCAATCCTGCTGCCTATACCCATACCAGCGTAGCCCTGCGCGATGCGCTGGCTGCCGTCGCCATTCCCTTCATCGAAGTGCACCTCTCAAACATCTACCGCCGCGAACCCTTCCGCCGGCATTCCTGTTTCAGCGACCTCGCCCTCGGCGTCATCAGCGGCCTCGGCGCGACCGGTTACGAACTGGCGCTCACCGCCGCCCACCACTATTTAACCCAACCCAAACAAGAGACCTGACCCATGGACATCCGCAAAATCAAGAAACTCATCGAAATGCTCGAAGCGAGCGGTATCGCCGAACTCGAAATCACCGAAGGCGAAGAATCCGTGCGTATCAACCGCTACGGGCAAATGCCGCCGATGATGCCGCCTGCGCCATATCCCATGCCCTATCCGGCAGCGCCGCAAGCGCCCGCTGCCGCCCCTGCGCCTGCCGCCGAAGCAGCCCCTGCCGGCAAAGCCGCACCGGACGGCAAACTGATCCGCTCGCCGATGGTCGGTACCTTCTACAACGCCCCCGCGCCCGATGCCGACCCTTTCATCAAACTCGGCGACGACATCAAGGCGGGTGACACCGTCTGCATCATCGAAGCCATGAAAATGTTCAACCGCATCGAAGCCGACTTCGGCGGCAAAGTCGTGGAAATCCTCGTTGAGAACGGACAGCCGGTCGAATACGACGAACCCCTCTTTGTCGTCAAATAAGTCCTGGGGGAAACCGCCATGTTCCAGAAAGTGCTGATTGCCAACCGTGGGGAAATCGCGCTGCGCATCCTGCGTGCCTGCCGCGAAATGGGCATCGAAACCGTCGCCGTGCATTCCAAGGCCGATGCCGACCTGAAGCACGTCGTCCTCGCCGACGAGTCCGTGTGTATCGGTCCGGCGCCCTCGTCCGAAAGCTACCTCAACATGCCCGCCATTATCGCCGCCGCCGAAGTGACGAACGCTGACGCCATCCACCCCGGCTACGGCTTTCTCTCGGAAAACGCCGACTTCGCCGAGCGCGTCGAACAATCCGGCTTCACCTTCATCGGCCCGCGTGCCGAAACCATCCGCATGATGGGCGACAAAGTCGAAGCCATCAAAGCAATGAAAGCCGCCGGTATCCCCTGTGTGCCCGGCTCGGACGGCCCGCTCAGCACCGATCCGGACGACATTCGCGCGACCGCCGAACGCATCGGCTACCCCGTCATCATCAAGGCTGCGGGCGGCGGCGGCGGGCGCGGCATGCGCGTCGTCAAAAACGCCGATGAAGTCGTTGATGCCGTGCGCCTCACCAAAACCGAAGCGCGCCAGGCCTTTGGCAACGACATGGTGTACATGGAAAAATTCCTTGAAACCCCGCGCCACATCGAAATCCAGGTGCTGTCCGACAAACACGGCAACGCCATCCATCTTGGCGAACGCGACTGCTCCCTGCAACGCCGCCACCAGAAAGTCATGGAAGAAGCGCCCGCTCCCGGCATCACCCCCGAACAACGCGCCAAAATCGGCGGCATCTGCGTCGAAGCCTGCAAACGCATCGGCTATCACGGCGCCGGCACCTTCGAATTCCTCTACCAGGACGGCGAGTTCTACTTCATCGAAATGAACACCCGCGTCCAGGTCGAACACCCCGTCACCGAGATGATCACCGGCGTAGACATCGTGCGCGAACAAATCCGCATCGCCGCCGGGCTGCCGCTTGCCTACACCCAGGACGACATCCATATCCGGGGGCACGCCATCGAATGCCGCATCAACGCCGAAAACGCCAAAACCTTCATCCCCTCGCCAGGTAGAGTCAGCGAATTCCACGCACCAGGCGGCCTTGGCGTACGCGTCGAATCCCACCTCTACGACGGCTACACCGTGCCGCCGCACTACGATTCCATGATCGGCAAACTCGTCACCTGGGGCGACACGCGCGAAACCGCCATCGCCCGCGCCAAAATGGCACTGCGCGAACTGGTCATCGAAGGCATCAACACCAACATCGAACTGCATCAGGACCTGCTGGACGACCCCACCGTCAACCACGGCGGCATGGACATCCACTACCTCGAACACAAACTCGGCCTCGCCTGAATCCTGCCCCCGCTTGCGGGGGCAAAACATATCCACCCACGGAACCCTGCATGACCAACCAAACCTGGCTTGAACTCACCCTCACCGCCCATAGCGACACCGAAGCCGGACAACTCGAAGCCGCGCTGGAAGCAAGTGGCGCCATTGCCGTCACCTACACCGCCTCCGATGACGAAGAAATCTTCGAACCCCCTGTCGGTACCACCCCGCTGTGGCAGACCACACGCGTGACCGGCCTCTACCCGCTAGACAGTGACCGTGACGCCATCCTCACTGTCCTGCGCGCCGCCCTCGGCGACGACTACCCCATCGCCGAACACCTCCTGCACGACAGCGACTGGGTGCGCGCCTGGCTTGACCACTTCCAGCCCATCCCCTTTGGCAACGGCTTTTGGGTGGCCGCGACCGAACACACCATCCCCGAAGCGGATGCCACCGTGCTGCGCCTTGATCCCGGCCTTGCCTTCGGCACCGGCACCCACCCCTCCACCGCCATGTGCCTCAACTGGCTGGTGCATCACGACCTGCACGGCAAAACCGCCTACGACTACGGCTGCGGCAGCGGCATCCTCGGTATCGCCGCCGCCCTGCTGGGTGCCACGCACATCTGGCAGACCGACATCGACCCGCAGGCGCTCACCGCCAGCCACGACAACGCCGAAAAAAACGGCGTCGCCGCGTGCATCACCCTCTGCGCCAATCCGGACGATGCGCCACAAGTGGACCTCATCATCGCCAACATACTCCTTGAACCCCTCTGCGCCCTGCGCCCGCAATTCGAAAAACACCTGCACACCGCAAGCCGCCTCATCTTCGCCGGCCTGCTCGAACGCCAGGAAGAACGCATCCACGCCGCTTACGCCGACGCCTACCACATCCGCCGTGCCGACGAACGCGACAGCTGGATACTGCTCGAACTGCAGCGCAAATAAATGCTCACCCTCGGCCGCTTCACCTACCCCCGCCCCGTCATCCTCCTTGCGCCGATGGCCGGCGTCAGCGACTTGCCTTTCCGCCGCCTCTGCCAAGCGAACGGCGCCGATTACAGCACCGCCGAAATGGTCAGTGCCAAGCCTGACCTGCTGCACACCGGCCTCGCGCAAAACCGCCTGCAATTCGACCCCGACCCGCGCTACCCGAAAATCGTCCAGCTTGTTGGTGGCGATCCTGCGCTAATGGCGGAAGCGGCGCTCGTCATGCAGGCCAAAGGCGCAGACATCATCGACATCAACCTCGGCTGTCCGGCGAAAACCGTCGCCCGCCAGCAGGCAGGCTCGGCGCTGCTTGCCGACCTCGGCCAGGCCGCGAAAATCCTTGCCGCCGTCAGCCGCGCCGTATCCATTCCCGTCACCGTGAAAACCCGCCTCGGCTACCACGACAACCAGCCGACCCTGCTTGACCTCGCCGCCATCGCGGAAGATAACGGCATCGCCGCCCTTGCCGTGCATGGCCGCAGCCGCGCACAAAAATACAATGGCGCTGCGGATCACGCTGCCATTGCTACCCTGAAAAACCGCACCCGACTGCCCGTCATTGCCAATGGCGACATCAGCGATGCCGCGCAAGCGAAAACCCTTATTGACCGCTACGGTTTCGACGGACTCATGATTGGCCGCGCCGCCCTCGGCGATCCGTGGCTCTTCGCCCGCTGCCAGGCGGCGGTAAACGGCGCCCCCGCGCCCGCTGCTGACAAAAACGCGCAAATCCGCACTCACCTGCACGACCTGCACCGGCACTACGGCGCACAAGCCACCTGTATCGCGCGCAAACACCTGCACGCCTACCTGCGCGGGCATCCTGCCTATAACGCGCTACGTACCGCCGTCAACCGCGCCGCCGACCTCGCCGCACAAAGCGCCATCCTTGACCTCGCCGCGATATACTGCGCGCCCCATACGCACCGACCCGCCCCATGAAAACCACGACCATCCGTGCTGCCATCGAGCACAGCATTGAGCAGTACTACGCCATGCTCGAAGCAGACGAATATGCCGGAGAAGCCTGCGGCCTTTATCACCTCATCATCCATGAAGCCGAACACGCCGTCATCAGCCACATCATGCTGCGCTGCGCCCACAACCAGAGCCGGGCGGCGAAAATCCTCGGGATCACGCGCAACACCCTCAAGAAAAAGCTCGACGAACACCACATCCCCTATCCCAAACTCAAATAACCAAGGCATCCTGATGAACCTCGACACCTACGACCTGCCCGACAGCTACCGCGCCTACATGGCGACGCGTGACCCGGCTGTTGACGCCTACTACACCTTCCGCGAGCGCAAGCGCCCGCTGAAAGACACCAGGACCTACTGCCTGTGGTCGCTGCGCACCATCGAAGAAAAACAGCCCGTCATCCGCACCCCCTACTATCAGGACTATTGGGCGCAACGGCAACAGGCCAAACACCTGCGCAACAAAACCGCGTTTGCCTTCGGCCATGCCACGGACGGCGACGGCATCCTCTTCTTCCACCCCGAAAACCACGGCATATGGGAAATCGCGCCGAACGACAGCGCCCGCCTGCTCGCCGCCACCTTCGCCGATTTCTTTGAGCGGGCGGTGTTTGACCGCGAAGTCGATCTGCGTAATTTCTTTTGAGCCGCCTGCGCAGACAACGACCTCGTGCCACTTGCCGAAAATGCAGTACCGGTACTGCGCCAAGCGGCGCGGTTGCGCGGTTTGTGGAAGAGGGCAGGGCGGCACGACGGAAGAAGGAAAATGTAGAAACGTTGCCTGCACCGCCTCACAAATCCAGCAACTACGCCGCCTGGCAAGGGCAGTATTGACGCCGCTTGGCGGCAAACCAAAACGTAGGGCGGGCTTCAGCCCGCCGCAAAAGTATTTTTTCTTTCTCGATGGTGGGCTGAAGCCCACCCTTACGCAAGAATCCAGCATTGACGCCGCTTGGCGGGCCCGGCATGCCGCCGTCAATTTTCTTCCTCTGCTGTTGTCGTTTCCAGCGGCGGCAGGCCGAACACTGCCCGGTAGTAGGTTTCAACGGTCGCATCGGTATCTAGGCTAATGGCGCTACCGTGGCGTAAATAATCGTCCGCCGCGCGGCGTGATTGCGCGCCAAAATGGCCGTCCACGGTGAGCTGGTAGCCTTGGCGGGCGAGGAATTGCTGTATCCGTCGCGCTTTTTCCCGCTCATCCAGGACGGTCGCTTGTGTCGTCGTCGCCTGCGGCCGCACCGTTACTTCCGCTGCCGTCTCTGCCGTTGCCGGCTCCGGTACCGTTTCCGGTTGTGGCGGCGGTTCCGGCGGTAGGCGGAACAGGTTTTCGCAGCCACGCGTCGGCATGTAGGGGCAGATGTCTTCGCTCATGGTGCGGCGGATGTTGTTCAGCCACACGCTGTCCGTGCGCGGCACGAGATCGTGTGCCGCCAGCGCGCCATAGAGTGCGGCAGCGATGCCCAGATTGCGCGCCGTGCGCAGCAGGCGGCGCATGATGATGCCGTCGCGTAACTCCTGCCAGTATTCGCGCGGCACTTTGCTGCGCCGCCACAGGGTGAGCAGCGTGCTGCCCAGCCAGGCGATGCCGAGCGGTATGACCACCATCAAGACAACGCGTACGGCGGTATCAAATACGGCAAAGAAGGGCTGGTCGGCGAAGCGGGTTTCCATCTGCGCTTCCGCGTACAGGGTGGCGTAGAGCAGGGTGGGCGCGGCAAACAGCCACCAGACCCCGGCGGCATGGGTAGGCGAAACTTTATCGAGGATGCGGTTCAGGTAGGACGCCAGTTCTTCGGCCATCTCCGTGCTGATGAAGCCCTGGCAGGCTTTTTTCATGGCGGCGGCCAGCGCGGCGGCGGAATGATCCGGCGTTCTCGCCATGTCGCGCAGGACGCTGTCCAGCACCGGCTGCCCGGCGTGGCGGTAGAAGAAAGCAACGGCTTTACTGCGCTTGACGATGCCCGTCAGCGGCACGGCATCCGCCAGCCAGTCCAGTTCCAGGGCAAAGAGGTCATCGAAAAAGGCGGGGCGCACATAGGGATGGGGCGGGTTGGCAAAGGCGTAGCAGGTGTAGGTGTTGCCCTTCATCAGAGCGCGGTTCAGGGTGAAATCGAGGCGCAGCGCGATGCTTCTGCCCGAATAGGCAAAGAGGTGGCTGCTGACGCCGTTCGGACAATGGCTGGTGAGGTCAAGCGGGATTTTCTGGCGGCAAAAATCCGGCCCTTCCTGCATGAGCAGCGTATCCAGCACGTCATGCGCGAAGCAGGTTGTGGTGCCGATGGTATATTCCGGCACCGCCCGCGCCGCGATGTCGCGCGTCAGCATGAAAAAGCCATGCCCGCCGCAGTGCTCGCAGCGCACCGCGCCCGCGCCAACGCAATCGGCACAAGTCATCTGGCCGCTGCCGCTGCATGTCTCGCAGACGTGCTGCACCGTGCGGCTGCCGCTGTATTGCCCGTCACGGTATTCCGGCACCTGCTCGCTGTGCTGCCCGGCACCGCCGCAGGTGGTGCAGGTTTGGCGACCGACACCGCCGCAACGGCGGCAGGTCGTCCGTCCCTTGCCCTGACACAGCGGGCAGTCTTCCTGCACGGAAAGCGGCGCGAAGCGGTGAAAGACAGTTTCCTGCAACGACTGCGCCAGCCCCTGCCGCCCTGCCTCGCTGAGGCTGTTGATAAACGGTTGGCGCAGCGCGGTGCCCGTCTGCGCCTGGTGCAGCAGCGCCACTGTTTCCCGCTCGAAAGCCTCCATGTCCTCGCCGCAATGCCGCGCGGCCGTTTCGCCGCCGGCAATGCGCCGCTCCTCGACATCGCCGCTGAAACGCCACACGACGTTCAGCTCGACGGTGAACGCCTCGGCCTCATGCGCCACCTCTTGTACCTCCTGCGCATCCACTTGGTTGCCATGCGCCAGATTCTTGAGCTGGCGCAGCAAGGTGGCGGCCAAATCCTCCGAGTCATAACCCTCAATCAACATGCAGAAAATCCCTGAAAAACAAGGCGGCAAGTATAGTCGTTCCGAATGGAACTGATGCGGCGTTGGTGAGCCTGTTTGAAACGACCTATGGAAACCCCGCTGCCGGGCGATACCGAAGCGGTGTCTGCGTAGATGGTAGTAATGCCACTATAATTCGGCTCTGTCTCCACCGGTCCCGCTCATGTCGCACAAAACCTTCATCCTTCACTTTGTCGTCGCTACCGCCGCGCTCATCGCCGCTATTCTCGGCGGCGAGTTCTACCTCAGCACCCTGCTTATCGCCAGCCCCGTTTACTTCGTCCTCTACGGCCTCACCCTCGTCATCCGTTACCGCCGCGCGCCGTTTCGCAAAGCCTGGCTGCATTACCCGCTCCTGAGCCTGCTGCTCTACCTGCTGACTTTCGCCTTCGCCTGGCGCACCTACCACGCTATCGACAATCTTACCGCCGCACAGATTGTCGCCTTTCCCGTCTGCCCTGCCGGTGAGACCTGTGTGCCGCAGGTTATCCAATACCGCCGTTACCTTGACAAGCACTACCTCTACGAACGCGATAGCCGCTGCGTCAGCCTGCGCAGCCCCGGCTACGCCCTGGTGAAAGCCGACATCCGCCATTGCCATCACACCCCGGAGCAACCATGACCCCCAGTCACGCCGACATCAGCACCTTCGCCGCCTACCTTGATGACCTGCAACAACGCATCACTACCGCCCTGACCGCGACAGACGGCAGCCCCTTCCGCCGCGATGCCTGGCAGCGCGACGAGCCCCGCCTGCGCGGACACGGGCTGACGATGGTGCTGCAAGACGGCACTGTTTTCGAGCAGGGCGGCGTCAACGTCTCGCATATCGCTGGCGACCAACTACCGGCGGCAGCGACGGAAAAACGCCCCGAACTCGCGGATTGCGCCTACACCGCGCATGGCCTGTCGCTGGTTATCCACCCGCGCAACCCCTACGTCCCGACCAGCCATGCCAATATCCGCCTTTTCACCGCGCACGACGGCGAGCGCATCCGCGCCTGGTGGTTCGGCGGCGGTATCGACCTTACCCCGTATTACCCGTTTGATGACGACTGCCGCGCCTGGCACCGCACCGTCCATGATGCCTGCGCCCCCTTCGGTGCCGACTTCTACCCGCGCTACAAAGCCTGGTGCGACCGCTACTTCTACCTGCCGCATCGCGGCGAAACGCGCGGCATTGGCGGCCTTTTCTACGACGACTACCAGCCCGCCGACTTTGCGGCAGGCGCTGCCTTCACCCGTGCCGTTGGCGAAAGCTGGCTTGCCGCCTACCTGCCCATCGTCGAGAAGCGCAAAGACACCGCTTACGGTGAGGGCGAACGCGCTTTCCAGCTTTATCGGCGCGGTCGCTACGTCGAATTCAACCTGCTCTACGACCGGGGCACCCACTTCGGCCTGCAAAGCGGCGGCCGCACCGAATCCATCCTGATGAGCCTGCCGCCGCTGGTGCGCTTCGCTTACGACTACCAGCCGGCAGCCGGTAGTGCCGAAGCCCGTCTCGCCGATTACCTCAAACCGCGCGAGTGGCTGTAAATGACGCCCCTCACCCCGCGCCAGGCGGAACGGCGCCGCCGCCGCGCCAGTAAAGGTGTCTGCAAACACACTCAGGCAGACCGTCCGAAAACATGGCAATATCGCCGCCGAACCCAATCCTGGAGCCCCATATGAATCACTACTGGTACGCCGACGCCCACAGTTGCCTGCCGCTGCACGGCGATACCGATATCAACCAGCTGCGCTTGCACTACGACGCCGGCGTACGCTACCTCTCCGTCAACGTCGGCATGGATATGAATCCGCTCGCACAAATCATGACCACCATCGCCGGTTACCGTCGCCAGATAGCCGAAGCCGACTGGCTCGAACTCGCCGACACTGCTGCCGACATCGAACGTATCGCCGCGAGCGGCAAACTCGCCCTCAGCTTCGACCTCGAAGGCGCGTTGCCGCTTTTGGAAACCCCGGACATGGTCGCGCTCTACCACCGCCTCGGCGTACGGCAAATCCACCTCGCCTACAACCGCCGCAACAGCGTCGCCGGTGGTGCCCACGACGAAGGCGGTCTGACCCCGCTGGGCGAGCGCATTGTGGACGCCATCCACGCCGCCGGCATCCTCATGGATCTCAGCCACAGTAACGAACAGACCGCGCTCGACATCTGCACTTACAGCGGCGACCGCCCCGTGCTGTACAGCCACGCCAACCCGCACGCCCTCGTGCCGCATGGCCGCAACATTACCGATCGTGCCATCCGTGCCGTGGCGGCCACGGGCGGTCTCATCGCCCTGAACGGTGTCGGCAGCTTCATCGGCGATCTTGAACTCAAACCCGCCTCGCTCATCCCGCACATCGACTACGTCGCCCAACTCGTCGGCGTGGCCCACACCGCCATCGGTCTGGATTACTGCTACGACGACGGCGTGCCGGACATTCCCGCCGAGGTGAACCGCCAATACTGGTGGCCGCCGAGCGCGGGCTACGACCCGAAAAAAGGCCTGAGCGGCAAATACATCAGCCCCGCCGCGCTTGATGACATCCGCGATGGCCTCGCCCAGCGCGGCTACACGGATGCGGATATCCGCGCCATCATGCGCGACAACCTGCTGGCGCTCATCAAGCGGGTATGGCAGGCTCCCAGCGAAGCAGGGAAGTGATTAGCGTAGGGATAGACCTTGGTCTGTCGCACGCATCATGGACATGGCGGGCCGTAGCCCGCCCCGCCGTCCAAATGAAAAACCGCCCCGAAGGGCGGTTTTTTCATCATGCCAGCAGGGTTTGCCGCTGGATGGTGTGGGCGCGGTCGGGGCCGGTCGAGACGATGGCGATGGGTACGCCCAGTTGTTGTTCGAGATAGGCGATGTAGGCGCGCGCTTTTTCCGGTAGCTGGTCGTAGGCAGTGATGCCGACGGTGTCGCTTTGCCAACCGGGCAGAGTGTCGTACACCGGGGTGCAGCGGGCCAGTTCATCCGCGCCAACGGGGGCGGTATCAAGGCGGGTACCGTCCATGTCGTAGGCAGTGCAGACTTTGATTTCCGCCAGGGCATCCAGCACGTCCGGCTTGGTCAGGCACAGGCCGCTGATGCTGGAATTGATGATGGCGCGGCGCAGGGCGGGCAGGTCAATCCAGCCGCAGCGGCGCGCGCGGCCGGTGGTCGCGCCATATTCGTTGCCGACTTTGGCAAGGTGTGCGCCGGTGTCATCGCTCAGTTCTGTCGGGAAGGGGCCGCCGCCAACACGGGTGCTGTACGCTTTGGCAATGCCAAGAATGTAGTCCAGCGCGCGCGGGCCGATGCCGCTGCCGGTCGCCGCGCCACCGGCAGCGGTGCTGGACGAGGTGACGAAGGGGTAGGTACCGTGGTCGATGTCAAGCATCGCACCTTGTGCGCCTTCGAAGATGATGTGCTCGCCTTTTGCGCTGTGGTGGGTGATGGCGAGGGTAACATCGGTGATGAGCGGGCGGACGTGTTCACCATAGGCCAGCCATTCGTCACAGACGGCGGCGTAGTCCAGCGGCTCTTGATGGTAGTAGTGTTCGAGCTGGAAGTTGTGGAAATCCATCAGTTCGCGCAGGCGCTCGCGGAAGATGTCGGGGTGTTGCAGGTCGGCGAGGCGCAGGCCGCGTCGCGCGATTTTGTCTTCGTAGGCGGGGCCGATGCCGCGTCCGGTGGTGCCGATTCTGTTTGCGCCGCGTGCTGCTTCGCGTGCCTGATCCAACGCGCTGTGCGTCGGCAGGATGAGGGCGCAGGCGGGCGAGATATGCAGGCGTTCGCGCACAGGAACACCGGCAGCTTCGAGGGCATCGCTTTCTTGCTTGAGGGCACGCAGGCAGAGGACGACGCCGTTGCCGATGTAGCTTTGTACGCCTGCATGCAGGATGCCGGCGGGGATAAGGTGCAGGACGGTTTTTTTGCCGCTGATGACGAGGGTATGCCCGGCGTTGTGGCCGCCCTGGTAACGCACGACGGCGCCCGCTTTTTCGGTGAGCAGGTCGACGACTTTGCCTTTGCCTTCGTCGCCCCATTGGGCGCCGATAACGACGAGTTTGGTGCTCATGTGTTGGTTCCTCGGTTTGTTGGGATTTTAAGGCGTGGGGTTGCGGGGTGGTGTGCGTGATTTTTTATGGGGTCGCCCAGTAGAGCAGGGCAACGATAAGCAGGGCAACGGCCGCCATGCCCAGCCCGATGCGGCGCAGGGTCTGATCGGGCAGGGCGCTGATTTGTTTGATGGTGCGCCGCCAGGCGGCAGGCGCGATGCCAATGAGCGCGCCTTCGCAGAGCAGCATGAGGGCCAGCGACAGCCACCAGATAGTCATGTTCATGGCAGGGCTGGTTCGTTTTCAGGATCCGTTGCGGCGGCTTCCGGCGGGATGACGGGATCGGCAACGGGGTTAAAAGGCGGCAGGGGCAGTTTGTCTTGCAGCGGCGCTTCTTCAAGCGGCAGGATGTTTTCGGCGTCAGCGGGCAAGACGCTACTGTCTGTGCCGTTCAGGTAGTGGAAGTAGCGGCTATGCGGGTTAACGATGAGGGTGCTGCCGCCGAGGCTGTCCCTGTAGGCACTGAGGCTGCGCCAGTAGCGGTAAAAATCAAGGTCGGCACCGTAGGCGGCGGCGTATTGTTTGGCGGCGGTAGCATCGGCTTCGCCACGCATGATGTCGGCTTCTTCGCGGGCATGGGCGAGGAGTTCGGCAGCCTCACGTTCAGCAGTGGCACGGATGACGGAGGATTTTTCCTGACCGCGTGCACGGAAGTCTTTGCTGACGCGTTCGCGTTCGGCGCGCATGCGGTCAAAGACGCGGTCACGGATTTCGTCGGAGAAGTCCACACGCTTCAGGCGCACACCGAGGACTTCAATGCCATAGCGGGATTCGGCCTGACGCGAGATGCGTTCGCTGGCAGCACCCATGATGGTGCCACGATCTTGCGAGATGGCTTCTTTGACGGAACGCTGCACGAATTCGCCACGCAGGGTTTCCTTGACCATGTTGTCAAGCAGGCGGCTGGCCTGCTCGAAGTTGCCCTGAACGCTGGTGTAAAAGGTGCGGATGTCTTTGATACGCCATTCGACGAAGTAATCAACGATGAGCCATTTTTTTTCGTTGGTCATGAAGCGTTCGGGTTCGACATCAAGGCGCTGGATGCGCGCGTCAAAGAATTCGACGTTTTGCACGAAGGGGACTTTGAATTTGAGGCCGGCTTCGTCGTCGGTGCTGATGAGGCGCGAGAATTGGGTGACGACAGCGATTTGCCGTTCGTTGATGATGTAGGCGCTGCTGACGAGCAGGACGAGGGCGACGGCGATGACAGCGATGAGGGTGTTGAATTTGTTGTTCATGCGGTTTCCTTAGCGGCTACGGCTGCGTTCGTTGCTGCGGCTGTTGGCCGGGATGGCGGCGGCAGGGGTTTTGCCGGTCGTACTGTTGCTGTTTGCCGGAGCGGGGGTGGTATTGGTGCTGTCTTGTGCCGCGAGTTGTGGTGGGGTGACGGTGGCAGGTGCGCCGCCGAGGTTGATGATGGGGCGGCTGTTGTCAGCGTCAATCAGCACTTTGTTGCTTTGCGCGTAGATGCCCGCCATGGTGTCAAGGTAGAGGCGCTCGCGCATGACGGCGGGATTTTCGCGGTAGGCGGCGAGCAGGTTGTTGAAACGGCTGCTGTCGGCAGTAGCGCGGGCTAGGGTTTCGGCTTTGTAGGCCTGTGCTGCCTGGACAAGGCGTTTGGCCTCACCGCGTGCGACGGGGATGCGTTCGCGGGCGTAGGCTTCGGCTTCTAGGCCGAGGCGTTCTTCGTCTTCACGGGCACGAACGGCGTCTTCGAAGGCGTCCTGCACTTCGACCGGTGCACGCGCGTCTTGCAGTTCGAAGGCGACGATTTCAAAGCCGAGGTCATACTGGATGAGGGTTTTATCAATGATTTGTTTGGCTTCTTGCGGCCACTCGCCGCGCTTGTCAATGAGGATGTCATCGACGGTATTGCTGCCAACGACTTCGCGGATGGCCGAGATGACGATGTCGCGCAGCACTTCTTCGGGCTGGTTGGCCTGGAAGAGGTAGTTTTTCGCGTCGCGGATGCGGTATTGCACGGCAGCGCCGATTTCGACGATGTTTTCGTCGCTGGTCAGCATTTGTCCGTTGCGCTGGTTGCTGGTGCTGATGCGGCCGCTCTGGCTTTTGAGTTCGCCGACTTTCATTGACGAGATGGAGGTTACATCCACTTTGGTAACCTGACCGAAGGGGGTGGGGAAATGCCAGTTGAGGCCGGCTTTGGTGGTGCGAGTGTAGCGGCCAAGGAAGGTTTCCACGCCGTTTTCGCGTTCGCGTACGGTATAGACGCCGCTGGCCAGCCAGATGCAGAGGAAGGCGGCGGTGATGAGCGTGATGAGTTTTACGGGCAGGTGCAGCGGGGCGCGGCTACTGCTGCCGTTGCCGCTATTGTTATTGCCCCGGTTTGGTCGACGGCCGATGAGTCTGCTGAAAAATTCGTCAAGATCCGGCGGCTGGTCGTTGTTTTTTTTATCCGGTTCGTTGTTGTTGCCCCAAGGGTCTTGCGCCATGGCGAGGGGGCGGGTGTGTTTTTTGAGCAGGCTGCTGATGAGGATGAACATGAGGTGTTATTCCTGGTCGTCTGTCTGGGTTTGTAGGTCAAGGCGGCGATTATACTGTGATTGTATTTGCTGATAGCGCTTTTCCCGCAGGGTGATGTGCAGCCATTGGCTGCCGTCCGCAGCGATGCGTTCTTCGCTGACAGCGTGTTCGGCGTAGAGGGCAGAACGCAGGGCACCTTCGTGCGGGGCGAGGTGCAGCCAGCCGTTTTTCTGGTCGCGGTTGAAGTAGGCGACGATGGCGTCAGTAAGCAGCCCCACGCCTGCGCCGGTGAGCGCCGAGACGAAAACGGCTTCCGCCATGCCGCCGGCACCGGTTCTGATGTAGGGCGCTTCGCCGCGCAGGTCGATTTTGTTGTACACGCGCAGGGTCGGCACGTCGTCCGCTTCGATGCTTTTCAGGACGTCCATCACCACTTCTTCACGTTCGAGATGGTGCGGATCGGCTACGTCAATAACATGCAGCAGCAGGTCGGCGCGCGCGGTTTCTTCCAGGGTGGCCGAGAAGGCGGCGACGAGTTCGTGCGGCAGGTCGCTGACGAAGCCGACGGTGTCGGCCATGAGAATGGTCTGTCCGCCCGCCTGTTTGAGGCGGCGCCAGGTCGGGTCAAGGGTGGCGAAGAGTTGGTCCTGCGCGTACACATCCGCTTCGGTCAGCATATTAAAGAGGGTGGATTTGCCGGAGTTGGTGTAGCCCGCTAGTGCCACGGTCGGCATGTCGCGGCGGATGCGCGCCTTGCGGTTTTCTTCGCGCTGTTTTTGCACTTTGTCGAGGCGGCGTTGCAATTGCTTGATGCGGGCAGCAAGCAGACGGCGGTCGGTTTCGAGCTGGGTTTCGCCGGGGCCGCGCAGGCCGATGCCGCCTTTTTGCCGCTCCAAGTGCGTCCAGCCGCGCACCAGGCGGGTGGCAAGGTGGTTCAGCTGGGCGAGTTCGACTTGCAGTTTGCCTTCGTGGCTGCGGGCGCGCTGCGCGAAGATGTCGAGCACCAGACCGCTGCGGTCAAGCACACGTGTGTTGCACAGTTTTTCGAGGTTGCGCTCCTGCGAGGGAGAAAGCGGGGCGTTGACGATGATGAGTTCGATGTCATGCGCTTTTACCGCTGTGGCCAGGGCTTCTGCCTGACCACGGCCAATGTAGTAGCGCGGCTCGACTTCGCCCCGGCTGAAGCGCTCGGCGAGGATGATTTGTGCGCCGGCAGAAAGGGCGAGTTGGTGAAATTCTTCTTCGACGGCGGCATCGGGGATGCAGTTGATGTCCACCTGGACGAGGGCGGCGCGTTCGCCGCTTTTCGGCCGTTCAAACAAAACGCGCCTCCCGTGGGACGGAAAGCGCGGTGCTGTGTGGTTGATGCATTATTAATACAGCGGATCGCTACTCGGACGGGTGGCTTCTGCCGGGGCAGCGGCGTGCTCGCCGTCTTGTTGTTGTTCCTCGCCTTCTTCGCCTTCGCCGGGGATGCGCACGTTGCGTGCCGGAACGATGGTCGAGATGGCGTGTTTGTAAACCATCTGTGAGATGTTGTTACGCAGCAGAAGGACGAAGGCGTCAAACGATTCGATTTGTCCCTGAAGTTTGATGCCGTTGACCAGATATACGGATACCGGGATGCGTTCTTTGCGCAGGGCATTGAGGTAAGGGTCTTGCAGGGATTGGGATTTACTCATTGTTGTTGTGCTCCGAAAGGTTTGTAGAAACACCGGCTGGCGGTGCGCGCGCAATGTATCACACTTCACCCGCCACCCGCGCTTTTTGTCGCCTATGTGATACGCCAGCGCAGGGTGAAAAGCGGTTTGTTTGTCACGCTTTGTTGCAGGCGTTTGCGGATGTCGTCAATCAGCGCATCGCGCCGTGCCGAGATGTCGTCTTCCACTTCATCAATCTCCCGCCGCTGGCGTTTCCGCTGCTTTGTCAGCCTGCTGATAGTCTCTTCGCAGGTAAGCAGTGCCTCGTCTGTTGTCGCCTGGCGTTTGTCGCGCTGCGCCTGGTTGATTTGCTGTGTTGTTTCTTCGATGGCGTGTTGGGCCGCATCAATTTTGTCTTGCGCCCAGCGGTCTATCCGCTCGCTTTCCTGCTGCCACAGGGCATGATTGCGCGCCCGTTCTGCTTCTTTGGCGGCAGCAATGCGGGTTTCCGCCGCCTGGGCGAGGGCAGCAGGGGGGATAACCGGGGCACCGCTTTCTACGCGGGCACCCAGTGACAGCAGTTTGCGGCAGAAATCGTCATCCAGTGCTTCGTCATGATCGTTGCAGGCGGTGAAGAGCAGGGTGGCGAAGTCATCGGCGTCGTTATGAAAACGCAGCTTGTCGAGGCGCAGCCAGCCGCTTTGTCCGACCGCCGCGGCGAGGACGCTGATTTGCGTGCGCTGGCCGCTGTAATCGAAGGTTATGCTCACGTCAGGTGTCGTTGCCTGCACACTCTGCCGGATACACCACAGGCCAAGCGGATGACCGGGGCGGTAGTCGTGGCAACGCCGCTTCTTGTCGCTATCGCGCAGCAGGCGGTATTCGCCAGCGGCAATATCCGGCGACGGTGGCCGGTGCAGGGTGAAGCGGTAATGCTGTTCGTCGAAATCGGCACGACCGGCAAGCGCGTAGTGCGTTAGCCGCCAGAACCAGGCGGTGATTTTGTCCAGCCAGGCATCACGGCGTAGTTTGAGGCGCTCGTGTACGTCCACATCAAAATTGTCCAGCAACTTGTCCTGCGTTGCGGCGAGTGTCCGGCTGATTTCATCTTCCAGTTCGCGCTGCAAATCGTCGAAGGCGCGCGCAATCTCGGCAGGGCTGCGGCACCGGTCGTAAATGGCGGCAATCCGCTGTTCCAGGTCAATGCCCGCTTCAATCTTGCCGAGGATGTCATCGGAAGCGCCAAACACCCCGCTGAAGAGGCGGAATTTGTCGCTCAACAGTTCCAGTACGCGGCGGTCGGCCTCATTGCGCTCGTTGAGGAAATTGATGACGACCACATCGAACTGCTGCCCGTAGCGGTGGCAGCGGCCAATCCGCTGCTCGATGCGTTGCGGATTCCACGGCAGGTCGTAATTGATGACCAGCGAGCAGAATTGCAGGTTGACGCCCTCAGCGGCAGCTTCGGTGGCAATCATCACCTGCGCTTCGTCGCGGAAACAGTCGATCAGCGCGCTGCGCCTATCCACCTGCGGTGAGCCGCTGATGCGGTCGCTGCCGGCGTATGCCGCCTTCCAGCGCTCATAGACGGCAGTCGCGGCGGCATCATTGTTCTCGCCGGAAAACATCACTGCCGCATAACCCGCTTGTTGCAGGAAATCGAACAAAAATTGCTGCGTGCGCCGCGATTCCGTGAAGACCAGCGCCTTGTGCGGCGCGCCCAGCCTGTCCATTTCCGCAAAGCCGAGCTGCAAGGCATCCAGCAGAGCCAACGCCTTGCTGTCCACAGTGAGCGCCTGTGCCGCCGCGATAAAGCCGTCCAGCTCAGCAATCTCGGCAGCCAGCGCCTGATGATCGATGACCTCAACGGTATTCGCCTCCGTTTCCGCCGCCTCTTCGACTACCTCCGCATAATCGCTGCCCCAGTCCGCCGCCGCGAGCAAATCCGCCGTTTCCGCACCAAGCTGCCGTTTACGCAAGCGTTCGCGGATGACCGTCAGCGTCGCTGCGACCGCCTGCGGGCTGGAAGCGAGCAGCTTACGCAGAATCAGCCCGGTCAAATGCCGCTGCTGCTTCGGCAGGGCATACGAATGCCCGCGTTGCAAAAAGGCAGAGATCCGCTCATAGAGTGCCCGCTCCGCGTCGGTTGGGGTAAAGCGCTGCGTCAGGGCATGCCGCTCGGTGTAGCGCACATATTCCAGTACATCGCGGCGCAGTGTGCGCTTGACGAAAGAAGCGAGGCGTGCCTTGAGCGCTGCCGTATCCGGCTGCTGGACAAAACTCTTGCGAAAGGACTTCTCGTCGCCGAACAAGTGCTCGTCCAGCAGCGTGGACAGCCCGTACAGTTCCATCAGCGAATTTTGCAACGGCGTCGCGGTGAGCAGCAGTTTCTGCCGCCCGGCAAAAGCGCGGCGCAAAGCCTGCCCGCTGCGGTTACTGCGCTGGTGTGCATTGCGCAGCTTGTGCGCCTCATCCAGTACGACCATATCCCAAGCCTCGGCAAGAAACGCCTCCTCGTGCTTGACCACAAACGGATACGACACCACCACGACAGCCTGGCCTGCCTGCGCGCGCAAAAACGCCGCCGCAGAAAGGCCGCTCTTGCGCAGCACTGTCGCATCCGCAATCAGGGCGGGCAGGGCGAATTTGTCGGCCATCTCCTGCGCCCACTGCTTGCGCAGACTGGCGGGACAGACCACCAGCAAACGCCGCTTGCGCTCCGCCCACAACTGACACAACACCAACCCCGCCTCAATCGTTTTGCCGAGACCGACCTCATCGGCGAGCAACACCCCCTGTTGCAATGGGTTCTGCAGCGCAAACAGCGCGGCATCAATCTGGTGCGGGTTCAATTCCACCCGCGTATCGAGCAGCGAATGTGACAGGCGCCCCAAGGCCTCATCCGCGCGGCGGCACAACAATTCCTCGGCACAATAACGCGCCTGATGCGGCGTAACCTTCATACATCCTCCAGCATTAACGAAAACAGCGACGGCAGATAATCCTCGTCAGCCATAAAAAGAATATGACGTGCGCGCAACGCTTCAGCGTTGGCATCCACATTGAGCAAATCCCCAAGTGGCGTTTGCGACAAAATAAAACCGCTGAGGGAAATATCGAGCGACAAATCCCTTTCCAGACGCTTTACTTCCTCGTGCAAAGCAAATTTCGGATTATCCAGACCCAGATGACGGATACCTTTCGGGTCAACAAACGCCAGCCATTGCCGCTTCGTGTTATTCCTATCCACCAGCCACAATAAAAAATCGGGATAAAAATTTCCGGCGAGGGCAAAGCCCAATCCCTTGCTCTTATTGGCAGCATTGCGCAGCAAAAACAAATCGCGCCCGCCTGCCCAATCGCGCAACTGCCCCGCTTTATGCGCCTTTTGCAAATCCCGGACAAAGTTGATTTCACTGTCGGCATTCAGCAGCAGCGGCTTCATCTTGATGGGCAGCGATTCGTCCCCCTGCAACACCATCAGCGGATAAAACAAATGCGGCGGGAAACAAATCGCTTCAATACACTCGCTGGGCGATTGCCACCGCATCGCTTGCTGCAAATCCCCCGCTTCCACGATAGCCTTCAATTCCAGCAGACGCCGCTCATAAACGCCGCCATCATCGCCGGGCTCAATTTCAAACTGATAACTGTCGGAAAACGCACCCTGCGAGGCATCAACCGTCGCTAATTCATAAAACTGCCCCTCGTACGCTGCTTTCAAGCGGCTATAAAAACGCTCCATATAGAGACACAACAATTCCACCAGCAAATCCTGCTGCTTTTGCACGGCGGCAAACGAATGCACCGCCAATTCCGATGGCGGGATATACAGCTTGTACCAGTCATTGCCTTCCGCAAATGCGCGCAGACGGGACTTGTCCAGGCGCAGATTGCTCCAGGTGCGCGCCAGCTTGTATTCCAGCAATTGCAAATACACCGCCTCCCAGTCAAAAGCAGGGAAGAGGCGGCTATCGAGCTTTTGCGGTTCACGCTGTTGCCGCGCGGCAGCGGCTTCATCTGCCGTGCCGGACATCGCCTGCACACGCGGATAAGCATCCAGCACGGCCTCTATTTCCTTGATTCTTCCCTGCCATTTCTCTGGCACCTCAAACAGCGGCACCATTTCCTGCCGCTTGAAACCCAACTTCTGATTGTCCTTGTAGCCGTCTTTCAGTTGCAGCGTTTGCAACGGCACAGCGGGCAAATTGGGCTGCACCTTGAAATCCAGCGTCAGCACCTCGTCCGGCGGGGTGATGCCTTCGCCGCGCAAATATTCCTTAAACTGCTTCATATAGTCGGCATTGACCGCAAAAATATTCAGCGTTTCCAGCTTGTCCAGATGCAAGCCTTTGGGGCGTTCATGCGGCAGCGAGCGTTTCAGCGAAAAACCGCGCCCTTTCAGACGCACACCGCGCCCGAAGAGCTGGATAATCTGCGTCCCTTCCGACTTGCCCATATTGAGCAGCCCCATCGTGGCAACGCGCCAGCTCGACCACCCCTCGCTGAACTTGCGCGAGCCAATCAGCACCTTGATTTCACTATTGCGCTTATTAATGTCACTAAACAGACTTTCCCCGAATTCATCGCTGCGACAAAGAAACGCTGCATTGCCCTGTGCCGTTTTGAAAAAATCAGCAGCCTTGCCGATATTAATCACGCCGAATGGCTTGGCATTGCCGACAGAGAGTGCCAATTCCCCATCCGTTTTCTTTAATAACGACACCGTCAACTGCCCGCCGGATTCATTCCCGAACAAGCGGCGCAGAATGTCGGTATATAACGCCGCTTCCTTGCCGATAAAATCCGCCAATGGCACAAAACGGCGGGCAAACAAATTATTGCCCGCCTTATTCACAATCTGCGCCCTGTCGGCCAATAAATCCTGTAGCCACGGTAAAACCCTCGCCCGCTCCCGCAAAAAGAAAGCCAGAAAATCCAGCACCTGAAAAATATCGCTGTTTTCATCGTTTACCTTATAGCCGACAAAAATCCACAACGGCGGTGCCAGATTCCATTCATCCAGCAATTTCCCCCCCTGTTCAAACAAATAAATTTGCTGATAAAAAGCGAGCAGACAAGCGGTGAAATACAAGCGGTCATGCCGCGCATAATCCGCCGCCTCCATATTGAGAATCAGGCTTTCCTTGCCATAACCATCGGCATAAAAGAACTTGTAGGAATAATCGAAAAGCACCGCTTTGGCATATACCTCAAATAACGCATCCTGCCGCGCTTCCGCCTTTTCAGCGGTGCTTAACGCCAATTGCGCTTGCTGCGCGTCATCCAGTTTTTTCAGCGAACCGGTGCCGAACATCCATTTGGCTTTCTTCTTCCGCATATCCTCTTCCTGCGCGGCAACCGTTTTACCTTTGGCGACCGCCTGCCCGAACGTTGCCGAATACTCGAAGGCAAAGCCGCTGCCGATTAACGCCTCGCGCCGCTGCATCCAGGCCTCGCCGGAAGTACCGCGATGCCCTTCATCAACCAGCACCAGATTGCGGCCGGCAAAAGCCTCAACCGCGACCGTCTTCTCGCGCCCGCTTTCCGCCAGCTTGTTGATATCAATCACCTCAATATCAAACACACTGCCGCTTTTGCTTTTGTTCTTGTCAAAGAGCACGCCGTTCAGACCGGATAACGTCAATTCCTCAACGTGTTGCCGGCTCAATCCTTCATTTGGGGTGAGGATAATGGTTTTATCCATCTTGCCCTGACAATAATGACGGAATTGCAGAATATTGACGTGCATTAATAGCGTCTTGCCACTGCCGGTGGCATTCCAAAACGCAATCCTGTTCAAATCCTCAGCAATACACGGCTGCAATTCCCTGCTTTCCTTTTCCTGCCGATAACGCAGCAAGGTGTCATTCAGCGCTGCCAATAATTCCTCACGGCGGTTGAAATACCGGTCCAGATAAATCTCGGTGAAAAGCAGCGACAAATACTGAAAATACTTCATCTGCAATACATACCCTTCCTGACGATTACGCCGTGCGGTAATACGTCGCCAATGGGCGATGATATGCAAATCATAACGGCGCAAATCATGCACCGGCAAAGCGTCCGTATGAAAAATGCTGTTATTCAACTGCTCGAAAAACCGTGTCTGCCCCGTTTCTTCATCGATACCGACAAAACGGTCATCACCCAAACGTTCCTTGAAAGTATGCAAATCTCGCTGATTAAAAAGAGAAAGCGACCAACGGTTGATAATCAAATGCTCATGAAAATTTGCCATAAAAAATCCTCCAAAATTCATCCTGCCGTAGGGCAGGCTTCATCCCGCCGCAAAGGAAGCCCCACGAAGCGGAACGTAGGGCGGGCTTCAGCCCGCCGCAAAGAAAGCCCCACGAAACGGAACGTAGGGCGGGCTTCAGCCCGCCGATAAACCCACATCCATTTACACCCTGCATCAATCGTCATAATCACAAAGCGCCAAAATCGTGGTATCAATATCGCCGCCCCAATACCGGGGAAAAATCCCGCGCGCCACATCACGATGAAATGACGAATAAGGCCAATCGCACACCTGGGCAACCAAACCATGCTTAACGGGGTTGTAATAGGTATAAAAAATATGATTCTGCAAATCCCGCTCGTCGCGGATGCGGTGCTCCCAAAAACGGCGCTGCCAAATACCCGCTTCCCGTTTATGCACACTCCAATCATTCGGGGCGCGCAAAAAATCAGGCAGGTGGCGAGAAAATCCGCTTTTTAACGAAGCAATCCGCCGTGAATAATCCTTGTCGCCTGCCGGAAGCTGCATGACCCAATGCAGATGATCCGGTAAAACCGTAAACGCCAAAGTCTCAAATGGATAGCGTTCTTGCGTATGACGATACGCCGTCCGCAAATCCCCGATATAGTCAATCAGGTAACGCGCCTGACGGTTTTGCAAGGCAATCGTGAAAAAATAAATCCCGCCTTGGACATAATCGCGTCGGTAATTAGGCATAAAAGTCCTTACATAAAAAATGGGGCAATACGTCGGGCGGTATTTATCCCGCCGCAAAGAAACATCCACGAAGCGGGACGTAGGGCGGGCTTCAGCCCGCCGCAAAGAAACGCCCGCGAAGCAGAACATAGGGCAGGCTTCAGCCCGCCGCAAAGAAACATCCGCGAAGCAGGACGTAGGGCGGGCTTCAGCCCGCCGCAAAGAAATATCCACGAAGCGGGACGTAGGGCGGAATTCAGCCCGCCGCAAAGAACACCCCACGAAGCGGGACGTAGGGCGGGCTTCAGCCCGCCGCAAAGGAAGCCCCACGAAGCGGAACGTAGGGCAGGCTTCAGCCCGCCGCAAAGAAACATCCGCGAAGCGGGACGTAGGGCGGGCTTCAGCCCGCCGGTGAATAAATGGGCGATATCCATTTTGTCGCAAGGAGGATGCGTCTTGGTCGGGCGAGCTGTGGCTGGGTTTGTGCGCGCTGCGGTTTGGCGGCGGGCTGAAGCCCGCCCTACGCCCGGTATCGTGACTGAAACTGTGCGCGCTGCGGCATTGCGGCGGGCTGAAGCCCGCCCTACGCACGGTGTCGTGGCTGAAACTGTGCGCGCTGCGGTTTGGCGGCGGGCTGAAGCCCGCCCTACGCCCGCTATCGTGGCTGAAACTGTGCGCGCTGTGATATTGCGGCGGGCTGAAGCCCGCCCTACGCCCGGTGTCGTGGCTGAAACTGTGCGCGCTGCGGTTTGGCGGCGAGCTGAAGCCCGCCCTACGCCCAGTATCGTGGCTGAAACTGTGCGCGCTGCGGCATTGCGGCGGGCTGAAGCCCGCCCTACGGTTGTGGTGGTGTCGCATCACACATCTTCCACATCAAACATCAGCGACAAAAATTCCGGCTCAATCGGGCGCAGTTTCAATGTTTTGATGCCGTCCGCTTCTTGCAAGACGGTGGGAATATTGTGGTCGCCATTGATATAAATCACGTCAAATTCATGGTTGTTGGGATTGATGCGGCGTTTCTTCAGCAATTCGGGTAATTGCTGATAATCCCAGCGCTCGCAATCGCGCCAGACAATCAGGCAATTTTCCCCATTGGGCAAGCGCCCTTCGATAAAAACAAATTGCCGGCGCAGGTCATGGCGCTGGTCATCCACCGCCTGCACGCTAATGCCGAGCAGGTAATTAAAGGTTTCCACCAAATCGATAACGCGACTTTCATAACTGCCGGCGGAGGAAGTGGCAATATTGAGGCGGTAAGCAAAGGGGTGCTTGAAATCGTCTGTACTTAACAGGGAATCGCGGCTTTCGTGCGTGAGCATATAGCGCAGTAAATAATCTTCCTGCGCCGCTTCCGGCAGGTGGTCAAAGACATCATCCTGCCGCACCAGCGTGAGATTATTCAGCGTGTCTTCATAGCTTTCCAGTTGCAGGACTTTGACTATTTGCGGCACGCCGTGCAAATCGTCGTCTTTATCCGCCTGCGGCTTGCCGTCTTTCCAGTTTTCGCTGTAAATGACTTTCTGTACACGCGGTTTGAGGACGGTATCAAAATATTCGCCCTGCTCGACCAGGATATATTTGCGCTTGCCGCCGTCTTCTCGGTTGAGATTGATGACCGCATGGGCGGTGGTGCCGGAACCGGCGAAATAATCTAGGATTAAATCCTTGTTATCACAAAAATATGAAGCTAAAAATTCATTTAATTTCAATGGTTTTGGAGTGTGTTCTGGTTCGGAACCTAAAATATTGGTTAATGCGTTAGTCGATTGACTAGCTGTACCAAAATTATGGACAGAAGATGGAATTTCAGAAGTTCTTTGTTTTTTATATTTTAGTTTTCCCGTTGATGTAAAGAAGAAATCTGTAACTAATTGTCCTTTTGAGTCAAATACTTTTTCTCCTTTGAAAAAAGAGGTCATTTGTCCAAATTGTGTCCATGCAGCTTTTAATGTAACGGGAAATTTTAATTTATTATTTTCTGAGACCATTCTTCCTGATACTAGTTCAACAAATTCTACATCTCCCCATCTTCCAGAAAATTCTGTATCGTTAGGAGCAAAAAAGTGGGTGCCTGCTGGGAAAGTAAATTTTTGCAACTTATGGCGATTAGATGGTTTTTTCATTGCTCCAGCTTCAATTTCTCCCTCACCATGTAAAGAAACTGAAAGTGCTGATTTCTTATTTGCATAATTACAGATATATTCGTGATAGATTTTGAAATATCCAGCCTGTGCAGAGTGATTCCTGTTCCAGATTAAATGCCCAAGTAGATTTTCGTTGCCAAATATTTCGTTCAGTATTGTTACTAAAAGAGCGTCTTCATCATCATCAATGCTAATCGAGAAAACTCCTGATTGTTTTAGTAATCTTCGGCTTATGAATATACGATCATAAATCATGCCTAACCAGGAGCTATGTTTATAACTATCTTTGTAAAGAAATCCATCGTAACCTTTGTTATACGGCGGATCGATATAGATACATTTCACCTGCTCGCGGTAGCGCGTTTGCAGGAGTTGCAGGGCTTGAAAGTTGTCGGCGTGAATCAGCAGGCCGTCGGTGGCGGCGTCAAGGCCTTTGCTGAGGGTGGGGTCGTCGGCGAGCGACAGTTCGGAAAGCAGCTCCGCCTGGAAGGCGGGCGGGTAGAGCGAGGTATCGACGGTGAGGTAAGGGTTTGATTTTACAAAGGAATTATTATTGAGGGGGGGGGTAACTCCTTGATTGCAAACAGGTTTTTCCAGGCGGCAAGCTGTTTTTCGTTGTTAAGGACTGTGTCCAGCAAGCGTTCCGGTACGTGGTTCAGGGTAATCAGCCAGTGGCAGGCGGCAACGAATTTCTTTTTCAGCCACAGTTTTTTCTGGAAGTTTTCCAGTTGGGCGAGGAAGTCGATGATGTCGCGGGCGATGTGGCGCAGGGTCTGGATCAGGCGCAGGTCGCGTTCGATGGCGGTGAAGTCGGCGGCGTCCTGGATGTTGTCGAGCTGCATGACTTCGTTTTTGATGTAGTAGTCAAGTTCGCGGCGCAGGAAGCCGCCGAAGTCTTTGTGGATGAAGTAGTCGGCGCTGTTTTTGCGGGTGTAGTCGCTGAGGTGTTTGCCAAGCAGGGGGCGCTTCGGGTTTTTTTCGGTCGGGGCGCTTTGCCACACGGCCTGCCAGTTGTCAGGTATCAGGCCGCGCAGTTGGGCAAGGGTGTTGTCGTTTTCTTTGTCCTGGTTGCTTTCTGCCACCTGCCGGTAGGTGAAATGGATTTCCAGGGTGCTGCCGTCGTCGCTGATGGCAAGCGGGTGGAGGGTTTCTTCGTAGTCGTTGCCATCGTCGTCCGTGCGGCTGATGCGCTGTTCTTGCACGAGGGTGAAGAGGCGGCAGCCATTGTTATCCTTGCGGTTATCTTTGGCGGTGTCGGCCGCGATCAGGCGGAAGACGACGCTGCGCCCGTCGTCAAGGGTGAAGCGGTAGTTGCTGAAGTTTTCGCCGCTTTTGGTGTAGTACTGGTCTTTGTTCGCCCAGTGCAGCATGACTTCTTCGCCACTGTACGGGATGGCGTAGGTGTCGCCTTTGTAGCGGCGCTGGCTGATGAAGTCGCCCGCGTCGTAGTAGCGTGCGAAGAAGGTGAGCAGGTGGTTGTACACCGCCGCTTCGCTGGCATCATTCCCCGCCGGAAAGGCGGCTTTGACGGCAGCAGGCAGGCGGAGGCGCAGGTAGTCGTCCATGTCTTTGGCGCGGCTGTTCATGATGCGGTAGATGCCGAAATCGAGGTCGGGACGATCTATCTGGAAGATTTCCCTGAGTTTGGTGGTCAGTTCGTCAAGGGTGGTCATATAGGCTCCGGTTAGGTAGGGCAGGGCGGTATAGTCGTTCCAACTAGAACTGATACTGTGTTGGCAAGCATACTGTCTTCAGCTCGCCGCCTTGTCTCAGTCCTATTTGAGATGACTATTGTACGGGCCGGGCGGCGGCAAAATGAAACCGGCCGAAGCCGGTTTTTTTTCAGATCATGTTCAATTCGATTTTGGCGCGCAGGGTCATCATGTCCATGCCCCATGGCGGGTCCCATTCCATGTGCACTTCGCATTCTTCGACGCCGTCCACTTGTTCGACGCCGTCTTTGACCCAGTCCGGCATGACGCCTGCTACCGGGCAGCCAGGCGCGGTGAGGGTCATATGGATGTCTGTCTTGCCGGTTTTTTTGTCATATTCGATGTTGTAGATAAGGCCGAGTTCGTAGATGTCCACCGGGATTTCCGGGTCGTAGATGCCTTTCAGGGCAAGGATGATGTCTTTTTCGACCGGGCTCAGGGTGGGGTCTTCGGGGTCTTTTTGGTAGGGGACGTTGTCCGGGTCGTACATGGGGTTTCCTAGGGTTTATGGTGGGTGAGGTTCGCGATCGTTGTCCCGCTTGAGCGGACTTTGGTCGCTGTCGCGGTTTATCTAACCCTCTCCCCAACCCCTCCCCCAGTGGGGGAGGGGTTTTGAGCGGGACATCTGCTGGATACGTGCTTATTCACTTGGAGCGGGGCTTTTACCGCTTTCGTCCTGCGGATGAACACCCCTACCCTAGCCCGTCCGGATACCCATAAAAACGCTTGCGTTTTTGTGGGTAACGGTCCCCCGCAAGCGGAGGAGGGGCTTTCTCTTTGGTTATTAAAGATTTGTTTATTTATCAAAGCTGGTAGGCATCTATGTCCGCTTGGGCAGGGCATTTGTTGTTATGGCGGGCTGAAGCCCGCCCTACGGGTTTATTCGGTCTTCGCTTCGTTTTTGCCGTGCAGCGCGGCATCAAGGGTGTGCCAGGCGAGGGTGGCGCATTTGACGCGCGAGGGGTATTCGCGCACGCCGGCCAGCACTTTGAGTTTGCCGACGCTGTCCGGGATGGGGTCTTGCGTGGTCGCGATGTGGTGGAAGTCGTGGTAGAGGTGCGCGAATTCGGCAAGGGTTTTGCCGCGTGCAAGGTCGGTCATCAGTGAGGCGCTGGCTTTGGAGATGGCGCAGCCGTCGCCGACGAAGCTGACGTCGGCGATGGTGTCGCCGTCCATGCGCACGTAGATTTTGAGGTTGTCGCCGCAGAGCGGGTTGTAGCCGGTGGCGCTGTGGTCGCAGGGGTCAAGCGCGTGGAAGTGGCGCGGGTGTTTGCTGTGGTCAAGGATGACTTCCTGGTAAAGGTTTTTGAGGTCGTTCATTATTGGAAGAGTTGTTGGGTGGCTTGGACGGCAGCGACAAGGCGCCCGATGTCGTCGTGGTTGTTGTAGGCGGCGAAGGAGGCGCGGATGGTGGCAGGGATGCCGAAGCGGCGCATGACGGGTTCGGCGCAGTGCTGGCCGGCGCGGACGGCAACGCCGTGCTGGTCAAGGACGGTGCCGGCGTCATGCGGGTGGATGCCGTCCAGGGTGAAGGAGATGACGGCGGCTTTGTGGCGGGCGGTGCCGATGATGCGCAGGCAGGGCAGGGCGGTGAGCGCCTGTTCTGCCGCCTGGCGCAGGGTTTCTTCGTGCGCGGCGAGGTCGGCGAGGCCTTTGTCGGTAACCCAGTCCAGCGCGGCGCCGAGGCCGATCACTTCGACGATGGGCGGGGTGCCGGCTTCGAATTTTTGCGGGACGGCGGCGTAGTGGGTGCGCTCGAAGCTGACGCTCAAAATCATGTCGCCACCGGTCTGGTAGGGTGGCATGGCGTCAAGCAGGTCGTGTCTGCCATAGAGGACGCCGATGCCGGTCGGGCCGTAGATTTTGTGTGCGGAGAAGACGAGGAAGTCGCAGCCGAGGGCTTGGACGTCGCAGGGCAGATGGGCGACGGCCTGGGCGGCGTCCACAATGGTGTGGATGCCGCGTGCTTTGGCCTCGGCGATGAGCGGGGCAAGGTCGTTGATGGTGCCGAGGGCATTGGAGACGAGGGCGGCGGAGAAGATTTTGACGCCGTCGAGGTAGTCGCTGAAATGGGTCGTATCAAGTTCGCCCGCGTCGTTGATGGGCAGTACGACGAGTTCGGCACCGAAGCGCTGGCAGGCGCGCTGCCACGGCACGATGTTGGCGTGGTGTTCGAGCGTGGTGAGGAGGATTTTGTCGCCAGGTCTCAAGACGAGTTCGCCAAGCGAGCTGGCAAGCAGGTTCAGGCCTTCGGTGGTGCTTTTGGTAAAGACGATTTCTTCGGGGCGGGCGGCGTTGAGGAAGCGTGCGGTTTTTTCGCGCACGGCGTCGTAACGGGCGCTGAGGCGCTGCGACAGGGTATGCACGCCACGGTGGATGTTGCTGTATTCGTGGCGGTAGCAGTGATCCATTGCGTCAATGACGGCCAGCGGTTTTTGTGTGCTGGCGGCGTTGTCAAGGTAGGTCAGCGGCTGGCCGTGGATAGTCTGCGCGAGGATGGGGAATTCATGCCGCATCGGGGGTGTCCTCGTTGTTGTCGCCGAGCCAGTCGCGACTGATGGCATCGTGGACGGCGTCAAGGATAGCCGGATGCTCAATAACGACGGCTTCGTGCAGGAAGCTGAGGATGAGCATTTTCCGCGCGTTTTCAAGGCTGATGCCCCGGCTTTGCAGGTAGAACAGGGCGTCGGGATCAAGGCGGCCGGTGGTGGAGCCGTGCGCGCATTGCACGTCGTCGGCGTAGATTTCGAGGCGCGGCACGCTCTGTGAACGGGCGTTGTCATGCAGGAGGATGTAGCGGCTGTTTTGTCGTGCGTCGGTTTTTTGCGCGCCGTGAGCGACGTAGATTGTGCCGTCAAAGTAGCCTTGGGCGCTGTCATCCAGCGCACCGCGCACGATTTGGTGGCTTTCGCTGTTTTCGGTGTGATGGCGCACGTTGAGGTGGTAGTCGGCGATCTGGCTGCCGCGCAGGTGCTGGATGCCGCCGAAGGCGAAGTGGCTGCCTTCGCCGCGCAGTTCGCTATGCACGTCGAGGCGGTGCAGGCTGCCGCCCGCTTGCAGGGCGTTGATGCGGATGCGGCTGTTGGCGGCCTGCTGGCTCGCGATATGCATGAGTTGGGCGGTGTTGTCTTCGCCATGAAACCACAGGGCGAGGTCAATTTCCGCGCCTTCGGCGGCATTAATGCTGAGGACGGGCAGTTGTGCGCCGGCACGGCTTACCTGGTAGTCAAGCCAGCAGGCGGCACGGCTGTTTTTGCCGACGTACAGGTGGATACGGGTGTGTTGCAGGCGCGGCACGGCAAGGTCAATGTTGAACGCGATGGGCTGGTCTAGCAGGGTGTCATCCGGCACGACAAGCATGAGGGATTCGCGCTGCTCGGCGAGGTTTTGCGCGGCAAAGGGCGCGTCCGGCAAGTCAAGCAGGCAACGGTCGGCATATATGAAGGTGCCGTATTTTTCTTGTACTGCGTCGGGCAGGTCGCTCTGGTAGTCGCCGCCTTCGCTTTTGCGCTCGCGCATGGTGAGGGCGTCAAGCGGGGTCCAGCGCCAGGTTTCGTGGCGGCGCAGTTCGCCGTATTGTGCGCGATAGACTTGGGCTTGTTGTTGGATGCTGGTCATTATGCGCTCCGTGCCGCACCGGTTTCTTCACCCCGGAAGTCGGCATAGCCTTTGGCCTCAAGTTCGAGGGCGAGGGTTTTATCGCCGCTTTCGACGATTTCGCCGTTGACGAGGACGTGGACGTAGTCGGGCACGATGTAGTCGAGCAGGCGCTGGTAGTGGGTGATGACGAGGAAGGACCGTGCAGGGTCACGCAGGGCGTTGACGCCGTCGGAGACGACGCGCAGGGCGTCAATGTCAAGGCCGGAATCGGTTTCGTCCAGCACGGCGAGGCGCGGTTCGAGAACGGACATTTGCATGATTTCGTTACGTTTTTTTTCGCCACCAGAGAAACCGACGTTGACCGGGCGCGAGAGGAAGCTTTCGTTCATTTTGACGGTCTTCATGCGCTGTTGCAGCAGTTCGTAGAATTCCATCGCATCCATTTCGCCTTTGCCTTCGTAGGCGCGTTTGGCGTTGACAGCGGCTTTCAGGAAGTAGAGGTTGCTGACGCCGGGGATTTCCACCGGATACTGGAAGGCGAGGAAGATGCCGGCGCAGGCGCGTTCGTCCGCTTCCATGTCGAGCAGGTTTTTGCCGTTGTAGGTGATGCTGCCTGCGGTGATTTGGTAGTTTTCCTGGCCGGCGATGACGTTGGCGAGGGTGGATTTGCCGGAGCCGTTCGGCCCCATGATGGCGTGGACTTCGCCCGCGCCGATGTGGAGGTTGACGCCGTTTAGGATTTTTTTACCGTCGGGGGTGGCGACATGCAGGTTTTCGATGTTGAGCATGGTGTTTCCTTTATTCTTCTGTGATGCGTTGGGACGCGTGGTTGTCTCGCTTGGCGGCTTTTTAGCCGACGCTGCCTTCGAGTTTGAGTTCGATCAGGCGTTGTGCTTCGACGGCAAATTCCATTGGTAGTTCCTGGAAGATTTCTTTGCAGAAGCCGTTAACGATGAGGCTGACCGCGTCTTCTTCGGAAAGGCCGCGCTGCATGCAGTAGAAGATTTGGTCTTCGCCGATTTTTGCGGTGGTCGCTTCGTGTTCGACTTGTGCGCTGGGATTTTGCACCATCAGGTAGGGGAAGGTGTGCGCGCCACAGTCGCTGCCGATGAGCAGGGAGTCGCATTGTGAGAAGTTGCGCGCGCCGTCGGCTTTCGGCAGGATTTTGACCAGGCCGCGATAGGCGTTTTGCGCGTGACCGAGCGAGATGCCTTTGGAGATGATGGTGGATTTGGTGTTTTTGCCGATGTGGATCATTTTCGAGCCGGAATCGATCTGCTGGTAGTCGCGGGCGAGGGCGACGGAGTAGAACTCGCCGATGCTGTCATCGCCTTTCAGGACGACGCCGGGGTATTTCCACGTGATGGCCGAGCCGGTTTCCACTTGTGTCCACGAGATTTTGCTGCGCGCGCCTTCGCACAGGCCGCGTTTGGTGACGAAGTTGTAGATGCCGCCATTGCCGTCTTTGTCGCCGGGAAACCAGTTCTGCACGGTGGAGTATTTCACTTCGGCGTTTTCGTGGGCGATGATTTCGACGACGGCGGCGTGCAGCTGGTGTTCTTCCCGCTTCGGCGCGGTGCAGCCTTCGAGGTAGGAGACGTAGGCACCTTTGTCGGCGATGATGAGGGTGCGCTCAAACTGGCCGGTGTTGGCGGCGTTGATGCGGAAGTAGGTGGAGAGTTCCATCGGACAACGCACGCCGGGAGGGATGTAGCAGAAGGAGCCGTCAGTGAAGACGGCGGAGTTGAGCGCGCTGAAGTAGTTGTCGTCCATGCGCACGACGGAGCCGAGGTACTCCCGCACGAGGTCGGGGTGTTCTTTAACGGCTTCGGAGAAGGAGCAGAAGATGATGCCTTCTTTGCCGAGGCGGTCCTTGAAGCTGGTCGCGACCGAGACGGAATCGAAGACAGCATCAACTGCCACACCCGCCAGCATTTCCCGCTCTTGCAGCGGGATGCCGAGTTTTTCGTAGGTGCGCAGCAGTTCGGGATCAACTTCGTCCAGCGATTTGGGACCATCTTTCTGCGTTTTCGGCGCGGAGTAGTAGGAAATCGCCTGATAATCGATGGGATTGATGTTGAGGTGTCCCCAGTCGGGTTGTTCCAGGGTCAGCCAGTGGCGGTAGGCGGCAAGGCGGAATTCGCGCAGCCAGTCCGGCTCGTTTTTCATGCGCGAGATGTGTTCGATGATGCTTTCGTCAAGGCCGGGCGGCAGGGTTTCCTGCTCAATGCGGGTCTCAAAGCCGTACTGGTATTCGGTTTCGGCAATTTTTTTCAGTTCTTCGTTGCTCATGAGGCTTTACTTTGGTTTTGGGTGGAGTGCAGGCGTTCGTAGCGCTGCATATCGGCCAGGGTTTTATCGGCCAGCAGGGTGCGGATGTCGTTGTTTAGGGTCAGCCAGAAGGGGCTGAGCTGGCAGTGTCCGGCCAGCGCGCAATTGTTCTCGCTTGCCGCGCATTCGACCAGTTCCGGTGTGCCTTCCATCGCTTCCACTACGTCCAGCGCGGTGATGCCGGCGGCTTCGCGGGCAAGCTGGTAGCCACCGTAGGCACCACGGGTGGATTCGAGGATGCCCCGCTGGGTGAGGCGTTTCAGCACTTTGCCGGACATCGGTACGGCGATGCGGGTCTGCCCGGCGAGGTAGGCGGTGTTTTTGGCGGCGCCATCGGCAGCCAGTACCGCGCCGAGCAGCATGAAGGCGTATTCGGTTTCTTTGGTGATGCGCAGCATGGGGTGTTTCTGAATCAGGACAAGAAATGTACTTTATCGGGTTCGTGTGGGGCGTGCAAGCCGCACGCCCTGCTTTTCTGTTCTTAAAGCCGGATTCGTTTGATTAAATCAATCACTTGCACGGCGTTAGCATTTTCGCGGTAGCGCAGGGCTTCGTAGCCCGCCGCTGCGGCCTGCAACTGCGCCGCTTGCGGTGGCGCGGCGTTCTGTGCGAGGCGGCGGAAGAAAACAGCGACGGATTCGCTGTCGTCTTTCACGTAACCGCGTTTCGCCCAGCGCGCGAGGCGGCGGCGCAGCAGGCGGGCGACGGCGTCTTCGTCGTAGCGCGGGCGGTTGTGCCAGAACCAGTAGAGCAGCGCCGCGCCGATGAGCAGGGCGGGGACGAGGATGAAAAGGAGGCCGATGGCACCGAGGTTTTGCAGGCCGAGACCGCGCAGGATGCTTTGCTGCTGGTCGCGGTCAAGGTCGATAACCCAGTCCTGCCAGAAGGCCTGTGTCGCTTCCAGGGCGTCGCGCAGCCAGGCGACGGCGCTGAGAGTTTCGGCGATGCGCGAGGTGAGTGAGCGGCTGTCTTCGCCTTCGAGGCCGCCACTGGAAATGCGCCCTTGCAGGATGCGTTCCGGGGCGACAGCGGCGGTCGGGTCGAAGCGCACCCAGCCTTCGCCGTCAATCCACAGTTCCGCCCAAGCGTGCGCTGCTTCTTCGCGCACTGCCCAGTCACCGCTGACCGAGTTCGGTTCGCCGCCCTGATAGCCGATGACGACCCGCGCCGGAATACCGACACTGCGCGCAGCCAGCACCATCGCGTTGGTGTAGTGTTCGCAGAAGCCCATGCGGTTGCCAAAAAGGAAGGTTTCCGGGTTGCCCGCGCCGGGCGGCGGTTCCAGGGTGTAGTAGAACTCGTTGTCGTGCAGGTAGGCGAGAAAGGCATTGGCAAAGCCGCGCGTGTCGCCGCCGTTTTCTTGCAACAGCCGCCGCGCCAGCCCTTCCGTCTGCGGCATCGGATAATTGCGCGGCAGTTGCAGGGCGTCTTTGCGGTCGCGCGCCGGCAGGGCATCTTCCATGCGGTAACTGAGCGCCGAAGATACCTCGAAGCGGTTGGCCGTGACCCCGCGCGGCGTTATCGGCATTTGCACCTGCCAGGCATGACCGGCGCGCGCCTCCACCGGCAGATTGAGAGGCAGATCCAGCACCGTCAGCCAGCGCAGGGTTTTCTTCACCGGCGTCAATTCATAGCGCACCACGCTGTTTTCCCGATAACCGAAACGCGGCGGGCGTTCATGCACCTCACCCGGGCGCTGATGCCACTGAATGCCGTCAAAAAACCACAGCACCGGCCCGCGCCAGTAGAGCTGGTTCAAATCCGGACGCGAGTCGCCGAGGAAGCGGACGCGGAAGGCGATCTCGTTTGATTGCGCCAGCGACGACAAATCGCCCATATGCATCTCTTCCGGCAATCCCGTCTTTGCCCCGCCTTGCTGCGGCATGCCCCACAGCGGCTGCACGCGCGGGAAAAGGAAAAACATCGCGGCGGCGAACGGCAGGGCAATGGCAAACATCCGCACCACATCGCGCCAGCGGGCAAACTGCACCCGCGCCCGCCCCAACTGCTCGAAGCGCAGCAGCCCGCGCAGACTGATCACCAGCGTAAAGAGCAGATAGACAAACATCGGAATCGACTGCGAATACATCAAGAACGCCAGCATCAGCAGCATCTGCAACAAAAACAGCACATGCACATCGCGGCGGTTGCGCGATTCCAGCAACTTGCACACGCTCATCGTCACCAGCATCGCCACAAACGACATCGTTATCCCCACCGAATACAGGCGCGAATACACCAAAGTGCAGCCGGCAAACATCAGCACCAGCGCCGCACCGAGGGCAAAACGCTCGTTTTTCAGCGCGAGCGCGACAAACTTCAGCACCACACCGGCAGCAAGCAGCATCCCCAGTTCCGTCGGCAAAAAGAAAAACAGCGGCAGGGCGACAAACAAAAACGTCGCCGTCACGCGCCGCCACTCACCCGCATCCAGGCGGTTATGGAAATCCCCGGCACTCACCCAGCGGATCATGCCCCACCTCCAAACAGCGCCAAGGCGCGCAAACAGGCCTCGCGGTGCTCGCAACCATGACCAAAATCAAAAAACACATCCGGCGGCAGACGCAGCGCATACAGCAGCCCCTGCCTGTCGGCATCCATCACCCACTTGGCGAGCTGCGACAAACGCTGCTCCGTGCCGCCCTTTGCAGCGGCAAAATCCAGCAACAAACGCGGCGCGCCCTCGCCGGCAAACTGCTTCAACAACAACTCGCCCCGGCCAAAACGCTTCCAGGCGACGCGGGAAAGCGCATCGCCGAGCACATACGGCCGCAGTCCGGACAACTCATCATCGCCCGTCGCTGCACCGACCACCTTGCCTTCACCCGCTATCGGCACCCACGGTAGCGGCTGTTCGCCGACCGGACGCGGATACACCAGCACCCGCGCATCCAGCCACAACCACGTCCACGTCACAAATGCGCCGAGCGGATGCAGACAAAACACCTCGATTGGCGTCATCCGCTGCCAGCCGCGCCGCTGCGCCGGTTCACGCAATACCACCTGCGCCGTCGCGCGCGGCAGCACATCCTCACAGCGCGCCCCATGCCAGGCATTGCGCAGCGTGAGCAGACCGCGCAGGCGCCCATCGCGTTCCGTGACCGACACCACAAACGCCGCCTCATCGCCCGCCCACACCGGTGCACCGCCGCGCGCAGAAAACGACAAACCGGCGAGCTGCCCCGCCGTAATCGTGCCGCCCAACAAAAACACCGTGAACGCCAAAAACGTCAAGGCATAACCCAAATTGAGCTGATGATTGGCCGACCACAAAAACATCACCGCCAGCACGGCAAAAAACGCCAAACCAAAATACGACGGCACGACCGGCATCCGTAACGCCGAAGGCAAATTCCGCTGCGCCACCGCCGCATCCAGCCGCGCCATCCAGCGTGCGCGCAAACGCTTGACCAGCGCCATCAGAGCGGCACCGCCACCTGCGCCAGCACCCGCGCCAGCGCCGCCGCGTGACCATCATTATCCGCATGCACCGAATGCAGACGGTGCCAGGCCACCGCCGGAAATACCGCCTGCACAAACTCCGGCAGCACCGCCGACTCACCGCGCAGCAGCGCATACGCCTGCGCCGCGCGCACCAGCGACAACCCGGCCCGCGTTGACAGCCCGTGGACAAAATCGCCGCACGAACGCGAAAACGCCAGCAAATGCTGCACATACAGCGCCAACGCCTCCGAGACCGCCACCTGCGCTGCCGCCTGTTGCAACGCCAGCACATCCTCGCGCGACAACAGCGGCCGGGCGGAGGCCAGCAACTCACTGCGATCACGCCCGCGCAGTACCTCCACCTCGCTGGCCGCATCCGGATAACCGAGCGAAAGACGCATCAAAAAACGGTCCACCTGCGCCTCCGGCAGGGCAAACGTGCCAATCTGTTCCAGCGGATTCTGCGTGGCAATCACAAAGAACGGCGACGGCAGCGGATGCGTGCGGTGATCCACCGACACCTGCCGTTCCTCCATCGCTTCCAGCAGCGCCGACTGACTCTTCGGCGACGCACGGTTCACCTCATCGGCAAGCAACAACTGCGTGAATACCGGCCCCTGATGAAAGACCAGCGCCTGCGACTGCGGGTCCAGCGTCGAAAAACCGACCACATCGGCCGGCAACAAATCGGACGTGAACTGAATACGGCGGAAATCCAGCCCAAGCGTGGCAGCAAACGCCTTGGCAAGCGTCGTCTTGCCTGCCCCCGGCAAATCCTCCAGCAACAAATGCCCGCGCGCGAGCAGACACGCCGCCGCCAGCGAAATCACCTCTTCCTTGCCGACGATAATCGAAGCCAACTGGGCGAGTGCCTGCTGCAAACGCTGGCGGACATCGGCGGATAACGGGGACAGCGACATAAAAACCTCCATGAACGAACGTAAAGAAAACGGCGCGAATAGTAGCAAAAAAGCGGGCTGGACAGCGGTGGCGTCCCGGTCGTCCGCCCCGTCTGCGGCGGCAACATGCTAAAATCCGCGCACTTTTCCTCATGAGAGACCAGTCATGCACACCATTCCGCATTCCGCCGATATTCACAGTTTCGAGCAACACGGCAGCGCGTTTTGGGACAAGAACGGCCCTTACCGCACCCTGCACCACATCAATCCCGCCCGCCTGCAATTCATCACCCAGTACGCGGATTTGCAAGACAAGCGCGTCCTCGATTTCGGCTGCGGCGGCGGGATTTTGAGCGAGGCGCTGGCGGATAGTGGTGCGCAGGTGGTCGGCATTGACCTTGCTGCCGCCGTGCTGGAAGCAGCCCGCGCCCATCGTGGCGACAAGGCGGTTGACTATATTCATGCCTCCGGTGCCGATCTGGTCGCGCGCGGTGAGTCGTTTGATGTCATCACCTGCATGGAAATGCTGGAACATGTCGCCGACCCCGCCGCCATTCTGCGCGATATTCACGCCCTGCTGCGTCCGGGTGGTCTGGTCTTCCTTTCAACGGTGAACCGCACCCTACCGGCGCGTCTTGGCGTTATCTGCGCCGCCGAGTATCTGCTGAATCTCGTCCCCAAAGGCACGCATCAATATGACTGGTTTATCCGCCCGGCCGAGTTGACGCGCATGGTGCGCCGCGCCGGGTTGACGCCGCTTGCCATCAGCGGCATGGATTATCTTCCCCTCAGCCGCAGTGCCCGCCTGTCGTGCCGCACGGCGATTAATTATCTGATGGTCGCCCGCCGGGACGCTGCATGAAAGCCCGTTATCAAGCCGTTTGGTTCGATCTTGACGGCACCCTGTTTGACACCGCCCCTGATCTGATTGCCACCGTCAACCGCACTCTGGCAGAACACGGTTATCCGTCAGCCCCCGCCGGGGTCATCCTGCCCTACACCGGCCACGGTTCGCGGCAGATGCTGCAACACGCACTCTCAACCACGGCGGACGACCCGCGCCTGCCCGCCTTGCAGGAAGCGTTTTATGCGCACTATCTGCGCCATGTCGCCGAAGAAACGCGCTGGTTCCCCGGTATGGCGGCGATTGTGGACGATCTTGATGCCTGTAACGTGCCTTGGGGCATCATCACCAACAAGCTGGAACGCTTTACTTACGCGCTGACACGCCATTTCGCCCTCGATCAGCGCGTGGCCGCCATCGTTTGCGGCGATACGCTCGCTACTGCCAAACCCGATCCCGCGCCACTTGCCTACGCCTGTGCGCTAGCGGGGGTACGGCCTGAACAAGCGGTGATGGTTGGCGACAGCGCTGCCGATATCCGCGCAGCTGCCCGCGCCGGAATGCCGTCTATTTATTGTGATTACGGCTACACCAGCCGCGCCGATCTCGCAGAAGATGACCGCCCTATCGCTTTTGTCGATAGCCCTGCCGCCCTCGCGCCGCTGCTGTTTGGAGATGCGCCATGAAGACCATCCTGCTCACCGGCGCCTGCGGCGGTATCGGCAGCGCCGTCGCCAGCGTCCTTGATGCGGCGGGACATCACCTGCTCTTGCTCGACCTTGACCCGCTGGCGCTGGAAGCGCTGGATGACGGTTTGCAGGGCGACCATACCCTTGTCCCCTTTGACCTGTGGCGCAGCGGTTTCGACGCCTACACCCGCCTTGCCGGCTTGATTCAAGAAGACCACGGCAAACTGGATGCCGTCATCAATCTCGCCGCCGTCTGCGGTGGCCTGCGCCCGCTGGCCCATGCCGATCCGACCGGCTGGCTGCAAGGGCTACAAGTAAACCTCACCGCGCCGCTGTGGCTGTTCCAGACCTTGCTGCCACTGATGCAGGCCGCCGCCGCACCTCGTTTTATCGTCAGCCTGCACCGCGAACACCGTACACAAAGCGCCTACTGGCACAGCTACGGCATCGCGCAAGCGGCGCTCACCCAGCTCGTCCACGACCTCTATCAGGAAAGGCATGCCTACCCGACCCTCGGCTTTGCCACCGTTGACCCCGGCTGGGTCGATACCCCGCTCAGCCGCAGCGTTTTCCCCGCCGGACAGCCGCACTGGCAGAGCGCTGGCGCCGTCGCCCCGCACTACCTCGCCGCCCTCGCTGGCGACCCTGACCAACTGGAACACTACCCATGACCGATTCCCGTCTCGCCCACGACAACGCCGTTCTTGCCCATGCCCGCACCGTCCTTGCGCAGGAAGCCGAAGCCGTGCGCGCGCAAATCAGCCATCTCGGCGCTGCCTTCCTCGCTGCCCACGACTGCATTGCTACCGCGCGCGGCCACGTCATCGTCACCGGCCTCGGCAAATCGGGACACATCGGCGAAAAAATCGCAGCGACGCTCGCCAGCACCGGCACCCCCGCCTTCTTCGTCCACGCCGCCGAAGCGGGGCATGGCGACCTCGGCATGATTACCGCCGATGATGTCCTGCTCGCCATCAGCTATTCCGGCGAGAGCGCGGAAATCCTGATGATGCTGCCCATCGTGCGCGACATCGGCGTGAAAACCATCGCGATTACTGGCCGCCCCGCCTCACACCTCGCGCAAGAAGCCGACATTCATCTGCCTATCTACATCGACAAAGAAGCCTGCCCGCTCGGACTCGCCCCGACCACCAGCACCACTGCCACTCTTGCCCTCGGCGACGCCCTCGCCATCACCCTGATGCAGAGCCGCAACTTCGGCGAACAGGACTTTGCCCGCTCGCACCCCTATGGCCGCCTTGGCCGCCGCCTGATGACAAAAAACCGTGACGTGATGCGCAGCGGTGCCGACATCCCCGTTGTCGCCAGCGATGCCAGTGTGCAAACCGCGTTGTTCCAGATTACCGACAAAGGCCTCGGCGTCACCCTCGTCGCGGATAACGACCAACTGCTTGGCATCTTCACCGACGGCGACCTGCGCCGCGCCCTGGAAAAATACCCTGACGCGCTCAACCGCCCGATTAGCGACGTGATGACCCGCTCACCGCAGACCACCACGGCAGACGAACGCGCTGCCGAAGCCCTGCAACACATGGAAAAACGCCACATCACCGCTCTGCCCGTCGTCGCAGATGATCGCATCGTCGGCATCCTGCACATCCATGACCTCTTGCGCGCCGGAGTCGCCTGATGAGCCGACGCCGCCAACTGCGCCTCGCCTGCTGGCTGCTTGCCGCCGTCGCCGTTACCCTGTGGTGGTGGCAGCGCGAAGCGGGCACAATCAGCCAGCCGGCTACCGCCGATCCCGTCCGCCTCTCGCTCACGGGCGGTGTGCTCTACCAGTACGACGCCGGCGGCAAACGCAGCACCACCGTGCGTGCCCCCTACGCCGAACACCGTAAAGACGGCGAAAACCACCTCGACCATCCCGACGTGCAGACCCTGCTGGCAAACGGCGAACGCCGCCTGCGCGCCGATCACGCCGTGCGCAACAGCGAAAAAAACCGCATTACCCTGAGCGGCAACGTGCGCGGTGAGCAGGACGACGGCGGCCACCACTACCGTCTCCGCACCACCCGCCTCGACTACTACCCCGAACACCGCTACGCCGCAACCGATGACCCTGTCACCCTGGAAAGCGACAACAGCCGCACCGATGCCGGCGGCGCACACTGGGACATGAACAATAACCACATCACACTCAAAAACAACGTAAGGAGCAGCTATGACCCGGCAAACTAAAACCCTCATCGCCGCCACCATCCTGCTGGCGCTAATCAGCAGCGGCCATGCCGAAACCCGCAAAAAAACCACGCGCGCCAAAAACAAACCGGCCCCTGTCGTCGTCCAAAGCGGCACAGACAACAAAACCGTGGACAGCAACACCGCCTTCGGCTGGGACGAAAGCGACACCGCCAAAAAAGCCGCCGACAGCGCAGAAAAAAGTGGCAACAAAAAAACCAACAACCCGCAGCAACTGCCGGTCAACCTCAAAGCCGATAGCGGCGAATACGACGCCAACACCGGCGTTGCCACCTACACCGGCCACGTCGTCATCACCCAGGGCGAAATGAACCTCAAGGGAGACCGCGTCACCATCCGCCTGCAAGACGGGAAAATCCACACCATCGAAAGCTGGGGCAAGCCGACCACCTTCCACTACGTCCCGGCCAGCGAACCGCCGATTGACGGCAGCGGCAACCACATGAAATACACCGTGCCGGCCTCAACCGTCGAAATCAACCAAAACGCCCACGTCAAGCAGGACAAAAACGAAACCCGCGCCGACCACCTCACCTACAACCTGAAAAGCGAAAGCGTCAAAGGCCGGGGCGTGAACATGACCTTCCAGCCGAAGACCAAATAAAGACAAAACACGCGCCATGCTCATCGCCGAAAAACTACAAAAAACCTACCGCAAACGGCGTGTCGTCAATGACGCCAGCTTCCAGGTGGATGCTGCCAAAGTTGTCGGCCTGCTCGGACCGAACGGCGCCGGCAAAACCACCAGCTTCTACATGACCATCGGCCTGGTGCGCCCCGACCACGGACACATCCTCCTGGACGGCACCGACATTACCCGCCTGCCCGTGCATCGTCGTGCCCAGCTCGGCCTCTCCTACCTGCCGCAAGAAGCCAGCGTTTTCCGCAAACTCAGCGTGCGCGACAACATCCTCGCCATCCTCGAACTCGCCACCAGCCTCGGCAAACACGAGCGCGAAGCCCGCGCGCAAGAACTCATGCAAGACCTCGGCATCGCCGACCGCGCGGACATCCCCGGACAAAGCCTCTCCGGCGGGGAAAGACGCCGCTGCGAAATCGCGCGGACGCTTGCCTGCAACCCGCGCTTTATCCTGCTCGACGAACCCTTTGCCGGTGTGGATCCCATCGCCGTTGGCGACATTCGAAACATCATCACCCACCTCACCGATCGCGGCATCGGCGTCCTCATTACCGACCACAACGTGCGCGAAACCCTGAAAAGCTGTGATTACGCCTACATTCTCTCCGAAGGCAGCGTCATTGCCGCAGGTAGTCCGGCAGAAATCGTTGCCAACGAAGAAGCGCGGCGCGTGTACCTCGGCGAAGACTTTGAACTCCACTAAGGACGACCATGAGCAAAGCCAGCAAAGTCGCCCCGGGTACAAGCCAAAGCCTCGACCTCGCCCTCAAACAGACCCTCACCCTCACCCCGCAGTTACAACAGGCGATCAAACTGCTCAACATGGGCAACCTGGATCTGAACGTCGAAATTAGCAACATGCTGGCGCAGAACATCATGCTGGAGCGCAAGGGCGACATCCTCTATGAAAATCCGGGAAGCGAGAGCGACAGCGGTGATAGCGGCGAAGACACAGACGGCCTGCTGCAACACCTGAGCGGCGAACTCGAATACGACAGCACCTGGGAAGAACACTACGACCACGACTGGAAAGACCACGCCCCCTACCGCGAAGAAGACGATAACCCCGAACTCTATCTCAGCGCCAAACCGACCCTGGCCGCCTACCTCGAAGAACAAATCAACCAGATGCCGCTGGATGACACGCAGCGCCGCGCGGCCCTCGCCGTTGCCTTCGAACTGGATGACGACGGCTACTTCCGCAGCGAGACGGAAGCCGTTGCCGCCCAACAACAACTCCGCGTGGCCGACATCGAAGACGGTATCCGCATCGTGCAACAATGCCAGCCGGGCGGGGTCGGTGCGCGCGATCTCGAAGAATGCCTGAACCTGCAACTCGCCGCCCTGCCGCCGCACACCCCCTACCTGGAAGCGCTGCAACTCATCATGAAGCGCTACTACGGCTTCATCGCGCGCAGCCCGCAAATGATCCGGCAGCGTCTGGATATGGACATTGCCACCTACAACCACGCCATGGCGCTCCTGCGCAGCCTTGATCCCCGCCCCGGCCAAAAATACAACGCCGCGCGAGTGCAGCACGTCGAGCCGGACATCATCGTGCGCGAAAAAAACGGCATCAGCTACATCGAAACCACCGACAACATCCATCCTGACCTCAGCATCAACCAGGCTTACGCCGCGCTGGCGGAAGTGGCAAAAGGCGCGGATAAAACCCTCCTGCAAGCGCAACTGCAAGAAGCACGCTGGTTCCTGACCGCCATCGACAAACGCGCCGACACCATCCGCCGCGTGGCGGGCGTCATCGTTGCCCTGCAACAAGACTTCTTCCAGGAAGGCGAAAGCGCGATGCGGCCGCTGACGCGGCAAAAAGTGGCGGAAATCCTCGACATCCACGAGAGCACCGTCAGCCGCGCGGTCAACGACAAATACCTGCAATGCAAACGCGGCATCTACGAACTGCGCTACTTCTTCTCCGCTCAGTTTGAGAACACCGACGGCGATGACCAGTCGGTCGTCGCCATCAAGGCGCTGATCACTGAAGTTATCGGCGAAGAAAACCCGGATAAACCCTATTCCGACCAGAAAATCACCGACATCCTCGCCGAACGCGGCCACAAAATCGCCCGCCGTACCGTGACCAAATACCGCGAAAGCCTCGGCATCCCTGTTACCACCCTGCGCCGCCACCGCAAGCGCTGATGCAGTACCTGCGGGGAGGAAAGGGCAGGGCGACTAAAACCGCCCGGACTTCCCGCTTGCTATAATCCCGCTCCCTTTTAACCAAACAGGAGCCCCTATGGCAGACTTCAACAAAATCCTCGACGCAGGCGACGTGGACGGCGGCATCATCAACGTCGTCATCGAAATCCCGGCCGGCTCGAACCACAAAATCGAGTGGAAACGCAAAATCGGCGCGCTGATGCTCGACCGCGTTGAGCCGCTCATCTTCGCCAAACCCACCAACTACGGCTTCATCCCGCAAACCCTCGACGAAGACGGCGACGAACTCGACGCCCTCATCATCACCGACACCCCGCTGCCAACCGGCATCTACATGCAGGCGCGCATTATCGGCGTGATGAAATTCGTCGATGATGGCGAAGTCGATGACAAAATCGTCGTCGTCCCTGCCGATGACCGCCAAACGGGCGATGCCATCAAGACCCTGGCCGACCTGCCCGCGCAGCTCATCAAACAAATCGAATTCCACTTCAACCACTACAAAGCGCTGAAAAAACCTGGCTCGACCAAAGTTGACCACTGGGGCGATATCGAAGAAGCCAAACAAGTCATCCGCGACTCACAACAACGCTGGAAACAGCAATAAACCTGCCGTCCCCGCTTGCGGCACAACCGTAGGGCGGGCTTCAGCCCGCCATTACCATCAAGTGGCGGGCTGAAGCCCGCCCTACATCACATCAACCCCATGAAAAAACTCACCCTCGCCCTCCTTACCCTCATCCACACGAGTACTGCCATGACCGCAACCCAAGACCCCAACCTCTGGCTGGAAGACATCGACAGCGAAAAATCCCTCGCTTGGGTGCGTGCGCAAAACGCCACCAGCGAGAAAGCCCTCACGCAAAACCCTGCCTTCAAAACCATCGAGGCCGACCTGCTCGCCATCCTCGATTCTGACGACAAAATCCCCTATGTCGTGAAGCGCGGCGACTACTACTACAACTACTGGCAGGACAAAGACCATCCGCGCGGCATCTGGCGGCGCACTACCTGGGACGAATACCAAAAAGCCGAGCCCAAATGGGACACCCTCATCGACCTCGATGCCCTCAACAAAAGCGAAAACGCCACCTGGGTGTGGCACGGCGCGGACTGCCTGCGCCCTGACTACCGCCACAGCCTCATCAGCCTTTCGCGCGGCGGCGCAGATGCGGACGAAACCCGCGAATACGACCTGGAAACCCGCGAGTTCATCAAAGACGGCTTCTACCGTCCCGAAGCCAAAGGCTCAATGGGCTGGATAGACAAAGACCACGTCTTCGTGCAGACCGATTTCGGCGCAGGCAGCATGACCGCCTCCGGTTACCCGCGCGAAGCCCGCCTGTGGCAACGCGGCACATCGCTTGCCGACGCCAAAACCGTCTATCGTGGCGAAGAAAACGACATGCTCATCACCGCCGCACACGACGACACCCCCGGCTACCACCGCGACTTCGTCAGCCGCGTTATCGACTTCTACCACAACGAACTCTACGAACACGCACCGGACGGCACACTGCACAAAGTCGACGTCCCCGACACCGCCGACAAAGGCGTCTATCGCGACTGGCTCAACATCACCCTGCGCGAAGACTGGACACTGAACGGCAAAACCTACCCGTCCGGCAGCTACCTCGTCGCCAACTACGCCGACTGGCAGGCGGGCAAACGCGAACCCACCGCGCTCTTCACCCCCGACGCGCACACCTCGCTCGCGGGTGTCACCTGGACCAAAAACTACCTCATCCTCAACAAACTCGAAGACGTGAAAACCCGCCTCGTCGTCCTGGATCCCGCCAAAAACTGGGCGGAAAAACCGCTGGAAGGCGTGCCGGCAAACAGCACCGCCAGCGTTGCCGCCGTGGATCCCGACGAAAACGACGACCTGTGGCTGACCGCGAACGACTACACCCTGCCGACCACCCTCTACCACACCCGCGTCGGCGGCACGCCCACCGCGCTCAAATCCCTGCCCGCCTTCTACGACGCGAGCGACATCACCGTCGCCCAGCATTTCGCGAAAAGCGATGACGGCACTGAAGTCCCTTACTTCATCGTCCACCACAAAAACTTGCCGCTCGACGGCAAAAACCCGACCCTGCTTTACGGCTACGGCGGCTTTGAAATCTCGCTCACCCCCGGCTACGCAGCAGGCGTGGGCAAAGCCTGGCTGAACCGCCGCACCCAGGACGGGCGGGGCGGCGTGTACGTCGTTGCCAACATCCGGGGCGGTGGCGAATACGGCCCGCGCTGGCACCAGGCCGCCCTGAAAGAACACCGCCACAAAGCCTACGAAGACTTTGCCGCCGTTGCGCGCGACCTCACCCAACGCGGCATCGCCGACCCGGCGCACCTCGGCATCCAGGGCGGCAGCAATGGCGGCCTGCTGATGGGCAACATGCTGACCCAATACCCGGAACGCTTCGGCGCCATCGTCATCCAGGTACCGCTGCTCGACATGCAGCGCTACAACAAACTGCTGGCGGGCGCCTCGTGGATGGCCGAATACGGCGATCCGGACAACCCCGCCGAATGGGCCTACCTGGAAAAATACTCGCCCTACCACCAGTTTGACGCGGCAAAAACCTACCCGCCGGTGCTCTTCACCACCTCAACCCGCGACGACCGCGTCCACCCCGGCCACGCGCGGAAAATGATGGCGAAAATGCAGGCGGCGGGCAAAAACGCCCTCTACTACGAAAATATCGAAGGCGGCCACGGCGGCGCGGCAGACAACAAACAGCGCGCCTACATGAGCGCGCTGGCCTACACCTTCCTCTGGGAACAGCTCGCCAAATAAACACGAAAAGCCCGCTGCTGCGGGCTTTTTTGCGCGCGCCGCCAAGCGGGATATAGTTGGATAGATAAAAAAGCGTAACAAGGCGCGTCGCCGCAGACAGTACAGGTAGTACGGCAAGGCGACGCAACGCCGTTACGATTTTTTAGATGTTTAACTATAAATACTGGCTTCGTGCATGAAGGCAATAAACCCTGGTATGGAATTGCCAGAGCGATGTGGGAAAATAGCCGCGCTGCCTTTGAACAGCTTCTTTTATTACCAGGAGAAACCATGAAAAGAACCCTCACATTCACCTGCGCCTTGCTGTTAGCACACACCGTTAGCGCGGCAACGGATGCCGGCAAAATCGCCATCGGCGGTATCGAATTGGGCATGACACGTGCGCAAGTGACAAAAACGCTGGATAAAAGCTGCCCCGGTTATCAAGAAGAAAAAAATGCGCAGGCAGCGCAGTCCGCTATCTTTAACTGCGCACCGGCGAGCAAACAGCCCCTGTCCGTCAGACTGGATAACACCGTTATTAGCGCGGGCTACCAACAGCAAGAGCCTCTGCCGAAAGGTGCCGATCAAGCGGCAGTGAACAAAGCCATACAGGCACAGGTGGATAAATTGAGCAAAGAATATGGCAAACCGGATCTCGTCGCCGATAACAGCGCCGTGAAAATGGGCGGAGCAGAGCTCGGCAAAGTCAACAAAGTGCTGTGCTGGGGACAATGCGGCAAAGCCAAAGACGGCGCCATACATCCGGATGGCAAAGTGCTGGTGGTAGGCATTGTGGCCTTGCCGGAAGCGCTGATTATTTCACGCGGTGTCGTGGATACCGTTGCGTTCGGCAAAGCTGCCACAAAATAAAACCGCAACGATGGACACAGAAACAGGCTGACCATGTGTCGGCCTGTTTTTTTGCGCCATGCCTTATGCCGCCAAGCGAACAAAACCCGCCGAAGCGGGCTTTATTGTGTCGTGCTGCCAAGCGGGCAGGCACGCGCGTATAGTTAAACATCTAAAAAATCGTAACGGCGTTGCGTCGCCTTGCCGTACTACCTGTACTGTCTGCGGCGACGCGCCTTGTTACGCTTTTTTATCTATTCAACTATATTACAGCGGCTTTTCCGCCCAGAATTGTTTGATGACGTCTGCGACGGCGGCGGGTTCGTCCATATGCAAATGGTGACCGCCATCCAGGCGGACGACGCGGATGTCCTGGGTCAGGCGGTAGCGGTCAGGCAGGTAATGCCAGTGCGCGGTAAAGCCGCTGTGGCCTTCAATCATCAAGACCGGCGCGGTGATGCGCGGGATGAATTCTTGTACTTGTTCTTCGGAGAGCATCATCGGCTGCCACACGGTGAGGCGCTTGTCGCTGATGAAGCGGTAGCCGGCGGCCTCGTGGTTGAGGTTGCGCCGCACCAGGCGTTCGGCGCTCTCCGGCTTCATCGCCCCGGCCTTGATGCGTGCGGCGATGAGCGGGGCGAGATCCTGGTAGTAGCGGTTGCTGCGCGGGTTCATGTAGTCCATGGTCAGCAGGCGTTCGCGCATCCGTTCCGGCAGGTCGTTGTGGTTGGAGACGTAGGGTGTGCCGTAGCATTCGATGCAGACGAGGCGGCTGATGCGGTCGTAGAAGGTGCCGGCCACCATGCTCGCGACTGCCGCACCGAGGGAGTGGCAGACGAAGTCGATTTTGTCGATGCCGAGGGCGTCAGCGGCAAACATGGCGTCGCGCATATGGTCGGTGAAGTGGTAGCCCGCGCCGAGCGGGCGGTGCGCGCTGCGGCCGTGGCCGGCAAATTCGAGGGCGATGAGCGAGGTGTTGTCGTCAATGAGGTAGGGCGCGAGCGGGGCGAAGCTGGCGGCGTTATCGAGCCAGCCGTGCAGGGCGAGGACGATGTGTTCGCCTTCGCCCCAGCGCTGGCCGGCGAGGCGGATGTGGGGCAGGTCGATGCAGATTTCGCGGGGGGTAATGGGGTGGGTCATGGTGGGGTGGGATTAGCCAAAGATTTCCGCATGGGTGTTCAGGCGGGCCAGTTCGAGGATATCGCCGCTGATACGGTAGATCAGCGGCAGGTCGTTTTTGATGTGGCAATCACGAAAGCCCTGCCAATCGCCGCTGAGTGGGTGATCTTTATATTTGGCGGGCAGAGGCAGCCGGTTTTGCAGGCAGTACATGACTTCAATGTATTCGGGCGAGACGAGTAGCGCGTCAATGTTTTTACGGATTTCGCGTCGATACTGTTTGGATGCTTCAAGCTTCATCGCTGCTCTCTTGTAGCAATGACAAGTGGAAGGCTTCCAACGTTTCGTAGTGTTTTCCCTCTCCGCGCACGAGTTCGGCGATGGCGGCGGCGGTGGTGGCATTGGGTTGTTCGTTTGTGTCCGGCGGACGGTCATCCCCGGCAATTTGTCGGAGTTTTGCCACGGCTTCTTTTGCATTAGCGGTTTCGATGGTTTCTCCTTCCCCACGTACGAGTTCGGCGATGGCAGTGGCGGTCGTGGCGTTGGGCTGTTCGTCCGCCTCCGGCAACTGGCCGTTGTCGGCGATTTGTTGCAGCAGATGATTGAGTATTTGCGCCGGGGTTTTGCCGTGCTGGCGGATGATGGTGAAGGCTTTGTTTTTGGTTTTGGTCGGGATGTGGAAGGTGTAGGCGGTGCTGTGCATGACGGGCTCCTTACGGGCAGGGGTTGCTGATTTCCGCATGGATGGCGTTGATGGCGGCGAGGGTGTCGTCGCTGAGGGTGATGTCGGCGCTGGCGATGTTTTCCGCGAGTTGTTCCAGGCTGGTTGCGCCAATGATGTTGCTGGTGACGAAGGGGCGGCTGGTAACAAAAGCCAGCGCGAGCTGGGCGAGGCTGATGCCGGCGGCTTCTGCCACGGCGGCATAGCGCTCGACGGCGGCAAAGCCCTGCGGCTTGGTGTAGCGGGTGAAGCGGCTGTATTTGGCGATGCGCCAGTCCTGATGCCAGGGCAGGCGGCGGTATTTGCCGGAAAGCAGGCCGAAGGCCAGCGGCGAGTAGGCGAGCAGACCGATGTGTTCGCGCAGCGATATTTCGGCGAGGCCGACTTCGTAGCTGCGGTTCAAGAGGTTGTAGGGGTTTTGCACGGAGACGGCACGGGTTTTGCCGCTGAGCGCGGATTCGTGCAGGTGCGTCATCACGCCCCACGGGGTTTCGTTGGAGAGGCCGTAGCTGCGGATTTTCCCCGCTTGCACGAGTTCGTCCAGCGCGGCGACGGTTTCGGCGATGGGCGTCAGGTCGGCGGGGTCGTCGAGGTTATTGAGGCCGAGGGTGCCGAAGTAGTTGACGCGGCGTTCCGGCCAGTGCAGCTGGTAGAGGTCAAGGTAGTCGGTGTGCAGGCGGGCGAGCGAGGCGTCGCAGGCGGCGTGGATTTGCGCACGGGTGAAACGCGAGCCGCCGCGTATGTAGTCCTGGCCGTCGTTGCCGCGCGAGGGGCCGGCGATTTTGCTGGCGAGGATGATGTCGTCGCGTTTGCCGCGTTTGGCGAGCCAGCTGCCGATGTATTGTTCGGTGCGGGTGTAGGTCTCGCGGCAGGGCGGCACGGGATACATTTCGGCGGTGTCGATGAAGTTCACGCCGTGCGCGGTGGCGTAGTCGAGCTGGGCGTGGGCTTCGGCTTCCGTGTTCTGTTCGCCGAAGGTCATGGTGCCGAGGCAGATGGCGCTGACGCGGATGTCGGTGTTGCCGAGCGGGCGGTATTCCATGAGGTTCTCCTGTTGGGATGGGAAAGGGCGCTACTTTACTCCTGTTTGCGCGGGTAGCGCAGGCGGGGCGGTTACAGTGGCAGTGCAGCCTGCCGCGTTTCCACCGCTTCTTGCAGGCCGGAATAGGTGACGCCGACGAGGCGCACGGGTTTCGCCGGCGCAATGTCGTGCAGCAGGCGCGCGATCCAGTAGTGCGCGTCGTTTTCCCGGGTGAACGGGGTGGAGACGCTGCGGCTGCGGGTGATTTGCGAGAAGTCGTGGTATTTCAGCTTGATGGTCAGGGTATGCGGGTGCAGGTGGCGTTTTTGTACGTCGGCGAAGGCGTCCTGGTTTTGCGCAAGGAGCGCCTGATAGAGGGCGGGGATGCCTTCGAGGTCGTGGATAAAGGTGGTTTCGCTGCCGATGGATTTGCGCTCGCGCGTGGGTTCGACGGGGCGCAGGTCGATGCCACGCGCCATGTGGTAGTAGAAGTCGCCATGTTTGCCGAAGGCCTGACGCAGGCTTTCCGCCGAGAAACGCAGCAGGTCGGCGCCGGTTTGGATGCCAAGTGCGTGCATATGGGCGGCGGTCGCCTTGCCGATGCCGTGAAAGCGCTCGATTGGTAATGAAGCGGCGAAGGCCGGGCCTTTGGCGGGGGTGATGACGGCAAGGCCGTCCGGTTTGTTCAGGTCGGAGGCGATTTTCGCCAGCATTTTGTTGTAGGAAACGCCCGCCGAAGCGGTAAGCCCGGTCGCGGCGCGGATTTCCGCGCGCAGGCGCTCGGCGATGCGTGTTGCCGAGCCGCGCTCGTGCGGGCTGTTGCTTACGTCCAGATAGGCTTCGTCCAGCGAGAGCGGTTCGACCAGGTCGGTGATGGCGAGCATCAGTGCGCGGATTTGCAGGCTGACGGCGCGATAGGTCTCGAAACGCGGCGGTACGAGGATGACGTGCGGGCAGAGTTGCAGGGCGCGGTGTGAGGACATCGCCGAATGCAGGCCGAAGCGCCGCGCTTCGTAGCTGGCTGCTGCCACCACGCCGCGCTCCTGCGGCGGGCGCGCGACGATAAGCGGTTTGCCGCGCCAGGCGGGGTTGTCGCGCTGTTCGACGGAGGCAAAGAAGGCATCCATGTCGATGTGGATGATTTTGCGGTTGCTCATGGCCCGCCCCGGCTGCGCGTTTGTTCAGGCGAAATGGCGGCGGTAGATGTCGAGGACGCCGTAGATTTCCGCTTCCGGGCTGACGTAGTGGCAGAGGTCTTTGATGACGTCAACGGCGTTGGCGGGACAGGCGGCGAAATTGACCCGGCTGAGGATGGGCAGGTCGCCCTGGGAATCGCCGATGGCGGCGAGACGGAGCGACGCCGCTTCGCGCCCGGTGTGGTGCAGGAAATGCTGCACACCCGTCCATTTGTTGACACCGTGCGGGGCGATATCGAGGGCGCGCCCGGAGCAGTGCAGGTCGAAGCCGTCGGTGTTCAGGTTGGCCGTAACCACGGTATACACGTCTTCCGCCGTTTTGCCTTTTTCGGCGACGAGCGAGAGGCAGGCTTCTTTGCCGTGGCTCATTTCCCAGTGTACGTCCAGGCTGTTTTTGTGTGCAGCGAGGTATTGCGACATCTGCTGCGTGCGTTCGCGCACGGCGGGGGTCATTTGCGGCGCGGGGATGACGTCGTCGTTGAGGTAGTCGTAGAGCAGCGCGCCCTGATCGGTGATGGCGTAGCGGCCGAAGCGGACGATTTGCGCCAGCGCTTCGATGTAGGAAAGCGAGCGGCCGGTGCAGAGGACGACTTCGGTCGGCGATTGTTGCACGAGCTGTTCCAGCGTTTGCAGGGCGGCGAGGTCGTAGCGGGCGAATTTGCCACGGGTCAGGCAGCCGTCGATGTCGAGAAAGAGGATGGTGTCGGGCATGGTGTTCTCCTGCGGGTTATGCGCCTTGCTCCGGTTTTGGGTTGGTCTGTTTTTGCAGCAGTTCGTAGCTGTGGCGGATTTGCGCGGTTTTCGGGTGGTCGGGGTAATGGCTGATGAGCTGCGCAAGCAGGTGCAGGGCCTGGTCGCGTTTGCCGGTTTTGTCCAGCGCACGGGCGGCGAAGTAGTAGTTTTCAAGGATGTCTTTGTGCCCTTTATGACGCTGCGCAAAATTGCGGGTCAGTGCCAGCACAGTGTTGTAATCGTGGTGCTCGCCGGCCATACGCGCAAGCGGCTTGATCCAGTCGGCGGGCAAACGGGCGATGTCGTCCAGGGCGATGTTTTCCACTGCTTTGCGCACGCAGAGGTAGCAGCGTTCGTTGCCATGCACGGCGGCTTCAATCAGGCGCTGTTCGAGGGCGGGCAGTTCTTCATAGCGATGATGCACCTGGTAGAACTCATAAAGAATGCGATAAGCGGGGAAATACTGGCCGATGTCGCGGTGCATGCTGGTGTAATTGAGCAGCAGCGTCTCGGCCTCGCGGAAGCCGCCTTCCTGCATCAGCACGTCAACAGCGAGCAAGTCTTGCGCAAACTGTTTTTTCTCCTCCTCGTCCATGCGGTAGGTATCGGCTTCGTAGAGCGCGCGCTGCTCGGCTTCGCTCAGTTCCTGCGATTCTTTTTCGCGCATGAAGTAGCCGATGTAGAGATAGGTAAGTGCGGTGGCAAAGGCCTGGATGATGGCGATCATGAACACGACCAGCATGGGGGAATGGGTGATGCCGGCGATGATGCCGACAATGAAGCCCAGTATGAAGCCGATACCGATAAGCGTGATGAGCGGAAAGAGCAGGATGGACAGATAATTCCCGATGCCCATGTTGCGGATGACCTGAACCCAGCCGCCGGGGCTAATCATGCTGCCGATGCTGTCATTACCGATAAGGTTCATGATCATCGCCGGGGCGAAGAACCAGGTGACGAGCAAGAAGGGATACAGCCAGGCATGAGGGCCGCCCAGCAGCCATAGCGGGAGGAGGACAATGCCGATGATGATCATGCCGACGAGGTATTTAAGCGGCGTCAGGAAGGGTACGAGCGTGACCGGCGCGTAAGGCACAGGCTCCTCTTCCAGTCCCTCGGAAATGCGCATGATGCCGTCGAACATCTTGCAGGCAAGGAGGAAACCGGCGGCCATTTGCAGCAGGAAGAAGCCGAAATTACCCGAAGTGGCTTCGCTGACATCCAGCATGGCGTCGAAACATTTTGGATCGGTGATGCTGCAATCCGGCGATACCCCCGCGTCAGCAAAAATTTTGTGCGCGATTTCCGCCTGCTGGTAGTCGTGGAAACCGTTGATGCAAAGGACAACGGCCAGCAACCCCCAATAAAGCAGATTGCCGCCCTTGAAGAGATAGCGGATGGCGCGCAGCAGCTTGTCAAAATTGTCTTTGATGTCGTTCATAAAAAATCCCTGTGGTATTGGTGTACCCGCATTGTATAGCGGGGCCGGGGAATAGGCACGTTTCCCTAGGGCGGTAGCCAACCCGCTGTCGCGCTTATACAATCCCGCGCCCAATCACCACCATCGCACCGCCCCGTGAAAATCCCCCTGCCCAATGCCAACCTCATTTCGACCCTGCCCGTCATCCTCAGCATCAGCGCTGCCGCTCTCATCATCTGGACGCTCAACATCCCGCATTACGCCATGCCGCTCATCCTCGGCGTCATCGCCGGCGGCCTTGCCGACCTCGATAACCGCCTGCGCGGGCGCATCAAAGACCTCGGCATCGTCCTCGCCGCCTTTGCCGCCACCTCGCTCACCGTGCAGCTTACCCTCAACCACACCGTCGCCTACATCACCGCCATGCTGCTGATGACCTTCACCCTCACCTACATGGGGGCCGCCGGGCTGCGTTACCGTACCATCGCCTTCGGCGGGCTGACCGTCGCCATCTACACCACGCTTGCCTACAACGCCGCCCAGCCGTGGTATGCGAACCCGCTCTTCATCCTTGCCGGCGCCCTCATTTACGGCGGCGGCGCGCTCATCGTGCAACTCGCCTTCCCGCACCGCCAGGTGCAGGAAAACATGGCTGCCGCCTACGCCGCGCTTGCCGACTACATTGACGCCAAGGCCTGCTACTTCGACCCGGACGACCACGACTACGGCGGGCGGCAAACCCAACTCTCGCGCGCGAACACCGCCCTCATCCAGGCCTTCAACCAGTGCCGCAGCACCCTTTACTACCGGATGCGCGGCCAGCACCGCCACCCGCGCACCGCACGGATGCTGCGCTACTACTTTGCCGCCCAAGACATCCACGAACGCATCAGCTCGGCGCACATCGACTACCGCGAACTCGCGGAAAAACACAAACACAGCGACCTGCCTTACCGACTCTGGCACCTCATCGAACGCCAGGCACAAGCCTGTCGTGACATCGCGACCGCCTTGCACCAAAACAGCGCCTACCACAGCGACGCCCGCCTCGAACGCGACAGCGACGGCTTGCGCCAATCCCTGCAATACCACCTCGCGCAAGACCCCGCGCGCCGCCCGCTTACCCGCCTGCTCGATAACCTGCGCAGCATCAACTACCAGCTCGCCCACCTCGACACGGTGCAAGAAGACAACGCCGACAGCACCATCGCCGCCCGCCAGGAACCAAGCCTGCGCGAAATCCTGCCCGCCCTGCGCCACCACCTCAGCTTCCGCTCGCCCGCCTACCGCCATGCCGTGCGCCTCAGCCTCGTCGTCCTCACCTGCTGCGCCATCGTCGCCGCACTGCACCTCGAACTCGGCTACTGGATCCTGCTCACCGCCATCTTCGTCTGCCAGCCGAACTACTCGGCGACCAAAAGCCGCGTCAACCAGCGCGTCCTCGGCACCATCCTCGGCGTCATCATCGGCTCCGTCGCGCCGCTCTTCACCCCGACGGTCGCCACCAAACTGTGGCTCATCATCGCGAGCACCACCCTCTTCTTCTACTACCGCAACCGCAAATACAGCATCTCCACCCTCTTCATCACCATCCAGGCCTTCACCAGCTTCTCACTGGCAGGCTACGACCTCACCGCCGCCATCCCGCTGCGCATCATCGACACCCTCATCGGCGTCGCTATCTCCTGGACCGCCGTCACCTACCTCTGGCCGGACTGGCGCTACCTGACCCTGGACAACACCGCGCGAACCGCCATCAAAAGCGACGCCGCCTACCTGCGTCATATCCTCGGCCAACTACAAGCGGGCGGCAGCGACGACGTCGCCTACCGCAGCATCCGCCGCGTCGCGCACGAAAACGCCGCCCAGCTCGGCAGCACCGTCTCCGACATCAGCAGCGAACCGCGCAAATACGCAAATCAGCTCGACAACGCCTTCAACCTGCTCAACCTCAACTACACCCTCCTCGCCTACATCTCGGCGCTCGGCGCCTACCGCAAACCCAAAAGCTCTCCGCTAGCGGAGGAGAAAGAACAGGGACAACAAACAAGCGGCATAGATAGCGACTCGCTGCTAACCGCCTACTACCACTTGGGCGAAGACATCGCCGACCTGCTCGAACAACTCGACACCCTCACCGTAGCCGACTACCAGAAGCGGCACGAGCACATCCGCACCGAACTCGACCGCCTGCGCCCGGATGAAAACGACCCGCAAGAACAACACAGCCACCTCTGGCAACAACTGCTGATGATCAGCCGCACCATCGAACCCTGCTACCGCGCCCTGCATTCGCAGCAGGCCTGAAAACCGCGCGCCTGAACGGCCTGACGGTGGCCCAAGAATCCAGTATTTGTCCCGCTTGGCGGTTTTGCGGCTTCGCCCGTTGTATTGGCTGCCCCCATCCTGACCTTCCCCCACGGGGGGAAGGGATATTGCGCTGGCGCGCAATTCTGGCGTTTATCTCGCTAGGCGGGTTGCTCAAGAAGACAGGTTTTACCCCGCTTGGCAGTTTGCAGCTTCATCCGTTTATTAGACCTCTTGCGAAAGTATCCTGAAGATTTACAATTCCCAAATGAAATACGAAAACCTCATCCAAAGAAGCAATAGCGAATTCAAACGGCTCACAGGTGTAACGCCCGTCCTTTTTCACGAGATGCTGCAAGTTACCACAGAAGCAGAAAGCCGGAAGATCAAGTCAGGCAGGCCGCATACGCTCAGCTTGGCAGACCAACTGCTGCTTACCCTAAGCTATCTGCGTCATTACCATACCCAACTCGAATTGGCCGCCATCTACGGCCTTTCCGAAAGTAATGTCTGCCGTACCATCCGTAAAACCGAGGACGCCCTCATCCGTTGCAAACGCTTTTCCCTGCCAAAACACAAGAATCCGGGCGATCAAACGGTCATCATTGACGTGACCGAAAGCCCAATTGAACGTCCCAAAAAAACAGCGGCAGTATTACAGCGGCAAGAAAAAGCGGCACACGGTTAAAATCCAGGTCATATACGGCAGAGAAACTGAAAAAATCATCAGCATCCGGACGGGGATGGGTGCTCAGCATGACATGCGTTTAGCCAAGAGGCACCTTACAGAGCTTTATCCCTACAAAATAGTCATTGCGGATAAGGGTTACCAAGGATTAGCTAAAACCGGATTGCAGACCCCAAAAAAGAAATCCAAACATCATCCGCTGAACAAACAGGATAAAGAGGCGAACAGGCTGTTAGGCAAACTCAGAACCGTCGTCGAGCACATCAACAGGAAACTGAAGATATTCAAAATATTGTCGCTGCCTTACCGCAACAGGCGGAAACGGTTCGGGTTAAGGGCAAATCTGATTGCAGGACTGGTTAATGCGATGGGATGAATATTTTCGCAAGAGGTCTATTGGCTGCCCCCATCCTGACCTTCCCCCATGGGGGAAGGGATGTTGCGCTGACGCGCAATCTTGGTATTTGTCTCGCTTGACGATTGTCGCAGAATCCAGCATTTATCCCGCTTGGCCATAGGTATCTACCTATCTCAATAGCTGAAAAACAAAGAGAAATCCCTCGCCCGTTTGCGGGAGAGGGGTCGGGGTGAGGGTGTTCGTCCGCAGGACGAATCTCGTCAAGCGGGACAGACGGGCGTTTTTTGCCCTCCTCCGTCGCTTCGCGACAGCTCCCGGGTACCCATGAAAAAAATGCAGGCATTTTTTTCATGGGAGCCCCTCCTCCCGCAAGCGGGAGAAGGGATTATCCGCTGTTTTTAAAAAGATTTTCTCTCGCTACGAGGTGGGTGGATACCTATGCCCACTTGGCGGGTGCCGATAGGCAGTCAGTCGCCACGGCGGCAGCCGGGGCCGTCGATGCGGCTTCTGCCGCCCTGTTCGGGGGTGATGCGGATTTGTGTCGGGATGCGTTCGGTCAGTGCCGCGATGTGCGAGATGACGCCGATGTGTTTGCCGTCCGCGCGCAGGGCGCTCAGGGTGTCGAGGGCGCTTTCCAGGGTTTCTTCGTCGAGGGTGCCGAAGCCTTCGTCGAGGAAGAGGGTGTCAATGCGGATGTTTTCCCCCGCCATATGCGAGAGGCCGAGGGCGAGGGCAAGGCTGACGAGGAAGGTTTCGCCGCCGGAGAGGTTTTTGGTGGTGCGGGTTTCGCCGCCCTGGTAGTTGTCGATGATGTCGAGTTCGAGCGGGCGCGCGGGGTCGTGGGTGAGCAGGTAGCGGTCGTTCATCCGCGCCAGTTGGCGGTTGGCGTGGGCGATGACGCTGGCGAAGGTGAGGCCTTGCGCGAAGTTGCGGTATTTTTTGCCGTCTGCCGAGCCGATGAGGTCGTGCAGCGCCTGCCAGCGGCGGGTTTCGGCTTGTTGGGCGGCGATGGCCGCCTGTTTGTCGCGCAGGGCGGCGTGGGCTTTTTGGTTTTCTGCAAGGCGGTAGTTGATGGTGGCGATGGTTTGGTCGTGAGTCTGCTGTTGGGCGCGTGCGGTTTCCTCGCGTTCGCGCAGGGTGCTTTCGTCTTCGTCGGTCAGTGCCTGGGCAAGGGTGGCGTCGAGGCGGGCGGCGCGGTCGTGCAGGCGGCTGTGGTTGTCTTGTTGGCGGCGGTCGAGGTCGGCGGCGCGGGCGGCGAGTTGGGCGCGGGCAGCGGCGGGCAGGCGGGCAGCGAGGTAGGCGGTTTCGGCGGGAGAGGGCTGGGTCTCGCTGCGCGAGATGCCCTCACCCCCGCCCTCTCCCGCAAGCGGGAGAGGGGGTTTTTCTGTGCGGGCGTCGCTTGGTGTAGCTTCTGTTTGGTGGGCTAAAGCCCACCCTACGTTTTGTGCGCTGGTATCTGCGATGATGCCCGCCGCTTCGCTGTCTTTTTGGAATTGGGCGGCGGCTTCGCTGATGGCGGCGCTGTTTTGTGCGAGGCGTTGGCGCAGGTCGTGGAGGCGGGTTTCGCTGTCGCGCAGGGTGTCGTGCGCTTGTTGGCGGACGGTTTGGGCGCGTTGGGCGTCGTGTTCGCTGCGGGTTATGGTGTGTTGCGCGGCGCGGGCTTCGGCGTCGGGGTCGCGTGTGCCGTAGTGGGCGCGGCGTTCGTTTTGGGTGTGCTGCCAGGTAGTGAGGGCGGTGTTGTGTTGGGCGACGGCTTGGGCGTGGGCGCTTTGGCAGGCGTCGAGGGTGGCCCGGCTGCCGCTGAGGTCAGCGCTAGTGGCGGCGTGTTGTTGTTGGAGGTCGGTGTGTTTTTTTGTGTGGGTTTGCCAGTCGTGCAGGCGTTGGCGCAGGGTTTTCAGGATGGCGGCGGGGTCGTCGGGGTTGTACGGTGTTGCCGCCGTGGTGGGGGTGTAGGGCGCGAGTTGTTGGGCTAGGGCAGCTCGGGCGGTAGCGAGGGCCTCGTCGCTTTGTTTTTGTTGTTGGCAGGCGGCGTCGTGGTTGGCGCGGCTGTTGGCGTGGTTTTGCGCGGCGAGGTCGCGGTTGTGTGCGGCGGCAGTGGCGTTTTGTGCGGCGGCCCGGGCAGCGCTGGCGGCGTTGTGTTCTTCGTTTTCGCAGGTTTCTGCCTCGGTGATGTAGCGGTTGAGCGCGTCGTATTGGGCGCGGAGGCTGTCCGGCTGCGGGGTGTGGCCGTGGGTGTAGGGGTGTTCGGTCGCGCCACACAGCGGGCAGGGTTCGCCGTCGTGCAGTTGGGCGCGACGGGTGGCGAGGTCGGCGATGTTTTGCGCAGCGGCGAGTTGGGCGGCAAGCCGGTCTTTGTCGGCGCGGTAGTCGCGCAGGCTGCGTCCGGCGAGGTGTTGTGTGAGGTGTTTGCTGACGTGGTCGTGAGCGGCGGCGAGGGTGGCAGCGTGGGCGGCGGTTTTTTGGCAGGCGGTTTCAGCGGCGGCGAGGGCGCGTTCGTTTTTTTGGTGTCGGGCGAGGGTGTCGCGGGTATGGGCAGCGGTTTCGTCGTTTTGTTTTTGTTGGGCGGCGAGGTCCTGGACGCGCAGGGTGATGGTGTCGAGGTCGCGGGCGAGGGCGGCGTCGGCGGCGTGAATGTCAAGCCAGGCGGCGCAGGCGGTGAGCTGCCGGGTTTCGTCGTCGTGCTGTTGTTGCAGGGTGCTGTGGCGCGCGGCAGCGTTGGTGAGGTCGGCTTGGGTTGTGGCGACGCGCTGTTCGTGTTCGCACAGGTTGTGTTGCTGGTCGGCGAGGCGCTGGTCGTAGGCGCGCATGTTCTGCCAGTGTGGCTGGTTGGCGTCGTGTTGTTGTCTCGCGGCAGCAAGGGCGGCCTGGACGCTGGCCAGGGCGGTGTCGGCGGCGGCAAGCGCGCTTTGTTGGCCGGGCAGGGCAGCGCTGAGGGTGGCGAGGTTGTGTTCGTCGTCGTGTTGTTGTTGGCGCAGGGTGTTGAGGTGGGTGTAGGCGGCGTCGAGGGTAGCGGCACGGTTGGCGCGTTCGAGGCGGGCGCGTTCGGGGGCGAAGGCGGCGGCTTCTGCGGCGAGTTGGGCGGCTTTGTCGCGCAGGGCAGCGTGTTCGGCGCGCAAGCGGGCGATGTCGGCCAGCCAGGCGAGGGCGGCGGCGGTTTGTTGTTGTGTCGTGGCGAGGGTGGCGGCTGCGTGTCGGGCGGTGTCCCGCTCGGCTTCGAGGGCGGCGGTTTCGTCGGCAGTGAGCAGGGTGATGCCGGCGGTTTCGGCTTGCAGGGTGTTTAGGGTGTCGCGCGCGGCTTTGTAGTTTTCGTGGGCGCGGATGGAGAGTTGGCTGTAGATAGCGGTGCCGGTGATTTGTTCGAGCAGCGGCGCGCGTTCGTCCGGTGTGGCTTGCAGGTAGGCGGCAAATTCGCCCTGGGCGAGGAGCATGGCGCGGGTGAAGCGGCTGTAGTCCATGCCGGTGAGTTGTTCGATGGTGGCGGCGGTGGTTTTGAGGCTGCTGGCGAGGAGTTGGCCGCTCGTGGCGTCGGCGATTTCGTGTTTGGGGTTTTGCAGTTCGCCGTCGGCGCGGCGACGGGCGCGGTGCTGGCTCCAGTAGCAGCGGTAGCGGCGGTCATGCACGGCGATGGTGGCTTCGGCGAAGCAGGTGCCGGTGTGGCGGCTCATGATGTCGTTCGTGTTTTTGTTGATGCGGGCGAGGCGCGGGGTACGGCCATAGAGGGCGAGGCAGATGGCGTCAAGGATGGTGGTTTTGCCCGCACCGGTCGGGCCGGTGATGGCGTAGAGGTTGTCGTCGCGGTAGGCGGGGGCGGTGAGGTCGATTTCCCAGGTGCCGACGAGGGAGTTGAGGTTGTGCAGGCGGATGTGTTCGATGCGCATGGGGTGGGCTTTGGAGAAGGGTTATTCGGCGTTGTTGTCGGCTTCGCGGATGTCGGTGAGGATTTGCCGGTAGGCGGCGTGCAGGTCGGGGCGCTGTTCTGCGGGAATGTTGTGGGCGTCGAGGCAGCGGCTGAAGACGTCGTTGGGATCGAGGTCGTCAAGGCGTTCGGCGGCGTGGTCCTGGGCGAGGACGCGCGCGGTGATGCGGTTGTTTTTGATGCGCAGGATGTCGAGCAGGGTGCCCTCGGTTTGTTGTTGCAGGCGTTCGCGCAGGTCGGCGATGTGTTCGGCGCCGTCGTATTCGATTTCCAGCCAGACGGGGGCGGTGCTGGCGGCGAGGTCGTGCAGGCGGTTTTTGATGGCCGGCCAGTCACCGTGGATGCGGACGAGGGTTTGCCAGCAGGGGATGGCGAGGGTGCTGATGTGCGGGCGGCGGCCGGCAAAGGTGACGAGGGTAAGGCTTTTTTCTTGTCCGGCTTCGCCGAAGCCGAAGGCTAGTGGTGCGCCGCTGTAGCGGCGGGTCGGGTCGCCGCCGACGGTTTGCGGGCGGTGCAGGTGGCCGAGGGCGAGGTAGTCGATGGTGGCGGGGAAGGCATCGGCGGGAACGTGGGCGAGGCTGCCGATGTAGAGGTCGCGTGTGCCGTCGCCGTCGGTGGTGCTGCCGCCGGCGGCAAAGAGGTGGCCGGTCGCGATAAGCGGGATGTCCGCGCCGTGGGTGGCGCGCAGGGTTTCGGCGTGGGCTATGGTCGCCGCGTAGTGGGCGCGGATGCCTTCGAGCAGTTTGCGCGCTTTGTCGTCGCCGCTTTCGCCGGCGTCAACGCTGCGGATGTCGCGTTCGCGCAGGTAGGGTACGGCGCAGCAGATGGCTTCGACGCTGCCATCGGGGGCGCGCAGCAGCAGGGTTTCGTCCACCGGGCTGCCTGCACTGCCGATGATGTGGATGTTGAGGGCGCGCAGGAGTTCGCGCGGGGCATCAAGGAAGGTGGGGGAGTCGTGGTTGCCGGCGGTGATGATGATGTGGCGGCAGGTTGTCGCGGCGGCGCGGCAGAGGAAGTCGTAGTAGAGCGCCTGGGCGCGGTTCGGCGGGTTGCCGCTGTCGAAGATGTCGCCTGCGATGATGAGGGCGTCGGCGTGTTCTGCGCTGAGGGTGGCGAGCAGCCAGTCGAGAAAGGCGCCCTGTTCGTCGTAACGTTTGCGGCCGTAGAGGGCGCGGCCAAGGTGCCAGTCGGCGGTGTGGATGAGTTTCAAGGGGTGGTGGGGAGATGGGTGGGGATGGCTATTTTATAGGCATCCCCAATGGGCTGATACGGCGTTGGCCCAGTCCTGTTTACGACTGTGCAGCGTGCGTGCTTTGGTGCAGGCGGCGAGGAGGGCGGCGGCGGTGTGGTGGTTTTTAGCAGGGTTTGCGGAAAGTGATGCAGTAGAAGCGGTTATCCCACAGCAGCTGGGTGCGCCGCTCAACCACATCAGCCGGGATGCTGTTTTCTATTTCGCCCAGATCAAAGTGGGTATCGGCAAAGTAGCGGCGGGTGAAGCTGCTTTTTTTATATTGCTGGTCGATGAAATCGCTGGTTTCGTCAGCAATCATGATTTTGCTGCCGGGCTTGGCGACGCGCAGCATTTCCCGGATGGCGCGCGCTTTGTCGTTGAAAAAGTTGATGCCGCCAACGTGAAAGACGATATCGAAACCGTTATCCCAGAAGGGGAGGGTTTCGGCATTGGCGTGCACCAAATCCAGTCCCGGTGCTTTTTTCTGCCAGACCCGCTGACAACGGCGCAGCATGCCGAGCGACAGGTCAAGGCCGGTAATGTCCAGGGTGGCAATGTCGATATCCGCAGGCAGGTAATTCAGGTCGATACCGGTGCCGATGGAAACGTAAAGGGCTGTGGCGTCCTGCCGCCATTCCAGTTCGCGCATCAGGGCTCGGCGCGTGGTGATGACGCTGTTGCCGTATTTAATCCGCCCTATCCATTGTTCGCCGAAGTCGTACCAGCGGCCCATCCAGTCGTACATTTTCATGTATTTGGCATTTTCGCCGCTGATTTCAGCAGGTTGCAGGCAACGCAGGATTCCGTTTTGCAGCGGCAAATCCTGATAGGCGGCTTGCAGTTTGGCGCGTAATTTAGGGGATGGCATGGGGTTGTCTCTTTTTTCGTTTGGGGAAATGTGGTGTGTTTAACGCTCAGGGTGACTTGCTTATTCAAGGTATTGTATCCCGTCATCTCGCCAAGCGGGATAGACACTGCCGTCTGCCTTGACCGGCACATGATAGATGTCGTTGTAGTCAAAGTCAGCGTAGGTGTACGGCTGTTTGGGGTCTGCTGCGCCTTGCATGAACATCGTCAGTTACCGGATCGCATGAGGCGGGATGCCTGTTTGACGGTGCTATCCGGCACAACAACGGGTGATTCAGCCTCTCCGGCACGGTACAGGCTGGCGAGCACCCCTTTGCACGAATGGTTTTGCGTGCCTGCCCAAGCATCCGGTTCGTGTTTGGTGATGATGCGCAGGGAAGCCGCCAGCCAGTCTTTCAAGTATTTGGCCGGACTCTCTGCCCGGCGGAAGAGGGTGATGGAGATATGTGCCGCGCCAGTCAGTAGGGCAATATCAACGGCACCGTGCGAGTCGTGGCTGTTGAGATTCAGGTCAATGCGGATCGGGCGGTGGGTGTCGCCCAAGACAAATTCATGAGCGGTCAAACCCTTGCTGTAAGTGCGGTCACTGGTTAGCGACGAATCGGCGGCGTGGCGCTTGGCGGCATCGATCAGGATGCCCTTGATGTCGTCAATTCCCAGCAGTTCACAGGCTTCTGCGTCCTCGTCGTCATCAAGGATGAAACCGCGCTGGGGATTTTCTTCGTCGCCGTGGTCCACGACCTCGATTTCCTCGACACCATCAAGGATTCTGGCCCAAAAATCGCCCAGCAGGGTGTGCAGGATGCAAAGGTTGTCGGGGGATGGCTGGCGGCTGGGGTGATCGGCCACGATGCCAAGCACTTCATTCAGGGCTTTGACGCAATCGATGGCGCGGTAGAATTCGGCGGAATTGGTGCATTCGAGCACCACCGTAGTAGATGCAGACATGGCAGTCTCCTTTCGTATGAGCGGATGACTGCCGTCTCGGTTCCAATCGAGGGCGACAGCGTACATGGGATTGGAACTACCGCTCAACAAGAAACGGCGAACCCGAAGGTTCTCCCACGCACACTGCCATTGCAAAGGGGCACAAAAATAGCGCTTGCTGAATAGCGGGCTTCCAATCCTGACCGCGGCTTTGTGTGCTGCGATGGACAAAGTATATCTTTCTCTTCTTCCCGTTTGCAGGCGCTTCAACAAAAAAATGACTTGCGTATCGCTACGCGATACAATATATAAATAATCCAAGGATTTACAGTGATTAAGAGCTTCGCCCACAAGGGACTCAAACGCTTCTTCCTCAAAGACGAGGCCAGCGGCATTCAACCGGAACACCGACAGAAACTGAGGGTTTTGCTGACAGCATTGAATGAAGCAGAAGCCATAGAGCAAATGGCACTGCCCGGCGCAGATCTGTATCCACTGAAACATAATCTTGATGGCTTTTGGAGTGTCAAGGTTAACGCGAATTGGCGATTGTTCTTCCGTTTCGAGGGTGGTAGTGCCTACATCGTTGATTATCTCGATTATCACTGACTGGAGAATATCCATGAAAATGAAAAACCCCGCCCATCCAGGACTAGTCTTGAAAACAATGTGCCTTGAGCCTTTGGGTTTGACCATCACAGAAGTTGCAAAAGTGCTTGATATGCCACGTGCGGCCTTATCAGAAATTGTTAACGAAAGACGAGGCATCAGCCCGCAAGTCGCATTAAGAATAGAAAAAGCATTCAATAGCCAAGCAGAATTCTGGTTGAGAATGCAATCCACATATGATCTTGCGCATACTGACCCGCAATGCACCGCCCGTGTGCAAGTTGTCCAGCAACCGGCAGAACTGACCGAAAGCCACGCATAAATTTTGTACCGCCTTGTCGTGCCGTCCCTTCCATGACTTCCCTGCCATACCCGGCACCTTTTTCCGCTTCTTGCCGAATATAGAGAAACGCCTTGAGGTTACCCATCATGAAAAAATCCACTTCATCTTGTGGCAATAATTGAGTACGTCATTTTGGAAAAGTCGAGCTTTGATGCACTGATACTGTCAAGAACAGATGAAGTTTTCCCTGCTGACTTTGTGAACAGGTTGTTTTGTAGCGAGAACAAGTTGCGGATGTAGCGTGAATGTCGCGGATTTTCTGCGCAGGATCTGGCGCAGGCTGCTGGAATTTCGCAGGCATACTTGTCCGAGATCGAAACCGGTAAAAAAGAAGATTCGCTGAAAGTATGGAAACATTTGTCTGCGGCGCTGGATGCAGATTTGGAATTGCTGGTATAGGAAAAACGATGAAGTATGAAGATGGAATTGTAATTGCAAAAGAAGACTGCGAAATCACGCCCTATGACGTGGCGGAATTGCTGAAAGACGAAGCACATTACCGCCTGCATTTGCAGATTTCCTATGAAGAAAACGGCCTGAAAGGTCTGCAAAAAGCCTTGGGGGACGTGGCGCGTGCCAAAAAGATGACCGATGTAGCCGAAAAAACCGGCCTGACGCGGCAGAACCTGTATAAAGCACTTTCTGCCGACGGTAATCCCAGCGCAGATACCTTGTTTCGGGTAATCAAGGCATTGGGGTTTCGTTTGGAGATTGTTTGATTGCAGTGCAGGATCAGAAGGGATGTCATCGTCAAATTCCCCGCAATCCTGCTGATTTGTCCCGCCACTATCCCGCATCGTGCCGCCGGATGCTGCGGCGGCTGTGGCGGGCGTGACTGGGCAGCAGGGCGTTGCTGCTGTCCATTCCCCTGATTTTTGTCCGCACTGTTCAGGAAAATCAGGTCATTAACAATGATTTGCGTGCTGTAACGCGTTATGCCTTCTGGATCCGTGTACTTGCTGGTTTCCAGTTTTCCCTCAATCCACAGGCGGTGGCCGGACTTGCAATACTGACCGATGATTTCCGCCATCTTGCCGAATGCCACCAAACGGTGCCACTCGGTTTTTCACGCTTCTGTCCGGTTTGCTGATCCGTCCAGGAATCTGATGTGGCAATAGAAAACGAAGTGACCGGATCGCCTTTTTGGGAATAACGTATATTGGGGTCGCCGCCCAAGTGGCCAATCAATTCAACCCTGTTCAAACTTTTCATCTTGTCCTCCGCAAAGGCAGCCCACCGAAGCAGGCTGCAAACCTCCATTACTTATGATTTACCAATCCACGTTGTTTACGCTTGGCGTGACAGCGCCTAATCTTGCCGCGCAAGCGATCAATCTCTTCATCTTGATTTGAGCAGCTTCTCCTTGATGTAGGCCAACAGCACTCCGGACATGACCGGATCAAGCCTCCTGTCAGGGTGATCCAGTGTGAGTACCAGTCTGCAAATGGTAGTTTTGGCTTTCTTGGGAGTCCTGCTACGAAGACTATGAACACGCTCTAAGGCCAAATCCTCATCCGGCAAACAGCCGCTGGCGGCGCGCTTCAAACAGCATTACGCCGCAAGCGACAGAAACATTCAGGCTTTCCATCGCCGCATCAATCGGGATGCGGGCGAGGAAATCGCACTGTTCGCGCAGACCGTGGCGGATGCCTTCTGCTTCATTGCCGACGATGATGGCGAGCGGCAGGTTAAGGTCGGTGGCATAAATGGTCTGCGCCGCTTCGCCCGCACCGCCGACTACCCAGATGCCTTGATGCTGCATCGCTTCCACTTCGCGGCGCAGGTTGCTGACTTTATATATGGGCAGCACATCCGCCGCGCCGCAGGCGACTTTTGCCACTGCCGGGGTGATGTCGGCGGCACGGTTGTTCGGAATCAGCACCGCGTGCACACCGGCGGCGAGCGCGCTACGCAGGCAAGCGCCAAGGTTGTGCGGGTCCTGGATGCTATCCAGCACAAGGATAAGCGGCTTGTCGATGCCCGCTACCGCATCCTGCCAGTTTGCTGCCTGCTCCTGGCTTTCGCTGAGGGCGGCGATGCCTTGATGGCGCACGCCGGGCAGCATCATGTCAATTTCGTAGAAGGCGACGGTTTCCACCGGCACGTGGCACGCCCGGGCATCGGCGACCAGCGCGGCGACATTTTTCGATTTCTTGTTATCGGCGACGAAAAGGCGACGTACCGCGCCATCATCGAGTAGCTGCCGCACGGCATGCACGCCGCCGGTGTATTTTTCGCGAGACATAAAGCTGAATCCTGTGAAAAAAGCACCACTTGCCGCCGGGATATTCCTGTGGCTTTGTGTGGTTTTGCTGTGATTTAACGTTGTTATTAACCATAACAGTGCGTATTATAACGCTTGCCTGATATTCAGATTACACGGGGAACACACATGGGAAATTACCAGACACAACGCGCCACCAGCCAACTCAGCGGCGGTAATGCCGCTTATATTGAGGCGTTGTACGAGCAATATCTGGACGCGCCGGACAGCGTCGCTGCCGAGTGGCGTGCGTATTTCGACGGCATCCGCGCCGGCGCCAGTAACGAGAAACCGCGTCTGCCAGTGCAGGAGCGCTTTGAGGCGATGGCTGATTTGCCCGACCTGCCGGGCGGTGAAGCCGACCCTGAAGCGATTGCGAAACAGGTTGCCGTGCTGGGGCTGATTTCCGGCTACCGCACGCGTGGCCACCAGGCCGCCGACCTCTGCCCGATTCACCTGCGCCCGCGCCGTGAAGTGCCGGATATTGATTACCGCTGGCACGGCCTGACTGACGCTGACCTTGACCGCACCTTTAATACCGGCACGCTGTTCAGCGGTGACATGACCCTGCGCGACATCATCGCCTACCTTGACAAGACGTATAAACACCACATCGGTGCAGAGATTTTGCACATCCACACCACCGAAGAACGCCGCTGGCTGCAAGAGCGCCTGGAAAAAGCGGTAAACGGCTACGGCTACAGCGACGAAGAAAAACACGCCTTCCTGCAACAACTCGTCGCCGCCGACGGTTTGGAAAAATACCTGCACAAACGTTTCGTCGGGCAAAAACGCTTCTCGCTGGAAGGCGGTGATGGCCTCATCCCGCTCACCGAAACCCTGATTAACCGTCTCGGCGCCAGCGGCAGCAAAGAAATCGGCATTGCGATGGCACACCGTGGCCGCCTCAACATGCTGATCAACATCCTCGGCAAACGTCCCGCTGACCTCTTCGACGAATTCGAAGGCAAATACACGCCGCAGGGCGGGCGCAGCGGCGACGTCAAATACCACATGGGCTTCTCGTCCAGCGTCGAAACCGCTGGCGGCCTCGTTGACCTGACCCTTGCCTACAACCCCTCGCACCTCGAATTTGTGAACCCCGTCATGCAGGGCTCCATGCGCGCCCGCATCGAGCGTGCCCAGGAAGAACGCCAGGCCGATCACCTCTTCGCCGACAACTACGCCGTGCCCATCCAGATTCACGGCGACGCTGCCTTTGCCGGGCAGGGCGTGAACCTCGAAACCCTGCAGCTCTCGCAAGTACGCGGCTACCGCGTCGGTGGCACCCTGCACATCATCGTCAACAACCAGATCGGCTTCACCACCTCGAACCCGCTCGACACCCGCTCGGCCATGTACTGCTCGGATGCCGCCAAACTCATCCAGGCACCCGTGCTGCACGTCAACGGTGACGATCCCGAAGCGTTGGCCTTTGCCGGCGAAATCGCCGTGGACTACCTGCGCACCTTCCATAAAGACATCTTTATCGACATCGTCTGCTACCGCCGCCTCGGCCACAACGAAGCGGATGAACCATCAGCCACCCAGCCGATGATGTACAAAAAAATCCGCGCCCACGACGTGCCGGCCAAAGTCTATGCCGACCATCTCATCGCAGAAGGCGTGATAGCGGCGGGCGACTACGAAAAACTGCAAGACGACTACCGCGCGCGCCTTGAAGCGGGCGAAGCCGTCACCCGCAGCCTGCCGCGCCGCGCCGACGACCCGCTGCGCCTCGCCTGGAAAGCCCTTTCTAACCAGGACTGGAACGCGCCCGTCAACACCGCCTATCCGCGAGAAGCGCTGACCCGACTCGGCGAAAAAATCTACACCCTGCCCGGCGACTTCGTGCCGCACCCCATCGTCGAAAAACTCATGGCGGCCCGCCTTGACATGGTACGCGGCAAAGCGCCGCTTGACTGGGGCGCTGCCGAAAACCTCGCCTATGCCAGCCTGCTCGAACAGCGTTACAGCGTGCGCGTTTCCGGCGAAGACTGCGGGCGCGGCACCTTCTCGCACCGCCATGCCGTCATCCACGACCAAACCACCGGCGACAGCTACACCCCGCTCGCCCACCTCTACGACGGCCAGCCGAACGTGCGCATCATCGACTCCATCCTCTCCGAATGCGCCGTGCTCGGCTTCGAATACGGCTACAGCACCGCCGAGCCGCAAGGCCTCACCATCTGGGAAGCCCAGTTCGGCGACTTCGCCAACGGTGCGCAAGTCATCATCGACCAGTTCATCACCTCCGGCGAGGCCAAATGGGGCCGCTACAGCGGCCTCACCATGCTGCTGCCGCACGGCTACGAAGGACAAGGCCCGGAACACTCCTCCGCCCGCATCGAGCGCTACCTGCAACTCTGCGCCGATAACAACGTGCAAGTCTGCGTACCGACTACGCCCGCGCAAATCTTCCACCTGCTGCGCCGCCAGGTTCTGCGCCGCTTCCGCAAACCGCTCATCGCCATCTCGCCCAAATCCCTCTTGCGCCACAAACTCGCCGTCAGCGACCTGAGCGAACTGGCCGAAGGCCACTTCCAGCCCGTCATCGGCGAGAAGGACACCCTCAAGGCGGCAGACAAAATCCGCCGCGTCATCCTGTGCAGCGGCAAAGTCTATTACGACCTCCTGCAAAAACGCCGCGACGAAAACATCAACGACATCGCCATCCTGCGCCTCGAACAACTCTACCCCTTCCCGGAGGCAGAACTCGCAGCACAGCTGGCGCCCTACACCAGTGCCGACATCATCTGGTGCCAGGAAGAACCGCGTAACCAGGGCGCGTGGCGGCAAATCTACGAATGGCTTGCCCCCGCCCTGCCGGCAAACAAAAAACTGCAGTACATCGGCCGTGCCGCCTCTGCCTCCACCGCCGCCGGCTACCTGAAAATGCACAATGCCGAACAAGCCGCGCTCGTGCGCGAAGCCCTCGATATCCCCGAAACCCCGTGAGGAACCCCATGACCACAGCCATAACCGTACCCGCCCTGCCCGAATCCGTCGCCGACGCCACCCTCATCAACTGGACCAAAAAACCCGGCGACCCCGTGCACATCGGCGAAAACCTCGTTGACCTCGAAACCGACAAAGTTGTCCTCGAATTGCCCGCACCGGTAAGCGGTATCCTCAAACAAATCCTCGCCCAGGACGGCACCACCGTCACCAGCGGCGACACCATCGCCTACATCGAAGAAGGCGAAATAGCCGATGCCCCCGCCGCAGCCGCTCCGGTTGCCGCTGCCAGCACCCCGGCTGCCGCCAAAGCCGCCACCCCCACCGACGACAAAACCCTGAGTCCCGCCGCGCGCAAAATCGCCGCTGAAAACAGCGTGGCCGCAGGCGACGTGGCAGGCAGCGGCAAAGGTGGCCGCATCACCAAAGCCGACATCCGCCAGCACCTCGTCGGTGGCAGTCGCCGCCACGAAGAACGCGTACCGATGACCCGCCTGCGCAAACGCATCGCCGAACGCCTGCTCGACGCCCAGCATAACGCCGCCATGCTCACCACCTTCAACGAAGTGAACATGGCCGCCGTCATGAAACTGCGCAAAACCCACCAGGACGCCTTCGTCGCCAAAAACGGCGTCAAACTCGGCTTCATGTCCTTCTTCGTCAAAGCCGCCGTTGCCGCGCTGAAAAAATACCCGGCGGTAAACGCCTCCATCGACGGCGACGACATCATCTACCACAACTACTGCGACATCGGCATCGCCGTCTCCTCGCCGCGCGGCCTCGTCGTCCCCATCCTGAGAAACGCCGAACACATGGGCTTTGCCGACATCGAACAACAAATCATTGACTACGCGGGCAAAGCCAAAGACGGCAGCCTCACCATCGAAGAAATGACCGGCGGCACCTTCACCATCACCAACGGCGGCACCTTCGGCTCGATGATGTCCACCCCCATCATCAACCCGCCACAAAGCGGCATCCTCGGCATGCACAACATCGTCGAACGCCCCATCGCTGAAAACGGCCAGGTCGTCATCGCGCCGATGATGTACATCGCGCTGTCCTACGACCACTGCATCATCGATGGCCGCGAAGCCGTCGGCTTCCTTGTCGAAATCAAACAGCACATCGAAGACCCGACCCGCCTCGTGCTGGGACTATAAACGCAGGACAAACCGTAGGGCGGGCTTCAGCCCGCCGCTTACCCCTCAAACAGAAAGCCCTTCCCCCGTTTACGGGGGAAGGTGCCCGCAGGGCGGAAGGGTGATAAAAATCAAATCCCCCGCCAAGCGATATAACTACTGGCTTCCCGTAGGGTGGGCTTTAGCCCACCACTTGCCCCGTCAAGCGGTGTAAACACTGGAACCGCAAAGCGGCATAAACACTGGCTTCCCGCCGCTTGCCGAACAAAATTCACCCAAAACAGAGGAACCGCCATGACCACAACCCTCGAACAAACCCTCAGCGCCCACGGCCTGCACCACTACTGGCAAACCGTCAAACCGCTGGTGCGCAACGCCATCACCCTCACCACCCATAAGGCCGGGCACATCCCGCTTGGCGCCTCCCGCCTCGGCGGCGACCCGGACCTACCGCCGCATATCGACTGGCCCTACAACGGCAAAACCCCGCTCAGTTTCATCGCGCAAATCAACTTTGCCGATAGCAAACCCCATGATCATGATGACCGCCTGCCTGCCAGCGGCATCCTCTACCTTTTCTACGACTGCGAAGCTGAAAACTGGGGCTTCGATCCCAGAGACAAAAGCGGTTTCAAAGTCCTCTATTACGACGGCGACCCCACTGCCCTGCAAGCGCGTCCCGCCCCCAGCAGCGATTACACCTTCCCCGCCGCCAGCCTCAGCTTCGCCAGCCGGGCGGAAATTCCCAACTGGTCAAGCTGGCTGGTGCGCGATTACGACTGGACAGACGAAGAAAGCGACGCCTGGTGGGAATACTGGGAAACCTGGAACGAAGACATCCGCCACAAACTGCTCGGCCATTCCGACAACATCCAGGGCGATATGGAACTCGAATGCCAACTGGTCAGCCACGGCGAATACTGCGGCGACAGCGCCGCCTACGAAAGCGAACGCGGCAAAGCGCTGGCGCCCGGCGCTGCCGACTGGGAGCTGCTGCTGCAAATCGATTCCGACGAAGACAACTGCAACATGATGTGGGGCGACAGCGGTCGCCTCTACCTGTGGATACGCAAAGACGACCTCGCCGCCCGCGTCTTCGACAAAAGCTGGCTGGTCTTGCAATGCTACTGATACCAACCACCCGCCAAGCGGGATAAAACCTGGACTTGCGGCAACCACCCCCTCTCCCAAAACCTAAGGACAACACCCATGAACCCAACCTACGACATCATCGTCATCGGCGGCGGCCCCGGTGGCTACGTTGCCGCCATCCGCGCCGCCCAGCTTGGCTACAAAACCGCCTGCGTCGAAACCGCTGCGACCCTCGGCGGCACCTGCCTGAACGTCGGCTGCATCCCGTCCAAAGCCCTGTTGGAAAGCACTGCCTTCTACGAAAAAATCCAGTACGACAGCGCCGCACACGGTATCGGCACCGGCACCGCCACCCTCGATGTGGCCACGATGATTGCCCGCAAAGACGACATCGTCAAACAACTCACCGGCGGCATTGCCCAACTCTTCAAAGCGAACGGCATCGACTGGCTGCAAGGACGCGGACAACTCCTCGCCGGCAAAACCGTCGCCATCACCGCCGCTGACGGCAGCGTCAGCCAAACCCAGGCGACAAAAGCCGTCATCCTCGCCGTCGGCTCTGTGCCGGTGGACATCCCCGTCGCCAAAATGGACGGCACCCACATCATCAGCTCCAACGAAGCCCTGTCGCTCACCGCCGTGCCCGAACACCTCGGCATCATCGGTGCAGGCGTCATCGGCCTCGAACTCGGCAGCGTCTGGCGTGCCGCCGGTGCGGAAGTTACCATCCTCGAAGCCGTGGACGACCTCCTGCCGATGGCCGACCGCCAACTCGCGCGCGAAGCCCAAAAACACCTCAAAAAACAGGGTCTCGACATCCGCCTCGGCGCCAAAGTCAGCAAAGCCGAAGTCCAGGGCGGCCAAGTGACCGTCACCTACCAGGACAAAAACGGCGAACAACAACTCAGCGTGAACAAACTGCTCGTTGCCGTCGGCCGCAAACCCAATACCGTCGGCGTCATCGGTGCAGGTTGCAAAGTCACCCTGGATGCGCGCGGCTACATCGAAGTGGACGAACACTGCGCCACCGCCGAACCCGGCGTGTACGCCATCGGCGACTGCGTGCGCGGTGCCATGCTCGCGCACAAAGCCAGCGAAGAAGGCGTGATGGTCGCCGAAATCATTGACGGCCAGGCGGGTCACATCCGCTACGACCTCATCCCCGCCATCATCTACACCCACCCGGAAATGGCATGGCTGGGACAAAACGAAGAACAACTCAAAGCGGCAGGTATCGACTACCAAAAAGGCGACTTCCCCTTCGCTGCGAACGGCCGCGCCAAAGCCCTCGGCGCAGCGGAAGGCTTCGTGAAAATCCTCTGCGACAGCAACACGGATGAAATCCTCGGCGCGCATATCATCGGCCCGAACGCCTCCGAACTCATCCACGAACTCGCCGTGGCAATGGAATACTACGCGGCAAGCGAAGACATCGCCTGCACCATGCACGCCCACCCAACACTGGCCGAAGCCATCCACGAAGCCGCCCTCGCCGTGGAAGGCCGCGCGATACACAAGGCCAACCCGAAAAAACGCCCCTGAAAACCAGGCCCCCGGTGGGGCGGGGGGCTTCTCACATCAGCAGCCGCGCCGCATAATGCCCGCCCGCTAACAAAACCAAGGAATCATCATGCGCGCAAGCAACCGTCGCCCCGACCAACTCCGCCCCATCACCATTGAGCGCGGTGTCAACAAACATGCCGAAGGCTCGGCGCTCATCCGCTGCGGCGACACCCACGTCCTCTGCACCGCCAGCGTAGATGAAAAACTCCCGCCCTTCCTGCGCGGCAAAAACCAGGGCTGGGTCACCGCCGAATACGGCATGCTGCCGCGTGCTACCCATGAGCGCACCGTACGCGAAGCCGCTCGCGGCAAACAGCAAGGGCGCACCGTGGAAATCCAGCGCCTTATCGGCCGCTCACTGCGCGCTGCCGTGGATCTCACCGCCCTCGGCGAACGCGCCATCACCATCGACTGCGACGTGCTGCAAGCCGACGGTGGCACCCGCACCGCCGCCATCAGCGGCGGTTTCGTGGCACTTGCTGACGCCATCCGCACCCTCATCCAGCGCGGCAAACTCAAACAGAACCCGTTGCACGGCCAGATAGCCGCCGTCTCGGTCGGCATCTATCGCGGCACACCGCTGCTCGACCTCGAATACAGTGAGGACAGCGAAGCCGAGACGGACATGAACATCGTCATGAACGACGGCGGCGGCTTCATCGAAGTGCAGGGCACCGCCGAAGGTCACGCCTTCCGCCCCGAAGAAATGCAGGCAATGATGCAGCTCGCCCAGCAAGGCATCCGCGAGATTATGGACATACAGAAACAGGCGCTGGGGCTATGAAAAACCGCATCGTGCTTGCCAGCAACAACGGCAAAAAAATCCGCGAACTCGGCGCTATCCTTGCTGCCAGCGGCATCCATATCCAACCGCAAAGCGATTTCGGCATCGGAGAAGTTGCGGAAACCGGCACGACCTTCATCGAAAACGCCCTCATCAAGGCACGCCATGCCGCCGCCATCAGCGGCCTGCCCGCCATTGCCGACGACTCCGGCCTGTGCGTACCGGCGCTCGGCGGCGCGCCCGGTATCTACTCGGCGCGCTACAGCGGCGAAGGCGACGCCGGCAACAACCGCAAACTGCTCGCCGCCCTTGCCGATTACGGCGACCGTCGCGCTTACTACGCCTGCCTCATCGTTTACCTGCGCCACGCCGACGACCCGCTGCCGCTCATCGCAGAAGGGCTGTGGCACGGACACATCACCGACACCCCGCGCGGCGACGGCGGCTTCGGCTACGATCCACTCTTCATCCCGGACGGCTACACGCAAACCGCCGCCGAACTGACAACGGACGAAAAAAACCGCCTCAGCCACCGTGCGCAGGCGCTTACCGCCTTTGCTGCCGCTTATCGGCGCATCGCTAAAGAAAAATAACGACACAGGGCAGCTTTCAAGCCGCCCTGCCTTTTCCTGAAAACCCAGTAGACCTCTTGCGAAAATATTCATCCCATTGCATTAACCAGCCCCGCAATCAAATTTGTCCTTAACCCGAACCGTTTCCGCCTGTTGCGGTAAGGCAGCGACAATATTTTGAATATCTTCAGTTTCTGTTGATGTGCTTGACGACGGTTCTGAGAACGTGTTCATAGTCTCTGCTGTAAACTATCGGTATGAACAGAAAAGCCTATCCAAGCGATATCAGTCGCACAAAATTTGCCCCCCTTCTCCCTCTTTTGGAAAGTGCCCGTAAACGCACAGCACCGCGCAAAGTGGACTTGTACGATGTCTTTTGCGCCATCCTCTATCTGCAGCGTACCGGCTGTTCCTGGCGTGCCTTACCGGGCGATTTTCCCAAATGGCGCACCGTTCATTCCTACTTCCAGAGATGGAGCGAGCCCCGCGAAAACGGCATCAGCATCCTTGAGGAAGCGTTAAAAAAATCAGGTGGTTGCGGAGCGCCGCAAGCAGGGACGTAATGAAGCAACCACTTTCCTGATTATTGATGCGCAGAGTGTGAGGAACACGGATACGGCCATGGAAAAAGGCTACGATGCCGGCAAGAAAGTGAGCGGTATCAAGCGGCATATAATTGATAGGTGCGGAGGTAGAGATTGCGAAACGAGTTGTACCGTTTTGCGGTATTGCCGAGGCGATGGGTAGTAGAGCGCAGTTTTTCCTGGTTGGAAAAGAACAGGCGACTTTGGAAAAACTGCAAGCGTAAGTTGAGTACCGGTCTGCAAATGGTCGTTTTGGCTTTCTTGGGAATCCTGCTACGAAGACTATGAACACGTTCTTACAGGGCGAAAAAGATGATTTCGCTCACAGGCTTCCCAACCAGACAGCGGTTGTTTGCCTGAATTGGCACGCCACCCCTGTGGCATTCTGTTAAACTGCCGCGACTTTTCCTCAACCTTAATTCGGAGTATTCAGTCATGAGCGATTCGCTAAAAGAAGAAGCACTACGTTATCACAGTTTCCCCACCGCCGGTAAGGTGTCGGTAACCCCGACCAAGGCCCTCGATAACCAGCGCGACTTGTCGCTCGCTTACTCCCCCGGCGTCGCCTACGCCTGTCAGGCCATTGAAGCCGATCCGCTGCAAGCGGATTTCCTCACTTCGCGCGCCAATCTCGTCGCCGTCATTTCCAACGGTTCTGCCGTGCTCGGTCTCGGCAATATCGGTGCACTCGCCGGCAAGCCGGTCATGGAAGGCAAGGGCGTGCTCTTCAAGAAGTTTGCCGGCATTGATGTGTTTGACATCGAAGTCAATCAGGCCGATCCGGAAAAATTCATCGAAGCCGTCGCCGCGCTGGAACCGACTTTCGGCGGCATCAACCTGGAAGATATCAAGGCGCCGGAATGTTTTGAAATTGAGAACCGCCTGAAAGAACGGATGAATATCCCCGTTTTCCACGACGACCAGCACGGTACCGCCATCATCGCTTCCGCCGCGTTGTTAAACGCCCTGCACCTGCAAGGCAAGGATATCGGCAAGGTGCGTGTGGTCGCTTCCGGCGCGGGGGCAGCAGGCATGGCCTGCCTGGATCTTTTCGTCAACCTCGGCGTGAAGAGGGAAAACATCATCGTCTGCGACTCCAAGGGCCCGATTTATGAAGGTCGCCCCGGTAAGCTGGACGGACGCAAGGCGGAATTTGTCGCCAAGACGGAAGCGCGTTCGCTTGCAGAAGCCCTGGTCGGCGCGGATGTGTTCCTGGGTGTCTCGCAAGCGGGACTGCTCACCGGCGAGATGGTGAAAACCATGGCGGCGCAACCGCTGGTGCTGGCGCTAGCCAACCCCGTGCCGGAAATTATGCCGGAAGAGGTGCATGCCGCACGTAATGACGCCATTGTTGCCACCGGTCGTTCCGATTACCCGAACCAGGTGAATAACGTCCTCTGCTTCCCGTACCTGTTCCGGGGGGCGCTCGATGTGGGGGCGACCACTATCAATGAAGCGATGAAAATGGCCGCCGTGCGCGCCATCGCCGATCTCGCCAAATCCCCGGCGGGTGAAGAGGTTATGGCCGCTTACGGCGGACAGTCGCTGGTGTATGGCAAAGAATACGTCATCCCCAAACCGTTTGACCCGCGCCTGATTTCCACCATTCCGGTTGCCGTCGCCAAAGCAGCCATGGAAAGCGGCGTCGCCCGCCGTCCGATTGCGGATCTGAAAGCCTATCGCGACAAGCTGGCGGGCCTTTTCAACAAGAGCGGTTTCGTGATGAAACCCATCATTGAACGCGCCCGTGCGAACCCGCTTAAAGTGGCATTTGCCGAAGGGGAAGACATCCGCGTCATCCGCGCCGCTACCGCTTGTGTGCAGGAAGGTATCGCCAAACCGATTTTGATCGGCCGCCGCAAACGTATCGAAGAACGTTTGGCGGAAAACCAGCAGCAACTTGAGCCGGGTATTGAAATCATCGAACCGATGAACAACCCGCATTACGAAGAATGTTGGCGCGCTTATCACGAACTGCGCGCACGTGAAGGCATTGATCCCGCCGAAGCCCGCCTGCAAATGAACACCAGCACCACTGCACTGGCTTCCATGTTGGTCAAACTGGGGCATGCCGACACCATGCTCTGCGGCGTACTTGGTCAGTATCACCGCCACCTGCGCCGTGTACGCGGCGTCTTCGATATGCAGCCGGACATGAAGCAACCGGCGGCACTCAGCCTGATGCTGACCCCGAAAGGCCCGATTTTCATTACTGACACCCAGGTGCACGAACATCCGACGGCTGACGAACTCGTCGCCATTACCCTGCGCGCCGCGCGCGCCGTCGAACTCTTTGGCATCACCCCGAAAATTGCGCTGCTGTCGGCCTCCAACTTCGGCACCCGTATGGATCTGCCCAGCTCCACCAATATGCGCGAAGCGCTGGCGAAAATCCGTGCTTCGCACCCCGAACTCGAAATCGAGGGCGAAATGAAGGCGGACTACGCGCTGATTCCGCAACTGCGCGACGAGGTCTTCCCCGGTAACCGCCTGAGCGGTATAGCCAACCTACTCATCATGCCCGATGTGGAAGCTGGCAATATCAGCCTCAACGTGCTGAAAGCCGCGACTGACGCCACCATGATCGGGCCGATGCTGCTCGGTGTAGATGCGCCGGTGCATGTACTGACCAACAACTCGACCACCCGCCGCATCCTCAATATGGCGGCGATTGCCGTGGTCGAAGCGCAAATGGTAAAAAGCGGAATCAAATCCCTGTAACCCCTCTACAACACGGACGGCACGAGATGACGGCTGCACTCAACACTACCCGACTGGCGGACTACCGTCCGCCGGCTTTTACAGTCAAACACCACGAACTCAAATTTGACCTGCAAAACAACGGCGAAGTGCTGGTCAGCCATGTCCAGAAAATCGTGCGCTGCCAACCCAGTCACGACGAACACGGCTGGGAACTGCCGCAAGACAAGCACGTTGTCCTGCATGCCGAACATCTCGCGCTGGAAAATATTGAAATCGACGGCAAACCGCTTGCCGCCGAACAATACGACTATGACGGCCTGCTGCTGCGCCTGAAAGACGTCAGCAGCAACTTCAACCTGCGTACCGTGGTGCGCCTGAAACCGGACGAAAACAAAGAACTCTCCGGCCTCTACCGCTCGAATGGTATCTATTGCACCCAATGCGAAGCCGAAGGCTTCCGCCGTATCACCCCGACGCTTGACCGTCCCGATGTGCTCGCCACCTACCGTGTACGCATCGAAGCGGATCAAAAAAACTACCCTGTCCTGCTCTCGAATGGCAACCGCGAGGCGCAGGGCGAACTGCCCGGCGGGCGGCACTACGCGCAGTGGTATGACCCGCATCCCAAGCCGAGCTACCTCTTCGCCCTCGTCGCCGGCAACCTCGCCAGCGTCAATCGCCGCATCACCACGCCGAAAGGGCGGAAGATCAGCCTCGGCATCTACACCGAGCCACCCTTCATCAACCAGACGGCGTTCGCCCTGCAATCGCTGATTGACGCCATCCACTGGGACGAAAAGCGCTTCGGCCTCAGCTACGACCTCAAACAGTTCAATATCGTCGCCATCAGCGACTTCAACATGGGGGCGATGGAAAACAAATCGCTCAACATCTTCAATACCCGCTTCGTCCTGGCCGATACCGATACCGCCACCGACGAAGACTATCACGGCATCCGCGCCGTCATCGGCCACGAATACTTCCACAACTGGACCGGCAACCGCATCACCTGCCGCGACTGGTTCCAGCTCTCGCTCAAAGAAGGTCTGACCGTCTTCCGCGATCAGGAATTTTCCGCCGACATGGGTGAACGCCCGCTGGAGCGCATCGGCGACGTCGTCCGCCTGCGCAACCTGCAATTCCCCGAAGACGCCGGGCCGATGTCGCACCCTGTGCAGCCGCAAGAATACGCGGCTATCGACAACTTCTATACTGCCACTGTGTACGAAAAAGGCGCGGAAATCATCCGCATGTACCACACCATCCTCGGCGAAAAAGCCTTCCAGGCCGGCATGAAACGCTACATCGAGCGTCACGACGGTCAGGCCGTGCGCATAGAAGACTTCGCGCAGGCGATGAGCGACGGCGGTGACTACGATTTTACCGGCCAGTTCTTCCAGTGGTACACCACCAAAGGCACGCCGAAAATCACCTTCACCTCTTCCTGGAACCAGCACGAGCGCAGCATCACCATCGCCGCCATGCAAGATACCAGTGCCGTCAACCCGCCGCGCCCGCTCGTCATCCCCATCCGCCTTGCCCTCATCAGCAAGAATGGCCGTGCCTACCGCTTCCCCGACGGCAGTTACGAGCAAACCCTGCTCCTGCACAAAACCAGCGCCACCTGGACCTTTGAGCGTGCCGAAGCCGACCTTATCCCCGTGCTGATGGAAAACTTCTCGGCGCCCGTGTACTACCAGCACCGCTACGACAATGACGAACTCGCCGCCATCGTCGCTCACGCGCCGGACGGCTTCGCCCGCTTCGAAGCCATGCAAACCCTCTACCGCCGCCTCTTCGAACAGGCGCTGTACAAACCGCGCGAACTGCGCGAAAACAGCAACGCGGTGAGCGACATCATGCGGGCCGTCCTCAACCACGACAAACGCAGCGAAGGCGAAAAAGCCTTGCTGCTGGAAATCCCGACGCTTGCGACCCTGCTCAACAACCTGCCCGACCCCATCGACATGACGGCCGCTATCGCCGCCTATGACCGCATCACCCGTATCCTTGCCCTGAAAATGCGGCGCGACTGGCTGGACTGGCTTGACACCGCACCACAAGCTGCCTCGCCCAAATACAGCGTCAAAGATGCGGGTATCCGCCGCTTGCGCGGACTGGCTGCCAAAACCCTCGCCCTCTTTGAAGACGAACCCCACCGCCAGCAACTGCTGGACATTCACAACAACGCCGACAACATGACCGTGCGCATCAACGCCCTGCACGCGCTCAATACCCGCCACGACCCATGCCGCGAAGCCGCACTGGCCGCCTTCTACGAAAACTACCGCACCCAGCCGCTTGTCGTGGATAAATGGTTTGCCATCCAGGCCAAAGACGAAAGCGAAGGGGCGCTGGCGCGCATCACCGCGCTTGCCGGACACCCTGACTTCCATGTGGACAACCCCAACCGCTTCCGCGCCCTCGTCGGCACATTGATGCAGGCCAACCCCGCCATCTTCCATGCCGCTGACGGCAGCGGCTACCGCTTCGCCGCCGGGCAAATCCGCCGCGTCCTCCTCAGCAACCCGCAAATCGCAGCGCGGATGCTTAACGGCTACGCTATCGTCAGCCGCATGGACAGTGCCCGTAGAGCACTGGTAAAAACCGAACTTGAAGTCCTTGCTGCCGTCGAAAACATCAGCATTGACGTGCGCGAAGTCCTTGAACGCCTGCAACGTGGATTGACATGAACACCACCCAGCAACCCGCATGGCTGCGGGAGGCGCAAGAACACTACACCGACAACGCCGCCCGCGAACAACTCGCTGCCGCCTACGCCATCGCGGCGGCCACACCCACCCCGCCTGACGAACGCAGCCGCACCCTCGTCAAACTCCTGCTCAACCTGCGCAGCGACGCCACCCTGCTTGCCGCCGGTCTCCTCGTCGAACCGTGGCGCAAAAAACAACTCGACCTGGAAGCCCTTGCCGCCAGCCCCTGCCACGGCGTCATCGGCCTCCTGCAAGCTCTTGATGACCTCGCCCTCATCGACCAGCTGCACGAACAAGAACAAAGCGACATTGAGCGCCTGCGCAAAATGCTCCTCGCCATGGCCAGCGACATGCGCGCCGTCATCCTCAAACTGACGCTGCAAGTTGTCCTCATGCGCAACCTCAGCGCTTACAGCGCACAAGAACAACAACGCTCCGCCCTGCAGACCCGCGACCTGCTCGCCCCGCTGGCGAACCGTCTCGGTATCGCCCAACTCAAAAGCGAACTCGAAGATCGTGCCCTGCGCGTCCTCGAACCCGATATCTACCAGGAAATCGCCGGCGAGCTCGAAGGCAAACGCGTGGACCGCGAGCGCTACATCAACCGCATCATCGACCTGCTGCGCTACAAACTGACCGACGCCGGCATACACGTCAAACGCCTCTATGGCCGCGTCAAACACATCAACAGCATCTACCTGAAAATGAAGCGCAAAGGCCTGCGCTTCGAACAACTCAACGACATCCGCGCCGTGCGCGTTGAAGTCGAAACCGAAGCGGACTGCTACCGCGTCCTCTCCGTCGTCAACGACCTGTGGCAGCCGATTGCCGCCGAATTCGACGACTACATCGCCCACCCCAAAGCGAACGGCTACCAGTCCCTGCACACCTCGCTCATCGGCCCGGAAAACCGCGTCATCGAAGTGCAAATCCGTACCAGCAAAATGCACGAACACGCCGAACTCGGCGTTGCTGCGCACTGGCTCTACAAAGAAAAAGGCATCCGCCACAGCAAACAATTCGAACAACAAATCGAATGGCTGCGCCGCATGATCGAAGGCGGCGACCACAGCCGGGGCGACATCGTCTTCGACCAGTTCAAAAACGAAGCCTTCCGTGACCGCGTTTACGTCGTCTCGCCGCAAGGCCGCGTTGTGGATCTGCCCGAAGGTGCGACCCCGCTGGATTTCGCCTACCACATCCACACCCAGCTTGGTCACCGCTGCCGGGGCGCCAAAATCAACGGCCAAATTGTGCCGCTCACCACCGCGCTGAAAAACGGCGACAGCGTCGAAATTCTCACCCAAAAAGAAGCCAACCCCAGCCGCGACTGGCTGAACGACCACCTCGGCTACCTGCAAAGCGGCCGTGCCAAAGCCAAAGTACGCAGCTACTTCAAAAAACTCGAAAAAGAAAAAAGCGTCCAGGCCGGGCAAGAAATGCTTGAGCGGGAAAGCCGCCGCCTTGGCATCACCCCCGATAACAAAATGCTGGAAGACATCGCGCGGCAAAGCAACGTTCACAGCATCACCGACCTCTACGCCGGTATCGGCTTCGGCGACATCGGCGTCCTTAACATCATCCACGAACTCAGCGCCCGCCAGCAGAAAAGCGCCGAACAGCCGACCCTGGACGAACGCCTGGCGCGGATCCCGGTCAAAGCGCCGCGCAAACAAAGCCGGCAAAACATTGATATCGACGGCGTGGACAACCTCCTCGTCAACTACGCTACCTGCTGCCAGCCGGTGCCGCCCGTCGCCATACGCGGCTTCATCAGCCAGGGGCGGGGGGTGAACATCCACCGTGCCGACTGCCCCAACCTGCAACACCTCGCCAAAGCCCACCCCGAACGCATCCTAGACGTACACTGGAACGCCGGCGCAAGCGGCCTTTTCACCGTGGTCATTGCCATCGAAGCCTTCGACCGCCCACACCTCCTGCGCGACATCAGCCAGATCCTCGCCAACGAAAAAATCGCCATCCTCGACGTCAAAATGCAGCAGGACAACCGCAACCGCATCTACGGCACCTTCACCCTCGAAATCACCGATATGGAACAACTCTCGCGCGTCATTGACCGCATCGCGCAAGTCAAAGACGTGGCAAGCGTCCGCCGTGAGCAGAAATAGGCGGCAGACGGAACCCGCAACGAGCGGTATCTTGCACCGCCTTGCAGACAGCGACGGGCGGACCGAGTCGCCTCTTCCCCTCTCTACCGGAGAAAACACATGACTCCCTATGTCCGCTGCCACCTGCAACTCATCGCCATGGCATTACTGTGGGGCGCAACCTGGTCGTGGGGCAGGGTGGTCGTGCAAACCCTGTCTCCGCTCACTGCTGCCGCATTGCGCCTCCTGCTCGCCACCGTGCCGCTCACCCTCTGGCTGCTCTATCGCGAAGGCCGCGCACCATTCATGCAGCTCAATGCACGGCAATGGTTGGGATTGACCGCTGCGGCAACCTGCGGTGTTTGCGGTTACGCCGTTTTCTTCATGCTGGCACTGCAATATGTCCCCGCAGGCAAGGCGGCGACCGTCGTCGCCCTCAACCCCGTGCCGCCGCTGCTGCTCGCCGCATGGCTGTTCAAAGAAAAGCTGAACGGCGGTATCTGCTGCGGCATGGCGCTGGCCGTCTTCGGTGCATTGACCGCCATTGCGCGCGGGAATCCGTTCGCCATTTTCTCCGGCGGCGTTAGTGTTGGGGAATACCTGCTGCTCGCTACAGTCCTCTGCTGGACGGGTTATGCCCTCATTAGCCGCGTCCTGCTGCGCGGCATCAGCCCGCTGACCACAACGACAGTGACAGTTCTTATTGGTGCGCTGATGCTGCTTGTCCTCGCGCTTGCATTTGACGGCAGCGTCTTTTGGCAGCAAACCCTGCATGCTCCGGTACGAACGTGGGGTATTCTTGCCGCGATGGCGCTGGGCGGCACCATGCTCTGCTACCTGTGGTACTTCGACGGCATCCGTCACCTCGGCGTCGGTACTGCTACGTCGTATATGACGCTTGTACCTGTATTTGGCATCACCATCGCCACCCTGTGGCTGCATGAACCGCTGCATGCTTCACTGCTTATCGGTGGCACGATGGTCGTCGCCGGCATGTGGCTGATGAATTACGCCGGGCGGCGGTAGTCGTGCATTGGTTATAAGCCGAGAACAAACCGCTATTCCCCATTTGCCTCCGCCTGTGCCACATGCGTACACCGCCTGTCAGCACACGAGGCCATCATGCCCCAGTACCTGCAATTCTGGGATCTTCTTCCGCCTGAACCCGACTCCGCTGCGCCCCTTTTCAAACACAGCGCCATCCTTAAGAACGCCGGCTATCGGAAACGGTGATGGAAGCACGGGAAAAACTGGGTGTCTCTGAGCAACTTTGATAGTTGTGCAACGCCACCTTTAGCGTCTATGACACTACTTTGATGAAGAAGGCGGGTATTTAACCCGCCTTCTTTCTCTCTTCACTCCATGATATTGCGCTACCTGCCTGCTGCCGCATCACCCAGGACAAGCGGCAAGAGTTCACGCAGGTCGCGGGCGGTGCTGTATTGATCGGCAGCGGCGCGTACGGCGGCGCGTTCGACCACGCCGCCATAGCCGATGATGCGGTCGGCGGCGTTCGGGGCGCGGGCGGCAACGTCGCTCATACCGTCACCGACCATCACCACGTGTTTGAGGCCATGCTGCTTTTTCCAGGCAGCGACAACCTCCGCCTTGCCGCCAGCGGTGGTAAGCGGGTTATCGAGATAGTGCAGATAGTTACCGGCATCGTCGAATTGCAGGCTGACCGCGAAGGTGTCAGCCGCTGCCACGCCAACGGCAGCTGCCAGTGGCAGCACCGCGTCAAGCAAGCCACCGCTGACGATGGCGGTTTTGATGCCGCGTGCCTGCAAGGCGGCGATGATTTCGCGCGCTCCGGGGACGATGGTTTCCTGGTAGCGGCGGGCGATAGCGGCAAGAGAGGCACGCGGTGGGCGGATGAGGGCGAGACGTTCGCCGTAGATGGTTTCTAGCGGGATGTCGCCGTTCATAGCGCGGTGGGTGAGAGTGCTGACTTCTGCGGCGACGCCCGCTTGTGCGGCAAGTTCGTCAATGCCTTCAAGGGCGGAGAGGGTGGCGTCGCAATCGAAGACGACGCCGTCGGGAGTGGGATAGGGCATGGTTCGTCCTGTTAGTGGGTGTCAGGGCGGGCATTGTATCGGTTTGTCCGGCGTGTTTTCGACAGGGCGGGGGCGGTTATGGGTTGGGGGTGCTGTCTGCTGTCCAGCCGCCGCCGAGGGCTTTGTAGAGGGCGGTGAGCATTTGCGCGTGGGCGAGGCGGTTCTGGATGAGGGCTTCCTTGGTCTGCACGGCATTCAGGCGGGCGGTCAGCGCCTCGGCGAGGGTTTTGTTGCCGTAGCGGTAGAGTTTTTCGGCATCCGCCGCCTGTTGTTCGGCGTTTGCGAGTGCTTCGCTGAGGTGTCGTTCTTGTTCGGCGAGCGCGGCTTCGCCCTGGTAGGCGTTATCCACGTCGGCCAGCGCTTGTAGCAGGGTACGGTCGTATTGCAGCAACGCGGTTTTAAGGCGGGCGTCGGCGGCATCAATGTTGGCCTGGATTCTGCCGTGGGTGTAGAGCGGCACCTGGATGCCGGCGGTGAGCAGGCTCATCCAGCCTTTGAGGGCGTGGTCGCCGTCGATGTTGAGTACGCCCTGGCCGAGGAAGTCGAGTTTGATGCGCGGCAGGAGGTCGGCTTTGGCGCTGGCAAGTTTCGCGGCGTAGGCCTGGGTTTCGGTGGCACGGGCGCGCAGGTCGGGGCGGCGTTCGATGAGGCCTTGCGGGGTTTGGCCACGTGGGGCGGCAGGCGGGTGGGCGAGGGTGTCACGCGGGCTGTCCGGCAGGCGATAGTGTTGCGGGGTGTCGCCGCAGAGGATGGCAATGGCGCGCACAGCGGCATTTTTTTCGGCGTCGAGGGTGCTGCGTTTGGCTTTGGCGGCGCTGAGGCGGCTCTGGATTTCGTCTTTTTCGTAGGCGGTGGTGTGGCCGGCCTGGTAGCGCGCTTCGATGTAGCGCGCGAGTTGTTCGAGGGTGGCGATGGTGGTGTCGGCAGCGCGTTTGCGGGCTTCGGTGGCGCGGGCGCGGTGGTATTGGTCAGCGATTTCGGCGCTGATGAGCAGTTGTGCGGCGTGGGTTTGTTCGGCGGTCGCGAGGGCAGCGTGGCGGGCGGCATCGGCGTCGCTTTGTTTTTGCCCAAAGAGGTCGGGTTCCCAGCTGGCGCTGAGGCCGAGGCTGAGGATGTCAGCGTGTTTTTGCAGGCGGTTATCGCGGATGCTGCCCGCAAGCGGGTTTTGCGCGAGGAGGGCGCGGGTGTCGGCGCTGATGGGGTTTTGCAGGTTGGTGTCGAGGCGATACGCGTTTGCGCCGAGGCCGACGGTCGGGCCGAGGTCGGCGTCGGCGAGGCGGGCGATGGCACGCGCTTCTTGCAGGCGGCTGCGGGTGATGGCGATGTCGGGGTTGTGGGCGAGGGCGCGGGCGATGAGGCGGTCGAGGACGGGGTCTTGCCACTGCCGCCACCAGCGGCTGATGTCGTCGGGTTGGGCGGCTGCCGGGGCGCTTTCGTAGGCGGCGGGCAGGGGGACGCGGCTCGCGGTGGTGATGGTGGTGGTTTGGCAGGCGCTGAGGAGGGCGACGGTGAGGGTGAGGAGGAGGGGGCGGGGGGTCATGGTTATATTCCTTGGGTCAGTTCTGTTGTTCGAGCATTTTGCGGAAGCGCAGCAGGGCGTAGCCGAGGAAGAGCGCGCCGACGACGCCCATGGCGAGGAGTTGCGGCCAGAGGGTGTCGAGGCCTGCGCCGCGAAAGATGAGGCTCTGGCTGAAGAGGGTGTATTGGGTGTGCGGCCAGTATTCGCTGATGATGCGGGTGAAGTCCGGCATGTTGACGCGCGAGGTCACGGAACCGGAGAAGAGGTTCATGATGATGAAGACGGGCAGCATGAGCAGGCTGTATTGCTGCATGGTGGGGGTGAGGGTGGCGAGCATGATGGCAAGCGAGGCGACGCTGAAGAGGTACACGGCGCTGCCGGCGATGTAGAGCGGGATGCTGCCGTTAATGGGGATGCCGAGGGTGATGTGGACGATGAACCACAGGGAGGCGGTCGAGGTGGTGAGGATGAAGATGCCGTTGGCGAGGATTTTGGCGAGCATGATTTCCGGCGGGGTGACGGGCATGACGAGGAGGTGTTCGAGGGTGCCGTGTTCGCGTTCGCGGATGACGGCGGCACCGATGAGGAGGAGGAAGAGGAGCATGGTGGCAGTGCCGAGGGCGGCGACGGGCATTTGGTAGGCGTTTTCGCTGTTGGGGTTGTAGTGGGTGCGCAGGACGGGGCGGATGGGCAGGAGGCTGGCGTCGTCCGGGCGGCCGAGGAAGCGGTTCACTTCGCGGTTGTGGATTTGGCTGAGGTAGGCAGCGCCGACCCCGCCCTGGCTCATGCGGGTGGCGTCAATGGTGAGTTGTGCCTGCGGGCTGCGGTTTTGCAGGATGTCGCGCTCGTAGTTGGGCGGGATGTTGATGATGAAGGTGTAGTCGCCTTTGTCCATATGGCTGTCGGCGCTGTCGCGCGCGATTTCCACGGGAGGCTGGAAGTAGGGCGGCAGGATGGCGTCGCGGATGCGGTAGGAAAGGGTGCTGTGGTCTTCGTCGATGACGGCGACGGCGGCGTGTTTGAGGTCGGTGTTGCTTTGGCTCATGGCAATGACAACGCCGGTGTACATGTAGAGGGTAAGGATGATAAGGATGGGGTCACCAAGCAGGCTGCGCAGTTCTTTGCCGGCGAGGGTGAGGATGTTTTTCAGGGTGTTCATGGTCATTTTTCCTGCTTTTTCAGGTTGAGGCAGGCGGCGGTGAGGAAGACGGCGTAGTAGAGCGCAAGCAGCAGGATTTCCCGGTGCAGTTCGTGGACGCCGAGGCCTTTGCTGAAGGTGCCGGTGGTGGTCACGGCGTACCAGGTGGAGGGGATGATTTTGCCGAAGATATGTGCGCCGCCTTCAAGCGCCGAGACGGGGACGAGGAAGCCGGAGAAGTTCAGCGCCGGCATGATGGTGGCGATGGCGGTGAGGAAGATGGCGGCGACTTGCGAGCGGGTAAAGGTGGAAAAGAGTAGGCCGATGGCGGTCGAGGTGCAGCTCATCAGCAGGGTGGCGAGGGTGAGGGCGGCGAGCGAGCCTCTCATCGGCAGGCCGAACCAGTAGCGCATCATCAGGTAGAGGATGGCGAAACTCAGCATGGCGGTGGCGATGTAGGGGAGTTGTTTGCCGACGAGGTATTGCAGGCGGCTGGCGGGCGAGGTGTAGTAGTTGGCGATGCTGCCGATTTCGCGTTCGCGGACGACGCCGACGGCGGCCATCATCGCCGGAAAGAGGGTGAGGGCGAGCATGAGGACGCCGGGGGCGATGGCGTTCACGCTTTTGAAGTCCTGGTTGTAGGCGTAGCGGGGTTCGAGCGAGGCAGCGGGCGGCGGCAGGGTGATGCCGCGTGCGCGTGCCTGTTCGCGGGTGTAAGTGGCGAGGATAGCGGGGATGTAGGCGTTGATGTTGGCGGCGTTAAAGGATTCGGCGCCGTCGATGTGATAGTGGATTTCGGGGTGCCTGTCGCGCAGCAGGTCGCGGCCAAAGTCGGGCGGGATGTCGATGGTGAGTTTGGCTTCGCGGCTGGCGAGGCGGTCGAGCAGTTGGCTTTCGTCGGTAAGTGGCGGCAGTTCGTTGAAGTAACGCGAACCGGCGAGTGGCTCGATGATGGCGCGGCTTTCGGCGCTGTGGTCGTGGTCGAGGACGGCGTAGGTGAGGTTTTTGATGTCGAAGGAGACGCCCCAGGTAAGCGCGGTCATGAGGATGACCGGGCCGAAGAGGGCGAAGAAGGTGCGGACGTGGTCGCGCAGCAATTCTGTACCTTCGCGGCGGGCAAAGGTCCAGGTGGTGGCGAACCAGTAGCGCAGGGTGGAGGTGGTGGCGGTAGCGGGGGTGCTTGCGTCAAGCGGGGTGATTACCGGGTTTTCTGTGCCGGTGCCGCTTGTTGTGGCGTCTGCGGGATTTGTCTGGTGGGCTGAAGCCCACCCTACGGCTGCGGTGGACGGGGTGCCAAGCGGGGTGGTTACCGGGTTTGCTGTTTCCCCCCTTCCGGCCTCCGGCCACCTTCCCCCGCAAGCGGGGGAAGGGATGGTTCCTGTGTCGGCGGCTGGTGCGGTGGTATTGAGCGGCGTATTTACCGGGTTTTCTGTATCGGTGCCGCTTGTTGTGGCGTCTGCGGGATTTGTCTGGTGGGCTGAAGCCCACCCTACGGCTGCGGTGGACGGGGTGTCAAGCGGGGTAGTTGCCGGATTTTCTGTGCCGGTGCCGCTTACTGTGGCGTCTGCGGGATTTGTTTGGTGGGCTGAAGCCCACTCTACGGATTCGGTGGATGGGGCGTCAAGCGGGGCTGTTGCCGGATTTTCTGTGCCGGTGCTGCTTGCTGTGGCGTCTGCGGGATTTGTCTGGTGGGCTGAAGCCCACCCTACGGCTGCGGTGGACGGGGTGCCAAGCGGGGTAGTTGCCGGATTTTCTGTGCCGGTGCCGCTTGCTGTGGCGTCTGCGGGATTTGTCTGGTGGGCTGAAGCCCACCCTACGGATTCGGTGGATGGGGTGCCAAGCGACGTATTTGCTGGGTTCTGCCGTTTTTCATCCGCTATCAGGTAAGCGATGAAGGCTTCTTCGAGGTTGGTCGCGCCGCTTTGTGCGGTGAGGGTGGCGGGGCTGCCCACGGCCAGCACGCGGCCCTGGTGCATGAAGGAGATGCGGTCGCATCTTGCCGCTTCGTTCATGAAGTGGGTGGAGACGAAGATGGTGATTTTGTCTTCACGCGACATGCGCAGCAGGTGTCGCCAGAACATGTCGCGCGCGGCGGGGTCCACGCCGGAGGTCGGTTCGTCGAGGATAAGTACTTCGGGGCGGTGCAGGCAGGCAGCGGCGAGTTGCAGGCGCTGGCGGATGCCGAGCGGCAGCGCAGCGGGTTTTTGTTCGGCGACGGTGGCGAGGTCGTATTGGGTGAGTGCTTCGCTGATGGCGGCTTTGCTGCCCGCGCCCAAGCGGTAGAGGCGGGCGTGCAGTTCGAGGTTTTGTCTGACGGTGAGTTCTTCGTAGAGGCTGAAGGCTTGCGACATGTAACCGACGCGCATCCGGGTGGCGACACTGCCCGCGTCCACCGGCGCGCCAAGCAGGCTGGCGCTGCCACTGCTGGCCTGCAAGAGGCCGGTGAGCATTTTCATGGTGGTGGTCTTGCCGCAGCCGTTGCTGCCAAGGAAGCCGAAGATTTCGCCTTTTTCGATGGTGAAGCTGACGTGATCCACGGCGGTGAAGTTGCCGAAGGTTTTGGTGAGGCTGTGTGCTTCGATGGCGGGCGGGGCGTGGGGGTCGGGAACGAAAGGGGTAGGGTCGAGGCCGCCGGTGCCTTGTTGTTTTTCCGGCGGCAGCAGTTTGATGTAGGTTTCTTCGAGGGTGGCGCAGCCGTAGTCGCGCATGGTGGCGGCGGTCGGCGCGTTGATGAGCAGTTTGCCCGCGTCCATCGCCAGCAGTTGCCGGAATTGTTCGGCTTCTTCGATGTAGGCGGTAGCGACGAGGGTGGTCATGCCCGTGGTTTCTTGTTGCAGGTCGTGCACCAGCGCCCAGAACTGGCGGCGCGACAGGGGGTCAACGCCGGTGGTCGGTTCGTCGAGGATGAGCAGGTCGGGCGAGTGGACGAGGGCGCAGCAGAGGCTGACTTTTTGTTTCATCCCGCCGGAGAGTTTGCCGGCAGCGCGGTCGGGGAAGGGGGCGAGGCCGGTTGCATCCAGGAGGCGCTGGATGCGCGCGCGGCGTTCGCGGCGGTCAAGGCCGAAGAGGCGGGCGTGGAAGTCGATGTTTTCGTAAACGCTGAGGGTGGGGTAGAGGTTGCGCCCCAGTCCTTGCGGCATGTAGGCGATGCGGTGCGAGAGGGCAAGGCGGTCGCGCGCGCGGGTCATGTCGCCGTCGAGGACACGCACTTGCCCGCTCTGGATGCGGCGCACGCCGGCGATGATGCCGAGCAGGGTACTTTTGCCGACGCCGTCCGGGCCGATGAGGCCGGTGGTCGCCCCGCGCGGCAGGGTGAGGCTGATGTTGTCCAGCGCGGTGGTTTTGCCGTAGCGGTGGGTGAGGTGGTCAATGGTGATGGCGGTCATGGTCAGGTCGTTTGGACAGTTGTCCAAGAGTATAGTGCGCCATTGGACGGTTGTCCAATGGCACTTGGACGGTTATTTGCTGTGATGGGGATGCTTCATGCGGATGGTGGACTGAAGCCTGCCAAGCGGGGTAATTGCTGGCTCCGCCAAGCGGGATGAATGCTGGGCTCTCGGCGCGCAGTTTGTCTAACCCTCTCCCTAACCCCTTGTATGGACCGGAGACATGGGTAATACATGTGCGAAGAGATGGGTAACACTTACCCCGTCCCAACCGACGGAGGACCCCATGCCTTGGAGAACCCAAACCGTGAAAGAACAACGCATAGAACTCGTTACCCTCGCCCGCAAGCCCGGCGCCAACATCAGCGAGCTTGCCCGCCGCTTCGGCGTCAGCCGTAAAACCATCTACAAATGGCTCAACCGCGACGATATGGACGACCGATCCCGCCGTCCGAAGAACAGCCCCAAGCGCACTCCGCAGGCCCAGGAAGCCCGTATCCTCGCCACGCGCGATGACCATCCCGCCTGGGGCGCGCGCAAAATTGCCCACGTCCTCTCGCGCGACAGCGGCATCGTCCTTGCGTCCAGCACGGTCAACAGCATCCTGCGCCGCAATGGCCGCATCAGCCCTGAGGCCAGCTGTGCCGCGACTCCGTGGCAGCGTTTCGAGCATCCGTTTCCTAACGACCTGTGGCAGATGGATTTCAAAGGCTACTTCAGCACAAGCCACGAGGGGCGCTGCCACCCGCTGACCATCCTTGACGACCATTCACGCTACAACCTCTGCCTTGACGCGCAGGGCAACGAACGCCACGAGAGCGTGCAGGTGGCGCTCTTACGGGTGTTCGGGCGCTATGGCCTGCCGAAGTGCATCAACACTGATAACGGCTCGCCCTGGGGCAACGGTGGGCAAGACCCGCTAACCAAGCTTGGCGTGTGGCTCATCCGCCTGGGTATTCACGTTAGCCATAGCCGTCCTCACCATCCGCAGACGAACGGCAAGGACGAGCGTTTCCACCGCACACTCAAGGCAGAACTGATTGATCGCTATGACTTTATTGATTTACTTGATGTGCAAAGACGTTTTGATTCCTGGCGGCACATCTACAACCACGAACGTCCGCATCAAGCGCTGGGCATGGCGACTCCGTCGGAGTGCTACCAGCCCAGCACACGTAGCCTGCCGACGCAATTGCCGCCGGTGGAGTATCCGGGAGATGACTTTGTGCGCAAGGTGCAACAGGGCGGCTGGGTGAGTTTTCAGGGTAAGGCCCTACGCACCAGCAAGGCATTGGCAGGCCAGCCGGTAGCCCTGCGTCCGGTCGTTGGAGAGGATGGTGTTTTTGCCCTGTATTTTTGTCATCAATTTGTGGAGGAGTTTGATTTGAGAAACGCCTGATAGACTATCCCCGGACTGTTACCTATGTCCTCGCACGTTGTTACCTATGTATCCGGTCTATACACCCCTCTCCCACGGGACGAGGAGCTTGTTGGTGCAGCTTTCTGGTTTCTGGGCTCGCGGCAAGCCGCCGAGCGGGATAAAGCCTGGGTTTTGTCGCTGCGCAGTTTGCCTAACCCTCTCCCACAGGGCGAGGGGCTTGCTGGTGCAGCTTTCTGGTTTCTGGGCTCGTGGCAGGCCGCCGAGCGGGATAAAGCTTGGGTTTTGTCGCTGCGCAGTTTGTTTAACCCTCTCCCCAACCCCTCTCCCACGGGGCGAGGGGCTTGTTGGTGCAGCTTTCTGGTTTCTGGGCTCGTAACAGGCCGCCAAGCGGGATAGATGCTGGGCTCGTGGTAGACCACCAAACGGGATAAAGCCAGGGTTTTGTTGCTGCGCAGTTTGTCTAACCCTCTCCCCAACCCCTCTCACACGGGGTGAGGGGCTTGTTAGTGCAGTTTTCTGGTTTCTGGGCTCGTGGCAGGCCGCCGAGCGGGATAAAGCTTGGGTTTTGTCGCTGCGCAGTTTGTCTAATCCTCTCCCCAACCCCTCTCCCATGTATAGACCAGATACATAGGTAACAACGTGCGAGGACATAGGTAACAGTCCGGGGATAGTCTATCAGGCGTTTCTCAAATCAAACTCCTCCACAAATTGATGACAAAAATACAGGGCAAAAACACCATCCTCTCCAACGACCGGACGCAGGGCTACCGGCTGGCCTGCCAATGCCTTGCTGGTGCGTAGGGCCTTACCCTGAAAACTCACCCAGCCGCCCTGTTGCACCTTGCGCACAAAGTCATCTCCCGGATACTCCACCGGCGGCAATTGCGTCGGCAGGCTACGTGTGCTGGGCTGGTAGCACTCCGACGGAGTCGCCATGCCCAGCGCTTGATGCGGACGTTCGTGGTTGTAGATGTGCCGCCAGGAATCAAAACGTCTTTGCACATCAAGTAAATCAATAAAGTCATAGCGATCAATCAGTTCTGCCTTGAGTGTGCGGTGGAAACGCTCGTCCTTGCCGTTCGTCTGCGGATGGTGAGGACGGCTATGGCTAACGTGAATACCCAGGCGGATGAGCCACACGCCAAGCTTGGTTAGCGGGTCTTGCCCACCGTTGCCCCAGGGCGAGCCGTTATCAGTGTTGATGCACTTCGGCAGGCCATAGCGCCCGAACACCCGTAAGAGCGCCACCTGCACGCTCTCGTGGCGTTCGTTGCCCTGCGCGTCAAGGCAGAGGTTGTAGCGTGAATGGTCGTCAAGGATGGTCAGCGGGTGGCAGCGCCCCTCGTGGCTTGTGCTGAAGTAGCCTTTGAAATCCATCTGCCACAGGTCGTTAGGAAACGGATGCTCGAAACGCTGCCACGGAGTCGCGGCACAGCTGGCCTCAGGGCTGATGCGGCCATTGCGGCGCAGGATGCTGTTGACCGTGCTGGACGCAAGGACGATGCCGCTGTCGCGCGAGAGGACGTGGGCAATTTTGCGCGCGCCCCAGGCGGGATGGTCATCGCGCGTGGCGAGGATACGGGCTTCCTGGGCCTGCGGAGTGCGCTTGGGGCTGTTCTTCGGACGGCGGGATCGGTCGTCCATATCGTCGCGGTTGAGCCATTTGTAGATGGTTTTACGGCTGACGCCGAAGCGGCGGGCAAGCTCGCTGATGTTGGCGCCGGGCTTGCGGGCGAGGGTAACGAGTTCTATGCGTTGTTCTTTCACGGTTTGGGTTCTCCAAGGCATGGGGTCCTCCGTCGGTTGGGACGGGGTAAGTGTTACCCATCTCTTCGCACATGTATTACCCATGTCTCCGGTCCATACATCCCACGGGGCGAGGGGCTTATTGGTGCAGCTTTCTGGTTTCTGGGCTCGTAGCAGGCCGTCGAGCGGGATAGATGCCGGGCTCGTGGCAGGCCGTCGAGCGGGATGAATACTGGGTTTGCGGGCAGTCGCCAAGCAGCGTAATGCCCGTTTTCAGTTGAGGGCGAAGATGTCGCGCCAGATGGCGCAGATGTTGTCGCGCAGTGCTTGCCAGGGGGCGGCGGGGACACGTTTGTCGCGGTCGTTCAGTTGGCGGTGGTGGGCTTCCGCGCGCAGTTTGCGGTAGGCGTCGCGCAGGGTCATGGCCTGCGATGAGGTGAGGATGCCGGTGGCTTCCAGTGCGGCGAGCTGGCGGATGTTGTCGCTCATGCGGCTGAGGATGGGTTCTGCCGCGCCGTGGGCGAGCAGTAGGTATTGGACGATGAATTCGATGTCGATGAGGCCGCCCGCGCTTTGTTTGAGGTGGAAGGTGTCCGACGGCAGTGGCGCGGCGTTGTCGTGCATTTTTTGCCGCATGGCGAGGATGTCTTCGCGCAGGGTCGCTTTGGCCGGGCGGGTGAGCAGTTCGTGGCGCAGGCGGGTGTAGCGCTCGCCGAGGGCAGGGCTTCCTGCTACGGCGCGGCTGCGGGTGAGTGCCTGGTGTTCCCAGGTCCAGGCGTTTTCGCGCTGGTAGCGGGCGAATCCCTGGATGCTGACGGCGGGCAGGCCACTTGCCCCGCCGGGGCGCAGGCGGGTGTCGATGGTGTAGATGGTGCCGTTGCTGCTGGCGGCGCCGAGCAGGTTGCTGGTGCGTTGGGCGAGGCGGGTGTAGTAGCGCTGGTTGTCGATGGGTTTTTCGCCGTCGGTCATGCCGTCTGTGTCGCCGTCGTCGTAGAGGTAGATGATGTCGAGGTCTGAGCCGTAGCCGAGTTCGAGGCCGCCCAGTTTGCCGTAGCCGATGATGGCGATTTCGGCCGGGCTGCCGTCGGCTTTGCGCGGGATGCCGTGTTTTTCGCGCAGGGTGTGCTCAGCGTGTTCGAGTGCGGCTTGCAGGGTGGTTTCGGCGATGTGGCTGAGTTGGTCGCTCACTTGCATCAGCGGCAGGTGGCCGTGGATGTCCGCCCAGGCGGTTTTGAAGGTCTGGACGTGTTTGTAGTCGCGCAGGGCGTGTTGCCAGGTTTCTTCGTCGTCGATGTTTTGCAGGCGCGCGGCGAGGTCTTGTTGCAGGGCGGTGCGGCCCGGCGGCAGGCGGCGTTCGTTGTTGAGGTCGTCGAGGACGAGCGGGTGCGCGGCGATGTAGTGGATGAGCCAGGCGGCGTTGGCGGCGATGTTGAGCAGGTGGTTGGTGAGTGCGGGTTGTTCGGTGAGCAGGGTGATGTAGTTGTTGCGGCCGCTGACGGCGGTGATGAGGTCGAGGATGCCGGCGAGGCCGTCAAGTTGGGCGTTTTGTACGGCCTGGCTGAGGACGGCAGGGATGAGGCGGTGCAGGCGGCTGTTGGTCTGTTGTGGCAGGCGGTGCCAGTTGTTGGAGCGGGTGTAGGCGGCGAGGGTGGCGGCGGTTTGGGTGCGGCTGTTGTCGTCGCTGATGTTGTCGTTAAGCCAGCGCGCGAGGTGGGGATCGTCCGGGTCGGTCCAGTCCACGGCGGCGAGGCCGTCGGCGATGGGGTCGGGTGCGGGGGTGTCTTCGTCGGCGATGGTTGCGGTGTAGTGTTGGTGGATGGTGTCGCGCGCCTGCTGGATACGTGTTTGCAGGGCGGGGATGTTCTCGGCGTGGCAGGCGGTGGCGAGGCGCTGCCAGGCGTTGTCGTCATCGTTGTCCGGTAGGCTGTGGGTTTGTTGGTCGTCGCGGTATTGCAGGGCGTTTTCGACGCTGCGCAGGGTGAGGTAGGCGTCTTGCAGGGCCTGTGTGTCAGCGGTGGACATGAGGCCGCGCGCGCGGATGTGGTCAAGGGCGGTGAGGAGTGACGGGGTTTGTAGTGCCGGGTATTGGCCGCCGTAGATCATCTGGATGGCCTGCACGGTGAATTCGGCTTCGCGGATGCCGCCCGCGCCGAGTTTGATGTGGCGTTCCATGCCTTCTTCGCGGATTTGCCGGTTGATGCTTTGTTTCATGTCGGCCAGGGCGTTCAGGGCGGCGTAGTCGAGGTAGCGGCGGTAGGTGAAGGGGCGCAGGGTGGCGAGCAGTTCGCGGCCGCCGTCGATGTCGCCGGCGACGGGGCGGGCTTTCATCAGGGCGTAGCGTTCCCAGTCGCGGCCGTGGATGAGGTAGTACTGTTCCATCGCGGTGTAGGTCAGGGCGAGCGGGCCGGTCTGACCGAAGGGGCGCAGGCGCATGTCCACGCGGTAAACGTTGCCGTCTTCGGTGACGGCGTCGAGGGTGTGGATGAGGCGCTGCGCGAGTTTGCGGTACCAGGTTTCGTGTTCTTCGGGTTTGCGCCCGCCGCTGGTTGTGCCGTTTGCGCGGTAGGCGTAGATGAGGTCGATGTCGGAGGAGAAGTTGAGTTCGCCTCCGCCGAGTTTGCCCATGCCGAGGATGAGCATGGGCATGGGGTTGCCGTCGCTATCCAGCGGGGTGCCGTAACGGGCGCAGTGGGCGGCGAATTGCCAGTCATGCGCGGCGGCAATCAGGGTTTCGGCGAGCGCGCTGGTGCGGGCGAGGAAGGTGGGTTCGTCGATGTGGCCATTCACGATGGCGTGGATGTGGCGGATTTGTCGGCGGTGTTTGTATTGGCGCAGTTGCCGCATCAGCGTCGCTTCGTCTTCCGGCGGCGGGTTTTCGGCGGCGTAAGTGGCGCGGTAGTCTTCGTCGGGGCTGGCAGCGGGGTCAAGGTCGGCCAGCCAGTCGGGGTGGCGTTCGAGTTGGGCAGCGGCGTAGGGGCTGGCTTGGTAGAGGCGGGTGAGGTCGGGGCGGGTCATGGGCGGCGAGTGGGTTAGAAAAGAGGGGATAGTGTAGTGCGCCCCCGCCCGTTGGGGTGTTTTTGTTTAGGGCTCCTGCCACTGCCAGCGACCACGGTGGGCGTCGGGGTTGTCGGTGAGGCGGGCGAGGTAGTCGCGGCGCGGGATATGGATGCCGCCCATGCTGATGAGGTGCGGGGTGAGGAATTGGGTATCGAGGGTGTCAATGCCGAGGCGGACGAGGTATTGGCAGAGGCGGACGAGGACGATTTTTGACGCCGATGGACGCAGGCTGAACATGGATTCGCCGCAGAAGATGCGTTCCAGGCTGACGCCGTACATGCCGCCGATGAGGGAATCGCCGTGCCAGAGTTCGCAGCTGTGCGCGCGGCCCTGACGGTAGAGTTCGGTGTAGCAGCGGCGGATGTCGGCGGTGATCCAGCTGTCGCCGTGGACGTTGGCGCAGTAGTCGATGACGCGGCCAAAGGCAGTATCGAGGGTAAGGTGGTACGGCATGGTGCGCAGCTGTTTGCGCAGGCTGCGGCTCACGTGCACGCCATCGGTCGGGATGATGCCGCGCGGGTCGGGACTCCACCACAGGACGGGGTCGCCGCTGTCATACCAGGGAAAGACGCCTTCGCTGTGCGCGGCAAAGACGAGTCCGGCGTCAATGCTGTCGCTGTGGGCGAGCAGGCCGTGGTGGTCGGCGCGCTCAGGGTTGGGGAAGCGGTGTTCTGTCATGGCTATGCCTCCGGCAGGCGGCGCACCCACAGCATCAGGGCCAGGATGATGAGGGCGAACGCCAGTTTCAGGTGGTCGTTGTTATCGAGCAGGTAGATGCCGCCGCTGAGTGAGGCGGCGAGCATGAGGATAGCAAGGGTTTTAGCGCGGTAAGGCACGACGCGGCGAGTACGCCAGGCGGCAATCGGCGGGCCGAGGTGAGGATGGGTGGTGAGCCAGTGGTGAAAACGCGGGCTGCCTTTTGCCCAGCACCATGCGGCGAGGATGAGGAAGGGGACGGTCGGCAGGAAGGGGAGCGGGATGCCGATGAGTCCGAGTATGAAGGCGAGACAGCCCGCAAGTGTCCAAAGGTGGCGTTGCATGGTGCAGTTGGCTGGTGGCTTGGCTGCATTTTACGCGCCATATCGGTGATTTTGAAAATTTATTTTGGTTTTTCAAAAGGTTGTGGTTTTCTGATAGGTGATGGGGAAAAGACCCCCACCACTGGTGATTTTTTGGGTTTTATCGTGCGCATATGTGCGCCGCTGTTGATATGCCTTGATTTAGTTGCCGAACAGCCAATTGATGATGCCGCCGAGGATGTCGTCCCAGATGAAGCGGAAAATGGCGCGGAAAAGGCGCCAGATGCCTTTGAGGACGGCGAGGGTGGCGGCGATGAGGAAGGCGAGGATTTGGCGGATGGTTTTCATGGGGTCTCCCTGCGCGTAGGTAGGTGGCAAGGATACGCCTCATCCCGCTTATGCCATAGCCACCCAGGCGCAGAAGGGCAGGGTGCGGAAGCACGGCGTGATGTCGCTGAAGCCGGCGCGGTGCAGGCGCTCTTCTACCGTGGCGTAGCGGTCGGTCTGCATGACGTGTTCCAGCGATTCGCGTTTTTGCGCGATGGCCAGTTGCGAGTAGCCCTGTGAGGCTTTGAAGGCTTCGTGCCAGAGTCGCAGGCGGTCGTCGTCCGGGCGGGTTTTTTCCGCAAGCAGCAGCGCGCCGCCGGGGTGCAGGGCGCGATGGATGCGGGCAAGCAGGGCGTCGCGTGCTTGCGGCGGGATGAATTGCAGGGTGAAGGTCATGAGGACGAGGTCAGCGGGGGCGAGTTCGAGCGTGGTGATGTCCGCCTGTTCGACGCGGATGTTGGCGATGCCGGCACCGGCAATGTAGGCGGTGAGGCGGTCGGTCATCGCTGCTGAATTATCCACGGCGATGATGGCGGTATCTGCCGTCATCTGCTGTTGCAGGGCAATGCTGGCACCGCCGAGGGCACAGCCGAGGTCGTACACCCGCCCGCCCGGCGGCACGATACCCGCGCCGATGACGGCAAAGAGTTGCAGCAGCGTCGCATAACCCGGCACGGAGCGGTGGATCATGTCGGGGAAGACGGCGGCGGTGCGTTCGTCGAAGCGGAAATCAACGACCGCCTGCGGGCGATCGTAGAGGTTGTCGCGGTTGTAGCCGCTCATCAGAGGACGGCCTTCGCCGACATGTCGGCATGGAAGGAGGATCGCACCATTGGCCCGGAGGCGACGTGGGTAAAGCCCATTTTCAGGCCTTCGTCGGTGAAGATCTGGAATTCTTCCGGCGTGTAGTAGCGCTTGACCGGCAGGTGGTGCACCGAGGGTTGCAGGTACTGGCCAACGGTCAGCATTTGCACGTCGTGACGGCGCAGGTCTTCCATCACCGCGAGGATTTCCTCCACTTCTTCGCCGAGTCCGACCATCAGCCCCGATTTGGTGATGACGGGTTTGTTGCTCACTTTTTTGTATGCGCGCAAAAGTTCCAGCGAGTGCTCGTAGTTCGCGCCGGGGCGCACTTCTTCGTACAGCCGTTTAACGGTTTCTAGGTTGTGATTGAAGATGTCGGGCGGGGTGTGACGCAGGATTTCGAGGGCTTTTTCCATGCGGCCGCGAAAGTCGGGGGTGAGGATTTCCACGGTCATGCGCGGCGCCTGGCGGCGGATTTCACGCACGCAGGCGGCGAAGTGCGCCGCACCACCGTCAAGCAGATCATCGCGGTCCACCGAGGTGATGACGACGTGGTGCAAGCCGAGGTTGCGCACGGTTTCGGCGAGGTGGATGGGTTCCATCGCATCCAGCGGGTTGGGGCGGCCATGGCCAACATCGCAGAACGGGCAGCGGCGCGTGCAGATGTCGCCCATGATCATGAACGAGGCCGTGCTGTGGCGGAAGCATTCGCCAATGTTCGGGCAGGAGGCTTCTTCGCAGACGCTGTGCAGTTTCTGCTCGCGCATCAGCGCCTTCATCCGCTGTACTTCTTCGCCGCCGGGGAACTGGGCGCGTATCCAGCGTGGTTTGCGCAGACGTTCTTCGCCGACGTGGCCGGTATTTTCCGCAATCTGGCGGATTTTTTCCGCGCCTTTTTTCTTGACGCCCATGGATTTGGGCTTGAAGACGACTGGTTCTGCCTGTTCGTTGTCGCTCATGATGGTTATCCTTGGAAACTGGTTTATGTCGCTTATTTTAACGCAGCCTGTGTATCGCCGTGGGGGATGGCTTGATGTCACGCAAGCGGAACCGGTAAAAATTACAATAAAAGTGATCAGCCCACACATTACGCCGCCGTTGATGAAAACAGTGATGCGGTTCCAGCACCTACACCATAAATGTCGGCTGTGGCGGCACGGGGCCGGTGGGGAAGGCATGGGCATCCTGTCCAATAACGAAATGGATGATTTTTCCGCCTGTGTCGTGCATGCATGAGTTGAATATGCGCTGAGCGGTGACACCGCCCTCTTGCCGGAGGCGTCATACAGCGACCCGCGTATTCAGGATGCAGCCACGCTCGGTTATTAAACGGAAACGCGGTTGTGATAGTGTGTGAACAACGTTGTGCAAAAGCGTGACATTCACGCAATACAAGCGCGAACGAATTGCATTTTGCCGGGTACCCTCCTACTATGCGCCGCGAATTTTCCTTCCCTTCAACTCAAGAGGTATACACCATGAAAAAACTGATGATCCCCGCTATTGTCGCCTTGATGAGCGTCGGTGCTCTCGCTGAAGATGCTGCCAAACCTGCCGAAGGTGCTGCTGCTCCAGCCGGTGGTGATTGCAAAGTCGTGCTGAAGGCTGACGATGCGATGAAATTCGACCTGAAAGAATTCAAGATCAACAAAGCCACCTGCCCGGAATTTACCGTAGAGCTTGACCACGTTGGCAAGCTGCCTGCTGCTGCAATGGGCCACAACGTCGTTATCACCAAAACCGCCGATGTGGATGCCGCTGCACAAGCAGGCATTAAAGCTGGCCCGACCAAAAACTACGTGGATGAAGAAGGCGGCAAAGTGATCGCTCACACCAAACTCATTGGTGGTGGCGAAAAAGCCGATGTCACCTTCAAAACCGAGGTGTTTGAAGCTAAAGGCGACTATGACTTCTTCTGCTCTTTCCCGGGGCACTACGCCGTCATGCGTGGTAAAGTCATCGTCGAATAAATCGGTCTGATGTAAAAAAGCGCCCTGCGGGGCGCTTTTTTGTTTGGGTGAGAAGGCGGCGAATTCAGCGTTCGTGGCGCAGACGGCTTTCCACTTCGTGCAGCAGCTGCTTGAAGGAATTGGTGAAGTGATTATTGTCGGTATCGATACGGATATCAGCCAGGCCTTCGTAGAGGCCGAGGCGTTCGTCGCGCAGTTGCTCGAGTTTAGCTTGCAGATTGTCCGTATTTTGCACCAGCGGGCGGTTGCGGTCGCGACCGATGCGCAGGATTTGCCGGTGCACGGAGACATCAATGAAGACCACCAAAAATTGTCCAGCGATCAGGCGGCGGTTGCCGGCATTAATGACGATGCCGCCGCCGCAGGCAACGACGCGTTCACGCGGGTCGGCAAGTTCGGCGGCAAGGGTGGCGTGTTCGCGTTTGCGAAAGCCCGCTTCGCCTTCTTGCGCGAAAATGGTCGGAATGTCCACACCGGTGCGCGCGCACAAGGCATGGTCGGTATCAACAAAATCCCAGCGCAGGCGCGCAGCAAGTCGTTTGCCCAGTGAGGTTTTCCCCGCACCCATCGGGCCGATGAGGACGATTTTGCGGCCTATCGTCATGTAATTTCCTTATTTCCCGAGCAGCATATGCTGCGGCAGGTGTTCTTTGTAGTAACTGACCACGCCGTTTGCGATGCCTTGTGCCAGTTGTTCCTGATAGGCAGGTGAAGCGAGTTTGCGCGCTTCGTCGGGGTTGGAGATAAAAGCGGTTTCGACCAGCATCGAAGGGATGTCCGGCGAGCGCAGTACGACGAAGTTGGCACGCTGCACTTGCCCTTTATGGACTTTACCGATGCGGCCCAGTTCATTCAGGGTTTTTTGCGCAAGGATGTAGCTGGATTCGATGGTCGCTTCTTGCTGCATACCGAGCAGAGCCTGCTGGATATCATCATCGTATTTGCTGACATCCACACCCCAGCGCAGGTCTACCGAGTTTTCAGTGCGTTCGAGGTACTTCCCGATGGCGGTAGTTGCCCCCTTGGTGGAGAGGATGTATACAGACGAACCGCTGGGTGTGCTGTTTTCCACGGCATCGGCGTGGATGGAGATAAAGAGATCGGCACCACGGCGGCGAGCGCTGCTGGGGCGCTCGGGTAGCGGGATGTAGGTATCGTCGCTGCGGGTAAGGAAGGCGCTGAAGCCTTTTTTACTGTTTATGTGTTGTTTCAGGCGGTATGCGATTTGCAGAACGACGTCTTTTTCGCGCAGGCCGCTGCCGGGGTTGACTGCGCCGGTGTCTTTGCCGCCGTGGCCAGGGTCAATGGCGACGACAATGGTTTTCTTTGAGATAGACGCGGGCGCAATGATGTTGCTCTGTTTTTCGACTTTCCCGGTCGCCGAGATTTTACGCTCAACGGTAACGGTGGCGGGGCGGCTTTCTGGCGGACGCGGCGGGGCTTGGGTGACGGTTTTGCTGCCAGCTACACGGTCTTGTGGGAAGGTGGGCAGCGGAGCGTTTTGCAGGAAGGATGGTGGTGCGCTGTTAGGTGGCGGTGCATCGATAGCGACGGGTACACCCGTGCTACGCGGCGGTGCGTTGATGGTGACGGGAACGCCTGTGCTACGTGGTGGCGCATCGATAGCAACAGGGACACCGCTGCTGCGCGGTGGTGGGGGAGGCTGAATGGCAACTTGTCCGCCGCCGGGAGAGGGGGGGGCATTGCCGATAGACATATTGTTGTTAATACTGATGCCGTTGTCGTGCATATTCTCCAGCGCTGCGCCGGCAAAGACGACGTAGGGCGGCTGCGCTTCACTTTCGAGCGATTCCAGGGTCAGCGCTGGGGCGGCGAGGTTGTCGTAGATGTCAATCACGATGCGGTTGCCGCGATTTCCTTCCGGCGGCATCGTGTAAATATTGGCCTTGGCGGTGTAGCGCAGATCGATAACGACGCGCAGGGTGGTCTCGTTGCTGAAGCCGGTGCGGATGCTGTTTACCGCACCGGCGCCGATAGTAATACCCGCCCGCCCGCTGCGGCTGGCATCAGGAATGTCAAGAACGATGCGCGGCGGTCCGGCGAGGCTGAATTGTTGAAAGATCGTTGGGCGGTCAAGATCAAGAACGAGCTGGATTTTGTCCGGCAGGCGGTTATAGCGTACGTCTTGTAAAACAACCGCCCAAGCGGACGATGGATAACAAAAAAAACTGCATCCCAGCAGAATAAGCAACAATTTGCGCCATAATCGGATGAACAAGAGTCCTTTTCGCAACACGGGGTTTTCCGTTGAATGTGGTCAAGGCGCTATTATGCCCCATCTGTTTCTGAAATCAGTAGTGGCTTTTGCCGCAGGAAACATCCGTGACCGACAATGTGCGGCAGCCACCTTGGTAGGAGAACTGACAGATTACGTCAGCCTTAGGCAGCAGATCACCGCCGTTTTGTGCCCATTCGATAAATATATAGGTGGCTCGTGTTTCCCAGTCGCGTACATCAAGGTACAAGAGCTCATCCACTGTCGCCAAGCGGTATAAATCTGCATGAATAATAGTATGTTGACCTATATAATATTCGTGCATAAGGGCGTAAGTCGGACTCTGTACGGCACCCGGATAACCCGCCTGTCGCAACCAGCTGCGAACAAAAGCCGTCTTCCCCGCCCCCAGCGTACCTTCCAGATAATAGACTTTGTTATTAGCATGTTGCCTGATTTCTGCAACAGCCGCATCCAGCAATTCTAGTGTGGCGATGTCAAAATCTTGTTGCATTGGCGTTCAAGAGGTTCAAAACTAGGGCAGCATTACAGCAATATTGCCCTATCAGGTAAAGGGATGGGGGCATTTAGGCATACAGTCTATTGTTATCAAATGTTTTTTGGGAATAGGTATGATTGAAGCATAGTGGCAGGTGCCTTAGGCGTTATGCAAAATAGTTATATCACTTGGAGTAAATCACAATGGCTAAAATTGATCTCAGCAGCCTGCAAGATATTGACGGTTTCAAAGCTGCAGCACTGGTAGATTCTGACAGCGGTCTCGCACTTGCTACCGAAGGTTCAGGTATTGATCTTGAGCTGGCAGCCGCCGGTAACACCGAAGTTCTCAATGCCAAACGTCGTGTATCCAAATCCTTGGGTTTGAACGACGGTATTGAAGACATCCTTATCACCCTTAGCAAAAGCTACCACCTGATCCGTCCGCTGGAACGCAACGAAAAATTGTTCCTCTATCTCGTTTTGGATCGTGCCCGTTCCAATTTGGCTATGGCTCGTCACGAGTTGCGCAGCTTCGAAAAAGAACTCGATTTTTCCTGATCGGGGGGATATCATCACGCGCTCCCTACCACCAAATAGGGAGCGTTATTTTTATGTAACTCAGTGACATGGAAACTCTCGTCATGCCGGATAACCATAATATCTGCCTGCTCGGGTTCTCTCCTGAATCGGAAACCCGTATCAAGAAACTTATCAACAGCGCGCCGCAAGGCTCATCCATTGTGTGGGTCGCTGCCAACCACAAGGGGCTGAACGGCGTGGTTATTAACGCCAGTTTCCTGCCCACTCCCCAGATTCAGAAATATATCTCGCTGGTGCGTTGCCCCATTGTTTGCGCCTATAACAACGATGACGGTGCCGCTCAGGCTAAACAGTACCATTTCCCCGCCCTGGATTTGCGTGATACCGACAATGGCAACGCCGTTTCGTGGCTGGATCAACTCTTTGGTGGCCACGGCTCACCTGCAGCGACGGCTACGACTGCAGCGTCGGCACCGACCCACCACAGCACCACGGATGCTGTGCCAAGCAGCAATACACGCGAACTACTCAATCATATCCGCCGCCGCGATCACATGGTTATCCGCGCCACGCACGAGCGCAATATTACCTGGATCAAGCCGCGTGAAGGGTTGGTGTACATCAACTACCCGCGCGAAGCCGTACCCGGTTTTGATTCTTGGACTTGGGTCGCGACTGACAATGACGATATTCCCGACAATGCACGCAAACTGCAATTCGACTTGTGGCTCTTTGAAAGCCTATGGCAATCGAATATGGACGGTCGCCAGGACATTGACGATCAGGCCTATTACCGCCTGATCCGTTTCCCGCAACCGCTTGGTAGACATGGACGTACCGAAGCACTACGTCTTGCCACCTGCGCGCAGACCCATCCGGTCAACATCGAGACCCTCTTCGAAAAAACCTCCTATTCCTATGACCGCATCCGTCGCTTCCTCTTTGCCACCCTGATGGCGGGACAAGTGCAGAGACTCGAACAGGGCAGCTTCGTTGCCGAAGAACAAGTCAAACGTGCATATAGCTCGCAAGAAAAAGAAAAAGTGGAACAAAAGCGCAGTCTGCTGCAACGTCTGCGTGAAAAGCTCGGCCTCTAACATTTATCGGATAACCAACACATCATGCAAGAATTCAAAATCATCTTCGCAGGCAGTATGGGTGCCGGCAAAACTACAGCAATCAAGGCGCTCTCAGACAAAGAAGTTGTCTCAACCGATGTCGTCAACAGCGATAAAAAAGCGCATAACAAACTGCTGACCACTGTTGGCATTGACTACGGGCAAATCATCCTGCCACCGGACACCAAAGTCGGCCTCTATGGCACACCCGGGCAAGAACGTTTCGAACTGGTTTGGCGTGTCGTTACCGAAGGGGCACTTGGCGCCATCGTCCTGGTGGATAGCTCCATGCCGAAAGCAGTGAAAGAACTGCCGTATTACGTGGACTATTTCCATAAACACAAAATGAACAGCATCGTCGTTGGCATCACCCATTGCGACGTCGAACACAACTATCTGACCCTTGCCGAAAGCTTCAAAATCCTCGAAGCGCGCGATTTCAAATTCCCGATATTCGAAGTGGATGCCCGGAAACGGGATGATGTATTATTGCTGGTCGAAACCCTGATAGCTTCCATCGAAGCAGAGATCAACTAAGGAACGCCCATGGCAACATTAGAAGACTACCGCGAAAGTACCTTTGTCAGTTACTGCACCCGCGCACTGGAAACCTTTGCCGTAGACACGCCGGGCGTCAAAAATGTCTTGCTTGCCACGCCTGACGGCTTCGAGATTGCCGCCCACACTGATGACAACAAACATAGTGCCGACAACCTTGCCGCCGTAGGTAGCTCGCTCTTTGCCCTCGGCTCCTCGCTTATCTCCGAATTTGACCTCGGCAACAGCAAATCCATCACCATTGACAGCGAAAAAGGCAAAGTCTATATCAGCGCCGTCAGCGTTGACGACAAAGCACTCATCATCCTCATCCAGTCCACCCAAAGCGCTATGCTGGCACACATCCTGCACGGTGCAAACAAACTGGCCGATCAGATTGCCAAACGCCTGATGCTCCTCTCCTGACCATTCCCACGAACACCACGGCAGCCCCGTCCCAGTGCGGGGCTGCCGCTTTTTACAACGACCATGACCACACCGCTCATCCTCGCCGTTGAAAGCTCCTGCGACGAAACCGCCGTCGCCCTGTACAGCGCAGACGAAGGTATCCTCGCCAACGAAGTCTATTCCCAAATCGAACTGCACCGTGTCCACGGCGGCGTCGTCCCCGAGCTTGCCGCGCGCGACCACCTGCGCCGCCTGCCGCATATCCTGCAACAGGCCCTCGAACGTGCGGGCAAAACGCTCACCGACATCAACCTCATCGCCTATACCGCTGGCCCCGGCCTACTCGGTGCGCTGATGACCGGAGCGGGATACGCACGCGCACTCGCCTACGGCCTCAATATCCCCGCTATCGCCATCCACCACATGGAAGGACACCTGCTCTCACCCTTGCTGGATACTGCTGCCCGGCCACAACTGCCCTATATCGCCCTGCTGGTCTCCGGTGGGCACACCCAGCTCATGGCTGTGGATGCACCAGGCAGCTACCGTCTGTTGGGGCAAACCCTGGATGACGCCGTCGGCGAAGCCTTCGATAAAACCGCGAAACTGCTCGGTCTGCCCTATCCCGGCGGTCCTGAGCTGGCAGCACTCGCCGCACAGGGTAATGCCGACCGTTTCCCGCTGCCGCGCCCGATGACCAACCGCCCCGGCATGGACTTCAGCTTCAGCGGACTCAAAACCCAAGTGCGCCTGCTCATCGAAGAACAGGGCGATGACCCGCAAACCCATGCTGACATCGCTGCCGCCTTCCAGCAGGCTGTGGTGGATACCCTCGTCATCAAAAGCCGCCGTGCCTGGCAAGAAACCGGTTACCGCGACCTCGTCGTTGCCGGTGGCGTCAGTGCCAACCGCACCCTGCGCCAAGCCCTGCAACAAGAAGCCGATAAACGCGGCAAACGTGTGTATTTCCCACCGCTTGCGCTCTGCGGAGATAACGCCCTGATGATCGCCTACGCCGCCGCGCAACGTTACGACGGGCATGACAGTCCGCTCAATATCGCCGTCAAAGCCCGCTGGGATCTTACCGACCTGCCCCCTCACCCTATTCGTCAACCATGAAAAAAATCCAGCACCGCCCCGTTCTCGAAACCTACCTGCTCGCCGCCGCAAGCGGCATTTTTGCCCTGTGGATGCTGAAACGCCTCTTCGGTAGCGGCCTTAATCTCGCCGCTGCCGGTTGCGCATACGACGCCGCCCTGCCGTACAAAATCGCCTGCGCCACCCTGCGTAACAGCGGTTACAGTGGTTTTGCAGCCCTCATTGCGCTCGCGACCGCCATCGCCGGTATCTACGGCGCCGTACAAATCATCCGGGGACAAAAAAGCGGTTATCTCACCCTTATTGTCCTCTACGGCCTGCAAACCGTCCGCTTCGAATACGGCGCTTTCAGCTACTACCTGCCGACCGCGCTCAACTTTTACTACCAGCACCCCATCCCCCGCACCGGTGGGATCTTGCTGCTGAACATCAATTTTCTGACCTTCCTCCTTCTCCTCTTCAGCGTAGGCAGATACCGCAACGACTACACTGGCTGACAGCAAGCACAGTCCTTAACGTTTTCAGCGGCAAAGGGATTTAATGACGGCAGCGAAACAGAGAAAAGCAGCAAACCCGTGATACTTACGGGCTTTGCTTGATGTGTCTACACAAAAAGCCCCTTGCAGTTGGCGAGGGGCTTTTTGTCGTACTGGGATTACAGCGAACAACACAAGCGTCGCTGATTAAACCGGAGTAAACAATGTCGCCAGCGACAACACCCGTTTACGGTCGAATTGAAAGAGCAGGTAGTTGTTGTCAAGCCAGTAGGGTCAATGGCGAAGGCGCAAGCCAGCACAACAAAGCGTCTTTGTAGACACATGTCAAGCGGGATAAACACTGGGCTCGTAGCAAGCCGCCAAGCGGGATAAAACCGGACTTGTAACGGCGGATTAGTCCCTGCCCGGTGAGCCTAGGCTACCGGGCGTGAGAGGCGGCGTCTCGCTTATTTTTCGACGACGATGTTGGGGAAGGCCTGCGTGATGCTTTCTCTTGCAGCGAGTTGCGCCATGGTGCGCAGGGCGATGCGGCGGTAGCGGCGGGCGATGTCGCTATCCGGTGCGGCGGCGGTGGTCGGGTTGCCGTTGTCGGTTTCTTCGCGGATGCGGATGTCGAGCGGCACGCCGCCGAGGTAGGGCATGTGGTGGCTGACGGCGAGCAGTTTGCCGCCGTCTTTGCCGAAGATATGCGCTTCATGGCCGCAGTTTGGGCAGGTATACACGCTCATGTTTTCGACGAGGCCGAGGATGGGGATGTTCACTTTGTCGAACATGGTTTTGGCTTTTTTGGCGTCGAGCAGGGCGATGTCCTGCGGGGTGGTGATGATGACGGCGCCCGCGACCGGGATTTGCTGGGCGAGGGTGAGCTGGGTATCGCCGGTACCGGGCGGCAGGTCGATAATGAGGTAGTCAAGGTCGTGCCAGCGGGTTTCGCGGTAGAGTTGCAGCAGGGTCTGGTTGATCATCGGGCCGCGCCAGATCATGGCGGTGTCTTCATCTACGAGGTCGCCGATGGAGAGGGTCTGGATGCCGTGACGGTTGACGGGCTGCATGGTTTTGCCGTCTTCGCTGGTCGGGCGGGTCGCGCCGCCGAGCATCCGCGCCTGGCTGGGGCCGTAGATGTCGGCATCCAGCAGGCCGGTGCGCGCACCAAGTTGGTGCAGGGCAATGGCAAGGTTGACGGAGAGGGTGGATTTGCCGACGCCGCCTTTGCCGGAGGCGACGGCGATGATATTTTTGATTTGCGGGTTGGCTTTGATGCCGCTTGCATGTGCGCGCACGCGGTAGTCGAAGCGGATGCGGGCAGTGTCGATGCCGAGTGCGGCCAGCGCGTCGCGCCAGCGGGTTTCTTCTTGTTGTGCGGGGAAGCCGGGGGAGAGGGTGAGGCTGTCGTCATCGTTCGTCTGGATGGCCCCGGCAGCGGCGAAGGGGGCGAGGTCAAGTTCGGGGTCGTGGTAGTTTTGGATGAGGTCGGTTTTCATGCGGGGAACCATTGTTGGAAGGAGAGCCAGGCTTGGGCTTGCAGCATGGTGCTGCCGTCGTGGGCGGTGAGGTGGTGCGAGCGTGCCCAGTCAAGGAAGGGGGTGTCACGGCCATAGGTCATGTCGTAGGCGTAGGTCTGCGGGTGGGCGATGTTGTCCGGCAGGGTGAAGGCGGTGTTGTTGAACGCCGCCGAGGTGGCGTTGATGATGAGGTCGTAAGCGGGCGCGGCAGCGAGGTCTTCGAGGCTACCTGCCGTGAGCGGCACGGTGGTGTGCAGTTGTTGCGCGGCGATGATAGCAGCGGCTTTGGCGGTAGTGCGGTTGGCGATGTGCAGTCTGGCCGGGCGGGCGGCGCAGAGGGGGGCGATGACGCCGCGCGCCGCACCGCCCGCGCCGAGGATGAGGATGTGTTTGCCAGCGAGTGGGTAGGCGTGCTCGTGTTCGAGAGCGTGGCGCAGGCCGCGGCCATCGGTGTTGTCGCCGCAGAGTCTGCCGTTTTCCTGCCACAGGGTATTGACGGCTTCGGCGCGGCGCGCATCGGCGCTGGTTTGTTCGCAGAGGCGGTAGGCGCTTTCTTTGTAGGGCAGGGTGATGTTGAGGCCGCGCCCGCCGTTGGCGAAGAATTGGGCAACGATGGTGGCGAAGTTATCCGCTTCGGCGAGGATGCGGTCGTAACGCAGGTCAATGCCGCGCGCTTGCGCGAAGGCGGCGTGGATGTCCGGCGAGCGGGAATGGGCGATGGGGTTGCCGATTACGGCACAGCGGTAGGTCATGTGCGGTGTTTGAGCAGCCGGGCGGCTTCTTTTGCGAAGTAGGTGATGATGATGTCGGCGCCGGCACGTTTGAAGCCGAGCAGGGTTTCCATGATGATGGTTTCGCGCGTGAGCCAGCCGTTGGCGAAGGCGGCGTTCAGCATGGCGTATTCGCCGCTCACTTGGTACACGGCAAGCGGGAAGGCGAACTGGTCTTTGGCGCGGCGGACGATGTCGAGGTAAGGCATGCCGGGTTTGACCATGACGTAATCCGCGCCTTCGCTGATGTCGAGGGCGATTTCGTGCAGGGCTTCGTCGCTGTTCGCGGGATCCATCTGGTAGGTGCGTTTGTCGGCTTTGCCGAGGTTGGCCGCCGAGCCGACGGCGTCGCGGAAGGGGCCGTAGTAGGCGCTGGCGTATTTGGCGGAATAGGCCATGATGCGCACGTTATCGTGGCCGTGCTGTTCGAGCGCCTGGCGGATGGCGCCGATGCGGCCATCCATCATGTCGGACGGGGCGACGATGTCTACGCCCGCGTCCGCATGGCAGAGCGCCTGTTTGATGAGGGTAGCGACGGTGATGTCGTTCAGGATGTAGCCGCCGGCATCGGTGATGCCGTCCTGTCCGTGAATGGTGTAGGGGTCAAGCGCGACATCCGTCATGATGCCGAGTTCCGGAAAGGCCGCTTTCACGGCGCGCACGGCGCGGGGGACGAGGCCGTCCGGGTCGTAAGCGGCGGCAGCATCGGCGCTCTTGTGTTCCTGGCCGATGACGGGGAAAGGGGCAATGACGGGGATGCCGAGGGCGACCAGTTCGCGGCATTCTTCCAGGAGGAGGTCAATGGAAAGGCGGGCAATGCCGGGCATGGACGGGATAGCTTCTCGCTTCTGCTCGCCTTCGCAGATGAAAACGGGCTGGATGAGGTCGTCAACGGTCAGGGTGTGTTCGCGGGTGAGGCGGCGGCTGAAATCGTCCTTGCGGTTGCGGCGTTTGCGGGTGAGCGGGTAGGTTTGGGCGGGGATGTGCATGGCGGGGTATCCGTGGGAAGGGGCGGCTATCTTACTACCCGCCCGGCTTTTTTACAGGGCAGGCTTGATTCGTTACTGAGGACGCAGGCTCGTAGCGTTTTATTGGGAAGGTGTTGAGGGGTAGCGGATGTGGAGGGTGTTAGATTCCGACAGAGTACAGCGCGCAATCCCGCGATATGTAGTCGGTTAAGTTTGATGCCGATATTCGGGCTATCTGGATATAAAAATGACGAGAGATTATGGAAGCTATATCGCCGGGAACCGTTGTATGAAATTGAAAGATTTTGGTTTAATGATGCGATAATTATGTTCCACCATCCGTCAGGAGGAAAAAATGCTCAAAAATCTCATCGATTAAAACGAAACTATCTTGTGGCAGGGTAAACCGCATCATTTTTTATATACACTGGGTAATCCGCTCATTTATCCTTTTGCTCTGTGTTGGGGGATTTTTGACTTGTTTTTTATGACGAAGTTCAATGCCGCATTGCACGGAATCTTCCCATATATGGATTTCTTTATGCTTCTTCATCTGGCCCCGGTGTGGTACGCGCTGTTTTCGCCCATTTACCGTTTCTTTAATTGGTACCGCATTGATTATGCACTTACCGATAAACGCCTGTATTTCACCGCTGGGCTTGTCGAGCTGGATGTCACCAGTGCCGAGCTGCCTGAAATACAGAATTTGCACGTGTATGTGGGCTTGATGGAAACCCTGTTCAAGCGGGGGACCATTCGTTTTTGTAATACAAACGCCCTATGTTTTGTGGAAAAGCCCTATGAGGTTTATAAGCAGATTCAGCAAACCGCGATGGATATTACCACAGACCGTCAATTTCCCAACCAATTGCGTCCTCAAGAAAATCCGGGCTATCAGACCCGGTATAAGCCTTAATATTTTTGCGCTACCCAAAACAGGTCGTCTGAAAGCAGGTTTTGCTACTTTCGGGCAGACTTTAATCCATTAAATCCACTACGAAATAAAGTCAATTAAGCGAGATGCCCAGCATCAGCACTATTGGAGACGACGCTATTCCACTTGGTGGGGAAATGTGCCCCATTCACCCTGCGCATCCATGAATGACGGAATAAGAATCCTGCTATCTGGATTAGAGCGATGATGAATAAATATATTATTGGGAGACTATTTAGAAAAGAGTCCCCACTTTCTGCGTTTGACAGTAGTGGCTTCTTGCGGTGATGCTGGTTAGAGGCGTTGTAGGTTGCAGGTGGCAGTCGTTAAAAGATGTGGCGATCTGGATGCTGGTGCTACAGTGCCACAGTTCTTTATCGCTGCTGCGCAGGATGTTGTGGCGGGCTTTCAGATATGGCTGCATTGCTCGCTTAATGCTATAAAAAACCGCCCCGTAGGGCGGCATGATGACGATTAACCGCCGACTATCAGGCGCATCATTTCGCCGGTGAGATAACCGCCGGCGGTACCGATGGCATAGCCCAAGATGGCGAGCAATACACCGACGGGTGCCAGTGAGGGATGGAATGCGGCAGCGACGACCGGCGCTGAGGCTGCACCGCCAATATTCGCCTTGGAACCGACAGCGAGAAAGAAACTCGGAGCACGGATGAGCTTGGCGACTATAAAGATGAAGATGATATGGAACAGCATCCAGAAAACGCCGACCATGATGACGCCGATATGCTCGAAAATCTTGTCCAGCTCCATCTGCATGCCGATAGAGCCGACCAATAATAAATAAACACCGAGCCGAGCTTTGCCCCACCGGCGTGTTCTGGTTCACGGGCGCGGGTGAAGAAAAATACGATGTCAAACACCGTCGCCAATATCACCAGCCAGAGGAAGGCGCTGTTCAGGCTGTAGCTCTTGGCCCACGGGAATTGTTTGAACCAAGAGGCGATGTGATCGCCAAAGAGATGGCTCACGCCGATGATGGCAAAGGTAAGGCCAAGAATAACCATGAAATCAGAGAGTTGTGCAATGCGCTCGTTTTCGCGTACATATTTTTCGACGGTATGCTTGAGCGTATCAATAGCGCTGGTGTCCGCTTTCAACCAGCGGTCAACGCTGTCGGACTTCTTCGCCATGAATAGCAGGCCGATCATCCACAGCTCCGCAACTACCACATCAACCACGACCATCGTGCCGAAGAGCGTGTCATTGACATGATGGAGCTCCTTCATCGCGGTCTGGTTCGCGCCACCGCCGATCCAGCTGCCGGCGACCGTGGAAAAGCCCTTCCACAAATCATCTGCCACCCATTCCGGGTTAAACATATGGAACAGCCAACAGCAAGCGGGCCGCCAAGAACCACACCGACGGTTGCGGCGAAAAACATGACAAGCGCCTTCCAGCCCAGGCCGATAATCTTTTGTAAATCAATAGAAAGCGTCAACAAGAATAAGGCGGCAGGCAGCAGATAGCGCGAGGCGATGTAATAAATATGCTTGCTGCTTTCCAGGCTGACAATATGAAACGTACTGAGCAGGCCGGGAATGAAATAACACAGCAGCAGCATGGGAATATGGGTATAAAACTTTGCCCAAAAACCGCTCTTGCGCGAGCCGGTATGAAAAATCAGCCCCAGCACCCCCATCAGCACACCGAAGGCAACCGCGTCGCTGGTAATCAGCGGCGTGGGCGGCGGGGAATAATCGGCTAATTGCGCCGCAACACGGCAGGCTTCAGCAAAATAAATTGCGAGGATTTCGTTCATGCGAGGCTCTCCAGATAATTGATATAAATGACGATTTTAGGGATTTATATTAAGTTAAGTATTTTATTAACTATTGTGTAACTCGGTGAAAGAAAAGGGAATACTGTGGAAAATGGGCAAAGACACGGTTGGTTTCCACTGCTGCCAAATTGACTGCGTTACGGTTCGGATAGGCACCGTGGCGTGATGGAGCGGATGCGTATAATGCGCGCCTCATTTTTCCCTATTCTCTCTTAGTTCATGGAGTTTTTATGTTGAAGAAATCTATTGTCGCCATGCTGCTCGCTGCCGCCCTCGCCGGAGGGGCGCAGGCGCAGCTGAAATATGTGGAAGGCGCGGATTACACCACACTGACTGCGCCGGTTACCGAAGCAAAGGCTGGGCAGGTGATCAATTTCTTCTGGTATGGTTGCGGGCACTGTTATGCCATGGAGCCGTCTTTGCAGAAATGGCTGGGCGACGGTAAAGACGCTTCCATCGACTTCATCCGCATCCCGGCGTTTACGGGCAACTGGGAAGGTGGTGCGCGCCTATTCTATGTAGTGCGTGAACTCGGTATGGCCGTCCCGGAAATGGACGAAAAAATATTTGACGCGGTTCACAAGGACGGCAAACGCGGCATCATCTTCGACAAGGGCGCGGCGCTGAAATTCCTCGTCGAAAACGGCGCCAAGCAGGAAGATGTGGAAAAAGCCTGGAAGTCGCTTGCGGTGCAGCAGAAGCTCAACCAAGCACGCGATTTGTTCAATGCCTCGCAACTGGATGGCGTGCCGGGCTTTATCGTGGACGGCAAATACGTCATCGCTGCTGATAACAACTACCCACGCCTTTTTGACAAGCTGAATACGCTGGCGACAAAGAACACCGCTAAGAAAGAAGAAGCCAAGCCAGCTGACGCTACGCCTACGGAAGAAGCAAAGGCTGACGAAGTAAAAATCGAAGAAGCGAAACCTGCCGGGGCTAAAACCGAAGAGGCCAAACCCGCCGCCGAGGAAAAACCGGCAGAAACCAAACCTGCCGCCTGAACATGACGCAGACAACCGACCGCGAAAGTGCCCGCCGTGCTTTCGCGGTTTCTTGTATGGGACAGGCGGCAACCCTCACACCACTGGGCGGCGATGCCAGCTACCGCAGCTATTACCGCTACCAGGCAAATGGCGCTAGCTACATCCTCATGGATGCACCTGTGGCCGCAGGCGGCATTGACCTCTTCGTGCAACGTGCGCAGCAATTCGCCGCTTGCGGCCTGCCTGTGCCACATATCCATGCCGCCGACAGCACGCAGGGATTCCTGCTGCTGGACGACTTCGGCGACCGCTGGCTCTGGCAAGACCTGCGGGAAAACGCCGCCGCAACCCTGCCGCAGGCGCTGACGCTCCTGGGACAATGGCAGCGGGCGACCACAGCCCTGCAAGCGGACATCCCGCCTTACGAATTCTCCCGCCTGCATACTGAAGTGGCGCTCACCCGCGAATGGTTCCTGCCGTGGCTGGACATCGCGGTGGACACAATGCGCTGGCAGGAAAGCGAAAACTGGCTGGTTGGGCGGGCAGGACAGGGCAGGGCGCTGTGCGTACACCGTGACTACCATTGTCGCAACCTGATGCGCCGCGCCGACGGCAGCATCGGTATCCTCGACTTTCAGGACGCGCTATGGGGCAGCCCCGCCTACGACCTCGTCTCACTCACCCGCGACTGCTACATCCGCTACCCGCAAGCGGACGTGCGCCGCTGGGAAGCCGGTTTCCGCGCCCGCTACCTGCTACAAGAAAACAGTGATGACTGGGCGCAGACCTGCGATGCCGTCTCCCTGCAACGCCACCTCAAAGTGCTGGGGCTGTTCGTCCGCCTCGCCGAACGCGATGGCAAGCGCGGCTATCTCGCCGACCTGCCCCTGGTGCTAACCTACGCCTGCGACGAAGCGGCGGCATTACCGCACACTGCCTGGATGGCGGACGAACTGCGCCGCGCTATCCCCCGATTACAAGAGAGACTGACATGAAAGCGATGATCCTCGCCGCCGGACGCGGCAAACGCATGGGCGCACTCACCGACAGCTGCCCGAAACCGCTGTTGCGTGTCGGTGGTGACACCCTGATCGGCTGGCAACTGCGCCGCCTGGCGCGAGCCGGCTTTCTGGAAGCCGTCATCAATCTCGGCTATCGCGGCGCGATGATAGAAAGCGCGCTTGGCGACGGTAGTGCTTACGGCCTGCACATCACCTACTCGCACGAGCCGGAAGAAGGGCTGGAAACAGCGGGCGGCATCGTCCAGGCCCTGCCGCTGCTGGAAGACGCGCCGTTTCTTGTGGTTAACGCAGACGTGTGGTGCGACGTGGATTTACGCCGCTTCAGCGAAAACCACCCTGCCGACAGCCTCGCCCACCTGCTGCTCACCGCCACGCCCGCCTGGAAAGCGCGCGGTGACTTCTCGCTGGCGGGCAACATCCTGATTGCGGGTGAAACCCTGACCTACACCGGCATCGCCGTACTGCATCCGCGCCTCTTTGCGGACGTCCTGCCCGGCTTCCGCCCGCTGGCACCCATCTTGTGCGCCCACCTGCCGCGCGGCGAACTGAGCGGCGAAGCATACAGCGGCGAATGGCGCGACATCGGCACGCCGGAACGCCTTGCCGCCCTGCGCGCGCTATATGATTAAATCGCTTGCGCGGGACAACCACGCGTCTTCTTCCCTGACAGCAGCGGTGTTTGATTTCAATCACTATTGCCTTATGTGCTACCATACCGCCCGTTTTTACCCTCACACATTCTTCACGGAGCATCCATGTCTGTGCAATTGACGCTATCCATCGTTAAGCCCGACGCCGTGCGCAATCATCATACCGGGGCAATTCTCGCCCGTATCGAACAACAGGGACTTGCTATCGTTGCGGCAAAAATGTTGCGCCTCAGCCACGATGACGCCGCGCGCTTTTATGACGTTCACCGTGAACGTCCTTTTTTTGCCGAACTGGTCGCCTTCATGACCTCTGGGCCTGTCTTGGTACAGGTGCTGCGCGGTGATAACGCTGTCACCCGTTATCGTGAACTGATGGGCGCGACCGATCCCGCCGAAGCTGCTTCCGGCACCTTGCGCGCCGAATTTGCCGGTAGCAAGAGCGAGAACGCCGTGCACGGTTCGGACAGTGCAGAAAACGCCGCCCGCGAAATCGCCTTCTTCTTCGCCGAACGCGAGCTGTGCTGCTGATGACGGATAAAGTCAACCTCTTCGACTTTGACCGCGAAGCGTTGACGGCGTGGTTCGCCGAACAGGGAGAAAAACCCTTCCGTGCGCGGCAGCTGATGAAATGGATTTACCACGAACGCGTCACGGATTTCGACGCGATGACCGATCTCAGCAAACCGCTGCGCGAGAAACTGAAAGCCACCGCCGAATTGCGTTTCCCTACCGTCATCGCCGACCGCCTTGCCAGCGACGGCACGCGTAAATGGGTCTTCCGCTACGACTGCGGCAATAGTATTGAAACCGTCTTCATCCCCGAAGACGATCGCGGCACCCTCTGCATCTCTTCACAAGCGGGCTGTGCGCTGGCCTGCCCGTTCTGCTCGACCGCTCACGAAGGTTTTAACCGCAATCTGACCAGCGGTGAAATCATCGTGCAAGTTTGGCTTGCCAAAGAAATGCTTAACTGTGACCGCCACGGCAACAACCGCGTCGTCACCAATGTCGTACTAATGGGTATGGGCGAACCTTTGGTCAACTTCAATAACGTCCTGCCCGCTACCCGCCTGATGATGGATGACTACGCCTTTGGCCTATCAAAACGGCGCGTCACCCTCAGCACTTCCGGTATTGTCCCCGCCATTCACGCTTTGCGCGAAGTGACTGATCTCAGCCTCGCCGTTTCGCTGCATGCACCAAACGATGAACTGCGCAATCAGATTGTGCCGGTCAACGCCCGCTACGGACTGGATGCCCTGCTTGATGCCTGCCATCAATACGTGCAGCATAACGGTCAGCACGGTGGCGTAACCTGGGAATACGTCATGCTGCGCGGTGTTAACGACAGCCTTGAACACGCGCGGCAGCTGGTCGAATTGCTGCGTGGCATTCCCGGCAAAATCAACCTCATTCCCTTCAATGCCTTTCCGGGCAGCCGCTTTGAATGCTCGAAACGCGGCGACATCCTCGCATTCCAACGCTATCTGACCGAAAACGGTTACGTGGCGACCATCCGCAAAACACGCGGAGAAGACATAGATGCTGCCTGCGGGCAGCTGGTGGGACAGGTCAAAGACCGCAGCCGCCGTGAACGCAAACTTTCCAGAAAAGAGGTGGAAACCCTATGAAAACAAAGACCATCACACGATTCAGCGCCCTGGCTGCCGCTGTCATGCTGGGTGGCTGCAGCAGCTTCGGCTTCGGCAGCAAAAGCGACGACAGCAACGATCTGCCCACCCGCATCGAAAAGAAAACCGATTACAAACAAGCGTATCAGGATTACGTCGAACTGGGCGCCAAATATGTGCAGATGGGGCGTTACGACCTCGCCGAGCCCAAACTGAAACGCGCCATTGAAATCGACTCACACCCGCCGGATGCCTGGAACATCCTCGCCGTGCTTTACGAAGAAGCACGCGATATCTCCTCTGGCAACCAGATTTACCAAAAACTTATCCGCAGCCATCCCGAGTACCTGCTTGGCCACGTCAACTACGCGACCTTCCTCTGCAAGTTTGACCGCGACAGTGAAATGCAGACACTGTTGAACCAGATGCGTGCCCGTAACGCCGAATTCAAGGCGGCAGCCTACATCGCTGAAGGCAACTGCATGGCGACCCGCAACCAGATCGGGCAGGCGGAAAACGCCTACAAACAGGCCATTGCCGTTAATCCGCAGGCCGAAGGCGCCCTCTTGCCACTGGCGGAAATCTCCCTGCAAAAAGGCGATGCCGCAGGCGCCCTGCGCTACCTGAAAGTGGTGCACACCTATGTCGGCTACAGCCCGCAAAGCGTGAAAATTGGCATCGAAGCGGCGCGTAAAGGCGGCGATAGCCGCATGGAAGAAGAATTGGTGCGCGTCATGCGGGCCAATTACAAGAACACACCGCAGGCACAATCGCTGGGGATCTGACCATGAGCGAAAAAACCACCACCACGGGCGGCCTTGACATCGGTGCTGTCCTCTCGGCGGCACGAATGAAGCGCGAGCTGTCCATCGCCACTGCCGCAATGCAATCCAACCTCAGCCAGGAAATCATCGAAAAACTCGAACAAAACCGCTTCGGAGAAATTGGTGCGCCGGTTTTTACTCGGGGCTACCTCAGTCTCTATGCCCGCTTTCTCGGTCTGAACGAGGCTGCTGTCGGTCAGGCATTCAATAAAATCGGGCGTGAACCGCCGCCGGCCCTGCGTCTGAGCGCTGCCAACGTCGAAAGCCAAAGCCGTTCCTACCGTCGCAGCTATCTTGGTTCATGGTTGCTCCTGGTTCCGGTTGTGCTGGTTGGCGGCTTTCTGCTCTACCAGCTCTTTGATAACAACTCGTGGTTGATGAAGCAAATCAACGGCGCTTTTAACCAGCCGGCACAGCAAGAAGGCGAAGTCCTGACCCCGCCAGGCGGTAACAATAGCGAAGACATCGTGCTGGAAGTCGGCGGTAACCCGCAAGTCCCGCCGACCACTCCGGAAGGCGTGCCAGTCAATCCCGAAGTTATCAACGGCATTACCCCGCCTGCTGACACCGCGACAATGGCTGGCAGCAGCGAAACTCCGCCTGCTACTGATAACAGCATCACACAAGCCCCGGTAGTGAGCGAGGATTCACGCGGTATCCAGCTCACTTTCTCAACCGAAAGCTGGGTACAAATCCAGGACAACAAACGCAAATCCGTAGTATCGCGCATCATCAAGCCAGGTGAAAAAGTCGAACTGCCTGCCGACGGAGCACCGTACAACTTCAATATCGGCCGTCCGGACGGTGTCGTCATGCTCATCAACGGCCAGGAACAGCCACTGGACAACTACCGTCAGAAAAATTCCGGCCGCCGCTTCAACGTAGACATCCCCAATGGCTAAACCGCAAATCCAGTCCCTGCGCGGGATGAACGACATCTTCCCGCCCGAAGCCGACTACCTGCAACAACTGCACGACCGCATCCACGACGTGCTCGCCTGCTACGGCTATCACCCGCTGCAGCTGCCGCTGCTCGAACAAACCGGCCTGTTCAAACGCGCTGTTGGTGAAGAAACCGACGTGGTCAGCAAAGAGATGTACACCTTCGCTGATCGTAACGACGAAAGCATCACCCTGCGTCCGGAAGCGACTGCCGGCGTGGTGCGGGCGATGATCCAGCACGGCAAACTGCAACAGCCGCAGCGCGTATACGCCGAAGGGCCGATGTTCCGCTACGAACGCCCGCAAAAAGGGCGCAGCCGTCAATTTTCACAAGTGAGCGTTGAAGCGCTAGGCATCGCCGGCGCGGCACAAGACGCCGAACTCATCAGCCTTTGCGCCGACCTTTTCCGTCGCCTGAACATCCTTGATCTGCTGACGCTTGAAATCAACACCATCGGCCTCGCTGAAGAGCGCCACGCCTTCCAGCAGGCACTCGTTGCCTACCTGCAACAGCACATCGACGCCCTGGATGAAGACAGCCGCCGCCGTCTCACCACCAACCCGCTGCGCATCCTCGACAGCAAAAATGCGGGCGTGCAGCGCGTGCTGGATGGTGCCCCTATCCTTGACGATTACCTCGGCGAAGCCAGCCGCAGCCACTTCGCGCAACTCTGCGCACTGCTGGACGCCCTCGGCATCGCCTGGCAGCGCAATCCGCGCCTGGTTCGCGGCCTTGACTACTACTGTCACACCGTCTTTGAGTGGACGACCGATGCCCTTGGCGCCCAGGGCACCGTTACCGCCGGTGGCCGCTACGACGGCCTCATCGAACAACTCGGCGGCAAACCGACCCCGGCAGCCGGCTTCGCCTTCGGCATTGAGCGCATCATGCTGCTCGCACAACAGCGCGGCATCTTCCACATGCCGCAACCGCTGGTATACGCCATTGCCACCGCTGATGCCCACCTCTGCCTGCTGTTGCCGCTGGTGCAAACCCTGCGCGCGCGCGGCATCAGCGTCATCGCCCACAACCAAATCCAGCCGCTGAAAGCGCAAATCCGCAAAGCCGACCAGGAAGGCGCGCACTACGCCCTTATCATTGGCGATGACGAAGCGGCTACCCGCAGCGCCGCCCTGAAAAACCTGCGCGACGGCAGCCAGCAGACCCTGCCGCTTGCCGACCTGCCCGCCTACCTCGAAGCACGCAACAAGGAAACCCCATGAGCGACAGAACCGACGAAGAAACCCTCGAACTCATCCGCGAATGGCTGCAACAATACGGCCTGACCATCATCATCGGCCTGGTCCTGGGGCTTGGCGCTATCAGCGGCTACCGCTACTGGCAAGGCCAACAGGCGGAACAGCGCAACAACGAATCGGCCCAACTCGACACCATCCTGCAAGCCCTTGAACAGGACAAACCGCAAGATGCTGCGGACGCTTACGACAGCCTGCTCAAAAAAGGCGGGGAAATCGCCGAACTGGCCGCGCTGAACATGGCGGGTGCCTACCTTAAAGAAAACAAAACCGATGACGCAATGGCTGCGCTGAAACTGGCTGCTGCCAGCAAAGACGAACTGCTCGCGCAAAGCGCCAGCTGGCAACTGGCCCTCACGCTTGCTGCCCAAGGTAACTATGACGAAGCCCTGCAACAAAGCGAATCACTGCGCGACAGCGCCTACACTGCCCAGGCGGCAGCGTTGCAAGGTTACATCCACGACAAACAGGGTAAAACCAGAGAGGCACTGGCCGATTACGAACGCAGCCAGCAACTCGCGCCTGCGCCCGCCACCGCCCTGCAAATCAACGCCCTGCAAGCCCGCCTGGCGCTTGAAGGAAACGGCCAATGAAAACCACCCGCCGCAGTGTCCTGCTGCTTGCCGGCGCTCTGGCCCTGAGCGCCTGCTCGTCCACTTCTGACTTCTTCCTCGGCAAAGACAACCGCCCTGCGCCCAAACCCCTGCCCGCTGCCAGCGGCGGCGCAGGCGCTACCCTGTTGTGGAAACACAAACTCGGCAGCGGCGGTGCAGACGAAGGCCTTGCCCTCAAACCCGCCACCTGGGGTGGGCGCATCTATGCCGTCTCCGCCAATGGCCGCCTCTATGCCTACAACAGCGATGGCAGTACCGCCTGGCAACAAAAACTCGGCAACAACATCAGCGCTGGTGTTGCCGTGGATCGCCGCAACGTTTACCTCGGCACCAGCAACGGTGACCTGCTTGCGCTCTCTGCCGCAGACGGTGAAACCGAATGGCGCGCACCGCTGTCCAGCCTGATGCTGGCCGCACCGGTCGTTGCCGACGGCCTCGTCTTTGCGCGCAGCATTGACGGCGTCCTCACCGCCTTCGACGCTGCCAATGGCAGCGAACTGTGGCGTTACCGCATCAAAGAACCAGTCCTCAGCGTGCGCGGTAACGCTGAACCCGTCGTGGGCGGCGGTGTCGTCATCCTCACCACCGACAACGGCTACTTCGTCGTCCTTGACCAGCGCTCTGGCCTGCCCGTCGTCGAACAGCGCATCGCCAGCAGCGCCGGCAGCAACCCCGTCGCCCGCCTGGTGGACATGGACAGTACCCCGCAAGTCGGCGACGGTATCCTCTACGGTGCCGCCTACCAATCCATGCTCTTCGCCGTTGACCTGCAAAAAGGCCAGCCGTTGTGGCAGCAAGAACAGGTCTCGACACAAAAAGACATCGCCCTCAGCCGTGACGGCGTGTACCTCGTCAGCGATATTGACCACGTCATCGCCCTGAACCGCCGCGACGGCAGCATCCGCTGGAAAAACGACCGCCTTGAAGGGCGCTACCTCTCGCCGCCCTTCACCCTGCCGGACGGCCGCGTCGGCGTCATTGACTACCAGGGCTGGCTGCACTGGCTGGACGGCGCCAGCGGCGACCTCATCGGCCAGCAGCGCCTCGCATCCAGTACTGCCGATGTGCCCGCCCTCGTTCTGCGCGACAGCATCGTTTGGCAACTCAAAGACGGTAACCTCATCAACTTCCGGCCTGAATAACCCTCCCCACGGCGCGGCAAAAACCGCGCCGTATTCTCGCTTGGCACGCACATTCGCCCTCAATACACGCACAAAAAACCACAAAGGACACCCCATGAACACCCTGCGCAAACCACTGGTGGCGCTGGTCGGCCGCCCCAACGTCGGCAAATCGACCCTGTTTAACGCCCTGACCCGCAGCCGCGACAGCCTCGTTGCCGACACCCCCGGCCTCACCCGCGACCGCAACTACGGCGAAGCGCGCCTCATGGACATGCCCTGCCGCATCATTGACACCGGCGGCCTCCTGCGTGAAGAAGAAGCACAAATCGACTACCGCGTGGACCAGCAGGCGCGCGCCGCCGTCAGCGAAGCCGATGTCGTCGTCTTCCTCGTGGACGGACGCGACGGCCTCACCGCCGTGGACGAACAAATCGCCCAGGAACTGCGGCGCAGCCACAAGCCCGTCATCCTCGCCGTCAACAAAACCGACTTCGCCGATCCCGACCTCATCCTTGCCGACTTCTATGCCCTCGGCATCGCCGACACCCTCGCGATTGCGGCGGAACACCGGCGCGGCATCAACCGCCTGGCAGAGCGCATTATTGCCCACCTGCACTCACTGCCCGACGCCGGGCAATTCGGCGAACCGGAGGAAGCCGGAGGAAACGCGGATGACAGCATTGCCCTTGCCGTCATCGGCCGCCCCAACACCGGCAAATCCACCCTGCTCAACCGCCTCATCGGTGAAGATCGCCTCGTTGCCAGCCCCGTTGCCGGAACCACCCGCGACGCCATCGCCATCCCCTACGAAGACGACGCCGGTGACCGCTTCACCCTTATTGACACCGCCGGCATCCGCCGCAAAGCGCGGGTCAATGACAAAATCGAAAAATTCTCCATCGTCAAAACCCTGGACGCCATTGAGCGCGCCAACGTCGTCATCCTCATGCTGGATGCGCACGAAGGCGTGAGCGAGCAGGACGCGCACCTCCTGGGCGAAATCACCCGACGCGGACGCGGTCTCATCATCGCCATCAACAAATGGGACCACCTTGACGCCGAACAGCGCGAAACCATCCGCCAGCAATTCACGCGCAAACTGCACTTCGTGGACTACGCCGAGGTCTTCTACATCTCGGCGCTGCACGGCAGCAACATCCGCAAACTGCTGCCAGCGGTGAAGAAAGTCTATCGCTCGGCGATGACGGAACTTTCCACCAACAAACTCACTGAAGCACTGGAAACCGCCTACCACCGCCACCAGCCGCCACTGGTGCAGGGCCGCTCCATCAAACTGCAATATGCGCACCAGGGCGGGCGCAATCCGCCGCACATCATCATTCACGGCACGCGTACCACGAACGTCCCCGACAGCTACACCACCTACCTCAGCAAATTCTTCCGCAAACAGTTCAAACTGCACGGCACACCGATCCGTATCAGTTACCGTGACAAGGCGAACCCCTACGCCAACGAGTGATGCAGCACTATAAAAAAGCCGGACAACGTCCGGCTTTTTATTCGCGTTCTTCACGTATGCAGAATGCGCTTTACCCAATTCTCAATCGGCGCAATCAGGTAGGTGTCGCGCCAGATTTTTTCTCGAGCCGCCCAGCAGACGAGCCACAGTGCGATAAAAAACGGCCAGGGTGCGCGGATAACCGCCAGCCACACGGTGAGGGCAATCGCCCACACCCAAGGGCGGTTGGCATAGAAACGCGGAATGATGATGCAGACCGCGAGGAAAAACATGACCACGATGATGTCCATAGAAACTCCTTCGGAAAAAACGCACGCAAGCATAGCATGCGACGCCCCGGTGGGCGACTACTTCAGCGTAGCGCGCCAAAACGCCACTGCGTCCAGGCAAAGAACGCGCTGCCGACAAGTGCTAAAACCGCCCCGCTCAGGCCGATGAGGGCGAGGTCGCCGTGCTGCATCACCAGTCGCCCGATAAGCGCACCGCCGCCGATACCGATGTTGTAAATGCCGGAGAAGATGGCAGTGGCGACATCGGTTGCGTCCGGCGCAAGGTGCAGCACGCGCACCATCAGCGCGAGGCTGAGGGCGGCGATGCCGATACCCCAGCAGAAGACCAGCGCAAACAACGCCAGCGATGACGCCCCCAGCGGGCGTAATAACAGCAGGGAAGCGCAGAGCAGCACGACGGCACAGGTGAGGAAGCGCGTCGGCATGCGCGCGTGCAGACGGGCGAAGAGCACGCTCGCCACCATGCCGGAGAGGCCGAAGACGAGGAGCAGTGCCGTCGTCGCCCCTTCGCCGAGATGGCTGAATTGGCGGGCAAACGGCTCGATGTAGCTGTAAGCGGTGAAATGGGCGGCGATGATGAGGGCGGTGAAGGCGTAGAGGCCGAGCAGCAGCGGACGGCGTGCCAGCAGGGGCAGGCTGGTGAGGGAACCTGCGTTGCGGCTGGGCAGGCGCGGCAGCAGCAGAAAAACGGCGAGCATCACGGCGGCAGCAGCGGCGGCAATCAGGGCAAAGGTGGTGCGCCAGCCGAGCAGTTGTCCGATCAGACGGCCAAGCGGCAGACCCAGCACCGTCGCCAGCGCCGTGCCCATCGACAGCCAACCGATGGCCTGTTGTTGTTTGCCCGGCGGCGCAAGGCGCACCGCCAGCGCGGTGGTAATCGCCCAAAACACCGCATGCGCCAGTGCCACGCCGATACGCGAGACGAGCAGGACACCGAAATTCCACGCCAACGCGCTGACTGCGTGGCTGGCGATGAAAAGGACGAAGAGGGCGAGCAGCAGGCCGCGCCGTTCCCGCTGTGCTACCAGCAGCATACAGGGCAGAGAGGCAAGCGACACGACCCAGGCATACACCGTCAGCATCACCCCGGTCTGCGCCGCGCTCATGTCGAAGCCGGCGCCGATGTCGGAGAGCAGCGCGATGGGGATGAATTCGGTGGTATTGAAGACGAAGGCAGCGACGGCAAGCGTCAGCACGCGCGACCAGGCGAGACGGTGCGCGGCGTGGTGCAGGGGTATGGGGGCACTGTGTTCAAGTGGCATTATTGCTCTCCTGAGCGGAAGGGACGTGGGAAATGGATGGCGCTGTCGCGCTGTGCCAGGCGGTAGCCCATCGCATTGCGGCCGAAGCCACCGCTGGTCATGCCGTCTTCGACCAAAAGCCCCGCATCCAGGGTACGTTTGCGGAAGGCGCTTTTGTCGAGCGCCCTGCCGAGGATGATTTCATAAACGCGCTGCAACTGTGGCAGGGTGAACGGCTCCGCCAGCAGGAAGGCGGGCAGCGAAGTGTATTCCACTTTGCTGCGCAGACGCGCCAGGGCGGTGCGCAGAATGTCGTTGTGGTCAAAGGCCAAGGGCTGCGCGCAGGCGGCATCAGCCTGCGGCCAGGCAGCGGCATCGGGCGGCGGTGGCACCAGGGCGAAATAAACGTGCGTCGCCGTCCAGCCGCGCGGATCGCGGCCGGCGCTGCCCCAGCTGCCGAGCTGTTCCAGATAGGGGGCGGCAAAGCCGGTTTTCTCGCGCAGTTTGCGCAGGGCACAGTCGTAGAGGGTGGCGTCTAGCGCGATGTCGATATAGCCGCCGGGCAGACAGGGCGTGGCGGGGTAGGGCTCGCTGGGGTCGGGTGGACGGCGGCTGAGGAGGACGCGCAAGGCACCGTCGGCGACGGTGAAAATCACCACATCGACGGTGGTGTACGGTTGTGGGAAAGCGGTCGGGGTCATAACGGGATAGCGGTAGAAAACAGGGGTGGTATTCTACAACTTCCCATTCCCATCAGGAGCTTCCCATGATCCCTACCATTGCCGCCGGCCACATAATCTATGCCATGTCGCCGCAAAACCCATTCGTGCTGCGTGTGGTAGACGGCAGTCGTGTCCGCTTCGAGACCTGCGACTGTTTTACCGACTAGATTCAGCAGCCCGGCGACACCTTTGAGCAACTGGACTGGAACCGCATCAATCCATCGACCAGCCGCTTTACATCGAAGGCGCCGAGCCGGGCGACACCCTGCGCGTGCATATCCACCGCATCGAGCTGGACAAGCGCGCGGTGCTGGCGACCCTGCCCGGCGCGGGTGTAGCGGGAGCGCGTCTGACGGCCGGACGCATTGACTTTGTGCCAGTGGCGGAAGATCACGTCGTGCTTTTCGATACGCTGCGCCTGCCGCGCAATCCGATGATCGGCGTCATTGGCACCGCACCCGCTGGAGAAGCGGTCAGCTGCGGCACGCCGGATACGTATGGCGGCTATATGGACACCAAAATCATCAGCGAAGGCACGACCCTGCTCCTGCCGGTCAACGTGGCGGGTGCACTGCTGGCGATGGGCGACGGCGAAGTCGGCGTCTCCGGCCTGGAAATCAAGGGCGTGGTTGAGGTGGAAGCGCACGTCATCAAAGGCCGCCGCTGGCGGTCACGGCGGATGCCTGCCACACCATTGCCTCCGCCCCGACTCTGGATCAGGCGGCGGAAATGGTGACGCTGATGATGAGCGATCTGCTCTGCGCCCACGGCGGGCTGGATGCCAATCGCGCGATCGCCCTGCAAAGCATCGCTGGCGACGTACATATCTGCCAGATGGTTGACCCGAACCGCACCTGCCGCTTCACCCTGCCGCGCACGGTGTGCGAAACCCTGGGGATTGCGCTGCCGTAAAGCGGCCTTTATGCCCCGGTATCGCTTCGTAAGCCGCAGCGCCGGGCGATGGAAAAGGCTGGGGCAGGTGCCCACTGGACTCGCCAAGCGGGATAGATGCTGGGGATTACAAAATCGCTGTTGCCGCTGCGCGATTTTTCTCAACCCTCTCCCCCAACCCCTTCCCCACTGGGGGAGGGGCTTTTTCGTGCGGGTTTTAGGTTTGGGTACGCGCCAAACGACGTAAATACTGGCCTCACCAAGTGGCATGAATGCTGGCCTTGTTAAGCACCGTAAATACTGAGCCCACCAAGCGGCGTAAGTGCCGGATCCGTCAGGATGTCAGGCGTTCTTTTTTGTCCGCTTGGCTTTGGCAGCGGTTTTTTTCGCTGTTTTTTCTGTTTTGGCCGCTGTTTTTGTGGCTTTCGCCGCTTTGGCGGGTTTCGCTGCTTTTTCCACAGTTTTTGCGGCTTTGGTCGCTTTGGCGGGTTTTACTGTTTTTTCCGCAGTCTTCGCGGCTTTAGCTGCCTTGGCGGGTTTCGCTGCTTTTTCCGCAGTCTTCTCGGCTTTAGCTGTCTTGGCGGGTTTTGCTGCTTTTTCTGTGGTCTTCGCGGCTTTGGCCGCTTTGGCGGGTTTTGCCGCTTTTTCCGCAGTCTTCGCGGCTTTGGCCGCTTTGTCGGGTTTTGCTGCGTTTTCTGCAGTCTTCGCAGCTTTCTCCGCTTTGGCGGGTTTGGTCGCTTTTTCCGCAGTCTTCGTGGTTTTGGCGGCTTTCGCGGTTTTTGTCGCTTGCGCGGGTTCTGTCGTTTTGGCCGCCGGCGTTGTTGTCTGGGCAGGCGGAGCGGTGGTCTTGCCGCGTTTTTTGCCGCCGCCGAGTGCTTTGCCCTGGTGGGCGATGAGTTCGAAGTCGATTTTGCGGTCTTCGAGATCGACTTTGGCAACCTGGATTTCCACTTCGTCCATCAGCGCGAAGCGGTAGCCGCTGCGTTCGCCGGTGAGGGTGAAGGTGTCGCTGTGGTAGTGGTAGTAGTCGTTGGTCAGGGTCGAGACGTGGACGAGGCCGTCGATGCCGAGGTCGTCCAGCGCCACGAAGAAGCCGAAGTTGGTGATGCCGGCGATGCGGCCATGGTAGTGCTCGCCGATGCGGTGGCTCATGAATTCGCATTTGAGGAAGTCCATGGCGTCACGGGTGGCTTCGTCGGCGCGGCGTTCGGTCATCGAGCAGTGTTTGCCTTTTTCGACCATGCTTTCGGCGCTGTACGGGTAGTCTTCGCGGCTGCCGCCGTGCAGGTGGTGGCGGATGGCGCGGTGCACAAGCAGGTCGGGGTAGCGGCGGATGGGCGAGGTGAAGTGCGCGTAGTGTTCGAGCGCGAGGCCGAAGTGGCCACGGTTGTCCGGGACGTAGATGGCCTGGCTCATGCTGCGCAGTACCATGGTTTCGATTTGGGCGTAGTCGGGGCGTTCGGCGCAGCGGGTGAGCAGTTCGGAGAATTGTTGCGGGGTAGCGCTTTCTGCTCCGCCCTGCCAGCGGATGCCGCGTTTGCCAAGGAAGTCGATGAGGCGGGCGAGGCGTTCTTCGCTGGGGTCGTCGTGGACGCGGTAGAGGGCGGGGATTTTGTGTTTGCCGATGGTTTTGGCCGCGCAGATGTTTGCCGCAATCATGCATTCTTCGATGAGGCGGTGCGATTCGAGGCGTTCGCGGGTTTTGATGGTTTCGATTTTGCCTTCGCTGTCGTAGATGAATTCGGGCTCGGCGGCGTGGAAGTCGATGACGCTGCGCGCTTCTCTGGCGGCGTGCAGGATCTGGTACACGCTTTTCAGGGTGTCGAGCGGGCGGGCGAGTTTGGCGAAGCTGTCACGCAGCAGGGTGTTGTCGGCAAAGAGGATTTCTTCAACGGTTTCGTAGGTAAGGCGGGCATGCGAGTGGATGACGGCGTCGTGGAAGGCGCTGCGCTTGATGCTGCCGTCCGGCGCGAGGGTGATTTCGCAGACCATCGCCAGGCGGTCCACCTCGGGGTTGAGCGAGCAGAGGCCGTTGGAGAGTTTTTCCGGCAGCATGGGGATGACGCGGTCGGGGAAGTACACGGAGGTGCCCCGGTTGTAGGCTTCTGTGTCGAGCGGGCTGTCGGGGCGGACGTAGTGGGCGACGTCGGCAATGGCGACGTAGAGGCGGTAGTTGCTGCCGCGTTTTTCGGCATAGACGGCGTCGTCGAAGTCGCGCGCGGTGATGCCGTCGATGGTGACGAAGGGCAGGTGGCGCAGATCGAGGCGGCTGTCATAGTCTTCCGCTTGCAGTTCGTCGGGCAGGTGTTCGCTTTCGGCGAGGACGTCGGCGGGGAATTCAGCAGGGATGTTGTGGTTTTCGATGGCGATGTCGGTTTCCATGCCGGCCGACATGGCTTCGCCGAGGACGGCGATGATTTTGCCGATGGGCTGCCGGTAGCGCGAGGGGTAGGCGGTGATTTCGCCGATGACGACTTGTCCCGCCTTGCCGCCACCGAGTTCGCCCGCCGGTATGAGCATGTGCTGGGTCAGGCGGCGGTTTTCCGGGACGAGGGTCCACACGCCATGCTGTACGGCGAGTTTGCCGACGATGCGTTTTTGTGCGCGTTCGAGGATTTCCACTGGCGCGTAGTCTTTGCGGCCGCTGTCGTCTTCATGTTTGACGCGGGCAAGGATTTTGTCGCCGTGCATGAGTTCGGCCATGTATTTGGGCGGGATGAAGCCGTCCGGTTCGCCGCTTTCCGGGCTGAGGAAGCCGTAGCCTTCCTGGTGGGCGATGACGAAACCGGCGACAAGGTCCATTTTGCGGGTGACACCGTAGCGGCCCTGGCGGTTGCACATGAGCTGCCCGGCGCTGAGCATGGCTTTCAGGCGGTATTGCAGGCGGTCGGCTTCTTCGCTGTCCATGGCGAAGGCTTTGGTGATTTGCGTGAAGGTGAGCGGTTTGCCCTGCGCTTCCAGCCAGCTGAGGATGTATTCGCGGCTGGGCAGGGGATTCGCGCCGTATTTGCGTTGTTCGCGGGCGTGGTAGGGGTCTTCCGTCCGCCAGTTTTTTGCGTTTTTCATGGTGTTTCTATGTGTGTTGGCGATGGGGTTAGGCGGTTTTGATGCGCCACGGCCATTTCTGCCCCGCCAGGAAGGGGACGACTTCGCTATCGCCGTAGGGCAGGGTATCCGGGAAGGTTTGCGGGCAGCGTTCGAGGGTGATTTCGCCGCTGTTGTAGGGCAGGCCGTAGTAGTCGGCGCCGTGTCTGGCGGCGAAGGCCGGCAGTTTGTCGAGCGCGCCCGCCTGTTCGAAGGCGGCGGCGTAGAGCGGCAGGGTGGCGTGGCCGGTGTAGCAGCCGGCGCAGCCGCAGGCGTTTTCTTTGCTGTGTTTGGCGTGCGGGGCGCTGTCGGTGCCCATGAAGAAGCGCGGGTCGCCGCTCGCGACGGCGTCAAGCAGGGCGCGGCGGTCGTTCTCGGTTTTAAGGATGGGCAGGCAGTAGTAGTGCGGTTTGATGCCGCCGACGAGCAGGGCGTTGCGGTTGTAGAGGAGGTGGTGGGCGGTGATGGTCGCGGCGAGGTTTTCTTTTTGGGCGCGGATGTAGGCGACGGCGTGCGCGGTGGTGATGTGTTCGAGGACGATGCGTAGTGCCGGGTGGCGCTGACGCAGCGGGTCGAGCACGGTGTCGATGAAGGTGGCTTCGCGGTCAAAGATGTCGATGCCGTCGGTCGTTACTTCGCCGTGGATAAGCAGCAGCAGGCCCGCTTGGGCGATGGCGTCGAGGATGGGATCAAGCGCGGCGGCATCGGCCACACCCTGGGCAGAGTTGGTGGTCGCACCTTTGGGATACCATTTGACGGCGACGACGCCGGCGGCTTTGGCGGCGCGTACGGTGTCCACGCTGAGGTTGTCGCTGAGGTAGAGGCTCATCAGCGGGGTGAAGCGGGCGCCCGCCGGGATGTGGGCAGTGATGCGTTCGCGGTAGGCAGAGACGGCCTCTATGCTGTCCACTGCCGGGGTGAGGTTGGGCATGATGAGGGCGCGGGCGCATTGTCGCGTGGCGTCGGGCACGGTGCGGGCGAGGGCGGCGCCGTCGCGCAGGTGGATGTGCAGGTCGTCCGGGGTGGGCAGGGTGAGGGTTTGGGTCATGTTTGGGTTCCGGTTGGGGATTCAGTTGTGTTCGTTGCGGTTGAACCAGTGCCGCTGGCGCATGCGGGTGATGTCATCGGCGTCGCTGTTGCGCTGGATGAGGCAGGTGTCGAGTGAGGTGGGTTCGAGGGTGAAGGCGATGGCGTGCAAGACGTTGTCGCGGAAGACGTGCAGCACGGCGGCGTTGCCCGGCGCGGCATAGCGCAGGTGGCGCGCCAGTTGGGTGTCGTCGGCGCGGTAGCCGTTCACGGCGACAAGCTGGTCGTCCACGGCGATACCCGCCAGTGCCGCCGGGCTGGTGTCGTCAATGCGGGTCACGTGGTAATGGTTTCCGTGTTTTTGCCAGCGGATGCCGGGGTCGCTCTGATAGCGCTGCGCGGTGGGTACGTCGCTGCCGAGGTCGCCGTTGCTGGCGGCGGGCAGCATGTGGATGGTGAGACCGATGTATGCGGCGGCTTCGTCCAGCGGCAGCGGGTCGGTGCTGTGTACGAGGCGGCGGAGGAAGCCGCGCAGCGGGGTTTCGAGGTCGTCCGGCAAGAGGTCGGCGGTCAGGCGGATGAAGCGTTCTTCGTCGATGGCTTCGCCGCTTCTGTGGTAGTCGTGCCAGAGGCGGTGCATGATCATCGGCAGGCTGACGCCGTCTTCGCTGTGTGCGCGCAGGTAGATGTCGAGGCAGAAAGCAGCCAGCGCACCCTGGATGTAGTAGGTGGTGCTGCTGTTCACCGCGTCTTCGCCGCCGTTGTAGAGTTTGGTCCAGGCTTCGTAGCTGGATTGGGCAAGGGTCTGCACGTGCCGCCCTGGCCGCTGGCGGTAACGGGCGATGTCCTGCGCGAGGAGTTCGAGGTAGCTGTGGATGGTGATGACACCGCTTCTGACCAGCAACCAGTTGTCGAAGAAGGCGGTAAAGCCTTCGAAGAGCCAGAGCATTTCGGTCGGCTGTTCATTTTGCAGGTCGTAGTGGCGGTATTCGGGCGGGCGCATCGCTTTGATGTTCCAGGTGTGGAAGTATTCGTGCGAGAAGAGACCGAGCAGTTGGGCGTAGCGGGTGCTGCCCCGGTTGTCCGGCTCGGGCAGGCTGTCGCGCGAGGCCATGAGCAGGGTGGAGCAGCTGTGTTCGAGGCCGCCGTAGAGATTGTCACCGAGGTGAAGGAGGAAGGTGTAGCGGTTCATCGGCGGCAGGCCGCCGAAGAGCATGACGGCTTCGCGGCAGATGGTCTGCACGTCGCGGCGCAGGCGTTCATGGCCGTAGTCCCAGCAACGGCCGCTGATGACGATGTCGTGCGGCACGCCGCCGGCGGTGAAGGAAAGGATGGTCAGTTCATGGGCGAACATTAAGGGGGTGTCGATCATCTGGTCGTAGTTGTCGAACCAGTAGGCGCCGTCACTGTTGGTCTGTGCCCCCGCCACTTGCCAACCGGCGCGGTGTCCTTCCAGCGCGAGAACGAGACGTTGCGGCAGGTGTTCCATCCCTTCGATGGCGAGACAGGCGCAGCAGGGGTTCAGAATGCCGCGTTCGTGGTCGAGGTAGCAGCCACGCACGCTGATGTCGCGTGCGTAGATACTGTATGTGATAAGGAGTTCGTCGCAGTGTTCGGGAACGCTGACCCGCCAGCGTGAAGGGGTTTCGAAGGTATGCGGAATAAGGTTGCCGTCGCGGTCACGCACAGCGAGACGGGAGAGCAGGCGAGCAAAGTCGCGGCGCATGTAGCTGCCCGGTATCCATATTGGCAGATAGAAGACGATTTCACTCATTGCCGCCACCGGTACACGCTGCTGCACATTGAAGCGGTGTCCGCCGGGCGCGGGGGCAACTTGGAAAGAGATAACGGAAGCTGACATAATGACCTCAGGAGCGAAGTTAAGTCGCGTTATCTTACCATTTGCGCTATCTGCGGCTTGAAAAAAGCCCTGCCGCCGCCATGTCTGCGCCAGTCTTCCCCGAAGCATTGCCATGAGCCCCCAACACGATTTTGAGACCGATACCGACACCCTGACCGCCGACCCCGAACTCGACGAACCCCGCCTGTTTGAAGTTGTCCTCCTAAACGACGATTACACCACGATGGAATTTGTTATTGACGTACTGATGCGCTTCTTCCGCAAAAACCACACCGAAGCCGAAAACATCATGTGGCAAGTGCACGAAAGAGGCAGCGGCGTTTGCGGCATCTACCCGTATGAAATCGCCGAAAGCAAAGTCAACCAAGTCATCGAACACGCGCGCAGTCATAACTTCCCGCTACTGTGCGTGCTGCGACCCCATTAAAGGAGAAGGAGAAACCCCATGCTATCCACCGCCTTGGAAAAAGCCGTTGACCGCGCTTATCACAGCGCGCAAAGCGCCAACCACGAATTTCTCACCCTCGAACACCTGCTGCTCGCGCTATTGGACGAACGCAGCGTCGTCGACGCCTTGCTCACCTTCGGCGTGGATCTTGCCAAACTGCGTGAACAACTCAACAAATACCTGAACGAACACTGCCCGCAATTCCCGCAGGACAACGGCGGCCGCGTCACCCAGCCGACCACCGCCTTCCAGCGCATGATCCAGCGCGCCGTGCTGCACGCGCGCAACGCCGGCAAACAGGAAGTCAGCTGCCTGAACGCGCTTGTCGCCATCATCAGCGAACGCGACAGCTACGCCGCCTACTTCCTGCGCCAACAAGAAGTCGAACGCCTCGACCTCGTCAACTACATCACCCACGGCGGCGCCCAACCCGCCAAAGAAAGCGAAGAAGCGAAAGAAGGCGAAGAAAACGAAGGGCCACGCAAATCCGCCATAAGCGAATTTACCAACAACCTTAACCAGCGCGCCCAGGAAGGCCGCATTGACCCGCTCATCGGGCGCAGCCGCGAAATCGAGCGCACCATCCAGACCCTTTGCCGCCGCCGCAAAAACAACCCCATCCTCGTCGGCGAAGCGGGTGTGGGCAAAACTGCCATCGCCGAAGGCCTTGCCAAAGCCATCGTCGAAGGTGACGTGCCACCCATCCTCAAAAACGCCACCATCTACAGCCTCGACATCGGCTCGCTGCTCGCCGGCACCAAATACCGGGGCGACTTCGAAAACCGCATCAAAGCCCTGCTCAAAGAACTGCGCGCCATCCCCGACGCCATCCTCTTTATCGACGAAATCCACACCATCATCGGCGCGGGCTCGGCAAACAGCAGCAGCATGGATGCCTCCAACCTCATCAAACCGGCGCTGGCGAACGGTGAACTGCGCTGCATCGGCGCCACCACCGACAAAGAATACCGGCAAATCTTCGAAAAAGACCACGCGCTGGCCCGCCGCTTCCAGAAAGTGGACATCGTCGAACCCGCCATTGACGACGCTATCGCCATCCTGCAAGGCCTCGTGCCGCGCTACGAAGACTTCCACCACATCCGCTACAGCATGGAAGCCATCGAAGCCGCCGTGCGCCTCTCCGACCGCTACATCAACGACCGCCGCCTGCCGGACAAAGCCATTGACCTCATCGACGAAGCCGGCGCGCGCCAGCACCTCATCCCCGAAGCCGAACGCGGCGACACCATTGACGCCCTCACCATTGAAAAACTCATCGCCAGCGTCGCGCGCATCCCGGAAAAAAGCGTCAACAAAGACGACCGCAACCAGCTCAAAACCCTTGAACGCGACCTGAAAACCGTCGTCTTCGGCCAGGACGACGCCATCGAACACCTCGCCGCCGCCATCAAACTGAGCCGCGCCGGCCTGCGTGACAACGAAAAACCCATCGGCAGCTTCCTCTTTACCGGCCCGACCGGCGTCGGCAAAACCGAAGTCTGCCGCCAACTCGCGCACGTCCTCGGCATTAAACTGCTGCGCTTCGACATGAGCGAATACATGGAAGCGCATACCGTCAGCCGCCTCATCGGCGCGCCGCCCGGCTACGTCGGCCACGAACAGGCGGGGCTGCTCACCAACCAGATCCAGAAAAACCCGCACGCCGTGCTGCTTTTGGACGAAATCGAAAAAGCCCACCCCGACATCATGAACCTGCTGCTGCAAATCATGGATCACGGCATGGTGACCGATGCGACCGGGCGCGAAATTAACTGCCGCAACCTCATCCTCATCCTCACCAGCAACGTCGGCGCCTTCGAAATGGAAAAAAACCGCATCGGCTTCGCCGCCGCAAACAACAAAGAAAGCAGCGACGCCCAAGCCGAAGCCGCCGTCAAACGCCACTTCACCCCCGAATTCAGGAACCGCCTGGACGCCATCATCCGCTTTGCCCCGCTGGGTAACGACGCCATCCGTCACGTCATTGACAAATTCATCATCGAACTCGAACAACAGCTGGAAGACAAACACGTCAGCATCAGCCTCGAAGAAAGTGCCAAAGACTGGCTGGCCAAACACGGCTACGACCCGAAAATGGGCGCGCGACCGATGGCCCGCCTCATCCAGAAACACATCAAGCAGCCGCTGGCCGAACAACTGCTCTTCGGCGAACTGGCCGAAAACGGCGGCCATGTGGACGTGACCATCCGCGACGATGCACCGGCGCTGGTCATTACCGCCGAAACCCCAACACCGCAAGAAAAAAGCCTGCCGGAACTGTAAACCTGCCAACACACCAAGCCCCCGCATAACGGGGGCTTTTTTCATAGCCTTGCGACGACCGCCCTACCTGTCCTGAAAAGCCAGGATTTATCGCGCTTGGCGGCGATTTGCGAACCCAGTGTTTATCCCGCTTGGCGGCAATTTGCGAGCCCATATCTATCCCGCTTGGTGACGGTTTGCGAACTCAGTGTTTATCCCGCTTGGCGGCTTGTGAGCCCAGTGTTTGTCCCGCTTGGCGGCGGTTTGCGAGCCCAGTGTTTATCCCGCTTGGCGGCAATTTGCGAGCCCATGTTTATCCCGCTTGGCGGTGGTTTGTGAGCCCGGTGTTTGTCCCGCTTGGTGGGCATTTTCGCCCTACGGACGAACACCCCCCCACCCTGACCCTCCCCCGCAAGCAGGGAGGGAATTCGGATGCTTGACCGACGTTCGGGAAGCCCGTATTTATCCCGCTTGACAGCCTTCAGGGTGAAGTAAAGCCGGATTGTTTCCGGCTTTTTGTGGGTTGGTTCAGTGTTCGCCGCAAGAGCAGATTTTGTTATCGTCCACCCAGTGTTTTTTCTTCGTGGTCTTGCCGATGCCGGGGTTCAGGCTGTTGGTCGGGTCTTGCGCGCGGTAGAAGTCCGCCAGGGCTTCTTTGGCATGGTAGAGGTGGCCGACGTTGTGTTCTGCCGGGTATTCCGCGCCTTTGCCGTCGAGGTACTCAAGCAGCAGGTGTTTGACGGCAGCGGCGTCGGTACCGGGTTTGAGGATGTAGTCCTGGTGCATGACGTGGCAGAAGAAGTGGCCGTAGTAGAGTTTGTGCGCGATGTACTGGTCGATTTCCGGCGGCAGGCGTTCGAACCAGTCGCGTTCGTTGCGGCGCAGGGCGATGTCGAGCGCGAGCAGGTCGCCGACTTGTTTGCCGTGCACGGCGTGGTAGCGGTTCGCGGCGCCGGCAGCAGCGAAGCGGTGCAGGGTCGCCTGTGCGCCTTCGGCACCGTTGCAGGCGTAGTAGGCGCCGCGTTCGGGGTACGCGCTGAAGTATTCGTCGAGGTAGGCAGCGGCTTCGTCCACACCGCCATCGGCCATTTTCAGGATGAGGTGGTGTTCGTATTTGGCGCGCATGTCGCGCATGAAGGCGGGCAGGTGCGAGGGCAGGGCGTCGGTGATGCACTGGATGAGGCGGTCGCTGCTTGCCGTCGGCAGGTGCAGTTTGGCCGCCCAGCGGTCAAAGGTGTTTTTCCAGCGGAAGAAGCGCGGGATGTGTTTGCTGCCAAGGCGGTCGATGACGAGGTAGGTGTCGCGGCCGTAGCGTTCGGCGATGTCATAGCAGTCGCGGTGCATGTATTCGCCGGAGACGGGCAGGTTTTTGAAGGTGCCGAGGATGTGGCGGCGCAGCTCGGTGAGGGTGTCGGGGTCGTGGGCGCCGATGTAGTAGGTTTGTTGGCGCGCGGGTTTGGCGAAGGTGTCGATGCGCACGGCGAAGACGATAAGGCGGCCTGCTGAACCGGAGGCTTCGTAGAGGCGGCGGCCGTCGTTGTTGTAGCGCGCGGGGGTGTCGGCGTCGATGTCGCGCACGCGGGTCTGGTATTCGTGGTCGGAGGTTTGGCTGTTTGCGGGCTGGATGTCGGCGTCCGTGTAGTCGCCGTTTTGCAGGCGGTTAAGCAGGGCTTCAGGGTGGCTGCCGAGGTCAAGGCCGAGGTGGTTGATGAGTTCAAGCTGGCCGTTTTCGTTCAGGCGGGCATAGGCGGCCATTTCGGTGTAGGCGGGGCCGCGGTGGATAAGCGCGCCGCCGCTGTTGTTGCAGATGCCGCCGATGATGGAGGCACCGATGCAGGAGGAGCCGATGACGCTGTGCGGTTCGCGGCCAATGGCGGCAAGGGCGTCTTCGAGTTCGTAGAGGGTGGCGCCGGGCAGGGCGATGGCCTGTTCGCCGTTTTCGATGAGGCGGATGCCTTTCAGGCGGCGCGTGGAGACGAGGACGACGGGGCGGTCGTAGTCGCCGTAGGGGGATGATCCGCCGGTGAGGCCGGTGTTGCTCGCCTGCATGATGATGATGAGGTCGTGCGCGACGCAGGTTTCGGCGATTTGCCAGAGTTGGTAGAGGGTTTGTGGCTGGACAACGGCAAGCACGTCGCCTTCGCCGTAGCGGATGCCTTTGCGGTAAGGCACGGTTTTTGCCGGGTCGGTGATGGTGTGGCGTTTGCCAACGATGGCGCGCAAGGCGGCGAGGGCAGGGTGGTTGGCAGTTGGTTTTTTCATGGGGGTTCCTGTTGTGTTTAATGGGTTATGGGGATGCCGGAAAATTATTTTTTGTAAGAATAGGCGCCCACAAATTTTATGCGCCCGCTACTCTTGGCCGGTTTGGCCAGAAAATCATAGATTAAGTAGAGTGAATTGAATTCTCCGGCTTGTTTTAGATCATTAACAGCCTCTTGGGGGAAACTATCGCCATATGAATGCATCCGTAAACAAGTATCGGGAGTGTTATTTTTGCAAAAACTGGCTTCTGCCAAATCCGCATCATACCAATCGATGCCCGTTTCTTTAATGAAATCGCTGCTTATCAGGGCATTATCGGAATATATGGGCTCAACGTATTCTTGCAGGGATGCTTCATCGGTGAATATGCCTACCCAAAGAGAAAAGGTGTTTTCTTTATATGGCATTTGTATTTCAGCTCGATATTTGATTGAGAATGTCAGGCAAATTGCCAATGTTGTTCATTGCTATTGGTTGTTTATTCAAAAATGCCATCAGTATTTGAATTCATCTGAATAGTTTGTTGACGATGGTGAGTGGATGAGAGGGTTTCATTAGGCCAATGCCGCTTTATCCAGTCCTATAATTTTGTCCATGCCGCCAGCGGGGGTGGCGAAGGCGGCGTTGAGGCGGTTCCAGGTGTTGATGGTGTTGATGACGTGGGTGAGGGCGACCAGTTCTTCTTCGTCGAAATGGGCGCGCACGGCAGCGTAGTCGGCATCGCTGACATGGTGGTCGGCCAGGCGGGTGAGGGTTTCCGCCCATTGCAGCGCGGCGCGTTCTTTCTCGCTGAACAGGGCGGATTCGCGCCAGACGGGCAGGTGGTAGAGGCGCAGTTCGCGCTCACCGTGCAGTTTGGCTTCTTTGACGTGCATATCAACGCAGAAGACGCAGCCGTTGATTTGCGAGACGCGGATTTTGATGAGGTCTTTGAGGGGGTTATCCAGTTTGAGGCTGGCTTCGAGGGAGAGCAATGCTTGGTAGGTGGCAGTTGCGTGTTGGGAGTAATGCAGGCGCATGGTGTTTTAATCAGGAAAGTGCAGGTGGAAGCGGTCATCGGCTGTGCCATAGCCGCACAGTTCGTACATTTCCGGCGCAACAGCCCATACGCGCTTAATCAATGCTTCGTAGCTTTCTGCTTCGGTAACGATGCCGAGAGGTTCGCAGACAGCGGTCAGTCCACTACTTTCCCTGTCACGAATAATGTCCACAGTAAAAGACTTTGCCGGATTCTCCGGATGCTGGTTTTGTAAAAAATATGTTTTGGTATTCATTGGATAACTCCTAATTTTGTTCCGCGACAGCTTCCATCGGCGTTTTGCGTGAGGCTTTGTTGTCGCGGCGCGCTTCTTCGAGGCGGGCGAGGTAGGCGTCGTCAATGTCGCCGGTGATGTAGCAGCCGTTGAAGACGGAGCAGTCGAAGTCTTGCGGCAGGCTGTATTTAGTGTCCATGCAGGCGTCGATGAGGTCGGGAAGACGCTGGTAGATGACGCGGTCGGCACCGATGGCAGCGGCAACTTCGTTTTCTTCGAGTTTGTAGGCGATGAGTTCGCTGTGCGTCGGCATGTCGATGCCATAGACGTTCGGGTAGCGAACCGGCGGCGCGGCGCTGGCGAAGTACACTTTTTTCGCGCCTGCATCGCGCGCCATCTGGATGATTTGTTCGCTGGTGGTGCCGCGCACGATGGAATCGTCAACAAGCAGGACGTTCTTGTTGCGAAATTCGAGGGTCATCGCGTTCAGTTTTTGCCGCACGGATTTTTTCCGCTGTTTTTGCCCGGGCATAATGAAGGTGCGGCCGATGTAGCGGTTTTTCACGAAGCCTTCGCGGTATTTGACGCCGAGGTGCGCAGCGAGCTGGATAGCCGAGCAGCGGCTGGTGTCGGGGATGGGGATAACGACGTCGATGTCGTGTTCCGGCCATTCATGGCGGATGCGTTCGGCGAGTTTTTCGCCCATGCGCAGGCGGGCTTTGTAGACGTTGATGCCGTCAATGGTGGAATCGGGGCGGGCGAAGTAAACGTACTCAAAGATGCAGGGGACGCGTTTCGGCGCGTCCGCACACTGGCGGTGGTGCACGCTGCCGTCGGCGGTGATGATGAGGCATTCGCCGGGTTCGAGGTCGCGCACGATGCTGTAGCCCTGGGATTCGAGGGCGACGGATTCGCTGGCAATCATGTATTCGAGGCCGTCTTCGCCGTCGCGCACGCCGTAGATGAGCGGGCGGATGGCGAACGGGTCGCGGAAGGCGACGAGGCCGTAGCCGCTGATCATGGCGACGACGGCGTAGGCACCGCGCACACGGCGGTGGGTGGCGGCGACGGCGGTGAAGATGGCGTCCGGGTTCGGGCGCAGTTGCGCCTGGCGTTGCAGTTCGTGGGCGAAGACGTTGAGCAGGGCTTCGGAATCGGAGCGGGTGTTGATGTGGCGCAGGTCGCTGGCGTAGATGTCGCGGATGAGTTCGTCGCTGTTGGTAAGGTTGCCGTTATGGGCGAGGGCGATGCCGTAGGGCGAGTTGACGTAGAGCGGCTGTGCTTCGGCAGCGCTGGTGGTGCCGGCGGTGGGGTAGCGCACATGGCCGATGCCAAAGCAGCCGATGAGGCGGCGCATTTCCCGCTCGTCGAAGACGTCGCGCACAAGGCCGTTGTCTTTGTGCAGGAAGAAGCGCCCGTCTTCGTCGCAGGTGGCGATACCGGCGGCATCCTGCCCACGGTGCTGCAGGACGGTGAGGGCGTCGTAAAGCGCCTGGTTGACGTAGTGTTTGCCGACGATTCCGACGATGCCGCACATGGTGTTCCCCTTGGTTAAGACGGGCACGGATTATACTGCCGCGCCCGGTATGGTTACTACACGCCCCGGCTGCTGCGCGCTCAGTTGAAGGTGTTGCAGCGGCTGATTTCGCCATATTGCAGGCCGGTGTTGAGCCATTTCATGCGGTCAGCGGAGCTGCCGTGGGTGAAGTTGGCGGGGTTGACCCGCTGTCCGGCACGCTGCATCAGGGTGTCGTCGCCGACGGCTTCGGCGGCTTTCAGGCCATTGCGGATATCGGCTTCGTTGATGCGGATCTTGCTGTATTTTTCGAGTTTGTTGCCCCAGATGCCGGCGTAGCAGTCCGCTTGCAGTTCGATGCGCACGGAGATTTGGTTGGCAGTGGCTTTGTTGCTGCGGCGCATTTGTGTGTGCGCCTGGCCGAGGGTGCCGAGCAGGTTTTGCACGTGGTGGCCGACTTCGTGCGCGACGACGTAGGCGAAGGCAAATTCGCCGCTGGCACCCATTTTTTGCATTTCGCGGTAGAAGGCGGGATCGATGTAGAGTTTTTGGTCGGCGGAGCAGTAGAAGGGGCCGGTGGCGCTGCTGCTGATGCCGCAGGCGGATTGCACCTGTCCCTCAAAGAGGACGAGGGTCGGCTCACGGTAGGATTTGCCGTACTGGCGGAAGATGGGTTGCCAGACGTCTTCGGTGGAAGCGAGGACGGCGCCGAGGAAGCGTTTGGCTTCGTCGTCTTTGCCGCTGCCGGTGCTGCTCTGGCTTTGGCCGATGCCACTGCCTTCGACGAAGCCGAGCATGGTGCCGGGATCGATGCCGAATGCCCAGCCGATGAGGACGATGAGGAGTCCGCCGAGGCCGATGCCGCCGCCGACGAGTGCGCCTCCGCCGCGTCGGTCTTCGACGTTGCTACTGCGACGATTGTTTTGCCATTCCATATTGTTTGCCTCTGTTGTGTGGGTTAGTCGGTATTTTCGGCGGCCAGACGGTCGATCATGCCGCGAAACATAAGATCGGGCTCAATGCGGTAGTCCGGTCGGTTGCCGAAAAGGATTTGTGCGTCGCCGCCGAAGGCGAAGCGGTGGTAGTAGTGGCCGGTTGCGGTTTCGAGTTCGTCCATGATGCCGTTGATGCCTGCTGGCAGAGCGTGGTGGATGCCTGCGCCGATGCAGGAAGCGGTGTCATTGCCAAGCGGGTTGGGTGTCCAGCGCATGGGTTTGAGTTTTTGTGTGTGTTGCAGCAGGGCGTTTTCGGCCAACCGGATGCCGGGCAGGATAAGGCCGCCGAGGTGCTGGCCGTCGTGCTCAACGACATCAAGGGTGATGGCCGTGCCGCAGCCGACGACGCAGAGCGGCTCGTGGGTGAGCCCGCGTGCGCCGAGCATGGCAAGGTAGCGGTCGCTGCCAAGCAGGGTAGCGTCTTCGTAGGCAACGGTGAGGGTGTGGTTGGTTTCTTTTTGCGCGGTGAAGACGTGTACCGGTTTGCGCCACAGGTCATCGGCAATGGTGGCAACGTCGTCAACGATATCGTCGTTTTTGACGCTGCTCATGGCGATGCGTTTCGGTTCGGGCAGGAGGTGCCAGGCGCGCCACAGTTTGGTGCGCCAGTCTTCGCGGTAAGACGCCGCTTCGACGATACCCGGCACGCTGCTGCCGTAGAGCCATTTGATGCGGGAATTGCCCGCGTCGATCAGGAGATACACGGTTAATCCTCGAAGACGGGTTTGCCGTTCACGATGCGCACGGCGCGGCCTTTCTGGTCGATGTCGCCGTCAAGGGCGAACTCGCGCCAGCGGTTGATGGCGGGCAGGTAGGGACACAGGTTCCAGTCGGTCAAGCGGGATAACAGCGCGCTTTCCAGCCCGTCCAGATCGGGAACGGTGATCCGCGCCAGTGAGCCCTCGCCATGCGGGCTGACGTTAACGACGACCTGTCCCAGCGGTATGTCGTCGCGGAAAAGCGAGCCGTCACGACGCAGGCGCAAATCGCTGCTTTCCGCCGCGCAGAGCGTTACCGCCTGCAACAAACCCTGATGCAGCGCGGGGGTACCGTCCAGCGGATAACAGAGGGCAAGCCAGCCACCGCCGCGCCCGCAGGCGGGGGCAGACTGCTGCGCCAGCCAGCGGCTGAGGGCATCAACATCGGGAAAAACGCCGTCGTGGCGGGGCAAGTCGTGCACGGGAAAAACCTGAAATTGCTTAGTAGAATGGCGCGGCATTGTACATAACACAGGAACAAACATCATGCGTCCAGCCCTCATCGCTCCCTCCATCCTATCCGCCGATTTCGCCCGCCTTGGCGACGACGTGGCCGCCGTTCTCGCTGCCGGTGCGGACATCATCCACTTCGACGTGATGGATAACCACTTCGTCCCCAACCTCAGCTTCGGCGCGCCCATCTGCAAAGCTCTGCGCGACTACGGCATCACCGCACCGATTGACGTGCACCTCATGACCAGCCCGGTGGACAGCCTCATCGAACCCTTCGCCAAAGCGGGCGCGGACTACATCAGCTTCCATCCCGAAGCGACCATCCACATTGACCGCAGCCTGCAACAAATCAAGGACCACGGCCTGAAAGCGGGGCTCGTCTTCAACCCCGCCACCCCGCTCACCTGCCTCGAATACATCATGGACAAACTCGACCTCATCCTCATCATGTCCGTCAACCCCGGCTTTGGCGGGCAGAGCTTCCTGCCGTCCGCCCTGGCCAAACTGCGCGCCGTGCGCCGCCTTATCGACGCAAGCGGCCGCGACATCCGCCTCGAAGTCGATGGCGGCGTCAAAACCGACAACATCGCCGCAATCGCTGCGGCGGGCGCGGACATGTTCGTGGCGGGATCAGCCATCTTCAACGCGGCCGACTACGCCGCCGTCATCAACACCATGCGCCAGGAAATCGCCAAAGGACAAACCGCATGAACTACACCCACCAACCCGTCGTCCGCACCATCCTCGCTGACCTGCTCACCCCCGTCGCCCTCTATGACCGCCTTGCAGGCGCGCCCTACACCTACCTGCTCGAATCCGTCGAAGGCGGCGAACGCTGGGCGCGTTACAGCATGATCGGCCTGCCCGCGCGCGAAGTCGCCACCATCCGCGACCACCATCTCACCATCCGCCGCGACGGTGCCGTCATCGAAGAACGCGAGCTCGCCGACCCGCTTGCCTGGCTCGCCGACTACCACGCCACCATCCGCCCCGCACCACTGCCCATTGACCTGCCGTTCAGCGGCGGCCTCGTTGGCTACCTGGCCTACGACAGCATCGGCTACATCGAAGCACGTCTCGCCAATCGCCCGCAGAACGACCCGCTTGGTGTGCCGGACATCCTCTACATGCAAAGCCTCGACGTCGCCGTACTTGACAACCTGCGCGGCGAAGTCCACCTCATCAGCCACGCCGACCTCGCCGACCCGAACGGCCTCGCCGCTGCCGAAGCGCGACTGGATGCCATGGTCGCCGCCATCAACCGCCCCGGCACGGCACAAGTGCGCGCCCTGAACCGCCACGCCCGGCCACCCGCCATTCAGCACCACTACCCCGAAGCCCAGTTCAAGGCAGACGTCGCCAAAATCCGCGAATACATCAAAGCGGGCGACTGCATGCAAGTCGTGCCCTCACAGCGCATGAGCTGCGCCTACACCCACGCACCGCTCGACTACTACCGCGCCCTGCGCCACACCAACCCATCGCCGTACATGTACCTGCTCGACCTTGACGACTTCCACATCATCGGCTCCTCCCCGGAAATCCTCGCCCGCGTCCAGGGCGACACCGTCACCGTGCGCCCGCTCGCCGGCACACGCAAACGCGGCAAAACCCCGGCAGAAGACAAAGCACTCGAACAAGAACTGCTGGCAGATGCCAAAGAAATCGCCGAGCACATCATGCTCATCGATTTGGGCAGGAACGACGTTGGTCGTGTCAGCAAAGCCGGCACCGTCAAAATTAGCGAAAAAATGGTGATCGAGCGCTACTCGCACGTCATGCACATCGTCTCCAACGTCGAAGGCACCTTGCGCGACGACGTCGGGCCGATGGACGTGCTGCGCGCCACCTTCCCGGCGGGAACACTCAGCGGCGCACCAAAAATCCGCGCGATGGAAATCATCGACGAAGTCGAACCCGAACGGCGCGGCGTGTACGGCGGCGCCGTCGGCTACTGGTCATGGGGCGGCAACATGGACATGGCGATCGCTATCCGCACCGCCATCATCAAAAATGGCCGCCTCTACGCACAGGCGGGCGCGGGCATCGTGTACGACTCCAACCCCGACAGCGAATGGCAGGAAACCCTCAACAAAGCCGGCGCCGTCATCGCCGCCGCCAGCCTGCTGGACGAGGGGGAATAAAACCCCCTTCCACCCTCACAGAAAACACCCATGAAAACACCAACCCCGCTACCCGCTGCTGACCTCAGCGACAGCGAAAAAGAAACCTTGCGCGCTGACGCCACCATCGCCTACGAACAGGGAAACTACGCCGCCGCCTGGCACACCAACACCATCCTGGCCGAAGCAGGCGATGCCCTCGGCCAATACAACCTCGGCGTGTTGTACAGCGAAGGACGGGGCGTGCCACAAGACTACGTGCAAGCCCGCGCCTGGTACGAAAAAGCCGCCGTGCAGGGGTATGCCGCTGCGCAATACAACCTCGGCATCATGTGCGCCAACGGCTGGGGAGGGCCGAAAGATAACGGACAGGCCCGCGCATGGTATGAACGGGCGGCCGAACAGGGCGATGCCAAGGCACAAACCAACCTCGGCGTGTTATACGCTGACGGGCGGGCCGGAGTGCAGGACTACGTCCTGGCCCGCGCATGGTGGGAAAAGGCCGCCGCGCAGGGAGATGCCAAGGCACAAATCGCCCTGCAAATGCTGGACGATTTGGCATAACCCATCCCTACCCGCTGGGTATCATCGTCTGCCGAGCAGATCCGTCAGGCGGCGTAAACACCGGATTTGCGCACCCCAGCGCAGCCCCTATTCTTGCCTGATCGCCCCTTGCCCGACTTACGGTAGCGCAACCATGTAGAGACGTTGCCTGCAACGTCCCAAAACATCTCGAAACAACCCTAACAACCAGAACAAAACATCATGTTTGAATACCAAGGCTGGGCCACCATCTTGCCCACATACTACGAAGACGACGCCGCAGAAGACGCCTTTGACGAAACTGCCGCAGAACTCATCGCGGAACTGGAAAAACTTGCCGCTGATCACAAAGCTTGCAACATCAACAACGCATGCGGCATCGGTTACATGAATGGGCATTTGCGTTGCTGGTTCATGGGATACAGCAACCACCGCTGCCAGGAATGGGAAGAAATCATGGCCTACTTTCAGACTCTGGCCGTGAAAGCCCCGGGTTCTTGCGGCCTCCTTTGATGAAGACCCGGTCAAAAACAACGCATTCCAGATTTTTATATTGAAAAAAGGACGCATCATAGAAACCGATGACATCTGGCTGTCTCCCTGCGTCCCTGAAATCGAAGAAATATAAGATGGCCCTACGGCTGAGAAGCCTGTAAGCGTTGTAAATACTGGCCCCGCCAAGCGGTATAAATACTGGGCCCGCCAAGCGGCGTAAATACTGGGCCCGCCAAGCGGCGTAAATACTGGCCCCGCCAAGCGGTATAAATACTGGGCCCGCCAAGCGGCGTCAATATTGGGCCCGCCAAGCGGGATAAACATTGGACTTATAGCAATCCGCAAACCGCAGATACCGTTACACTAGCCGCCCGTTCATCCCGAAACCCGCACCATGACCCGCACCAACCGTCTGCTCACCCTTTTGCAGTATCTGCGCGACAGCCGTCGTGCCATCACCGCGCAAACCCTCGCAGAAACTCTGGGCATCAGTCTGCGCACCCTCTATCGCGATATTGAAACCCTGCGTGCGCAGGGCGCGGACATCCGGGGCGGCGCAGGCACGGGCTATCTCTTGCACCGCACCGACTTTCTTTTGCCGCCGCTCACTTTCGATGCCGCCGAAACCGAGGCGCTGGTCTTCGGTATGCGCAGCGCCGTCGCCCAGGGCGATGATGATTTGGCTGAGGCAGCCTGGCGCGTCATCAATAAAATCCGCGATGTGCTCAGCGAGGAATGGCGCGACCGTCTCGCTGCGCAAGCGGTGTATCCGCTGGTTGCCAAAGTCCCTTATCGTGCCGATGAAGCCCGTATTCTGCCGCGTGTGCGCCATGCCCTGCGCACGGCAAGTCGCCTGCATATCCACTACACCGACGCCAAGGGCGAGAGCACCCGCCGCACTATCTGGCCGCTGGCGTTGGGCTATTTTGAGGACGCGCGCCTGCTCGCGGCCTGGTGCGAACTGCGCGGCGATTTCCGTCATTTCCGTTGCGAGCGCATCACCAGTGCCGATCCCGGCAAACCTTATCCCGTGCCGCATACCGTCCTGCTGCGCCGCTGGCAGGCGCAGGAGGAAATCGACCTCTTCAAACGCTACGGTTTTTGACGAAAAAAACCGCCACGCGGCGAGCCGGGTGGCGGTCGAGGGCAGTTGCTGTATCAGGCGTTGCCCGCTTCTATCTGGGCTAATAATGCCGCGTCCAGCTCCTGCGCGCGCAGATGGGCGGGGCGGGTGAAGTGGCGGTTCATGTAATCGGTGCACACCGCATCAGCGGGCAGCACCTGCACCTTGTGAATCATCCAGGCGAGCAAGCCGCTGTAATACAGGTCTAGCGCGCTGAAATGATCGCCGAGGAAAAATTCCCGTCCGGCGAGATGCTTTTTCAGGGTGCTGACGATGGTGTCAAAATCGCCATAGCCGATGGCGAGGCGCTGCTCGTCGTTATTGCTGACGCCGCGCCATTTATCCACCGCCGCGTATTCGAGGTGCAAGGCAAAGCAGAGCCAGCGGTAATACTCGCCGCGCGCGCTGGTGCCGACGGCGGGAATCAGCGCTTTTTCCGGATAGAGGTCGGCGAGGTGGGTGAGGATGGCGGCGGTTTCGGTGATGACCGCGTCATCCACCTTCAGTGCCGGCACCTTGCCCATCGGGTTGATGGCGAGGTAGTCGGCCTGCTTCATCGTCGTGCCATAGGCAAGGCCGACAGTCTCGTAATGCGCGCCGCATTCTTCCAGCATCCAGCGGACATTGTGACCGCGCGATTGCGGGTGGGTGTAGAAAGTCAGGTGAGGCATAGTTGCTCCGTGGTTGAAAACGGCGCGCATGGTAACGGTGGGGCGTGTCAGTTTTTGGCAGCAGCAGGAGCATCATCCATCCGGCGGCAGTTTTGTCGGGCCATGCGCTTTTCCAACTTTTCTTTTCAGGGGACGGAATAAGCGTTCATTCTGCCGCGTAGTTCAGCCCGCCTTTGTTGGCAAGCAGGCTCGGGGTGATGGCGATAGCCTGTTTGCCGGCGAGGAGATCAGCATTTTCTCCAGATACGCTTTGAAGTGTGGCGTGGCGCGGCGGCTTTGGTAAGCGGCGTCTTTCCCAAATGGCGCACCGTTTATGCCTAACTTCCAGAGATGGAGCGAGCCCCGCAAAAGTGGCATCAGTATCCTTGAGGAAGTGTTAAAAAAATGGTGGTGGCCTGAAATGTATGCTGCTTAGAATTCGAGCAGATTTGACAAATTCTACCAACAGTGAAAACAAAGGAAATTTTCCTTCATATTTATCTACCTGCACTATTGACAGATTTGCCGAGCATACTTTTTAGGGGCTGTTGACAAGTGTTATCCAAGCCATATCATATGATTATGAAAGAAAGATTAATACTGACCGATGCCCAATGGGCAAGAATTGAGCCCCTGTGTACAGGCAAGGCTAATGATCGCGGACCAACCGCCGATAACCGCATGTTTATAGAAGCCGTGCTGTGGATAACCCGCACCGGCAGCCCGTGGCGGGATTTGCCCAAGGGATTTGGCAAATGGAACAGCGTATTCCAGCGTTACCGCCGCTGGAGCAAAGCAGGGCGCTTTGCCAGAATCTTTGAGGAAATCAGCGGTGAGGCGGATATGGAATATGCCATGGTTGATGGCAGCATCGTCAAAGTCCACCGCCACGGTCAGGGGGCAAAAGGGGGACCCTGAATCAGGCTATAGGTAAATCCAAAGGCGGCATGACCACCAAAATACTGACTCTGGTGGATGCTTTGGGCAATCTGGTGGGATTCCGCCTGCTACCCGGGCAACGTCATGACATTTGCGGGGTTGGACCTTTGATTAGGGACAGGGAATTTGGGGCACTGCTGGCGGATAAGGCGTTTGATGTGGATTGGCTGGTTAAGGATTTGACAGAACGCGGCAGTAAAGTGGTCATCCCGCCGCGCAGTAACCGTAAGGCGGCGCGTGAGTATGACAAGAAGATGTATAAGTGGCGGCATCTGGTTGAAAATTTCTTCTGTAAATTGAAAGAGTTCAAGAAGATTGCCATGCGGGCGGAAAAGACAGATTCGTCCTTTTCCGCCAATATTTATCTGGCTGCTACCGTTATCGCCTTGCGATAATGTCAACAGCCCCTAGCGTCTCAATGATGGTTTGCGCAGCCTCGGCGCTGATGCGCTGATTGCGAGGTGCGGCACCCTTCGGCCTGCGAACCATGTGGAATGGGTTTTCCGGTAAGAGCAGCCCCCAATCCTTCTGCGCGTATGAAAAAATCGCGCTCAAATTATTCCACTCGCGCGTTACCATCGCCGGCGAAACGCACCCGCTACGGTGTTCTTTCCAGGCGACTACATCCTGACGCCCGAACTTCGATACCGGCTTGCGTGCGAGGAGGGGGATAATCAGCGAGGAAGCGGTTGAGGCGCAACCGTTCATTAGACCTCTTGCGAAAATATCCTGAAGATTTACAATCCCCGTATGAAATACGAAAACCTCACCCAAAGAAGCGACAGGGAATTCAAACGGCTCACAGGTGTAACGCCCGTCCTTTTTCACGAAATGCTGCAAGTCATCACAGAAGCAGAAAGCCGGAAGATCAAGTCAGGCAGGCCGCATACGCTCAGCTTGGCAGACCAACTGCTGCTTACCCTGAGCTATCTGCGCCATTACCATACCCAACTCGAATTGGCCGCCATCTACGGCCTTTCCGAAAGCAATGTCTGCCGCACCATCCGTAAAACCGGGGATGCCCTCATCCGTTGCAAACGTTTTTCCCTGCCAAAGCACAAGAATCCGGCCGACCAAACGGTCATTATTGACGTGACCGAAAGCCCGATTGAACGTCCCAAAAAAACAGCGGCAGTATTACAGCGGCAAGAAAAAGCGGCACACGGTTAAAATCCAGGTCGTATACGGCAGAGAAACCGAAAAAATCATCAGCATCCGGACGGGGATGGATGCTCAGCATGACATGCGTTTAGCCAGGAGGCACCTTACAGAGCTTTATCCCTACAAAATAGTCATTGCGGATAAGGGTTACCAAGGATTAGCTAAAACCGGATTGCAGACCCCAAAAAAGAAATCCAAACATCATCCGCTGAACAAACAGGATAAAGAGGCGAACAGGCTGTTAGGCAAACTCAGAACCGTCGTCGAGCACATCAACAGGAAACTGAAGATATTCAAAATATTGTCGCTGCCTTACCGCAACAGGCGGAAACGGTTCGGATTAAGGGCAAATTTGATTGCGGGATTGGTTAATGCGATGGGATGAATATTTTCGCAAGAGGTCTATTGTGTGCCGACTTCTTCAGCGGCGTCACCTCGTCGAGATAACGGCGGATGAGGTACGAGAAGGGCAGGGCGTCCAATGCGCTGAAATCAATCCCGACCTCCAACCGCTCCTCTTCAGCACGTGCCCACGCGAGCGCTTCGCGCTTGGTGTCGAAGTTTTTGGTACGCTTTAACTTCTCGCCATTGACCATTCTGCGGGCGATGCCTTTCCAGCGTTTCCCAATTTTTTCTGCTGACGGCATAGGGGCAAATCCGGGGACAATTTGCCACAAAATAGCAAAGAATGGGGACGAAAGACAAAGAGTAGGGACAAGCATGGCGCGGTTTCCCGCATGGTTGACATGCGGCGCTGGTCAAGCCGATCCCGCGCAATGTCCGGCTGACACGCTAGCCCCAGATTTAGCGACAAAAAACAGACATAATATTCATTCTAGGAAGTTGGGTGCGGTTGAATCTACCCCCCAGCAGCCCTGAATGATTCTCACCCGCTAAGCAGTGGCATATTTTATCGCATGCCGGGTATTGCCGGTTATAGAACCATGCAGTCCATCTCAACGGAGTACATCCATGCCCGGCAACCAGCAACCCCCGCAGTTTCACCTGCTCAACCTGACCGCCAGCCCCGTCCTGGTGCGCATCTATCTCCATCCCGGCATTTACGCCTATTTCCGCGAGGCCGGCCCCGCCAAGAAATTGTCTTCCCGCATCCGCAAGGTGCTCGAAACCGATTTTTTTGCCCATGCCAGTCTTGATGATATCCGCCAGTATCTCGGCCCCTATGAACAGTTGCCCGAGAGCATTCTTGCCCCAAGCGACGATGCGGTCATTTCGACATCGGCCGATGAGCCCGCTGCCGTCCAGGGCTCGCTTTTTGCTACCAGCGGAGGCCGCCCATGAACCTCAATCGCGCACAAAAGCTGTCTCTGGTATCCAGCAAGGGGGGCGTTGGCAAATCCACCTGGGCAATTAACGGCGCTTGTGCCCTGGCCGATATGGGGCTCAACGTCCTCTGCATTGATCTTGACCCGCAGGGCTCACTGAGCAAGTTCTTCTGCACTCCACAAGAACTGCGGCAGGGCCCGGGGCTGGTGGAATTTGTCACCCAATCAGACACTTCCGCCATCCGCAACACCCTTTTCCCCCGCATCAGACTGATTGCCAACAATGATGACGGCGAGACCCTCAACCAGTGGATGCGCGAGGAGTTTTCCGCCTCTTTCGCCCTGAAAACCATGCTGGCCAGGGTGGAGGGCGACTTTGACATCATCGTCATTGATACCCAGGGCAAGGATGGCCGGGGCCAGTTGCAGGAAATGGCGCTGGTTGCCTCCGACATTGTTATTGTCCCGACTACCCCCGACCTCATCAGTACGCAGGAGCTGCCCCGCTCCATCAATATCTATTCCAACGTGGTACGCGGCCTGGCGACAATGGGCTTCACCGACCAGCCGCCGCTGCTGCGCATCCTCATCAACCGCGAAGACCACACTACCGAGACCCGTTCGGCAATCGCCGCCATCCGCAAGAATTTTGGCGCTATCGCCCGTCATATTGCCGTATTGCGCACCACCATCCCGCAACGGGTGGTATGGAAGCAGTGCATCAGCCAGCGTCAGCCGGCGCACCGTCTGGAAACGGTACGGCATGACCCGCGCAGTGCCATGTCGGTGATGGAGGCGGTCATCCACGAGCTGCTGCCGCATTATGCCGATTTGCGTCTTGATAGCAGCAAGGTACCGGTATCATCATCCGATACGGAGAACCCCACCGATGGTCTTCAATCCCCTGCGCTGGCTGCAGCGGCAAGCAACGCATCATCCCGCCCGGAAGCAGAAAGCGGATACGCCGCGCAAGGAGGTCACCATGGTCAATAACGAAAACGCCTACGATGCTGTCCTCGGCAGTATTGACCTCAATCTTGATGCCCTGGCTGATGACAAGACTCTGGTCGGGCGCAATGCGGTCATCTCCATCAATCTTGACGACATCCACGAGTTTGCCCTCAACCCGCGCCGTACTGACAACCCGCTCTTCGCCGAAATCAAGGCTTCCATCGCCACCATCGGCCTGCAGCAGCCGCTGAAAGTGACCCGTCGCCCGGGTGAGGCCGGTTACACCCTCTACGATGGCGGCAACACCCGCCTGCGTGCCCTGAAACAGCTGTGGCAGGAAACGCACGACGAGAAATTCTTTTACCAGCGCTGCCACTTCGTTCCTTATGTCTCGGATGCGGACATACTCCTGCACCATATGGTCGAGAACGAGGTGCGCGGCGAGATGACCCTGCTCGACAAGTCGCTGGCGGTATGGCGTTTGAAAAGCCTCTATGAACAGACGCAAGGCAAAAGCTTGTCGGTGCGCGAGTTGGCCGAGTTGTTGTCAACACAGGGTTGGGCCATTAAGCATAAAACCGTGTCAATCTTCGTTTTTACCGCGCAACATCTGGCTGAGCGTCTGCCACAAGCTCTGGCCGCCGGGATGGGACGCGCAAGAATTGAAGAAATCCGCAAGACCTTCCACGCCATCCGCAAATACGTGGATGAACGATTCGCTGCGCCGCAAACCCTGAGTGGCGAAGCGGCGCAACGCGGCTATCTCGATCACCTTGCCGCCACTGATGATGCCGACTTTGCCGCCGACTGCCTTGATGCGGCGCTGTCGGACTGTTGCGCCGACATCGGCAAGGCCTTCGCCATGGACAAGCAGCTGGTGTATTTCGAGCTGCAACAGCTTTGTGAGACCGGCACCCTCTACCGCAGCGAGCCGCTGGCCGATGTCGCGCAGTTCGAGTGCGATCAGGCCGCACATGCAGCCGCACAGCGGAACCCTGCCCCGGCAGATAGTGAAGCCGGTACGGAGCAGGATGACCATCCTTCCCCCAACACAGCCAGCGACAATCCCCCTACTGGTGCGACTGGCAGCAACCATCCTGCTGACACAGACAGTCATATTCACCCCGCTGGCACAGAAGGTGCGGTATCAACGGTAACAGAACCCCCTGCCCTGTCACCACTGGAAAAAGCCGATGACGTATTGCACGAGCAAATCCGTCATCTGCGTCTGCGCTATCCCCTGGTGCAGCGCCATCTTGATGAACAGCGAGACCCGCCTTTCTGCATCCCCGCCGAACACGCCCTGACCGCTATCCGCGAAGAGCTGGCGCAGGCCGGTTCGCGCCTTGACCCGCTGGATGCGGCCTTCAACGATGAAGAAGCAGTGCTGTACATGGAATTGACCGACCTGTTTGCCGGCTGGTATCACCTGCAATGGGACTACCGCCGTACCCAGGGCGAGGAGGATACCCTGCCCTACTGGGCAGACTGCCTGCAACAGGTACGTGCCATCCAGGCACAGCTGCAGCCGCTGCGTCCCTACCTGTCCGCCCTGCATTACGGCTTCAGCATCCATGCCAAGGGACAGGAAGCGCAGCGCCAGTTTGCCCGTCTCGCTGCTGCCATCCATGATTACCTGCGGGTTGCCAACCGTGAGGAGTAGCCATCATGCAGGACTACGATTACCACATCCAGGCCTTCATCCTGCAACAGTATTGCGCGGCAGCGGCCAATACCCGCCACCACCGCTGGTTACAGCGTAAAGGCTTCTCCGTCGGCATGATTGCCCAGTTGCGCCGCCTCACCCTGGACGCCCAGCAGATTCTGATACGCAGCAGCCCCTTTGATGTGCGGCTCTCGGACATACTCAAAACCCAGCTTGGCCGCCTTGCGGCACGCGATGAAATGGATGCACTGGTCATAACCGCGCTGCGCCTCGGTGCCTCGCGGCGGATGCTGCACGAACTGCTTGGCCTCAGCGAGGCCGAGTACAACCGCCTCAAAACGATGGCAGGGGTACCGAAAGCAGAGCGCAACCGGCCACAATCCCTCTCGCTGGACATGCAGGACATGCTGGCGACCATCCATAACAACCTGTTCAACTGCTACCGCCGTCAGGGCAGCGAGCCGCATCCGCTGCAACTGCTGATCCGCATGGCAGAGGCTACAAACCTCGAACTGAACCGCGTCTATGACGGCTACTACTGCAAGAACTACGCCGTCTTCAGCGGTGAGAAAGACGGGGATAGCAAAGAGGCAGGTGTGGAATGAACAACCTCTACCCCACCCTCTTCATCAGCCGCCAGCAGACAGTGGCAAAGGCACAACCGCCCTCGCCTTTCATCCGCGTGTTGCGGCCGCGCCTCTCGGTCGATGTGGACACCCTGCGTACCATGGACGGCAATGAAATCCGCCTGTGGATGCTCTTCCGTGACATGCAGCAGGGGCGAAACCACATTACCCCCGACCAGCGCCAGATTGCGGAGATGCTTGGCACCGCTCAGTCGAGCATCAGCCGGCGGCTGAAAGTGCTCCGGGCGCTACGGGTCATCGCCCTGCTGCCGCAGATGGCAAAAAGCCGGCGTGAGCGCCAGCGCTACACCGTTTTTGCCGAACCGGCACCGGTTGACACAGTATTGGCGCTGGACAGCAGTTATCTGGTGTTTTTGCAAGAAGAAGGACTGCACGGCAGCAAGCGGCTGCGGCAGTTATGCAGGGACGAACTCTTTGCCCTGCCCCGGGAGCGTTACGACATCTATCTCGACCTGACGGCGGAGGACAGCGCGGTACTGGGGCAGGACGGCAAACATCATGACATCAGCCTGCTGCCATTGTGCAGCGGAGAATCCTCGTTATCCACGAATGAATCACGGGACGGGGACACCGAAATCCCGTTATCCACGGATGCATCACCGTTATCCAAAAATGAATCACGGGACGGGGAAACCGAAATCCCGTTATCCACAGCGGAAAATGGCGGAGATATATATAATCGCGCGCGTACCCGCGCGGACGCGTGCGCACCCACGCGCGTGGTTGAATTAAACCCTACGGGTTTAATAAATCTTCCCTCCAGGGAAGGGGGGTGTGGGGGGAAGGGAGGTAAAGATTTCTCCTTTCTCGCCACAGACTGCTTTGCCGAACTGCTCGCGCCGCTGGAAAACAAATACGGCAAGCCCACCGTGCATGCCGTGCTCAATCTGTTCAAGCGCGGCCACTACACGCATAACGGCCAGGAATTCTCTTTCCGGACCGACGAAGACACCGCTGCCATCGTCCTGCTGGGGTTGCTTGACAGCCGCGTGAACGTGCCGCACAAGTACGCGGAAGCCCTGCTCTACTGCGCACATTGCGGCACACTGACCTACCTCGGCGACCAGCATGTGCGCTTGCAGGCCATCCGCCAACGCCTGCTTGATGCGGAGGAAGCCCGGGAACAAGCGGCGCTGCGCAACAAACTGGCGGCCATCCGCCTGACTGACGGTATGGTACTGCTGGACGGGCAGGGACAAGCCTACCTTCTCGTCAAAGGCGAGCTGGACGGCAAAACTCATGCTGGCAACACTGACGGCGATTTACCCTGGCATGGACGCAGTGTGCACGACGCCAGAGTTGCCGTTGCCCGGGAACATCTGCGCATCGCCGATGAAGACACTACGCAACGGATTGCGGCCGCCCATCAAGCCGGTGCTGCCGCAGAAGCCGCAGCCAGCGATGCCTTCTGGTCGCAAATTACCGGTAGAAGATACCAACCGAAAGCGGGGAATCCCTGATGTGCAGCGGATTTGCCGAAACTTACTGCCGCAGGGATGACCGTGCCGCTATCCCTACTGGGGACAAAATTCCTGCCGGTGGCAAAGACGCTGCCGCTGTGTCGGGGGGACACACTTTTACTGTGGCCGGCATGTCGTTTTGGCTGCGGCAGAACTCCCTTGTTACATCCTGCCCTGCTCAATATGTCGCGATGCAAGTATTTTTTTTCCGTCGTGATGATTCCATTGTTTTTGATTTTCCCTTGGTTCGACCCGCTCCTTCTTCCTTTAAAGGATTAAGGGTAAGGGGGAACCGTTTGCTGTTATCGGAGGTTCTATGATGACTGATACCGACAAAGAAATGCCTGTTCCGGGCAAAGACGCCGCCGCAGAGGCCGCCGGAAATAAAATCGCTGCGACGAAGCACCGCAACCGTTTGGTAACGGAAACGCGCAGCCAGGAGGTGCAACAGTCACTGGATGCACTCGGTGACGATGTCGGGCTGTTGACCCCGCTGGAACAGGACATCATCCACGCCGAGTCGGAGAGTGAGGAAGAGGCAGAAGCAGCCATCGCCCTGGAGCAGGAGGTCCGTCATGCCAAAGCCCTGAGTGAGGCGCAGAAGATGGTGAACCAGGCGACGCCGTCACGCATGTTGCTCGAACGTCCGGCCTGGGGCATTACCGGTGCGGTCGGCGAGCTGCATATGCATTCCAGCTGGCTGCTCTGCATTGGCCGCAGTGTGTCAACCGGTTGCGGTCCGGTGACTAGGGTCCGTTGACAAGTGTTATCCAATGATTATGAAAGCAGGCAAGGCTAACGATCGCGGACCAACCGCCGATAACCGCATGTTTATAGAAGCCGTGCTGTGGATAGCCCGCACCGGCAGCCCGTGGCGGGATTTGCCCAAGGGATTTGGCAAATGGAACAGCGTATTCCAGCGTTATCGCCGCTGGAGCAAAGCAGGGCGCTTTACCAGAATCTTTGAGGAAATCAGCGGTGAGGCGGATATGGAATATGCCATGATTGATGGCAGCATAGTCAAAGTTCACCGCCACGGTCAGGGGGCAAAAGGGGGACCCTGAATCAGGCTATAGGTAAATCCAAAGGCGGCATAACCACCAAAATACTGGCTTTGGTGGATGCCTTGGGCAATCTGGTGGGATTCCGCCTGCTACCCGGGCAACGTCATGACATTTGCGGGGTTGAACCTTTGATTAGGGACAGGGAATTTGGGGCATTGCTGGCGGATAAGGCGTTTGATGCGGATTGGCTGGTTAAGGATTTGACGGAACGGGGCAGTAAAGTGGTTATCCCGCCGCGCAGTAACCGTAAGGCGGCGCGTGAGTATGACAAGGAGATGTATAAGTGGCGGCATCTGGTTGAAAATTTCTTCTGTAAATTGAAAGAGTTCAAGAAGGTTGCCATGCGGGCGGAAAAGACAGATTCGTCCTTTTCCGCCAATATTTATCTAGCTGCTACCGTTATCGCCTTGCGATAATGTCAACAGGCCCTAGTACATTCAGCATGCGAGCTTCTGAGCCTTGTCGTCAAGCAACCCATTGTTATGATTTGAGGTGCTTTTGCCATGAAGTCGAGACTGGCATTATTTATAGTTCCCTGAATTTGTTTCGTTCGGTTATGAAGCATATAATTTAAAACATATCAATGATTTTTAACGCAACCACCTAAACCATGAACATTGATAATTTGCACCATATTGACCCTCGCCGTTATTCCGCACGAATTAATACCGCCCTTGATTGGCTGCGTGCGCAAGATTTTTCTATTCTTGCTGCTGGTTGCTACGACATTGATTCTGGCATGCGAGCTGAAAGATTCGGCCTGACCACCCGCCCCCGCGAAGAGATTACACCTGAAGTACACTGTGACCATATTGATATTCAGTACCTCATCAGTGGGATTGAAGACATAGCCTGCCGGCTTGATGACGGCACTATCGCGCCAAGCGGAGCCTACGATCCCTCGCGGGATGTTGCTTTTTATCCCCAAACCCTGGATGGTGAAAGCCTGCTGCACTTGCAGGCTGGTGACTTCGCTATTCTTTACCCGGGCGAAATTCACCGTCCCGGTTGTGGCACAGGCAACATCGTAGACAAAATTGTTATTAAAATCCGCTTCGATACTCTCTGAACCCTACAACAGGAGCAACATCATGAACCAATTAGATACCCTTAAAGGCATGACAACTATCGTCGCCGATACTGGCGATATTGAAGCTATCCGCAAATATCAGCCGCAGGATGCCACTACCAATCCTTCACTGATCCTGAGCGCTGCTGCCCTGCCGCAATATGCGTCACTCATTGATGAAGCTGTCGCTTATGGCAAGGCACACGGGCACGATCGCGCCTCACAGATTAGTGAGGCTGAAGACAAACTCGCCGTCAACATTGGCCTGGAAATCCTCAAAATTGTTCCCGGTCGCGTCTCAACCGAAGTAGATGCTCGTCTTTCCTATGATCGTGATGCCACCATTGCCAAAGCGCGCAAAATTATCGCTCACTACAATGCCGCGGGCATCAAGAACGACCGTATTCTCATTAAAATTGCCTCTACCTGGCAGGGCATACGTGCCGCTGAAATCCTTGAAAAGGAAGGGATTAACTGCAACCTCACTCTGCTCTTTTCCCAGGCACAAGCTCGCGCCTGTGCCGAAGCGGGGGTAACGCTCATCTCGCCTTTTGTTGGTCGCATTCTCGATTGGTACAAAGCCCACAGTGATAAAAAAGACTATGCCCCGGCTGAAGATCCCGGTGTGCAATCTGTCACCGCAATCTATCGTTATTACAAAGAACATGGCTATTCGACCATTGTCATGGGGGCGAGCTTCCGCAATATCGGTGAAATTACAGAGCTCGCGGGCTGTGATCGTCTCACAATTGCCCCGCCACTACTGGCGGAGCTGCAGGCGAGTAATGCTCCTCTGCCGCGCAAACTGAATGATCCCGGCGTGAGTAAACCCCGCCCTACCCCACTCACCGAGGCCGAATTCCTCTGGCAGCACAACAGTGATCCGATGGCTGTAGACAAACTCGCTGAAGGTATCCGTAAATTTGCTGTTGACCAGGAAAAACTCGAAGCCCTGCTTGTTGCAAAAATCTAAAACACTCAAAAGCCTCTACCACCCCGCTCGCTACTCTTGTCGCAGTGGCGGGGGAACAGGATGGTGCTCTCACCATCTTACGCATTCCAAAACCGATGAAACCCATGAAACTCAACAAAGCCGCTCTGATCCTCGCCTGTCTGCTGACAACCACCACCTACGCCGAGCCCTATCCCAGACTTGATCCAAACAGTCTCATCAACGGCAGCCCAGACAACCCGCCCATCACTGTCAATATCGCCGCGCTGCAAAATGCTCTGCAAAATCTTGGCGATCATGCCGGCGATTATCCACCACGTTTTGATAGCGATACTGACCGTGCACAAGCTATCAAAGACCTCGCCCCGCTTGCCATCTTGCTGGAAGACATGACCAAAAATAGCGCAGCGAGCGGCAAAAAAGATAACGAAGCGCATCTTGCCAGCCTGCAAATGAGTGCGCGCCTCTATTGGATCGGTCATAACCTGGACCAACCAGGTTACGCCGAGAAGGCGCACAACGCTTACGCCCAGCTCCTGAAACTTGCGCCGAAAAACCGTAAAGCTGAAGTCGAAGACGAACTTGGCCGCTTTTTGGCATCCGTTGGTAAAGGTGATGAAGCCGTGCAGTACCTGCGTAACGCCTATAAGAGCGGCTATACCGATAGTGGTTTCCCGCTTGGCATGACCCTTCTCATACAGGGACAAAAAGAAGAAGCCATCCGCATCCTGCAAGACTATGCACAGAAAAATCCTAACGACCCGCGTCCGCAGCAAGTGCTGGAAGCGGTTAACAGTGGGCAGTTTGAAATTCGCCGTGAGTAAATGGTTTATTCTCCGAGTAATATGTCTACACCAAATAAACGTATAAAAAAGCGGGCTGATCAAGACAGCATTATTTCTTTTCTGTCGCACTGGCTTCATTTGTTGCCGGCGGCAATTTCGTCTGCGCAATCACATCGAGAAACACCAGCGGTTCATTGCCATTATTACGCAAGGCATGCCTCTGCCCCGGGCGGGCAATTGTCGCATCACCTGCGCCAACAGCGGTTTCCTTACCATTGCCGTCGGTAAAAATACCTGTGCCGGCAATAATAGATCTATTCGAAAGTATCCCGAAGATTTACAATTCCCGGATGAAGTACGAAAACCTCATCCAAAGAAGTGACAGGGAATTCAAACGGCTTACAGGCGTAGCCCCCATCCTTTTTCACGAGATGCTGCGAATCACCACAGAAGCAGAAAGCCGGAAGACCAAGCCAGGCAGGCCGCATACGCTCGCTTCGGCATAGGTATCTACCTATTTTTACCCTAGGAACCCAAAAGTCAAACGAAACAATACTCTGCCGAAACCTGGCTGCCCTTTGCAAACAGCCGTTTTATGGGGGTATCCGTTATGGCACAAATCGTTCCTTTCATCTCGACCAAAGGCAGCGTCGGTAAGACCGCACTGCTCATTCAAATCGCCGGTTTTATCGCATCTCGCGGCAAGAGGGTGCTGCTGATTGACGCAGATTCCCAGCAGTCACTCAGCGCTTCTTTTGATTACCAACTGCCGGCAAATTTTACCGAGTCCTCGAATGAACATTCGCCAATGTCCTGGCAGGATGTCTTGCAGGCCATGCAATTTGACGGCTTCGGCAAATGGCTGACCGGAGCCGCCACTTCCCGTCAAGTCATCCGCCAGACTAGCGTCGCCAATATCGACATTATCGCCAACGACGACCAAGAGAAATGGATGGTACCGCGTTTCCTGCACAGCGCGGCCGGTGCCGTTTTCCAGTTGGGTGTCCTGATCAAACAGGTCAAAGCAAATTACGACTACATTTTTATCGACACGGAAGGGACTGATGGCCGGGATCATGACGGGCGTTCGGTACAGAATGCGGCCCTGCTAGCGGAGCCGAGCCAGGTCATTTCGGTTACCAAAACAAAAATCCAGTTTGCCATGGAAGTGCTGCGAGTTGTTGATGTTTACAACAACGCGCTGAAGGAATACGCATTTGTCGGTAAAGACTGCCGCCCACCCTTGAAATTCGTTCTCAACGAGCATGATCGAAGTCTCAATATCGCAATTGAAGTTCTGCGGGAATTACAGGAGGCGTTTGCAGATAACGATAGGTTTGCTTGTGCGAGTTTGCTGCAAACCGTGATACCGCTGAAACGAAAGTTCTTTGAAAACTTCCACCGCGAGCGGATTTTTGCCCATCAATACCGTGATTCAAACCAGTACGACCGGATCAATGAGGTCATTCCGGCGCTCGCCATAGAGATTTTTCCGGAGCTGGCTGATACGTCCCATGAACCGGCAGAACAACAGGTAAATGGAGGTTGAGATGTCCGATATGCTGAATTTCGCGCGAAACGTGGCAAGTCCGGACGGAGCCACAGAATCGGTGAGGGTTATTCCTCTGGACATCAGTGAAATCGAGTGTTCCCGCTTCAACCCCCGCACCTCCCGTGGGGTGCATTATGAGAGCACCAAGGAATCGATCCGTAACACCGGACTGCAAAATATGCTGACGGTCACGAAGCGGCCCGGGGACGAACATTATTCCCTCTACTATGGCGGCAACACCCGCCTCACCATCTTGAAAGAATTGGTGAACGAGGCTCTGGCCAGCGGAGATGAGGATACGGCGAACCGGCTACGCTTGCAGCAATGTCGTTTTGTTCCCTATACCGATGATCTCGACGTGCTGGTCAAGCACATGGCAGAGAACGAAGAGCGTTCCGGCATGACTCTGATTGATAAGGCCCGGGCGGTCTTTCAGATACGGGAGATGTATCTGCAACAGAAACAGGTCGAAAGTGTCTCTCAACGGGATCTGGTCAGTTTCATTCACGGCTTGGGTTGGACAAGGGTCAATCAGCCAATCATGACTGAACTCAATTTTGCCTATCAGGAATTACAGGATGTCATCCCATTGGCATTAGCCGCAGGTCTCGGCAAACGCAAAATTACGCAACTGCGCCTTTGGCTGCGCGATATTGATCAGTTTGTGACCTGGCTGGAAGAAAAGGGTGTCTTGCAGCGCACCGTGCAGCGTAATGGCGAAGAGGTTTATGAGACTTACAACGCCGCGCAGGCCCGGGCGCTGTATTTCTCAGTGCTGGCGGAATTTGATACGGATTTAAGTGATGACCCGGCCATGCCGGAGGATGTCACGGTTATCAATCGCGTGAGCGGGGACGATGATGAAAGCGGCAATAACCGCCTTATTGATTTGGCTTCCTTCTTCGAGCAATACCGTTACAGGCTGGCAGACATCCTGATGCAGTATGACCCGGGACTGAATTCGGCACGTATTCATTTCGAGGTCGAGCAGATTCGCAAAACCGGCAAGGTTGGCGAAGAAGTCCCGATGGAAGAACTGTGGCGGCAAGCCCAGCAAACATCAAACATGCCACCTGCCAATTTCCCAACACCCCGTAAGCCCAGGGAAAGCAAAACCGGAGGAGAAGAAGAACCGCTCTCCGGAGAGTCCGAATCGACTGAATCAGGTTTCGAGAATAGTACTGCTCCGTCAGATGGGAACGCTGCGACACCGGTACTGGCTGAAGAAGATAATACTGTAACAGCCGCAAAGCCGGACGGCACACTCACCATGCTGTCGGAACGCTACCCAAACCGGGTTCAGATGCCTTTCGGTCCTCCGGTACAGCTGCCGGACAAGAAGCTGCCCTGGGATCGCTATAACGAGAGTATTGGGCAGGAGTGTAAAAAACGGCTGCGCTGTCTGCTGGATAACTACGATACCGGCGGCCTATTGCACGAACTCATCCGGCTGGATGGGGATGCCGCCGAAACCCCTACCTTGGTCAATGCGCCCTATTTTTATCTGACACTGGATAACGGGGAGCAATTCGAACGCATGGAAAGACTGCTGACCGAAGGCAGCGAGCATGAACGTTATGCGGCTCTCTACTGCTTGCACCTCTGGCTGTTTTATCTGGAGCAGGTGTTTCATGCGGAAACTAACGACCAGCTGTCGGAAAGTGAACGTGCCACTTATGACAATCTTCGTTTACTTTGGCAGGAATACGCCCATCATTTCGCCGATTGTCAGCTGCAGTGCCGTATTGGTCTGCTTTACAGGCGTGGTAAGGACGCCATCAACCGCTTCAACCTGATCGATAAAATCATCATCGAATACCAGCTACTGCTATGGGCAATCGAAACCCGTCCCATCGATCCACCGGAGGGAACATGAATGAGCCCTTTACTACCATTGACCGGGACATCAGCGGCAGGACCGCTTTCACCCTCCTGACGGAACTCATTCTGGCGGCGCAACAAGGCAAAGACTTCTACCGTCAGCTGGGTATCAGCCGGGAGGCATTCAACAATCTGTGTTCCCTGAATATTGCCGAGCTGTCTAGTGTGGCCCGTAACCCCATCCTGCGTCTCAGTGTTGACGAAAGGGTGCTCAATCTGGCCATTCAGGGAGTATTGGCCAGACGCAACCGGGATGATTTGTTGAAACAGGCTATGCTGCATGGAGCTTCACGCAGCGTGATGGCCCGTTACGCCAATATGTCTTACAACGCCTTCAACAAGCAACGCAATGAGCTCGGGATAGAGGAAATACGCAGTCGCCCGGTACGGCTCAGTGACCGTGAGTATGACGACCTGATTGAAGCGCATCGCTACTATGGCAGTACGCATTCCCTGCATCACAAAGGGGATCATCTGCGCTGTCTGCTTTTTTTGTCCGAACGCTGCAATATCGATATTAACCGGGTGTTCTGGTACTACTACAGCGATAACGAGCATCTCTTTACAGGGCAAAAAATCCAGACCGCGTCTCCCAACGACGCAGAGGTGACGACCTATGCTTGACCGCTTGCGCGATAACCGGCAGCTACAAGAACTGCGTTCCCTCATGCAAGGTGACAATCTGGGCCGGGAAGATCTCATCGTATTTACCGGGCGACCAAGCGTCATCATGCCAGGCGAACTGGTTTTTGACCGAGATCTTTCCGGTGATGACAAAATCTACTGGGCAGCGCTACGTTTTATTTGTTCCGAAGTGGGTGAAATCAAGCGGGTGCCGGATCAGGGCACCCTGGCCGACCGTCTCGGCAAGTCGCGCCAGTCCATCAGCAATTATCAAAAAATGTTGCGGGCAACTCGTTGGATATCCGTTATTGACAAGATCGTCGTCAATAACCTGCCTACCCGCTACAGCTATGCCATCCATGATCTCAGTATCAGCATTGAAGATGCTTGCAGGTTTGACCCGGGATATATGGCGTTCATCCTGGCCGAAGCAGAGAACAAAAGTGTCGAACGTTTATATCGCTACTGTCGCCGTCTACTTATCGAACTGGATGACGAACTGCTTACCCTGCTGAATAGCGAACAGGAGGCTGTCCGTCAACGTGTCATCGAAGAAAAAGTAGCCCTCGCTGTCAAAAATCCTGGCAGCGGGGAAACCTCCGCTGTCAAAAATCCTGGCAGCGGGGAAACGTCCGCTGTCAAAAATCCTGGCAGCGGGGAAACCTCCGCTGTCAAAAATCCTGGCAGCGGGGAAACCTCCGCTGTCAAAAATCCTGGCAGCGGGGAAACCTCCGCTGTCAAAAATCCTGGCAGCGGGGGAGCCTCCGCTGTCAAAAATCCTGGCAGCGGGGAAACCTCCGCTGTCAAAAATCCTGGCAGCGGAGCAGAAAGCGGGGATGTATATATAACCGCGCGCGAGCACGCACATACGCGCACGTACACGCGCGCGCCCGGTGGAATTAAAACCTTTGGTTTTAATACTTACTCCCATCCTTCGGATGGGGGGTGTGGGGGGAAGGTTGATGAAAAATTCACTTTTCTCGAAAAACCACTCTTCGCTGAACTCCTGAGCCGACTGAACCGCAAGTATGGCAAAGGCACCATGCGGACCTTGCTTGGCTTGCTGAAACGCGGCCATTACCGGTATGACGGGGTAGATTTTTGTCATTGGGCGGACGAGGAAGACGTGACGATGATGCTGGTAAGCCTTCTCGGCCAGCGGGTTAATGCGCCAGGCAAATACGTTGAAGCATTGCTCTACCGCGCCCACTGCAACGAACTCACCTACCTCGGCGACCAGCACGCGCAATTACAGGCTATCCGCAAGGAGCTGGCGGACAGGGCATTACAGGAACAGGCGGCAGCGGTGCAGATCGGTGATGGCAGCGTCCTGCTCGATGAATACAATCGCGCCTACTACGTTGCCGGAGAGTATCTGGACGGCGAAACCCTGGTCAGGGACAGCCAAACCAGCAACTTTGGGCGTATCAACGGCGGCCTGTGGCACGGACGCAGTATGAAAGAAGCCAAATTGGCGATTGTGCAAGGCAAACTACGGGTAGCGGATGATGCGACTACACAGCGTATTGCAGCAACATACCAGCGTAAACGGGCGGAAGAAGATGCAGCCACGGAAGCGTTCTACCGCAACCTGCACGCAAACACGGGTAAATCGACATGAACGGTGGATTGTTGTGCAGCGGCAAAGAAAATGACGTTGGTTCTTACGGTGACGACACCCCGGGTGTAACTTTTTTCGGCACGATGGACGGGCTGCCGACTTATACCAGTGGTATAACTTTTTCCGGCACGATGGACGGACTGCCGAGTTACATCAGTGGTGTAACTTTTCCCGGCACCGACTTCGCGGCTGATACCCGGGGTATCAAAACCAACACCGGCTCCGCAGTTGATACCCGGGGTATCAAAACCAACACCGGCTCCGCAGTTGATACCCGGGGTATCAAAACCAACACCGGCTCCGCAGTTGATACCCGGGGTATCAAAACCGGCACCGACTTCGCGGCTGATACCCGGGGTATCAAAACCGGCACCGACTTCGCGGCTGATACCCGGGGTATCAAAACAGCCACCGACTTCGCGGTTGATACCCGGGGTATCAAAACCAACACCGGCTCCGCAGTTGATACCCGGGGTATCAAAACCAACACCGGCTCCGCAGTTGATACCCGGGGTATCAAAACAGCCACCGACTTCGCGGTTGATACCCGGGGTATCAAAACAGCCACCGACTTCGCGGCTGATACCCGGGGTATCAAAACAGCCACCGGCTCCGCAGTTGATACCCGGGGTATCAAAACAGCCACCGACTTCGCGGTTGATACCCGGGGTATCAAAACAGCCACCGACTTCGCGGCTGATACCCGGGGTATCAAAACAGCCACCGGCTCCGCAGTTGATACCCGGGGTATCAAAACAGCCACCGACTTCGCGGTTGATACCCGGGGTATCAAAACAGCCACCGGCTCCGCAGTTGATACCCGGGGTATCAAAACAGCCACCGACTTCGCGGTTGATACCCGGGGTATCAAAACAGCCACCGACTTCGCGGTTGATACCCGGGGTATCAAAACAGCCACCGACTTCGCGGTTGATACCCGGGGTATCAAAACCAACACCGGCTCCGCAGTTGATACCCGGGGTATCAAAACAGCCACCGACTTCGCGGTTGATACCCGGGGTATCAAAACCAACGTCGGCTTCGACGCTGACACCACTGATGTCAAAACCAATACCGACTTTGCAGCTGACACCACTGATGTCAAAACCGGACTTCAATGCTTCCCCCTTCCACCCCTTTTGTCATGCCGTTCATGGCAGGGATCCTTTTTTCCCATTTCCCATCTCACCATTGCAGGTAAAACCTTATGACTACGAATGAACAAGAACCCCAAACCGTCTCCCCGGATGTGTCAACTGAGACAGGTAGCACTTTAGATCTGCCCCGGCAATCTGCGAGCATTGGTAGTGCGTCTTCTGCGGACGGCTCTGTGGCGGAGGTATCACCTGAATCAGCCGAAACCTCATCCGCTGTTTCAGGTAGTGCCAATGCATTGGCTGAATCAGCACGGTTACATGCGTCAACTGAATCAGGGAAGGATGACCAGTTGTCATCTGGCGCAGGAAGTAAGACCAGTGGTCTTTCCCGCGAAGCCCGTACGCGCAGGCTGGTCGATAACCGGCTGTCATCTGAGTTGCGCAATGCTAAAAACGAGGCTGCCACCGAGGGCGTAACTTTATCGCCGGCAGAATTGCGGAATATTGCTGATATTGCCGAAAGTGAGGAGGAGCAGCAGGAACTGCGTCAGGAAGCTGAAGGTGAGAAACTGCGCCAGCAAGCAATGCGCAAGGCGAAACAGGCCGTCAATCCCTCGGTGCCGGCTGAGATGTTGATCAAGCGTCCGACATTTGGGCAGGTGATGGGAGCTGTGCAATTCCATATGCGGGATTCATACAGCTTTCTTCTTGGACGTAATCGCGGTAGCAAGCATTTTATTGCCGGTCTGTTTGAAGCAGCGGCATCGGTCAATCAGGTGGTGCGCGGCTATCACGCCGGCTGTCCTTATGCTGCTTGGTATCTGGTGCAAATCGAAGAATTGATGGTTCAGTTCCGGACAACTTTGAAAGTGGTGCGGCAGGAAGCAGAGAACTTGATCGCCCAGACAACATCTATCCGTATGGAGCCTTATACCTCGAAAGGTCCCTCGGATGTGCACCTGGTTTTCAAGGTGAAGTACGGCTTCCTTTTCACGGATCTGCTCAAGCAGTACGACGAAATTTTGCGGATGGTCCGGGCCTATATGGATGCCGGTTTTATCAATCGGGACGAGTACAAGGCAATAGAGGGCCGGATGGGCAAGCCCTTACGCCGTCTGTTCTATTTGCCGGGGCGGTGGCGCTTTGTCGGACGGGATGCCGTGCTGCAACAAACCGCCCCTTTCTTAATTGCCGAACAGCAAATGGGGATTTTACCGGAAGGATACTTGGACGGTTCGCTGAAACCAAAACTGATTGAACTGCGTCGGGAGGATTAAATGCGGCAAGAAGAGATGTTTAACCCGGGTTTTGGTAAGAGCCGTCATGCTACGCAGGATTTTTGCCTTAATGCTATGGGTGATAAGAGCGTTGATGCTATGGGATTTCCTATTCCTTTAAAGGAAAGGGTAAGGGGCATGCGGCGTGCCGATCTCGAATCCTGCCGTTTTTACTATTTAACGGAATTGGATGTCATCCGTTCACACATGCTTACCTTACGCCAGACTTTCGGCACTAAACCCTATCGTCGGGGTAGCGCCAGCGTCACCCTGCATGCATGGACGGCACGCCAAGCGACAGATACGGGATTACCGCAAATTCCACAGCTGCGCTGGTATTGGCAAATCGGAGGCAAACGGATTTACCAGATGCTGCCATTTGCCGAAACACTGGAGAATGCCGATAAACCCGGTTATGCCTTCTTAACTCAGTTCTTGGATGACCTTTCTGCCGTAAGGCCATTGCTGGAGGAGGTGATGGCAACTGAATCATATCGGGTTGAGTTGAATTTTCGTCGTCAGCATTGTCGGCAGATTGTGTTGTCTCTCGGGAATTTGCTTCAGACAGTACAGCTCTGCGACAGCATGCGGGTAGATAACTGTCTCAATACCCATTCCATTCGCCGTTGATGGTAATAGCGAAGCCATTACCGCTTTTCCTTCAATATGTTATTGGATTCTATACGATGCACATCCAGGCAAACACAACAAAGGACACAGGTATGATGACGGGATCACACCAGTCCGCCCCCCGGGCTTGCAAATCAAGACGACTCGCGGGCAAGCACCCGGCCTTTCTGGCCGTACTGCTTGGCTGCAGCCAAGTGCTGAACCCCGCGCAAGCGGTTGAGCAAGGCACGTTCAGCTGGCAATACGCCGGCTCCCTTGCCCAGCCTGCCACAGGTGGGGCTGCGCAAGCAGCAACCGGGACAGCGGACACTCTTTCTCCCAGCGCGCAACAGGTTGCGCAAGCCGAAGCGTCTGTGGCAGTCGCCAATGCCGGATTACGTCTGGCATTCATTGATAGCTCGGCTGCCTCACGTCGCTGGCTGGACAAATACACCGATTACTTGGTCAAGAAGAGAATCCCAGTAATGGTACTGGAAGGAACTCAGTCAGACCTGGAACAGCATTTTCGCGGTTATGCCCAAAAGGGGCTGATGGTTGGCATCGGCCCTGAGCCACGCATCTTCCTCGACGGCATGTTGCAGAGGCTCGGTATCACCACGATTCCGGCGGTCGTGGAAGGTCCGGTGGTGTGGCAGGTCAGGGAAGTGGTACCCGAAGCCGCATTCTCTGCCTCTCTCCCTGGTTCAGGTGGGAGAGCCGGTGCTGCTACAGAGGCCCCCTCCACTACGCTGGAACAGGGTGGCAATCAATCGGCTGCCCTGGAACAGGACAATGATGCCCAGCAACGTGCCCTGGAACAGGCTTTACTGCAGCAATATCAAGCTGAGGAAGCGCAACGTGCCAGTGCAGAGGTGCGCGCGACCCTGGAACAAAATTTACCGAAGTCTCCTTCAGCAACAGAAGACGTGACTCCGGCGACCGGTAGGGGTACGCCATGACGGACAACACCGGTAAGCCCAAGCTCACCCCCGAACTACTGCAGCGCATCCGCAAATGTCTGGCGCTGGCTAAATCGGACAACCCGCATGAGGCGGCTGCCGCGTTGCGCCAGGCGCAAAAGCTGATGCAGATGTACGGCCTCGGTAACGAGGAAATCCGGCTGGCGGCGATGGGGGAGAGTGCGGTCGGCAACCGCAGCGCCTCCCTCCCCAAATGGCATGGCTGGCTGGTCTCTACGGTCGCCCGGGCTTTTGGCTGCCAGAACATTATCTCCGGCGGGCTAGGCGGGACGCAGATCCTCTTCGTCGGCCGCCATGATCGCTGCGAGATTGCCGCTTACACCTACACCGTCATGCGCCGCCATGTGCTGGCCGCGCGACAACGTTTTATCTCTTCGCTGCCACCCCGCTGCAAGACGCACACCAAGACCCTGCGCGCCGACAGCTACTGTGAGGGCTTTGTCCTTGCCCTGGCGGAACAGGCAGAGCAACTGGCGATGGAGGACGAAGAACAGGCTGTGCTGGAAACCTATCTGCAACGCCGCTTCGGAATGCTGGGCAAGGCCGGTTATGCCCGGGATACGGCGAATGCACAACGTGCCCGCAACAGACAGCCCGATTACCGCTCCAGTGGTTATCACGATGGTCGGCAGGTTGAAGTGCGTCGCGGTATGCGCGGCAGACGACCGACTTTGTTGGAGCAGCAACCATGAGTGCCTTTCAGCCTTCTCTTTTCCGACCCGACAGGGGACAGGGCAATTTCCTGCAACCTCTGCCCTTGCTGGCAATGAACCGGTCGGTACGCGCCGCCTATGCCGATGATCATGGCGCCGAGCCGATGCCCCGCGATGACCGCCCGGAGGGTCCGGTATTCGCCTATATCGAACTGGACATGCTCTGCATGCACCCCTGCGAAATCAAAACCTATCTCACCCTGCAAGCCGGAGAATCCCTGGCCGGCAAGCCCGCCCGGGACGGTGCTTATCCCGGGTTACGCGTCCTCGCCAAGTGGAGTCTGGAGGACAACTGGCGGCAGTTCTTCCTCAGTCTGCTGGTGTTGCGCTTGCAGGGCATTGTTTTGATGCCTTTATCCGGGCCGGTAATGACCCTGCTGGCCGAATTGGAAGAGCAAGACGGATGTCCCTGCACCCTGTTGATGCTTCGCCCGACGGTGAGGGATTTGCTGGCTGCCGATCCGAATTTGTTGGCGTTTGCCCGTTCCTGTCTGGCACAGCAAGAGGAACTGCGCGCCTGGCTGACCCGGGCTCCGGGCAGGAGGGACAGTCTTTCACGGCAGGATTTGTTCAATCTGCTGGCAGGGCGCAAGAAAACCGCACATGACAGCATGGATGATGTCTGCACCCGTCTGATCGTGCATGCCGACCACCTGGTCCGGACCGTGGACGGCGGGCACTGATGCGGGCAGTCACCGCTATTTCCCTAACTTCACCCCTTTTCGACTTTACCCGATAACTTAACCCAACATAGGAGTAACACCATGGCAACTCGAGGCGTAAACAGAGTCACGATCATGGGCCACCTCGGCAACGAGCCCGACGTACGCTACATGCCGAACGGCGACCCCGTCGCCAATTTTTCCATCGCCACTTCGGAAGTGTGGACAGACAAGGCGACGAAGGAAAAGCGCGAACATACAGACTGGCACCGCATCGTCGCCTTCCGCAGGTTCGCCGAAATCGTGGGCCAGTTTTGTCACAAGGGCACCAAGCTCTATATCGAGGGCAGGCTGCAAACCCGTAAATGGACCGATCAGAACGGCATCGACCATTATGTAACCGAGGTCATCGCCAATAACGTGCAACTGGTCGACTCGAAACAGGGCAGCAGCTACCCACCGCCGCAAGGCGAAAAACGCCCTCCGGCGCAAGGAAATGCCGCAACCGCAGCTGGAACAAATCCCCAGGGATCAAAGCAAACACCGCCGGGGCCGGACATGGATGAAGAACCGCCACTGCCCAGTGAAATCCCAAATTACGACGGGATGGATGACGATATCCCGTTCTGAGGGAGGAGGATGCGCATGAAGTACTGTAATGCAAAGAAACGCAGCCGGCATATGACCGGCGGACGCAAGACCCTTTCTGCCGCCATACTGGCCGCTGTTCTTAGTGTGGTAGGGGGGATGGCACCCGCCCTGGCTCAGAGTAGCACTTCCGGCACCAGTCCAGCCGGGAATGCGACCGACCAAACCCCTACCATCGTCACAGCCGAGGATGTGGCGAACCTGGAACCGATGTCACCCGGATTTACGTCCATGGAGCTCGCAGAAGCGACCCTGGAACAGTTGCCGATGTGTCTGGAGTACAAGATCACCGGGATTACGCTACGCGTCATCATCACCCCGTGGTTTGTCTACTATTTCTGGACGCCCCACGTCGAGCACTACTCACCGGATTTGCTGGCAATGAGCCATGCTGAACTTAACGCCATGCCGTGGGTCGAGTACAACGCGCTCTTCGGCGAGGCGTATAAACAGGTGAGCAATGTGCTTTTTGCCAAGATCCTCAGCACCCTGTTCGGGCTGCCGCAGACCGAAATCGGTGGCGGACGCTATCTCGACAAAGGATGGGGAAAGCATCAGGCCGTGCAATTCACGGAATCCACCATCGTCGGCAACCCGGTGGCGATGTTCATCGATGCTTTTACCTTCAAGGGCATTAACCTGCCGCAGCCGGCGGACAACAGCAACCAGAATACCAAGCGCAGCAACCCGAGTGACGAAAAACAGTCCGGTAACAAAAGCGGAGGTAATCGCGGCGGACGGACACCCTCGGTCGGCGGTCAGAGCTCGGGGAACGGGAACAGCGGCCCACAGGTCCCGACAGACACCGTGAAGAACTGGCTGTCGAGCTGGGCGAATGGCAATACCAACTGGTTGCCGATATTCTCGCAAAACCTCGGTTACACCCAGGTGATGATGATGATGGCTAACAGCCCTGTCGTGCAAAGCATCAAACAGCTGATGCAGCAAATTGACGCGGCGCTGTCGAGCATCAATGGCAAAGTCGGCGATTCGCCTTTCTGTCCGGTTAATGCTACACCGTTCGAACCCTATTACCTATCCGGCCTTGATGCCTATGCCTGGCGGCTTGGCTATCCGGTAGCCGACCCCGATAAGTCGCTGACGATCATGAACCCACTCTCCCGCGACAAGATTGCCCCGTCATCCGAAGAGGATTATGGCAAGGTGCTCTTCAACTTGCCGCCCGAACTGGTGAAGTTCCTTACCCCGCGCTGGGGGCACGTCTATCCACGCGAAGGGGCGCTGGATCAGCCAGATACCAGCAAACACGGCGCAGTCGTCGCCGAACGCGGACGTAGCCTGCTTGCCGAAAGCAAGAAGCCACTGAACCGCATCTACCGTATCCCGAAATACATCATGAACGGTGCTGCCTGGTCGAAGATGCACCCCGTACAAACGATCTGTCACCGTAACATCGCCAATACCGGCGCAGACATTGAAAAGCACTCACGCTATGCGTGGACATTGTGGACTTCGCATGACTGCGACCTGTTCCGACATGGTATTCCGATTGTCACCGTGCCGATTGGGCCGATCTATGTCACGCCGGCGATACCGGAATAAAGTAATAAAAACGATATCGCTAGCCATCGAGATGGGAGAAATCAAATGAAAAAATCAGAGAGAATTGCGGCTTTTTTGATTTTTATAGGGACAGTATTTTTTGTTATGTTTACAAATTTTGTAATGCTGATTCTTCCCGTTATTTGGATGTACGAACAGCGAGGAGCCTCCATGCTGTTTTTTGTAGCTGCAATAGGCTATGTACAGGTAATGTTAATATTGTTGCTGGGGTTAATAGGGATGGAAATATGTGCCATAAAAGAAACCTATGATATGTGGCGCTCAAATGAGCCCGAAATCTTTGCCAGATTTAAGGAAGAATTTAAGCAATAAATCCCAAGTAATATGAAAACCCATCACCCCTACCGCCGCAAAAGGGCAACCCCGGTTATCCGTTATCCGCAGGCTGTTTGGCATCCCTTGCCGCAATGCCCGGGCTGCCGTTATGAGACCTATCTCCGGGGACCCTATGGCGAGACGCTGGTACTTGTTGGTTACCGCTATGGGCGCTGTGTCTATGAAGGGGAGGCATCCGCCCTGAACTGGATGGGTCAGGATGATGATACCGCGTTTTATGCTGAGGAAGCATTGCTGGCTGAATTCTTGGAGCAGGTCATTCAAGCATGCCGTCTCAACATCCGGAATACAAATAATGAGAGAGGAACATATGGTTACGGCTACTGTTATTGAAATATTAAAATTTTGCGGTATTTATACATTATCTTTAGTAATGATATTTCTGGTGGTTACAGCATATATTAATTGCTATACATTCCTGCTTGATAATTTTGATAAAGTTGTCGTAAAAAAGAAAGAACAGTATTTAGAATCGGTAATAGGGAAATTTCTTTATTTCAATCTTCGTTATGTTATTTTGCCTTTTCTCATAATATTCCATAATATTGGTGTGGTAGTTCTGTTGTGGGAAGCCGTTCCGGTGATAGTGGCACGAGTTTGGCAAAATCCGTTAGATGGGGAAAGTGTTTTTATGCTTTGTCTCTATATTGGGATTTCTATTAGCGCGGTTTGTGGAGATATGATTCTTGTAAAACGTCGGCAACAGGTTATGCAGCTATTATGGGGCAAGGAGTAAAACCATGCATAACTTACTATCTATCGTTGTCATTATTTTAGCTATTATTTCTATTGGTTTTATTATTAAGTGCTGTATATCAGTATTACGTTTGATTCGACAAGAGGGGAATGCCCATCTTGGGGGTTATATAAAGCCCATACTTCTTTCTTCAGCCTATGCCCTGGTCATCTTGGCCTTCGCAGGTGTTATTACCACGGGAGGCAGTAACCTGAGTAGGGAGGAGAAAGATTGGCAACACTATATCCAGCAGCATCATTGCGAGTTTGTCGAAGCGACGCAAACGGAAGCCGGATTACCTCTGAGCACATGGCGTTGCGATAATGGCGAACATAAAGTCAATATTGCAACCCATGCCACCGATAACGGTGTATTGGTTGGCAAGAATATTGATCATTCCCGTCCGTTTTTCAATCTTGTCACGGTTCTTTGCTTCTTGATTGCATTGCTATATGTCGCGATTATTGTCATAGAGCAATTGATTAAAGTTTTTCGCAAAAACAATACCGAGCATCCATAAAGTCCATCAGCGCTTCCACACGTCAACACCTTTAAACCGAAGGAAATCACCATGACCCAAACATCCGAATCTCCCAAAATCTACCGCATGCCGATGGCCGGCGAATATCTGCACGATCTGCTCTCTACCGTCGATCCGACGTTCCGGCCCGAAGAAGTGCTTACCCTGACGGTGGCGCGTATTGATGCGCTATCAGCGGAAGCGCAAGAAAGATTACTGGCCCTTGCCGGTGAGAGCCTACGTGAGGTAGCGGCCAATATAAGCTATGAAAAACAGACCCTGGCAATTTGCCGGGAAGAACGCTTGCAGCTGCAAGGCACCACCAAAGCGTTGGGGCAACGGAAAGAACATCTCAAAAACGCCATCGATGCTTCCCTGCCCGATCTACTGGATGACGAGCCATTTGAACAGTTTTTGCGGAAGATGGAAGAAGATCCCGAGCACGTGTTTCCCCAAGAGCTAACACAGTCTATCAAGAATGAATGGGGGGATTTATCCGAACTCTCCGATGATTTTAACAAGCGGGCCGCTGCATACCTGCGCATTGAGCAGCAGAAGGAAGAGGACCTACTCGATCTCCAGCAGCATTTCGCGCAACTCAAGTGGCTGGTTTTCGTCCTGAAAACCCACCAGAGGCGGATGCAGCCGGATTATCAGGGCACTGAAGAGGAATCGCTGTTGTCGCTGTCAATACCGTTGCCGACAGAACCATTCACCTGTGAAGATTCATGATGAATACCTTATTGCCTGTTTCAGTCATAATTGCCGGTATTGCAAGCCTCATCCTCAATCTGTTGATAGTGCCTGCCATCCTTAAGCCGATTCGCCACCGCTTAATGATGGATTCGCCGCTATCAGAAGAACCGCCCGATATCAAACGCTACCTTCGTGCCTCGATCATAATCATCCTGTGTGTACCAGTGGTGATTGGTCCCCTGCTGTATGTCGTACATGGCGACAACTTTTTGGGCAAACAAGAACGGCAGTGGCAAGCCTATGTAGAGCAACAGCATTGTAAGTTTGTGTCTGAGGAAACCATAGGCAATGCTGTGCCACTGACTACCTGGCAGTGTCATGATGGCCTACATCAGGTCAATGTTGCCGTCCACCAAACGAAACAGGGCATAGCCGTCGGCGGTGATATCACCCTGTTGCGCCGTATTTGTTATGTATTAAGTGCTATTTATCTCTTGGTCGCAGTGGGAGAAATACTCCTGACCATGCGGCAGTATTATCTGTATAAACGGCTGTGGCGACAGATGCGAACCAATCATACAGAAGGGCAAGAAAAACTGTCATGACCCGTCTATTGATCGTGGAATCCCCGAATAAGGTCAAGCACATCGAGCATCACCTTGGTGACGGCTGGCAGGTCGCTGCCTCTGCCGGCCATGTGCGAGACCTGCCTCAGAATGAAATGGGCGTTGCCGGTCCGGACTACTGGCCGCAGTACGTGAATACCGATCGTGGCGGTGCAGTCATCGCCCGGCTGCGCAAGCTGGCACAGTCAGCCACCGAAGTGTGGCTGGCAACCGACCCCGATCGCGAAGGCGAGGCGATCGCCTGGCATCTGGCGCAGGTGTTAGGCAAGGAGCACGTCTACAAGCGGGTCACCTTCAACGAGATCAGCAAAACCGCCATCCACAAGGCCATCGCCGCGCCACGGCAAATTGACCGCTGCCTCTTTCTCGCCCAACAGGGGCGGCGTGTGCTTGACCGTCTCTACGGCTACAAGGTCTCGCCGGCGCTCGGCAACAAACTCGGCCAGCATGGTCTTTCCGCCGGACGGGTACAGTCCGTCGCTTTGCGTCTCGTTGTTGAGCGCGAAGAGACCATCCGCAATTTCCAGAAAGTGAAGCATTTCGGGGTGCTGTTGTCGTTTGCCTCTAGCAACGGCAGCCCGGATAACGGGCAATGGAGCGCCCGTTGGACACCCCCGCTCACCGTCCGACCGGGCAAGGATGCCCATCTATCCCCGGCGGACAATGCCGACGAAACCCCACTGGTCACCGACCGCGCCATTGCCGAGGCAGTGCTGGCAGCGGCACGGCAAGGGGTGGTCGTGACCGACTTCGCCGAAAAGACCCAGGCGCGCAAACCGCCGCCGCCCTTTACCACCTCGACCCTGCAACAGGCCGCCTCGGTGCAGCTGCACCTGGGCGTCAATGCCACCATGCAGGCGGCGCAGGCCCTCTTCGAAGCAGGGTTGATTACTTACCACCGCACCGACAACCCCAACCTCTCTGATGACGGAATACAGGCCGTGTGGGCGCTGCTGCGGCAGCGCGGCCAGGACGCCTACATTCCCGAGAAACCCAATACCTGGAAAGCCAAAGACGGCGCACAAGAGGCGCACGAAGCCATCCGTCCCACCGATTTCAGCCTTTACAAAGGCGCAGACTGCGCAGAACGTGGCGTCAATGCCATGCAGATCCAGCTCTACCAGCTCATCTGGCGGCGAGCCGTCGCTTCACAAATGAAGGCCGCCCAATTCAAGGTGCGCAGCGCTACGCTCGTCACCACAGCGCCGGTCGCCGCCCTTGATGCCGTGGCCGTCCCGGCGGACGGCGTACCGGGACAACAGCAAGTCACCTTCACCGCGCGCGGCCAGGAGATGATCTTTGCCGGCTGGATGCGCCTTGCCCAGGGCGGTGACGAAACCGGCGAGAAAAAAATCGAGGGTGAAGAGGATGCCTCCGGCTTGTTGCCGCTGCTGCGTGTCGGTGACCACCATACCCCACAGGATGGCCGTGTCCTTGAGCTTGAGACCAAGCCACCGGGCCGCTTCAGTGAAGCCGGATTGGTGAAAAAACTGGAAGCCGAAGGCATCGGCCGCCCGGCGACCTACGCAGCCATCATCGGCACCTTGACCGGCAAAGGCTATGTCGAGACGGTCAACCGTTTCTTCGTCCCGTCTGCACTCGGCGAGGCCATCGTCAATGGCCTGCGCAACCGCTTCGACTTCATGGAGGTCGGTTACACCAAGGGGATGGAAGACGAGCTGGATGCCATCGCCGCCGGGAAGGCTGACTATCAGCAGGTGGTCGCCCACTATGACCAGGCCCTGGACGGTCAGCTGGCGCAGTTCACGCAGGTCGATCTGCCGCGCTTCGCCGGTGCCGGGACGGAGGACAGCGCCACCTATCCCTGCCCTGACTGTGGTGATGGCGTATTGCGCCGCCTCAAGAGCAAAGCCGGCTTCTTCTGGGGATGCAGCAACTACAACCGTGAGGGGAATCCCTGCAAGGCGACTTTTCCGGACAACAAGGGCAAGCCCGGACAGCGCCCGGAGCAAAGCCACGATCATCCTTGTCCAGCCTGCGGTAAGGGCTACCTGCAACGGCGCGCCGGCAAGAAACCAGGAACTTACTGGTGGGGTTGCAACGCCTACCCCGCATGCAAACACACTGCCCCGGATAACGACGGCAAACCGGGGGTATGGGGTGATAAACCTGCTTCAGGGCAAGCGTCGAGCAAACCTGCAACAGGCAAGCCGTCCGGCAAACCTGGGACAGGCACCAAAACAGCCAATAACCGTAGAGGGAGCAGTACGGCATTTAGCGGGGGTGGATACCGCTGTCCGGATTGCGGGGGCGAACTGGTGCAGCGCTCAGGCAGCAAAGGGGTGTTCTGGGGGTGCAAAAACTATCCCAAGTGCAAACACACCGAGCCGGACGCGCACGGTGAGCCCCGTTTCGCGGCAACAGAATAAGATTAATAGCAACAGACGAGGAAAATATCATGAAAATTGATAGAAACAGCACAAAGTATAACAAGGTGATGAATAGTCATGCCTTGGACGTGCCTTTGGGATTATTGCCGGAGGCAATAGCCAAACGTGAAAAAGAGAATAAATCCACGATATGGCATACGACGTTTATAGTCGCTGTCTTTCTAATTATGTTTCTTGCCTTCTTCTTGGGGGCGGAACATTTTGATAAAAATGACCCTGTTTTAGTCTATGGACTAATAATTCTCTTTTCCATAAGTATGCTATTGTTTCTAGCTTATATGACTTGGGATGACTGGCTGGAAAATCGCATATACAAGGATATCGTGCCCCAGATTGGCAACTGGCAACAATTCCGGGAAACGTATCACCTGCAATGCCGACGTGAATATTGTTGCGGAGAGCAGCACGAACACGAAAAAGAAAACTGCAGGTGCTACCAGGTGATCTGCGGTTTCTACGCACACACGGCACAGACCGGCAAAGAGGAGGTAGAGGAGTTTATCGAACTTGGTCGTGGCGGATCACGAGCACTGGCTATCAAACGGGCCAAAATGCGCATTGATAACTGGCGTGCCGAAGACAAAATAGAGAGACTTTACGCTGAACAATTCGAAACCTTTGTTTTGCGCAAGTTGCGTGAGCAGGCTGCGAATCAGAAAAATATCCAGGTGTTGGTAGACTAAGGGGAATCGGGATGGATATTATTGTTTGCCTAATATTATTTATCCTGGCGTACTGGTTTGCACCTACCATAGGTGCAGCGCTTTCCACGTTGCAGATTGCTTACCCGGGATTGCTATTAATGGCTATTGCTTTCATATTCACGATAGTTATGTTCATTATCTGTAGCAAAGAAATCAGGAACGAAAGAAATAAAGGGGATAATGGCAGCCAAGCAGGAATAAAAATACTGTATCTGTGCGAGTATGGCAGTGTAGGATTATTTCTGATATCTGCCATTCGGGCACTATGGCTAAACTACTCATAATCAAAATATGGGCTTTAGAAGATAGGGTAAAATACACGAGAAATAGGGAGGCAAAAAATGTCTGATCTCATTTCAATCTTGCTTTTGGGACTATTCACTGGAATACTCCTCAGTCTTCTACCAATGGATCCTGACTTGGCCAAGGACGTTAGGATAGTTATTTTTCTTGGCAGTGCATCGTTAATTTTAAGCATGTGCGTTTATCTATTATGCTGTTTATATAAAGGAAGGATACGGGCATGGCTGAAGAGAAGGAAGAGAAGGCAGATAATGAACCGCTTGCTCAGAAAATTTAAATTCAAGTAAGCACCATAGTCATGAACTTACTTACTATATCGCTGTGAAAAGAGATTGGGGAGGTAAAGTTCATCAGCTGGAGGTAAAGCGCGAATATTGACAGAGAATACATAGCCCTTAAAACCTATCACGACCATAGCAATCCAAAACAAGATAAATATTTCTTTTCAACATTACTTATATTCCCATGCGAACCTATACGAGTTTATTTACCCGCTTCCCGGACCAAAACAAGGCGGAGGTCTTTGCCCATTTTCACTGGAAAAGCCACGAGGGCGAGACCTGGCAGGCGCCTTTCGCGCATTTGGCGGAATTGGCCGCACCGGAGCCTTGGGGCTTCGGTGGCGGTGATACCCATAAAAGCCGTGACTATCCCATTCTGACCAACTACCTGAACCACACGTTTTTGCGCGTTCAGGCACAAGACAAAATCAATTATAGCCCCGACAAACGTAGATCCTGTTTCAACACCGGCTTGCAGACCAAAGAGGGGAACGACATTTATGCCACCTTCTACTGGAGTGATATGGCGGTTGCCTTGAACCGCACCGATTGGGTATGGCATGGCTTCTATCCCGCCCATTCTGACAAATTACGTGAATTCGAGCCGTTGCCGGATATTGCCACCTACATCGACGACCCCAGCAGTTTGGTCTTTGATGACCGCTACGAATTCGAGATCGACAAGCGCCACATTCTGGAAGATAACCGCGAGCGCTTGCCGCTCATTCTGCAAGACAACCTGATCCTGGCCCTGAGTGCCCTGGACGGTGCCGTGAGCATGCTGCAATCCCGGCTGCGCCGGGACTGCATGCTGGCTACCCCGCATTGGTACAACAATCAGGTGCAGCTGCTCATGCCGCTGTGCATCACCAGGACCGATACCCCCGACACTGTACTGGTGGCCGAACGGGATGACGAGCGGCGCAAGTACATCGTCAAAACCATCCTTACGCCGCAGATGGCCTACATCAATGCCCGCGTCCTGCGTGTTCTGCATCGACCCTGGCTGCAAGGCATTCCCATGCAGCAGGTGGATGCGCCGCTCGAATCGGTACTTAATCCGCTTAATCGCGTTAGCCAATAAAAAATACCCTGAATGTAGAGTTGCCCATTTCAAAAAAATTAGGAAATAAATATGAATGATCCCTCTTTTCTTGCAACAACCGCCCTTTGCGGAATACTGCTTGTCATTTCTATATTTCTAGGTGACTATTCACCGGATCTTTTATTGAGTATCACGAAAGGCTTAACTATCCTCTTTATCCCGGTAATTTTATCTGTTGCTTTTTTACCGCGAATCTTGGAATCGTTCCATGAAAAAAATAAGCAGAAGAAAGAAGCTAATAATACTAATAAAGCAGATCAGGTAACAGACAAAAGAATATCAACAATAGAGAAAATCTGATCTTTCAGATCTTGATGCTAGAAGAGAGAAAGGGAGATGAAAACTGATAGAGAAAATAACATAGCACTGGCACAGCAAATTGCCGAACACGGTAATTGCAGGGTAAACCGAATTATCCATCTTGCGACATTGGCTGCTTCTTGTAATGAAGAGATCATGGAGGATTTTTGTAACTGCATTGTCTACCACATCCCTAATGACCTGGCCGAACACCGGTTGCCTTATGTGCGCGAATTTTATGAACAGGTCTCACAACTGATTGCGGAGGTCGGCATGATGGATAGTGATGCTTATCAACAAGTCAGTGAGATATTGCTTGAGACCGGTACCTGTGGCTATTTGTTGGAGGCGGCACGACCGATGAAGGATTCTTGGGGTTGTAACCAAATTGGGTACTTTTACGCGGAAACCTATGCAGCAGTGCTGGAAGAGGCTCGGGGATGGGCAGAAAGCGAAGTAGAAGCAGAAGAATAGGGGAAAGATAAATGACCACACGCGGCATAAATCGGGCAACCGTTTTGGGTTATCTGGGCAAGGATCCTCATATTACCACCACCGTCAATGGCGGTTTGCGGGCACACATATCCATTGCCACCACCGAAACGTGGCAGAACGAGAACGACGAAACAGTCGAACGCACCGATTGGCATCAGATTGTGGCCTTCGGTCGGTTCGCCGAAGTTATCCGTGACCACTGTCAAAAACGCACAAAACTGTACGTTGAAGGACCCATGCAAACCAGGCAATGGATCGATGGAGACGGGATGAAGCATTTCCGCACCGAAATCATCGCCCACAATATCCAGTTTGTCGCCAATGCCGGTGGTGAACGTTTTCCACCGCCATGGGGCGAAAAACAGGATTCTTCCGAAAATCCGGGTGAGCAGTCTGATGCTGTAGATGCTGTACCTGACGAGATACCGCCCATGGATGACCTACTGCAACCGAATGAACCTTTTGCCTATGACGATATCAACCCCGACACACGAAACTGAGGTGAACCCATGGAAATGACCATGATCGGACCACGCAACCTTACCCCGGCCGAGAGGGAAGAAATGGAAAACATCGCGGCAGAAAGCCAAACTGCCCCGGATAGCGAATACCGCTACTTTGTCCATAACCCGCTGGATAAGACAACGCTTTACTACCGCAGCGAAGCGCTGCAACAACGGGCCGCTGCCGCCATCCTCCGCTCCTGTTGCGTCGATGGTGATTGGGACGAGGCGGCCGTCGCGCAAATCGCCGTGGGTGTCGTCACCCACTCACCGCAGCGCGTGCTGCTGCAAACCGAACCGCAGCCGGCGGATTACGCCGACGCCTCCGCCTACACCCAAGCGCATGATGCCTGGGAAGAAGACTGCGACGCCAACGGCGAAGTGTGGACTTACCGCATGCTGCCGCTGGCCGCACCGGGCGCAGGACAAGAAAGCCGGGCGGACGCCATCGGTGTCCTCAAGGCGGCTGTTTGGCGACAGATAGCGACAGAGACCCGTTACGAGGCAGCGTCCAACGGCTGGGTACGGGCTACCCTGCCTTTTTGTGACCGGCACGGCGACCAGTTGCAATACTTTTTCCGCCATGAGGGCGAGACCTATCAGCTCAGTGATGACGGTGCCCTTGTCTGCGACCTGCAGGCCGGCGGTCAACTGCCGACGGATGCCGGGAGCTGGCGACAGTCACTGGCGGCGAGGCTGGCCGTTTTTGGGGTGGAGCTCAACGGCGATGCGCTCTACATGCGCTGCAATGCCGGGCAGTTTTCGCACAAATTTGGTGATTACCTGCATGCCCTGCTGGTTGTTGCCGACCCGGCATTTACCTTTACATCTGAAACGGAGGAACAACCATGACCCTAACCCTTGATGATCTGGAAATCCTTGCATGGAGAGTGATCGGTTTTGACCAAGCCTCCGCTGTTAACATGTGGGAAGAGCGCAATGACCGCAACGCTGAAATGGGATGGGATTTAGACGGCGCGCTGGAAAAACGGTTCGGCTGTGACTTCTCCGGGTTTTGCAATCTGGTCGAAAAACTGCTGCCGCTGATGCCGCTGCTGCCGGATGACAGGGACGGCCGCCAGCATCACGCTTTCCCGGTGGATAGTGCCGTCATCGTCAGAGCAGCCACCGATAGCGCGGATTGACGCAACACAAACCACCATTTACCCAACCCTATAACGAGGAAGAACCCCATGGGATTATTTGACCGCTTCAGCCGTCGGACGGCAGAGCCAACCCCCACCACCGCCAAGACAGCAACATTGGCACCTTTTACCTGTCTCGTCATCGATGGCAGGGTGCAGGTGCAACTCATCGAAAGTCCCGAAAGCTGCATCAGCAGTGATGACGGCGATGCATCTTCCCTCTGTTGGCACGACGTTGACACGTTGCATGTCGGTGGTAACAGGGAGGGTACAGTCGTAGTCGGCGGCAACATTATCAACAACATCCATGGCAGCTTTATTGGCTCAATCACGCAAAGCAGACACCTTAAGCTTTCCGATGTTCCTGAGGGACACTCGGTAAGCGTCAGCAGCAACGGACAGGTGATGATTGACGGGCGAGTGGTGAGTAAGACCGGACAGTCGGTCAGTATCATCAATGGCCGGGTGATGGACGATGGCACAGGGATGGTCATACGGCCAAGAAGCTGTACCATCCGCACACCACAGTTGCCAAAGATTATAGTCAAAGCCGGCAGCCTGCATGTACAGGGCTTTGCCGGGCAAGCAATAGACTATTGCGTTGCCGGCAGCGGCAATATCCGTCATGACGAAGCGGACACGGCAACAGCCAAACTGAAAGTCTGCGGAAGCGGCGACGTACTGCTAGGATTGCACGGTTTCGGGCGGGGTAAAACAGAGTCGGAACTGCAGCAGCTCCATGCGCAGCTCTTCGGCAGCGGTGATATCCGTGTGTGTGGCCGGGCGAAAAGCGCCGACATCTCCCTGAGCGGCAGTGGCAGCATCCATCTCGGCGATTGCCCGGTGGCAGAGGCCAGGGTGTCGCTCTCAGGTTCCGGCGACATCCGTCTCAATGCAACCGACAGCGTCAGCGGTACCCTCATCGGCGACGGTCAGCTGGCCCTGATGCAGGAACCGCGCGAGCGGCAGCTGACAATACGAGGGTGCGTGGTCTATGTCATCAACCGGGAGGGAACCGCATGATTGTTATTGGTCACTTTTCCACCCTGCGCGGCGCAGGGCACAAACTGTACACCGGTCTTTCGGCTGCCACCACCGCCCTCCGCGAGCTGTGGCAGAGCACACCGTGGCGGCTGGGCTGGCGTGCTGTGGCTATCGGCATTACCGGTTACTGGGTGCTGCGTGCCGGGACGCTCACGGATCCGTTGCTGCAGGTGATGGCAAACACCCTGACCGTGCTGACCGGCTTGCTGTTGAGCGGTTCTGTCCTCGTGACCCTGCTGCGCATGCTGCTGTCCTTTGGCGTACGGAAGCAACCGTCGGCCGCTGCGCGGAGTTTTGACTGCACCGTGGCGCGCTCCGGCTTGTACTGGATACTGGACATCATCCTGTTCCTTTTCTCCGCTATCGTCCTCTTGCAGGCCGTCGGCCCGGTCGTCTTGCAGGCGGCGCGCGAATATCCGGAGAGAATGGCGGCAGCCGGTCTGGCCAGCGGAATATTTATCCTGCTCGTGCTCTCTGCCGTGATGCTGCTGCTGTTCCGGCGGCAAGACGCATTGCGCATCCGTCTGGAAGAGATGGTGCCAGAGGATGACCCTGTGGCGGCACGCCTCAAACAGCTGAAAACGGAACTCCGGGCTACCCATACTGCACCGCGCCCCTTCGAGCAGCAGCAGATGGCCGCCTACCTGGCCGGCCAAGTCTTGTGCTGCGCGGCGTTACCCCGGGTGCCGGCCCGGATCGATACCCGTATGTACAGCCCGGTGGATTGGGATTTCCTTGACGCAATGGCAGCCGGCATGGACAGTCTGCGCCGGTTGCGTGAGCTGGAAGATTGGCTGCTCCTGTGTCTGCTGGCCGGAGGTGCGGCCGATATCCGCCTTCGCGACAGCCTCAGCCGTCCTCTGGTCCGCCAGGCCGCCGACGATAATGCCCGTTGGCAGGTCGCCATCCGCGATTATCTCGCCTTTTACTACCGCCAGACTTACTTCCCCAACCCGCGAAACGCCGTCGAAGCAATGTGGGCCGAACAAATTGATACTATCGTTGATATCCTGCATGGGCAGCAAATGGGCATCGTCACGAGTTTCGTAAACCAAAACGAAACGGTATTGCGCGAACTTGCAACGCTCATCCGCAGCAAAAGCGTCCTGAGCCGTGACGACCTGCAGCCCTTCTTCGCCCGGGTCACCTTCCCGGACCATTTTCCGCGCCCGGGCGGTGTCGTATGAAAATGCTTGCCGTACTACGTCGCCTTGGCCGGCACATATTTGCCCAGCCAGGCACTCCCATACCCACTGGAGAAGTACGACCGGCACAGCTGGCAAATTTTCCGGAAGGGGTGGCGTCTGAGAGGGTCAACATCACGGCTGGCGATATAGACGGTCTCGCCACCGCCCTGGATGCCCTGCCGACAGATTGGAACACGGATACCCATGGTCACAAATATATTGAAACACAAGAGAACGGCATCTCTCACCGCTATGTGATCGGGACGGTGTGCAAAGGCAAAAGCCGCATAAACGTCCTCCAAGAGCCGGCAAGGCTAGGGGATGACACAAACTGAGTGGAGACACCGCCATGTTCGATAGCCGCCTCATCATCGGGGATTGCCGTAGCGTACTGCCGCAACTGGCAGCCGACGGACTGCGTGTGCAGACCTGCATTACCTCGCCGCCGTATTATCGCTTGCGCGACTACGGCATGCCGGGGCAGATCGGCTGTGAGAGCTGCATGGCGGACTACCTGGATGCCCTGGTCGGGGTATTCCGCCTGGTGCGTGAGGTGCTGGCCGATGACGGCACCCTGTGGCTCAACCTTGGCGACAGCTATGCCGCGCGTGGCGGCGACCTGCGCGCCAAGAACCTGCTCGGTATCCCGTGGCGGCTCGCCCTGGCCTTGCAGGATGACGGCTGGTATCTGCGCCAGGACATCATCTGGCACAAGACCAACCCCCTGCCCGAGCCGGTCACCGACCGCTGCGTCGGGGCGCACGAGTATCTCTTCTTGCTCGCCAAACAACCGCGCTATTACTTTGATCACCGCGCGATTCAAGAACCCTCACTGACCTATCCACAGAGCAAAGACAGTCGCCGCAACGACTTTGCCCGGGCAGAGGGCAAACGGGCACAGGTGGTACTGCCCGGGCGCGGTGTGGCACCGCAACACCGTGCCGACCGGCTGCCGACCGCCGTCAAGCCGGAGCGCAACAAGCGTGACGTGTGGTCGCTCGCCACCCGTCCGACTGGGCATGCGCACGTGGCGGCGATGCCGACTACCCTGGTCGAACCCTGCATCCTCGCCGGCAGCCGCCCGGGCGATATCGTCCTTGATCCCTTTTCCGGTTCCGGCACCGTCATTGATGTCGCCAACCGCCTCGAACGCGAATGGCTGGCGATCGAGATCGATCCTGCCTTTGCGCCGCTGCACGAAGATCGCACCGTACAGCGGCCATTGCCCTTGCTGCAAAGTCTTGCAGCAGAGAGCGGTCTTTCTTGTTCCTAAACCCAAACCGGGAGAAAACCATGCAAATTGAAAACCCTGAAACCGCAGCGCAGACCTCCGTCATTGACGATCAGCAAAAGCCCGTCGTGCCCCGTGACGAGGCCGAGATATGGATGAAAGAGTTCCGGCAGCGCCTCAACAATTACACGCCGGAACAAAGGCAGGCTTTCCTGCGCTTCCTTTCTGTCCGCGCATTTCGTGCGCAAGTGTGGGCAGCACAACTGGCCGGGCTGATGCCGGCTGACGAAGAGGAAGGCGCATCTGCCGATGCCGATTGCGGCGTGGATGAATAAGTAAGCAACCACAGCGACGGGGAGTACAAGATGCAAGCGGATGTGCTGGTGGAACTTGTCCGTCATGCAATGGGCGGAAACCAGCCTGCCATCCGGCAGTCAGTAGAGCGACTGATTGCCGATGAAGAACAGAGGGGACACCGCATCTTGGCCGAGCGCTTGCAGAAAGCCCTACAAGCGCCGCATACGCCGCCCCGAACGTCCCCATCGCCTTTCTCCGGGCAAGGCGGCGCTGCGTCGCAGAAAGCGCTCTATTACGAGACCCAACCCGCACGCCGACTCGACAGCCTGGTCCTTGCGCCCTACATCAGCGCGCAAATCCGCGAACTGGTGGAAGAGCAGCAACGGGTCGAGCTGCTGCACGCGCATAACCTCTGTGCCCGACATCGTGTCCTCCTGGCCGGGCCGCCGGGCAATGGCAAGACTTCCCTCGCGGAGGCCTTGGCCGGCGAGCTCGCCTATCCGCTTATCACCATCCGCTATGAGTCGCTGATGGGCAGCTATCTCGGCGAGACTTCGGGACGCTTGAAAAGCGTACTTGACTACGCGCGTACCCGACGCTGCGTCCTCTTTTTGGACGAGTTTGAAACGCTGGGCAAGGAACGCGGCGACAGCCGCGAAGTCGGCGAGATCAAACGCATTGTCAGCACCCTGCTGCTGCAACTGGATGCCATGCCGGACTACGTCGTCATCGTCGCCGCCAGTAACCATCCGGAAATGCTCGACCGTGCCGTATGGCGGCGTTTTCAATTGCGCCTCGAACTGCCGCTGCCGACAGAAGCGCAGCTGGCACATTTCATCCGGGTGATCAGCGACCGCTGCGAAGTGGGTTTCGGCGACACGGCAGAAGCCATCGCGGCGCAGCTCGCCGGCCTGAACTTTGCCGAGACGGAAGAATTTTGCCTAGACATCGTCCGCCGCATTGTGCTCGCCGGATCGGCTGCCGATCCCCGGGTCATCACGCGGTCGAAACTGGAACAGTGGCAGCAACGCTTGCAGCCGCTGACGGTAGAGACGGGAGTGGTACCCGTGCGCAAGCAGCGGCGACGTCGCGGGGCAACACAGGAGGCATTACCGATATGAGGCGGCGCGGCGATGCCGGACGCACCGGGGGCTACTAAACAGTCGCCACATCAATAACCAAGAACGAAGGCAACCAGTCCAGGAAAACCAAGGAGAGAATGTATATGTACTGTAACGATACCCACCAACGCCCTGCAGCCGCAATGAAGCCCCAGCTTCTCGCCTTGTTGCATCGACATCTCGGCAATATGACAGCGCTGTGCTGGGACAGCGAGCATACAGAGGAAGGCGATAATTTCATCCTTGAAGCGTGCAACAATGATTGGAACTGTCTCAACATTCAGCTCGAGATCCGCCCCTTATTGCCGGGATTTATCGGCGAAGTGGAAAAACTGTCGCATGGTGAGTGGCTGACGGTGCAAGTGTCTTCGGCACACGATGCCCTGTATCTTGTCAGCGGAATCATCGACGAATATCTCTTGGAGCGTGGCAGTACACGCAACGGCGTTCTTTATTTTTATCGGCCGCAGGAGGCTGCGCGTGCCATCTCCCGTTTGCGCGACAGTGGCAAATGGCTACTCTGCGGCAAGATGCCGGTGTTTAGCACAACAGAAGTTATCGAGGCGGATGCCCTGTATGACAACATCGTGGCTTGTGTCCGCGCTGATATACAGTGGCGTACAGACAGGCGGGAAGAAGAAGCGGTCGCCGGTGCGGAATGGCTGGACGACATCGAACGCGATTACCTGCACAGGCGAAAGCCCGGTATCCGTCTGTGGCAGACAACCAGACTGAGCACTGCCGCTTGCACCCATTACCTACGTTCGCTGGAAGAGGATAGCGCCGGTTTACCGTTTAGCGGCCGATGCTGCAGCCTTGAGGCTTTGATGGCCGACCTTAATGCAGCTGCGCCGACATTATCATTTGATTACCTGGATGAAGACACCAAAGACCAAGAGGCGGCACTAAGGGCCTTCGCCCAAGGAGTGCAGGAAAAACTGTTAGAAGTTATGCGGGAGGAGTTTGTCGCTTCGAGTGAGACCACGCGATGACAAGCAACGACATTCCGCCCCCAGATAAAATCTGGGCAACACAACTCCGCACGGCAGATGCAGTGGCAATACCGATACGGCGGGGTCTTTGTGGTACGGACACATGACGGACGCCACTCCGAAGAAACTGGTTACCGCCTACAACCGGGCGCTGCTGGCTGCGCCGGCTTCATCATGAATGGCCGGCCATCCGACGCCCGGCAGAAAGCAAGGATCACTGCCGCATGGGCGTTGCCGTACGTCGCAGGGAAGTGGGATCGCTTGCCAGGATTACTTTGTTTAAGTAATGTACAAGTCAAACTCCATCAACTCTTGAAAGGTCCGCATACGCGATCTCTGCCGGTTGTGGCAGAAGCCGCACAGCCTGCAAGGAGAACCATGACAGAATCTGTAATCCTTTTTTCCACGGAGCCCGGCTGTGGCGAACGCAAATACAGCGCACAGTAAAAAACTACGCGCCAAAACCGCCCGGGAGGCCAATCAGCGTCGTCTGGACGAGGGCGGGATGCGGATCAGCATCCTGCTTAATGCCGACGAGGCGCAGCGCTTCACGCCGCTTGTCAGCCGCGAAGGCGGGATCAAAAAGGCATTTTTAGCATTACTGGCACAGGCCGATATGCCGGAAACCGCCCCCGGCACACCGTCGCCGAAGGAGCCGGTTTCCACCGACAAGGAGGACTCACCACGATGAAATCCATTCTCGCCCGGCTGCGGACGTGGTTCGGCCAGCAGCCGTCACCACCGGCAGCAAACACGACAAACGAAGCTGCACCGGGTAAGCCGCGCAAGAGACCGCCCGGCGCGGCCGATTTGCAACTGCATAGCCGCGACGCGCAACAGCTGCTTGCCGGGCGCAAGGGCGGACGCGGCCGCATCGTCGGCCTTTACGCGTTTGCGAAAGAAGTGCGCGAACTGGAGCGGGTGGCCAGACAGGGCAATCGTCGGGCACGGGCAGTGCTGGATAGTATTGCCGCCGAAATCGCCGACATTGAGGATATCCTCGTTGAGGCACAGACACTTTTGCGGGACGACCTGGAACGGACAACCCGCATCAGCTTTGACCCCTACCGGGACAGCACGGCGCAGCCATTACAGTTTACCTTCCGCTCTGCCTACGCCTGGCAGGCGTTGCAGCTGATTGCCCGGTACGACGACATCCTCTGCCTCGCTATCCCTTACTACCGCGCCGGGCTGCTCGACAAAGCACGCTATCGCGAGTGCGTGCAGCTGGGGACCCATCTGCGCCGGCTGCTTGGGATGGCGGAAAAGAGGGCACCCCGCCACCGGGAGGGCATGCCAGCCCACGCCGACGAACCGACGGTATCCCCGTAACCACGCCGGACGCTTGCGCACAGTACTAGTGGTTTCTGGAGAGAACAGCAATCATCTATCTTCGTCTTTCGTTTTGCGGCTATCCATGCCACACTCTTATGGTTCTATTTCACCCGATGACCCACCGGAGATTGATTCGTCATGTCGACATTAATGTCCCTTTTGCTTCTCTTGCTGTCCATTTTTCTATTGACCGTCTTTAGCTATTTCATCTTCAATCCCTTTGCCCGGGTGCTGAAATCGCAATACAAGCTGAATCGCCTAGCCGATATCTGCCGATATGATGACCTCATCTGGGGCAAGCGGGATTTCCTCCGCTCTCTGAGCGCAGAGGAAGTCCGGCGGTTCCAGACGGATTTCCAAGTGAGCTTATTGCCCGTTGGTGATCAGGTGCTTTGCACCTGGCATGACGAGGAAGGTCGGCAGCATGTCCTGGCGCGTGGCGTCAGCGAAGAACGCGCGGTATCCAATGCCCGGTTCACGTTGGGGCAGTTAGGACTCAAGCATCGCCGCCTGGTGCAGCGTTTATTGGCAGCCCGGGCCTCCCGTGTTGAAATCCTGCAACAGTTGATGCAACGATCCTGACCTGACTGACACCCAACCGGGAGTTGATATGAGCCAAACCCTCATCCCCGGTGGCAACGCCGCCCTCAACAGCGACAACATCGTCATCCGCGTACGCAGCGGGGCGGACATTGATATTGCCGCCTACCGCCTTGCCAGCAACGGCAAGGTACGCGGCGACGGTGACATGATCTTCTACGGCCAGACGCAGTGCGATGACGGCAGTGTGTCCTACAGCGGTCACGAGCGCGAATCAACGCTGGCCGTTGACCTGGCGGCACAACCGGCGGTGATCGAGCGCATCGCTATTGCCTTCTCGGCGGCGCTGCCGTTGGCGCAGCTCGGCAGCTTGACGCTCTCGGTCGAGGCCGACGGACAAACCCAGCTGCAATGTCCGGTCGACGGCAGTGGCCGCCGCGAAACCGCGCTGATCCTTGGCGAGTGCTACCGCCGCAACGGGGTATGGAAATTCCGCTTTGTCGGCCAGGGTTTTAACGGCGGCCTCAAACCGCTGTCCGAGCACTACGGCGTGGAGATTGCCGATGATGCCGCCGCAGCGCCGGCACCGGCTGCTACAACGACCACGACACCACCTCTGGCCGCTGCCGTACCCACTGCCCCGACACTCAGCCTGGCCAAAGAACGGCAACAACGCTTGCTCGAGAAGGCGGAAAAAAAACAGCCGCGCATGGCCAAACTGATCAAACAGGCCGGTATCAGCCTGGAAAAACGCGGTCTGGCCGAAGCACGCTACCGGGTCTGCCTGGTGCTCGACATCAGTGCCAGCATGGATCAGGAGTACCTGAAGGGTACAGTGCAAAAACTGGCCGAACGTGCCCTGGCCCTGGCAGCACGGCTGAATGACGAAGGTGAGGTCAAGGTCTATCTCTTCGGGAAAAAGGCACACCGCAAGCCGCCGCTGTCGCTCGACAACGTGCGGCATTACATAGACGAATTGCGCATCCGGCTGGAGGGCAACACCCAATACCTGCTGCCGATGAAAATGGTGCGCGAAGATGCGACTGCGGCCGGGCATCAGTATCCGACACTGGTGCTGTTTATTACTGACGGGGCAACCGCAAACGAGGCGGCGGTAAAGCGCTTCATGATAGACGTTTCGGCAGAGCCGATTTTTTGGAAATTCATGGGCATCCGTCGGGGCAAAAGAGGCTTCTTCTCCCGGGACAACTTGGGTTTCCTCGAAGAACTCGATGATGTGGCCGGCCGAAGCATTGACAATGCCGATTTCTTTACCGTGGATGCCGGTGTCACTCTGCCGGATACCGAGCTGTTCGACCTCCTTGTGAATGAACTCGACAGCTGGCAACGGGCGGCGAAGAGGGCCGGAATTCTGCCTGGGACAGCTTGAGAAATTCGCTTTCCCTGTGACAGGGACGACCCGTTTCCCACATGCCCCAAAAGGAAAACACGCGATAATCCGCCACATTGTCAGTGGCGAACATGGCGAGGTGAGTAAGCCGGTGCTATACTCGAACTCACAGTTGGCGAACTGAAAACGCAAAGAGCCGGCGCGAACGCACAGCACCCACGGGTGTCAAACTCGTCTGTAACCCGGCAACGTCATCCTCGCGATGGCGTGACGACCCAATCCGGCAGCCATGCTGCCGTCATCATTCAACCCGCAGGGGAACGCCCCTAGCTGGGTCTTTCCGCTGCTTTTCCCTTTATGTTTTATAGGAGAATGCTTCGTACACGACAAAAAAGCCCCTCCCCCATTGGGGGAGGGGGTTGGGGAGAGGGTTTGATAAATCCGCGAAGCGACAAACCTGATAACCACGCCGCTTGACGAAGCATTGATATCCACTACTTCGGCGGGCGATGGATTTTTGTCGTGTACGAAGAGGAGAATGTAAAGCGTGGCTCTGCCACAGAATCCATCAATCCGTTTGCTTGCAATATTACTTTGCAGGCAGTAATATAAACACATCAGCACAGAGGCATCTTGCTGATACTGCAAAAAGACCTGCCTATAGGGGCGGTTAGTTAAGACTTAAGGAGTCGAACATGTCTAAATATCATATAACCCACTCTTGTGGGCATTCCCGGACCTACAACATTTGCGGGACAGATGTCCACGGAGAGAGGGGGCGTAAGGCCAAGTGGTATGCGTCACAGCCCTGCCCGGATTGCCGAAGGGCAGAGGAAAACGCCGCTGCGGCTCAATCAAACAGGGAGAAGGGACTTCCACAACTCGAAGGCTCCCCCAAGCAGATAGCTTGGGCGGAGACCATTCGCTGTGCTGCCGTCCAGGCAATGGACGCTTTTGGCAGCCAACTTGTTGACCCCGCTCAGATCGCGGGAGATTCCCAACGGCTCGCAACCTTGAGTCGCATCCATGCCCTTATCGCCGAAACCAAAGCAATTACTTCAGCCGCTTGGTGGATAGATCACCAGGCTGACGGTTTTGGTCAGTCTTGGGTTTGCCGCAAGCTGGATATCTAAATTTGCCCTCGCCGCCCGCGAGGGCGGCTCCTAACAATAGGAGACTATCATGACAATTCCATCCGAAAAAAACATGTACACCTTTGGGAAGATTGTTGCCGTTGCTGAAGAGCACGGCAAAATCCCTGTATCCGTGTTCGACGCACTAGTGCGTCGTCCTGTCTATGGTCTTGGTCTGCTCAACGGAAAAGACTGTTGGCGCCAAACCGTAACAGATACAACCGTAGAAGAAGAACTACGGATGTTGTTCGGAAAATTGCCAGGCGATATAGAAGACCCCCAAGGTGGGGTCAGTGAAGCCGGCCAATGTGCCTTTTGGTTAGGCTACTACCACCGCAAAAATTTGCGGGATGAAGAAGGACGGTTCACCCCGCCCATGCTCAACGAGGCTGGGAACCTTCTCTTTGGCGAACATTGGCAGAAGCCTATGGCCCAGGCTCTTGGCCTGAGTGATACGGCTCGCATCCGTGGCTGGCTCAAGGGGAGCAAGGTGCCTGTGGGTATTTGGTCGGAATTAGACGGCATGTTGCGCGAGCGTAAGAGTCGCATAAGCGCACTGCTGAACGCGAGTGAGAACGTAGCAGCTCAAGATGATGATGCCAATTTGCCCAATGGAGATTCACACGCTGAGAATCCCGCCAACGCGGGATAGACGGTGGTTCTCCTCTTAACGACGGTGAAAACCGAAATTGGGAATACCACAGAATGTGCCAGGTCAGCTTACTGATGCTTGTTAAGCATGATCTGGCGATTAAATATGACTTGTATTGTTCCTTAATTTAGGTACAATTCATAACCATGAAGGGAAGGCAATCGTGCCGCCCTGTTATAACACGAGGTGTACTATGAAATATGAAGATCTGGAACTACGGACCCTGAAAGGTAACAAGGTCATTATCAAAAGCCCGGAAGAAGGGAGCGAAATCGGCGTCATCGGCGGGGCTTGGATAGAGGGGTTGGGTGAGACCAATGCCAGCACATTAGGTTTTTGCTCCGGGGCTTCCCTCAGAGCATGGAGCTCTTTTAAGGGATTCGAGAACATGATTGACCCAGATGCCAGTTACGAGTGTTTCAAGTTCACAAGCCCCGTGGATGGCGCGGCTTGCTTAGACAAAGCGAGTACAGACGCGTTGCGAGAATTCAAACGGGCTCTATTTTGGGCACGGATTGAACAAGCCGGTGTGCGTGCGCAAGAAGAGAAGGCAGCGGAAGAAGCCGCCATCCCTGGATTGAGGGAATTACGCGCCGCGTATGACGCGGAGGAAAAATACCGCTCCGACTTCGCCGCCGCCATGGAGGACGAAATGCGCGATGGCGTGAATATGCCCGTAGCGCCACGGACGGATATTGACGCCTTAGCGGCGCAATACCCACGTGCCAACCTCTATCTTAAGGCCGAAGGGTACACCGACGCATCCCATTACGCCAAGGCTAGCGCAGGCCGAAAGGCTATGACACTCTTGCGTGAGGGTGGCACGATTGAGGAGGCGGCAGCCATCCTCGATGGCTGGTTAAGCGACGTCTATGTAGATTGAGCGTAAAACAGGCTATTTCAATTTTGAACCGGCAGACAGGACGTCTGCCGACAACCCTCTACAGCAGCAAATGACTGAACAAACTCGCCCATGCTAACGACACTATGTCGGGAGACCCCGTGAAACCGCAAGGCAAACATCCGGCGCAGCGCGTCACAGAGCGCTTGCTCAAGCATTTTCCGATCACCGTATCCTGGGCACTGGGGGAAGTCGGGGGCAAGGACCGCAACTGGCACAGTGCCTGTTATCTGCCGTCGACGGCGCTCATCAACTACGCCGTCGACACTGAGCCGCCACAGCGGCAGGAGACTTTCCGGGAAATGTTAGCCCTGCAAAGCATCCTGTCCTGGCGCGCCACCCAGGGCATCTACCGTTTCGATCCTGACCTGTACCGGGAAATCGCAGCCACGCCCCTCACCTCGACCCTGCCAGTCGAAGCATTCTTCACCTTGCCGGCATGGGGGATCTATCTCGAGTTGCAGGATGGGCGCTTTGCCGGCCGCGCAGTGGATGGGGTATTTGTCTCTTTGAGCGATGACAGCGCCAGCGAAGGCTATGGCCTGGAATTGCGGCTGGTCTTTGTCGCCGGACGCGGCGATAGCATCGTCTCGTTTCCCCTGCCGTTGACCGGTGGCACCATCGGTGACTGTCTGGATGCCTTGCAGGTATCGGGTGTCCACAGCCTGCAAAAACACCTTGGCCGTGAGGCTGCCGGGACGATATCGCCGCTACGGGAAGATGCCGACTTTGTGGCCGACCTCGCCCGGTGTCTCTCCCTGGTGCTCTATCTGTGCAGTGAAGAGCCGGACACCCCGGCCCCGCGCGCCCGGCCACTGCCGCGACGCGACAAACGGGGTGCAGTGATTGTCGAGGCCGTACAGCCCAAAGTCTGGGACGTCGGCCTGCGTTTTGGTACCCAATACCGCGCCTGGCAAGGCAGCCACACGAGTGAAGGAGCAGACAGCGGCCATGGCGGAAGTGTGCGGCCGCATGTGCGCCGTGCTCACTGGCACGGGTACTGGTACGGCAAACTGGACCAGGCAGAAAAACGCACCTTCCGACTGCGCTGGCTTTCGCCCATCCTGGTGGGCGATCATCACGGCGAGCTGCCGGCGGTGGTTCACCCAGTGAAAAAATCCCCGCTAAAGCACGGATAGGAGAGCAGCGGATTTTCCAGCGGTCGATATAACAATGCAGAGCGAAACCAAGAAACGACGGAAATGCCTCCACCCTGGTATATCCTCCACTCCGGCTTATTGATGCCTGTGGGGTATGTGCGGGTGAGGAAAAGTTGCTTGCAATGTTCCTAGATTTAGGCACAATATCTAACCAGGGATGGCAATCGTGCCGCCCTAATGAAACACGAGGTGTACGATGGAAAAGAAAAAATTTGAAGACTACAAAGAACTGGAACTGCGGACTTTACATGGCCGCAAAGTTATTCTCAAAGTCTTGGGATTAGAGGCAAAAACCCTCTTCGGCGGTGCATGGGTCGAAGGCGTCGGTGATACGGATGCCGCAGGGTATGCAACCGTCCTTATGCCCGATGGGAGAACACTCATGGAGTCCGGCCTGTTTGAGGGATGCGATATTGACCCGGAAGAAACCTACTTCGTTATAGAGGCTACCCACCCCATGCGCGGTCGTATAGTCTTTGACAAGGCCAGCAGCGACGCCCTGCGCGATTTTAACCACGCCAGAAACCAGGCGGCATTAGCCGTGAGGGAGGCAAAATATGCCGCCGAGGAGGCGGCGGTTGAAGCGGTTATACCGGGATACTTGCAACTTCGCGACGCACGCCGGCTTTGGTCAAAATACCATGCAGATTTTGCCGCTGCCATGGAGTCTGAGGACATGGACGGGGTCAACATGCCGACCATGCCGAAAGTGGACATGGACGAGCTGAGACTCAAATATCCTCGTGCGGCGGTCTATATGAGGGCGATTGACTGCGAAAACGGCTCCCATTTCATGTTGGCAAAGGCGGGCAAGAAAGCCAAAGAGCTGCTCCTGAGCGGCGGCAGCCTCGATGAAGCGACCGCTATCCTCGATAACTGGACGAATGAAATAAACATGTGGAATTAAAAATGGAATCGGCATTTAAGTTTGACCCGGCGGACATGGAGACCGCCGGCAAAGCCCTGTATGGCCGCGAGTGGCAGAGCAAACTCGCGCACAGCCTAGGGGTGGATCCGCGCCGGGTTCGGCAATGGCTTGCCGGTGAGCGCCGACCCCGGCCGGGGGTGATGCTGGACATCATTGCCCTGCTTGAGGCAAACAAGGCTGAAGTCGGGACGGCCATCCGGCTGCTGAAGCGCAAGTACAAGCCACCGGTGGAATAGCAGCGGGTTACCCTGCTGACCCTCAACAGCGATGCGCTGACTGTGTCGCCCCAAACGACCCCTCAATTTGAGGGGTTTTTTGTATAACGACGCCGACCGAGAATTTGGGGAGATCAAGGCTTCGATAATGAAACACTAAAAATAATGCCAAGAACATATCATAATCAGTGTTGCATGCTATTTAGGAACGGAATATCCTAGCCACCTCGAAAATAACCGGAGGTAGATCATGCAACAACACGAGTTCACCAGAATGCAAGTACGCTTGCCCGAAGAGCTGTATGCACAGCTCAAAGAGATTTGTGAGAAAAAGCGACTGTCGCTGAACCAATATTTTCTTGAAGCCCTGGAGCAGGCTGTCCGCTTCGAAAAACGGCGGAATCGACGGCTTATATACAACGACTGGAACACCAAGCACAGTAGTGCCCAAGACTTTACGGATGATTACATACTGCGAGCTGCTGACGGGATCACCGAATTCCTTGCTGACCATCCCCAGTACGAACTTGTGAACATTGAGACAAGACCATCGGGTTTGCGCCTGTGGTACACCTACCCGATTGACGAGTATGGGCGTGAAGTCCGCTGATGGACGCTAACCGGAAGCCTGGAATTCGGCGACAACATCGCAAAATGGCCTGTATTTCTCGGCACAGGATCGTTTACAACGGTTATCAGGCACCAAAACTGCGAAGAATGGTTAACTGTCTCTAACCACCTTTAAGACACAGAAGACATGTTTGGAAAGAAAAATTGGTGTTCATAGGTATCGTTAAAGTAAATAAACCGTGGTTACGACAAATTACCTCAATACCCAAAACTAATTCAAATTCTTTCTTTGAAAGGGTTATCTTGCGATAAAACACCTATTATGCCGCAAGATAACCATAAAATATAAAAACCCCTTCAATAACAAGGGGATAAGATAATTAAGGGTGCATCTACTTTCTATTCTCCAGAATCAATCTTACAATTGGCCCTAGAGACAAAAGAGCTGCCAATCATACGGCAGCTCAGGAATTGGGATACGGTATTGCCGTACCGTATCCCCGGTGGATCCGTAGCCACAGTCCCATGAAAGAGCCTAGGTACAGAGTTTGTTACACACAAGCAGTATTCTACAGGTTTTTTCAGGTTGTTCTATTACGGAAGGCCTCTTTTCACAAATAAAGAGAACAAAAAACTCAATGGAGGAATCCCATGAAAAAACTTCAACGTAACCAACAGATACAACGGGAAGATACTTTCCGTTTAACCCTGAAAAAATCCAGGGAACTGTGTTTGTTTGGTTTCCATCTGCAGTTCCGCTTCAAGTTCTGCATCAGTAGGTAAACAATTCAATAAGGAGGGCGTCGGGCAACCGACGCCGTATTTTTTGTCCCCGTCACCGGCAGCGAGGCAAATCCTCCCAGCGGGTGGTATAGGCCGGACTGAGCATGCCGCGCCGCATCGCCCATGGTTGGCCGATGCCCTGCGCCGCAAGAAAGACATCATGACGCTTGCGCTGGTTCAGGGCATCAATGACCTGCATCAGCCGGTGATCATTGCGGATGCCTGGCACGGGGAACAACGGCGGCTGCCGCTCGCCCCGGCTGAACTCGGAGAGCAGGACACCGGCCTTGGCAAATTTGACCCCAGCCCGAAATATCTCCAGCGCCGCCGGGCGTACCGCTCGCAACAGGTCGCGGGTGTCGGCCGTCGATGCTGCCAGGGCAACGGTGCGCTGCGCACTGTAGGGCTGTTGCCCATAACGAGCGCTACGGGCAAAGACCGTCACCATGCGGCATTCCTGCTTCTCCTGGCGTAGTTTCTCGGCGGCACGTGCGGTGTACTCAGCCACCGCTTCACATAATGCCTCTGGGTCAGTGATCGCACTTGAGAAAGAACGGCTGCTGATGATTTGCTGCTTCGGGGGACGCACCTCTTCCAGCAGCAGGCAGCTTTGCCCGTTTAACTCGGCCACCGTACGCGCCAGGACAATGTTGAAGCGCTGCCGGATCCATCCCGGATGACTGTCGGCGAGCTGTAGCGCGGTTTGGATACCTAGGGCACGCAGATGCTGTCCCAGACGGCGACCAATACCCCACACCTCTTCCACCGGGGTGATGGCAAGCAGGCGGCGCTGCCGGACCGGGTCGGACAAATCCACTACCCCGCCGGTCTTGGGATACTGCTTGGCAGCATGGTTGGCGAGTTTCGCCAAAGTCTTGCTCGGCCCAAAACCAATACCGCAGGTGATACCGGTCCATTGCCGGATGACCTGTCGCCACTCGCGCCCCAGCGCTTCCAGACCAGAAAAACCGCCGGCATCGACAAAACACTCGTCAATGCTGTACACCTCAAGCGCCGGGGCAAAAGTGGCGATGGTCTGCATCACCCGGTTGGAAATATCGGCATAGAGACCGTAGTTACTGGAAAAGACCGCAACACCGCGCGTGCGGAGGTAATCCCGGCAGCGGAAATAAGGCTCCCCCATCGGAATACCCAACAGCTTGGCCTCGGCATTACGGGCAATGACACAGCCGTCGTTATTGGACAGCACCACCACTGGCTTGCCGCGCAAATCCGGGCGATAGACCTGCTCGCAAGAGGCGAAGAAAGAATTGGCATCAATCAGCGCGATCATGGCGGGCCTTACCCCGGCGCAATTTGCGGATGACGGCCGTCACCACACCGACAATCTCAAAATCGCTGTCAGCGGAAACCGGCTGCGCCTTGTAGGCAGCATTGTGCGGAATCAATAAAGGTGCGCCGTCAACAAAGCCCAGCTCCTTAACGGTAAAGCCGCCATCCAGGGCGGCGATGATGATATCGCCACTCTGCGCCTGCAAAGAGCGGTCCACACACAACACGTCGCCGGGGAAAATCCCGGCATCAATCATGGAATCCCCATCGGGTTCGACGCGTAAATAAAAGGTCGCCGGCGCGTTGCGCACGCAATACTCGTTGAGGTCGAGCATCTGCTCGACGTAGTCATCGGCCGGGCTGGGGAAACCGGCAGCGACGCAGGTGAGCATGAGCGGCAGAGGTAGGTATGGTGGTTCCGCCGGGGCGCAGCCGATGTAGGCAACTTGCGCCGGAGGAGTCGGGCTAGAGGATGGAACCGCAGAGTTGGCAGGTGGTGGGGAGGAGAAGGATTTCATGCGGGCATGATCATTTGATACTGTTGTATTTGGGGTGCTTTGAGCACAGGCTAAATGATTATGTTCTAGGCACCAAGACAAAACTGGTGGCAATCATAAGAAAAATAGTATAATACACTCACAAAAAATTTGTTTGTGGAGGAAAAATGGAATATGGGTTTAACCTGAATGAAGAGGATATTACTTCATTACTTGGAAATAGGGTAGATTACTATTTTAATATTGGAAGTGGACAACAGAATACTCAAAAAGAAAAAATAATGGAGAGTTTGGAAAATCATGTTGACTTACCTCGAATAATAAATGCTGATAAGATTATAAAAGAATGGTTTCCACAAGTTCCTGTCGATATTTTTCTTTCTCACTCCCACGAAGATGAGAAGTTAGTTGTAGCTCTATCTGGATGGCTGAAAGAAAACTTTAATCTGAGTGGTTTCGTTGATTCTACCGTCTGGAAACATATTGATGAATTACTACCAGAGCTTGTAGCAGAAGATAATCGTAATGCTGTTCACAAATATATAATGTTAGCCTCTTCACTTGCGAAGACTATGAATCAATGCAAGGGTTTCTTTTTTATAGAAACGCCAAACTCCTATAAATTTCAAAAATCAAAAGGGTTCACCAACTCTCCTTGGCTCTATTTTGAGATGACCATGAGCCAAATATTCTTGTCAAAAGAAAGGTTTTCCTTGGAGGAGAGAAAAGATTCGAGACCATCCATTGAATATTCAATTTATCCAGAAAACTTGGTACCACTTTCTCTTAAGGCACTACAATCATGGAAATCATTCTATTCAATAACAATGATGAGGAAGTGTCCTTCCAGCGTTATAGAAAAATTAGAGAAGTTATATGAAGAAGCGTTATCTTCTTAGGGTATTTATATGGATAATGAACAATATAAAATAGCACACCTAAACATGGTGCAGAATGTAATAAACCGCATGGGTAATAATTGCTTTTTAATAAAAGGATGGGCTATAACTTTACTTTCTGCGTTGTTGACTGTGCTATGGGAAAAAGGACACCTCTGGATAATGTTTATTCCCTTAATATTATTCTGGTATCTTGATAGTTTTTATCTTCGTCAAGAGCGTTTATATAGGAACTTATATAATAAGATTATAGTCGGAGATCAGGCAGTAGTTAAATATTCGCTGTGCACAAAGAATTGCGAGAATAATAAAACAAAACTCCAAGCGGCAGCCTTTTCGCGATCAATAGCTCCTTTTTATGTAACCATAGCTGCACTGCTGCTATCTTATTGCCTATTTTCTCTACTTAAATATCTACTTAAATAAAATATTATTTCTATATAAATCAACATCTAATATAAATTAGATCTTAATAATATTTATTAGGATTATAAAATGGGGAATAAAATATTCATTTCATATAAGTATGCAGATGATAGCGTAAAGCAATTGCCCAGCGCTAGTTATCATGCGCCTACTACGGCGCGGCATTATGTCAACATCATTCAGCAAAAACTAGAACGAGACGGCACCCACATCAACAAGGGTGAGCTGGATAATGAAGATCTTAGCGAATTTCGTGATGATACTATTCGCTCCCATCTAGCCAGGAAAATTTTTGACAGCTCGGTGACGATTGTTCTCATGTCACCCAATATGCGGGAGTTCCATGTTCCAGAAAGGGATCAATGGATCCCATGGGAAATTTCTTATTCATTACGTCTCAAGCGTGCTGGGGATAACAGAAGTAATCGTAACGGCATATTATTGATTTACCTTCCGGATCTATTTGGGCAATACAATTATAACGATGGAAGATATCAAGCCGAATTTACAATTATCCGTAGGAATCAAGATAATATTAAACCATTCAAAAATGATCCATTATTAAGGCTTCCGGCATCATATTTTATAAGTTGTACATGGGATCAGTTCTTGTCGCAAAGGCATTTCTGGATTGCCAATGCCGACCGGCAGCGACATTTTGCTGAACGTTACGATATTACCATACAGGTAGATTGATCCGTTGTCTTAATGTTCCAGTACAGACGATCTCGCGTCCATTGTCATGTCGTCCCGGCAATAATCACTGTCACCACCCCCCAAAACGGCAAACGACCTTGTAGATATCCCTGAACAATCTCTCGCTAATTCCCCTTAATTTTGTATAATGACCTTGGACGTCCGCACGAGCGTCTAACGCGTATCATCGTGCTGTAGCAGCCTTGCCGGACGAAATAGCTGCTTTAAATCCGGCCAGTCGGGGACAGGTTGCGCGAGTTAATACCAGAGACAGCTCCCCTGCCCAGACACTCGAAGCGAGGCGGTAGTTGCAGGTACCATGCGGCTACCGCCATCTTTTTTAGCGACTACCTGTCCGGCAGATTCCCCGGATTGCTCTGCTAGCGCTTCCAGAAGTCATTCGCACAGATGTACGACTAAAAAAAGCGCCCGTAGGCGCTTTATTTGTAGCTCAGTCATGGTCGTGATCGATATAGACGTAGCGGTGTTGCGCTCCATCCCAGCGGTATTCTTCCTCACCGCCCCACAACGAAAAAGCAATCTCGTAGGCTTCGCGGCTGCCGTCAAGTACCCAGCCAGCATCAAACCACTTCCCATTTTTGATGGTGTAGCGACCAGCATTGTTGCCGAGGTCTTCATCAGCGTAGCGGACTTCAAACGTCAGCTGCGGATGTTGCCGTGACAGCGCATCAATAATGGGGCCCGGATGTGCCCAAGCCGTTTCAAAGGTACAGCGGTCACTGTCTTCTAGGCGGTATTCATGGCAGTTCCACTTGGTACCCCACTCCTCTACACACCAGTCGTACCAGGTCGCGTAACCGTAGAGGCTGCGGCAGAGGTGATAGCGGCGTGCCAGGGGCAGCCACTCGGCAAGCGGCATGGGCCGGCAAATGTTGTAAGTATTGCCGTAGTCGTCTTGCCCGAAACGTAGGAAACTGGGTGGGGCATTTTCCGGCTGGATGATGTCCCGAAAGGACAGACCGTCGAAAATCAGCCTTTCGTAATGGCCGCTGTTCGAGCCGCTCTCGGTTTTTTCCAGTGCCAGCGGCATCGGGATGATGCGGTTGAAGTCTCGCAGCTTGCCAAGGACTTCGAGGTTGTCGCAGCGGACAGAATTGGCTACCCAATTTGGCATAAATAACTCCTTTGTTTGCATGAAAAAAAGGAGCAATCCCCCAACGGGGGACTGCCCCGTCAGGGAATGGGTCTTGTGACCCGGTGGTGGCGTTACCGCCGATGATGGCCTTGCGGCCGGTGGGTTAGGCGCGGCCGAGCAGCTGCTTGGCCAACGCTTCCGTGATGGAGTTCTCGCCGTCTCCCTCCTCGACCAAAGCGTCGAGTCCGGTTTCCGGCATCACCCCCATGGTGGACAGCGCGGTCTTGATCTTGCGCGCCATCAGTTCCATGCACTGCACCTGGGCACTACCGGCATAACAGGCGTAATAGACCTTGACGGCCTCTTTTTGCCCGATCCGCCAGCTGCGGCGCGAGGCCTGGGCGACCGTATAGACGTTGTAGCCCGTCTGCATGAAATACAGCGTCGGAAAGGCGAGCAGGTCAAGGCCGGTTTTCACCAGCTCCGGATTGGTGATAAGGACATCCACACCGCGTTCGACCTGGTCGTTGATCCAGTCTTCACGCGCATCGCTGCCAACGGTTGAGCGCAGCACCGCCACACTCAACCCATGGGCCTGCAACAGATTGCGCAGCCGGGTTGAGGTGTCATGGCCGCCGGTGTAGGTGGTATAGACGATGACACGCCGGCCCAAGGCCTTTTCGGCGAGGCATAGCTCGATCACATCTGCCTCCTTCGGCGTCGGCGTATCGGCGTCGTATAGCGCGGCCTGTTGCGCCAGCAGATCCTGTTTGTCGTGCGGGTGCACGACCTTTTCGTCGCGGAAACAGGTTTCTGGCCAGCGCAGCAGGGCATTGATGACCACCCCCGTAAGGGAATTGTCACGATGGGCCAGCGCTTCACGCAATGCCGTTTGCAGTTGCTGGGTCAGGGAACGGTTCGCATCCGCCATCCAGACCGGCATGTCAATGACGCGCGTTTCTTCTGTGAAGTCCGGCAGGATGTTGTCACCCAGATCGCTGAGGCGCATGAACACCGTATACGGCAGTACGAAGCGGGCTATGCCGAGTGGCGAAAATCCCGGTGCTTTGCGTGACGACGTCGTCGACTTTTTCGCGCGTGATGTCTGAAAACTCTCACCTTCCTGGTTCAAGTGCACAATATCGATCAAGCAACCATAATGGCGCATGAAATTGGTCTCAGAGGCCGCAAGCGAGTTGTTTTTCGCGACACCGAAGCCCAACTTCGTCATGACGCCGGGCATGGCGCGAAACAAGAGGTAGAAAAGGTCGGAGGCGTAGCCGCCCATCAATGTACCGGTGAGGCATAGCACCTTGTCAGCACGGTCACAGAGCACGGCCATGGCCTGCCCCTGGGCAGAGCCGGCATTCTTGTACTCGTGTGCTTCGTCAACCAGCGCCAGGGAAAACGCCGTGCGCGGAAAGAAGCGCTTGACGAACTCGGACGGCTGATAGCTGACATTGCGCAGGGCAAACTCTTGCCGCCCCAAGGCTTTTTCGAGGCGCTCGGCCTGACGGTCGTTGAAGAAGAAACCGCCGTCGGCCGTTTGCAGGTTGACGAAATCGAAGATGTTATCGTCGATGACCGTCTCCAGCGTCTCGGTGCCGAAGGTGTCGAGCAGGCGGGTCGTGGTGGCCGCACCGATGCCCGGCAGGGAACCGAGGAACTTGCGCAGGCGATCTTCCGGCGTTTGTTCGCCGTTATCCTGATGCCGCATCGTCCACAGCGCCGCACCGCAATTTTTGCAATGCTCGCGCCGTTCCTTGCCCCAGCTGCCGCCGGCGTGCAGCGGTCTACCCTCGCTGTCGGTGCAGTAGCTGCCGCAATGCTGGCAGGCGATGGCCGGGTAACTCTCGAGGCGTTGTTTGCCGTCACTGAGTGTGGCCATAAAACGGTAGGGACGGGTCCAGTAGGACGGCCGCCAGAAAAAACCCATGCGCATCCGCACACGGCCGATGACCAGATAGTGCGGCCGGCCACTCTGCGTGATGTCACGCAGACGTTTGCGGAACAGCTGCAGCTCGCGGATGGCGTTACTGCCATTGATAACGGTAACCACCGCGTCCGGCACAGTGTCGAGGATCTCGCGCCGCCATTTGTAAACCAGGTGCGGCGGTGAAATCACCAGGACAGGTTTGCGGGAGAAACCACGCTGCATCAGCGCCGAGACGCAGATGCCCATCATGGTTTTGCCCGTGCCCATTTCGCCGTTCAAAAAAATTGCCGGCAAGTTGTGCTCGACCAGCCCGGCATAGCAGGCAAGAATGCGGTGTTTCTGGGCGGCAAAGGGTTGACGCTGCAAACTGGCGAGGACTTCATCCTGCCAGGGAGCATGGGTGCCGTCATAGAGGACCGGTGTCTGTTTGCTGATCTGCTCGAGCAGCGGCGTGCTAAAGTCGGTGAGGAACTGCGCCAGCGGCATGACATGTTCATCATCCTCGGGCTTTTCATCCTCAGCCGATGGTAGGGCCACTGTCGTGGCATCGTCGCCAAGAGGTTCGCCACCCTCGCTTGCGACGGCAGGTGTGGTTCCACTTGGCGGCATATCGTCCCAATCCAGGACAATGCGTCGGGCCTGGCGGGCATGATGGGCATACACTGAGAGCGGGGCGGTGGCGCGGAAGTCGGGATCGTTGACCAAGGGAATGCCGAATGAGCTGGTGGCGTCAACAATCTCGTTCAGGTCAACATAACCCAGCTCAGGGAATCCCATGCCTAGGTCGCATAGGCCGAAGGCGATGTCATCATCGATTTCCGACAAGAGCCAATGGTGCTCGTGCCCGGGGACAGCCAAATGTACGACCGGCATGGGGTCGTGACCTTCAGCATAGTGCCGTTGGTGGTTGGCATGCAGGGTGGCGATTTGCTGTGGGGTGAAAAGCAGCGTAGCCATGCTGGTAGGTTTGACAGCGGCTACGTTGATAGTATCGGACATGGTGTTCTCCTTTGAACATTGGGAATGAATAAAGGGGAACACCACCACAGGGGAAGTGTTCCCCTGTGGGATGTTGGGCAGAGCCCAGAATCAGCTCGGGCCGCATACGGCTCGAGTAGTGGTTGACGTCAACGGTTACGGCTTCCCGTCTTCCGTGACAGAATTGGCATCGTCTGCCGGGTTAGTTGTGATCAAACCGACAATGCCCGGCCCGAAGTCTTGGGCGAGGCGTGCTCGCAGCGCCTGCTCGAAGCGGGTGGCGCGGGTGGTGGTGTCGGCATCGTGTCTATCGTCGCCGAGAAACGAGATTTGGATTTCCATGGTGTTCTCCAGTTCGGGAAAAAGAAAAAGGGGAACACCACCCGGCGGGGAAGTATTCCCCGTGGGGTGAGGGCACGGCGGCCCGGGAGGTTAATCGGCCCGGTACGGGAGGTAGTTACGAACGGGTGAATACTCGTGGCGGAGCACGACCAGTTCGGCCGGTGTACCACGCGCACGCATGGTGTCGAGGAAGAGCGACGCGTCGTCGTCTTCTTCCAGGTAGGCAGTCTCGTCGTCCCGGTAGGACCAGGGACTTATGCGTCCGGCGATACCCAGAGCGCGCAATTCGGCCATGGGCACTTCTACCCAGCCGTGGCTGGGGTCTTGATGGTAGATGTAGTTGGACATGGTGTTCTCCTAGAAAAACAGGAGAACGACCCGGACAGGGGCGTTCCCCTGCGGGTTGGATGCGTGCCCAAGACACGCGGAAGAGGCACCGGAAGGTGCGAAAGATCAGACGGCGACCAATTCTTGCAACAACATGCTCATCGTCTCGACCACCGTTTGGTCCGCCTTTTCGACGAACTCAATATTACGTTCACGGTAATCTAATGATTTGAGCTGGATGGAAATGGCCACGCCACGAATGATGTCGCCATCAATGGCCACCTCGGCATTGTTGCCGCGAATGGTGGAGGTTATCGGGCATACCAATACGAAGCCGGTCAGTCGTGATAGCAGCTGGTCGCTGACTACCAACGCCGGGCGGCGTTTCTGGATTTCACGTCCCATGGCTGGGTCAAAATCAATGTAGATGATGTCGCCTCTGGCGGGAATGTAGCGGCTCATAGCAGCTCCCTCCCGACGGGGCGCATGTCCATCCACTCGCGATCTTCTTCGGTCTGGAAGGTATCGGGTGTAACCCCTTTAAGAATTTCTTCCAGCCTCAGACGTTTGACCTTGGCCCTGGACGGACTCAGGACTATCGCGCCGTCTTGCAGGGCAACATCGAAATGATCACCGATGCCGACACCGAGCTGTTCTAGCAGGGCTTTCGGCAGGGCAACGATGTTGGCATTGCCGCTCTTGCGGATGGTGATGGATGGCATGGTAATCTCCGGCTCAGTTTTACCGAAGTATAACCCATGGATGAAGAAATTCATGGTGTTCTCCTAAAAAAACAGGAGAACGACCCGGTACAGGGGCGTTCCCCTGCGGGTTGGGTGATGCTGCCGGGTGGTGGCAGCGCGGGTAGAGTTGGGTCGTCACGCCATCGCGAGGATGACGTTGCCGGGTTACAGACGAGTTTGACACCCGCGTACGGGTGCTGTGCGATCGCGCCGGCTCTGTTGCGTTTAGAGTTCGCCAACTACTAGGGGCGAGTATAGCACCGGCACCCGGCAAGAAAAAACCGCCCCGGAAGGCGGTTGGCTGGCCGGTTATGCCGGACTCTGCTGAAGTTGGGCCAGATAGCATGCCAGGTTGCGGTCAACCGCCACCGGCAGGTATTGGCCAATATCCAGGGCATACTCGGTACCGCTCCACTCGTTGGTGAAACAGGCGCTGAGGATAGCCCGGTCATCGACATAGGGACACAGCCTGAGCCGCGCCAGTTTTAATTTGCCGCCGAACTCTGCCGAGGTCATGCCGAGCGGGATGGCAAGGTCGTAAAGGTGTTGCCGGAATTCCCAGAACACCGAGAGGATGCGCTGCAACGCGGCAACATCAATGTCGATGACAAGATCCGGCAAGGGTAGATCGTTGGGGTCGGACATGTAAACCTGATCCAGTTCGGCTGACCCCGCCGGCAGTTCCAGACGCAGCCAGAGACGGCCGTCTTCGTGTACCGGGAGGAAAAGAGCCGCCGGGGCAGTGGTTGATGTGGACATAAAGGCTCCTGTGCAGGGTTGAAAAACACGGGAGCCTCCCCACGTGGAAAGACTCCCGTCGTGGGGGTGATGGTCCGCCGGGGCGGACCGGACAAACAGGGCTGCTTCAGGCCGGACCGGAATCCGGGCTGTAACAGGAAGGGATCGGTTTATGCCTGTGCCGGCAGGCTCTCCAGCCAGGCTTGCAGGGCATCCGCCTCCGCAAAGGGAAAGCACTGACTCAGGTCGAGAAAATACTCCCCGTTCCCGTCGACGGCCGCATCGTAGAAATGCAGCTCCAGGTCAAGCTGGGACCCGGTGAAGAGGTAGAGACAGGGCGAGAGGATGTCGCCGGCAAAACCGGCGGACGAAACATCGATGCGCAGGGCGACATGATGCAGAAGAGCATCTTCGCGTTGCGAGACCGCGAGGGCGGCCGCAAAACGCGCCACGTCAATGTCGATCACCGCATCGGGCAGCGGCAGGGCATCGTCGTGCGGAGGCACGACATCGGCCAGCAGGGACGCACCCGGCGGCAATGCCAGCCGCAAGACGCAGCGGCCGTTCTTTTCGGAAACCACGAAGGCGGGTTCGGTGACAGGGATGGCAGTGTTCATAACAGACTCCGGTGAAAAAAAGCACGGGAGCCTTCCCCGCCGGGAAAACGCCCGTGCGGGGGAAGAGAAAAAAGATCAGCGCTGCTGCCGGGCTGACTGGCCGTCGGCGGCGATAAGGTGCGGTGTCAGGGCCGACTCCACTTGTTCGCAGACCCAGCAAAACACCGTACTGCGCCTCGCGTATTGCGGGTCATCGAGGACGGTGCAGAGGAGGGACGCCACATCGGCGGCGAGACCGCCGCCGCTATCCGTCAACAGGAAATGGTCCAGCAACCGGCACAGGGACTGCTCGCGCAGCCAGTGGTCAATCGCTGCCCGGTTGCGCAGCAACAGCCAGCGGACAACGCCATCACTGAGCAGATCATCGACCTGGTCAACATAGCCATCCGCCGCAAGCGGCACGTCGCGGAACAGATAGGCGAGATCCGCATGAGCAAAAACAGCCTCTGTCGTCATGCGCCGTCTCCGTCTTGCCGCAATAAGCCGGCCAGATAGCCGGGTACGTCCCGTTCCGGCACGCTAAAGCAGGCACCGATATCGAAAAAGTATTGCGCCGATGTTTCCGCCCATTCGTCCTGAAAAAGCAAATCGAGCGCGATATAGTCGGGGAAGACGGAAAGATGCACATAGGGACGGATCAGGTACCCCTCAAAGCCTTCTGATTTGACCTCGGCGGCGATGCCCAAGTAGCGTAGGGTGTCGCCGTGTTCACGCAGCAGGTCAATGGCTTGCGCCAGCCGGGCGACATCAAGGCGGATGACCGCATCCGGTACCGGCAGTGCGCCCGAATCCGGCAGGATCACATCGTCCAGGGTCGGGCAGTCGGCGGGTAAGGTCAAAGACAGCAGCAAGCGGCCGTCACGGGTTTCCGGCACAAAGCGCGGAGAGGTTGCAGTTGGGGTGTGCATAAAAAACTCCCGGTTGAAACAGGCGGGAGCATCCCCGGCGGGGATGTTCCCGCACAGGGTGGATGAAAAGGAAGACGGTTCAAGCCAGGGTGGCTGTACCATCTCCGTCGGTTGAGTGCTGCTTGGGCGAGCAGCGATCGCAGGCCCAGCGGTAGAGTAAATCGGCACGGGCCTGTTCGGGGTCATGCAGCATGGCGCTAATCGCCCGTGCCAACCCTTCTTTCAGCCGGTCGTCCCGGATGAGATGTGCGCCCAGCTGATCGGCAACATTTTGCCGGGACAGCCAGGCAAGAATATCGTCCCGGTTGCGCTGATACAGCCAGACGGTATTGACCGGGTCACGGACGACACTGTCCAGGACGCGGCGGTAGTTTTCCTCGTCGATGAGGTAGCCGTCCAGCAGATAGGCGAGATCGGCATTGGGGATAGAAAAGGTCATCTGCCCTCCTCTGAGTTGATGAACAGGGACGCCCCCGCAAGAGAGACGCCCCGACGGGTGGCCGGTTCAGGCAACAGGGGCACCACCCACAGGGAAGTGCCCCTGCGGGTGGATGAAGGCGGCCTATGGGCTGCTAGGGATGCGAGGCATACACGCGCCAGTAGGCGGCGTTGCGTTCCTCTATGAGTGCCGGTGGGAAACGGCTTTGGCCCGTCAGAACCCAACAATAATCGCAAAGATCAAATTGTTTGTCATACAACTGACATTCGCGTTTATCCACCAGTACCACCAGCCGGCGGTAGCGTTGTTGTTGGGCTTCCGGCAGCATGGGAAGCTGCCAGCTGAAGATTTCTTCTTCATCCGGCCCAAACAGACGGTCCGGCTCGGGATCATCCGGCACCGGCAGCGTGCGAAGTTGCGCACGTATGCTGTCCAGCTCGCTTTGCATGGCCTGGAAAATCCGGTCATTCTTGAGCTGCACCCGGCAGAAGGCCGCAGCCAGCTGCTCCAGCCGGCGCTCGGGATAGTAGATTTCCCAGTCGGGAACATCGACCAAGAGGCTGATTTTTTCCATAAAATACCGGCTATTGCGACGTAATTGCGCACGCGCAGCCGGAGCCAAGTCATTCAGGAAGGTGACGGCCTCTTCTGACAACAGGACACGGTAGTCCGGCCCGGTCAGGCGCTCCAGCGCCTCATAAAAGGCGTAGAGCCATTCGCCGTCTGCGTTGGCATAGGACAAATAGGCGGAGGGGCGGGCCAAGAGCTTGCCCTTCCTCGCCTCAATGAGGCTCTCTAGCTCGTCTGAGGGCTTTTCTTCTACCAGCCGGCTAATGAGGTCGCCATCGATGGCGATGGTGGTTTTGAACGTAAAAGTGGGTTTGGGATAAGTGACCATGGTTTTTCTCCTGTAAAAAACAAAAAAGAAATACAGGAGAACGCGCCGCACAGGGGAACGTTGCCCCTGCGGGTTGGGTGATGCTGCCGGGTGGTGGCAGCGTGTAGAGTCAGGTCGTCACGCCATCACACGGATGACGTTGCCGGATCACAGACGAGTTTGACGTCACGGATGACGCTGTGCATTCGCGCCGGCTCTTTGCGTTTTGAGTTCGCCAACTGTTGAGTTTGAGTATAGCACCGCCGCTTTGCGGCGCAAGCAAAAACCGCCGGCGGTGCGGCGGTTTGGATTCGGGGTTGTGGGTGCGCTGTGTAATGTCGGTAGCCGCTGCGCCTCAATTGCCGCAGAGCTTTTCACACGGAATACCATCCTTGTCCCCGTCGAGACGGCTGACCCCGCACTGACGGTAGTAGTACTGCGCCTCGGCGCAAGAACGCATCTCGCCACAGTAACGCTTGCTGCCGCAACTACCGAAATCGGCGCCGACGGCCGCTTTTGCCTTGCCGCCCTTTTTCTGTTTCGCTTGCTGTACCTGCAGCTGTACTTCTTTTTGGCCTTTCCGCCATTGCGAGGGCTCAACAATTTGCGCCTCGGGTTGTCCCCACAGACCCTTAGCCGCTGTCTTGGCTTCGTCCTGGATCGCCGGCAGGTCATCTCGCCGGTTGTATTGGCTGTAGACCCAGGCATGACCGGTTGCGACCAGATCGGCGTTGACGTCGGTCCCGTCCACGGTAAGCGTGCAAACATCACGCTTGTAGCGGTCTTGTTCGCGGCAGTCGGCCACGACCTGCTTGCCAAAGGCCAGCTCGCTCAGGCGCTGCCGTGCCCGGTTGCCATAGGGCTGGCTTGATTCCGGCGCATCAATGTCGGCCAATCTTATTTTGTGCTGCTTTTTGCCGGCATCAAGCACGGTCAGGGTGTCGCCGTCGCTGATACCGACGACTTTCCCCTCAATAGTATAGGCCTGGGCGTCCGTGCTAACGGCCAGTGCTGCCGTCAGCAGCCAGCGTAATCCCTTCATGTCCTCCTCCTCTGGATGATGGGTCATAAAAAACCGGCGCGAGCCGGCAAGACAAGGTAAAAGCCCGCCGATCGCGGCAGGTTGCGTCATTATACGGTGCTGCGTCGGCCGTGGCGTTCCGTCAGTCCGGCGGCAAAGCTACCGACCGGCACCGCAACAAAAAAAAACCGGCTCTAAGGCCGGGAATGATGGAGGAGGAAACAGGTAGGAGGGACCTGTTCCGATGGAGGAGTTCATAGATACCGTTCATGGTTGCCCAAGTATAGCACGGTGTCAGGTTAGGCCACACCGCCGGGCGGCGTGGCCGGGTTACCGTGCTGACAGATGCGGCAGACGATGACCAGGCAGAAAAAACCCGGCCGGAGCCGGGTCGTAGGGTTACAGCCAGTCGTCATCATCGCCAAACCAGGGACGGTGATGCGAGGGCTGATGGTGATACCAGCACACCAGGGCGCTGACACAGATGAGGGCAATGATCACGCGCAGGCTGAAGACGCTGGTAAGCGTCTGGGCCAGCAACTCGATGGCGAGGGCCGAGCAGAACATGGCAGGTACATGCTTCATGCGGCCTCCCCGGTCAGACGACCGTCTTTGATCAGGGTAGTGACGAGCTGCTGATAACGCTTGTAGTCACCAAGATCGAGCAGACAGGCGTCAACGCCGTGTGAGGGGAGGGCATTGATCATGTCGGTCTCGCGCAAGGCAGCTAGCAGCGGCGTACGCCAATGCGGCAGCAAGCCGAGCGGTGAGAGACGGTTTAAAACCGACCAGAGCTCGTCATCCCCGGTATTGCCGAGCAGCACCTGATGATATGTGCTGTTGCCGGCGATGATCGGGGCATAGAGCATGGCATGGACGCAGTCCTTGCCGTAGCGGCAAGTGGGTGGCATTTTGGTCTGCCGTTTGTCCAGTTCCTTGCGGATCTCGAGCCGGCGGCCGTCCACTTGCAGGGCGTTGCAGAGGCCGGCCACGATATTGCCGTAGAGCGACATAATCTTGCCGTCCCGGCCGATAAGGGAAACAAAGACCAGGTCACTGCCGTGCAGGACCCAGGCATCGCAAAAGATACCGGGAAAATTCTCAACCGGCAGCACCTGGCGAGCGGACGTAGCCGCCGTGGGGGTTTGGTATGACATAGGGATACTCCGTTTTAAAGAAAGCAAGGGAGTACCCCCGCAGGGGTACCCCTGCGGGTTGCGGCGCGTTGCGCCGTTATTTGATGATGAGGATGTCGCCGTAGGTCGGCGCATCCGGGGTGAGGTCGATGGCCTTGATCACAGTTTCAAAACGGTCGCGGTGTTCTTCCGCGACAATCTCGCCGTTCTCATCCTCACGTTGCCTGACCGTCTTCATTTTGACGGTACGGCCTTTGACCAGCAGCCGTTGCCGGCCATTGTCGACCAGGCCGCTCACGATCCCGGAGGCGATGAGCAGGCTGGTATGCCAGTCGGTCAGGTCGTGTACCGGACGGATGGCCATCCCGGAATCGCTAACGCCGAAACGGGTGTTGAAGTCCTGCCACAGGCCGCCATATTCGGCGAGCACGGCAGTGACCCCTGCGACATCCAGATCCGTTACCTGCATGTGCAGGGCCTTGTTGTTGTCGCTGGTGACGTAGCGGTCCAGGGGCTGGTCCGGTAAGACCGGCCAGGCTTCCTCGCCGGCTTGCCAGCGCTCAAACTGGGTTCGCAGCGCTTTATCTGCAGCCCCGGGCATGGCGCGCTTCTTCGCGACGATGACGATCTGCTTGAAGCGGTCGGTCGCGGCCGCCCATACCCCGATATCTTCGAAGCGGGCCTGTAACCAGCCGAGGCAGTCTTTATCAACGCTGTACTCAGGCACGATGTAGATGAGCAGGCCACCGGCATGCAGAGCCGGGTAAAAATGGCGTAGGAAGCGATGTTCGAGCTTTTCGCTCTTTTCGCCGGCCTCGCTGTCGCGCAGGCTCCAGCCATAGGGCGGATTTAGAAAGAGCACGTCGACCGCGCCGGTCGTGACCTTGCTATCCAGGGCATCGCCCTGCAGCAGTTGCCGTATTTTTTGCCGTGCCAGGGCGGCACGCTCGACGTCGTCCTCGATCCCGTAGCAGGTGGCAAACGGAAAGCGCTCGCCCCGGGCAAGATAGACTAGGGCATCGCCACAGCCGCAGCAGGGGTCGAGGAATTTCAGGGGCTGCTCGCTTCTAGCGAGCAGGTGATCAATGCCGCGCAGGGTACCGTCATCAGTCGGATAGTACCCCTGCTTGGCGTAGTTGTGGGCAACGCGCGGGTGCATGAGCTGCCTCATAGGACACCCCCGTCATCGGCCGGCAGCCACAACTGGCGTCGGGTGTCGAGGACATAGCCGAGGGCATCCAGTGCGGCACGGCATTTGGCGATATGCGCCCTGCCTATTGTGGTGTCGATCTTGTAGGGATCGCCGTAACACCAGCCCTCACGCTCGGTACCAGCAAGGAAAGCGCGCAACAGCCGCACGTTTTCATCCTCGTAGGCGGCCAGTGTGACGGACATATCGTCGTCCGCAGCTGTGGCCTCCGGTAGTGACGGCACTGCGGCGCGGTTTCCGCCGCTGGCCTCGCCCGGGCATGCTGCGCCCACGCCGTCCGATGACGTTTCTGGCAGTGTGGAGCTTGATACATCCGTCTCCGGGATATAACAGTCGCTGTCATCGGTATACGGCATGAAGCCGTCATTGGCGGCGTCATGCGCGAGGTAAGCCTCCTCTTCGGCACCGGCCGTGAAGAGCGTGTAACTGCTGATGACGGCGCGGATGCAGGTGCGCTGCTCGCCGTAGGCGCGGTAGCTGTAGAGCAGCAGTTCCGCGACCTGGAAGAGGCCTTCATGCTCACCTTCGTCCAGTTCTTGCAGCCACTCGTCGCGGACAGTGAAGGAACCGACGGTGGTGTACAAAGTGCCGACCGGAAACGGGCCGAAACGGCCGCTGATGAGCTTGACGTGCAAGGTCCCCGTAAAGGGCACCAGGGTTTGCCCGTCAGGTGTAGCCTCCGCTGTCTCGTCTGCAGTGGGGTAGGACGCAGGGAAATGTTGGGGATAGGACATGGGGGTTCTCCGATAAGAAAAACGGAGGAACCCCACGGGGAGTTCCCCCGTTTGGGTGAGCTGCCTAATGGCAGAAAATTATCCGGCTACCGTCCGGCGGACTTGCCATCCAGTACGGTTACGGCCGGGGTATCGCCGGCAGCGGTTGGCTGCGGCATGGTTTCCGGCACGCTGGCCGGGTAAACGCTGCTGGTCAAGCTGGACGTCGGGCAGGAAGGCGGCATGACCGCCCAACAGCCGTTCACCAGTTGGCGCATATTTCGCATAGGTGGTTCTCCGGGTTAAAGGACAAGAAGAAACGGGGAACCACCTCACGGGGTGATGCCCCGTGTCGGGTAAGAAGCAGTCAGATCAGGCCGATCTCGTGGAGCATGCGCTCGATACGGGCCAGCTCTGCCGGCTCCCGTTCCCGGTAAGTGCCGAGCGTCGCCGAATAGACGTAGCCGTAGCGGCGCAGGGGGAAGTGCTGAAAGGCCAGCTCATAGGCCTCGCGGGAATAGTCCGGCAGCACTTGCTTGCCGCTCATGGTCCCGTTCCTGATGGCGTAGGTGCTGCAACCACAGCCGATAGTTTCTGTGGCGACGCTGACCCGGAAGATATCGTCCGGGTACTGGCGGCTGAGGGTGGCGATGATCCAGTGCGGGGCCTGTTCGCTGGTGCGCAGGAAGACGCGGCTCGAAGCCTGGTGGAAGGTGAAAAACCCGGGGGTACGTGCAAACCCCCAATGTTCCTGCTGCCAGTCGCGGCGTTCCTGAGACAACCAGCGATCCGGCAGGCGCTTCAGGTGCGGTGGCATCGGGATAATCTGGTCAAAATCCCGTAGCAGCAGGATTGCTGCGGTATTTTGGCAGCTTACTCTTGTTGAGATGTTGAAACTGCCGGGCATAGTCAGGTTCCTCCGGTGAAAAAAGAAAAAGCAGGGGGAACCGTTCCCCGCCGGGGAGGGTTCCCCTACGGGTGGTAAGTGAATGAAGAGGGGGGGGCAGCCGGATGACTGTCCCGGTGGCGGCCGGTTTCCCTAATCTTCGGGAAACTCGACCGACTCTACCCAGCGGTGCGGGTTGTCCGTGCAGCGCTGGTAGAGCGTTATGCTCTCAATTGAACCGCCATCCTGGCAGTTTTCGTACTGGATAACGACGCGCTCGGCGCGGCGCATCAGACGGGCGATGCCGTCCGGATCGCAGGGCCGTTCGTACGGCTCCTGATAGTTACTGCCGTACTCCTCGCGGTATGCGAGGGGGAGGGTTCGTGTCTGCCCATTAGGCAGTACGACCCAGGCCTTGTCCCGATACGAGGCAAGGCAGCCATCGAAACCGTCAAGGCGGGTGGCGGCGAGGGTTTCTATCACCTGGCGGGTGCTGAGGGTATTGGAAGTTTGCATGGTTTTTCTCCCTTTATGAAACAAAAAAGCAGGGGAAACCATGCGCCCGGAGGGGACGGTTTCCCCTGCGGGTGGATGCCCATGCTTGCGGCATGGGTAAAAGAAAAGAGGCCGTGGTCGGAGACCACGACGTACTTGCGAATCCTGCCGACGGCGGTGTAGCTTCACCCTCTAAGAGGGGAATACACATGGCCGGCAGGTGTAAAGTCGTCACATACCTTGCGGTATGACGCCGGATTACAGACGAGTTTGACGTCACGGATGACGCTGTGCATTCGCGCCGGCTTTCTCACGTTTAAAGCCCGTCGGCATTGGCAAAAAGTCTAGCAAGGCTTTTTGCCAATGTAAACGGATGTTCCCGGGTGGGGAGCCTTACCGCCGGTCAGGCACTGTCCGGCGGCAAGGCAGGGTGGTGTGTCAGTCAACCGCCTCGATGCGGGTGATGGTCTCATCACGGAGGTCAAGGTGATAACGGTAGGCACCGATCACGACGCTGACGCAGACAAAGCAGGTGGTGCAGGGCTCACAGCATGCTTCCGGATAGCCGTAGCGGCGCAACACCCATTCTGGGTCGAGCAGATCCCGGCTCATCGCGGCCAGCACCGCCGTGGCCCCATCCAGGGCCGCTGCATGGTGCAGCACCAGCCAGCCGGGGATGCGCATACAACTTTTGTGGTCGTCATCAGACAGCACGGCATAATGCACGATGCCCTGGTAGGCATCTACCGACCGGACCCGCACAATGTGCGCGTTGACGACGTCGGCCAGCCAGCCGTCTTCTACGCCCGGCCGACCGTGCCAGAGGACGACTTGAGCGGCATAGAAGAGTATGACCTCATACGGATCAACCTCGGCGGTCAGTTCGGTGAGCAACGTCAGGTGCAGCTGTCCGTCGCTCATAGCGAGACGGCCGAGCCAGGTTTTCGCGCTCGTCGCCAGCAACAGGGCAAAGCCGCCGCTGACCGGGTGGCATTCGTACAGGGTGATATTGACCGCCCGTAACTGCCGCTGCAGCAGGTCTCTGTCGAGACGGCCGGCCGGCATGGTGGTGAGGATGCCGGCCAGCAGCTGCTGCAACCGGTGCAATTCGTGCAAATCATGGATTTGGGAATTCATCTAATACTCCTGATGGGTAAAACAGACAGGAGCACCCCGCAGGGGCCCCTGCGGGTGGTGAAGGAACGACTCAGACAGAGCCGGTTGCGGCCTCTGTCAGGCTGCGCAGCTGATAACGCGCATCCTCGAAGACATAGTCCTCATCGAGGCCCCAATGTATCCGGGTCAACGTGTAGGCGGCCGTCGAGCCATCGGCCGGACGCTGGTATTCCAGGTAGTGGCCGTTGCGGATGCGGTAGCGCCCGGTGTTGAAGCCGGGGTTTTCCTCGGCGAACGTCACCGCAAAGATGTCGTCCGGGAAACGGAAAGACAGCTGACGGATGACGGTAAAGGGATGGGCGAGCGCGGTGTTGAACGACATCGTTTCTTCATCGAAATCGAGGTTGGGCAGCTCCGCATTATTTGGACTGCCCCAGAGCAGCATGTTGGCCAGCGAGAAAAAGTCTTCGGCGGCGTGATAAGGACGCGCCATGGTGGCCAGGAAGGCTTGCCGCACGATTTCGCGCGCGGTCTCGAAATCATCGAAATGATGGTGTACAGCAGCGGCAGCCTGATCAATGGTCAAAGCATCGTTCTGCCACAGGCCTTCCAGCGCCTCTGCCACAGTCGGGGCAATGCTCCGGCTGTCAGCGGCAGATGACGGCACAATCAGGTTGAAATCACGCAGCAACATCAGTGCCTCGGTGTTTTTACAAGAAACGTCGTTGCTGACGCGGTAGAGCATGGGCATACAGCCTCCTTTTAAAGAAAGAAGGGGATCTGCCCGACGGGGCTGATACCCCGTGGGTGAAAGAATGACCGGCAAGCGGTCGGTGCAGCCCTTAGATCGCGAACTGCGGCCGGTATTGCAGCGGCACACCGGCGCGGATCAGCCGTTTGAGGCGCATGTAATGCGCCCGGCGTTTTTGCTGGATGGCATGGCGGATTTCGGAACGGGCGGCGGCGAGCAGACCGGACGCCTCATGGTCAGAGCCGTAGAAGCTGCCGATGCTGAGATCATCCAGTGCAGGAATGGCGAAGTAGTAGGTCTCGCCATTGACCCAATCGACCAGGGTGGCGATCTCGGCCTCGAGACGGTGATACACCGCGACCTTCGTCGGGCGGGTGATGCGTTTGACCCCGTATTCACGGCGGATATCGGCATGGCTCATGTAGATGTACCCCACTTGCCCGGAATCCCAGCGGTCGCTGAAGGGTGTGCAGCCTAATGCCAAGCCGCTGTGCTCAAAGCTGTAGACCGGTAGCCAGATGACGTCGCGCTCGGTCAGTCCCCTGTCAGCCAGGTGCTCGGCGAATGCCTCTTCGATGGTGGCAGGGGCGTTCGGGAGCATCTCGCCACCGAAAGTACGGCGGCGGTGTCGGGTACACAGGGTACTGCTGCACCAGGTGCGTGGGTTTTCCGCATCGTGGTCGGGATGGATCTCGACGGTATAACCGCAGAAGGTGAAAGTTTCGAGGGGATGGTTCATGACGGTCTCCAAAAAAGGGAGACCGCCCCGACGGGAAAGGTCTCCCGTGGGAAAGGAAAACCCGCCGGAGCGGGTTATGAGGTTTTATGGCTGCTCGCCGGACAGCGCAGCCTGTTTTTTCTGCATCAGCAGTTGCCGCTGTTTCAGGACATCGTGGGCGCGTAGCAACAGTGGCAACGCGTCCTTGCCGGACAGGGCGGCAAAGACGAGGCAGAGATAGCGTGCGCAGAGACACGCGGACTGAAAATGAAAGCTCATGGGTATTCTCCTGGGTTGGGAAAAACAGGAGAAACACCCGTTGGGGATATTTCCCCTGCGGGTGGCATCACGCACCGGGCGTGATGAACAGATGGCGCTCGACAGATATCAGCGCCGGTGCGCCTTACTCTGGCGAGAAATAGAAGCCGGCGTGCTCAAACACGCTGACTTTGCGGACGGAACCGTCCGCTTGTACTTCATCCCGGGCTACGCGCTCGGAGAGTGCGTAGCAAAACCCCACGCCTTGCGCGAGCAGGGCGTTTTCCAGAAAAGACTGGAAGAATGGCGCGCCGCCGAGCATGGCGACGTCGGCACCGCTGTTGGCAGCGATTTGCGCCAGGGTGTCAGCACGGTAACGGAGGGTCTCGTAGTTCACCTCAGCCGGTGCGAAGGTGATGAGAGCGAGCACCTGAGCCCGGATTTCGTCTGGGATGGTGATAAAGGTCACCTCGGCCGCTTGAGACGGGGTCGGGGTGTGTTGAGTGAGGTTGATGACTTTCATCAATATCTCCTTTATGCAGATAAATGATAAAGGGAGACGCATCCAGCGGGATGTGTCTCCCGCTGGGAGTCCTGATTTTGTGATCAGGATAAGAAAGAACCGTGGCAGAACCACGGTTTACTTGCAAAATCCTGCCGACGGGGTTTGCCTGCACAGAAGAGCATAATGGGGGTATCCAATACGCTTTTCCGATGCTACATCCCATGGTCAAGCAGGTGTTTTTTCGCCACCACATAAATTATGCAGTTGCCGGAATCACAGGCGAATTTCACATCTTTTCAGATGCTATGCGATCGCTCCGGCTCTTTTGCGTGTAAAGTTCGCCAACTATAAGGGTCGCTTGTGGCTCCCCGAAACCATCTGTCACAAGGCTTTGGGGAGCCACCCGGGAAACCCGGATGACTGACTACTGCGGGCTTGGCCCAAAGCTGGAGTATTTGTCCGCCCTCCGCTTCAGCCGGCGGTTACATGCAGATAACACTCAGGGCATCTTCGGTGAAGACACCCAATTGTGTTATCTGGATAAGATAGCACACATCAACCACATGAAGATGGCAAAGCCGTCACCGGCCTTACCATCGCTCATGAGTTTAAATACAACGGGAATCATGGTTCCCGTTGCCAACTTTTCCAACGCCCCCGCTATCGAGGTACGCTGTTTAAGGTGTGAAAACAAGGAACCCCCACAAGGGAGTTCCCTGTGGGGTTACGAGAAAACTCAGGTCAAGCAAATTGGCTTTGCTCTTCCTGATACCTACTCCTCTGCGGGTTTTGCGAACGCGCAGGTTGATATTGCTGTCGCTGATGTCGCTGAGGCTGCCCCTGATACCCACCTTGCGGCGGATGTTGGGGGCGCCGTTGAGACTGCTGTTGCCAATCCTGTGACTTCCCTTGATCCTCGCGTTGCGGCGGTGTTTGGGGTTGTCTCTGGGGCTGGGGTTGATTGCGTGGCTGCTGCGGTTGAGACCGGCGCTGAGGTTGTTCTTCCTCAATAGTCGTATCGCTGCGCCATTCTGGCACTTCGATACGCTCACCGTCGACCTTTAACCATTTTATGGCCAAAAGACGACCGCCCAGAACCGCCTTCGCCTCTCCCTTGCGGGAGGTGTACGCTTTCGCGTACAGCGATCCAATCCTAAGACCGGCGAGCCAGTTTGGATCACCGCCGTTTCCTTGCGGCCACCCCTGTTGCAGGTGCTCAAGCACCTGCAACGCTTGTTGACCCCTGACAATAAGGTCGCAGAAGACCTTATTCTCACCATTCTCACCTTCGAGAATGGCTGCCTTTATTCCAATGAATCGCCCTTTCTTGCTCTTTTCAGAGCAATGTATCTTGATTTCATTGATGAATGCCACCGCATCAGCGGTGAAATCAAAGAAGTTATTTTGATTCATGTGAACCTCCGTTAATGAAAAGGATGCACATGAACCCGACAACGGGGAAATGTACACCCCGTTGGGTTGAATGTCCTAAGAAAAGGACTTTGGAAAAGCGATCGTCACGGCGATGATGCCGTTGCCGGATCACAGACGATTTTCACATCTCAAGATGAGGTGCTTTTGCGAAACGCCCCGGCTTTGCTGCGTTTTATTGTCTACGCCTGACATCTAGCATTAACCTAGCAAAAATCACTGCCAGCGTCAAGAGGTAAGAACTACCTCCCCGCAATACAAAGCTATCCACGTTTTGTACTGATAACGGCTGGGCAATTTGAGCTACCGGAGGAAACGGGTGCCTCGCTCAAGGCGTTTGGTAGTTCCCCTGTTTCGGGACTTACCGGGAGATATAAATATTGGTACACGGTTGCCCTGCTGATCCCGAAAAACTTGGCTAGTTGCACTTTTTTCTCACCCGCAGCTGCGCGTCGCCGTAAGTCTTCTACTTGCTCAACCGTGAGAGCTTTTTTCCGGCCTTTGTACGCACCTCGTTGCTTGGCCAGTGCTATGCCTTCACGCTGGCGCTCAAGAATTAGTGCACGCTCTAACTCGGCAAAGGCCCCCATAACAGAAAGAAGCAATTTTGCCATCGGTGAATCGTCTCCAACAAAAACCAATTGTTCTCTGTAGAACTCAACGCGGATGCCCTTCGAAGTAAGTCCATACACCAGCGCACGCAAATCATCCAGGTTTCGCGCTAAACGGTCCATGCTATGTACGATCAGGGTATCTCCTTCCCGGATGTAGGAAAGGAGTGCCTCAAGCTGTGGCCGCGCTCTGCTTTTGCCGGATGCTTTGTCTGTAAAAGTCCTGTCAAGATCAACTTTTTCTAACTGGCGCTCCGAATTTTGATCAAAGGTACTGACCCTGATGTAGCCGATTCTTTGCCCTTGCATGCTGCTCAACCTCTAAAGTGTATAAATAGGGTCCTAAATTATTTCCGGAATGTGTCAGTAAAATCAGAAAAGGACTCTAAATAGACATATTTAAATAACCAACAACTCTGTTTAATTAGGGTATACTCTAAATAGACAGTCAAAACATAATATCACAGTTGATAATGAATCACCTGATAACGTAGGACAGAGTAATAGCGTTATGGATAATCAAAGAAATTAATTTATTTTGCAAACTTAGCAGCAATACTCATTTCCCCAATAGTTCACACCGCTTGATCAATTGACGTACCCAACACAACTCGGGATCATTTCCGATCAACCTTTCCAACGCGTCGATTCTGAATTGAGCACTCGTGTACGCCTTGCGCTCGATATCCTGATAGATTCGAGTCAGCAACTCCGCTACCAGAGGTGGGCGTGTGGTTGCCAGCCCCATCTGGTCTTGCAACACCCGATCCACATTTTTGCCATAGGGCATTTCAAGCGGAACAATATTGTGCGGCGCGTCAGACCCCTCATCCAGGCAAAAACAAAGACCTCCCTTGGCCGAGCCAAGAACCAACGGCGAATTTGTTGAGATCAAGAATTGGCAGTGGGGGAAAGCGGCGAGCAGACCAGGCACAACAGTTTGCTGCTGGTACGGATGCAGATGTAAGTCGACTTCATCAATCAAAAAGATGCCTTCACCTAAGAGAGGATCTTCACTTTGCGGATTGGCCGCAGTCAAACGTAGCGCCATGTCACCCACTAGGGCTACCAAGCATTTATCACCTTCTGACAATTGCTCGAAAGCAAGACGAAAGTCATCTTCCCCGTCTGCCCCCTGTGGCGGCACCGGCAGATCGTGATCCGGCATCACCAGGGATAAGGCTCTGAAAAACGAGCTCGATCGCTTCGATGATTCCTTAACAACAGACGATTTCTTTCCAGCTGACCGGCTATTTCTGCGCTGGTTCTCTTCTCCCAAGCATTCAGGCCCACTGAGCCAGGCAAGAAAGGCCGGGAAATCTGCATCACCGGGCAGTGCATACACGTCGGCAGAAAAAGGAGCGAGGAAATTCCATCCGCCATGTTTGGCCTTAGGGCACAGCACAGCACGATGGACGGAATAATGAGCAAATACGGGCAGGGATAGCACCTCGCCTTCTGCAAAGTTGCTGCCCCGAATTTCCTGAGCCAGGTTCGACAAAAAGACGAGGGAAGTGCGACTTACTTTCGCATCCCGTATATTCCTTCCACGGCGTCTTTTTACAATTTGCCAGTGTGTTTGTTTATTCTTGCAACCGAGTGTCAAGGATAATTGGGTTAGCAACGCATCATTATGTATTTCTGATTCAGTGGGAAATTTACCTTTGCCATTGTGCATTCTTATACGGCTTGCCAGCCATGACAAAAGAATAGCTGTTGCATCCAGTATAGTAGATTTACCGGTTCCGTTAACGCCATAAACAATATTCAGTTTAGGGTGTAATGGCAAAGAAAGTTCTCTAAAACCGCGAAAATCTTGCAGTGAGAGAAGAGAAATATGCATGAACGTCTATATTGCTCAGGAATGGTAAGCGTCCTTGGATTCTGGGATGGATGGCTCTATTTACCTGCTTGCTGTGTCTTCAACCAATTAGGGGAGTATGACAATTATTGGCTTCTGCTGCGCGGATGATATTGCTGATGCAGGGTTTTGAGCTGCTGCTGCTCCAGTTGGGCGTAGATTTGTGTTGTGCTGATATTTGAGTGGCCAAGTAAAATTTGCACGACCCGCAGGTCGGCACCATTGGCCAGCATGTGTGAGGCAAAGGCGTGACGTAAGGTGTGGACTGTAAAACCATCATCCAGACAAGCCTGTTGCGCGTACTTCTTGATAATACGCCATAGTGTGGAAATATCCATGACCTGTCCCGTCTTGGTTGAAGGGAAAAGGACATTTGAGCCTTGTTCATGGAACAAAAGCATACGGCGTTTCAGGTAACGGGTGAGCCAGTCCACCGTGGTTTCCAATAAAGGCACCAAGCGCTCTTTACGACGTTTGCGGATGATACGGATCGTCTTCTGTCGTAAATCAACGTCTGGCAAAGTCAACAAACGCAATTCGGTGTTACGTATCCCGGTATCGTAGAGCAATTGCATGATGGTGCGATCCCGCAAGCCGAGATCCGTTGACGTATCCGGCATCGCCAATAAACGCTCTAACTCTGCGCAGGTGTAAAACCGGTGAATCCGGTCCGGATAGCCAGGATGGGAAATAAATTCAAAGGGATTATTGCTTTGCTCACCAAGCTGAACCCGATAGCGGAAATAGAATTTGACAGCAGTACAGGTTTTGCCAATGGCGGATTCGGTCAGGTTTTCTTCCCGAAAATATTGTTGTAAATGTCTTTCTTCTAATTCAGCCAAACTAAGTTGGTGAGATACCGCATATTCGAGAAATCGCTTGGTATAACGGATATGCCACGTCGTGGTTTGCTGGTCCTGGCCCACGATATCGGTCAGATATTCGGCGTAAGCATCTAACGCATCAGTTTCTTCTGTGGACATTAATGACTCCGGCACCATCAAAGGGATGCAAACACAGTTAAAAAACATCTAGTTATTAGCATGTTAGCACTTCTAACAACCAGTGGAGTGCAACATGCAAAAGAAGTATCTAGAAAAAGGAACGCTGCGCCATTTTCGCGCAATTTACGAAGAGTATGCCGCCTATTTGAACTGCAAGAAACAACATCGGAACACTCTCTGCTGCAAAACCCGGGTGGTGCGGTATTTTCTGGGTTTTCTCGAATCGCACCAGAGCAGAACCCGTAATCTACGCAAATTACGGCTTGAGACCATACATGAATTCCTCTTTACTCTGCGAGATTTCGAAACCAGCACCTATAACAATTACCTGATCTATTTGCGGCAATTTCTGACCTGGCTGGAACGCAACCACCAGATAGCTCCCATGAGCTGGTTGCTACACAGCAAACCGGTAGAGGACAGTCTGCCACGCAATATCCCGCTTTTCCAGATGGAACAGATTTGCACCCCTGCAGAGCAGGAAGCTGATTTGCTGCCATCCCGCCTGGCCTTGCGGAATCAGGCCATCGTGGAAGTGCTGTTCAGCACCGGGGTGCGCAACAGCGAATTGCGCAATATTCGGGTGAGGCATCTCTCTGTAGACCTGACAGAATGCACAATTGCCACGCTGAAAGGAGGGGTCAACCGTACTGTGTACCTCGGCGAAGCGGCCGTCAATGCCCTACAACGCTATTTACTGTGCGAAAACGTTGACCGGCAAAAGGATGCCAACCGATATGTCTTCCTCAATTGCCACGGCCAAAGGATGAGTGCAAGAACACTTATCGCAATCGTCAAAGCCATGGGCATCCAGCGTTGCGGCTGTCCGGTCACCCCGCACATGTTCCGCCATACTTTTGCGACGGAAATGCTGCGCGCTTGTCACAGTATCCGCTCGGTGCAGGTGATGTTGGGTCACAAGAGCATCAATACAACCACCCGTTATTGTCACCTTGATTTTGATGAACAGATGAAAGCCGTGAGTGCGTTCCATCCGCATGCCATCAAGGCCCAGACCGACGGCACAGGGGAAGAGTCTGACAGCAAGCCCAATTCATGATTCGCTGATACTTCGGCAGAAGCGACCCCTATTTCATCCTACTGAATAATAGGATGTTTTGTGAGTTGAACTGTCCGGGCATATAGCGTAAGGTAAAACTGATTATCGTGCCTAGCACGTTAAAAAGAGCCGGAGCGTTTCGCAAAAGCACCTCATCTTGAGATGTGAAAATCGTCTGTGATACCGGCAACGGCATCATCGCCGTGACGAAGCTCTTCGCAGTGTCTGGTCGGATACGGCCTCAACCAACCCATAGGGGAAAACCTTTCCCCTTGGGGAAAAGTTTACTCCTTTGGGAACATCAATCCATCGGAGTAATCATGAAAATAATAAAAACGCATCTTCTGCGTCAAAAAGAAAAAATATTCGCGCTGCAATTTGAGCAGCGGCGTATCATCGCCAACACGTGCGCGGGTTCAGCCGTTGCATGCCTTTTTAATATTGCAAGCAAAGGTTTTCTATATGCAATATTTGCAATGATAGCCTCATATGCATTATTGCTCATAGCCGTCAAAATCACCTATAAAGGTGAAGGAGAGTAACATGACAAACATCACTGCGGGTGACGTGATCTTTTTGATTTTCTGTTTTTCCCTAGCCGCTTATGGCTATGGTGTAATTCACTATGGAAAAAAACATAGCGAAGAAGAAAAGAAATAAAGATATTTTCAATAACTCAATCCCATGAGGACGTCATTTCCTCGTGGGAATGATGTCTTCATTTTGTTAGGAGGCATCAATGTATGCGTACCATAGCGAGGCAGATGCCTCGCTCTCTTTATCTGCGTCCTTGGAAGTAAGTTATCATCAGGGTAATCAGGAGACGTTGCTGAAAAGCAACGTCGGGGACTTCGTCATTGACGAAGCCGAGTGCTTCGAGAATTTTGCTGAAGGTACATACGACGGCGTGTTCGAGATCGCTGCGCTCGAGGCTTTTTCCTACAAAGTAGGGAAAACGTATCACACGGCTATCCGTGCGATACTCCTGTCCTATAGCCTCAGTACCCCTAAAACTGAGAGGGAACGTCCTACCTTGCTAGACCTGGCCTTTGCCTTTAGCGAGGGTTTCTTGGACGAAGGAGAAAAATATCCAACCTGATTTTCCAAATCCGCAAATCTTTCAATTGGGAGCCTTGGCTCCCTTTTTTTGTGTACACTTGCTGTCTAATGTGAAATATCAAAGAACCATCTGGAGGAGAACACATGAAAGCACATCGCACAACTACGGTCATCGTTATTGCTACCCTACTATTAAGCGGCTGCATTGAGAGCAGGGGAACGCTCAAGCTGATTGGGAGCGAAGATTGTATTATTTGCATCCGGGACACCTCAACACCACGGCTAGCAGGGTCCGGCGAAGCCCCCAGCGCAATGAACATACTGCCAGTAGTTTCGACAGAAAATGTGGGGGATGAAAATGAAGCATTGAACCTGGGACTGGATGATGTATTGCCTTCCCGTTATGGGAAGTTCAGTAAGCGGGTTGCAGGAGAGGGCCAGCAACTGCTTTTCAACGGCATGGTAGTGCTTGACTCCATGTATCCTCCCGGATACAAGGAAACCCGTGATACCGAAGAATACATGTATGGCAGTTTCATTCGATTCGATAGTAAAAAGCCATATTCGATTGGTGAGTATGAAGTTTATCCACTATTTACGGATGATGGTGGCAATAGACAGGATCGTTTTCCCTACTTTATTCTTGCTATTGGTGCAGATAAGAAACCTATTATATATAGTGACAATCGGATGCTATCTAAAAAAGCTGCTTATAAAGTTCAAGGTAATCATTTTATTGCTACATATGACAAGACCACTGTCACTTTTTCGGGAAAAGAATTCCAGCAGCAGAACAAGGCGCAAAAACGCAAGAAGTAATGAAGCCTGCGTTGATTACCATAGGCTCCCCCGTCTCGCGCAAGAGCCACACTGCTCTTGACTTCCTGCTACATTGGGCGTATATCTGAAAAAAATCAAAAAGGAGACGGATATGTGGGACAAAACGCAACTGCCACCAACGCCAGCAGAACTAGCGCTTCTGCGTCAGCAACTTACCGCATTGTCGGCACAGCAGCAAGCTACCCGATTGGCACACGGATGGCATGTCCAAGTGCCAGACGAAAAGCAACCCATGCAACGTGACAGAAAGAGTCTGCTGGGGCTTTTTGTAGAAGGGTTTGCCGAAGGATGGAAAGAAGCTAAGGTAATGTCGACATTGAAGCAACGAAAATTAGAAGAATTGAATGATAATCAAAGAAATCATTCGTTTCTGAATCATAGCTATGATGATTATGATAGCTACGATAGGTATGATAACTATTTAAAGATTTCAGATTAATAGCAATCTTATACCAATATCAGAAATTAAGGTTAGAAGGTGGCGCGCCGAAGACAGTCCCGCTAGTAAGGAGAGGCGCGCCAAAGAATTCAGATTATTTTCTGGGATTGGTTTTCTTTGAAATACTATGTTCGTCATTGTCCGTTGCCCAACTTAAAGTATTGTTGTGCCCCACATAGTTTCTACCGCCCTCTCCATATTTTTCCTAAACCGGACTTTATACCACGGCCGACTCTACGCAACCCTCTTCCTATAGCACGGAATGATCCACGTGCCGCTCCACCTGCTGCTCTTCCAGTTGTGCTACCTAAACCACTAGATAAATTTTTCGCTTCACTTTGACTGCTATTCACTACTTGCCCCGGATTTACCCCTTCGCCCAGATTAATCATATAGAACAAGATAAACACGGCAGCGACTTTGATAACCTGAAACGAAGCATCTAATAGTATAAAGTCAAAGGACATGCTAGATGCTTCCGTGCCATGCATGGACTCCCATATTTTATCATCTAGATGATTCATAACCGCCCATATACCGGGCATTACAATCAAAGAAACTATTAGAAACATTCCTTTTATTACTCCATCTATGGCTAGTCGTGCACTAACCATAAAAATCCCCCAAAACATATAAATAACCATCAAAATTAAGGGTAGTAAGAATTTTAGGAGAAGCGATAACATGAAAAATGATGCATAAAAACTAACTACAGTATTCATTACGCCTCCTGTCAGGTCTACGTCTGTAAAGAAACTTAAAATAAAAGATGCTATTCCAGCAACAATAGTAGCAGCTACGGCATCCTGTAAATTATTCTTTTCTCCCGCAGAAAGTACGTCATCTCGAGCAAAATTCCCCTGATCGAAATTTAGAAGTCTTGTGACTAGTTTATCGTCATCTCCTGAGAATATCACTTGTGAAAGTTGTGCTCTACAATTTTGATAAAATTGATTGCTGAAATCGGTGATTTGACCTTTTTTGTCCTTTGTAACTAAATCGCTATTTTCGGAAGATCTAGGATCGCATCTTTTATATTTACCAAATAAAGAATCTCCTCCTTGCTTTGCTGCTAGTCTTCGAACCACATCAAAGGATAACTCTTCAGCTAATCTTGTCCTCAGCCCAGCTTTTCCTCCCTGTCCAGTCCACCATTCTTTACAAGTAGGGGGGGCATCTTTAGAGGCTTGCCCGGAGCCATCGTCCCCTGTAAATCCAGTGACAGGATTTTGTGCTTTAAAATATTTATATACGGGTATGCCATTGGGGGATGTTAGTTTTTCGTTGTATACAACCTCTTTAATTAACTTTGAATCTAAACCATTAAGTAAGATATTACGTGTTTGCTCATCTTTTCCACCTAAATCTTCAATCCATCTCTCTAACCATCTTTGCTGATCTTGTTCTTCTTTTGTTGTAAATTTCCCGTCAAGTATTTGTTTAAATCTATTAGTAATAGGTACGTGGCATTCATTTCGATACCTCTCATACTCTGTATAAAGAGCTTTATTATGATCCAAATTTGCATTCCAAATGGCTTTTTGACCCTCGGTCACATCTGGTGCACACGGAGTTAATTTATAGATAGTATTGTTGATCCCTTGCCCAATCATCATGGCAATCCAGGGAAGTACCGGAATGCTTGTCTTGTCTTCAGCAAAATACTTTCCATTGCCATTTACTTTATCAATTTCATACTTCTCAGTACCACATACTCCTTTTAATGAGAATTGATTGAGTTTTACTGGTACTATTGGTACAACAGAAAATAAAAAGACTAAGGTTGTTAATATACCTACAGTTAGCATTTTTGCTAAATATTCATCCCCGTTACTTCTCGTATCAGATAAATAATCAATGTAAATTCCGGCAAAGCTTCTTAAAACAGGGTAAAGGAACAGCCCTAGTGATGCCAATAGCAAATAGAGCATGTAATAGAATTCCCATCCATAGACAGTAAGAAATGCTTCCAAGTAGTTATTAACATTCATCTTAATCTCCTTGCCTTAACGTAAAATATAAGGCAGTTGCAGGGTAAGTAAATCAAAGCACATAAGGACTAAAAATACATAGCGAGCTTTGACCCCAGAACGCGCAATACGTAACCTGGCCGTTTCAATTTGCTGTAATGCCACTTGATCAGGGGTTCCGTTTAGGAACAGTTGCCGCTGTTGTTCTTCAAGATTGGTCATGGCCCGACTACGCACATGCTTCATAAATACCGGCAATATTAGGAAGGAAATTACAATATAAATTGTCCAACGAAGCAGAGTGGCCGGCCACCAAAGTTGCTCCACTATGCCCCGCATTTGGGGTACTGCTTCTTCGCCTAAAATAGCGTCCAGCAAAACCGCCAGCAGTGCTAATCCAAATATCACCCCCAGCGCCCTGAATCCGCGCTTGAACCGCCGCCAGCGGGGTTTCGTAGGATTGATAATGACGATGGTATCGCCGCTTTTGGGTGCTGTTTCATTGCCTCCCTGATAATAAGCGAGGGAGGCGTTTTCTATCTCCACTGGCGCTTGATTACCCCTTGTTGTCGGGGATGAGTTATTCGCAGTGAGTGATTGCCCCTGTTCAGCCATCATATCGTTTCCAGAAACCGGCATATCCGAAGGTAATGATGGTTGTGCGGAAGCGGCTTCTTTCTCGTCATTAGCTGGTGTGTTGTACTGCTTTTGCATCATTATTCTTCCCTTCAATACTGCCAGGCACGTTGGCCGATTTCGCGAATATCATCCAGAATGCGGTAGTAGAGCGATCGATACTCGATCTCGGATGGTCCTTTCATACCTGATTGCTGTAAGTCAGGTGCGTAAACCCCTGTCTTGAGCGCCTGTTTTGCAAAATAGAGATTACGGCGCAAGCGATTGATCGCATATTGCTGTGCACGTGCTTCGATCTCCATTTCCATTGGATATTCCGGCATCTTGCGAATATCATCCAGCTCTGCCGGGGGAATAATTTGCCCTGTTTTTTTCTCAAACGTTGGACGATTGATGCGGTAATACACATAATCTCGCAAATCCTTGATATATTCGTTGCGATACTTCGTATATTTCCGTTCATATCCTCGCCCTGCAATAGCATTAACATTGGTTGGCTGTGCACCGCTTTCGCCGATAGTAATCTCGTTTGCGCCGTAAATTTCCTCTATGAAGTTGTATAACTCTTTAGCGTTTTTGAAATCTCCCAAAATCGGGTTGTTCTTCACATCACCGCTAAAATCGTTATCCCATTGTTCTTTATCACCGCGAGAAAGCGTCAGGTTCATACCAGCTTTCAGCAAAGACTTGGTGATATTGATCGGTTCTTGCCCCTCCCCCCCGTAGTTTTTGCCATCCGCCATTGGCACCCCATTCTTGCGAGCCCTTTCAAAAAGATGCTTTTCCGCCTCTACCAGCGTGGTTTCCTTGGCATTGACCATACCAATGGTCTGTTTCCATTGCTCCCCTACGGCAATTTCCGCAATTTCATCAAAAGGATTTTTCCCTTGGCGTACTTCCCGCTCGTAGTCCTCACATTGTTTTACTTTGAGATTGAACAGTTCAATATCTTCATCCAACTGTTTGGTGGCGAGTTCACCCAAAGTTGGATTGATCTTCATCAGCATGTATTGAAACAGGCTGGAAACTGCCCCCGATATTGAGGCCATGATGGTTGCCTGAGCTTTGTGAAGTGTTTCTGAAATCTTGTGTTGCAGGCGTCTGGCCTCCGCTTCGATATTATGGAAGAAATTCAGAGAACCGCAGCGATTGGTCAGCCCGGCACGCAGATGTGCATCTAGGCGGAATTGTTTTGAATAGGAACCGGGATTGATATTGTCACGGGCAGCAGCTGATCCCGGCAAATAGAAACGGCCGTTGTCCCCGGCTGGTACCTTGTCGCCACGAATTTCTCCCAACACCGCTTCAACATCATTGCTGCCGTCATCTTCTGTGGGCTGCGATTTTGTTTGTGCCAAAAGGGGACTTGCTGTGAGCGCCAATGTCATCAGCAGGGCGAGACGGTTAGACTGGGACTTCATGATTTACCTCCCTGTTTGGATGGATTGATAGTATTTTTAGGCGAAGTTGTCGTAGATGACGCGGGCTTCGTAGCGATTGCTGCCGGTTTTGTGCTCGTGGCAGGAACTTTCCCGTTTGAGGAAGACGAATTGGCTGATGTGCTTGGTTGGTTCACTGAGGCAGAGGGAGACACATTAACTGTGATAGGGGCGTCCGTTTTCCCGGAAGCGGGAGCTATACCGCTATTTCCCCGATTGACCGCCTCTGCTGAAGCAGATGAGCGTATGTCCGGCACAATGTTGACGGTCGTGCGATCGCGCACATGTAGCAGCACGTTGTAGCCCTGGTTGGCGTTAAGATAATGATGTTCAATTGGGTCATAACGGGTGATATACGTCTCCGGCCAACCTTTAATAATCGCTTGCGCGGCTTCTGATAGCGGTTGCTTGCTATTAACCACTACCTGACGTTTCACTTTTCCTTTGACCGCCTTAATTCGGTCGGTAAATTGACCGATACAGCCGGCAGTCAAACAGGAATCATCAACCAGAAGCACCAGCGTATCGCCATCGCGCCATTCCGGATTTTGATCATCCGGCACATAACCTAAGGTTTTAATACCTGTCAGATCATCAGTAAATTTCTGCATTTCTTTCGTCAATTGCAGTTCACTCATTGACTGGCTGACCAGCCAGGCCGTATGGATTTCTCGTTTGACCATTTCGTGTTCGTATCTGGCTGCCTCGCGCGCGTAGTAAATCTTTTCCTCATCTTTTTCCGCAATCATGGAAAGTACCATCAATGGACTGGAGTTCTGATAACGGTTATTGGTGATTTCCATATAATTGCGATAACGACGATATTCATCATCGGATAGCCCCCAATATTGTTTGAAGCCGGACTCGCCTGAGCCTATTCGGCTGTAATTCACTGTGGCAGCATGATTCGCTGTTGTTGCTAAGGCTAGAGCCAGAGGCAACGCCAATATCCTTATTTTGTTCATGAATGTTCTCCGGTTGGTTTTCGCGATGGTGTGATAAATGGCGGCATAAAGAGTCTCCTTTAAGCCCCAAAGTCAGGCAGCTTCTTGGTATTTGCGTCGAGCAGCGGTGATTTGGTCGGCAATCATGTAGGCCGCCTCCAACTCACTGATTTCGTGTTCTTTCATCAGACGGTTACGAGCGTCTTTTTCGTTACCGTCGGTTTGACCAAGCGCGAGAATGAGGGAGGGCGGGATATAACGCACCAATGTCGCCGGGAATTTGCCGGAAAAAGACACACCCTCTACGAAGCGTTGTTGCTCCTTGCGCGGAAAATCGAGCAGATGCCGCTCTTCGGGCGTGAGATTGCGGATGGTTTCCAACTCGTTCACCTCTTTGCGGCTCATCTTCATCAGCCACCAGAATTCCGCGTTGGACAGAATCTTTGCGGCATCACCGGTAAAGTCGGAAATATCCTGGGTGATCACGTTCAGCCAGCAGTTGAGTTTGCGGAAAACCTTGGAGCCGACGACCAGTCCGGACATCAGCAACTTGATTTTGGCCCACAAGTGAGCCTCATCAATTTTTACTTCAATGGCTCGGCCACTGTTTTGCAGTTTTTCCGCCATGGCGGTGATGGTGTAGATGGCGGAGAGGCCGGCAACCGCCAGCAACGACTCGTTGCCCAGCCCGCCAAGAGCGCCCAGCTCAATGACAGTCAGATCATCATCAGGATCAAAGCCTTTGGCAGTCCGGTTAAAGAGCGTGCCGCGCAACCCCTGGGTCCAACCGTCCATGGCATCAGCACGTTCGCGCAGTTCCTTGACGATGTCATCAACCTTGTTGGGGCTCTGTGCCTCTTCAACCGACATTTCTAGAAAAGCATCACGGATATGCACAGGGCGGGCATGGGGTTCGCCTCTTTCGACAGAAATCTGCAGACCGCGAACCAATGCCTTGTTGAGGCGAGAAATTTCCGAGGGACTGAGCTGCTGTCCATCCTTGCTGACCATGATGCGCAGGATGTATTCCATCTCGTTCAGATAGGAGCGTTTTTCGTCTTCGTTTTCCTTGATCTCATCGGCATCAGGTACCCAGGTTCCGGCACTGATGGCCTTAGCTTTTTCAGCTTCAGCCAACGCTTTCTGTGTCTCGAAGAAGGGAGCGAGGACATCATTGGAGTTCGCATTAAGAGTGAAGCGGCGTACACGCTTGCCATAGCGCTCCATGTGATCTGCCAGCAAGCCGAAGCTGTTACCGTAGTCAAAAATGAACATGCGCGGGTTATTGACCGCCATGCTCATCAGCGTCATATAGACGATGGTGGCCGATTTACCGGAACCGGTTGGACCAAAGAACACCTCGTGCGAAACGCGTGAGCGGTCGCCGGGATGGAACGGGTTGAGATAGAACGGCTCGCCGCTACGCGAAAACATCAGGTAGCAGGGATGAGTGGAACCGCTCTTATTGCCATAAAACGGCAGCAGGGAAGCCAGATGCACGGTGTAGCATTTGCGGGCGCGCAAGGCAGCATTGCGGTCATGGTTGAAGTCATAAACTGCCGGCAGGGCACGCACAAAACTGTCCTGGCTGATGAGATCATCCCTGGGATCAATAACTGCAATGCAGTTGGTGGTGGCAATGGTTGCGCTGGCCCTTTCGGTTGCGTCGAGCAAATCGCGCAACGAAGTACCGCGCAAGAATAGCCCCATTTGTGCATAAAACACCTTATGGTGGTACCGCATCATCTCTTCCTGGACTTCATCCGCCTGCTCTGCCGCAAATTTGGCTCGCTTGGACGCCCCGCCTTTGGCCATGCCGCGCATCAGGTCAATCTCCATCTCCATCTGGTGATCGGTCTGGGGAATGATGTTCCAGGTCATCATCGCGCCCTGCGGCAGACGTTCAAACAGAGAGGCATTGATTTTGGTACCGTCGTTGTCTTCTTCCTGTACGCCGATGGTGATCTCGCCATCGCGGGGCGGGTGATCAATACCGCCAATGGTGAGGTAGCGATACCAGTAATCCCCGAAACGCCAGATGCCTCGCTCGTTGGCTTCTTCACTGCGGTGGTATCGTGCCGGGTGATGGAAAATCAGCTGCCCAAGATCGAAGGCGGCCGTTTCGCGACGCGAAGCAATATCAGCAGCAGTGAAGCGCTTGTGCCCAAAATAGGGGGCCAGCCAGTTCACCAGGTCATGTGGCAACAACGGCTTCAGGCTGATACCGGCAGCGCTCATCGCATTGACGAAGGCACTCAGGTCATGTTTGGCCTGTTCCGCAGGGCTGCGGTTATGTTTTTTCCAAAAACGCTCAGGACGGCGGCTGTAAATGCAGAGGTAAACAGCTTGATCGGCTACCCGCCACCCCTGATGTTCACCACTGATGCGGCTGTCAGGGAAGACTCCTTTTTCGTGGGTGAGCAGATTCAGATGCTCACGCGTAATATCCAGCGTGTGGCGGCTCAGGGGATCATCGCTCAAGCCATTGGCAGCAACGGCGGCCTCGAAATCGTCGGCGATATTTTCCGCCTCCAGTGCACGTACAAAAATTTGGGCGATGTAGGGATAATCTTCATCGCCATTATTGGCCGGCAGCAGGTCGAGCGCGCGCGTCAGCGCTTCATTGAACTGATTCAGCGCTTCCGGACTGCGCGCACTCATATAACGGGTATTTACCCGCCAGATCTTGGCGATATTGATACCGTCATTGAGCAGATAGGTTTCATCTTCATCGCAGTAGTCGTAGATCGGAAAATAATCGCAGAATGAGGGGGCATTGCTGAACAAAGCACGATACTGCTTCTGCGACAGCGGTGGAGTTCCAAAAAGCGGCCATTCCCCGGAAAGGCGCAACAGGGCGCTGACGAAGGGATTAACCTTGAACTGGGTCAGGCCGGGTTCTTCATCCTGGTGTGGTGCGGTTCGGTGCACTTTTGCCGAAGCGCCCTTATCCCCTTTGTCTAACGACAGTACGGATTCAGACTTGCGCCGACGCAGCATGCCGAGCAGTTCATCAGCGATCCTCATGGAAGCCCTCCTGTTCCAGTGCGTAATGGTCCCGCTCGTAGAGGCGGAATACCGTGAAATAGCCTGGAACCGGCAATTCCCCGTTGTTGATGTGCGGGAAGACGTACGCTGTTATTTCCGGGTTAGGTACCTGCCGGAAATCACGCCGTAGTTCGTTAACATGCGCGAGCGAGTAGCTGCTGTTGGGCGCATAGCCTTCCGTTAGCGGTATACCAAGATAATCTGCCCGGATACCGTCTCCGTAATAAGCAGAGTTCCCCTCCCGTTTGCCCGTCAGCAACTCTGCCGTCGTCGGTCCGGATTCCGGCAACAGCTTTTCCTGCTTCGGACGCATCATGGAGCAACCGCTAAATGCCAGGCCACACAGGGCAAGGAGCAGAAGCCGGTTATATTTACAATTGATCATGGGAAACTCCTGCTTAGTCATAAGCGCTTTTTCGCTTGGGTTCACGGTAATAATTGACTTTGCGCGCATTTGCGTCATAGTCAATCTGAATCATGTCGTTGATCATGATTTGTACCGGTTTACCCTGGGCTACATAAATCACATCAAACGCAGCAGAGGTGCGTTCGCGAATGTAGTCGGCGATTTCTTTCGCGGTACCGGAGACGCCACGGCCAAAGATGTAGGGATAGATACTGCCGTCAAGCATGGCGCTGTAATTGCCGTTGCTGTCCTGGCGGTAACTCACCTGCCCTTGCGAAAGCGCGTCGGCAGCTGCCTCTACGAAAGCGGCCATACCGCGCGATTTGATGTAATCGCCGGCGTTACTGATGTAGCGCCCCCTGATGCAGGGAGTGCCCCAAGGATCGGTGAGGTAACCGAGCGCTTTGCCGCTACTGGAGCCTTCGCCACTGGTTTTGCCCTGAGTGACTATCCGGCCATCAATAAAAATAAAGGTGAGGCTGTCGATGTAGCCGCGCGCGCATTCCTGCTCGCGCACCCCGGTGGCGTATCCGCTGGCAATCATTTTGGCGACCCCCGGAATCTGATGCCCATTAGCGGCGAGGTTTTTACCGCCGATTTCAACCTTGAAAAAGAACGGGTCTTCAATATTGCCACTGCGTTCTAGTGGCACCCGGCCAATAATGGGCGTGACCAGGAGGGCATCACTGAGAATGGTGGAAGGCGGCAGGGTATAGACCGGGAAAACGGTCGGCCATTGGTCTTCTTTCTTCCGCTCGCCTGCGACCGGCAACATACCGGGCTGGAGTTTTGCCGGCGGTACCGGATTACCGATATTTCCGATGCCTCCCAATACTGAACTGAGGATGTCATTGTTCCCGGTTTGCGAGGCGGCGGCATAACCCTTGCTGCCATAAGGCAGTGTAATGTGGCTGCGCGGCTGATTATTTCCGTTGTTTGCTCTACCATCCGTATCGCCCAGGGTTTGACTTGTGTTAGTGGTGATACCCTGCAAAATGTCGCCCTGTTGCCCGTTATCCGGCAGCAAACTCTTGGGATCCGGTGGGGTAACAACTTGCGCCTGCTTCTGTTGCTCCAACAGTCCTTCCAGTTCGCGAATACGGGCTTCACGCGTCTCATTTTGCGCCTGTTGCTGTTGTTGCAGTTCCTGCATGCCCGTCAGTTTTTCATTCAGCTCGGCCATCTGTTTGGCAAGGGCCGGATCAGGTTTATTGCTACTTTCTAGCGTGCGTTGCAGTTCCTTTACCTGGGCACTGACGTTTTCGACTTTGTCCTTGGTCTCCTGCTGTTGCTCACGACTACTGGTCATGGCTTCGCGGACGTTATTCAGATCGGCTTCCAGGTTGCGCTGCCGGTTTTGCGTGTCACGGGTCAATTCCGTGTTCCTGCGTAACTCTTCGCTGTACGTCGGGTCATCCGCACGGCGTTTTGTCTCGGAAGAGTTATCGCTAAAGAAATTGTCAGATTGCTGCGTGCTGACGGCAGGTGAATGGGAAAATTGAAAGACGAACCAGGCAACACCGAACAGCATTGCCAGCACCATTATCATCAGGAATTTACCTACGGTCATGGCATTTCCTCCTACTGTCGCGCCTTATCAAAAGGCACCTGACTAATCAGTGCCCACAGTGTCTGATCAAAACGGCTACCACGCGCTTCCAAAACGGGGTAAAGCGCAGCGGCAAAGACCCAACGCCCACGGATAGTGCGAGGATCAAACTCGACCGCAGAGGGGGATTTATTGTTTACCAGTAGAACCGTTAAATAGTAATCGCCAATTTCCCATTGCTTCAGTGCTTTTACCGAAAGACGGCCATCGTTCATGCGCAATAAAGTTGCGGCGACATCGCTTTTGCCTACCTTGACCGGTTTGCCGAGATCATCCCCGATCAGGCGGGCAGGTCCCACAAAATGCCTGAAGCCGTAACGCACCATCTGGTGAAATTCCGCATCGCCACTTTGTACAGTCGCAGCTCCACCTAGATCGCCCTCTGCCATATTGAGGGTTTTGGCTGCTCCATCTTCCAGAAAAGCAGGTTTGTAGGGATTCTTGGCGGGTTCCTGTGCTACCGGCTGTGCGGCAGGATCACGAATCAGCAGATCACCGTCGTAAGGCCCCATCGTTGCCCCGGAAACATCCAGCATCACCAATCTGCCATCAACCAGCTGGGCGATCATCCGTGTAGGTTCAAAGGCTTCTACCGCACGTAGATACAGCACGCCATCCGGTGTAAGCAGGTTTGTGAAAGCATTGACCTTACTTTGATCCTGTAAATCGGTATGCGTGACCGGCTGCGGAAAGCGTACGATGACTTCTTTCTGCAAGGGGAGCCGCAGGCTAATCGGTTTCTCGCTCAAGGTGATTTCTTTCACGCCGTTATTCTGCTGTGCTGTGGTCATGCTTGTAGTGCTAATTATCAGTAACGTGCCAAGCAATAAGTGGCGAAGAAAACGCTTCATCACCGGTCCTCCTCTTTTTTCTCTTTTTGTTCGGGCACGATGACCACCGGCCCGTCATTGAAGTAACAGTCCACCTCAAGACCATGGGGATTGACATCTCGGGGACGACCGGATTTGACGATTTTTAAGGGGTATTCCATGGTGCTGATACGGGTTTCTGTACCATTAACCACGTCGCGCAGCTCGTATTCCAGTTTGACCCCCCATTCATATGCCCCCTCCCGTTTGCGTACACGATCCGTGCTGAACATGGCATTGTCAGTAGGTAACAATAAGCGGCTACGGAAGCTGAACAGACTGCGATGCGTGCGGTAGTGCTCGTAGAGATCTTCATAGCAACTACGGGTCAGGTAAGCGCGGTATTTTTCCAACTGTTTTGGGTATTCTTCGCCGCAATCCTTGTCGCAATAGTTGATCGTTTCCCACAAGGTACGGGCAAAACCATAGATGGTCGCCAATGGCACATCACCTACTTTGTCAACGTAGCCTTGGCTAATGTCTGGAGGGTGATAGACGGTAATTTGCTGTGGCAAGCGCCACACGCTCCAAGCCATGAAAAAAAAGGCGCAAATCAAACCGACAATGGCGCGATGCAAAAATCGCTGATTACGTTCTTCGTTTTGAAATTTATTTTGGGCCGGCATAGGGATTCCTCTCCCGTTGAAAGCGGACAATGCTGCCGGGTTGGATAAAACGACGGCTGCGCCAAGTCCTGATATGCAGGTGATAGAAGAGTGGCTTGCCGGCCCGGCGGGATGACATTTTTACAATGATCATCCAGCCGTAGCCGCAGCCGATAAAAATGGACACGATCGCGGCGATTTCCCAGCGTATAAACGGCATCAGGGCCAAGGTCGCAAGCACAATGACCAAAAGACATTTTCGGAATACCAGATTGACCTCGGTATAGGTCAAGCCGAAAAAACCGGTTTGAGGTTCTTCTTCCAACTGGCTCAGGGTCTTGGCCGGCTTGCTGCGTTTGCCGCTACGGGTTTCTGCCATGATAGATAGCCTTACGAGAACATCTTGTAGATCGGATCCAATATGTATGAATTTATTAGTGTAAAAATAAGGATCCCGAGTACGACGACGGTAACTACGATGCCGATTTTTTTCAGCACAAGAACCATGCCGCCATCTTGACTGCGAGCATCATCCGATACCCCGGCGAGGGAAAACAGTACGTTGACCAAGATAAGCCCCAATCCGAGCAAGGCCATGATGATGATGATGTAGGCAATAGCCATCACGATTTTCTTGCCCCAGGAATCATTTGCCGCGACACCGGGAATACCAAGATCGGTATCACCAGTAGGCAGTTTGAGCTGATCCGCAAAGACATCATTGCCCCAGAGGAAGAGGGCAGCTATCCCGACAACAAACAACAGCCGCAACAACGCGCCTTTGTCTATGGAAAAGCCTGCCGGCAAGCGGAAAAGGCTCTGGTTGGGCAGGGATAAAGCAGGTGGGGTTGAAATAGGATTCATAAATTCTCCGGTTTCGGGTTGTAGAAGGAATTGCTGTGGTACGTGTATAACCGCTGTGTTTGTGTGTCTGTTGCCGTTGCCTCCATTGCTGTCTCGAGTTAAAAATCCTGATTCAACGAACCGTCGCGATACTGATGTAGGCAAGAAGGACAACCAGGGTGCCAACCAGTAACATGATCGTGCCGACCATCCCGTTGACGGCCTCTTCGCTCTTTTCTTCCTTTGCTTTACGCCCCAGGGCATAAAGGCCGAGTAAAAGCGGCATGGCGAGCACGATTGCCACGATAACCACGGTGAAAAAACCGCTACTGCCGTAGTCTTTTCTCAGTCCCTGGATCTCAGCGTTATCATTGAATGCGGCCTTAATTAGGGCGACGTCGTTCTTCATAGAGCCAGATGAAAGTTTTTCGTTTTTTTGGTCTGCCATTAGTTCGGCCTCACGCGAATCAAGCTGCCACCTACTGTCGGTGGTGGTGTGGTATGGATGACGTCAATACGGGCATTGAGATAATCGCGAATACCCGCTTCGGTCGTACGCATTTGCGCAATGAGAGCGTCGTAGTTGAAACGAATCTTGCCGTTGCCCGATCTGCCATAACGACCCTGCAGGCTCTGTGCGCGCTCGCGTAAAAATTCCATTTCTCGCAATAAAGACTCGATTTCTGCCTGTTCACTTCGTTGCGGCTGCGCTACGGGTTTGGCCTTGCGCTTTTTCGGTACCTTTTGCGGTGGTGGCATGTCAGCCTCATCAGCCATTACGTTGAGGGGTAATAAGGCGGCGCAAATTGACAAGAGCGCTGTAATTCCGGTGCGACGGCTGCATACTCGGCTAGACGATTTTGTGGGAGGCGAAGACTTGGACATGACGAACTCCTAAACAATCTTTTTGAAGGTGGCGAAACTGGTGAGGATGGCGAGGTAGAACAGACCCACCCCGGGCAGCAGGATGTAATTGGGATTGACCGGGTTGGGCCAGCTGAGATAGATGACCGGCGAGAGACCGATGGTGTAGGGCACCAGGGCTTTGGCGTGGTGATAGACGCCAGCATGCTCGACGCCGCCGGTGACCTTGCGCAGCTCACGCATGTGCAGACCATCAATGGCGGCCAGCATACCGACTAGCACCAGAAGCACAGTGGAGAGGGAGACTATGAGGCAGCGAATACCGGTTACCATCAGGGTAAAAATGAAGGCATTGCGGTAATAGGCCCATTTCGCCAAGAATTGTTCCAATACTTGGGTGGAAATGAGCTTCTGCCCGATACCATGTGGCGCGTCCTGTGGCAGCACCAGCCAGTGTTTGAACCAGGCAATGACCGTCTGGCCGGCATCCTGTGCCGACATACCCAGCAGGGTGGTGGTGAAGTTGTCGCCTAGATAGGTCAGCTCGACCGCCAGCGTCCGCTCGGCATGGCCGTAATCCCACCAGCCAAACAGCATTCCGGCCCATTCAATACCGGTGCTGACAATGACCGAGAGGATGAGGTAACTCACCATGGCGAGCACCAAACCAAACGGCATGAACAACAGCCCGAGCAGGCTGCGTTTCTTCGGTTTCTCTGCGACGTTGTTCTGCTGCTGTTTCTTCTTGGCCATAGCTATTCATCCAGATCCATGTTGTCGTGCAGACTGTCGGCCGGGGAATCCCAGTAGTCAGTACCGATAAAGTCAATGTCGCTCTCATTCACCCACTGCTGAATTTCTGTCTTGAACTGGCTGGCTGCATCAAAACCGTTTTCCCCTTCGTTCAAAACCGCCACCGGGTTGAACCGGTCCTGATAGCCGTACCACTGCGGAATGTTGGATTGATAGTGCTCGCGCATCTTGGCGGCTACCTGGCGGATATCATTGGGGATGCGGTCATTGCGCTCGGGGATGAGCAGCGGCACCCGACCCTTGAAGGGCTTGTTGCCGTCCCAGATCCCGAAAAACTGCCCCTTGGGCAATTGCGTCAGGTCGGTGAGGCTGATTGATTCAATATCCGTCTCGGTCATCCGGGAGGTTGTGCTTGAGGTGAAGTCGATGCCGGAATGAATATCCGGGTTGTCGGCTGCGCCGGAGAAGGTCTGCATGCTCTTGACCCGTACCTTGCGCTGCTTGCCGGTGAAGGTCCGCGCCGTATCCTCTTCCTGGACGCGGAAGAAGATGACGGTATTGAAGTTACCGAGCATCTGCTGTGCATAGGCACGGTTGCCGAGCCGCGCTTCAAAGTCAGAGATAGTCTGGGTGTAGGCGGTGACGGATACGTTGGCACCACCTGCCTTGTTGAGTGAGGGGATCAGGGTCTTGTCGGCCGGCTCATTCGCTTCGTCAATGTGGATGCGGATGGGCCGGTCCTTGATCTCCACGCCGACATCAGGCAGGCCGTGGTTGCGCCCTTCCTTATAAATGCGGCCATACTGCGAGGTCAGGTCGGCGAGCATGGAGGCACCGACGGTGCGCGCTACTTCCTGGTCGGAGAGGGCATCGAGGCCGACGTAGACGATGCCGCCGGACTGGATGATGGAGCCCCAATCAAACGTCGGTTTTTTTGGATCCAGGTAGGTTGGCGAAATCAGCTGCGCGACTGCACCAGTCGTCATCTTCTCGAGGAAAGGATCCAGCGAAGCGATGAGCTTCGACAAATACTGCTGGTCGGTGATGAAGGCTTTTGTCAGCGATTGCGCGGTATCGAGCTCCGTTTCGGAAAAGGCATACTTGCCGAGATTGTGCTTGTAGAGGAGATAACGGGCGACGGCATCGCGGTCGCGCTTGATTTGCGAGACATCGTCCATCAGCCCCTGCTCCCTGCGCTCCTTGGGCTCCAGCCGCATCAGTTCAATGTAGCGCCGCAGCTCGGCCTGATAATTGGGGATACGCTCACCGAGGAGGCGGTCGATGTACTCGTTGTAGAGCGGCTCCAGCTGCTGGCTGTATTTTTTGATGAGGGGATAATTGGGGGTCTGGCCGATACCGACCAGGCCTTTCGCGACCTGGTTAACATAGCCCCACACGAATTCCTTAAAGGCGGCACTCTGCCCTTCTGCCGGCATCTGGCCGGCAATACGCGAGGCGACCTCGGTGATGCGCATATAGCTGCCGATCGGGTTGTACTGCGCCGATATTTCCGGGTAGCCCAAATGAAAGAAGAAAAATTTGTCTTCGCGCCCGGCGCGCACCGCTTCCGTGTAGCAGCGCAACATCAGGTCGGCATCGCCCTTGGGATCGATGACGATGACGACATCGCCACGCGCTATGTCTTGGGTGATGATGAGTTCGGCAAAACGTGTCTTGCCGACCCGGGTGGTGCCGATGACCAGGGTGTGACCGACGCGGTTGCCCAGATCCTGGAAGAGTTTTTCTTCCGGTTCGTAGAGCCCGACACCGTGCAGCCACGGCTGGCCTTCCAGCGGCGGGGCCGGCGGCCACGGGTTTAAAAACCACAGCGGATGCTCGGCGGCACAGGTGGACGAAGTAAAACGGGTCAGCCAGCGCATGTGATGCGCCTTCTCAAGAGCAATTTCAAGCTTGCGCATCCGCTTGTACCATTTAGGGTACTGGCGGTATTTGATGTTCTGCGGCAGCGAGAGGTCAAAGGCACGCTGAGTGTGGATGCTCTGCCATTCGAAGCCGAGGCCCATAAACTGTACCTTATCCGATACCGGGATGTCTTTGCTGCGCATGCGGTACATCGGCAGACGGGTCAGGTTCTTCTGATAGCGTTTTACACGCCGGCCACGGCGGTAGAGCTGAGCGGCGCGTGCCATGAACAGGCCGGAGAGGGTGTAGGCGACGGTGGGGACGGTAAACGCGAATTCGGAGGCGAGCAGCAGTATGCCGGAGCCGGCGGTGTAGGCGGTGGCTGGGACATACTCGTAGATGTCGCGCAAGAGGACTTCTTTACCCTGTTCCATCAGTCGTACCCCTGTGCCGGATTGAGCAGCATCACCGGCGTTTCCTGTGCCAGGGCAACACGGCGCTGTTTGCTCTGTGCCAGGCGTTGCGGCTTGCCCTGTTTCTCTCCGGATGCCACTTTCTTGGTCTTGGCCGGTGCCGGGCGGTGCTGTGCCAGCAAGGTGCGGTAGTGGCTGCTGATGCGGCTGACGTAGTCACGGGTCTCGCGGTAAGGCGGTACGCCGCGATATTTGCGCACCGCGTTCGGTCCTGCGTTATAGGCAGCCAGGGCCAATTCGAGAGAACCGAAGGTGTCGATCTGTCGCTTGAGGTAGGTTGCCCCACCAAAGAGGTTGGCATAGGGGTCGTAATACTGTGCCGGGCTCAGGCCGAGTTCACGTGCAGTACCTGGCATGAGCTGCATCAAGCCCATCGCCCCTTTGGGCGATCGAGCCGATGCCTTGAACCCCGATTCTTGCCGGGTAACGGCATGTAGCAACAGGGGGTCAACTCCGGTCTCGCGGCTGACCTGGGCGATGAGGGCGGACAATTCTTCACTGGCTGGAGCCGGCAGGGATTTTGCTGGTCGGGACGCAGCCACCGCTTTACCGCCCTGGGGCGCGGGTGCCACTTGTTGTAGGGGCAGTGACAAGCGCAGGGCAGCGCGGTCGAGCATCGTCGCGACCTCCATCTCAGCCCACAGTACCTCGCGGCTTTGCTGGCGGAGCGGACGTTCGTCAATGCCAAAGACAATGCCGGCTTTGCCGCGCTGATTGAGCAGCCAGGTAAACATCTCCTGGCGCGAGCGGAAGCGGTAGAGCTGGCCGTTGACGCGCACCGTCCATGGCCAGGGTACGAGCAATTTGTGCTCGTTTACCCAGCCGGCACGATCGAGCGCATGTCGGTACAGCGTTTCACCGGGGATGCCACGACGAGCCGCCACCTGCCGGTAAAAATCGGGCAAATCGGCCGGTATCGGCGCATTGGCAAGAGCAGCGCGCGGGGTAGCCACCGTGGTATTACCCTCCATCGGTACAGTATTATCGGCAAAAGCAGGACAAGCCAACGAGCTCAAGGCGGCGAGCAACAGGGAACGCATCAGCATTCCCCCCGAGCGTCACAGCCGGAGCCTTCGATACCACTATTACTGTCTGCCAGTCCTACCAGGTGAGGATTGGCTTTGTACAGTTCATAGTAACCAGCCATGCGCCGGGCGTAGTTATAGGTTTCACCGCCCCAGTAATGCGGACCTGGGACACCATTTGATGTGCTGGGTTGGGCGCTGCGCCAGTATTTACTTTTCGTATTCCGGTACAGCAGCGCCTTGGCTCTCGCCGGGCCGCTGTTATATCCGGCTGCCATGGCCTGCAAGTTGCCCTTGGCCCACCCCATTTGATTGAAATACGCAACCCCGGACCGGACATTCAGATCCGGATTACAGCGTGTCGCTGCAGTTATACCGGTTACTCTTCTCAGTCCGTTTGCCGTACCGGGCATAAACTGCATCAAACCGACTGCTCCCGCCGGAGATTTGACACATGGGCGGTATTTACTTTCAATCGTGATGATGGCCTGAATGAAAAACGGATTCTGTCCACCGGCACGTGCATAGCGGTTTGCCATATGCATATACTTCAATTGCCTTGCGCGGGCTTCACCCCGCAAAGGTTTTTGGTTTTCCGGGGGTGGATCCCATGCGCCACTGTAATTAGGTGTGCGAACGGGATAGCCTTCATCCACCATGGCGGCAGCATCCGCACTGTCTATTGCTTCGTCCGTCGGCAGAGTCTCACCGGAAGCATTAGAAAAGGCATAGCTGCTATTACCGCTCTCCGCAGAGCTTTTATTAGTCGTATGACTTTTTTGTTTACAGCCAACGAGAAGCAACGACAGAAATACGGCGGTTAGCAGACTGCGTGACAGACTCATCAGTTACTCACCCTGCCTGTTGTGGATCCGTGGGGAGCTCACCGGGGCTTTGCCTTCTGGTACGCACCAATAGTTTCGTTCGTACCAGTTGACGGTGAGATCACGCAGGCGGTAATTGCAGGTCTTGGCCGGATCCGGCGGTGTTGTGCTGCTGCAGGCCATGAGAGAGGAGGCAATGACGGTAAGGGCAAACAATCTCACGGCTGTTTCTCCGGGTTGGCGGCTGTGTTCTCTGTTGCTGTCTTGTTTGTGGGTGGCGGGGTGGCAGTTTCTTTGCCGGTCCCGGTTTTTTCAGTTGCACTGTTTGCACTTTTGGCCTTGTCAGTAGCAGCTTTGCCGGGGATGGTGGCTTTTTTACCGCCGTCCAGCTTGCTGTCTTTTGCAGCGGCAGCGGTTTTTGTGGTGTTCACTGTGGCAGCCGTCGATTCCTTGCTTGCTGTCGGGTTTTTTGGGGCAACTTTCTTCTCTGCGACTGATTTAGTCGTGACCGATGTTTTTGCTGCCGCAGCATCCACCGTCGGGCGTAAGGCAGTACGTTCTTTGCGCTCCTTGGTCTTTGTCTCACGTTTATCTGAGGTCGGTTTTGCCGCACTGCGCTGGGTGATGGTGTCGGCAAAATAGGTTTGTCCGTCACCGTAGCTGTCATTGCTGACGGCATAGTGCTGATCCCGCCAGCTGTTGCCACCACTGCCACGAGAGGTGGTCGTCAGCGGCTGGGAGGTAGGTGGATAACTGTTGGTATAGGAGGATGTGCCATAGCTGCCATACGGGATTTGCAGCGAAGGTTGGCTGTTGCCGGGGGGAATATCCGCGTAGACATCATTACCGTACGCCGTTGTCGGCATGGGTGCTGCTGCCGGTGCGGCTGCGGACGGAGCGGTGGTGGGTCGCGCCGATAGTGCGGCGTGGGCGTAACGGGGGGCAACTTCAAAAGAGACAAGCCGGTTGACGGGGTCGACGACAAGTGCCCATCCGTCGCCGGCAACCCACGATAGGGCTTCGCCCAGCGGCATCGGGCTGATGGTGCGTTTGTTGTCCGGCCACGGTTGGCGGTAGAGCCGCCAGATTTGTGGGTCAGCATGCATCGGTTGCGCCAGTTCCCAGCCGCTGCCGGCGAGCAGCTGTCGCAGGCCGTCCTCGACGGAGTAGGCGTTGATAGTTTTGAACACCTTCGCATCCAAATCACTGGCAAGTTGTCCGCTATCTGTGCCCTCAACAATGGTGTAGCCGTTGCCATAGTAGGTCTGTGCGCCGGCTGCGGTGGCAACGAACAGTGTTGCAACCGGAATTTTGCGAAATGCTGACATTGCCTCTCCGTGGTGATTTGGATGTGGGCATTCTCATGACGGCAACAGCGGATGTCAGAATTTGCGGTAAAAATTAGCGGGATAAAAAATGCCGTATTTGCGAGAGGCTAATGGCTTAATGGCTAGAATGGCCGAAGGGTTCCTACTCCTAAAGGAACGCTCGGCCCATGCGGGCCTCGCGTGGTAAAGGCCAGGGGAAGGGGATCCAGGGCCGAAGGGCCTTCTCAAGGGTCTAAGGGCTTTTTAAGGGCCTTTAAAGGTTTTTAAAGGCGTAAAGGTTTAAAGGTACGTGCACATGACAACAGACGAGCTTGCCCCCCACTATCGGGAAGCGATCGCCGCGTATGATCCGGTCATTGATACACTGCTGGCGCACTACAAAGGGTTTGAGCGCCAGGATGTGGCCAGCGAACATCTGCCACAGCATCAACTTGAACAATTCCTGTCCCGCCTGGACATCATTTATCCCTCGGCATCCGTGCAGAAGCTGAAAATTGCCATCCGGCATTTCATCACAGACCTGGAATGCTTCCGCTACAGAGTGGTCGCCAGAGACAGCGCTAACCATAATGTCGCCACATGGGATGCACTGGTCGAACCTCTGGAACAGTTCTTGCAACGTAACCGTGGACAGCGTGTGTTTTGTCGGCCGCAGTCAGAAGCTTATCCTTCGACTGACCTGATTCAGGACTGGATCAACAGCCGGGTCAGCCTTTTCAGCGACATGCAGCCCGGTTGAATCATGCTCAGACTATTGCGCAAAATCACGTCATTTACAGCTGCTCGCGGACAGGGAAGTGATGCAGACAGGATGCTGGATTACCGCGAATTACCTGTGATGACGGCTGAGGAATTATTTGCCTTCACCAAACAGCAAACACGGCTGCGCAACATCAAGCGCATCGTGCAGATTGACGATACGCGTTACAGAATTCTGTATCAGGAAGTGATTGAACGTTTTGCCGAGTTGGTACAACTGATGCCGGCGTCACAGGCACACCACCATGCTGTTCCCGGCGGGCTCTTTATTCACACGGTAGAGGTATTGGAACATGCACTTACCCTGCGCCAGCAATACAAATTGCCGCTGCTGGAAGCACAGGAAATACAAGAAGCACAGCGACACCTCTGGACATACGCCATTTTTGCCGCCGCGATCCTGCACGACGTGGGCAAGCGCCTGACCTTGGGACGTTTTGTCCTTAACAGGGACAACCACTTTTTCGATCCGTTTGCGGCGGATATTGGCAAACTGGCGGGGCAGCGCTATCAGATCGTCTTTCATCAGCCCCGTTACCACAAAATGCACGAGCAGATGGGACTGGCCTTCATGGCTCATTTGTTCCCCCGCGTCGGGCTGGATTTTCTGCTACCGGAAATTCATGTGATGAAGGAACTGCTGGCCTATATCCACGGCAATGTGGAAAACGACGGTTCCATAGGCCTGATCTTGCGTTTGGCCGACCAAGCCTCAACCGGGCATAGTTTGGCGCACAGCGACAGCCGCAAGTTCGCCAGTGCAAATCTGGAAAATATTGGCGAACGGCTGATGACCCAACTGAGACTTTTGTTGTCGAGCAATCATTTTGTCATCAATCGGGGCAACGGAAACGTCTATACCTCGGCAGACGGCCACTTCACCTACATCGTCAGTAAGACGCTGGCCGATGATCTGCGATCCACGTTGGCGGAACAGGGACAGAAAGATATTCCCAGCGATAACAACCGCATCTTTGACATTTTCCAAGAATACGCGTTCGCAGAAACAAACCCCGATACGGGTCAGATCATTCACTACATCCGTCGTGCCTGGGGAGACAAAGTACAAACATTTAGCGTGATCAAATTCCGCAGCAACCGTCTGTTCAGGGTGCCGCCTCCTGAACTTGTCGGCGGAACGATTACCGAGGTCGCCGGAAAATCAGCGGAGCCTAGCAGCTTGCCAGCAAGCAGTATGCGCCCGGCAGAGCAGTCGGCAGTTCGGCCTGAAGCCGCTGTAGCCGGCGTCCCGGCACATACGATGGCTGTTGCAGCGGTAGTTAAAGAGGCGTGGGCACCTGAGCCAGAGAAATCCCCCTTCCCGGACAGCGTTGATGAAGCCTTTCCTGAAACAGGTAGAAACCTACAATCCCCTGAAACAGAGAAAAGAGAAAGCGCTAATCCTGCGCCAGGTATATCGAATAAGAACGGGGGAGAGGTTGAACCTGATGAAGACCCATTTGGCACAACTGTACCGGTGCCCAGTCCGTTGATAGCTGAAGCAGCAGAAACAGGTACTACGTCAGCAGCAAATTTTGAAGACAGCACGGATGAAATCATCGATGACGTCCCTAGCGGCTACGGCAAAGAAGAAAAACAGAATCCTGAAACAGGTCAGGGGAAAGAAACGCCTGCAACAGGTGAAAGTACGGTTTCTACTGACGCAGGGGGGAATGCAGATACTGTTTCAGCAGAGCACACAGGGGTAGTGGATGCTGAAAGCGATTTGGGTGAACAGTTCCTGCTTTGGTGCCGAGCGCAAATCCGCCAAAAAGCCATCGTCATCAACCAATCCAGCGGTGTCATTCAAAAAGTGGCATACAAGCAACGGCAAGCAATCGCGGTTGTCACCCCCCGTATTTTTATCATGTTTGGTACCAGCCTTGGGCTGTCCGACCACTCAACAACTGTCAAACGCATTCAAAACGCCATTCACGCGAAAAAGCTCAATATCCCCGCTCCGCGCGGACAAATTCATAAATTTATTATCAAGAAATCCGAGAGCAATCCTCTCGGTGGAAATAAGCCAATCCATCACTATTTATTTGAAATAGATAAATTTTGTGAGAATGATGCAGAGGTGAAAGAAATTATTATGAAGACGAAAAACAATGGAAATCTTGCACTTTGCTGAGAAAGTCATTACATTTTGCAGCGTAGCAGTTCAGGATGCTACGGCAGGGAATGGATTCTATGACGCAAAGGTTTCTTCCCAACTCAAACCCAGCGACCATACACACAATGAACCTGCACTGCCCCAAACCGACAAGCGCCTTGTCCGCAGCTATCAAGGATACGTAAAAAACCACATCAGCCCCTGCACACCATTCGGCGGTATGCGCGCTCCCTTTAGCGTCGTCAAGCGCAAAACCCACACGCAAAAGCTGTCCTGTTTCCTGAAAAATCCAGTGATTAGCATCGAAAAACCCAGTGCCGCCCTGATTCCGTGTGCGCGTGACAACATCAGCCGTCACGCAGCGAAACACATCCCCGTTGCTCACGACTGGTCGAAAAACGGCGTTGAACACAAAAACAAAATCGACACCCTGTCACCCCCATATGACCGGGGCTACGAACTACAAAGCATCTCCGCCATCAACGCCGCTGACGAGCAGCCTCCCGCCGTATTGGCGCAAAACCCCGTGACCAAAGACACCGTGCACAGAAGCTATGGCCACAGCGACAAAATGTTGCACTTGGACTGCGCATGGCGCACATTGCCGCGCAAAATCACCCCACGGAAAAACAGAGCCTTATCCATAATTATTGACCGCGAAGCCGATAGCGTTTACCACCTGTGCGAATGGAACGCAGCGGGGCATCCATTCCTGGTGCGGATGCGCGGATACAGCGGCGTGACACGCGACGGCAAAACGTACAAAGCACAAGAACTTGAGCGGGAACCTTCTACAAAAACGTGCATTACCAGGGCAAACAGGTGGCGCTGGAAGTGGCGGGGACGGAAGTTGTATTGACGCAAACGGGCAAAGGGCGGCATACCCCGCTGAAAGCAAAAATGAACTGCGTACGGTTGAAGACGGCGGGGAAGACGATGGCGTTGTGGATACTGCTGACGAATACGGGAATTACGGCGCGGGAAGCGGCACAGTATGACGAGACTACCGCTGGCGGATCGAGAGCGACTGCAAACTGTTGAAGAGCGCGGGCTACCGGGTGGAGGGCTGGTAGCAGGAAACGGGGGAAAGGATTTGCAATCGGTTGCTGATTGTGGCGCAGAGCTGCCTGCAGGTGTGGCAGCTGCAAAGTGACCGGAGTGAAGCGGGGCGGCGGCTGTGTGAGTTTCTGATGCGGCTATCGGGCCGACAGACGAAGAAGGGGCGTGAGATTACCGCCCCTGCGCTCCTGGAAGGGATGCTTAAGCTGTTGTCAGCACAAGAATTATTGGAGTTTATGACACTGGAAGAGATAAGGGGGCTGTTGTTCGGGGTGGAGATGGGTAGATACCTATGGCCAAGCGGGATAAATGCTAAACAGGAAATAAAAAACGGCGGTTACCCGCCGTTTTTGCTTCATCAAGCGGCTAATCAGTCCACCAGGATGCGCAACATACGGCGCAGTGGTTCTGCCGCGCCCCACAGCAGCTGGTCGCCGACGGTGAAGGCGCTGATGTATTCCCCGCCCATCGCCAGTTTGCGCAGGCGGCCGACCGGGACGCTCAGGGTGCCGCTGACTTTGGCCGGACTGAGTTCCTGCATGCTCGCTTCTTTTTCGTTGGGGACGACTTTCACCCAGTCGTTGTGTTTGGCGAGCAGTTGTTCGATTTCGGCAATCGGCAGGTCTTTTTTCAGTTTCAGGGTCAGCGCCTGGCTGTGGCAACGCATCGCGCCGACGCGGATGCAGAGGCCGTCCACCGGAATGGGGTTGGCACTGCGGCCCAGGATTTTGTTGCTTTCCACCCCGCCTTTCCATTCTTCTTTGGATTGGCCGTTACCGAGGTCGGCGTCAATCCAGGGGATGAGGCTGCCGGCGAGCGGCACGCCAAAGTTGGCTTTGGGGTAGTCATCGCTGCGCAGGGCGGCGCTGACTTTGCGGTCGATGTCGAGGATGGCGCTGTGCGCGTCAGCGAGTTCGTCCGCCACTTGTGCGTGCAGGTAGCCCATGCCGGCGAGCAGTTCGCGCATGTTTTTCGCGCCCGCGCCGGAGGCTGCCTGATAGGTCATGCTGGTTGCCCATGCGACGAGGTCGTTTTCAAAGAGGCCGCCGAGCGCCATCAGCATCAGGGAAACGGTGCAGTTACCGCCGATGAAGTCTTTTTTGCCGTCGCGGATGGCGGCGTCAATGACGTGGCGGTTGACCGGGTCAAGGATGATGACGGCGCGATCGTCCATGCGCAGGGCAGAGGCGGCGTCAATCCAGTAGCCGTCCCAGCCGTGCGCGCGCAGTTGCGGGTGGATGGCCTTGCTGTAATCGCCGCCCTGGCAGGTGAGGATGATGTCCATCGCGGCAAGGGCATCAAGGTTGTGTGCGTCTTGCAGGGTTTTACCGCTTCCGGCGAAGGTGGGTGCCGCTTCGCCTGCTTGTGAGGTAGAAAAGAGGGTGGTCTCAACGTGGGCGAAGTCGCCTTCTGCCTGCATCCGCTCGATGAGTACGGAGCCGACCATGCCGCGCCAGCCGACGATGCCGAGTTTTTTCATGGGTGTTCCTCTAAATTTTGAATGGGAGCGGGGTTTTATCACTTTTGCCCACGGACAGGCAAGCGGGGACTCAGGCGAGCCGCTTGAGGCAGGCGGTAAGCTGTTGCTGCACCAGGGCGCGGATGGCGCCGAGGTTGTCATCCGGCGCGGGAATGCGGATAAGCGGGATACCCGCCGCCGCCAGAACGATGTCCTTGATTTTGTCGTTGATGCGGGCAATGTCGCGGCTGAGGCCGTGCCCGCTGCCGTCGATTTCGATAACGGCCAGCGGGCGCAGTTCGTGGTCGATGACAAGCAGATCCACCCGCTTGCTGTTCACCGCCCAATAGGCACAACGGTCTTTGCTTTGCAGGATTTCGCCGAGGCTGACTTGCAGGAGCACTTGTTCGTTGCGGCGGCGTTTTTGCACGATGTCAACGGCGGTCTGGTAGGCGGCTTTTTCGAGACGGTTGGCGAGCGGCTTCGCCTGAAAGGGCGCCCCGCGCACCGCTTGCAGGTGTTCGCGGGCGCGTTGCAGGATGGGGTTGTTCTTGTCGCTTTTTTGCCGCTGGCGGCGGCGCAGGCGAATGATGCCGAGAATGAGCAGCGCCGCGATGATAAAGAGGGCGACGCCGATAAGGCAGTTATGCGGCATGGTTCAGGGCAGGTGCTGCGCTTTGAGGGCGAGGGTGGCGAAGGGGATGATGGTGATGAGGGCAAAGAGGCTGAAGGCACCGAGCAGGGCGTAATGACCGCCAATGGCGAGGCCGAGCAGGTTGTCATGCCCGGCGGTGACACCGATGATGAGGATGGGGATGTAGAGCGGCACGACGATAAGGAAGCGCAGGAAGGTACCGTGCGTTTGCGCAAGCGTCAGCACGGCGCCGAGCGCGCCGATGAGCAGCAGCGGCAGGCTGCCGAGGGCGAGCAGCGCTGCGGTGGCGGGGATGTTCGCGACGGGGATGTGCAGCATCAGTGCGAGCAGCGGCAGGATGGCGAGGAGCGGCAGGGTGAAACGCAGCCAGGCGGCGGCGAGTTTGGCGGGCAGGAGTAGCCATAGATCGGGCAGGTGGAGGCGGTCCTGACTGAGGGTACCGTCGGCGTAATCGGCGGCGAAGAGTTGTTCGCCGGCAAGCAGGGCGGCAAGCAACAGCGCAATCCACAGTGCGGCGGGAGCGGTGCGCAGCAGGGTGTCGTTATCCGCACCGCTTGCGAGCGGGAAGAGGATGATGGTGAGGGTGTAGAAGAGGAGCGGTTGCAGGATAGTCTGCGGATTACGCAGACTGGTGTGCAGTTCGCGGCGGATGAGGGTGGCAAGCATGGGGCAGGCGGTAATAACGGGGCGCGCAAGGATATACCCACCGCGCGGTGTGTGTCATACGCTTTTTGCTGCCGGTTTGTTATCGCGCCGTTTCGCGGCATAATATCACTGCGACTTTGTCGCCCAATCCATAAACATCAAGGAGTTAACGGATGAAATTACAAACCCTCGGACTGAGTATCGCCACCGCCCTCTTGCTGGCTGCCTGCGGCGGCGGCAGCGACAACACCACCCCGGCTGACCCGCAAAAACCCTCTAACCCGCAAAAGCCTACTACCCCGCCACCGGGCAACAACAACGTCAGCGGCACGTATAAAGGCAACGTCTTCGTGGTGCCGGTCGGCTCCATGCCGGGCAGCCTCGCCGATGCCAGAGCGACCAGCAGCAACAATCTCGCTGTCCTGAACGCCAATGGCAAACAGATTGCCCTGCAACTGCCCGGCATCTTTTCCGGCGGCATGACCAGTATGAAAGGCGCCACTATCAACGGACAAAGCTACAAGCTCTTCATCGCCAGTGGCAGCCGCTATGCCAACAGTAAATTCGGCTATATCAACAACGGCAACGAAGACTACATCTTCAGTCAGGGTGCCTATACCACCAATATGCCGACCAGCGGCACGGTTACCTACCAAGGGGATGCCGCCGTTGGTCGCTCCGCTGTCGCCAATACCGCTATTTCCAGCTTCACGGCTGATTTTGGTAAAAAAACCCTCACCGGCAGCATCACACAGGCAGCGAGGAGCGATGTGCAGTTCCAACCGGTCAACATCAACGCCACCATCAATGGCAACGCTTTCAGCACGGCGGATAACGCCACCGTCAGAAGCACCGGGCACTTCTACGGTGATAACGCCCGCGAAGTCGGCGGTGTCTTCCATGACAGCAGCCAATCGCTGGTGGGTAGCTTCGGCGCCATCCGCAGCAATTAATACCACCCCCCTGGAAAATAATCTGAGTGTGTTGGCGCGTCTCGCCGTATTAAACATACTGTCTTTGCCGCACCACCTTCTCACCTTATTTCCGGGATTGGCATACGCGCTCACCGCGTAACGGCAAAAAGGGCTGCATTGCAGCCCTTTTTCATTGGCGGGGCGCCGCACCACCGCCCTACCCTGCTCCCGCGTTTTGCTATGATGACGCGGCTTTTTTGAGGAGATATTTATGTTCAAGCCGCAACTGGTCTTTTTTGATATTGACGACACCCTGTTCCGCAAATGGGAAAACTTCCTGCCCGAATCGGTGCTGCCCGCCTTTCAGGCGCTGCATGAAGCAGGCGTGATGGTGGCGATCGCCACTGGCCGCAGCCCCTGTGCCATTCCCACCAAAGTGCAGGCGGTGATAGAGGCGGTCGGCCTTGACGTGCTGGTGTCCATCAACGGTCAGTTCAACCGTTTTCGCGGTGAGACCATCGCCTCGCATCCCATCGATCCCGCCGATATTGCCGAGGTCATCCGCATCTGCCGCGCCCATGACTGGGACTACGGCTTTATCTCGGAAGAAAAAATGGCGCTCTCCTCCGACCGCCAGCGCGTGCACGATTCGCTCTACGGTACGGTGCCGTATGAGACCGACCCGGATTATTGGCAGCGCCACCCCATCTATCAGATGAACGTCTTTATCACCGCCGAGGAAGAGGCTGAACTCGCCGCAAGCGGCTTTTTGCAGCGCGGCTATCAGACGATCCGCTGGCATCCGCTGGCTATGGATTTATTGCACGCAGACGGCAGCAAGGCGCGCGGCATCCGCGAAGTCTGCGCGGTACTTGATATACCGCTGGCGCAGGTGATGGCCTTCGGCGACGAACTGAACGATCTGGAAATGTTCAAAACCGTCGGCTTCGGCGTGGCGATGGGCGACGGGCGCGAGGAATTGAAAGCGCTGGCCAAATACGTGACCACCCCGCTGGAAGAACACGGTGTCTTTAACGCGCTGGTGCAGCTCGGCGTGATTGACCGCAAGCCCTGGGGGGCCGCATGACACCGAAAATCATCTTCTTCGACATCGACGAGACGCTCTACCGCAAGGCGACGAATTACCTGCCCGATTCCACCGCCCGCGCCATCCGTGCCCTGAAAGCGCGCGGCATCATCCCGGCAATTGCGACTGGCCGCACGCTCGCTGCGCTGCCGGACAAGGTGCGCGCCCTGGCGGACGCCGAAGGCATCGAGCTTTTCGTCACCATCAACGGCCAGTACAACGCCTTTCGCGGCGAACCCATCGCCTGCAACCCGATGGGCCTCACCGAAATCGAGCGTTTCACCGCGCTTTTCCGTCGCCATGGCTGGGATTACACCTTCGTCGGCGCAGAGAAAATGGCGTCATCCAGCAGCAATCCGCGCGTCAATGAAGCATTGGCGGGCATCGGTCCGTATATCGTTGACCCCGATTACTACCGACACCAACCGGTGTACCAATTCCTGCTCTACATTGACCCCACCGAAGAAACGACGCTGAATGACAGCGGCGAATTGGGCCGCGAATATCACGCCATGCGCTGGCACCCGTTTTCTGTGGACCTCCTGCACGCCGAAGGCAGCAAGGCACGCGGCATCCGCAGCGTCTGTGCCGCGCTGGGCGTGCCGCTTGCCGAGACGATGGCCTTCGGCGACGGCCTGAACGACGTGGAAATGTTCAAAACCGTCGGTTTTGGTGTGGCAATGGGCGACGCCGTACCGGAACTGCGCGCCGTTGCCCAAATGCAAACCGGCACCGTCGAAGAAGACGGCATCTACAACGCCCTGAAAAAACTGGAAATCATCCCATGAAAAACTTCCTCGCCCTCATCCTCGCCGCCAGCCTGCTCACCGCCTGCGGCGACGACAAACCCGCCGTCCGCCTCGAAGCGGAGGCGACCATCCCCGCCGACGCGCACGACTACTTCAACCACATGGGCCTGCACGACACACGCGGCAGCAAAGGCCAGGTGCGCCTGAGCGAAAGCGGCGAAACCGTGTGGTTCGACAGCGCCCGCACCCTGCTCACCTACCTGCGCCTGCCGGAAACCGCCAACCAGCCGCTCACCGCCTACATCAGCACCTTCGAGCCGCCGGCGCACTGGCTGCCGGTTGATGACGCCTGGTTCGTGCAGACACCGCAGTCCGCCGAACTTATCGGCAAGGATGACTACTTCCCTTTCCCCAGCGAAGAAACGGCGCAAGCCTTTGCCAATGTGCACCAAGGCAAAGTGCTGCGCGGCAAAGACATCAGCGCAGCGGATTTGGGGCTGTGAATGCATAACGCATCCGCATGAACAGCAGAGAAGAGAGATAGGGCGACTGCGACGTGAAAGCTGGATACAAAACGGGGCAAGGGCGACCATATGCGCTTCTCTCATCCGGAAAAACCGGACATGTCGCCGTTCCGCACTCACGCAAAGACATCCGTATCGGAACCTTGCGCAGCATATACAGTCAGGCCGGCTGAAACTGTCTTCGACCCCGCCGGACTGCCATGGATGCCTACGTCGCCTCTCAGCGAGGCTGTGCGGGAAAAATCGCAGCACTAACCTTACCCCGTCAAGCGGCGTAAATACCGGGTTTGTAGAGACGTTGCCTGCAACATCTCAAAATCAAAAAACGCGCAGTTTCCCCGCTTGGCGGTGCGCCTGCCCGAAACGCAAAAGCAGGCTGCGCCTGCTCGGCGGTCTAAAGCCCGCCCTACGCCCGTCAAGCGGTGTAAAACCCGGGGCCGCCAAGCAGCGTCAATACCGTCCTCTCCCTTCTACCGTCGCAAAGCGCTGCTGTATCGTCTTTTGTTGCCAAAAATCAACAGAATGCCCCTATTCATTCACTACAATCGCGCTGTTTTCACTTATCAAGGAAATTCTCATGACCCGACTACTGTGGCTGCTTGCCGCCCTGTTCCCGATGTTTGTCCATGCTGCCGAGCCGCTGCCCGCCGAAGAAGTCTTCAAGCCTACCATTCATCAGCTGGATAACGGTGACGGCTACCTCACCAAAATCACCATTGACTTCCCCGCAGGCTATTACCTCTATGCCGACAAAACCACCCTGGAAGGCGCAGCAGGCATGGAAGAACGCACTCCCGCAGAAGCCAAAGATGACCCCTATCTGGGGCAGGTGATGGTCTGGCATACCTCGCCGACCATTACCTTACGCCACCACGACGCCGCGCATACCTTTACTCTAACTACTCAAGGCTGTCAGGAAAACGTCCTCTGCTATCCGCCGACGACCTGGACGCTGCAAGCCGAGCCCGCTGCTACGGCCAAGCCGCAGCTTTTCAAGACGGACAAGCACGAGGTGTTGCCGGAAGATCAGGCCTTTGCCGTGAGTGCGACGGAAACAGGCGACGAACTCGCCCTGCATTACCGTATGCCGGACGGCTACTACCTCTACCGCCATAGCCTGCGCGCCGAAGTTGATGGCAAGCCGCTTGACCTGCCGCTGCCAGCAGGCGAAACGCATCAAGACGAATTTCTCGGCGAACAGCAGATTTACCGGGGCGAACTCAACCTCAGCCTGCCGCACCCGGCGACGGGCAGCAAGCTGACCCTGCATCTGCAAGGCTGCGCCGAAGGCCGCATCTGCTATCCGCCGATGACGCGGGACTTCCCGCTCACCGCCGCACCACCAGCCGCGACAGCGGAAAAAACCCCGGCGCAGGCTGCCGCCATCGCCCAAGATGATACCCCGGAAAGCACCATTGATCGCCTCATCCGCCGCCTGAACGACAACTTCCTCATCGCCCTGCCCTTCGTGCTCCTCCTCGGCATCGGCGTCAGCTTCACCGCCTGCATCTACCCGCTAGTACCCATCGTCACCAGCCTCGTCGTCGGGCAAAATACCAGCAGCGGCCGCGCCTACCGCCTCATCAGCGTTTACGTGCTGGCAATGGGCGTGGCGATGGGGCTGCTTGGTGCCGTCTTCGGCATCTTCCAGATCAACCTGCAAGTCATCCTGCAAAAACCGTGGATAACCGTACTGGTCGCACTGCTCTTCGCCGGCCTATCGCTCTCGCTTTTCGATGTGTACACCCTGCAAACCCCGCGCTGGCTGCAAAAACCCGTTGATAAACTCAACCGCCAGCAACAAAGCGGCTCCTACGGCGGTGCAGCGGTGATGGGCGCGCTCTCCATCCTCGTCGTCAGCCCCTGCGCCACGCCCGTCCTGACCGCCCTCCTCCTCTTCACCACCCAGACCAGCCCGCTCAAAGGCGCAACCGCCCTCTTCACCTTCGGCCTCGGCACTGGTCTGCCGCTCCTGCTCTTTGCAGGCGCCTTCCGCCGCTTCATGCCGAAGGCGGGTGCATGGATGGATAACGTCAAAAAAACCTTTGCCTTCGCCCTGCTCGCCATCGGCGTGTGGCTGATTGCCCGCATCCTGCCGCTGGCCTGGGCGCTCACCGCTTGGGCGCTGTACGCCATGTTCGCCGCTGCCTACCTCTACGGCGACAGCAAAACCCGCCGCTTCCTCGCCGGCAGCGCCTTCATCGCCGCCCTCGCCCTCGGCATACAGAGCACCAACCAGCTCCTCGGCACACCCGCCGCCCATACTGCGCCGCAAACACACAGCGCCTTCCGCCACGTGGACAGCGTCGCCGCGCTGGATGCCGCCATTGCCGCCAGCGACAAACCCGTGCTGCTCGACTTCTACGCCGACTGGTGTGTCGCCTGCAAAAAATGGGAAGCTCATATTTGGGATAACCCCGACTTCGCCGCGCCACTCGCTGCTTACACCCTGTTGAAAATCGACGTCACCGACTTCACCGCCGAGCACAAGGCGATGTTCAACCGGCTCAACCTCGTCGGCCCGCCCGCCGTGCTCTACTACCCGCCGCACGGCACGCTGAATGCGCCAAAAGAAACCCTCATCGGCGAAATGGCGCCGGAAGCCTTTGCCGCCAAACTGCAAAGCTGGGGCAACTGAGCGGGAAAAAGAAAAACGGGCGCGGAAGCGCCCGTTTGCGTACGCACGAGGAACCGTAACATGAACGACAACACCATCACCTATCTCGAATTCGCCGCAGCTGACCGCGATCAGCTGCGCGCCGCGCAACAATTCTACGGTGCCGTCTTCGGCTGGCAGTACCGAAGCTGGGGTGACGACTACCTCGATACTGGCGACAGCGGTATCGGCAGCGGCCTTTGCGTCAACGCGACCGTCATGCCGCCGCTGGCGGTGATCTACTGCGCGCAGTTGGAAGCCGCCTACAACGCCGTCATTGCGGCGGGCGGCAATATCGTCCAGGAAATCTTCAGCTTCCCCGGTGGCCGCCGTTTCCATTTCCGCGATCCGGCGGACAACATCCTCGCGGTGTGGTCGGATAAGGCGGTTCAATCCGCTGTGGCCTGAGAAAAGAGCGAGACTCCATGCCTTGCCTATGTAGTTGAATAGATAGATAAAAAAGCGTAACAAGGCGCGTCCCGCAGACAGTACAAGCAGTACGGCAAGGCGACGCCGTTACGATTTCTTAGATATTTAACCCTATCTTCTGAATCAGGCGGGCGAATGCGGTAATGGCCGCGGGGTTCTGCGCAAGATACAGCGCCGGTTCGATCAGCTCGATTTCATTGATGAGATAGTCGCCGTCCGCTGTGATGAGGCCGTCCACCCGCGCATAAGCGGAATGCTCGGGCAAGGCAGCAAGCGCCGCTTGCGCCCGCGCACGCCAGGCGGCTTCGGGTTCAATCGGCAAAATATCGACGCCGTAGGCAGAATTGGCGCGCCATTCCCCCGCTGCGGGGCGACGGTGCGCAGCATGAGAATAATGCCCGTCGAGATACACCAGGCAGACCTCACCAAAAGGTGCATCAACAAAGGGCTGAACCAGCATACCCTGCGGATAATCAGCGAGATGCGGCAAGCCAGCGGCAAGGCGGCGCACGCCACGGCCACTTTGCCCAATGAGCGGCTTGATAACCGGATTGTCCCAGCCGCTTGCCGCAATACGCACCGCCCAGTCGTCGCCAGACACAAGCGTCATCCCTGGCGTTACCGCTAATCCCTGTGCGGCGAGATCACACAAATAGCGTTTGTCCATATTCCATATTTGCAGCGCCGGCGAATTGATGAAGCGTACCCCGGCCTGCACCTGCTCACGCAGCCAGCGGCGATACGCCGCCGGATCCGTGCTGTAATCCCACACGGCGAGCGGCAGGATAATGGCGGGGCCGGGAGGAATGTCCGGCCAGGGGATGAGCGCGGCATCAAGAGCGGCAGCCAAAGCACGCAGATCCGCATTGCCCTGCGGCCAGGCGGGACAAGTGGCGATGATCGTCTGCATGGTATTCCCCGACAAAAGGCACAAAAAATGCGGCTTTTCGCCGCATAAGAAAAAATGGCGCGCCCGGAAGGATTCGAACCTCCGACCGCCTGGTTCGTAGCCAGGTACTCTATCCAACTGAGCTACGGGTGCGCAAACGCAAAGGAGAAAGAAAGATGGCGCGCCCGGAAGGATTCGAACCTCCGACCGCCTGGTTCGTAGCCAGGTACTCTATCCAACTGAGCTACGGGCGCGCAAACGCAAAGGAGAAAGAAAGATGGCGCGCCCGGAAGGATTCGAACCTCCGACCGCCTGGTTCGTAGCCAGGTACTCTATCCAACTGAGCTACGGGCGCGTCTTTGCGAGGTCGCGCATTATCCATAGGAGCAGCAGGGGCGTCAAGTATTTTTCGGGCTTTTTGCTTCCATTTTCTCCATTTCAACTGCCAGAGGCAGTGCGCTTCTTGCGGCGGTGCTCGTATTGTTCGTTGATGATGTTTTTCCCCGCAATCAGCAGGCCGTAGCAGAGGAAGGCACCAGGTGGCAGGGCGGCGAGGATGAGGTGGTGCTCGCTGTCATAGAGGCGAATTGTCCAGTCGGTACCGGCGCCGAAGATACGGTCAGCACCGGCTAACAGGGTGCCGGTTGCAAGGATTTCCCGCAGGCCGCCGAGGAGGATGAGGACAAAGGCGAAGCCGGTGCCCATCGCTGCGCCATCAATGGCGGCGGGCAGGACAGGGTTTTTCGCGGCATAAGCTTCGGCGCGGGCGATGATGACGCAGTTGGTGACGATGAGTGCGAGGTAGATGCCGAGCGACTGGTAGAGCGGGTAGGCCAACGCCTGGATGAGGATTTCGACCACGGTCACCGCGCCCGCGATGAGCAGGACGAAGACGGGGATGCGGATTTCCGGACGCAGCCAGCGGCGGGTGGCGGCGACAAGGGTGTTAGAAAGGGTGAGGACGAAGATGGTGGCAAGGCCGAGGCCGATGGCGTTCACGGTGTCGGTCGAGGTGGCGAGCAGCGGGCAGAGACCGAGGATTTGCACCAGGGCGGGGTTGTTGTGCCACAGGCCGTTGGCGAGGGTTTTGCGGGTTTCGGGGGTCATGGGCGCTAAATAGATTTTTCAGGGTGTTTGCCAAGCATTCTGCGCATAATCTACGTTCTTTTCTATGGCATCCCCAATGGCATCAAATTCTTTTTCCACTTTCTTTGCGCTGGCAGTCGCTGGGTCTACGAGGTTGCCCGCGCTATCCCACATACGTATGCCGCTGCTATTCATCATTGCAACAGGACTGCCGTCAGCGCGGTAATAGATGATATCGGTACCATTCGCATGGATGTAATTGATGACCATCGGCTTGCCGTTAGGGTAGAGATGGATGTTGAAGGGTACGCCAGCGCGTGGATTGGCAAAGGGCAGCTTTTCGGCTATGTGGTATAGCAAAGGGGCGTGCAAGCTGATCAACTGACCGTCCCGATAGGTGGCGATATAGCTATCGAGGTTGCCACGATCAAAGTCATTAATTTGGAAAACGCTGCCATCTGGCAGATATTTGACGAGGCGACCATCCATAGGCTGAATGTTATGTCCATTCGGCAGAATAAGGTTTATATCGTCTGGCGTAGTATCCTTCACCAAAGCTATGGGGGATGTAAAGGGCTTTCCACTGCTTTGGTAGAAGGTTTGTACGACTATGCGGCTATCGTCTGTTATGCCGACAGCTTTGTAATAAAAGCCTTTGGGATCGGGTGTATCCGTCGGCTGATAGTTCGCATTAAGGTAGTAGATATCATCACTTTTCTGCTTGTGATATGAAAGCGTTGTCTGCGTAGCGATTTGCGCCGTCATCCGTTCTTTCGGCAAGGCACGGGTGATGATGGCAGGTTTTTCATCTGTCGGCAGGACGTTTTGCATTGAGGCCTCGGACGCACCCAACATTTGTGCAGTAGAGTTTCTGAGATCAATGGACTTGAGTGCGGCGCTATGGTCATCCGCTTGGGTAGCAGTGGCAATCAGAGCTAGCAGTAGAAGTGATTTTTTCATGATGTTTCTCGTGATGGTTGTGGCAGGTTAGAAGGACGAACTAGTTGTTGCAGGTGGCGATTCCTTCCGCACTGCTGGCGTGGCTAAGGATGTCGGTATCAAAGGTTTTGTTCTTGGTGAACCAATGGTCAAGGATGGTTTGTGGGGTCATGGTGTTTCTTTTCTCTCGCTTGGCGGCGGACTGGCGATAGTCCCATCCCGCACGGCGTGCAGGACGGTATTGACCTGGTTGGTGACGGCGCGCGGGGTGATGGTCGCGCCAGTGAAGCTGTCGATGTCGCCGCCGTCTTTTTTCACCGCCAGGCGGCTGTTATCCAGGCTTTTGCCGGCGAAGGTGTGTATCCACGGGCTGATGCGGGTGTCGATTTTGTCGCCGAGGCCGGGGGTTTCTTTGTGTTCGAGGACGCGTACGCCGAGCAGGGTGCGCTGGTCGGGGGCAATGCCGATGAGCAGGGTGATGTTGCCGTTGTAGCCTTTGTCGGTGTGGCTGCGGTAGTAGGTGCTGCCGTCTTTGACGGTGTAGCGTTCGCCCGGGCTGCCAGCGATGGTGACGGCTTCGCGGCTGGCACGGAAGGCGTCGTCGGCGTCAAGGGTGGGCGAGATGTCGCGGAAGGTGCTCAGGAAAGCGGCAGTTCGCTGCGCTTCGATGCGGTTTTTGGCGGCCAGCCAGGTGATGCTGACGGCGCTGATGGTGATGGCGGCATAGGTGAGGAGGCGCAGGGCGGCGTTCGTGGGGGCTTTCATCGGTAGCGGGGCTGGGTGAGGGGGTCGATGAGGGGGACAAGGGCGTTGCCAATGAGGATGGCGAAGGCGACACCATCGGGGAAGTTGCCGAGGTTGCGGATGGCGATGGCGAGCGCGCCGACGAGGATGCCGTAGAGCCAGCGGCCCAGCGGGGTGGTGGCGGCGGTCACGGGGTCGGTAGCGATGAAGCAGGCACCGAAGATGATGGCGCCGCTGCCGAGTTGGGCGTAGGGGTTGAGGGTGGTGGCGCCGCCCAGCCAGAAGGCGAGTGCGCAGATGGTCGCACCGATGAGGGTTGAGGCGAGCAGGCGGTAATCGGCGGCGCGGGTAGTGGTGAGCCAGATGCCGCCCGCAAGCCAGGCGGCAGCAAGGAGTTGTTGTTGCCAGGGCGGGAAAAGGGCGTGCAGTGATTCGCCGGCGATGCGCAGGGTGCGGCTGTGGTCAAGCAGGGTGGCGGCGCTGGTGGCGTCCACGCTGCCGAGGGCGACAGGCGTGGCGGGCATGCCGCCCATCAGCGCCGGAAAGCTGATGAGGAGGATGGCGAAACCGACCATGGCGGGGTTGAAGGGGTTTTGTCCAAGGCCGCCGTAGAGATGTTTGCCGAGGAGGACGGCGAAGGCGGTGCCAAGCGCCACCAGCCACCACGGCGCAAGAACGGGGAGCGACAGGGCGAGCAGCAGCGCGGTGATGAGGACGCTGCCGTCGCGCAATGGCGCAAGCGTTTTTTTGCGCATGAGCAGCACGGCGGTTTCGCAGGCGTAGGCGGTCACAACGGCAACGGCGAGTTGTCCCAGCCAGCGGCTGCCCTGCCACCAGATGAGGACGAGGACGCCGGGAAAGAGCGCGGCGGCGACTTGCAGCATGACGCGGCGCAGCGGCGGCGCAGTGTGCAGGTAGGGCGAGGTGGATGGGGTCATGGGGTGTCGTCGTCAGTTTTACGGATGGGCACGGCGGTATCGCGCAGGTGCTGTTTGAGTTTGGCGCGGGCGATGCGGCGTTCTTCGGTCTTGGCGCGGGCGGCAGCAAGGCGCGCCGCGCGGGGGTCGGGGTTGTGGTCAGTCATGGTGTTTGAGGGTTGCGGGTTCAGGTGTAGTCAAAGGTCATCAGGGCGATGCGGTTCACGGGTTCGTAGAGCAGGATCATCGCGTCCGCGCCACCTTCGCCCCAGTCGTAGCCTGCGGTCATGGCAATGCAGGTGAAGCGGTGGTTTTGGTAGCGGATGTCCACGGCGCTATCGGCGCTGTCTTTCATGGTGAAGGCGGGTGGCGGGGCTTCGCTGGTCCAGTTGCCACCACCGAGGTAGGGCAGGTATTCGGGTTCTTCTCCGAAGCAGGGCAGGCCGGTGTCATCCACGTCGCCGAGGAAGCCGCTAGCGCGGTAGTGTTGTTTGCGCGCGGCGTAGCTGTCGCGCATTTCGGTGAAGTATGCTGCGGCTTCCGGATCGTCGTTGTCGCCGAGGAAGTAGTTTTTGTCGGCGAGGAAGCGGTAGTTGCCGTCATCTTCGAGATGGAAGGCAATCCAGTTGGTGCCGCAGTAGTCAGTGTGCGCGGCGGTGGTTTCCATGCCGATGTAGCCTTCGTAGGGTTCGAGCGGTTTGACGAGGTGCAAGCGGACGTCGCCGAGGGCGGGGTCAAGCGAGGCGAGGTCGAAGGTGGCAAGCGGCAGGAAGTGGTCGGCAAGCCAGGGTTGCGCGGTGGTGAAGACGGTAGCGGCGTCGGGGAAGTAGTCGATATGTGCGGGGCGGCGTTCTGAGCGGATGTCGGCGGGGACGGGGATGCGTTCTTGCGGCGGCAGGGTGGCGAGGTAGGCTTCGATGGCGGGTTGTGTCGCCGCACCGAGGCTGTTGGGGCCGTAGGCGTAAGCAAGGTCGTTGACGACGCGCGGGACGAGGTCGGGGCGGGGAATGCTATGGGTAACGGCGGCTTCGGGGTACACAGTCATCAGCATCCGGCCAATGCCTTTGTCCGGCGGCGGGTTCAGGTCGCGCAAGAGGTAGGCGGGGTTTTCGAAGCCGTGGCCGGGGGCGTCATTCAGCATTACCGCCAGTGCGCACAGGGCCTGGTATTGTCCGGGCAGGTCGGCCGGCCAGCCACTGCGGGTCAGCCATTCGATGTTGTGTGCTTCGCCGTATTGTTTGAGGCGCAGGGCATCACGCAGGGCTTCCGGCGGGTAGTAATCGGCAGGGTCATCCCAGGCCCAACGCCAGCGGTTGTTTTCGCTGCGCCCGATGTATTGCAGGCGGCAGGGGTGTTTGCCGAGCAGGGCGGTGGCGGCGCTGCGGTCAACGTCGCTCAGGTATTTACTGTCGTTCGCCCAGCGTTGCAGTTGTTTTTGCCGTTCTTGCGCCAGACCGAGGTAGGGCAAGGCGGCAGCGAGCATGTCGTCGCGCAGGGCGAGATAGGCGGGGTAGTCGGCAACGGGTAAGGGGTTGTCGTAGAGGGTCATGATGGGTTGTCCTTGTTGGCAAGGCGGGCGGCTTTACGTGCAGCAGCGCGAGCTTTGGCGGCTTCGATAGTGGCTGATTTTGCAGGATCGGTGGGCTGGGCGAAGGGCGGGGGTTCTGCCATGTTTGTCTCGCTTGGGCGGTCTGTTTGCTCAACCCCCATCCCATCCCTTCCCCCATAGGGGGAAGGGCTTTTTTCTTCGTCTGCGGATACTTCGGCGGTGTTGCCGCTGGCAGCGAGGCGGGCAGCTTTGCGCGCTGCAGCACGGGCTTTTGCCGCTTCGATGGCGGCTGATTTTGCAGGGTCAGCAGGTTGGGCGAAGGGTGGGGGTTCTGTCGTGGGGGGCGCAGTTATCCCGCTTGGCGGGGCCTCTGTGGTTTGTTCCCCCCTTCCGGCCTCCGGCCACCTTCCCCCGCGAGCGGGGGAAGGGTTGGTCTCTTCGCTGATGGTTGGTTCTGTGGTTTTGTCGCTGGCGGCAAGGCAGGCGACTTTACGCGCAGCAGCACGGGCTTTCGCTGCTTCGATGGCGGCTGATTTTGCAGGATCGGTGGCTTGGGCGAAGGGCGGCGTGGTTGTCTCGCTTGGGCGGTCTGTTTGCTCAACCCCCATCCCATCCCTTCCCCCATAGGGGGAAGGGCTTTTTTCTTCGGCTGCGGATACTTCAGCGCTGTTGCCGCTGGCGGCAAGGCGGGCTGCTTTGCGCGCAGCGGCGCGGGCTTTCGCCGCTTCGATGGCGGCGGTTTTGCCGGCGGAGCCCGCAGTTATCTCGCTTGGCGGGGTTTGAGACGTTGCAGGCAACGTCTCTACGTTTTCCGTGGCTGTAGGTCGGATGGTGCTGGTGGCGGGTTCGGGGGATTGTGTCCCCCCTTCCGTCGCTTCGCGACACCTTCCCCCGCAAGCGGGGGAAGGGTTAGTCTCTTCGCTGACGGTTGGTTCTGTGGTTTTGTCGCTGGCAGCAAGGCGGGCGGCTTTATGCGCAGCGGCGCGGGCTTTGGCGGCTTCGATAGCGGCTGATTTTGCAGGATCGGTGGCTTGGGCGAAGGGTGGGGTTTCTGCCGTGGGAGGCGTAGTTATCTCGCTTGGGTGGTCTGTTTGCTCAACCCCCATCCCATCCCTTCCCCCATAGGGGGAAGGGCTTTTTTCTGGAGGCGCGTCGGTTTGTGCGCTGTTGTCTGCGGCGGCGAGGCGGGCTGCTTTGCGCGCGGTAGCGCGGGCTTTCGCCGCTTCGATAGCGGCGGTTTTATCGGCGGAGGCCGTGGTTGTCTCGCTTGGCGGGGCCTCTGTGGTTTGTTCCCCCCTTCCGGCCTCCGGCCACCTTCCCCCGCTTGCGGGGGAAGGTTTTTTTTCTTCACTGGTAGCGAGGCGGGCGGCTTTGCGCGCAGCAGCGCGGGTTTTTGCCGCTTCGATGGCAGCGGTTTTGTCGCCGGAGGCAGTGGTTGCCCCGCTTGGCGAGCGGTTCGGGGTGTATTTTTCCGGCGGGTTGGGGTCTTGGCGGGTGATAGGTGATGGTGGCGCAGCAGGGGTCGGGCTCGCGGCGGCTTCGCGCAGTTTGGCGCGGCGGGCGTCCATTTGTGCCTGTCTTTCGGCAGCTTCGCGTTCGAGGCGGGCGGTGCGCGCTTCGTGGCGGGCGCGGGCGTGTTCGGCGTCGCGCGCTTTTTTGTCGGCGGCGCGGATGTCGCCTTTGCTGTGGCGGTAGTACTGGACGAGCGGGATGGCGGACGGGCAGACGGCGGCACAGATGCCGCATTCGATGCAGTCAAACAGGCGGTATTGTTTGAGGCGGTTGTGCTGGTTGCTTTGGCTGTACCAGAGGAGTTGTTGCGGCAGGAGTTCCATCGGGCAGGCGTCGGCGCAGCGCGAGCAGCGGATGCACGGGGTTTCTTCGGGCGCGGGAGCGGCAGGCAGGATGAGCAGGCTGTTGCCGGTTTTTTGTAATGGGGTGTCAGGAGAGGCGATTTCGTAGCCCATCATCGGGCCGCCGATGATGTGGCGGTTTTCCGCGCTGTGTTCGTGCCGCTCGCCGCCGCTCTGCTGGATGAGTTCGCACGCGGCGGTGCCGATGCGGATGCGCAGGACTTGCGGCTCGCGGATGCCTTCGCCGCTGATGGTGGTGTAGCGTTCGGTGAGCGGCAGGCCGAGGCTGACGGCGTCATACACGGCTTTCATGGTGCCGCTGTTGTGGCAGATGAGGCCGTAGTCGCTGGCGTGGGCGTCGGCGGGGACGCGGATGCCGAGCAGCAGTTCGAAGAGTTGGCGGGCGTTGCCGCTGGGGTAGCGTACGGGGACGCTGCTGATGCGGATACGCGGATCGGCGGCAGCATCGAGCGCGGCGCGCAGGGCGGCGATGGCTTCGGGTTTGTCGTCTTCGATGCCGAAGTGGATGTTGTCCGCGCCGAGGATGCGCGCGGTGATTTGTGCGCCACGGATGATGGCGGCGGCGTTTTCGCGGATTTGCAGGTCGTCGCAGGTGATGTAGGGCTCGCATTCGGCGGCGTTGATGACGAGGGTGTTGGCGGGGTGACCGAGTTTGCGCGCGGTGGGGAAACCCGCCCCGCCGAGGCCGACGATGCCGCAGTCGTGGATGCGCGCGCGCAGTTCGTCCGGCGTGGCGGTCTCGATATCGAGAGCGGGCAGCGGCGGCGCGCTTTGGTCTTCACCGTCGCTCGCGAGGATGAGGTGCGGCACGGAGCGGTTGGATGGGTGCATGTCCGGGCGCGGCTCGATGGCGCGGATGGTGCCGGAGGTGGGGGCGTGGACGGGGGCGTCCCTGTGATTTGCTGGCGCGGCGAGGAGCGCTCCGCGCAGGACGCGATCACCGACGGCAACTTGGGCAATGAACGGGGTGCCGTCGTGCTGGGTGAGGCTGATGGCGTATTCGTCGCAAAGGGCGGCTTCCCGCGAGGGGCGGGTGGTGCTCATGGTTTTGTGCCCGGGCGGGGTGATGTGGATGCCGCCGTGGAAGGTGGTTTTGCCGGGGAGGAGGCGGGCGAGGAGTTGTTTGATCATGATTCGGTGGGTTGCGGCGGCTGCGGTGCCGGTGGCGGGGTTTGCGGTTGTTGCGGGTTCTGCGGTTTGTCCCAGTTCCAGGGTTCGTCGCGCGGCTTCATGATGATGCAGTTGACCGGGCAGGGGTCCACACAGAGGCGGCAACCGGTGCATTCGTCGCTGATGATGGTGTGCATTTTCTGGTTGCTGCCGAGGATGGCATCCACCGGGCAGGCTTTGATGCATTTGGTGCAGCCGATGCACCAGTCTTCAATGATAAAGGCGACTTGCGGCGCGGTCTCTGCGCCGTTTTCGGCGTTGAGCGGTTTGCTTTCCACACCAAGCAGTTCGGCGAGTTTGTCCACGCCTTCCTGGCCGCCGGGCGGGCAGCGGTTGATGTCCGCCTCGCCTTTGGCAATAGCTTCGGCGTAGGGTTTGCAACCGGGGAAGCCGCATTGGCCGCACTGGGTCTGCGGCAGGATGGCGTCGATTTTTTCGGCAAGCGGGTCGCCTTCGACTTTGTATTTTTGCGCGAAGACGCCGAGCAGCAGGCCACACAGGGCGATGACGGCGAGCAGGAGGATGATGGCGAGCCAAATCATGGTTTACACCCAGCCGCCGAAGCCCATAAAGGCGATAGCGAGAATGCCCGCCGTCATCAGTGCCGCCGGGGTGCCTTTGAAGGGTGCGGGCACGTCGGCAGCGTCGATGCGTTCGCGGATGGCAGCGAAAATGACGAGGACGAGGGTGAAGCCAACCGCCGCACCGAAGCCGTACAGCGCGGATTGCAACAGGTTGTGCTGCTGGTTGGCGTTCAGGAGGGCGACACCGAGCACGGCACAGTTGGTGGTAATCAGCGGCAGGTACACGCCGAGCAGGCGGTGCAGCACGGGGCTGGTTTTGGCGATGTACATTTCGGTCAGGCCGACGAGGACGGCGATGGCGACGATGAAGCCGATGGTGCGCAGGTAGGTGATGCCGAAGGGGGTGAGCAGGTAGGTATCGAGCAGGTAGGCGCTGACGGCGGAGAGGGTGAGGACGAATGCGGTGGCAAAGCCCATGCCGAGGGCGGTATCGATTTTGCGCGAGACGCCCATGAAGGGGCAGAGGCCGAGGAATTGCGAGAGGACAAAGTTGTTCACCAAAACGGTGCTCAACACGATATAGAAGTAGCTGTGCATGAGGGGTTGGCGGCAGTAAAAAGCTACGTGCATTCTAGCGCAACGGCCACCGGATGACGGTTGATAAACGCAAAGGGTCAATCCTGCATTCCCGCTGATTTTTTCAGGGCAGATAAGCCGTTATAATTCGCCAAACCCTTTATTTATGAGGTTTCTCCCATGCACATTTCCCCCCAAGAATACCTGCTCTACCTGCAATACCTCGGTCTTGCCATCGTGCTGGAAGCCGTCTTCGCCGCCGCTTATCTGCACAGCACCCCCAACGCCGAGCTGCACCTCACCCGCGAGGGCAATACCGCCTGCGCCCTGTCGTTTGGCGGTGCACTCATCGGTTTCAGCCTGCCGCTTGCCGCCAGCATCCGGCAAAGCGTGCAGCTGGTGGATTTCATCCTTTGGGGCGTCGTCGCCGCTGTCATCCAGATAGCGCTCTATCACATCGCCACCCGCCTCATCATCAGAAACGCCAGCCGCGAACTCGCCAATAACAACACCGCCGTCGGCACCCTGCTCGCCGCGCTGTCCATCAGCATCGGCCTGCTCAACGCCGCCTGCCTCAGCTAAGGAGACCCCCATGTTCGGAAGCTTTATCCGCAAACAGTTCATCGACGTCATCGAATGGCCGGATCCGGAAGACGACCAGCTCATCTGGCGCTACCCCGCCATCGACCGTGAAATCCAGACCGGCGCCACCCTTATCGTGCGCGAAAGCCAGCTCGCCATGTTCGTGGACGAAGGCAAAACGGCGGACATCTTCGCCGCCGGCACCCATACCCTCAGCACCCAGACGCTGCCCATCCTCACCAACCTGAAAAACTGGGACAAAGCCTTTGCCTCGCCCTTCAAGAGTGACGTGTACTACTTCGGCACCCGTCAGCAACTCGGCCGCCGCTGGGGTACCGCCCAACCCGTAACCGTCCGCGACAGCGAATTTGGCGCCGTGCAACTGCGCGCCTTCGGCATGTACGCCTACCGCCTGAGCGACCCCGCCAAATTCTTCAACGAAGTCAGCGGCGTTGTCGGCGAATACCGCGTCGGCCAGCTTGACGATCCGCTGCGCAACACCATCACCAGCCAGCTCGCCGGCCTCTTCGGTACCTCAGGCATCCCCTTTCTTGACATGGCGGCGAACCAGCCCCTGCTCGCGCAAAAACTCGCCGAACACGTCGCCCCCGCCTTTGCCGCCTTGGGCCTCACCCTCGAAAGCATCACCGTCGAAAGCATCACCCTGCCGGAGGCTATCCAGAAGGCGCTGGACGAGCGCATCAGCATGGGCGTCATCGGCGATTTGAACCGCTACACCCAATACCAGACCGCACAAGCCATCCCGCTTGCCGCGCAGAACGAAGGCGGACTCGCCGGACTCGGTGCGGGCATCGGCGTCGGCGCCGGCATCGGGCAGAACATGGCGGCAGCGATGAGCACCGGCCTGAACAACGCCAGTGCAGCGAACGACATCCAGGCGCGCCTCATCCAACTCAAAACCCTGCACGATCAGGGGCTCATCAGCGCCGATGACTACGAAAAAGCCAAGGCGGAAGTCCTTAAGAAACTGACCAGCTAAACGCAGCACGCCCCTCCCGCCGGAGGGGCGTATTGTCTGGAGCAAAACCATGCAAGAAAAAACACCCGCTACCACGCCGCCAAGGCCTCGACTTGCCGCATGGCAGAGCCAGTATTTACACCGCTTGGCGAACCCGGTGTTTATGCCGCTTGGCACGTTCAGTAGCACAATGAAACATCCACCCCAAACTACCCAACATTGTTATGAAAAAAATCCTGCTTGCTCTCGCTTTCTCCTCCGCATCATTGACCGCATGGGCGGTAAACACCTGGACTTACTGCGACGATATGTATATGTATGTCATCCGCAGTGAGTGCACACCACAAGCTATCGTCACCAGACTTACCTATAGGCATCCGCTCTATCAGGCGGCAAGAGCGGGCGACAAGGCGGGCGGTGAAGTGCTCATCCGGGAAGGGAACGACCTCAATAGAGTCTACGAAAGAGCAGGTTTTCTGCCCCATTCCCTGCTCAATCTGAGCCTTTTCGAGGAGGATAAACAAGCCTTTGCCACCCTGCTCGCTCTTGGTGCCGACCCAAATTTTCTCGGTAAACAAGAGGAGACGCCGATGCATGCTGCGGCCAAAAAAGAAGACCCGTGGTATCTCGAAACCCTGCTCGCCCACGGTGGTGATGCCAATGTACGCGACATTGATGGCAAAACGCCGCTCTTTGCTGCTGCGAGTCTTGGAGGCAGCGGGAGTATTGAGCGGCTGGTGCGGGCAGGGGCAGATATACAGGCAAAAGACGAGGATGGGCAAACACCGCTTTTTGCCGCGATTGGTAGTTTGAATAAAGGCAGTTTTACGCAACTGCTGGATGCGGGCGCGGATATTCATGCCACCGATAATGACGGCAACACACTGCTGCACGCCAGCGCCAGATATGGTTTCAGAAATAACGATACTTTCTGGCGATTACTGCAAATGGGTGTCGACCCGCGCGCCAAAAACCGCTACGGCAACACCTTCCAATGCGATTTTTTCTTCAAGGTTCCGAGTGATGAGCCTTTTGCCACCCAGGTACGCGACTGGTTGACCGCTCGCGGCATCCCGCTCGACAGCGAGGCGGATTGTCACCCCGTTCCAGCCAAACTCAGCAAATACTGGGAGCGCAGGATGCCACACAGTGTAAAACCGGCACAACGGTAAATGCCAAGAGCGGGGTAGTTGCGGGATAGTGCAGAGCGAAATTCAGTCTGCCATGCATTCCTTCACTTTCACCATCCGACATACGCCGCTTGGCGCACATCCAAACTCGAATTTCGCGCAAAAGAAAACCCCGCTCAAGCGGGGCTTTTCTTATTCAGGCAAAGCCTTTTACTTCGCTGCTTCTTTCTTGTCACCGGCACGGATGCCTTCGCCGCTAACGCTGACTTTTACCAGCGGTGCAACTTCGATATTGGCGCCGTAATCGGCGGGCTTCAGATCAAAGGCGGTGCTGAAGCCGCTGCGGTAGCCGCCCCACGGGTCGCTGCCTTCGCCTACTTTGCTAACTGGCACGGTGATGCTTTGCGTTTTGCCGTGGAAGGTGAGGTTGCCGGTAAGTTGACCGTCTTTCCAGGCGGTGGATTTGAAGGTGGCTTCCGGGTATGCGCTGCTTTCCAGGTATTTTTGCAGGTGTTCGTCGCGCTCGCCGAAGCCGGTATCCAGCGAAGGGATTTTGACGGTCACGCTCACGTCTTTGATTTCGCCGCTGTCGCTGTCATAAGTGTAGCTGCCGCTCACGCCTTTGAAGAGGCCGGGAATGGTGCTGTAACCGAGGTGGGAGACGCCGATTTGCACGTAGAAGTGGGTTGGGTCGATGTCGTATTTGACCGGGGCGGCGATGGCGGCGCTACCGGCAAACAGGGCGGCAGTTAAAAGTGCACTGCGGATAGTTGTCATGGAGGTTCTCCGGTTATGGGTGAGATGCCGCATGGTAGCGGCTATGGTTTGCGGGGTGATTACGGTTTGGCTATTGCCACCCTGTGCACAAAAGCCGCTGCAAACAGATGCAAAAGCATCACGCGTTATGGGCTGGATGATGCCCCGTTTCAATTCACAGCCGCCCGAAGGCGGCTGCTCTCTGCGCCAAAATCCGCGAAGAATCAGTCAAATACAACTACCCTTTCGCTAACCTGTTCCGGCAGCAGAGAGTATAGCAAGTATAGCGCCCGCTTTTTACGCCATACAAGTCTATAAATAGCCCAATTGTTAAAGAACTACTGCATTCGCTAGCCTGCCTGCATTTTTATGGGAATCGCCGGTTAGCGCGCTAAATAATCAGCGTATCCTTGAACACATCCACGGCCGGCTTCGCGCCATGATGTTCCACTTTGCCCCGCCATTTGCTGCCAAGATGATAGAAACGCAGGCTGTCCGTTTCGGGTTTAAAAATATCCAGCAGCCCGGTTTTTAGTTTTACCCACTGATCCGGCGCGATATCGCATTCAAATACGGAAAATTGCACCCGCACGCCATAATCCTGACAAAGTTTCGCCATGCGTCGCAGCCGCGTCGGGCCTTCCGGATTTTCAAGCGAAATATCGTAAGTAATTAGCATCATCATGACCGCCTCCTTTGCATCAGCGCATCAAAAATGGCGGATATTCCGCCAAATCCCCACGCAAATGCCGCGTCAAAAGCATTGCCTGAATATAGGGCAGCAAGCCGATTTCCACCTCTTCTCCCAAAAATGGATGAACGATTTTCTCCTGCTTTTTCGCCTGCAAAGACTGGAACAGCAACTTCCTAGCCTCTGCCTTCAAACTCACTGCACCGCTTGCCTCCTGCACAAAATCCTGCGGTTTGATTTGCCCTCGGTTAATTAGCGACAACACCAACCTGTCTGCCCACCATGCACGGAACTCTTCCAAAATATCCTGCGCCAAACTGTCGCGCCCCGATCGGTCGGCGTGCAGAAAACCCACCTGAGGATCCAGCCCCACGCCTTGCAGCGCACCGCTGATGTCCTTGCCCAACAGACTGTACACAAACGACAACAGCGCATTTACCCCATCTCTAGGCGGACGGCGGTTGCGCCCGTCAAAAGCAAAACCGCTTTTTTTGCTCAAAAGCTGTCCGAACACGCCGAAATAACGCGACGCCGCATCGCCCTCAATACCACGCACCACGTCCAGCTCCGCCGCGCTCTTCAACTGCCGCAGCGAAATGTTCAAAGAATCGACCGCACTTTGAATCGCCGCATTCTCGCCATAATTGCGAATCTGCCGCTGAAGCACTCGTTTACCCGCCTGAATCTTCGCCGCAATGATATTGCGCGCAATCGGCACGGGATTTTGCTCCGACACCGGATACTGCGCCCGACGCAGCAGCACATTGCCGCTCTGCCGCCCCTGAAGCCGCCCCAAATAACGTCCGTTTTCGGTAAAAAACACCAAATTCACATTATTTTCGCCGCAAAACCCCAGCAAAAACGGCGACACCAACACATTCCCAAAACAGAAAATATGCCCGATGGAATGCACCGGCAACTGCGCCACCTTCTTGCGCTCCTGCTCCACCACCAGCGTCTCCCGCTCTTTATGCAAATAACTGCCTTGGGTGGTAATGTAGAGCGTATTTTGCAGTTTGCGCATGGGAAATTCCTTAGGGTTTAACCGTGCTTTAAAGGTTGTCTGAATTATATTTTGGTTTCAGACAGTCATTAAGATAACAAAAACCTATTAAACAGTATCGCTTGCGAATTTAGTTAAAAATCATTATTTATCCTGGCTAATTAATGTATTAATTTCTATTATTGATATTCCACCATCTTCCCCAAAAGAATCTTCTAAATTATCACGAAATGGTGGAAAATTATCTCCATTATTTACTATATTCAATCTGTTAAAAAGACTTGCAGGATTAGAAAAATTACCGTGAAGATATAAAACACCTTGTCCTCTTGTTAATTTTCCTTGATTTGGAAAGCCTCTAACAATGCCCTTTGATAGGATAGAGCTTAATACTTCAGAAATTAAATCATCAATAATCTTATCCCATCCCTTATTGCCATTATTTTTCACATTATCTAAATTAAAAATTTTTCCAGAATTTCTAGTAATAAAATCAAATACCTCGCAATAAAACGGCTTAAACTTACTCAATGGTTTAGTAGCATGAGCAACATAATCACTTAAACAGAAAGAACATCGATAATTTTTTCTACAGTCACTTATAAATAAATATTTTGCTCCATCAAAAATATCTGGATCTTTAATGCAATTAATATATCGTTTTTGGTTACGCAATTTAGAATTTTTTACATATTCAAATTCCGGCCAAGTGGCATATAAATCCCATTAGTCCGCATTATCTGATTCAATATTTACTGTCGAATTAATATAACTCTTTTTTGCTTGTAATAGCAAAGCCAATCTTTGTTTAATTTTATTATTTATTACAATATTATTTACCAGCAGCAAATCTCCTAGCTCAACATATTTCTTACGCCACTTATTTGGATTGGATATATTTTTCACATATGGCTTCTGATGAATAAATATTCCACCACATTCAAATCTGATATTACTTAAACAAATAGAATTCAAAGCCTTGGGCAACTCGTAAGTTAATCTTGAAATCAATTTTGGTTCTGATGATGTTATATTTTTGAAAGATTTGTTAATGGCTTGTATTATTTCGAACTTAACAAGTTTGTGGTCTTCGTTATTCAGTACTATTGACACTTTATTTCCTTAATTCAAAAATTTTTACAAAACAACCCCTTCACATACCCCACACTCCTATCCCGTTTCCCCAACAACTCCGGCTGGCAAATTTCCGCCAGCGAGCAGGCTTTGCAGCGTTTGCCGTAGTCGGGCGGCGGGGTTTGTCCGCTGTTTAGAAGGTCGCGCACGGCGGCGATGGTAGCGAGCATTTGGGCACGCAGGTCGTCTGAAAACACGACGGGAATGCGGTGGCGGGTTTGCATATACCACAGCGCACCTTCGCTAACGGTTTGCCCCGTCATTTCTTCCAAACACAAGCCTTGGGCGCAAAGCTGGATTTCGTCCATCGGGTCGGGTTTGGGCTTGCCGCGTTTGTATTCCACGGGTTTCAGACGACCTGTTTTCGTTTCCACTTCCACCAAATCCAATATGCCGCTGATGCCCAGCTTCTCCGCCGACACATGCACCGTCCGCTCAAAGCGCACGCCCTTGCGTGTTTCCGGCTCACCCGAATCCACCCGCTCGTGCAATGCTCGTCCCTGTGCGGTGAGCAGGTTTTCCACCCACATCTGTTCGCTGTGGATTAGCGCACACTGACGCGGGCAGAAGGCGTAGTGTTGCAGAGCGGAAAGAGAGATCAGGTACTCATCCTGATTTTCCCTTTGAGTTTCGGGCATGGCCGTTTTCCTTTGTTGATGTTCTGCCAAGCGGCGTACACTGGATCCACCAAGCGGTGTGGTCACTGGGTCCGTCAAGCGGTGTCGTTACTGGGCCTGCTAAGCGGCGTACACTGACCCCACCAAGCACGTCGTTACTGTGCTCGTCAAGCGGCGTACGCTGGCCCCACCAAGCGGTGTGATTACTGAATCCACCATGCGGCGTGGTTGCGCGTGCGGAGGGGTTTTACAGCAACTCTTGCATGGTCACGCCGTCCAGACCGTCTGCATGTACGCTAATCTTGTAATCGCCGAAAGCGCTGGCGGGCGTACCTGATTCGCCGTTTATGCGTTCAACTTTCACGGCGTCAAACAGTTTATGTGCAGGCTGGCTGCCGAGCGTGCTGTCGTGTTTAAAAACAATCAGTTTGCGGGCTGCCATTTCGCCGCGCGCGGCTGAGCGGTCGTATTCGAGCATTAGCTTCAGTGCTTGCCAGAGTTTATCCAGATCGTCATCGGAGAAGCCGGTTTTAGCGGCAAGGTTGGCGGAGATAAAGCCGTGCACGCGGTAGAGCGCGTAGGGGACGATGTATTTGCGGCCCATGGTGCGTTCTTTGTCCAGGTCTTTTTCGTTGGTGACGGCCATGCGGGTGATGGAAATTTCCAGCGGCACGATGGGGTCAATGGATTGGGCGAATGCCAGTTGCACTGGGCCGCGCACTTGCCCGCTGTTGACTTCGGTAGTCATCACGGCGCCGAAGGTACGAATATCGAAGAAGTTTTTGCACATCCAGGCGGTAATGTCGCGCGCTTGTTTTTCATCCTTGGGCAGTTTTTTGGTTTCTTGCTCAATGCCGAGCGCGTCATAGGCGCGCTTGTTTTGCAGATTCAGCACGCTTTTTTCTTTTATATAGATTTCATAGCCGGCCTGATTCTCCGCACTGATTTCGATGAAATTGCGGATTTTGCGTTTCAGGCAAACATCAGTGACCAGTCCTTTGCTGGATCCCGGATCAAGGCGCGGCATATTGCCCGCATCGGGGTCACCGTTGGGGTTGCCGTTGGTTACGTCGAAGAAATAGACAAACTCATAGCGGTTTTGAATGGCAGACATTTTCTGGCTCCTTAATCGTCAATGATTTCAGTAGTATCTTTTTTAGTGAAATAGCTTTGCTTTTGCTGGTAATAACCGATGGCAAAGCGACCTTGTTCTTCAATGCTTAAATGGCGGGGAAAGGTTTCCGGCAAGTTTTCAATGATCGTGCCCAAATCTTTATCCAGATTGACCGCCATGCCGGCCTTATCTTTACGCAGGCGCGACAAGTGGTTTTTGACGCCTGCCAATAAACGGGGAAAGACAAAATACGGCATGGCGGAAGCCGAGCCGTAGTAACGATCAGCAATACCGGCATTTAATTCACCAAGTGCCTGATGCTGGATGCGCTCCAATACGGCAAATAGCCGCCCCAATAAATAGGCGGGGTTTTTACTTTCAGTATGTAAGCTCATGGGGACTCCTTCTTGAATGAAACCTTTTCTAAAACGCCGCTGTAATACGGCTTTCATCATTGCCACGCGCAGGCCGTTTACATCGCCGTCGGCGCGGATTCGGGTAATCAGTTGCGACAGCAAACTTAATGGGTACGGCGTGCCGCAAATCACGGCGCGGGTCATCTCACCTGCCAATACGGGCGAGATGTTTTCGCTTTTGCCCAATACGGCAGTTTGCAATAAGAGTCGCCAAATAGACGGTGGGGTTTTCCAGGGCCGGGGCTCAATGGCCAAATCCTGCCAATGCTGAGCCAGATTCTGCGCCAACTGCCCAAAGGTGGTATCCAGCCAGAAGCGGATAGAGAGCCGCGAAGCGTTAGGGGCAAGGCCCAAGATATAAAAACGGGTATCCGGCGAGAGTTCGGGCGCCACTTCTTGCAGTGGCCGGCCTTTAGCAAGTTGCTCCAGCACTTCAAAGACCTTGGCGCTTTCTTCATCGTCACTGGGTGATGCTGTTTCTGCAAAGAATGCTTCGGCAGCTTGCGCGGAGGCGCGATCGGCAGCTTCCGCCCAGAAAATGGTGCTGGTATCGGCAACGCTCGGTCTTTTATCAATATCTTGTGATTTGTCTTGATTCTTTGCCGCCTGAAGCGCTGCCCGGATTCTGCCTAGCCCTATTACTAAAGAATGCCCATTTTCCAAGCGCAATAGATAATTGAGCGCGGTGGTGTAGGCAAAAGCGGACGCTTCCGACATTGGGGCATTTGCCCCTTGCACTTTACCGAAAGAGGTAAATGCCTCGTTATTGAACGAGACAATCGAGCCGCCGGAACTTTGCCCGCCGAATACGCCTTTAATGGCCGGATGCAACCGCGCAATCGGGGCCGTTTCGCCGCTGATTAGGCATAAGCCCTTTTCTGCTTGATTGTTTTGCAACAGCTTTGCCCACAGGGTTTGCGCCGCCTCACGTTTATGAATAAAGGCACTTGGCATTTCCAGGGAAAAAACGATATTGGTATCGAGCATTTCCAGCGGCAAATGCTGCGCCGCGAAATGTTCGGGCTGCCAATTTTGCAAGAAGCAGTATATGGCCAGCAGGCCTTCATCTGCGCTGTCTTGCAATAATTCGAGATGATATTGCTTGAAGGCGGCAAAGGTTTTTTCTGCCGGGATAAACGGTTTTTTCTTTGCTTCGGCTTTGTTTTTATTGGCTTCCACGCCCAGCGCATAAGCCGTTTTATCCCACAAGAAATTCGGTTTGATGCCTGATGTACGTTTATCTGGACGCGGCACTATCATTAATTTTGGCCGCGGTTTTATATCTGCGCTGAGATTCGATATCACGTCTTGCAGATTCCCTTCGCTATCCAGTACCAATATCCAGCCGATTTTCTCCTCGCTAAAGCCATAAGACGGCACCTTCGGATTGCCCATTTCATCGTTTTCCGCCGCCAAGCGGTAGTAATAGCGGGCAAGGGACGCAAGAATCATGCTTTCACCTCCTCGGCATAAAACGGCGGCACAAGAATGACGCCTTCTTTCATTTCCGCGCGGAAGAAATGCGGCGTGTTGCCGTGGTCAAAATCTATATCGTGCAGCATCCAGCCCAAATCGCGGTTTGCCTCGCTTGCCGATAAATCGGACGGCGGCAGCGGCTCGCCCTCGTCAATCAAGGCAAAATCGGCAGGAAATTCACGCACGCCCAAGCACGGCTGCTGGAAACACTGCCCCTTGCGCGCGCGGCGCGCAAACATCTCGATATGCTTGGTAACGGTCTCATCCTTGCCCGCCCGTGCCGTCAGCGCTATATGGGCTTCAATCACATAAGCCACGTCTTTGAGCACTGTCGCCGCTCGCTGCTGGCGGTCATCTTCAATCAACGTATATAAATCGGCAACGCTGTTGCGCTTCATCGCGCCGCTGACCTTGCCCGCCGAAATCTTGCCGCCCAATTCATTGCGCCGCACCGATTCAAACCGAATCGGCTTCAGCACATGAATCTTGTCCACCACCCAGCGCATGGCGGGCTTCCAGTGCACCGCGGACAAAATCCCGCGCGCCGCCGACGGCGTCATCACATCATAAGACACCCGCTCCACCTTCATCTCCGGGCGGGTAAAACAGGCGTAATCACCCCAAACGTGTAAGCGGATTTGGTTTTGCATGGTATTTTCCTCGACTCAGAATAATTAACACACGCCTCCCTATGGGGAGGCGATTTTATGCCTACACTAAATTGTTTCAACCCACAGCATACAACTTGAATGCTGAAATTACATAATAAGTTTTTTAATCTTATTAGCTAAAGTCATTTAGTTATTGATTGCAAAAAATATTTATATTAACATAGCCTTATTGCAATATAAATCTAAATTATTTTAAAAAGATTTTGTCATAAAAACTCATCAAAATTAATTTCATTTGCAAGTGATTTTATTAACGTGATTTCGCGATGTTGAGCAGCTTCTTTCCCTTGTAGTTGTTTATTAGTAAACTGATTATGGCTAACGCCCCAGATTGACTCAACGCGTTTCATATAAGAATCGCTTAACACATCTGGTCCAATTACAGTTATTCTCTTTCCTTGCAGCGACCTTAGCAAATCATTAAAATGTTCATCAGCCGTATTAAGTGAATAACCAACAATCACAACATGACCTGCCTCCTGTAACCACTGACCAGCTTTATACCAGAGATCAATATATTCTTTAGAGAGAATGGGCTTTAGTCGCAGTGGTGGAACTAATGAAGGAATTAGACAGCGAGAATTAACTGGATTATCATCATCAAAAAACCAGTTATCACAAATATGTGATGCCAATAATTCCTGCGGAGGTTTATCTTTAAAATTATCAAAGTTCAAAAGTTCACGATTATCCATACGAATATAGGTAGAGAGTCCACCATGGAAGTAAATGGTATTTCTCTCTTCAAGATGAGAGGCAAGAAATGAGGTGTAGTTAAGCGTTATACCCTTCCAACTCTTAGGGATGTAAGCATAAAAAGGCAATTGTTCTACTTTACCATGAACTTCACGATCACGACAAAGCAAAAACGCCCAGAAACACCACGCAATATAGACATAGTTTTTGATATCTGACAGCTTATTATTGTAAAATCCAAGAAATTTTTCTATCAAGAGTTTTTCAATATTTAAAAGATCACTAACTAATGCATAAGAGATTTGATTGGAGGCGGAATTTAGACCTTGCCGTAAGGTATATTGTAAAATAGACTTAAATGTATCAGAAACGCTAAGTTTTCGAATATCAACAATGCAGTCATCTAAGCCGAACTCAGGCGCATGATCTCCAAAGACCTCTTCGATTAACTTACGTGTCTCATCGTCGATATAGTTGGCGGTAGCAATTTGCTGTAATTGATTAAAAAGTCGAACAATAAGCTGTCCCTGTTTTTTCTGGATACTATGTTCTTCATCATCCGGAAGTTGATCAACAATTTCCTGAATACGCTGAATAGTTCCCTTTAATTGCACTGGCTCTCTCTGGGTGATATCTGAAATTGCATCATTAATGACACGTTCAAAACGAAATCTTAATCCATTGATCTTACTACGCAATAACTTATCAATACTCTTACCCTCTTCCGTATTATTTAGGTAATCACTAATTGCCGGCAAAAGCTCTGCCGCCAGTGGAAAATCAATCCCTGGCGTCTTATCAACACCAGCACCTGTCACGAGAATAGTATTCTTGTCTATCATTTAATGTACTTCCATTCTATGATTTATAGGTTTTCTTTTGCTGCCAGTCACAGCCGCTATGATCGGAATTGTGTAACAGTCATTTTTAGCTCTTGCTTTAGCATTGTTACTAGTTCCGTATTCCACAAAACTCTCAACATGTGAGAGTAATAGTCAACCATAATTGGGGCGACTCATAATTTATCAGTGATACCCCATGCATTGCAACATATTTCTTCAATTTAGTGTAAGTAAAATTTGCCTTTGACTAAAACACCAAACTCTCCTCCTTCAAAAACCCCAAATCCTCCCAGCTCAGTCCGGCCACCTCGTCGTACAAATCCAGCCCTATCAACGTGTAGAACTGCCTCCCGAAGTCCTGTTCATTAACCAGTTCGATGTGTCCTGCTTTATACAAAGCAGCAAGGGCTTTTTCGGGGATTTGGACGGTATAAGGTTGCAGTTTGCGTAGCAGCCCGCCGATGTGGTCGGCGTGGCGCAGGGCGTCAATGAGCTTTTCCGCTTTGCGGTCGAACGGGATGATGAGCGGCAGCATCGGGCTTTTAATCATGCGGAATTTGTCGGCGATGGTCTGGAAGGGGAAATCGAGGCTTTTTGCGGCTTTGCTGTGCTTTTGCAGGATATTTTCTTTATCCAGTTCGCGGCCTTTTAGGGCGTAGAGTTCGCGGAAGTAGGCGGTGATGGCGGCGGTAGAGAGGAGGTCATCCGCATGGTGGCGAACGATGGCACGCATCACGCCCGCCTGAAAGGCTAGTTCGGATGGGTTTTTCCAGCCATCTTCGGGGGTGAATATCCACACATGGCTGCTCTCCGGCGTTTGTTTGCCTTCGCGGTTGCAGCGTCCGGCGGCTTGGGCGACGCTGTCTAAACCTGCTTCAGCACGCATCACCAGTGGGAAATCAACGTCAACGCCGGCTTCGATGAGCGAGGTGGCGATGACGCGGCAGGGTGCGCCGCTGCGCAGGTGAGTGCGGATGTTGTCCAGTGTTTGGCTGCGGTGGGCGGCGCACATCAGGGTACTGAGGTGAAAAACGCCGTCCAGGGCAAGTTTTGCCGCTTCGTCGTAGAGGCTGCGGGCCTGGCGGCGGTTATTGACGATGACGAGCATTTGCGGGTGTTCGGCAAGTTTGGCGAGCAGGTCAGCATCGCTTTGTTGCCCGATGTATTGCGCGGTGGTGCGGCGCAGTTGCACGAATAGGGCTGCCGGCTCAGGCGCGATTTCGCGCACGTTTTCAAAGCCGCGGTAGAAGCCGTCTGCCACTTGTACGGCGGGCTGGGTAGCGGTGCACATGACGATGCTGCAGCGGTAGTTCTGCGCCAGTTCTTTGATGGTCTGCATGATGGGCAGGAGGAAATCGGGCGGCAGCATTTGCGCTTCGTCGAGGATGATGACGCTACCGGCGATGTTGTGCAGTTTGCGGCAGCGCGCGGAGCGGTCGGCAAAGAGGGATTCGAAGAATTGCACGGCGGTGGTGACGACGACGGGCGCGTCCCAGTTTTCCGAGGCGCGGCGCAGTTTGTCTTTGCTGTCCTGGTCTTTCAGTTTGCTGTCGTCAAAGGTGCTGTGGTGTTCCAGCACCGCTTCGTCAAGCGGGGCGAAGGCTTTGCGGAACTCGGCGGCATTTCGTTCGATGATGCTGGTGAAGGGGATGACGTAGATGATACGGCGCAGGCCGTGCTGCCGGGCGTGTTCCAGCGCGAATGACATGGAGGTGAAGGTTTTGCCGCCGCCGGTGGGCACGGTGAGGCGAAAGAGGCCGGGCGGTTCTGCCGCTTGAGCGGTGGCGTGGTGCAGGATGTCGCTGCGCAGGCGGTTCAAGGCGGCATGGGCAGGTTCTTCCCCGCTTTGTTGCGCGGCGCTATCGCAGAGCGCGGTAAGGTAATGGCGGAGGTTCGTTTGCAGGTCGCTTAAGGCGGGATAGTTGCCGCGCTTAATCGTTTTGTTTTCTATGGCGGCGTAAAAGGCTTCGGTGTCGAGGTAGTTGGCATCAACCAGGCAGGAGTAGAGCATGCGGATAAAGAAGGCGCGGGAAAATCCGGAGTGATGGATGTCGGGTTTGAGCGGCGGTACGGCCAGGGTGGGCGGCAGACGGATTTCTTGTTGCCAGATGTCATCCAGCGGCTGGATGTCCGCGCCAAATTGCAGGGCCAGACGTTTTTTCAGGGTGCGGCGGTTTTCGCCTTCATCGCTGCCATTGGCGAGTCCGGCATGGTGGCCGGCGATGCAGTAGGCCATCATTTTGCCGATGCTCTTTCCCCAGCGTTCAATGGCGATTCTGGCGCCAGCGGTGGCGTGATCGACGGGTTTACTGCTGCCGTGCAGGCGCTCTTGAAAGGCCTGTATAGTTAAATAGCAAAAAAACAGTAACCATCAAAATCATGACCTATCCAGCTCATATCCGAAAAAAAATCCGGTGGTGACCTGAAATGTTTGCTGCTTAGAATTCGAGCAGATTTGACAGATTCTCCCAACAGTGAAAACAAAGGAAATTCTCCTTCATATTTATCTGCCTGCACTATTGACAGATTTGCCGAGCATACTTTTTAGGGTCTGTTGACAAGTAATATCCAAGCCATATCATATGATTATGAAAGAAAGATTAATACTGACCGATGCCCAATGGGCAAGAATTGATCCCCTGTGTACAGGCAAGGCTAACGATCGCGGACCAACCGCCGATAACCGCATGTTTATAGAAGCCGTGTTGTGGATAACCCGCACCGGCAGCCCGTGGCGGGATTTACCCAAGGAATTTGGCAAATGGAACAGCGTATTTCAGCGTTATCGCCGCTGGGGCAAAGCAGGGCGCTTTACCAGAATCTTTGAGGAAATCAGCGGTGAGGCGGATATGGAATATAGTCGAATTGCTAATAAAGAGTAACGAGAGTAAAGAACCAAAACAGCAGGGCATTCACATCAGCCAACCGCCATTGTTTCCTCAACCGTTTGATCCATGCCCATGTCTTCTCTATCGGGTTGAAATCCGGGCTATAGGGCGGAAGCCACAGCACCGTATGTCCCTCAGCCTGCAATGCATCCAGCGTGTCCTGCCGCTTGTGGAAGGAGGCGTTGTCCATCACGATCACACTGCAGGCGGGCAGCTCCGGTAGCAGTATTTCTGTCGCCCATGTATGAAAAACATCGCTGTCTATGCTGCAATCAAAGGCAGTGAAAGCAAATGGCACAGTGCCACACAGGGCGCCTATAACGTTGGTTTGTGCCTTGCTCCATCCGGATACCCCTGCGCATTTTTGCCCGCGTGGTGCATAACCGTAAGGACGGGAGATGTCTTTTCTGAAGCCGCTTTCATCGATATAAACAAAGGGATGCAGGCGTTCTTCGTAGACACTTTTTACTTCGAGGAATTCACGGCGTTTTTCTTCGTCTGCCTTGCGGTGGCGGAAGTCTTTTTTTTAACGGTGAAGCGATAGCGTTTGAGCGCCTTGCAGATGCCGTTTTGCGAGCAGCCCAGACGTGCAGCCCTTTCCCATTGATAGTCATCAGGGTGCTCGGCCACGTCTTGCCGGATGACTTCTTCTGTAAGAAGGCGAGGCGTAGAACGGCGGCTGCCTTTGGGTTGTGGCTGTTTCTTCCAGGTAGCAAGGGTGTTGGGGCTGATGCGGTGTCTGGCTGCCACTTCGCGATAGGTGCTATCTTCGAGTTCTGCAAGGATTTTTTTACGGATATGGGCTGGATAGGTCATAATTTTGATGGTTACTGTTTTTTTGCTATTTAACTATATTTGCCGAGGTCGTGCAGCTCGCCGGTGTAACGGGCGATTTCCTGCGCACCGAAGGCAGCAGCAAAGGCAGCTGCCATTTCGCCGACTTTATGCGCGTGGTCGGCGAGAGTTTGCCAGTGGGCATAGGGTTGGTTGTCGGCGGAATGGGCGTAGTAGGTTGTGGGCATGGTTTTCTCCGGATAGGGTGCGGATACGGAAAACCGCCCCGTGGGGCGGTTTGCTATTGACGGTTTGGGGGATTTACGCGCCTTTGAGGACGACCGCCGCTTGCAGGGCGAGGACGCGTTTGAGCGGCAGGGCGACGGCAGCAGCGGCGACGGCGAGCGACAGCACGGCGGCAAGCGGGATGACCGGCCAGCGCGGGGCGATGCTGGCGTGGAAGACGACGTGGCCGAGGATTTGCGCGAGGACGAGGCCGAGGAAGATGCCGATGGTGATGGCGAGCGTGGTCATGGCGAGGGTTTCGCGCACGATTTGCGCAGTGATTTGCCGGTCGGACGCGCCAAGCGCGCTTTGCAGGGCAAATTCGCGGCGGCGTTCGTGCGTCATGGCGGTAAGCGAGGTGTTTACGCACAGGCTGGAGAGCAGCAGGATGATGATGCAGACTAGTCCCATCAGACCTTTGATTTTGTGCAGGATTTGTCCTTCAGCGGCACTGACTTTGCGGATGGGGTGGATGTCGAGTTGCGGGTTTTCCGCGCTGAGGCGGCCGGCATAGGCGGTGACGGTGTCGTTGTCGTTAGCGAGGCTGGCGAGTGCATAGCTGATGCGGTCATGGTTATCCGTCCAGGCCTGCACAACGCCGATGTTAAGCAGCATGACGTTGTCCATCGCATCACCGCTTTCGATGATGCCTTTGATGCGGAAGGTTTTTTTCTCACCGTTGTCTTTTACCAGGGTGATGTCGTCGCCGAGATTGAGTTCAAGCTGGCGGGCGAGGGTTTTGCCGAGCATGGTGTTCCTGTCGTCGAAATCAATGCTGATCCAGCCACCCTGCACCTGCCAATAAGGGACGAGCGCGGGCAGTGCGGGGAAATCAACGCCGACCAGCGCCACGGGTTCGCGTTCACTGCGTGCCACGGTGTAGAGGTAGGGGCTGGATGCGTGGTAGAGCGCAGGCGGCATGGCAGCGGTGATGCGGCGGTATTCGGTAAGGGTGAAGGGCTGTTCGTTTTTGGCGCCGAGGTAGAAATTGGCGCCGAAGGAGCGCAGCTCGTGGCTCATCTTTTCGTTGATATCGAAGTAGATGGCCGCCATCGCAGTCACGATGGCGGCGCCGATGGCCAGCGCGGCGATGATGGTAAGGGTACGCCGCCATTTGTGGCGCAGGGCTTTGCCGGGCAGCAGCCAGCGCATATTGTTATCTTTCATACAACACCTCAATGGGGACTTGGCGAGCAATACTGCGCACCGGAAACCAGGTGCCGGTGAGGGCAATCAGGATGGCGGCGCAGACGACGACGGGGACGACAATCCAGGTGAAGCCCAGCGCCGCGCCGAAGAGCGCCTGACCGATACCCCAACCGAGGACGGCGCCGCCCGCGCAACCGGTCAGGCCGCCGAGTGCGCCGACGAGAATGGCTTCGGCGTAGTAGAGCAGCGAGATTTGCCACGGCTTCGCGCCGAGCGCGCGCATCAGGCCGATTTCCTTGGCGCGCGCCATGATGCCGCTGCCGGTGAGCGAGGCAATGCCCATGCCGGCGGAAATCAGGGCGGCGAGGCTGCACACAATCAGCAGTAGCTGGATTTTGCCGATGATGACGCCTTCGGATGCGGCAACCTGCCATACGGGGTGGACGACCGAGCCGCTGACTGTCTCTTCAAGCTGGTGGGTGATGGTAGAAACGTAGGCGGTGCAATACCACTGATCATATTGTTTGGCATCCAGTGTCGAGGGGTTCTCGTGCGCCTTGCGCGACAAATCGTTTTCCGGCACGGTCATCGCCGCTACCTGAATGGCGCTGATATTCCCCGGCAAACCGATCACCTCTTGCAGCGCGGCGAGCGGCAGGACGATTTGCCCGTCCTGCGCTGCGCCGCTGGTGAGGATGCCGCTGATGCGGGCGGATTTTTCCGGCGTACTGGCCGTGGTGGATGTCAGCGGCAGCACGTCGCCCACCTGCCAACCCTGCGCAGCGGCGAGTTTGACCCCGACCAGCACGGGAATGGGGGCATCAGCGGGAAACGGCTTGCTGTCATCAGGCCAGTCGCCCGCAACCTGCCAGAACGGGCTGACCGCCTTCTGCCCGGTGTGAAAATCCGACTCGTCGGCGATATCCAGCGGGTGATCAAAAAACGTGCCCAGCGCCGCGACTTCCACCCCGCCTGCGCGCACATGGCCGTTCAAGAGCGGCGCGAAGCCGTAGATGTTGTTCCGCCAGAAAATATCCATCACCGACGGCAACACCTTCTCTTCCAGATAATAGGGCTGCCCGGCGACATCATCGGGCAACAGCGCGCCGCCCGCCGGCTCAATCAGAATATTCGCGCCATAAGACTTCAACTCGCGCGACATCTTGTCACCGATGTCGATAGACACCGCCAACAGCCCGGCAATCAGGCTGGAAGCGAGAAAAATCGTGGCAAACGCAAGGGCCTTGCGCGGCAAATCGTGATGCCAAAGCTGGAAAATCATACGCCAGAACATAACCTTAATCCTTGATAAACAACTCAGGGTCATCCACGAAGCGCTGATAATTCGCCTCACTCGCAAAAAAATACGTCTTCGTGCCATAACTATAACGGTGCGGTGCAGTAGTGTTCTTCAAGCGGGAACCATCTACCGGATCGACCACCTCCAGCTCGACCACCGCCTTGAAGAGCTGCAAGCCCGCTTCCAGCGACTTGCGCGGAATGCGGATTTCATCGGCATTCATCACCCAATCCTCAATCGGCACCGGATTACAACCGCCAGTCTTGCCAACGCTGGGGCGGAACAGGCGCACACCGCAGCCGATGCACATTACCTGATCGCCCTGCATCGCATAACCCGTGTCGCCGCAAAGCATACAGGCATCAAAGACCACCGCTGGCGACCACTCGCCAGGAAAACGGTCAATCACAAAAAAGCGTACAACCTTGCCCTCGGACGACACCCAGGCATAACGGTGCAAATCGCCATCTTTCAGCTTGTCCGCAGCAATCGGCAAATGCACCGCATCATCAGCGGCAAGCATGACCGGCGTCGCCTTTGAGAGCGACGGCGGCCTGGACGCAACCAAATCCCAGAACAAACAGACCGCGAGCGCCAGCGCACATGCAGCGAACCCCTGCACGCACGCGCGCCGCGCCCGCCGCACCCCGGCGAGCAGCAGACGATGATGAACAGCGGCAGAGCGGACATCTGCGCTGCCGGTCGGTATCGCTTTCTCGTCCGCTGGCACAGAAGCAGCCCCCTCCCCTGCTTGCGGGACAGGGTCGGGATGGACAAGCGACACGTCTGCCTTGCTATCCGCCATCTGCAAGCGCCGCCGCGCCGGCAACCAGGCAGAAAACAGTGCAGCAACCGTTGCGAGTGCGGGCAATAACAGCGCCACATAGGCAAACCAGTTACGCGCAAATTCCGCCCGCGCCAGCCAGCGCAAACGGAAAGCCGTTACCTCGGCCTTCTGCAACTTGATGGTGGCAAGCCCGAAATCCGCCCCCAGCCACACCACCCACAGCAGCACTATCACCGCGACCATCAGCACCGCGAGCCCGCGCCACACCCTGGGTGCGACCAGCGAGCGCAGCACAAACAGCCACAACACCACCAGCGCCGACAAACCCGCCGCCGTGAGCACCGCTGCCAAATGCAAAATAAACGTCGAATTCACCACACTGGTGGAAGAAAACGCGCTCATCACCGGCGCCGAAAAAAACGGCACCGCGCCGAGAAAGCCGGCGGTGAACCACAACCCGTCACGGGCAGCAGCGGGTTTGACCAGCGCCCACAGCCACACGGCAGCCAGCAGCGCCAGTTGCAATGGCGCGAACCAGAACATCACTGCCGCACTCTGTAACGGCAAGGCGGCAACTGCCACCCCCGCTGCGAGCAACCCGCACACAAATGCGGCAAACATCCGCTGCGGGCGCGGCGGTTGCGCGGCAGACAACGCCGTCGCAAAAAAGAGCGGCAGCCAAAAACAGCGGACAAATAACGAAAAGAACAGGCTCATGGTGAATCCGTGAAAACGTAAGAAAAATACGAGATAAGAAAGGTTCGCAATTTTACCGCTTGCCTAATGAGAAAAGCACGAAAAAACGGCTCCTTTTCGGAGCCGTCTGCTTCATTCCTCATAATAAAGCGCCAATCCCTGCAAATATTTCTGCAAGCGGCGCTGGTACTTATTCGGTGGCAAAGGCGAGTCCGCATCGTCCGCCGCCCGCTGTTTCTTCGCCTCGCGCACCAGTTGCCGCACATGCTGCACATCCAGATCGGCATAACGCCCCAGCAGTTCGCCGTAAACCCCTGCATCATCCGCCAGCAGCCGTTCTATCTCGCGGCGGATGCGCTGCTGCTTGCCAGGACTGTGCAGATAAGGGTGGTTGATGTGTTCGTGCGCGGCGAGAATCGCCGGATAGTCCTGCTCGTCAAGCAGGCGGGTCAGATAATTCAAATGGCGCGACAGGGCGTTGCCGCTCAGGCGCTTGCCTTCCCGCAAGGCGGCAATAAGGGTGTCATCAATCGGCAGCAGCGGATACTGATGCGCGGGCAGTTTCAGCAGCTCGCCGGCAAAGGCTTTAATCGGCTCGCGTTCGCGCTTGGCCTGCGAGCGGTTGGCGCGGATGACGCGGCCTTCCTCGTCGTACTGTTTTTCCTTTCCTGGGCTCTCAAAGTTCTCGGTCATGTCTGGTTTCGTTTTTCGGCAGGACACCTATAATAGCAACCTTTTTGGAGGGGACGGATGCGCGGCTGGCTCATCGTGCTAACAATATGGATTAGCCTGGCAGTGCAGGCAGAGCAGGTGCCTGCTGCCGTGACGGAGATGCTGCAAAAGAACAATGTCGCCAGCGCCGACATCAGCATCTGGGTGCAGGCGATGGAAGCCGAAGAACCACTGGTCGAACTGAACGGCACCACCCTGCGCCATCCGGCATCCGTGGCCAAAGTCCTCACCACTGCAGCCGGCCTGTTGCGCCTCGGCAAGGATTACCGCTGGGAGACCAATTTCTATGTGGACACCTTGCCCGATGCGAACGGCATCGTCGAAGGCAACCTCTATATCGTCGGCGGCGGTGACCCCTTCCTCGTCGAAGAACAGCTGCTCACCATGCTGCAAGCCCTGCAACAAGTGGGCGTGCGCCACATCACCGGCGACATCGTGCTGGATGATTCCCTCTACCGCCTCACCCCGGAAGAGCGCGACGCTGCCTCGTTTGACGGCAAACCCTGGGCTGCGTACAACGCCATCCCGCACCCGCTGATGGTCAACTTCCGCACCGTGAAAATGCAGGTCACACCGCAGGCGGGCAAGCCGCGACTCACCCTCGTGCCGGAAATCGTCAACTGGAAAATCGACAACCAGCTCAAAGTCAAAAAGGGCCAGTGCAGCGGTGACGGCTTCACCCCGTCCGCCGTACTTGAGCGCGATGACAAGGGCTACGCCGTCATGCACGTCGCCGGTACCTACGCTACAGGCTGTGGCTCACAAGACGTACAGCTCGTCCTCGGCGAAGCCAGCGAACAGTTCTACTACCTCTTCCGCGACCTCTGGTACCGCTTGGGCGGCAGCTTCGACGGCGCGGGCAAAGTCGCCAAAACCCCGTCCACCGCCAAACACATCTTCACCGGCTACTCCGACCCGCTTGCCCTGCAAATCCAGCGCATGAACCAAGAAAGCAACAACGTCATGACCCGCCAGCTCATGCTTACCCTCGGCACCAAAACCTTCGATCCGCCCGGCAGTCTGGAAAAAGGCAGGAACGCCGTACGCATAACGCTTGAAGCCTTTGGCATCAATACCGACGGCATGATTATCGACAACGGCTCAGGACTCTCGCGCCTCGAACTCGTCAGTGCCAGACAACTCGCCACCCTGCTGCGCGACATCTACCTTTCCGACCAGGGCGAAACCTTCCTCGCCTCACTCGCCGTTGCCGGCGAAAGCGGCACCCTGCGCAAACGCTACCGGGGTGAAGCACTTGCCGGCCGCGTCATCGGCAAAACCGGCACCATTGACAACGTGCGCAGCTTCGCGGGCTACATCCGCGCCGAAAGCGGGCGCAACTACGTCGTCGTCGTCATCGGCAACGGCAAAAGCGCCGTGCGCAGCCGCACCGTGCAAGACGAACTCTTCCGCTGGCTCTACAAACAATAACCCCCCTCTGCCATGAACATCCGTACCCACTTCCTTGTCCTCATCACCCTTATCCTTGCCGCGTGCAGCAGCCCGGCGCCGAAAGACAGCCCGCGCGACAGCCGGCTCATCCGCCGCCCGCAACAGCTGACCCTGCAAGACCGCCTCGAAGCCAAAGGCTTCCGCTTTGGCGCGCCCACCTTCATCCGCATCTTCAAAAAAGAAGAAAAACTCGAAGTCTGGCTGCAAAAAGACAGCGGCGAATACGCCCTCTTCCTTGACTACCCCATCTGCATCTACTCCGGCGAGCTCGGCCCGAAAACCCGCGAAGGCGACAAACAATCGCCGGAAGGCTTCTACGCCGTCGGCCGCGAAGCGATGAACCCGAACAGCAACTACCACCTCTCCTTCAACCTCGGCTACCCCAACGCCTATGACCGCAGCCACGGCTACACCGGCAGTATGCTGATGGTGCACGGCAAATGCGTCTCCATCGGCTGCTACGCCATGGGTGACCGGCAAATCGAAGAAATCTACAGCCTCGTTGGTGCCGCCCTGCAACGCGGCCAGCCCTTCGTACGCGTACACGCCTTCCCCTTCCGCCTGACAGAAGCCAACCTCGCCGCCTACAGCGACCACCGCTGGTACGACTTCTGGCGCATGCTCAAACCCGGCTACGACTACTTCGAAACCTACCGCCAGCCGCCGGAAATTGACGTCATCGGCGGCCAATACGCCCTGAGCGAGCGCAACCCGCACCGTGCCCCGCTGCCGGGCAGCCGCCTGCCGCCGATGCGTTCCAACCCCGTCATCCCCGAAGACAACCTGAACACCAACCCGCTCAGCGGTACACCGCTGCAAATTGCCGGCAACAACCCCGTGCCCAGCAACGCCCTGCTCGCCGCACGCAGCCCGACTCCGACCAATCCATTACTGGCCAACAACACCCCGCCGCTTATCTCCGGCGGTGGTTCAATATCTACGGATAACCTGAGCAGCAGCAACCTGACCGGTAACAGCACCCGGCCTGATACCGGCTGGGCCAACAGCACGCCTGGCGGCGTCATCCCGTCCACCCGCACCCCGACAAACACCTCGCTCCCCGCAAGCGGCTTGCGCACAGTCGCTCCGCCGGACAGACTGACCTCCCCTCCCACCATCGCAGGCAGCAACCTGAGCATCACCAGCCTCGACAGCAGCAACGCTGCGCCCATACCGCAGCGTCGCCCTACCCTCGCCTCCCCTACATCTAACCCTCCAGCCACCGCAGCACATCCCCTGCCTACCGACTGGGGGCCGGAAATCATTCCCCCCGGCGACGAATTGCCGCAAAGCTATGACTTTGAACTCTGATTGCAACGATAAATACACAGCATCCCGCATGACGTCCATGCGGGATATTTTTATCGCCGCTGCCAAAATCAAAAAATCATCCGCCTACAAATTTACGCGACTTGACGAGCCCAATAATTACGCCGCTTGGTGGAGCCAGTATTTACGCAGCTTGGTAGCGAATCCAGCATTTATCCCGCTTGACGGCAATATTCCCTTGAAGATGCTGCTGATTGACCGCCATCTGGCGGTAAACGTAAAATCTTTCCGCGCATTTCATACATTTATCAAGCTAACCAAGAAAATTTTTTATGAAATTCATCCGTACCCTTTTGGCAGCATCGCTATTTACCGCTGCACAATTGGTAACCGCACAGGAAAATAAACCGGATGCGTTTGTACAGCAGTTACTAGAGAAACAATATCCCAATGATGAAAAAGTGCTGAAAGCTTTTAATAAAGGCAAAGAGAGTGAGGGGGCTATCAAACAATGTCATTTCAAAGAGCTTAAAGACCCTGAAGATAAAAATACACAAATAAATGGCTATTGCATGAATTTTATTGACAAGAAGATTGCTGATACAAGGCAAGCGGCGCTACGTCTTCTTTTCCGGTTACAGACTTGCCGGCTGTGACCGCTGTTCCGGTTTGAACAGCCTGTTTTTGTTTACTTCCGATGATGGTAAAGACTGGAAATTGCTTGCGCACAAGGAAACCCATGCAAATTCGGGATGGAATCTGGACACCAGTCAAATCAGCTGGCTGGAAACCGGACAGGGTTTATGGGGCACTATTGGCGAAGGCGGTTATATGCAGGGCGGTGTAAGTAAAGGAACTGTGCAAATATTGCATGATGATGGCAGGAATATTCACGAAACCGTGATTCCCACCTCTTTTGAGAATAGCGGGATGGCAGATTGCGATGATGAAGAATATTTGCAAATCACGAAAAAGGGCTAGGCGGAATGCTATGCGAATGAAGCTGTATTAGAAGCCACGGTTGAAGTACGCCATGATTTGCCTGCCGTGGACAATATCCTTTGCAGGTAACGGTGAATGGTTATGACGGGATGAAGCTAGTGGGCGAGGGTAAAGATGCCAAGACGCAGCCTGTCAAGGAATACAAGCAGGAAAATTCCTCTTCTCTTATGATGCGAATATGCATGAATATATTACGCCTGCCGATTATCCCTCGTCGCTTAACTTTTCATATTTTCGGGGAATACCGGCAGTTCCGTAAGAAGCCGTAAATATTTGCATCCTGCACAGGCAGGGAGTTATCCCGCCTTTTGCGTTATGATGTTTTTGTGGCGGATGATTATCCGCCCTTGGTTTTTCTTTAATTCCGAGAGGTTTGTATGCCATTTCCCCGTTCTTTGCTGGTTTTATCTGCTTTCGCCGCCGTGCAGGCACTGGCCGCTGATGCCGATACGCTCGCGCAGGAGACGTTGAACCAGCATTTTCCGGCGAATGCCGGGGCGTTAGAGGTCTTCAATGATGACGCCAATCATCCCGCTGCCGGGGACAAGCTCAAGACTTGTCATTTTGCGCCGATGAAGGAAGTTGAGAATGCCGACAGTGATGGTGGTCTGGAAGGTTACTGTCTGCGCCTTGTCAGCGAGAAGGTGGTGGATGTTGCCGCTGGCAAGCGCCGCTATTTGCTGTTTGCCGGCGATAATCTGCACACGCCGCACAGTGCACCGGGCATGGTCGCGCTGTTTGCATTTTCATCTGCGGACGGCAAGGACTGGCAGCCTGCGGTGCAGTACCAGGGAGAGGGGTTCGGCAAGTACGGCATTGCCCCGACTGAGTGGCAATGGCAACTTTTCGGCAAGGAGGTGTGGGGCGCGACGACGTTTACCGGTGATGCCGCCTGGGGCGGTTCGTGGTCGTCGCAGGTGATTTTGCTGGATGATGGCAAGGCGGTACATGCCGCGTTCGTGCCGTCCGGTTTTAGTAATTTCAGCGAGGAAGACGGCTGCGAGCCGGAAGATTTGTCACGGTGCGCGGATGTACAGGTGAAATACGCGGTGCGCGAGGATTTGCCTGCTGTTGGCAATGTTTATCCGCTGGAATTATCGCTGGATGGTTTTATCGGCATGGCTAAATCCGGCAAGGATAAGAATGCCAGGCCAAAACCTGCTAAAACGTTTAAAGGCGAGAAATTTATCTGGCCATTTGATGCCGATAAGCACGCTTATATTGAACCGAAAGGTTTTCCCAAATTGTCCGAGGAATAATCCGGCATGAAAGTTTCTTCTTTTTTGTTATCCCTGGTACTTGCGATGAATATAGCTCAAGCCCAAACCCCGCCCGATGTCGAGAAACGCCCGCACACCGTGAAATCCCCGCATGGCGAGCGGCAGGATGAGTATTACTGGCTGCGCGATGATGCGCGCAAGGATGCCAAGATGCTCGCGTATTTGCAGGCGGAAAATGATTATGCCGATGCGTTACTGAAACCGTTAAAGCCGCTTGAAGACAAGTTGTTCGACGAGATTGTCAGCCGCATCAAGCAGGATGACAGTTCCGTGCCTTATCGCGAGCATGGTTTCTGGTATTACACGCGCTTTGAAAACGGCAAGGATTATCCGGTGCATGCGCGCCGCGCCGCGGGCGACGGCGTGGACGCCCTGTCTATCCGCAAGGCGAATGATGCGGGCGATTTTGCCAAGGAAGAGGTCCTGCTTGATGTAAATAAACTCGCCGAAGGGCACGATTATTTCAGCGCCGCGCCGGTGGATATTACGCTTGATAATCAGAAGATAGTCTGGGCGGAAGATACGAATGGCCGCCGCCAGTACACGCTGCGCATCACGGATTTGGCGGGCGGCAAGCTTCTGCCTGACACCATCATTGGCACGAACGGCAGCGCACTGTGGGCGGATGACGGCAAAACGCTGTTTTATATCGAGAATGACCCGGAAACGCTACTCAGCAAGCGGGTGAAGAAGCACGTTCTCGGTACGGACAGCAAGGATGATGCGGTGGTCTATGAAGAGACGGACGACAGTTTCTATCTCGACCTTGGCCGCACCCGCGACGAAGCCTATCTGCTGATTCATGCCAGCAGCACCGTCTCCGATGAAGTGCACTATGCCGATGCGAAAAACCCTGGCGAGTTTAAACTGTTCGCTCCGCGCGAGCGCGACGTGGAATACAGCGCCGATCACTTTGACGGACGCTGGGTCATCCGCACCAACGCCGACGGCGCGCGCAATTTCAAAATCATGACCGCCGCCGATAATGCCACCGCGCGTAAGGACTGGCAGGCGTGGATCGCGCACGATCCCGCTATCTTCCTCGAAGATGTCGAACTTTTTGACGATTTCAGCGTTATTGCCGAGCGTTCCGAAGGGTTGGAACGCATCCGCATCCTGAAAAAAGACGGCACGAGCGAATATGTGAAGGCGGACGAACCCGCCTATTCGATGGGGCTTTCCGCCAATCCCGAAGCGGACACGCCCTGGCTGCGCTATAGCTACACCTCGATGACCACGCCCGCGATTGTTTATGAAATGAACATGGCGACGGGCGAGCGGCGCGAGCTGAAACAGCAGCCGGTGCCGGGTTATGACCGCCACCAGTACACCACCGAGCGGCTGTGGGTACCGGTGCGCGATGGCACGAAAGTGCCGGTCACGCTGGTGTACCGCAAGGATTTCAAGCGCGACGGCACGGCGGCGCTCTTGCAATATGGCTACGGCAGCTATGGCCTTTCGATGGATCCGGGCTTCAGCGCCAGCACCGTCAGCCTGCTTGACCGTGGCATGGTCTATGCACTGGCACACATACGCGGCGGCCAGGAAATGGGGCGCGAATGGTATGAAAACGGCAAATTGCTCCATAAAAAGAACACCTTTACCGACTTCATCGACATTACGCGTTACCTTGTTGAGCACCAATACGCCGCGAAAGACCGCGTTGCGGCGCTGGGCGGCAGCGCCGGTGGCCTGCTGATGGGGGCTATCAGCAACATGGCGCCAGAAGACTACCGCGTCATCCTCTCGCAAGTGCCTTTCGTTGACGTGGTGACGACCATGCTCGACCCGAGCATCCCGCTCACCACCAACGAATACGATGAATGGGGCAACCCGGAAGCGAGCGCCGACAGCTATGCCTACATGCTCTCCTACTCGCCCTACGACAACCTGAAAGCGCAAGCCTATCCGGCGATGTTCGTCGGCACCGGCCTGTGGGACTCGCAGGTGCAATACTGGGAACCGGCGAAATACGTCGCCCGCCTGCGTGACGTGAACACCGGCAGCCACCCCGTCCTCTTCCGCACCAACATGGAAGCAGGTCACGGCGGCAAATCCGGTCGCTTCCGCCGCTACCGCGAAACGGCGGAAATGTACGCCTTCATGCTGAATCAGCTGGGGGTTACAAAATAAGGAAGCGGGGCAATGCCCCGCTTTTTTGTGTTTGCAGTGGAAGACAAGTGGGGAAAAATACTATTAAAATTAACCAAGGTCTGTTGACAAGTAAATTTCTAACTATATTAGTTGATTATGGAAGGAAGACTAGGGCTTGTTGACATTATTGCAAGGCGACAAGGTCAACAGTTCCTAATAAAAACCGCCCCGGAGGGCGGTTTTTTGTTGGGCATCATCACACTTCCCAGTTCTTGAAGCCGGTCAGCCAACGCGCGAAGTTGGGGTCGCGGTGGTCAAAGAAGCTGTTTGGCAGGCTGGTAGCCAGTGCGCTGTGGCCGGTATCCAGCGTGGTGAGGCGCAGCATGTCGTCGCTGCTCAGCTCGAAGTCGAAGATGGCCTGATTTTCCCGCATCCGTTCGGGGCGCACGGTTTTCACCAGCGAGACGATGTCACGTTGGTAAAGCCAGCGTAGTGCCACTTGTCCCGCCGTTTTACCGTATTTCCGGCCGATTTCGACGAGCAGCGGCTGGTTGAAGAAGTCGTATTTGCCCTCGGCGAATGAACCCCAGGCTACGACGGTGATGCCGTTCGCCTGCATGTAGCCCACTTCGCGCGTCTGCTGGTGGAAGGGGTTGACCTCAATCTGGTTCACCATCGGCGCGATGCGGTTGAAGGTGGCGAGATCAACGAGGCGGTCGCTGTGGAAATTGCTGACGCCGATGGCGCGGATTTTCCCCGCGTCGAAGAGTTCTTCGATGGCGCGCCATGCCCCGTGTACGTCGCCGTAGGGCTGGTGAATGAGGTAGAGGTCGAGGTAATCGAGTTGCAGACGGTTCAGGCTGCGCTCGAATTGCGCTTTAGCGGCATCGTAGCTGGCGCTGTTCAGCCACAGTTTGGTGGTGATGAAGATTTCTTCCCGCCTGATGCCGCTCGCGCGGATAGCACGACCGACTTGTTCTTCGTTGAAATAGGCGGCAGCGGTATCAATATGGCGGTAGCCGCTGGCAATGGCATCCGTAACGACGCGTTCGCATTCTTCAGGGGGCACTTGATAGACGCCGAAGCCGAGTATCGGGATGGCAATGCCGTTGGTAAGAATAGTGGTGGGCTGAGTCATGGGGTTTTCCTGATGGTGGATGAAGCGGGCATTGTAAGCAGCGGGAACGAACGAATAAACGCTGCAACAAGCGGGCAGTCGGGGGAAGTGCTTTAATGAGCGACGTCAAGACAAATAAGGAGACCCCATGAACATCGACGACACCGTTTTCCGCCAACTGGTCACAGCCGCCACCCGGGCGCCGTCCGGACACAACAGCCAGCCCTGGCGTTTTCACGCCACCGCCGACGGCATCACCATCCTGCCCGACCCGGCGCGGATACTGCCTGCCGTTGATGGCGACCAGCGCGAACTCCGCATCAGCCTCGGCTGCGCGCTGGAAAACCTCTGCTTACACGCCACCACCCTGCACTACGCCAGCACAGCGACCATTGGCGCCGATGGCCGCATTGATATACACCTGCGCGCGGATGATGCCCTGCCCGCCGATCCGCTCGCTGCCAGCATCACGCGCCGCCAGACTAACCGCGCGACCTGCGACGGGCGGATGGTGCCGGATGATGTCCTGCAAATTCTGCTGGCGGAAGCAACCGCGAACATCCACATCCATGCCTTCGCCCGCGACACGCCGACCTTCACCCAACTGGGTGACGCCATCCGCCGGGGTAACGACGTACAGATGAATGACCCCGCCTTCAAAAACGAACTGCTGAGCTGGATACGCTATAACCGGAAACACAGCGAGGCGCACAACGACGGCATCAGCAACGCCGTGCTGGGCGCGCCCAACCTGCCGCGCTGGCTGGCGAAAATCATCGTCAAAAGCATGATGAACGGCAAAACCCAGAACAAAACCGACGCCAAACATCTCGCCGCTGCCTCACATCTGCTCCTTATCAGCAGCGACAGCGACGATAACGCCGCACGCATCGCGACCGGCCGTGTCCTGCAACGCCTGCTGCTGCGCTTGAGCGCAGCGAACCTCGCCTGCGCCTTCCTCAACCAGCCCTGCGAAGTGGCGGCCATCCGCGCCGAACTGCGCGAAACGCTGCCCATCGGCCACGCCTATCCGCAGATCCTGCTACGCATCGGCTATGCCGCTGAACAACCCTACTCGCTCCGCCGCCCTGTCGACGAGGTGATTGCATCCGAGGCTTGAGCCCATCTTCTAACCGGGAAAATCGCTAAATAAAAGCACCTGCGAAGTGTGAAGCGCATGTGCGTAAAATAAGCGCCTCTTATCGTGCGGTTTTTACCGTCTATCCAATCAATTGCCCACACAAGGACTCTCTGTGGCACAAATCCTTACCTCCCTGAAAAAAAGCAAAATGACCGTCGGCGAAAAACGCTTCGCCCAGCTCCTTAGCGACTACCTCGATGATGATTACCTCGTCTGGTACAACGTCGCCACCAGCGGCAGCATCCGCCGCTACCCGGATTTCCTCATCTTCCACCCCGGTCACGGCCTGTGGTGCCTGGAAATCAAGGACTGGCATATGGGCAACATCAAGGGGATGGACAAGGAACACGTCATCCTGAAAAGTGGCGACCAGCGCATCACGATAGCTAACCCGCTGGAACAGGCGCGCGGTTGCTGTCTGCCGATCATCGACCGCATGAAAAAAGACCGCCGCCTGCGCCATGCCAACGGCAAATATCAGGGAAAACTGCGCTTTCCCTGGGCCTTTGGCGCGGTAATGTGCAACTGGCAGCGCAGCCGCATCAGCGAAGCCGCACGGACGTTACTGGAAGACTGCTTTCCGCCGCACCTCACCTGGTACAAAGAAGACATTGAAGCGGGTGGACTGGAGCGCAATACCTTCCTTGCCAAACTGCATGCCATGCAGCCCTTCCGTCCGCTTGAACTTCTCACCGACGGGCAAAGCGAGCGGGTGCGTGCGCACATCTATCCCGAATTCATTATTGACGAATCACAAAAAAGAATTTTTGAAGTAGAGCCTGATCACGACGACATCATCCACATCATGGATGCCAGGCAGGAAGAACTTGCCCGCAAACTGGGCGAAGGCCACCGCGTCATCCACGGTGTAGCCGGCTCGGGCAAGACCATCATCCTGCAACACCGCGCCCGCCAACTTGCCGCAGAAAACCCCGACAAACCCATCCTTATCATCTGCTACAACATCATGCTCGCCAGCCTGCTCAGGGCGCGCCTTGCCGGAGTGCCGCACCTTGAAATCCATCATTTCCACGAATGGTGCGGGGAAATGAAAAACAGCTATGGCATCAGCGTTCCACTCAGCAACAACTATCCCGAAGCGCTTGCCAATGCCACCTGTACCGCCGTCGCCAATGGCCAGATTCCCGGCGGCCAATATCATGCGGTATTGATAGACGAAGGACATGACTTCGCCGAAGACTGGTTGCGTGCGCTCACCACGATGCCGGAAGGCGCGGATGCCAAAGAACAACGGCTGCTTTTCCTTTATGACGACGCGCAGAACCTCTATTTCCCCAAACGGCGTGGTCTCGACTTCTCGCTAAAATCCGTCGGCATCCAGGCTCAGGGGCGTACTGATATCCTGAACACCAACTACCGCAACAGCGAAGAAATCTGCCGCTATGCCGATGATTTCAAGCACCGCTTTATGGACGACACGCCCATCACGGTCAAAGACGACATGGACATCTTCACACCGGAGGAAGACACAACCGGCACTGATGAAGGCGTACCCACTGTCGCCGTTGAAGCGGGCGGTGAACACAGCGGCTACGAGCCGGAGTTTCTGCGTTTCGCCTCGCGTGGCGAAGAAATCAAGGCCATCATCGCTCAAATCCATGCCTGGCACGCAGAAGGCGTCCCCTATGGTGACATCGCCGTCCTCTGCCACACCAACAAACAATGCGAGGCGCTAGCGAATACCCTGGGCAATGCCGGCATCCCCCTGCAAAACCCTGTCAGCAGCGCTGATCGCAAAAACTACCGCCCCGATCCGCAGCGTTTGCTGGTCTGCACCATCCACAGCAGCAAAGGCGGCGAATTCCCGCGCGTTATCGTCGCAAGCATCGATAACCTGCCCGATAACAGCGAAGAGCAACAACAGCAAAATGCCCGCCTGCTCTACGTCGGCATGACCCGGGCGCAACACTACCTCTGCCTCACGGCCACAGGCGAAAACACTTACACCCGCTACCTGCCGCAAACCGTGGTAGATGCCCCGCGTCACATCACCGGCACCCACGCCCTGCTTGACTGCTACGGTTGCGACGCCGCCCTACTCGGTAATGCCGGGCGCCTTGAGAACATCCTGCGCGAGGCGGCGCAAGCGGCGGGCGCGAACATCCTCGCCGCCCATTTCCACCATTTCGGCGCGGGGGCGGGCGTGACCGGCGTGTTGCTGCTCGCCGAATCGCACCTCAGCATCCATACCTGGCCGGAACACCGCTTCGCCGCTCTCGACGTCTATCTCTGCAGCGGCGATATCGCCCGTGCCCGCCGCATGATTGAGGCGGCACTGCGCCCTGCGCACAGCGATTGGCGGGCATTTCCGCGCGGCTACGGCGATAAGGAACCGTCCTGAGTCAGGAAACTCCGCCTCAAGGAATAAGCCGCGATTCTTTGGCAGGAAGGATGTAAAAAAGCCCGCCTAAGCGGGCTTTTTCTTGCGGGTCAGAATCCCGCCTGCTGCTCCAGCTGGGCGACGATGCCGTCATCGAGCTTAAGCGCGGTGGCGAGTTCATGCAGGAAGACGATTTCCTTGCGGTCCAGTTCGCCGCAGACCACGCGCGCAGCGAGATAGAGTTCGGAAGCAAGCACACGGTCATCCCCCGCAGCGGCAGCAATTTCCTGCGGCGTCGCCGGGCGTTGCAGTTGCCCTTCCAGCCATTGCCGCACTTCCGCGCTTTCCGCGCCGATCTGCGTGAGGATGCTCTGGCTTTCCGCTTCATCAATGCGGCCATCGGCGGCAGCGGCGGCAATCATCACTTTCACCGTCAGTTCGCCCGCCTGTGCGGCTTGTGCCGGGGAGCGTTCGGTAGCGGGCAAAAGCGGTTGCTGTTGCCCCGCTGTCTGCTGCCCACCCTGATAGTTTTTCCAGGCGTTATAGGCAAGCGCGCCGAGGGCGGCCATCGAGCCGAGTTCCAGGGCACTGCGGCCAAAGCCTTTGCGTCCCATGAGCAATGAGAGTAGGCCGGTCGCCGCCACACCGCCGCCAAAACCTTTGAGGGTGTCGCGGTTGACGCCGCCGAGCAGGTTGCCGCCTTGGCGCGCGATTTGCTGCCCACCGCTTAATACCTGATTTAGAATGCTGTTGAAGTCCACGAGATTGGCTCCTTGTCGCCGGTTGAATGGGGTCGTCATCATGTCATGCTCCGGAGAATCCATGCAATCCCAGCCGTTTGCCCGCCGCTACGCCACCGCCTTCGCACTCATCGTCTTCCTGCTTTTTTGCACGCTGTTCTTCTTCGCTTACAACGGCCACGAATCCACTGCTCATCTACCGAACCGCCACGCGCAGGCGGTGGATGATGTGCTTACCCTGAAAATCTCCGCCGACGGCCACTTCCGCACCCCTGGCACCATCAACGGCGAAGCGGTCATTTTCATGCTCGACACCGGCGCCAGCGGCGTCGCCCTGAGCGAGAATCTGGCGCGGCGCATCGGCCTGCAACCGCGCGGGCGCAGCCGGGTCAGCACCGCCAATGGCGTCACCGATGCCGGCCTCGTCACCCTCGACGAACTCGGCTTCGGCGGCTGGCAATTCGAGCGTGTTCCCGCCACGGTGATGCCACAGATGGAAGATGAAGTGCTGCTCGGCATGCAAATCCTGCGCCACTTTGAATGGAAGCAATCAGGCGGCGAACTGCGCCTGCAACCGGCACCCTGAGTTATCCACAAAAACTGTGTATAAGAACGGGAAAAAAACGCTTATCCCATGTTCGCACAACAGTTTTTTTACCCTGCTTTTTTTTTGCGCAGGTGATAGTGTGATAGCGTAAGTCGTTGATTTCAAATATGTTGCGGCCATACTGCAAATTATCGCTTCAAGCAGGCAAACAATAATTCCTCGTATTTACACACCCTTATGCCCTGCGTATAGTGCAGGCCTTTCAACGACCGGAGCATACCCATCATGGAATTCCTCAAAGCCCATATTGATTACATCATCCTCGGTACCCTCGGCCTGATGAGCCTCATCATGCTATGGAAAGTCGTCGAGCGTTACATCTTCTTTGCCCGCCTCGACGTGCGCCGCTATCCCAACGTCCATGAACTCAACATCGCCCTCGAGCGCAACCTCACCCCCATCTACACCATCGGCTCGAACGCACCCTATGTCGGCCTGCTCGGCACCGTCACCGGCATCCTCATCACCTTCTACGACATGGGCCAACAGGGCGGCAACATTGATGCCGCGCAGATTATGATCGGCCTCGCGCTCGCGCTGAAAGCGACCGCCTTCGGCATCCTTGTCGCTATTCCATCCATCATGTTCTACAACCTGCTCTCGCGCAAAGTCGAAGTGCGCCGCGAAAAATGGCAGTCCTACCAGGCGGGGTTTAACGATGAAAAAATTTGACCAGATCAACGTCATCCCCTTCATCGACATCATGCTGGTGCTGCTGGCCATTGTGCTGATGACGGCAAGTTTCATCGCCCAAGGCAAGATTGAAGTGAATCTGCCGACTTCGAAAACCCCGGCCAAACTCGAAGCCGAAGACACCCTGAAACTCATCACCATTGACAAAGATGGCGTGTACTACCTCAAAGACGGCGGACAAAGCGAAGAAAAAATCGGGACGGACGCCCTGAAAACCGCTATCGACGGTTGGCAGGAAAACCAGCGCGTCACCCTGAAAATCGATGCCGCGACACCGTTCCAGCATTTCATTGCCATCCAGGACATGCTGAAAGACAAAAAATTCCGCGTCGCTGTCCTCGCCATCCCTGAGGATCACTGATATGGCCGGATACAGCCGTGCGGCGAGCCTCGCGGGCCTGGCCATCTCACTTGCCGTACACGCCGGCATTTTTGCCGGGGCCGTCTGGATCTACCGGCAAGACCCGCCGCCCGCCGTCGCCATGAACCCCATCCTTGACTGGGAATGGGCCGAATATGCCCCCGAACCAGAGCCGGCCGCACCGCCCTCCCCTCCCCTACCGCCTCCACCACCTCCCGAATCGGAGCCGGGAATCCAGCCGGAAGCGGAGCCCGAGCCGGTTGTCGAAGAAACGCCCGCGCCTGTCGAAATCGAAAAAAAACCGCCGCCGAAAAAAGAGAAACCCAAAGAAAAGCCCAAGCCGAAAAAAGAAAAACCGAAAGAAAAACCCAAGCCCAAAGAAAAACCGCAGCCAAAACCGGAGCCGCGTGAACCCGAGCCGGAAGTGCGCGCACGCCCCGTCTTCACCCCACCACCGGCGCGGGTCATCACGCCGCCCGTACCTTCCGCCACTTATGGCCAGGGGCAAACGCCAAACGCGCGCCCAAATGCGGATGCCAACGCCAGCCGTGGCGGCTCGCCGGATGGCAAACCCGACGGCAAACCGGGCGGCGGCATCACCACCAAAAACTACAACACGGGCCTGCAACAGCGCATTGCCAGTGCCGTCGCCAAGCGCAAAGGACGCATCCGCGAGCGAGGCACCGCCATCGTCGCTTTCGATATTCAGGCAAGTGGCGCATTCAGCAATATCCGCATCGAACAAAGCTCAGGCGTGCAGCAAATTGACGACCTCATCCTGGACGCTGTGCGCAGCGTCGGCCGCTACGCCGCGCCACCGGAAGGACGGACGGTGAGTAAACGCATCCCGCTCAACGTCAAATAAAGCCAGCCCCCAAAGCCCGCTTGTGCGGGCTTTTTTGTGGTGTACGAAGGCGAGCTTCATAACACCGCCTTCCCGGACGGCGGACGAACACTGCGCTCCAGTAGGCATCGTGCCGCAGCCAATGTTACAACTATCAAAAGAACACAAGAAATCTTTATAATCATTAATGAAAATCACTTTTCACACCCGTTATTCCCACCCTTGACACTGGAGAACCCGTCTATGCACTGCCACCACAACACCACCCTCACCGCCGCCCTGCTCATCGCCACGCAGACATACGCGCAACACAGCGACACCCTTGCCCCCATCACCGTTAACAGGGACACATCCGACAGCTACACCGCCCCTGCAACAACCACTGCCACCGGCCTCAACCTCTCCGTCAAGGATACCCCGCAATCCGTCAGTGTCATCACCCGCCAGCAGATGGATGATCGCGGCCTCACCACCCTGGAAGATGCCCTGAAAACCACCACCGGCCTCAACATCTACCGCCAGGGCTACCAGTACCGCTACCAGTCGCGCGGCTTCGACATCGCGCAAATCAGCGAAGACGGCGTTAACAGCACCGTTTGCACCATGTGCGGCAACAACCCGCACGACCAGAAACAGCTGAACGACCTCTCGTTATACGAACGCATAGAAGTCGTGCGCGGCGCGACCGGCCTGAAAAAAGCGGCAAGCGAACCGGGCGGCAGCATCAACGCTATCCGCAAACGTCCGACGGCAGACAACCGACGCAGCATCGAAGGACAAGTGGACCGCTTCGGCAAAGTGCGGACAAGCGGCGACTTTTCCGGCACCCTCAGCGAAGAATACGGTCTGCGCGGCCGGGTCGTCGGCACCCTCGAACGCGATAACACCTTCCGCGACCACGTGGATGGCGACAAACAAGTCCTTTACGGCGTCCTGGACAAAAACCTCGGCGACAGCACCACCCTGACCCTGGGCGGAACCTACCACCACGAACACGACACGCCGAGCCTATTCGGCCTGCCCGCCGACGTAAAAGGACGCGACCTGCGTCTGCCACGCAGCACCTACCTCGGCGCAAGCTGGAACCGCAGCACCTACCACAAACAGGATGCCTTTATCGAACTTGACCACCAATTCAATGACAATTGGAAACTAAACAGCGCCCTCGAATACAAACACAGTACCTCGCAAACCGCTTATGGCTACGTGCCGCAGCGTAGCAATGTCAGCGCAAGCGGCACCGTTAGCGACGGCTTTATCGGCCACAGCGACCGCCACAGCAACCAGTGGAATTTCCGCAGCGACCTTGACGGCAAATACACCCTGTTCGGCCGCGAACACGAACTCTACGCAGGCTACAACTACAACCGCGAAAAATTCGACAACACCTGGCACGGCAAAAAAATCGCAGGCGAATACAACATTTTCCGCTGGCAAGGTACGGAAATCGCCCAACCCGCTGACTGGAACGCCCTGCCCGAAGAAGTCCGCCACACCACCATCCATACCCACACCCTCGGCCTGGCCACCCGCCTCAACCCCATAGAGCGCTGGCACCTCCTCATCGGGGCGAGCTACAGCCGCTGGCAGCAGCATCAGCACCTCTCATGGATGAGCAAGCCGGACAGCAAATACGGCAAAGGCCGCCTCATCCCCTACACGGGCATCACCTACGACCTCACCCCGCAACAAAGCCTCTACGCCAGTTACAGCAGCATCTTCAAATACAGCGGCGACTACCTTGACATCAACGGCAAAACACTGCCGCCGGTGATGGGCAACAACTACGAAATCGGCTGGAAAGGCAGCTGGAACGATGACCGCATCAACACCACCCTCGCCTTCTTCCAGACCGAAAAACACAACCAGCCCATCGACACCTGGAAAGGCATCGACCCGGCGACCGGTGCCGTGCGCGAATGGCAGCGTGGCGACCGCAGCATCTACACCCCGGTACGCTTGCAAAGTCGCGGCATTGACGCCGAAATCGCGGGCAACCTCACGGATGACTGGCGCATCTTCGCAGGCTACACCTACAACACCCGCGAATACACCTCGACAGCGGCGACCAAAACCATCACCCGCAACGGCAAAGGCGTGGACTTCAGCCAGCACACCCCGCGCCACATCCTGCGCACCAGTACCCAATACCGCCTGCCCGGTGCGGCAAGCAAATGGAGCATCGGCGGCGGCTTCAACATGCAAAGCAAAAGCAGCCCCATCACCGTGGATGGCAACAAACACTACCTCGGCGGCTACACCGTCTGGCACGCCAACGTACAGTACGAGCCGGAAAAAAACCTGCGCATCGGCCTCAACATCAACAACCTGACCGACAAGCACTACTACGAAAGCTACGCACACCGTGGCACCAGCCAGGGACACTTCTACGGCGAACCACGCAACGCCATGCTCACCTTCCGCTGGGACTTCTGAACCTCCCGCCTGCCTGAATCAGGGCAGGCGGACCAACCTGACCCTTTGCGTCCGCAGAAAAAAACCACACCTTGCCCGCCCTCCCGCTTGCGCGAAAGAGGCAGGGAGGGGGCGTCCGGTCGCAGACAACCCCCAAAACCACACAGCACCACCTGACGCCACGTCCCAACCACACCTGCTACATGAAAACCCTCGCCCGCTTCTACCGCCTCATCGCCTCCTACTGGTTCACCCGCCGCAGCCTTGCCGCCTGGGGACTGCTCGCTGCCGACACCGCCTGCACGCTCATCCTCATCCTCATCGGCGTGTGGATTGTCCGCTGGGACAAACGCTTCTACGACGCCCTTGCCGCGCTGGACGGTGCCATCCTGCCCGGACTCGTCATCGAATACCTCGGCTACCTCGGCCTGGTCGTCGCCTTCATGGTCAGTGGCGAATGGCTGCGCAAAGTGCTGCGCATCCGCTGGCGTGAACACATGAGCCGCGACTTCCAGCGCGCCTGGCTGCAAAACCACAAACACTACCGCCTGCAACTCGGCGACGAACCCGACAACCCTGACCAGCGCATCGCCGAAGACATCGCCCTGCTCGCCGAACAAACCCTCGAACTCATCCGCAACCTCATCTCGAAAAGCGTGACCCTCATCACCTACCTCGGCATCCTCTGGGGACTCTCCGGCGTCCACACCATCACCCTCTTCGGATACAACATCACCATCCACGGCTACCTCGTCTGGATAGCGCTGGCCTATTCCGCCCTGACCACCCTCATCGGCCACCTCATCGGCCACAAACTGCAACACCTTAACGTCGAGCGCCAGCACCGCGAAGCCGACTACCGTGCCACCCTGCTACGCATCCGCGATCACAGCGAACAAATCGCCCTGTACCGGGGCGAAGCGGCAGAAGAAGCCCGCCTGCAACAGCGCTTCGAGCACATCAAAGACAACTGGCGCGCCCTCATCAACCGCGAACTCTGGTTCGGTACCTTCTTTGCCAGCTACGTCCGCATCAGCATCTTCATCCCCATCTTCGCCACCCTGCCGATGTACCTCGCCAAAACCCTCACCTTCGGCGACGTGATGCAGACCCGCTCCTCCTTTGCCCGCGTGCAGGATGGCTTCGGCTGGTTCCTCGACGTGTACAAACAGCTCATCCTCTGGGCAGCGGTCATCGAACGCCTGGCCCGTTTCCAGGACGCCCTCGCCCGACTGCCCGAGCACAAACAAAGCGACAGCGGCGATAACGGCCACATCAGCACCACCGGGCTCTGTATCAGCACCGCCGATGGCCGCCCCCTGCTCCAGAACCTCAACCTGCACGCCGCTGCACCCGACTGGCTGCTGCTTGACGGCAAAAGCGGCATCGGCAAAACCACCCTGCTGCGTACCCTCGCTGGCATCTGGCCATACTACCGGGGGCGTTACCGTCTGCCCGCGCACGGCGTCCTCACCCTGCCACAGCGTCCCTACCTGCCGCAGGACACCCTGCGCGCCATCCTCTGCTACCCCGCGCACGACGGCATCGCGGACGAACACCTCCGCGCCGCATTACAACAAGTCGGCCTCGGCCGCCTCGCCGACCAGCTTGATTACGAACAAGAATGGCAGCGCATCCTCTCCGGCGGCGAACAACAGCGCATCAGCCTCGCCCGCGCCCTCATCGCCCAGCCACACATCCTCATCCTTGACGAAGCAACCAACCAGCTCGATGACGCTGCCGCCTGCACCCTGATGCAAACCCTGATAGAAGCCCTGCCGCAGACCCTCTGCCTCGCCATCAGCCACCAGCCACCGATCAAGGCACTCTTCACCCGTCGCCTCGATCTGAACGGCTATGCACAACCATAACTTGCTGTTTCGCTTCCTGACTCTTGTTACCCTATTAGCGATTTCACGATCCCCTTGGGCTTCGTACACGACAAAAAGGCCTCCCTCAGCGGCTAATTTCACAACAACACAAGCATTTTTACGGATGCCCGGCGGTAGGGGTTGAAGACACGAAGCGTTCGCGCCGCGAGAAAGGGCCAGACGAATCGCGATAGCAACAAAACCCGGTAACCGCGCCGCTTCTCCTGACCGCCCAATCCCCGGAGTCTCCATGTTTGGCATTGACAACATCCTCCTCCTGCTCGCCGCCTGGATCGCGGCGGAATCCGCGCATCAGCCTATCGCCCGCTATTCCCTGGTCGGCCTCGTCGTCATCGGCTACCTCGTTGCGCTCGCGGCCATTGCTTTCCTCGCACTCGTCATCATCGGCATCATCACCCGCCGTCAGCCACCGCGAGTCGGCTACACCTGTTTTGCCGTGTTTCTCGCCGCAGAAATTGTCGTAGCCATCCTGATTGCCATCCGCTTCTTCACCCACCTTGCCTGACCATGCGCCGCCTCATCCTCTTCCTGCTACCGTTCCTCCTCGCTGCCTGTTCGCTCATCGAATATCAGCCGCTCGCTACCCTTGACCACGTTGACCGCAGTCGCGGTTACCGCCTGGAAGCAGCTCTCGATACCACACAAAACGACGACGGCCTGCTGCTTGTCCTCCTCTTCTCCGGCGGCGGCACGCGTGCGGCTGCCTTCGGCTACGGTGTGCTGGAAACACTGGCGGCGACGCCGGTGACCGGTTACGGCAAAACCGAATCGCTGCTCGCGAAAATCGACCTCGTGCACGGCGTCTCCGGCGGCTCCATCCTCGCCACCTATTTCGCCCTGCATGGCGTGGATACCGTGCCGCAATTCGAGCGGCAGTTCCTGCGTCAGAATCTGCAAAGCGCGGTACTGCGCCAACTCTTCTCGCTCGCCAACCTGCCACGCCTCACCGCTCCCGAATACGGGCGTGGCGACCTGCTTGCCGAAGAACTTGACCGCCTGCTTTACCACGGCGCGACCTTCGCCGCGCTGGATAGCGGACGCAAAGGGCCGTTTGCCGTCATCAGCGCCACCGATATGAGCATCGGCCAGCGCATCGAATTCACCCAGGAATTTTTTGACGCGCTCTGCCTCGACCTGAACCGTCTGCCGATTGCCCGCGCCGTCGCTGCTTCCAGCGCCGTGCCGCTGGTCTTCGCGCCGCTGACCCTCAATAACCACGGCGGCCACTGCCACTACCAGCCGCCGTCGCGCGCCACGGGCGAACAGGCCGTGCAGCGCTTCACCGCACCCTATCAGAACAGCGCCGCCCGCCCCTACATCCACCTGCTCGACGGCGGCCTGACCGATAACCTCGGCCTGCGCAGCCTGCTTGATTTCGCCGATATCTACGGCGGCGACAACATTTACCGCCACATCACCGATGGCAAAGTGCGCGATGTCGTCATCATCAGCGTCAACGCACAAAACCGCCTCGATAGCAGCATCGACCAGAGCCCGGCCATCCCCGGCCTGTACGACGTGGCAAGCGCCATCATCAACGTCCCCATCGACGGCAACACCCGGGAAAGCATCCGCAACTTCCGCCGCTTCGCTGATGACTGGAACGCGCGCGGCGGTAAAAACCGCGTCGCCCTGCACTTCATCAACCTCAGCCTGGATGACCTGCCTGACGGCCCTCTAAAACAGCAGGTGCTCAACATCGGCACCACCTTCTACCTGCCGGAAGCGGATATCCGCGCCCTGCGGCAAAGCGCAAAAATCCTGCTCGAACAAAATACGACCTACCGCAACCTGCCCGGCCTGAAAGGTAACCGCCCTGCCCTGCCCGTCGATCCGCTGCATCTTTACCGGAGCAGATCGCCGTCGCCCGCCGCACAAAACAGGTAAAATCCGCTGTTTTTGCGCAGCCATCCAGCGAGGAAACCGCCATGACCGAAGAACACCGCACCGACGATACCCGCGAACGCCCCTCAGCTAACATCGAGCGCATCCACCAGCTCGTTGAAACCCTGATGCCCGCTGCTGCCGCCATTATGACCGGGGCGACACAACTGGACGATCCTGCGCAACAAGCGGCATTGGCAGAACTTAACACCAACCTTGTCGAGCTGCACCCCGCTGACGTCGCTGACATTCTCGAATCCCTGCCGCAGGAAGAGCGGATGCTCGTCTGGCATCTCGCCGTGCCGGAAGAAGACGGCGAAGTCTTGCTCGAAGTCTCGGATGCCGTGCGCGAAAGCCTCATCGGCATGATGGATCAAGAAGAAATGCTGGCGGCAGTTGATGATCTGGATGCCGACGAACTGGCGGAACTCGCCGACGACCTGCCGCGCGAAGTAGTGCACGAAGCCCTGAGCACGCGGGATGCCGAAGAGCGCGCGCAAATCCAGGCGGCGATGTCCTACGAAGACAACCAGGTCGGCGCCATCATGGACTTTGAAATGCTCGACATCCGCGCGGACGTCACCTGCGAAGTCGTCCTGCGCTACCTGCGCCGCTTCGACCGCCTGCCGGATCACACCGATAAAATATTTGTTACCGATGAAGACGACGTCCTGCGCGGCGTGCTACTCCTGCGCAAACTGCTCGTTTCCGCGCCGGACAAATGCGTTGAAGACATCATGATCAAAGACGTCGTCCTTTTTCACCCCGAAGACGACGTCGAAGACGCCGCGCAGGCTTTCGAGCGCTACGACCTCGTTACCGCGCCGGTGGTGGATGCAAACCGCAAACTTATCGGCCGCATCACCATCGACGAAATCGTGGACGTTATCCGCGAAGAATCCGATGCCGACATGCTTAACATGGCGGGTTTGCAGGAAGAAGAAGACCTCTTTGCGCCGGTGCTCGATTCCGTAAAAAACCGCTGGATGTGGCTTGCCATCAACCTCTGCACCGCCTTTTTCGCCAGCCGCGTCATCGGCGCCTTTGAAGGCTCCATCGAAAAAATTGTGGCGCTTGCCACCCTGATGCCGATCGTCGCCGGCATCGGCGGCAACTCCGGCAACCAGACCATCACCATGATCGTGCGTGCGCTGGCGATGGGGCAGCTCTCCACCGCACAAGCGGGCAAACTGCTGCGCAAAGAAATCGGTGTGGCACTGGTGAACGGTCTTCTCTGGGGTAGCGTGATGGGGCTTGCCTCCTGGCTGCTCTACGACAACATCGGTATCGGCTTCGTCATGGTGGCAGCGATGACGCTGAACCTGCTCCTTGCGGCAACCGTCGGCGTCCTTATCCCGGTCATCATGGAAAAAACCGGACGCGACCCGGCACTCGGCAGCTCAGTGCTGATTACCGCCGTCACCGACTCCGGCGGCTTCTTTATCTTTCTCGGCCTCGCGACCCTATTCCTGCTGTAAAAAGCCACCCGCCATCACCGCCCTGACCGGCGCATAACTGCGGCGGTGCTCCGGCGTTGCGCCGAGACGGGCGAGCGCGGCGAGATGCGCCTTCGTGCCATAGCCCTTGTGCGCGGCAAAACCATAGCCGGGAAAGCGCGCCTCCAACTCCGCCATCTGCCTGTCCCGCGTGACCTTGGCGATGATGGATGCGGCGGCAATGCAGGCCTCGCTTGCGTCGCCGCCCACAATCGCCCGCGCCGGCATGGCGAGCTCCGGTGTGAACTTGCCGTCCACCAGCACGGACTGCGGCGGCGTTACCAACCCCTCCACCGCACGCCGCATTGCCAGCAGCGTCGCGTGATGAATATTCACCGCATCAATCTCGGCGGAAGAGGCGGCAGCGGCGCACCACGCCAGCGCCTGCGCAGTGATAGCGTCGAATAACGCCTCACGCTGCCGGGCACTGAGTTTCTTGCTGTCGGTCAGGCCGGGCAAATTGAACGTTGCAGGCAGAATCACCGCTGCCGCGACGACATTGCCGACCAGCGCACCGCGTCCGGCTTCGTCCACGCCGGCAACTAGCTCCGCCATCAAAAATGCGGCGGAATCTCGTCCGCCGGATTACGCGGTTCGCGCACATCGCGCTCCTGCAACTGCTGCCACAGCAGGCGCAACTGCCCCTGCTGCAAATCCAGCGTCTCGCGCAAGGCAGCGACGCCCGCATTCAGCTCCATCAGCAAATCCTCCTGATACGCCAGGCGCGATTCCAGGCGCTCCAAACGCGCCTCCACCTCGCCCGTCACTGACGGTCCAGACGCAGTTCGCCGCCCTGGGCGAGATTTTCCGCCTTCAAATCCTCAATGCTGATCCAGATGGCGCTTTCCGGCACACCGATGCTCTCGGCCACGGCGCGGGTAACATTCTTCGCGAGCGCACGTTTCTGTTCGACACTGCGGCCTTCCACAATCTTGATATTGACAATGGGCATAAATACCTCGAAAACAGATGCAATTAAGGGACTTGGATTATAGTCCCAAGCCGCGCGAACTCGCTATAATGCCCGCGTCCTTCAACCCTAACCGAGGTGTAACATGGAAAAAAAAGCGCTGCTTTATACCGGCAAATCCAAGGCCATCTATGCGACCGACGATCCGGAGCTCGTCATCATCCACTACAACGACGATGCCACCGCCGGCAACGGCGCCAAACATGAAATCATCGAAGGCAAAGGCATCCTCAACAACCGCATAGCCACGCTGATCTTCCGTGCTCTCATCGCCGCCGGCATCCCCACCCACTACCGCGACACCCTGAACGAGCGCGAGCAACTCTGCGAAAAAGTCGAAATCATCCCGCTCGAAGTCATCGTCAGGAACGTCATCGCCGGCTCCATGGCGGCACGCCTCGGCTTCGAAGAAGGTACCGAAACCGAATACCCCATCTTCGAAATCTGCTATAAAAACGACGCTCTGAGCGACCCGCTCATCAACGACGACCACGCCGTTGCCCTCGGCATCGCCACCTACGAAGAACTCGACCGCATCTACGAACTCACCGACCAGATCAACGCCACCCTCTTTGACATCTTCGACGAATGTGATGTCCTGCTGGTGGATTTCAAAATCGAATTTGGCCGCACCGCCGACGGTGAAATCGTCCTCGCTGATGAAATCAGCCCTGACAGCTGCCGTCTCTGGGACGCCGATACCAACGAAAAACTCGACAAAGACCGCTTCCGCCGCGACATGGGTGGCCTGATCGAAGCCTACCAGGACATCCTTGACCGCCTCGAAGAACTCGAGGAAGAAGAAGAGGACGAATAAAACCACTAAAAGTCCCTCCACCCGCTTGCGGGGGAGGTGTCGCTTTGCGACGGAGGGGGCAACACATCAACCGGCCCACTAACCCAACAAACCGGAGAACACATGAACCTCGACTACAAAAGCGCGGGCGTGGACAAAGAAGCGGGCTACGACACCGTCGAACGCATCAAACAATACGCAGGTGCGACACACAACGCCCGCGTCCTCGGACAAATCGGCGCCTTTGGCGCCTTTTACGACCTGAGCGGTTACAAGCACCCCATCCTCGTATCCGGCACCGACGGCGTCGGTACCAAACTCAAAATCGCTTTCGCTCTCGAAAAATACGACACCATCGGCATCGACGCCGTCGCCATGTGCGTGAACGACATCCTCTGCCACGGCGCCGCGCCGCAATACTTCCTTGACTACCTCGCCTGCGGCAAACTCGAACCGGCGGTCGCCGCCGACATCGTCAAAGGCGTAGCCGAAGGCTGCGCACAGGCGGGCGCCGCCCTCATCGGCGGCGAAACCGCCGAAATGCCCGGTTTCTACCAGGCGGGCGAATACGACATCGCGGGATTTGCCGTCGGTGTCGTTGAAAAAGACGACCTTATCGACGGCAGCAAAGTAGAAGCGGGCGACATCCTCATCGGCCTGCCATCCAGCGGCTACCACAGCAACGGTTACTCACTGCTGCGCAAAATCTTCACCGACCTCAGCGTCACGCGTGACGGCAAAACCATCGGCGAACACCTGCTCACCCCGACCAAAATCTACGTCAAACCCGTCCTCGACGTCCTCGGCAAACACCGCATCCACGGCCTCGCCCACATCACCGGCGGCGGCCTGCCGGAAAACCTGCCGCGCGCCTACCGCAAAGGCCTTACCGCCGTGGTCGATACCGCCGCCTTCCCCACCCTGCCGCTTGTGGACACCGTCCTGCAACACGTCAAGCGGGAAGAAAGCTACGGCACCTTCAACATGGGCATCGGTTTCATCCTCATCGCTCCGGCAAGCGAAGCGGACGCCATCCTCGCCACCCTGCAAACCCACGGCGAAGCTGCGCGCATCATCGGGGAAATGCAAAGCGGCGATACACCGCTGATATTGCGCTAAACGACCTTATAAAACTGCGGCCAATACCCGCTGTTTCCATTTCCGCATCACCGGAAATCCCCGCCAAGCGGCGTAATCACTGCCTTCATGCGTAGGGTGGGCTTCAGCCCACCACAACATTGCCCGCCGTTTTCATCTTCACACCATCGGAAAAGCCCGCCAGGCGGCGTAAACATTGGCTTCATGCGCAGAATGGTCTTCTCCCACCACAACATTGCCAGCCATCTTCACATCATCAGAAAAGTCCGCCAAGCGGCGTAAATACTGGCTTCATGCACAGAACCGGTATCACAGCCCGCCGCCGACTCCCAGGAATTTTTCCACGAAGGCGGCGATTTTTCGGAAGACACTTTGTTTCTTTGCCAGATGCAGAGGGTTGAGCGGGCTCATCTTCGGCAAGGCATCACTCAATTCCGTGCCGTTTTCGCTAGCGTAACCGCGTTTGAACGAGACTTCGAGATAGCGTTTCGCGGCAGCTTCGTTCAGCCCCTCGGCAGCAACCAGTTCCGCCGCCTCGCGCCGCTGCTCTTCCTGCGCGAAGGTAAAAAAGGCCTCAATAATGGCCGGCACGTTGGGGATATCATCTAAATCTGTCTGGTTGATGAAATCGACAATCAGGCTTTCCTTAGCGCGGTTACCAATGCTGGCACGGATGATGCGGCGGATTTCTTCCACCAGTTCCGTTTTGTTTTTGACTTTCTTGTTCCGCTCGAAAATCAATTCCAGGATGTAATCCAGATTAATTTCCTGCGATTTGAGCAAATCAATTTCAAACACCACATCATCCCAATCCAGCTTGGAGGCTTCCTGTGCTTCGCCCGCTTTGCTCTGCCGCAGCCAGTCGCGGATGTCGTTATAAGTGGAGCGGTAATCCTGCAACTGACGCGCAGAGAGAATAGCGATTGCCTGCATTTTCGCCAGTTCGTCATCCTGCAAATAATATTTTTCCTGCAATCCCTGCATGGCCGCCGCGTCATCGGCATCAATTTGCTGCAAAGCTTGCAAGGCGGCAAATTCATCATAATTCTGCAAGACATTTTCCACACGCAGGTATTCGCCAAAGAGTTTGGCAAAATCCTTTTTGTCTTTTTCTGTTTCGATTTTATCGGGATCGGGGAAACGATCCTGCAATTCCTGCACCACATCGAGATAGCCGCGCCGTGCTTCGCCGGTGAGATTATCGGTATAGCCTTCCATGTATTCCTGATAGCTTTTTTCCAGCACTACATTTTTGGTGTTTTTATCACCGAACAGGGTAATGGCTTTAATCGTCGCATCTTCCAAATCGCGAAAGGTCACGATATTGCCAAAGGTTTTGCTGGCATTAAAAATGCGGTTGGTGCGGGAAAACGCCTGAATCAGGCCGTGATAGCGCAGGTTTTTATCGACAAACAGGGTATTGAGTTCCGGCGCATCAAAGCCGGTCAGGAACATCCCGACCACAATCAGCAAATCCACTCGCTCGGCATAGGGCAGCGGTTTGTCATCGCTGTCCCTGCCTTTCACCCGCTTGGCCAAATCCTTGTAGTAGTTTTCAAAAGCCTTGCTTTCCACGCTGTAACTGGTGTGGAAACAGGCGTTGTAATCCTCAATGGCCGATTGCAAAAATTCTTTCGCGCTATTTTCCATCGCCGTGGGCTCAAAGGTTTCATCAACGATTTCACCAATAGCGTTTTGCTCTTCATTGGCAGCAAAAGAAAAAATGGTGGCGACTTTCAGCGGATTATTCTTGCCTGCCTGCTGTTCCTTGAATGCCTGATAATAACTTTTCGCTGCCTCAATGCTGCTTACCGCAAACATGGCATTAAAGCCTTTGCCGCCCGCATTCAGGCGGTGCGTTTTTTCGCGGAAATGTTGCAGGATATATTCAGTGATTTTACGGATGCGTTCGGGATGCAAGAGTGCCTGTCGGTTTTCGGCGGCAGTCAGTTTCTTTTCATCCTGCTCGCTTTCCAGCGATTGGAATTGCGGGCGCGTGTCGTTGTAATCCACTTTGAATTTCAGCACTTTTTCATCGCGGATGGCGTCAGTAATCACATAGGAATGCAATTCACGGCCAAAGACACCCACTGTCGTTTCCGCTCCCAGGGCGTTATCGGGAAAAATGGGCGTACCGGTAAAGCCGAATTGGCAGAATTGCTTGAATTTCTTTTTCAGATTCTTTTGCGCCTCGCCGAATTGCGAGCGGTGGCATTCATCGAAGATAAAAATGACCGGCTTTTGATATACCGGCAGACTGTCTTCGCTTTTCATCAGATTATTCAGCTTCTGGATGGTGGTAACGATGATTTTATTATCGCCATTTTCCAGATTGCGTTTCAGTCCCGCCGTACTGTTTGAGCCGTTGACGCTGTCGGGCGAAAAACGCTGATATTCCTTCATGGTCTGGAAATCCAGATCTTTCCTGTCCACCACAAAGAGCACTTTATCGATGCAATCCAGCTCCGTGGCGAGGCGCGCTGCCTTGAAGCTGGTCAGGGTTTTGCCGCTGCCGGTGGTGTGCCAGATATAGCCGCCGCTTTCCGGTTTGCACCAGTTTTTGGTCTGCGCCGAACTGTTAATCTTCCACAAAATCCGCTCGACGGCAGCAATCTGATAAGGACGCATAATCAGCAGCGTGTTATTCACATCAAAGACGCTGTAACGCAGCAGGACGCTGAGCAGGGTGTGTTTTTGCAAAAAAGTGGCGGTGAAATCCTTCAAATCCTTGATGGGGTAATTATCTGCTTTCGCCCAATTCATGGTGAAATCAAAGCTGCGTTTATCGCGCTTGGTGGTATTGGCGAAATAGCGCGTATCCGTGCCGTTGGAAATCACGAAAATTTGCAGGAATTTGAAGAGCGAATTGTCGCTGTTGAAACTCTCCTTGCTATAACGGTGCACCTGATTAAAAGCCTCGCGAATCGCCACGCCGCGTTTCTTTAATTCGATATGCACCAACGGCAGGCCATTCACCAGTATAGTCACGTCATAGCGGTTGGCGTGTGTCCCTGTCTGTTCAAACTGGTTGATAACCTGCACCTGATTGCGAGCAAGCTGCTTTTTATCAATAAGATAAATATTCTTTAGACGGCCATCATCAAAAGCGAAATCATAAATGTGGTTATCCTGGATTTTGCGGGTCTTATCGACAATGCCATCTGAGGGTTTATCCAGATATTCCGCCAAAAAACGCTGCCATTCGCTATCAGTGAAGACGACATCATTCAGCCGCTGCACTTGCGCACGCAGATTAGCCAGCAGTTTGCTGTGGCTGTTCAAATCATGGCGGTATTCATAGCCCTGCTGTTGCAAATCGGCCAGCAATTCCTCTTCAAGCTGCTTTTCCGATTGATAATTGCCAGATTGCACGATTTTTTCATATTTGTCGAGGACGATGAAATGATCGGTCTCGGCGATGGGTCTGGTGGTTTCAGTCATGTTATTTCTCCCAAATAAGGTAGCGTTAAAACAAGTAGGGTGGGCTTTAGCCCACCATATGGGTTATCCAGTATGTTTTATGGCGGACTAAAGCCCACCCTACTTCAGTCATCATATAAATCCCAAGCGGCTTCGCTGATGCTGTTGCCCCAATTTAATGGATACAACCCTGCTTTCACATCACGATGGAACGACGAAAACGGCCATTCTTGTACCATGCTTACATAGCCATGTTTGACAGGGTTGTAATAAATATAATCCATATGTCTCGCCAAATCGGCATTATCCCGAATCAAATGCTCCCAATAGCGTCGTTGCCAAATACCAGTTTCCCTGCGCTTAAATTTGCTTTGATTAGGATTTCTGATTTGTATTGGCAGATTACGGGAAAATTGTGTTTTTAAATACGCTATCCGCGTCGGATAATCATCTTCTCCTTCCGGCAAGCGTATCAGCAAATGGACATGATCCGGCAAGATACAAATGGCGACCGTTTCAAAGGGATGACGGGCGATGGTTTCTTTATATGCGGCACGGATAATATCAATATAATCCGTCAAATAACTTTTTGAGCGGTCTTGCAGTACCAAAGTAAAAAAATACAAGCCGCCGCGTACGAATACTCTCCGGTAATCAGCCATTTCATTTATCCTTTAAATGTAGATAGTTTTGCCCGGTTCTTTTGTTTTTATTGGTAGGTATAAATTCATCTGCAAACATATTTTGCATTATTACCTAACCTACCGCAAAGCAAGCAAGGCAGTCATGTAGAGTGGGTTCTAGCTCAACACAATATACATCAAAAGATAAATACTTGGTGGGCTACAAACGCACGTTTTTGTTTTTTAAGCAGGGTGAGTTTTAACCTGCCGCAAAGTATTCGTATAAACACCAACCCATAAATATATTTTACATGGTTATGTAGGGTGGGCTTCAGCCCACCGCAAATATATCGGCATAAACACATGGTGGGCTAAAGCCCACCCTACAAACGTACGTTTTTGTATTCTATGCGGGTGGGTTTTAACCTGCCGCAAAGTATTCGTATAAACACCAACCCATAAATATATTTTACATGGTTATGTAGAGTGGGCTTCAGCCCACCACAAATATATCGGCATAAACACATGGTGGGCTAAAGCCCACCCTACTTTAATGGCTTTTTGGAAAGTTCAGCAGTTGTTCGCGGTAGTACTCGTATTGTTTGCGGTGCAGGGCGATTTCATACGGCAAGCCTTCGCTGAGGGATGTGGTCAAGGTGTCGAATTTATCAAGTATAGCGACGATACGGGCTTGCTCGGCAAGCGGGGGGATGGGGATTTCAATATCTTTTATCATTGGCTTTGTTAGTTGTGGGATGCCACTTTCAGGAATTTTATAATCTGCTTCAATGGTTTTCATAAAGTAGTAGGCATATTTTACGTTTATTTCAATTTTTGGCGTTAATGCTAGCAGGCGGACTATTGGAAAAAATGGTCTATCCTGAAAGCTAGTCCAGCCTATCGTTCCTCTAGCTGATATAGTTAAACTGGGTTGATTAATTTTAGCAACATTAGTCCAGCCATATAGTGCCTTACTTCCTATACCATTAGATAAAATAGGAATACAAAATTCTTCTGTTTCTACTTCAGATAAAGCATCTTTTGGTGCGTCACCACCAGCAGAAATATCAAATATTTCCCCCAATCGTTTCCAAACAACTTTTTCAGGCAGCCCATTTAATCTGTCTGTCTGTCTGTCTGTCTGTCTGTCTGTCTGTCTGTCTGTCTGTCTGTCTGTCTGTCTGTCTGTCTGTCTGTCTGTCTGTCTGTCTGTCTGTCTGTCTGTCTGTCTGTCTGTCTGTCTGTCTGTCTGTCTGTCTGTCTGTCTGTCTGTCTGTCTGTCTGTCTGTCTGTCTGTCTGTCTGTCTGTCTGTCTGTCTGTCTGTCTGTCTGTCTGTCTGTCTGTCTGTCTGTCTGTCTGTCTGTCTGTCAAGGATTGTTTGCCGCTTTCGTCAAATGTCAAGAGGTAATCGCGATAATAATTGTATTGTTGCTTTCTAAGGTGTAATTCTGCTTCTAGCGTGGCTTCTAGCGTGGCTTCCAGCTCGGTGAATTTGTCAAGTATTTTTACAATTTTTTGTTGGGTTTCCAGAGGCGGGATGGGGATTTTTATTTTTTCGATTGATACCCGCCCAAGCCTTGGAACGCTTGCTTTTCTAATTTGGCTTGTCAATTGGTGTCTTTCTGAAAGAAGAAAATAATATAAAAATTTGTCATGCAATATTTCTTTGGGACAGTCAAAGTAATAACAATCATCGGCTGCCCAAAATTCAATATCGCTAAAACCGATTTCGCCTGCTGCTCCTGCTGCAATCACAAAAGTCATATATGCCCTGCAATTCTGGTCGTCGTAAAACCCTAACGGTTGCAAACTATTTTGATACACAGGGTACTGACCATTATCTTGTAGCTGGCTGCGAACCAATCTTTTACCTCTTGAGATAGGAGCAACCTCCCCCAACGGCTTCCACTCCACCGTCATGTTTTGCACTAATGCCATCAGGTTTTTAGCTTCGTCTTGATGGTTCATGATGTTTTGCCTCCTTTTTGTTGTTTCAGGTGTTGCACTGCTGTTTTTTCCAGGGCTTTGACGCTTTCCAGATAGGCTTGTTCGATCGGCGACAGGGTGCGGGCTTCGTAGGCGCGGTATTCGTGTTCGGCTTTTTGTTCCGCCTGTTTGCGGCTGATGCTGCCTGTGTCCTGCAATACGCCCTGGCCGTACAGTCCGGAAAATTTGTCGAGTTCGGCAATCCAGTCGCGCATGTACATGGGGTGTTGCGCCTGTGCCTTGATTTCCGCCAGGTCGAAAAAGGCGGAAACCAGGCGGTTCAGGCGGAACAGTTCGTCTTCGTTCAGGTAGTTTTTGGCGATTTTGGCTTCGTCCAGGGTAGGCATTGCGCCCTGAAAGGTGGTCAACCCCATGAAGTCTTTGCTGCTGTCGGCGCGGCTGTATATCAGTTCGGGGGCGGTTTGGCGGCTGGCGGCATAGTGCAGTTTGTTTTGTACGGCGGCAAAGAAGGTTCTGGTTTCGCTGCTTTTCGGGTTGTAATCCTGGCTGGTGGCGTATAAGTCGAGCACTTGGCGGTACAGGGCTTTTTCGCTGCTGCGGATGTTGCGGATGCGGTTGAGCAGTTCTTTCCAGTAGTCGCCGCCGCCTGCGCCTTTCAGCCGTTCATCGTCCATGGTGAAGCCTTTGCTCAGGTATTCGCCCAGCCGTTCGGTTGCCCATTGGCGGAATTGGGTGCCGCGCGCGGAGCGGACGCGGTAGCCGACGGCGATGATCATGGGCAGGGAATAGTATTTGCGCTGTCGTCTGATGGTTCTGCCGCCCTCTGTTTGAACTTGTAAGGATTTCTTACAAGTTGCCTCTTCTGTTAATTCTCCTTCCCGATAAACGGCCTGGATGTGCTGCGTGATGCCTTGCGGTGTAATTTGGTACAGCTCCGCCAGGTCTGCCTGGGTCAGCCACAGTTGTTCGTCAAATTCTTGCAAGGCGAATTGGGCGGTACCGTCGCTGGCGGTGTAAAGGATGATGCTCATGCCTCTATCTCCGCGATGACGTCATCTATCTCGCGGCGTAGTTGGTCGATTTTGGCGACGGTGGCGCGGATGTCGGCGTTGAGCTGCGCGATGTCGATGATTTCGCGGGTGTCTTCGGCTTCAACGTAGCTGCTCACCGCCAGGTTGTAGTCGTTGGCGCGGATGGTTTCTTGCGCAACGTTGCAGGCGATGTGCGGCACGTCGGCTTTTGCGGCGAAGTGTTGCAGGATTTGTTCGATGTGTTCGGCGGTGAGGATGTTGTTGTTGGTTTCTTTTTTGAAGTAGCGGCCAGCGTCAATGAATTGGATGCTGGTGTCGGTTTTGTGTTTGGAGAGCACCAGGATGTTGACGGCGATGGTGGTGCCGTAGAAGAGGTTGGGCGCGAGGGCAATCACGGTTTCCACGTAATTATTATCCACCAGGTAGCGGCGGATTTTCTGCTCTGCTAACGGGTGTGTACGGTAAAAAATGCCGGGAAAAGAGACGATGGCGGCGCGGCCTTTGGCGGAGAGGTAGCTGAGGGCGTGCAGGATAAAGGCAAAATCTGCATATTTTTTAGGCGCCAATACACCAGCGGGGGCGAAACGGTCATCGTTAATCAGGGTGGGGTCGTCGCTGCCGATCCAGTTGAGGGAATAGGGCGGGTTAGAGACGATGGCGTCAAAGGGTTTGTCGTCCTTGAGTTGCGGGTTGAGCAGGGTGTCGCCGAGGGCGAGGTGGAATTTGTCGTAGTTGATGTTGTGCAGGAACATGTTCATGCGGGCGAGGTTGTAGGTAGTGTGGTTGATTTCCTGCCCGAAGAAGCCTTCTTCTATTTTGTGTTCGTCGAACTGTTTTTTTGCCTGCAGCAGCAGCGAGCCGGAGCCGCAGGCAGGGTCGTAGATTTTGTTCACGCTTTCCTGCCCGAATAGGGCGAGGCGGGCAATCAGTTGCGAGACGTTCTGCGGAGTGAAGAATTCGCCACCAGATTTGCCCGCATTGGCGGCGTAGTTGGAAATCAGGTATTCGTAGGCATCGCCGAAGAGGTCGATGTGATGGTCGGCGAAGTCGCCGAAATCGAGCTCCGCCACGCCTTTGAGGACGGCGGTGAGGCGTTTGTTTTTGTCGGCGACGGTGCTGCCAAGGCGGGGGCTGGTGGTGTCGAAGTCGTCAAAGAGGCCTTTGATTGCCGCTTCTGACGGGTAGCCGGAAGCGGATTTTTCAATGGCGCTGAAGATGGCTTTCAGCTCGGTATTGAGCTGGTCGTTCTTGTGGGCATGGGCGACGACGTTGCAAAAGAGCTGGCTGGGGTAGATGAAGTAGCCTTTGGTTTTGACGGCGTTATCCATAATTTCCGGGGTGATAATGTCGTCGGTCATGGCGGCATATCCGACACTGGCATCGCCACCCTGGATGTAGTCGGTGAAATGTTCGCTGATGAAGCGGTAAAAGAGGGTGCCGAGGACGTATTGTTTGAAGTCCCAGCCGTCCACAGCGCCGCGCACGTCGTCGGCGATTTTCCAGATTTGGCGGTGCAGTTGGGCGCGTTGTTGGGTCGCTGTCATGGGGGATCCTATGCTGTGGGTTCGGAGTGGGCATTATAGGCGCCCCCGTTCAGCGGTTCGGGGTCTGTTTGATACTGGCGGACTTTGTATCTACCAAGCGACGTAGGCATGAAAAAATCCGACACTGGCGCGTCGGATTTTTCCGCCGTCTAAGAACGTGTTCATAGTCTTCGCCTCAGCTATAAACTATCGGCATGAACAGAAAAGCCTACCCAAGCGATATCAGTCGCACACAATTTGCCCCCCTTCTCCCTCTTTTGGAAAGTGCCCGTAAACGCACAGCACCACGCAAAGCGGACTTGTACGATGTCTTTTTTGCCATTCTCTATCTTCTGCGCAACGGTTGTGCCTGGCGCGCCTTACCGGGCGATTTTCCCAAATGGCGCACCGTTCATTCCTACTTCCGGAGATGGAGCGAACCCCGCGAAAGTGGCATCAGTATCCTTGAGGAAGCGTTAAAAAAATCAGGTGGCCGCAGCACGTCGAAAGCAGGGACGTAATGAAGCAACCATTTTCCTGATTATTGGACGCGCAAAGCGTGAAGAACACGGATACAGCTTGTGGAAAAGGCTACGATGCCGGCAAGAAAGTGAGCGGTATCAAGCGGCATATAGCGGTTGACACGCAGGGTTTGCCGCATGCCCTTGCGGTGACGACGGTGGATGTTACGGATAGGAAAGGCAGCCTGCCGGCATTGGAACGTGAGCGGGATAATCTTGGTGCGGTACAAAAGTCCTTGCGACGGTGGTTACACGGGTAAGGCATTTGCTTCGTCGGTACAGGGGTTGATGGGTGCGGGGTAGGGATTGCCAAGCGAAACGAATTGCACCGTTTTGCGGTATTGCCGAAGCGATGGGTAGTAGGGCGCAGTTTTTCCTGGTTGGAAAAGCACAGGCGGCTTTGGAAAAACTGCGAGCGTAAGTTGAGTACCAGTTTGCAAATGGTCGTTTTGGCTTTCTTGGGAATCCTGCTACGAAGACTATAAACACGTTCTAAGCAATTCACCAAGCAAATCGCCCTCACCGCCCGCTGCCTTTTTCCGGTTCCAGGTATGTAATGTCGCCTTCGGATAGACCTGCACACTGTCAAACGTTTCGCCATGAAAAACCTGCTATGCAGTCTTGGGTTCGGTAACATTACCGCCTTTATCGGTCGCTGTTTCCGCCTGCGCCCCTACAAACATGGCACTGGCACATAATGCGCTTACCAAAAATACTTTTATCGCAATTACCTCATTGAACAAACAAAAAGGCCTCCGCATTGGCGAAGGCCGGGCCTCAATCAATCCCCCAGATTTTCTTCGGCGATCGCCTGACTGAGTGCACTGATTAATTTCTCGCTGACCTGATTGACCATACTGACTTCGCGGGCAATCGTTTGTCTCTCCAACAGCAAATCAAAGGTCATTTGCAAAGCACCAAGAATGACTAACCGCTCTAATGGTACTTTAGGATTATCTCGTCGCATATCGGCGAGGGAAAGATTTAATTGCTCCGCTGCTTCAAGCAATAAATCGCGTTCATGCGGTTCACACATCAGCGGATAGGTATTTTCCAGAATCTGTAAAGTTACTTTCATCTTACTCATGATCCACCCCGCGAATCCGGTCAATCATTGCCTGTTTACGCATATTGCAGCGATCCAATTCCGCTTGCAGGGCAGCATAGGCGCGCTGATGTTCTTCCGCCTGCGCTTTTAGCGCATCGGTCTGCGCCTGAATTAACGCTTCTTTTTCCGCTGCCCAATTCGCTTTTTCTTCATCATAACGACTGCGCCAGCGGGCATCGGCACTTTCCAAAGAGGCGCGATATTCCTCGGCGCGCTGCGCCTGCGCTTCCTGATGTTCCTGAATGCTTTGATTATGGCGTGTATTGAGTTGGTCATAATCATCCTGTAATTGCCGATGCTCTTTATTAAGCGTCCGCCATGCTTTAAGCAAAATATTGGTTTGCTTTTCGACGCGTTTTAATTCGTCGATATGTAAACGTTCCTGAACTGGCTTCATGCACATTCCCGTTTTCAAACTAAAAAACCATAATGGCCAAAGCCATTACCTCTCTTTCATCTATACTACCATTTTCCAGAAGATACGGACAAAACCATGACCACACAGCCTCATTATGATGCCCTCGAAGCCCTTATCCGTGAACGCGGTTGGTGGTTTGCCGCCAGCGAAGCGCACGGCATGCAAACTGCCCTTGTCGCCTGCGGTAGCGGTGCGCGCTGGCCGGAAATCCTCTTCGCACAAGGGGAAGTCGATGCGCTTGCGCGCGAAGCATTCGACCGCCTTGCCGCACAAATCGAAGAAACCCTCGCTGGTGAGGCGCTTGACTACCAACTACTGCTGCCCGAAGAAGGTACCCTCGCCGCACGCGCTGAAGCGCTCGTTACCTGGGTGCAGGGATTCACCGTCGCCGCGCACTGGCTCAATCCCAAACTGGATGACGACTGCCGCGCCTTCCTTGCCGATCTTGACGAAATCAGCAAACTCGACGATCGCTTGGCAGACAGCGAAGAGAACCGGCAAATGCTCACCAGCCTCGAAGAACACTGCCGCATGGGCGCGCTAATGCTCTACGCCTATTGCCACCGCCACAACAAATAACCTGCTAAAAAGGAGCCCCACCATGACCACCTGGACCCGCGACGCCCGCTACACCCCGCTTACCGCCGCCACCCTCGCCCGCTACGAGGCCCTCTGCGCCGAAGCCGAGACCAGCCCGTGGCGGCAACACTACCATATCCAACCACCCGCCGGTCTGCTCAACGACCCAAACGGCTTCAGCTATTGGCAGGGCGCCTACCACCTCTTCTACCAATGGTTCCCGCTCGGCCCGGTGCACGGCCTCAAATACTGGCGCCACCTGAGCAGCACCAACCTCGTCCACTACACCGACCACGGCACCGGTATCGCCCCCGACAGCGATTGGGATAGCCACGGTGCCTACAGCGGTAGCGCCATCGCCGACGGCGACGAACTGCTCATCGCCTACACCGGCAACCACCGCGAAGCGGACTGGACGCGTATCCCCTACCAACTCACCGCCCACCTCGATACGCACAACCACCTGCGCAAAGACGAACCCTTCCTCAAAGGCGCACCGGGAGGCTATACCGAACACGTCCGCGATCCGAAAATTTGGCGCGAAGCAGACGGCAGCTACGGCATTATCCTTGGCGCGCAGCGCGCAGACCTGAGCGGTACCGCGCTGTATCTCACCTCAAAAGACGCGCGCGACTGGCAATTGCACGGTGAAATCGACACCGCCCAACCCGCCTTCGGCTACATGTGGGAATGTCCCGACTACTTCCCGCTTGACGACCACGACATCCTCACCTACTGCCCGCAGGGCCTGCCTGCCGATGGCGACAATTGCCGCAACCTCTACCAGAGCGGCTACCTCATCGGCCACTTCGACAAAACCGCCTGCCGCTTCACGCACGATGGCTTCCGCGAACTCGACCACGGCTTTGACTACTACGCGCCGCAAAGCAGCCTTGGCGCGAACGGCGAACGCCTGCTCATCGCCTGGATGGGCCTGCCGGACACCATCTGCCCCAGCGCGCGCGACGGCTGGGCGCACTGCCTCACCCTGCCGCGCGTGCTCACCGTCGAAAACGGCCAACTGCGCCAGCGCCCGCATCCGAACCTCACCCAACTGCGTGACAGCGGCACACATGACGGCGTGCATTACGAACTCATCCTGGATAACCCCGACAACCAGCCCTTCATCCTCACCCTGCGCGCTTCGGCGCGGGAAAAAACCGTCCTCACCTACAACGGCGAAGCCGTCATCCTCGACCGCAGCCAAAGCGGCGCCTTGCCCGAACCCGAAAAAGACGCCCCCGGCAAAGGCGGGCACATCCGCCGCCTCGCCCTGCGCGACCTGCGCCGCCTGCAACTCTATTCCGACACCTCATCGCTGGAAATTTTCCTTAACGACGGCGAAGCGACCATGACCGCCGCCCTCTACCCCGCTCCGGACGCAACCGACCTGCACCTCGCCGCCGCCGACAGCGTGCAAATCACCACCTACCCGCTCCACAAAGCTTGAACGCCACAAAGAAGAGTCTCCATGAGCCGCAAACCGCTCTTCACCGCTCTCGCCTTCGGTAGCGCCACCCTCGCCAGTGGTGCAAGCCTTGACTTCGACCCCGCTCAATACAGCGAAAAAACCGCTACCGTCAACGGCGAAACCATCACCTACCGCGCCTACGAAAACATCCCCTACGTCGCCAACCCCGTGGACGCCGCACACCAAACCATCAACATCTACATCCCCGCCGCCTACTACAACGGCGACAGCATCAACGGCTACACCACCGTCACCGCGCCCATCTACCTGCCGAACCAAATCGGCGGCTACATGCCCGCCAGCGCCGTCGTCCCCGGCGTCAGCGGTCTCGGCCCGAAAAAAGAAGGAGCGGACGCCATGCAAACCGCGCTGACCAAAGGCTACATCGTCGCCTCACCCGGCGCACGCGGCCGTACCAGCGCCGACGGCAAAGCGCCCGTCGCCATCATCGACCTCAAAGCAGCGGTGCGTTACCCCAAGCACAACGACGCCAACATGGCAGGCGATGCCAGCAAAATCATCAGCAACGGCACCAGCGCGGGCGGTGCCCTCTCCATCCTGCTCGGCGCTAGCGGCAACGCCCCGACTACGACGCTGCCCTGAAAACCCTCGGCGCAGCGAATGCTCCGGATGACATCTACGCCGTATCCGCCTACTGCCCCATCAGTATCCTTGACCATGCCGACAGCGCCTACGAATGGGGGTGGTGTCCTGAAAAGTATGCTGACAGGAATGTCGGTAAACAGGAACTAAAAAGGCAACGGGCAGATGCGTTATTTTGTCTCTGTGAAAATACAATCAACGCTCTGTTGCCCCCGTTGCCACGGGCAGAGTATGAAGAAAAATGGTACTAAGCACGACGGTAAACAAAAGGGGCTGTACTAGATTAGCAGATATGTTACCCTCCAAAAATGAAGATAACACACTGCAAATTAAAGAAAAAAGTACAGAAAGAACTACTCCGTTTTTTTGTGCTAGAAGTTACTGCACGTTCCGCCGCCGATATTTTGGCTATCCATCCCAATTCAGCAGTCCTGTTCTACCGCAAAATTCGTATGGTTATCAGCCATCGTTTGACCTTGGCTGCCGATGAAGTTTTTGATGGTTCTGTCGAATTAGACGAAAGCTATTTCGGCGGACGTCGCAAGGGCAGACGTGGTCGCGGTGCGGCAGAAAAAGTTGTTGTCTTCGGCATTCTGAAACGCAACGGACGGGTCTATACGGTTGTGGTGGACAATGCCAAGTCTGAAAGCTTACTACCTGTTATCAAGAAGAAAATCATGCCTGACAGTATTGTTTATACAGACAGCCTGAGCAGTTATGACAAACTGGATGTGAGCGGTTTTATCCATCACCGCATTAACCATTGCAAAGCGTTTGCCGAGCGCCAGAATCATATCAACGGCATTGAAAATTTTTGGAACCAAGCGAAGCGTGTACTGCGCAAATACAACGGCATTGACCGCAAATCTTTCCCACTGTTCTTGAAAGAATGTGAATTTCGGTTTAACTTCGGTACGCCGTCCCAGCAGCTAAAAACGCTGCGTGATTGGTGTGAAATTTAGGACTAATCTAGTACAGCCCCAAACAAAATTATCTTTGCAGAGATTGCAATCGCCAATTTGTTGGCGACCACAATTTGACTTATCCCGGATGCCACTCAGGAATAGATCGAACTATCCTCAAAATGCTTGTCCGCAATTGTGGCATTCGTGATATTTCTGAAATAACGGGATGCAGCAGGTACAAAGTTCAGAAGGTACTAAAAATATCACAACATCATGTTCTCCCTAAGAAAATCATTATGACTCTTTGGAAGTTGACGAGCTTTGGACTTTTGTTGGCAGCAAGAAGAACAAGGTATGGCTTATCTACGCTTATGACCGTAGTGGCGGCGAGATAGTGGCTTATGCCTGGGGAAAGAGGGATATTGCCACCGTGAGGGAATTGGAAGCGCGTTTAAACGCGCTAAAGGTTACTTATTGGAATATCGCGATGGATAAATGGCAGAGTTTTGTTGAAATATTTGGTAGTGAAAAATCGAAGGTGGTGTTTTAAAAAGTATGCTCAGCAAATCTGTCAATAGTGCAGGCAGATAAATATGAAGGAAAATTTCCTTTGTTTTCACTGTTGGGAGAATCTGTCAAACCTGCTCGAATTCTAAGCAGAATACATTTCAGGCCACCACCAACAGTTGAACACGTCATGGTGATTTCATCGCTTCCCTACGAAGCCGTGAGAAAGGCATAAATATTGGCAGGGTTCGGGGCTTACAGCCCCTGATTTGTCCCCACCATCTTTGTAATTCAGAATAAATCTTATAAAACAGCATGTTATACATGCTTTATTGGTGCCCGGAGCCGGACTTGAACCGGCACGGTATCGCTACCGAGGGATTTTAAGTCCCTTGCGTCTACCAATTTCGCCATCCGGGCAACGCGGGCGGCATCATAGCGGCTACCCGTACAATGTCAAGCGGCGTCAGTCGGTGCGTTCGCGGTACACCTCGGCAAATGGCAGGCGCTGGCGGTCGCCCCAGATACCATGCCCTTCCTTGCGGATACCGCAGGCGACGATCATGTTGATTTCCGCGCCGCGCGGCAGGCCGAGGATTTTTTTGACACGGCCACTGTCCAGCCCTTCCAGCGGACAGGTGTCGTAGCCCGCCTCGCTCATTGCCAGCATGAACGTCTGTGCGGCAAGACCACAGCTCTTGTGCACAACTACGCGTATATCCGCTTCGCCGCAATCGCGGTACATCGGCCGGAACAGTGCCACCGTGCCGAACAGTACCTTGCGCAGCGGTCCCAGCAAGCCGAAATCACGTGCGTAGAGAAATGGTAGAAATTTGCCGTAGTAACCAACGTTGGCTTTCAGCCGTTTTTCCAGTTTGTCCGGCGGGCTGTGGCGGCGCAGATTTTCGCTTTCCAGTGCAAACATCGCCTGAGTGCGCTGGCGGTATAAATCCTGGCGACAGACAAAAACCACCATCTGTGTCGCGGTTGTTGCCGCCTGCTGGCTGAGGCAGGCCGTGGCGAGGGCTTCGAGTGTCGCTTTTCCGGTGATGTGATAGAACTCGTAGAGTTGCAGGTTGGAACTGCTGGGCGCGAGTTGCGCCTGTTCGAGACAGTGACGGACGGTAGCGCTGTCCAGCGGTTTATCCGCGTCGAAATGGCGCACCGCACGGCGGTGCTTCAGTAGATCAAGCAGCATAAAAATCCCTAGTTCGCATTGCCGTCATCCGTGGGTTGCGGCAGGGCGAGATTCAAGATAATGGCAATGATGGCCGAGAGGCCGATGCCTTCCAGATGCACAGGGCCGAGGTCAATGGATAAATGGCCAAGCCCGGCGACCAGCGTAACCGCAATGATGATGACGCTGCGCTCACTGCGCACACGGGCATTCGGCGCGAGCAGCGAACGCGCACCCATCGCCGCAATCGAGCCGAAAAGCAGCAGCATGATGCCGCCCATAATCGGTGTCGGCATCTGGCGCAACAGCGCTTCCAGCTTGCCGGAAAAAGCCAGCACGATGGCGGTGAGCGCCGCATAAATCATGATGCGCGGCTGTTTCGCACCAGTGATGGACACTGCGCCAGTGACTTCCGAATACGTCGTTACCGGTGGCCCGCCAAGACAACCGGCAATGGCAATAGCGATACCGTCGCCTGCCAGTGTTTTGTGCAGTCCCGGTTTTTGCAAAAACGGCTTGTCGCAGACCTGGCTGATGACGGCGATATCGCCAATATGTTCAATGGCAGGGGCAAGTGCGACCGGCAGCAGGAATAAAATCGCGTTGATATCAAACGCAGGCGGCGTGACAGGCGGCAGTTGCAGCCAGGCGGCATCGCGCACGGCGGCGAAACTGGTCAGCCCCAGCGCAAAGGCGCAGATATAGCCCGCGACAATGCCGGCAAATACTGCGAGCAACTTGGTCAAGCCGCTGGTGTAGAGGGCGATCACAATCGTCACCAGTAGCGCCACTATCGCGACCACAAGCGCCGGCCCCTTGGCAAACAGCACCGTACCGCCGTCGCCAGACAACCCCATCGCCATATTGGCGGCGGCAGGCGCGAGCGAAAGGCCGATGACCATAATCACCGGCGCAACCACAATCGGCGGGAAAAGGCGGTCAATAAAACCCGTGCCGAGCTGGCGTACCAGCAGTGCCAGCAGCAGATACACCAGTGATACCGCGATAATCGCGCCCTGCGTCGCTGCCAGTCCCCACTGCCCGATGGCGAGCGACAGCGGTGCGATGAAAGCAAACGACGAGCCCAAAAAAATCGGCACCTGCCGACCTGTAAAAAACTGAAAACATAGCGTCCCGATACCGGCCGATAACAGCGCCACCGCTGGACTGATGCCGGTGAGCAGCGGCACCAGCACCAGCGCCCCGAAGGCGACAAACAGCATCTGCGCGCCCACCAAGATTTCTTTCATTTGTTGCATATAAAACCCCTTGAAAAAAAGCGGCGGCATTATACGCTCACGCATGAGCGAACCAAACGGCGAATAAAGCATAACCTCGCCCCACCATCTGACAAGGAGCAGCGTTTCTGCAAGGTCTGAAAACGTGCGATATTCCCGCCTGTAGTGCCTTACCCTGCCCTACACCATCAGACGGTTTTGCCATACTCTGCCATCATCCCAACAGGAGGAAGTCATGCTTTCAGCGATTTATCATGTACTCGGCATCGCTTTTTTCTTTGCTGTGTATTGGCCCGGAGAACAACCCGATGCCACATTGGAGGCAGAGCTGGCAGCAGCACGGACACCGGTAACGGGGGACAATGGTTACCACGCCTTGCCAAAGGATTGGCCGCAAGAACGCTGGCCACAGGATGTCGTCCCTCTCTGCCCGCGCGAGACAGATGACTGTCTCGCTTGGGCGCGGGAACACCTGGACGCATACCGAGCGGTCGCCGTTTCCTTGCAGAAGCGGGATGAGCCCCTGGAAACGTTACTGGCTTACGCCTATTTCCGCCCACCCACAGTAGAAGAGTATGCAACGGAAAAATCACCATCGTTCCGCTTGCTGGTTGAGGCGGTCAGCCTGAACGCCTACCGTTTTGCCGCCGGTGAGACAGAGACGGCGCAGCACGGTGCCTGTCGGGGCGCGCTATTGGGCATGCGCCTGGTACGCAGTCAGGGCATATTCCTCGGCAGCATCGGCGGGGCCGGACTGGTCGAACGCAACATTGCCCTGCTGGCACAGATGCGGGCGGAATTACCGCCAGAGACGCCGTGGCCCGCATTGTGTGATGAATTGCAACTGTTGCCACAGGAGGCCCTCGCCCTTTGCCCGCTGATGTACAGCGACTGGCTGGAATTCCGGCACATCATGCGCCACGACGATGCCGCCATCATCGCGGACAGGCAGCGGGATATTGCGGAAAAAGCGCTCTATTTCATTCTGATGCGGCAAGCCGAGACGCAATATCTGGTCGAAAACACAAAATACTGCGCGCCAGCCATGCTGGCCGCCGTCAGACGGGATGAAGTGCTGCAGCCGACGCTGGATAAATGGCCGCGCTATTGCTCACCGCTCAATCCCCTGTGCCGGATGGGCCGGCCGGACAGCCGCTTTTATCAGGCACGCTTGCTCAATGTGAACCGCTACCTGCGCGCCTTCGCTGCCCTGCGCAATCCTGCCGCACCGCTGCCGCAAGGCTATCGACGCGAAGACGGCAAACTCTATTTCCTGCGTCATCCCCGCTTTAATCATGAAAAAGAAACATGGCAGGTAGTGGCATTACCGCTGCCCGGTTCGCGGATAAACGAATCTTCCCGATAAGGCGGCACCAACACAGCCGGATTATTTGCCGGGAGGGATTTTTATCTCTTCTGCCGCTGTTGCAAGGCCGAACAAATCGCGCCGGAAACGACCAGCGCCGCACCGACGGCGGCAAGCAGGTTCACATCAGCCGCCGCGAAGCGTTGCGGTTGCAGCCAGTGACCGAGAGCGGCGAAAGCGATGGTAAAGAGCGGCACCAGGGTAATCGTCGTGGAGACCTTGCTGACCTCCCAATAATTAAGCGCCTCGGCAAAGGCACCATAGGCAATCGGCGTATTCAGGCAGCAAAACAGCAGGCAGAGCCACTGATAGCCGTCCAGCGCCTGCAATTCATCCCAGGTGGCAAACGGCGCGGCGGCCAGCGCGCTGCCGCAGTAGAGGACAAAGAGAATCTGTTGCGCGGGAAAATCACGCAGCAGGATTTTCTGTGCCAGCCCGTAGCAGGTCCAGACAAGGCAGGCGGCGACACTGAGAAGGATCCCCAGCGATTTCCCGCCCAAACCGCCGGCGAACAGCGTCGGCAACTCGCGGTTGAAAAAAAGCAGGATGCCACTAAAGAGAATGGCGGCGCCGATTCGCTGATTGCGCCCCAGCGGTTCCCTCAAGAAAAACACCCCGGCAAAGAGCAGGAAAAACGGTGACAACTGCGCCAGCACCTGCGAGGCAGCGGCGGGCAGAAACAGCAGTGCGGTGCTGAACAGCCAGAAATTGCCGACCAGGCCGACAACCCCCACCAGCAACAGCCAGCCGTAGCGTGGCTGACTTAAGGTCCGCCAGGACGGCAGGCGCTGGCGGCGCTGCAAAAATACGCCGAGAATCAGGGCAGCAGCGAGAAAACGACTGGCGACGACCGTCTGCGGGTGCATCACGGTCAGCACCTGCTGCATGATAAGCGGCAGGGCGCCCCACATCACAGCGGTGACCAGTGAGAGGAAGAAGCCTTTGAGCGGAGATTTCATAAGCGGGAAGCGTAGGATGACGCACGCTATTGTATAGCCGTTTCAAATAGGAATTGCGACAAGGCGGCGCGCCAACGCCGTATCAATCCAGTTTGGCACGGCTATACGCCGCTGCGCCGGGGAAGCCGCTATATACTCGCCACATCTATCACCCCGGAAGACCCCATGTCCAAAACCCTCCTCATCACCGGCGCTTCTGCCGGACTCGGTGCCGCCATCGCCCGCCACGCCGCCGCTCGTGGGCACCGCCTGCTCCTCACCGCCCGCCGTGCGGATGCCTTGCAACAAGTTGCCGACAGCTGCCGTCAGACGGGTGCGGCAGAAGTCACCATCTACCCGCTTGACCTTGCCGACAGCGCCGCCGTCGCCGCTTGGCTTGCCGCCCTGCCACCGGTGGACGTGCTCATCAATAACGCCGGTTTCGGGCTCTTCAAAGAAGCAACCGCTTGTAATGACGCGGAAAACAGCGCCATGCTGCGCCTGAACGTGTTGGCGGCGATGCAAATCAGCGCTGCGCTGCTACCGCCCATGCAGGCACGCGGTAGCGGTCAGCTCATCTTTATCGCCTCGCAGGCAGGAAAAATTGCCACACCGAAAGCAGCCGTCTATGCCGCAAGCAAGCACGCCCTGCTGGGTTATGCCAACGCCTTACGCCTCGAACTGCGCGGCAGCGGCATCACCGTGACCACCGTCAACCCAGGGCCGATGGCTACACCGTTTTTTGACACCGCCGATCCTGGCGGCAGTTATCAGAAAAAACTGGGCCGTTTCTGGCTGCTCGACCCGGAGCGCATCGCCGCGCTCACCGTCGCCGCCATTGACAAAAACGTGCGCGAAATTAACCGGCCCCGCCTGATGGAAATCGCCGCCCGCCTTTACCCGCTGGCGCCGCGCCTCGGCGATTGGCTCACCGTAAAATTCTTCAACCGCAAATAACTGGATACACGACAAAAATCCCAGCTCGCTGGCGGCATCCTGCGAAAGCGCGGGCTCCGCGAGTCCGCAAATTCCTCCTCCCCACCGGGGAAGGCGTCTTGTCGTGTAGCAAGGCTATACACTAACCCCCACACCGAGACCGCTTGAAAACCAACCTTCAAGGACACCGCATGACAAGCAAACCTACCCACACCACCTGCAAACCGCTGCTGCTCGCCTTGTGCCTGGCTTCTGCTGCCTTGCTCACCGCCTGCGACAAAGCGCCAGCAGAAAAAACCGCAAAGCCCGCACCGCAGACTGCCGCTACCGCAGCGGCGGCAAACTCCGCTGCCGCTGCCGCTGAGACGCCGAACATCACCGCCGAGGACATGGGCAACCTCGCCCGCGCCATGCACGGCGCGGCCAACCAGCAGCCGGACGATGCGCCAAAAGATAAATACGGGCAACCCTACATCATCGGTAACCTCGGCGGCGTACCGGTCAACCTGCCGCCTTCGATCGTTGAGCTTGTGGAATACGATGATTCACCCGGTTTTGATCCGGAAAAATTGCGTACCTACGACCCGCCCACACGCAATTATCAAGCCATTATTGAGTCTTTGGGATTCGATTTCCGCAATCATGATTCTGTGCTTTATGACAGGAATGATCCCACTTTACGCCAGGAATACGATACTGAGCGCAGGCGGGGAGGCGATGATTGGGTTTCCCTCAATATCAGTGCAGGCTCCCGCTATGGAACCAATCCGCACGCTTTGGATGATTATTTTGATAGCAGCTTACATTTAGCGAAAATATCATCGATCCCATATGTCAATACTGGCGAGAAGATATATGGATTGGCCCTTTACATAAATGGGGGAACAGATCCTAAAACACAGCGTCCACTTCGAGAACATTGGCGTGCTGAAGATATGTTTGTCTTCAGGGACGAACAGGGCAACGTGCAAACCATCATAAAATGTGCAAATGATGATGTAAAATCTCCACCTTGTACACATGACTTTAATTTTCCCCCGCCTATGAAAATCCGTATTTCCATGATGTATCCGAGGCAGAATTTAGCGCAATGGCAAACTATTCAGAATAAAGCGGTGCAGTTTATCCAGGGATTTCAAGCAGAATTGCGTGAATAAATATCTTATCTTTGCACACAATAAAGAAAGGAAAGCCGCTAAAAAATATAGCAAGGTGTAAGATTTGAACGCCGAACAGCATGCCAATTTCCAGCGGGTTTTCCGACTTCTTCAAGCAACACCCTCCCTGGCACAAAGCAGGAGCGGATTACCTCGCCGGCATCCTCACCGCGATGCTTGTCCGCCCAACCCTTAACCTCGTTGGGCGCAAAGATACCTTGCCGTCAAAGGCCAAGACGGCACTTTCCTGTCGCTGTGAACAGCGCTTTTTACCCATAAATGATTGGTGTATCTGCGCTTCTATAGAGCCCTCTTTTGGCCATCGGAAAAGCAAAGCGTTCTATCTGGAAGACACGCATATGATGGCGCCTGCGAAGAAGAGCGGCTGATGGCAGTGCTGACGATAGGGGCAGCAAACACCCGCGCAGCGCTGAAATCTCACCGCTTGACGGCCCGGAATTTATGTCGCTTGGCGAATTTTTATCACACACAGACTGGACGCTCTGCGACTCTTTTTCGGCCCTTCTAACCCGGCATACTTTTCAGATCGCCACCAAAACCGCTACCATTAGCACCCCAAGGAGATTCCCGTGATACGCCGCATTTACTACATCCTGCTTGCCCTACTCGCTATTGCCATCCTCATCCCGGCGCTGTGTTACGCGTGGATAACTGTGAGTAGCCGCCCCTATCTGTATGACGACATTGACGCCCTCCCCGCCCGTCCGCTCGCCGTCGTCCTCGGCACCGCCAAATACACCACCGACGGTCGCATCAACCTCTACTACCGCGCCCGCATCAATGCCGCCGCCGAACTGTACCGACGTGGCAAGGCGCAGTACTTCATCGTCAGCGGCGACAACCGCACCCTCACCTACAACGAACCGGCGCAAATGCGCAATGACCTCATCAATGCGGGCGTGCCGGCGGAGCGCATTCAGCCCGACTACGCCGGCCTGCGCACGCTCGATAGCGTCCTGCGCGCCGACAAAGTCTTCGGCAACCGCGACTACATTATCGTCAGCCAGCCCTTTCATAACGCGCGCGCCGTCTTCCTGGCCCGCAAAAATGGTCAGCAGGTTATCGCCTACAACGCCGCCAACCCCGGCGCCGTCAAATACCGCTTGAAAACCCAGGTGCGGGAAATTGCCGCCCGCCTGCGCGCCGTGTGGGACTTACTGCGCGGCACCGAAGCACGCCATTACGGCGACCCGATTCCCTTTCCGCCCGCCACTGACACGACACAACAACAATAACGGCGTCAAGTGGTGTAACTGGGGCAGCGTAGGATGAACTTCAGCCCACCGAGCAGGCGCAAGCCTGCTTTTTGCGTTCTTGAGCGGTACGGAAGAAACACCGCCAAGCAGCGGAAATATTGGGCCCGCGTAGGGTGGGCTTCAGCCCACCGAGCAGGCGCAAGCCTGCTTTTTGCGTTCTTGAGCGGTACGGAAGAAACAACGCCAAGCGGCGGAAATATTGGGCCCGCGTAGAGTGGGTTTCAGCCCACCGAGCAGGCATAAGCCTGTTTTTGCGTTCTTGAGCGGTACGGAAGAAACACCGCCAAGCGGCGGAAATATTGGGCCCGCGTAGGGTGGGCTTCAGCCCACCGAGCAGGCGTAAGCCTGCTTTTTGCATTCTTGAGCGGTACGGAAGAAACACCGCCAAGCGGCGGAAATACTGGGCACGCCAAGCGCACGGGGTGTGCTTTTATCATGCACAAAGCCGTACGGGAATAAAAAAGCAGGCGGATGCCTGCTTTTTTATTTGAAAGATAGCTTTATTTATCAACATGGCGACAATGCTCAGGCAGATATTGGCTGTCTATATTGGATACACAATCCCATTGATATGCACCGTCTTTTACGCTTGGCACATAAGACAATTTCTTGCCACGCAATTCTGGAGCAACAGGTTCTTCGTTATACAAAGTTGCTGTAATTACCCCTGGCTGCTTATCGCCAGATAAATTGACGCCAACCCTGACTTCTTTGACATATTTTCCACGGATATCGAAAGGTTCGGCCAAACCAGAAGTTTTATTATCTTCCGGCCATACTCCTTTATTTCCACGCGTTTCAGTTACATCAGCTCTTAGGCTGCTGGCAAGTTTATGCATTTCAGCAGTCTGATCTTTCATGAGAATATGGTCGTTATAGGTTTTGAGCTCTTTTTTATTAGTAATGTATGCACAAACAGACATCTCTTTAGGAAAATACAGGCTCTCTATATTAGATGCGCAACTTTGATATCTACTATTAATAGGCATTATTGAAATTTTCTTGCCTCGTAATTCTGGAATGGTAGGTTCGTCATTATAAAAAGTAGCGGTAACTGCCCCCGGCATTTTGTCACCAAATAGGGTTTCACCTATTTTGATTTCCCTGATGTATTTGTTGTTGAGGTCTTCGGCAGCAGCTAAACCCGCAGTGGCATTATCTGCCGGCATATCGCCATAGCGGGAGTTGTTCTCGATAACTTCTATTTGTTGGCCAATAAAAAAGCCTGCTTCTTTTACCTGTTCCTTGCCCTTCTCAATATCCTGCGTATCCGCCGCATAAGCGGTTGGCGCGAGAGCAAGTAAAACAGCGAGGCCAAGGGGGTAGATGTTTTTTGCCATGATGCACTCCATATTGGGTTGAGGATTCGCCGCATCATACCCATACCGTGCAAAAACTTGAAAGCGCCCTACCCGCCCCCAAAACGGCAGGACATTCACCAACCCAAGGCACATCATGTTTGACGCACATTCCACCACCATCCTCTCTGTCCGTCGTGGTCGCCACGTCGCCATCGCCGGCGACGGCCAGGTCTCGCTCGGCAACACCATCATGAAGGGCAACGCGCGCAAAATCCGCCGTCTCTACAAAAACCGCATCCTCGCCGGATTCGCCGGCGGTACCGCTGATGCCTTCACCCTTTTCGAGCGCTTTGAAGGCAAGCTGGAAGAACAAGATGGGCAACTGCTGCGCGCAGCGGTCGAGCTCGCCAAAGACTGGCGTACTGACCGCATGTTGCGCCGCCTGGAAGCGATGCTCATCGTCGCCGACGAAACCAGCACCCTCATTCTCTCCGGCAACGGCGACGTGGTTGAACCGGAAGACAGCATCGCCGCCATCGGCTCCGGCGGGATGTTTGCCCTTTCCGCCGCACGCGCGCTGTATCACAACACCGAGATGGACGCGCTCACCATCGCCCGCAAGAGCCTCGAAATCGCGAGCGACATCTGCGTCTATACCAACCACAACATCATCACCGACGAACTGAAAGGCTAAACCAGGCCCCCACATGGACACACCTCAACATGACGCCTAGAGACACGAAGGCGGCAAATGGTGGCGTTATCCGTTCCGCCCAATGCCTTTAGCCCCCCAGCCCTTGCCTAACCCACCGCCGCCCCAGCGCTCGCGGCGAATACCCAAACCTGATAAAGGAACCGAATATGGAAAAAACCACTGAATATCGCGACCTCAACATGACACCGCGCGAGATTGTTGAAGAACTCGACCGCCACATCATCGGTCAGAAAGCGGCGAAGCGCGCCGTGGCAAACGCCCTGCGCAGCCGCTGGCGCCGCCGCCAGATTCCTGAGCCGATGCGCAGCGAAATCACCCCAAAGAACATCCTCATGATCGGGCCGACCGGTGTCGGCAAAACGGAAATCGCGCGTCGCCTCGCCAAACTCGCCGAAGCGCCTTTCGTCAAAGTGGAAGCGACCAAATTCACCGAAGTCGGCTACGTTGGCCGCGATGTGGACAGCATCATCCGTGATCTCGTCGAAACCAGCCTCAAACTCGAACGCGAACGCGCGCGCAAGCAGGTGCAAACCAAGGCGCGTGAAGCGGCGCTGGAACGCGTCCTCGACGTACTCGTGCCGCCGTCAAAGGGCAACAGCTGGCACGACGGCGCGAACGTCCCCGAAGACAACCCCGCGCGCAAGACCTACCGCGAACGTATCCTGCGCGAAGAACTGAACGACAAAATCATCGAAATCGACGTGCGCGACCAGCCCACTGCCGCCCACGTTGAAATCATGGCGCCGCCGGGTATGGAAGACATGAGCAGCCAGCTCTCCGAACTCTTCCAGAGCCTCGGCAAACAAAAAACCAGCAAGCAGAAAATCAGAATCGCCGACGCGCTCATCCAGCTCGCCGAAGAAGAAGCGGACAACCTCGTCTCCGAGGCGGACATCAAGCAGCAGGCGATTGCGAACGCCGAGCAGAACGGCATCGTCTTCATCGACGAAATCGACAAAGTGGCGAAGCGCAGCGACGTCGGCGGCGCCGATGTCTCGCGCGAAGGCGTGCAACGCGACCTCCTGCCGCTGGTCGAAGGTTCTACCGTCTCCACCAAATACGGCATGATCAAAACCGACCACATCCTCTTCATCGCCTCCGGCGCCTTCCACCTCGCCAAACCCTCCGATCTCATCCCCGAACTGCAAGGGCGGATGCCGGTCAGGGTCGAACTGGATGCGCTCGGCGTCGAAGACTTCCGCCGCATCCTCACCGAGCCGGATCACAGCCTCATCAAACAATACACCGCGCTGCTCGCCACCGAAGCGCTGCACCTCGAATTTACCGATGATGGCATCGAAAAAATCGCGGAAATCGCCTACCACGTCAACAAGACCACGGAGAACATCGGCGCGCGCCGCCTGCACACCCTGATGGAACGGCTGACCGAAAGCCTCTCCTTCGATGCTGCCGACCGCCCCGACGGTGACCGCATCCTGATCGATGCCGCTTACGTCGAACAGGCGCTTGGTGAATTGTCGCAGAACGAGGATTTGAGCCGCTTCGTCCTCTGATAAATATGAGAAAGCCTGCGCGTAAGCGGGCTTTCTTATGGCTGCGACAGAAGAGGAAGAACAGCCGTCAAGCGGTGCAGATACTAGGCCGCCAAGCGGGATGGTGGTGTCCTGAAAAGTATGCTCGGCAAATCTGTCAATAGTGCAGGCAGATAAATATGAAGGAAAATTTCCTTTGTTTTCACTGTTGGTAGAATCTGTCAAATCTGCTCGAATTCTAAGCAGCATACATTTCAGGCCACCACCATTTTTTAGGTGGCTGTACTAGATTAGCAGATATGTTACCCTCCGAAAATGAAGATAACACACTGCAAATTAAAGAAAAAAGCACAGAAAGAACTACTCCGTTTTTTTGTGCTAGAAGTTACTGCACGTTCCGCCGCCGATATTTTGGCTATCCATCCCAATTCGGCAGTCCTGTTCTACCGCAAAATTCGTATGGTTATCAGCCATCGTTTGACCTTGGCTGCCGATGAAGTTTTTGATGGTTCTGTCGAATTGGACGAAAGCTATTTCGGCGGACCTCGCAAGGGCAGACGTGGTCGCGGTGCGGCGGGAAAAGTTGTTGTCTTCGGCATTCTGAAACGCAACGGACGGGTCTATACAGTTGTGGTAGATAATGCCAAATCTGAAAGCTTACTACCTGTTATCAAGAAGAAAATCATGCCTGACAGTATTGTTTATACAGACAGCCTGAGCAGTTATGACAAACTGGATGTGAGCGGTTTTATCCATCACCGCATCAACCATTGCAAAGCGTTTGCCGAGCGCCAGAATCATATCAACGGCATTGAAAATTTTTGCAACCAGGCGAAGCGTGTACTGCGCAAATACAACGGCATTGACCGCAAATCTTTCCCACTGTTCTTGAAAGAATGTGAATTTCGGTTTAACTTCGCTACGCCGTCCCAGCAGCTAAAAACGCTGCGTGATTGGTGTGGAATTTAGGGTTAATCTAGTACAGCCCCTTTGGATTAGTGCGGGTATTCGCCGCTTTCGCTTTGGTAAGCGCTGCGGCTGCTGGGTCGGGGTTGTAGCCGGGCTTTGCGACTACCTGCCAGCTTTCCGCCGGGGTGAAAAGTGTGAGGCTTTCGCCGCAGTTGTTGCCGTTTTCGCCGATGATGCAATGCATGGTTGCCTCCTATTGGGGCGCCCAGACTTCGGCATAAGAACCACCGTACTCCACTGTCTGCTTCACTTTGGCTCCGGCAAAGCTGACCCCGTCCACTGCGATCATGCTCTGTGAGGTATCGCGGTAACCGCCGTCGGCCGAGATACTCCCGTCCGGGTGTTCGAGCCGGTGCCGCCCGCCTGGGTAGCTTGAGGAGTAACTACCCAAGCAGACAAACACCAGCGCATTCGCCGGACTTGTGAGCGCACTGTTACCGCTGTCATAGTGCTCACCGCGTTGACCATCACGCAGTGTAGTACCAAGGATTTTTTTCCAACTGCGCTGCACCGTCTCGTACATGACGGTGCGGACCGCTTGCAAGGCTTTGTTGTGGGCCATGAGGATTTTGCGGCTCCCATCCGTGGTGGCAATGAATTTCAGTGCAAAGGAAGACGCCGCCACCGCCTTCATGGCTGTCTCCGAGGCGGCCACAGCTTTCATCGCCGTTTCCGAGGTGACCACAGCCTTTATGGCTGTTTCCGAAGCCAATACGGCTTTCATCGCTGTCTCCGAAGCCAATACGGCCTTCAGCGCTGTTTCCGAGGCCAATACGGCTTTCATCGCTGTCTCCGAGGCTACTACGGCCTTCAGCGCTGTTTCCGAGGCCAATACGGCTTTCATCGCTGTCTCCGAGGCTACTACGGCCTTCAGCGCTGTTTCCGAGGCCAATACGGCTTTCATCGCTGTCTCCGAGGCTACTACGGCCTTCAGCGCCGCCGCCGTATCGATGATGTACTGCACCAGCTCTGCCGATTTCGCCAGCACCTGCATTCCTGCCGCGTGTTGCGGCCAGATGTCCCACAGGGCGGGGGCGTTTTTCCACTGCGCCAGGGCTTCGGCGCGGGTGAGGATGGCGGTCGCGGCAACCGTGCTTTGTGCAATGTAGCCCAATGCCAAACGGTTGCCCAGGCATTTGTTGAGGATGTCGGTTTGTCCTGCCAGCCAGGCGGCGGCTTCTTCATTGGCGAGCGCCGCCTTGAAGGCTTCGGCGTTGTCGGTGAACCAGATGTCGCGGTTGACGGTCGCCGCCATGTCCTGCATCAGGCGGTGGAAGTACGGCACCACGCCGGTGAACTGGTTGGCGAAGTGTTGCAAGATGCTGTATGGCACGTCGTCGCGGGCGATTTCGGCGGCGCTAAAGCGGCGGTTGATTTCGGCGGTGAGCGCGTTCGGGAAGCTCTCCAATGCTTTCGGCTGGGCGCGGTGCAAAAGGCACAGTTCAATCAGGCGGTCATTGTCGAGGGGGGCAAGGTCGGCGCCGAGTTTGGCGGCGATGGCGGCTTTTTGTTCGGGGGTCATGGGGTCTCCTTATAGTCCGGCAAGGGCGAGGATTTTGATTTTCTTCAGCGCGGCGTTTTGTACCTGCTGGCTTTGCGTGATGTCGCGCAGGGTGGCGTTGACGCTGTTTTCCAGGCTGGTCAGGCGCCTGTTGAGGGCCAGGGCCTCATTGCCGCCTTTCAGTGCGGAGAGCGCCGCGCGGAAGCTTGTTATCTCGGCACGGACGTGTGTATCAATGCCGGTCACTGTATTGCGTATGTCGGTAATCGCCGCTTCCGCATTGCGGCGTGTGGTTTCGGCGTAGTTTTCGATGTCGAAGCTGCTGTTGGTCAGCTGCTTGCCGGTTTCGTCCCACATCAGGGTGCGCTTTGGTGCGCCGACGGGCAGGCGCAGGTTGCTGCCGCCGTTCACCGCGCCGCCGATGCTGCGGCTCTGGATTTCCGCCAGCTGCTGGACGTAGATGGTCTGGCGGTCAAGGCTGTCGTTGAGCACGCGCGGGTAGAAGCCGCCGCTGTTGGTGAATTCGGCCGGCTGGATGTATTCCATGCGGGTGATGATGGAAAGCAGATGCCCGGCGGGCAGGGGCGTGCGCAGGCGGATGCTGCCGCCGGGGGCGTTCGGCTGCGCCTTGATGTCGGCCTCAACCGTGTATTCGCCCGTTGCCAGTTCGCGTTCGTTGCCGTTTGTATCGGCGACGTACACGCGCAGGTCGGCGGTGTCGAAGATGCGGAAGGCAAACGGGTAATCCACGGTGCTGCCGTCGCCACGGTAGGGGCCCGCCCGGCGCGGGGTGTTGCTGACTGTCATGTGGTCTCCTGGTCAGAAAAAAGCCCGCGCAAGGCGGGCATGAAAAAACCCGCCGGGGCGGGTTTGACGGGTGGGGGCTATTCTGTTGTGGAAGGTTCTTCTTTCTCCTGTCGCCGTTCGTCTTGTTGTGCTTTCCAGTTCCCTTTGTAGATGAAGACAGAAGCCATGCCTGCAATCAATCCCATCACGGCGACGGCGTAGGCATACTGTTTGGCGATGAACAGACTGATAGCGACACCGCTAAAAGTCATGGCTAAAAGGGCGGCAATGATTTGCCCTCTTTGTTCCGTCTTGATGCCGGCATCAATGATTTTGTCTTGCGCCTGCAAGCGGTGTTTTTGCTCGGTTTCCGCCATGACCAGGATACGTTCTGCCGCACCAGGCAAAATTTCGTCATATTGGCGAAACTCGCTTGCTGGCGGTAGTGGCCCTGAGTAATGAACCGCACGGGCTACCAGTTTTGACTGAGGTTCTTTGGCAGGCGGCAGGACTTCGCCGCTTTTGCCGTCTTCGCGCTCTATCGGCAGTTCGCCATTTGTCATCATTTGTTCCTGTAAGGTTTCATCGCGGTGGCGATGTCATTGCCGACTTTGCGCCAGTCACCGGCAAGGTTGGCAGCATCCCGCGCGAAGCCGTCCTCTTCGTAGTCGTAGTTCCCATTGCCGATGCGCGGCATGATGTTGAATATGGATGACACGCCATTCAGGAAGGCGCGCCACGAGGTTGTCCGTTTTGTTGTCATGTCGCCCATTTTTGTCTCCTTTGTTTTCTTACTCGGGTAAGTCGCATCATGTTACACACCTTCGGGGTGTGCCGCCATTACCACGTTAAGGATTATTGCTGCGGTTTGCCGAGGGCGACGGCGAGCGGGTTGTCGGTCGTGCCGTCATCCAGGGCCTGCAGGCCGTCAAGGGTGCGGTTGATTTGGGCGGCGGGCAGGCCGAAGACGCTGCCGCCGATGCCGATCACCGCCCGGCGCAGGCCGCTGTCCCACTCGCCCTGCTGGATTTCATCGTGCAGTTTGTAGGCATCGGCGATCGCGCGCAGCCCGACCGGGCCCGTGTAGCCGTAGCCGCTCAGGTTCATTTCGCGCAGGATGATGAATTGGCCGAGGAGGTTGTTCATCATCGCTGCCGCCATCGTTTTGGCCATGTTTTCTTCGTCCCAGCGGTCGCTGTCGCCCGGTTTCAGCAGGTCGGTGAGCGCTGCTTCAAGGATGGGGGCAATCGCCAGCAGCACGGTGAGGTTCACCGCTTTTTCGATTTTGCCCTGCCGCGTCGAGGTGAGGGTGTTGTAGCTGAGGTTCATGATGGTGTTCATGAAGCCGTAGTAGATGGTGAACAGTTTCATGACCTGGCCGCGTTCTGCCGCCGACAGATCTTTCAGCATGCCCGAACCCTGGCTGTCGATGACGGCCTGATCGGCGTGCTGTATGGCTTCGGCTTCTGTCGCCCCCGCTTCCAGCGATTTTTGCTGCTGCGCGTGCCAGGTGATGGTGTCCACCTGCATTTGCACGAACATGATCAGGGTGTAGCTGTGCCGCGCCAGGAAGGTTTGCAGTTTATTTTGCTGGCGCAGGCCGGCTGCCAGTTCGTTCAGTTCGCGGAAGCGGGTGCGGGCGCGGTTTTGCATGAAGGCGGACTGCGCTTTGGCCTCGCGCACCATTTGCGGCGCATGGATCATCCACCGCCCCAGCTGCGGCAGGATGTGCCGCCCGCCGACGCGCGCCACCGATTGCAGGAGGCCGAGTGGCTGTTTCAGGGCGGAGATGATGTTGAAGCCCAGACCGGCCACGCCCGCATTGCGGCGCACGGCGTTGACCAGGGCCACGCCCTCGCTTTCGATTTGCAGATCGCCAACGGCAGTGTCGCGCGCCCAGCTTTTGAACTGGCGGTACACGTCATCGCCGTAGTGGTTGCGGATGGCGTCGCTGACCCGTTTCGAGTTGAGCAGGCGGTTGGTGTCCAGCTGGAATTCGTACCAGGTGATGTAGTGGATGACGTTGTTGAGGCCGCGATAGATGCCTGTCATGTCGTAGAGCAGGGGGCGGTCGTGGACTTCCTTGACGCGGCTTTTCAGGAAACCACGGTTGATGACGGCGGCGGAGTAAGCCCCTGATTCCATGTCGCGCATTTCCTGTTCGGCGGACACCGCTGAGGCGCGCGGGTCGTACATCACCGGATAGTAGCCGCCGCGCAGGCTCACGGTCTGGCCGTCGGCAGAGGTAATGGTGAAGGGGCGCGCTTCGATCCATTCCGGCTCTATCCCCAGCACGCGGCGGGTGATGTCGGCAATCTGCGGTTTGTACGTCTCGAACAGGTCCCACACGCCTTGCAGGGCGTTGAGCTGATCGGCGTTCAGCTGCGACAGCAGTTGTTCGAATTCTGCCGCGTTCCAGTTTTCGCCGCCGAGGAGGCGCTGTGCGTTGCTGTCGTTGCCGTAGTTCAGGCCCATGCCGAAAATATCCAGCAGGGTGAAGCTGCGCTGTCTGCCGCCGATGGTATAGCTGCGTTTCCGGTTCAGCCCTTTTTGCGCCATCAGCGGCGCGAGGATGTGCGCCAGTGCTTCGGTGGCACGCGCGTTTTCCATGGTCTGCCAGTCGGCGCGTTCGTTCGCCGGGCGGATCAGGTTTTCCCACCATGCCCCGCCGTCGCGGTCGCCGTCCATTTGCCGCGCAATCATCGCGACTTTGCGGTGCGCGAAGAAGAAGCGGCGAAATTTCGCCAGCGCCCGTCCGCCGGTGGTGGTCGAGGTGCGGTTTTCGATGCCGCTGCGGGTGGCGTGCTGTTTGAGGCCGTCCACCAGGGCGGTGATGACCGCATCCAGCTCACGGTTTTTCCGGTTGAGCAGCAGTTCGTTTTTCAGCCTGCCCTGGTGTTCGATTTGTTTGATGCTGTCACGCAGGCCGCGCAGGTCGGTAAGGCTCAAATGCTGCCACGGGGTGCGCTTTGCCTCGTCCAGCACTTTGGGGTCAATGTTGACTTCGATGCCCTGTTTTCTTTGTTCTTCCACCCATTGCGCCAGCGTCTGGCTGCGGTCAATGGCTTTGTTTGACTGGTCGCGCAGGTTGTAGCGTTCGAGGATGGCCTCGATCTGTTCGCGCTGCTTGATGTCGATGTGTTTCGGGTTGAGGCGGCCCATCCGTTTCAGGTAGCGCAGGTGGGTGGCGGCTTCTTCTTGTGCCTCGTAGGCGGCACGCGCCAGATGCGCCTGCAAGAGCTGGTTGCGTTTTTCCGCAGCGGCGGTAGCAATGTCGCCTTTTTTCTGTGCAAGGGCGGCGGCTTTGGCGGCGCGCGCTTCCATGCGCGTGTACTGCGCCGGCCTGATGTCGCGCAGGCGTTTGGCGGCAATGGTCTCTTGTGCCAGCTGGCGCGCGGCGCGGTTGAGCAGGGTCTTGTTGCCCACCGCTTGTGCCAGGATGTTGTATTCGCCGGCAATCATGCGCAGGCGGATGTTGTTATGTACCGCCATGTCGGCGGCGAGCGCCACCGCTTGCGGGGTCGCCAGTTCGCCGAACTGTTGCAGCATGATGTCATCCGCCACGTCGTTGATGGCGTCCCGCGGGCGTTTGGCCGCCAGCAGGGCTTGCACCATGGCGTCGCCGCTGTCGTAGAGGGCGTTGCCGTCTTCGTCCTGGAAGAGTTCGGCCACCAGGTCGGGATGTACCCCGCCCGTCTTGCTCACTTTGCGCCCCAGTTGTTTGATTTGCGCTTCGCTGTAGCCGAGTTCGAGCAGGGCGTTGTGGTCAAGGCGCAGGGTCGGCAGGTCGTGCAGGTGCGCGTGTTCCCCCGCCTTGCCGCTGCCGGGGTCGGGTTGGTGCAGCTTGCTGTACTGGCTTTCGCCGCGTTGTTGCGCGGCGAAGATGGCGTAGAAATCGTTGAGGCTGTCGCGGTCGTTGAGGTAGCCCTGCTCCACCAGCGCCTGGCGCATGCCGTCCACGCTGAGGCCGCCATTGCGCCGCAGCACCGGGAAGCCGGGGCGGATGTCGGGGATGCGGTCTTGGGGGTCAAGGCCCCATTCTTTTTCCACGGCCTCCCGGTTCAGCCCGCCCAGCTTGGCGATGGCGGTGTTGAGGTCGTCATGCGCCGGGTCCACCGCGTCCGTCCACGCGCGCTTGTTGCCGGCAATGGTGGTGTCGGGGTTCATCGTGCCGGAGAGGAATTGCCAGACGCGGTACACCGGCTGGCGTAACACCAGCTGCCGCGCCTGCATTTCTGCCTGCTGCCGCGCGGCTTGGGCTTCCTGCTGTTTGCGGCGCAGCGCCTTGTTGCGCAGGTTGCGGATGTATTTGGTATCACGCAGGGCGCGCGCCTGCATTTCGTCCTGCGCCGCCTGGGCCGCGTCCCGCCCCTGCTGCTGGTATTCGGCAAACTGTTCCGGCGTCATCCCCGCTTCTTCCGGGGTGGTAAAGAGCTGCATCATGCTGCGGTTCTGTTCGGCCAGTTCGATGGCTTCTTCGGTCGCCAACAGGCGGTCAAAGACCTGCCGCACGTCATCGTTGAGCGGCGCGTTGAGGTTGCGGATGTTTTTGTAAATCCGGAACAGCCAGGCACGGAAGCGCTGGAAGGCGCCCTGCAATTCCAGCGACGGCGCCTTGCCTTCGAGGATGTAGGTTTCAAACTGCCGCGCCGCCAGTTCGTGGTGGCTGCGTTTTTCTTCCAGGGTCATGCTGTGCCAGCTGTCAAGGCCGGGGACACCGAGGTTGGCGAGGATGGTGTCGGCGTCCTTGATGATTTGCTGCTGCCCGGCGGTCAGCGCCTCGCCTGCGTCATTACGTGCGCGCAGTTCGGTGGCATGCCGGGTGAGGGTTTCGAGGAAGTAGTGGCCGAGTTCGTGGATGAAGGTGGAGAGGTCGGCATTCGGGGTCAGGGTGATGGTGTTGGTGTCGGGGCTGAAGGCACCGCGCGGGGTGGCCTGTTCTTGCAGGTATTGGCCGAGGGTTTGCGGCGCGTATTCTTGCAAGGCCGCTACCTGTTCCTGCAAGGCGGTGGTGTCTTTTTCACGCGGCATCGCGTGTTCGTAAACGCTGAATCTGCCCGGATCGTTGCCTGCCTGTTCGTCCGCCCATGCCCGCGCGCTTTCCCGGTCGGCGAAGTAGGCGCTCTTCTCGGTGTCGAGGTCGAAGGCTTCCCAGTAGTTTTCCCCCGGCTCCTGCCCACGGGCGCGGATGTCTGCCTCCACTTTTTCGCGCAGTTGTCGGGATTTAGCGTTGCGTTCTTCCGATTCTTGTAGTGCGGCTTCGGCTTCCCTGAGCTGTTCCCGCCCCGCCTTGATGGCCTGTTCCTCTTCGGTCGTCGCTTGCGGCGGGATGTAGTCGATAATGTTGCCTTCTTCGTCCATGTCCACGCGGCGCACCAGCTCAGGGTCGAAGGCCAATGCGCCATCGCTGGTGTCCACCACATTCCAGCCGTTGGGTTGCAGGACTTCTTCCATGATGCCGTTCATCAGCCAATCTTCATTGATGTCCCACAGCCCGGCGCTGTCCACGATGTCGCCCGGGTCGGCTTCATCCACCAGGTTTTGCACCAGTTCTTCATCGGTCAATCCCGCGCCATAGCCGGATTCACGCAGGCGGTCGATGTTCTCGCGCAGGTATTTGCCCAACGCTTCCCGGAATGCCGTGGCACTGGCGCTGATACGGTTGCCCACATCATCCGGCAGCTCCCACAGGTTTTTGCCATAGGACGCGATACTTTCGGCATCATCGGCAAACATCATGTAGGGCACATCGTTAAACGGCACGTCGCGGTTGTTGCGGCGGTAGTTTTGCAGGTAACTGTCCTGGGCAGGGTTTTGTTGCGCGGCCTCTTGTGCGGCTTTCCTTTTTCGGTAGCCACCCAGCTCTTTTTCTGTTAGAATTTTGGTCCGCCGCGAGGATTTCTTGTTTCCGCGACCCATCCCATGAATTTGGGCGTCGGGCATGAAATCTGGATTTTTGAGCACATTGGGCAATCGTCGCCCAAATGCTTCATTTATCTGCGCGGCTCTTTTTGTATCTGCATAACGCAGCAGTCTGTCATTTGCCCAGCGCGATAACGGCATTTCATTCGCAGCGTCGTAGGCGTTTATCAGCACAGCCGCTTCCAATCCATCCCGAGATGGCGAGAGGATGATGCGCACTGGCTGGCCTTCTACCAGTTCAGGAGCGATAACGGTTAGCCGCCCTTGCTCCGTATCGGAATCAAATACCATTGCCGGATTTTCTACCCATTCAGGGACTTTCTTCCAAACTTCCGCCGTGATATTTGGGTGGTTGGTTTGCCCCGCTACGACCTTGCTTTCTACCAGTCGCACCGGTGTATCGCCAAAGCCCAGCAGGTCAAGAATGTCCGAACGATCCAGTACCGTAATTCCTTCCCTGTTCGCCGGTTCTCCAGCAAAGAGTTCGTCAATCCGCGCTTCATAAGCGGTGCGGGTTGCTACGCTTCTTGCCGCTTGCTGGTAGCTGTTCTGTGCGCTGGCCTGTGCATTCTGCTGTACCCACTCGAATTGGCCGATACCGTTGCCCGTGCGCTGCGCGGTGTAGCCGTTTGCGCGTGCGTAGGCGTGGATTTCCAGCGGCAAGGCGTCTGCTTCGGCGCTGTTGTATTGCGCTTCGAGGGCGTCTATTCGGGCGTCAAAGGCAGTCGTGCCCAGTTCTCCCACCTGTTTGCGCAGGCTGTCAACCAGCGCTTTTTCTTCGCCTGCCGCCCAGCGGCGCAGCACTTCGGCGGTGGAGAGGGGTTGTCCATTCTGCTGCGCGGCGGCGGTGCTTGCTGCCGGGGCGCCTTGTGCTGCCGTGTCCTGCTGCCCGCCTTGCACCGCCGCTTCTGCACCCGCCGCCAACTGGCGTGCGGCTTCGGCGGGGGTGAGGGTCTGTTCGCCCGCTTGCGTCCGGATGGCAACCTGCCCGCCGACGATGTGGATGCCGTATTGCGCATGGTATTCCTGTGGGCTGATGCCCATGCGGCGTGACAGGGTGTCTACACTGGCGGAATAGAGGGTGGCGTAGGTGCGGTTCGCCTCCGTGGTGGTCTGCCCGGCGGCATCGAGCTGTTCAATGATGGACTGCTCAAGGGCCTGTATTTCGGCGGCGCGGGTGTCCTCTGCGGCCAGGCGCGTGACTTCGTTGCGGATGTCTTGTTCCAGTTCGCCGAGGGCGTTGTTATCGAGTTCCTGCGCGCTCATGCTGTCGGCGTCGCGGATGTGCGGGCGCAGGGCGTTGGTCAGGTCTTCGTTGGGGGCGACGCGGAGCAGGTAGTCTTCCAGCGGGATTTGCACCGCCCCGCCGTTCTCTACCGCTGCCCGGATTTCTTCGGCGCGTTCGGGCAGGGCTTCGGCCAGTGCCACGTCCAGCCCGTCCTGATGCAGGGCGTTGCCGTCGGCGTAGATGTCGTCAAGGCCGCTGTCTTCCACCACGTCATGCACGTACTGTGCAAAGACGTCCGGCGCGCGGGCGCGGGTGCGGCTGTCACGTACGGCTGCGGCGGTGGCGTCTTGATTCTCCAGGTCGGCATTGTGTTCGGCCTGCAACTGGTTACGGGCAAAGGCCGCGTGCATGGCGACTTCCGGCGCGCCCAGCACGATTTCCAGCATCCCTTCCGCCACCACGTCCGACCAGCTGGTGATGCGTCCGTCCACAGCAAGCTGTGCCATTGCCTCACCGCCCGCGCCGCCGATGATTTCGCTGCCCATCCCTGCCGCTGTCGCCGCGATTTTGTTGCGGATGCTGCGGTAGAGGATGCCACTCACGCCGAGGGTTGCCGCTTCGGTCGCGCCAATCACGCTGCCGCGTACGCCGGCGGCATGGCGGATTTCTTCCATCAGTTTGCGGTCGGCGAGGATGTCAACGCGGCTTTTGTTCTGCTGTTGCACCGCAGCGTCAATACGTTCGGCGAGCGTCGTGCTGTATTCGGTTTGCAGGGTGCCGACACCGATTGTCGTCATGGCCGCCGGGGCGCCTAAAGCACCGCCGCTGGCGATGGTCGCCATTAGGGTGGGGGCCATCACGCCGAGGCTGTCGCCGGTCATGTTGATGGCGACGCGCGGGTGGGTCGCCAGGTACGCTATTGATTCCAGCGGCCCCTGCAAATTGTGGTATTCCTGCATTTCCCGCGCGGATTGTTCGGAGCGGGTCGGTTGCAGTGCGGGCAGGTCTTCTTCGTATTCGGCAACGTTGCGGCGGATATTTTCTTCTTCTTTGGCGATGTAGGCGTTCTGTTCGTCGAGGTAGGCGTTGATGTCAAAGTCAGGGTCGCGCAGGCTGCGCTGGGTAATGTCAAACGTCGTCCAGCGTTCGGCATCGTTGATGCGTTGCCGTGCCGCATCGGCCTGCTGCAGGTCAATGTTGTTGGCGAAGCGGCGCAGCCCCGCCCACACCGAGCTGCCGAACTCACGCCACAATCCCGGTTCGTTCGCCTTGCGGATGGCGGCGGCAATGGCGTTTGCCCGCCGCTGCCGTGCTTTTGTCACCTTTTCCAGTGAGGCCAGGGTTTCCAGGTCGTCCTGCGCCAGCGTCGCGAAGGTCTCGCTTTTGCGCACGGCGGCAGGCAGCACGGCGAGCCCCTGCATCTGCGCGTCCAGCTGGTTAACGCGGTATTGCCGGCGGGTGTTGTCATCCACCAGGCCGATGGGCGTGCCGGTCGCCATGCCGATGGTGCGGTCTTCGGCGCGTTTGTCGGGGTTGAGGTGCAATGCGTCCAGCAAGCGCAGGCGGCGCGCGGCGGTGGCGTTCGGGTCGTTGAAGTCGGTCATGGGTGTCTCTTTTCAGGCATGAAAAAACCCGCCGGGGCGGGTTGTTGTGTTTTCGCGGCTGTTACCATCCTTGCGTCCAGCCGGTGCTGGCGCTCGTGCCACCTCCGCCGCCATATTGTTCTTCTTCCGGCGGCAGGACATTGACATCTTCTAGTGGCTTCACCTTGCCCTTCTTGTCGATGCCGAAGCGATACCAGCCGCGACCAAAGAAGCTGAGTTCTTCCGGGGCTTCGAGGACAAATTCGTTCTTCAGGTCGTTTATCAGCAGCTGCACCATTTCTCCCTCAGTGGTTTGTTTCGCCAGTAGCGCGGGGGCGTAGTCGTCGATTTTCCGTTGCAGGAAAACGTTCACCTTGGACAGGTATTCGTTGTTCTTTTTGCCCGCGTTGTACGGGTCGAGCAGGTCGCCGAAAGCGGTACGGATGACGGCTTTTTTCATCCCGTCTTCCATCTTGTACTGCTCTTTCGCGCTCTTGCCCGCCTTTTCCAGCGCCCGTTTTTTCTCGATCAGGGATTGGGTGTAGTCCTGTCCGAGGTCGAGGCGCAGGGCGAGCAGTTGGTCTTCCGTCATTTTTGTCAGGTTTTCCGGGCGCGAGGCGCGCATGTAGATGTCGAAGTTTTCCCGCTTCAGGGTGGCTTCGTTCAGGTTGGCGACGTTTTCCACCTGCCCGCGCAGTTTGTGCATTTCCTCGCTGCCCAGGTCTTGCAGAACAGAGGGCGGGATGTCGGCGATGCCCCCACCACGATAGACGGTATCCAGCGCGGCGTTGACGTTCACGGTGTGCGCCGCTTTCTTCGCCTCTGCGTATTCGGCGTTTCTTAGTCCGAGCGCCCCCTCATAGGCCTGCCGTGCCAGCGGGTTGTTGGGTGCGTAGTTGAGGGCGTGCCGCTTGATTTGTGTCTCGCTCAGGATTTCACGTTCGGCAGGCCGCCCGGTCGGCAGGGTTGGATCGGGTTTCACCCCCATTTTCCCGGCAATGATGTCAATGGCATGTTCCGCCGTGCCGCCGAGGATGGCCGGGTTTTTCCGCACTTTCTCGCGCCAGCCCTTTATCCCTTTCCGCCGTAGGGCTTCCGCCGCGCTTATGCCAGGATCGGCGGTATAGAGGGCAACCGCTCCTTTGGGCCCGGCGAAGTGGGCGAGGTAGGCGGTCATGTTGTTCCAGGGTACCCCCGCTTTCACCAGCTCTTTGCGGTTCTCCCCGAAGTACCATTCGGTCGCGATTTCGGCGATGCGCGGGTCGTTGCGCAGGTTGTACCAAGCCCGGCTGCCAAGCGCCAATGCCCCCCTGATTTCGCGCCCGATGGCGCTTTTGCCGAACAGGTCCCAGGTGCCTTCGATGAATTGCGCCTTGCCACTGGCCGTGGTTTCCGTGTTTTTCGCATTGGCCCTGCCGCCCGATTCGGCGGCGAAGAGTTTTTGCTTGGCGTAGTTGAGGCTGAAGCCCTGGTTGTATTTGGCGTAGTAGTCGCCGTCACGGCTCGCCTGAAACGGCGCATTCCCCGCTTCCCAGTCGGCATCTGCCTGTGCCACGGCGGCGCGGATGTCGCTGGCCGTCTGGTATTCCGCTGTCGCTTTGGCGAGATGGCCGCCGCGCAGGTCGTCGCGGTAGGCCGTCATCAGCGCCTGCGCGCCGTCGAGGTCGCCGTTGTTGATACGGGTGGTGATGGCTTCGGTGAGCGCCTGCGAGATGGCTTCTTTTCTGGCCTGTTGCGCCCATTCGGCACCGTAGCCGCCTTCGTGCGCCATTTCGTTCACCGCCGCCGTGATGGTTTCGATACCGCGCGCGATGTCGGTGTTATCGCCGCTCGCAATGCGGTCCGCTGCCGCACCGACTCTCGCTTTTCTTGTTTCCTGCTCGAAAACGCCGAATTGTTCGCGCATGTGGCCAAGGATGTCCTGCTGCTGTTCGTAGCGCTTGGCTTCGGCGTATTTGGCAAAGGCGGCGCGCTGCCGTGCATTGCCGAGGCTTTCATCAATGCGGTCGCGCACCTGGCGGAAACGTTCACCAAATTCTTCGTCCAGCGAGGTTTTTCCGTCAAGGCTTTTCTGCGCGCTCAGGCCTTTGCGCGAGGCCCAGCCGTTGTCGCCGGTTTTTTCCTCGAAGGTAAAGCGGTCTAGCTGGTTCTGCGCATCTTCCACCCGTGCCGCGTCGGCGCGGTCGCTCATGTCGATGGCGATTTTCTGCCACGTTTCCCCGAAACGTGCGATGTTCTGCCCCATCGCCTGGGTGAGGCGGTCGGGCGCATCGGAGATTTGCAATGCCTGCACCGGGCGGCCAAAGTCGGGATTGGCGGCAAAGCCTCTTTGGTCCACGACGTTGCCGAGGTCGCTGCCCCGGAATGCCGGGGTGCCGGTGGCTTGTCCGGCGCTGAAGCCGTCTGTGGCGAGGCCGCGCCGCTCGATGTTGAGTTCGTTGAGGTTGGGGACTTTGGGCATGGTTTATCTCCAGCGCAGTTTGCCGGTGTTGCCGGTGTTGCGGTAGCCCAGCGTGCGGTAGTAGTCGTTACCCGGTTGGCTTTCCAGCGCAAACGGGCTGCCGGCCCGCCCCGCTGGTTGCGGGTTGTTGCGTTTGTAGGAGGCGTACCAGTTCGCGGCAAAGTCGCTGGCACTGCCCATCAGCGAGTTGGCAAAGTAGAGATTGGGCTTGATGGACCGGCTGTGGTCGAACACCGGGGTGCGGCCGGCGTAGCGGCTGCCGTCAAGGGTGTAGTTCTTGTAGTCGGTGCGCACGGCATCGGCGCCGTAGTATTGTCCCATTACCCCGGCTTTGTTCGCCTCGGCGATAGCCGCTTGCCCCATCAGGTCTTGTGCCTTGTTCTCGTAGCCAAAAGCCTCAAAGATGGCGTTGTTCTCAATGGTCTGCATGTCAATGCCGCGCGTCAGGTCGGCGGTGTCCATCAGTTCCTGCGTGCTGCCTTCGTCCAGCACGACGCCGTTTGCCGCCAGTCCCGCCCGCATGGCGGCTTTGGCGTTGCCCGCTTGCAGGCTATAGCGGGCAATGGCGTGGTCGCCCGCCGCCCGTCACGACACGCTGCGGATGCGGTCTGCCTGACTTGATCTTCCGGCTTTCTGCTTCTGTGGTGATTTGCAGCATCTCGTGAAAAAGGACGGGCGTTACACCTGTGAGCCGTTTGAATTCCCTGTCGCTTCTTTGGATGAGGTTTTCGTATTTCATTTGGGAATTATTAAATCTTCAGAATACTTTCGCAATGAAGTCTAATATTGGAGGTGCAACTACCAACAGGAGCTTTGCTGTGGGCAGCTGGCTGTTCTTCGGCACCAAAAACAACAAGGGTGACTACACCGGCGGCTGGGGACGGCAATGGGCCGGTAAAGGTTGGGGGAAAATGAAGAGTTCCGCCGGTAAAATGTTTTTTGGTTTAAAAGAAAGCATTAAAGATATAAAAAGCAGAATGGCCAGTTTGCGTAATAAGGAATAAGAAATAAATAAAGGGGCTGTAAAGCCCCTTTTTTATGTCGGTCAGATGAGGTATCAGAGTTCGGTAAGTCCATATGGATTTAGCTCTATTTCGGGATTAGTGTATGGATTGTCATCACATGTATCTTCCAGCATCGCATTAGGCACAATACATCTGATGCGTCCATCCGAGTCATCGCCTTTATCCCGAGTTTCTACCGCTTTCTGCAAACGAAGTTTCCCGGTTTCTGCTGCTTTGGCTTGTTGCTCTACTTCCCACATTGTGGTGCCTCTTTTCCAGCCTTCTCTGAAGACGGCACGGCTGCCGGGATCGGTAATCAGCGCGACCAATACTTGCCAGAGGCTGATATCTTTTTCTTGTACGACCTTTTCTGTTATAGCAGGCACCTCTTAAATCTTCTTTCTTGTGAATGGGTTATATGTCTATTGCGAGACATAGTCAAATATCGCGACTCGTTTGCCGGGAAGTACGGCTTTGCGGCACTACTCTTCCTGCAATTTATTTTAAGCGCACCCTTTCTCTGCACGCTTCTTGCTGGAATGCCGGGTAGCTGATGTTTTTTTGGCTTGCCGCGCGATAGAGACGAGCGGGGCTGAACGCGACATAGCGCTTGGCAGCATAGCCGATACCTTCCAGATCTTCGTTGTTTTTGATGAGTCCGGCCAGTTTTTTGCGGTTGTCGTACATTTCCCGGCAGAGGTTATCGGGGATATTCCACAGGTCTTTTTTCTTGTCGATGAATCGCCCGTCGGCAAAAGTCACGGTGATGTCGTCATATTCGGCGATAAAGCGATTGCCTTCAATACGGTAGTGGGCTTCGAGGGATTCCATCAAACCGCCTCCCATGGTGCGCGGCACTTTATCCGAACCGATGGCCAGCAGGATGTAGGGATAGCGACGCTGGATGTTGCCGCCGTTGGAGATGAAGATGGAGTAGATGTCGTAGGTGCCAAGTTGGCGGGGTGCTTTGTCGTCAAAGTGGATGTAGCTGCCAACGCCGCCATAGGGGCTGTCTTCCAGGTGCCGATAGCCGCTGGGTGCCATGGAATCGGTGATGAGTTTGTCGTTGAAAAACAGCGCCTGTCCGTCATTGCCAGGATTCATCCGCTTGCTGAATGTGCCGTAACGGGATTGCGGCACATCGGCCAAGCCGAAAACATCGTCGTCATCCATGCTGCCGTCTTGTGGCATTTGTTGCGGCTTTTTAGCCGTTGCCTTGGTCTTGTCGCGCGGTTTAGACATATCACGGATGCAGATGATGCAGTTCTCACTGCCGATGAGCTGCATGCCGTTTCCTTCGCAACCGCCCAAGAGCAGTGCGGCGAGCAGGATAGTTGGGGTGATGGGTGATCGCATGATGCCTCCGCGTTTTTCGCTACTTCCCCTGATGCTAGCGCGTAGCCTTGGGCAGAGCAAGGAAGTTGGATGTATCGGTACCCATGCTGCATGGTATGGCGGATGGCCGGATACAAAAAGGAAGCTTGTGGCTCCTTGCCTGAATCGCCAGCGGATATTGGTGCAGACGATGGGATGTGATGAGCCTTAAATCCCTTTGATTCAGGGACGTTTTTATTCTGTTTTCGCAAAAACAGGCGGAGGCTATCATGAAGTCTTAATCCCTTTGGTTCAGGGACGTTTTTTATTCCGTAGCTATTGTTTTTCCTCCTTTGTTTCAATAGGTTGGGATGACACTTTCCAGGTTTTTGCAACGCAGGAAAGTTGTTGTCTTGCTGCCACACAGATTATTTCCGGGCTATTTGCTGTGAGCGGGAGCGTCTCTGGGCAGGCAAGGTTTTTTCAGGCCCATGTCTGTTCGGGGTATTTTGTTTTATCTGGATGGGCATTCAAGGTGTTAGTTATGCGCCCGATCTATCCCTTTTATGCAGGGGTTACCGGTTGTTAGAGATCGGTTTTTGGGCATTCTATGGCTGTTTTTTGATGAATGCCATAGGGCGGGTTTTAGGCCGATTTGTCATGTTTTTTCCCTGCGGGGGGCGATGCTTTGTTCGCAGGCGGCGAAGGGTTTTCTCGCGTTCTGCGTGCGCGGTATATTTCTGCCGCGCTGCTCCGCTGGCAGGGTGCCGTCGCTTGATCCGTAAGCCTTCTTTTGGGAAGGCTTGTGGCAGGTGTGCAGGGCAGGTTTTCTGTAACAGGCGCTATTGGTTCTTCTTGTTGGGCAGTCTGTTTATTGCTCGGCGATTTCTTCCAGCATGGCGATTTCCAAATCGTCAAACCCCGCTTGCAGGCGGGCTTCGACGTTAAAGGGCCCTTTGATGGTCGCTTTGAGGTAGCCGGAGAGCAGTTCGGCAAAGGTTTCGCGATAGGGCAGATTGCGTTCGGCGCAGCAATGTTTGAACCAGTGCGAGCCGATGGCGACGTGCCCCTGTTCGTCGCGGTAGATGATATCCAGCAGACGCGCGGTGTGCGTTTCGCCGTGATGGCGCAGTTTTTCCTGTATCAGCGGTGTAACGTCCAGCCCGCGCGCTTCCATGACGCGCGGCACCAGCGCCATGCGCACCATGACGTCGTATTCGGTATCCACGCAGGCTTGCCACAGGCCGCCGTGTGCGGTGAAGGCGCCGTAATGGCTGCCGAGTTGTTCGAGTCGTCCGGTGATCAGGCTGAAATGGTAGGCCTCTTCTTTGGCGACCCGGATCCAGTCGCGGTAGAACGCTTCCGGCATTTGCTGGAAACGGTAGGTGGCGTCCAGCGAAAGGTTGATGGCGTTAAATTCGATGTGCGCGATGGCATGCAGCATGGCGCAGACGCTTTCACGCGTGCCGAGGCGGCGGCGTGGCACTTCTTTGAGCGCAACCAGTGCGGGTGCTGCCGGACGCCCCGCATCAGGTACGCTCAGGACTTCTGTCGGCTCGCGGTAATAGAGTCCGTCGCGCAGTCCGTAGTAAATGGCATAGGTTTCCTGGATTTTACGCGCCGGGTCTTTTTCCATCAGGGCACGGTAAAGGGCGGGTAGCGGTTTTCGCAGGTCATGGTTAAGGCTTTGAGGTTAAGGGGGTGTGCATGATAACGATGTATGGCTTGTCCGTCCGTGTTTGTCCCGCTTGATGGTGATTTGGACCGTAGGGCGGCCTTCACATTGCAATGGTTTTGCGGTGGGCCAAGGCCCACTCTACGCAACCCTAGTATTTATCCGGCTTGGCGGGTCCAGTAACCACGCCGCAGAAAACCCGCCGTCAGGCGGCTCAACCGTGCGCTTCCGCCGCCGGTAAATCCTGTACCAGATTGAACCACTGTTCGCCCGCGTGTTGCGAGGCGGAGATGCCTTCGTTGGTGAAGCCGTTTTTTTCGTAGAACGGGATCAGCGCATCCAGACAGGTGAGGGTGATACCGTCGCGACGGGCGATGCGGCAGGTGGCAATCAGCGCTTGCAGCAGTTGTCCGGCGATGCCCTGCCCCCGCTGTTCCGGAGCGACAGCGAGGCTGAGAATGGCGCAATAGCCGCCGTGCAGCGGGTTCGGCACGCTTTTGGCAAAGAGTTCGTCGTGCAGGTAGCGCTCGTTGATGATGGCCGCAACGATAAAGCCGATGACGGTACCGCTTGCGTCGCGAGCGACGATGAAGGTGTCGTTGATGATGCGAATGCGCTCGGCCATCGCCGCTTCGCTGGCGGCTTCGGCGGCGGTAAAGCCCGCCCGCTCGATTTGCATGATGCGCGGCAGGTCGGCGGCGGTTGGGTGGTTCAGGGTGAGGTTTGCGGCAGGTTTGTTCATGGTATTTCCGGGTTGGGTTTTGAATTGGGTTTGTGTGTTTTGCTTTTGTACGCGACAGATGGTCGCTGCTTGCAAAGGTGGCATACGGATACTCCGCCAAGCAGCGTCATTGCTGGATTTGTGAGACGTTGCAGGCAATGTCTCTATGTTTTTCTTTACTTCGTCGCGTCATCGTGCAGGGATGCCGTCAAGCGGCGTGGTTACTGACGTCGTCAGGGTCATTCGGCGAACTGCACGGCGACGAGGCGGGAGACGCCCGGTTCGCTCATGGTGACGCCGATGAGGTGGTCGCAGGTCTGCATGGTGCGTTTGCGGTGGGTGATGACGATGAATTGGGTTTGTGTCGCCATGTCGCGCAGGAGGTTGCTGAGGCGGCCAACGTTTGCATCATCCAGCGGCGCGTCCACTTCGTCCAGGAGACAGAAGGGCGCGGGGTTCAGGCGGAAAAGGGCGAAGACGAGGGCAAGCGCGGTCAGGGCTTTTTCGCCGCCGGAGAGGACGCTCAGGTTTTTGACTTTTTTGCCGGGCGGGCGCACGGCGATGGTGATGCCGGCATCCAGTATGTCGCCGTCGGTCCAGGCGAGTTCGGCTTCGCCGCCGCGAAAGAGGATGGGGAAGAGGTTGGCGAAGTGGCGGTTGACGATGTCCAGGGTTTCTTGCAGGCGGCTGCGCGTTTCGTCGTCGAGTTTGTTGATGGCTTCTTCGAGCAGCGCCAGGGTGTCGCGCAGGTCGCGGCATTGGGTTTCCAGCGCGCTGTATTCGTTTTCGGCGCTGTCGTAGTCGGTGATGGCGGCGAGGTTGACGGCGCCGAGTGCTTCTTTTTGTTGTTTGAGGGTGCGGATGTCGGCGCTGAGCGTGGCTTCGTCTTCGGCGGCTTCCGGCAGGGGTTCGTGGTTGTCGCTGAGGAGTCCGGCGATGATGCGCTGTTGTTGCTGGTGCAGTTGTTCGATTTGTTGTTGGTGGTGTTGCAGGCGTTCTTCAGCGAGTTGGCGGCGGTGCGCGCGTTCACGCTGGGCTTCTTGTTCACGGTGCAGTTCGTGGGCGATTTTTTCGAGGGTTTGTGCGCTCAGGGCGCGGTGCTGTTCGTTTTCGGCGTGGGTTTGTTCGTGGGTTTCGAGGCTGAGGTGGTTTTCTTCTAGGGTGAGGGCGAGGGTTTCGAGTTGTTCGTGTAGTGTGGCGAGGGCGGTTTCGGTGGCAGCGATGTCTTCGGCGAGACGGGTTTGTTGTTTTTCGCCGGCGGCGAGGTGGGCGCGGTGTTGTTCGAGGGCGGTTTCAGCGGCGCGGATGTGTTCTTCGTGTTGTTGGGTGATGCGCGCGGTTTCCTGGTAGTGGGCGTGTTGTGCCTGGTATTCGTATTCGAGGGCCTGGATGGGTGGCAGGGTGGCGAGGGCTTGTTCGGCCTGGGTTTGTTCTTGTCTGGCTTGTTCGAGGTGGCGCGCGGCAGCGGCGATGTCTTCGGCGAGGGTGGCCGCGGCGCGCTGTTGTTGGGCGCGCAGGGTGGCGCGGTGTTGTTGTTGTTGGCGGCTGAGAGCGAGGCGGTGGCTATGTTCGCGTTGTTGTTGTTCGTGTTGTTGGTACTGGCGGCGGGCGTTGTCGCGTTGGGCGATGGCGCCAGCAAGGGTTTCCTGGTGCGTCTGGTGTTCGGCTTCGAGGGTGCGCAGGGCGGTTTCGCCTGCGGCGAGGGCGGCTTCGAGGGTGACGATGCGGCTTTGTCGGGCGAGTTGGTCGTCGGCGGCGGGGGCGGGCTGGACGCTGCTGCGGCTGATGCTGCTGCCGTCGAGGGTGAGGTACTGGATGCCATCGGCGAGGTCGTCCGGGTGGATGTCGTGATCGTGTTTGGCGAGCGGTTGCAGGTGGCCGAGCCAGGGGTGCAGGTCGGCGTCGCTGGCGAGGTAGGGTTGCCAGGCCGCCGGTACGCCACCACCGCTCAGTTGGGCATGGCCGTGAGTGAGGGCGTGTTGCCAGTGCGCGGCGCCGATACTGGCGTGCAGGCGTTCGCCGAGGTGTCGGCCAATGGCGGTTTGCCAGACGGGGTCCACGCGCAGGTGTTCGCTGAGGCGGGGGGCGTCAGGCTGGGCGCTGTCAGCGGCAGGCGGGGGTTGCAGGCGGCGCAGGGTGTCGAGTTCGGTTTGCTGGCGTTCGCGCTGGGTGTGTTGTTGGCGTAGGCGGTTCTCGTTGGCATGGTGTTGTTCTTGGGCGGTCTGCACGGCCTCTTCGGCGGCGGCGAGGGCATCGGCGGCGGTTTCCAGAGCGATAGCGAGGGTTTCTTGTTCGAGCGCGAGGGTTTCGAGTGTGTCGGCGTCTTCTTCATCTTCCTGGCCGATGGGCTCGGCGCGACGCTGTTCGAGACGCTGGTATTGGGCTTGGGCGTCGTTTAAGCGGTGGGTGGCGGTGTAGAGGCGGTTTTCGGCGTGGTGACGGGTTTCGCGGTTGGCGTCGAGTTTGTGGCGTAGGGTTTCGGCGGCGGCGCGGGCGGCGTCACTGGCGGCGCGGGCTTCGTCGAGGGCGGGGCGTTCGGCGGTGAGTTGTTGTTCAAGGCGCTCGATTTCGACGCGGTGGTGTTGTTGCTGGCCGTCGTCTTCGCCGTTTTGCTGGCGCAGGCGGGCAAGGCGGGCTTCGTGGTCGCGCGCGTTTTGCGCGAGGTGTTGTTGGCTCTGGCGGTCTTTTTCGAGGGCGCGGCGCAGTTGGGCGAGTTGGGCGGCGCTTTGCAGGGTCTGGTTTTCGGCGTTTTTGTGTGCTTCTTTGGCGGCGGCGTGTTGTTCGGCGAGGGCGGCGAGTTGGGCTTCGTCGATGCCGCTGTGGGCAAAGAGATCTTCAAGGGCAGCACGGTCCTCTTGGTATTGGCTTTGGGCGGCGTCCAGCTGGCGTTGGGTTTGGTGGTATTGCCAGCTTTGCAGGCGGTGTGCGAGGAGTTGTTGTTTTTGGTTGAGTTCGCGCCACTGCCGGGCGGTGGCTGCTTCTTGAGCGAGTTTGTCGCGCTGTTTGCCGAGTTGTTGCAGGCGGTCGTCGTGGCGGGTGAGGTGTTCGCGCACGTCGGTCATGCGCGCTTCGCTTTCTTTACGCCGCGTTTTGTAGTGGGCGATGCCCGCCGCTTCTTCGATGTAGCTGCGCAGTTCTTCGGGTTTGGCTTCGATGATGCGGCTGATCATGCCTTGTTCGATGACGGCGTAGCTGCGCGCGCCCACGCCGGTGCCTTGCAGGAGTTCGACGATGTCGCGCCGCCGCACGCGTTTGTTGTTGATGCTGTATTGGGACTGGCCGTCGCTGCCGACTTTGCGCGCGATGATGAGTTCGGCGTAGTCGGCAAACGCACCGCCCGCGCTGCCGTCGCTGTTGTCGAAGTGCAGGGCGACGCTCGCCATGCCCGCTGCCCGCCGGTTCGCCGCGCCGGCAAAGATGATGTCGGTCATCGCCTGGCCGCGCAGTTGTTTGGCAGCCGTCTCGCCCAGTACCCAGCGCACAGCGTCAATGATGTTGGATTTGCCGCAGCCGTTCGGGCCGATGATGCCGGTGACAGGGGCGTCCACCGGAAAGGTGGTGTTGTCGGCAAAGGATTTGAATCCGGCGAGGCGGATGGCGGTGAGGCGCATGGTTGGGTCGTCTGTCCGTGGTCAAAGGGCACGTATTATACGCGTCCCGTTTCGATGGTTTTGTTTCGCGTTTACAACAGGATGTGACCTTTTTGATACTTGCACGGCAGTGGTTTTTTCCTATTATGTGCCGCCGTTGTTTTTTCGGATTTTTCATCATGCTGAATCGTTTTTTTCTGTTGTGTCTGCTCGCTGTACTCAGCGGCTGTTCTTCTTCCGGCAAGAAAGGGGGTGACGTGGTGGTACGCCCGGTCAAACGCGGGGATACGGCGGTAGTTGAGAATGCCCGGCAGACGGTGCAATGGCCGGGGACGTATCAGGGGATTCTGCCGTGTTCGACCTGCGAGGGCGTGGCAACAATGATCGTCCTCAAGCCGGATATGACTTATCAGACGCGCACCCGGATGCTCGGCATTGACGACAAGGACCGCACTAGCAAAGGGCGCTTTGAGTGGTTGCCAGACGGCAGTCATATCGCCATTGATAGTGAGGGGCAGCGCAAGATATTCCGCGTGCACCCCGATCATCTGGAAATGCGCCTGCCCAACGGCGAACAGATTCCTACCGCCAATCCGGAAGCGTTTCAGCTGATGAAAGACGCGATGATGTGATAGCTTCTGCAAGAAAAAACCGCCTGAACAGGCGGTTTTTTCTTGTGATGATTTCAAAGCAACGAGCCCAACCAGCTTGTTATTTTTTTGACATACTTTGTTGCCGTGGTAATCATGACATCAGTTGCGAAATCTTTCACGCTATCCCAAGCCTTACCTGCCATTTCTTTAACGGTATCCCAGATACCCTTTTCTCCTGCTTTTGCTGCCTTTTCTGTAATGACAGACTCTTTTGCTTCACGGGTAAAAGCAAACTTTTTTTCCTTGGGAACAATGTCAACAATGGCATCCATTACGGCAGTTAAATTGTATTTTTCTTCTGCCGAAGCCGTTTGAATGCGACTTGGCGGCACATCAAAGGTTTTGACAATTTCCAGTATTTTTAGCTGGATGTTTTTTTCTTGTTCCTTGCCTGGGATGTGGTTATCCCTATCCCAATCAAATAAAGGATTTATCTTATCCACCTGATTAATGACAAATAAGACCGGGCATCGCTCTTTCTGGGGTTCCAAGATTTCTTTATAAACTTTCTCCGGAATAGAGTAAGCACGGTCATCTCCTTTAATGACCCAAATGACCAAATCCAGCTCTGGCACCAGGCTTTTGTATAGAGCGAAATATTCTTCGTCCCGCGCGCCTGTTTCACCAACACCAGGGACGTCAATCAAGCGGATACCGCCTTGCCCACTGGAATTCCCTATAAAAATTTCCTGCGGTTCTCGGGTACAGGCTGCTATATCACTGATTTTGGCAACCTCCTGCCCAAAAAGCGCATTACATAGAGAAGATTTGCCGACACCAGTTACGCCAAAGATACCTACTCTGGGGGTGTAATTGCGCAGTTCTTTAATTTTCTCGGCTATTTTCCTGCGCAATTCCGCATAATCATTTCTGCTGTTTCCTTGCGGTATAGCAGGGAAATTATCATTTGCCCGTTCAATAAGTTCTTTATGCCTTTTACGTTCTTCATAAGAGGTTTCGTTTGTTACTACTGGGTCTTTGTTTTCATTCATAAAATCCAACTCCTAGTTGTTTGCACCTAAAACAGGGGCATTTTACGTTGAACCTAAAATCGGTGCAATGAAGAATATCCGCCTGTCTGTTCATGCACCCGAAAGCCTATGGCTGCGCCAATTGCTCACAGAGCGGCGTGTGGCATTGGGCTTATCGCAGCGGGCACTGGCAGAACGGCTGGATGTGGTTTATTCCTTTGTGGGCAAGGTGGAAACAGGCGATCGCCGTTTGGATGTTTTCGAGTTTATGGCGTACTGCGAGGCGTTGGATATGCTGCCGGAGTACGTTTTGCAGCGGTTCAGAACAGAGTTTCCGTCAGTCACGATTCCTAGCCCTCAGAGCAACTGAACCCCGCCCCGCGCGCCTGCCGGGCGGGTTTTTCTGTGGTAAACCCGCCGGTATTTTTTTACAATGCCGCCTTTTATTACGTCTTAGCAAAATAACTCGCCTTATGTCCCCTCCCTCCCCGATTGATAGCTGGCGTTATCATTTGCGCCGTGGCATTTCCGATTTATGGTTCATTCTCTCTATTGCCGCCGCCTTCGTGCTGCTCTTGGTTCTATTCGGTTATCACAACACTGACCCGGGCTGGAGTACATCCGGCGAAGCGCAGGAAACCCGCCATTTCCTCGGTACGCTCGGTGCTTATACCGCAGACCTGCTCTTTTCCCTGCTCGGTTATGCCGCTTATCTGCTGCCTTTCGGCGTGGCAACCATCGGCTGGCAAAGCGTGTGCCGCGCACAAATTGACGCCGAATTGATGATCTGGAAATGCTTTGCTTTGGTAATTGCCATCGTCTCGCTGTGCGGCATCCTGTCGCTGCATTGCGACGTCAAAATCAACTCGCTTGCCGTCACCGGCGGTGGCGTGGTCGGGCTGAAAATTTCCATTGAATTGCTAAAAATGTGGCCGGTGCAGCTGGTGATGAGCATCTACACCCTGCTGTTCCTCATCGGCATCACCCTGCTCGCGGAACTGAACTGGGCAAAAATACTGGATACCGTCGGGCAGTGGGGCATCAATCTTTACAACTGGGTACATGGCAAAATCCATCACTCCCTCCATACGCGCAAAATTGCAACGACGGATACTGCCTGCCGTCCCAGCGCATTCGCCACCCCTGGTGACGCAGAAGCAAGCAACGCGGGTACCGGCGGCGCGATGGCCTCGGCTGCCGCTATCTTCCCCAACCTGCGCGATCGCCTGCTGAACCTCATCAACAAGAGCAAACAGCGCCGTAGTACACGCGCGCCGCACACGCCGGTAATGCAGACCGTGCCACCGCGTCCGCCGCAAAACAACAATCCCTTCGGCCTGAGCGGCATGACCGATCTGGACGGCGACGAACCGCCGCCATTCCGCGCGCCACCGCGTTACACCCCGCCGGAAGATGATGTCTCGGCGACGCCGCAGCGCAGCGAGCCAAACATCAGCTGGGCGCATTACAAAGCACAGAATGCCACCGCAGAAACCTCTGCCGAACCTACCGACGAAGAAGAATACCGCCCGAAAAGTGACTATTTCGCCCGCCGCCAGAACGCTGGACTGCCACTGCGTGGCGACGAAAACGACGCTTACCCGCCCGCTATCAACGACCCGGCAAACGACGAAGCACTGGAAGAAATGGACGAAGAAGACTTCGCCGCGCTGGATAACGACGGTGATAACGTCGCCGACAACACAGCCGAAGAAAACACCGACGGTCGCCACGAACCGCAACTGCGTGTCCGCCTGAATAACGTCGCCACCGGCAGCAAGGGCGGCGCTATCACCCTGACCGCCACTCGCGCGGTATCTGCTCCTATCACCGCTCCGCAAAACAATGCCTATCGGCTGCCCGACCTGAATCTTCTCAATCCGGGTACCACCGCCGTCGCCGATTACAGCGACGAAGAACTGGACGAAATGGCGATGCAAGTCGAACAGGCGCTGAAAAACTACAAACTCAGCGTGCGCGTCGAAAATATCACCGTCGGCCCGGTCGTTACCTGCATCGAACTCTCGCTCGCCCCCGGCATCAAAGTCAGCTCCATCACCAACCTTGACCGCGACATCGCCCGCCTCCTCTCTGTGCCTAGTGTGCGCGTTGTTGAAGTCATCCCTGGCCGCCCCTTCATCGGCCTCGAAATCCCGAACCGCAAGCGGGAAATGGTGCCGCTGCGCGGAGTTCTTGAATCCCCACAATACCAGAAAGAGACCTCCCCGCTTACTGTCGTCCTCGGCGCGGACATCAGCGGCAAACCCATCATCACCAACCTCGGCAAAATGCCGCACCTGCTCGTTGCCGGTACCACCGGCTCGGGCAAATCCGTCGGCATCAACGTCATCCTCGCCAGTATGCTGTACAAGTCCAAGCCGGACGAACTCAAACTCATCCTGGTGGATCCGAAAACCGTCGAACTCGCCATGTACCGCGACATCCCGCACCTGCTCACCCCGGTTGTCACCGATATGAGCGACGCCGAAAACGCCCTGCGCTGGGCAGTGGCCGAAATGGAACGCCGCTACCAGCTCATGGTCGCCTTGAAAGTGCGCAAAATGGACGAATTCAACAAAGTCATCCGCGAAGCCGAAGCGCGCGGCGAACGCATCACCGATCCGACAGTTGACCCCGCCCTCTATATCGGCCTTGCCAACCAGCCGCCCGTACTGAAAACCCTGCCCTACATCGTCATCGTTATTGACGAACTCGCCGACCTGATGATGGTCGCCGGAAAAAACGTCGAACAACTCATCGCGCGCATTGCGCAAAAAGCACGCGCGGCGGGCATCCACCTCATCCTCGCTACCCAGCGCCCCTCCGTGGACGTTATCACCGGCCTTATCAAATCCAACATCCCGACGCGCATCGCCTTCCAGGTTTCCTCCAAGATCGACTCGCGCACCATTCTGAACGGCCAGGGCGCGGAAACCCTGCTCGGCAATGGCGACATGCTCTTCCTCTCGCCCGGTGTGGGCGGCGCGCGCCGCGTTCACGGCGCCTACATCGACGACCAGGAAGTGGATCGCCTCACCACCTACCTCAAAACCCAGGGCGAGCCCGACTACGAAGACGCCATCCTCGCCCCTGCCGCCACGAATAACGGTAATGGCAACGGCGGCGGAAAAGACGGCGACGATGCCGAACTCGACCCACTCTACGACCAGGCCGTGCAAGTCGTCATCGAATCCGGCAAAGCCTCCATCTCCGGCCTGCAACGCCACCTCAGCATCGGCTACAACCGTGCCGCACGCATGGTGGACGTTATGGAACGCGCCGGTCTTGTTTCCCCGCCGGACCACAAAGGCGTGCGCAAAGTCCTCACTACCGGCGGCACAGGCGGCGACGACTATTAAAAGCCCGTCACTTGCCGCCAAAGCGGCGGCAAACCATAGCCCCGCATAATCCCGCCTCCGCTAAACCACAAGGAACCCACATGAAAAAAACCCTGCTCATCAGCCTCAGCATAGCCCTCGCCCTGCCCGCATACAGCCAGCAAGCGGCGACAAAACCCGCTGATAATGCTGCCGCTGCCAAACAGGCCGCCACCAATTCCCTCTACCAGCGCCGCCCCGCTGCCGACAAAAAACCAACCGCAAGCACAGAACAGCCGGCAGCAAATACAGAAAGACCTGCTGACAAACCCGCTGCCGCCGCGAGTAGCGCCACCAGTGGTAACGCGCTGGATACCTTCATGAAAGGCACCAAAGACCTGCAAGCGAGCTTCACCCAAACCGTGTACAACAAGCGCGGCGAAGAAACCAGCAAAGGCCGGATGTGGGTCGCCAAACCCGGCAAATTCTACTGGGACTACCAAAGCCCGAACCCGCAAAAAATCATCAGTAACGGCAAAAAGGTGTACCACTACGACATCGATCTCGAACAAATCAGCATCCGTGGCCGTGACGAACTCGTCGGCGACGTCGCCGTTGAACTCCTGAACGGCGAAGACAACATCTCGCGCAACTACAACATCGACCGCGTCGTCAAAAACCTCACCCCGCCGCGCCTGCAAAAATGGGTGGGTAACGGCGTCACCTACCGCCTGAAACCGAAAACCCGCCAGGAAGAATACGATGCCCTCTGGGTCATCCTTGACGGCAACAGCATCAGCGCCGTGATGATCGACGGCGGCAGCAGCCAAACCATCCTCAACTTCACCAACATGAAGCGCAACGTCGGCATCCCCGCCAGTCAATTTGAGTTCACACCACCCAAAGGCGTTGACGTCGTCGGCAAATAAATACGGGGCGGACACCCTGGATAACAAAACAAGTGGGCATCGTGCCCACTTTTTTTATCCCGACGATGAGCGAAAAACCGCACGACTATCCCGCTTGCCGAACCCGGCACCCATGCCGCCAAACAACCGCCCTGCCCTCTTGCCAAACCTGCCCGCAAACTTGCGTACAATCACGCGGACACCTACCACCCAACACCCCACCATGACCGGCCAACCCTCCCTCTTCAGCCGCAGCGGCGACGTTCCACTTGCCGAACGCCTGCGCCCCAAAACCCTTGCCGACTACATCGGGCAAAAGCACATCCTCGGCCCCGGCATGCCGCTCACCGTCGCCATCGCCCAGCAAAAGCCCTTCTCCATGCTGCTCTGGGGCGCGCCCGGCTGCGGCAAAACCACCCTTGCCCTGCTGCTCGCCGACCGCTTCGCTGCGCGCTTCATCCGCCTCTCTGCCGTCTTCTCCGGCGTCAAAGAAGTGCGCGAAGCTGTCCTTGACGCCCAGCAAGAACGCCGCCTGGGCCGCAAAACCATCCTCTTTATCGACGAAATCCACCGCTTCAACAAAGCCCAGCAAGACGCCTTCCTGCCCTACGTCGAGGACGGCACCCTCATCCTCATCGGTGCCACCACCGAAAACCCCGCCTTCCATCTCAACAACGCCCTGCTCTCCCGCCTGCGCGTCTTCCACCTGCAACCTTTGAGCGAAGACGAACTCATCGAAAAACTGCGCCGGGGCGTGGCCGCGCTCAACCTCGACGACACCGCCGACAGCGTCCTCGCCACCATCGCCTACCAGTCCGGCGGCGACGCGCGCAAAGCCATCGGCTGGCTCGAAGAATGGGCACTGCTGCGCAGCCAGGGCGCAAGCGACGAAGACGCCCTCGCGCAAGCGCTCGCCGACCAGCCGAAAGCGCTGGACAAACAGGGCGACTGGTTCTACGAACTCCTTTCCGCCTTTCACAAATCCCTGCGCGGCTCGAATCCGGACGGCGCCATGTACTGGTTCGCGCGCATGGTGGACGGCGGCGCCGACCCGCTCGTTATCGCGCGGCGGATGCTGTGCGTCGCCAGCGAAGACATCGGCAATGCCGACCCGAACGCCCTTAACCTCGCCCTGAACGCCTACCAGACCTACGAACGCCTCGGCGCCCCTGAAGGCTACCTGGCGCTTGCCCAGACCATCACCTACCTCGCCCTCGCGCCGAAAAGCAACGCCAGCTACAAAGCGATGAAAGCCGCCTTTGCCTACGTCCGCGCGAACCCCGCCCACCCCGTACCGCTGCACCTGCGCAACGCCCCGACCGCCGTGCATAAAAACGAAGGCTACGGCACGAACTACCGCTACGCCCATGACGAACCGCAAGCCTACGCCGCCGGCCAAACCTACCTGCCGGAAGCGATGACGGCAGCGGGCGTCCACTTCTACCAGCCGAACCGGCGCGGCTTTGAAATCAAACTCGCTGATAAACTCGAACAACTGCGCGCACTGGATGAAGCGGCGAACTACCCCGCTCCGCCGCCCCCTGAAAAAACGTAGGGCGGGCTTCAGCCCGCCGCCAAACAACATTTCCTTACCAACCTGACCCAACGGATACCCAAAACATGGAAACAACCGAAATCAACAGCATTAGTGACCTATCCCAAATCCTGCAAACACTCGGCGAACCTGAAAAAGGACATACCCGTTTCTTCCGTGGTCATGGCGATGAAGGCTGGAAATTACTGCCCAGTATCTATCGCGCCAAACATCTCATCGAGAACGAAGACAAAATCATCAAAGATGCCCTGACCTACTGTCCCGACGACTTCTCGCCCAGCGATACCCTCTTTGAAAAACTGGTGAAATTGCAGCACTACGGATACAGTACCCGTTTGCTGGATTTGACGGCGAATGCATTGGTTGCTTTGTACTTCGCTACCTGGAATAAAAAATACCATAATAAAAATGGTGAGCTGATTATTTTCGACATACCCAATGAACACATTAAATATGGGGATAGCGATACAATAGCAATACTGTCAGCAATTAGCTTAAGAAATTTTTTATTTAATATATCTAAAGCTATAGAAAATGCAGATTCTGATAGAATTCAAAAAGAATATGAATATGAAAAAGAAAAGGAGGAAAAATGTAAAGAAAAAATAATTTATGAAATAGAATATGAATATAAAAGAGGAAAAAGAGCGCATAGGTATTGGGAATATTCTCCCACCGCTTCTACTATTAGAAAATACAAAAAAATAGAAGGTAAAAAAGCTTTCCTTTTATCTTTTAATAACAATGCGGACATAATCTCTCTACTTCATGATATACAAACAGATAAACCCAGTTTCCGCCCTGTTATCAACCCTAGTGACTTTAATCGCGTCCTCTGCGTCCGCGCCAAACTCAACAACGCCCGTATTTCCCGCCAACAAGGCTGTTTCCTGCTATTCGGCATCGAGGGTAACAAAACAGAAGCCGCTGCCATCCCTGATGAATGGCAACGCTTCGCCTCAAACAGTCAAAAAATCCTCGTTAAAGCGAAAAACAAATCCGCCATCATGCAAGAACTCAAATCCTTCGGTATCAGCAAACGCACCCTCTTCCCCGAACTGGAAGCGCAAGCGACAGAAATCATGAAGCAGTACGAACCCCAATAACCTCCACCCTCCCGTTAAAATAGCCCCTTTCATCCCCACTGGAACACGCCATGTCACGTTTTATCCGCACCTTCGCCACTTTTTTATTCATCCTGCTTGCCCTGCCCGCACTTGCCGCACAAGAGCGCATCGCCCTTGTCATCGGCAATGCCGGCTATCCGGGCGGCGGGCGGCTGGCTAACCCTGTCAACGACGCCCGCGCCATGCAAAACGCGCTGGAACGCGCCGGATTCCAGGTCATCAAGCTGGAAGACGCCGGGCTGGAAGATATGGAAAGCGCCATCCTCGCATTCAGCAAAAGGCTCGACAAAAACACCGTCGGCCTTTTCTACTATTCCGGCCACGGTCTGCAATACGACGGCAACAATTACCTGCTGCCCATCGACACCACCGACAAAATCGAAGCCCCCGCCCATCTGCGCAGCAAAGCGGTGAGTGTGGACTACGTGCTGGCCTCGATGGAAAACAGCGGCCTCAACATCGTCATCTTCGATGCCTGCCGCAACATCCCTTTCCGCAGCTTCCAGCGCAGCGTGCCCAGTGGTTTAGCCGCGATGAACCACTACCCGGACGGCACCCTCATCGCCTATGCCACCGCGCCAGGAAAAGTCGCCCTGGACGGACTCGGAGAAAACAGCCCCTACACCGCCAGCCTCGTCAAACGCATGGCAGAACCCCTGCCCCTTGAACAGCTGCTGAAAAAAGTGCGCAGCGACGTGCGCGCCGAAACCGGCGACAGACAAAGCCCGTGGTACAACGCCTCTATCGAAGGCGATTTCTACTTCACCGCGCCGGACGCGCAGGGCAATGCCGTCGCACAGGACTCCCCGACAGATCCCAACATGGGCGATAACGATCCGGTCATGGCGGACGCCCTGGACGCCCTCGACAGACAGGACTACGTCCTTGCCGCCCAGCGCCTGCTACCATTAGCAACCCAAGGCCATGCCAGCGCACAATACCGGCTCGGCCTGCTTTACGAACATGGCCTTGGCACCAATCAGGACTACGCTACAGCCCGCGCCTGGTACGAACAGGCGGCGGCACAAGGCCTTGCTACCGCCCAAAACAAGCTCGGCTACCTCTACCGCAACGGTTTCGGCGTCGCCCGTGACTACCACAAAGCACACAAGCTCTACGAACAGGCCGCGGCACAAGGACTCGCCGCCGCGCAGAGCAACCTTGGCTACCTCTACCAGAACGGGCTGGGCGTCACCCTGGATTATGACAAAGCCCGCGAATACTACGAACAGGCTGCGGTACAAGGACTTGCCGGCGCGCAGAGCAACCTCGGCTACCTCTACCAGAACGGCCTCGGCGTCGCGCAGGATTACGTCAAAGCGCGCGAATACTACGAACAGGCCGCGGCACAAGGACTTGCCGACACGCAAAACGCCCTCGGCTACTTCTACCAGAACGGCCTCGGCGTCGCCCAGGATTACGATAAAGCCCGCGAATACTACGAACAGGCCGCAGCACAAGGACTGCCCTCCGCGCAAAACTACCTCGGCTACTTTTACCAGCACGGCCTTGGTATCGCACAGGATTACGACAAAGCCCGCGCATACTACGAACAGGCGGCAGCACAAGGGTTTGCCGCCGCACAGAGCAACCTCGGCTACCTCTACCAGAACGGCCTCGGCGTCGCCCAGGATGACGACACCGCCCGCGCCTGGTACGAAAAAGCTGCCGCACAAGGCAACAAAATTGCCCAAGAAGCCCTGCAGGCCTACCAATAAAGCACCCGGCCACACATGATCCCCCGACACCTCCAGCCACTACGACACCATCAGCCATGCCCCGCACTGGGGCATGGCCGTTGCCATCGCCCTCATGTGCCTGCTTGCCGTTGCCTGGCGCCTCTCCGGCCACACAAAAACCCCCATCCCCGTGCACAAAGCCCCCGGCACCCTGCCCCCCATGCCCGTCTTCGCCCGCATCTTGTGGGCAATCGCCGCCGAACAGCGCCCACGCGCTGCCAGCCTTGCCGCCCGCTTGGGGCATCTCGCGCTTTACCTCCTCATGCTCACCGTGCCGACCATCGCCCTCATCCGCGACGCCGCCGCTGACCGTGACGGCAGCGCGGAAAACGCGGCGACCCGCTTCGTCGACCTTTGGCACAGCCGCGCCACCTGGCTGCTGCTCCTGCTCATCGCCGGACACATCCTGATGACGGCCATCCACCAACGCATGGCTGTCCGCCGCAACAACCCCGAAAACACCCCATGACCGAGAACAAACCACCGCGCCGCCTGTGGCGCACCTTGCGCAGCATCATGCTGAACCTGCTCATCATCCTCGCTGCTATCCTGGCGCTTGACTGGTACCGCGCACCGGACAGCGTCGCCATCGCCAATCTGCCTGCACTCACCAGCAGCGACGGCAAGACATTCCACCTCGACGACAACCGCCCTACCCTGCTCTACATCTGGGCCGACTGGTGCATCTACTGCCGCCACACCTCGCCCGCCATCGACCGCCTCGCCCGCGACGGCTACCGCGTTGTCAGCATCGCCCTCAAATCCGGCAACGATGCCCATATCGCCGCCTACCTGCGCGAACACGGCTGGCAATTCCCGGTAGTCAACGACGCTGACGGTCGCATCAGCGCCGCCCTGCACGTCCGTGCCACGCCGACCATCGCCATCATCAAAAATGGCCGCCTGCGCCTCTCAACCAGCGGCTGGACGAGCGCGACCGGCCTGAAATTGCGTCTGTGGTGGGCGGAAATCAGCGGATAACGGCAAAGTAAAGCGCCGCCAAGCGGGACAAACACCGGACTCTCCGACACCGCCAAGCGGAACAAGCACTGGATTCTCCGCCAGCCGCCAAGCGGGATAAACACCAAATTCTCAGGCGGTTGCAAAGCGAGGGAGAAATCCCTTCCCCCGCTTGCGGGGGAAGGTGGCCGCAGGCCGGAAGGGGGGATAAACATCAAGCGGGATAAAACCCGGATGCTTGAATCGTCGTCAAACGAGACAAACTTTGGATTACCCTTCGCATCACGCCAAAATCGTAGTAGCGTTCATCACCCTAAACTACCGCTTCCAAACCAGACATCGCCCCATGAACCGCATCAAAGCGCCCCATTCCGCAGAAATCAGCATAAAAAACAGCAAATTCATCGCCTACCTCTTCCCTATTGCGGGCGTTACCGAGGCAGAAACCCTGCTGGCTCAAGTCAAACGCGAACATCCCAAAGCGCGCCATTGGTGCTACGCCTACCGTCTCGGTGCAGAAGAATACCGCTGCAATGACGACGGCGAACCCTCAGGCACCGCCGGACTTCCCATCTACCAACAATTACTGTCCTTTGACGTGAGCGATTCCCTGGCGGTTGTAGTGCGCTACTTCGGCGGGATTCTGCTTGGCACTGGCGGCCTCATCAAAGCCTATAAAGAAAGCACCCGCGCCGCCTTGCAGACTGCCGAACTGGAAGCACTGATTCCCCAAATCATCTTCCGTGCCACCGCCGACTACGCCCAGATGAGCACCCTCTATAACTACTGCCAGCGCGCCGGGGCACAGATTCTGGAACAGGAAGTGGACTGGCAATGCCGGCTGCGGGCAAGCGTGGCGCAGGAACAATTTACCCAACTGCAAAGCCTGTTGGCGCAGCACCAGATTCAAGTGCAAGCAGAAGAATGAAAGCACGGCGTTTGAACCTGTTGCCATTTGGCTTGCTCAACCGATTTTTGCGGTAAAACGACTGCTGCCGGGCAGCACAGTAAGGTTCATCGTCAACAAGTCTTAAGGATTTGCTCCGTCGTTACCTCGCCAAAGCAGCCACGCAAGCCAATGGCGTGCTGCCACAAGCGCCTGTTAACCTCGTCATGAACACCACCTGTTTCGGCCGTAAGTGGGGCGTTATGGTCCTCTATGACGCTCGCAGCAAGCGCGCCTTGACGGTCGTGGCAATTGAGCGGGAAACCGATGCGCTTTACATGCAGGCGGCCGCTGCATTGCGAGAAAGCGGAGTTTTTTTATCGTGGCTGCCGCTTAATCCAAAGCCGCAATCATTGCTTCAAACCCTTTGAGCAGGGTATCGAGCGACATGGTGGCGACTTGCGCGTCTTTGCCGCTGCGCACCGCCATTTGTTCTGGCAGGTAGGGGATGTGGATGAAGCCGGCGGGGATGGCCGTTTTGCCTTGTGTGGTGAGGTAGTGCAACAGGCCGTAGAGCAGGTGGTTGCAGACGTAGGTGCCGGCCGAGTTGGATACGCTGGCCGGGATGCCCTGCGCCTTGACGTTTGCGACCATTTTTTTGATCGGCAGCGTTGCCCAGTAGGCGACCGGGCCGCCGGTGACGATGGGTTCGTCAATCGGCTGGTTGCCTTTGTTGTCGGGGATGCGGAAGTCGTCAATGTTGATGCCGACGCGTTCCACCGTGATGTCCGGGCGACCGCCCGCCTGGCCGATGGTGATGACGACATCGGGCTGCAATTCTTCAATTGCCGCCTGCACGGCTTTCAGCGCCTCAAAACGCACCACCGGGATTTCCCGCGCGATGACTTCGTAGCCGTTGATGGTTTTGCCTTGCAGGCCTTTCGCCACTTCCAGCGCGGGGTTGACGGATTCGCCGTCGAAGGGTTGGAAGCCGGTAATCAGCAGTTTTTTCATGGTTTACCTCGTTATTCAGAAGCCAAGGAAGTACATCAGAAGGATATTGACGCAGAGCATGATAAGCGCCATCGGGATTTGCGCTTTGATGACGCCGTATTTGTTGTCCATTTCCAGGAGCGCCGCCGGGACGATGTTGAAGTTGGCAGCCATCGGCGTCATCAGCGTGCCGCAATAACCGGCCAGCATGGCAATCGGTGCGACAATCAGCGGGTTGGCGTGATGCAGCTGGATGGCGAGCGGGATGCCGATGCCGGTCGTCATCACCGCAAAGGCGGCGAAAGCGTTGCCCATGATGACGGTGAAGAAGGCCATGCCGATGCAGTAAGCGGCGGCGACGGCGAAGCCGATATGGGTCGGCACGATTTGCGCGACGATGTAGGAAACGGTGCCGCCAATGCCGGCCTTGTCGAAGAGCGTACCGAGAGCGGCGAGCAATTGCGAGAGGATGGCGGCCCAGCCGATAGCATCGAGCAGGCGGCGGCCTTCATGGAAGGATTGCAGCGGCGAGCCACGGGTGATGAGGAACACAAGCAGCAGCGACAGCAGCGCGGCGACGCCAAAGCCGATGAGCGCACCGAGGTCGGTGATACGCGGCCAGGCAATGAAAAAGGTGAGCACACCGACGCCGAGCACCGGGATGAAAAGCAAGTTGCCGAGGCGCGTGGCGGCGGCCAGTTTCGCGGCTGGTGCAGCTTCCTTGTATTCGCCTTTGCCCAGTTGCTTGGTGGCGACGATGACAGCCATCAGGATGACCAGCCAGCCGGCGATTTCCCCGGCAGCCAGGCCGGTCAGTTTGGCGAGATGATCACAGCCGTAAAAGGTAATGGCATAAACAATCCAGAATACTGCCGTACCAATCCGCTTCGGGTTCTTGCGGTCAATAATGGTCAGAATGCCGAATATCAGCAGATAAATGGCGCAAAAGATATAGACATAATCCAGAGTAATCACGCTTTTCAGCTGAAGCAGGGAAATACTTTCTTCTTTCATGGCAGTATCCTAGGATTTATTAACAGAGGTATCGGCATGAGAGCCTTGCGCGTTGTAAGCGGTAATCTCTTTCTCAATGGATTTGTCAAAAAGATAGAAACGGATAATAGCCAGCAGCAAAACGATGATCGCTGTTGGCAGGCAATAGAACGCCATCGTCTCCAATTCGCTGGGCAAATTGTTTTGTTCCAATACACCTTTAATCAGCAATAATCCGCCGGAAGCGACAAACAGCAATTGCCCGAAGAAATTGCCGTAGTTTTCGCTGGCGGCTGCCTGGGCGCGGATGCGGTCCAGCGTTTCCTTGGAAGCCTGCCGTCCTTTCAGCGCTGCCGCTTCGCCCATCGGTGCAATCAGCGGACGGATAAAGGTCGGGTGGCCGCCCAGCGATACGCCGAGAGCGACGATACATTGACGGATAAACATATAAAGGCTGAATATCCGCCCGGCAGTCACGGCTTTCAATTTGCCAATCAAAATTTCCGCGCGTTCACGCAAGCCGTAATGCTCGGCGAGACCAATCACCGGCAATACCAGTACAAATAGCGACATATAGCGGTTTTTAATAAAGGCGTCACCAATGATGGTCACAATTTCACGCACGCCCATCTTGGCGGCAAGACCGGTAACAAAACCGGCGACGATAACGACTAGCAGCGCATTAAAACGCAGGGCCAGACCGACCACCATCACCAGAATGCCCGAAAGCACCCATAATTGCTGCGCATCCAGAAAATGTTGGGCATTTTCCATGGGGGAACTCCTAAATCAGATAAAGAAAAAGAAAGAGGTTGTGCCATAAAGGGGCATAGAAACGGTCACGTGATGGGTGATTACCTCCTGCAAGAGTGCGCCGACACGGCAAGATATGTGAAATTGGTGTGGAAATATGCGCTTTCATTATAAAGTTGTCAAGAAATTGTGGAATTATGCGTGGAATACAAGCGGATTATTGCGCTTTCTTGGGGATTCCCTGTTTTTGGGCAAAAAAACGCGTCTTTCGTATCATTCGTGCCGAAAAAATCCCCTGCTCTGGCGAACAGGGGCAGAGTTTTGTGGCGACAACATCAACTGCGCACGGCGTTGTGCAAAATATTGACATCGAAGCCGAAATCGCGATAGCCAATTTCACAGATTTCCACATAATGCGCGGCAGGTTGCCCATGCGGCATCCCATCCACCATTACATAGAGAAATACCTCGACGGGCGACTCGCTGCCGTCTCTGCCTTGCAGCATGACCGTCATCGTTACCTTCCCGTACAAATCGGGAAAATCCTCATAGACATCCAGCGCCTGCTCATCGGCAGCGCTGACCGCCCAGATACCCAGTGGCACCACACCATCCGCCTGCGGCTCGATGGTCAGCATCACATTACCCGGCCTGCCGCGATAATGCAGGGTATAGCCGCCAAGCAACGCGTGGCCAACACGCACCGCCTGCGGGCAACGCTGCCGCATATCCGCCAGGTGCAAATTGCTGCCGTATGCCGCATACAGTTTCTGCTTCATGATTTTTTTGCCTTTATATCGGTTAAACAAGCGGCGCAAAGTATAGTGGCTTTAAATAGGAAGGAGGCGAGCCGATGCCGGCACAGCATCGTTTCTATTTGCCGCTACAACCTCGTGTTTTATTTGGACATCCTTCTACACGACAAAAAACTTCCCCGTGGCCTCTTGGCGAGCCCAGTATTTATCCCGCTTGACGGGACCGGTATTTACGCCGCTTGGTGAGCCCAGTATTTATCCCGCTTGACGGGACCGGTATTTACGCCGCTTGGTGGGGTCAGTATTTATCCCGCTTGACGGGACCGGTATTTACGCCGCTTGGTGGGGTCAGTATTTATCCCGCTTGACGGGACCGGTATTTACGCCGCTTGGTGGGGTCAGTATTTATCCCGCTTGACGGGACCGGTATTTACGCCGCTTGGCGAGCCCAGTATTTATGCCGCTTGGCGACGCCAGTGTTTATGGCGTTTCCGGCATTGGCACGGGTTGGGCGTTTTTCATCCGCTCTTTGGTCCAATAGTTGTGCGGATCTTCCGTCGTCGGTGCCAGGGTGGCGGTCGAGCTGTCCGAAGCATCCGGCATAGTGGGGGTTTCCGGCGGTGACGGTGCGGTAAAGTTTTCGCGACCTCCGCCACCGCCACAGGCGGTGAGAGCACTGAGAGAGAGCAAGGCAATCGTCAGTGGTGTCGTGGTTTTCATAAGGACCTCTCTTGGTTGTGGTGAGGCGGGGTGATGTTATGTGGTTGGTAATGCCTGCAACTGCATTGCATCGCTCAGCCATAGCACGTCATTCACGCCGCGGCGGGTAATGCTTGCCAGATCAGGGCGGTCAAGGTAGCGCGCGGGGTTGGTGATGACCATGCCGAGTGCGTCTTCTACCGCGAGGTGCATGTAGCGGATGGCGTTTTGCACGCATTGCAGCAGGGTGACGTGCGCACCGGCAAGCGAGCCGTGTTCGTTAACCAGACGGTCTTTTTCGACGAAGACGCGCACCCCGCCCGGCAGGGTAAATTCGCGGATATCCGTGCCGATGGTGTGCATGGAATCGGTGACGAGGATAAGGCGGTCTTTGCTGATGAGTTTGCAGGCAGCCGCAAGCGAGAAGGGGTCAACATGTACGCCGTCGGCGATGATGCCGCAGTAGAGGCGCAGTTCGGCGGCGCTGCCGATGACACCTGGTTCGCGGCCCACCAGCGGCGGCATGGCATTGTAGAGGTGGGTCACGCCGCCGAGGCCTTCAGTGAAGGCGCGCTGCATATCGGCTTTCGCCGCCATCGTGTGCGCGGCGTTGACGCGGATACCGAGGTCGCGGATGCGGCGGACGGTGCCCGCCGGAACGCGTTCCGGCGCCAGCGAAATGATGCTGTGTTGCAGGCCGGCGGCGTGTTTTTCATAGCAGGCAAAGTCTTTGTCATCGGGCGCGCGGATGAGGCGCGGATCGTGCGTGCCGTGTTTTTCCGGATGGATGAACGGCCCTTCGAAATGCCCGCCGAGGATGCCGTGCACATGGCGGCTCGCTTCGGCGATGCTGGCAATGCCGCGCAGGTAGTTGTCTTGTGTGTCGCAGATGAAGGTCGGCAGCATAGCGACGGTGCCATAGGCACGGTGCGCGGCGAGAATGTGCGCCAGACCTTCCGCGTCGCAGTGCGCATTCACCAGATAACCGCCGCCACCGTTTGCCTGTGTTTCGATGAAGCCGGGGCTGAGGATGCCGCCGTCCAGGCAGCACACGGCTGCGTCAGTGGGCAGATCGCTGTCGGCGATGATGGCGACGGTTTTGCCACCGTCAACGAGCAGGCTGTGCTCGTGCAACATGATGCCGTCGTGAAAGATACGCGCGCCTTGGTAATAGAGGGTCATGGTAGTTCCTGATTAAAGTTAGGCGGCTATTGTAGCGCTGAGGGTTTATGATGATATTTTTGTGGAGAATCAACATGGCCCAATTCAACGATCCCGCCGCTTACGAACGCTACATGGGCGGCTGGAGCCGCGCGGCAGGCGGACAGTTTTTAGACTGGCTGGGACAACCGCACGGCCTGCGCTGGCTGGATAACGGCTGCGGCAGCGGCATATTCAGCGAACTGTTGTGGCAACAGACACAACCGGCAAGACTGGACGGCATCGACATCTCACCGGAACTGCTTGCCCACGCGCGACAGCGTCTACCGCAGACAATCGCCCTGCACCACGGCGATGCCAACGCCTTGCCCTTTGCCGCTGGCAGTTTCGATGCTGCCGCAATGGCGCTGGTTATCGTCTTTCTCGCTGATGCGCTGCAAGCCGTGCGTGAAATGCAGCGCGTGGTGCGCAGTGGCGGGATGATTGCCACCTACATTTGGGATTTGCCGCATGGCTTCCCCTACGCCGACGCTTTTGCCGCCCTGCTCGACTGCGGTGTGCAGCCCGACCGGGCCGCTTCCGATGAAACAACCGCACTCGCGCAGTTGCAGGCCTTGTGGGAGCAGGCCGGCCTGCAAGAAGTGGAAACCTGCGCTTTCACCGTCGCCCAACGCTATCCCGATTTCGCCGCCTACTGGCAGGCACTGGCCGATAGCGCCAGCATCGGTGCCCGCTTTGCCGCCTTACCGGCAGACATGCAGGCGGCAGTACGCGCGGTATTACAAGAACGCCTGCCTGCCGAACCTGACGGCAGCATCCGCGTTACCGCCCGCGCCCACGCGGTGAAAGGAATCTGCGCTTGAGCGGCTCATCACCGCAGCCCGCGCGAGGCGGTATTTTTCGCCGCATAGCGTCGGGGGGGGTGATAAAGTACGCGCCGTTTTTTCATGTCTCAGAGGGTTTTATGCAGGGTCAGTTGTGGATTGTGGCTGCGCCGTCCGGCGGCGGCAAAACAAGCTTGATTGCCGAGGCAGTGCGCGTGCTGGATGATGTGGTCGAAAGCGTATCGCACACGACGCGGCCAGCGCGTCCCGGCGAGATCGAGGGCGTGCATTATTTTTTCGTCCCGCCCGAGCGCTTCCAGGCGATGATTGATGCTGACGGTTTTCTCGAATATGCGCAGGTTTTCCACAATGCTTACGGCACAGCGGCGGCGCAGGTGGACGCGCTGCTTGCGGCAGGCAAGGACGTGATTTTGAGCATTGACTGGCAGGGCGCGCAGCAGGTGATGGCACGCCGCCCGGATACGCGGACGGTGTTTCTGCTGCCGCCGTCGCTGGATGTTTTGCGCGAACGCTTGACCGCACGCGGACAGGACAACCCTGCGGTGGTGGAAAAGCGCATGGCGGAGGCGGAGGAGCAGATCAGCCACTTCAGCGCGTTTGAGTTTGTGATTGTCAACGAGGTGTTTGCGCAAGCGGCCGGAGAATTGCAGGCGCTGATTACCACCGACCGCCTGCGCCGCACACGGCGCGAGCAGGATTTGCAGCCGCTGCTGGCGCGGCTGGGTCAGTAAGCGGAAGCTGCAATTTATCCCGCTTGGCCATAGGTATCTGCCCATCTTAATAGTTGAAAAAATAGCTGAAAAACAAAGAGAAATCCCTCGCCCGCTTGGCGGGTCTTCGTATACGACAAAAAAGCCTCCCCGGCGGGGAGGTTTTTTGTGGCCCTTTTCCACACATGCAGCGGCCGCCTAAAACCACTGTAACGGCAGTTCACGCAGGCGGCGTTCGACATCGAAGCGGTTGAGTCCATCGCGGCGTTGCACCATGTCCGTGCGGACTTCGTGCAGGGCGCCGCGCAGCCAGGTTTTCAGCGGTATCAGCGTGTTTTCACCCCAGGCGCGGTAGTAGAGACGGCCATCGCGGTCAGCAACGATGCGGGACAGTTCCTCGTTGCGGTACGGTTGCCGCTCGCGGTCGTATTCGTAGGCACTCACGCGGTAGTAGGGTTCGACACGGCTGGGGCGGGCGGTGATAGCGAAGGCGAGGCTGCGGCCATCACGCGGGCGTCCATCATCGTAATACGCCAAATCTCCCAGCGCAGCGGTCGCGTTGAGCTTTGCCACGATGTGCTGCTCGAAGGGGTTGTGGGTAAAGGGATAGGGATAGTAGCGCCCGCCTATCTTTACGTCTTGCGGCGCGAGCGGTTGTGCCCTGCCGGTCACGATCTCACCGCGCTGGTTGATGACGTGAGTTTGCGCGCTGGCATCCACGGCATCCAGCACGGCGTGTTCGCCGCCATCCACCCATTTGGTGCGCCAGTTACCGGTATAGACGGTTGCATAGCCGTGCGAGAAAGGATCGGCAGCGGCGTATTGCGCGGGGATGACTTTGCGTCCGTTGCCATCAACGAAGCCGACTTTGCCGTCTTCAATGAAACGGCGGTAGCCTTCCTCCCAGTAATCCATGCCGTTGTCAAAAGAAATGGGCGAGTAGAGGTAGTGGCCGGCACGGTCGTAGATATCGCCCGCTGCCCAGGCCGGGGCGTCGTCGGCGGCGCGCGGCTGATGAATGCTGGTGATAAATTCGATTTCTCCGCTCTGCGGATCCTCGTCATACACTGTCCAGCCGATATCGGGATAGCGGGCGGGCACCAGTACCCGCCCCGCCTCGTCTTTCAGGCCGACCCGGTCGTCTTCCCGAAAATAATGCAGCGGAGCGGCAATGAGCGGCGGCATCAGCAGCAAGGTGAGGAGTGAGGCGATGTAGAGACGGGGCATGGGATTCTCCGGACAGATAGGAAAGGTACTTTAGCGCGGCTCCTGTCCGCAGGCCAGGAGAAACAGATATTTGTACCAGACGCCGGGGATCTATCGTGACGGATCATCCCGGGTTTACGCCTGCCGCCTAACTACGCAGCAGTTGCCGGTGCAGCCACCAGCCGCCAATCAGCATCGCCAGCGAAGCGATGGCGGCTATCAGCCAGGCGTAGAGCGAGATATTCAGGGTACCGCCGCTCAGGGTGTAGGTGAGTACCAGCAGTGCTTGCAGCAACAGGTTGCCCCAGCCGCAGCGCAAGAGACGCGCCTGTCGCCATTTTCCCGCGCAGTGCACTTGCAGCGGCGCGGCATTGATGAGGGTAAAGAGGGCGGCGGCACAAGCGAGGAGGCGCGGCAGGTGCGTCGGGTTTTGTGGTGTGTTCAGCCACATCATGACCAGCAGCAGCGCGCCGCAGCCGGCAAGGTTGATGGTCAGTGTCGCCGCCCAGTACACCGCCCGTTGCGGGCGGTTCAGGGCGTTTTGCCGCTGGCGTAGCAGGCGCTCTTGGGCCGGGGTCATGCTTTGACGGCCAGGCTCACGGTGAAGATGCCGTATTCGTCGATCCATTGGTGGATTTTGCGGAAACCTGCTTTGGCGACGAGTTGGTCCATTTCTTGCTGACTGCGGCGGCGCATGACCCAGTCCGGGCTGCCGGCTTTGTGGCTGGTAAGCGCGCGGGCAATCATTTCCAGCTGTGGGTGCCAGGGCTGGCCGGTGTAGATGAGGTAGCCACCGCTTTCGATGGCGTCTCCGAAGCCCATCAGCGATTGCAGGATGAGGTCGTTGTCGGCAAAGAGTTCGTGCAGGCCGGAGACGATGCCGAGCGTCGGGCGCGGGGTGAGGTTTTGGTAGTTGGCGCGGTCGAAGGCGTTGACTTCGTCGAAGCTGACGAGGTTTTGCAGGCCGCGTTCCTGAATGAGCGTGCGTCCGGCGGCGACGTTGATTGGGCTGTAATCACGCAGGCGGACGCTGTCGGGTTTGACCTTGTCCGTCAGCGCGTCCAGCACATAGCGGCCATGTCCGGAGGCAATATCGAGAACATGCACGGGTTTGCCCGCCGCGCGCAGGTAGCCGAAGGCAGCGGCGATGGCTTTGCCGATGTTGACTTTGCGCTCGCGGATGCCGCGCCAGCCGATGGCATTGAGGTAGTGGCGGTCATAGGCGAGGCCGATGGCGTTTTTGCCTTGCGGGGTGTTGCGATAGACGTAATCGAGGGTGCTGCCGGAATCGTAGCCGGTATCGCGGCCGATGCGTAGTCCTTCGCTCCAGCATGCGCCGAGGCGCATCATGGCGCGGTAAAACGCCCAATACAGACCGCGCGGCGAGTAGCGCGGCAGCGGCGTGGCGAGTTCGTCGGCCTTGATGCGGCTGGCGCTCGCGAGATGCGCATTCGTCACGTCCACGCGGTGCGGCGGTGCGGCGAAGCGTTCGCGCAGGAAGCGGCGCATGGGCGCGAAGGCCTGCTCGCGTTGTTCTTCACCGAGGGTGTCGTGATAGAAGCCGGGCAGGATGTGGCGCTCTTTGATGTGGCTGCCGAGGTGGTTATAGAAGTCGTGCTGCGGTTTGTGGTGTACCACCCAGTCATCGCCGGAGACAAAGAGTTGCAGCGGCGTGGTGATGGCCTGGGCATCGGCGACGACGCGGTCAGCGGTGTCGTAGAGGCCGAGCAGGATGCGCACTGAGATGGGGCGGACGATCAGCGGGTCGCGGTTGAAATCGTCCTGCCGCGCCTTGTTGTGAGTGAGATAGTGCGCCTTGACGTAACTGTTGACGAAGAAGTTGCCGCGCAGTTTGTAGAGCAGGCGCAGGCCGCTGCGCGCGAAAGGAACATAAAGCTTGACCTTGAACGCGGGCGAAGCGAGCACGGCGCAGCGCACCGGCGGGGCGTAATCGTGCAGCCAGGCGGCGACTTGCACCGCGCCGACGCTTTGCGCGATGACGGCGATGTTTTCCAGCCGGATGCCGTATTCGCGCTCAATGTGCTGCATGAAATCCTGAATATCGGCGACGGAGCGGGCGACACTGGGCGAATCCCCGCGCGCGCCGGGGCTGTGACCGTGCCCGCGCGCGTCCCAGGCAAAATAAGCGAAGTCGTCGAAACCCAGCTCGTCGGCGACAAACATCAGGCGGCCGGAATGCTCGTGCCCCCGGTGGAAAAGGACGATAGCCTTGTCCGTGCTGCCGTCTTTAGCGGGGCGGTAGCGGTAAAAAAGAGCCGTGCCGTCGCTGGTAGTGAAAGTCTTTTGCTGTTCGCTCATGGGGGATCCTTGTGGGAGGAAGAAAAACGGAGTGGATTGTAGCCTATGCAGCCTCTCAGGCTATCGCTCAATCGCGCAGACCCAGCCGCACCCGCTGCACACAGGTGGCAACCAGCAGGGCAACCAGCCCCCACATCGACCACAGCATCCACGCGGGCAACTGCCCCGCCAGAGCGTACCACAGCGCCAAGGCACCGATGACAAAGGCGCGGTCGCTTTTGCCGAGCGGGCCGTCATAGCGGCGACTGTTGCCATGCACCTGCCCCAGTACGCCGCAAAATTCCGTCAGCGCCGCGAAGAAAATAAAACAACCAATGACCAGCGGGCCAAACGGCGCAATCAGGGCAAAAGGCAGATAGAGCGCGGCATCAGCGATGACGTCTGTTAATTCATTGAGATAACCGCCGAGACGGGACTTCTGCCCGAACTCGCGCGCCAGCATCCCATCCGCCGCATTCAGCGCCATGCGCAGAAAAAGCCACAGCGGCAGCAACACAAACTTGCGCGCACAATCCGGATCCAGCGCAAAGCCGATGCCGAAACCGACGGAAATCAAACAGGCAAAAAGTGTGACCTGATTGGCGGTCACCCCGCGCGCATAAAGCTGCCGCACCAGCGGGCGTAGCAGCTGTTGAAATTTGGGTTTCAGTTCATAAATGCTCATGGGCGACCTCAGCGGAAGGGTGGAAAGTGCGCATTATCGCCGCTTCGCCAGGAAATCCGCACCCATAACCCGCATTCAAAATGAAAGACGCGTCCTGCCCGCAGCATTATTCCCGCCGTACATCCCGCCGATGATGTCCGTCAACCAGTCGAATACAGCAAGGACGCGCGGGCTGGTGATGCTGCGTTGCGGACGGTAGAGAAAGACCGGCCAGCGGTAGCGTTCCAGCTCGGGCAGGAGTTCCACCAGCCGCCCGGCGACGAGGTGTGGCCGGCAATAGCTATCGCCGATAAGGGTACAGATAGCCCCCGCCAGCACCGCCGCCAGTTCGCTGTAAGCGTCATCGCACACGAAGCGCGGATTTTTCGGCATGACCTGCACCGTGTTACTGATCGGCCAACCCCAGGAGCGGCCGGTGTTGATATTGATCTGGCTGCCGGTGGGATAGCGCGCGAGGAGATCGTCAAGGTCGGCGGGCGGACCGAGTTTTTCTACCAGCGACGGCGCGGCCACCAGCCGTTCGCGGGTGTAGCCGAGGTGGCGCACAACCATCCACGACTCCGGCTCGCTGCCGATGCGCAGGCCGATGTCGATCTGGTTTTCCACGTTGTTCAGGCGGGCAGCGTTCACCCGCCAATCCGGCTGCAAATCAGGGTATTCGGCACAGCGCGCGAAGAGCGCGGCGATGATGGCGTCGTTTTCCGGCAGAAACGGCAGGGTGATGCGCACCGTGCCGCGCATTTCATCCGCCGGGGTGCGGGTGCGCGCGGCGGTGAAAAGCCGCTCGCTCTCGGCGAGGAGCTGCTGCGCTTCGGGCAGGAAACGCGCGCCGAAATCGGTGAGCTGCACGTTGCGGGTGTTACGCACGAACAGCGTCTCGCCAAGATAATCTTCCAGCTCGGCGATGACGCGCGTCACCACCTGCGGCGACACGGACAAGCGCTGCGCCGTCTCGCGGAATTGCAGGGTATCGGCAGCGGTGCAGAAGTATTTGAGGGCGTTGAGTTTGTCCATGGCTTATAAAATCATTTCAATCCTAGATGTTTATTAACAACTCGTATAATATCTTCACCTTTTTCTAGAATGATAGGAAACCCTTTTGTATCTAAGACTGTGCTATTCATTAACACTTCTAATTTTTCGTCTTCATTAACATGGCAACTAAATATAGTATTATCTTTATTAAAAGTAGATAAATCAACTTCTCCTTCAGAATATTCTGCATAAATAGGAGATACAAACGATAAAAGCTCTTTTCTTATACCTTTTGATTCATCTACAACTATATTATTAGCCGCATAGCTTAAACAATTAACGACATCTTGATATCGAGACCTTATTTCATTATCATTAACTGAAATAGATAATATATACTCGCTTTCTATAATTGATGAATTTAATTTTTCCTCCAAACTTTCCAATTTTTTTGGGGCTGTACTAGATTAGCCCTAAATTTCACACCAATCACGCAGCGTTTTTAGCTGCTGGGACGGCGTACCGAAGTTAAACCGAAATTCACATTCTTTCAAGAACAGCGGAAAAGATTTGCGGTCAATGCCGTTGTATTTGCGCAGTACACACTTCGCTTGGTTCCAAAAATTTTCAATGCCGTTGATATGATTCCGGCGCTCGGCAAACGCTTTGCAATGGTTGATGCGGTGATGGATAAGACCGCTCACATCCAGTTTGTCATAACTGCTCAGGCTGTCTGTATAAACAATACTGTCAGGCATGATTTTCTTCTTGATAACAGGTAGTAAGCTTTCAGATTCGGCATTATCTACCACAACTGTATAGACCCGTCCGTTGCGTTTCAGAATGCCGAAGACAACAACTTTTCCCGCCGCACCGCGACCACGTCTGCCCTTGCGACGTCCGCCGAAATAGCTTTCGTCCAATTCGACAGAACCATCAAAAACTTCATCGGCAGCCAAGGTCAAACGATGGCTGATAACCATACGAATTTTGCGGTAGAACAGGACTGCCGAATTGGGATGGATATCCAAAATATCGGCGGCGGAACGTGCAGTAACTTCTAGCACAAAAAACGGAGTAGTTCTTTCTGTACTTTTTTCTTTAATTTGCAGTGTGTTATCTTTATTTTCGGAGGGTAACATATCTGCTAATCTAGTACAGCCCCATTTTTTTTCATAATAAGATTCTATGGCGCCATTCTTTAAAATAAACAAACCACATTCCTGAAAAATATTAAATAAAGCTAGTATTTGATTTTTAATACCATTCCATTCAGCCTTAAGTTCTTCATGAGTAAATAAAGAACATAATGCTGAACGCCGTTTTCTTTGCATCTTATTTTCTTCAGTATCTTCACTTTTGTAAATATTATAATAAGGATGTAGCTCAGCATATTCAGAAATATCACTCCAATGCTCATTAACAATATGACAAAAATCATTATAAATTCTATTAGAGAGTTCTAATATAGATGATGCTCCAGATCTAGTCGCTAAGTCATCTGCCTTTTCCTTTATGATGCTATTATTAAAAAAAGCATTTATTAATTTAGGACCATCAGCAAAGACATCTGCATCTGCCAGTACAATTGGCTCTTTACCCATTAAGCGTAGTAATTTAACTGTTTCTGACATGGCTTCCTTACCATTAATAGGTAAGATTTGCGAGCCTGCAGCTTCTAAATATAACTCTAGTTTGTCAGAGAGCGCGTTACAGATGATAACATCAGAAGGACCTTCTACTAATAATGGTTTTTTGGAAAATAGTGAAAGTTTATGCTCTTGCCCTAAACGGGCAACTAAACTCTTTAAGCGTTCACTCTCTAATTCACCTGCATTTCTAGGAATTTGAATAGGTTTTTCATTTAAATCATTGCAAAAAATAAAAGATAATAAGTCGCTAACTTTCGATATCTTTATCATTTCTGTTGAATGGGTAGCCATAATTATGATTTTTTTATAACCTCCATTATTACAACTATTAGTTACATGTAAAATTTCTTTTAATAAAAACGCTTGCAATTGAGGATGTAAAGAAATTTCTGGCTCATCAATAAGCAACACACTAACTTCGTCATCATATAAAGCAGATAATATACCTACTAAATTTAGCAATCCTGATGCCTCTCGAGCTGATGAATAAGACTTTTTACATTCTAGTTTTGAAAAAAAACTTTTAGATAACCACTATCCCAAATAATTTCAATATTTCGTTTAAAAAGAATTTGTAGTCGAGATTTTACTTTAATAAATATATCAGGACGCCTATCTAAGGTATGTAGGTCTCCATCAATAGATTCTATTTCATGTCTATTTTTAGAATAACTTTTATCTCCATGCCTTGCATCATCTGGCGATATTAAATCAGAAAGAGCATCTCCTGATATTGAACGATATTTTTCTAAATGCCCTAATCGACCAGCAGAAAGAAAACGAACCTTTTTATTAGTATGCTGAGAGAAGCTGTTTTTTAATCCTTTTAATAAATGCGTTTTCCCTGAACCATTTGGTCCAATAATGAAAGTTAGTGGCCCTCTTAATTCAAGGCTATGATAAATATCACCTTCATTAGTGTTAATAGTTGCTGTAATTGATAATGGAAATTCCATGTTTTGTTCCTTAAGTTGTAGTTGAATTTTTGAACATACATACAACGGTACATTCACCATCCAGTCTTGTTTGCGATAGACCGTCATGAAAAAGTGTATGGCCTGTTGCGGTTTATTGTTCGACGTAGGTTTTCAGGCTTTTGGCTTTCAGATTTTTCTCGCTTTGACTTCTATCGGCACAACGATTTACCCGCGTTGTAGCACGAAATCAATTTCCGCTGCGCTTTTTTCAGTCGTCTTCGAGCAGGGAGGTGGCGAACAGCCCTACATCCAGTCCGTAGAGTTTGCAGGCGTTGTCCCGATAGGCGGTAAGCGGCGGGGGCGGTTTTTTGATGCACGGCATGCTGTGCATCAGCCTGCCATTTTAGGCGTCCACATTTTTTCCAAGGAAAAAATGTGGTCTCCGCGCACTTTTTCCTTGGAAAAAGTGTAAACGGGCGATTTGTTCTTGTTTCAGGAATTTTGTATTCGCAAAACATTCATTGTTTGCGCACCATCGCCCCGCCATACTGCGTCCATTCAATCTGAAACGCCGGATCGTCCATGACAAAAACCCTGATGAAATCCACCCTCGCCGCCGCCCTTGCGCTCAGCCTTGCTGCGCAGGCGGAGGTTTCCCTCACCCCAATGAAAGGTACACAAACCATGCAACTCAGCCAGGAATGGGACAAGATTTTCCCGCAATCCGACAAGATCGAGCACCACAAGGTGCTGTTCAAAAACCGCTACGGCATCACCCTCGCCGGTGATCTTTATGTTCCGAAGGACATCAAGGACGGCGCGAAGCTGCCCGCAATTGCCGTCGCTGGTGCTTTTGGCGCAGTAAAGGAACAGTCCAGTGGACTGTACGCGCAAGCGATGGCAGAGCGCGGCTTCGTTACCCTGGCGTTTGATCCCTCCTACCTCGGCGAATCCGGCGGTGAGCCGCGCAACATGGCCTCACCCGACATCAATACGGAAGATTTCAGCGCTACTGTGGACTATCTAGGCCTGCAAAATTTCGTGAACCGCGATGGAATCGGCATTCTCGGCATCTGCGGCTGGGGCGGCATGGCACTGAATGCGGCGGTAGCCGACACGCGCATTAAGGCCGTCGCCACCAGCACGATGTACGACATGACCCGCGTGATGGCCAACGGCTACGAAATCAACATGAAGCAGAACGCCCAGGGCGGCTATGACCGCGCCCAACCACAAATGGACGCTGCCGCGCGCTACAAGTTGAAAGAGCAGCTCAATAACAACCGCTGGGAAGGCGCGCAAAACGGCTACGCTACTCTGGCGCCTGCCAACAATCTCGACCCGGAAAAGGACATCACCGCCGATACACCAAAATTCATCGCCGAATATGCTGAGTTCTACCGCACCAAACGCGGCTTCCACCCGCGCGCGGTCAACTCCAACCCGCAAGGTTCGTGGGCAAATACCGTGCCGTTGGCTTTCATCAACATGCCCATCCTGCAACGTGCTGCCGAGCTGAAAGCGCCCGCGCTGCTGGTGCACGGCGAAAATGCGCACTCGCGCTATTTCAGCGAGGACGCGTTTAAATCGCTGGGCAGTGAGGATAAAGAGCTGTTTATCGTCAAAGGCGCGAGCCACACCGATTTGTACGACAACACGGCAGGTAAAATCCCCTTTGACAAGTTTGAGGAGTTCTTCAAGAAGCACCTGAAATAAGTAAAAAAGCCGCCCGCAAAGGCGGCTTTTTAATAGAGAATTGCCATGAAAACCTTGCTACTCGCCGCCCTCTGTATCAACACCGTTTTTGGCAACACCATGAACATCACCCTCAACGGCCAAACTTTTACTGCTACTCTCGCCGATACCCCCGACGACGTCGATTTGCGCGCTAAAGTCGTAACCGCCAGCGGTCTGTGTGACGGTAGTTTTGTCGGCGAATGCCGCCGTCGGGAACTCACTACACGATAGCTGTACCAAGTGCTATGTTATCGCCGCTTTTTCCTAACGATTAAGGAGCCCCCATGACCCTCGCTTACTGGTGCATTTTCATCACCATTTTCCTGCCCATCCTCTGCGCTGCCTATGCCAAGCGCCTTGGTGGCTTCACCTTGGCCGACAACCACGATCCGCGCGCCTTTCTCGCCAATTTGAGCGGCAAAGCAGCGCGGGCGGATGCGGCACAGCGTAACAGCTATGAAATCTTCCCGCCGTTTGCCACCGCCGTTATCATCGCGCACGCAACAGGCGGGGCGGCGCAAGGCGTCATCAACTTCTGGGCGCTGCTCTTTGTCGCCAGCCGCATCGCCTTCATCCTCTGCTATATCCACGACAAGATGCTGGCGCGCTCGCTGCTTTTTGGCGTCAATCTGCTCTGCGTCATCGCCCTTTTTATCGCCGCCGCATGAGCCTCACTTACACCGTCAGCCAGCTCAACGCCCATGTGCGCCGCTTGCTCGAAGGCGATTTCCGCGATCTTTGGGTGGAAGGCGAGATTTCCAACCTCAGCCGTCCCGCCTCCGGGCACATCTACTTTTCCCTGAAAGACAGCGATGCCCAGGTCGCCTGCGCCCTCTTTCGTGGCAGCACTTTCGGCCTGCGCCTGCCGGCGCGCAACCTCACCAACGGCATTGCCGTGCGCGTACACGGGCGGGCGACGCTCTACGAACCGCGCGGCGGTTACCAGCTTATCCTTGACCAGATCGAGGCGGCGGGCATCGGCGCAATGGAAGCGGAATTGCAGCGGCGGCGGGAAATCCTCACAGCGGAGGGCTGCTTCCTGGCCGCGAACAAGCGCCCCATCCCGCGCCATCCCCGGCAAATCGGCATCATCACCAGCCTGAGCGGCGCAGCGGTGCATGATGCGATTACTACCCTGCGCCGCCGCAACCCGCTGGTATCCGTCATCCTCTATCCGTCGCTGGTGCAGGGGGCAAAAGCGCCACCGCAGCTCATCCGCCGCCTGCACACGGCCAACCGCCGCGCCGAATGCGACACGCTGCTGCTCATCAGAGGCGGCGGCAGCGCCGAAGATTTATGGGCGTATAACGACCCGGATCTCGTCCGTGCCATCGCCGCCAGCCGTATTCCCATCATCAGTGGCGTGGGACACGAAACGGACGTGACCCTCGCCGACCTGGCCGCCGATCTGCGCGCGCCAACACCGACCGCCGCCGCCGAGCAAAGTTGCTCCGACTTGAGCGGCGAAGCGCAGCGCCTGCACCGCCTGGGCGAACAGCTGCACCGAGCCATCACCCGGCAGATGGAACGGATGCGGATGCGGCTTGACCATCTCGACCACCGTCTTGACCAGCAACAACCCGCGCGTTATTTCGAACGCATCCGCCAGCGTCTGGACGAACTTGATACACGGATGCGCCGCGCCGTCGCCTTCCGCTGCCGGCAAGAACAAAACCGCTTACACCACCTGATGCAAACCCTGCACAGCTTGAGCCCGCTCAACATCCTCGAACGCGGCTACGCCGTTACCTACGACAGTGCGGGTAAAGTGGTGAGCCGCAGCGATGCCGTGCAGCCGGGCGAGAAAATTACCGTCCGTCTCGGTGTGGGACGGCTGTATTGCACTGTGAATCGGCGGGGAAAAACGTGAGTGGTCGTTGATAAAAAATGCTGCAAACTGCATAATTCTCACCCAATTATCCACCCGTAAACGGTCTGACCGCGCACCCGCCGGCCAGGCCGTTTTTACAGGTGGATAAGGCTTCCCCCAAGAGGTTTAAAAACCGCGCGGGGGTCAAACTCACGACAACCATGAGGTTTCATCATGCAACTACGACACACCGCGCTTGCTGCGCTCTGCGCCGTATCCCTCTCTGCCTTCGCTGGCGAAGGGCAGCCCCACTGGTCCTATACCGGCAAGGACGACCCCACTCACTGGGGCGAACTCAGCCCGGCATTTGTCACCTGCAAACTGGGTAAAAACCAGTCCCCGGTTGATCTTTCCTCGGCTAACGCCAAAGGCGACAACAGCGTTGAAGCGACCTATCCGCCGCTCGCCTACTCCGTGGAAAACAACGGCCACACCATCCAGGCTACGCCCACGGACGCCGTCAAAACCCTGAAACTGGGCGGCGAAGCATTTACCCTGAAGCAATTCCACTTCCACACGCCGAGCGAACACACCTTCCTCAGCAAATATTTCCCGATGGAAGCGCACTTCGTTCATCAGAATGAGCGTGGTGAACTCGCCGTCATCGGTGTCATGTTCGAAAAAGGCGCAGAAAACGCCGCCCTCGCACCGCTTCTTGCCAAACCGCTCAAAGCGGGCGAAAAAACCGCGATTGCCGACAAACTCGACATCGCCGCCCTCTTCCCCAAAGACCAGAACCACTTCCGCCTGAACGGCTCGCTCACCACGCCGCCATGCAGCGAAGGGGTGAACTGGATCGTCTTCAAGACCCCGGTTGAAGCGAGCGAAGCCCAATTCAAAGCGATGGAAGCCATGATTGGCCAGGCGAATAACCGCCCGGTACAGCCGCTGAACGCGCGTATCGTCATCGAAGAATAACCCACCACAAACCGTCCCTTGCCGACAGTAGGGGGCGGCATCTCCAAGACAACCATGCCGCCTATACGAGAAGGATACTGCTGGTATTTTCGTGCCCGTCTGGGCGTCACCATGCTCTTTTGCATGATGGTGCTGCTCATCATTGGCGTGGGTATCCTTTATGGCTTATGGGCGAGTAGTTACGAACGCTCGCTGCTGGTAACACTGGAAGCCATAGCTTTCGCCGTTGGTGTATTTCTCCTGCCCGCCTACGGCATTTACCGCTACTGGGTGCGGCGCTGGCTTTTCTCCTTCCAGCGGCGGGAATACCTGGCTATCAACGCGGGCGGCATCCACTACTACTGCTACACCGATGAAGACGGTATACCGTGGGAGGACATCGCAGAAATCGTCTTGCAAGGCGGCAAGACAAAAGAAGGCCTTATCGACCGCATGCGCGTCATCAAAAAATACGGCGCCCCCAATTACGAACGGCCCGCTGTGATTGACCTCAGCGCTACTTACAGCGATTACAACGATTTCATCGCGCCGCTTCTCCTGCTGGGCTGCCCCTTGTTTGCCATCCTCCTCGGCAAAGAAGCCGGGGCCGTTATCGGAGCGATAGTGCTCATAACGCTCCCTTTCCGCGCTGCAGAAAGAAAAGCCGGCAAAGAAATCGCCACCGTCTTGCAGGAGTACGGTAGAGACACGCTGATACGGTACGAAGAAAAAGGCGCGTGATGCCCCCATTTGGCGGCCACCCAAAAATCCGTTGTACCCGCCTGGCGCCCTGCCCTTTCCACAAACCCATCCTTTATCCCGCCTAGCGCCCTACCCTTTCCACAAACCCGCTACCTTTCCCGCTTGGCGCTCACTACCGCTCCGAACCCGCCCACACCGCCGCCACCAAACTGCGCGATAATGCCCGCCCAACTCCGCTTATCACAAGGAATCCCCATGCAACAGCCCCTCGTCCTGCCCTGCGCCAAAGGCAGCGAACAAGTCCTCGCCCAAGAAGCCGAAGCCCTCGGCCTGCAAAACATCCGCCAGGGCGTCGCCGTCGTCAGTGGCATGGGCGACCTTGAAACCGCCTACCGCCTCTGCCTGTGGTCACGCGTGGCGAGCCGGGTCCTGTGGCAATTGGGCGAAAGCGAAGTGGCAAACCCCGATGACATCTACGCCGTAACCCGCGCCATCGCCTGGGACGAGCACCTGAGCGCCGATAACACCTTCGCCGTCCACTTCAACGGCATCGGCCAGGGTATTCGCAACACCCAGTTCGGCGCGCTCAAAGTCAAAGACGCCATTGCCGACCAACTGCGCGACACCCTGCATCGCCGCCCCGACGTGGATGCCAAAGCCCCCGACATCAGCGTTGATGCCCACCTGCGCAAAGGTCGCCTGACCCTCGCTATTGACCTCTCCGGCGGCGGCCTGCACCAGCGCGGCTACCGCCTCGCGCACGGCGCAGCACCCTTGAAAGAACACCTCGCCGCGACCCTGCTGTACCGCGCCGGCTGGCCGCAACTCGCAGCAAGCGGCTACAACCTTATCGACCCGCTCTGCGGCAGCGGCACCATCCTCCTCGAAGCCCTGCTCATGGCGGCAGACATCGCCCCCGCCCTGAAACGGCAGCGTTTCGGCTTCACCCACTGGCAAAGCCACAAACCCGTCATGTGGAAGCGCCTGCTTGAAGAAGCCGCCACACGACGCGAACTCGGCCTGAACCGCCTTGACCTCAAAGTCTGGGGCTACGACCAGGACGCCGCGACGCTTGCCACTGCACGCGAAAACGCCGCCCGCCTTGACCTCGCCCACTGCCTGCACCTGGAACGCCGCCCGCTTGACCGCTTCACCGCCCAGCCCGGCTACGGCGCGCGCGGCCTCATCCTCACCAACCCGCCCTACGGCGAGCGACTGGGTGAAATCGCCGAACTCGTCGCCACCTATGACACCCTCGGCCAGGCCTTCAAGACCTTCCCCGCCGCCTGGCAAATGGGCGTCATCAGCAGCAATACCGACATGCTGAAACGCCTGCGCCTCAGCCGCCACAAATACTACCAGGCCTACAACGGCAGCATCGAAGCCCAAATCGCCCTCTACCACCGCGCCGAACAGAGCGAAGGCGAAGACTACGCCGTCGCCGAACCCGGCGCGCCCGTGGACGAACAGGCGCGGATGTTCGCCAACCGCCTGCGCAAAAACAACCGCGCCGCGCAAAAACACGCGGCGGCGGCAGACACCGATGCCTACCGCATCTATGACCAGGACATGCCCGAATACGCCATCGCCGTGGACCGCTACGGCGACTACGTCCACGTGCAGGAATACGTCGCGCCGAAGACCGTCGCGCCGGAAAAAGCGCGCAAACGCCTGCTCGACACCCTGCATATCATCCCGCAAGTACTGGAAATCCCCGCTGCCAACCTCGTCCTCAAAACCCGCGAACGCCAGCGCGGCGCGCAGCAATACCAAAAACAGGCCACGCGCGGCATGACCTGCACCGTGCACGAAGGTGAGGCGCGCTACCACATCAACCTGCACGACTACCTCGACACCGGCCTCTTCCTTGACCACCGTCCGCTGCGCCGCCGCATTCACGCAGAAGCTGCCGGCAAACGCTTCCTCAACCTCTTCTGCTACACCGCCAGCGCCAGCGTACAGGCAGCACTGGGCGGCGCGGCCTACACCACCAGCGTTGACCTCTCGCAAACCTACCTCGACTGGGCGCACCAGAACTACGACGCTAACGAACTCGACAGCCGCCACCGCCTCATCCGCGCCGACGTGATGGCGTGGCTGGCAGAAGACGGCGGCAGCTACGACCTCATCCTCTGCGACCCGCCGACCTTCTCCAACACCAAAAAAGAACAGCGCGTATTCGACGTGCAGCGCGACCACGTCACCCTCATCGAGCGCTGCATGCGGCGCCTCGCCCCCGGCGGCACGCTGTACTTCTCCAACAACTACCGCAGCTTCAAACTTGATCCCGCCATCAGCGCGCGCTACCACTGCGAAGACATCAGCGCGGCGACTATCGACTTTGACTACGTCCGCCGCCCGAACATCCACCACGCATGGAAAATCACGGCGAAGACAGATAACTAACGCGTTGGCGCGGGCCCAGTAATGACGCCGCTTGACGGGGTCAGTAACGATGCCGCTTGGCGGCGTTTCATCGAAAAAGGAAGCGTGCAATGAACATTTGGCAAAACATCCTTTATTGGTTATCCACCCTGACCATCGTCATCGTCGGCTGTGGCCTCACAGCCTTGAATCTGATGATCTACCACGAAAGAAACCCCAGCTTCTGGTACGAATACCTCTTCCTTGCCCTCGTCAATACCGCACCGCTGCAAGTATGGCTCGCGGCGCGCTGGCAGCAGCAGCGGCTACTCCACTGCGGTCTGTTATGTCAGGTGGTGCAAGCGATAGCCATCTGCTTGAAACTGTTCTATCTAAAAGAATTCTTTATCCCCGCATGGATAGCGGCAATTTTTATCCTGGCAGTCATTCTTATCTACAGCCTCATACGACGTCAGATTCGATATGTTCTGCTAACGATAGTCGGACTATGCTGGTTCCTGCTGAACGAGCAGGAAGTACTGGCTTTCCGCACATGGCTCGCGGGCATTTTCATCTCACTTTTCCTGCTGGGGTTAAGCTGCAGGCAGCGCAGGAAATGACTGCGTGTTTGAACCGCTTGACGGGCCCAGTCTTTACGCCGCTTGGCAGCTGCCCACCTTCCGCGTTCAACCTTCCCGGTTATTTGCTGCTGCGGAAGTTATCTAGGTAGGGGTTCATGTCCAGTTTCCAGCCGTCGGCGGTTTTGCGCCAGCGGGTGATGAGCGCAGTGCCGTCCACCACTTTGCTTTTGTCCGGCTGATAGGCGTAGAGGATGACGAGCGCCTGTTCGTCATCCGCTTTATTTTCGATATCCATTTTTTTTGCGGTGAACACGGCTTTGTCGCTGTCAATCCCTGCTTCGGTGAAGGCCTGACGCAGGTATTGCCCCATCATTTGCAAGGCACGGCGCAGGCGTTTTTGTCCTTCTTCGCTGTTCGTCGTGTGGTTATCAAGGAAGGCAATATCGGCGATGGTCTGTTTTTCCAGGCCTTTGGCGCTGTGGACAAGGGTTTGCATGAAGTGCTCGGCGGTTTCGCCGACTTCTTTTTCTGCTCCGCCCGGCAGGGTGGCACAAGCGGCAAGGCTCAGGGCGCAGGTGCAGATGAACGCTTTTATTCTTGTGGAACGAGCCATTTGCCCCCCTGGTTCGTCATTTTCAGTTTGAGGTCGCTGCTGCTGCCATTGCCATAACGGATGCGGGCATTGATACTGGCGTCGTTACCTTCCTGACGGATGCTTTGCGGGGTGATTTCAATGTCGCGCACGCCCTGTTTTTCGGCAGCGAAGTATTCGCTGCTGCCTGCTTTCATCAGGAGTGCCCCTTTGGCGGTTCTCTCGTCCCACCAGCTTTGCTTGGGATTGTAGGGAACGAAGGCATAGCGCCAGGCGGTTTCGCCGTCGCCACGGTAAAGGGCACTGAGGTAAGCGTGGGCGATGCCGCTGATGTCGTTACCACCCTCGATGCTGCCGCTGTATGCGCTGGCACTGACGGTTGGGCGCGGAATTTCACGCAGGATAATGTCGCTGCTGTAGTCATGATCAACGATGTCCGGCACAGGCGGTGGTGACAGACGCTCTACGGGCAAGGCTGCACCTGCGTCATCACTTTCCATGCTGATGAGTGCGGGGTATTCGTAGTAATCGTCAACGTTGCCCTCGCTCTTGATAGATTCGAGGGCGATGGTGTCGTTGTGTTCGTATTGGTAAGGCGCGGGAGAACTGCTACACCCGCCCAGCAGCCACATGCCGAGGGCGAGGAGTCCGTATCGTAAGGCTATTTGCATCAATGCGCTCTGCGGGAAGGGGCGCACAAAGTAGCGCCTGCCTTTTGGGTGGTCAAGTATCGTTTTTACGACATTTTTATGCGCCTTTTCCGCGCCAGTATGCGGTTTTTCAAGGGAATTCGTTTTCCCTTGAATCGCGGCTTGCAATGCCTTTCTTTGCGTGTATAATCCGCGCCTTCTTTCGGGGTGTAGCGCAGTCTGGTAGCGCGCTTCGTTCGGGACGAAGAGGTCGCAGGTTCAAATCCTGTCTCCCCGACCACTATTTATTCCTCTCTCATCGGGCTTAGGCCCGATTTTTTTATGCCTGCCATGCCACGTGAAAGATGACGACAAACGACGCGCTTTTTGACCGTATCGGCGCACATTTCCTGAAAAACATCTACGCCACTGTCAAGGGGCGTATCCGCCTCGCCGTGCTGCAACGCGACCTGCAGCCGCTGCTGACGGCAGGACCGCTGCGCATCCTTGACATCGGTGGCGGGGCGGGGCAAATGGCCCTGTGGTATGCGGAATCGGGGCACAACGTGACTGTTGTCGATATTTCGCAAGTGCTGCTGGATGAAGGACGTGCCGCTGCGCAGACACTGAATGTGTCCGTCGCCTTCGTTCAAGCGGATGCTTTTGCTTTGGAAGCAGCACTGGGTGGGGCTCAATACGATCTTGTCTGCTGTCACGCTGTGCTGGAATGGGTCGAAAACGGTGCTGAATTGCTTGCTTCCTGTGCTTCCCGCGTTCGCCCGGGCGGGTATTTCTCGCTGATGTACTACAACGCACATGCCCTGCGCTTCGCCCAGCATGTTTTCGGCAACTTTGCCTATCTGGATCGCGATCTGCGGCCTTACCGGAAAACAGCGAAACTGACGCCCGCGCATCCGCGTTCCCCTGAAGAAGTCGGTGCGACATTGGATAATCTTTCACTGTATCCCGTCCATCGCTCGGCCATCCGCTGTTTTTATGATTATATGAAACCGCATGATCGTGCCCGCCACAGCGCGGATGAAATCACCGCCCGTGAACTTGCCCTGTCCACTGAACCGCATTATCTGAATGTCGCCCGCTATATTCATGAACTACGCTGTAAAAACACGACGGGTTGAATGACTCGCCGTCACCCAAGTATTTGCCTGCAAAGGGTTTTTGACAAGCTGTAGTGAAAGTTTTAGTATTGACACGTTGCATAGTCATGAATAAAAAATTACCGCTGCTGCGGTATGGACACAAAAGTTTACAAAGGAAAAACGCAATGAAAAAAAACGCAAAGATATTCTCCGCCGTCCTGATAACCGGACTATTTGCCGCTCAAAGTGGAGCGCAGATGCCGGAACTGGCCGAACAATGGCAAACCTTCGGCGCACCGGCCCCGGCCAACGAAGCGGTCAACCCCGGCTGGGCGGGCGCTATGTTCTATCGCCCCGCCGGTGCCGGCGGTCCGGCGGCGAACGTGTACGTCAACGGCGAATACCTCGCTTCACTGCTGCCGGGCGGCTATCGCTATGCTGAGCTCTGCCCCTATAACCAGCGTCTGGCCTCGGCCTATACCGGGCAGGATACCGCCTATAACATCAAAGCGGGCGCAGGCGAGTTTTACGACCTGCCACAAGGCTACGTCAGCTTTTTCCGCGTCATTGACGGCGGCATGGGACCAACTCTGCAAGCGGTGAACCGTGCTACGGCTAGTCAGGAACTCGGCCAACTGCGCGAACAGACCCATACCCTGCCGCGCCTTGAGCAGAACCGCAGTTGTGCGCCGGAACTCGTGCAGCAATACAACATCGATATTTCCACCCTGTTCAAATTCGACCGCTACGACTACGCCAACATGTTGCCCGAAGGCAAGCAGCGCCTGAAAGAAATCGCCGCTGACTCCTATCAATATCGCGATGCGACCAGCGTTATCTACATTGACGGCTACGCTGACCCCGAAGGCAAACCTGCTTACAACCAGCGCCTCTCGCAACGCCGCGCGCAGACCGTCAAACGCGTGCTGGTCGAAAACGGTTTCAGTCCTTCCTCGCTCAAAGCACGCGGTCACGGCGAAACCGATCTCGTCGTCAGTGACTGCCGCGCCCGTTATCCGCGCAACGCCAAGGCCCGTGCCGCTTGCGACCAGCCGAACCGCCGCGTCGAAATCAAACTGTACGGCAAAAACATGCACTGAGCTGCCGCCTGCAAAAGCGCCTGCTAGGGCGCTTTTTTAATGCCGTTTCTCTACTGCAGCCCATGTGTATGAATAGAGAACCGACGCGAGCAGTAATGCACCCGAAATGTTCTTCTGCTCACAAATAAGCCGGGGATTCCCCGGCTTATTTAATGCTTCCTCGCCCGCTGCCGCCGCATCTCCTTCGGATCGGCAATCAGCGGACGGTAAATCTCAACGCGGTCGCCGTCGCGCAGCACATAATCACGCGAGCGCGGCAGGCTGAACACGCCGAAATCCGCTTTTGACACATCCAGATGCGGGAAGAAGCGCACCATGCCGGAGCGCTCCACCGCCTGTTGCAACGTCGCGCCTTCATTCATGGTCAGAGTGATGATTTTCTGCCGCTCGGACTCGGCATAAGCGACTTCAACGCGGATGGTGGCCATATATCGCTTCCGCGCGGCGGGCGAAAGCGTCCACCATCGTGTTCGTCATATATTCCATCAGACCGCCAAAAATCGGCGCAAGCAGCAGCGGCACTTCAAAATCCATCAAGTAGTGCACCTCGCAACCGCCATCATCCAGCGGGCGGAATTCCCAGCGCCCACGCAGATGGCGGAAGGGGCCTTCTACCAGGGTGATGTTCATCCAGTGGGGGTAATCGAAGGGGTTACGCGTCGTGAATGATTTACGGAAAGCGCCCTTCTGCGCGGTGATTTTGCCGACCAGCTCGTTTTCCGTGCGGCTGACCTGCCGCCCTTCGGCACACCACGGCAAAAATTCCGGATAACGCGCAACATCCGCCACCAAATCAAACATCTGGGCGGGTGAGTATGGCAGTCTTTTTGACTTGTGTATTTGTGGCACAATACGCCCCCATCTCAATAACTGCGCGGCATTCTACCCCATGAGCAAGAAAAGCAAAGAGACCGACAATAACATCATCACCAACCGCAAAGCCTTCCACGACTACTTTCTCGAAGAGCACTTTGAAGCCGGCATATCGCTGATGGGCTGGGAAGTGAAAGCCCTGCGCGCCGGGCGCGTGCAAATCAAGGAAAGCCACATCCTCGTCAAGGATCGGGAAATCTACCTCTTCGGCGCCTACATTACCCCGCTGCCTGCCGCTTCCACCCACGTTATCGCTGATCCCTCGCGCACCCGCAAGCTGCTCTTGCATGGCCGCGAAATCGCCAAACTCATCGGTGCGGCGCAGCGCGATGGCTACACCCTTGTTCCCGTCAACCTCTACTGGAAAAACGGCTACGTCAAGGTGAACCTTGCCATTGCCAAAGGTAAAAAAGCCTTCGACAAACGCGCCAGCGAGAAAGACCGCGACTGGTCGCGGCAGAAAGAACGCCTCATGAAAATCCATTGAGAACCACCATGTACGACATCATCACCCTCATCGTCGAAGACCACGATAACTTCATTCACATCCTCGCCGACCGCAAGCACAACGAAGCCTTTGTGGTCGATCCCGCCTGGGACGCCGAAGGCATCCGTGAAGTGCTCGCCGAAGAAGGCCTGACGCTGACCGGCATCCTCATCACCCACAGCCACCACGACCACGTCAATGCCGTGCCCGAACTCTATGGTGAGCGCGTCAGCCTCTTCATCAGCGAGGATGAACACCCGCACTGGCCGGGTTGCCCTGAAGATGCCATCCTCCTCACCGACGGTGACGAAATCGCCTTTGCCAACACCAGCATCGGCATCATCAAAACCCCCGGGCACACCCCCGGCGGTTGCTGCTACCACATAGGCGGCGATCTCATCACCGGCGACACCCTCTTTATCTACGGCTGCGGCCGTGCCGACCTCAAAGGTAGCGACCCGCACGCACTTTTCCACAGCCTGCAAAAACTGAAGACGCTGCCATCCGAAACGACCCTGCACGTCGGTCACAACTATGGCATTGTGGAAACGAACACCCTTGGCGAGCAGCTTGCGGGCAACCCCTTCCTGATGATCGACAACGAGGCTGATTTTGTCCGCTACCGCATGGAAATTGCGGGCAAAACCCGCCACACACCCTACGGCCCGATCAGCCGCGCCGAACTTGATGCTGTGCTGCACGGTTAATGCCGCACCACACAAATTCGCCCCGCCAAGCAAATGCGTAGCGGGGCGAAATCGTATAGCACTGATGCCGACGGCAACCCCTGCTATGGGTTGCCGTCAAGCGGTTCAAACTTTATGGCGAGACTTCGTTGCCATTGAGATCCAGTGCGCGGCGTTTGCCGTCTTTTTCTACGGTAGCGCGACCGTCTTTGTATGACCAGACGTTGTCGTACTGCGGTTTGACAGTCTCTTTACCGCGTTTATTGACAAAGCCCCAGTGACCGTCTTTTTTCACGGCGGCGCGGGACTCGCCGTAAGGCAGGACATCCTGGTACTGCGGTTTGACGATTTCACGTCCCTGCTGGTCAATGAAGCCCCAGCGGCCGTTTTTTTCGACGGCGGCCATGCCTTCGCTATACGGGCGGATGCGGTCGTATTTCGCCTGGTTTTTATCGGATGGCAGCAGGTTCATGGTACCGCGTGTTTCGGCAGCAGCGGCAGGGGTGTTGTTGTTCCCGCCGTTGATGGCGAGGCTTTGTCCGCTTGTGTTACCGCTGGTCCCGCCGTTGCTGCCGCTCAGGCTGTAAGGCTGGTTCGGCGTGTTTTTCAGGTCTGCCGTGGCGGTGCGGCTGTTTTCTGCGGCGCTGTATGCGGCAGTACCGCGTCCGGTGTTGTGTGGCGCTGCGGTTTCTTGTCCGTGCCGGTCTGCTGTGGCGGCATCGGTTCTCATCATCGCCGCTCTGGGGAGTGCGCTTTTTTTGATGTTCATCAGCGCGCCACGGTCCACGATTTCCCAGGGTTTGACGGTTTTGCCGCTTGGGTCTATGGCACGGGCAACGCTGTACGGCAGCATTCTGCCGCTGCGGCGTGCCGGGCTGCCGTGACGCAGGCGGTAGTCGCTTTGTTTGTAGGCCCGGTTGTCCTCGGCTTCGTGGATGAAGTAGGGGTTTTGAGCCCTGCTGCCAAAGAGGTCAAGCGCGTGGCGTTCCAGTCCGTCAATGTTCTGGTTGACTTTCGGGTGTTTGGCAAGGTCTGCCGCCCGTTTGAAAAGCAGGTTGATGGGGTGTTTGACTTCGGCCAGGTCCCAGGTGATGAGGTTGGGCTCGTTTTGCGGGCTGCTGCGGTAGTAGGCGTTGTAGTCCAGCCCCTTGAACATGTCGTTGGTGAAGGTTTTGCGCCTGCCGTCCTGGTCGATGCCGCCTTCGGTACGCAACGGGTAAGCGTAGTACGGGCCTGAGCCGTCATTGCGCATGAAGGGGCGGGAGGAGATGATGTTGTTGTAGATTTCGGTGCCCGTTTGCGCCCAGCTCAGACCCCTGCTTTTTGACCATTTTTCTTCGTACTGGCATTTGCCGTGTTCGTAATGGTTGCAGCCGCCGATGCGGTCGTCTTCGCGCAGGCGGATAGGGTGGAAGGTGCGTGAGATGGTGTTGTTGTACACGCGGGTGTTGCTGGAACCGGAGAGGCTGATGCCGGTACCGCCGCCTTCAATGATGTTGGAGGCGATGATGCCTCTGTCGGAGACTTCGTAGAAAATGGCCCCCGGCACGTTGGTGAAGAAGTTGTTGGTCACTTGCGCGTTGATGCAGCCTTCGTCACACCAGAAGCCTGGCAGGTGGTTGTTGCGCAGGTTGTCCGGCTGGATGGCGGGTGACCGGGCACTATCATCCACGATGTTGTTGCGGAAAACGGCGTTGAGTGTGTGGGTGATCTTGATGTGGGCAAAGCCGCAGTAAGCGCCGCATTCTCCGCCCCGGGTCGGGTAGCCGTCCAGGTTGTTGTTGGCAAAGTGGTTGTTTTCAAAAACGACGTTATGGGCGTAGTTACCGCCGCTGCCGGAGCCGCCGTTATCCACGAAGCGGTTGTTGGTGAGTCGGGTGTTGCTGTTTTCAAACACGGCAAGGGCCGAACTGGTATTTTGCGCAAAGATGCCGTTTTCCACCAGGCTGTTGTCGCCGTTGATGCTGACGGCTATCGGCCCGCTGATGTCGCCCATGCGCGGGTCCTTGAAGCCCCAGACCTGGTTCGGTGAATATTGCGAGACGTTGATGCCGCGCATGGTGAAGTGTTTGCCGACGGCAGTAAAGGCGCGCGCACGGTCAGATATTTCCACGGTGCCGGAGGCCGGATTGCTGCCGATGTAGTAGGTGATGTCATCCTGTGCGCCGATATTGTAGCCGTAGCGGTTGTTTTTGCGGTTTTTCAGGGTCGTCGGCGTTTTGTCTTCCACGTAGAAGGTGCCGGCAACGACGTCCTGTCTGCGCAGGACCTGGCGCAGGGGGCGGTCATTGATAAAGACCTGTTCGGGATAGGCGGACATTTTGGCCAGTGCCGGATCGGCAGAAAGGGTGCAGACGTGGCAGAAGTTCTGGAAGTTACCGGTAATTTTCCAGACACGCCCTTCCCTGCGCCAGTTTTTGGCGGGGACGACCCTGCTGCCTTTCAGCCAGACTTCGCCGTGCGGTTCGGCTTGCAGGGTGATGTGGTGCTTGGTGATGAAGAAGTGCGGTTCGCGGTAGATACCGCTTTTCAGGATGATGGTCGTGCCGTTGCTGGCTCTGGATACGGCAGCCTTGATGGAGTCCAGCGGTTCGTTGCGTGTCCCTTTTCCTTTGGGATGCCGGGGATCGGGATTCTCGCCCGGCGCGACCCACAGCACTTTTTGTGCAGGGACGGGGTAGTTGGTATCGGCAACCTGATACTGGTGATTCAGTCTGGCATTTGCCAGCTGTGATGCTCCCGCTATCAGCGTTACCGACAGCAGTGCGCGTCGGAGGAATGGACGACCTTTCATGGATTGCTCCTGTGTTACGGTTTTGGAGGGTGCTGGCGTGGTGTACGCCAGCGCTTTTTGTTAAAAACGGCCCTTCTGCCGGACGGGTATTGTCCGGCAGGCTGCTGCGTCTTTAACGGTTTTCAGGGTGTGGGAACGGGCACGCCGCTCAGGTCAAGGACGTGACGTTCACCGTCTTTCTGCACGGTGGCGCGGCCATCTTTGTATGACCAGACGGTGTCGTACCGCGGTTTGACGGTTTCTTTGCCGTGCTTGTCAATGAAGCCCCAGTGACCGTCTTTTTTCACGGCGGCACGGGATTCGCCATAAGGCAGGACATCCTGGTACTGCGGTTTGACAATCTCCCGCCCTTTTTGATCAATGAAGCCCCAGCGGCCATTTTTTTCGACGGCGGCCATGCCTTCGCTATATGGACGGATGCGGTCATATTTCGCCTGGCTTCTGTCAGATGGCAGCAGGCCCGTGGCGCCATATGTAGCAGTAGCGGCAGTGGCAGGAGTGCCGTTGTCCCCGCCGCTGGTAGCGGGGTTTTGCTCGTCAGCGCCACCACCCGCGTTGCCATTCATGCCGTAGTAGAAAAGTACCGGATTGCCGCTATGGGCACCGCCCGTGTTGTTGCTGCCATCGCTGCCGCTTGCCGCTGCGCCGTGCGCAGTGTGCCGTGCGTTGGCAACCGGTGCGGCACGATTTTCGTGCAGGTTGGCGGCAGTGGTGCGTCCGGCAGCAGGCGTGCCACCAGTCGCATCCATCATGATGTTCATCAGCGCGCCCCTGTCCACGGCCATGCCGGACTTGATGCTGCCGCTGGGGTCAATAGCGCGGGCGATATCGAGCGGCAGGGCTTTGCCACTGCCTTTGGCCGGGCTATCGGCACGCAGGTGGTAGTTGCTTTGTTTGTAGGCGTTATTGCCTTCGGCTTCACGAATGAAGAAGGGATTTTCCGCACGGCTGCCGAAAAGATCGAGCGCGTGGCGTTCCAGACCATTGATTTTCTTGTTGACTTTGCCGTGCGCGGCAAGGTCGGCGGTGCGCATGAAGAGGATGTTGAGCGGGTGTTCCACTTCGGGCAGGTCCCAGGTGATGACGTAAGGCTCGTTTTCCAGGTTGCTGCGGTAGTAGGCATTGTAGTCCAGCCCTTTGAACATGTCGTTAGTGAAGGTTTTGCGCTTGCCGTCCTGATCAATGCCGCCGACGGTGCGCAGCGGGTAGGCGTAGTGGGGGCCGCCACTGTCGTTCGCCTGGAAGGCGCGCGAGGAGAGGATGTTGTTATAGATTTCGGTGCCGGTCTGTGCCCAGCTGAGATTTTTGCCTTTCGACCATTTTTCTTCGTACTGGCATTTGCCGTGCTCGTAATGGTTGCAGCCGCCGATGCGGTCGTCTTCGCGCAGGCGGATGGGGTGGAAGGTGCGCGAAATGGTGTTGTTGTACACGCGCGTGTTGCTGGAGCCGGAAAGCGAAATGCCGACTGCGCCGTTTTCGATGATATTGGAGGCGATGATGCCGCGATCAGAGACTTCATAGAAGATGGCCAGCGGCACGTTGGTAAAGAAATTGTTGGTGATTTTCGCGTCAATACAGCCTTCGTCGCACCAGAAGCCGGGCAGCTGGTCATCGCGGTTGGCAGGGTCGGTTGCAGGCGGGCGCATACTGTCGTCAATGATGTTGTTGCGAAAGACGGTGTTTACAACATGGGTGATCTTCAGGTGGGCAAAGCCGCAGTAGGCTTGGCAGATGCTGCCGTTGGTCGGATAGCCGTCGAGATTGTTGTTGGCAAAATAATTGTTTTCAAAGATGACATTGTGCGCGTAGTTGCCGCCGGTGCCCGCACCGCCGTTATCAACGAAGCGGTTTCCCGCCACACGCGAGCCGCTGTTCTCGATGACGGCAAGGCCGGAACTGGTATTTTGCGCAAAGATGCCGTTTTCCACCAGCGAGTTGCTGCTGGCAATCACTACCGCCGCCGGGCCGCTCATCTCGGCAAGACGCGGATCCTTGAAATTCCAGACATGGTTCGGCGAAAACTGCGCGACATTGATGCCGCGCATGGTGAAGTGGTGCTTGCCTCCACCAGCGCTGAACGCGCGGCTGCGCTCGCTGATTTCCACCGTGCCGGAGGCCGGATCGCTGCCGATGTAATAAGTAATCTCATCCTGCTCGCCGATGTTGTAGCCGGCGCGGTTGTTCTTCGGGTCTTTCAGCGTGGTCGGCGTTTTGTCTTCCACATAAAACGTCCCTGCCGTCATTTCATTCTTGCTGAGTACCTGACGCAATGGCTCATCATTAATAAACACCTGCTCAGGATAAGCGGACATCCTGGCGAGTGCCGGATCTGCGGAAAGCGTGCAGACATGGCAGAAATTCTGAAAATCCCCCGTCACCTTCCAGAGATTGCCTTCCTTCTCGAACCGGTCAGCGGGGACAACGGTGCTGCCTTTCAGCCACACATCACCATGCGGCTCCGCTTGCAGGGTGATGTGGTTCCTGGTCACAAAAAAATGCGGCTCACGGTACGCCCCGCTCTTCAGGATGATCGTCGTGCCGTCTTTGGCCCGCTGCACGGCGGTGCGGATAGAATCCAGCGGCTTGCCGCGGCTGCCATCGCCGCCAGCCATCGCATCGGCGGCAACCCAGAGAACATTTTCGGCGGGAACAGGGTAATTGGTATCAATCGGCTGATACTTGTGATGGGTAGCGGCATACACCTGCGGCAATGACAGCACGGCAGCAAGCAGCATGGCAGAAAAACGGAACATGATGAATTTCCTCATCCATTAATAAAAAAAATAATAAAACACAGTGTAACATGATTTCACTACCATAAAATAAGCAAAACAAAAACAAAGCGCTAACCAAATATCATGACAAAAATCATGCCTTTTATTAATAATAATTCCTATCATTACCCAAACCCCAACCGGAACCCTGCCATGCGCATCTACTACCTCCTGCCCGCCCTCGCCCTTGCCGGTGCCCACGCCGAAGAAGCCACTGACCTTGCCTCCGCCGACGCCTACCGCATGCAATACACCTTCGGCCCGCCACCTGTGATTACCCCGCAGGCCGACATCAACACCCCGCTGGAAAACCAGTTTGACTACCAGCGCCCGTGGCTTGACCCGAACGTCGCCAACGATGTCGGCAGCAGCACCACCCGGGCGCTGCAACTCGGCGCGCAGCTTGGCAGCCACGGCAACAGCGGACGCGCCCTCCTGCGGCTGCGCGGCAGCAACGCCTACCTCATCGGCAATGCCTACCGCCAGCATCTTGGCGACTACAAAGACGGCAGCGGCAGACGCGTCAACGCCGGCTACACCCGCGACGGTGAAGCGCTGGTCGCCGGCGCCGTGCCAAACGCCATGCAGGAATACCGCCTCGGCGTCGTGCGCGACAACATCAGTAACGACAAACAGCCGGGCAACCAGATGGACGCCCTCGCCACCCGCCGCGTCGTCGTGAACGGCATGGCCCGCCTCGGCGCTCAGGACCAGAGCAATACCCTGAATCTCAGCGCGCGCAACATCCACCTCGACCGCCGTGCCGACAACTACAGCCTGCGCCGCGCCACGCCACAGCGCGTCAACATGAAAGTGGAGCGCAACCTCTATGACCTCAGTGCCGACTACCGCTTGCAATACAGCGACCAGCGCAGCCACATCGGCCTCAAATACAGCCACGACAACCACAATGCCGAGCGCTACCTCAACACGCCACGGGGCCTTGTGCGCAATGCCTACCGCTTCCCGGACGTACACAGCGACCACTGGCACCTCTACTACGACCACTACTGGAACATCACCCCTGCCCACCAACTGGGCGGCGGCCTGAGCTACGACCATCTCACCGCCAACCCGCGTGCCAAAAACCGTGCCGCCCGCATCGGCACACAAACCATCCCCGCACCAAACCAGCTCTGGCAGCGCTACTATGGCCGGGGCCTCAACAACAACGCCAAAACCGACGGCATCGGCGCGGTACTTGCCTACGAATTCCGGCCAAACGGGCAACAAAAATACCGCATCGCCGTGGACAGCCTCATCCGCCAGCCCGACAACACCGAGCGCTTCCATGCCCTGCCCGGACAAAACGGCATGGGCTGGATCGGCAACCCCCACCTCAAGCCCGAACGCCACAACCGCATCAGCCTCGCCGCCACCTGGCAGGGCGCGGGCTGGCGCGAATACGGCAAAGTGGCGAACGGCGACCTCGACGGTGCCTGGCAAATCGAAGCCAAAGCCGACTACGACAAAGTGGGCAACTTCATCACCCTTGACCGCGCGCGCGGACAAAAAGGCATCCGCCAGAAAGACGGCAGCATTATCAGCCGCAACGTGGACGCCACCCTTATCGGTGCGGAAATCGGCGCGGCGAAAAGCTTGAGTACGAACCTCGCCGCGCGCAGCAAAATCCGCTACCAGTACGGCGAAAACGACAGCGACAACCGCGCGCTCTACCACGTCCGCCCGTTTACAGCCGACATCGCCCTTGACTGGCATGACTACGCCCCCTTTGGCAGCTACAACCTCGGCGCCAACCTGCACTACGCCCACAAAAACAGCCGCCGCGACAGCAACAGGGCAACCGGCCTCGGCCTCGACTACCCGACGGCGGGCTACGCCACCGTGAACCTCTACGGCAGCCTGCAAACACGTGACCGCTTCGCTGTGACCCTTGGCGTCAACAACCTCTTCAACCGCCGCTACTTCGCCTACAACGAACAGCCGCACACGGCAGCCATCAACCCGAACCCCGTTGCCGCCCCCGGACGCAGTGTGTGGCTGGGCTTCAACTACAACTTCTGAGCGCTGCATGGCCTCGCAAAAAATTCCCGCTGCGGCGGGATTTTTTCATGAGCTCACGCTTGGCAAGACCGCCGTTTGTCCGCTTGACGAATCCAGCGGTTATAGGCCACCGGGCAAGTGCAACCTGATTCTGGCGTCATCTCTAAACTAAGCTCTGGATGCCCGGTGTTTACGCCGCTTGGCGCGCGTCCAAAGCGAAACCCGGCAAAAATCCTTCTCTGCCTCGGGCGGGGGAGTTTGGATAGAAATGGCAGAAATGTGCCGCACCTTGTCCGACTACGCTCACCAGGCGGGTTAAACACCGGATTCCTGAACCTCCACCAAGCGGGATAAAGACTGGGTTCCCAAACCGCTGCCAAACGGGGTAAGCGCTGGATTCTCACTAAACGGATGACCGTGCGTCAGGCGTCTTCCGCCGCTTGCAGGGCTTCTGCGGCTTCCAGCCAGTCGGCTTCGGCCTGGGCGAGTACTTGTTGTGCCGCGCTTTCAGCGGCAAGGGTTTCTTTCAGGCGGTCTTTGTTGGTGGTGTCGTAAAGCGCAGGGTCAGCGAGGATGGTTTTGTGTTTCGCCAGGGTTTTTTCAGCTGCCGCGATGGCTTTTTCCGCGGCTTCGAGCGCCTGTTTGAGCGGGCGCAGGCGGCTGCGGCGTTCGGCATCAAGGCGTTTTTGTTCCTGGCGGTTGGGGGTGCCGTCGGTATTGGTGGTGTTTTTGGCGGCGGCGCTGTTTTGTCCGCTGAGGTAGCGGTGGTAGTCATCGAGGTCGCCGTCGAAAGGTTGCAGTTTGCCGTCAGCAACGAGGCGGAATTCGTCACAGGTGGCGCGCAGCAGGCTGCGGTCGTGCGAGATGATAAGCATGGCGCCGTCGTAGTTTTGCAGCGCCAGGGTGAGGGCATCGCGCATGGCGAGGTCAAGGTGGTTGGTGGGTTCGTCAAGCAGCAGCAGGTTCGGGCGCTGCGCGATGATGAGGGCGAGGGCGAGGCGTGCTTTTTCGCCGCCTGAGTTGCGCCCGACCGGGGCATCGGCTTTGTCGCCGTGGTAACCGTAGCCGCCGAGGTAGTTGCGGTGTTCTTGTCCGGTTTTGTCGGGCTGGATTTGTTGCAGGTGCCAGAGGGCGCTGTTTTCGCCGCGCAAAGCGTCGATTTGGTGCTGGGTGAAGTAGCCGATGCGGGTGTTTTTGTGGGTGTCTATGCTCCCTGCAAGCGGCGGCAGGACGCCGGCAAGTCCTTTCATCAGGGTACTTTTGCCCGCGCCGTTGCGCCCGAGGATGCCGATGCGCGCGTCGGCGGCGATGCGCAGGCGGATGCCGCTGAGGATGGTGTGGTCGCCGTAGCCGAGGGCGAGAGCGTCTGCGTTCAGCACGGGGTTGGGGTGGTGTTCGGCGCTCTGGAATTGCAGGCGGTAATCGGCTTCTGGCGGCGGGGGCGGGGCGGCGTCGAGTTTTTCGAGGGCTTTGAGGCGGCTTTGCGCTTGCCGCGCTTTGGTCGCTTTGGCGCGGAAGCGGTCGATGTAGGCTTGCAGGTGGGCGCGGCTGCGCGCCTGTTTTTGGTATTCGGCGTCGGCTTGCAGGCGCTGTTCGTGGCGCAGGCGTTCGAAGTCGCTGTAGTTGCCGGTGTAGGCAGTGAGGCGCTGGTTTTCGATGTTGAGGATGCGGGTGCAGAGGGCGTCGAGGAATTCGCGGTCGTGAGCGATGATGATTTGGGTGACGGGCAGGGTCTTGAGGTAGTCCTGCAACCAGATGATGGCGTCAAGATCGAGGTGGTTGGTGGGCTCGTCGAGTAGTAAGAGTTCAGCCGGGGCGATGAGGGCGCGGGCGAGGTTGAGGCGCATCCGCCAGCCGCCGGAGTAACTGGCGACGGGGCGCTGCTGTTCGTCCGGCGGGAAGCCGAGGCCGGCGAGGAGTTCGCTGGCACGCGCGGGTTGGGCGTAGCCGTCGCAAGCGGCGAGTTGTTCGTGTGCTTTGGCGATGGCGTGACCGTTGCCGCTGGCTTCGGCGGCAGCGATGGCGGCAAGGGCGGCCTGGTAGGGGGCGTGCCCGGCAAGGACGTAGTCATGGGCGCTGTCGGGCAGGGCCGGGGTTTCCTGGGCGACACTGGCGATGCGCCAGCCGGGCGGCAGGTGGTAGTCGCCGCTGTCGGGTTCTAGGTCGTGGCGCAGGAGGGCGAGCAGGGTGCTTTTGCCGCTGCCATTGCGGCCGGTAAGGCCGACGCGCTGGCCGGGGTGGATGCGGGCGTCGGCGTCTTCGATGAGGTTTTTGCCGTTGCGTGACAGGGTGAGGTGGTTGAGTTCGATCATGGTGCGGTCAGCCATTGTATGCCCGGCAGTTCGCCGAGCGCTTGCGGGAAGAGGTAGTCGCCGCCGAGAAGCGGCAGGTTGATATGGTGCCAGCGCGCGTGGATATCGGGACGCAGGGTGGTAAGGGCGTCATGGATGAGGGTGGTGCAGTAGTTGGGGTTCTTTTCGCGGGGGACGAGGCGGAAGGGTTCACCGAGACGCGCAGCGGCCTGGGCAGCGAGGGCGTGGCGTTCGTCTGCACTCAGAAAGGCAGGACGGGCGACGGCGGTTTTATCGGCGATTGCCGGTGCGGTGTAGGCGGCATAGTCGCTTGCGATGACCTGGTTCGGGTGGGCGGGGTCGTCATCGGTGGTGGCGTGGGTGATGCGGACTGTCGGTTCAACGGCGGTCACGATGCCGATGTGGGAGTATTCGCCGTGGTCAATTTCGCGGATGATGGCGCTTTCGCGGCCGGTACCAGCGCGGAAAACCCAGTCGCCCACGGCGATATCGGGCGGGGGCTCGGCAGCAAGGGCGGCAAGTGGCAGGAGGAGAAGCAGGATGAGGCGGGACATGGTGTGTTTTGGGCGGCTTGCGCCGCCCGTGCTGTGTTGTTTAGGGTTGATGATTTTCCAACCCTGCGGGGTTTCGACGGGCCGGAAGACTTCACTGATGTCTACTAACCCGCCGTCTTTTTTTCGCCTATCCGTCTGGTATGGGCTTTGGCCCCGGTTTGGTCGGCATTGGTATAGGTCATGTCGGGTGTGCCGAGTTGGCAGGCTATTTCTTTATATTCTTCATGCATATAAGTAGCAGCGCCAGTGATGAGTGTTTTGATCTGCCCGCCTTCTTGGGAAGGGGTGATTTGTATGTGGCTGAAAGCGGTAGCGACTGCTGCCGGGTCGTCGCCTGGCGCGGCGTGGGCGTGGCGCTTCCGGGATTTACTGGATTTGTATTTTCCAGCCTTTGTTCGTCTTGATGAGGTCGAGTGTCACCGTTTCTTCCTCGGTTTTGCCGTTTTTATCGCGCATTTTGAAGGTAACGGGGATTTTGGCTTCGGTCCTGGCAGCATTGGTGTAGGTGGGTTCGCCGCTGATAACGGCGATGCTGCCACCTTCTTTTTTGATTTCTTCACGCAGCTCCATCGATACCATGTCAAGCTTGCTGGTCATGGCTTGTTCGGTGACGCCCTGCTGTTCGGCTTCGGGCGGCAGATAGGTGACAGCGGCAGCTTTACTGGCATCACCGTTAATGAGGGATTCGAAGAAGGTTTGCACGGTTTCTTTCGGGCCATCGGCGGCGTAGGCCATCGTTGCAGCGGCGGCGGTAAGGCCAAGCAGCAAGGTGCGGAGGAGGTTTTTCATGGCAGGTTCCTTGTTAAAAAGAGATGACAGACAGCGGTTCAGGTGTCGGGTTTGAGTACTTTCCACACGCCGTCTTCTTTGATGAGCAGGATTTCGGCATCGCGGCGGGCTTTTTTGCCGTTGATGTGCTTGTAGAGGGTGACGGCGATTTTGGCTTCACTCTTGGCAGCGTTGGTGTAGGTGACTTTGCCGACTTGGACGGTGGGGATTTCGCCTTCTTTTTGGGCCTCTTTCCGTACCTGGGTCATGACCATAGTCATGCCCTGGCGGGCGGTTTCTTCGTTGAGCCCTGCCTGTTTGGCTTCGGGCGGGATGGCGAGGTATCCGGCGGTTTTGGCGGGATCGCCCTGGAAGAGTTCGTCGAAGAAGGCTTGGGTGATTTTTTGCGCGGCTTCGGCTTCTTTGTCTTTGCTCTCGCCGCAGGCAGTAAGAATGGCAGCGAAGAAGACGAGGGTAAGAGTCTGGATGAGTTTTTTCATGGGTCTTCCAATTGAGTTAAAGAGATGCCGTGAGGCACGCGAAGTGTACGGATTTAGCCGAAAAGCTGCCCGATTTTTTCGGGCGGCAAGCGGCTCTTGCTCAACGCACCGCCCTGCCCTGCTCTAATCCCCGGCGAAACGCCTGCAATGCTGCCGCATCCGCTGCATCTGCCGGCGGGATCAACGCCTCCGGCCAGTCGGCGGGATTATCGCTGCTCTGCAACAGCGGTTTGAGGCGCGCCTGCACCCAGCGCCCGCCCGCCCGGGTGTCATCGGCGACGGCGTACACATCTGCCACCCCCGCCTGCCGGGCAGTTTCGTGCAGTAATTGCGTCAGCACCATCCGCTGTGCCGCCGCATCGCCCGCATCCGGCAACGCCGTCTGCAAGATACCGAGGTAGCAGCCCAGCGTGCGCGCCCGGCGGTAATCCCCGTCTGCTGTATTGAAATAAGCAGCGCTGTCCTGCCTGCCGTCCATGCCCAGCAGCAGATGCGCCAGTATCCGCGCCGGCGGCAGCACATTACCTTCGCGCAGCAATGCCCCGCTCCACAAACGCAGCGTCCGTCCGTCGTTTTCCGGCTTCTCGCAGAGGAGTTCCAGCACCGTGGCATCGTTGACCTGCAACGACGCGCTAACATGCGTCACCACCTGACGGCTGCCCCGCGCCAGTTCCGGCGCCTTACGGCGGATGTTTTCCAGACGCGACTACGCATCCACCCTCAGGCTGTCGTCGGCGGCAAGAGCGGGAAAGCATGCCGCAAAGCATGCGGCCAAAAGCCATAATTTCTTCATTATCAATATGCTCCGAAAAAGAAAGCGCGCTATTGTAGCGCCATTGTTTATCATCGCTTATGCCGTTTTTCCGCTTCCCGCCGCACAGGAAAACCGGCATGACCGCAAGCATTACCACGTTGGAGAGCCACTTATGCACATCGAACTCATCGCCGTCGGGCAGAAAATGCCGGATTGGGTCAACCATGGCTTTGCCGACTATGCCGCCCGCTTCTCCGGCGATCTCTCCCTCGGCCTCAGCGAAATCCCCCTGCAAAAACGCGGCAGTGCCAGCCAACTTGCCGCCGCGCAACAAAAAGAAGCGGCACAGATCAAGACCGCCCTGCAAGGCAGCGACCGCATCATCACCCTCGACATTCCCGGCCGCGAGTACACGAGCGAGGCGCTTGCTGCCCGCCTGCAACACTGGCAGGAAAACAGCCGCCGCATTGCGCTCATCATCGGTGGTCCGGAAGGGATCACAGCGGAAATCAAGGCGTTGGCCGATGAAAGCTGGTCGCTTGGCAAGCTGACCCTGCCGCACCCGCTGGTGCGCATCATCGTTGCCGAAGCGCTGTACCGCGCCTGGAGCATCAACCGCAACCATCCCTATCACCGCGCCTGAAATGCCGCCGATACGGGAAGCGCGAGCTTCTATCACTTGCTACACTTCGCATCCACATCCCAACCCTCAAACCAAGACCATGCACAGCGCCCACACGCCGATGATGCAGCAATACCTCGGCATCAAAAAAGACTACCCCGACACCCTCGTCCTCTACCGCATGGGCGACTTCTACGAGCTTTTCTACGATGACGCGCGCCGCGCCGGCGAACTGCTCGGTATCAGCGTCACCACGCGCGGCCAGTCGGCGGGCCAACCCATCCCGATGGCGGGCGTACCCGTGCATGCCATTGATACCTACATCGCCAAGCTCGTCAAACAGGGGCAGAGCGCCGTCATCTGCGAACAAATCGGCGATCCGGCGCTCGCCAAAGGACCGGTCGAGCGCGCCGTTACCCGCATCATCACCCCCGGCACCCTCACCGACGAAGCGCTCCTGGACGAAAACCGCGACAACATCCTCGCCAGCATCGCCCCTGACAAAGAGCACTACCACCTCGCCTGGGCGGATATCAGCAGCGCGCGCTACCGCATCAGCGAACCGCTTGATGAAAACGCGCTGAAAAGCGAACTCGAGCGCCTGCAACCGGCGGAAATCCTCATCCCGGACAGTGCCCGCCTGCCCGCTGCCCTCGCCGGCCAAAAACGCCCTCGCCGCCAGCCGGACTGGTACTACGACCACGACAGCGCGCTGAACCTCATCCTGCAGCACTACCAAATCAAAACCCTCGGCGGCTACGGCATCCGCGACGACGATCCTGCCCTCGGCGCGGCGGGCTGCCTCCTGCAATATCTCTACGACACCCACAAACAAACCCTGCCGCCGCTCGCCCCGCTCCTGCGCGAAAGCGGCGACGACAGCCTCGCCATCGACGCCGCCAGCCGCCGCAACCTCGAAATTGACTACACCCTGGGCGGCGACCACAAACGCAGCCTTACTGGCAGCATCAACCACTGCCAGACGCCGGCGGGCAGCCGCAACCTCAAACGCTGGATCAACCGCCCCCTGCGCGACCACGACGCCATCAGCGCCCGTCATGACGCCGTCGCCGCCCTGCTTGCCGACAACAACGCGCGCGAACAACTGCGCAGCCTGCTGCACCACAGCGCCGACATCGAACGCATCACCACCCGCATTGCCCTCGGCAGCGCCCGCCCGCGCGAACTCGCGCAACTGCGCGACACCCTGCAACGCTGCCCCATATCGCCGCCCAACTGCAAGCGCCCGCCGGGGAGAGCACCCTGCTCGCCGCCTACATCCCGGCCTTGAGCGCGCTCACCGCCGCGACCGCACACCTTGAAAAAGCACTGGTCGAAGCGCCGCCGCTCACCCTCAAAGACGGCGGCATCATCGCCCAAGGCTACGACCCCGAACTTGACCGTCTCAACCACCTCGCCCGTGACAGCGAAAACATCCTCGCCGAACTCGAAGCCGCCGAAAAAGAAAAAAGCGGCATCCCCAACCTGCGCATGGGCTACAACAACATCCACGGCTACTACATCGAAATCCCGCGCAGCCAGAGCGACACCGCGCCTGCGCACTGGATACGCCGCCAGACCCTGAAAAACAGCGAACGCTACATCACCGACGAACTCAAAACCCTCGAAGACCAGGTGCTGAACGCGCGCGACCAGGCGCTCGCCCTCGAAAAACAACACTACGACGCCCTGCTCGCCGCGCTTGACGGCGAACGCGACGCCCTCTACGCCTGCGCCCGCGCGCTTGCCGAGACCGACACCCTCGCCGCCTTCGCCCACCTCGCCGACAAACACCACTACCACCGCCCGACCCTCGATCCCGAACCCATCCTCACCATCGAACAAGGCCGCCACCCTGTCGTCGAACAACACAACAGCGAACCCTTCATCGCCAACGACCTCGAACTCGGCAAACGCCGCCAGGTCCTCATCATCACCGGCCCGAACATGGGCGGCAAAAGCACCTACATGCGTCAGGCCGCCCTCATCACCATCCTCGCCTGTGCCGGCAGCTACGTCCCCGCCAAAAGCGCGCGCATCGGCAGCCTGCACCGCATCTACACCCGCATCGGCGCCAGCGACGACCTCGCCGGCGGCCGCAGCACCTTCATGGTCGAAATGACCGAAACCGCCAACATCCTCAACAACGCCGACGCGCACAGCCTCGTCATCATGGACGAAGTCGGACGCGGCACCGGCACCTACGACGGCCTCTCCCTCGCCTGGGCTGCCGCCGAACGCCTGGCGCGCGACAACCGCGCCCTTACCCTGTTCGCCACCCACTACTTCGAACTGACCGAACTCGCCGAAACCCACAAAAACATCAAAAACATCCACCTCGCCGCCGTCGAACACCACGACAACATCGTCTTCCTGCACCATGTCGAAGAAGGGGCGGCGAGCAAAAGCTACGGCCTGCAAGTCGCGCGGCTGGCCGGCGTACCGCTGGACACCATCCACGCCGCAACCGCCAAACTGCGCCAACTCGAAACAAGGCGTGACCACGGCAGCCCGCAAATGCAACAGCACGAACTGCTGCCGCTCGCCCCACCCGCCGCCGACAGTACCCCTGCTGCCCCCGCTACCGACCCGCGCTTGCAGGCACTTGCTGACGAAATCGCCCTCACCAACCCGGACGACCTCACCCCGCGTGCCGCGCACGAACTCATCTACCGCTGGAAAAAACAACTGCAGGACTGAACTCGTTGCCTTGCAGGACAAACGGGGGCAGAGGAAAATGTCGCCAAGAAACCCGCGTACCGTGTCGGACAACACAAGGAGACCTCCATGCAATACCAATCCACCCGTGGTGCCAAACTCGGCGGCTTCTGCGACATCCTCCTGCAAGGCCTTGCGCCCGATGGCGGCCTGGCCATGCCGAGCAACATTCCGCACATCAGCGGCAAAACCCTCGAAAGCTGGCGCGGGCTCGACTACGCCGATCTCGCCTACGCCGTCATGCACCCCTTCATCGGCGACATCCCGGAAGACGACCTGCGCGCCATCCTGCGCCGCACCTACACCACAGACGCCTTCGGTAGCGCAGACATCACCCCGCTGACCCGCCTCGGCGACAGCAACACCTACCTGCTCGAACTCTCGAACGGCCCCTCGCTTGCCTTCAAAGACATCGCCATGCAATTCCTCGGCAACGCCATGGCCTACGTCCTAGAAACCCGCGACGCGCGCCTCAACATCCTCGGCGCCACCTCCGGCGACACCGGCTCCGCCGCCGAATACGCCATGCGCGGCAAAGACCGCATCAACGTCTTCATGCTCTCGCCGCATGGCCGCATGAGCCTCTTCCAGCAGGCGCAGATGTACAGCCTGCAAGACAAAAACATCCACAACATCGCCATCGAAGGCGTCTTCGACGACTGCCAGGACCTCGTCAAAGCGGTGAACAGCGACGCCGCCTACAAAACCGCGTACCACATCGGCGCGGTCAACTCCATCAACTGGGCGCGGGTGCTGGCGCAAAGCGTGTACTACTTCAAAGCCTGGCTCGCCCTCGGCCTGCCCGCCGGCAGTCCGGTGGACTTCTGCGTGCCCTCCGGCAACTTCGGCAACATCTATGCCGGCTACCTCGCCAAACAAATGGGGCTGCCCATCGCCCACCTCATCATTGCCACCAACGAAAACGACGTCCTCTACGAAGCCCTGCAAACCGGCCACTACCGTGCCCGTCCGGCGGCAGAAGTCGAAAAAACCAGCAGTCCCTCAATGGACATCGGCAAGGCCAGCAACTTCGAGCGCTACCTCTACAACCTGAGCGGCAACAACGCCGCGCAAACCGCCGCCCGCTGGAAAACCCTGGTAGCAGACGGAGCCATTGACCTGCAACCGCTCATGGACGCCATCCGCGCCTCCGGCTTCACCGCCGGCCGCAGTGATCACGCCGCCCGCCTCGCCACTATCCGTGAGACCTATCAGGTCTACAACCGCCTCATCGATCCGCACACCGCCGATGGCGTGTACGTCGCCAAACACTGGCGCGCGGAAAACAAAAGCGAACGTCCGCTTATCTGCCTGGAAACCGCGCTGCCGGCCAAATTCGAGACGACCGTGCGCGAAGCGACCGGCCTGCGCGCCCCACGCCCCGCACAATTTGAAGACATCGAAGAAGCGCCTCGCCGCGTTACCGTCATGGCAAACGACGTTAGCGCGCTGAAAGACTACATCACGGCCGCCCTCGCCTGATCTGCGCTATTCACCATACACAGAGACGCCGCTCGCAGCGTTTCCTGCACTGACGGGGCGGTATTCACGCCGCTTGGCGGGCAGAAAGCATTGGCATACGCGTCTTGGGCAAACGGCATAAAAAAACGGGGCCGGGCCCCGTTTTTGTTTCCACTTTTTTTATTTGCGGATTTTCCATTCGTCTTTACCCTTACCTTTGGTGAGGCGGACTTTACCGTCTTTGGATTTGTAGCCGCCTTTGCTGGCGTTCAGGATGACGCCGTCCGGCAGGTCGGCAGCGAAGACTTCGGCTTTTTTCTTGTCCTGAGACAGGATGACGTACACGGCGAGGGTGTCATTGGCCGGGTCAATCAGCTGAATGTCGGCGGCATCGAAGATTTGCACGCATTCGTTGCGCATGGTGGACCAGGTTTGGCCGGCAGACGGCATGCAGCCGTGGGCGTCTTTTTCGCCACCTACTGCCGGTTGTTCAACGGCTTGTTGTGCCGCAGCAGCATCGGCCTCCGGCGGAGCGGGTGCAGGGTCGGCTGGCGGGGTTTTGTTACCACCACCGCAGGCGGCGAGGAGGCAGGCGGCTGCAAGCAGGGACAAGGCATGTTTTTTCATCGGGTTCTCCGTAGATTGGGATGGTTTTCCGCCGCCTCAAGCGACGGATGATGGGACAAGGCCGCATCGGCGGGCGATTGTCGGTGAGTTGTTGTTTTTTGGCAAGGTTTTTGTTGTACGGATGACACTTTGCACACGGTTATAAAGAAGCCGCCTGACGGCGGCTTCTTTACTTTTTGAGCGGCATTACAGCACCGCTTTCACCGCTTCGGCGAGACGGGCGACTTCCGCTTCACTTTTCATGCCGGCGATGTTGATGCGGCCTTCGCCGACCATGTACACGGCGTAGTCGTTACGCAGGCGTTCGACGCGTTCTTTGCCGAGCGGCAGCAGGGTGAACATGCCCCGGTGCGAATCGGTGATGAAGCGCCAATCACCACCGCAGGTCTTGGTCAGTGCGTCAGCAAGTTGTTGGCGGCGCAGGCGTATGTAGGCGCTGACTTCGTTCAGTTCTTTTTCCCAGTCGGCGCGCAGGGCACTGTCACTCAGGATTTCTGCAACAACAGCGGCGCCGTGGTCGGGCGGCATGGAGACCATCGCGCGGCTGGCGGTCGCAAGGTAGCTACGCAGGGCATCGGCAGTGCGCGCGTCTTTGGCGATGGTGAGAACGACACCGACGCGTTCGCGGTAGAGGCCGAAGTTTTTCGAGCAGGAGGCGGCAATAAAGAGGGTTTCGAGGCTGGAAGCGAGTTTGCGCACGCCGTAGGCATCCGGCTCGATGCCTTCGCCGAAGCCGAGGTAGGCGAGGTCAATTACGGGCAGGAAGCCACGTTTGGCCGCAATGTCGGCGACTTTGTCCCAGTCTGCCGGGGTCAGGTCGGCGCCGCTGGGGTTGTGGCAGCAGCCGTGCAACAGCACGATGTCGTCCGGCCCCATTTTTTCGAGAGCGGCAAGGAAGGCGTCGCGGTTGACGATACTTTTCTCGCGATCGTAGTAGGGGTAGGTTTTGGCGGCAAAGCCGCAGGCACCGAAGATAGCGTGGTGGTTACCCCAGGTTGGGTCAGGTGTCCAGAATTGTTTGCCGGCGGCAATTTGCCGCAGGACTTCAGCGACGATGCGCAGCGCACCGGTACCGGCGACGGCCTGGTTCTGGCGTACGCGGTTTGTGTCGTAGCCGCTGCCGAGGATGAGTTCGGCCATGCACTGGTTGTAGTCGTCGTTACCGTTGACGCCGACGTATTTTTTGGTCGTCTGCCGCTGCCAGATGCGCTGTTCGGCTACTTTGACGGCGCGCATAACCGGTGTTTCACCCGTAGTGTCCTGAAAAATGCCAACGCCAACGTCGATTTTTTCAGGGCGCGGATCGTCGCGGCACAGTTTGGACAGCTTCAGGATGGGATCATCCGGCAGTTTTTCGATGTGCTCAAACATGGGGTTTCCTTTTTTTGGCTGAGGGATAGGGGTTGGTGGGCAAGAAGTAGAGACGGGTGCGCGAGAGGCGGTCGTAGAGAGTGCAGCCGTCCACATCAAGGTAGCGCCACCATAGGCCGATTCCCGCTGGGGCGCAAGTGAGAAGGGCGCAGCACCAGCGTTTGAGGGCGCGCGCGGTAGTGAGCGGGCGGCCGTTTTCGTCGGCAACGGCCAGCCGCCAGGCGCGCATGCCGAGGGTCTGCCCCTGCCGCGTCCAGAAGTAAAGGTCGAAGGCGAGCCAGGTGACGAGCAGCGCCGCTTGCAACAGGTAGCGTAGCGTGCCGCCGGTGATGGCTTCGCCTTTGTTGAGGATGATGAAGAGGAAGCCGACGCCAATCCAGCAGGCGACAAGGAGCAGGGTGTCGTAGACGATGGCGGCGAGGTGACGCATGAGCGGGGCAGAACGGGCATCGGCAATAATCAGGGGCATAGCGGCAGTGTATGGCGGGTTTTCCGCATACTAACACGGCGGCGGCTTGCGGAAAATTCCGCGACGAGGCGACCGTTTGCCGCTAAAATGTCGCCGTTTTTTCACTATTTTGCAGGGAACTGTTCATGAATGTTTTTTCGCGGTATCGCACCGCTTCCGTTTTTGCCCTACTGGCTGTCTCCGGCGCGGCTTTTACCCAGGAAGCGGTTGATGAAGAAGCGGTATTTGATGATGCACCGCCTTCGCTTGCCGACAATCTGCCACCTGACCCGTCTGCTGCGACCAGCGAACTATCAGAAATGGCTGCTGACGGCGCTACACCGCAAGAAACCATGACGCAGGCGCACCAATCCATCATCAGTGAAGCGATGCGCCCGTTTAACAGCCGCCGTATCGAATTGATTGAAACACTGGCGCTGAATCCGACAGAAGTTGCTTATCGCGGCCAGATTTATCCGCTGAAAAATCCGCAACGCCTGCGCCTTTTCTATGAGAACGAGCAATATCCGACCGTATGGACGCAGGAGAACAACCTGCTGGAACGGGTGGACGGGCTGAAACGGCTGATTGCCGATGCACCGCAGGATGCCCTGCCGCCCGCCCGCTACCACAGTGCGCTGATTAACAACCTGCAAGCGGGCGCGCAATACGATGATATCGTTCCGCTGGAACTGTTGCTCACTGATGCCTACCTCACTCTTGCTGGTGACCTTGCTAACGGCTTGGTCAACCCGCGTAAAACTCATCCTGAGTGGAATGCCGAAGGTGTCAGCGATGAAGCTTTGGGTGATATGCTGGCGCAAGGTGTCGTCTCCGGTGACATCGAAACTGCCATACGCACCATCAACGACGGTAACCCGCGTTATCAAGCGCTGAAACAGCGCTATAACGCCGTCATAGGTAACGCCATCCTTACCCCGACGAACAGCAGCAATAGTGCGCCGCTGCCGAAAGTCACCCTGCGTCCCGGCATGAATCACGAAGCCGTCGCCATCCTGCGTGACAAACTCGGCATCCCGGCAGAAGGTGGCGACCCTTTCTATTACGACGACACCCTGGCCGACGCCGTCCTTACCTACCAGCAAAGCCACGGCCTGAAAGCCGACGGCATCGTCAGCGGCAAGACCCGCAGCATGCTCAATGGCGGCAACAAAAGCGGTGGTGCGCGTAATGCCAGCGCCGACAGTCTGATGATCAACATGGAGCGGCTACGCTGGCTGCCGCAGGACATGGGGGAGACCTACGTCCTTGTGAACATCCCGTCCTACTACGTCAAGATGTATCGCGGCAACGAAATCGTGTACGAAACCAAAGCCGTCATGGGACGTCGCGACCGACAAACCCCCGCTTTCACCAATCACCTGCGCCACATCGTGATGAGCCCGAGCTGGACCGTGCCGCCGACCATCATGAAAAAAGACAAAATTAACAAACTGCGCAGCAATCCCGCTGCCTTCGATGGCAGCTTCGATGCCGTTGTCGGCGGACGCGTCATGCGCCCAAGCGCCGTCAACTGGGGCTCGCCTGCTGCCGTGCACTACACCCTGCGACAGAAACCCGGCGCGCGTAACGCCTTGGGCAAGGTCAAATTCCTGTTCCCGAATAAACACGCCATCTACCTGCACGATACTCCGAGCAAAGGTCTTTTCAGCCGCAGCGACCGTGCCCTCAGTTCCGGTTGCGTCCGCCTGCAAAAGCCCGAAGAATTTGCCAACGTCCTGCTTAATAACAACGGCTGGTCATCCGAGCGCATCAAAAAAGCGATGAACCAGAGCAAAGAACAATGGGTAAACACCCCGGAAACCCCCATCTACCTCGTGTACTGGACCACCTGGACCGAGCCGGACGGCAGGCTGCAAACCGCTGGCGACATCTACGGCAAGGACAACATCCTCTTGCAGCAATACAAAAAAGCGCTGAACTAAGGAGGCAACCATGACCAGCACGCATACCCCGCAAAACAGCTACAGCAAAGAAGAACTGCTCGCCTGCGGACGCGGTGAAATCTTCGGCGCGGGCAATGCCCAGCTGCCGCTGCCCAACATGCTGATGATGGATCGCATCACCACCATTAATAAAGACGGTGGCAAACACGGCAAAGGCGAAATCATCGCCGAATTCGATATTCATCCCGACCTGTGGTTCTTTGCCTGCCACTTCCAGGGTGACCCCGTCATGCCTGGCTGCCTCGGCCTGGACGCCATGTGGCAACTCGTCGGCTTCTACCTCGCCTGGAGCGGCGGCGTCGGGCGCGGCCGGGCACTCGGCTGCGGTGAAGTCAAATTCAGCGGCCAAGTCCTGCCGACCCACAAAAAAATCACCTACCACATCCACATCAAACGCCTCATCATGCGCCAGCTCATCCTCGGCATTGCCGACGCTACCGCCAGCGTTGATGGGCGCGAAATCTACAATGGTACCGACCTCAAAGTCGGCCTATTCACCAGCACCGACAGCTTCTAACCCCCCATAAAGAGAGCAACAACATGAAACGCGTCGTCGTCACCGGCATGGGCATCGTGTCCAGCATCGGCAACAACTGCAAAGAAGTCCTTGCCGCCCTGCAAAATCTCAAATCCGGCATCACCCACAGCGCAGACTACGCCGAAAAAGGCCTGCGTTCCCAAGTCGAAGGCCGCATCAATATCGACACCAAAGCGCACATTGACCGCAAAATCCTGCGCTTCATGGGCGATGCCGCCGCCTACTGCTACATCGCCATGAAAGAAGCCATCGAGCAGGCCCGTCTCCTGCCCGAACACATCTCCAATATCCGTACCGGCCTTGTCGTCGGTACTGGCGGCGCCACGCCATCTGCCCAAGTCGAAGCGGCGGATACCCTGCGCACCAGCGGCGTCAAACGCATTGGCCCCTACGCCGTTACCAAAACCATGGCTTCCACCACCTCCGCCTGTTTAGCAACCCCTTTTGCCATCAAAGGGGTGAACTATTCCATCAGCTCCGCCTGCTCCACCAGCGCGCACTGCATCGGCCACGCCGCCGAACTCATCCAGATGGGCAAACAGGACATCGTCTTCGCCGGCGGCGGTGAAGAAGTCAACTGGGCATTGACCTGCATGTTTGACGCCATGGGTGCCCTATCCACCAACTACAACGCCACCCCCGAAACCGCCTCACGTGCCTATGACGCCAACCGCGACGGCTTCGTCATCTCTGGCGGCGGCAGTGTCCTCGTCCTTGAAGAATACGAACACGCCAAAGCACGCGGTGCCGACATCATCGCCGAACTGACCGGCTACGGCGCTACCTCGGACGGCTATGACATGGTGCAGCCCTCTGGCGAAGGTGCCGTGCGCTGCATGCAAATGGCGATGGCCACCCACCCGGGCGATATTGACTACATCAACGCCCACGGCACCTCTACTCCCGTCGGCGATACCCGCGAACTCGAAGCTATTAAAGCCGCCTTTGCCGATAAAACCGTGCCGCCGATCAGCTCAACCAAATCCCTGACAGGTCACGCCCTCGGTGCCGCAGGCTCAAACGAAGCCATCTACTCCCTGCTCATGCTGCAACACGGCTTCCTTACCGCCTCGGCGCATATTGACACCCTCGACGAAAACGCCGTTGACCTGCCCATCCTGCGTGAGAACCGCCAGCAAACCCTTAATGCCGTCATGAGCAACAGCTTCGGCTTTGGCGGCACCAATGCCACCCTCATCTTCAGCCGTGTTAATGCCTAAGCCCCGCGCCATCCTCCTGCTCGTTGCCCTCACCCTAGGCGTGCAGGCAGGAGCCCAATACATCACTGGTGAAGAACAACCTCTGCGTCCTGATCCCATCCCTGCCGGACAACACACCGTGCAACAACCTGCTGAAGCCCCGGTTGCCGGCAAAAAAAACAAAAAAACGCAGAAGAAGGGCGAACAGCCTGCTGCTGCAGAACAACCGCTGCCCAGCGCGGATAACCTCGAAACCTATACTGCCGCACAAATCGTCGAACAAGCCCAGGCTGAGGCAGCCGCCAAACAAGAAGCTGCGCAAAAAGCCGCAGAACAGGCGACACAAGCCGAGGCGGCCGCCAAAGCAGCAGCAGAACAAGCGGCTGCGCAAAGCTCCGTCCAGGATACACAAGCCGTCGTACAAAACGGTGACAACCAGGTAGCCGAACTCCCCGCACAAGGCGCAGATAGCGGCGAAATTCCCGGCGTGGAAGCCCCCCAAGATGATGCGGATAACGTCGCCCTCCTGCCCGTTGAACGACTTACCCCACCGCCACCGCCGACTGAGACCGTTATCGTCGAACAAGCCATCTACCGCTGCCCGCAAGGCAAAGGCTATATCTATGTCGATGCCGACGCGAAAAAAGGCCGTGGTCGCTGCACCCTTTACCGCGCTGCAAAAACCGAAGAAGTCCCGGTCGGCAGCCAGCCCGAAAAACCCCTGCCCGGCGGCAATGCCAGTTGTAGTGGCACCCTCAACTACAAGGGCAACACCTACCTCTTCCGCGACGGCATGCCTTGCCCCATCCCGGACAACATCTTTCGCCGCCTGACCCCGGCTGCCAGCAGCCGCTAAACACCATGAACACCAAAGCCCCCTTCCAGCGCCCCAAACTCGTCCCGCCCGACGACCATAACAAAGTCCTGCTGCATTCCTGTTGTGCCCCCTGCTCAGGCGAAATCATGGAGGCCTTGCTTGCCTCGGAAATCGACTACACCATCTTCTTCTATAACCCCAATATCCACCCGCGCCGCGAATACGAAATCCGCAAGAACGAAAACATTGCCTTCGCAGAAAAACACAACATCCCTTTCGTTGATTGCGACTACGACACCGATAACTGGTTTGCCCGCGCCAAAGGCATGGAATGGGAACCCGAACGCGGCAAACGCTGCACCATGTGCTTTGATATGCGCTTCGAACGCACCGCGCTCTACGCCCACGAGCATGGCTTCCCCATCATCACCAGCTCGCTGGGCATCAGCCGCTGGAAAAACATGGAGCAAGTCAACCAAAGCGGCCTGCGCGCTGCCGAACCCTACCCCGATGTCCAGTACTGGACCTTCAACTGGCGCAAAGGCGGCGGCTCACAACGGATGATCGAAATCAGCAAGCGCGAGCACTTCTACATGCAGGAATACTGCGGCTGCATCTATTCCCTGCGTGATACTAACGCTTGGCGCCTGAAAAACGGACGCGGCAAAATCAAACTCGGCGTGATGTACTACGGCGATGATGACCCGCCGACAGAAAAATAAACACCAAAAAAGCGGGCGACAAGCCCGCTTTTTTATTGCCATTCCCGCCAAATCAAGCGGCATCGGCATCTTCTGTTTCCAGCCGATTACGCAAAAACGGAATCTTGCCCGCCAATTTGCGTAAACCAGCAATCGTCCAACGCTTCAACGGTAACCATACCGCAACACCGAAAATAGCTAGAACATACAGCGCCCAAGTGGGGAATAATTCGCTAAATAGATTCGGCAAAGCTAAAGAAGCGCGGTGTTTCCAGCCCACCTTGGCAAGCCCCTTATATTTCGATAAAGACTGCATAAATTTACTCGCTCCTACCTTATTCAATAAAGCTATACCTTTCTCGCCATAAGTTGTTGCTACTTTTATTGCATAATCATTTTGCGTAATTTTTCCAGCTTGAAAAACTTTCTCACCACCGAGTTTAATCATCATTAAACTGCGATCCTTAAATCTATCCGCAAAATTCGGCGTAATGGACAAATTTCATGCTTTTTTTGAGACGTTGCACTCTAATGGACAAATTTCATGCTCTTCCCTCTATTTTTTGCTGAAATAATCTTTTATAAACCGCAATTTACTCTCTTTTTTCAAGCCCCGATGACACTGCAAAAGCTGCTTCATTTCGCTGAATTTCCCTTCCAGCAAATTGGTCGTATTCGGGATACCCGGGTCGGGAAAACGCTCGCAGGTAAACAACCATGGCAGATGCCGTTTCAGGCTGTTGTAGGCGGTGCGCAGGCGCTTATGTGTGTAGTGTGAGTGGCCTGTTTTCTCGTTCACGCTGCGTTCGTTCAGGAAGGCGGCGTACTGCTCGTACCAGCGCTTGAGCGCCACTTCAAACGCCGCCTGAGTGGTCTCCGTCAGGGTCAATGACAGGGCCCGCAGCGCCTGTGCTGCCCGGCTTTTAGGCTTTCTGCTCAGGTGGCGCACGATGATTTTTATTTGGTGAAATTGGCACATCTACGGGTATACCCAGGAACGAATCCAGCAAGCCGCTTTTGCCATCGCAGATAATGCTTTGTATCTCAATGCCTTTTTCTCGCAACGCCGCGACCGCCTGCGTGTAGAGCGCGTTGGTTTCCCGCTCAACTGCCACGACCATCAAGGCGCGCTTGCTGCAAGCGTCGTAGAGGACCATGACGCCCCATTTTCGGCCGAAACAGGTGGTGTCCATGATGAGGTTCACGGGTGCCTGTGGCAGCGCGCATTCGGCCTGTGTAGCGGCTTTGATGAGGTGGCGACGGATCGTTTTGATGCTGCATCCGTACTGCGCGGCAAGCTGTGCGGCGCTTTGCTTGCCTTCGCTGTAGCGCTGCCAAAGGGTGTTGGGATTAAGGCGTTGGCCCCCTATGAATTGGCGCTTGCAGGAGCCGCAATGGTATTGCTGTTTCCCGTTGTCACGATGCCCGTTTTTCTTGACCTGTTTTGAGCCGCAGAAAAAGCATTTTTTGTGTTCAAAGGTTTTGACCTCGCGTAAAGCCTTGCAGCGTAAGGGCTACGGCGATTCTTAGCATGAAATTTGTCCATTACGCCGGATTTTCGTAGAAAAAAAAGCGCGGCATCCGCCGCGCTTTTTTATCGCTCAGATTTGCTTACCAACCTACGCAGAGGGTGATGAGAGCGCCGAGGATGGCAATGGCGTAAAAAATATTACGCGTGCGGTTGCCGATGTGAATGTGCAGGTCGTGCAGAACGTAGTAGAAGCGGTGCACGCCGTGCCACAACATGGCAAAGATGATGCCGACCAGAATCAGGTAAACGAAGTTGTTGGCTACCAGCCAGTGAATGCTGTGGTAGAACTTCGCCGGATCACCAAGCATACCGAAGGGCAGCAGGACGCAGAGAACGAGGATAATCGGTGCGAGCGCGAGGGCTGCGATAGTGCCGCCGACAGAGAAGAGTCCCCAGTAGATGGGTTTCAGGTGACGGGTATGGCGGACATGTTCGTGTTTGAAACGCCACCAGTAGTTTTTGGTGCTTTGTTCGTTCATGGGTCTCTCCTCAGGACAGGCAGGCGACGAGTATCAGCAGGATGACGAGAACGCCGCCAAATGCCGCCCAGCCGCCTTTGATGATGAGGTTATCCGGCACGAATTTTTCGCCGCGCTGGATGCGGATGGCTTTCGGCATGGCTTCAAACCAGGTTTTGCTGTTGAGCAGCGAGCCAACGATGGCGATGAGGTTGATGAGCAGCATCAGCGGATTGTGCTGAAAGTGTGCCCAGCCCAGCCAGGCGGCTTCGCTGTTTGCCAAAGCGGCGACACCGTAAAAGAGGTTGAAGGCGGCGATAGCGGTGGTGATGCTGGTCAGCTCGCGCAGCATGTACCAGCGGTAGAAGCGGTTGGCTTTGTACCAGTCGTCAGGTTGGGCGTGGTGATAGGGTTTACGCGCCATGTCATGCCTCCTGTTGTTTTTTCGGCGTTTTTTCGGGTTTGACGAGGTTCAGCCCCCAGTACGGCACAGCTGTCGCCTTGACTTGCTGGATGGCGCCTGCCGGATCAACGTGTTTCGGGCAGACTTCGGAGCAGGTGCCGACGAAAGTGCACGGCCAAACGCCATTTTCGTCAATCAGCGCGCTGTATCGCTGGCGGTTGCCTTCGTCGCGGTTGTCAAGGTTGTAGCGTTGCGCGAGGGCGATGGCGGCCGGGCCCAAATAGTCAGCGTTGATGCCGATTTGCGGACAGGCCTGGTAGCAGAGCATGCAGTTGATGCACATGGTGTACTGCTTGAATTTGGCCAGTTGTGCTGGGGTTTGCAGGTATTCTTTTTCGGCCAGTGCGCGCGGGTTTTTGGTGACGATAAAGGGGCTGACGGCGTTGAGTTTGTTGATGAAGGGGTCAAGGTCAACAACGAGATCTTTTTCGATGGGAAAGTTGTCGAGTGCACCGATGGTGATTTCGCCGACATCCGCATATTCGCGCACGAAGGTCGAACAGGCGAGACGAGGCTCACCGTTCACCACCATGCCGCAGGAACCGCAGACTTCCATGCGGCACGACCAGCGGTAGGCGATGCTCGGATCGAAGTCGGCTTTGAGCAGTTCGAGGGCGTCGAGAATGGACATGTCGGGCGTCCATTCGATTTCAAAGGGCTGCGCCCAGGGTTTTTCGTCCTCGTCGGGACGGTAACGCATCAGGTTGATTCGGATTTTTTGTGTCATGTTGGGTGCCTCTTAATGGTTCGCTTGTTCTGCTTCTGCGCCGTACACCCGTTTGGCCGGCTGGGACTTAGTGATGCAGACGTCGCTGTAGGCAATTTCCGGTTTTTCCCCGTTCTCCTGACGGAAGGCCAGGGTGTGTTTGAGGAACTTGTCGTCGTCGCGTTCGGGGTAATCGAGCCGCTGGTGCGAGCCGCGCGATTCAGTGCGCTGTTCGGCGGAATAGATCATGGTTTCGGCGACATCCAGCAGGTAACCAAGCTCAATGGTGGTAAGCCAGTCGGTGTTAAAGGTATCGCTGTGGTCGGTGACGCGGACGTTTTGGTAACGCGCTTTCAGTTCCTTGATTTTGGCACTGGCGCGGGCGCAGTTTTCAGCGCTGCGGTAAATGCCGATTTCCGCTTCCATCATCGCGGTGAGTTCGCGGCGGATGTCTGCCGGTTTTTCGCTGCCACCACTGCGGTTTTTCAGTTCAAGGAACGGTTGCCAGGCTTTTTCGGCGAGTTGGGCAAATTGTTCTTTGCTGGCGTGATAGCTGCTGCCGCTGGCGCGTTTCCAGGCATCTTCCCCGGCTACTTTGCCGAAAACGCAGAGTTCGGCGAGTGAGTTCGAGCCAAGGCGGTTTGCGCCGTGCAGGCCGACGGATGAACATTCGCCGACAGCAAAGAGGCCTTGCAGGCGGGTCTCGCAGCGCTGGTCGGTTTCAATGCCGCCCATGGTGTAGTGGGCGGTCGGGCGGACAGGGATCGGCTCGTGCACCGGGTCAACGCCAACGAATTTTTTCGCCAGCGAGCAGATGAAGGGCAGACGCTCGGTAAGGTAGGCTTCGCCAAGGTGGCGCAGGTCGAGGTTGACCACATCGCCGCGCGGGTTCTGCACAGTACGCCCCGCTTTCCATTCGTGATAGAAGGCTTGCGAGAGTTTGTCGCGCGGGCCGAGTTCCATGTATTTGTTTTTGGGTTCACCAATCGGGGTTTCCGGCCCGAGACCGTAATCTTGCAGATAGCGGTAGCCGTCTTTATTGGTGAGAATGCCGCCTTCGCCCCGGCAACCTTCCGTCATCAGGATGCCGGAACCGGGCAGGCCGGTCGGGTGATACTGCACAAATTCCATGTCGCGCAGCGGTACGCCGTGGCGGTAGGCAAGCGCCATCCCGTCGCCGGTAACGATGCCACCGTTGGTGTTGAAGGCGAAGACGCGACCGGCACCACCTGTTGCGATGATGACGGATTTAGCCTGCACGGCACGCAGGACGCCATTTTGCACGTCGTAGCAAAGGACACCATGCAATGCACCCTTCTCTTCAATCAAGTCAACGGCGAAATGCTCGTCCAAGCGGTGGATATTGGGGAATTGCAGCGAAGTCTGGAACAGGGTGTGCAGCATATGGAAGCCGCTTTTATCCGCCGCAAACCAGGTACGCGGGATTTTCATCCCGCCGAAACGGCGTACGTTGGCGCGTCCATCAGGTTTGCGCGACCACGGGCAGCCCCAGTGTTCAAGCTGGATCATTTCTTCGGTGGCGTGTTCAACGAAGTATTGCACCACGTCCTGCTCACACAGCCAGTCGCCGCCTGAAACCGTGTCATTAAAGTGGTATTCAAGCGAGTCGTCTTCGCGCACCACGCCTGCCGAGCCGCCTTCTGCCGCCACGGTATGGCTGCGCATCGGATAGACTTTGGAAATCAGGCTGATTTTGGCATTAGGCGCACTGCGGGCGATTTCGATCGCGGCACGCAACCCGGCGCCACCGGCGCCGACGATGGCCACATCGGACTGGATTATGTCCATAGGGTACCTCTTTGTTATGTTTCTTGTGGATACGCGCATTTTATCATCATTTTATCGGCGCAGGCGAATGTAATCGGCTTTTTCCTTAATGAAAATAAGAATTTATAAGCACCAAATGGGTTCGCATTGAGGCAAATCAAGTGGCAATCCACCGCCGGTCCTCGTGCAATTTCTCGCTTTCATTGAGGATTTTTGTGCAACGATACTTTTGTTTCTCAATATTGGATGAGGGCAGTATTTCCTTTTCCTTGCCCTCTATGCCACCCGCTTGCCGTTCATGGGCAACTGCGGCGATACTGGGCTACGTTCCTTGCGGTTGCAGCATGTGCATGATGAGACGGATAAGCGTGTCTTTTTGTGCCGGGGCGGATTCGGCGACAAGCAGGGTCAGGGCAGCAAGGCCGGTGTCGTTGATGACGGGGTCACCGTCAGCGCGCAGCAGGCGGTGGTTGCGGTGCAGGAAATCCACGAACAGGAAGGCGCCGCTGCGCTTGTTGCCATCGGCAAAGGGGTGATTCTTCACCACGAAATAAAGCAGGTGCGCCGCTTTGCTTTCGATGGTGGGATAGGCAGGGGCGCCGAAAATGCTTTGTTCGAGGTTGCCCAGCAGGGCGGCGAAACCGTCTTCCCGTTCGCGGGCGAAGAGTTCGGTCGCCTCACCGCGCGCGATGAGTTGTTGTTTGAAGGTATGCAGCGCGGTGCGCGCTTCTTGCACATTGGGCAGGATGCCGCCGCTTTCACCTGATGGTTCTTGCAGCAGGCCTGCGTCGTATTGCTGCAGCCAGAGGAAGGTGTGGGTGTAGCGGCTGACGATGTCCACCAAACCGCGCCCGCTGTCCACGGTCAGTTCGGGGGAAGCAGCGGTTTTTTGGATGAGCCGCAGCGCCTGTTCGAGTTCGGCGGCGTTTTGTTGCAGACGTTGTTGATTCAGCGCGTAGCCTTTGAGCAGGTAATCTTTCAGACGTGCCGTCGCCCAGCGGCGGAAGGCGACGCCTTGCGGTGACTTGATGCGGTAGCCCACCGAGATGACGGTTTCCAGGTCGTAGTAGGTGACCGGGCGGTCGGCAGAAGCAATATGCATTTTTTGCATATTGCTTTCTGTATTGATCTCGCCTTCTTCCAAGGCATTGTTTATATGGCGGGAAATGACGGATTGGTCACGGCCAAACAGTGTCACCATTTGTGCCTGTGAAAGCCAGACGGTGTCGGTGTCGAAGCGGACTTCGACTTGGGTTTGTCCATCCGCACTTTGGTAGATTTCGATGGGGTTGTGGGTATGCGTCATGATACGGTCATTTTTTTGGTTGACCGCTTATGTTAGCAAAATGCGCCCGCAGGGAATGCGGGCGCAGCAAGGGTAAGGGAAACGGGCTTATTTTTTCCGCTGATATATCAGCACGGCGCGGTCATCAAAGCTGTAGTTGTCTTTGCTGATGCCTTTGGTTGAGGGGTGCTTGATGCGCATCGGGTCTGCGGCGAGTTGTTCACGCAGGGTTTTTTCGTAGCTGTCCACACTCGCTTCGGGCGGATAGATTTCGTATCCGTCCGAGCTGAGTTCGATGACTTCCGGCGCTTTGTCGAATTGCCATACGCGCAGTTTGTCGTGCGGGATGGGGAAGCCGTCGATGGCCCAGAACTGGAAGGCGGCGGGCGCTTCGGGGTTGTTCTGGAATTCGGCCTGGCGTTGCAGGAGCGGCAGGATGTAGTAGCGGCCGAGGTCGTTCTCACGGATTTGTTCGTCGCTCAGTTTGAGTTCGTCGATGACTTTGACGCGCAGGGCGCTGTTTAGGGTGTCAACCAGTTTTTCTTCGTCGTTATAGGCTTTGCCGTCGATGCGCGCTTTGGAATCCCCAATGGCGACGAGTTCGTTTTTGTCGAGGTTGTACCAGATGAGGGTGGCAGTCGGTCGGTTGACCGGTTCTTTGGCGAAGTCGATGTCTTTGTTCGCGGTGTAGAAGTCCTGGTATTTGTCGTTGATGCGTTTCAGGATTTCTTCTTTGTCAGTGTTGGGCGGCAGGTTCTGGAAGATGTCCTGGATGATGTCGCGGCTGACGCGGCCGCCTTTTTTGCCGTCGTAGGTTTTGCCGGATTTGTCGGTCGCCCCGTCAAAGACGGCGAGGTAGTGGTCGTTATAGAAGAGGCCGTCTTCGCAAACGGCGTTGTTTTTTTCGCCCGCGCCTTTTTTGCTTTCGAGGAAGTAGGCGATTTTGCTGCCGTCTTTGAGGGTGGCGGCGGTTTCTTTGCTGTATTGCAGGTCGTCTTTAGCTTGAGCGGCGAGGCTAATGGTCGCAATAGTGGCGGCGAGGAGAGCTTTTTGCATGGTGTTTTCCTTTTTGGGGGGAAGGATGGGAGCCGAGTGTGGGATTCCCGCGCCCGGCAGGCTGCGCTCTGGCTGTGCAGAGTGTTGGTACCGGCTGCCTTTATCTACGGCACGGGCGAAGCGGAGGCGTTCGTCGCTTGTGCCGTAGACAAAGACCGCCACCATTGGCGGTGGTCAGGGTTGGTAGCGGTTTGCTACGAACCCAGTATTTGTCCCGCTTGGCGGCGAGCCCAGTGTTTGTCCCGCTTGGCGGCTTTTATCTGACGCAAATCGTGTGGCAACGGATTATTCAGCCAAGCGGGATGGTTGCCGGGTTTTGTCGCTATACGGTTAGTTCAGCCCCTCCCCCAGCGGGAGAGAGGTTTTCATTGGCTTATTGCGGCGCTTTGTCTTTGATGCGTTTGATCAGATCGGCCATTTTTTCCGAGCTTTTTGCCGCATCTTCGTGCATCGGCAAGACTTTTGCGGCAAATGCGGCGGTGTCCACGTCTTCCACGAAAGTCACGCCCAGTTTGTCTTTGGCTTCTTTGATGACTTTGTCGGTGTTTTCTTTCCACAGGTCTTTTTGCAGCATCATGGATTCGCGACCGGCTTTTTTGATGGCGGCTTGCTGCTCAGGGGAGAGTTTGTCCCAGTCTTTGGTGCTCATGACGAGGACGTCCGGAATCATGGTGTGGCGGTCGTAGCTGTAATACTTGCTGACTTCGCCGTGGCGGTTGTCAACCAGTGCGGATTCGTTGTTTTCCGCACCGTCAACCACGCCTTGTTGCAGGGCGGTGTAGAGTTCGCCGAAGGCAATCGGGGTGGGGTTGGCACCGAGTGTTTCCACCATTTTCACCGCTGTTGGGCTGGGCTGGACGCGGATTTTCATGCCTTTCAAATCGTCCGGGGTTTTAATCGGTTTACCGGCGTAGAAGGAGCGGCTGCCTGCGTCGTAGTAGGTGATGCCGATGAAGCCTTTGTCTTTGGAGGCGTTCAATACTTCGTCACCGATGTCGCTGGTGAGCACGTCGTAGTAGTGCTGTTCGTTTTTGAAGATGTAGGGCAGGTTGAAGACGCCGTAGAGCGGCTCGAAGGCTTCGAGTTCGGCGGCGTTCGATTTGGCGAGCGCGAGGCCGCCCGATTGCACGAGTTCAACGGATTCACGCTGGGTGCCGAGCTGGGCGTTCGGGTAGATGCGGATTTTGACTTCGCCATTGGTGTATTCCTTCACTTTGTCAGCGAAGTTTTCCATGGCTTTGTGCACGGGGATATCTTTGCTCTGGTTGTGGGAGAGTTTGAGGGTGACGGCGGCCTGGCTACCGGCAGCGAGGCCAAAGGCAAGGGCGGCGGCAAGGGCTTTTTTCGTGAAGGTCATGGATTTTCTCCGTTGTGTGTGAATGCCTGTGGTTTATGTTATGTCTTCCTGTGTTTTTTTGTCAATACATTGGTTGACCACTCACAGAAAAATGGTTAATCTGCGCCTATTTCCTATTCTCCGCGAGGTGTTTATGTCTGATGTTGCTGTTCCCCCCCGTTCGCCGTTGGCGCGGCTCGCCGCCGTCGTCCGCTTGGCGAATGGTTATGTGTTGACGGTGCTGGCGTTTGCGCTGGTGGTCTGTGTGGTGTGGCAGGTGATGTCACGCTATACGCAGGTATGGGCGAACAAGATGCCCCTGGTTTTTCTGGCTGACCTGTTACGCCTAATCAAGCCCAGCACGGTCACGGATGAACTGGCGCGCTTCATGTTTATGTGGGTCGGGCTGCTCGGCGCCGCGCAGGCATCTGCCTACAAGCAGCATCTGGCGATTGATTTGCTGGCCATGAAGCTGCAAGGCGGAGCGAAACGTGCGCTGAATGTGGTCATTGAGTGCTGCATCATCGCTTTTGCCGCGCTGGTGATGATCAAGGGCGGCTGGGAACTCACCGTCAAGACGTTCGCCAATGACCAGGTCACGCCCGCACTGCAATGGCCGATGGGCTATGTCTATATGGTCGTGCCGGTTGCAGGCGCCTTGATGGTGTTTTTTGCCGTGGTGGAAATCGTGAACACATTATCAGGCCGTGAAGGGGGTGCCGCATGAGTCCGGAGATGTTGAGTATTCTGGTCCTGTTCGGGCTGTTTTTCCTGCTGATGTTCTTGAGTGTGCCGGTGTCGTTTTCCATCGGTATCGCCACGGTGGCGACGATTCTGATCACTATGCCGTTTGATAACGCGCTGTTCGTTACCGCGCAGAAGATGATTACCGCGCTGGATAGTTTCGCCCTGCTCGCCCTGCCGTTTTTCATCCTCGCGGGCAACATCATGAACCGGGGCGGGATTGCCATGCGCCTCATCAATCTGGCGCTGGTGCTGGCAGGCCGCCTGCCCGGCGCGCTGGCGCACTGCAACGTCATCGCCAATATGCTTTTTGGCTCGATTTCCGGCTCGGCGGTCGCCGCTGCAGCAGCCGTCGGCGGCACGATGAACGAGATGCAGCGCAAGGCGGGCTATGACCCCGGTTACGCGGCAGCAGTCAACATCGCTTCCTGCCCGACCGGCCTGCTGATTCCGCCCAGCAACACCTTCATCGTCTATTCGTTGATTTCTAACGGCACATCGGTGGCGGTTCTCTTCCTTGCCGGCTACCTGCCCGGCATCCTGATGGGGCTCGGCATCATGGTGGTTGCAGGTGTCATCGCCTGGCGGCGCAAGTATCCGGTGAACGAACGCGTGCCGCTTAACGCCGCCGTCGGTGCCTTCATCCAGGCTATCCTGCCGCTATCGCTCGTGATAATCGTCGTTGGCGGTATTGTTGGAGGCTACTTCACCGCGACCGAAGCTGCGGCCATCGCCGTGGTCTATTCCCTCTTCCTCGCCGTGATCGTCTATCGTGAAGTCAAGCTCAAAGACCTGCCGAAAATCTTCCTCGATTCCATGGTGACGAACGCCATCGTCATGCTGCTCATCGGCTGCTCCTCCGGCATGAGCTGGGCCATGGCCAATGCCGACATCCCCTTCATCATCGAAGAAGCCATCCTCGCCATGTCCGAGAACAAAATCGTCATCCTGCTGACTATCAACCTGATATTGCTCATCGTCGGCTTTTTCATGGACATGACCCCGGCCATCCTCATCTTCACCCCGATCTTCCTACCAATCGCACAATCACTCGGTATGGACCCCGTGCACTTCGGTGTGATGATGACCTTCAACCTCTGCATGGGCATCGTTACCCCGCCGGTCGGCAGCTGCCTCTTCGTCGGCTGCTCCGTGGGCAAAGTGCGCCTCGCGCAAGTCATCCCCTTCATGCTGCCGATGTACATCGCGCTCATCATCACCCTGCTGCTCGTGACCTTCGTCCCGCAAATTTCCCTGATTCTGCCGAAACTGCTGCTCGGCTACGGAGGCTGACCCATGAAAACCCTCAAACACTGGCAACTGCATAGCGAAAACCCGGACGGCGTGACGCTTCTCTGCGACGAACGCCACCTGCTGCACATCATCGTCCTCGAAGACTACCTCTGGCGCGTCTGGCTCATGCAGGACGGCGCAAGCCGCCTTGACCGCACCTGGCTCATCTCACCCGATACCGCGCCCTGCCCGATAGAAGGGCGCGAGCGGGCGAGCCGCGCGGGCTTCACCTGCCCGCCGGTCACCATCCGCCAGGATGACGACCACCTCACCCTCACCGGCAGCACCCTGCGCCTAATCGTCCACCGCCCGCTGTGGCTCGAATGGCAAGAGAAAAACGGTGATGACTGGCGCACCATCGCCAGCGACCGCCCGACCGGTGCCTACCAGCTCGGCCACTCGCGCCCCGGCATCGCCCACTACATGAAACTGAACGCAGGCGACCGCTACTACGGCCTCGGCGAAAAAGCCGGCACCGTGGACCGCTACGGCAAGCGCTACCAAATGAAAAGCCTCGACGCGATGGGCTACAACGCCGAAACCACCGACCCGCTCTACAAACACTGGCCCTACTACCAGGTCGTGAACAGCGAAGGCGCGCACTACGGCCTCTACTACGACAACCTCAACACCAGCACCTTCGACATGGGCAACGAGCTGGACAACTACCACCCGCGCTACCGCAGCTACCGTGCCGAAGACGGCGACCTCGACTACTACCTCATCCACAGCACGAGCATCCTCGACAACACCCGCCGCTTCGTGGCACTCACCGGCCGCTACACCTTCCCGCCCAAATGGAGCCTCGGCTACTCCGGCTCCACCATGAGCTACACCGACGCCCCGGATGCGCAAAACCGCCTGCAACACTTCATCCGCGACATCCGCACCCACGCCATCCCCTGCGACAGCTTCCAGCTCTCCTCCGGCTACACCAGCATCAACGGCAAACGCTACGTCTTCAACTGGAACCGCGACAAATTCCCCGACCCCAAAGCCTGCTTCGCCGCCTACCACGACGCAGGCGTGCGCCTCGCTGCCAACATCAAACCCTGCCTGCTGCATGACCACCCGCGTTACCAGGAAGCTGCACAACAAGGCCTCTTTATCCGCGCCAGCGACAGCGACGCCCCCGAAGAATCCATGTTCTGGGACGACACCGGCTCACACCTCGACTTCACCAACCCCGCCACCGGCGCGTGGTGGCAAAAAAACATCCGCGAACAACTCATCGACTACGGCATCGACGCCACCTGGAACGACAACAACGAATACGAAATCTGGGACGACAACGCCCGCTGCCACGGCTTCGGGCGGGAAATCCCCATCCACCACATCCGCCCGCTCATGCCGCTCCTGATGATGCGCAACTCCCATGAAGCACAAACCGCCGCCAGCCACGAGCGCCCCTACCTCATCTCGCGCAGCGGCTGCCCGGGAATGCAGCGCTACGTCCAGACCTGGAGCGGCGACAACCGCACCAGCTGGCATACCCTCAAATGGAACATCCGCATGGGCGTCGGCATGAGCCTCTCCGGCATGTACCACATCGGCCACGACATCGGCGGCTTCGCCGGCGACAAACCCGAGCCCGAACTCTTCCTGCGCTGGATACAAAGCGCGCTATTACTACCGCGCTTCACCATCCACAGCTGGAACGACGACGGCAGCGCGAACGAACCGTGGATGCACCCCAGCGTCACCAACGCCGTGCGCCAGGCCATCGAACAACGCTACCGCCTCATCCCGCACCTCTACACCCTGCTCTGGCAGACCCGCGAAAACAGCGAACCCTACCTCCGCCCCACCTTCCTCGACCACGAACACGACCCGCGCACCTACGCCGACACCGACGACCACATGATCGGCCGCGACATCCTCGTCTGCCCCGTCACCGCAGAAGGCGTGCGCGAACGCGACGTGTACCTGCCGGACAACCACAGCGGCTGGTACGACTATTACAGCGGGCAGTACCACAGCGGCGGGCAAACCCTGCATGTTGCCGCCCCGCTCGAACACCTGCCGCTCTACATCCGCGCCGGCAGCCTCATCGCCGAAGGCAACCTGCTGCACGCCGACAGCCCGGACGACGACACCGAGCGCACCCTGCGCCTCTACCCCGACCCCGGCACCAGCACGAACAGCGGCACAATCTACGACGACAACGGCACCGCACGCGAAGGCGAGCCCTACTGGCGCCTCGACTGGAAACTGCACGGCGACGCGCACAACCTCTACCTGCGCCTTAAAGAAAGCGGCGACTACGAACCCGCCTACCGCGACAACATCCGCGTCACCCTGCCGCCCGGCGAAAAACGCCGCCTCATCACCAGCGGCAACATGGCGGTGCAGCAGGCATAAAACGTAGGGCGGGCTTCAGCCCGCCAAAAGCCCTCGCCCTGTGGGAGAGGGACTAAAAAACCGCGCAGCGACAAAACCCGGCAACCACGCCGCTTGACGGGACACCCCAATACACAAACCAACCGGAGCCAACCATGACCTTCCTGACCGACGACTTCCTCCTGCACAACGACACCGCGCGCACCCTCTACCACGACTACGCCAAAGACCAGCCCATCTACGACTACCACTGCCACCTGCCGCCCGCCGACATCGCCGCGAACCGCGAATTTGCCGACCTCTCCGCCATCTGGCTCGAAGGCGACCACTACAAATGGCGCGGCCTGCGTACCCTCGGCATCCCCGAACGCCTCATCACCGGCGACGCCAGCCCGCGCGAAAAATTCCAAACCTACGCCGAAGCCGTGCCGCACTTCATCGGCAACCCGCTCTATCACTGGACACACCTCGAACTCAAACGCCCCTTCGGCATCACTACCCTGCTAAACGGCGCAAGCGCTGAAGCCGTCTGGCAAGAAGCGAACGCCCGCCTCAAAGAACCCGCCTTCCGCGCGCGCGGCATCCTCGAACAAATGAACGTGAAAATGGTCGGCACCACCGACGACCCCTGCGACAGCCTCGAACACCACGCCGCCATCGCCGCCGACAAAACCTTTACCGTCAAAATCCGCCCCAGCTGGCGCCCGGACAAAGCCATCAAAATCGAACACGCCGACTACCCCGCCTACATCGAGCGCCTCGAAGCGGCAAGCGGCATCACCATCCGCCGCTACCACGACCTCACCGCCGCCCTCGACAAACGCCTGGAACACTTCGCGGCATCCGGTTGTCTCGCCTCCGACCACGGCCTGGAAATCCTGCGCTACGCCGCCGTGCCGGACGAAAAAACCCTCGATACCATCCTCGCCAACCGTCTTGGTGGCAAAACCCCCAGCGAACAAGAAACCGCACAATTCCAGACCGCCCTGCTCGTCCACCTCGGCCGCGAATACGCGCGGCGCGGCTGGGTCATGCAACTGCACATCGGCCCCATCCGCAACAACAACAGCCGCATGTACGCCCGCCTCGGCCCGGACAGCGGCTACGACTCCATCGGCGACCGCCCCATCGCGGACAACCTCGCCGCCCTGCTCGACGCCCTCGACAAAACCGGACAACTGCCGAAAACCATCCTCTACACCATCAACCCGCGCGACAACGCCCTGCTCGTCACCATGTGCGGCAACTACGCGGACGAAGGCGTGCGTGGCAAAGTACAGTTCGGCTCCGGCTGGTGGTTCAACGACCAAAAAGACGGCATGGAAGCGCAACTCACCACCCACGCGCAAATGGGCATCCTTTCGACCTTTGTCGGCATGCTGACTGACAGCCGCAGCTTCCTCTCCTACACCCGCCACGAATACTTCCGCCGCATCCTGTGCAACCTCATCGGCGGCTGGGTGGAAGCGGGCGAAGCGCCGCGCGACCTGCCGCTACTCGGACAAATGGTGGCGGACATCTGCTACGGCAACGCCAAGCGCTACTTCGAGTCCTAGACCGGCAACGCCCCTGCCTGCCACAAACGCCGCCCGCATCGAGGCGGCGTTTTTCAACAGAAGGCAACGCGCGCCAAGCGGGATAAAGACTGGCCTCGCGTAGGGTGGGCTTCAGCCCACCGAGCAGGCGTTACTGACTTCGTTGAGCGGCGTCGTTACTGGGCCTCACCAAGCGGCGTAAATACTGGCCTCGCACAGATGGTGATCATCGTGCCTCTCCTTCGTGGTGCTTTGCTGCCGGTTCATCCGGGATGACCGCCGCTGCCGTTGCCGGCTCATGTTGCCTCCTTGTGGCGATGTGTTGACGGTGAGCGGACTGTACATCGATCCGCCGCATCAGCTCTCTCCGGAGCCCTGCCATGCTGTTTTTCCCCTATGCATAGCGGCGAGCAGTGCCAACGCGTTTTCGGCACAAGGTTTGCATGGTGAAAAATGGTGCGAGACCGCAATGAGGCGGCATTGCGCACGTCAACATCCTTAGGCTTGGAGATAGCAGTGAATCGATTTTTTCCCGCCATGCTGTGCCTGCTGGTAGCGGCTATGGCTCAGGCACAAACGGGGCGGCTCGTCGGCATGGACGCACTGCCGGAAGACGGCATACGGCGCCTGGTTGGCGCGGATGAGGTGGATTGCAGCCGTATTCTGGACGCCGGGGCGCGGCAGTCGTGCGAGGATGCCCAAGCCAAACCCGCGCTGCCGGTTGAAACGATCTCCGCCGAAGACCGGGCGCTGCTCGCCGCACGCATGACGCCGCAGGCGCGGCAGGCTGCTGCCCCCAAGAATCTGCAAGACCCCATCGTTTGCGAACGTTTCAGTCCGCAGAAAAGCGGCCACTTCACCATCGCCGCCCGGGATGGTTCGCAGGAGGTGGTCGATGGCAATGCGTATCTGTATTTCCGCGTCAGCAAAGACGACGATCTTATGGAGTTACCGGAGGTGTTCGTCGGCGATACCTTGCCGAAGACCTTTGCCGCGCGCATGAGCGACGGCTCTACCAAGTATCTCGGCGACGGCAAATGGCTGGAAGAGGCAACACGGGTGCAGGCCGGCGAGAGTTACCGCGTCCGCCTGACCATCCAGTCGCCGGGGACAACCAGCATCGCGGAAAGTCTTGCCTGCCTGACGCCGTAGTGCAGCGGGGTGTGCGGTTCACCTTCATGCACGGAAAAACCGCACAACGACGCCGCTTGGCGACATTTCTTCCGTGCCTTTATCAACATTGCAAAAAGCAGACTGCACCTGCTCGATGGGCTGAAGCCCAGCGGATGAGCAGCTTGTCGCTGCGGCTGTATGGCTTTCCCCCTGCCCCCGCTATATGATTGCCCGGAAACCTCAACCGGGAGAATCTCTATGGCCATCAAGCCCATTCCAACCCTGATCGCGCTTGCCATCACGCTCTTCATCTGGTTTGTCCTGCCCGTACCGGCGGGGGTTAGCGAAAACGGCTGGCATCTGCTCGCCCTCTTCGCCGGTACCATCGCTGCCATCATCGGCAAGGCGCTGCCGCTTGGCGCGGTATCGGTGATTGCTGTGGCGCTGGTCGCCATCACCGGCGTGACCGTTGGTGCCGACGTAAAGAATCCCGGTGCTCAGGCGATCAAAGACGCCCTCTCTTCTTTTTCCAACCCGCTCATCTGGCTCATCGTCATTTCCATCATGGTCGCCCGTGGCGTCATCAAGACCGGTCTCGGTGAACGCATCGGTTATTACTTCATCGCCCTGTTCGGCAAACGCACCATCGGCATCGCCTACGCGTTGGCGCTGTCAGAAACGGTTCTCGCCCCTATCACGCCTTCAAACACCGCACGCGGCGGCGGCATCATCCACCCCATCATGAAATCCATCGCCGGCGCCTTCGATTCCGACCCGGGCAAGGGCACGCAGGGCAGGATCGGGCGCTATCTCGCCCTGGTCAATTACAACGCCAACCCCATCACTTCCGGCATGTTCATCACCGCCACCGCTCCCAACCCGCTGGTGGTGGACGCCATCAACAAGATGGTCGGTAGCGATTTCCACATGAGCTGGACGACCTGGGCGGTCGCCATGTTCATTCCGGGCATGGCCTGCATCCTGCTGATGCCGCTGGTGCTGTATTTCTTTTATCCGCCGGAAATCAAGAAAACCCCCGATGCCACTGCCTTCGCCCGGCAAAAACTCGCCGCCCTCGGCAAGATCAAGCGCGATGAATGGTGGATGCTCGGCGTTTTTGCCCTGTTGCTCTGCTTCTGGGCGGATATTCCTTTCCACCTCACCCACATCGCCGCCCTGAAGCTTAATCCGACCACCACCGCTTTCCTCGGCCTCGGCGTGCTGCTTGTCAGCGGTGTGCTCGTCTGGGGCGATATCACGGCGGAAAAAAGCGCCTGGGATACGCTCATCTGGTTTGGCGCACTGGTGATGATGGCCGACTGGCTGAACAAGCTCGGCATCGTTTCTTACTTCGCCGGACAAATCCAGGGCAGTATTGAAACTCTCGCCCTGCCCTGGTTCTTCTCGATGATCCTGCTCGCCCTCATCTATCTCTACGCGCACTACGTCTTCGCCAGCACCACCGCGCACGTCTCCGCCATGCTGGCCGCCTTTTACAGCGCGGGCGTTACCCTCGGTGCGCCGCCGCTCCTCTTCGGCCTCGTCCTCGCTGCGGCAGGCAACCTCATGATGAGCCTCACCCACTATGCCACCGGCACCGCGCCCGTTATCTTCAGCTCCGGCTATGCCACCCTCGGCGAATGGTGGAAGGCGGGCTTCATTTCCAGCGTCGTCAACTTCACCGTGTGGATTACCGTCGGCATGTTGTGGTGGAAAGCGCTTGGCTACTACTAAACTGCACCGATACCGGCCGGACGAAAGTCCGGCAAAAAATATTGGCAACACCATGACGTGCTTCATCCGTCCGCTGTCCATCTTTTCACCACGCCTAATCCCGCCCGCAAGCCAAGATGACGACTAACCTGCCCCTACCCTACTCCGCCCCCACGATTCCCCTGGCATCCAGCCAGTTCAGCCGCCAGCGCAAAGCGCGCCGCACCGGCATCCTCCTCATCTGCGCCATCCTCGTCCTGCTTACGCTGAACAGCATCCACAGCTTCGGTCAGGCAGCAATGAGCGGCCAGCCGCTACAACAAAGCCAGCTCGCCCTTATCAACGTTACCATCGCCGGTCTCGTCATCCTCATTCTCATCACCCTGTGGCAAATCATCCGCAGCGCGCGCGACCACCGCCTCAAGAAAAAAAGCAGCCTCGGTTTTTATTACGGCTGGCGCATCTTCACTACCGCCATCATCCCTGCCGCCATCATTGCCGCGTTTAGCTGGCAATACCTCACCTACGACCTCGGTAAAGTCTTCAACACCCGCATCAACAACGCTCTTGACAACGCCCTGCAACTGTCCCGCACTGCCATCGCCATCCGCACCGGCCAAACCCTCGAACAAACCCGCATCCTGCGACAGGCGATGGGCGACATGAATCAGGCGACGCTGATCGCCAACATTGAGCCACTGCGGCGGCAGACCGGCGCACTCGAACTCGCCGTCTTCGACCTGCAAGGCACCATGGTCGCCTTCAGCAGCATCGACACCGGCAAACTCATCGTCGAAGCGCCAAGCACCGCCGCGATGCTCAACGCCACCGACGAACAGGAACACTTCGAATACGGAGACAACAACGGCGAATACACCATCACCGTCCTCACCATCATCCGGAAACCGGAAAACACCTTCTACCTGCAAGCGATGTATAGCATGCCCGAAGCCTTCAACACCCAGGCGGAAGACGTGCGCGAACAATACCGCCAGCACCAGAGCTACAACGCCTTGCAGCCACGCATCCGCGCCAACATCATCCTCGTCTTCGCCACCACCATCCTGCTCACTACCCTCATTATCATCTGGCTGGCGGCGCATTTCAGCGAACGCCTCGGCCACCCGCTGCGCGCCCTGAGCCGCGCCGCCGAAAACATCGCCGGCGGCGACTATCACGCACGCATCACCGACCTGCCGCAAAACGAACTCGGCAACCTTGGCCGCCAGTTCAACCACATGAGCCAGAGCCTCGAAGACGCGCGCGAGACCAATGACCGCGTGCAGCGCCTGCTCGTCGAACAAAAAGTACGGCTGGAAACCATCATGGATAACATCACCGGCGGCGTGCTCACCCTTGACGGCGGCGGCCGCCTGCAAAGCTGGAACCGGAACGCCGGCAAAATCCTTGACCTTTCCCTCGTCAACCTGCACAAAACCCCGCTGCCCGAAACCGACAAACCCAGCGAAAACAGCTACCAGGAACTCATGCAGGCGCTCTTGCCCGTCATCACCACCAGCCAGGAAAACTGGCAGCAGGAAATCACCCTAAACCGCCACAGCGCGCGCAAAATCCTCATGTGCCACGGCAGCCGCCTACCGGATAGCGGCAAACGCGGGCGACACGGCCACGTCATCGTCATTGACGACATCACCGAATTCCTGCACGCCCAGCGCAACGCCGCCTGGGAAGAAGTCGCGAAACGCCTCGCCCACGAAATCAAAAACCCGCTCACCCCCATCCGCCTGCAAAGCGAACGCCTGCAACGCCGCCTCACCGACAAACTCGCCAACGAAGCCGACCAACAAATCCTCAGCAAAGCGACCGGCACCATCATCGACCAGGTCGAGGCCATGCAACAAATCGTCGCCGACTTCAGCCAAATCGCCAAACCGCTCGACACCCGGCGGCAGAACCTGCAACTCAACCCGCTGCTCCGGCAAATTGCCGAACTCTACCGCGAACACCACCCCGAACTCGACCTTGCCGAACCGCAGCACCCGGTGTATGCCGATCCCGTCCACATCCGGCAAATCCTCATCAACCTCATGAAAAACGCGATAGAAGCGACCCAGCACGAAACCAGCCCGCGCATCCGCTGGCGCAGTTACGAAGAGGGCGGCAATATCATCCTCGACATCGAAGACAACGGCCCCGGCTTTGCCGACCTCACCAAAGACCCGTTTGAACCCTATGTCACCAATAAACCCAAAGGCACCGGCCTCGGCCTCGCCATCGTCAAAAAAATCGTGCACGAGCACGACGGCACCATCAGCGCCGGCCATAGCCGCGAACTGGGCGGTGCTAAAATAACCCTCACCCTGCCCGCCACCCAACCCGCGAGTACCCCCGTATGACCAACACGACCAATGCCGACATCCTCATCATCGACGACGAAACCGGCATCCTCGACACTCTCTCCGACATCCTCGGCGATGAAGGCTACACCACCTACACCGCTGCTAATGCCGCCGAAGCGCGCGAACAAAACCTGCAACACAAACCGCAACTCATCCTCCTTGACATCTGGATGCCCGATACCGACGGCATCAGTCTGCTGCGCGAATGGCAACAAAGCGGCAGCCTGCAATGCCCCGTCGTCATCATGAGCGGGCACGGCACCATCGAAACCGCTGTTGAAGCCACCAAACTCGGCGCCTACGACTTCCTGGAAAAGCCGCTATCCAGCGCCAAACTGCTGCTCACCGTGCAGCGCGCCCTGCAAGCCCACAACCTGCAAACCCAAAATGCCGCACTCAAGGCCAAAATCAACCCGCCCGCCGAAATCATCGGCAAAAGCGTGCAAACCCAGGCCCTGCGCCAGCGTGCCGCACAACTGGCCGAACAGAACATGCCCATCCTCATCCACGGCAACGCTGGCACCGGCAAACAGCACCTCGCCCGCCACATCCACCAGAACAGCGTGCGCCGCGACACCCCCTTTATCAATACCAACCTCGCCGCCATCGACAGTAACGACATCCCCACCATCCTCCTCGGCGACCATAAACGCCCCGGCCTCATCGCCCAGGCCGGCGACGGCACCCTCTACCTTGACGAAATCGGCAACCTGCGCGAAGACATCCAGACCACCCTGCAACACCTGCTCGAACACCACGAATACTATCCCGGTGACAACAGCGGGGCACGGCAAAGCCGGGCGCGCATCATCGCCGCCACCCGCCTGCCGCTGAACATCCTCAAAGAACGCCTGAGCCCCGCCCTCTACGACCACATCACTATCGCCACCCTCGCCATCAGCCCGCTCGAAGCGCACAGCGAAGACGTGCCCGAACTGCTCGACTACTACAGCCAGCAATACGCCGACACCGAACAACTGCCCTACCGCCACTTCAGCCTCGCCGCACAGAACCTGCTGCGCCAGCACAACTGGGCGGCGGGCAACATCCGCGAACTGAAAAACCTGGTGCAGCGCCTGCTCGTGCATAGCGACGAACCGGAAATTGGCGCCGACGAAGCCAAAGCGGCTCTCATCCCGAATGAACACAGCAACCCGGACAGTCTGTGGTCGCAAATCATCCCGAAAGACATGACACTGCGTGACGCACGCGAAGTCTTCGAGCGACAATACCTGCTCGAATACTTCCGTCAATGCGACGGCAACATCGCCAAACTCGCGGGCAAAGTGGGCATGGACCGCACCAACCTCTACCGCAAACTGCGCAGCCTGGGCATAGACCCGACCCACAAACCCAAATAAGACTCGCCGCCGACACAGGCGGCTTTCTCTTGCCGTTTACCTTTGCAGCGACAAAACCCAATAACCACGCCGCTTGGCAGGTTCAGTAACCACGCCGCTTGGCAGGTTCAGTAACCACGCCGCTTGGTGGGCCCAGTATTTACGCCGCTTGGCAGGCTCAGTAACTACGCCGCTTGGCGGACCCGGTATTTACGCCGCACATCTGCACATGAGGCTTTTCTTGCTATCCGGACATCCGGCGGCATATCCCGATCGATATAATGCGCGCCTCCTGTTTGGCGTGTATATTTTTATCTCTGCCTCTATTGGGCGATCCCGATAGATTTCATGCAGACATACCGCCGGAAGCCTATCGCACACGAGTAGAATTGGCGTAATTAACCATATGAATGACATGAAAAAGCCACTATCACTACAACAGGAAAAGAACGGCATAAAAAAAGCTGCCTTACGAGCGGCAAACGCCGCAAAAAAACTCACAATCTCAACGAATACTTCCATGAATATCCTGCAAAACTTTATCTTTCCGGACTATAACCCGCTTGCACCCGCAGACATGTATTTCCGTGGCGACGATGCCGGCGTATTCCTGCGCAATGAAAGCTGTCTGCAATGCAAAAAATACGGCCAATATACCTTTGATACTTACTTTAACGGCTTCATGCTCGATGCCTGGTCCGGCCGGGCAAAAATCGACAGCCTGCACGCCACCTTGCACGGCAAAGGTGCTTTCCAAATCCAATTCATCCTGGTGCGGCACAGCGATTATGCCCTGACGGAAAAAGCCGAGAACCATACCCGGCGGATTATCCTGACGCAGCACGTCACGCTGACCGAAACCGGCGTTTCTTTCCCGCTGGATAGCGCCCTCGCCTGGCAGGACGGCATGCTCTATCTCGCCATCACCGCCCTGGAAGAAGACGCTCTTTTTTATGGCGGTGCCTATTGGACGGAGACCGCGCCGAGAAATCCGATCAAGCTGGGCATGGTCATCACCCACTTCAACCGCAAAAACTATATCCTGCCCGCCATTGCAAGAATTAGCCACCATATTCTCGGCAATCCGCAATGGGCGGATAAAATCGCCCTGATCGTCGTTGATAACTCGCAAAACATTTCGGCGGAAGAGGCGGGATTGGCGCATGTCATTCCCAATCAGAATCTCGGCGGTAGCGGCGGATTCACGCGCGGTCTGCTGTATTTGCAAGATGCTGGGGATTTTACCCATTGCCTTTTTATGGACGATGACGCTTCCTGCGAAATTGAATCCATCCTGCGCAGCTATGTTTTGTTGCAATATATACAAGAATCCCGTTTTGCCATCGCGGGCGCCTTATTGCAAGAAAACTTTCCATCCATCCTGCATGAAAAAGGCGCCGTCTATCGCCATACCCTTAATCATGGCCTGCATCGTGGTCTGGATATCCGTGAGAAAGAAAATGTCATTGCCTCGGAAATTGGCGAGATGGCTGCCAATTTCGGCGCCTGGTGGTTTTTCGCCTTTAACATCCGCGATGTCGAAGTGTATCCCTATCCTTTCTTCGTGCGCGGCGACGACATCCTCTTCGGCATCAGCAACCGCTTCAACATCCTCACCCTCAGCGGTATCGCCTGCTGGGGCGATGACTTCGCCATCAAGGAAAATCCGCTCACCCGCTATCTCGGCCTGCGCAGCACCCTGGTCTGCTCAATGCTCTTGGGCGATGTCTCCTGGCCGCACCTGTCGCTGACCTGCCTGCGTTGGTTTGCGGCGAGCGCCCTCTCCCATAACTACGCCTCCGCCGAAGCACTCCTGCTCGCCCTGGATGACGTATGCCGGGGGCCGGATACCTTCTTGCAGGACATGAGCGCCGCCAAGGTGCGCGAAAAAATAGCGCCCCTCACCGCGCAGGAAAAAATGACCCCGGTACGGCATGAAGATATCGGTGCCCAATTCGTCGGTATGCACGAAAGCTGCTGGCGCAAGCTGTGCCGCCTCCTCACCCTGAACGGTCTGCTCCTGCCTTCCTTCCTGCTCAAAGACGATACCGTCTGGCAGCGCAAAGGCTTCCGTGCTTCCTTCCGCGAAATTTTCCGCTTCAAGCGGGTCTATTACGAATACGAAAGCGGACATGTTGGCTATCTGGCGCATTACGACCGCAAACGTTTCTTTGCCCTGCTTTTCCGCCTGCTGGGCATGTTGCTGCGCAACGCACCACGCTACCGGCAACTGCGGCAGGAATACCGCACGCGCTTCCCGGCGATGACCTCGCGTGCCTTCTGGCAGACGGTGTACACCGACGACGACAAAACACAGGGATAATCCCGCCGGGACCGCCCGCCAGCGGGATACAATGGCGCATTTGCGAGGGTTTTCCCCATGTCTGCTTTCTCCATCCGCCCCGCGACTGCCGCCGATTTTCCTGCGATTGTCGCGATTTACAACAGCACGGTGGCGAGTCGCCAGTCCAATGCCGATTTGCAGCCGGTCACGGTTGCCGAGCGGCAGGCATGGTTTGCCGCGCACAGCGGCAACCGCCCGCTGTTTGTCGTCTGTGATGCGGACGGTGCGGTCTGCGCCTGGAGCAGTTTCAGCGATTTTTATCCGCGCACGGCGTATCACATCAGCGCGGAAATCAGCATTTATGTCGCGCCTGAGCGGCGTGGTATCGGTCTGGGCGGGCAGTTGCTCGATTTTATGCTGGATGAAGCGCCTGCACTCGGCATCCGCAAGGTGCTGGCATTCATTTTTGCCCACAATGCGCCTAGTCTGGCGCTCTTCCGCGCACGTGGTTTTGCCGATTGGGGGCTGCTGCCACAGGTTTGCGATTTGCAGTCTTTTACCGCCGACATCGTCATTCTCGGCAAGTCCCTCTGATTTTTAAGGATTCTTCATGTCCCACGCTAAAAACAGCCGTCTTTTTCTCATCCTGCTGCTCGGCTCGCTCTCTGCCTTCGGGCCCTTTATCACCGACCTTTACCTGCCCGCGCTGCCGGGCATGGGCGAGTATTTCCACACCAGCGCCTCCATGGTGCAGCTGACGCTGACCACATCGATGATTGGCCTGGGTCTCGGCCAGCTCTTCATCGGCCCCATCAGCGATAAATACGGACGCATCCGCCCGCTGATGGTGTCGCTTGCCATCTATATCGCCAGCACCCTGCTGATCGTCTTCACCCAGGATATTGAGGGGATGATCGTGCTGCGCGCCATTCAGGGCCTGTCGTCAGCAGGGAGCGTGGTGCTGTCGCGGGCGATTGCCGCCGATTTGTATCAGGGCGAGGAACTCAGCCGCTTTTTCGCCCTGCTGATGTCGGTGAACGGTATCGCGCCGATTGTTTCGCCGGTCTTCGGTGCGCTGCTGTTGCAGTTCACCAACTGGCGCGGCATTTTTGTGGTGCTGGTACTGATCGGCGTGGTGCTGATGGCCTTCTGCCTGCGCCTGGAAGAAACCCATCCGCCGCAGAAACGCATGACCGGCTCGCTGCTATCCATTTTTACCGTGCTCGGCAAGATTCTTACCAACCGCACCTTCATGGGCTTCGCCGGCATTCAGGCGCTGATTATGGGCGTGCTGTTTGCCTACATCGCCTCGTCGTCGTTTATCTTTCAAACGGCTTATGGCGTTGGCAAATTCGCCTATGGCCTCTGCTTTGGCCTGAACGGCGCGGCGCTGGTCGCCGGTGCGGCGCTGGCGCGCAAGATGCGGGTGCAGCGCGCGCTACGCTACGGCATCGGTGGTTTCGCCGCAGCAGCAGTGCTGGTCGCCCTGTTCCTGATCGCCCACGCGCCGCTGTGGCTGCTGGAAACCGGCCTGTTTCTGCTGCTATTCTGCATGGGCGGGGTCAATCCCGGCCTGTCCGCGCTGGCCATGTCCGCCGAGCGCCAATACGCAGGCAGCGCTTCCGCCTTCCTCGGCTTCTTCGGCTTCACTCTCGGCGGCGCGGTCTCGCCGCTGGTCGGCATCGGTAATATTTTCTATGCAACCGCGACCGCCATCACCGCCTGCGCCCTCCTCGCTGCCGCCCTCTACTGGCAAATGCGCGATAAGGCCTGAATCAGCGCAGTTCGTTAATAAACGCACTAATCACCGCATCGGCTTCTTCCATCGTGTAATCATGACGCTGATGCAAGCGGATGGGCGCAGGCAAGCGGCGCTGCTGCGCCCAGATGTCGGGGCGGACGGTGACGCTCAGTTGCGGCGGATGCGGCAGCTTTTGTGCGAGGACGTTTTGGATTTCACTAAGCAGGAAGCGCAAACGGGTGCCATCACTGCCGTTTGCCACCCACAATTGCCAGCGCAGCCCTTCCACACTGCCGAGCAGCACGCGATCGCGCCACATTGCCGGCAGACAGGTATCAAGCAGTTGCCGGTAGCGTGCCGCCTGCTCGCTGCCCGCATCAAGCTGCAGCTGACGCAAGATGTTTCTCAAATGCCGTTGCGGCTGGGTGAAATGTTTTTTCATGGCAGGCCTTGATTCTCACGCGGTGCGGACGCATATCGCGAACGTTAGGCGTGTCATCATATCAAGGTCATGCTGCCACCGTTTACGGTATGATGCGCGCTGTCTTGCCGCCCGTTTGGCGCGGCGCAACCCTTTAGAAAGGATGGAACGATGCTTAACAATATCGCCGCAAAAATTTTTGGCTCCCGTAATGAACGCCTGATCAAGCAGTACCGCAAAACAGTCAGCAAAATCAATGCGTTCGAACCACAGATGCAGGCACTGGATGATGACGCGCTGAAAGCAAAAACCGTCGAATTCCGCGAGCGCCTGGGCAAGGGCGAAACGCTGGACCAGCTCCTGCCCGAAGCGTTTGCCGTGGTGCGCGAAGCGAGCCAGCGTGTACTCGGCTTGCGCCATTACGACGTACAGATGATCGGCGGTATCGTCCTGCATCAGGGCAAAATTGCGGAAATGCGCACCGGTGAAGGGAAAACACTGGTAGCGACGCTGGCGGTGTATTTGAACGCACTTTCCGGCAAAGGCGTACACGTCGTTACCGTCAACGACTACCTCGCCCGCCGCGACGGCGAAGAACTGGGCGAGCTTTACGGCTTTCTCGGCCTCTCGACCGGCATCATCATTGCCGGCATGTCGCAGGAAGACAAACAGGCGGCGTACCGCAGCGATATTACCTACGGCACCAATAACGAATTCGGCTTTGACTACCTGCGCACCAACATGGCGCTCTCCCCGGAAGACCGCTTGCAACGCGAGCTGAATTTCGCCATCGTGGACGAAGTGGACTCCATCCTCATCGACGAAGCGCGCACCCCGCTCATTATCTCCGGCGCGGCTGATATGGATACCGAGCTCTATCAAAAACTCAATGTCCTCGTGCCGGAACTCGAACCACAAAAAGAAAAAGACGGCCCGGGCGATTTCAGTATCGACGAAAAAACCAAGCAGGTCGGCCTCACCGAAAGCGGTCACGACCACCTTGAAACGCTGCTGGTCGAGCGCGGTATCCTCAGTGCTGACGAAAGCCTCTACGACCAGAAAAACCTCGGCATCTTCCACCACCTGAACGCCTGCCTGCGCGCACACCACCTCTACCACAAAGATGTGGACTACATCATCCGCAACGACGAAGTCGTCATCGTTGACGAATTCACCGGCCGCACCATGGAGGGCCGCCGCTGGTCGGACGGCTTGCACCAGGCAATCGAAATCAAAGAAGGCGTGCCAATCAAACAAGAAACGCAGACGCTCGCTTCCATCACCTACCAAAACTTCTTCCGCCTCTACACCAAGTTGGCGGGCATGACCGGTACCGCTGATACCGAAGCCTTTGAATTCCAGGACATCTACGGCCTCGAAACCGTTGTCATCCCTACCAACCGTCCCGTACAGCGCCAAGACTACACCGATCTTATCTACCTCAACCAAAAGGGCAAATACGACGCTATCGCCGAAGACGTGCGCGCCTGTCAGGAAAAAGGCCAGCCGGTACTGCTCGGCACCGCTTCCATCGAAACCTCCGAACTCGTCTCCGGCCTGCTCAGCAAACTCGGCATTGAGCACAACGTGCTGAACGCCAAACAGCACGCGCGCGAAGCAGAAATCATCGCCCAGGCGGGCCGCCCCGGACAAGTGACAATCGCCACCAACATGGCCGGACGCGGTACCGACATCGTCCTCGGCGGCAGCCTGCGCGCCGAGCTGAACGCACTAGGTAAAGACGCCAGCGAAGAACAAAAACAGGCGGTGCGCGACGAATGGCAGGCGCGCCATGACGCCGTGGTTGCCGCCGGCGGTTTGCACGTTATCGGCGCTGAACGCCACGAATCACGCCGCATCGACAACCAGCTGCGCGGCCGATCCGGCCGTCAGGGCGACCCCGGTTCCAGCCGCTTCTACGTCGCCCTCGACGACAACCTCGTGCGCATCTTCGCCGGCGAACGCATGGCCTCCATGATGGCGCGTCTCGGCATGGGCGAAAACGAAGCCATCGAATCGCGCATGGTCTCCAAGCAAATCGAAGGCGCGCAACGTAAAGTCGAAGCGCACAACTTCGACTCGCGCAAAAACCTGCTCGAATACGACAACGTGGCTAACGAACAGCGCAAAGTCATCTACACCCAGCGCGCCGCCATCATGGATGCCGAAAGTATCGCCGACATGATTGCCAACATGCGCGTCAGCGTCATTGACAGCCTCGCTGGTCGCTACATCAGCGACGAACAGGTGCGGCAAACCTGGGATCTGGACGGTCTCGAAGCGGCCCTCCTGCAACAATTCGGTATTGGCAAAGACGCGGTGGACATCAAAGGCCACTGGCTTGAAGCCAAGCCAAACATGACCGCGCAGGAAATCAAGGACGGCTTGGTCGAATTCCTGAATGCCGTGCAGGCGGACAAAGAAGCACAAGTCGGGGCGGACATCATGCGCCGCGTCGAAAAATACGTCGCCCTGCAAACCATTGACACCCAATGGAAACAGCACCTGCAAACCATGGATATGCTGCGCCAGGCCATCTGGCTGCGTTCGCGCGCGCAAAAAGACCCGAAGCGCGAGTATCAGCGCGAGTCCTTCGAGCTCTTCCAGGACCTGCTGCAAAACATCCAGCTGGAAATCGTGCGCGTCCTCGCTCATATCCAGTTCCAGCAACAAAACGCTGCTGACGAAGCCGACGCCATGCAGCAACATGCGCGTGAAGAGCACGACGCCGAACTCGCCCACGCCCATTATCAGGGCGGTAGCGACGGCAGTGACGCCGCACCCATACCCAACCCGACCCAAGAACAACTGGCGCGCGTCGGCCGTAACGGCCTCTGCCCCTGCGGCTCCGGCAAGCGGGTCAAAGACTGCCACGGCAAGCTCGCCTAATGATCGCACCCATCGCTGTCGTCGCGGCCATCATCGAAAACCGCGACAGTCAACTGCTCATCGCCGAACGCCCGCCCAACAAAAACTGGGCGGGTTACTGGGAATTTCCCGGCGGTAAGATTGAAGCAGGCGAAAGCCACGAAGCTGCACTCATCCGTGAACTGCGCGAAGAACTTGGCCTTGACCTCTCCGGCGTCCCGCTCAGGCACTACTACCACGGCGTACGCGGCGCAGAAATCAGCATTGATTTCTACCACTGCCGCCCGACCAGCGACCTCCAGCCACAAAGCCTCGAAGGACAACGCTGGCGCTGGGTGGCACGTGCCGACCTCGGCAGCTACCGCTTCCCCGAACCAAACACTGTCGTCCTGCAAAAACTGATGTACAACGATACCTGACAAAAAAGCCCGCGATGCGGGACTTTCGTTTTAGCAGGATTGAATGCCTGAGCGTATAGAAAAATAGTCAAGAATCCTACAGCTAAGTAGGACAAGCCTTACTTCGGCCACGCATGATGATTTTGAACGGATGAAACGGGTAGATTCGCATCAAAAGGCCTCGAAAGCCTTGTAATAGTAATCAGATAAGGCTTCGCATAGCAAAAAACCGAAAGGTCAGCAATTCGCCTATATAAAAAGGCGGAAAATCCCGCCTTTCTTTTTTTGTAGTGCCAGATGGTTCAGATTAACGCTCTGCGCCAAAGCCGCCCACATACTGCACAGCTGAACCATCGGTTGCCGTTCCCTGCAAACCGAAGACACCGCCGACTTCATCAGCATTCGGGCCATAAAAACGGCCTTGCCATTTCCCGGTCAAGCCTTCGGCGGTACGAATGTCACCGCTGAAATCGCTGGTATTTGCTGCCCAAGAGGCAGAACCGCTCAGGTTGAAATTAGGTTTGTCTTCAATCACATGATCCGTACCTTCAAAGGTATGCAACTGTGACACACCGGTCGTTTCATAGCTGATGTTGCGTCTGCCGAAATTGGCATGCAGCTTATTCAACGCTGTGACCTGGTTGCCGTTGTAATAACCATGGCTGATGCCGTTGTAATCAGCGGATCCCCCTTTTGGCATTTGGCTTGGCAGGGTTTGTTTACCGATACTTTGGTAGCCGACGAAGGGGTCGCGTGAACGATCTAGGAAACCGTTATTGGCGCTACCAAAGAAGTAGCCGAAAGTCTGATAACTCCAACCCGCAGCAGCAGGATTGCGGAAATAGGCACTCAAATAACCATTGGGATTAGCAACCCCATTTGCAACCGGGGCAAAGAGCAGGACACTGTTGAATCTGCGGTCAATCGTGCCACCATAATCTCTCAGCACACCGTTTTCACGTTTCTTGGTGATTTTGTTGGTGCCGGCATCACGGGGAAACTGGGTGGGCAAAAGCGCATTCAAATCAGCCGTGCCATGCGCTACAACGTAATGCCAGCGGTTGTTTACATCTCGCATAACGATAGGATCGTTCTTGTCTTTATTATCGGTGCCGCTACTGCCGCCACTTCCACTGGTACTACCACTACCTTTATTGCTATCCTGCGGATCACATCCACCTGGTTTTTTGGAGCATGTCGTAATTTCACTCACGATACCAGGCTGGTTAAAACGGATTTCATCGGCAGGATCAATAATTTTGTTGTTATTGTTATCAACAGAAACGACTGTCGGCGAAAGCTGCTGGCCTTCATTTTCCATATTGACCAAAAATCTATTGATGGTCGGATCCGTCTTATCAATCACTTTTGGTCCGTTTGCGCCATTGTTGTTATTGTTAACATTTGGTTTCAACGCGTTACTACTTTTGTCATTGGGTGAGAAGGTGCCAGGTCCACCACCGCAGGCAGCCAGTAATGCGACGCTCAGGACGGACAGCATCCATTGCGGTTTGAGAATTTTCCGTTGCATAGGTACTCCATAGAGGGTTGGTTAGGGGAAAACAATTAACTTACGTTAAGGTGGACAATAATACATGATTAATGCCTGATTGCAAGCCTTTTGCAGGAGTACCACAAGCACGTTGTATAAATGCAACTTTTCAGCAATGACGCCGTTTTACTATGTTCGCAGCAACAATATAGGCAGCAAGGCCGACCACACTGCCGACGACAACGGATAGCGCGGCTTCCGTGCACCAGGCAGCAAAGCCGCCTATGTTATACGTCCAGCGTTGGGCAAGGTGGTGCAGTGGCGCGATGTTTTCGACCCAGAGGTGGCCACCGACGATAAACATCGCTGCCGTACCTACCACGGACAGGACCTTGAGCAATCTGGGCGCGAACCACAGCAGGGCTTGTCCCGCTGTTTGCAGGAAGCGGTTGGCGGTCTTGCTCCAGTACAGGCCAAGGTCGTCGATTTTCACGATGAGGGCGACGATGCCATAGACGGCAGCGGTGAGGACGAGGGCGACAATGCTGAGGCCGAGGATTTGTGTGACGAGCGGTTTGCCGACGAAGCTCGCCAGTGCGATGACGATGATTTCGATGGAGAGGATGAAGTCGGTGCGAATGGCGCTGCGGATTTTGTCTTGTTCCTGCTGTTCGGGTGTTTGTGCGTCGTCTGCCTGTGTCGGTGCCGCCTCTTCATGGTGATGCAGCAGGCGGTGCAGGATTTTTTCCACGCCTTCGTAGCAGAGGTAGGCGCCGCCGATCATGAGGATAAGCGGCACGACAGCGGGCAGGAAGGCGCTGAGCAGGAAGGCGATAGGGACGATGATGGCTTTGTTGAGCAGCGAGCCTTTGCTGACGGCCCAGATAATGGGTAGCTCGCGGCTGGCGCGGATGCCGGTGAGCTGGTTGGCATTAAGTGCCAGATCGTCGCCGAGGACGCCGGCGGTTTTTTTGGTGGCGACTTTGGTCATTGCCGCCACGTCGTCAAGGATGCTGGCAACGTCGTCCAGCAGGGCAAAGAAGCCGCCAGCCATCAACCGCCCCCACGTAGCGGTGCAATCATCCGCAGTGCGGATTTATTGTGCATTTTTGACCTCGGTAACGGTGGAGACGAATGTCGGCAGTTGCCATGCCCCGCCGCCGAAGCCGCGACAGAGACCACTATCAAGGGCGCTACTGAGTTCGTATTTTTCGCCATTCCAGATGTATTCGCTGCCGGACCAGCAATCGCCGAGGCCACGTCCTTTCATTTGGCCGCTGATGGTTTTGCCATTGAAGTCGTTCATGGGTTCTTCGTCGCTGCCAAGCCGTTGTTGCAGGTTTTGCAGTCCGGCATTAAAGAGGCCGTAATAGTAGGTTTCGTTGTAAGGGCCGCGCCAGCAGAGTTTGGCCACCAGTTTGTGCCGGGCATCCAGTTCGTAAACCGCCAGTGTTTTTTCCTCGGCGCTGTAAGATTCTTGATCGGCGCTGCTGTCGCTGGTGAGGCATTCTGTTTTCGGATCCAGCAGTTTGTTGAGGCGGGCGTAATCGGCGGTATCGGGCGCAATAAGTGTCGGTTTGCCGGGCTGGATGTTTACTGCTTTGAGCTCCGGCTTGGCTGCTGGCGCAACGGTGACGGCTTTTTTGCCGCGTTGTTTCAGGGTAACGGCGCTCGCTGTCTGCAAGCGTCCTTGTGCTTCGTCCCATTTGAGGAGGACGGCTGATGCCCCCGCCGCTGACAGTTGCCATTGTGTTTTTCCGCCGCTGAATTGGATGTCAGCACGCGGTGCTTGCAGAGCGGCTAATAGCGCTTCGATTTGGGCGGCATTCAGTTCGGCTTCTCCGTTATTTTTGTCCGGGTGCAATTCGCCGAGGTTTTTGCCGTCGAGGGTGAAGGTGATGTGATCGGGTAATGGCGATTCATCGGCGGTAAGCAGGCTGATTTTGCCGCTGATGGGCGCATCGGCACCGGCAGCGCGGGTGAGGAGGACGGAAACCGGCGCCTTTTCGCCATCGTCTGTTTGGTAACCGGCGACGCGGCAGGTGTGGGTGTTGTCGCAGTTTATTTGCCAGTCGCCGTGGGTGAAGCTGACGGCAGCCGTGGCGGTGGTGCCAAGTAAGGCCAGCAGGAGGAAGGGTTTATTCATATATGTCTCTTTTTATTGAAAAAAAGGGGGGGGGGTTATCAGGCGTCTGCAACCGGGGCATAGGGATCGGCGTAACCGAGACGGGCGAGGATGTCGCGTTCGGTGTTCTCCATTTTTTCGGCCTCATCGTCTTCGATGTGGTCGTAACCAAGAAGATGCAGGAAGCCGTGGATAGTGATGTGCGCCCAGTGTGCTTCGGCGCTTTTTTTCTGCTCTTTGGCTTCGCGGTTGACCACGGCGGCGGCGATGACGACGTCGCCGAGGAGGCGCGGTTCTTCCGGCAGGTCCCAGTCGCAGGGGAAGGAGAGAACGTTGGTCGGCGCGTCTTTGCCCCGATATTCGCGGTTGAGTTCCTGCATTTCATCGTTATCCACGAGGCGCACGGTGAGTTCCAGCGCCTCGCTCAGGGCGAGGGCTTCGTAGGCGGTGTTCAACCAGCGTTGCAGGCGTTTTTCGCTGGGGAAGCGTTCGTCGTTACCGAGTTCTTCGGTCTGGTAGTCAATGGTGAGTGTCATGGTGTGTTGTTTTCCGGTTGCTCAGCGGCTGCGTAGGCTTCGACGATGCGCTGCACCAATGGGTGCCGCACCACGTCTTGTGCTACGAAGCGGGTGAAGGAGATACCTTCGACGTTTTCCAGGATACGCGCGGCGTGTTTGAGGCCGCTGGTCGTACCTTTCGGCAGGTCAATTTGCGTGGTATCGCCGGTGATAACGGCTGTCGAGCCGAAGCCGAGGCGGGTCAGGAACATTTTCATTTGTTCGACGGTGGTGTTCTGCGCTTCGTCAAGGATGATGAAGGCGTCGTTCAGGGTGCGGCCACGCATGAAGGCGAGCGGGGCGATTTCGATGACGCCGCGTTCCATCAGTTTGGCGACGCGCTCACCACCGAGCATGTCGTTCAGCGCGTCGTAGAGCGGACGCAGGTAGGGGTCCACTTTCTGTGTCATATCGCCCGGCAGGAAGCCGAGGCGTTCGCCCGCTTCCACAGCGGGGCGGACAAGCACGAGTTTGCGTACTTTGTCTTCGGCGAGGTACGACACAGCGGCCGCGACGGCGAGATAGGTTTTGCCCGTGCCCGCCGGGCCGATGCCGAAGTTCACGGCATGCTCGAAGATGCGACGCAGGTAGCGGCGCTGGTTACTGCCGCGTCCGCTGATGGTGCCGCGTCGTGTCTCGATGCGGATATCCTGGCCTTCGCCACGCGCAGCGATTTCGCCGGACAGCGTCGCCCCGGCATCGCGCAGGGCGAGGTGCACGTCATCCAGGTTAAGCACACCGCCGCCGGTCTGACCATAAAGGTGTTCGATGACGAACCGCGCCTGGGCGCAGCGGCCTTCGTCGCCGATGATTTGGAAAAGGTGGCCGCGACTTTCAATCTGCACGTGCAGTTGTTCTTCAATCAGGCGCAGGTGGGCGTTCAATTGCCCGACCAGTTCGCTGAGGCGGCTATGGTCTTGCGGGCTGAGCTGGAAAGCGAGAGTGTAATGATCAGACATAATCAGGCGGTGTAACGGCGTGGCGCGGGCTGGGCTTCGGCTTCCAGCAGGCGGCCACGCAGGGAATTCTTATAAGCAGCGGTGATATGAACCTTGGCGAAGCGGCCGATCAGGCTTGCCGGTGCCTGGAAGTTGACGACGCGGTTGTTCTCGGTGCGCCCACAGACTTCGTTCTTGTTCTTCTTCGAAATGCCGTCCACCAGCACCCATTGCTCGCTGCCGACCATATCGGCGGAAATCTGCGCCGCCATTTGCAAAATGCGCGCCTGCAAGCGGGCAAGACGGGCTTTCTTCACGTCCATCGGGATGCGGTCGGGCATAGCAGCGGCAGGCGTGCCGGGGCGTGGGCTGTAAATAAAGCTGAATGACGTGTCGTAGAACACATCCTCAATCAGCTGCATCGTCGCCTCAAAGTCCTCGTCTTCCTCGCCGGGGAAACCGACGATGAAATCCGAGGAAAAGCTGATATTCGGGCGGATTTCCCGCAGCCGTGCCAGCTTCTCCTTGTATTCCGCTGCCTTGTGACCGCGCTTCATCAAAGTCAGTATCTTGTCCGAACCGCTTTGCACCGGCAGATGCAAATGGCTGACGAGCTGCGGCACGCGGCGGTACACCTCAATCAAATTGTCCGTAAATTCCACAGGATGCGACGTGGTGAAGCGGACGCGGTCAATACCGTCAATCGCGGCGACATACTCAATCAACAGCGCCAAATCGGCGGTATCGCCGTCGAACATCGCGCCGCGATAAGCGTTCACATTCTGGCCGAGCAGATTGATTTCGCGCACCCCTTGGGCGGCGAGCGCGGCACATTCGGCAATCACATCATCAAACGGGCGGCTCACCTCCTCGCCGCGCGTATAAGGCACAACGCAGAACGTGCAATACTTCGAGCAGCCTTCCATCACCGAGACAAACGCCGTCGGCCCTTCCGCGCGCGGCTCCGGCAGATGGTCGAACTTCTCGATTTCCGGAAAGGACACATCGACCACGCCGTCCCGCTTCTCCTGCGCCTCACTAATGAGATTCGGCAGACGGTGCAGCGTCTGCGGCCCAAAGACCACATCCACCGCCGGCGCGCGGCGGCGCAACTCCTCACCTTCCTGCGAGGCAACACAACCGCCAACCGCGATGATGACATGCGGCTTGGCGTCTTTCAGCGGCTTCCAGCGGCCAATCTGCGAAAAGACCTTCTCCTGCGCCTTCTCGCGGATAGAACAAGTATTGAGCAAAAGAATATCGGCTTCTTCCGGCGTCGCGACCGGTGTAATCCCGTGCGACACCTTGAGCACGGCAAGCATCTTGGACGAGTCGTACTCGTTCATTTGGCAGCCGTAAGTTTCAATATAGACGTGTTTCAGTAAAGGCTTCATACACATAAGCGAAGAAAAAAACGGCGGGCATTATATACCGCTTCCCCGGCTCGCCACTGACCGCAGGCGGCGTACAATAGCGGCGAACCCTCCACGGAGCCCCGCCATGTACCTCGACACCGCCAACCTGACCGACATTCAGCATTACCGCGACCTCGGCATCCTCAAAGGCATCACCACCAACCCGACCCTGCTCAAACAGCACCCCGCGCCGCGCGCTGAACAACTTGCCGCCATCCTCCAAACCTACCCTGACCGGCTTTTCGTGCAAGTGCTGGGCAACGACGCCGCCACCCTGGTCAGCGACTTCGCGCAAATCCTCGCCGACTTCCCCAACGCAACGCTCGGCATCAAAGTCCCCATCAATACCGAAGGATTACGTGCCGTCAGACAAATGCGTGAACAGCGGCCGGACATCCCGCTGCTCGGCACCGCCATCTACTCCGCCGAACAGGCCATCCTCGCCGGCATTGCCGGCTGCGCCTACGTCGCGCCCTATGTAAACCGCATGGAAAACAACGGCATTGACCCGTATGCCGTCATCGCTACCGCCCGCCACTACTACGATGAGCACGCCATCAACTGCCGCATCATGGGCGCCAGTTTCAAAAACACCCAGCAAATCCTGCACGCCCTCAACGCTGGCGCCCACACCTGCACCATCCCGCCGGAACTGCTGCGGCAAATGCTGGAAAAAACCGTCGCCAACGAAGCCATCCGCGTCTTTAACGTCGACGGCGGGTTATAAATTCACCGCATGCCTTCTCGCGCTAAGCGGCATAAATACTGGGCCCGCCAAGCGGCATAAACACTGGGTTCGCCAAGCGGCGCAAACACTGGGCCCGCCAAGCGGCGTAAACACTGGGCCCGTCAAGCGGCGCAAACACTGGGTTCGCCAAGCGGCGCAAACACTGGGTTCGCCAAGCGGCGTAAATACTGAGCCCGCCAAGCGGCCACAGGTATCTATAGTTAAACATCTAAAAAATCGTAACGGCGTTGCGTCGCCTTGCCGTACTACCTGTACTGTCTGCGGCGACGCGCCTTGTTACGCTTTTTTATCTATTCAACTATACCTATCTCAGTAGTTGTAGAAATAGCTGCGGAAACAAAGGGCAAAACCCTCTCCGCCTGCGGGACTGGGACAGCTCGCCCCGCTGGCAGGAGGCAGGGCTGAAATCACTCGCATCGGCGACGAATCCTGCCCACAACGCCCGTATTTATCCCGCTTGGTAGCCGTTACTCCTGTGCCTGTTTCAGCACCGCCACCGCCGTATCGAAATCGCGCATGAAGTTCTCTTCACCGAGCAGGGTCAGGATGCCGCTGCGGCTCAGGCTGGCGCGGACTTGTTCATTCGCTCCTGAGATGAGGACGCGGATGCCGCGTTTGTGGAAGTCGGTAATGACGCGTTCCAGGGTGAGGATGCCGGTCATGTCAATATATGGCACCCAGCGCATGCGCAGGACAACGGCGCGCGGCTGGGTGTTGATGTCGGCGAGGGTTTTTTCGAATTTTTCCATCGCGCCGAAGAAGAAGGGGCCGTTGACGATGAACATTTGCACGTCTTCCGGCAGTGCTTCGCTGTCGCTGCTGTGTTCGCCTTTTTTGACTTCGACCGCCTTCGCCATTTGTCCGAGGAAGTGCAGGGTGGCGAGGATGACGCCGATGTTGACTGCGACGACAAGGTCCACAAAGACGGTAAGGGCAAAGGTGATGAGGAAGAGGGCGTTGTCGGCGCGTGGTGCACGGCGCAGCATGTTGAGGCAGCGTTTCGGCTCGCTCATGTTCCAGGCGACCTGGAAGAGGATGGCGGCCAGCGCGGCGAGCGGGATGTTGGCGGCAAGCGGCGCAGCGACCAGCAGGATGAGGATGAGGGTCAGCGCGTGGACGATACCGGCAAGCGGGCTGTTGCCGCCCTGACGGATGTTGGTCGCGGTACGGGCGATAGCGCCGGTCGCCGCAAAACCGCCGAAGAAGGGGGTGATGATGTTGGCAAGCCCCTGGCCGACGAGTTCCTGGTTGGAACTGTGGCGCGTGCCGGTCATGCCGTCGGCGACGACCGCCGAGAGCAGCGATTCGATAGCGCCGAGCATGGCGATGGTGAAGGCGGGCAGGATGAGGGTGGTGGTTTTGCTCCAGTTGAAATCCGGCAGGGCGAAGGCCGGCAGTTTTTGCGGGATACCGCCGTAGGCCGAGCCGATAGTGGCAACGCCGTCAAACTGGCAGAGGCTTTGCAGGACGGTGGCCGCGATAAGCACCCACATCGGCGACGGGATGCGGCGCAGCAGGGCGATTTTCGGCACGATGATGAGCAGCGCCAGCGACATCAGCGCGAGGCCGGTGGTGGCAAGATGCACCTGCGGGAAACTGCGCAGGAGCGCCCAGATCTGTTCGTGGAAATGCGCGCCCGTCGCTTTCGGCAGGCCGAAGAAGGAAGCCCATTGCCCGACCCAGATGACGACACCGATACCGGCGGTGAAGCCGAGGATGACCGGCATCGGGATGAAGCGGATCATGATGCCGAGGCGGAAGAGACCCATAAAAAACAGCATCACGCCGGCGAGGACGGTGGCGATTTGCAAACCGTCGAAACCGTATTGCGCGGTGATGCCGGCGAGGATGGCGATGAAGGCGCCGGTGGGCCCGGCAATTTGTACGCGTGAGCCGCCGCAGACCGAAACGATGAGGCCGGCGACGATAGCGGTATAGATGCCCTGTTCCGGTTTGACGCCCGTTGCGATGGCAAAGGCCATGGAAAGCGGCAGGGCAACCACGCCGACGATGAGGCCGGCGATGATGTTACGTAACCAGTTCGGAGGGGCGAAGAGCCCGGCACGGCGGGCTTCTATCCAGGCAATCATGATGTTTCCTCAAAAAATCGCGGATTCTACGCCGCGCGCTGGTCTACAGCTACTGGATTTCCCGCCTGGCGCTGTCTATAATCGCGCCCACTTGGGGGCGTTCCTGGATTCGACGGGGATGACAAGACTCCAGGTGCATGTCGAGGATGAAAGAACCTCGTAAATCCCTTTCAAATCAATAGTTGCAAACGACGACAACTACGCTTTGGCGGCTTAATTCCCGCTGACGCTCACTTGAATGTGTCTGTACGTTCAAACTGAGTGGCATTTTTACAGAACCGCTGCTTATCGCGTCCGCCGGTAGGCAGTCAAATCAAGCGGAATCGTGTGCGGGTTGCCTGGCCGTTGGCTGCACGCCCATTAAATTAAAAACGTGCCTAAACATGTAGTACCGAAGGTTGCGTGTTTCCGGACGGGGGTTCAAATCCCCCCGCCTCCACCATCCATTATTATTATCCTGTCCAATGTTGTCTAGAAACCGCTGTTAATTCAGCGGTTTTTCTTTATCTGCCGTCCTATACCATCCAATAAAAATCCTATTGCATCCAGCCCAATCTGTGGGGCAGAACATGGGGCATCTGTCCTACCCTCTTTTTAGCCCCACAAATGCTGACCGATGTCAAAGTGCACGCTGCGAAGACGCGGGAAAGACGCCGACGGTTTGTTGTGAGAGGTACGCCCGAACAGCAGCAAGTTCATGGGGCTGCGCTACGCAGAGGCATCAATCCTCGTCATAGAGCGTCCACACCGCTTCCGCAACCGCCAGCGGCAAGCCATCGTCATAGTCGGGGAAATCGGCATCGACATCAACGTGCTGCGCGCCCGCAATGATTTCCAGCATGGCGGGCGGCGCCTCGCGCTGGCGCGTGATGCTGTCGTACTCAAACGGATAGGCACCGTCTGTCTCATAGGGATTGAAATACACGGCAGCATGAGGATAGAAACCGTTGGTATAGCGCGCTTCCAGCAGGCGGCAAAACTGCCAGGACGCGCGCTCGTAATCAGGCACATCCGCCTCGGCGGCAAACTGCATTAACCAATCCGCGCCCAGGTTCCAGTACATGGCGAGTATTGCGGCGCGGTCGGTCTCAGGACGGTCGGCAAGCCAGCGCAACGCGCGGGCGTTGCCATCGTAATTCGAGCGCTGCACAAAGCAGAATTGCTCGGCGGGTGATGCCTGCGCGAGATGGGCGATGATTATTTGATGCGCACGTTCGTCGCGGGTGTCTTCAAATGGTTCCAGGCCAAATTCGGTGTTCATTGCGGGGTCTCCTGAAAAGGAAAGCAGGGGGCGTGCTGTTATTCAATAGTCGCCCAGCGGTCTAGCGGGGCGGATACGCCAGCGATTTTTTTGATGTGTGATCACCCACGCGCCGGTGATAAGGGCAAAGATGCGCGCCCATTTGCTGTCATTCATCAGCCCCGTCAGATGGGTTTTCTTGTTCATATTGTCCTTCATGGAAGTAGGCGTAGGCGGCAGCTTCCAGGTCGCCGTCTCCCGTCAGCAGGTTATCTGCTTCGTCGTAGAGCCGGTAGGTTTGCTGTTCGGCATCGCCAATGGGGCAACTGCCGTCCAACCCCAGCAGGAGGGTGTAGTAGGCATCGGTCAGCAGCAGGGATACGGCTTCTTTGAGGAGCGCGGTTTGCCTGTCGTCCAGGTGCAGGGCGCGAATTTTGGCATTCGCTGCGCTGGGGCAAGGGCTCTCGGCAAAGGTTTCCTGCGTCATGCGCTTTTTTTCGAGGTAGCAGTGGCGGGCGAAGTCGGCGGCGTTCATGGGCGTCTTTAGCCGAGTTGGCGCAGGCAGTCGCGGATAAGCTGCGGGCCGTGGTAGATGAGGCCGGTGTAGATTTGCACGAGGTCGGCGCCGGCATCGAGTTTGGCCTGCATGTCGGCGGCGTTCATCACGCCACCGGCGGCGATGAGCGGGATGTTCGGCAGGCGGGTGCGGATTTTGGTGAGGATGGCGGTTGCGTGCGCAGTGAGCGGCGCGCCGGACAGCCCTCCTTGTTCGCTGCCGTGCGGGTGGCTGGCGACGGCGCTTTTGTCGAGGGTGGTGTTGGTGGCGATGATGCCGTCGATGCCGCAGGCGGCGATGGTGTCGAGCAGGTCGTTGAGCGCATCGTCATCAAGGTCGGGGGCGATTTTCACGACGATGGGGACGTGTTTTTGTGTGGAGGCGGCAAGGCGCTGTTGTTCGCTCTTGATGCCCGTCAGCAGGGTACGCAGGGCGGCGCCGTGTTGCAGGTCGCGCAGGCCGGCGGTGTTGGGTGAGGAGATGTTGATGGCGAGGTAGTCGGCATGTGCCCAGGCTTTCTGGATGCCGATGAGGTAGTCATCCAGCGCCTGTTCGTTCGGGGTGTTTTTGTTTTTGCCGAGGTTGATGCCGAGGATGGCGCGCGGACGCGGCGTGACGATAACGCGTTCGATGAGGGCGTCGATACCGTCGTTGTTGAAGCCCATGCGGTTGATGACGGCCTGGTGTTCGGGCAGGCGGTAGAGGCGTGGGCGGTCATTGCCCGGCTGCGGGCGCGGGGTGACGGTGCCAATTTCGATGAAGCCGAGTCCAGAGCGGTCAAAGGCGCTGATGGCGACGCCGTTTTTATCCAGACCGGCGGCGAGGCCGAGGCGGTTCGGGAAGGTCAGCCCCAGCAGTTCGACGGGCTGGCCGCCCTGCATTTTCGGCATGATGGTCGGGAAGCGGGTCAGCATGCCGAGGGCGAGGTCGTGCGCTTTTTCGGGGTCGAGGCGGAAGAGTAAGGGTCGGGCGAGGTAGTAGGGGTTCATGCGGTTTCCTGTGTTTATGAGGGATGAAATTTTGTCGCCTGGGAGGCAGTTTGGCAGCATTCAAGCGGCGTAGTTGCCGCGTTTTGCCGCTACGTCGGGCTTTGATTTTTATGCGTTTTTTGCCGCGAAGGTTTGCATGTAGTCAATCAGCGCTTCTACGCCGCTTTTCGGCATGGCGTTGTACAGGCTGGCACGGATGCCGCCGAGCAGTTTGTGCCCTTTGAGGCCGGCAAAGCCTTGTCGTTCGGCTTCTTGCCAGAAGCGGGTATCGAGTTCGGGCGAGGGGGTGCGGAAGGTCACGTTGGTACGCGAGCGGCAGGCGGGCGGCACGTCGCTCTGGTAGTAGTTGCTGCAGTCGATGTAGTCGTAGAGCAGGCCGGATTTATTGATGCTTTCCGCTTCAAAGTGGGCGATACCGCCGCTGTCTTTAATCCAGTGCAGGACTTTGTTCAGCATGTAGATTTGCCAGGTTGGCGGGGTGTTGTAGAGGCTGTTTGCGGCGGCGTGGGCGGCGTAGGTGAGGAATTTGGGTACGCGCGGGTGGTCTTTAATGAGGTCGCGGCGGACGAAAACGAGGGCGAGACCTGCCGGGGCGAGGTTTTTCTGCACGCCGCCATAGACGATGGCGCAGCGTTCCCAGGGGATGGCGCGGGTGTAGTAGTCGGATGAGGCGTCGATAACCAGCGGCACGGCGGCGGTCGGGTAGTCGCGGTATTGCACGCCGCTGATGGTTTCGTTGCTGGTGAGGTAGAGGTAGCAGCAATCGGCGGGTAGCGGCGGCAGGGCATCCGGCAGGGTAGTGAAGCCGCTATCGCGCCCCGTCCAGATTTCGCGGGCGTCCCCCACGCGCTCGGCCTCTTTCAATGCTTTTTCCGCCCAGATACCGCTGTTGATGTAGGCGGCGCTGCCGCCGTCGGCGAGCAGGTTGAGCGGGATCATGTCGAATTGCTGGTGCGCGCCGCCGGCGAGCAGGAGCGGCTGGAAGTCGGCAGGCGCGGCGAGGAGTTCTTGCGCGAGCGCCAGGGTTTCTTCATGCACGGCTTCGAAGCGTTTGCTGCGGTGGCTGATTTCCAGCACGGACATGCCGCAGCCCTGGAAGTCGAGCAGTTCGGCCCGGGCGGATTCGAGGACGGCAAGCGGCAGGGTGCAGGGCCCGGCGGTGAAATTGTAGATGCGGTGGGTCATGGATGCCTCTCTTGGGGTTTTGGGGATGGTTCAACGTTTGCGGCGGTTTATTTTATCGCCGCGCGGGCGGTCGGATTGGGGGTGGGTTCGGCGATTTTGTAGAGGGTGTTGCGGTCGGTGTGATGGAAGGGTTGTGCCCGGTCAGGAATGATGAGTACGGTGTCCTGTTCGTAGCTCCAGCTACCGTCGGGATGGTGGGTGACGGTGATGGTATAGCTCTCGGTTTTGAAGGCGTGTTCGAGGAAGGGGTTGGAGAGGATGCCGTTTTCAAGGCTGCCGCGCCCGGCACGCAGGGTGAAGGTGGTGGCGTCGGCAGCGGCATTACCGACAGCCATCGCGGTTTGCCCGCGCGGAATGGCCAAGGTAAGGATAACGTTGCCAGTGGCGGGTTCCCACAGCCAGTAACCGACCTGGTCGTGGAAGGTTTCGACGCCGCCCGGCTGGAGGATATGGGTGTGATAGCGCAGGCCGTAGTAGAGCTGCGGGCCGTTGGTCTGGGCATCAATGGGCTGGAGTTCGTAGTGCTCAATGTAGGGGTCATGGTGCGCGCCGTCAGCTTTGGGATTGGTGTCCATGCCTTTTTCGCCGCGCCAGATGCCCGCCATGCGGGCAAGCGGGCCGAGATGGGCAAGGGTGTCAGGATCAACGGCAGCTTCGGTATAGATGTCTGTGGGGTATTTCATGCGTATGTCCGGTGTTCGAGGTGAATCAGTTCGGCAAGGGCAGCGAGACGCAACGGGTCTTTGCCCCAGCGAGGATGGCGCAGGCAGCGCATCCACAGCAACGGGCGCACGGCGGCGTGGATGTCGTGCACGACGGCAGGCGACAAGGTGCGGGTGTGGGCGTGCCACAAACGGACGGCAGCATCAAGGTGGCCGCGCTGTTTGAGGATGATGGCGGTGGATTGCAGGTAGCAGAGGTAGTCGCGGCTTTCGCAGGCGGTAAAGGACATGTACTGTCCGGGGTCTTCTTCGAAATCAATGAATCCCGTACTGCCGTCGGAGCAGGCGATGATGTTACGCGCGAAGGGCTCGCTCAGGTATTGCCCGTGTTCATGCACGGCGCGGATGGCATCAAGGCCCTGTTGCCAGCGCGCGAGGTCGTCGGCTTCGTGCTCAATGCGCTCAAGCAGGGTGTGTTCGCCGAGGTGGGTGAACATGATGCCGTCCGCGCTGCGCGCGAGCAGATGCGGCACATGGATACCGTGCGCTTCCAGGGTTTGCAGCCGCCCGGCTTCGGTCGCGATGACGGCGCGGCCGCCGGGATTAGGCACGGGTTTGAGCGCATTGAGGTGGAAAATGGCGGCGAAGTAGCCGATCAGGGTATAGCGCCACTGCGGGATACTTTTCCCTGCTTTACGTACCCAGACGGTTTCACCGCTGGCAAGGGTATGGCGGGCGATGTTGGTGGTTTGCCGGGGAAGGATGGCGGCAAGCGCCGCCTGGTAGGGGCTGTTGTTCATGATGGTGGTTGGTTGGTTTTTATGTGTGGCACGGTAGCGTGCGCGAATTTGCGGTGCAAATTTTTGTGGTGTTTCCCATACACGACGAAGTTGCGCCGCTTGGCAGGCGATAAAAAACCGCGCCGGGGCACGGTTTTGTCGTTTGGGGGGAATGACTTATAGCCAATGTGCGGTCGTCAGGACCCAAATGATAATCAGCGTTGGGCCAATCAGACCGACGCTGACGCCGCCCAGGCGGAATTCGGATTGTTTGAGCAGTCCGGTGCTGTAGGCAATCGCATTCGGCGGGGTGGAAACCGGCAGGAACAGCGCGCATGAAGCGGAGAGGCCGATGACCAGCGGCAGGATGAGCGGGTTGGCATCACCCGCGAGTGCTGCCGAGGACAAGGCAACGGGGACGAGGATAGCGGTCGCTGCCGTGTTACTCATGAAGTTGGAGAGGCCGACGGTGACGAGCGCGAAGAGCACGACCAGCAGGTAAAAGTTGACATGGACGTTTTGCAGTTTGGCGACGTAGTAGTTGGCGAGGTGGTGTTCTTCGATGGCAAGCCCTAGGGCGAGGCCGCCTGCAACCAGCATCAGCGTGTCCCACGGCAGGGCGCGCACATCTTTGCCGCTGAGGATGCCGGTAAGCGTTAGTCCGGCGATGGGGATGCCGGAGACGACGGCAATCGGGATGTGGAATTGTTTGGCGGTCAGCCACAGGAACAGCGTCAGCACGAGGATGAACATCATCAGCACTTCTTGCAGTTTGCTGACTTCTTTCGGCGTGTCGGGTTCGGCGTAGAGGAAGGCGGTGTCGAGTTTGTCGCTGCCGATTTGGTAGGTGCTGGTGAGGATGCGCCAGAAAATGAAGGTGAGGAGAATGGCGATCGGCATGCCGACGATCATCCAGCCAAGGAAGGAGACATGGATGTCTTTGGCGGCCAGCGCACCGATGGTGATGGCGTTTGGCGGCGAGCCAACCGGGGTGCCCATACCGCCGATGGAGGCAGCGGCGGGAATACCAAGCAGCAGGGCGCGGGCGAAGTTGTCCCTGGCGTTGGTGTAGAGCGGTGCGGCAGTCGCGATCATCATCGCTGTGGTTGCGGTGTTGCTCATCAGCATGGAGATGCAGGCGGTGGCAAGCATCAAGCCAAGCAGGACGTATTTGGACTGGCGTCCGAAGAGCGGCAGCAGTTTTTGCAACAGTTTGTAGTCGAGGCGGGTTTTTTTCATGCCCTCGGCGAGGAAAAAACCGCCAAGGAAGAGCATGATGATGCCATCCGACCAGGTACGGACGTAGATATCAACGTTGATACCGTCTTCTTTGCCGAGGGCGAAAACGAGGAAGCCGACGATGAAGACACCGACAGCGAAGGGCGCGGCGGCTTCCGTCACCCAGAGCAGCACGGCAAAGAAGAGGAGGAAGAGAACGCAATGCTGGGCGTAGGTGAAGTTTTCACCGGCAGTAGTAAGCATCAGCACCAGGGCGAGGGCCAGCGAGGCGGCGAAGAGGAAGATTTTTTTCGTCGCCTCCGGCGGCAGGGCGAAAATGCTGTTGGGATTGCGGGGTTTCATATTGCCTCCTGAGTATTATTAAACAACGGGTTTTTGCCGGTAATAGAGCAATCCGGGTAACGCCAGGCCGAAGACAAGCGCGGCGAGCAGGAAACCGGTTTGCACGAATTGTTCGACCATCGTCGCGAAGCGCTCTGGCGAGTAGCCTTCTTTTTCAATCAGCACCAGCGACAGCATGGCGCGGTAGGCGGAGAGGCCGGGGAACATCGGGATGACGGCAGCGACGGTGAACACTTTGGGATGGGCGCGGTGATAGCGCCGCGCCAGCCATACGCCGAGCGCGCCGACGAGGCTGGCGGCGAAGAAAGTGGCAAAGACGGGGCTCAGTTGCAGCATTTGCAGCGCGGTACGCGTCGCGTGCCCCAGCGCACCGAGGGCGGCGCAGTATTTGAGGGCGCGCGGCGGCACGTTGAACAGGAGCGCGAAGCCGACCGCCGGAATGGCAGCGAAAAAGGCATCGTTCACGAGCAGCCGGAGGATGTGCAACGCGTTCATACGCCGCTCCAGCTGTCGATGCCGAGCAGTGCCAGCGCCGAGACGATGCCGAGGCAGGTGCCGAGGGTGAGGACGGTGGCGAGCGCCCAGCGGCCAATGCCCATGTTCATGTAGCCTTTCAGCACATCGGAGAGCGAGTTAATCAGCGGGAAACCGGGGACAAGCATCAGCACGGCGGCAGCCATGGCGATATGCGGGTCGTTGCCGATGTGGTAACGCACACCGAGGCCGGCAATCAGGCTGGTGAGGAAGGCAGTCGCCATGAAGACCAGCGCCATGTTGAAATGCAGCCCGGCCAGCCATTGCCGCACCCGCATCCCGCACAGGCTGGCAGCGAAGGTGAGGCTGCACACTGCCCAGTCGCCGCCGGAGAGGCGGGCGAAACAGGCACAGGATAGCGCCACCATGACGAGCACGAGGTTCGGCGGATAGGGGCGCGGTTGCAGGTTGGCCAGCGCCTCGCGCACCGCGTGGCGATCCATTTGCCCCGCTTCAGCGGCGAGCATGATGTGCTGCACTTCGCTGACGACGGTCATGTTCACGCCGCGATCAATATTGCGCCGCGCGGTGGTGATGCAGAAATGGTTGAACAGGGTGGTGAAGACAATGGAATTGGCGGTGAGGGCACAATCAACGCGCGTCGCACCGAGGGCGTAGCCGAGACGGGTCGAGACATCCACCACCACCTTGCTTTCCGCGCCGTATTGCAAGAGCAGCAGCGCCGCCTGAATGCACAGACGGGTCACTTCGTGCTGCGCTTCTTCATCAAGAACGGTCATGACCGAGTTCCTCCAGAAAGGCCGCTAAGCGGGATACTTCCCCGCTTGTGGTGGTATGCGACAGACTGATGCGCAGGCTGCGCGCTGCTGCTTCATGAAGCCCCATCGCCTGCAAAACGTGCGAGCCTTCGGCGGCAGAAGTGCAGGCCGAGCCCGCTGCCAGCGCAATCTGCGCCGCATCCGCCTGACGCAGCGCCTCGCCTGAGGGCACACCGGTAAAGAGATTCACGATATGCGGCACTTGCGGCGTCTGCGGCGGCACGTTCACATGCATGGACGCTGGCAGGGCGGCGAGCAGTTGCGCGCGCCTGGTAGCAATCGTTGCCCCGTTCGCCTCACGCCCCGCTTCCGCCTGCGCCGCAGCAGTGGTAAAGGCGCGTATCAACGCCAGCGGTGAAGTGCCGCTGCGGCGGCTGCGTTCCTGCCCGCCGCCGTGGGCCAGCGCCTGCAAACGCATCTTCGGCAGGCGGCGCACGAACAGTGCACCGATGCCCTGCGGCGCACCGCATTTATGCCCGGAAAAACTGACCAGGTCGGCATCCCAGGCGCGCACGTCCACCGGCAACTTGCCCAGCACCTGCGCCGCGTCCACATGGAATTTTGCCCCCGCCGCATGAACACGGGCGGCAATCGCGGCAAGCGGCTGCACCACGCCTGTTTCATTATTGACTGCCATCACGCTGACCAGTGTCGGCGCGGCTTGTAGCGCGGCATCGAGGGCATCCATATCCAGCAGGCCGTCGCGCTGCACCGGCAGCACCGTCACCTTCGCCGTTCTCGCCAGCGCCGCCGCCGTATCCAGCACCGCCTTGTGCTCCGTCTGCACCGTGAGCAGATGCGGCTGCTTGACGCCGTGGTACCACAGCGCGCCTTTCAGGGCGAGATTGTCTGCCTCCGTTGCACCGCTGGTGAAGACCACCTCGCGCGGGTCGGCATGGATGACTGCAGCAAACCGCGCCCGCGCGTCTTCCAAAGCCTGTCTGGCGGCAAGACCGGGGGCATAAGTCGCGCCAGTGTTGGCGGGGAAGCGGGATAACGTCTCAACGAATACTGCGAGTGCGGCCTCTGTCACCGGCATCGTCGCGGCAAAATCAAAATACGCCCAGCCGTCGAGGCTGCCGTCAACGCTGGCCATTGCCCTGCCTCAGCGCCACGTTTTCCGCTTCCAGCTTCGCCACACGCTCGCTTAACTGCTCCAGCATCGTCATCACCGGATCGGGCGCATCATGTCCGACCGCATACGCCTCAAACTTCTCGCCGTCTTCATTACGGATGCGCACCGCCCGCGCGGGGACGCCGACCACCGTCGTGTACGACTCCACATCCTTCACCACCACCGCGTTGCTGCCAACGCGGGCATGATCATGCACCGTAACCGCGCCGAGCACCTTCGCACCCGCGCCGAGGATGACATTAGAGCCAATGGTGGGATGGCGCTTGCCTTCGTTCCAGGTCGTGCCGCCGAGCGTCACCCCCTGATACATACTGACATCGTCGCCAAGCTCCGCCGTTTCGCCGATGACGATGCCCATGCCGTGGTCAATAAAAAAACGGCGCCCGACATGCACCGCCGGATGAATCTCCACCCCCGTCGTCCAGCGCGACCACAGCGACAGCCAGCGCGCCAGCCAGTGCAGGCCGATACCCCACAGCGCATGCTGCATGCGGTAATGCACCACGGCACGGAAACCCGAATGCAGGGTCAGCACCGCCCAGCGGCTGCGCACTGCCGGATCACGCGCAAACACCACGGAAAAATCCTCACGAATCAATTGGAACCAGTTCATATCGCCTCAATATACCGGAATCAGAAAAGCAGTCGTCCGCTTTGGGAAAAACAGGGGCGATTATAGCGGCGTCTCGCGCAGGCGGGGCAGCAAAGGCGCAAACGGCGGGCAATTAGACGCCATAGCGGTCATTGAATCGCATGGGTACCCTGCCCTATCCTGACCGTCATCCACCCAGCGGAGAAAACCATGAAAAAACAGCACCTTTTCAGCCTGCTTCTCGCCTGTACCGCAGGCGGCGCATCTGCCGCCGTCCTCTGGCAGGATCCGCAGGAAGCTTACGCGGCGGGCTATTTCCACTACGCCAATGCCGACTACATCCAGGCGCTGCCGCACGAAGCGCAGGCAGCAGCGAAACTGGGACAGTTGTGGGGCCTCTTTGCGCAAGAGGCGGGCGAGTCGCTGGCCTCGCCACAGTGGCGGGGCTGGCAGCGGGCGGAGCAGCTGTACCGCGACGGTAACTATCAGGAAGCGCTGCAAATCTTCCTGCCGCAGGCGGAAGCGGGCAACATCCTCGCGCGCCTGCGCGTCTATCAACAATATGCGGACGGCAAAGGCACGATAAGCGATGACGCCCAGGCACGACGCTGGTTTGAAGAAACCGTCACCCAATCGCGTGCTCAGGCCTATCCGCTCTATGATGCCTTCCTGCACAGCGACGACGCAGAAACACACTACCAGTTAGGACAGATGTACCTTTGGGGCGCGGGCGTGCGCGAAGACTACAACAAGGCGGCGGGTATCATGCAGGAGCGGGCTGCTGCCGGACACGCAGAAGCGATGGATACACTCGCCGATTTATACGCGGACGGCTGGGGCGTGGCGCCCGATCCCGCGCAGGCCATCCACTGGCGCGAACAGGCGGCGACACACGGCGATGCAGCGATACGCTATGCCACCGCTTCCTGGTATCGCGACAACGCCAAAAACGATGGCCGCGCCCGCTATTGGTACGAGCAAGTGGTGGCAGACGGGAAAAACCCGTTGCTGACGGCAATGGCCCTAGACGACCTGCGCGTCCTCGCCACCCTGCGCGGCGATATGGCGCAAGCACAAACATGGCGCGACCGGGCGATTAACGCCTGGCGGCCGCTGGCGACGAGGGGCGACGTTTATGCCCAATCCCGCCTGGGCGAGTTACTGCTGCAACGGGGTCAGGCCATCGATTTGCCGCAGGCGCGGGAATGGCTGGGAAAAGCCGCCGCGCAGGGCGATGCAGCGGCAGAAAAACACTTGCAGGAATGGCGCGACGGGACAACACCATAGCGTTGAGCCGCTTGGCGATCCGCAAAGGCAACAGCCACGCCGCCTGATGACCGCTTCTTGTCATGTATATGCAAGAATATCCCCACCGTAATAAAGAACCGGAGGAAAAATCATCATGTCCACCCGCCTCTTCATCGCCTGCATCCGCCTGATGCGTCTTGACGCCCCCATCGTGCCATTACTGCTCGCCTGGACCTGTTTATGGGGGCTGTGGCTGGCAGGTAGCGGCCGCCCTCCCGCGTACACCGTCTGCATTTTCCTGCTCGGTGCCTGGCTGACCCACTCCGCCGGCTGCGTCTTCAATGACCTCGCCGACCGCAATTTCGACGGCCATGTCGAGCGCACCCGCAATCGCCCGCTGGTGCGGGGAGAAATCAGCGTTACCGCTGCCGTCGTCCTCGGCATCATCCTGATGCTGCTTAATTTTCTACTCGTCCTGCTGCTCAACTGGCAGACCATCCTGCTGGCCAGCGTCTGCGGCATCGTCATGCTGCTTTACCCGCTCAGCAAACGCTGCTTTCCCGCGCCGCAACTCATTCTGGGCATCGCCCTTGCCAGCCCCATCCTGCTCGCGCAAACCGCCCTCCTCGGCACCATCACCCTGCCGGGCGTGCTGTTCTACGGCGCGGGCATCTGCTGGACTCTCATCTACGACACTTTCTACGCGCTGGTGGACCGCAACGACGACCTGAAAATCGGCCTGCGCTCCAGTGCCATCACCATGCGCGGTCGCGAACACTGCTTCCTCGCCGCAATAATGACGCTGATGCTCGCCCTGCTGCTCTCCGCCGGATACGCCGCCGCGCTGAATGTCTGGTACTACGCAGGCATCCTTGGTGCCGCCCTGCTCTTTGCCTGGGAATTGTGGGACACCCGCCACTTTGAGCGCGAACGCTGCTTCCGCGCCTTCCTGCATAACAACTGGGTCGGCGCCGCCGTCTATCTCGCCCTGGTGCTCACCTATCTGCCCTAGCGGGCCACGATAAACATCGCCGGGCGCGTAAATACTGGGCCCGCCAAGCGGGATAGTTGCCGGGCGCATCAGGCTTTTTCCAGTTTGGCATAGGCCAGTATCAGCCATTTTTCCCCGGCATCAGCGAAGTTGACGAGGATGCGGCGGTGTTCGCCGCTGCCTTCCAGCGCGAGGACGCAGCCTTCGCCGAATTTGGGGTGGCGCACGTTGCTGCCGATCGGGTAGGGGCCGCCGTCGTCGCGGGTTGGTGCGGTGGCGTGGCGGGTCTGCCGCATTTTGCTGATGCCGCTGTACACCATCGGGCGCACGGCTTCAGTCAGTTCCGCCGGGATTTCGTGGATAAAGCGCGAGGGCTGCGGATAAGTGTCCTGACCCTGGAAGCGGCGGCGTTCGGCGAAGCAGAGGGTGAGGTGCTGTTCGGCGCGGGTCATGCCGACGTAGGCGAGACGGCGTTCTTCTTCGAGTTTTTCCGGGCTTTCGCAGGCGCGCTGGGTCGGGAACAGGCCTTCTTCCATGCCAACGATGTACACGTTCGGGTATTCGAGGCCTTTGGCGCTGTGCAGGGTCATGAGCTGGACGCTGTCCGTGCCTTCTTCGGCCTGACCGTCGCCTGCGTCCAGCGCAGCGTCGGCAAGGAAGTCCATGATGCGGTCGCTGTCGGGGTCGGTGGTGAGGTCGATGTAGCTGCCAGCGTTGATGAGTTCGTCGAGGTTGTCACGCCGCGCTTCGGCCTGTTCGCTGTGTTCGGCTTCGAGGGCGGCGTAAAGGCCGCTGTCGTGCACGGTGTGTTCGAGGGCTTTTTTCAGCGAGGGCTCGTGATTGATTTTGTGCGCGAGGTCGTCAATGAGGCGGACGAAGTCGCGCAGGGCGTTTTTGGCGCGGGCGGGGTAGTGGCTGTTGATAAGGGTGTCGTTGGTGAGGATTTGCCACAGGCTGGCGCCGTGTTGTTGCGCGTGCTGGCGCAGATCAGCCAGGGTTTTCTGGCCGATGCCGCGCGGCGGGGTGTTGATGATGCGCTCGAGGGCACCATCGTCATCACGGTAGCGGGCAAGGCGCAGGTAGGCGAGCGCGTCTTTGATTTCGGCGCGTTCGAAGAAGCGCAGGCCGCCATAGACGCGGTAGGGCAGGCGGTGCTGCAAAAGCATTTCTTCAAAGACGCGCGATTGGGCGTTTGAGCGGTAAAGGATGGCACAGTCGTCGTAACGGCCGCCTGCCGCCTGCCAGCGCTGGATTTCAGCGCAGATGTAGCGTGCTTCGTCGTGTTCGTTAATGGCGGGATAGATACGCACGGCCGCGCCGCGTGCGCCGTCGCTCCACAGGGTTTTGCCGAGGCGCTGGCTATTTTGCGCAATGACCGCGTTGGCGGCATCGAGGATGGTCTGGGTTGAGCGGTAGTTTTGTTCGAGGCGGATGGTGGCGAGGCCGGGGTAGTCGTGTTCGAGCTGCAGGATGTTTTCGACGCGCGCGCCGCGCCAGCCGTAGATGGACTGGTCGTCATCACCGACGACGAAGAGTTGCGCGCCGCCTGCGCTAAGTTGTTGGACAAGGCGGTATTGCAGGGCGTTGGTGTCCTGGAATTCGTCCACGAGGATGCTCTGGAAACGCTGCTGGTAGTTACGCAGCACGTCGGCGTGGTGGGTAAAGAGTTCGACGGTGAGCAAGAGCAGTTCGGCAAAGTCCATCGTGCCTTGCTGGCGGCAGAGGCGTTCGTAATCAGCGTAGAAATCGCGCACGGCGATGTTGGTCGGGTGCGGATTGGGCGGGATGTCGGCCGCGCGCAGGCCGTCTTCTTTCCAGGCGTTGATTTGCCAGACTAGCGCTTTTGGCTTGATGTGGTTTTCGTCCCACTGCCGCGCGCGCATCATGCGCTTCACCATGCGCAGCTGGTCATCGCTATCCATGATGATGAATTGTTCCGGCCAGCCGAGCAGCGTGGCGTGGCGGCGCAGGATGCGGTGGCAGATGCCGTGGAAGGTACCCATCCACAGTTGTCCAAGCGGACGTTCCAGCGCAGCTTCGAGACGCTGGCGCATTTCGCGTGCGGCTTTGTTGGTAAAGGTGAGCGCCAGCAGACCGTAAGGCGAGATGTCTTCAACCGCCATCAGCCATTGCATCCGCTGTACGAGGACGCGTGTTTTGCCGCTGCCCGCCCCGGCGATGATGCGCAGGGCGCGCGCCGGATGGGTGACGGCTTCGCGTTGGCGTTCGTTCAGGCCGTTCAGGATTTCGCTGACATCCACATGTGTTCTCCGCAAAAATGCGGGCATTATAGTGGCTGTCTGCGGCGGCTTTGGTAATGTTTGCCGAAAGAGCTTGACACTCCCCCGCCCGCTCGGCATAATCGCGCGCCTTATTTCTTCCTCTTTCTCCATTAAGGCTACGTAGCTCAGTCGGTTAGAGCACATCACTCATAATGATGGGGTCCCCTGTTCGAGTCAGGGCGTAGCCACCAAATTCTTTCTTTTCACTCCCGTTTCCGGCACCTATTTGTTGCAAATTCATTGCAATTACTTTAGTATCCGCCGCCTCAAACACGAAACGGTAAATCTCAATATGTTTTTCAAGAAACCCGACACTGAACGGGCAGTTACTTTTGCCGATTTTGAACACGGCGAAGATTGCCCCTGCTGCACCCGCAATTCCCGACGCACTTTCCTGAAAACTGCTGCGATCGCGACTGCGGGTCTTTTGTTACCTGCTGACTGGGCCAAGGCGGCCATCAGCCGCGAGCGGATGATCAAGATGCACAATCCGCACACCGGCGAAAATATCCGCGCTGTCTTCTGGTCTCCGGAATATGGCTATATTCAGCCTGCTATGGACGAAATCAGCAATTTCTTCCGCGATTTCCGCCAAAATCAGATTGTTTCTGTGGATATCGACCTGCTCAATATCCTCCACTACATGCAAAGCAACGTCGGCAATAATGCGACGATCGAATTGCACAGCGGCTACCGCTCACCGGCTACCAATTCCATGTTGGCGCGTCGCTCCAAGAATGTCGGCAAGCAGAGCTATCACATGAAAGCCCAAGCGGCAGATATTTCCATTCAGGGTTATACCTCACGGCAATTGCGTGCGATGGCACAACGCCTCAATGCGGGCGGTATCGGCATTTATCGCGGTTCGAATTTTATTCACGTGGATTCTGGTCCGGTACGTACCTGGTACTACTGACAGATGAATACGAAAAAGCGGGCGTCATGCCCGCTTTTTTATTTTTCCCATCTGCTCAGATAACACGTTCTTCCGTTCCAAACCACATCACCGATTGCGTCATATCAACGAAGCGCAATTCATCCCCGCGCAGTTCAGCAAGTGCCGCCTGTCCCTCGAACGTGTTGCGGGCGCGGAGGAAATCATCGCAGCTGTCGTACCACAATTCACCCATGGCGTCGTAGGCGAAGGGCTGTGTGCCGCGTAGGGTATCAGCTGTTTCCGGTAGGGTTTTGGCGTAGCCACGAATGCCCAGCGCCGCTTGGTGGCGTAGGATTTTGACGGAATGTTCGTGCCAACAGGCAAGGAATTCGTCTGTACCGAGTTCGGCACATTTTTTCACCAGCATGATGATCTTAAACATGATCTTTTCCGCTGAAACAGCTCTGCAAGGCCTCCCATGCGGCGGGCAACTCGGTAATGCCATCAGCGCTCAGGAAATGGCCATATCGCGGCAATGCATGTACCGTGCCGCCGAGCCGTGCGGCAAGGGCATGGCTGTTGGCGGGAGCAACAACGTAATCGTTGTCACTGATGAGGTGGTGCATGTGCGCCGCATAGCGGCGCAGGACGACATCATCCAGGCGAGTATGGTCAATGTAGGTGTCGATATCAAAACCGCCAATAATTGGCAGTTCCGGCAGACGTGCACCAAAGCCTGCCACCAGCACGAGGCCGCCCACCGCAGCAGGACAAGTCGCACTCAGGTAATGCAGCAGACTGATGGTGCCGAGACTGTGCGCGATAAGCAAAGTATTGCGATCGGGCGTGCCGATCGTTTGTGTGAGTGCCGCCTGCCAAGCGGCAAAATCGGGATGCTCGCTGTCGGGTAGCGGCGGGACGATGGTTGAAATGCCCGCCGCCTGTAAACGTGCTTGCAGCCAGGGAAACCAGTGATCGGTTGGGCTCGCGCCATAGCCGTGGATGATGTAAGCGTGCATGGGATGCTCCTGTGTGAATGACGACGCAAGGGTAGACTATGACACCTTGTCAGGGTCAAGCGGAGGACGCATGAAAATAGGGGAATTGGCGCAGCGCACGCAAGTCAGTGTGCGGATGTTGCGTTTTTATGAATCACTGGGGCTGCTCACGCCTACGCGCAACGCGGCTGGGTATCGCCTATATGACGAGGAAGATATGGCGCAGGTGGCGAAAATTCGCTTGCTGCAACAGGCGGGCCTGGCATTAAAGGATATCGCGCGGCTACACGATTGCCTGCACGACCGCCCACAAGCATTCTGCCCCGCATTGCGCGACAAACTGCGCGCCTGTCAGGCGGAGACCGCAACGCGCATCACGCTGTTGCAAGAGACGCAAACACTCTTGGCACGACTTCTGCGCGAAGAGGATGCCAAGATTAAATAATGCCCCCAGTCGTTCACCTCTTGTTCATTCGTGCTAATAGAATAGGGTGGAAGCCGCCTTTCTGCCATTAACGGAATTTTCTGATGAACAAATTTTCTCTCGTACTTATGATCGCCACAACCCTGCTACTCGCCGCTTGCGGTGATAAAGATGACAAAAAAACGATACCCCGGTTGATCCGCAACGTCCGTCAAATGACAACAGCGGCCGCTCCAATAATGACGCCTATCACGGTACCGCATTCGCCACCCTAACGGCGTAACATTTAACAGTGTCCGTCACGCCAAAGCCCTGAATAGCACCCGTCTTGGTGTAGTACACACATTGACGGCAAACACCTCGCCGCACAGCAAAGCGGTATTTACGTCGACGGTCTTCCCAACATCCGCAGCAATTCGATACAAATTAACGGCATCAGCTACAAGAATTTCCTGGTCAGCGGCCACAATTACCGTAACAGCCGCTTCGGCTATAGTCGAATCGCTAATAAAGAGTAACGAGAGTAAAGAACCAAAACAGCAGGGCATTCACATCAGCCAACCGCCATTGTTTCCTCAACCGTTTGATCCATGCCCATGTCTTCTCTCTCGGGTTGAAATCCGGGCTATAGGGCGGAAGCCACAGCACCGTATGTCCCTCAGCCTGCAACGCATCCAGCGTGTCCTGCCGTTTGTGGAAGGAGGCGTTGTCCATCACGATCACGCTGCAGGCGGGCAGCTCCGGCAGCAGTATTTCTGTCACCCATGTGTGAAAAACATCGCTGTCTATGCTGCAATCAAAGGCAGTGAAAGCAAATGGCACAGTGCCACACAGGGCACCGATAACGTTGGTTTGTGCCTTGCTCCATCCGGATACGCCTGCGCATTTTTGCCCGCGTGGTGCATAACCGTAAGGACGGGAAATGTCTTTTCTGAAGCCGCTTTCATCGATATAAACGAATGGATGCAGGCGTGCTTCATAGACACTTTTTACTTCGAGGAATTCACGGCGTTTTTCTTCGTCTGCCTTGCGGTGGCGGAAGTCTTTTTTTTAACGGTGAAGCGATAGCGTTTGAGCGCCTTGCAGATGCCGTTTTGCGAGCAGCCCAGACGTGCAGCCCTTTCCCATTGATAGTCATCAGGATGCTCGGCCACGTCTTGCCGGATGACTTCTTCTGTGAGAAGGCGAGGCGTAGAACGGCGGCTGCCTTTGGGTTGTGGCTGTTTCTTCCAGGTAGCAAGGGTGTTGGGGCTGATGCGGTGTCTGGCTGCCACTTCGCGATAGGTGCTATCTTCGAGTTCTGCAAGGATTTTTTTACGGATATGGGCTGGATAGGTCATGATTTTGATGGTTACTGTTTTTTTGCTATTTAACTATACATCACACATGACAATACCGACTACATCTTCAGCCAGGACGCCTTCACCACCAATATGCCGAGCTGAGGCATCGTCGAATATGACGGCGATGCGGCGGTTGGCCGTAATGGTGTCGCCGATGCCGATTTCACCGTCAACTTCGGCAACAAGACATTGAGCGGGTGTATCAAAGCAGAGCGGGACAGCAATATTCAATTCAATCCGATCTGTCTGATCGCCACCATTAACGGCAGCACCAACAGTGCGGGCGTCAACACCGCCGGTCATTCCTACGGCGATAACGCCCGCGAATTGGGCGGCATTTTCCACGACAGCACGCAGAACCTGAGCGGCAGCTACGGCGCTATGCGTGATGACGACTGAATCCGGCCTCACCCAGTCGTCATACATGACAAAAATCCGCCAAGCGGCGTAAATCCTAGACCCACCAAGCGGCGTAAAACCTAGGCCCGCCAAGCGGCATAAAATCTGGGCCCGCCAATTAAAGAGCCCCGCTTAAGCGGGGTTCTTTTCTGCAATGTAATGACGACAGTAGTCAGAAGGGCAGCGGGTTGCCATTCAGCTCGATTTTGCCTTCTTTACCCTCGATTTTGACGCGGTATTCGTCGCCTTCAAGTGTGACGAACATGGCGCCTTGCTGTTCAACCATTTCGCTGAAACCGAGCTTATCTACCAGCGATTTGCTGACACGGAGTTCGGCATGCAAGTCAAGGTTGTTTTTCAGCAGGTCTTGCAGCGGCAGCGGGTTCTCCTGCGCACCGTCAATAGCTTTTTGCCATTCTTCTGCTGTGACCGGGCTGTCGCTGCGGATACCAACATTAGCGGTCAGCTGTGCCTTACCGCTGTCGGTTTGCACTTCGATCTCGGTATTGAAGCGGGTTTTGTTCTTAATAATCTCGTTCGCGGCAACCTGGAACTTGCTCTGTGCTTCCGGTGGCAGATCAGTCTTGCCGGCGGCAAGATGTGGATTAAGCAGTTGCAGGCCTTCGGTCAAAGAGGTGTTGGCGGCAGCCGAGAGTTCATTCAAGCCGACATGAAGGCGCAGGCTTTGCGGCTCAACCGACAACATCGGGATAGCCTGTTTCAGTGAAGTACCATCGAGTTTGAACACAAAAGTCCCGGCGGTGTCATAGTTGCCCGCTGCGCTTTTCTTGGTGTCCGCCTTGATGTTGATATCACCCAGATTAATGGCTTCATTGTTGCGGCTGACACGGATACCGTTGGCATTGATGTCGAAAGTACCCAAATAAGTCCCCAGCGCGCTATCGAACTTCACGCCTTCCCCTTTGCCGTCAATACCTGCGATCTCGAAGGTAGAAAGACCATCGGTATTGGTGGTTTCGGTCTTTATCGGATCAACTTTAAGCGAGAAAGTGCCGTCTTCCTTGATATCCATCGCGCCTTTGACGGGGGCGATACTGACCGTTGCGCTGTCGCCGTCTTCTTTATCGCTGGCGGTAAACGTCAGCGGCTCGAGAGTGAAGTCAAGGCCATAAATGCCTTCCGCCAGTGTTTTGCTGTTGTAGCGGACGTTGTAGCTGAGGCCCTTGAAATCGAGGCTGTCATCATCTTTCTGGTACTGGAAGGGCGTAATGGTCGCGTTGGCAACAGCATTGTCATCGGCAAGCAGGTCGGTGCGCAGTTGCAGATGTTCAAACACTGTATTGATGCCATCGCCGGCAGCCGTTGCCTTGTCGGCTGGTTTCTCCTCAGTCGGTTTTTCCTCGCCTGTCTTCCCGTCGGCTGTATTTTCCCCGGTTGTCTGTTGCCCGACGGAACCACCGAAATTATCAATGAACGTCTTGATGGCTTCCGGATTGTCGATTTTATGTTCGACCTGCGCCACGATACCTTTATCCAGCAATTCTTTGTTGTAGGTGATGGTATCGGTGAAATTCAGGATAACGGGCTGGACACTTTCACCATAAACCGCCGGGTTGAGATCCAGCGTCAGGCTCGCCTTGGCAGTCGCGCCCTGCTCGTTCTTCTGATAATCACTGACGCTGTAATCGTACTTGCGGAAAAGATTGGCGTTCGGACCAGTCGCATAGAACTTTTCATAAAGCGCATTGGCTTGTGCCGCATCTTCTTTATAACGCGCCTCAATCTGCTCGGCGTTTTGCGCAGTGGGAGCAACCTTGTTTTCAGCCGATTGTTCGGTGGCAGCGCTTTTTTCTGCCGGTTTCTTCTGATCGTCGCAAGCACTGAGCAGCGCCGCAGCGGTGAGGATGGCAAGCGCCAGTTGATTCTTTTTCATCGTGTTTTCCTGTGGCTGTGGGTGAGAAATCAGATGGATTATAACGACTGCTGTGTTTTTATGGGCATACGTTATGGTTATTTTTCACCTGCCAAGCGGGGCAGGAGCGCCGTCTGTTTGTGATCAGGTTCAGAAAGGAGCGGCGAGATGGAAGGTCTGGCGGATGCCGTGCAGATTGGTGGCGGTGAGGGTTTCCGCATGCAGCATCAGGCGCGGCGCGGATGAGAGATGTTCATCGGCATAGAATTCGTCGCCGAGGATGGGGTGGCCGATGGCGGCGAGGTGGACGCGCAGTTGGTGGCTGCGGCCGGTGTGCGGAGTAAGGGCGACGCGGCTATTGCCATTTTCTTCGGCGAGAACCTGATAGCTGGTGTGTGCGCTTTTGCCGTGTACGTAATCGATTTTTTGCCGGGGGCGGCGTTCCCAGTCGGTGATGAGCGGGTAATGGATATCGCCGTTGGTTTGCGCGAGGATACCGTGGACGAGGGCGATGTAGCGTTTGCCGACGCGGCGTGCGGCAAATTCTTGTTTGTAGTGGCGTTCGGCGATTTTGTGTTTAGCGATGAGCAGCAGGCCGCCGGTTGCCATGTCGAGGCGGTGCGCGGCCATGGCTTCCGGCGCAATTTCCTGGCAGCGGCTTTGTACGCTGTCGTATTTTTCTTCCCCCCGCCCGGGCACGGACAGCAGCCCCGCCGGTTTGTTGATGACGAGGATGTCGGGGTCTTCGTAGTGGATGTCGAGGTCGGGCATCAGTGCCGTTCTTGTTTGATGTCGCGCGCGAGCAGGCTGGCGATGGTGTCGTGCAGGCTGATTTCGCCAGCAAGCATGTGGTGCAGGTGGGTCGTGATGGGCATACGGATGCCGTGTGCCTGTGCGAGGGTATAGGTATCGTGGGTAGCACCTTCGCCTTCGACGGTCTGGCCGATCGCGGCCTTGGCGTCTGCCGCACTTTGTCCGCGTCCGAGGGCGAGGCCGAAGCGGCGGTTGCGCGATTGGTCATCGGTGCAGGTGAGGACGAGGTCGCCCATGCCGGCAAGGCCCATCAGGGTTTCTTCATGCGCACCGAGGGAGGTCGCCAAGCGGGTAATTTCGCGCAAGCCGCGCGTAATGAGGGCAGCACGGGCGTTCGCACCGCAGCCGAGGCCGTCAGCAATGCCGGTTGCGATGGCGATGACGTTTTTCACGGCGCCACCGACCTGGATGCCGATAAGGTCGTTACTGGTGTAGCAAAGGAAGTTGCTGCCGTGGTAGTAGTGGGCGATGTGTTCTGCGAGGGCGTTATCGGCAGCGGCGATGGTCACGGCGGTAGGCTGCCCGGCGGCGACTTCTTTGGCGAAGCTGGGGCCGGCCAGGATGGCGTGTGGGTGATTGGCGCCGATGGTGTCATGGAAAACGTCGCTAAGCAGTCGTCCGCTGCCCGCTTCGAAACCTTTAATGGCCCACATCAGCGGGATATCGCGCAAATGCGGTTTGAGATCCACGAGTAGTCCCGCGAAGGCGCGGCTGGGGACGACGGCAAGGATGAGCGAAGCGTCATGCACAGCGGCAGCAAGGTCGTCGCTGATGCCGAGATTGTCCGGCAGGGCGATGCCGGGCAGATAGCGGCTATTTTCGCGCGCTGAAATGAGCGCCGCCGCATGTTCGCGGCGGTGGGCCCAAAGGGTGATATCGTGCCGGTTGCGGGCAAGTTGCAGGGCCAGTGCGGTGCCCCAGCTGCCCGCACCAAGGACGGTGATGCGCGCCATTATTGCGTCGGCTGTCCGTCTTGCTGTTCGGCAGCTTGTTGCAGGCGTTGCTGGTACATGATGTCGAAGTTGATAGGCTGCAGGTAGAGGTTGGGGAAGCCGGCGCGATTGATGGCGCTACTGATGGCTTCGCGCGCGTAGGGATAGAGGGTGGTCGGGCAATAGACGTTCAGTGCGTGGTGCAGTTGGGCATCCGGCAGGCCGCTGATTTCGAAGACGCCGTTCTGCGCGACTTCCACGAGATAGATGACACGTTCGCCGTTTTTGGCGGTAACAGTCAGACGCAGCTTGATGTTGTAGTGGTTGTCTTCCGGCAGTTTCTGGATTTCGTGGGCAACGCCAAGACTGATTTCCGGGTTGAGTTCTTGCTGGAAGATTTCCGGAGCGTGCGGGACTTCCACCGAGATATCGCTGACGTAGATTTTGCGGATATCGAGGACGATTTGGGTTTGTTGTTCTTCGCTCATCAGGAGACTCCTTATGTATTTAACGGATGGGAAAGCGGCGCGGGATGCGCCGCTAAACGGGGCGTGCATTGTACGGCTTTTGCCGCAAGCGGCCTAATCGGGCGAGGCCGTGACTAGCGCTGCTCATTCATGCAACACGGGCAACCCGGTGAATGTTCCTCGCCGTCATCGTCCTCGCTGCGTTTCGCATAGCGCCACAACAGCGTCTCGCCCTTGACTTCTTCCTGCGGCGCGTCAGCCGTCTCTGTACGCGGCGGCGTCATTCTTCCAGCCCCTGCCAGAAACGTTCGGCAATCTTTTGCCCCGTCGCCTTTTCGATCTCGCGCATACACGTCGGGCTGGTCACATTCAATTCCGTCAAATAGCCGCCGATGACATCCAGCCCAACCAGATAAAGGCGTTCGGCGGCGAGCAGCGGCTGCACCTGCTCGACAATCCACCATTCCCGCTCGGTAAGCGGCTGTACCACGCCGCGCCCACCGGCAGCGAGATTGGCGCGGAACTCCCCTTCGGCGGGCAGACGGGCGAGACCGTAATCGGCCGCCTCGCCGTTAATCACCAGAATCCGCTTGTCGCCCTCCGTAACCTTGTCGAGATAGCGCTGCACCATCAGCGTTTGCAGGCCATCGGGATTCATCGCATCCAGAATGGCATTGGTGTTTTTGTCGCCGAGGGTGAGCTTGAACACGCCGCTGCCACCCATACCGTCCAGCGGTTTTGCCACCACCTCACCGAACTCGCGCAGAAACGCCAAAATCTCGTCACGCGACTTGCTAATCAGCGTTTCCGGCGTACATTGCGGCAGGCGGGTAATCGCAAACTTCTCATTCATATCGCGCAGTGCCTGCGGCGGATTGACCACCCGCACACCCTGTGCTTCCAGCAAATCCAGCATATAACTGTCGTAGATATAGCGCAGATTGAAAGGCGGATCCTTGCGCTGCAACACCACATCCACCTCGCACAAATCGATCACCTCTTCATTGAGCACGCGGAAAAAATCCTCATCCTGATCAACGAGCCGCACCGTGCGCACATAGGCCTGCACATTGCCGTCGCGCACCTGCCAGTCACCCTGGTCGAACACCATCATCCGGTGCCCGCGTGCCTGCGCCGCCAGCATCAGGGCAAACGTCGTGTCCTTATAAGGCTTGATTGACGCCAAATCATCCATCAACACTGCAATATCCATCACACACCTCACACAAAAAAACAGAGATCACATCATACGCTATCATGCCGCCGAACCCCTACGGACCAACCACCATGCACACCCTGCCCCTCGCTCACGGCAACATCGGCATCGAACGCGAAACCCTGCGCACCAATCCTGATGCCACCCTCGCCAGCACCGCCCACCCCGCCGCTCTCGGCAGCGCCTATACCCACCCGAACATCACCACCGACTACGCCGAAACCCTGCTTGAACTCGTTACCGACCCGCACCCCACGCCGGACGCTGCTTATGCCCAACTGCTCAGCCTGCACCGCTACTGCGCGCAGCACATCGACGATGAACAACTGTGGCCGGGCAGCATGCCCTGCATCCTGCCGGCAAGCGACGATGCCATCGCCATCGGCTACTACGGCACGAGCAACGGCGGCAAAATGCGCCGCCTCTACCGCGAAGGCCTGGCGCACCGCTACGGCAAAACCATGCAAATGATCAGCGGCATCCACTACAACTACTCACCGCCCGCCGCGCTGTGGCAGGCACTCGCCGCGCGCGACGGCGAAACCGTGACGCAGGACTACATCAACCGCCGCTACATGGGCGCACTGCGCGCCAACAGCCGCCACGCCTGGCTCATCAACTACCTCTACGGTGCCAGCCCCACCGTGCATGACAGCTTCCGCCCCGCGCACAACATCCTGGAACCGCTGGCCGCACACACCCTCGGCTGGCGCGGCGCAACCAGCCTGCGCATGAGCGAACTTGGCTACCAGAACAAAACCGCCTTCACCGTCAGCAACAACGACCTCGCCACCTATGTGCGCGACCTTGCCAGCGCCGTCGCCACCCCCGCGCCGCGCTTCGAGCACATTGGCCTCTACCACGCCGACGGCAGCCGCAAACAAATCAGCACCCACATCCTGCAAATCGCCAACGAATACTACGCCGCTGCCCGCCCCAAACAGCCATTGCGCAACAACGAACTGCCGACGCTGGCGCTTGCCACACGCGGCATCGCCTACCTCGAACTGCGCCTGACCGATATCAACCCCGAAGACCCCTGCGGAATCAGCCCCGCGCAGCTGAAAGTCCTCGAAACCTACCTGCTCTACTGCATCCTGCATCCCGAAGGACCACAGGATCATGCCGTGCGCGACGAAAACGACCATAACCGCCTGCGCACCGCCTGTTGCGGCCTGAGCGGCGGTTTCTCTCTCAAACAGGCGCGCCGTGACCGTCCCATCCAGGACGCCGCCCTCGAACTGCTTGCCGCCATGCAGCCCATCGCCGCCCGCCTTGATGCCGAACGCGGTGGCAACGCCAGTACAGATGCCCTCGCCGCACTCACCCGCGAAGTCGCAGACAAAACCCACCTGCCCTACCGCGCCCAGGTGGGCAACCGCGAAGGCTTCCTCGCTTACCACCTTGCCTGGCGTGACAAACACCACGCCACCCTGCACCAGCCACTGCCGGAAGCAGAACGCGCCGCGCTTGCCGCCCAGGCCGCCGCCAGCCTCAGCAAACAAGCAGAAATCGAAGCCCGCCCACAAGAGGATTTTGAGACCTACCTGCGCGAACACTTCGCCCCGCTGCAACAGTTGCTGGATTGATAGCCGGCGTGCTTTGTGCACGACCTTCGTACACAGCAAAAAACGCCGCTTGGCGAGGCCAGTAATTACGCCGCTTGGCGAGCCCAGTAATGACGCCGCTTGGCGGACCCAGTAACTACGCCGCTTGGCGGGCCCAGTAATGACGCCGCTTGGCTGGCCAGTAATGACGCCGCTCGGCGGGTCCAGTAATGACGCCGCTTGGCGGGTTCAGTACTTACACCGTTTGGCGGGCCCAGTCACTACGCCGCCTTGTCTCATTCCTATTTGAACGGTGACCACATAATAATTGTCGAAACCCCATAAAAACCCTACACTTAGCCCATCGCCACCCGCAACAATACCATGCCAAACATCACCCAAAACCGCTTCACCAAAATCCTCGCCTTCGTCGCCATCGTCTGGTTGCTCATCGCCCTTGCCGCACCATCCTTCCTGGCGCCGGCACTCGAAAAGCACACCCGCGCCTTCTTTAACAGCGCCGACATTCAACGCCTGCACGACAAAGGCATCGAACTCAGCCTGGAAAACTACCAGCGCAACTACTTCAGCAGCAGAGCCGACATCCGCCTCAGCATCCGCCCGTTCAGCGGCCAGCCGACCTGGTACAGCACCACCCTGCACGCCCGCATCCATCACGCGCCGCTGGTCAACAGCGGCATCAACCTCTTCAGCGCCACCCTGACCAACAGCGCAACCGATGGCAGCCTCGCCGCTTACATCCCTGACAACCATCTGCATATCAAAGCCAGCCTTGCCGCTCTCGGCCAGCTGCACCAGACCATCCGGATACAGAAAAACGAAACCCCCAACCTCAGTAGCGAAGGTATCAGCCTCAGCTGGCACAGCCACATCCGCCACCCCAACCAGGGTAACGGCGAATGGCTGCTCGGTAGCCAGCAATGGCAGAAAAACGGTGCCCGTCTCAGCATTGCGCGCAGCGGCGGCACCTACCGCAGCGACGGCGACAGCCTGCGTCTGAACGCTGCCCAGATCAATCTCAGCTACACCAACGCCGTCCAACAACAGCAAGACATCGTCCTCTACAACCTGCAAGGCAACCTGACCCGCGAAGAAAGCCGCTACAGCATCGAAGACCTCACCATCAAAAGCAAAAACGCGCAGGGTGCGACCCAGACCCAGCGCCTGCAACAAAGCCTCATCACCGCCCACCGCCGCGAGAACGGCAGCCTGCGCAATCTCGAAGCTCAGGCCACTACCACCTTCGACCTGCCGCTGCTTAAAGCCTATAGCGGCGACCGCCTCTACCTCTCGCTACAACAAGAATCCGGCGGTAACCGCCTCATCCTCACCAGCAACAAAGAGCAGACCACTCATTTAAGCGGCAGCCTGCTCTTCCCGCTGCTTTTCCCGCCGCCGTACAGCACCGCCCAGCTGAACGGCACACGCGGCGAATTCCTTCTCTACGGCGAACACGCCCGGCAAAGCGGCCTGCTGCCCGTACTGGCCCTGACCCTCGGCAACGACCGTCTGCGCGCCGATGCAGACGGCAACTACCCGCTGCACGTGGACATCAACGGCAACGAAGTCCGCATCAACGGCAAGACGGTTGCCCTGTTGCACTGACCGCCTGAAAAACGCGCTGCCATCGGGCGGCATTTTGTTATCCCTACACCAAGGACTCCCTATGCGAATCGAATCCATCAGGCTCAAGAATTTCAAAGGTTTCCGCGATGCCGAAATGCGCGATATCCCGCCATTCTGTGTTGTCATCGGGGCCAACGGCACGGGAAAAACCACCCTATTCGATGTCTTCGGCTTCCTGCGCGACTGTCTGACCTTCAATGTCAGCCGCGCCTTGCAGGCACGTGGCGGCTTTGCCCAAGTACTGAGTCGTGGTGCAGACATAAACGAATGCATTGAGTTGGAAATCAAGTTTCGCCTCGACATCGCTGGGGTCAAACGGCTGGTCACTTACGCCATCCAGATTGGGCTGGAGCGACACAAACCCGTCGTACGCCACGAAATTCTGCGCTATAAACGCGGAGAGCACGGCTCGCCTTACCATTTCCTCAATTTCCACAACGGCGAAGGCTATGCCATCACCAATGAAGAGGATTTCGACAAAGAAGACAAGGAACTGAGTCGGGAATATCAGGCGGTCGGCACAGACGTCCTTGCAATCAAGGGCCTGGGACAATTCGCTCGTTTCAAAGCTGCTAGTGCTTTCCGCCAGCTAGTAGAAAACTGGCATGTGTCCGACTTTCACATCAATCTCGCGCGGGGCAGCAAGGACGCTATCGGTGAAGATGAACATCTGTCGGTGTCCGGTGAAAACCTACAACTTGTCGCCCGCCATATCTACGAACATGATCCCGCTCTCTTCCGCAAAATCGTGGAAGCCATGCAACAGCGTGTCCCCGGCATCGGCAACGTCGAACCGCAGCTGACCCAGGATGGCCGCCTCATCCTGAGCTTTCAGGATGCGTCCTTCACTGATCCCTTCATCGACCGCTACGTTTCCGATGGCACCATTAAAATGTTTGCCTATTTGCTGCTTTTATACGATCCAAAACCGCATCCGCTGCTGTGCGTGGAAGAGCCGGAAAATCAGCTCTATCCCAACCTATTGTGGGAACTGGCGGAAGAATTCCGCGCCTATTCCGAGCGGGGCGGGCAAGTCTTCGTTTCCAGCCATTCCCCGGATTTCCTGAACGCCACGCGCCTAGACGAAGTCTTCTGGCTTATCAAGGAAAAGGGCTACACCACCATTCACCGCGCCCGCGACAACAAACAGATTGCCGAATTCATGAAAGCTGGTGATCAAATGGGATACCTGTGGAAAGAGGGGCTGTTTCAGGGCGTGAATCCTTGATGATGACGCTGGTCTTTTTTCTGGAAGAGCCCTCTGCCAAAGCCATGCTGCAAGGCTTGCTGCCAAAAATCGCGCCGGGGGTTTGCGCCCAGTATGTCGTCTTCGAAGGCAAACAGGACTTGGAAAAACGTCTGTCTCTACGCCTGCGTGCCTGGCTACAAACCGAAAGCACCCGCTTTATCGTGATGCGTGACCAGGATGCGGGGGACTGTAAAGCCATCAAGGCAGCCTTGCAGGACAAATGTTATCGTACAGGCCGCACGGATGTGCTGATACGCATTGCCTGCCATGAGCTGGAAAGTTTCTATCTTGGAGATCTGACCGCCGTCGCGCAGGCCTTTGCCCGGCACGGGCTGGCGCAACAACAGCAACGCAGCAAATACCGCACACCTGACCACCTCGCCAATCCGGCCGAAGAACTGAAAAAACTGGTACCGGAATACCAGAAGTTGTCCGGCTCACGCAGCATTGCTCCCTATATGGATCCGGATAACAACTGCTCCGCCAGTTTCAATGCCCTGGTGCGGGGCATTCGCCGCTTGCTCCAGCCATAAGCGGCGATAACGATGCCGCAACCTCAAGTAGTGCGGCGGCGCTGGCGGATAATTTCGATGATGGCGGGCAGGATGGAAATGACGATGATGGCGGCGAGGACGAGGGTCAGATTCTGTTTGACCACGGGATGCTGGCCGAAGGCATAGCCCGCGTAGGCAAAGAGCATGACCCAGGCGATGCCACCCAGCACGTTGTAGCGCAGGAAGCGGCGGTAGTGCATATGCCCCATACCGGCGACGAAGGGCGCAAAGGTGCGCACGATGGGGACGAAGCGGGCGATGATGATGGTTTTGCCGCCGTGTTTGGCATAGAAGGCTTCGGTGCGGTGCAGATATTCGCGGCGGAAAAGGCGCGAGTCGGGATTGGCGAAGAGGCGGTCGCCGAGGTGTTTGCCGATGGCAAAGTTGGCGGCATCTCCGAGGACGGCAGCGGTGATGAGCAACGCCACCATCAGGTGAATGTTCATCTCGCCGAGCGCGGCAATGCTACCGGCGGCGAAAAGCAGGGAATCGCCGGGCAGGACGGGGGTGACGACAAGGCCGGTCTCGCAGAAGATGATAAGGAAGAGAATGGCGTAGATGAGCGTGCCGTAGCGGGCGCTGATCTCGCCGAGGTGACGGTCGATGTGCAGGACAAAATCAAGGATGGGGCCGAGTGCGCCGCTTGCATGCAGGATAAAGACAAGGACGAGGAGGACGGCGGCGGCGCAAGCGGTGAGGAAAAGGGCTTTTTTGTGCATGATGAAACCGGTGAACGTGACGGGGCGGGCAGTATAGCGGCCACCGGGGGGATGTTGGCATTTGGCTTGTGCAGCGGATGTTGACCTAAAAGCGCCGCCATGTTGTTTGTCAGCAAGCGCTCGCACACCACAAGCGGGCAGAAAAAACCGCCGGTGCTTGCGCGTCCGGCGGAACCTGTTGTTTTAGGTAGATTGATGTCAGCAGATGGCATCAGGGCAAGAGGTGGTCGTCCGAGCCTTCATTAATGCTTTCGAAAAGGAAGGTGGACATATAGCGTTCGCTGCCATCCGGCAACATGGCGAGGATGACGGAACCATCCGGTGCCTGTTGCGCGAATTGCAGCGCCGCATTGAAGGTCGCGCCGCCGGAAATGCCGGTGAGGATGCCCTCCTGGGCGGCAAGCGCCAGAGCGGTATCGCGCGATTCTTCGTCGCCGACCGGGATGAGATAGTCGTAGATGTTCTGGTTCATGGTGCCGGCGATGAAATCCGGCGTCCAGCCCTGGATTTTGTGCGGTCCCCACTCTTTGCCGGCGAGCAGTTGCGCGTTGACCGGTTCGGTGGCGACGATTTTCAGATCAGGTCGCGCGGCTTTCAGCACTTCGCCGGTGCCGGAGATGGTGCCGCCGGTGCCGTAGCCGCTGACGAAGTAATCAAGGCGTTCGCCGGCGAAGTCACGCAGGATTTCGGCGGCGGTGGTTTCGCGGTGGTATTGCGGGTTGGCGGGGTTTTCAAACTGGTCGGCGAGGAACCAGCCGTTTTTTTCGGCAAGTTCTTTGGCGACGCGCACCATGCCCACCCCGCGTTCGGCAGCAGGGGTCAGGATGACTTTGCCGCCGAAGCTGCGGATGAGTTTGCGCCGCTCAACGGAGAAGGTTTCGGTCATCACGGCGACAAACGGATAGCCTTTGGCAGCGCAGACCATGGCAAGCGCGATACCGGTATTGCCGGAGGTGGCTTCAACCACGGTTTGCCCCGGCTTCAGCACGCCGCGCCGCTCGGCGTCGTTGATGACGGCGTAGGCGAGGCGGTCTTTGACGGAGCCGCCGGGGTTGCGCGATTCGGTTTTGACGTAGAGCTGAACATTTTTCGGCGCGAGGCGGTTGATGCGAATAATCGGGGTGTTGCCGATGGTATCGAGTACGGAAGCGTATTTCATGGATATTCCTGTGGGGTTTGTGTCTGCGGGGCATGGTAAGGCGGCGCCACAGCCTGGGGAAATAGCACTTTGGCATGTACGCCGCCGTTTTAGTTATACCCCCTTTCCACCATGCAAGCTAATATGCGTGCGGCATTTTGCGAGGTTGGTATAAAAACTGCTTCTGGTTAGGCCCGCAGCATCAGGTAGAAAAACATCATGAAATTAAAACAGTTGGAGTGCATCGCGGCGGTGGCCCGCTCCGGTTACAACGTGACCGCGGCGGCGGAAAAACTGCATATGTCGCAGCCGGCAGTGAGCAAACACATCAAGCTCGCCGAAGAATTGCTCGGCCTGCCGATTTTCCGGCGCAACAGCAAAACCTTAGTCGGCCTGACCGAAGTCGGCGAGGCGATCATGCCCGACATCGAACGCATCATGGCCTCGGTGGAAAACATCCTCAACCTCAGCCAGCACCACAACATCGCCGCCCTCGCCCAGCTTGGCATCGCCACCACCCATACCCTGTCGCACTACCGCCTGGTGCAAATCCTGCCGGCGATGCAACACGAATACCCGAAACTGCCGATGAACATCATCGAAGGCACGAACACGCAAATCCTGCAAATGGTGCAGGAACGTGACGCCGATTTCGGCTGGTTTTCCGCGAGCGACCTCACCCCCTACAGCCTGCAACTACGCGGCATCTTCATGCTGCCGGCGGAAAGCTGGACCTCCGTGCTGGTGGTACCGCGCGACCACGAACTGAACAACAAGCCCTTCGAAGGCCTCACCAGCCTTGCGCCCTACCCGCTCATTACCTACATCACCTCGCACAAAGAACCCTCGGCGCTGGTGCGGGCGATGGCGGGACGGGGCCTCGCCGCCCGCGTCGTCCTCACCGCGCGCAACGCCGAACTCATCAAGAATTACGTCCGCCAAGGGCTTGGTCTTGGCATCATCGCCGACATGGCCTACGACCCCGAGCGCGATAGCGATCTCGCCATGTACCCGCTTGACCGCTGGATGCCGCTTTTCAACACCTACCTCGTCTGGCACAGCGACCTGCGCCTGCGCGCTTACCACTACGATTTTATCGACCGCATCGTGCCGGGAGCGACCCGCGATGCCGTCGAACACTACGTCCGCCACCAGCAAAGCATCAACGGCGGGGAACAGGGATGGGCGATCTAAACCTCGCCCTACTGCGCCGCGAAATCCGTGCCGCCCGCCGTGCCGTATCCCCCGCTGAACGCGAGCGCATCAGCCACGCAACTGCTACCACCGTGTACGACTGGCTGCAAACCCGCCCTGCCCTGCGCCGCATCGCTACCTTCCGCTCGCTGCCCGAAGAAATCGATACCGCCCCGCTGAACCGTCTGCTATGGCAAAACGGCTACCACCTCTACCTGCCTTACGTTGCAGGCAAAAACCTGCCGCTCACCTGGTATCCCTATACCGAAAGCACCCCGCTCATCCCCGATACCGCCTGCATCCCCGCGCCCGATCCCGCAACCGCGCCCGCTATCGCTGCTTTTGATCTCGATGTCGTCATCACCCCGCTTGTCGCCCATGATGCACATGGCACCCGCCTCGGCATGGGCGGCGGGTTTTATGACCGTACCTTTCAGCGTAAAATACCGCGCGCCAGGCCGTGGCTTATCGGCATTGCCTACCCTTGTCAAGCGGTCGCGCACCTACCACGCCGCGCCTGGGACATCCCCCTCGACGCGCTCGCCAGCGCCCACTCCCTACATACCTACGAACAGGAACACTCATGACAAAAGAACACCGCGATCTCACCCGCATCAGCCACCACACCAAAATCGTCGCCACCATCGGCCCGGCCAGCAGCGACGAAGAAATGCTCGAACACATGATCCGCGTCGGTCTGAACGTCGTCCGCTTCAACTTCAGCCACGGTGATGCTGCCTTCCACGGCGAAAACACCCGCAAAGTACGCGAAGCCTCAAAACGTGCCGGTCGCGAAGTCGCCATCATCGCCGACCTGCAAGGCCCGAAAATCCGTGTCGGCCTCATCGAAGGCGGCAAAATGGAACTCAAACGCGGCGACACCCTTATCCTTGACGCCGCCTATGAAGGCGAAGGCAAAAACGGTCGCGTCGGCCTCGACTACCGCGAACTGCCGAACGACGTCAAAGCCGGTGACATCCTGCTGCTCGACGATGGCCTGCTCACCCTCAAAGTCGAAAAAGTCATCGACGCCGAAGTCCACACCACCGTACAAAACCCCGCCGTCCTCAAATCCCGCAAAGGCATTAACAAACAAGGCGGCGGCCTGACCGCTCCGGCACTTACAGAAAAAGACTATCAGGACCTCAAAACCGCCGTCGCTATCGGTGCCGACTACATCGCCGTCAGCTTCGTCAAATCCGCTGCCGACCTCCAGCTCGCGCGCCAGCTCATCAGCCAGGCCGAAGGTAGCGGCGAAATCCTACCCGGCATCATCTCCAAAATCGAACGCGTTGAAGCCATCGAAAACCTCGAAGAAATCGTGCTCGCCAGCGATGGCGTCATGGTGGCACGTGGCGACCTTGCTGTCGAAGTCGGCAACCCCGCTGTTCCGGCCCTGCAAAAACGCATCATCAAAACCGCGCGCCGTCTGCGCCGCTTCTCCATCACCGCCACGCAAATGATGGAAAGCATGATCACCAACCCTGTGCCGACCCGTGCGGAAGTCTCCGACGTCGCCAACGCCGTACTTGATGGCACCGACGCTGTCATGCTCAGCGCCGAATCCGCCGCCGGCAACTACCCCTTCGAAACCGTGCGCACCATGGCGCAAATCTGTGCTGCCGCCGAACAGGCACAAAACAGTTCCCCCTTTGATGTGCACCAACTCGACGAAGTCCCGGTCGAACGTCTTGACCAGGGCATCGCGAACAGCGCCGTCTTCAGTGCCGAAATCCTTGGTGCCAAAGCCATCGTTACCCTTACCGAAAGCGGCACCACCCCCTTCCAGATCAGCCGCTTCGGCATCAACATGCCCATCCACGCGCTGACGCCAAGCCTCGGCGTGCAACGCAAAATGGCGATTTACCGCAGCGTCCGCCCCAACCGCCTGGATACCAGCAAAGACCATAACGATGCTATCCGCGAAGCGGAAGAATACCTGGTGCAACGCCGCCAGCTGAAAAGCGGTGATCTCTACGTCATCACCAGCGGTGCCATCGGCGTCAGTGGTGGAACTGACACCCTGCAAGTCCGTCGGGTTCGCTAAGCACATGAAAAAACGGATCATTCTGACCCTTGCCGCCATCCTTGCGATGGCGGCAAACACATATGCCGCCGACACACCTGCCGCAGCCACTGCCCCGGCAACCGCAAACGAAGCCAAACCTGCCGCTCCTGCAGACGACGGCGCCGCCCAAGAAAAAACCGTCGCTAACCCGATGGCCGACCTCGAATACAGCGACGCCAAAGAATGCCACTTCAAAACACCGGACGGCGGCAAACCACTGCCCGTCATCCACGCCCTGCTCGCCTCACGCGGCATGAACAGCAATAACCAGGCACAACTGCTGATCGCCCTCGGCACCACGATCGCAAACGGCTGCGACATCAACGAGCCCGACGCCGCCGGCCTGCAACCGCTGAACGCCGCCATCCTCTTCAACGATGCGGAAGCGGTGCAAATGCTGCTGGAAAAAGGTGCCGACCCCTATAGCCCTATCCACAAAGCGAACAGCCCGATTGACGGCATGAACAGCTTCCAATTCCTTGAAAAAATCCAGGAAAAAGAAAAAGCACGGAAAAACGGCAGCCCGCGCGATTACAGTGAAGTGGCAACCGCCCTGCAAAAATACCGCTGAGCGGATACATCACAAAGAGGTGGGCTTGCCCACCTTCTTCGTCTCCACCCGGCGACAAGCCATCAGCCCGCTTGGCGGCTCCCGCAAACCCGGTGTTTACGCCGCTTGGCGCGATTCCAAACCGTAAGGAAGCTTTACCGTTGAATAGATAAAAAAGCGTAACAAGGCACGTCGCCGCAGACGGTACAGGTAGTACAGCGGGCCTCATAAAAATCGCGTAGCGATTCTTATGGAGTCTGGTCAGGCGACGCAATGCCGTTACGATTTTTTAGATGTTTAACCATATTCGGCGGGCTAAAGCCCGCCCTACTTTTTTGTTGCCACTGCTATTTTGGACGCTTTACAAATAGCCTCCCGATGGCTGCTTAATGACGGTTCAGACCGTCGGATAGGCCCGTGTTTTATCCCGCCTGCGGCTTAAAAGAAAAATTCGTCGTCAGAGGTTTAATATTTCCGCAAGAACTCTATCAAGAAGTTTATTATCTAATGTTATTTCCAATGCACCATTGCGTTCGAGGTAAAGACGTTTAAGGGAATCGGGCAGATCGGTGAGTGGATTTCTTATTAAATACAGCCTTTTCAGATTGCCGAGTTGACCAATTTCCGGCGGCAGGACGGTGAGCTTATTCCACTCTAAATTCAGGCCTTGCAGATTGTCGAGTTGGCCGATTTCCGGCGGCAGGGCGGTGAGTTGATTGTCCCATAAATCCAGCCTTCTCAACTCGCTTAATTGACCGATTTCCGGCGGCAGGGCGGTAAGTTGATTTTCCCTTAAATTCAGTTCTTGCAACTTGCCGAGTTGACCAATTGAATCAGGCAAAGCGGTGAGTTCATTGTTATCTAAATCTAATTCTTGCAGATTGCTGAGTTGGCCAATTTGGGCAGGCAGAGTGGAGAGTTGATTGTCTGATAAATCCAGTCTTTGCAGATTGCCGAGTTGACCAATTTCGGCAGGCAGGTTGGTAAGTTGATTCAAGGCCAAATCCAGTGATTGCAGATTACCGAGTTGGCCGATTTCGGCAGGCAGGTTGGTGAGTCGATTCCAGGCCAAATCCAGTGATTGCAGATTGCCGAGTCGTCCAATTTCGCCAGGCACAGTGGTGAGATTATACAAGATAAGGGATTTCAGATTTGGCAGATGCGGTGCCATATCAATGAGTTCTAAAAGCAAACGACCGTCCATTGTGATTTCTTGCAGATTACCGAGTTGGGTAATGGCAGCAGGCAGGGCAGTGAGTTCATTGCCGCTTAAATCCAGTGTCTGCAGATTGCCGAGTTGACCAATTTCGGCAGGCAGGGCAGTGAGATTAAACAAGCTAAGAGATTTCAGTTTTGGCAGATACGGTGCCATATCAATGAGTTCTAAAAGTAAATGACCTTCTATGGTGATGTCTTGCAGATTACCGAGTTGGGCAATGGCAGCAGGCAGGGCAGTGAGTTGATTTCCTCTTAAATCCAGTTTTTGCAGATTGCCGAGTTGGCCGATTTCCGGTGGCAGGGTGCTAAGTTTATTCCACTGTAAATCGAGTGTTTGCAGATTGCCGAGTTGACCGATTTCCGGCGGCAGGGTGCTAAGTTTATTCCCCCTCAATTCCAGTGTTTGCAGTTTGCCAAGTCGGCCGATTTCCGGCGGTAGGGTGCTAAGTTTATTACTCCACAAATCCAGTGTTTGCAGATTGCCAAGTTGCCCGATTTCGGCAGGCAGAGAGGTGAGTTGATTGTCCCATAAATACAGCCCTTGCAGATTGCCGAGTTGCCCAATTTCGACAGGCAGGGTGGTGAATCGTGCTCTATTTAGCCACAGTTCTTGCATCGCCAATAGTTTCGCCTTATTCCTCGGCAGTTCTTTTTCCTGAATATCAGATTCATCCGCCCAGGCGCAGAGGCGTTCGAACCAGCCGTCATCGATGGTGGCAAGGGTTTGGGTGCGGGATTTGGGTTTTTTGTGGTCGTCGGTCATGGTAGGTTTCCTGGGGGTTGATGGTGGCGGGATTGTAGTCTTTTCGGGTGTGGGACGGGCCGGTTTGCTGGCGGATTCAGTATTTTCGTCGCTTGGCGACCGTATCCCCCCTTCCGTCGCTGCGCGACACCTTCCCCCGTAAACGGGGGAAGGGAATATTCCCCGCTTGACGAGCCCAGTAATGACGTCGCTTGGCGGCTTTTCCATAGAACGCGAAGCGGGCGACGCACAAACCCAGTATTTATCTCGCTTGGCGGCTTTTTCATAGAACGCGAAGCGGGCAGCACCTACCCGGTGGACGACGCACAAACCCAGTATTTATCTCGCTTGGCGACTCAAAAGAAAAATGTCTCGTCAGCATCGTCATCGTCAGCGTCGTCATCAGCCGTATCGGCGACGCCCCCGGCATCATCCGCTTCTTCTTCGGTAAGGCTGCGCAAGAGGGTGTAGAGCTGTTCGAGCTCGCCTGCGAGGATGGTGCACTGTTCGGCGAGGTAGGCTTGATAGGCTGCTTCATCCGCGAAGCCGCGCAGCAGGGTGTAAGTGTCGTCGTCCTGCAAGGTGGCGATTTCCGCGCGCAGGATGGCGAGGTTCTCGCGCAGTTCCGCGATGCGGGCGTGCAGGGCGGCAGTGTCGCTCAGGGTGTCGCTGGCGGCGGTGAAGATGCCGCGTTGCAGTTGGGCAAGGATGCGTTCGACGGTCGGCAGGTCTTTTTTCTTGTAGGCCTGACCCAGTTCTTTGAAGAGTTGTTCCGCCTGTGCCTTGTGTTCGGCGCTGACGCGGTCGGGGTGGCATAACTGGCTGGCGCGGCGGTAAGCGGCTTTGAGGCGGGTTTCCGCGTCGGCATCCAGGGCAGCAATGTCCTGCTGCTCGATTTCGGCCTGCGTCTGTTCGTCGCTGAAGGCTTCGCGCTGCTGTTTGGTCTCTTCGTAGGTGCGGCGGGCGTTTTCAAGGTCGGGGTCGTCTTCGGCAGCGGCGTTGGCCAATGCTTCCTGTTCTTCCAGCCAGTCGCACCAGGCATCGTAAGCGGCCAGGGTTTCTTCCCATTCGTCAGCACTTTCTGCCGCAATTTCTGCCTGTTCTTCGTCCTCTGCTTCCGCGCGGGCAACCTCTTCTTCGTCCATTTCCGCGCGGTAATCCGTTTCCGCTTCTTCCTGATGCCCCGTATCGCGCTTTTCCTGCCGCTGCCCGCGCTGTGCGTGTAGCGCTTTTTCCAGTTGCAGTCTGGCGATTTGCTCCTGCGCCGTGAGGATTTCCGTCAGCGTCGGGCCGCAGTGCAGGAGGAAATCGCGGTTGAAGCGTTCCAGCAGCGCCTGGATTTCGTCGCGTTCGAGGGTTTCGGCGGTGATTTGCCGCTCCAGCGCGGCGAGTTCGAGGCGCAGCGCGACGAGCTCGGCATCTTCGCTGACGACCAGCGCCGCCTGTGCGGTAAGGAAGCGGTTAATCAGGCGCATCGCCTGCGGGTAATGCCCGCCTGCCAGCGCAGTGATGATGGCGGCGAGGGTCTCGCCCGCCGCGCCGTCCAACTGCGGCAACACGGCGCGCAGCGCGGGTAATTGTCAGGCTATCAGGTCTTCATCGCTCAGCGACAGGGTCATTCAGCCATATTTCTAATGCCCCATTGCGCTTGTGATAAAGACGCTGGATAGAATTGGGCAGAATGTCAAGTATATAACCTAACATATTATCCCTTAAATTTATGATTTGCAGATTGCGAAGTTGATCCATTGATTCAGGCAGAGTGGTGAGTTTATTACCAGATAAATCCAGTTCTTGCAGATTGTCGAGTTGACCAATTGTGTCAGGAAGCGTGGTGAGTCTATTACCAGATAAATCCAGTTTTTGCAGATTGCCGAGCTGCCCAATTTCAGCAGGCAGAGCAGTGAGTTGATTCTTCTGTAAATCCAATATTTGCAGATTGCTGAGTTGGCCGATTTCCGGCGGCAGTGCGGTGAGTTGATTGTATCTTAAATCCAGTTTTTGCAGATTGCTAAGTTGGCCAGTTGCGGCAGGCAGGGCGGTGAGTTGATTTTCTGATAAATTCAGTGATTGCAAATTGCCGAGTTGCCCAATTTCGGCAGGCAGGGTGGTGAGTTTATTACCAGATAAATCCAGTTCTTGCAGATTGCCGAGTTGACCGATTGCGGCAGACAGGGTGGTGAGCTTAATCAAGCGAAGAGATTTGAGTTTGGGCAGATGCGGTGCCATATCAACTAGTTCTAAAAGCAAATGACCATCTATAGTGAGTTCTTGCAGATTGTCGAGTTGGCTGATCGTGGCGGGCAGGGTGGTGAGTTCATTAGCTGATAAATATAGTTTTTGCAGATTACCAAGTTGACCAATTTCGGCAGGCAGGGTGGTGAGTTCATTAGCTGATAAATATAGTTTTTGCAGATTACCAAGTTGACCGATTGCAGCAGGCAGGGTGGTGAGTCGATTGCTGCCTAAAGACAGTTTTTGCAGATTGCCGAGTTGACCAATTCCGGCAGGCAGGGTAGTAAGTTTATTTTCCCGCAAATTCAATACTTGCAGATTACCAAGCAGCCCAATTGTGGCAGGCAAGGCGGTAAGTTGATTGTGCCATAAATCCAATTCTTGCAGATTGCCGAGTTGACCAATTGCGACAGGCAGGATGACGAGTTGATTGTCGCATAACAATAATTTTTGCAGATTCTCGAGTTGACCGATTGTAGCAGGCAGGGTGTTTAATCGATTACCTGTTAAATCCAGTTTTTGCAGATTATTGAGTTGCCCAATTTCCGGCGGCAGGGTGGTGAGATGATTACCTGATAAATACAGTTCTTGCAGATTACCGAGTCGCCCAATTTCCGGCGGCAGGGTGGTGAGATGATTACCTGATAAATACAGTTCTTGCAGATTGCCGAGTTGTCCGATTGCGGCTGGCAGGGTGGTGAGTTGATTCCAGAATAAAACCAGTTCTTGCAGAGCTAATAGCTGCGCCTTATCCCTCGGCAATTCTTCTTCCGAAATATAAAATTCATCCGCCCAGGCGCAGAGGCGCTCAAACCAGTCGTCATCGGCGGTCGCCAGCGCCTGGGTACGGGCGCGGATAGCGGCGTTGAGTGCGAGCAGTTGCTTGCTGCGTTGCAGGGCGGCGGGCAGGTTGTCAGCGCGGGGTTTGAGCTGTTTGTGGTCGTCGTCGGTCATGGTGGGTTTTCCGGGGGTTGATGGTGGCGGGATTGTAGTCTTTTCTGGTGTGGGACGGGGTTGGTTTGCTGGCGGGTTCAGTATTTTCGCCGCTTGGCGCCGTCCTTATCGAGAATGCCCAAAAGCAGGCTGCACCTGTTCGGCGGGCTACGCACAAACCCAGTGTTTACCTCGCTTGGCGGCTTTTTCATAGAACGCGAAGCGGGCAACCCCTGCCCGGCGGGCTACGCACAAACCCAGTATTTATCTCGCCTGGCGCCTTTTCCATAGAACGCGAAGCGGGCGATACCTAACCGGCGGGCTGAAGCCCGCCCTACGCGAACCCAGTGATTGTCCCGCTTGGCGACTTTTCCATATTACGCGAAGCGGGCGACACCTACCCGGCGGGCTGAAGCCCGCCCTACGCGAGCCCAGTGTTTACCTCGCTTGGCGGCTTTTAAGGCAATCCCCCGCAAGCGGGGGATTTTGTGTGGGTTTATTTGAAGGCCTTGATGCCTGCCGCGATGATGGGTTGGGCGCGGAAGTCGGGGTAGTTCTGCTGGCCGAATGGCTGGTGGCGTTCGCTGTGCCCCATTTTGCCGAGGATGCGGCCGCAGATGCTTGTGATGCCTTCGATGGCGTGCAGGGAGCCGTTCGGGTTGTGCTGCGGTTTCATGCTCGGCATGAGGTCGCCGGGCGAGGCGTACTGGAAGGCGATTTGCCCGTTTTTGATGAGGGTTTTCAGCACGGCATCGGAGGCGGCAAAGCGGCCTTCGCCGTGCGAGAAGTTGACGTCGTGCGCTTCGCCGATTTGGCAGTCCGCCAGCCACGGGCTGTGGTTGTTGGCGACGACGGTGGTCGCGACGCGGGCGATGTGGCGGCCTATGCGGTTGTGGGTGAGGGTGGCGTCGCCCGGCTGCGGCGCGGCAATGACGCCGTTCGGCAGCAGGCCGCTTTTGATAAGCGCCTGGAAGCCGTTGCAGATGCCGAGGATGAGGCCGTCTCGTTCGAGCAGCGCCATCACGGCGTCGGCGATGCGCGGGTTGGCGAGCAGGTTCGCCATGTATTTGCCGGAGCCGTCCGGTTCGTCGCCAGCGCTGAAGCCGCCTGCGAGCACAAGGATTTGGCTCGCGGCAAGGTTATCGGCAAGGGCATCCAGGCTGGCGGCAAGCGCGTCGCGGTTGCGGTTGCAGATGACGGTCTCGATGACTTCCCCCCCGGCACGGCGGAAGGTGCGCGCGGTGTCGAGTTCGCTGTTGGTGCCGGGAAAGACGGGCAGGCAGACGCGCGGGGTGGCGAGGCTGCTATGGTTGCGCGGCTGGCGCTGGGCGTCTTTGGCGGTGGCAAGCGGCGGGCGGGTGCTGTCGTTATCGGCGGGGTTGAGCGGGTATACGTCGGCAAGGACGCCGCTCGCGATGGTGTAGAGGTCTTTGATGGCGGCGGTTTGGCCGTTGATGGTGAGGTTGCCGTCGTCGGTGGTGTAGCCGAGGTGGTGCAGGTGTTCGCTGATGCCGAGACCGCCGTCGCTGGTGATGAGGTAGCCGCCGTATTCGGGCTGGAAGGGGTCGTCGAGGCGGTCGATGTGTACGCCGATATGGTTGCCGAGCGCGCTTTCGTAGAGGGCCTGGATGATGCCGCCGTGGCGCACGGCACGGATGCTTTTGATGTTGCCTTCGCGGATGGCTTCAAGGATGAAGCGGTTGTTGGCGGCAAAGGCGGCGAGGTCGGGGCGCCCCAGCGCATCTTGCGGGCAGCGCAGCCAGTAGATTTGCTGGTTTTTTTGTTTGTATTCGGGGCTGATGACGTGGCGCACGTCCACAGTGCCGACGGCGAAGGCGATGAGGGTCGGCGGGACGTGCAGGTTGTGGTAGCTGCCGCTCATGCTGTCTTTGCCACCGATAGCAGCGCGACCGAGGGCGGTGAGGGCATGGTGCGCGCCGAGCAGGGCGGCGTAGGGTTGTCCCCAGTTGGCGGGGTCGTCGCCGAGGCGGCGGTAGTATTCTTGCAGGGAGTAGTGGGCGCAGTCGGCGTCACCGCCGCAGGCGACGAGGCGGGCGGTGGCATCGACGATGGCAAGCAGGCCGCCGTGGTAGGGCGACCAGGCGCTGACGGCGGGGTTGTAGCCATGCGCGAGGATGGAGGCGGTGTGGGTTTTGCCGTCGGTCGGCAGTTGGTACACGCTGGCCTCTACCGGGGTGCGCTGGTGTTTGCCGCCGTAGGGGAGGAGGACGCAGGAGGCGCCGACGCTGTGGTCGAAGCGGTCGCCGAGGCCTTTCTGGTCGGCATGGGTGAGGCTGGCAAGTTGGGTTTTAAGCGCGTCCACCCAGTTGTCGGTTTTTGTGATGTTAAGCGGGCTGGCGGCAGGATCAGGTTCGGCAGGGGCGACGCCGTGCTGGTGGTTTTCCGCGCCATTGCTGTCAAGCAGGCTGCGTTTCAGGCTGACGATGGTGTCGCCCTGCCAGCGCATGGTGAGGGTCTCGTCGGCGGTGACGGTGGCGACGTGGGTGGCGTCCAGGTTTTCGGCAGCGGCGTGTGCCTGCATCACGGCGAGGTCTTCGGCGGCGATGACGATGGCCATGCGTTCTTGTGATTCGCTGATGGCGAGTTCGGTGCCGCTGAGGCCCTGGTATTTGACGGGGACGGCGTCGAGGTTGATGTCGAGGCCGTCCGCCAGTTCGCCGATGGCAACGGCAACGCCGCCCGCGCCGAAGTCGTTGCAGCGTTTGATGCGGCGGGCGAAGTCGGGGTTGCGGTAGAGGCGTTGCAGTTTGCGTTCTTCCGGCGGGTTGCCTTTTTGTACTTCGGCAGCGGATTCGTGCAGGGAGTCGGTGTGCTGGGCGCGGGATGAGCCGGTGGCGCCGCCGCAGCCGTCGCGGCCGGTCGCGCCGCCGATGAGCAGGACGAGGTCGCCCGCCTGCGGGGTGTCGCGGCGCACGTTTTCGGCGGGCACGGCTGCGACGACGGCACCAACTTCCATGTGTTTGGCTTTGAAGCCTTCGTGGTAGTACTCGACGATTTGTCCGGTGGCGAGGCCGATCTGGTTGCCGTAGGACGAGGCGCCTGCCGCCGCGCCTTCGGCGATGACGGCCTGCGGCAGTTTGCCGGGCAGGGTGGCGGCGTAGGGTTCGCGCGGGTCGGCGCTGCCGCTGATGCGCATGGCCTGATAGACGTAGGCGCGGCCGGAGAGCGGGTCGCGGATGGCGCCGCCGATGCAGGTCGCTGCACCGCCGTAGGGCTCGATTTCGGTCGGGTGGTTGTGGGTTTCGTTTTTGAATTGCAGCAGCCACGGGCGGGTTTTGCCGTCTTCGTCCACGTCCACGTAAACGGAGCAGGCGTTGATTTCCGCCGAGACTTCCACATCTTGCAGGCCGCCGGCGGCGCGGCGGTGTTTGGCGTCAATGGTGGCAAGTTCCATCAGGGTGTCGGGGCGGGCAGCCGCCGCCTCGCCATAGACGGCTTCCCGCTGGGCGCGGTAGTCGGCGTAGTCGGCGGCCAATGCCTGGCCGAAGGCGCTATCGGGGAAGCGGATATCGTGCAATTGGGTGGCGAAGGTGGTGTGGCGGCAGTGATCCGACCAGTAGGTGTCGAGGACGCGAATTTCCGTTTCGCTGGGGTCGCGGCCTTCCGCCTGGTAGTAACGCTGGATGTGGGCGAGGTCGGCGGGCGTCATGGCGAGGCCGTGCGCGGCGTGCCAGGCGGTGAGGCCGTCGCCATCCAGCGCGCGGAAGTCGTCGTAGCGCGGCACGGGGGATGCAGCGTGATACGGCGGCAGGCTGGTGTCGGCGAGGTTCTTTTCGCGGCTGTCGATGGGGTTGATGAGGTGGGCGCGCAGTTTTTCCCTAGCTGCGTCATCCAGGTTGCCTTCAAACAGCCAGGCGGTGGCGCTGGTGACGACGGTCGGCGCGAAGGCATCGTCCAGCAGGCGCAGGCATTGTCCGGCGGAATCGGCGCGCTGGTCGTACTGTCCGGGCAGCGGCTCGATGACGAGGGTGTAGTCCGCTTCCGGCAGGGCGTCGCGGGTGCGGTCGGTCACCGGATCGGTGAAAACGCGGCTGACGACGAGGTCAAGCAGTTCCGCCGGACAGTCGTAAAGGTCGTACACCGCAAGCCGGCGCACCCGCTGTAATCCGGCGAGGTCGAGGCGGGTTTTCAGGCGCTCGGTGAGGGCGTGGTCGTCGACGTATTCGGGGCGTTTTTCGATGTAGAGGCGCTGGTGCATGGCGATGTCCTGTGAAGGGGAAGTGGCGGGGATTGTACTGCGGCGGGGGGAATCTGCGGCTTTCTTAACGCGGCGGCGCGCTGTCGGCAGACGTGGTAAAGGTTTGCAGGCTGTAGTAGCACTGGGCGGCGGTGCAGGAGGCCATGATGACGCTGGCGCGGTATTTGCCGCTCACTGTCGGGGTGTAGTGCAGCACAGGGGCTTTGCTGCCGCCGCTGGTGTCAACGGCAAGCGGCTGGCTAAGGTTGTCGCTGCGGGTCAGAGCCAGGTCGAGATCGTGACAGTCTTCGGTGCAGTTGGCAAAGAAGGTGTAGGGTTTGCCGGCGTCCAGTTCGATTTCGATATCCGCCTGTTCGCCGGGAAAGAGTTGGCTGATCACGGGTTTGTGCGAGAGTTTGCCCGGCTTCATCCACTCGCGGTTGGCTTTCATCAGGTGGTGTAGCTGGGCGAGGTTGACGTCGTCGGGGACGTGTTCGATGACGGCGTCTTCTTCGTCGATACGGGGCTGAAAGAGCTGGCAGGCGGCGAGTGGTAGGCAGATGAGCAGGATGAAGGCGTGTTTCATGGCGTTCCTTGCGGTTAGTAGATGACGTCTTTACCGTAGCTTTTGACGATATCAGCGATGTGGGCGACGGTTTCTTTCGGCGGCGGGTGCACGCCTTCGAGCTGGTAGGTATCGCCGCACAGCGCCCATTTGTGCGCGCCGAGTTCGTGATACGGCAGCAGCTCGACTTTCTCGATGTTGTCCATCGGCGCGATGTATTCGCCGAGGAGATGCGCGGAACGGTCGTCGTCGCTGTATCCCGGCACGATGACGTAGCGGATGCGGGTAAGTTGCCCGCGCTCTTGCAGGTGTTTGGCGAACATCAGGGTACGGGTGTTCGGCACGCCGACGAGTTTTTTGTGGATTTCGTTATCGAGCTGTTTAAGGTCGAGCATGACAAGATCGGTGTGATCCAGCAGTTCTTTCAGGGTGTCGTCGTAGTGGCGGGCGTAGCCGTTGGTGTCAAGACAGGTGTGGATGCCGTAGGCCTTGCAGGCGACGAACCAGTCGCGGATGAATTCGGGTTGCAGCAGGGATTCGCCGCCGCTGGCGGTTACACCGCCGCCGGTGGCTTTCAGGTAGAAGCGGTACTGGATGACCTGCTGCATCAGTTCGTCTACGGTGACTTTGCGCGATTTGTCGGTTTCCATGTCCCAGGTATCGCGGTTGTGGCAGTAGAGGCAGCGCATCAGGCAGCCCTGGGTAAAGACGACGAAGCGCAGCCCGGGGCCGTCCACGGTGCCGCAGGTTTCGATGGAGTGGATGATGCCGTAGCGCATGGGGAGACTCTCGGGTGAGGAATGGCGTAATTTTAGCGGATTACGCGCCGGACGGCTGTCCTCTCGCCGCCGCGACGAGTGATGCGGGGTGTGGTGCCAAGCAGCGTGGTTGCTGACTTTCGTAGAGACGTTGCCTGCAACATCTCAAAATCAAAAAACGCGCGGTTTCCCGCTTGGCGGTTGCGCTTACCCGAAATGCAAAAAGCAGGCCGTACCTGCTTGATGGGCTAAAGCCCATCCTACGCCCGTCAAGCGGCGTCATTACAGGCCTCGCCAAGCGGCGTTATTACTGAGCCCGTCAAGCGGTGTAAACGCTGGCTTCCCACCAAACGGACATAAATAAAGGCGGGCAAGCCCGCCTTTTTTATTGTGCTGCCGCCGCTTTGTTGCCATCAGCGGGTTGGTTTTCCGTTGCCGTTGCTTCAGCGGGTTTATCGCCGCTGTCGCCTTTGAGTTGTTCGATGTATTTGGTCAGGCGGCCTTTGTTGCTCATCGCGCGTTTTTCCAGTTTGGGCAGGCGGCTGTTGACGGTGTCCATGTTGGTCGCCTCACCCACCTGGATGACGCCGACCATGTTCATCATGCTGTGTGGCGGGCAGACGTAAATGTACACGCCTTCTTTATCGAGTTTGACGCTGTATTTTTCGTCCGGCTCGCTTTTGAAGGCTTCCGCGCCGTCGGGGACGAGTTTGCTTTCGACGTTGTGGCCGCGCGTGGCCGGCAGGAAGGTGACGGTGTCGCCAGGTGCGATTTTCAGCACGGCGGGTTCGAAGACCATGGTCTCTTTGTCGCTGCCGATGTCGAGCATTTTTACTTCGTGTTCGACAGCGTGGGCGGATGCGGCTGCGGCAAGCAGGGCGAGGGGCAGGAGGGCTTTTTTCATGGTGTTGTCTCCGTGGGTGGGTTGGGTTTGGGGGCGCGGATGGCGCGGCGCGGCATGACGACGGCCGGGGCACCGTCGGGGTCGTTGTACACGGCGGCTTCGACGCGGTAGATGCGTTCGATGGTTTCTTTTTGCAAGACGTCGCGCGGCGTGCCTTGTGCCTGGATTTTGGCGTCCGCCAGCAGGATGATTTCGTCGGCAAATTGGGCGGCGAGGTTGAGGTCGTGCAGGATCATCAGGGTGATGAGCTCGCGTTCGCGGGTGTGGTGGCGCACGGCTTCGAGCAGGACGCACTGGTGGTGCATGTCGAGCGCGCTCACCGGTTCGTCAAGCAGGAGGATTTCCGGATCGCGCAGCAGGACTTGCGCAAACATGACCATTTGCCGCTGCCCGCCGGAGAGGGCAAGGACGTCGCGTCCGGCAAGGTGGGCGATGCCGAGGGTTTCCATCATGGCGGCGGCACGGGCGAGTTGTTCGTCCGAGACACGCATGGTGAGGTTCGTCATTTGGCCAAGCAGGACGATTTCCAGCGCGGTGAGCGAGGCATCAACGATGGTGTCCTGCGGCATGTAGCCGATGGGTTTGCGCCAGGCCATGTGATGGCCGTGGCTGAGGGTTTTGTCGCGGTAGCGGATGTGTCCGCTGTAGGGCAGTTCGGCAAAGAGGGTTTTGATGAGCGAGGATTTGCCTGCGCCGTTCGGCCCGAGGATGGCGTAGGTTTTGCCGTGGTGCAATTCGAGCGAGATGTTGTCGGCGACGCAGAGTTGGCCGCGATGGATGGTGAGGTGGTCTATCTGCATCATGTGTTGGCCTTGCGCGAGAGGATGATCCAGAAGAAGAACGGCACGCCGATGAAGGAGGTGATGATGCCGATGGGAAATTCCGCGCCGGGGTTGATGAGTTTGGAGAGGACGGAGGCGGCGGAGAGGAAGGCGGAGCCGGCCAGCATGGCGGTCGGCAGGAAGTAACGCTGGTCTTCGCCGACGAGCATCCGCGCAACGTGCGGGGAGACGAGGCCGATGAAGCCGATGGTGCCGATGAAGCTGATGACGGTCGCGGTCATGACGGCGACGATGACGAGTACGCGCATTCTGAGCGCGGTGAGGTTCACACCCATGCTGGCGGCGCGTGCTTCGCCGAGGCGCAGGGCGGTGAGTTGCCAGACGTTGGCGAAGAGCAGCAGGATGCAGGTGAGGGTGACGACGACGGTGATGGCGAGGGTCTGCCATTTGGCTTTGCTGAGGGCGCCGAAGAGCCAGAAGAGGATTTTTTGCGATTCTTCCGGGGTGGCGATGTATTGCATGAGCGAGGAGGCGGACTGGAAGATGAAGAGCAGGGCGATGCCGACCAGCACCAGCGTGGATGAGGAGAAGCGGCGCATGGAGGCGAAGATGAACATGATGCCGGCGGCGAGCATGGTCATGAGGAAGGCGGATAGTGGCTGGGCGACGTACACGGAGAGGCCGAAGGTGCCGAAAACGACGACAAGCGAGGCGCCGAAACCGGCGGCAGCGGCCATGCCGAGGGTATAGGGGCTGGCCATGGGGTTGTTAAGCAGGGTCTGGATTTCCGCGCCGCCCGCGCCAAGCGCTGCGCCGGCGACGAGCGCCATCAGGGCGATGGGCAGGCGCAGGTGGTTGACGATGATGTGGGTGATGTTGTCCACGCCGCCGATGCCGAGCCATTGCTGGAAGCTGTACCAGTGCAGGGCGAGGCTGCCCGCGCCCGCTTCCGGCGCGGTGTCGCGGAATTGCAGCAGGGCGTAGAGCACATCTTTGGCGCTGATTTTGCCGCCGGCCGCGCCATTGGTGAGATCGAGAATGAAGGTGATGAGGCAGAACACGATGAAGAGCAGCATGATGGTCCACCGCCGCTTTTCGCGGCGGCGGTGGGCGGCAATCGTGTCTTGAACGGTTTGCTGCGGCACGGATTACTCCGCTTTCAGGAAGAAGGTGCCTTCCGGGGTGACCGGCAGATACTTCTTGTGGAAGTCGAGGTAGGTAGCGAGCGGGTCGACATCCTTGAAGGTGTCCGGATAGAGCGCTTTGGCGATGTACTGGATGGAGGCGGCATCGGCCAGTGTGCGCGAGGCGCCCTGGTAGATGCCGTAGAGGCGGCCATCCTTGATGGCTGGCAGTTCCGCCCAGCCCTGACGTGTTTTGTAACCGTTCAGGCGTTTCAGCGCTTCGTCTTTGGCGATGTTGATGCCCATCACCAGCGCCTGTTCGTTTTTCTTCAGCTCGGTTTCGCGCCCGCTGATAACGATGACTTCAGGTTTATCGACGATGACCTGTTCGGGGTTCATCGGGCCGGCGTATTCGACGTGGCCGACGGCGATGTTGCTGCCCATCGCCTGCTCGGCGAGCGGCCCCCACATGGTGTTGCCGAAGCTGTTGCCGTATTCGGTCGGGCCTTTGTTGCCGAATTCGAGATAGATTTTCGGCTTGGGCTGGCCGGATTTTTCCACGCGGCTGTGCACGTCTTTCACCACGCCTTCATACCAGGCGGCGATTTCTTTGGCACGCGCTTCCTGACCGGTGATTTCGCCAAGAACGCGGGTGCTTTCCAGATGCAGCGGCAATTGTTCCTTGTTGTAGTCAAGGACGATGACGGGGATGCCCGCTTTTTCCAGCGGTTCGAGGTCGTCTTCGATCGCCTGCCATTGCCAGTCGGCAAGGATGACCAGATCCGGCTTCAGCGCCAGCACTTTTTCCACCGAGAAGGTGCCGACTTCGACTTCGCCCACATCGGCGAGTTCGTTCAGTTTCGGCAGCGTCTTGCTGTACACCTCCCAGCTGCTCGGCGTCCAGTCGGTCCAGACAGCTTTCGAGAAGCCAACGACGTTATCCAGCGCTTTTTCACCGCCAACCGCGAGGTAATCGGTGTAATAGAAACCCAGCATGATGCGCTTTGCAGGCACATCGACTTTCACTTCGCGACCAAGCACATCTTTGATGGTCTTCACCTCGGCGTGGGCGACGGTCATGGTCGCCGCGACGACGGCAGCGGCAAGCAGTTTTTTCAGCATATAAGCTCCTGTTGTGGGGAAAATGCGCCCGTGGGTAAAACCCGCCGCACCCGGGCGCAAGGCGCAGTGGCTTGGAAAATCAGGCGGGGTGGTAAGCGGCAATGTCCCAATAGGCGACATCGTAAAAACGCTGCATAAACGTGACCGGATCGGCGCAGAGCAAATCGAGAAAGGCGGCGACGCTGTCGGCAATCCGCATTGAGCATTCTTCGTGGTTGTAATAAAACACCTTGCCGCGATGCGCACCTGCGGTTGCCAGATAAAAGCGTTCCGGCGCCTGCCCAAATCCGGCGAAAACGATGGCGTTGTCCCACCAGGTCGGGACACCGTAAACCGCCTCACCGTCTTCACAGTTTTCGTCATCCGTCAGCAGCCATTCATAGAGCGCCGCCTTTTCTGCTGCCATGTGGGCGAGTGGCAGGAAGAAAAAGTATTCGTCGCTATCAGCACGGTTGGCGAAAAGCTGCAAACCGTCGCTTTCCCGATAGAGCGCGGGCAAGACTGTATCGCAGCCCTGCAAGGCGTCTTCCAGCGCGGCGATAGCAGTTGCGGACGCAGGTGGGAAAGTAATGTGGCTAAGCGGGATGATGTCGCCGCCTGCTTCTGCACGATTGACAAAATGCGGATTGGGCGCGACAAGCAGGGTGTTTAGGAGTTCAAGCATATTTAGAGACAGAGTTAATTATTGCCAAAAATTACTCTATTGTTGCCTGCCAATAGACGTTTTTTGGCGGCATTGATATTGGATGGAATAGATGCCAGGGGGAATAAAATAAAAATTAAATAAAATAAGTAAAATATGAAAAATATAGAAAGCATAGGGAATGTAGAAACCATGGGCAAACCATTATTACCAGAATCCAGTCTGGTTATAACAATATAAAAACCATAGACTATCATAGGAATAAATGCAATAAAAAAGAATATTATCGCTTCTTCTCCAGTTATCTTTTTCCTTTCTTCATAATGCTTTCTGTTTTCGTTCCAAACAATAGAGGCCAACCCCCTGCTCAAACCACCTTTAGCCATAACAACATCAAGTATTCCATGCAGACCAACTTCTTTATCAAGAAGAAAATCAAGTTCTTCCACAGTCAAATCCCTAAAATAGGGTATTTTCATTTGCTCTACTTGCCTTAATATATGGCTTGAACCATTTGTTATCATCTCAGGACGGGTGGTTTCAATATACCGTTTAATAACCTCAAGTTCTTCTATATCAGGCTCCAAGATTCCATTCAGATATTTTTTCAGCCTTTTACGACTGAGGAATGGACTAATTACATTTAAAATTATATTCAGAAAATCATTTATAGTAGCCATATTTCATCCTCTCATTGCTACGGATACAGGAAAAACGCCCCCTGCGGTACGACTGGCAAATATTCGCGATAAAAATCCTGTGAGGTTTTATCCGGATCAACATCGGCGAACATCTCCGGATAAAGCACCTTCGCCATGACCGGTCACACAGCGATATCATCGGGATAATAAAACGTCAGAATGGTGCGTTTCACCGGTACATCCACCGCCACTTCGCGCCCCAGCACATCTTTAATCTGCTTCACCTCCGCCTGTGCCGCGAGCACGGCAAACGCCGCGCCGCAAAATACCAATTTTGCTAAATTCATCAATGGTTTCAACATGGATACTCCCCGGCTAAAAATGCGACGCATCATGCCCAGTGCTAAGCCTAATGTCAATAAATCGCATTTGTACGCAGACCTCCATACAGGAAGCAAAATGGCGTAAATCTTGCTGATGTTTTACAGATTGTTAATATTCAGCCTTTCCGCGATAATAACGCCATGAATTACCTCGCCCCCGAATTCATTGCCGCCTTCCTGCTCTTTCTTGCGCTGTACTGGAGCCAGCGCGAGCGCGCCGTCGTGCAAAACCGCCTGCTGCTCGCTGCCAGTTACCTGCTGGTCGCGACATACAGCTTCTTTTTTGCCCTCGAACTCGTCGCCTACTCCGCCTTCATCTACCTCGCCGCACGCTACATCCAGCGCAGCCGCAGCAAAAAACACCTCGTTGCTACTATTGCCATTGCCGTCTCCCACCTCGCGCTGATGAAATACCTCGACTTCTTCCGCAGCGCCAGCCAGACCCTGCTGCACGCCGTCGGCATCCGCTGGAACCTGCCCGCCGCCGAAATCGCCCTGCCCATCGGCATCTCCTACTACACCTTCCAGTCCATCACCTACCTCGTCGCCGCCTGGCGCGTGCAAATCGTTGTCGAAAAACCCGAACGCCTTGCCCTCTACCTCGCCTTCTTCCCCACCCTGCTGGCCGGCCCCATCTGCCGCGCCGGCGACATGCTGCCGCAATATGCCGCGACCGCGCCGCGCGCCGTCGGTGAGACCGGCCGCATCTTTATCCTCCTTATCAGCGCCCTCGTCAAACTGCTGTGGCTGAACGCCTGGCTGGAAGAAAACTGGACGACGCCCATCCTCGGCAACCCTGAGCAGTACCAGCCCATCGAAGTCCTCGCCGGCCTCTACGCCTACACCCTCTACATCTATCTCAACTTTTCCGGCTACACCGAACTCGTCACCGCCTTTGCCCTGCTCCTCGGCATCCGCATCGCCGACAACTTCAACATGCCCTACGCCGCCACCAACCTGCGCGACTTCTGGCAACGCTGGCACATCAGCCTTTCCACCTGGATACGCGACTACCTCTACATCCCGCTTGGCGGCAACCGCCACGGCTACCTGCGCACCCAAGTGAACCTCACCATCGCCATGCTGCTTTCCGGCCTGTGGCACGGCGCAAGCGGCAACTACCTCATCTGGGGCGCGATGCACGCCGCCGGCATCATCGTGCTCAACAGCTGCGACCGCCTCATGGGCAAAAACGCCGTCGCCACCCTGAGTCCGGCGCTGGCGCGCTACGGCACCATCCACTACATCGTCCTCACCTGGGCCGTCTTCTACAAAAACGACGCCGACAACACCCGCGCCATCTTCCGCGCCCTCGGCGGCAACCTCACCCTGGACGCGCCCGCGCGTGCGCTTACCTTCGTCCTCGCCTTCAACCTCATCCTCTACCTCTACCCGAAAAGCGCGGGCTGGCAACAACCCGCCGCCGCCCTGTGGCGCCGCCTGCCGTGGTATGGTCAGGCGCTCCTCTTCACCCTCGTCCTTATTACCATCGCCGCCTACGCCCCCGGCGGCATCCCGAACATCCTCTACGCCGATTACTGAGACACGACCATGCCGACCCGCATCCTGAAAATCCTCGCTACCCTCAGCACCACCTTCATCCTTGCCCTGTGGCTGATGCAGCACGGCATCGAACAATACTGGCAACAAACCTACTACCGCGCCTCGCCGCTCGCCGGATTACAGCACTTTGCCGTATGGCGCAGCGGCGACCGCCTCAAACACACCCTATATACCCTGCTGGGCGCGGGCAACAGCGTACCGCACGAACCCGTCACCATCCCGAAAACCGTCGCTGCCCCCAAGCCACAGCCTGCACCTGCCGTAGCAGCAGAGCCCGCAGCCAAAAACCCCGCCCCCGCCGCACCCATTACCCCGCCCGAACCCGTCCTGCCTGCGCCGGAAGACAACCACCGCGCCCTGTGGGCGGCTGCCACCCTGATCGAGCTGCCTGCCATCACCACCGACATCTACACCAGCCAATACGACCCGCTCATCCTAGCCCGTCTGCGCCCGCTGGCTGAAGAAAGCGTTGCAGAAGACGACGACACGCAAGCCCTCATGGCAGACAGCGCCGAAACACCGGCAGAACAAGAAGACGACGGCGACTGGCGCCACCACCTCGCCACCGAACTCGCCCATACCCACCCCATCTATGCCCGCACCTACCTCGCCAATAATGACGGCGGGCACACCAGCATCATCAACAGCACCCCGATACACACCTTTGATACCCCCGTCACGAATCCCGCGCCCGGCCTGCTTGACCTCGTCATCCCCGGCGCCACCGCCGCGCCGACCCTGCCGCTTGTCTGGCAAGACGGAGACGACGACAGCAACGACGACACCGATCCGCCTGCCGCAGACGACGACAACCAAACTGCCGCCCAAACCGCTGCACCGTCCGGCCCCATCCAGCTTGGCGCAGATGACCGCGTCCTGCTCATCGGCGACTCCATGATGAAATCGCTCGCGCCGCACATCCAGCGCGAACTGCTCAGCCGCTACCACATCAAAAGCATGAACCACGGCAAACCCAGCAGCGGCCTGCGCTACCCCGATTACTACAACTGGCCGGAAAACCTCGCCACCCTGCTCGACGAAAACCCGGACGTGCGCCTCATCGTCGTCATGCTCGGCGCGAACGACCCGCAGAACACGCCGAACCCCGCCGCGCCTGCAGAAAACCTGCACTTCGGCACCCCCGAATGGGAAACCTACTACCGTGGCGAAATCCGCAAAATCCTCACAACCGCCGCCGCACACAACGTCAAAACCCTGTGGATTGGCCCGCCGCTGATGAAAAGCCCAAAATACAGCAACAAAATCAGCTATCTGGATGGCCTTATCGCCGATGAAGTCGAAAAAGCCAACCAGCACTACCAAAATACCAACCGCCTCTTCGCCCAAGCGGACGGCAGCTACACCACCTACCTGCCGGACGAACGCGGCAAACCGGTGGCGGTGCGCAAAAGTGACGGTATCCACTTCACCACCCAGGGCGAAAAAATCCTCACGCAGCACGTCCTCGCCCGCATCAACCCCTGAACGCATACCGTCCGCAAGACAGCGGTCCCCCGCTTGGCGGTCGTCCTTTCACACCATCACAAAATGAGCAGCCGCCAAATGAACAGCCGCGCAAAAACCGGGGAAAATCACCATGCCCCATTCGCGGCGGCGCCAGCCGATCAGTGCGTCGCCGAGCTGGGTCAGGGCAAAGGCAATCAGTAATAGACGCACCGCGCCGTTGTGGAAGAAAAACGGCGCCAGCGCTGCCGTCAAGCCGAAGGGGATAGCGCGGGCGGCATACATTTGTGCATAGAAACGGGCATCGGTACCGACGCTTTGCGCGCGCAGCATCAGCTCAGGGCGCATCAACGCGAGCAGGGCGGCCACAACGGCCAGCAGGGCGCAGAGGGTATTGGCAATGAGCAGGATGGGATTCATGGCCGTTCCGGAGACTGGATTTGGCGGGACAGGGTTTCCAGGACGGTAAGCGCAGCGGCCAGTGCTTCGGGTGAGTAATCCTGCGCCCAAACACTTGCCTGTGCGCGCCAGCGGGCACTGATGTCATCCAGCAGTGCCTGACCACGGGCAGTGAGGATGTAGTAGGGCGAGCGTTTGTTGGCGGCATTGTCTCGGGCGTCAATCAGATGTTCTGCCAACAGCAGGTTGAGCTGATTCTGTACTGCCTGACGGGTGATGCCCATGCGCTCGGCAATCCGTGGCGAGGTGGGCGGGACCTCGCTGGTGGCAATGGCGCCCAGCACTTGCCAGCGTGCGGTGGTGAGCTGGCTGGCGGCAGCGAAACTGTCGCCCCAGGCGGCGATTTGGCCGTTCAGGCGGAAAATACCCAGCACGAGTTGGCTGACGGCTTGGTGGGTCATAGTAACTCCGGTAAAGAAATGGACAACCAGTCTGCATCATGTGAAAACCGGTTGTCAAAAATATGCCGCTACGTTCTCTGCGCGAATGCCGGGCAGTTTGTAAAAAAATCCTGTGTTTATCCCCGGTCGGCGAGTGTTTTAATTCGCCGGATTTTGGCAACTTGGTGCACCGCAGGGCAGGCAGTTATCGCGTTCGTAGTAACTGGCGGCGAGTTCGAGCAACGCCGCTTTGCCGGCAGTGCTATCAGCGCCTTGGCCCAGTTGCAGCACAAAGAAGTTGAGGGTCTGTTTGCCGGGGAAGTACACGACCATTTCTTCCGCCCCCGGCGTTGGGTAGCCGGTGTAGTGCCACAGTTCACCGCGTGCGCCGTCTTTGCCCGTCACATCGGCTTCTTTGACGGCGTTGGGCTGCTTGGCCTCGTCTTTATAGAGGGCGATAGTGCCCTCCACCTGTCTGCGGATGGCACCTTGCGGGTCGCGTGCATCACCGTCGCCAGGACGGGTGTAAATGCGTACATTGCTCAAGCCGGGCTGCTCTACGGGCAGGAAGGTCATCGGCACACCTACGGCAGCCAGCGCGGTGTTATCCATTGTCCAGCCTTGCGGCGGGGTAAAGGCGTAGCAGTGATTCTTGCCGTGAACGTAGCCTTCAAGCAGGCTATTGGTGAATTCGTCGGTGGCGTGGGCGCCTGCGGCAAGGGCAAGCAAGGCGGTGGCGAGGAGAGTTTTGTGCATGGTTGGCTCCTGGTTGGGTTTGCTCGGTTTTTAGTGCTTTTGTGCACGGTTTCGGGGTTAACGGTGGGGTTGCGTGTTGATCTGTAGGGTTTTTGAATGCCTTCCTGTGAGGATGGGGTTTATAAGCTGATAATTTTTTCTTTCTTGTTTCGTGATTATAAAACTTTTTGTGTATCTCTTTGTTTTATTTACGATTGACTCGCGTGTTTTTTCCTGTATAAATTGTGAAATGCACGTTATCTTCTGCGCAGGTTAACGTTGCTATCCGGCATCCGCGCTACGGGTGATCAAAATATATCATTGATTGAGGGGCAGTTTTATGGGTAATTTCAATGCGATGCACGTGACTTTCGGCCTGTATCTAATTGTCGTGCTGTTGATTGGTATTGCGGCGTATTTTTCGACGCGTGATTTTGGCGATTATATTCTCGGCGGGCGCAGTCTCGGTCCATTTGTCACGGCAATGTCGGCGGGCGCTTCCGATATGTCCGGCTGGCTGTTGATGGGGCTGCCGGGCGCGGTTTTTCTTTCCGGCCTCAGCCAGTCGTGGATTGCCATCGGCCTGACGATTGGCGCCTATCTGAATTGGTTGTTGGTGGCGGGGCGCTTGCGCGTGCATACGGAATTCAACAGTAATGCGCTGACCTTGCCGGATTATTTTTTCCACCGTTTCGGTTCTTTGGGCACGGTAATTAAGGTCGCTTCCGCGACGATTATCCTGTTCTTTTTCACGATTTATTGCGCTTCCGGGATTGTTGCCGGGGCGCGTCTCTTTGAAAGCCTTTTCCATGTCTCTTATACACAGGCAATGTGGCTGGGCGCGGGGGCGACGATTGTTTACACCTTCCTCGGCGGTTTCCTTGCGGTGAGCTGGACGGATACGGTGCAGGCGACGCTGATGATTTTCGCCCTGATTTTAACGCCGATCATGGTGCTGATTATGGTTGGTGGCCCGGATGATGTGTCTCTGGCAATAACGAATGCGGCACAGGAAACGGGCAAGTCTTATAGCGGCCTTTTTGCCGGCACGACTTTCCTCGGCATTGTCTCAACGGCTGCCTGGGGACTGGGTTATTTTGGCCAGCCGCATATTCTGGCCCGCTTTATGGCGGCTGATAATGTGCAATCACTAAAAAGTGCGCGCCGCATTGGCATGACCTGGATGATTTTGTGCCTGGGCGGCGCAGTCGCGGTCGGCTATTTCGGCATTGCTTATGCAGGCATATTTGGCGATCAGTTGAATGCAGAGTTGCAGGGCAATCATGAGCGGATTTTTATTTCCCTTTCGGCACTACTTTTTAATCCATGGATTGCCGGGATTATTTTGTCCGCTATTCTTGCAGCGGTAATGTCCACTTTGTCTTGCCAATTATTGGTGTGTTCGAGTGCGATAGCCGAGGATTTTTACAAGGGCTTTTTGCGCCCGACGGCAGCACAGGGGGAATTGGTATGGGTAGGCCGTTTGATGGTGCTGGCGGTCGCGGTTATTGCCATCATCATTGCTGCCGACCCGGATAGCCGCGTGCTGGGGTTGGTGTCTTATGCCTGGGCGGGCTTTGGTGCCGCTTTTGGGCCGGTAGTGATTCTCTCGCTCTTCTGGAAGCGGATGACCGCCGCAGGCGCGCTGGCCGGAATGATCGTCGGTGCGGTAGTCGTCGTTTCCTGGGCAGAAGCGGTCAATCCGTGGCTTGCCGCTCATGACTACGCCACGATGTATGAAATCGTCCCCGGTTTTGCCACTTGTGCTCTCGCGATTGTGCTGGTGTCACTGCTCTCGCCCGCGCCTGCCCGCGCGGTTATTGACCGCTTTGAGCAGGCCGACCGCGAATACCACAATAAAAAACACGGCACATCCGCATAATTCCCCATACAATGTGTTTTAATGCACTTATTTTCACAATGCAAGGAGTTTTCATCATGTTCGCATTTTCCCGTCCTCAATCTGCCCTGCGCGACGCTATCACGACCGCTTATCGCCGCGACGAGGCTGAAGCCGTCGCCGATATGCTGGCGCGGGCACAGTTAAGCGAGGATGAACGCTGCGAGGCAGAAGCGCTCGCCCGCCGTTTGGTCAAGCAGGTGCGCGACAGCCGCCGCAAGGCCAGCGGGGTAGACGCGCTGATGCACGAATTTTCCCTGTCCAGCGAAGAAGGCGTGGCGCTGATGTGCCTCGCCGAAGCCCTGCTGCGCATCCCCGATGCGGATACGCGCAATAAACTGATTCGGGACAAGATTGCCGGCGGCGACTGGAAAAGCCACTTGGGGCACAGCCCGTCCATGTTTGTGAACGCCTCTGCCTGGGGGCTGCTCATCACGGGCAAACTCACCGCCGCCAGCGACGAAAAATCCCTGGGCAGCGCGCTCACCCGCCTCATCGGCAAGGGTGGCGCGCCGCTTATCCGCCAGGGCGTGAACTACGCCATGCGGATGCTGGGCAAACAGTTCGTAACCGGGCAAACCATTGAAGAAGCGCTGAAAAACGGCAAAGCGCGCGAAAAAATGGGCTACCGCTATTCCTTCGACATGCTCGGTGAAGCGGCGATGACCCAGGCCGATGCCGACCGCTACTTCAAGGATTACGTGGATGCCATCCACGCCATCGGCAAAGATGCAGCCGGGGCAGGCGTGTACGAAGGCAACGGCATCTCGGTAAAACTCTCTGCCATCCACCCGCGCTACTGGCGCGCGCAGCACGAACGCGTAATGACCGAACTCCTGCCGCGTCTGAAAGAACTCTTCCTGCTCGGCAAACAATACGACATCGGCATCAACATCGACGCCGAAGAAACGAACCGCCTCGAACTCTCGCTCGACCTCATGGAAGCGCTGGTCTCCGACCCGGATTTGGCAGGCTACAAAGGCATCGGCTTCGTCGTGCAGGCTTACCAAAAACGCTGCCCGTTCGTCATCGACTACCTCATCGACCTCGCCCGCCGCAACAAACAAAAACTGATGATCCGCCTCGTCAAGGGTGCGTATTGGGACAGTGAAATCAAATGGGCGCAAGTGGACGGCATGGATGGCTACCCTGTCTATACCCGCAAAGTCCACACCGACGTGTCCTACCTCGCCTGCGCGCGCAAACTGCTCGCCGCGCAAGACGCCATCTTCCCGCAATTCGCCACCCACAACGCCTACACCCTGGGCGCCATCTACCAGATGGGCAAAGACAAAGACTTCGAGCACCAATGCCTGCACGGCATGGGCGAGACCCTCTACGACCAGGTCGTCGGCCCGCAAAACCTGGGACGCCGCGTGCGCGTCTATGCCCCGGTCGGCACCCACGAAACCCTGCTCGCCTACCTCGTCCGCCGCCTGCTTGAAAACGGCGCGAACTCCTCCTTCGTCAACCAGATCGTGGACGAAAACATCAGCATCGACGACCTCGTCAAAAGCCCGCTCGATGCCGCCGCCGCGACCCAGGGCAAAATGCACGCCGCCCTGCCGCTGCCCAAAAACCTCTACGGCGACAAACGCCCCAACTCGCGCGGCTTTGATTTCAGCAACGAATTCACCCTGCAACAACTCGAACGCAACATGAACGCCGCTGCCGCGCGCCCCGTCCAGGCAGCAAGCATCACCGCCGTGCCCGTGCAAAGCGCCGCCCCGCACGACATCCAGAACCCTGCCGACCACAGCGACATCCCCGGCAACGCCGCCTTCCTGCACCCGGACGCCGTCGCCGACATCATCAGCACCGCCAAAGACGCCGAAAGCCGTTGGGCCGCCGTCGCCCCCGCTGCGCGTGCCGCCATCCTGCGCCGCATCGCCGACCTCTACGAAGCCCATGCCGCCGAACTCATGACGCTTGCCGTCCGCGAAGCCGGCAAAACCCTCGGTAACGCCGTCGCCGAAGTGCGCGAAGCCGTGGACTTCTGCCGCTACTACGCGAACGAATGCGAAACCACCTGCGCCACACGCCGCCCCGTCGGCACCATCATCGCCATCAGCCCCTGGAACTTCCCGCTTGCCATCTTCACCGGCGAAGTCGTGGCCGCCCTTGCCGTGGGTAACACCGTCATCGCCAAACCCGCCGAACAGACCAGCCTCATCGCCTACCGCGCCGTGCAACTCATGCACCAGGCCGGCATCCCGCGCGACGCGCTGCAACTCGCCCTCGGCGCAGGCGACATCGGCGCGGCGCTGACCGCCGATCCGCGCATCAACGGCGTCGTCTTCACCGGCTCGACCGAAGTCGCCAAAGCCATCAACCGCAGCCTCGCCGCGCGCGACGACAACCCCGTGCTTATCGCCGAAACCGGCGGCCAGAACGCCATGATCATCGACAGCACCGCGCTCGCCGAACAAGTCTGCGCCGACGTCCTCACCTCGGCCTTCGACAGCGCCGGGCAACGCTGCTCGGCACTGCGCATCCTCTGCGTCCAGGAAGACGTCGCCGACCGCACCATCACCATGATCAAAGGCGCGATGGACGAACTGCGCGTGGATAACCCCGCCAAACTCGCGACCGACATCGGCCCGGTCATCGATAAAGAAGCCCGGCAAAACCTGCTGACGCACATCGAAAACATGAAAAAAGAAGCCAAAGCCTGGCACCAAACCAAACTATCCGCCGACATCGACCCCGAAAACAGCACCTTCGTGCCGCCGACCCTGCTCGAACTCGAAAAACTCGACCCACTCACGCGCGAAAACTTCGGCCCGGTACTGCACGTCCTGCGCTACCAAAGCGGCCAGCTTGACAGCCTCATCGAACAAATCAACAGCAAAGGCTATGCGCTGACCGGCGGCATCCACAGCCGCATTGACGGCGCCATTGAGCACATCAGCCAACGTCTCGAAGCAGGCAACCTCTACGTCAACCGCAACATCGTGGGTGCCGTCGTCGGCGTCCAACCCTTCGGCGGCCACGGCAAATCCGGCACCGGCCCCAAAGCCGGCGGGCAAAACTACCTGCAACGCCTCACGTGCGGCGGCCACTGGCAGGCACCTGCCACCACCACCGCAGGCAGCGCCGACGAAGCCGCCCTCGGCCAAATCCTTGACGCCGTCAAACAAAGCGACCTCGCCGCTGACGCCAAAACCCGCCTGCAAAAAATCGCCGATGACGCCCGCAAGACCACCCTGCGCCACGCCATCGAACGCCTCGGCGGCCCGACCGGGGAAACCAACGAAAACCGCTGGCATATGCCCGCAACCATCGCCCTCTACGGCGGCGGCCTTGAACAAAGCCTCGCCGCACTCATCCCCATCGCCGCCGCCGGAGGCCGCGCCGTCGTCAACAGTGGGCACCCGCTGGCCGCGTGGAAAAACCGGCTTGGCGGCATCATCCACATCAGCCACGGCAACATCTGCGGCAAAGCGACACACGTTATCGCCCTCACCCCGCTGCCTGCCGAAGAAAAAACCGCGCTGGCGGCGCGCGACGGCGTCATCATCAAAATCCACCCCGCCGACGCCGACGGTAACGTGGACATCCTGCCGCTTTACCACGAGAACAGCCGCAGCACCAACACCACGGCCGCCGGCGGCAACGCCAGCCTGATGGCAATGGCCGAAGTGTGAGGCCGTCTCACCCAACAAAAACCCTTCCCAAGCGGAAGGGTTTTTTCATGGACGCCCGCCAAGCGGCGTAAATACCGGTTCGCGTAGGGCGGGCTTCAGCCCGCCGGACAGATGTTGCCTGCTTCGCGCACTGTGAAAATGCCACCAAGCGAAAGGGCTTTTGATGTGATTTCTTCGCGCATGAAGCCCGTGTACAAAGCGCCTGCTGCACAAAAAAATCCTTCCCGGGGGAAGGATGGTCATACACGACAAGAGGCACGGTATCAGGCCTCTTCCGTCCCGGCGGTGGACATCTGCGGGCGCAAATGCAGGCTGATAATCTGGCGGCGGTTGGCTTTGCTCACAGTCGCGAGCCAAGAACCGAGGTCGGCGCTTTCGCCGATGTCCGGCATTTTGCCGAGGATGTGCTGAATGTAGCCGCCGATGGTGTCCGCCTCGTCGTCGGAGAGGTCGGTGCCGAAGGTATCGTTGAAGGTGTCAATCGGAGTCAGCGCCTGTACCTGGTAGCTGCCGTCGCTATTGGCAATGATGGGGGCGGCGGCGATTTCGTCGTGCTCGTCGTCGATTTCGCCGACAATTTCTTCGATGACGTCTTCTATGGTAACGAGGCCGGAGAGGTTGCCGTATTCGTCAATGACGATCGCCATGTGGTTGCGGTTGGTTTTGAAGTCGCGCAGCATCGCGTCCAGCGGTTTGCTTTCCGGGACAATGGTCGCAGGCCGCAGCATCTCCGGGATGGTCGCCGGCAGCGGACGGCCAAAGGCGCAGGGCAGAAGGTCTTTGGAGAGCAGGATGCCACGCACTTGTTCGTGGGTTTCGTCCACCACCGGATAGCGCGAATGGCCGGATTCGGTGATGACGGCAAAGATGTGTTCCAGGCTCCAGTTTTCTTCGAGAAAGGTGATTTGTCCGCGCGGCACCATGATGTCGCGCACGCGGGTGTCGTCCATATTGAGCAGGCGTTCGACCATTTGCGCGGTGTCTTCGCCGATTTGTTCGCCGGCGCGCGCTTGGTGCAGAAGGTCGCGGATGGCTTCGGGGATATTCTCGGATTCTTCGTTGTTGTTCCAGAGGGCGCTTAGTCGGCTGAGGAGGGACTGTTTGGGTTCCTGGTTGTCTTCGCTCATGAGTGGGGGCGGGTGATTGGGATGCCGGCTATTGTAGTCAAATATCCGCCAAGCCGTAACGCCAGGCGGAGTGCCCGTTATTCTTCCGCGCGCATCGCGCTGTGCCGCTTTTTCGGATAATACTTGCCGACCGCTGCGGTTGCGGGCACGGCTTCCGCCATCTGCCGCATTTCCGGGTTGAGGTCGAGTTTGGCGAAAAGGGCGGCATCGCGGTCTTCCGTCGGGTTCGGCGTGGTCAGCAGTTTGCAGCCGTAGAAGATGCTGTTCGCGCCCGCCATGAAGCACAGCGCCTGCATCTGTTCGTTCATGCTTTCCCGCCCGGCCGAGAGGCGCACCGCGCTTGCCGGCATCATGATGCGGGCGACGGCAATGACGCGGATGAAGTCGAAAGGTTCAAGGTCGTCCGCCTGCGCCAGCGGCGTGCCCCGGACGCGCACGAGCTGGTTGATGGGCACGCTTTCCGGCGGCGGGTTGAGATTGGCGAGTTCGACCAGCATGGCGAGGCGGTCATCGTCTTCTTCGCCCATGCCGAGGATGCCGCCCGAGCAGATTTTCATGCCGGCGTTGCGCACGTGTTGCAGGGTGTGCAGGCGGTCGTCGTAGTTGCGGGTGGTGATGATTTCGCCGTAATAGCGACGGCTGGTATCAAGGTTGTGGTTGTAATAATCAAGCCCGGCGTCGGCCAGCGTCTGCGCCTTGTTTTCATCGAGCATACCGAGGGTCATACAGGTTTCCATACCCAGCGCCTTGACGCGGCGCACGACTTCGACGAGATACGGCATATCCTTCTCTTTCGGATCACGCCACGCCGCGCCCATGCAGAAGCGGGTCGCTCCCTGGGCGCGGGCGCGTTCGGCGGCGCTGACGATGTCGTCAATTTTCAGCAGGGTTTCGCGGGCGACGCCCGTTTGATAGCGCGCGCTCTGCGGACAGTATTTGCAGTCTTCGGGACAAGCCCCGGTCTTGATAGAAAGCAGGGTGCTGATCTGGATATGCTGCGGGTCGTGGTGGGCGCGGTGCACGGTTTGCGCCTGATAGAGCAGTTCCATGAAGGGCAGTTGGTAGAGCGCTTGCGCGCGGGCGAGGGTCCAGCGGGTCATATAGGTGTGTCTGTGATGTGGGGGGGCTAAGTGTACAATGCGGTCGCCCCTGTTTTGGGGCTTTATTTCTGCCGCTGATTGGCGGGGTTTATATGAAATCGTTTTTGCAACCGCCCATCCGACAAAAACAGGAGTACCCATATGATCATCACCAGCACTCAGGACTTCAAACTGCAACAAGCCTCAAAAGACGCACAAACCGAGACATCTTCACCTGGGCGCATTAATACTGCCTACCTAGCATCTCCTGAATCACCCGCGACCATGAACGCTCTCCACCACATCACTACCCTCTACCAACTTGGCCACACCTGCTGCGGTCTGCCTGAACAGCAAATCGCCGCCGCCGAACAGCGCCTGAACATCCGCTTCCCCGCCGTACTGCGCGCCTACCTGCTTGCATTGGGCGGCAACGAAGCCATCAATCAATCCTGCAACCGCCTGTTGCCGTTGCACGAAATCAACATTACCGACGGCTATTTGGTGCTGATAGAAGAAAACCAGGGCGTATGCCGCTGGGGCATCGCCACCGCCGACCTGGCGCAGGACAATCCGCCCGCCCATATCGCTTTCAATACCGCTGCAAGCGGAGACTACCGCTGGCAGCCCCACCTGCCCGATACCTGCGCCCTGCTGCTGGAATTGGCCTGCATCAACGCCACTATGGGCGGCCTGCCGTATTGCGCCAATATCATGAACAAAGAGGCCATTGATGCCGCAGCCGTGCAGTTCATCCAGCACAACCGCACCGAAATCAAAACCTTGCACCAGGACAACCAACAGTTTTACAGCGATGACTTCCATGACATCACCCTGCTCTGCTTTGCCGACGACGGCAGCCCAAGCGGCGTATTTATCGGCACCGCTGACCAAGATCGCTTCAACACCCTGCTAGAACACTTCGGCTGGGACAACTGGTCGTACACCACCTACGACGACGAAGACGACGAATAAGCCGCCCCATTTTCAGACCACCTATCCCCATTCAGAAGGAACCCCATGAACATCACCCAAACCCTCGCCCAAGAACTCGCCGCCACCCCCGCGCAAATCACCGCCGCCGTCGCCCTGCTCGATGACGGCGCGACCGTGCCCTTCATCGCCCGCTACCGCAAAGAAGCGACGGGCGGACTGGACGACACCCAACTGCGCACCCTTGAAGAACGCCTGCACTACCTGCGCGAACTCGAAGCGCGCAAAGAAACCATCCTCGCCACCATTGACGAACAGGGCAAACTCAGCCCCGAACTGCGCGCCGCGATAGAAGCCGCCGACAACAAAACCGCGCTCGAAGACCTCTACCTGCCCTACAAACCCAAACGCCGCACCAAAGCGCAAATCGCGCGGGAAAACGGCCTGCAACCGCTTGCCGACACCCTCCTCGCCGAACAGCCCGCCGACATCGAAACCCTCGCCGCCGCCTACCTGAGCGACACCGTCCCCGACACCAAAGCCGCGCTGGACGGCGCCCGCGCCATCCTCATCGAACAAATCGCGGAAAACGCCGAACTCATCGGCGCCCTGCGCGAAAAACTCTGGAACGAAGGCGAACTGCATGCCGAGCGCAACCCCGACCAGACAGACGAGGGCGAAAAATACCGCGACTACTACGACCACCGCGAACCCATCCGCACCATGCCCAGCCACCGCGCGCTGGCCATACTGCGCGGCAGGAACGACGGCATCCTGCAACTCACCCTCAAATACCGCCCGGACGACATCCCCAGCACCGAAGCCAGCGACTACGAAAAAACCATCGCCGCGCACTACCACATCGGTGCGCACCGCTGGCTGCTTGACACCGTCCGCCTCGCCTGGCGCGCCAAAATCTACCTCAGCCTCGAACTCGACGCGCTCAACCGCCTCAAAGAAAACGCCGACCACGACGCCATCACCGTCTTCGCCGCCAACCTCAAAGACCTGCTCCTCGCCGCCCCCGCAGGCCGCCTCACCACCCTTGGCCTCGACCCGGGCTACCGCAACGGCGTGAAATGCGCCGTGGTGGACGACACCGGCAAACTCATCGACACCGCCATCGTCTACCTGCACCAAGAGCAAAACATGCTCGCCACCCTCGCCTCCCTCATCAAAAAGCATCGCGTACAGCTCATCGCCATCGGCAACGGCACCGCCAGCCGCGAAACCGACAAACTCGCCGGCGAACTCATCCGCGCCCTGCCCGAACCGCGCCCGCACAAAATCGTGGTCAGCGAAGCGGGCGCCTCCATCTACTCCGCCTCCGAACTTGCCGCGCGCGAATTTCCCGACCTCGACGTCTCCCTGCGCGGCGCCGTCTCCATCGCCCGCCGCCTGCAAGACCCGCTTGCCGAACTCGTCAAAATCGACCCCAAATCCATCGGCGTCGGCCAATACCAGCACGACGTCAACCAAAACCAACTGGCCAAAAGCCTTGATGCCGTCGTCGAAGACTGCGTGAACGCCGTCGGCGTGGACGTGAACACCGCCTCCGCGCCGCTGCTCGCCCGCATCTCCGGCCTGAACCAGACACTCGCGCAAAACATCGTCGCCTACCGCGACGAACACGGCGCCTTCGACAGCCGCAAAAAACTGCTGAAAGTGCCGCGCCTCGGCGAAAAAACCTATGAACAAGCCGCCGGCTTCCTGCGCATCCACGGCGGCACAGAACCGCTGGACGAAAGCGCCGTACACCCCGAAGCCTACCCCGTCGTCGCGAAAATGCTCGCCGACCGCCAACTCGCCGCCGCCGACCTCATCGGCAACCGCGAGCAAATCGCCAAAATCAAACCGGGCGACTACACCACCGAACGCTTCGGCCTGCCAACCATCCTCGACATCCTCTCCGAACTCGAAAAACCGGGCCGCGACCCGCGCGGCACCTTCCAGACCGCTACCTTCGCCGAAGGTGTGCACGAAATCAGCGACCTCAGCCCGGGCATGATCCTCGAAGGCGTCGTCTCCAACGTCGCCAACTTCGGCGCCTTCGTGGACATCGGCGTACACCAGGACGGCCTCGTCCACATCTCGGCACTGGCCAACCGCTACGTCGCCGACCCGCGCGAAATCGTCAAGGCGGGCGACGTCGTCAAAGTGAAAGTGCTGGAAGTGGATGCCGAACGCAAACGCATCGCCCTCACCATGCGCCTTGATGATGATGCGACAACAAGCGGCAAAAAAGACCGTCCGCGCGGCGACAAACGCCCACCGCAGAAACAAGAAAAAATGACCAACACGGCAATGGCGGATGCGTTTGCCAAATTGAGACAGAAATAAGACAGAACCTTCCGCTATTATTAGGTAATGGCTTTTGTAATAGGAGAAAAAGAAATGACGGATAGCAAAAAACCGGGAGACCTGCTTAACGAAGGAGCTGCTTTGGTAAAACAGGGAAAATTAGATGAAGCCATTGCAATATTTCGGAGCATCAAACATGAAGATTCACCTGAACAATATGCCAAGGCACAGTTTTGTCTAGGTTTGGTACTTGGACAAAAAGGAGATATTGAAGGAGAAATTAAAGCCTATCGAAATATCAAGCGTGAAGATTCTCCTGAAATGTATGCTCGAGCACAGTTAAATCTAGGCTTTAGGCTTGGGCAAAAAAGAGATACTAAAGGAGAAATTAAGGCCTATCGAAATATCAAGCGTGAAGATTCTTCTGAAATGTATGCCCAAGCACAGTTTAATCTGGGCTTTGCACTTGGGCAAAAAGGAGATATTGAAGGATCAATTGAGGTCTATCGAAACATCAAGCGCGAAGATTCTTCTAAGATATATGCTCAAGCACAGTTAAATCTAGGCTTTAAACTCGGGCAAAAAGGAGATATTGAAGGTGCAATTGAGGCTTATCGAAACATCAAGCGTGAGAATCATCCTGAATCATATGCTAGAGCGCAGCTTAATTTAGGTAGTGTACTTGAACAAAAAGACAACATTAATGAAGCAATTGAATACTACCAAAATATTAAATACGAAGATCATCCTGAGCTTTATGCCAAAGCGCAGTTTAATTTGGGCATTATATTTGAGCAAAAAAGCGCTTTTAAAAAAGCAATAGAGCATTACCATAATAGCAGTGATTATTTATATTATCATGCCAATGCAAATATTAAGATTTTACAAATTAATAATAAAAGAATACGCGACACCTTATATAAAATAGGAAATACAATACTTCATCTAATAAATAATTTAATAATACCGCTATTACCTAGAGATTATGAATATAAACTCGCACACTATACTCAAGCATCTGTAGCATGGAAAGTTATCAAGGATTTATCAGCATTTAGATTAGGGCTAATCAAGAATGTAAATGACCCTATGGAAGGACTAACATTGCATAAATTCTTACAACAATCTTGTCTGTTACCAAAAGATTTTTTCAATTACAACAGCGAGGCTAATTATTCAGAGCATGTATTTATTAGCTGTTTTACGTTTAACCATGATAGCCTTAATCAATTTCGTCTGTATGGGAAAGAGAACAATCAAGAAGCGTCAGGTGTAAGCCTGGTATTCCCTAGTGATTTCTTTGATTCCAATCCAGATAATCACATTAACGCCATAATTGGCTTAAAGAATAATAAAGCCCCAGATCTTTTTAAAGAAAAAAAACACCAAAAAAATAGTAATTCAAATCAGCCTCTGAACAAACAACCATTGTATCGTTGTATTTATCTTGATCCAGATACGGGCTACGTAAGCCTGGCTAAGAGAGACAAGGCTACCTTCTATCGAGAACTACATGCTGAGGGAAAAGACATAGAAGAGATATCCAAGGAAGCCAACAACAGATGGAACATCTATATTAATTCTATTTCTAATAAAGAAGAAAAAATAAAACGATACCTAAAATACATCTCTAATAAAATAGAAAAATTATTTAGAGAGCAAGACTTATCTAAAGGGAAAAGACATATACTTGAGACTCTACATTTCATCTTATTACCCCTGCAATATTTAGTAAAACACGCAGCTTTCCAGGAAGAGCAAGAATGCCGCATGATTCACATCACCAGTCTTGATAATGAAAAAATACAACTAGATTGGGAAAGCAAGCAGGTTTATATCGAATACGAGCCTGAGGTAAAAGCACATTTAGATAAAATATACCTGTCTCCCGGCGCGTTAATATACGAAGATTTCTTCAGACACGAGCTGGATGATCCAAATAATCCCAAAAAGAGAGTCCGTATTTCCTCTAACCCATTCCGGAATAAATAGCCTGAATGCCATCACCATGAATGCTGCTGATAAAAGCCGCATAGCCATCGTGGTTTGACGGACGCACATGCATTCCCAAGTCGAAACTCGCATAAAGCCTTCCTCCGCCATTTGCTGAAGGAAAGATTTTTGCGCCTGCGCACAATCCCAATAAAGTTGCCGCTTGGCGGCCATTCAGTCGTCAGCATTTCCAACCTAAAATCCGCCACCGCACCGCAGGCTTCTTCTGCTCACAGCGTCACAGCCTGCAAGCTGTCGGCAGGCGCAATGGCGAAAGCGCCCGCCGCAGAAACAGGAAAAAATGACGAACACGGCAATGGCGGATGTATTTGCCAAATTGAAGCGGTAATTGCGCATCAAAAAGGGCCAAGAATGATAGATATAGTAGAATCACTGAAAAAGAATAACAGCGTGGTGCGGGATTCGGTCACCATTCAAGCTCATATTCGGCAGATTGAAAGCCTGCCCTGCTTTTTACTTTTACTGTTTTTCGGGACTTCAACTATAACAGGCTTTGTGCATCACAAAAGAGCCACAAAAATTTTTGTGGCTCTTTTTGCGTGAAATCTGATGTACAAACATTATTGTGTACCGTCTGTGATGTACAATCCCGTTTGTGCATCAAATTATTCCCCAAAAGAGACACAAATGGACACCGACATCACCCTTGATTTAAGCCATGCCGTGCCTTACCACCTGGGCGCATTCCCGCCGCAACAACTGGAATTGGCGACATTCTTCAACGAAATACTCGCGGCAACCGACGCCTTATCCCGCTACGACCAGATGCTGAAAACCCTGCACAACAGTGAAATCCTCTTGGCACCGCTGCGTAGTCGCGAAGCCGTCATCTCATCGCGCATCGAAGGCACCATCAGCACGCTGGACGAAATTCTGCGCTACGAAGCCGAATCCACACATATGCAAACCCCGCGCGAGGTGCGGCAAGACACCGTGGAAACCCTGCTCTACCAGCACACCCTGAAAGCGGCACAAACGACATTACAAGACGGACAGCCACTCAGCGCTGCCATGCTGCGCACCATGCACCAAGGCTTGCTCAGTTTCGGGCGCGGTGCAGAAAAAACGCCAGGGCAGTTCAAAACCGGGCAAAACTACATCGGCAGGCGCGGTTCGCGACGAATAGATTTCGTGCCTATTGCACCCGAACACCTTGCGGCGGGACTGGATGCCTTATTCGCCTACATAAATACGAGCGACGCCAACCCACTGATAAAAACTGCCATCGCGCATATCGAATTCGAGGCCTTGCACCCGTTCAAAGACGGCAACGGACGCATAGGCCGCATGCTGATACCGCTGCTGCTGTGGCAGATGATAAAAATTAGCGCGCCGCATTTCTACATCAGTCACTTCTTTGAAGAAAACAAAGACGAATACATTGAGCGTATGCGCGCCGTTTCGGCAGAGGGAGACTGGTCGGGCTGGTGTGCTTTTTTCTGCCGTGCCGTCAGCGAACAGGCGACACAAAACCTCAACATCGCCGAACAAATCACTGCCTTATATGAAGCCATGAAAAACAGGCTTACCGAATTGCTGGCCTCCAAATGGACGCTGACCGTACTGGATGCACTCTTTACCCAACCCGTATTCAAAGCAAGCCGCTTTGCCGATGGCCACGGTATTCCGAAGCCGACCGTACCAAATTTGCTGAAAACTCTGGCGGAAAACCACATCATCACCATCATCGAAGAAGCGGCAGGCCGACGCTCCGCACTATATGCCTTTGAGCCGCTGTTGCGCCTGGTCAGGATCTGATAGGGCACAAAATCTTGCCTGAGGATCTTGGCGAACTCAGTATCTACACCGCTTGGCGGGCCCGGTATTCGCGCCGCTTGGCGAGCGTAGGGCGGGCTTCAGCCCGCCGAGCGGGCGCAGCCTGCTTTTTGCATTGTTGGCAAGAGCGGCATTGCGCGCTGTAATTCTGCACGGCTTTTCTTTTCTGAGACGTTGCAGGCAACGTCTCTACGAAATCCAGCAACCACGCCGCTTGGTGGCGTTCTCCCACCCCATACAACCCCTGCCTCCATTCATCGCCGCTCATTCGCCCGCCAGCACTTCCCCGAAAAAATCCGCCACTGCGCGCACGGCGGGGCTGCGGCGCACGTCTTCGTGCATCACCAGATACAGCGCCGCTGCGCAGGCGGGCGGGGGTTCGTCTGCGCGCAGTGCCACTGTCTGCAAGCCGTCTGCGGGTGAGACAGCGAAATCAGGCAGGATGCCGATGCCGATTTGTCCGGCAATCGCTTGTTTGACGGCGGCGAAGTCGTTGCTGGCAAAGACGATGTCCGCGTCCTCGCCAATCTGCTCCATGAACCAGCGGCTGTGCCGCGCTTCCACCGCGAGTTGGACAAACTGCCAGTCAGCACGGCGGCGCGTGAGGTAATCGCGGTGCGCGTAGGGGCGGAAGGCGAAATCGCGTAGGCGGCGCACGGCGAGGTCGTTTTGCGTCGGGCGGACGAGGCGCAGGGCAATGTCCGCCTGTCGCCCATGCAAATCGGCCAGCGCCGCTTCCGCGAGCAGGTGCAGGCGAATATCGGCGTGTTTCTGATAGAAATCGGCCAGATGCGACATCAGCAGCAGGCGGGCGACAAACGGTGGCGCCGAGACGGTCACGCTGTGCCGCACGGCGGCCTGTTCGCGGGCGACGCGCTGTAACACGTTCATCTCTTTGCATAAATCGCAGGCATGGCGGTACAACCGTTCGCCGTCGGCGGTGAGCAGGTAGCGCTTGCTGATGCGGTCGAAGAGGCGCAGACCGAGCGCCTGTTCCAGTTGGGCGATTTGCCGCGACACGGTGCTATGCTGCACGTCCAGCGCGGTAGCAGCAGCGGTCAGCGTTTCTTTTTCCACCAGCGTGGCGAAGTAACGGATGCCGTTCCAGTCGAGATTCATTGAGCCTGATTTCCCCAAGCGGGCTTTACTCTTCATCTTCGTCTTCGTCGCGGCTGTTTCTGGGCAAGTGGAAACAGCCGACCAGCAGCCCCACAGCCAGTGCCATCATCGCGTAGGTAAAGGTTACCAGCACGCTGTTAATGAACGCAGAAAGTGGCAGATGAAAGGTAAAGACGATAGCGAAGGTGATGACGCAAAACGTCATCCCGCCAAGCAGAGGGCCGATAAACACCCCAATCAGGATAAAGAGGACGATGCTGCCGATGTCGCGGCGCAGCTTCAGTTGATTGGCTAGCCAACCGATGGCACTGGCGGAAACCAACCCGGCGCCGCCCAGCATGCAAACATAGAGCCATGCCGGACTGCCGCGATGCCCATAGACCAGCAGAAAGAGAATGCTGGGCACCAGGGACATTATGGTGATGAGCCAGCCGGTGGCAAAACGCGGGGAATTTTGTTCGTCTTGCGGCATTTGGGATGGGGTGGTGTCTGTCACGGTTTTTCCTCTTGTCTGGTGCGTGATGAACGGCGCTGCGGTGTTTGCTGCCGCCACTTGTCTCGGCATTCTAGCGATGCCTGCCTATGGAGAGAACGCGCCGGAATGAAGGCTTTTCTCTGCGGCAAATCGTCGTCCCATTGTGCAGATATCATCGAGTATTGCCAATTTATGCCGTTTTAGTGTTTTTATAAACGGTTTAGACTGCCAGCCGTTACTTTAATTTTGAGGAATGCCATGAAAAAACTGCCGAAAAAATACGCCGGGGTGCTGTTTTCACTGTATGCCTCGGCGGTGATGGTGCTTATCGTCAGCGGTGTGCTGGTTGCGTTGAACACCGGCATCGAAGCCGGCTATCCGCTGCGTCTGCTGAAAGCCTACCTCATCACCTGGCCGGTCGCCTTCGCCAGCCTGCTGCTGGTGCGGCCACTGGTGGTGAAGTGGGTAGCGGCGTCGGTGGCGGATTGATTTGCCGCTGACCAGGTCAGTATTTACGCCGCTTGGCGAGCCCTGCATTGACGCCGCTTGGCAACTTTATCCCCCCTTCCGCCCTTCGGGCACCTTCCCCCGTAAACGGGGGAAGGGAAAAATTCCCGCTTGGCGGGCCCAGTATTTACGCCGCTTGGCGGCAGTCATGCTGATAAAGAGCGCAAAGACGGGCTGTTCCTGCGCGGTGGACTGAAACCCATCCTGCGCGAACCCTGGTTTTATCCCGCTTGGCGGACACGCCGTTTTTGTTGAAAGCGTCGCAAGCCTCAAGCGGTGCTTGTGTGTTTTGCTGCCGCGTCTTATAAGTACGGCTGTTTTCCGCCACCGCCTGCCACCATGACCACCCGCATCCCCACCCCTTTTTCTTATTTATCCGCCGCCCGCGCCTATGCGCAGGGGGATGATGACGGTGAGCGGCAATGGCTGCTGCCGCTCGCTGAAGCGGGCGATGCGGCGGCGCAATGCAGGCTCGCTCTGCTGGCGACGGCCGCCCGGGATTATGCAGCGGCACAGGCGTGGTTCGAGCGCGCTGCCGCGCAGGGGCACAGCGAGGCGCAGTTTTTCCTCGGCCTGATTTACATCGACGGGCAGGGGGTGCCGCGTGATTATGTGCAGGCACGGGGCTGGTTTGAGCGCGCCGCTGCGCAGGGCGAGGCGCGGGCGCAGAGTTATCTCGGCTGGCTGTATGACAACGGCTACGGTGTGCGCCGTGATTTCGCCACAGCGCGGCTGTGGCTGGAGCGGGCGGCGGCGCAGGGCGACGCCGATGCACAATTTAATCTCGGCAGTTTTTATCGCTATGGCAAAAGTGTGGCGCAGGATTTTGCCACCGCGCGCCTGTGGTATGAACGCGCCGCCGCGCAGGGCGACAGCGATGCCCGGCAGGCGTTGCGCGAGCTGGGGCGCGGTTGAAGGGATGATTGCCGTCAGCTATTTTTCGGCAGGATGCGTATCAGCCGCCGCACGCGTCGCTGCGGTTCGTTATGCGTTATCTGCGGATCGTTGATCACTTCTATGCTGCCGTTGATGCGCACCCGCCGCACGATGAATTGCACATGCCCGCCCCGGCTCTGCATTTGCTGCATGTGGGTGTAGGCCATTTTGGCGCCGAGGTGGAGGCTGACCACCACCGGCTGTTCGTTGACGGCATCGGAATAGAGGGCCAGTACCGCGTAGGCGATGTTTTCCCGGCCAAAGATGAGGTCTTGCGTTTGCATGGCTGTCATCATGACGAAAAGATTGCGTGATGGTCAGGATAGCACGCCGGCCTTTCCTCCGCTTGGCTGCCGCAAGGATGAGCGTCCGCGCCAGCGGCAATCGGCGCCGCGATTGTGCAGTTCTGCCGCCGGAAGCGGATAATGCGCGCCTTTCAGGACAGGAAACCGCATGAAAAGTGTCCCCCTCGCCGCGCGGGTCTATGCCGATTTGGATAATGAGCGCCTCGCCCGCCATATTGTCGGCCTGACTCAGACGGATACCGTCCGCCGCTTCGACGGCAGCACACAGACCATCGGCAACGGTGATTATCTTTACCTCTATATGGATTGCGGCGACGGGGAATACTGCGTCAGCGCAGGCATCGTCATCGCCAGTCCGTTTCCGACGCGGCCATACAAATGGTGCTGCGTGCTGGATGAAGACATCCGCTACTGGCAGGATGATTAACGCCGCCAAGCGGCATAACCACGCGGTTTTCCCCTGCAACCCATGTAACCTGTAACAAACACAAGGACTCCCATGACAGCCCGACACGAACTGGCAGCGACGCTACGCCTCGCCCTGCCGCTGATACTGCTGCAACTCCTGAGCTACGCCCAGCCGGTCGTTGATACCGTCATGGCGGGGCGCCACAGCGACCTCACCCTCGCTTCGGTGGCACTCGCCGCACAAATCTTCAGCTTCATCTACCTTTTCATGGCCGGCTGCGCACTCGCCATCACCGCCGCCGTCTCGCAGGCGAATGGCCGCGACGACCGCGCGCAAATCCGCCGCAACTTCCAGCAAGGCATCTGGATGCTCGCTTTTCTCGCCGTCGTCACCGTACTGCTAACCCTGCTCGGTGCCTACGTCCCTGCCCTGCTCGGCAGCACGCCGGACATCGCCCGCGAAGCGAAGCGCTACCTGCTCACCCTCGCGCCCGGCGCCGGCGTGTGCATCATCGGTCTCGCCGGACGCTGCTTCCTCGAAGGCATGGCCTATCCGCGCACCACCGTCATCGTGCAGGCGCTCTTGATCCCGGCCAATATCCTCGGCAACTATGTGCTGCTCTATGGCGCGGGCCCCATCCCCGCCCTCGGTGTGCCGGGCATGGCGCTCTCGACCGTCCTCTGCTACCTCTTCTTCACCGCTTTCGTCTTCACCGCCATCGCCCGCAACCCGCGCTGGCGGGCGTACCGCCCCTTCTACCGCTTCGCCGCGCCTGATTTCGCCGCCATCCGCCATTATTTCGCCGTCGGCCTGCCGATTGCGCTGGCGCTGGTGATGGAAACCGGCCTGTTCACCACTGTCGGCCTTATCGTCAGCCGCACCAACGAAGTGAACGCCGCCGCCAACCAGATTGCGCTCAACTACGCCGGGCTGTCCTTCATGATCCCGCTCGGTCTTGCCAGCGCGCTGACCATCCGCTGCGGCAACGCCTACGGGCGCGGCGACTACGCCACCTTGCGCCTGCGCGCCCTGAGCGGCATGGCGGCAGTTGCGGTGATGATGTGCTTCGTCGCCCTCGTACCGCTCTTCCTGCGCCACGAAATCGCTGCGTTGTACAGCAGCAGCGCCGACATCGTCGCCATCGCCGGCACCATCCTCGTGCTGGTCGGCATTTTTCAAATCAGCGACGGTATGCAGGTTTGCACGGCAGGTGTGCTGCGCGGCATCCATGACACCCGCATGCCGATGATCTACGCCTTCATCGGCTACTGGCTGGTCGGCTTCCCCGCCGCGCTTGCCGGCTATCACTGGCTCAATATCGGCGTCGCCGGATTGTGGGTCGGCATGGTGGCCGGCCTGACCCTGACCGCCGCCCTGGGCATACGCCGGGTGCTGTGGCAGGTACGCAAACGCTGAGGGTTATCGCCCTTCCCAGGTGGCGTGATTGTTGGCCCCGTCAAGCGGCGTCATTACTGGGTCCGCCAAGCGGCGTAAATACTGGCCTCGCCAAGCGGCGGTTTTACTGGTTTTTTGTTCCCCCCCTCCGGCCTTCGGCCACCTCCCCCCGCAAGCGTGGGGGAGGGAATTTTTGTGCCAAGCGGCGTGGTTGCTGGGTTTTGTAGAGACGTTGCCTGCAACGTCTCAAAAACAAGAAAACTGCGTTGTGACCCTGTTTGACGGTCGCGCTTGCCTTGCACGCAAAAAGCAGGCTACGCCTCTCGATGGGCTGAAGCCCATCCTACGCCCGCCAAGCGGTACCAATGCTGGGGGTCATGGAAAAAAACGGGGCGGCTTGCCGCCGCCCCGTTCGTGCATCACTGCTGTTCTTCCGCCGGCAGTGCCAACATCGGCACGGTGCCACCCGGCAACATGGTGCGCGGCAGGACGCCGTTCCATCTTTCCGCCTGCATCAGGCGGATGATTTCCGGATTTTTGCGCAGGGCTTCGCCTTTGGTGTTGATGGAATCCGCTTCCGCTTTCGAGCGCAGTTCGATTGCCTTGGCTTCGGCTTCCGCGGCCTTGATCTGCGCATCGGCCAGACCTTGGGCGCGGGTGGCGGCAATTTGCGCTTCGATGCGTTCGCGTTCGAGGTTTTGTTTGTAGCGCTCGACTTCCACCTCCGCTTTCATGCGGTCTTCAATCGTCTGCTCGTAAGCATCGGAGAAATCGACGTTTTCTATCTGCACACTGGCGATGCGCAGGTAGGGGTATTTGGCGAGCGCATTCACGATGGCATCCTTGCTGCGGTTGTTCAGCTCTTCGCGGTGCTGCACGGAGCGGATGGCGGTGAATTGACCGAAGACGGTTTTCAGCTCCTGTTTGACGATGGGGGTAATCGCCAGCTCGTAGAGGTTCTCGGTTTTGCCAAACTGGGTATAGAGCGCTTCCACACCGTCTTCGGCGATGGAAAAAGTCACGGAAAGGGTAATGTGCGCCGGTTGCTGGTCGCTGGAATAGGCGAACACGTCTTTCATGCTGCCGGTGGTGGTGCGTACCGGGATACGTACGACACGGTCGATGTAGGGCATTTTGAAATGCAGGCCGGGTTCGGCCACTTTGCTCACTTCGCCGTAATGGAGGACAACGCCGCGCTCGCCCTGATCCACGGTGTACATGCTGCCGCCGGACATCAGCAGCAGGATGAAGACGATGGCGGCACTGAAGAACAGGATAAAGAGCGGGGCTCTGCTTTTTTTCGGGGGGAGGCTGTTATTGGTGTTCACGGGGGTTCCTTCGGGGGTGATGGGGGCGGTGTTTTGCTGACGGCGTGTCATGGAAAGGTCCTATTTGCTGGCTTTGGCGCGAATACCAATGCTTCCGTACAACTCGGTGTCACCGCTTTCGTTCGAGATGCCGATGTGGTTGCCGCGCGTGTCATGCCGGGCGGCGGTGGACGTCGGCTGTTGGGCGCAGGCGGTGAGCAGGAGGAGGCTGGTGAGGAGGAGGATTTTCATGGTTCTTGGCAATGTCGGTAAAAGCCCCCGCTTGTTGCGGGGGTTGGTGTAATGCCTGTTCAGGCGTCGTAGGTAGTCGAAGCGGTATCGCCGCCGGTGCCGGTCCAGTTGGTGTGGTGATACTTCCCGCGCGGCTGGTCGGTGCGTTCGTAGGTGTGCGCGCCGAAGTAGTCGCGCTGGGCTTGCAGCAGGTTGGCGGGCAGTTGCGCGCTGGTGTAGCCGTCGAGGAAGGTCAGCGCCGAAGCCATGCATGGCACGGGGATGCCGTGGCGGATGGCGGCGGCGACAACTTGGCGCCAGTCGGCGAGGTTTTGTTGCAGGATGTGGCGGAAGTAAGGCGCGGCGCCGAGGAAGTTGAGGTCGGGGTCTTGCGCGTAAGCGTCGCGGATGTCGCCGAGGAAGCGGCTGCGGATGATGCAGCCTTCGCGCCACAGCATGGCGGTCGCGCCGTAGTTGATGTGCCAGCCGTGCTGTTCGGAGGCTTCGCGGATGAGCATGAAGCCCTGGGCATAGGAGATGATTTTTGCCGCGAGCAGGGCTTTGCGCAGGGCTTCGATCCAGGTGGCCGTGTCGCCGTCGATGCGCGTGGCCGGGCGCGGGAAGTGGGCGGCGTTTGCCACGCGCGCGTCTTTGGCGGCGGAGATGGTACGCGCGTACACGGCTTCGCTGATGAGGGTGAGCGGGATGCCGTAGTCAAGGGCGTTGATGGCGGTCCATTTACCGGTGCCTTTTTGTCCGGCGGTGTCGAGGATGTGCTCGACCAGCGGGCTGCCGTCCGTGTCTTTGTAGGCGAGGATGGCGGCGGTGATCTGGATGAGGTAGCTGTCGAGTTCGGTCTTGTTCCACTGGCTGAAGACACGGTGCATGGCGTCGTGATCAAGGCCGAAGCCGTCTTTCATGATGTGGTAGGCCTCGCAGATAAGCTGCATGTCGCCGTATTCGATGCCGTTATGCACCATTTTCACGAAGTGGCCCGCGCCGTCGGCACCGACCCAGTCGCAGCAGGGTTCGCCGTCCGGGGTTTTGGCGGCAATCGCTTGCAGGATGGGTTTGATGTGCGGCCAGGCCTCGATATCGCCGCCCGGCATGATGGAAGGGCCGTGGCGCGCGCCTTCTTCACCGCCGGAGACACCGGCACCGACGTAGCGGATGCCTTTGTCGCGCAGGGCGTGAACGCGGCGGGTGGTGTCGGGGTAATGGGAGTTGCCACCGTCGATGATGATGTCGCCGGGGGCGAGGTGGGGGACAAGCTGGTCGATGAATTGGTCCACCACGTCGCCGGCGCGCACCATGAGCATGATGATGCGCGGGCTTTTCAGTTTTTCCACGAGTTCCGGGATGCTGTGCGCGCCGCTGATGTTGGTACCCTTGGCCGCGCCTTGCAGGAATTCGTCCACTTTGGCGGTGGTGCGGTTGTAGGCAACGACGTGGTAGCCGTGGTCGTTCATGTTGAGGATGAGGTTTTGGCCCATGACGGCAAGGCCGATGACACCGATGTCTGCTTTTGGCATGTCTGCTCCTGTTGTGGATTGGTGGATGGGTGGCTATGACAGTTGCGCGGCTGCGGCACGGTCGAGGTGGTACTCGGTCGCGCCGTCTGTGGCACGGATGCGGGCGGCGGGGTAGTCCGCGCCAGCGGCAATTTGGCTGAGGATGGCGGCTTTGCCGCTGCCGGTCGCGAGGTAGCTGAGGCGTTTGCCGCGCATGATGAGCGGTGCGGTCAGGGTCAGGCGGGTTTGTCCGCTCTGCGGGTGGTGGGCGATGACGACGTTTTCCCCGCTTGCGTAGTCGGTCGCGCCGGGAAAGAGCGAGGCGGTGTGGCCGTCGTCGCCGATGCCGAGGATGATCCAGTCGTAGCGGCTATCCGGAATGTGAGCGGCGATGTCAGCGGCGTAGCGGGCGCATTCTGCGGTCGGGTCGGCTTCGCCACGCATACGGTGGATGTGGGCGGCGGACACGGGAACGTGGGCAAGGAGCAGGCGCTCGGCTTCACCATAGTTGCTTTCCGGGTCTTGCGGCGGGACGCAGCGTTCGTCACCCCACCACAGGTGCAGGTTCGCCCAGTTGACGCGTCCGCGCCAGGCGTCGCTAGCGAGGAGGCGGTAAAGTTGTTTGGGTGTGCTGCCGCCGGAGAGGGCGATGTGCTGTACGCCCGGACGGTGGCTGATGGCGGCGAGTTCGGCGGCGATATGGGCGACGAGGGCGTCGCTGTCGGCGTGGATATGGGTGTTTTGCATGGGCAATGCCTCTTGTCTCAGGCTTTTCTCGGCTGCCGCCAGACGCGGCCACTGCGCGCAATCATTTTGTCCGCTTCAACCGGGCCCCAGCTGCCGGGTTCGTAGCTGGCGATGGCGCCCCGGTTCGCCTTGTAATCGAGGATGGGCTGGACGTATTTCCAGCAGGCGTGCACAGCGTCGGTGCGCGCAAACAGGGTGGCGTCGCCTTTCATCGCATCGAGCAGGAGGCGTTCGTAAGCGGTGAGGACGTTGTTTTCGGCGAGATCGGCGTAGCGGAAGTCCATCGCCACTTCTTCGGATTCAAAGCCCGCGCCCGGTTTTTTCAGGCCAAAGCGCATGGCGATGCCTTCATCCGGCTGGATGCGGAGGATGAGTTTGTTTTCCGGCGCACGCTGGTTAAAGACGGGGTGCGGCGTGGTTTTGAAGTGGATGACGACTTCGGTGAAGCGCAGCGGCAGGTATTTGCCGGTGCGGATGTAGAAGGGCACGCCGCTCCAGCGCCAGTTGTCGATTTGCAGGCGCAGCGCCATGTAGGTTTCGGTGCTGCTGTCCGGGGCGACGCCTTTTTCCTGACGGTAGCCGGGAACCGCCCGGCCATTGATTTCGCCTTTGCCGTACTGGGCGAGGACGAGGTTGTTTTTCAGGTATTCGGCATCGAGCGGGTGCAGGCTGTGCAGGATTTTCGCCGCTTCGTCACGTATGGAGTCGGCATCGATCAGCGCGGGCGGCTCCATCGCCACCATCGCCAGGATTTGCAGGAGGTGGTTCTGGAACATGTCGCGCACCGCGCCGGAGCCGTCGTAGTAACCGCCCCGGTTTTCCACGCCGATGGTTTCGGCGGCGGTGATTTCCACGTAGTCGATGTAGTTCCGGTTCCAGAGCGGCTCGAACAGGCCGTTGGAGAAGCGCAGCACCAGCAGGTTCTGCACGGTTTCTTTGCCGAGGTAGTGGTCGATGCGGTAAATCTGGTGTTCGAGGAAATCGTGGTGGATGGTTGCGTCCAGCTCGCGCGCGGTTTGCGCATCGTAGCCAAAGGGTTTTTCCACAATGAGACGTTTCCAGCCGTGATTTTCGCTGTTCAGGCCGTGCGCGGCGAGACAGGCGGGGATGATGCCGTAGAGACTGGGCGGGGTGGAAAGATAGTAGAGGGTGTTGCCACCGGTCTGGTATTCAGCGTGCAGGGCATCAAGACGCGGCACGAGTTTGCCGTAATCATCGCGGTCGGCGGTGTTGAGCGACTGGTAATAGAGGCGGGTGCAGAAATCATCCAGCGTTGTTCCGCCTGCATTTTCCTTGTCGATGAGGTTCTGCCGCATGGCGTCGCGGAATGAGACGTCATCCAGCTCGCTGCGGCTTGCGCCGAGGACGGCGAATTTATCCGGTAACTGGTTGTTTTTGTAGAGATGGTAGAGGGCGGGGATGAGTTTGCGGCGGGTGAGATCGCCGGAGGCGCCGAAGATGACGATGATGTTGTTGGCGGGTTTCATGAAGGGTCCGTTGTGAAAATGGGATGAGCGGCAATGTATCACGGCGGGCGACGTTATTGCGTCACCGCCTGCGGGTGTTTTTTGAAGTAACGCGCCAGCAGCCAGGCGGTCGCGACGCCGACGGCGGCGAAGATACACCACGGCAGGAGCGGCAGTTGCCAGGCCTTGCCGAGGTCGTACAGCCAGCCACCGATGAAATTGCCGACGCCGCCGCCGAAGCCCATGCTGATGGCGCCGAAGCCGACGTACAGTCCCAGCGCGCGCGGATGGGCGAGGTGGGCGACGAGGATGTCGAGCATCGGGCGGCTGACGAGGTAGCCGAGGGTGTACACGCTTACCCAAAGCAGGAAGACGGCGAAATTCGGCGAGGTGCCGAGCAGGAATGTGCCGAGGGTCATCACCAGCGTGCCGGCGATGAGCAGCTGGTGGCTGGCCCAATGGCGTTGCAGGCGGCGCACGAGGAAATATTGCAGGAGGAGGGTGAGCACGGAGCTGTAGGTGTAAAACAGCCCGGCGCTCGCTTTCGTGCCGGTGAGCGCTTCAGCAAGCAGCGGGAAACTGATATTGACCTGCATGACGATGAACCAGTAGCCGCACACGATGGTGACGAAGTGCAGATAGGTGCGGTCGCGCAGCAGGCTGCGCAGATGCGGGGTGTCGCCTTCCGCCTCCGCCGCCTGTTTGCGCGTGTCCGGGAAATAGCGCAGCGCGACGAAAACGTTGGTGAGGAAACAGCTGCCAGCGGCGATGCCCACCGCGTGAAAGCCGATGGTGAGCAGGGCGATGGCAAGCAGCGGGCCGAAGGTGGAGGCGATGCCGGTGAGGTAGTTGGCAATGAGATAAAACTGACGGCGCTCGTCCGGGCGGGTCATGGCGACGGTCGCCGCCTGAAACGGCGCATCAAACAACGCCCCGCCGAGGCCGGTGAGCAGCAATGCGACGAAAAAGACCGGCAGCGTTGTCGCAAAGCCGAGCATGAAAAAACCGGTGGCACGGATGATGAGGCCGGAGCAGAGCACCGGTTTCAGACCGTAGCGGTCAGCGAGCATCCCGCCGATGAAGGTCAGCCCCTGCTGGCTGATCTGCCGCAGGGCAAGCGCCATGCCGACTGTCGCCGCCGCCATGCCGACATCGCCGACAAAATGCACGGAAACGAGCGGGATGAGCAGGGTAAAACCAGTGGTGGTGATGGCCTGATAAATGAGCAGGGCAAACAGCTGCGGGCGGTCGCGGTAGGCGAGGAGATCACGCAGTGGCGCGGTGAGGGCGGCAAGAGGGATGTGGACGTGCATAAGATGAGCGGCAGTGATGATGGGCGAATTGTCCGCCAATTCGCAGCGGGATGCACGTTTTGAGACATTGCAGACAACGTCTCTACAAAACCTGCTATTTACGTCGCTTGGCGGACCCAGTAATAACGCTGCTTGACAGCATTCGCTCTGCGGACGAGAGCCCTCTCCCCCCTATCTCTTGAGTGAAGGGGGTAATTTCACTTGGCAAACTCGGTATTTGCGTCGCTTGGTTAACATTGGCGTATTAGAAACCAGCACATTAGACAAAATAAACGGGAAAAACGTTTATGGATGCTCTTGGTGCCTCGGCATAAACACTTACAAAGCCGTTGATCCCATAGTGTTTTCCTTTACCGGCGGCTACCGCTTCAACCTCAACGACTCTACCGACCGCAAAGTTGGTAACTACTGGCTGCTACGCCCCGGCGTGTCTTTCGCAGCCAATGACCGTACCACCCTCAGCGCCAACCTGAAATGGACGGGGAAAAATCCCGACCGCATCAAGGGGAAACGCGTTGGTACGTTTGCAAGCGATACCTATGCCGACTTTGGCGTAGGTTATTCGTTCACCAACCAGACATCAATAAGCGTGGATGCACAATGAAATATTTCCGGCGACGAAGGTTCGAATGTAAATCTCGCTCTTCAGCATCGCTTTTGATGTAGATATGGAGTACAACCATGAAAAAAATAATTCTTACAAGTTTTGTTGCAACTGCCATTACAGGAGTATCTGTTTTTGCAGCTGACACAGCCAAGTTTGATTATAGCGTTAAGCATATGAAACCTGCGGTCAAACCCGCAGTAGTGAACCTTTATGCCCGCAAAGGGCAGGATGCAATAGCAAATAGGGATATTGGTAATCTAGTATTCCAAGAGCATGCGAAAGAACTCGCTATCTTATCGCAGGACGAAATGGAAAAGACGGAAGGAGCACTCATACCAGCAGCAGTATTATGGGAGAATTTTAATGTGTGGACTAACCATGGGATAAGTTACTTGGAAACAGGACAGCCTGCAAGCGTAGAATCAACAACGACAGCTTTAGCTATAGGCGCAATTCCTGCAGGTAGAGCAGTTTATCCCGCATTAGTTACAGGAGAAAGAATTGCAGCACCTGTAGCAGCAAGAGCAGCCGGGCTTGTCTCTGATGGTTTTGGAGCAACAATAGGGGTTGCCGCTTCTGTCAACGAACATCAACAACGAGCAGCAGAGGAACGGAGAATATTTGAAAAATACAATAGCATGGACTATCATGATTACTGACATGTAAGCAAGACCAAGGATGCTAACTCATCCTTGGTCTTAGTGTGTACATTAATTAAATATTTTTGGTGAAAGTCATGCATTGGCAAACTGTGAGTTATTTAGTCATATTGGGAATGGGTTTTATTGCCGCTGATATAGGGAGGACAAAAAAACCTTATAAGACCAAGTGTGTACACTCTTTTATATTGGCAACTTTATTTTTTATAATAGCATCAATCTTACTAAAAAAGATTAAATGGCCTTTATATTTAATGTTAATTGGAGGCGCTTTATTTCTAGTAAGCTCTATGCATTTTATTAATAATTATGCGGAAACTTATGGCAATCGTAGTATTTCTTCTTTTTTAAAAAAAAGAACTAGAGAAACAGAAGTTAATAATGATAACAAAGAATAGCGTATTTACGCTAATTTTAGCATGCTGTACTCTTGTTTATGCTACACCTTCCTTCCAAGATAACAATGTTATTTATCATTCACCTGCATTACAGATAAAAGACTGGAAGACCATGCGTGACGACGGCATTATAAAACAGGATTTGGATTATTCCTGCGGTGCGGCTTCTATTGCTACTCTGCTTAACAGACAATATGGACAACAAGTTACGGAAGAAGAGGTTTTGGCCTTGCTCAAAAAAGTTGCCAAAAAAGAAGGACGGGCTTCTTTTGCCGATATGCAGCAGATTTTGCCGGAACTGGGATTCCGCGCACAGGGCTATGCCTTATCATTTGCGCAACTGAAGCAATTACACAGTCCGGTTATTGTTTATCTGCGTTACCGCAATAATGAACACTTTTCTGTACTTTACGGTATTGATGATAATACTGTCCTGCTTGCTGATCCATCATTAGGACATTTATCACTTAGTAGCGAACAATTTCTGAAAGCATGGAATACGCGTGATGAAACATTGCAAGGAAAAATATTGGCTATTGTACCCAATAGATCCCGTATAGACATTAAAACATCTACCAATTTTTTTATGCGTAACCCCCAACGCCAAACACAGCACGTTATGAATTTCTTGCATTTTCCCCAGCGCTATTAGCTGACAAATACCGCCTGCTTTTTCTTTCTTTGCAAAAGAAATGACTGACTGTTACACGGGATAAATGCTGAGTTTTGTTGCTTCGCAATTTGCTTGCTGCCCCACCCGGCCCTTCCCCCCCAACGGTGGAAGGGCTTTGTTTTTACCACACAGCCTTCGTACATGATAAAAATCTGCCAAGCTGCGTAGTTACTGGCCTCGCCAAGCGGCGCGGCTGCTGGATCAAGCGCCCTGCGCTACTACTTCCCGCCGCAGCCAGGCGCAGAATGCGCGGACAGCGGGCTGGTCGCGGCTTTCTGCGCGATAGACGAGGTAGTAGGCAAGCGGGCCCGGTATTTGTTCCGCTTGACGCGGTTTATCCCGCAAGCGAATACCCCCTTGCCCACGACGCAGGCTGCTTATCGATAACAAGCGGCCATCGCCACCGTACAATAGGCGCTGCCCCATGCTGCCCAGAATGGGGAACGCCCGCCGCCCATCTCTGCGCCTGCGGCTGGCATGCGGCAAGGAACGCGGCATGAATCCCGCCGCATAAACCGCCCTATCTTTACCCTCCCCAATACCACAGGAGAATCCTCATGATCTTGACCCCTTCTCAAACGCTCGACATTTTCCATCGCCGTGTTTCCACCCGCTATTACGACCCGGCACGCACCATCAGCGCCGACGATTTCGCTGCCATCCTCGAATGTGGCCGTCTCTCGCCCAGCTCGGTCGGCTCCGAGCCGTGGCGCTTCATCGTCGTGCAGAACCGCGCCCTACGTGACAAACTCAAGCCTGCCGCCTGGGGTATGCAGGCGACCCTCGATGATGCCAGCCATGTGGTCATCATCCTCGCCAAAAAACACGCCCGCTACGACTCCGCCTTTTTTGATGCCATCGTCAAGAAGCGCAGCAGCAACGACGCCGAAGCGCAGCGCATCTATCAGCGCTACCGCGATTTTCAGACAGACGACCTGCGCATCGCCGACGATGAACGCGCCCTCTTTGACTGGGCCTGCAAACAGACCTATATCGCCCTCGCCAACATGATGACCGGCGCCGCCATGCTCGGCATCGATTCCTGCGCGATTGAGGGGATGCACTACGACAGCGTCAACTGCATCCTCAGTGAGGAAGGGCTGCTGGATGTAGAAGATTATGGCGTATCTGTCGCCGTCACGTTCGGCTACCGCGCCCGCGATATTGCTGCAAAACCGCGCCGCCCGCTGGCTGAGATCGTGCGCTGGGCGGAATAAATGCCGCGCGGGTGATGTGATGCTAACGAAGCGTCCATAAAAAATCCCCGGCATCTGCCGGGGATTTTGCTGTCTGCTATCGCGCTTTAGTAAAGAAAGCCGCTGTAATAACCGCCGAGGACACCAGCGCCGAAGCCGTAAGCGGTGCTTTCGGTATCGTGTCCGGCAGCCTGACCGATGCCGGCTCCGATAGCGCCGCCCCAGAGGGCATTATTCACTTCGTTCGGCTGGCGGGCGTAGCGGAGGTGCTGCGCACCGATAATGTCCGCTTTGCCGATACTGCTATTAAGCGGAGCGCCGGGCGCTTGTACCTGCAATGGTATGTCGTTGCGCGGGGTAGCGGTGCAGGCGATAAGCAGCAGCGGCAGGGTGAGCGGCAGCAGGGCTTTCATGTGCGCGCCTTAGCGACGGTAACCGCCGTTATAGTAGCCACCGTTGTTGTAGGTCGGCTGCTGGTAGGTAGGTTGTTGATACGTCGGCTGTTGGTAGGTCGGTTGCTGGTAGGTGCCGGTGCCGTCCGGGGTACGGACCTGGCTGCCAATGAGGCCGCCGATGGCGGCGCCGGTCAGGGTGGATTCGGTGTCTTTACCCCACAGTTGGCCGATACCAGCGCCAACAGCGGCACCAATAGCGGCGTTGCGGGCGGTAGTGGTGCCGGATTGGTTGGGTGGGGTGAGCGTACTGCACGCAGCAAGTCCGCCGATGATGGCAGCAAGCAGCGAGGTTTTGATAAGGGCGTTTTTCATGTGGTGTCTCCTGTGTTTACCCGGATTCGGGATGGCAAAAGAGTAGTGCAATTCAGGGCAGGTGGTAATGTCAATCCTGCAAGGTTTCGCGGGCGGCGGCGATGCGCGTTTTGACTTGCACGGGCGCGGTACCGCCAAAGTGGTCGCGGGCGTTGACCGAGCCTTCGAGGGTGAGGCTTTGGTACACATCTGCAGCAATGGCGGGCGAGAGTTGTTGCAGGTCGGCAAGCGGCAGGGCGTCCAGTGTGGTTTGGCGTTCGATCGCAAGGTGCACGGCGCGACCAACGATTTCGTGGGCATCACGGAAGGGTACACCGCACCGCACAAGGTAATCAGCCAAATCGGTCGCGGTGGAATAGCCTTCGCCGGCAGCGCGGTACATGGCATCACGTTTGGCTTCTATCGCGGGAATCATGTCGGCAAAGGCGCGCAGGCAGGCGAGGACGGTGTCCAATGTGTCGAAAAGCGGTTCTTTGTCTTCCTGGTTGTCTTTGTTGTAGGCGAGCGGCTGGCTTTTCATCAAGGTAAGCAGGGCGATGAGGTGGCCATAGACGCGGCCGCTTTTGCCGCGCACGAGTTCGGGTACGTCAGGGTTTTTTTTCTGCGGCATGATGGATGAGCCGGTGCAAAAACGGTCGGGCAGGTCGATGAAGCGGTAGGCGGCGCTGTTCCAGAGGATGAGTTCTTCGGCAATGCGGCTGAGGTGCATCATCAGGGTAGCAGCGGCAGCGCAGGTTTCGATGGCAAAGTCGCGATCAGACACGGCGTCAAGCGAGTTGGCGCAGGGCGCAGTAAAGCCGAGCGCGGCGGCGGTCATATGGCGATCGATGGGGTAAGTGGTACCGGCGAGCGCTGCGGCACCCAGCGGGGATTGGTTCAGGCGGGCGCGGCTGTCGCGGAAGCGTCCGGCATCGCGATTGAGCATTTCGTACCACGCCATGAGGTGATGACCGAAGGTGACGGGCTGGGCGACTTGCAGATGGGTGAAGCCGGGCATGATGGTGTCTGCTTCCTGCTCGGCCAGGGTAACGATGGCGCGTTGCAGGCGGCGGATTTCGCCGAGGATGCGGTCGATGGCGGCACGGGTGTAGAGGCGGATATCGGTCGCGACCTGGTCATTGCGCGAGCGGCCGGTGTGCAGACGTTTACCGGCGTCGCCTATGAGGTCGGTCAGGCGTTTTTCGATGTTCATGTGCACGTCTTCCAGCGCAGTGTCCCAGACGAATTCGCCACGCGCGATTTCATCGGCAATGGTGTCCAATCCGCTGGCAATGGCATCACCATCGGCGGTGCTGAGGACGCCCTGTTGAACCAGCATCGCGGCGTGTGCTTTGGAGCCGGCGATGTCTTCAGCGGCAAGGCGCTGATCAAAGCCGACGGAGGCAGTGAAAGCAGCGACGAAGGCGTCGGTAGATTCCTGGAAGCGTCCGCCCCAGGCGCTGTTGGTTTTCGCTTTGTGCATACAGTAAACTCGCGGGTTGTTTCTTTCCGCGCATTGTAACCGCATGAATCCGACTATCCCCGAAATCCGCATCGCCACCCGCGAAAGCAAACTCGCCCTGTGGCAGGCCGAACACGTCGCCACCCGCTTGCGCGAACATTACCCGCAACTCGCTGTCCGCCTGGTACCGATGACGACGCGCGGCGATCGGCTGCTGGACGCACCGCTGGCAAAAATCGGTGGCAAGGGGCTGTTTATCAAGGAACTGGAACAGGCGCTGGCACGCGGCGAAGCGGATATTGCCGTGCATTCAATGAAGGATGTCGGCGTGCACCTGCCAGAGGGGTACGCTATCGCCGCCATCCTGCCGCGCGAAAATCCTTACGACGCTTTCGTCAGCAACCGCTTCGCCTGTTTCGCCGACCTGCCTGCCGGCGCGGTGGTCGGAACATGCAGCCTGCGCCGCCGTATGCAAATCGCCCGCGCCCGCCCTGATGTGGTGCTGCGCGACCTGCGCGGCAACGTACAAACCCGTCTCGCCAAACTCGACCGGGGCGATTTCGATGCCATCATCCTCGCCTGCGCCGGCCTGATCCGCCTCGACCTGCGCCAGCGCATCCGCGAAACCCTGCCTGTTGCCCTGTCACTACCCGCTATCGGCCAGGGTGCTATCGGCATCGAATGCCGCCTGAACAGTTCCGTCTACCCGCTGCTTGCCGCCCTGAACGACGCCGATACCGCCCTGTGTGTGCAAACCGAGCGCATCATCAACCGCCATCTTGAAGGTTCCTGCCAGGTGCCACTCGCTGCCTTTGCTACCCTGCACGGCGAGCGTATTCACCTGGAAGCACGCATTGGCATGCCCGATGGCAGCGACTATCTCGCTGCAAGCGACGATACCCCGCGTACCGATGCCACCGCGCTGGGCGAACGCATCGCCGCCCGCCTGATTGCCGGTGGTGCCCGCGATATCCTGCACCGCCTCAGCCATGCCTGAACTTAGCGGCTGCATCATCCTCTACACCCGCGACAGCAGCCATTACCCTGCCTTCCGCGCCCGCATCACCGCGTTGGGCGGCACCACCTACCATCTGCCGCTGATGGCAACCGTCCCGCAACCGCTCAGTGCCGCTGACCGCACCATCCTTGATAGCAGCGACACCCTTGTCTTCACCAGCGCTGCCGCCGTGCAACACCTGCTCGCCCAGTATCGCCTGTGCGGACAACAAACTATCGCTATCGGTACCGCCACTGCTGCCGCCCTGCCCTACCCGCCCAACCGCTGTGCCCCGCCGCCATACAACAGCGAAGCACTACTCACCGACTGGCAACCGCATGGCGCGCGCATCGCTCTTATCGCCGCACCGGAAGGCAGACAGATGCTTGCGGAAACCCTCAGCAAAAACAATACTGTGCGCACTATCTACCCCTATCGCCGCACCAACCCAAGCACACACTATCCATCCGCCCTGCCAATCCCGCACATCATCACCATTGCCAGCCAGCAAACCCTTGATTACCTGCTCGCAATAGTCCCGCAAGAAAAACGAAAACTGCTAAAATGCCGTACCTGTATAGCCGCCATCAGTGAACGGGTGGCGCAATATGCGGAAAAACAAGGCTTTCATACGCATATCCATGCCGAAAAAGCCGGTGAAACAGAGCAAATCGCAGCCATCTGCCGCTGGTGGCAGACGGTGGAATCCAACTCAGGAGCAACTCCATGACTGACCCGAACCAACCCGAAAATCAGCAAGAAACACTCCCCGTAGCACAGCACGGCCATGATGAACAAAAAATGCCTCAGAGCGGCAGTGGGCGCGGGCTAGCGTTCCTTTCCCTCGTGGTCAGCCTTGCCATTGCCGGCGGCGGTACCTTCGCCCTGAATAAAATCACCACCCACTACAACGACGCTATCGCCAAACTCAATCTCAACCTGAACGATACCGCGCCGAAAACCTACGCCACCATCAACAAAATGGACGAATTGGCACAACAAGTCTCCCAACTCGACCAGCAAACCAAAAACATTGATAGCGCCATCAACACCGCTGTAAATGCTGCCGTCGCCGCGAACCAGGTCAGCGATGACCAAATCGCCGCCATCGCCGCACAACACAGCATCAGCCGCGAACAAGTCGAAAGCCTCATCAAGCAGGAACTGGCAAGCTTCGCCCAAGGCGAAACCAAAATCGACCTCAGCAAAGAAATCGCTGCCGTACAACAAAGCGAAGCCGCCGCCAAAGCCGCCGTGCAGGAAATCGACGAAAAACGCGTCCTCATCGAACACGCTTTGGCACAGAACAACAACAGTGCCAACCCCTACCCGCTGCTGAACGCGCTGAAAATGGCAAAAATCGCTGCCAGCGACGGCAACTACAGCGCTGCCAAAGCCTACCTCGACCAGGCCGGCGAAACCTACACCCTCTTCAACCTGAACGGCACCGCATACGCCAAATACCAAAATGCGCTGACCGAACTGCGCACCGAATACGGCATCCTTGCTGCCAAACCTGCCCCGGCTGCCGAAATAGAGGCCATCATCGCCACCCTGCCGAAATGGCCGTACAAAAACATCAACGCCGTTAATCTGCTTGCGGCAAAAGAACAAACTGCTCCGGCTGACTGGCAAGACAAACTCAAAGATGCCGGGCAAAACCTTCTCGAAAAAACCATCACCGTCGTCAAAATAGACGACGCTGGCAACGCCTGGATACAAGCCAACGATGCCCTGCAAATCATCCACAAAGACAACCTGCGCCTTAACCTCGCCTTTGCGCGTAACGCCCTGCAACTACGGGATCAAGCCGGTTACAACAACATCGCCAAAGAACTCTACGCACAAATCGAGCGCCTCTTTGACACGGCAAACAGCGACGTTGCCGCTGCGCTGGCTACTCTCGAAAAGCTTGAAACCCGTGACGATAAAATTCCAGACATCGGCGCTCTGATTGAGCAAATCGAAAAAGCGGCGAAGGAGTAAACCCATGGTACGCATCATTCTCATCCTGCTCGTCCTCTGCCTATGCGGCGTGGCAGGTTACGCAGTCAACCTGCTCCCACAACAACGCGTTTACGTCTTCGCAGCCGGCTATTACGTCGAAACCTCGCTCATTGTCTGGCTTATCCTCTCACTTATCGCCTCCGGCATCATCTTCTACTGCCTGCGCGTACTCTGCGTTCTCTGGCACAGCCCGCAAATCCTCAGCCGTAGCAGCAGCGTGCGCCGCCGTCACAAAGCCGAGCGCCTGCTGAAAAGCGGCCTTGCTGCCATGCTGTCTGGTCACTATGGTCGTGCCGAACGCGACCTTGAGCACGGTGGACGCCTGATGACCGCGCTCGGTCAAGACGCCGTTATCTACTACGAAAACGCGGCTATTGCCGCCGACCGGCAAAACGCTAAAGACCGCCGTGATCACTACCTGCTGCGTGCCCGTGAAGGTGCCCGCCAGCAACAAAGCAACCTGACCCGCCTGACCGAAGCCGAAATCCACGTCCAGAATGGCGCTTACGAGCAGGCACTCAAGCTGCTGGAACAACTGCACAACGAAGAACCGCGCAACAGCAAAATTATCGCCCTGCTTGACCAAACCTATGCCGGACAGCAAGCTTGGGATAAAGCCTGGGGCAATCTCTCCGCCCTGCGCCCGCAACTGGACACTGCTGCCTACGACAGCCGCCGCAAGACTTACGCCCAAGGCATCCTGTACGATGGTGCCAAAGGCGACATCCAGGCGCTTGAAGCTGCGTGGAAACGCCTGCCGTCTGACCTGCGCCGCGACAAAGCCCTCATCCTGCAATACGCCGGCGCACTGGCGGCAAACGACCACCCGGAAGAAGCCGAAAAACTGCTTGCTGGCGAAATCCGCCAAAGCCAGGACCTCGAACTCATCCAAGCATACAGCCAACTGCGCCGTGCTGACTTCCGTGCCCAGCTTGAACACATGAAGCAGTGGGAAAGCAAACACGCGAACGACGCCATCTTCCTCTACGCCAAAGCGCTCATCGCCTATAAAGCGAAAGACCTTGATACCGCGCTGCAAGCCATCGAAGAAGCCGTCAAACGCGGCCAGGCGCCAGAAGCCTTCGCCCTCTACGCGCAAATCCTTGACGCGAAAAACCGCCCGGAAGCCGCACTGCTTGCCTATCGACAAAGCGTCGCCCCGGCTCACCCGGAACAAGCACTGGAAGGCGACCTGCTACCGGCAGCACCTACCCCGCCAGCGGTTGAACTCAATAAAGAAACTGTTGAACCGCCTGCCGTTGCAGACCAAAGCGGTGACGACAAACCTAACGAAGAAAACAAAGCCTAAACCACGACACCCGCGCAAGCGGGTGTTTTCTTTGATAACGCCTGCAAAATGGGAAAGATACGGTATTGGAGCCCCTTAGTATCCATGTGTACTGGCTGCGACGCATCGCCTTGCCTCTTTCCTATTTGCAGGCGTTCTACACATCTGTACGTCATGCTCTTTGCCGCCTACCTTAATGCCCTGCACATCCTCTATCGCGACTATGGCCTTGAACCCCTGCGCACCTATCCCCCGGCGAGTGCGGCCGACCTCGCTGCTGCCGAAGCCGCACTTGGTTTTGCCCTTGATCCTGCGCTCAAAGCTACCTGGCAAAGCGCAAACGGCAGCGATGAATGGCAAACCGTTTTTGCCCGCCCCGGCTACATTACCGGCTACAGCTTCCTCTCCCTGGCAGACTCCCTGCGCGAGCGTGAGTATATGGCGCACCGCGCGCCACAATACGACGGCTACGAACAGGAACAACCACGCGACCCGCGCATCTGCAGTGGCTGGTACCAAGCGGGCTGGCTGCCCTTTGCTGCCTTTTCCGCCCCCGATCTGCTGCTGATTGCTGACCACAGTCCCACCGCCAGCGGACAATGCGGGCAAATCATTGCTTTTAGCCACGACCCGGACACCATCAGCTACGTCTGCACCGATTTCGCAACGCTGCTCGAACAATCCCTCGCCACCATCCGCGAACACCCAGAAGACTGTCTGCCGGAAGAATGAGCAGCGCTATCCCGCCAAACCTGCACAGGAGAAATAAAAAACCGCGACCCGTGTCGCGGTTTTTTTATTTCTCCTCCCCTTCAGGCAAGAAATGTCCCATACAACGCCATCGCCCACAGGGTAAAGACGAAGGCCAAGCAGGTGTATTGCGCCGCTGAACCCGCGTCTTTGGCCCGTTTGGCAAGCGGGTGGATGGCGGTCGAAGTGTGGTCAACCGCTGCTTCCAGTGCGGTGTTGAGTAGTTCGGTGACGAGTGATGCGCCCGAGGCGAAGACGAGCAGCATTTTCTGCGTCAGCGGGAAAGGCAGGAAAATCAGCACGACCAGCAGCACGCTGTGCAGCATGAGCAGTTCACGGAAGCCCGCTTCTTCGATGGCGGCTTTAATGCCGTCCAGCGAATAGCGCAGGGCGTTAAAAAGGCGGCCAATACCACTTTTCGTGCCTTTGAAGGCGGCGGCGGGGTTCTCTGGCGTGAGGGGGGAAGGTTCTTTTTCGTCCTGCATGGCAATTCTCGGCAAATAAAAACCCGCCATAGGAGCGGGTTTTGGGGAAGCTGTAGCAATCAGGCGGCAACAGCCTTGATGCGGGCGCTCAGACGGCTTTTCAGGCGGGCCGCTTTATTTTTATGGATGAGGCCCTTGCGTGCCGCGCGATCCAGCGCGGAAGAAGTTTCGATGAAAACGACCTGCATGGCGCTCTTATCGCCACCTTCAATGGTACGCAGCAATTTTTTTACGGCAGTACGCATGGCGGAACGCTGGCTGGCGTTACGGGCACGGGCTTTTTCGGACTGGCGGACGCGTTTTTTTGCTTGTGCTGTATTAGCCAAGATATTTCTCCTAAATAATCAATGAATAAAGGGGTAAAAGAGGGTGCGGATATTGCCCCTTTTCTTCAATTTTGTCAATGACTTTTCCCCTGAGGCAGGGGCTTCCGGGCGCATGGTTGTAATCCCCCTGCCGTGCTTTCATAATGCCGCCCTTTCCTGTTTTCGAGGTACTTTCCATGTCGTCGCAAGATGCTTTTCTCGCCGCGCAAAAGGTTATTCCGGGCGGGGTCAATTCGCCCGTCCGCGCTTTCCGCAGTGTCGGCGGTACGCCGCGCTTTATCGCCCGTGCCGAGGGGCCTTATATTTTTGATGTGGACGGCAAACGCTATATCGACTATGTCGGCTCGTACGGCCCTGCCATTGTCGGCCATGCCCACCCGGCCATTGTCCGTGCGGTACAGGACACGACGACACGCGGTTTCGGCTTTGGCGCACCGACAGAAGCAGAAACCGCGCTTGCCGAAGCCATCGTTGCCCGTGTGCCGGCGGTGGAGATGGTGCGCCTGTGCAATTCCGGTACGGAAGCGACGATGAGCGCCATCCGCCTTGCGCGCGGCTACACCGGTCGCAGTGATTTTCTGAAATTCGCCGGTTGCTATCACGGCCACAGCGACGGCCTGCTCGTCGCCGCCGGTTCCGGTGCGCTCACCCTCGGCGTGCCGGATTCGCCCGGTGTCCCCGCCGCCTACGCGCAACACACCCTGACCGCGCCGTATAACGACATCCCCGCGCTGGAACAGGCGTTTGCCGACTACGGCGACCGCCTCGCCGCCGTCATCGTCGAACCTGTCGCCGGCAACATGAGCTGCGTCCCGCCCGACCCTGCCTTTTTGCACACCCTGCGCCGCCTGTGCAGCGCGCACGGCGTCGTGCTGATTTTTGACGAAGTGATGACCGGCTTCCGCGTCGCCCGCAGCGGCGCACAAGAGTATTACGGCATTGAGGCCGACCTTGTCACCCTCGGCAAAATCATCGGTGGCGGGATGCCGGTGGGCGCCTTCGGCGGACGGCGCGCCATCATGGAGCAGCTCGCCCCGCTCGGTAGCGTCTATCAGGCGGGGACGCTGTCCGGCAACCCTGTATCCGTCGCCGCCGGAATCGCCAGCCTCCGCCTCACCGACGATGCCACGTTTTACCAAAACCTTGCCATGCATACCACGGCGCTGGCCGACGGCCTGCTTGACCGCGCCCGTGCGCACGGCATCCCGCTCGTCGTCAACCACCTTTGCGGCATGCTCGGCCTCTTCTTCAGCAGCGAAGAACGCATTGACAACCTCGAAGCCGTCAAACGCAGCGACACCGCCCGCTTCGCCCGCTTCTTCCACCACATGCTTGATGCGGGCGTGAACCTCGCGCCGTCTGCCTTTGAAGCCATCTTCACCGGCAGCCAGCACAATGCCGCCGTGATAGACGCGACCCTCACCGCCGCCGACCAAGCCTTTGCCAAACTCGCCAGGGGGGAGTGAACATGGACATCGGCAACATCCGCAAAGACTTCGCCGACCACCCGCCGCTCGAACGCGCCGACCTGCATGACGACCCCATCCGGCAATTCGAACGCTGGTTCAGCGAAGCCCTTGCCAGCGGCATCGCCGAAGCCAACGGCTTCGTCCTCAGCACCGTATCCGCCGACGGCCAGCCCTCGCAGCGCGCCGTCCTGCTCAAATACTTCGACGCCGACGGCTTCGTCTTCTACACCAACTACGACAGCCGCAAGGCGCAGGAAATCGCCGCCAACCCGCGCGTTTCCATGCACTTCCCCTGGTTCGCCCTGCAACGCCAGGTAAAAATCGAAGGCAGCGTCGAAAAAGTCTCGCGCGAACAAACCCTCAAATACTTCCTCTCGCGCCCCAAAGGCAGCCAGCTTGGCGCCTGGACCTCGCCACAAAGCCAGGTCATCAGCTCGCGCCAACTGCTCATGCAACAATGGGAGCGCATGAAAACCAAATTCGCCCACGGCGACATCCCGCTGCCCGACTTCTGGGGCGGCTACCGCATCCGCCCGCACGCCATCGAATACTGGCAGGGACAGCCCAACCGCCTGCACGACCGCTTCCTCTACACCTTGAGCGACAGCGGCTGGACCATTGACCGCCTCGCCCCCTGAACCCGCGCCCATGAATATTGACAAAACCGACCTGCAACAACTCATCCACCAATACAGCATTGAAATCGTTCCCAAAACCCTGCGCCAAATCGGTGACACCCGCCCCTGGCTCGCCCCTGGCACCGAAGTGTACGTCCCCAACCTGCGCAGCCACAAAATCAGCGACACCATTGATGCCTGCGCCCTACTACAGAGCCAGCACATGCAAGCCGTGCCGCACCTCGCCCTGCGCAACATCGCAAGCGAAGACGAACTGCGCCATACCCTTGACCGCATCACCGCCCTCGGCATCCGCCGCATCCTCGTCCTCGCCGGCGGTGCCAGCGAGCCGCTCGGCCCCTACGGCAGCGTCAAAGACCTGATGAAAACCGGCATCCTGCAAACCTACCCCTTCGAGCACATCGGTTTTGCCGGCCACCCTGAAGGCTCACCTGACATCCCCAAAGCCGAACAAGAAGCCGCCGAAGCCCAAAAACAGGGCTACGCCCTCACCTACCCGCACGACTACTACCTCACCACCCAATTCTGCTTCCAGATCGCGCCCATCACCGCCTGGTTTGACCACCTGCGCGCGCGCGACATCACCCTGCCCGTGCACCTCGGCATCCCCGGCGTCGCCAGCACCACCTCGCTCATCCGCCACGCCCAGGCCTGCGGCATCGGCCAATCCATCAACTTCCTGTGGAGAAACGGGCGCAACATCCGCCGCCTGATGGGCCTCAGCACCCCGGACAAACTGCTCACCGACCTCGCTGCCTACCGCAAAATCCGGCCGGAGAACGCCATCCGCAAACTGCATTTCTACCCGCTCGGCGGCTTCGAAACCACCATCAACTGGCTACGCGCCATAGAAGCGGGCAACATCACCCTGACGGACGAAGGATTTACCGCCAATATCTGAGCCTGCCAAGCGGCATAACCACGCACTTCCCGCCTTACTAATATCCCGCCAACAGGAACCACGCATGAACAAAACCCTGACCCTGACCACCGCCCTGTTCCTAACCGCCTGCGCAAACAGCACCGCCACCTTCCTCGAAGGTACCCCGTCACTCAACGACGGCGACAACGAATTCTGGATGTACTACTGCACCGACGGCAACGACAAAGGACAAGAACTGCAAGTGGACTACGCCAACATGGGCGGCGAATACAGCGCCACCCCCAAACTCGCCGGCGGCAAACGCGTCCTGACGCGCCGGAGCGCCTACGACTTCAGCGACGACGAATACCGCTGGCACAGCGACGATGGCGGCCGCTACTTCCGCCTGAGCCACCACGACCAGGCTGAGTACAGCCACTGCGGCGCACGGCGCAAACTGGACAAAGACGCCGTGTACCTGCGCTGAACCATGACCCTCCTCAGCCCCGAAACCCGTGCCATCCTCGCCGCCCGGCACTTCACCCTGCACGAAACCCCGCCCCGGCACATGACCATCTCCGGCATCCTCCACAACCCCTACGGCCTACTGCACGACATCCCCTACAGCTACATCAACCTGCGCTGCATCCGCTACCCCGACCAGCTCATTACCCTCAGCCGCGATGGCGAAAACTGGCGCTGCTTCGCCACCTACGGCGAAAACGGCTGCCTGCTGCTGGATGATGCCGGCCGCATCCGTGCCCTGCACGACGACGGCAGCATCACCCCCGTCAACCATAACCTGGGCGACTTCACCTGCTGCCTCGCCTGGTACCAGTCCGCGCTCTACGCCATCCAGGCCAGCGGCCACCAAACCGGCGACAAGCACTTTGGCGCCGCCTGCGAACGTGCCGCCCGTTTCGCCCGCCGCCGCATCGCCCCGCTCGCCGATACCCGCACCGGCAGCTTCTGGGACGACATGCTCTTCTACCTTGAAGACTGGCTGGGCGGCTTCAACCCCACCATCAACGACTACATCCAAGATGGCCGCGCCTGACATGAACGACGAACACTACATCCGCCTCGCCATCGCCCAAGCCGCGCAAGCCGAAGCCCTCGGCGAAGTCCCCATCGGCGCGCTTATCGTCGTCAACGGCGAAATCATCGCCGCTGCGCATAACCGCACCATCACCGACCACGACCCCGCTGCTCACGCCGAGATCCTTGCCCTGCGCACAGCGGGACAGACACTCGCCAACCACCGCCTGGGCGGCGCCACCCTCTACGTCACCCTCGAACCCTGCACCATGTGCACCGGCGCATTGGTACACGCCCGCATCGACCGCCTCGTCTTCGGTGCCTACGACCTGCGCGCCGGTGCCTGCGGCAGCGCCCTCGACCTCGCCCGCCACCCGCAGCACAACCACCACATCCGCGAAGTTAAAGGCGGTGTATTGGAAGACGAGTGCCGTGCGCAACTGCAACAGTTCTTCCAAAAACGCCGCATGGCAGGATGATGGCTACCCGCCAAGCGGCGTAAACACTGAACTCGCCGCACCAATATGGCAGATTGTCTTCCCACCCCTACTCTGCCCTCCCCCGCCGCAAGCAGGAGAGGTTTTCTCATGCGGACATTCGGCCCGGACACACACCAAGCTGGATGCATACTGGATGCTCCACCAAGCGGCGAAAATACTGGGTGCACCACCAAGCGGGATGAATACTGGGTGCGCCACCAAGCGGCGAAAATACTGGGTTTGCGACAAGCGAGGTAAACGCTGGTTTTTTATTCCCCCCTTCCGGCCTTCGGCCACCTTCCCCCGCAAGCGGGGGAAGGGATTTTTTGTGCGGAATGCGGAATTGAGGGCGTAATGGACAAATTTCATGCTTTTTTTGAGACGTTGCGCTCTAATGGACAAATTTCATGCTCTTCCCTCTATTTTTTGCTGAAATAATCTTTTATAAACCGCAATTTACTCTCTTTTTTCAAGCCCCGATGACACTGCAAAAGCTGCTTCATTTCGCTGAATTTCCCTTCCAGCAAATTGGTCGTATTCGGGATACCCGGGTCGGGAAAATGCTCGCAGGTAAACAACCATGGCAGATGCCGTTTCAGGCTGTTGTAGGCGGTGCGCAGGCGCTTGTAGTGTGAGCGGCCTGTTTTCTCATTCACGCTGCGTTCGTTCAGGAAGGCGGCGTACTGCTCGTACCAGCGCTTGAGCGCCGCTTCAAACGCCGCCTGAGTGGTCTCCGTCAGGGTCAATGACAGGGCCCGCAGCGCCTGTGCTGCCCGGCTTTTAGGCTTTCTGCTCAGGTGGCGCACGATGATTTTTATTTGGTGAAATTGGCACATCTGCACGGGTATACCCAGGAACGAATCCAGCAAGCCGCTTTTGCCATCGCAGATAATGCTTTGTATCTCAATGCCTTTTTCTCGCAACGCCGCGACCGCCTGCGTGTAGAGCGCGTTGGTTTCCCGCTCAACTGCCACGACCATCAAGGCGCGCTTGCTGCAAGCGTCGTAGAGGACCATGACGCCCCATTTTCGGCCGAAATAGGTGGTGTCCATGATGAGGTTCACGGGTGCCTGTGGCAGCGCGCATTCGGCCTGTGTAGCGGCTTTGAGAACGTGTTCATAGTCTCTGCTGTAAACTACCGGTATGAACAGAAAAGCCTATCCAAGCGACATAAGTCGCACACAATTTGCCCCCCTTCTCCCTCTCTTGGAAAGTGCCCGTAAACGCACAGCACCGCGCAAAGTGGATTTGTACGATGTCTTTTGCGCCATCCTCTATCTGCAGCGTACCGGCTGTTCCTGGCGTGCCTTATCGGGCGATTTCCCCAAATGGCGCACCGTTCATTCCTACTTCCAGAGATGGAGCGAACCCCGCGAAAACGGCATTAGCCTCCTTGAGGAAGCGTTAAAAAAATCAGGTGGCAGCAGCGCGCCGTAAGCAGGGACGCCATGAAGAAACCACTTTCCTGATTATTGATGCGCAGAGTGTGAAGAACACGGATACCGCCATGGAAAAAGGCTACGATGCGGGCAAGAAAGTGAGCGGTATCAAGCGGCATATAGCGGTTGACATGCAGGGTTTGCCGCATGCCCTTGCGGTGACGACGGCGGATGTTACGGATAGAAAAGGCTGCCTGCTAGCCTTGGAACGCGAGCGGGATAATCTTGGTGCGGTACAAAAAGTCCTTGCTGACGGTGGTTACACGGGTAAGGCATTTGCTTTATCGGTACAGGGGTTGATGGGTGCGGAGGTAGAGATTGCCAAGCGAAACGAATTGCACCGTTTTGCGGTATTACCGAAACGATGGGTAGTAGAGCGCAGTTTTTCCTGGTTGGAAAAGAACAGACGGCTTTGGAAAAACTGCGAGCGTAAGTTGAGTACCAGTTTGCAAATGGTCGTTTTGGCTTTCTTAGAACGTGTTCATAATCTCTGCAGCCATGGGAAAAGGCTGCCTGATGGCATTGGAACGTGAGCGGAATAATCTTGGTGCGGTACAAAAATTCCTTGCCGACGGTGGCTACACAGGCGGAGCATTTGCGTTGTCGGTACAGGAGTTGATGGGATGGGTACGGGGGTAGGGATTGCCAAACGAAACGGATTGCACCGTTTTGTGGTATTGCCGAAGCGGTGGGTGGTAGGGCGCAGTTTTTACTGGCTGGAAAAGAACACAGGCGGCTTTGGAAAAACTGCGAGCGTAAGCTGAGTACCAGTCTGCAAATGGTGGTTTTGGCTTTCTTGGGAGTCCTGCTACGAAGACTATGAACACGTTCTAAGGGCTACGGCGATTCTTAGCATGAAATTTGTCCATTACGCCGAATTGAGCAACGGTCAAGCGGGGTGGATGCTGGGTTTGCCGCCAAGCGGCGTACGCTGGGCTCGCCAAGCGGGATGATTGCCGGGTGTGTGGACGTCGCCAGGATAAAAAAACGCCCCCAATGGGGGCGTTTTTTTATCTTGTTCAAGACGGGGTTAGATAATCCCTTCGCGTTTGGCCTGATAGCGGCTTTCCGCGTCGATGCGGGCGAGGATGCCGAGCGAGATGCAGACGATGACTACCGAGCTGCCGCCGTAGCTGACGAGTGGCAGGGTCAGGCCTTTGGTCGGCAGGAGGCCGGTGGTCACGCCGATATTGACCAGTGCCTGGATGGCGATGGTGAGGCCGGTGCCGTAGGCGAGGAGGCTGGCGAAGCGGCGGCGGACGCGGTCAGCGAGGTAGCCGATGGCAAATGCCCGCCAGACGAGCAGCACGAAGAGGGCAATGACGACCAGCGCACCGATGAGGCCGAGTTCTTCGGCGATGATGGCGAAGATGAAGTCGGTGTGGGCTTCGGGCAGGTAGTCGTGTTTTTGTACGCTCTGGCCAAGACCGCTGCCGAAGAGGCCGCCGCTGCCGATGGCAATGAGCGAGTTTACGAGTTGGTAGCCTTCGTCGTATTGGTGTTCCCAGGGGTTGAGAAAGGTAAGCAGGCGTTTGACGCGGTAGGGGGCGGCGACGAGGATGGCGGTCATGAGGCCGATGACGCCGAGGAAGAAGAGGGTGAAGCGTTTGGCGTTCACGCCCGCCATGAACATCATGCCGAGGATGACGGCGACCATGACCATGGTCGTGCCGAAGTCGGGCTGCTTGATGAGGATGGTGGCGAAGATGGCGGTGATGAGGAGGAGTTCGATCATCGGCCGCCAGCTGCGGTCAAGGAACTGGTTGTTGCGTTGCAGGAAGGCAGCGGCGTAGATGGTGATCGCCAGTTTGACGATTTCGCCGACTTGCAGTTTGAAGAGTTGCAGGTTGATCCAGCGGCGCGCACCGTTGACGGAGACGCCGACGCCGGGGATGTAGATGATGGCGAGGAGGATGAGGGAGATGATGAGCAGACGGCCGCTGTTCTGGTAGTAGTAATGGGTCGGCATGCTGTAACAGATGTAGGCGGCAAAGAGGCCGCAGAGGTAGTAGGTCGCCTGGCGGGTGGTGTAGTGGTACACGTCACCGTTGTGGCTGACGGCTTCGGTCATGGAGGCGGAGGTGACCATGATGATGCCGATGGCCATCAGCGCCAGCCAGGCGAAGAGCAGCCAGATGTCGGGGAATTCGAGGCCCTGCCAGCGCGAGATGTGCTGTTTCTGGCTGTGATGGAAGGCGTTGATGTGGCGCGCGGCTTTTTCCTGACGGCTGGCGTCGTGCGGGGTGAGGGTCGGTTCGATGCGTTGGGCTTTTATCGGCATGTGCTCGTGACCTCGTAGGCGAAGGCGTTGCCGCGCGCGTCGTAGCCGCTGTATTGGTCGAAGCTGGCGGTGGCGGGGGCGAGGAGGACGGTATCGCCCGCTTGCGCGAGGCCGCGGGCGCGCTCGACGGCTTTGTCCATGCTGCCGCAGTCTTCGTAGGCGACGTTGGCAGCGGTGAAGGCGGTCTGCATGGCGTGGTTGTCAATGCCGATAAGCAGGATGTGGCGCACGTTGTTTTGTTTGATGATGGCGGCGAGTTGGGCGAAGTCCTGGTTTTTGCCGACGCCGCCCGCGATGAGGATGACAGGGCCGCTGATGCCCGCGAGTGAGGCGGCAGCGGCGCCGATGTTGGTCGCTTTGGAGTCGTCCACCCAGTGTACGCCGCCTTCTGTGGATATGGTCTGCATGCGGTGCGGCAGGCCGGCAAAGGTTTCGATGGCGGGCAGGGCCTGGCTGGGGCTCACGCCGTAGGCTTCGAGCATGAGCAGGGTGCAGAGGATGTTGCTGTGGTTGTGCGCACCGTGCAGCTTGAGGCGGGCGGTATCAAGAACGGTATGGCCGTGCAGGATGATTTTGCCGTTTTCGACGCGGTTCGGCAGGGTCGGCGCGTTGCCGTAGTAGATGATGTTTTGTCCTTGTTCGGCAGCGGTGACGCAGTTTTCGTCATCGCCGTTGACGATGGTGATGCTCGCCTGGCGCACGAGGTTGGTTTTGGCGGCGGCGTAGGCGGCGAAGTTGTCGTAGCGGTCGAGGTGGTCGGGGGTGATGTTGAGGATGGCGGCGACGCGCGGGTAGAGCGAGGGGCAGAGTTCGAGCTGGTAGCTGGAGAGTTCGAGGACGTAGCAGTCGGCAGGTTCGCCGTCAAAGAGGGCGTCAAGCACGGGGCGGCCGATGTTGCCGCAGAGTTTGGCGCGTTGGCCGGCATGGTTGAGGGCGGCGGCAAGCAGGGTGGCGACGGTGCTTTTGCCGTTGCTGCCGGTCACGGCCAGCACGGGTTTGTTGTTCAGGAGGGCGAAGAGTTCGATGTCGTTGATTTGCCGCGCGTAGTTATGGGTGAAGGCGGCGCGGCGGCGGTCCACGCCCGGGCTGACGACGAGGGTGGCGGCGCCGGCGAAGGCGTCCGGGTCGTCGAAGTCGCGTTTTTCGACGCGGCGTTCGTCAAGGTGTTCGTCAAGGCCGAGGGCGGTGTAGCCTGCTTCGCGCAGGAGGTCGAGGGTGATGTGGCCGGATGCGCCCATGCCGACGACGTAGATGGGTTCGGCGAGCGCGAGGGCGCGCAGTTTGCTGGTAAGGGTATCCATAATGTGCTCCGGTTAGCGTAGTTTGAGGGCAGACAGGCCGATGAGGACGAGGACGACAGTGATGATCCAGAAGCGGATGGTCACGCGGGATTCGGGCCAGCCCGAGAGTTCGAAGTGATGATGCAGGGGGGCCATGCGGAAGACGCGTTTGCCGCGTGTTTTGTAGGAGGCGACTTGTATCATCACTGACAGGGCTTCGGCGACAAAGATACCGCCCATCAGGGCAAAGACGAGTTCCTGGCGGATGGCGACGGCGATGGTGGCGAGTGCCGCGCCGAGGGCGAGGGCGCCGACGTCGCCCATGAAGACGAGGGCGGGGTGGGCGTTGTACCAGAGGAAGCCGAGTCCCGCACCGGCGATGGCGGCGGCGAAGACGGCCATTTCGCCCGCGCCGGGGATGGCGGGCTGGTGCAGGTAGTTGGCGAAGTAGGGGTTGCCGGAGATGTAGGCGAAGACGGCGAGTCCGCCGGCGACGAGGACGACGGGCATGATGGCGAGTCCGTCAAGGCCGTCGGTGAGGTTGACGGCGTTGCTCGCACCGGTGAGGACGATGTAAACGAAGGGGATGAAGATCCAGCCCATGTTCCAGTTGAGGCCTTTGAGGAAGGGGACGATGAGGGTGGTTTCCGCCGGGCTGGCGGCGCTCAGGTAGAGCCAGACGGCGGTGAGGAAGGAAACGAGCGAGAGCAGCGCGTATTTGTGTTTGGCGCGCAGGCCCTGCGGGTCTTTGAGGATGAGTTTGCGGTAGTCGTCGATCCAGCCGACGGCGCCGAAGCCAAGCATGACGAAAAGGGCGATCCAGGTGTACTTGATGCGCAAATCCGCCCAGAGCAGTATGGCGATGCAGACGCTGAGGATGATGAGCGCGCCGCCCATCGTCGGTGTGCCGGCTTTTTTCAGGTGGGTTTGCGGGCCGTCGTCGCGGACGTACTGCCCCATTTGCAGGCGTTTCAGGAGCCGTATCATCGGGCCGCCGCAGCCAAGCGAGAGAAACAGGGCGGTGAGGGCGCCGAGGATGATGCGTGAGGTGAGGTAGGTGAAGGCGTTGAGCGGGGTGATGTGGCTGCTGAGCCATTCGGCGAGGGCGTAGAGCATGGTTGTTCAGTCTTTGGTGGGGGTTCTGTCAATGGCGGCGGCGTCAAGAACGCCTTCCATTTTCGCCGCGCGCGAGCCTTTGACGAGGACGGTGGTCGGCGGTGTTGCCGGGTCGGCGAGCAGTTGCCTGAGGGCGGCGCCTGCGGTGGCAGTGTCGGGGTAGTGGCGGGTGGTCTGGCCGTCATTCAGGGTATCGTCATCGGCCCAGTCGCCGTCGCTTTGTCTGGCAGCGGTGTAGGTGACGGGGTATTCGCGGGCGAGTCCGTCACCAACTGCCCAGAAGGCGCCGATGTTTTTGGCAGCAGCGTAGGCAGCGACTTCACGGTGCAGGGCGGCGGCACGTTCGCCCAGTTCGCCCATCGCTCCGGCGATGACGAGGCTGTGCGGGGCGCTGGCGATGACGTCTATACCCGCCTTGAAGGAAGCGGGATTGGCGTTGTAGGTGTCGTCATAGACGGTGTGCGGGCCGACGCGGTAGGCGGTGAGGCGCGACTGGTGCAGGGCGAGGCCGTGCAATGCGGCCTGTATGTGTGCGCCGCTGATGCCGGCGAGGGTGGCGGCAGCGGCAGCGGCCAAGGCATTGGCGATGTTGTGCTGGCCGACGAGTTGCCAGGCGACGGGGTAGGCGCTGCCGTCAATGTGCAGGGTGAAGCGGCGGCCATCGTCGCTGATGTCGCTGGCGTAGAGGTCGGCACCTTTCAGCGGGTCCAGCGCGAATTTTTTTTGCGGGCGGTGCTGGTATTTGTCGCGCCAGCGTCTGCCCGCAGGGGCGTTGAGGTTGATGACGAGCGCGCCCTGGCTCGCTTCGTAAATCTCGCTTTTGGCGGCGATGACGCCTTCCAGCGAACCGAATCCGGCGAGGTGGGCCGCCGAGGTGTTGGTGATAACGGCGATGTCGGGGCGGACGAGGGTAGTGAGCGGGGCAATTTCGCCGGAGTGGTTCGCGCCGATTTCGATGACGGCATAGCGGTCTTCGTCGGCAAGGCGCAGCAGGGTGAGCGGCACGCCGATGTCGTTGTTGAGGTTGCCCTGGGTGGCCAGGGTTTGTCCTTGTTGTTGCAGGATGCGTTGCAGGATTTCTTTGGTAGTGGTTTTGCCGTTGGTGCCGGTGATGGCGATGAAGGTGGCGCGGCTGCGTTCGCGGCGATCGCGGGCAAGGGCGGTGAGCGCGGCAAGGCTGTCTTTGACGACGATTTGCGGCAGGCCGGTGTCGCGTCGTGCTTCGACGATGGCGGCAACGGCACCGCGCGTTTTGGCGGCTTCCAGATAGTCCGCACCATCGAAGTTTTTGCCTTTGAGGGCGATAAAGAGCGCGTCCGGCGGCAGGCTGCGGCTGTCGGTACTGATGCTGAGGGCGCGGAAGTCGGCTCCGTGGTGCTTGCCGTCGCAGAGGGCGGCGATGCGGGCGGCGTCAAGCGGGGCGTTTAGGGACTGGTAAGCCATGTGCGGACGGTTTCCTGGTCTGAGTAATGGTGTTTGGTCGTGCCGATAATCTGGTAGTCCTCGTGGCCTTTGCCGGCGATGACGACGGCGTCGCCCGCCTGCAATTGCGGCAGTACCCAGCGGATGGCTTCTTCGCGCGGTCGCTTGACCCAGATGTTTTCCCGCCTGCCCGTGCCGCGCAGGGCGTCGGCGATGATGTCGGCGGGGTTTTCCGTGCGCGGGTTGTCGTCGGTGATGACGGTGACATCGGCGTAGTGTTCTGCCGCTTGCGCCATCAGCGGGCGTTTGCCGTGGTCGCGGTCGCCGCCGCAGCCGAAGATGCACCACAGTTTGCCGGGAACGTGCGGACGGATGCCTTGCAGGATGTTGACCAGTGCTGCCGGGGTGTGGGCGTAATCGACGATGGCGGCGGCGCCGTTAGGCAGGCGGATGCGTTCGGCGCGACCGGGGACACCGTGCAGGGTAGCGAGGATGGCGGGAATATCGGTGAACGGGGTATCGAGGGCGAGCAGGCAGGCGGCGGTATTCAAGAGGTTATCGACGTTGAATCTTGCCAACAGGTGCGAGGTAACGGGGGCGTTATGGCTGGAAACCGCGTGGTTATCCCGCTTGGCGTCTTCGTATTGCAGGGTGAAATGGATGCCGTCGGCGTCAAGCGCGATGTTTCCGGCGCTGACGGTTGCGGCTGCACGCGGGTGGCGGTTGCCTGCGCTGCTGACGGCGATGATGCGCGTCGCGGAGTGGACAAGGTTGTCGTCAAGCAGGCGGCGGCCATGCGCGTCATCAATATTAATAACGGCATACGGCAAGGGTTGCGCGAAGAGGCGGGCTTTCACCTGGAAGTAGTCTTCGAGGTCGCGGTGGTAGTCGAGGTGGTCACGGCTGAGGTTGGTGAAAACGCCGATGGTGAAATCCACCCCGCTGACGCGGTGCTGGGCGAGGGCATGTGAGGACACTTCCATTGCGACGGTCTTGATGCCGCGTTCGCGCCAGGCGGCAAGGTGCTGCTGGATGCGCAGCGGGTCAGGGGTGGTGTGGCTGGCGGCTTCAAGCGCCTCCAGCGGGCCGTAGCCGATGGTGCCAAGCATCGCGCCGCCCGTCGCCTGGGCGAGGAAATGGACGAGCGAGCTTTTGCCGTCGGTACCGGTGGCACCGATGACAGTCATGGTGCGCGCGGGGTGGTCATAGTAATGGGCGGCGATGTCGCCGAGGTGCGCTCCAAGGTCGGGGCAGGGCAGGGCACCCGCCGGTGGCGCCGGATAAGGCGGTTCGTAAACGATGGCGGCAGCCGGTTCGCCGTGGTAGTAGTCGAGGGCGTGATGGTTGACGCCGCGCGCGGCAAGCCACAGGGTGGCGGCATCAAGCTGGCGGTTGTCGGTGGTGATGGCGCCGATCATCCGCTCGGCGGCGGGGTCAAGGGGGAGGTAAGGGGCGAGAAGGCTACTGAGTGATTTCTTTGGCTGGGACATCGGGGGCTCCGACTGTGTCGTTGTCTTCAAAGGGGTCGCCGCTGTCGCTGACCAGCGCGATGGCGTCGGTCTTGGTGATTTTGTCCGGCAGGACGTTGAGCATTTTCAGCGAGGCTTCGGCTATGCGGGCAAAAGGTGGCGCGGCGACCAGGCCGCCGTAGTAGTCGCTGCCCTTGGGATCGTCCACGACGACAACCATGGCGATGCGCGGATCATGTGCCGGAGCGTAACCGGCGAAGATGCCGCGATAGTTTTTTTCGGCATAACCACCACCGGCGCGCACTTTGTGCGAGGTACCGGTTTTGCCTGCCACGGTATAGGTATCGGTGTTGGCGCGCCGTCCGGTGCCGCCGTCGCCGACCACGGCTTCAAGCATTTTGCGCACACTGGCGGCAGTTTTCGCCGACATCACCCGCTTGCCTTCCGGCGGGGTATGGACTTTCAGCAGCGACAGCGGCATGGCGACGCCGTCGTTGGCGATGGTGGCGTAGGCATGGGCCAGTTGCAGGGCACTGGTGCTGACGCCGTAGCCGTAGAAGATGGTGGCGTATTCAAAGTTGCCCAGCTTTTCGGTGCGCGGGAAGTGACCGCGCTGTTCGCCGGGGAAGTTGATGCCGCTGGGCTCGCCGAAGCCGAGTTCGTGCATGAAGGCGCGGTATTTTTTGCGCGGGGTGCGCTCGCTGATCATCGCCATGCCGACGTTCGAGGATTTGCGGATGATGCCGACGGTGTCCTGTGTGCCGTAGTTGTGCGTGTCACGCACGGTGTTTTTGCCCATCTGGTAGGTCATGCCCTTTTTGAAGCGCGTGTTGGGCGAGATGGCACCAAGTTCGATGGCGGCAGCGACGGCCAGCGGCTTCATGGTCGAGCCGGGCTCGAAGGTGTCGGTGACGGCACGGTTTTTCAGCAATTCGGCGCGCCGCTCGGCGGATACGTTCGGGTTACCTGCCGGCAGCGATACCATCGCGAGGATTTCGCCGCTCTTGATGTCAATGACGACGGCGGTCACGGAGGCGGCACGGTACTGGTTCATGGTGTCCTGCAACACCTGATGGGTGATGAACTGGATGCGCTTGTCGATAGAGAGTTGCAGTTGCGAGCCCTTGGCGGCAGGTGCGACTTCTTCGACCACGCGCAGTGCGCGTCCGGCGCGGTCTTGCAGGATTTTCATCTTGCCCGGACGGCCGGCGAGGGTGTTTTCATAGAGCTTTTCCAGCCCTTCCTGCCCTTTGTCTTCCACGTCCGTGTAGCCGATGATTTGCCCCATGATCTCGCCGGACGGGTAGAAGCGCTTGTAGCCGTTTTCCTGACGCAGGGCGGGGATTTTCAAATCCATCGCTTCCTTGGCGATGTTGGGCGGGATTTGTCGGGCGAGGTACATGAACTGGCTGTCGCCGCGTTTTACCAGCTCGTCGTAAAAACGGGCGAGATCTTCATCCAGGAGCCCGGCCAGCGGGCGCAGGATTTCATAGTGATAGCGCAGGCGGGTTTCCTCTTCATCGCCGCTGTTCACCCAGGAGCAGTCCTCGCTGTAATTCTTGTCGGACAGGCACGCCTCGCGCAGGCGGTCAAAATCGCCATTGAGCGTCGCCCAGAGGCGGGTCGGATCGGCAATCAGGGTGCTGACCGGAGTCGAGATGGCCAGCGGCTCGCCCTCGCGGTCGAAAATAAACCCGCGCAGGGCGTCTTCCGTCTGGATACGCAGACTGCGGTCATAACCACGCGCAGTGAGTTCGCGCGCGGTGGTTACTTGCAGGCGGATGAGCTGACCGATCAGGAGCAGCGTCATGAACACCAGCGCAGCCACAACAATATTGCGGCGGGCCGTGGCCCCGTAGCGGGATGCGGAACGCGCCACCGGTTCAGTCCAGATACACGACTTGCGTCGCTTGCGGCATATGCATGTCCAGTCCGTTTCGCACCGCATGGTCGATGACGCTGTCATCCGCCAGCATCTTCTGTTCAAGCAGGAGTTGCGTCCATTCGGCGTTAATCTGGTCACGCGTCTTTTTCAGCGATTGCACCTCATTGACGAGGTCGCTCTGCTCATGCGCGGACTTTGCCGCCTGCACCCCGCTGAAACACACACCGCCCAGCAGTGTCGCCAGAATTAACATCATGATCTTCATATCTTTACTGCCTTTCTCAGTCTTGCACTGCGACTTCTTGGATTATCCGCCACTTCCCCGGCGGACGGCTTGATTACGGGTGGCACCAGTCGCAGCAAAGGGTTCACCCGGTCATGCGCCGACGGAATTTCCGCCGGCAAAACCGCGCCCTCGCAGGCGCGGATAAAACGTTTGACGAGCGCGTCTTCCAGACCGTGAAAAGTAATCACGGCCAGCACCCCGCCACTGCCCAACAAACCTGTCGCGGCACGCAGGCCGCGCTCAATCTCGCCGACCTCATCATTGACCGCGATGCGGATCGCCTGAAACGTCTGCGTGGCCGGATGGAAACCGGCGCGGTGCAACTTGCGCGGCACAGCGTCGGCAACCACCGCAGCAAGATCCAGTGTCGAATGCAGGCGCGGACGGGCAGCCATCACGGCACGGGCGATGCGGCACGCCACCGTATGCGGTTCGCCGCCCCAGTCGCGGATCACGCGGACAAGCGTCGCCTCATCCGTCGCAACAAGCCAGTCGGCGGCGGTCATGCCGCTCTCATTGTCCATGCGCATATCAAGCGGGCCTTCCTTGTTAAAAGAAAAACCGCGTTCCGCCTGATCGAGTTGCGGGGACGACACGCCGAGATCAAGCAACACGCCATCCAGACTGCCCGCGCCAACCTCGGCAAAAGCTGTCGCCATTTGTGAAAAAGGACAACGGGCGAAAGAAAAACGGGGGTCAGACCAGGCGGCGGCAACAACTGCTGCCTGCGGGTCGCGGTCGAGGGCAAACAAATGACCGTCGGCACCAAGCCGGTCGAGAATGGCACGGCTGTGCCCGCCACGTCCGAAGGTGCCGTCGAGATAACGCCCCGCCGGACGGATAGCGAGCGCATCCACCGCTTCCTGCAGCAACACCGTCGTATGCACACCGTTCATAGCGCCAGCGTCTCCAATGCACCCGTGAGATCCAGACCATCGGCGCGCAACTCATCGGCATCCTGCACATTGATCGCGTCCCACGCCTCCTGCGCCCACAACTCAAACTTGTTGCCCATACCGCTTAACACCACCTTCTTGTCAAGACCGACGCGCTGCCGCAGCGGCGGCGGAATCAGGATGCGGCCGGTCGAATCCAGCTCACACTCGGCGGCATTGCCCATATACAGCCGCTTCAAGCGGCGGATTTGCGGGTCGAAGCTCGGCAGATTGACCAGCTTTTCCTCCACCTTTTCCCATTCCGGCAGCGTGTAAAGCAAAAGCTGCCCTTCCAGCTCGGCGGTGAGAATAAGCCCGCCCGCACTTTCCGCTTCAAATTGCGCCCGTACTTTGGCCGGAACGGATAACCGACCCTTGGTATCAAGCGTAATGTGATAAATCCCGCGAAACATGTGAGTGAGCGATCCTGCACTATTCGTTGCACTTTTTCCCACATTATAAAGTGTTCATGAATTTCAGCAATAAATTCAGGGAGTAATTACAACAAGCGCCTTAAAAAACAGTAAAAATTTTTTCATCTGCCTGTCCTTTTTGGCAGTTTTTATTGGAATGGTGCAAGAAAGTGGGAGAAGCACCCGTACGCTTCTGCCGGGAAGCGCGCACGTATGGCTCAAGGGTTTTGGTCATGTTGCGGCAATAAAAAACCCTGCATAGAGCAGGGTTTGGGTAAATAGGTGTGTATCGCTGTCTGATCGCTTACGACCCTGCGTTAATCGTCGGCTGGCTGCCGCGTTCCGAGCACAGCACCACCAGCAGATTGCCGACGATTGCCGCTTTTTGCGCGTCGTCAAGTTTGACCGTGCCATGCGTCTGCAGCTGCGCCAACGCCGCTTCCACCATGCTGACGGCGCCTGTAACGATGCGGCTGAGTGCGGCGATGACCACGTTGGCCTGCTGCCGTTGCAGCATCGCTTGGGCAATTTCCGGCGTGTAGGCGAGGTGGCTGATGCGTGCATCAAGTACAGCGACGCCCGCATCGACCAGGCGGTCAGTCAATTCGCTTTGTAGATGCGCCGAGATTTCGGCGGCGTGACTGCGCAACGCGAGTTGCCCCTCTTCGTGCTGGTCGTAGGGATAGCTGGTCGCCATTGCGCGCAGCGCCGCTTCGGACTGGATATGCACAAAACTCTCGTAATCATCCACGTTGTACACCGCCTCAGCAGCGCCCTCAACCTGCCAGACGATGACGGCGGCGATTTCAATCGGTGAGCCGTCCAGCTCGTTTACCTTCAAGCGACCACTCTCGAAATTGCGCACGCGCAGCGAAATTTTCTTCTTTTGATACAGCGGGTTGTTCCAGCGCAGACCAGTATCGCGTACCGTGCCGCTGTATTTGCCGAAGAAGCTCAGCACCACCGCCTGATTCGGTTCCAGCTTATAGCAGCCGCTCATAACAAAAATCACCAGAGCCAACAACGGGAAACCGAGGATGATGCTCGCTTCATTTTTTGCATCAATGGACGCGATGAAATAAAAACCGAGGAAAAGCAGTGCCGCAATCAGCACGGGGAGGCCGGAAAATGAAACCTTGGGTTTTTCTGTCATTTATGCTCCTTTGCAAGAAAGCTGGCCGTTATTTGCAGGTGAGCGAGACAACGATTCCGCTGTTGCTGATAACGGCACTGCATTGCCGCCCGTCGCCATCCGGGTAGTACTGCTGGCACCAACCGATGTCAATGCTGCGTCCGCCGACGCTGCAACTGCTGAGGACGCCGCCGCTCGTGCCGAGGCTGAGAATGCCGTTGGCACGGGTGAAGCCTTTGTTGCCACGCGGTTTGGCGGCGGGTCTGCCAGCACTTTGCGCGAGGATGGGATCGCTGGCGGTACGCAGGGCGTTTTGAGCTTCAACGCGGGCTTGGACGGCGCTGCGTGCGGCAGTCTGCGCTTGTTGGCGCGCCTGTTCTTCAGCGCGGCGCGCCGCTTCGGCTTGCTGGCGGGTGCGTTCGGCCTGGGCCGCCGCTGCGGCGCGGCGGGCGGCGCGTTCTTCGTTGAGGCGGCGCTGTTCGGCTTCGCCGGGGTTGGCGTTACTAATGTTTTGCGCCTGAGCACGCAGTTGTTGGGCTTCGCGGGTTGCCGCTTCGGTTTGCTGACGGGCAGCGGCGAGTTCGGCGGCGTTACGCGCAGCGCGTTGTTCGTCTTCAATGCGTTCTTGTTCGGCGATGCGGCGTTCTTCTTCGGCGGCCTCTCTGGCAGCGGCTTCGGCGCGGGCGCGCGCTTCGGCGGCCTTGCGCTGGTTTTCCGCGCTGCGTTGCGCTTCTTCCTGTTGTTGCGCGGCATTTTGCGCGGCAAGACGCGCACGGCGGTCGGCACCTTTGCGTTTGTCGGTTTTTTTGCCCGCTTCGTTTTCGGCCAGCATGAGCTGGTAGATGAGCTGATCGTCTAGATAGCTGCCGCTTTTGGCCATTTTGCGTTCCTGGCGGAAGGCCTGGATGGCGGTGCTGATACCGGTGTTTTTACCGGTTTTGTAGCCGAGGTTTTTCAGGGTGTTTTGCGTCTTTTTGCCAAGTTCCTTGTTGAAGGCGGGTAGCCAGGCAGCATCGATTTTGCCGCTTTGGCTCAGGTGGTTTGCTCTTTGGAAGGCTTTAATGGCTTTGGCGGTGGCGGCAGTCTGTTTGCCGTTCGCCGCACCGGCATCATGGCCGAGGTAGCGCAGGCCGGTTTGCACGAGTTTGACGAGGGCGCTGCTGTATTGGTTTTTCTGCGCGATTTTGTTGGCGACGAGCCAGTCAGTGATGTTCTTGCGACCGTTTAATGTGGCGATGTCGTAAAGCGTGAAGCCGCGCGGGTCGGTTTTTTTCAGGTCGCATTTGTTGTTTTTGTGTTGTTTCAAGGCATCGAGACGACCTTCGGCAGCAGCCTGGAAGACGGCACTTTGTGCTTTGCCGCAGGGGGTTTGCGCGGTTTTGGCCGGTGCGGCTGCTTTGCCGTTTACGGTGGATTTGGCGGTTTTGCTACCTGCGACAGCTTTGCTGTTTTTGCTATTGGCAGCGGGCTTGGCCGCCGGGGCGGTTTTACTGTTTTTGGCGCTACTTTTACCGCTGATGGTGGGTTTGCTGGCGGCTTTATTTGTGTTCTTTGCAGCAGGTTTGCTCGTTTTACCTGCCTTGGCGGTCGCGACAGCTTTGTTGACGGCGGGTTTGGCCGGGGCAGCATCGGTAATGGGAACAGCAAGCGCAAGAATGGTGCTCAGGATGAGGCGGCGGAAGGTGGTGGTGTGGATCATAGGGTTGCCTGTGAATGTTGTTGTGCCGCGAGATGCGGATGGCGCAGCAGGAAAGCCTGCATGGCGATAAGGGTGTTTGCGTTGTCGAGTTTGCCGGCGGCGAGCCAGTCCAGGGCTTCGCGATAGCTGAGGCGGTGCACGGCGATGTCTTCGCCTTCGGCGGCAATACCGCTGTAAGCGACGGTTTGGCTGCTGTCAATCTCGGCGAGGTAGAGGTGAACCCGCCCGGCGCTACCGCCGGGGCTACCGAAGTAGCCGGCAACGTATTCGAGGCGGCGGGCACGGATGCCGATTTCTTCTTCGAGCTCGCGCTGAATGGCGGCTTCGGGGGTAGTGTCTTTTTCGTCCATGAAGCCGGCGACGATTTCGCGCTGCCACGGATTGACGCCTGCCACCATCGCGCCGATACGGAATTGTTCAACGAAGATGAGTTCGCCGCGTTCGGGGTCGTAAGGCAGGGCAGCAACGACGGCGCTGCCCGCCCGACCCAGGCATTCGCGCTCAACCAGCTCGCCCATGCCGCCGCGATAGCGTTCGTAAGCGACGGCGTAGCGACGCACACGGAAGAAGCCGCGATAGGTTTCGGTGTCGTTTTCGACGCGGTAGCGGTAATCCATGCGGTTTCTCAATAGCGGGGGGTAGTGCCGATGTAGGCGTAAGGGTTGACGGATTGACCCTGTTTACGGGTCTCGAAGTGCAGGGCGGGGATGTTTTGCGGGCTGATGCCCATGGTGGCAATTTGCTGGCCGCGCTGCACGCGTTGTTTCTCACTGACCTGAACATCGGCAAGGTAACCGTAAGCGGAGAGGACTTTGTCTTCGTGACGCAGGATGATCATGCGGCCAAAACCGGAGAGGCCGGAGCCGACGTAAGCGACTTCGCCATCGCAGGCAGCGCGGATGGCTTGACCCCGGCTGCCGGTGATTTTCAGCCCCTGCCCACCTGGGGTAGCAGGATCGTATTCGCGCACGACGCGGCCCTGGGTCGGCCAGCTCCAGCCGGGCTGCCCGGCACTGGATATTTGCGGGGTATAGACCGGGGTACGCATGACGCCGCGCGGCGGCTGGGTGTGCAGACGCTGGCCGACGAGGATGCGGTTGGGATCACTGATGCCGTTCCAGCGGGCAAATTCCTGCATATCGAGGCCATAACGCCAGGAGATGCCGAAGAGAGTGTCGCCGGGGCGAACGATGTAGTCGGCACCGGGACGCAACGCGCCACGCTGTCCGTGCAGTTCGGCGGCGGTCGGGCCGTGGCGGTAATGTGTGCCGCAGGCGCTGAGAAGCAGGGCAAACAGGGTAAGGGTGGTGAGGCGTTTCATCGGGCATCCTCCAGCCAGGTGCCAAGATCGTGCAGCTGGTCGTGCGCGGTGAGATCAAATTGCAGCGGCGTGACGGAAACGTAACCGGCCTCAACTGCGTGGAAATCGGTGTTGTCACCTCCCCTGGCGAAATTGCCCGCCGAACCGATCCAGTAGAGGATTTTGTCGCGCGGGTTTTTCGTTTGTTGCAGGGGGCCGGCGGGGTGACGCGCGCCGAGGACGGTGGCGCGGATGCCCTTGATGTCCTTGTAGGGCAAATCGGGGATGTTGATGTTGAGGAAGAGGTTGCGCGGCATGGGACTTTCACTCATGTGACGGTAGAGGTCGGTGGTAATTTTCACGGCGCTGTCAAGGTGGGCTGGGTTGCGTGCCGCGATGGAGACGGCGATGGCGGGCAGGCCGAGGTTGTGTCCTTCGAAAGCGGCGGCGACAGTGCCGGAATAGAGCACGTCTTCGCCCATATTGGCGCCGTGGTTGATGCCGGAAATGACCATATCGGGGCGGGTGTCAAGGTAGCCGGTCAGGGCGAGGTGGACACAGTCGGAAGGGGTGCCGTCCACGCTCCAGATGTTGGCGCCGTGTTCGGTGATACTGAGCGGGCGTTTCAGAGTGAGGGAATGGCTGGCCCCGCTGCAATCGCGGTCAGGGGCGATAACAGCGAGGCGGGTCACTTCATGGTGCAGGGCTTCGGTCAGGCGGCGCAATCCCGGGGCAAGATAGCCGTCGTCGTTGGACAGTAAGAGGAACATGACGCTTCCGGATGGTGAGTTGGGCGCAGTTTATAACGGTGCCCGCCGTGTTTTCAATTGGCGGGGCAGTGGTAAAAATGAGACGCGGCGGGCATGGTTACGCCGTTTCCCGGGAAGTTGCCATCGGTTTTTGCGCTTGAGCAGCGGCGTATAATCCGCGCTTCTTTTTTGTTTGGGGTATGTGATGCGTTCTTTGTGGAAAGAGGTGGATCTCGCGGCGTTGCGGCACAACGTGCGGATGCTGGCCGCGCAGGCGGGGGCGGCACGGGTGATGGCGGTGGTCAAGGCTGATGCCTATGGGCACGGGGTGGCGGCGCTGCTGCCGGTGTTGCGCGAGATGTCCTGTTTTGCTGTCGCCTGCATGGAAGAGGCGCTGGCGTTGCGTGCGCTGGGGCTTGCGCAGCCGGTGCTGTTGCTGGAAGGGGTGTTTGCCGCCGATGAGCTGGATGTGTGCGCCGCCGAGGGGTTTGAGCCGTGGCTGCATGACGGGCGGCAGCTGGAATGGTATCGCCACGCGGCAGCCAAACCCGCCTGCTGGCTGAAGGTCGATAGCGGCATGCACCGCCTGGGGTTCGCGCCAAGCGAGGTGCCGCAAGCGGTGGCGGCGTTACAGGGCCTGCCCTGTCGTGGTCTTGCCACGCATTTTGCCTGCGCCGATGAGGCGGATTTGTCCCACGCCGAGGCACAGTGGCGCGTATTTGACGCGTTGCCGTTGCCGCCCGGCTGGTTGCGCACGGCGGCGAATTCGGCGGCGCTGTTCGCCCTGCCGCAGTCGCGCGCGGATTGGGTGCGGCCCGGTTTGGCGCTGTACGGGATGTCACCGTTTGCCGGCCGCTCAGCGGCGGATTTGGGGCTGCGTCCGGTGCTTGGCCTGCATTCGGCGGTGCTGGCGACGCATTTTGTTACGCGCGGCGAGGGGGCGGGTTATGGCTGCGGTTTTGTCGCCACTGAGGACGGTTATCTGGCGACGATTGCGCTGGGTTATGGTGATGGTTTCCCGCGCGCGATTGCAAGCGGCACGGTGCAGGTGCGTATCGGTGCGGCGGCGTTCCCGCTGGTCGGGCGGGTGGCGATGGATATGGCGCTGGTCTGGCTGGGACGTGAGGCGGTTCCCGTCGGCAGTCCAGTGCTGGTTTTTGGCGACGGGCATCCGGTGGAGATGGTCGCCACGCAGGCAGGGACGATTCCTTATACGCTGACGACGATGTTGTCGCCGCGTGTGCACACGGTGGTGAAAAATGGCTAAGGCGAAGTCGCAGTTTGTCTGCCGCGAGTGCGGCGCGGTCTATCCGAAGTGGCAGGGACAGTGCCGCGATTGTGGTGCCTGGAATGCGCTGGATGAGGAAGCGGTGCAGGCGGCGCCGTCGCGCGGCAGCAAGGGTGGCGGTTATGCGGGTGTGGCTGCCGGCAAGGTGCAGCGGCTGGATGCGGTGGAACTGATTGAGGAGGCGCTCCTGCCCAGCGGCATCAGCGAGTTTGACCGCGTCCTCGGCGGCGGCCTGGTCAGTGGCGGCGTGGTGCTGATTGGTGGCGATCCGGGCATTGGTAAATCGACGTTGTTGTTGCAAACGGTGCATCACATCGCTGCCACGCGCCGCTGTCTGTATGTGAGCGGCGAGGAATCGCCCCGGCAAATCGGGCTGCGCGCCGAGCGGCTAGGTCTGGCGCGCGAGCGGATTTTGTTGTTCAGCGAAACGCAGGTGGAGAAGATTCTGGCAACGGCGCTGGCGGAGCAACCGGAGGTGCTGGTGGTCGATTCGATTCAGACGCTATACAGCGAGGCGCTCTCCGCCGCGCCGGGGGCGGTGAGCCAGTTGCGCGAATGCACGGCGCAGTTGGTGCGTTTTGCCAAGAGCACCGGCACGACGGTATTCCTGATTGGTCATGTGACAAAAGAGGGCTCGATTGCCGGACCGCGCGTACTGGAACACATGGTGGACACGGTGCTGTATTTCGAAAGCGAGGCGGGCAGCCGCTTCCGTATGCTGCGCGCGGTAAAAAACCGCTTCGGGCCGGTGAACGAGCTGGGGATGTTTGCCATGCTGGAAGCTGGCTTGAAGCCGGTCGCCAATCCGTCGGCGATTTTCCTCTCGCGGCCGGACGGGCAGCAGCCTGGCAGCGCGGTGGTACCGGTGTGGGAAGGGACGCGTGCGCTGCTCGTTGAGGTGCAGGCACTGGTGGATGGCGGCGGGGGTGGCTATCCGCGTCGCGTTACCCTGGGACTGGACAGCGGACGGCTGGCCATGCTGCTCGCGGTGCTGCACCGCCACGGCGGGGTCGCCCTGCATGACATGGATGTGTACGTGAATGTTGTCGGCGGCCTGAAAATCAGCGAGACCGCAGCGGATCTGGCGGTGCTGGCAGCGGTCTGGTCCAGTCTGCGCGAACGCGCCCTGCCGCGCGAACTGGTGCTGATGGGCGAGGTGGGGTTATCCGGCGAACTGCGCCCCGTCGCCAACGGTGAAGCGCGCATCAAGGCGGCGCAGCAGCACGGCTTCAAGCAGGTCATCCTGCCCGAAGCTAACCGCCCGCGCGCCTCTGCTACAATGCGCGGCCTGAATATCCACCCGGCCGCGACCCTCGCCGCCGCGCTGGATGTCCTCACATCCCTGTAACAAGAGGTACGAAACACATGAGTGAACCCGTCAAACTCGCAGTCTTCCCCGTTGCCGGATTCGGCACCCGCTTCCTGCCCGCGACCAAGGCCACCCCGAAAGAAATGCTGCCCGTGGTGGACAAACCGCTGATCCAGTACGCCGTCGAAGAAGCCTACGAAGCGGGCATCCGCAACATGATCTTTGTGACCGGACGCAACAAATGGGCGATTACCGAACACTACGATATCGCCTACGAACTCGAAAACGAACTCGAACGGCGCAGCAAAAAAGAATTCCTGCAACTCGTGCGCCGCATCAAGCCGCGCGACATGAGCGTCACCTACATCCGCCAGGAAATGGCGATGGGCCTCGGCCACGCCGTGCTCTGCGCCCAGCCCATCGTGCGTGACCGCCCCTTCGCCATCCTGCTTGCCGATGACCTCGTCATCAACGAAGGCAAATCCGTGATAAAGCAGATGGTGGAAGTCTTTGAAAAACACCAGCAGGGCGTACTTGGCGTGATGGACGTGCCGCGCGAAGACACCAAGCGTTACGGCATCATCACCGAAGGCGCGGCGCTGTCCGAACAAATCGTCACCGTTGACGCCATCGTCGAAAAACCCGAAGCGGCAGAAGCGCCTTCCACCCTCGCCGTCATTGGCCGCTACATCCTGCCGGGCTACATCATGCAGCTCCTGCAAAACACGCCGAAAGGCGCGGGCGGCGAAATCCAGCTCACCGACGCGATCAGTGCGCTGATCAAAGAACGCACCGTGCTCGCCTACCGCTTCGAAGGTAAACGCTACGACTGCGGCGACAAACTCGGCTACCTGGAAGCCAACGTCGAACTCGGCCTGCGCCACCCCGAACTGGGCGAAGGCTTCCGCGAGTATCTGAGAAATCTCGAACTGTAATGGCAGCACCAGGCATCAGGCGGGCTTCCGGCCCGCCATTTTTCTGCCTGACTGACAGCCGCCAAGCGAAACAACCACGCACTATTTCCCCTCACACCGATCCTTTATGACCTCACCAACTGCCGCCGTCCTCCTCATCAACCTCGGCTCGCCCGACGCGCCGACCCGTCAGGCTCTACGCCCCTACCTCAGCGAATTTCTCTCCGACCCGCGCGTCGTTGACCTGCCGCGCTGGAAATGGCTGCCCATCCTGCACGGCATCGTCCTCAACACCCGTCCCCAGCGCAGCGCCCATGCCTACCAGCAAATCTGGCAGGAAGACGGCGCACCGCTGATTACCATCAGTGCGCGGCAGACCGTCGCCCTGCGCCATGCCCTTGCCGCACGCGGGCAGCACATTGCCGTCGAATACGCCATGCGCTATGGTCGCCCCGGCATCGGCGATGCCCTGCAACGCCTCGCTACCGCCAACATCGACAAACTGCTCGTCATCCCGATGTACCCGCAATACAGCGACGCCACCACCGCCAGCGTCTTCGACGGTGTCGCGCAAGCACTCACCAAGCGGCGCGGCATCCCCGAACTGCGCTTCGTGCGCGACTGGCACCGGCACCCCGCTTACATCAACGCCCTGACCGCCAGCATCCGCCGCCACTTCCTCGCCCACGGTCAGGCGGAAAAACTGCTCTTCTCCTACCACGGGGTGCCGGAACGCTACGTCCGCGAAGGTGACCCCTACCGGCAACAGTGCGAAGCAACCACTGCCGCCGTCGCTCAAGCCCTCAACTTGCCCGCCGAACGCTATCAGCTCGTCTATCAGTCCCGCTTCGGCAAAGAAACCTGGCTGCAACCCTACGCCGATGAGACCATCCGCGCACTCGCTGAGGCGTGCTGCGACAGTGTGAGCGTCATCTGCCCCGGCTTTACCGCCGACTGCCTCGAAACCCTGGAAGAAATGGCGATGACCAACCGCGACCTTTTCCTGCAACACGGCGGCAAACACTACGACTACATCCCGGCACTGAACGACGATCCCGCCCACATTGCCCTGCTTGCCGATCTGGTCGCCCAGCACACGCGGGACTGGGTCAGGTGAAGAACGCGCCACAGCACCGCCTGGTGGATCGCGCCAATAGCACCGCCCCGCGCTTTCCCTTACCATGTAGGCGTTTCAAATAGGACTGAGACCAGGCGGCGGGCCAAAGACGGTACAAACTGGTACGGCGAGGCCCGCCAACACCGTATCCATTCTATTTGGGACGACTACAACGCCACCCACCGGACCCCCCCATGGCAGAGAACAAACCCAAAAGCATCCTTATCACCGGCTGTTCCAGCGGCATCGGCTATACGGCGGCGCATATGCTGCACAAACGCGGCTGGCAAGTCTTCGCCAGCGCGCGCGATGCCGCCGCTGTCGAACACCTGAAACAAGAAGGCCTGAACGCGGTGCAGCTCGATTTGAACGAAACCGACAGCATCCGCATGGCGCTGGACTGGGTACTGAAACAGACCGGCGGCACCCTTAATGCCCTTTTCAATAACGGTGCCTTTGCCATCCCCGCCGCCCTCGAAGACCTGAGCCGTGTCGCGCTCGCCTACCAAATTGATACCGGCCTGCTTGGCTGGCATGAACTCACCATGGCCGTGTTGCCCGTCATGCGCGCGCAGGGACATGGCCGCATCGTTAACACCGGCTCAGTGATGGGACTCTCGGCCATGCGCTTTCGCGGCGCCTACTGCACCACCAAACACGCACTCGAAGGCTGGAGCGACGTACTGCGCCTCGAACTCGCCGGCACAGGGATTTACGTCAGCCTGCTTGAAGCCGGCCCGATCAAAACGGCCTTTCGCGGCAACTCCTTCCAGCAATTCAAACAGTGGATCGACATCGAAAACAGCCCGCACAAAGAGCGCTACCTCGTCATGCAAAACCGTCTGCAAAGCGACAAACCGATCCCTTTCACCCTGCCGCCGGAAGCCGTCGTCGCAAAACTCATCCACGCGATCGAATCACCACGTCCGAAAGCGCGCTACTACATCACCGCCCTCACTTGGCTGATGGCGGGTGCCAAACGCCTGCTGCCAACCTTCCTCATGGACAAATTCATCCTCTGGCTGGCCACGCGCGAAAGCAAACGTTACCAGAACAGCTAACCTTCACCCCCGCCCGCAGCAGCGGGCTTTTTCATGTGCCGCTGGTAAAAACGCAACAATCGTCCGCCGCTCTCTCTTACCCTACCCGCATGAACTCACACGACAAATACCGTTTCCGCAGCTCCTTGCACTATCTGCACAGCCACGACAAGCGGTGTAATATCCCGTTACCGCCGACGAATGGCGGCACACCCCTTCAGCCCAATATCAGGAGACACCATGAACCACACCAAACCCGCACTCCTTGCCCTGCTGGCCCTAGCTGTCAGCGCCCATGCCAATGAAGAGAGCGACAGCCATTTCAGCCTCGGCATCGGTGCCGGCTACAACAGCGGCGTGTACAAAGACTACGACAGCAGCCGCTGGGGTGCAGTACCGCTGCTGCACTACGAAGACCAGCACTTCTACTTCGACGGCGGCTCAGCCGGTGTCAAACTCTACAACAGCGAAAACCAGGCTCTCACCTTGGGTGCGGGGTTCAGCGGCAACGAATTCAAACCGAACCGTAGCCGCGACGCCCGCCTGCAACAACTGGACAAACGCAAAGCGGGCGTCAGCGCCAACCTCAATTACAGCCTCGACACCGGCTATGGCAGCCTGCAAACCGGCATCTCGCAAGACATCTCCGGCAAGAGCAAAGGCACACAAATAGATGCGCAATACGGCTATACCTGGGAAGTAAGCCCGCAATTTGCCATCACCCCGGCCGTAGGTGCGACCTATGCCAGCAAAAAATATAACCAGTACTACTACGGCGTGAGCGCACAGGAAGCGGCGCGCAGCGGCTTGTCCGCCTATAACGCCAAAGGCGGCATCAATCCTTATATTGACCTCAGCGCGCAATACCAAATCAGCCCGCACATCAGCACCTTCGTCGGCGCGCGCGCCGAACAACTTTCCGGCGCAGTCAAAGACAGCCCGATGACCGATAAAAAAACCGAATACAGCGGCATGGTCGGCGCGACTTACAACTTCTGACAATTCCTGCTCTTCACTACCGCGTGGGTACCGCTGCAAACAATGCCAAGCGGGATAACCACGCGGTTTTTTCATGAGCAGCATGTGTCCGGCAAAAGCAGCCGGGCGGTTTTTTTTTGTGCACTACGCTGTTACGCGGGATAATTGCGCGGTTTTTTTCGCGCGTACCGGTTGCCACCGCTAACTTGTCCGCGCCGATGACTGGTTTCTACTCACACATTTTCGAGAGTTTTCATGCCTATTGCCGCAAGTGTTTTGAATGTTCTGGACGCGCTTGATCCCGCCCGCTGGCAGGGCAAGCGGGTGTTGATGATGGCCGGTGGCACCGGCGGGCACGTATTTCCCGCCCTCGCTGTGGCCAGTGCCGCCCGCGATTTGGGCGCCGAGGTGCATTGGCTCGGTAATGCCAAGGGGTTTGAGGGGCAGAAGGTACCTGCTGCGGGTTTTGTTTTGCATGACATCGCGGTACGCGGGCTGCGTGGCAAGGGTCTGCCCGGCTGGTTGCAGGCGCCGTTTATGCTCGCTCGCGCGTTTTGGCGGGCAAACGCGGTGTTGCGTCGTCTGCGTCCTGATGTGGTCATCGGCATGGGCGGGTTTGCTTCCGGCCCCGGCGGTCTGGTGGCGCACTGGCGGCGGGTGCCGCTGGTGGTGCATGAGCAGAATGCGGTGGCGGGGCTGACTAACCGCCGTCTGGCACGGGTCGCCAATCGGGTGCTGCTCGCTGATGGCCGTGCGGCAGCGGGGATGGGGCTGGCCGGGGGGCAGTTTGTGGTCACGGGTAATCCGGTACGCCCTGAGATCGCTGCAATGCCTGTGCCTGCGCAGCGTTTTTTGGGGCATCGCGGGCCGGTCCGTTTGCTGGTGCTGGGTGGTTCGCAGGGGGCGAAGGCGCTGAATGCGCTGCTGCCGCAGGCACTCTCGCTGTTGCCGGTCGAGTCCCGTCCCGCTGTCACGCATCAGGTCGGCGAGCGCTGGCTGGATGAGGCGCGCGCGGCGTATGCGGCAGCGGGTGTCGAGGCCGAGGTGGTGCCGTTTATTGTGGATATGGCGGCGGCCTATAGTGCGGCGGATTGGGTGATTGCCCGTTCGGGTGCGCTCACGGTCGCCGAGGTCGCCTCTGCCGGGCTGGCAGCGCTGTTTGTGCCGTTCCCGTTTGCGGTTGATGATCATCAGACGGCAAATGCGCAAGCGCTGGTGGATGCCGGCGCAGCGGTGGTGGTACAGCAGCGGGATTTGTCGGCGGAGTCACTGGCCGGGCTGATTGCTGCCCGTCAGGATCGCGGTGCGCTGTTGATGCAGGCTGACCGCGCCCGCAGCCGTTCGCATGCGAAGGCGCTGGGACGGATTCTGGCCGAGGTTGAAACGCTGCTGGCGGGCAAGGCGGCGCGCTAGTTTTTTGTTATGTTGGCTCTTTTTCTCGCTGGCGCGGGGCTTCCCCGCCCTGCCCTCCCCCGCAAGCGGGAGAGGTTTTTTCGCGTGGTTGTCCCGCTTGGCGGGGGCTATCCGGATGTTTTTTCTTTCTCGCCATGCGGGTTTTCTGTTTCCCCCAACTCCTCTTCACGGGGTTTTGTCGCGGGGTTTGTTTTTAACTCACTTTTCAGGTTCAGGTTTTTCAGATGAGTGCTGATATTCATTTTGGGCGGATTGAACGCCGCCAGATGCGTCGTGTGCGTAATGTGTTTTTTGTCGGGATCGGCGGGGTCGGCATGAGTGCCATCGCCGAGGTGCTGATTACGCTGGGTTATGCGGTAAGCGGTTCGGATTTGAAACCGTCCGCCAATACGGAGCGTTTGCAGGCAAAGGGCGCCACGGTGTTTTTCGGCCATAGTGCGGAGAATGTGGGTGATGCGTCGGTGGTGGTGACGTCATCGGCGATTGATCCGGCGAATCCTGAGGTGCTGCACGCGCGCGAGCTGGGGATTCCGGTCATCCGCCGTGCCGAGATGCTGGCCGAGTTGATGCGTTTCCGTTTCGGGATTGCGGTCGCGGGTACGCACGGCAAGACAACGACGACGAGTTTGATTGCCTCCATCCTCGCCGATGCCGGGCTGGACCCGACGTTTGTCATCGGCGGGGTGCTGACGGCAGCGGGCAGTAATGCGCGCCTGGGCGACGGGCAGTATTTGGTCGCGGAGGCGGATGAGTCGGATGCGTCGTTTTTGTTTTTGCAGCCGATGATTTCGGTGGTAACGAATATTGATGCGGATCATCTGGAGAATTACGGCGGCAGTTTCGATAATTTGAAGCAGGGTTTTGTGCGCTTTTTGCACAATTTGCCGTTCTACGGGCTGGCGGTGATGTGTGTGGATGATGAGGGGGTGCGTTCGGTGTTGTCCGAGGTCGGGCGGCCGGTGCGCACGTATGGTTTTTCGGAGCAGGCGGATTTGCGCGCGGTGAATGTGCGTCAGGTCGGCCTGGATATGCTGTTTGATGTAGTCGATAAGGCGCGCGGCGAGACGTTCCCGCTGTCGCTATCCATGCCCGGCAAGCATAATGTGCTGAACGCGCTCGCGGCGCTGATTGTGTGCAGCGAGTTGGGGTTGCCGCATGAGGATATTGTCGCCGGGCTGCGCCAGTTCAAGGGCGTCGGGCGGCGCTTTACGTATCACGGCGTGATTGCGCATGAGCACGGCACGGCCGAGGTGTTCGAGGATTATGGGCATCATCCGAACGAGATTCGCGCGGTGCTGGCAGCGGCGAAGGAAGGCTTTGCCGGACGGCGGATTTTTGCGGTGTTCCAGCCGCACCGTTTCACCCGCACCCGCGATTGTCTGGATGATTTTGCCGAGGTGCTGGCGAATTGTGAGGCGCTGGTGCTCACGGATGTGTACAGTGCGGGCGAGGCGCCGATTGCTGGTGCGGACAGCAGGGCGCTGGCGCGCGCCATCCGCGCGCATGGCAAGGTCGAGCCGGTGCTGATTGCCGACAAGGGCGCAATTAATCAGCACTTGTACGATAATTTGTTGCAAGACGGTGATGTCGTGATTTATTTCGGCGCGGGCGATATTGGCCGCGTCGCCAAAGATATGGTTATGGAACATGGGGTAACGCAATGAGTATGGATTTTGGCAAGGTCGCTGTCCTGTATGGCGGGATGTCGGCGGAACGCGAGGTATCGCTGGTCAGCGGTGCAGCGGTGCACGAGGCGCTGTGTGCGGCAGGCGTGGATGCGCATTTGGTGGATACGCTGGATAGGCAGGCGCTGTTTTCTTTGCGGGAACGCGGTTTTGCGCGCGCTTTTGTGATTTTGCACGGGCGCGGCGGCGAGGACGGACAGACGCAGGCGATTCTGGATGCGTTAGCCATTCCCTACACAGGCGCGGGCGTCGCCGCTTGCGCGATTGCCATGGATAAGGTGTTGACCAAGCGGCTGTGGGCGGCGGACGGGCTGCCGGTGCAGCCGGATATGGTGATTGACGGGTCGACGTCGTTCGACGCGCTGGTCACCCGCTTGGGCGCGTCGTCGTTTGCGGTCAAACCCGCGCTGGAAGGCTCAAGCGTCGGCATCAGCCGCGTATCCGGTCAGGAGGATTTGGCCGCGGCGTATGCCAAGGCGGGCGGCGCCAGCGAGAAGGTCATGGCGGAACCGTGGGTGGCTGGCCGTGAGCTGACCTGCGCCATCATCGGCGACGAGGCCCTGCCGGTGGTGGAAATCCGCCCCGCCAACAGTCATCAGTTCTACGATTATGACGCCAAGTACCGCGACGACAACACCCGCTATCTCTGCCCTGCCCCGCTGGATGCGGCGTTAAGCGGGGAAATTCAGGCGCTCACCAGGCGTGCGTTTGCCAGCATCGGCGCGAAAGGCTGGGCACGCGTCGATTTTATTCTCAATGAAGCGAACCGCCCGTGGCTGCTGGAAATCAATATGGCGCCCGGCATGACCTCGCATTCGCTGGTGCCGCTGGCGGGCAAGGCGGCGGGACTCGATTTTCAGGCGGTCGTGCTGAAAATCCTCGCGCAGACGTTGTAAGTCATGGCCACGTCTCCGAAAAACCGCTATTTGAGCCGTTCCTCGGTCAGCGTGCCGCGCGAGGAACGCACGCTGTGGCAAATTGCCTGGCTGATTGGCGAATGCACACTGGCTGTTTTCCTGCTAATCGGCATCGCTTACGGGATTTATGTGACCTATCAGCGCCTGACGCAGCAGGCATTTTTCCCGCTGAAACGCGTCATCATTGCCGAACCGCTGCGCTACGGCGATATGGCCGACATCAGCGACATCATCCGCCATCACCACCAGAAGGATCTGCTGCATATGGATGTGTCGCTGCTCGCCGGCGAAATCCAGCAGCTCGACTGGATTGCCAAGGCGGGTGTGTACAAGCGCTGGCCGGATGCGGTGGAAATCAAACTCGTCGAACGCGTCCCCATCGTGCGCTGGGGCAAGGAAGGCTTCCTTGACGCCAGCGGCACACCGTTTACCGTGCCTGACAGCGACAAGCTGCGCGGCCTGTTCAAACTGCAAGGGCCGGACGGCTACGAGCAGCAGGTGCTGCAATATTACGAAGACATCGCACCGTGGCTTGCCGCACGCCATCTTGATGTCGCCCGCCTCACCCTCGACCCGCGCCTCGTCTGGCATGCCGAACTGAGCGGCGGTACCGACATCATCCTTGGTCGTGACCAACTAAACGAACGTCTGAAAAAACTCGTCGTGGTCAACGACAAAGTCATCAAACCTTACCATCCGTACATTGACGCCATTGACCTGCGCTATCATGACGGTTTCTCCGTGCGCTGGAAAGCCGGCGTCAGACCCGTGACCACAGAAGCAAAAGACAAGACAAAAGAGAAAAAATGAACGAACAGGCCATCAAAGTCGTCATCGACCTCGGCAGCTCACGCACACGGGTGACCATCGCCGAAATCGGCAGCAACCACAGCTATTTTGAAGTGCTGGGCTGCGGGGTTGCCGCTGGTGGTGCCGTCAAGGCAGGCATCGTCACCAACATCCCCGCCGCCACCGCCGCCATCCGTCAGGCAGTCGCCATCGCCGAACAAGAAGCCGGCGTCAAAATCAACAGCGCCATCATCAGTATCAGCGGCCAGCACATCCTCGGTGTCAACAGCGACGGTCAGGCACACATCAGGAACCGCCGCATCCGCAACAACGATGTCGTCCACGCCGTCATGCGCGCGCGCAACCTCGCCCACAAAGGCGGGCAAACCCTGCTGCACGTCCTCGAACAACAATTCATCGTCGATGGTCACAAAGGCATCACCGACCCCAAAGGCATGACCGCCGACGAACTCGACGCCCGCGTCCACGTCATCAGTGCCCGCAGCGCCGCCATGGACAACCTCAGCCAGTGCGTACGCGAAGCCGGCATCGAAATCGAACAAATCGTCTATGCCGGCCTCGCCTCCGCCTACGCCGCCAGCAGCACGGACGAACGCGAACTCGGCATCTGCACCGTTGACCTCGGCGCCGGCACTGCCGACATCATGCTGTGGCTGCACAATCAGCCCATGCACGCCGCCACCCTGCCCATCGGCGGCGAACAAATCTCCAGCGAAATCGCCACCGCCCTGCGCACCCCGCGCCCCGCTGCCGAAACCCTCAAATGTCGCTACGGGGCGCTGCGCAACAAATACAGCCAGCAACACCGCATCCCGCTGCCCAGTACCGGCCATCTGCCCGACCGCCAGCTCGCCGGCAACGACATGGTCGAGCTACTCGCCATGTGCTACCAAAACCACTTCACCCACATCAACAAAGAACTGCACCGCGTCGGCCTGCGCAAAATGCTTGACGGCGGCATCATCTTCACCGGCGGCGCCGCGCAAATCCCCGGCCTCGCCGAAGCCGCCGGCGAACACTTCGAATGCCCGGTACGCGTTTTCATCCCCCCGCCCATCGAAGGCCTGCCCGAACACCTGCAACGCGACGCGGGCATGGTGACCACCCTCGGCCTCTTCTACCTGCAACAAGTTCCGCTCTCGGACTACGTTTGGGCCAAAGAAGAAAACGACGGTATAATCCAAAACGTTACAAACTTTTTAAAGCGTTACCTGTCACCCTAACGCATCACACATTGGCTCACTGGCACACAAGAGGTAAAACATGGCCTTCACAATACAAATGGACGAGACCGACAACACATCCCCCGTCATGATCAAAGTCATCGGTATCGGCGGCGGCGGATGCAACGCCTTGAAACAAATGATGGATTTCGACCTGCAAGGCGTAGAACTCATCGTGGCCAACACCGACAAACAAGTCCTGCAAGAAAACCCCATCCAGAACAAACTGCAACTCGGCGTCAAAACCACGCGCGGCATGGGTGCAGGCTCCAAACCCGAAGTTGGCCGTCAGGCCGCCGAAGAAGACCGTGACAAAATCCGTGACGCCTTAAACGGCGCCGACATGGTCTTCATCGCCGCCGGCATGGGCGGTGGCACCGGTACCGGCGCTGCCCCGGTCATTGCCAACGTCGCCCGCGACATGGGCATCCTCACCGTCGCCATCGTCACCAAACCCTTCACCTTCGAAGGCGTGCCGCGTATGCGCAAAGCCGAAGCGGGCATCGAAGTGCTGAAAAGCGAAGTGGACTGCCTTGTCGTCATCCCCAACGACCGCATCACCTCCGTCATGGGCGAAGACGCCACCCTTATCGGCTCCTTCAAAGCCGTGGACAACGTCCTGCGCGACGCCGTGTACAGCATCGCCACCATCATCCAGAAACTCGGTGTCATCAACACCGACCTCGAAGACGTCAAAACCATCATGAGCGAACGCGGCATCGCCATGATGGGCTCGGGCGAAGCGAAAGGCGAAGACCGCGCCCGCGCCGCCACCGAACGTGCCATCTCATCGCCGCTCCTGGAAAATATCGACCTCGCCTCGGCGCGCGGCCTGCTCGTCAACGTCAGCGCCAGCTCCAGCGTCAAAACCGCCGAATACCACATGGTCGGCCACGTCATCTACGACATCATCGACCCCGAACAAGTCAACCTCAAAATCGGCCTCATCGTTGATGACAACATGGGCGACACCCTGCGCGTCACCGTCGTTGCAACCGGCATCGAAAGCAGCGACGACAACGGCTACTTCGGCGACACCTTCGGCACCTACGCCAACAGCAATAACAGCAGCGGCGGTAGCCGCAACGCCGGCGGTTACACCGACCTGAGCGATCTCGGCTTTGGTGTGCGCGCCAACAGCGACAACAACGCCTACGACGACAGCGCCGACGATCGCAGCGACTACCGCAACGACAACGACAGCGGTGGCTTCAGCCTCAGCAAAATCCTGCGCCGCCGTACCCACTGATGGCCAGACAACGCAGCATCCGCGAGCCCATTGCGGGCTCCGGAATCGGCGTACACAGCGGCAGACGGGTGGACATCCGCCTGCTGCCCGCGCCTGCCGATAGCGGCATCCGCTTCCGCCGTACCGACCTTGACCCCGTTGTCGAACTCCCTGCCCGCGCCGACCTCGTGCGCGATACCCAGCTCTGCACCGCACTTGCCAACGAAGACGGCGTGCGTGTCGCTACTATCGAGCACCTCATGTCCGCCCTGGCGGGCCTCGGCATCGACAACCTCACCATCGAATTGAACGCGCCGGAAGTCCCCATCATGGACGGCAGCGCCGCTCCCTTCGTTTACCTCCTGCAACAGGCAGGTATCCGCGAACTGGATGCGCTGAAAACCTTCATCCATATCAGCGACACCATCGAAGTGCGCGAAGGCGACAAATGGGCACGCCTCAGCCCGCACAACGGCTGCTGCTTCGACTTCACCATCGAATTTGACCACCCCGTCTTCCGCCACCGCAACAACCACACCCGCCTCGACTTCACCAGCCGCCGCTACATCCGCGACATCAGCCGCGCCCGGACCTTCGGTTTCCTGCGCGACATCGAATACCTGCAAAGCCATGGCCTGACCTTGGGTGGCGGTCTCGACAACGCCGTCGTTGTGGACGACTACCGCGTCCTGAACGAACACGGTCTGCGCTTTGATGACGAATTCGTGCGCCACAAGCTGCTGGACGCCGTCGGCGATCTCTACCTGCTCGGCGCGCCGCTCATCGGCCACTACCAGGGCTACAAATCCGGACATGACCTCAACAACAAACTGTGCCTGGCCCTGCTTGCCGCACCACAAAGCTGGCAACGCATCCAGCTTGACCGCGACAGCGACATCCAGATTGACTACGGCGAAAACCTGCCGCTACCACAGGCCAGTTGAACGCCCTGCCCCGCTTATCCGCGATACAGAAAAGAGACGCCGCCAGGCGTCTCTTTGCATATATCGTTAAACATCTGTACGGCCTTCGGCTTGTCTTTACTATCCATCTTTAATTCATCCGGAATGGCGGCGAGGAAACGCGACAAGGTTTGCGGCGATAAGCGCGGTAAAGGGGTATTTTTCACGGATTCTCCCCGCTTTGTTGGGAAAGATGACGCAAGAAAAGGGTTTTTTCTTTGCCTATAAGCCAAGCGAGAATGAGGACAAAGAGGCCGGTTTGGATAATTTTGCTGTCCGGATGGGTAGCAAAGATTTCGTTACCGAGATTGGCACAGAGGTGAAAGACGACGGCAATCCAGATGTTGCGCGCGTTTTTGAGATAAAGCCAGTTCATGATGAAGACGAAGCAGATCATGCTTGCCATGAAGTTGATACCGTGTTGCCAGCCTTCGGCGACGAGGTTAGCCTGGTAGTAACCTTTGATACTGGCAAGCGGGACGTGCCAGAGAAACCAGTAGGCGAAGAAGATGAGGTTGGCGGTGATGAGGCGGAAGCGGGCAAGCAGTACGTCGGTGCCGTAGCTGTGCCAGGCAAGTTCTTCGAGCAAGGGCGCGAGGGCGAGCAGCAGCCACGGCGAGAAAAGGGCGCTGGTGAAGCTGGGGTGACCGGTGATGCGGAATTGCCCGGCGCTGTAACCGAAGGCAAGCGAGATAAGCTGGGCGAGAACGAGGGTAACGGGGCCGATAAACACGGCGGCGAGCAGGTAGCGCAGACGGATGGTGCGCAGGCTGAGGCGAGGTTTGAGGTCGGCGAGCAGTACCGGTTTTTGCAGGAATAGCCAAGCGGCGACGACAGTCGGCGCAGCCAAACCTATGATGCCGAGGGCGCCTTGCAGGGTGGTGTGGATATCAAGACCAGGGGTGTGGCTAATATAGCCCGCTGCCAGCCAGCAGACGCAAGGGATGAGGAAGGACCAGAGGTAGAAGAAGCCGGGGCGGTCGTAGGCATTAAGATTGTTCATGGAGATACTTCCTGATTGTAAGTTCGGCGGAATTGTACGGGGTTTGCAGGTGATGGGTGTTAAGTAGTGCGGTTACCGGGTTTTACCGCTATCGCGATTTGCCCCCTCTTTGCAAAAGCCTTCCCTAATGGGGCTTTCTGCGCCAAGCGACGTCAATCCTAGGCTCGCGTCAGACAGGATAAATACTGGATTTTCCGCTGCATAGTTTGTTCGCTGCCCCCATCCTTCCCCTCCGAAGGAAGGGCCTCCTTGTGCAATTCTCTATTTTGGGTTCACCGCCAAGCGAGATAAAACCTGGGTTCGTAAGAGGAAGCATTAAAGAAATCAGATGGCAGATGGCCGTAGCACGTCGCCAGCAGGGACGTAATGAAGCAACCACCTTCCTGATTATTGATGCGCAGAGTGTGAAGAACACGGATACGGTTATGGAAAAAGGCTACGATGCCGGCAGAAAAGTGAGCGGCATATAGCGGTTGACACGCAGGGTTTGCCGCATGCCCTTGCGGTGACGGCAGCGGATGTTACGGATAGAAAAGGCTGCCTACTCGCCTTGGAACGCGACAGAGATAATCTTGGTGCGGTACAAAAAATCCTTGCTGACGGTGGTTACACGGGTAAGGCATTTGCTTCGTCGGTACAGGAGTTGATGGGTGCGGAGGTAGAGATTGCCAAACGAAACGAATTGCACCGTTTTGCGGTATTGCCGAAGCGATGGGTAGTAGAGCGCAGTTTTTCCTGGTTGGAAAAGCACAGGCGGCTTTGGAAAAACTGCGGGCATAAGTTGAGTACCAGCTTGCAGATGATCGTTTTGGCTTTCTTGGGAATCCTGCTGCGAAGACTATAAACACGTTCTAAGGGCGAGCCAAGCGGGATAAATGTTGGGGCCACTATCCAATAACCCAGTATTTATTCTGTTTGGCTGTTGCTCACAAACACAGCTTTCATCTTGCTTGGCAGCTACCACAAACCCGACATTTATGAGGTCTTGCCGGGCTTCGTAAGTGCTGATAATAGCGGCTTCAGCGGAATAGAAGATTGCCTTGGTCTGACGGACAGGGAGTAGGCAATAGGCCGCTCCAACAGCGGCACAATCCTGTTTATCCCTGGCCGTATTTAATCCAAAACCCACGCGACGCCCGTCCCTCATAATCCGCTAAAATCACCGCTTACACACAACACAGGAACCCATCATGAACCACGTCCTCATCATCGGCGCCGGTGGCGTCGCTAACGTCGTCGTCCATAAATGCGCCGAAGACAAAAACACCTTCCACAAAATCACCCTGGCAAGCCGGACATTGGCGAAATGCGATGCCATCGCCGCTGCCGTCAAGGCAAAACACGGCGTGACCATTGATACCCGCCAGATTGATGCCGACGACGTCCCCGCGCTCACCCGCCTGCTTGAAGAACTGCGCCCGCAACTCGTCCTCAATATCGCCCTGCCCTACCAGGATCTGCACATCATGGACGCCTGCCTTGCTGCCGGCATCAACTACCTTGACACCGCCAACTACGAACCGCCGGAAGAAGCCAAATTCGAATACAAATGGCAATGGGCCTATGACGGGCGCTACCGCGCGCGCGGCATCATGGCACTACTCGGCAGCGGCTTTGACCCCGGCGTTACCAACGTCTTCACCGCTTATATCAAGAAACACCTGCTCGATGAAATCCATGAGCTCGACATCATCGACGCCAACGCCGGCGACCACGGCCTGCCCTTTGCCACCAATTTCAACCCCGAAATCAACATCCGCGAAATCACCGCTGACGCCCGCCACTGGGAAAACGGTGCCTGGCAGACCACCCCGGCGCTTTCGCACAAACGCGTTTTCGACTTCCCGCAAATCGGCGAAAAAAACATCTACATGATGTACCACGAAGAGCTCGAATCACTGGTCAAACACTTCCCGGAAATCAAAACCGCGCGCTTCTGGATGACCTTCTCCGACAATTACCTGAACCACCTCAAAGTGCTGGAAAACGTCGGCATGACCTCGATTGAGCCCGTCATGTACGAGGGGCGCGAAATCATCCCTATCCAGTTCCTGAAAGCCGTCCTGCCCGATCCTGCCTCGCTCGGCCCGCGTACCAAAGGCAAAACCTGCATCGGCTGCGTCGCTAAAGGCAAAAAAGACGGCAAAGACAAAACCGTGTACATCTACAACATCTGCGACCACGAAGAAGCCTACAAAGAAACCGGCTCGCAGGCGATCTCCTACACCACCGGCGTACCGGCGATGATCGGCGCGAAAATGATGCTGAAAAACACCTGGCGCGCGGCGGGTGTACGCAACATGGAGCAATTCGACCCAGACCCGTTCCTAGAAGAACTCGCTGCCTACGGCCTGCCGTGGGAAGTGAAAGAGCTCTGAGATGACTGACCATGAAGCACAATATACCGCTTATCGCCGTATCCATAGGCCTTGCCGCTTGCAGCAGCGTGAATAGCCATGCTGTCGCAAAAGACGTGCATCCGGATAACATCTGCATCATCAGAAATCCCGACGTGATCGTGACGGACTTTGTCCCGACCATCCAAACCCGCTTGCAACACTACGGCATCAACAGCCACTTGGTAGAAACAGCGGATAAATCACAATGCCCGTACACCCTTGAATACACGGTAAAACGTTCGTGGAGCCTGAAAACCTATATCTCATGGGCAGAGCTCAAACTCTACAAAGACGGTCAAGCTATCGCCGATGCCGAATACAAACCGCTGGCCAAGGGCGCATTTGTGGTTAACAAATGGCAGTCCACCGAAACCATCATGAACCCGGTTGTTGACTCCCTGCTTGGCAAAAAATGAAATAAGCCCCCGCAAGGGGGCTTATTGCACCAGCGTGCAACCCCGGTATTTACGCTGCTTGAGCGGTTTCCATTAGCACGATGGTGCTGCGCAAAAAGAAAAATGTAGGGATGTTGCCTGCAACATCTCCACCCAAAAACTGTCCCCGGCATTTATTCCACCTATCGAACAACACCCACCATGACCATTGCCCACCTCTCCCTCATCATCCTGTCGCTCTTCATGCTGCATGAATTCGACGAAATCATCCTGATCCGCCCCTGGATAGAAAAGCACCGATACGACCCGCGCTACCGGAAAGAACTCTTTATCGCCGGCAAAGCGCACTACCCCTCCACCGAAACCATCGCTGTAATAATCGCCGAAGAATACCTGCTCGCCTCCATCGGGTTGCTCATCGCCATCAACTGGCATATCCCCGAACTCGCCTTGGCTTTCGGCATCTGCCACACCCTGCATTTGCTTGTCCACATCGCCGAAGTGCTGCGCTTCCGGCGCGCAGTGCCGGGCGGCATCACCGCCGTCCTCACCTTCCCGCTGCTGCTATGGTTATTCGCCTGTTACCTGAGCCAACAACCCCTTTCATGGCCGCTGCTCCTCACCCTCACACCGCTTGTCCTGGTGGCCATCCTCCTCAATCTGGCCTGGCTGCACCGCCACGCGGCAGATATTGACAGCTGGCTACACAAAACCGGTGGCACGAAGTGATGCCGCTTGGCGGACCCGTATTTACCCCCGCTTGGCAGCTTTTATCCCCCTTCCGTCCTTTGGGCACCCTGCCCGTCGGCAAGCAGCGGCTGCGCCGACCGTTTTAAAAAAACGTAGAATGCGCGCCACATCCACCCACCAACCACCATCATGCTTAACATCGTTACTTCGCTCATCCCGATTTTTATCGTTATCACCTTCGGCTACGCTGCCACGCGCGCTGGTGCCTTCACCCTCGAAGGACTAACCGCACTGGGGCGCTTCGTCATCAGCATCGCCCTGCCCGCCCTGATATTCCGCGCCCTCTCGGAGAAAAGCCTGGGTGAGGTCTTCATTCCCTCTTACCTCTTCGGCTATGGCGCAGCAACACTGCTCTGCTTCTTCATCGGCCTGGTATTTTCCCGCCTGGTCGGGCAGAACCTGCGCGGTGCGGCGGTCAGCGCCATCGGCCAGACCTTCTCCAACAGCGCCTTCATCGGCTACCCGCTCCTGCTCAGTGTCATCGGCGGCAACGCAGGCATCTACTTCTCACTGAACACACTGGTCGAAAACGTCATGCTCATCCCGCTCTTCCTCGCCATCGCCGAATCACACGGCAACAACAAGGAAGGCACCTTCGGTCAGCGTCTCGGCAAAATTCTCCTCAACATGCTGCGCAAACCGCTGATCGTGGCCCTCATCCTCGGCATGATTTTCTCGGCGTTTCAGTGGAAACTGCCCGCACCGATCAACCGTGCGGTGAGCCTCGTCGCCGATGCTGCAGCCCCCGTTGCCATTTTCGTCATCGGTTGCGGTCTGAACGGTATCAAAATCGAGGGTAACGTCATCGCCATCACGCAAATCACCATCGGCAAACTCTTCCTCATGCCGGCGCTGGCCACGCTCTTCATCTGGCTCCTCGGCGGCAGCGAAGAAGTGATTTTTGCGGGCGCACTGATGGGCGGCATCTCCATGGCAAACACCGTCGCCATCTTCGCGCAGCACTACGGCTATCCGCATCGCGGCACGGTCAGCATGATCACCACCAACGTCCTCTCCGTCTTCACCCTCTCCGGCATCTTCCTGCTGCATCAGTGGCTGGTCGGTTGAAGAAGGCCGTCGTGCCGCATGACTGCGGGGTGGTGGTAATCTTCGCAAACACTGCCTGCGGATATAAAAAAGCCTGCCGGATGCGGCAGGCTTTTCTGTGCGTTGTTTTTATGGCTGTTTGTGTCCGCCAAAAACGCCTTTGGCATCCGATGTGCTGTAAGTCCCAGCCATTTCTGCGGCTTGGTCACCATAGAATGCCCCTTCCACATTGGCCTTGATAAGTTGTGTTACAAGCTCCTGACTGTTACGGCTAACAACACTCCGTTTTTCGGCATCCAACTGGTTACCGACAAACTGGCTACCCTTGATATCCACCCCTTTAATATTGAGGCCGGCGAATATCGTATCCCGCTTTTGCGGGGCGGCTGTAACCGCAATATCGAGTTTCTTCGTGCCGAAATCAGCTTTTGCTTCCAATGTGCCGGGGTAATTACCCGAGCCTTGCGTCTGGGCCAAGACATGAACGGCACTACCCCGGTAGGTTGCCTGGCCTTCATTCGGCATATTGGTGGTAATGTCGCCCTGGTGGAAGAGTAAGTCTGGATAATTGTACGAGCCTGTCTTCGGAGCGACGTAGCCGAAACGGACGTTTTTATAGCTGCTGCCACTGACATGGAAGGCTTTGTAGGCTCTTGGTACGAAATTTCTTGTGTCTTCGTGATACATCTCAGTCACACTATCAGGGCTTTCTTTTTTGTCTTCGGAAAGCAGCGGCATCTCTACAATATCGTTACCTTTTTTGAAATAGAACGTATTGCGGACTTTGGCTTTTATTTCATTGATTTCGGCCTCGCTCTTTCCTTCTATACTGATGGTATTGGTGTAGCTGCCGCCTTCCACTGCACTGACGGTGTAGGTGAGGGCTTTCGGTTCGTGTGGCGGCGGTGACGGCGGAATTTGTGGGGGTTTACCATTCCCGTTACCACCGCCCGGGGTTTGGTTGCCGTTGCCGCCCGGGGTTTGGTTGCCATTGCCGCCCGGGGTTTGGTTACCGTTGCCGCCCGGGGTTTGTGCGTTATTACCGCCGCTATTTTGCCCCGCTTGATCATTGGGCGTTTGCGGTCGCTGGGGGCTCTGGTTGGGCGGCGGCTGGATGCCGCCTGCCGCAGGGTTATCGTTGCCGCCGCTGCCACCGCAAGCGGTAAGGGCGGTCATGATGGCAATGGGGAGTGCCAGTTTGGTATACACAGATTACCTCTTTATTGCGTGTTGGAAAGGAGCGTATTTTACATGAGAATATATTTTATTTGCGCGGGAATATCTTTTGAGAACATTATGTTGAATTTCAGTCTTACCAATACGCGATGATTTTTTCTGCTGTCTGTCGCCGTTTGTCGGCAATGGCAGCGTAACTGCCTGATTGTCATGGACAAACGCTTCGAGACTGCGTGCGCAAAACAGCGGTACCTATCTGGTAGACGGAAGCCCACCCTGTGTAAGAAGCCAGCATTTATCCCGCCCTAGCAACCATTCTGCCCACAAAAAAATCCCGCCGTAGCGGGATTTTTTATGGGCCATAGCAGCTATACGTCCACCGTCGCCGCTACCGCGTTGTAGTCCTCGATTTCGTTGAAATTGAGATAGCGGTACACCTCGCCGTCCGTCGGGTCGATGGCGCTGATGGCAGCGCGGTATTCTGCCACCGTCGGCAGGCGACCCAGGCGGGCGCTGATGGCCGCCAGCTCCGCCGAAGCGAGGTACACGTTCGCGTCTTTACCGAGGCGGTTCGGGAAGTTGCGGGTCGAGGTGGAGACCACGGTTGTGCCCGCGCGCACTTGTGCCTGGTTGCCCATGCACAGTGAGCAGCCCGGCGGTTCTATGCGCGCACCGGCGCGGCCAAAGGTGTTGTAGTGTCCTTCTTCGCTGAGTTCGCGCGCGTCCATTTTTGTCGGCGGTGCCAGCCACAGCCGCACCGGCAGGTCGCTCTGTCCGGCGAGCAGGGTGGCGGCGGCGCGGAAGTGGCCGATGTTGGTCATGCACGAGCCGATGAAGACTTCGTTGATCGGCGTCCCGGCCCGCTCGGAGAGGAGGCAGACATCATCCGGGTCGTTCGGGCAGGCGATGATGGGTTCTTGGATGTCGTCCATGTTGATGTCGATGACGGCAGCGTATTCGGCGTTGGCGTCCGCTGCCAGGAGTTGTGGGTCGGCCAGCCACGCTTCCATTGCCTTGATGCGGCGTTCGAGGGCGCGTTTGTCTTCGTAACCGTCGGCAATCATGTTTTTCATCAGCACGATGTTGGATTGCAGGTATTCGATGACCGGTGCTTTGTTCAGCTTGACGGTGCAACCGGCGGCGGAGCGCTCAGCAGAGGCGTCGGTCAGCTCGAAGGCTTGCTCCATTTTCAAATCAGGCAGGCCTTCGATTTCGAGGATACGGCCAGAGAAGATGTTTTTCTTGCCCGCTTTGGCGACGGTGAGCAGCCCCTGTTTGATGGCGTAGAGCGGAATGGCGTTGACGAGGTCGCGCAGGCTGATACCCGCTTGCAGGGTGCCGCTGAAGCGCACCAGCACGGATTCCGGCATGTCCAGCGGCATCACCCTGGTCGCGGCGGCAAAGGCGACAAGGCCGGAGCCGGCGGGGAAGGAAACGCCGATGGGGAAGCGGGTGTGCGAGTCGCCGCCAGTGCCGACGGTATCGGGCAGAAGTAGGCGGTTCAGCCAGGAGTGGATGACGCCGTCGCCGGGGCGCAGCGCGACGCCGCCGCGTGTGGAAATAAAGGGCGGCAGTTCTTTGTGCAGTTTGACATCGACCGGTTTCGGATAGGCGCTGGTGTGGCAGAAGGACTGCATCACCATATCGGCGGAGAAACCGAGGCAGGCGAGGTCTTTCAGCTCGTCGCGGGTCATGGTGCCGGTGGTGTCCTGCGAGCCGACGGTAGTCATGCGCGGCTCGCAATATGTGCCGGGGCGTATGCCTTGCCCTTCCGGCAGTCCGCAGGCGCGGCCAACGATTTTTTGCGCAAGGGTAAAGCCCGCGTTACTGGCGGCAGGTGCTTGCGGCAGGCGGAACACGGTGGACGGCGGCAGCCCCAGCGCGGCACGCGCCTTCGCGGTCAGGCCACGGCCAATAATCAGGTTGATGCGCCCGCCTGCCTGTACTTCGTCCAGCAATACCGGCGAGCGCAGGGCAAATTCGGCGACCGTTTCGCCATCTTTCACAATCTTGCCCGCATAGGGCTGGATTTCGATGACATCGCCGATGGCGAGTGCCGATACATCCACCTCTATCGGCAGCGCGCCGGAATCTTCCTGGGTATTGAAGAAAATCGGCGCAATCTTGCCGCCGAGGGTGATGCCGCCGCTGCGCTTGTTCGGCACGAAGGGTACATCCGCGCCGAAATGCCAAATCAGCGAATTGGTAGCGGACTTGCGCGATGAGCCCGTGCCGACCACATCGCCGACGAAGGCGACGGGATGCCCCTGCGCTTTGAGGCGCTCAAACAGGCTGATGGGGCCGACTTCGCCGGGTTTATCCGGCACGACATCCGCGCGCGCATTCTTGAACATCGCCAGCGCGTGCAGCGGAATATCGGAGCGGCACCAGGCATCGGGAGCGGGCGAGAGGTCGTCCGTCGTAATCTCGCCCGCCACCTTGAACACCGTCGCAGTGATGCTTTCCGGCACCTTCGCCCGCGTGGTGAACCATTCCGCGTCCGCCCAGGATTGCAGCACCGCACGCGCAAAGGCATTGCCCTGCCCGGCTTTTTCCTGCACATCGTGGAAAGCGTCAAACACCAGCAGCGTGTGCTTCAGCCCCTGCGCGGCAATCGGTGCCAGCGTAGCGTCATCAAGCAAATCGATCAGCGGTTTGACGTTATAACCGCCCTGCATCGTACCCAACAACTCGGCAGCGCGCTCACGCGTGAGCAGCGGACTGTGCACACTGCCCTCGGCGACGGCAGCCAAGAAAGACGCCTTCACCCTGGAGGCATCATCAACGCCGGGCGGCACACGATTGGTGAGCAAATCGAGCAAAAACGCAGGGTCTTCATCCGCCGACGGGCTGATGAGCAATTCGACCAGCGCAGCGGTCTCCTGGGCGGTAAGCGGTAACGGGGGAATGCCGAGGGCGGCACGTGTAGCGGCGGCCTGACAATAAGCGGCGAGCATTGGGGGTTCCTTTGTTGATTATGGTGGTGACTGCGCGGACAGTGGAAAAATCATAAACAAATAGGTCTATTTTTGCTATGAAGTTCCCCCTAGAAAAAAATCCCGCCGAAGCGGGATTTTTCAGGCAACCGCAAAGGCATCACACCGCAGCCACCGTGAAATGCTGATGCAGATGCGCCTTGCGCTCAACGTCATCGGCAATGGCCACCGCCAAGTCGGCCAGGCCGATACCCGCCGGGCCGTCATTGGCCAGCAGCAGCGTATCCGTGCCCAGACGATAACGGCCCGTGCGGGCGGGACGGGCGGCGCGGCCTTCGCCAAAACGCAGCGGTGGGGCGAGAAAAGCCCAATTCACCTCACGCTTCCTGCACAAATCGCGCCACAGATTCCGCTCCGCATCAGCGACGGCAAACAGCTGTGGCGGGAAATCGGGCGTATCGACCAGCGCCACACCATCCACCAGCAAACTGCCCGCACCGCCGATAACTAACAAATAAGGCACTTGTGCCGTCTGCGCGGCAGCCACAATTGCCGCATAAGCCGCCGTGAAATCGCGGGCAAAATGCGGATTATCCCAGCCGGGGCTGAACGCGCTGACTACGGCATCGAAGCCCGCCAGTTGTGCGGCAAAATCCGCGTCGTGCACATCGGCCCTGACTGCCTGCACATTCGGCGCGGCGAAGACCTTATCCGTGTGCCGCGCGAAAGCGATGACTGCATGACCACGCGCGGCGAGTTCGCGCACGACGGCATTGCCGATATAACCGGTGCCACCAATAACGGCGTATTTCATAAACACCTCGCTAAGTAACCAAGTGAAGGAGCACTTATTGTAGGCAGGGCTTGTTAGCATTGATAATGCCGCTTGCGCTTCACCCATTATCAAGCAGGACTAAACAATGCACGAAAGAACCCTCTACCTCGGCTGCGACAGCATCGAACACTGTCCCGGCAATAAATGCGTCCTCGAATCCTGGTTCGAAGAGACGCCCTACGGCATCGTCTTTGAAGACGACGGCGATACCGGCTACTTCTACGCCGCCCATACGGAACAAGGCATCCTTGACGCCTTGCACATCTACAACGTCGAAGACGTAACCGACCGCGACACTCCTTCAACTATCAGTCTCCTTTGGGACGAAACCTTCGACCTCGCCGCACTGGAAATCAACGGCTACATTCATGCCGTCTTCGACTTCATCGCTCACGCGGGCTACTGCCGCAACGCCTTCCCCGCAGCCTACGGCGACTGGCTGCGCGAGCCAAGCCGCCTCCTCGACGATGCCCTGCTCACCCGTCTGCTGACCCTGCACTGATGGACGATCTGCGCCCCCTGCTTGCCTTCGCCGCCGTCCTCGAACATGGCAGCATGAACGCCGCCGCACAAGTGCTGGGCATGAGCCCATCCGCCGTCAGCCAGCACATCAGCCGCCTCGAAAAACTGCACGGCGTCAAACTGCTGCACCGCAGCACACGACACCTCGCCCCAACCGACGCGGGCAGCGCGCTGGGCGAACACTGTCTCCGCCTGCTCGCCAGCGTGCAGGACGCCCGTCTGACGCTGACCAACCTGAAAACCGACATCGCCGGCGAGGTGCGCCTTGCCGCGCCGACCGGCATGGCCGACGCTGCCGCCTTCCAGCAGGCCCTGCGACGCATCCGCCGCGAACATCCGGCGATACGCCTTGCCCTCTACTTCGACGAGGCGCTGGCCGACCTGCGCGACGGCAGTATCGACATTGCCCTGCGCGGCGGCGCACATGCGCTGGATGCGCCCGACCTCGTCGCCCGTCACCTCGCCGACTGGCGCTGGCATATCTACGCCGCGCCTGCCTACCTGCGCGACGCGCCTGCAATCACCCACCCCGCCGACCTTGCCGCACACACATGGATTTATCACGAACTGCCGCGCGGCGAACTGTGCCGCGACGGTGAACACCATCTGCTCAACATCGAAAGCGGCCTCTACTGTAACCGCCTCGCCGCTGTGTGCCGTCTGTGTGTGGCAGGCTTGGGGTTGGCGCTGCTGGCCGATGGTGAAGCGGCAGACGCCGTGGCTGATGGCAGTTTGCGCGTTGTCCTGCCTGACTGGACGCTGCCGCCGTTCGCCATCTATGCCGTTACCCCGCACCGTGTGCAAGCGGGCCGCGTCGCGGCAGTGCTGCATATCCTGCGCGAGAGCTTTGCCTCCGATACTGTTCATCATCCGCTGGTAGCCGATAAGGTGACGAAAAAGGCACAAACCTGACGCAAAACGTGTGATACACGATGACAACGCCGTCATTTTCCATTAGGATTGCCGCAACACACGTCCACCCTCACACTCATCCCAAGAATATGAAAAAAATCATCCTGATCGCCTGTCTGCTGGTCTGGCAAGGCGTGGTGGCGGCACCGGCAAAACCCGCCGCCCATACCGGTAAACCCGCCGCCAGCGCGAGCAAAAAAACGGCAGCTAAACCGGCCACAGCTGCAGAAAAGAGCAAAGAAAAAGTTAAAACTGCCGCTAAAACAGCGGAAAAGAGTAAAGAAAAAGCCAAACCTGCCGCTAAAGCCGCCGCAGAAAAGAAGGCAGTAGCCAAAACGGCAAAACCCGCTGCAAAGCCCAAAGCGGAACAGAAGAAGACCGTCGCCAAACACGATAAAGCGACCGACAAAGGCAAAAAAGCGCATAAATCCCTGGTCAAAGCGGACAAACCCGGCAAAGCCCAAACGGCATCGCTCAGTGGTAACGCCAAGACCCGCCACACCGTCCTGCTGAAAGGCAAGAAATACATCGGCACCCCCTATCTGTGGGGCGGCACGACTCCCAAAGGCTTCGACTGCTCCGGCCTTATCCATTACCTCTATCATCAGGAAGGGGTGAATATTCCGCGCAACAGCCGCGAACAGTTTTCCCGCCTGCAAGCCACCAGCGAACCGCAACCCGGCGATCTCGTTTTCTTCCGCAAAAAAGGCGTCATCAATCACGTCGGCCTCTATCTCGGCGGCGGGCGCATGCTGCACGCCCCGCAAACCGGCATGCGCGTGCGTGTCGAGAATATCAAGCGTGGCAAATGGCCGGGGCGCTACGCCGGGGCGCGCAAAGCAGTGAAAGACAAACCCTTCATTGCCCTCGCCGCGAACAGCAGAGGCAAAAAAGCGGCAGCAAGCGGCAAACTCATTGCGAAAAACGACAAGGCAGCGCGCAAAGCGGCGGAGAGCAAGGCCAAACTCGCCCGGCGTCAAGCGATTACAGCCAACAACAAACGCTTGGCCAAAGAAAGCAAAACTATCCACAGCAAAGGCCGCGTCATCAGCGCCCGCTGAATCTCGCTTTATTGAATCGCCCGCCATGCGGGCGATTTTTTATAGTCATTTCCTTCGGACATGACAAGGAACCGCCAAGCGGCATTGATACCGGGTCCGTCAAGCGGCATCGTTGCTGGGTTCGTTGAACAGCGTCATTACCGTGCTCGCCAAGCGGCGTCAATACTGGGCCCGCCGCCTTGTCTCAATCCTGTTTGAAGCGGCTGTATTCAGTCGCTCGCCATTGCGGACATTTTTTCATGCCTGCCGCTACCATAGGCAGCTCTCCATAAAATTGCGGCAGCTATATATCGTCATCACTTATTATTGCGTTGACTTACAAGATAATGTCCTGTTTATTATTGTCTTTTTTCAACAGCAATCCACACTGCCGTGCGACAGACATGCAGCCGTGCTACAATCCGGGCTGCTAGTGCGCCGGAGCACAACTATCTGCGTATTTTTTCGGAGAAAACACCAAGATGAAAAAAGACATCGACCCACAAGAGACCCGGGAATGGCTGGCATCGCTTGCCAGCGTGTTGCGCGAAGAGGGCGAAGAGCGCGCCCACTTCATAATTGAGACCTTGCTGGAGCAAGCTTCGCGCGATGGTCTGGGCTTCACCAGCGGCTTTACCACCCCTTATTACAATACGATTCCGGTCGAGCGCCAGCCCGCCTATCCGGGTGATCTCGCCCTGGAAAAACGCATTGAGGCATTCGTGCGCTGGAATGCGTTGGCGATGGTCATCCGCGCCGGCAAGCACACCAATGTCGGCGGTCATATCGCCAGTTTTTCGTCCTCAGCCGTGATGTATGAGGTCGGACAAAACCACTTTTGGCACGGCCAGGATGGCGATCAGGGCGGCGATTTGGTTTTCTTCCAGGGCCACTGCGCACCGGGAATGTACGCCCGCGCCTTCCTTGAAGGCCGTTTGACGGAAGAGCAACTCGACAATTATCGGCAGGAAACCGACGGTAACGGTCTTTCTTCGTATCCGCACCCGTGGTTGATGCCGCATTTCTGGCAGTTCCCGACGGTTTCCATGGGCTTGGGCCCAATGATGGCGCTGTATCAGGCGCGTTTCATGCGTTATCTGGAAAGCCGCAATCTGATTGAGGCGAAAGGCCGCAAGGTGTGGGCTTTCCTCGGCGACGGCGAGATGGACGAGCCGGAATCACGCGGACAAATCGGCCTCGCCGCACGCGAGAATCTCAACAATCTGGTCTTCGTCGTCAACTGTAACTTGCAACGCCTGGACGGCCCGGTACGCGGCAACGGTAAAATCGTACAAGAGCTGGAAGGTGAATTCCGTGGCGCCGGCTGGGATGTCATCAAGGTACTGTGGGACAGCAACTGGGACAAAATCCTCGCCCGCGATGTGGACGGCGTATTGCGCAAGCGCATGATGGAAGTCGTCGATGGCGATTATCAGACGTATAAATCTAAAAACGGCGCCTATGTCCGCGAGCATTTCTTCAATTCGCTCGAATTGAAGGCTCTGGTATCCGACATGACTGACGATGAAATCTGGGCGCTGCAACGCGGCGGTCATGATCCACTCAAAGTCTATGCGGCGTACAAGGCGGCACAGGAAAGCGGCAAACCGACGCTGATTCTGATGCACACGGTCAAAGGTTGGGCGATGGGCGGTTCGGCCGAATCGCAAAACGTTGCACACCAGTCCAAGAAGATGGATGTGCAGCAGCTGCTCGCCTTCCGTGACCGCTTCCATCTGCCACTGACCGATGAGCAGGTCGAAAAGGTTGAGTATTTGAAGTTCGCCGACGGCTCGCCGGAGCAGGAATATCTGCTCGCCCGCCGTCGCACGCTGGAAGGCTTCGTGCCGTCACGCAATGACCGTGCGCCGTCCCTACCCGTACCGGCGATGGACATGTTTTCTTCCATCACCGCTGCCACCAAGGAAGGACGCGAAATTTCCACTACGATGGCATTTGTCCGCGTGCTGGGCGCGCTGATGAAAGACAAGGCCCTGGGCAAGCACATCGTACCGATTGTGCCGGACGAATTCCGCACCTTCGGTATGGAAGGCATGTTCCGCCAATACGGCATCTGGAACCCGCTCGGTCAGCAATATACACCGTCCGATGCCGACCAGTTGATGTACTACAAGGAATCTGCCAACGGACAAATCCTGCAAGAAGGGATTAACGAAGGCGGCGCGATGTGTGACTGGATCGCGGCTGGTACCGCGTACAGCGTGCACGGCGTGCCGATGATTCCGTTCCTTGTCTATTACTCGATGTTCGGCTTCCAGCGTTTCGGCGACTTCGCCTGGGCAGCGGGTGACCAGCGTGCGCGCGGCTTCCTGCTTGGCGGTACCGCCGGCCGCACCACCCTGAACGGTGAAGGGCTGCAACACGAAGACGGCCACAGCCATATGCATGCGGCGCTGATTCCGAACTGTATCCCTTATGACCCGACTTTCGCCTATGAAGTCGCGGTTATCGTGCGTGACGGCATCCGCCGCATGTACGCCGAGCATGAGGACGTCTACTACTACCTGACCCTGCTCAACGAAAACTACCCGCATCCGGAAATGCCGCAAGGCAGCACGGAGGGCATCCTCAAAGGCCTGCATCCCGTCGCCGCCCACAAAGGCAGCAAGGGACACGTACAGCTGATGGGCTCCGGTTCCATCCTGATAGAAGTGCTGGAAGGCGCCAAATTGCTGGCGGATGAATGGGGCATTGGTTCCGATGTATGGAGCGCCACCTCCTTCACCCTGCTCGCGCGCGAGGCCGCCGATGTTGAGCGCTACAACCGCCTGCATCCGGAGAGCAAACCACGCACTGCCTATCTGAACGAAGTGATGCACGGCAAAGAAGGCCCGATTATCGTCTCGACCGACTACATCCGCGCCTATCCGGATCAAATCCGCGCATACTTGCCGAAAGACCGCGACATGCTGGTACTTGGCACCGATGGCTACGGCCGTTCCGATACCCGCGAAGCCCTGCGCCGCCACTTTGAAGTGAACCGCTACCACGTCGTCGTGGCTGCATTGAAATCGTTGGCCGATCAAGGCAAGGCGACTACCGCCGACGTGAAGAAAGCGATCGACAAATACGGTATCAACACCGAAGACAAATACCCCTTGTACCGTTAATTCCAGAATAGAAACAGGATATTGAAATGAGCAATGAAATTCGCATCCCCGACATTGGCGATTTTGACGCCGTTGATGTCATCGAAGTATTGATCAAAGCCGGCGACACTGTCGAAGTCGGCCAATCCGTACTGGTGCTGGAATCCGACAAAGCCTCCATGGAAGTACCAACGGAAATCGCCGGTAAAGTGGACCGCATTGCCATCAGAGTCGGCGATAAAGTCAAACAGGGCGATCTGGTCGCCACCGTTAGCGGCGGTGCCGCTGCTGCGCCAGCCGCTGCACCTGCGGTAGAAGCACCACAAGCAGCACCTGCTGCCCCGGTAGAAGCGCCCAAACCGGCGCCCGCTCCTGCATCTGCTCCAGCTGTTGCTGCTCCGGCTGCTGCCAATGCCAAAATTGACGAAGCCGCCTTCGCCACCGCTCACGCCAGCCCTTCCATGCGTAAATTCGCCCGCGAAATGAACGTGGATCTCGGCAAAGTCCAAGGTACCGGACCGCGTGGTCGCATCCTCGAAAGCGACATCAAGGCTTACGTCAAAGGCCTTTTGGTTGATGGTGCCCCCGTTTCCGCTGCTGCCAGCGGAGGTAACGGCATCCCGCCGGTACCTGCCGTGGATTTCTCGCAATTTGGTGAAATCGAAGAACAGGCTCTGTCGCGCATCAACGTGCTGACCGGTGCCGCGATGATCCGCTGCTGGCTGAACATCCCGCATGTCACCCAGCATGATTATGCCGACATCACCGAACTGGAAGCCTTCCGCGTCTCACTCAAAGCCGAAGCGGAAAAACGCGGCGTGCGTGTCACCATGCTGGCCTTCCTGATGAAAGCCCTGGTTAGCGCGCTGAAAGAACTGCCGCGTTTCAACTCCTCGTTGTCACCGGATGGCAAGACGCTGATCCTGAAGAAGTATTACAACATCGGTATCGCTGTTGACACGCCGAATGGCTTGGTCGTGCCGGTCATCCGCGATGTGGATAAAAAAGGCATCTTCGAACTGTCCAGCGATCTCGCAGCCATCAGCAAAAAGGCGCGCGACGGCAAGCTGACCCCGAAAGACATGTCCGGCGCATCCATGACCATCTCCAGTTTGGGCGGTATTGGTGGAACGTTCTTTACCCCGATCGTCAATTCACCCGAAGTTGCGATCCTCGGCGTCTCCCGCTCGGCTATGCAGCCGGTGTGGAACGGCAAAGATTTCACCCCGCGCTTGATGCTACCCATGTCCCTGTCATATGATCATCGTGTAATAGATGGAGCGTTGGGGGCGAGAATGACGACATTACTCGCACAAATCCTCAGCGATATGAAGCGAACCTTGCTATAACAGGATGACATGAAACGGCTTATCCGGATTGCTACCGTCACTGCTTTTGTGGCGGTAGCTTGTTCATTTTGGGCGAGCGGCAGAAACCTGCCGCAAATCCTGCGTGCAGCGGTGACCAAAGATCCACAAATCGTCGAAGCGCAGGCCAACCAGCGCGTGGCGCAAAGCACCCTGGAACAAACGGAAGCCGAACTGTGGCCCAAAGTGCGGGCTGGTGTGAACCAGCCCGTCCTCAAAAGCGGCGGCAAATACAAATTCACCCCCGGCGTTGAAGCCGAATGGCGTCTTTACGATTTCGGTGCTACCCGAGCGGGTATTGAGCGTGACCGCGTAAAAACCCAATACTACAAACACAAAACCAGCGAGACAGCAGAAGAACTCGCCTTTCAAATCGCATCTGATTACCTCGAAGCCTTGCAGGCGCGCGAATCGCTGCGTGTCGCCAAAGAAAACCTGGCGCGGCACGAACATATCGTCAAGCAGCTGCGCATTATCCTTGAATACGACTCCGGCCGCCGTTCCGAATTTACCCAAGCCGAAGCACGACAAATACAAGTACAAGAAACTATCATCAGTTATGAACGCTCCTTAGGGTTGGCCCTGCGCCGCCTGGCGCGCTACGTTGACCCGCCCGTGACCGAAAGCGAGCTGGCTGACCCATTTGCCGAAATGCCGATTACCGACATCCTCAACAAATACAAAGTCAGCGAAGAAGATGCGTTGGCGCACCCCAGCTACCGCGCGCAGGCACGTGAACTGGAAAGCATCCAGGCAGCGTTGAAAGCGGCGGAACGCTCGCGCTATCCGGCCGTTGGCCTGAAAGGCGAAGCCAATACCAATAATTCCTCCGTGTACCTCACCATGTCAGTGGACGTCTTCAACAAGGCGACGACGCCGACCATCGAACTACAACGCCATCAGGCACAAGCGGCGCAGGCCAAATTGGATCAAATCCATGACAGCCTGGTGCAACGCGCCGAAGTCGCCGCGCTGCAAATGCGCGAAGACCAATCACGTATCGAAATCAGTGAATCACAGGCGCGCGCATTGGAACAAGTCGTAGTGGACTACGAAGACCAATTCAAGATAGCTACCCGCACCCTGCTGGATGTAGTGAACGCATACAGCGAACTGGCTAGCGTCAAACAATTGCGTGTGCAGGCACAATACGATCTGATGAAAGCCAAGCTCGACTACCTGTCTGCCACCGGCAATTTGGCGCAATGGGCAAAAATTCCGGACGTCAGCAAAGCGGGAGAAGCAGAGGTAGATCAAGAAAACGATAAAGACAAGAAAAAAGGCGGCAAAGATAAAGCCGAACAGTCGCTAAAACTGACCTCACTGGATGGTGAGGCTGATGATGCCGCTACTCCCCTTGATCTTGAATCCTATAACGACGACGCAGACGAAGGTGAACCCTATACCGGCCCGGAACAAGTCTTTGTCCACGTCAGCGACTCCGGCGAACTCATCATGGAAACCGGTAACCTCGACATCCGGACAAAAGCCAAACCGCAGCCAGCGGCGAGAACGCCCGGCAAAGTCGTTGCTAACAATAAACCCGCACCGAAGAAAAAAGCGAAAAGCACCACACTGGCAGCGGATGGCAAAAAAGCCGACAAAAAAAGCAAGACCACCACCAACCCACGGCGCCGCCGCTAACCACAAACAACCAAAAGGAAAAGGCATTCCATGCAAGCCCTGCTCGAACATATCAGCCTGCTCACCCGCCTCATGGGAACCCCACTGGCCAGCGTGACATTGGCGACCCTGACCCCACGCGACCAAGTCGGCGATTTTGATTTCCATGAACTGTCCGAAGTGTTGAAATACCAAGGCTTTGACAACTATCTACAAGAGCGTCCGCTGCGCAAAATCCCCAATCTGGCTCTGCCCGCCGTCATCATGCTGCATGACCACGAAGCCGCCGTGCTGAAAAAAATCGAGAGAGACGAAGCGCTAGTGGAATTTGCCGGTATGGGTGAGCGGCGCATCGCCCTTGCCGACCTGCAAAGCCAATACCTCGGCTACACCTGGTTCATCAAGCCCAAAGCTGAAAAAGACGTTCGCTCCGAACTGCCCGAATACGAACTGCCAAAAGGCTGGTTCTGGCGCGTCATCTGGCGTTTCCGCCGCTACTACTACCAGGTCGTTGTTGCCACCTTTATCATTAACTTCTTGGCGCTGGTCAGCTCGCTGTACGTCATGAACGTGTACGACCGCGTCATCCCGAATAAATCCATGGAAACCCTGTGGGTACTGAGTATCGGCGTGACACTCGCCATCACCTTCGAATTCATCGCCAAACTCATCCGCGGTCACCTGACCGATATCGCCGGCAAAAAAGCCGACCTTATTATCTCTTCAGCCCTCTTCCGCCGTGTCATGCAGTTACGCATGGCGGAAAAACCCGTCTCATCCGGTTCCTACGCCAACAATCTGCGTGATTTCGAATCCGTGCGCGATTTCATGACCAGTGCCAGCCTGCTCGCCTTTGTTGATATGCCGTTCTTCCTGCTCTTCATTTCAGTGATGCATTTAGTAGCCGGGCGACTTGCCATCGTACCGTTGACCATCATTCCAGTTGTTATGCTTGCCGGCATACTGGCGCAATTCCCATTATCGCGTTCCATCAACGAATCCATGCGTGAATCCTCGCAGCGGCAGGGGCTTGCGGTTGAAGCCATAGAAGGCATCGAAACCCTGAAAGCCAACAATGCCTTCAGTTGGGCGCAGCGCCGCTGGGACGCCTACACCGCAAAAACCTCGGCATCAAGTATCAAAACCCGTGACATCAGTAACTTCGTCACCAGCTTCTCAGCCGCCGTACAGCAGCTCAACACCGTTATCCTCGTCGTGTACGGCACCTACCTCATCCACGCCGATAGCCCGCATGACCGTATTACCATGGGCGCGCTTATTGCCTGCGTCATCCTGTCCGGTCGAGCCCTCGGCCCGGTCGCACAAATTGCAGGCCTGGCCGTGCGCTTCCAGCAGGCGCGCCTTGCCTTGCAGGGCGTGAACAACATCACCAAGCGTCCGATTGAGCGCCACGTTGACCGTCAATACATCACTCTTGACCACCCGCAAGGCAAAATCACCTTCGAAAACGTCAGCTTCGCCTACGGCAAAGAAGGCAAGCGCGTGCTGGATAACCTCACCGTCCACATCCGCGCCGGTGAAAAAGTTGCCATCCTTGGCCGCATCGGCAGTGGCAAATCCACCCTGCTCAAACTCGCCTCCGGCCTGTACGAACCACAAAAAGGCCTGGTCGCACTGGACGACGTGGACGAGCGGCAAATCGATCCTTACTACCTGCGCAACACCATCGCCTTCCTTGCCCAGTCGCCACGCCTCTTCCTCGGTAGCCTGCGCGACAACCTTGACCTCGCCCGTGCCGACAGCTTTTACAGCGACGAAATCCTGCTGAATGCCCTAAAACGCTTCGGCCTCGAACGCCTCATCCAGTCGCATCCACATGGCCTAGACATGCAGCTCGGCGAAAACGGTGCCGGCCTTTCCGGCGGACAACAACAAATCGTCAATCTTGCCCGCCTCACCTTGCGTAACCCGCGCGTCGTCCTGCTTGACGAACCGACCAGCGGTCTCGATCAGAATACCGAACAACAAGTCCTGCATGCGCTTGCCGACTGGGTGCGCGACCGCACCATGATCGTTGTCACCCACCGCCCGCAAATTCTCATGCTGGTGGATCGCATCATCGTGATGGAACAAGGACAAATCGTGATGGACGGCCCGAAACAGGCTGTACTTGACCGCTTGAGCGGCAAACCTGCCAGCCCGCCACCACCAGCGCAGACCAGCGGACAAACCATCATTGCCGGTCACGGCAAACAAGAAAACATCTGAGGCGTACATGGCATTTAGAAAAAAACAAAAACTGTCGCAAAAAGACCTGAAACTCGTCAGCGACCTCAACGCCGCCCTGCAAGAAGAAAAACATCGCGGCCTGTGGTGGAGCGTCTTCTTCCTTGCCTCCTTCCTCACCGCTTTCGTCATATGGGCCTACAATAACGAACTCGAAGAAGTTACACGCGGCCAGGGCTCCATCATCCCCAGCAGCCGCCTGCAAGTCATCCAGAGCCTTGATCCCGGCATCCTCGCCGAACTGCATGTCAAAGAAGGCGATCAGGTCGAAGCGGGCGATGTCCTCGTCACTATTGACGATACCCGCAGCTCTGCCGTCTTGCGCGAAAGCGAAGCCAAGGTCGTCAACCTTGAAGCCATGCTGGCGCGCTACCGCAGCGAAGCTTACGATAAGCCGCTCAAATTCCCCGACATCGTCTCCAAAGAGCTGCGTGACCGCGAAACCAGCGCCTACAAAGCACGGCGTAAAGCGCTAGACGAAGCCGTCACCGGCCTGCAACAAAGCAAACGTATCCTTGACGAACAAATCCGCCGTACAGCCGCTATGGTCAAACGTGGCGTCTCCTCCGAAATCGAACTGCTGCGCATGCAGCGCGAATCTGCTGATCTCGCCCTGCAAATCAACGAGCGCCGCAACCAGTACAAAACCGAAGCCAACAACGAACTCGTCCGCACTGAAGCCGAACTCGCCCAGGCACGCGAAAACCTCGCCATGCATGCCGATCCGGTCGAACGCTCAAAAATCCGCTCGCCCGTGCGCGGCATCGTCAATAACGTCAAAATCACCACCGTCGGCGGCGTCATCAGCGCCGGGCAGGACATCATGGAAATCGTGCCGATGGACGACAACCTCTTGGTGCAAGCCTACATCCGCCCGCAGGACGTTGCCTTCGTCCGTCCCGGACTGCCCGCTGTCGTCAAAATCACCGCCTACGACTACGCCATCTACGGCGGCCTGGACGGCACCGTCACCCTCATCAGCCCGGATACCCTCAGCGACGAACGCCGCCGCAGCGAGCTCAACCTTGATGCCAACCAGTCCTACTACCGCGTGCTCGTTGAAACCAAAGACAGCCACCTTACCGACAAAAATGGTAAAGAACTGCGCGTCATCCCCGGCATGGTCGCGACCGTGGACATCAAGACCGGCAAAAAAACCGTCTTCCAGTACCTCATCAAACCGATTACCCGGATGAAACAGGCATTGCAAGAACGCTGATACGACAAGAGCCGCCCGCTTGGGCGGCTTTATCATCGCAACACCCGCGCAGCAAACACTCACCGGGCGGCATAAAAATCCCATGAAGCGGCGTCTTTCCCTCTCCTTCCTCATCCTTATCTGCACTGCCACCGCCGCCATTACCATCGAACTTGACATTGGCAGCGGCAAAATCGGCGGCGTACCGGTGAACAACCTGCGCCTGCGTGCCGAAAGCACAGACGGCAGCGACTGGCGCATCAGCGGCGACCTGCCCGCAACCCGCCTCGCCGGCAGCCCGCTGAAAAACACCCGCCTTGACGCCCGCCTGCGCCGTGCGCACGACACCCTCACCCTCGAAACCCTCCACTTGCGCGGCACACTTGGCCGCACCGCGCTACACCTGCATAGTGACCGTCTCATCCTCGCGAACATCCTGCGCGGTGCACTGCACCTCCCGCCGGATAGCCGCCTCATCCTGGAGGCGGGCAAACACCGCCTGCACACCACGCTTGCCTATGCGGATAACACTACCGCTATTGACGCCGAACTGCCGCTTGCCCTGCTCGAACCCCTGCTCAAAGCGCAGCAGCTCGGCGGTGAAATACGCCCCAGCCTCACGATCCGCCGTGACCACACGGGTTACCACACAAGCGGCAGCATCACCCTGCACGACGCCCGCTACAACAGTGCCGACAGCCTGCAAGCGGCAGAACACCTGCGCGGCAGCATCCAGCTCGACCTGCATGGCAGCGGCGATCACTGGCGGGGCGACATCGCCCTCACCCTGAGCGCAGGCGAAATCCTCCTCACCCCCTACTACTACCGGCACGAAGGCGCACCGCTTACCGTCCGTGCCCACATTGAGTACCACCCCGATCGTCTGCAAATCCGCAACCTCAACCTTGATGATGCTCGCGCCAGCGCCAGCGCCGACCTTGACTGGAACCGTCGCACAAACCGCCTCGCCGCCCTCACCCTATACCAACTCACGGGCGACGCCGACCACCTCTACCGCCGCTACCTCAAGCCCTACCTCGGCGACGGCCTCTTTGGCGACGCTGCGCTCAAAGGCGGCCTCTACCTGCGCGGGGCTTACCGCGACGGCCGCCTGACCGACCTCGCCGCCGTCTTCCACCACATCCACATCGAAGACCAACAAGACCGTTACCAACTGCGCGACCTTGATGGCCAGACCGGCAATAACGGCAGCCCCTCGCGCCTCACCCTCGCCGGCGGCCGCTGGCGCAAACTGCCCATTGGCGCCATCCATGCCGACTACCGCTGGGACGAACGCGGCATCACCCTCGCAAAACCGCTGCACATCCCCATCCTCGACGGCGGCATCACCGTGCACCGCCTCGAACCGCAGCGGGAAGCCTACAAAATCAGCGCCCGCATTGAGCCCATCAGCCTCAGCCAACTCGGCGCAGCGCTTGACACCATCCGCTTTCCCGGCACCCTCGGCGGTACCCTGCCGGACATCCGCCTCAACCGCGACGGCCTGCAACTACAACAGCCGGTCAACCTCCATACCTTCGGCGGCACCATCCATATCGACCACCTGCACATCAGCCGCTTCTTCAGCGACACCCCCTATGCCGGCTTTGCCCTGCGCCTGCGCGACCTTGACCTGCAACCGCTGACCCAGGCTTTCGGTATCGGTGAAATCGAAGGACGCATTGAAGGCGAAGCAACGGACGTCATCCTCACCAACTGGAAACCGCAGCACTTCCGCGCCGCGCTGCATACGGCGAATCACAACCCGGGGCACCGCCGCATCAGCCACGAAGCGGTGGCCTACTTGGCCCGCGCCGGTGGCGGCAACGTCATGCTCAACCAGTTTATCCGCGTTCTGAACCGCTTCCCCTACGACCGCCTCGGCTTCACCGCCCATCTTGAAAACGGCGTGCTGACCCTGGACGGCATCGCCCCTGCAAAAGACGGCAGCGACGGCTACTACCTTGTGAAAGGACGCGGCGTGCCACACCTCGACATCATCGGCCACACCCGCGAAATCGATTGGCAGGAACTGCTCAACCGCCTGAAAAGTGCGGGCGACAGCGAAGGCGCGCAAGTGGAAAGCAAGCTGGGGCGATAACCTTTAATTACCTGCCCACAAAACCCTGGTCTTATCCCGCTTGGCCGCTATTCAGGAGCCCAGTGTTTATTCCGCTTGGCGGCGGTTCGGGAATCCAGCATTTATCCCGCTTGGCAGCGATTCAGGAGCCCAGTGTTTATCCCGCTTGGCGGTGGTTTGAGAACCCAGCGTTTATCCTGCTTGGCGGCGATTCAGGAGCCCTGTGTTTATCCCGCCTGGTAGCGGTTCGGAAGTCCAGTATTCATCCCGCTTGGCCGCGATTCAGGAACCCAGTGTTTATCCCGCTTGGCGGCTGCGCGAAGGGTTTATTTACCGATGCAGAAGGTGGAGAAGATGTGGCCGAGCAGATCGTCACTGCTGGTTGCACCGGTGATGCTGCCGAGGGCGTCGTGGGCGAGGCGCAGGTCTTCCGCCAGTAGTTCGCCGTTGCGGGCACCATGCAGTTGGGCAAGGGCGTCGCGGTGGTGTTGCGCGGCCTGTTTGAGGGCGCGCAGGTGGCGTTCGCGCGCGATGTAGGGGGTTTCTTCGCGTTCGTCACGACCGACAGCGGCGGCAATGGCGTGGCGCAGGGCGTCAATACCGTCGCCGGTTTTTGCCGACAGCCACAGGCCTTCGCGGTAGTTTGCCTGGATGTCCGCCGGGGTTTGGTCGGCCTTGTTGTAGGCGAGCAGGCGTGGGGTGGTAGCGGTTTCCGACGGCAGGTCAGCGGCAGGGTCGTCGCTGTCCGCGAGGGTGCTGCCATCCACCAGCAGCAGGATGAGGTCGGCACTGGCAAGCGCCTGTTTGGTGCGGCGGATGCCCTCTTGTTCGATGTGGTCGGTGGCATCGCGCAGGCCGGCGGTGTCGAGGATGTTGACCGGGACGCCGGCGATGTTGAGGGTTTCGCGCACGATGTCGCGGGTGGTGCCTGCCTGGGCGGTGACGATGGCGCGCTCTTCACCGATGAGGGCGTTAAGTAGGCTGGATTTGCCGGCATTCGGTTTGCCGGCAATGACGAGGTTGATACCGTCGTTCATCAGGCGGCCCTGGGCGCTTTGTGCAAGCAGGCGGGTGAGGCGTTCGCCCCAGCGGTACAGGCGCGTTTCGAGGTCGCCTTCGCTGAGGTAGTCGTTTTCTTCTTCGGGGAAGTCCAGCGCGGCTTCGATGTAGGCGCGCAGAGCGAGCAGTTCGGCGGCAAGCGCGTTCACTTCCTGGGAGAAGGCGCCTTGTAGTGAGCGTGTAGCAGCTTTGACGGCGGCGGCGGTGCGGGCGTTGATGAGGTCGGCGATAGCTTCGGCCTGGGCAAGGTCGATTTTGCCGTTCTGGTAGGCGCGACGGCTGTATTCGCCGGGTTCGGCCAGGCGGGCACCGGCGTTCAAGACGGCGGCGAGGACGGTTTGGCTGACGGCGATGCCACCGTGGCCGTGGATTTCGAGGGTGTCTTCGCCGGTGTAGGAATGGGGCGCGGGGAAGTAGAGTAGCAGGCCCTGGTCGATGAGGCTGCCGTCCGCGTCGTGTAATGCGGCGAGGGTGGCGTGGCGCGGCACCGGGGTTTTGCCGCTAAGGCGGGTGCCGATGGCGAGGGCGTCGTGGCCGCTGATGCGGATTATGGCAACGCCGCCCGTTCCGGGCGGCGTTGCGAGAGCGGCTATAGTGTCGTGTGCCGTCATTTTTTGTTGTGTTTTTTGCCGTGGGCGTCGTGCGGCGGGTGCTTACGGTCGCCGTAGCGTTTGTTCATGATGTATTGCTGAACGATGCCAAAGGCGTTACTGACGGTCCAGTAAAGGACAAGGCCGGACGGGAACCACATGAACATGAAGCCGAAGACGAGCGGCAACATCATCATGACTTTGGCCTGGGTCGGGTCGGGCGGCGGCGGGTTGAGTTTTTGTTGCAGGAACATCAGCGCGGCGTTGATGATCGGCAGGATGAAGTAGGGATCCATCGCCGAGAGGTCGTGTATCCAGCCGAGCCACGGCGCATGGCGCAGTTCGACGGATTCGATGAGTACCCAGTAGAAGGCGATGAAGAAGGGGATTTGCAGCAGCATCGGCAGGCAGCCGCTGGCCGGATTCACTTTTTCGTCTTTGTAGAGTTTCATCATCGCCATGCTCGCGGCCTGACGATCATCGCCGTATTGTTCTTTGATGCGCTGCATTTCCGGCCCCAAGCGGCGCATTTTCGCCATGGATTTGTAGGCCCAGGCGGACGGGGTAAAGAAGAGCACTTTGATGAGCAGGGTCATGAGGATGAGTGCCCAGCCCCAGTTGCCGACGATGCCATGGATGAAGTGCAGGACGTAGTACATCGGCTGGCCGATCATGAAGAGGAAGCCGTAATCAACGGTTTTATCGAGGTTGGGGGCGACGGCTTTGAGGTCTTTCTGGATTTTCGGACCGATGTAGATGGTGTTGGTGAAGCGGGCGCTTTGGCCTGCGGCGATTTGTTGCACGCCGCTGGTCACGCCGATGAAGTGATCACCGCTGGTGGCGTTGGTGTTGGTGTAAAACTCCTGCGTTTGTCCTTGCGGCGGGACGATGGCGCCAACGAAGTAGTGCTGGATCATCGCTACCCAGCCGTTTTCGGTTTTGGTGTTGAATTGGGTGCCCAGTTTGATTTTTTCGTAGGGGTCGCTGTCATAGGACACAACGCCGCCGGTGTAGGTGCCGACTTGCCCCATGCCGCCGGATGGCAACGGTTGGCCGAATACCCATTGTTGGTAAGCGTTGCCTGACCAGGTTTTGTCGCTGTCGTTCTGGACTTTTTGTTCGAGGGTAAAGTCGTAGGCACCGCGTTTGAAGGTGTAGGTTTTGGTGACGGTGATGCCGTTTTCTTGCCAGGTAAGCGGCACGCTCAGGCTATCCTGCCCGTCGGCCAGGGTGTATTCACTGGCGGGCGCCGTAAAAATAGCGTGATGGGTTGGTGCTTTGTCGCCATTACCTGAGGTCAGGCCGCTTTGCAGCAGGAAGCGTGCCGGGTTGTCGGGATGGAGCAGGGCCAGCGGCTGATCGCTATTTTTGTTCGCGGCGTAGCGCAGCAGATCGGCATGGACGATGGTGCCGCCCTTGCTGGTGATTTGCAGGGTAAATACGTCAGTTTTGACACGGATGGTGGCACCGGTTTCTGCGTTCGTCACCGGGATGTCACTACTGGCGGCGGTGGCCGGGATGTCGCTGCCAGCCGTTGCCTGAGGCACATCCGCTCCGGTATTGCTCGGGGTAACGGCCGCAGGGGTCACCGCAGTCTGCGGTGGCGCGGGCGGCAGATTGGCAATTTGCCATTTTTGCCACAGCATAAACGCCAGGATAGCGGCGCTTATGTAAAGAAGTAATTTAGGGTTATTTTTCATGCTTCACCAAGAATGTGTCAGGTACGGGGTCATAACCGCCTTTGCACCACGGACCGCAACGCAGGATGCGCCAAAGGGTCAGTAATGTGCCGCGCCATACGCCGTGTTTTGCAATGGCTTCTTCTCCGTAGTGTGAGCAGGTCGGCTCGAAGCGGCATTGTTGCCCGATGAAGGGGCTGAGAGTGCGGCGGTAGAGGCGGATGAGAGCGATAAGCAGCCGTTTCATGGAATGATCCGCTGAAAGTGACGGTGTAATGTGCGAAATAAGGCGACGTTGTCGGTATCCTGCGCTGCCGCCCGCGCGATGACGACGATATCCAGCGCAGCCTCTTCACGTTGCGGTAGTTGGCGAAAAGCCTCCCGCACTAGCCGTTTGACGCGGTTGCGTTCGTGGGCGCGGCGGATCTGCCGCTTGGCGACGACCAGTCCGAGGCGGGCCGGCTCGCCCTGTAAACGAGAACGCCCCAAAACGGTAAAACAGCGGTCGCTGCTTTTACGTTCGGGGGCTTGAAAAACGTGGTCGTATTCGCGGCGCTGTGTCAGCCTTGCCGTGTGGGGAAAAGATGCGTTCACGGCGCGACGACCCGCGTCATCAGACGGTCAAACGATGGCGTCCTTTGGCACGACGGCGGCTCAGGATTTTACGACCGTTTTTGGTAGCCATACGGGCACGGAAACCGTGCGTACGCTTGCGGGAAATATTGCTCGGTTGGAACGTTCTTTTTGACATTTCGGTAACTCCATCGGGGAAAATTCAAAGCGCGCAATCATACGGACGCCCCTATATAAAGTCAACGGCAGGGCTACCGCGCACGGTCGGATTACGTTACATTACCACTTCCTCACAAACCACCGCCAAAACCCATGCGCAAACTTTCTTACCTCGTCATGATGCTGCTTGCTGTCACCGCTCGCGCCGAAGAACGCAACCTATGGAAACAACTCTTTACCCCCAAGGAAGGCGTGATTCTGGAAACCCCGGAAGTCACCATCGAAAAGCCGAAAGAACCGCTGGTCGAACGCCTACCTGAACACATCCTGAACGGCAATGACCGCTTCCTCACCCTCAATATCGAAAACGACAAATTCGGCAGCGGCTACGACCGCGACTACACCAACGGCCTGCGTATCACCTGGTTTAACGTTGGTGCCGGGCAGCCCTTCTATGCCGACTGGATTGACCGCCTCGTACCGACTTTCGACGCCAACAAAACCACCAGCACCTATCTCTCCTTCGGCCACAATCTCTACACCCCCAGCGACATTGACCGCAGCACCCTTGACGTGCGCGACCGTCCCTACGCCGCTTTCCTCTATGGCTCGGCAGGCATCAGCACCATCACCGACCGCCACATGGACGATGTCGAACTCACCCTCGGCTGGATCGGCCCTTCCGCACAAGGCGAATTTATCCAGGACAAATTCCACCGTCTCATTCACGCCGACTACCAGCCGCACGGCTGGAAGTACCAACTGCGCGACGAGCCCGGCATCATCCTCTCTTGGGAACGCTCCTGGCCGGGCTGGTACACCGCCGATATTGGCAAAAATCTGCACGCCCGCTTCGCCCCGCATGGCGGCGTAACCCTCGGCAACGTCTATACCTACGCCAACGCCGGTTTCACCATTGACCTCACCCCGACCAACCTGCGCTGGCAGACCCAGCCGGTGCGCGTCCGTCCCGCCATTCCTGGCAGCGGCTACTTCGAATATACCGATGGCCACGGCTGGATGACCTACCTCGGCTACGATGCCCGCCTTATGGCGCACAACATCTTCCTCGATGGCAACACCTGGAAAGACAGCCATCACGTCAAACGCCGCCCCTTCGTGCACGACCTTGCCCTCGGCGCCGCCTACAACCACAAAAACTTCCGCATCAGCTACACCGTCAACTGGCGCAGTCGCGAATTCAAAAGCCCACTGGCAAAAAGCTCCAGCTTCGGCGCGATCTCCGTCGGCTACCGCTTCTGAACCATGCGTCGCCTGCTTGCCCCACTCACGTTAACCGCCGCCTGCATCGCCCATTCTGCCGTCTATCGCGGCAACGATGCGGGGCGCGTCCTTGTCCTCGACAGCGACACCCTGACCCACCACTACGAAGACGAACGCCTGCCTTTCCCGCTCACACCAAATGATAACTGCCCGGCAGAGACCCGCTGCTACTGCACCATTACCGGCAGTCACCTCGAACAGCGCGGCGATAACTGGCACATCAAGGGCGACTCGACGCTCACGCCCTACACCCCGCCCGTCCGCGACCCCGCCAACCGCCTCTTCGCCACCGAACTGCCCTACGAAGCAGCACTGCTGGACGACATCACCTTTACACCGAGCCAAACCACCGCTCACAACGACAACGCCATCAAGCTGCAATACTGGCGCGAACCTGTCAGCGGTCTCGAACACTTCCTCATCAGCGGCGGCTACGACGATAACCGCGACACCATCAACCCCTACCTGCGCGCCCAAGCACTCACCACCCTCTATGCCCGCCGCCAATGCCTGGCTGCCCTGCCGGCGGACAAACGCGCCGCGCTCAACTACCGCGTTGACATGGAGCCAACCTACCTCGGCCCGCGCTACATCAGCGCCCATATCCACGAACAAACCCCCTGCGGCTTTGGCGGCCACTACGGCATCACCTACGACATTGAGCAGGCGCGCGGCCTCGAACTCGAAGATCTACTCTGGATTGGCGATGGCGCACCGCACCTCCTCGCTGACGACGCCCCCGCCGATCAAGCCCTGCGCGAAACCCGCGCCGCCTGGCTGCTGGATGCGTTACAAGCGGCGGCACCACAAAGCATGCGCCGCTATCCCTACCGCGCCCAGGACTACCAATACCCCTACTTCTACCTGACCCCGCGCGGTCTCTACATCGGCCCGCTGCTGCCGCCCAGCAAAGCCGCCCATGCCCATCCCGAAGACACCATCCTGCCCTACGACCTCATCAGAAACCACCCCGGCATCCTCGGCGCGGATGCCATCAAAAATCTCTAATCATCAAAAAAATCCCTTCCTCCCAACCCGCGTAGCGACAAAACCCGGCAACCGTACCGCTTGGCAAACCCAGCAACCACGCCGCTTGGCGGATCCCTTCTATTGCCGCGCAACATCATGACGGGCAGGCGCCTATAACCGGACGACACGCCACCATCCCCGCTGTGCCGTCCTGACAGCCGCCTCAATAATGTGCGCACCTCACGCGCCGACACAACATATGGTGCTTCCGTCACAAACCCCACCCCATATTTTGCGCTTAACAAAAATCTCCACCATTTCAGCCGACTAAGCCGGCGTGTATTTTGTCAAGATTTCCATCCGGAAAAATCTCCCTACAATGCCGCACAATCGCGCCTGCGCGTACCCTTCTTTTTATTCAGACGGAAACCCCATGAAACCCCGCAATCTCTTCGAAAAACGCCTGGAAATCAAACCCTACGAATACCCGGAACTGCTCGAATTCAAAGACGCCATCCGCCATTCCTACTGGCTGCACACCGAATTCAACTTCACCGGCGACATCCAGGACTACCGCACCGTTATCAACGAACGCGAGCGCAGCGTCCTCACCCGCGCCATGCTGGCCATCTCGCAAGTCGAAGTCAGCGTCAAGCGCTTCTGGGGCGACCTCTACCGCTACTTCCCCAAACCCGAAATCGACGATGTTGGCGGTACCTTTGCCGAAAGCGAAGTGCGCCATAAAGACGCCTACTCCTTCCTCCTCGAAAAACTCGGCATGAACGAAATGTTCACCCAGATCAAACAAATCCCCGCCCTGATGCGGCGCATCGAATACATGGAAGACTTCATGCGCGACAAAGACATCGGCCGCGAGCGCTTCGTCCTTTCGCTGGTGATGTTCTCGCTCTTCGTTGAGCACATCTCGCTCTTCGGACAGTTCCTCGTCATCATGTCGTTCAACAAACACCGCAACCTCTTCAAGGGCATTTCCAACGCCGTCGAAGCCACCTCCAAAGAAGAAGAAATCCACGGGCGCTTCGGCATCGCCCTCTACGGCATCATCAAAGAAGAACACCCGCGCCTCTTCACTCCTGATTTCTACGACGAACTGAAAACACTGGCCGATCAGGCGCTTGAAGCCGAGCGCGGCATCCTCGACTGGATGTTTGAAGAAGGCGACCTCAGCTTCATCACCCGCGACACCGTGGAAAACTACATCGTCAACCGCTACAACAACTCACTCGGCATCCTCGGCATCAACGCGCCCTACCTCGTGGACGCGCGCAAACTGCGCGAAACCGAGTGGTTCGACATCGAAATCCTCTCCGGCAAAGAAAGCGACTTCTTCTACAAACGCAGCACCGATTACAGCAAGAAGACCAAACAAATCACCGCCGACGACCTTTTCTAACCCCACACAGCAACACCAACAAGCGGGCGGGAAAGCCCGCCTTGCCATTGCGCCCACACACAAGGAAACACCATGACCGCAACCAACAGTACCGCTGCCTCCCGCCCCGACTTCGCCTGGCTGAACGAAGGCAGCCGCCTCTTCCTGGAGCGCGGCTACCTGCTCGACGGCACCACGCCCGAAGCCCGCATCCGCGCCATTGCCAACCACGCCGGCAAAATCCTCAACGACCCCACCTTTGCCGACCGCTTCCACCACTACATGGCGCGCGGCTACTACTCCCTCTCCTCGCCGGTGTGGTCAAACTTCGGTCTCAGCCGCGGCCTGCCCATCTCCTGCTTCGGCAGCTACATCGGCGATTCCATCTACGACATCATGCGCACCACCGCCGAAGTCGGCATGATGAGCAAAATCGGTGGCGGTACCAGCGCCTACTTCGGCGACATCCGCCCGCGCGGCAGCGCCATTAACAACAACGGCAAATCCGACGGCTCCTTCAACTTCAGCAAACTCTTCGACACCATCATTGACGTCATCTCGCAAGGCACCTCACGCAAAGGCCAGTTCGCGGGCTACATCGACATTGACCACGGCGACATCGACGAATGGCTGGACATTCACACTGAAGGCAACCCCATCCAGCTTATGTACTACGGCGTCTGCATCAGCAACCAGTGGCTCGAAGACATGAAAGCAGGCGATGCCGACAAACGCCGCATCTGGGCCAAAGTCCTGCAACGCAAAGCCGAAACCGGCATCCCCTACCTCTTCTTCAAAGACAACGCCAATGCTGGCCGCCCCGACGTCTATCAGGCACTTGACCTGCCCATCTACGCCTCCAACCTCTGCACCGAAATCATGCTGCCCGCCAGCGACGAAGAAAGCTTCGTCTGCTGCCTCTCCTCCATGAACCTGCTGCACTACGAAGAATGGAAAAACACCGACGCCGTCGAAACCCTCACCTGCTTCCTCGACGCCGTGATGAGCGAATTCATCACCAAAAGCGCGGACATCCCCTTCCTTGACCGCGCGCACCGCTTCGCCAAACGCCACCGCGCCCTCGGCCTTGGCGTCCTCGGCTGGCACAGCTACCTGCAATCGCAGCGCATCGCCTTCGACAGCTTCGCCGCCATGCAGAAAAACAACGAAATCTTCCGCCTGCTGCAAGAAAAAACCCTCGCCGCCTCGAAAAAACTTGCCGCCGAATTCGGCGAACCGGAAATCCTCACCGGCTATGGCCGCCGCAACACCACCCTGATGAGCATCGCCCCGACCAAATCCAGCAGCTTCATCCTCGGCAGCGTCTCACCCTCCGTCGAACCCTTCAAATCCAACTACCACGTCAAAGACCTCGCCAAAATCAAAACCACCTACAAAAACCCCTTCCTCGTCGAACTCCTCGAAGAAAAAGGCCTGAACACCGAAAAAACCTGGGAAAGCATCCTCCTGAACGACGGCTCCGTGCAACACCTCGCCGCCCTTTCCGACGAAGAAAAAGAAATCTACAAAACCTTCTCCGAAATCAGCCAACTGGCGGTCATCCAGCAGGCAGCACAGCGGCAGAAATACATTGACCAGGGGCAAAGCATCAACGTCATGATCCACCCGGATACCCCGACCCGCGACATCAATCAGCTCTACCTCACCGCCGCCGAACTCGGCCTTAAATCTATCTACTACCAGCACAGCATCAGCGCGGCACAACGCTTTAACCGCAATTTATTGAATTGCAGCAGTTGTGAGGGTTAAATAACAATCTGTTGATTAATTTTAAAAAAGGAGAGAACTATGGCAATTTTTGGTATTGGTGCTAGCTATGGTGATACAAATATGGCTCAAAACTTCATAAATGATGGAGTAGTAGGAGTGGGCTGGGATGAAACAGATGCTCCAGAGATTGAACAATTCTTATCTACTTTAAAAGTGGGAGATATCGTATATATAAAATCGTATCCTCCAAGTTCTAAAGATTTTGTTATCAAAGGAATAGGGTTTGTGGAAAAATCTAAATTAGAAGATGACAACAGTAGATTTTTAGAAAGTAGGTTTTCCTTTGCACGCCATGTTCGATGGATTATTAAAAAAGAAATTCGCATTCCTAAGCCTAAAGAGAAAAATAATGTTCGACTCAATACCATGTGCGAAGAATTTCATCCAGAGGTACAAAAAAAAATTATTTTAGATTGCATTATAGATAGATTTTGAAACTAAATTATTAATTTCTATCAAGCCTCTTGCGAAACTAATTTCTGAACCAGAAACTATCGTAAATTCAAACATAAACAATTATATGTTTGAGGGAAAAAGGGATATACGCAAGAAGTCTATTAAAATTTTTAAATTTATTATCTGGAGGTGATGCTAAATGTTTAGTTTATTGGGAAGCATTAAAGATCTTGATGTTAAATTGATCAAGTGGATCACAAGCAAAGAGTGGCTTTTATTTATAATATTCTTACTTTCCCTTTCTAGCTTTTACTACAGATTAAAAGGAGTATCATTATTTGATTTATTGCAAGAACCAAAAGGATTTATATGCATTGATACAATAGTAATAATTCTTATGCCGTCCATTGTTAAATTAATATTTAAAACCATTAGTCTTTTTTATGACTTTTTTATGAGGCATAACTTCTGGCATTGGTACGCACGATACTACTCAGTTGCAGCCAACGATCCCAACAAAAAAAATGTCTATGTTCTAAGAGAAAGAGCTATAAAGAGTAGCAATAGTGTGCTTGTAGAAGATTTAAATAATTATATTCATGAGATAGAGTCACAAAACAGGATGTCTTACTTTGCATGGGGGGTTATTGTTTTTACAATATTAGATTTTTTATTTTCTAATTTTAGTAGCTCACCAATACTTATCCGCACATTATTTGAAATAATTCTTACCAATGATGACAGCATAAAACAAGGGTTTACAAAAGTATTTGCAATATTGGCTTATACACCTATTATAATTTTAACTCTCTACTATGCAGAAAACTCTCTATATATAAATCATAGGCAATATATTTATTGGAGAGACTGAAGTAAGTTTAGAATAGGTAATTTAAGTTACTCACATGATTTTCTTTTTACTCAATTCAACCACCCATGACCTCCCGCGAAACCTTCCTCCACGCCTGCGCAGAAATCTCCGCCCAGCTGGACGGCTTCCGCCTCCTGCAAAAAGGGCAGGTGTTGAAAAAAGACCTGTCCGATAAAGACACCGTCTGCGAAATCCGCTTTCAGGGCAGCCGCAACAACGGTGCGCATAACATCACCATGCTGGTGCATCTCACGCTCTCCTCCAGGCAATTCAAACAATGGGCGCAGAGCCAATCCCTGCCAAACGGTGACACCAGCGGTATTTTCTATGCCAACCAGCTCGGTTACCTGACCCCCAGAAAAGACTGGCGCCACTGGCAACTGGCAGGCGCCAGCCTGCCGCACAGCGTGCGCGGCATCGTCGCTGATTTGCAGCAATACGCCCTGCCCCTGTGCGATCTGTTTACCGATAAAGCCGCCTCTGTCGCCTACCTGCGCCAGCACGGCAGCGCTTTGAATCCCTGGCTGGACAACAAAAACCTGCACACCGGCCTCTTTTATTACGCCTTCTGCTGTGGCGGCAGCGAGGCAGCGCACGATTTCCTCAGCCACCATATCCGTGCCTGCGGCTATCGCAGACGCTATGCCGACCTTTACAGCGCCTTAGCCAGCGGCCAGCAGGATGCCAGCATTGACAGCGACTTTATCGGCGCGGATGAACTGCGTTTTGCCTACGCGCAAGGCATGCGCTTCGATTTCTAGCCGACGCCAAGCAGGACTAAAATCCGCATCCAGCGAAACTGCCCCCAACCGGAGAACCCCATGTCCATCAACATCTACCGCTTCAAAATATCGCTCATCGAATACCACGCTGTGCCAGCCAACAAACTGCACCGCATCCTCGACATCGCCGGCAATGCCACCTTCGAAGACCTGCACGACCTTATCTTCACCGCCTTTGACCGCTACGACCCGCACCTCTACCAATTCATCCTCACCCGCGAAGAAGCAAAAAGCGACCACGCCTTATACGATTGCAAAGAGCGGGTTTTTGACCCGTACAGCATGGAAGAGGCCGACATGATGATGGATGAAGGCGATATCGCCCACAACGCCGCGACCTTCACCCTTGACGACGCGAAGCTGCAAGAAAAAGATTTCATCTACTACCGTTTCGACTTCGGCGACGACTGGATGCACCGCTTGTGCCTGGAAAAAATCTATCCGCTGGAAGCGGCAGCCATTGGCGACGAACCCTATGCCGTCATCGTGAAAAAAGTCGGCGAATCCCCCGCGCAATACGAAGACGAAGATGACGAGGAAGACGACACATAAAGCAACATGCCCCGCCACGGCGGGGCTTCTTCTTTTGTCGCCCGCATTCCGTTCGGACGCAAGCGCAGGCATCGCACCAAGCAAGACAACCGCATACGTTCCCGGCTGCCTGTACAATCTGCCACCCATTCACACCCACCCTCCCCCATGTCGCAACACTCTTCCGTGATGCAGCGCATCGTTAAATTCTGGCTGCCGCTCGCCATTGTCCTTCTCGGCATCGCCTGGTTCTCACAGTGGCACTATGACCCCGACAAAGAAGCGAAAGCGGGGCTGGAACGCCTCAACCACTGGCGGGCGCAGGCAGGAATACAGGAATTGCGCCCCAATTCCGCGCTGACCCAAGCGGCGCAGAATCACGCTGCCTATCTCGGTAAAGACGCGCACGGCCACAAGGAAAACAACCGCCGCAACCCGCACTACACCGGCGCCGACCCGCAGGCGCGCGCCACCGCCGCCGGTTATCCCGCCCCGGTGGTGGAAAATCTCACCGCCGGCAACTTCGCACGCAGCGGCATCCGCAGCACCGACGGTCTGATGACCGCCCTTTATCACCGCCTCGCCCTGCTCGACCCCGACCACGATGAAGCGGGTGTCGCCTGGGTCCGCAGCCGCCACGCCGCCTTCGTCATCGTGCAGGGTAGCAGCCGCGAACGCGAGTTGTGCGCGCAGGCGGGCAGCCAAGCGAGCAAACGCTACGTCCTCACCATGGAATGCAACGGCCAGACGGTGAAAATCCCGCTTGATGCCGCACCGCGCCGCTACTACATCGGCGCAGTCAAATACCCCGCCGGTGGCAACATCGAACCCGCCTACGACGGCAAGGAAATCCCCAACCCCATGCCCAGCACCAAAGCCGTCGGCAATCCAGTCAGCATCGCCTTTTATGGCACGACGGCCCCCGTGGAAATGCGTGCTTTCACCCTGCGTTCCGACAAAGGCGAAATCCGCAACCCGATCATCCTCACCGCCGCGAACGACCGCCACCGCCTGATGCAGGCGAACGAGTTTGCCCTGTTCGCCCCCGCCCCGCTCGATTACGACACCGAATACACCGCCGAATTCCACTACACCCAGGGCGGCAAGGAACAAACGGAACGCTGGACTTTCCGCACCCGCAAACGCAGAACCCTGGAGTGGTAATGATGCTATCTGCCGAGCCAGAGATCCTGCCCTACCGGGTACAAGATAAAAATGCCGTGTTGGCACTCTCCCTGCGCGCCTGGCAGCCGGTTTTTGCCGAAATGCGCCGGGCCGTTCCCGCTTTCGTCTATCACAATTTCTATCCCGCAGGCTGGAAGAAACGGCAGCTGGCCGACTTGGACACTTTTTTAGATGAAGAGGCGGAACGCGTCTGGCTGGCATGGAGAGGCGGGCAGCCCGTTGGCTGGGTCGGCATTCGCCTGCATCCCGAAGACAATATGGGCGAAATCTACGTCCTGGCCGTTGACCCCGCCTGCCAACGTCAGGGTATTGGCCGCCACCTCATGACGCACGCCTTCACCGCTATCCGAGCAGCGGGCATGGCGATGGTTATGGTGGAAACCGGCGATGAGGCAGGACACCTGCCCGCCCGCGCCGCCTACGAAGCCGCAGGATTTCAACGCTGGCCGGTCGCGCGATACTTCAAGAAACTCTGACCTCGTCCAGCACCGCCATCTCGCTCGCCAGCGCAATGCCCGCCGCGCAGCATAAGCGGCTCGCGTCAGCGGGGCGGCAAGCGTATCGATGGCGGTAGCATTGCCACCGGCAGCGGTGATGATGGTGGTCATGACGGGCTCCTCTGGTTGAACAAGGCGAGCATAGCCGCTGGGCGGGGACATTGTGGATTTTTCTGCGACTGTCATTACGTGTATGACGAAACTGCCTTCTGCATACCCACCCCCTTTCTCGCTCCGTGAGCCATTCCAGTCCCACGGGTTGAGGAGATTTTCGTGCGAGATTTCCGTTTGCCTATGCGTCAAGCGGGATAGACACCGGTTTTACCGAGATGTGACGAAGCACACTGACTGCGCCTGCTTGCTGGGTCAAGCTCCATTCTACTTTCGCCCGCTCTTGTTTCCCGACCATTTCCTTCACAAACCACCCAGATTACCCCCCCCCACCTGATCAAAGCCGATACTCACGCTGATAGGCGATGAGCGCCGCCTTGTGCGTGCGCCAGTCGGGTTGGGCGGTATCCATCAGGGCATAAAAGGCGGCGCTGTGGTTATGCTCTTGCAGGTGGCAGAGTTCGTGGATGATGACGTGGCGGATTTGCGCCGGTGGGTACTGAATCAGCGCGGTATTGAAAGTGATGATGCCGCCTCTGCTGCAATTGCCCCAGCTACGGCGCATATGGCGGTAGCGCAGCGGCGGCATCACGGCGACCCACGGGCAATGTGGCAGGGCAGCGGCGACGAGGGCGGGGATGTGCGCCAGGCTTTGCGCGCGGTGGAAGGCGCGGAAGCGGGCGGCAAGGGTGGCATCATCCGCAGGGGTGGTAGTGAGAATGTCGCCGGCAAGCCGGATGCGGGCGGTGGCGTCCGCGCGCAGGGCGAGGCGGTAAGTATCGCCAAGTAGTTGCTGCGGGCTGCCATCGGCATAGGGTGCGGGTGGCCGCATTTCTTGCGGATGGGCGTGAGCGGCGATCCAGTCAAGGTTGCTGTGGATGAAATGTTCGATGTCGGCACAGCGGCTGCGCGGCGGATGCGAGAGGTAGAGGGTGCCGCTGCCATCCACGCTGAGGCGCAGGCGGCGGTTGTTGCGGCGCGGCGGGCGCAGGTGGATGCGGTAGGTGTGACCGTGGTAGGGGATGTCAAGGGTGTGCATGGAGGTTCAAAGGGTGGCGACGGTCTCGCCGTCATCAAAGACAAGCGTTTTTTCCGGCCAGCGCAAAGCGGCGAGACGGTAAGCGGAATGTTGCGGTGCGATGCCCGCCTTGCGGTCACACCAACGCGCGCCGACGGCGTAATCGCAGCAGAAGACGTTGTGCCGGGCGCCGAACCAGTGCTGCGGCGGGCAGGGAAAGAGCGGATGTTCGCCACGCCAGCGGCGCCAGTAGTGGCCGATGACAACGGCGGGCGCGTCGTGATAATCCTGCCACCACGGCGTGCGGACGACGAAGCGCCAGCGCCCGCCGGCGTAATGCGGCACGGCGGCAGGGCTTTCGCTGCCGCAAGTCAGGGCGCGGACAGGATTGCCGCGGCTGTAGTAGCTATCACGCGCGGCGGTCGCGGGGCGGTAGGCGGGCAGATGGCCGGGATCGTGCAGGTCGCCGTCGCACGCCTCCTCCGCCTGCCAGGCGGGATACCACGGCTGTTGCCCCGCTTCTTCGGCAAGCGCGTTTTCCCAGCGACGGTGGTTGGCGACGAGATCGTCGTCCGGCGCAGCGCGCAGACGGGCGATGGCGGCAGGCAGCCAGGCGGCGTGAACGATGCGCAGGTCGTCCCGCTCCAGCACGAGCGGTTGTGCAGCGAGAAAGTGGTGCAGCGCCGCTTTGCCGGTGGCGGGGTAATGCTGCCACGGGGCGAAATCTGCGGCATCCTTGTCGGCACGCTGCACGAAATACCAGCCGGAGCCCGGCTTGGCATCACCCAGCAGCAGGTTGATTTCATGATTGCCGAGCACCATTTGCGCATATCCGGCGGCGTGAGCCCGCATGAACCAGTCCAGCACGGCGGGAACGTCGTTGCCGCGATCAACGAGGTCGCCGACGAAGACGAGGCGCCGCCCCTGTGGATGACTGCCGTCCGGGCGGTAGCCGAGGTGGCCGAGCAGTTGTTGCAGGGCAGTGTATTCGCCGTGGATGTCACCGATGATGTCGAGGGCACCGGCGGGCAGCGTGTCGATATGGGGCATGGGATGAATAACGTCGTTACAAATAGGGATGGAACAAGACGGCGAGCCGAAGATGGTACAGATAGTACAACGAGGCCGGGGTGAGCCAACACCGCACCCGACTTCCCCCCTGCCCTACCCCGTCCCGCCGGAAGCCGGGAAAGCATTTTATGCGGGATTTAGGTTTGAATACGCGCAAGCGGCGTAAATGCTGACCTCACCAAGCGGCGTAATTACTGGGCTCGTCAAGCGGCGTAAATACTTGGCTCCGCCAAGCGGCGTAAATACTGGGCCCACCAAGCGGCGTCAATGCTGGTCCCGTTAAGCGGTGTAAATACTGATCCCGCCAAGCGGCGTCAATACTGGCTCCGTCAAGCGACGTCAATATTGGCCCCGCCAAGCGGCGTCAATACTGGCTCCATCAAGCGACGTCAATACTGGCCCCGCCAAGCGGCATAAATACTGACTCCGTCAAGCGGCGTAAATACTGGGCTCGCCAAGCGGGATAAATACTGGGCCCGCCAAGCGGGATAAATACTGGCCCCGCCAAGCGGCATAAATACTGACTCCGTCAAGCGGCGTAAATACTGGGCTCGCCAAGCGGGATAAATACTGGGCCCGCCAAGCGGGATAAATACTGGCCCCGCCAAGCGGCGTAAATACTGGGCTCGCCAAGCGGCGTAAATGCTGGGCCCATCAAGCGGCGTAATTACTGTGCTCGCCAAGCGGCGTAAATACTGGGTCCGTCAGCCGTTCGTGATGAGGACGTATTGTTTGCGGAATTCACTGCCTGTACCCGGCCAGGTTGCGGCGTAGGCTCGTAGGGCGTCTATGCCCGGCGCGTAGTCTTCACCGTTGACGCGGCAATCGGCATCGGTGCTGCCGTCATCGTTGCGCGCGGCGAAGAGGCGCAGGGCGTAGTTGTCCTGCGCTTCCAGGAGCGGTTGGTAGGCGTCCATGCTGTTGGTGAAGAGGCAGCAGGGGCAGAAGGGGTGATGGGCGTCGTCGTCTTCACTGTCTGTCGGGACGGGCGCTGGGTTTTCCTGCCAGTATTGCGGCGCGCCGAAGTGGACGCGGCGCGAGCCGCCGTCGGAGAAGGTCATGGTCATGCCGGTGTGGTCTTTGTCATCGTGAGTGGCGACGGCGTGCAACAGTTGCCAATCGCTGGATAGCCACAGTTCGAAGCCGTAGCGGATGGCCTCTTCCGGGCTTTCGCCAAAGCTGTGCTGGTATTCGAAAATGCCCTGCGGGAAGAGGTCCGGGTGGTGGATTTGGATGGTGGTGGTGCTTCGCACGTGCTCGCCGAGGTCCAGCGCGGCGATTTGCACCAGCAGCGCGTAACCGCTGGCCGCGTGATGGAGCCAGTCGCCGTGGCGCGTGGTGGGGTAGCCTTCAGCATCGAGTACGTCGGCGAGCAGGGCGGGCAGGTCCCAGTTATCGGCGCTGCCGTCGTCGTAGTTGACGCTGAACTGGGCGCTGAGGCCGGGGTTGGTGTCAAGTGGGGTGTAGTTGGGGTGCATGGGGTTCTCCGTGTTTCAAAGCAGGCCGTTGCTCACCAGCAAGGCTTCTTTGCCGTAATGGCGCAGGGCTTGTTGTATTTCTTTGGCTGATTTTCTGCCCACAGGTACTGAGAGGATAAGGTTTATGGTGATGAAGGCTATAACCGCATAGATTTTACTGACAAACATTATGAATATAATAAAGGCAGGAATGATAAGGATCAGGTTGACATCAATATGATCACCATTCATTTCAGCAATGTTAATGTCAATAATTTTGCTGTTTTTCTTGATGATCCGCATGGTGCCAATATCTTTTCCTATTGTCCCTCTATGCGAGAGATACTTACGGGTAAGCGTTATTTTTAATATTTCATCCCATGCTATTTTTTCTTGCTGCGTAGCGCGGCAATAGATAATGCCATGGTGATTGACTTCTATAAATTCTGGCTGCCGAAAGGATGCTATCCAGCTTCGCAATCCAATGTGATAGGCACCGTAAGCAATAGCAAGCATCAGCGTAATGAAGAGAATCCCAAACAATAAATTGCCCCATGAGTATTGGTTATGGATGACATAGACCATGTAACGATAACCTCCTGTTACGCCAAATATGATAAAGACGAGCATCATGCTCAGGTAGCTGAAGAGGTATTTTTGCCGGAATTGCCAGCGATAGTGTCTTTTGGTTTGCATGGGCGTTCTTGTTTTGCGTTGGGGTGATTATAGGACGCGTCGGCGCCCTGTGTCTTTCCTGCTTGTTTGTCTTTCGGGAATCCAGTATTTGTCCCGCTTGGCGGTGTTTGGGGCAACCGGCTTTGTTGTTGGGCGCTGTGCTCAGGCGGTCGCTTTCGCGTAGAGTTCGGCGACGTAGTCCCAGTTCACGATTTGCCACCAGGCATCGAGGTAGTCGGGGCGTTTGTTCTGGTAGTGGAGGTAGTAGGCGTGTTCCCACATGTCGCAGCCGAGGATGGGCGTGCCCTGGACGGCGGCAGTGCCCATCAGCGGGTTTCCTGGTTCGGGGTGCTGGTGATGGCGAGTTTGCTGTCTTTACCGACGATCAGCCAGGCCCAGCCGGAGCCGAATTGTTTGATGTCGGCGGCTTTACAGGCGTCCACGCTGCCGTCGTCGTAGTTGACGCTGAACTGGGCGCTGAGGCCGGGATTGGTGTCAAGTGGGGTGTAGTTGGGGTGCATGGGGTTCCTTGCTTGGGTTAATCCGCGTGGTTGTCCCGCTTGGCGGCAGCTCGGCGGTGTTTTTCATGCGCTTGTTCGACGGTTGCTTTCCAGGTAATTCCTGCCCGCGAGAGCGGCACGACGTAGAGATGCAGCAGGGCGTAGCTGATCCAGGCGAGCAGGCCAAGGAGGATTAGCGCTGCCGGCTCACGCAACCAACCCGTACCGATGGCGAGCACAATCAGTGCCACAGGCAGCATCGCCGCTACAGCGGGCAGTGGCGAGACTGTGATTTTCAGGCCACAGTATTGGCAGGGCACGGCACGACCCCAGCCGAGGACGAGTTTGCGCCAAACGGTGATGCCTCGCTGGCCGCAGTGGGGGCAGGTAAAGGCTGTCATGGTTTCCTTTTATGGTTGATGTAGTGGCAGATTATATGGCTGCGCCCGCCAGCTGGGAAAAAGGCGTTAGTGGCGGAGGATGTCCCAGACTTTAATAGCTTGGTTTTTTAATGGGTCTTGTGTGCCCGACACATGGCTTTATGCCAAAAAGCTATTATCAGTATTGCGGTAATAATAATAATGCCGTAAGGAATTGCCCCATTGTTATTTTCGTAAGCGGAACGCCCACCTGGAAATCCTGTTCGTGCGGTATTGGCAACGGTATGACACATAATCAGTACAAATACTGAACCACCGCTCCCGTTGTATAACCAGATATATATTATGCGTACTGCTATTGTCCCAGCCAGTCCCCAGGCAATGAGTTCGGCATTCTGTCCTATCGCTATCATTGACGGCAAATGCCACAATGCCCAAGGCACTCCAATGATTAGCGCTGTAGCAATTGGCGTAAAATATCGTTGTAAACTTTCTGTCGCGTAGGCGGCGTAACCCAATTCTTCGGCGATGGCAGCAATAAAAAACATGATAAAGGCACCCAATAGTGAGATCTGTAATGGAATATGTGCCGGTATACTTTGCCCTGTTTGACGTATTGCCAGATAAGTGAATAAATAGAGCGTGGGAAATAAGAGTATTGCAGTCCATAAGTAAGCCACTCGTTTTATCCGCCGATAATCCAATATCCGCAAGAATAATTGACGCACTGCTGTCATTCCCCCTTCTCGATAACGCAGCAATGCGGCGGCAATTGTAGGGGTAAGTGCCGCGCCAATATCCGTAAGCGGAAGGTTATCGGGCAAAGCGCTATGCTGAATGAATAAAGACAGTAACCAAAACGGAGCACTTAAGATATATACCAACAGAAAATACTGCCATGGATGGGAATAATGTATTCCCAAATGGTTTGGATTTTGGTCTTTCATGTATTCCCCCTTTATTCATTTGGCATCTTTGTTTGCCGGTTCCCGCCCGCGAGCCATGCTTGCCGCAAACGGGTGACTGGCTTTATCTCCCGTCTGGCAATTCGCCAAACGACGTCATGGTATCAAGGGTTTCTTTCCAGGAGCAGTGGAAAAAACGACGGATGCGCAATGGCGGGCTGTTCTGGTTTCAACAGGCAGGTTTTTATGTCGGCGCGCAAACCCAGTATTTATCCCGCTTGGCGCCTCACGATATGAACAAAGCCGGACTTAGTCCGGCTTTGTTGTGGGCGCTGTGCTCAGGCGGTCGCTTTCGCGTAGAGTTCGGCGACGTAGTCCCAGTTCACGATTTGCCACCAGGCATCGAGGTAGTCGGGACGTTTGTTCTGGTAGTGGAGGTAGTAGGCGTGTTCCCACACGTCGCAGCCGAGGATGGGCGTGCCCTGGACGGCGGCGGTGTCCATCAGCGGGTTGTCCTGGTTCGGGGTGCTGGTGATGGCGAGTTTGCCGTCTTTACCGACGATCAGCCAAGCCCAGCCGGAGCCGAATTGTTTGATGCCGGCGTCTTTGAAGGCGGCTTTGCAGGCGTCCACGCTGCCGAAGGTGCTGTTGATGGCATCCAGCAGGGCACCGCTCGGCGCGTTGCTACCGTGCGGGCGCATGACGTTCCAGTAGTGGTTGTGGTTGTAGTAGCCGCCGGCGTTGTTGCGCAGTGCCGCGCTTTCTTTGCTGATGGTAGTGAAGAGAGTTTCCAGCGGCTGGCCGTTCAGCGGGTTGTCCTTGACGGCGGTGAGGAAGTTGTCGTAGTAGGCTTTGTGGTGGCGGTCATGATGGATTTGCATGGTGACCGCGTCAATGACGGGTTCGAGTGCGTCGTAGGCGTAGGGCAGGTCAGCAAAGGTGTAGGTTGTCATGTGTTTCCTGTGTTTTAGGGTGGGCGGCTATTATGCCGCTGCTTTTTGGCGGGTTTTTCTTATTGTTTTCCGTTTTTGGTTTGGTTTTGTTTATCGTCGCGCGGTTTGAAGATGTGGGCGCGGTAGTGGCGCAGTTCGGCGATGGATTCGCGGATGTCGGCAAGGGCTTCGTGGCTGCCTTTTTTCGGGTAGGTGTGCGCGGGATACCAGCGGCGCACGAGTTCTTTCAGGGTGGAGACGTCGAGGTTGCGGTAATGGAAGTAGTGTTCGAGGGTCGGCATGAGGCGCGCCATGAAGCGGCGGTCCTGGCAGATGCTGTTGCCGCACAGCGGTGATGTCTGCGGCGGGACGTATTCCCGGATGAAGGCGAGTGTTTGTGCTTCGGCGGCGGCGGTGTCGATGGTGCTCGCGCGGCAGCGGTCAAGCAGGCCGCTGGCGCCGTGGTGTGTGCGGTTCCAGTCGTCAAGGTGGTCGAGGATGCTGTCCGGCTGGTGGATGGCGATGACAGGGCCTTCGGCGAGGGTGTTCAGTTCGGCGTCGGTGATGAGGGTAGCGATTTCGAGGATGTGGTCGTGCCGGCTGTCGAGCCCGGTCATTTCGAGGTCGATCCAGATGAGGTTGTCGGGGTGTTGCATGGGCGTTCCTGTGCGTTTTTGGCTGCGCGGCATTGTACGCGCTGCCGCCCGCTTCTGCGGTATTGTTGGTATGATATTCGCCCGGCTCCAAGCCGGTTCTTTGTTTTTTGTTTTAGTGAGGATGAGTTGATGAATATTGGTATTCCGAAGGAATCTCTCGCCGGTGAAACCCGCGTCGCTTGTACGCCCGCGACGGTTACGCAGTTGCAGAAACTGGGTTTTGCCGTGGTGGTCGAGCGTGGCGCGGGCGCCGGGGCATCTTTGGCCGATGAGGCGTATGCCGCTGCCGGGGCGTCGCTGGCTGATACCGCCGAGGTATGGCAGTGCCCGCTGATTTATAAGGTCAACGCGCCCTCGGATGCGGAGGTTTCCCGCTTGTCCGCCGGGCAGACGCTGGTGAGTTTCCTTTGGCCGGCGCAAAATCCGGATTTGGTGCAGAAGCTGGCTGACAAGAAGGTCAATGTGCTGGCCATGGATATGGTGCCGCGTATTTCCCGCGCGCAGGCGCTGGACGCGCTGTCTTCAATGGCCAATATCAGCGGTTATCGCGCCGTAATTGAGGCGGCGAATGCGTTTGGCCGTTTCTTCACCGGGCAGATTACCGCCGCCGGTAAGGTTCCGCCCGCACAGGTGCTGATTATCGGCGCAGGTGTCGCCGGTCTCGCCGCGATTGGCACGGCCAATTCGCTGGGGGCGATTGTCAAGGCGTTTGATACGCGTCTGGAAGTCGCCGAGCAGATTGAATCCATGGGCGGCAAGTTCCTGAAACTCGATTTCCCGCAGGAATCCGGCGGCAGCGGCGACGGCTACGCCAAGGTGATGAGCGACGAGTTCATCGCCGCCGAGATGAAGCTCTTTGCCGAGCAGGCGAAGGAAGTGGATATCATCATCACCACCGCCGCCATTCCGGGCAAGCCCGCGCCGAAACTGATTACGAAAGAGATGGTCGCCAGCATGAAGCCAGGTTCGGTCATCGTCGATTTGGCGGCCGCAACCGGCGGTAACTGTGAGGTCACCAAGCCGGGCGAGCTGTTCATCACTGATAACGGCGTGAAAGTCATCGGCTTCACCGATATGGCAAACCGTCTCGCCGGCCAGTCTTCACAGCTTTACGCCACCAACCTCGTCAACCTCGCCAAATTGCTCTCACCGAATAAAGACGGCGAAATCACCCTCGACTTCGATGACGTCATCATCCGCAACATGACCGTCTGCAAAGACGGCAGCATCACCTTCCCGCCACCGCCGATTCAGGTTTCCGCCGCGCCGCAGCAGGCGAAATCTGCCGCTCCGGTGCAGGAAGAAGCGAAGCCGACGCCGTTCTGGAAGAAACTTGCGCCCGCCGTCATCGGTGCCGCGCTGATCCTCTGGGTCGGTGCCGTCGCGCCCGCCGCCTTCCTCAACCACTTCATTGTCTTCGTCCTCGCCTGCGTCATCGGTTACTACGTCGTCTGGAACGTCAGCCACTCGCTGCACACCCCGCTGATGTCAGTCACCAACGCCATCTCCGGCATCATCGTCGTCGGCGCGCTGCTGCAAATCGGCCAGGGCAACGGCTTCGTCTCAACACTCGCGTTCATCGCGGTGCTGATTGCCAGCATCAACATCTTCGGCGGCTTCTACGTCACCCGCCGTATGCTCAACATGTTCCGTAAAGGCTAAGGGGGTTAATTAGTATGTCCCACGGACTCGTCACAGCGGCCTACATCGTCGCCGCCATCTTCTTCATCTTCTCGCTCGCCGGCCTCTCCCGTCAGGAAAGCGCGAAAAACGGCAACGTCTTCGGCATCATCGGCATGGCCATCGCGCTCATCGCCACTATCTATGCCGACGGCACCAAAGGCTTCAGCTACATCATCGTCGCCATGCTTATCGGTGCCGCTATCGGCATCCAGAAAGCGCGCAAAGTCGAAATGACGCAAATGCCGGAACTCATCGCATTGCTGCACAGCTTCGTCGGCCTCGCCGCCGTGCTGGTTGGCATCAGCAGCTTCGCCGCCCCGGGCGAAGTCGCACCGGATATGCACACCATCCACCTCATCGAGGTTTTCGTCGGTATCTTCATCGGCGCCGTCACCTTCACCGGTTCGCTCGTCGCCTTCGGCAAGCTGAACGGCAAAATCAGCAGCAAACCGCTGCAACTGCCGCACAAGCACAAACTCAATCTAGTCGCGCTTGTTGCCTCGCTCATCCTGCTTTTCATCTTCCTGAGCAGCAGCCACGCGCCTGCGGCCGAAACCCTCTACCGCATGGTGGACGGCCAGCCTGTCGCCGCGCTGGTGCGCCCGGTCAGCAGCCAGGGAATCATGATCTTCGCCCTCGCCGCCATGACCCTCATCGCCTTTGCCTTCGGCTGGCACCTCGTTGCCTCCATCGGCGGTGCGGATATGCCGGTGGTCGTTTCCATGCTGAACTCCTATTCCGGCTGGGCGGCAGCAGCGGCGGGCTTCATGCTCTCAAACGACCTGCTCATCGTCACCGGCGCACTGGTCGGCTCTAGCGGTGCCATCCTCTCCTACATCATGTGCAGGGCGATGAACCGCTCCTTCATCTCTGTTATCGCGGGCGGATTCGGTACCGACGGCTCGGCTGCGGCAGACGGCGGTGAAATCGGAGAATACCGCGAACTGCAGCCGACGGATGTCGCCGATATGCTGAAAAACGCGCACAGCGTTATCATCACCCCCGGCTACGGCATGGCCGTCGCGCAAGCACAATATCCGGTGGCCGAAATCACCGAGCTGCTGCGCAAACAGGGTGTGAACGTGCGCTTCGGCATCCACCCCGTCGCGGGCCGCCTACCGGGGCACATGAACGTGCTGCTCGCAGAAGCGAAAGTGCCGTATGACATCGTGCTGGAAATGGACGAAATCAATGATGACTTCCCGGATACCGACGTCGTCCTCGTCATCGGCGCGAACGACACCGTCAACCCCGCTGCGCAAACCGACCCGCACAGCCCGATCGCCGGCATGCCCGTGCTCGAAGTGTGGAAAGCGGCCAACGTTATCGTCTTCAAACGCTCGATGAACACCGGCTACGCCGGCGTGCAAAACCCGCTGTTCTTCAACGAAAACAGCTATATGTGCTTCGGCGACGCCAAAGCGACCGTGGACGCCATCCTCGCTGCCCTGCGCGGTTAAGCGGCATCCGTCCTGCTTCCCCCTGCTGCCCGGCAGGGGGAATTTCTTTACCTGTCACTAAAGCTGCCTTGAATCCTCCGCAGTCGCGTATAACACCATCCTGTCTCTAGCAAAGCAGCATCAGACAGACCGCCACCCAACAATCACACCAGCCCACAAGGAACCCGCATGAGCGCACTCCTCACTGCCAGCCAACTCAGCAAAACCTTCGGCAACTTCACCGCCGTAAACAAGGTGGACATCCACATCAACGCCGGCGAAATGATCGCCCTTGCCGGACATAACGGGGCCGGCAAATCTACCCTGATGAAAATGCTGCTCGGCCTGCTCACGCCGACAAGCGGCAGCATCAGCATCAACGGCCACAGCGCGACCAGCCTCGCCGCGCGGCAGCTTATCGGCTATCTGCCGGAAACCGTCGCTCTTTATCCAAACATGACGGGCTTTGAAACACTCGATTTCTTTGCCGACCTCAAACACGTCAGCCGCGAGCGCAACCGCGAACTGCTCACCCGCGTCGGCATTATCGAGGCGGCGAAAAAACGCGTCGGTACCTATTCCAAGGGGATGCGGCAGCGCCTCGCCCTCGCGCAAGCCCTGCTTGGCCAGCCGAAAATCCTGCTGCTGGACGAACCGACTACCGGCCTTGACCCCGCCTCACGGGCCGATTTCTACCGCATCCTCGACGAACTGCGCGCACAAGGCACCGCTATCCTCCTTTCCTCGCATGCCCTTGCCGAACTTGCCGACCAGGCCGACCGTATCGTTATCATGAAAAGCGGCGTGAAAACCGCCGATGGTGACCTGCACGCCCTGCGCCGCGACGCCGGCCTGCCGACCCGCCTGCGCGCCTGGTTTGCCGATGCCGTCAAGCTGCCCGCACCATGGCAACCAGAAGGCGACGGCTGGGTCTGCGCCAGCAGCGAAACGGATAAAGTCGTGCGTCTCGGCGAACTGTGGCAAGCGGGACAACCGACAAACATCGATATCCTCCCGCCTGCACTGGATGACCTCTACGCCCACTTCCTGCGCCGCGAAGAAGCCACGGGAAACCACGATGACGCCGCCTGACAACACCCAAGCCGGCAAACAGATCTGGATAGACGTCCTTACCGTCATTTCCTGCTTCGCCGTCGTCATCCTCCATACCAACAAAATCTTTTGGGAGCGCCCGCAAGGACGATTGTGGGTAACGGCAAATATCATTGAGACCGTTTTCTACTATGCCGTCCCCGTTTTTTTCATGATCAGCGGCTATACCCTGATGGACTACCGGCAACGCTACAACAGCAAGACGTTTCTACAAAAACGATTCCGGAGGACGGTTATTCCCTTTATTGCCTGGTCACTGTTCGGCTTATGGTTGTATAGCTACAAGAACGCCATACCGCTTGAAACCGGGTGGCGCGATATCGTCAGCAGTACATTGACGCACCGCTATGTCGGCATTTACTGGTTTTTCATCCCGCTCTTTGCCATCTACCTCAGCTTGCCCGTTATCAGCCTGATACCGCAAGATAAACGGCAAAAAGTCTTTGCCTATTCCATAGCCTGTGCCTTCATTTCTTATGCCGTGTTGCCGACAGCCGCCAAACTGTTAATGCTGGATTACGATAAAGCGATACAGGCACCGTTTGTTGGCGGATACTTGCTTTACACCTTGCTGGGTTACTATCTGGGCCACTATGACATATCGCGGCGTATCCGTATCGCCCTCTATCTATCGGGGATTGCCGGACTGTGCCTGCATTTCTTCGGCACGCTCTATCTGTCTCCGCCCGACGGCATCGATCATACATTCAAAGAATATCTGAATTTTCCCTGCGTCCTGTATTCCGCCGCCATATTCGTTTATTGCCGTTACAGCCATTACCATTGGCTAGAAAGGAATCCGGTGGCTATCCGTCTATTGCACTTGGCCAAAACGGCGGCGCTCGGCGTGTACCTGCTGCATATCTATTTCGTTTGGTATGTGCCGCAATGGTTGGGCCTACCCGAACAATCCATCGTCTTTCGCGTCGGCGGCGCCGTCGGCATCTTCCTCGCCTGCGTCGCTATCAGCCACATCTTCCGCCGCATCCCGATCCTGCGCGCACTCATCCCCTAAGATCCCAAAGGAAACCCATGAAGACCCTACTTACCCTTGCCCGTAAAGAAATCAAAGACGGCCTGCGCAACCGCTGGGTGCTGGCTATCGCCCTGCTACTCGCTGCCTTCGCCTTGACGCTTGCCTTCCTCGGCAGCGCCCCGGCGGGCGAAACCAAAGCCAGCCCGCTCGCCATCACCGTGGTCAGCCTCGCCACACTGAACATCTACCTCATCCCGCTCATCGCCCTACTCCTTTCCTACGACGCCATCATCGGCGAAATCGAGCGCGGCACCATGGCACTCGTCCTCACCTACCCGCTGGCGCGCTGGCATATCGTCATTGGCAAATTCCTCGGCCAAAGCGCCATCCTCGCTATCGCTATCGCCATCGGTTACAGCGTCGCGGGGTTGGCTGTCGCCCTGTTGCACAAAAAAACCGGCTTCAGCTGGGCGGTATGGCAACCCTTCATCAAAATGACGGTCACCACCCTGCTGCTTGGTGCTGTCTTCCTCGCCATCGGTTACGTCCTCTCGGCGCTGGCCAAACAGCGGGGCAGCGCCGCAGGCATGGCTATTGGCGTGTGGCTCTTCTTCGTGCTCCTCTATGACTTCGCTCTGCTCGGCGCGCTCATTGCCGACAAAGGCCAGCACATCAGCGCCAATATCTTGAACGCACTCCTGCTCGCCAACCCCACCGACACCTACCGCCTCTACAACCTGAGCGGTAACGTGGCGAGCGGCCTCGGTGCACAAAACGGCATCGCCGGCGGCATCCTGCTCACCACCCTGCTACTGTGGATCGCCGCGCCGCTGGGACTCACCATCGTGCTGTTCAGGCGGAAAACGTTGTAACCACGCAAAATGCCGTGGCCGCCAAGCGGCATAAACGCCGGCTCGTCAAGCGATCGGTGGGAGGGAAATTTTTGCCATGTTTCCCAAATGGCGCACCGTTCATTCTTACTTCCAGATATGGAGCGAACCCCGCGAAAATGGCATCAGCCTCCTTGAGGAAGTGTTAAAAAAATCAGGTGGTAGCAGCACGCCGCAAGCAGGGACGTAATGAAGCAACCACTTTCCTGATTATTGATGCGCAGAGTGTGAAGAACACGGATACCGCCATGGAAAAAGGCTACGATGCCGGCAAGAAAGTGAGCGGTATCAAGCGGCATATAGCGGTTGACACGCAGGGTTTGCCGCATGCCCTTGCGGTGACGACGGCGGATGTTACGGATAGGAAAGGCTGCCTGCTGGCATTGGAACGTGAGCGGGATAATCTTGGCGCGGTACAAAAAGTCCTTGCCGACGGTGGCTACACAGGCGGAGCATTTGCGTTGTCGGTGCAGGAATTGACTGGTGCGGGGGTAGGGATTGCCAAACGAAACGAATTGCACCGTTTTGCGGTATTGCCGAAGCGATGGGTAGTAGGGCGCAGTTTTTCCTGACTGGAAAAGAACAGACAGCTTTGGAAGAACTGCGAGCGTAAGCTGAGTACCAGCCCCAAATGATGGTTTTGGCTTTCTTGGGAATCCTGCTACGAAGGCTATGAACACGTTCTTAAGCCGGTCACCTGTTTTCAGGTACAAACAGTAATGACGGTTACCACGGTTTGCAACAGAGTGAGCAACAGCAGTCGCTTGCATAGACGCGCTGCACCACGACAGCGAGCTACTAACGGAACGTGGGGACGGGCACGACGCAGCCCCAGGTCGGCAAGCGCAGTATCAAAGGCGGAAATGTCAGCGTTTTCATTCATCCAGCGGCGAAAAATGGCAGTATCGAAAGCAATGCGCCAATGCAGCCATAGCGCCGCCAGGGTCAGCAGCGCCCACACGATCAGCATCAGCATGCTATCCGCACGCCAGCCGTTTAGTGCGGCCAGGAGCAGGTTGAACGGTAGTAGGCGGCGCGTCGCATCCAGCAGCGCCGTAGTGGTGTACAGCAGGTCATTCATTGGCATTTTCCAGCGCTTGTACGACGGCTATACGGGTTTCCTCCGGCAGACGGGCGAGCGGACGGATACTGCGGATGTGGCGCAAGGCGCTGTCCACATCGGTTTCCCCGCCGTAGCGCACCAGCCAGACAAGGGCAGCAGCGACACTGCGGCCATAGCCGAGGGCACAGCAGATAAGGACGGGGTCAGGTTGTGTGTTGAGGAAAGCTTCGATGGCAGCAGCGGCGCGGTTGAGGGCGGCGGGGTCAGGCGCGGTCATGTCCAGCATGGGTTCGCTGTGGTAATGGGTGGAGCGGCGGCGCAGGCTACATTCGGCGCAGGTATCCACTACGGCGTGGTATTGGTCGGCAGCGAGGATGCTGCCGAGGTACAGGCGTGGGGTGAGGGCAGCGGTGCTGCGTGCATTGCCGCGTAACCAAGCATACTGGTTGAAGCGGTAAGCGAAATGCAAGGGCGTGAGTAGCAGGCGGGCGGCGAGCGTCGGGCGCCCGTCTGCCTGTTTTTGCCAAATAGCAGCACCGAGGCGGGCGTGTCCGGCAGCGAGGATGAGGCAGGAGGTCGCAGGCCAGAGTAGCCACAACCAGGCACCACCCCAACGCGCCGGCAGGGCGATGAGGATGGCGAGGGCGAGATAAAGGAAGGCAAAGCGGCGGCGGCGTGGAGTTATGGGCTCGTGCGCCCGTAGTGGTGAGACTCCCTGCCACGGCAGCACCCAGAGGATGAAGGCACCGGCGAGTAACGCAGTCGGGATGTCGATGAAGTGGTGCTGATAGGTAGTGAGCACTGAGGCACCGATGAGCAGGCACCAGGCAAACCACAGCGGGCGTAACCACGACGGCAGTTTCGGCCAGTAAAAGCGGCCAATGATGAGGGTGAGGATGATATGCAGCGAGGGCATTTCGTTGTAAGCCTGATCGAAAGCGGCAAGCGAGCGGAAGAGCGCGGCAAAGAGGCCGTCACCGATGTCTTTCGCCCAGCTGATTTGCAACGGGAAAAGCAGGAAACCGCTGATGGCGATGGCTTGCGCAGCGAGCAGTTGCGCGATGTAGCGGTGTTGTTCGCGCGTACTTGCGCAGAGAAAAAAACCAAGGCCGTAGAAGAGGTTGAGCGACCAGTAGGGGATGATGGTCCACGGCAGGAAGGAAATGTGGTGTTCCCAGGCGTAGGCGATTTCGGGAACGTCGGCGCGGCTCGCAGTGTAATGGTTGGTGAGGCCGTAGCTGAGGTAGAAGATGGTGGCGACGGCGGCAAGTTTGAGCAGGGTGGGGATGAAGGCGGGTTTGTTCACAGGATGTCGTCTTTTACGATAGCGCGCTCAATTTTATGCGAAGGAAACCTGATAGGCGATAAGTGTCGCCTGATGGGCTTTGTGGATGACGTGGCCGCCCTCCCTCTTGTCTTGAACACGAATAGTATGGAACGCAGCATGAGGTTGATGCAGAACAAAGTGCGCGGGTTGCCACAGATTCTTTATTCATTTTTCGCCGCTTATTCGTGAAAAACGCTTCCTTACGGAAGCGTTTTGTGGGTGAGCACTGGTTTCATCATCTGGGTTTGCAACTATTTGGCGAGATCTCCGTTGTAAACGCCGTAGAGGATAAGGCTATGGTCTTCGAGTTCGTAGCCGTATTCACGCGCAACTTCTTTGAGGCGCTCAGCAATGGTTTTATCATAGAATTCAACGACTTTACCGGTTTTCACACAGATGAGGTGATTGTGGTGGTCACCGTTGTTGATTTCGAAAACGCTGTGGTTGCCTTCAAAGTTGTGTCGTTTGAGGATGCCCGCCTGTTCGAATTGGGTCAGGACGCGGTACACGGTGGCGAGGCCGATGTCTTCATCCGCTTTGAGCAGGATTTTATATACGTCTTCCGCGCTGAGGTGGCGGGCGTTGTCCGTAGTCTCGCGTTCCATGATTTCAAGGATTTTCATCCTCGGCCCGGTCACTTTCAGCCCGGCTTTTTTAATTTGAGAACTCATGTCGTTTTCGTCTCCGTGTAATGTTGTCATGTTCTTTTACTTGGGGATTGCCTCTCGGCAGCTTTGCCGGTAGATGATCGGGTTTTGTTATTTTTATGTGATTAGAGGTGAAAGGAGAAAGCAGTTGTCCCGCTTTCCCGAAATACTCAGGCTTCGATGTGCGAACGCAGTTGGTGCATGGCCTGTTGTTCGATTTGCCGGATGCGCTCTGCCGAGACTTTGTATTCATCGGCAAGGGTTTGCAGAGTCGCTTTGTTGTCTTCATTCAGCCAGCGGGCCTGGACGATGGCGCGGCTGCGGTCATCCAGTGATTGCAGACCTCTGGCAAGTTTGCGCTGCATCAGGTTGTCGTGTTCGGCGTTCTCTGCGCTTTCTGCTGGGTCAACGCTGCTGTCTGTCAGCCATTGTGAGGGGCTGAAGTGATCGTTGTCTTCGTCGTCATCGCCGAGTTCGAAGGCGATGTCCTGGCCGTGGATGCGGCTTTCCATTTCGAAAACGTCTTTGGTGCTGACGTTGAGTTCGTCGGCAATTACGCGCGCTTCTTCTTCGTTTAACCAACCGATGCCTTTTTTCATGCTGCGCAGGTTAAAGAAGAGTTTGCGCTGCGCTTTGGTGGTGGCGATTTTAACCATGCGCCAGTTGCGGATGACGTATTCGTGGATTTCGCTTTTGATCCAGTGCACGGCGAAGGATACGAGGCGCACACCACGTTGCGGCTCAAAGCGTTTAACGGCTTTCATCAGGCCGATGTTACCTTCCTGGATGAGGTCGCCTAGCGGCAGGCCGTAGCCAGTGAAGCCGCGCGCGATATGGACGACGAATTTGAGGTGGTGGACGATAAGGGTTTGCGCGGCGTTGATGTCGTTAGTTTCTTGCAGGGCAATGGCCAAGCGGCGTTCTTCGTCGGCATCCAGAGCCGGGATTTGCCGGACTTTAGCGATGTATTGGTCGATGTCGGTGCTGGGGGTTAACCAGTTTTGGTGGCTGAGGGTTAGTGCTGTTGTCGTCATTATGTCGAGGCTCCTATATTTGATTTTTCTGTTCAATTTTACGTTTACATTTTATTCTACATATAGTAGTGCGCGCACAAATTCGTTTGCATTAAAGGGTCGTAAGTCTTCCGACTGCTCGCCGACGCCGATGTAGCGGATAGGAATGCCCAGTTTTTCGCTGATGGCAAAGAGGATGCCGCCTTTGGCAGTGCCGTCAAGTTTGGTGACGGTAATGCTGTCGAGTTGCATGGCTTTGTGGAATTGTTCGGCCTGGCGCAAGGCGTTCTGACCGTTGCCGGCATCAATGATGAGCATGGTTTCGTGCGGGGCGTCAGGGTTAAGTTTGCCGATGACGCGTTTGATTTTTTGCAGTTCGGCCATGAGATGATCCTGGGTATGCAGGCGTCCGGCGGTATCAATAATAAGAACATCCACGCCGCGAGCGGTCGCGGATTGCAGGGCGTCGTAGGCGACGGATGCGGCATCGGCACCGGTACCTTGAGCGATGACGGGGACGTTGTGGCGCGCCCCCCAGGTTTGCAGTTGTTCAACGGCGGCGGCGCGGAAGGTGTCGCCGGCGGCGAGCATGACTTTTTTGCCTTCTTGCTGGAAGTGGCGTGCCAGTTTGCCGATGGTGGTGGTTTTGCCGGCGCCGTTAATGCCGGTCATGAGGATGACGTAGGGTTTGGCGCTACTGGTATCAAGCGGCTGGGCAAAGGGTGCGAGCAGTTGCTGCATGTGGTCGCGCACGGCGGCTTTGACGGCATCCACGTCTTTGAGTTCTTTGCGATCAATTTGTTGGGTGACGGTGTCGATGATTTTGGTGGTGACTTCGATGCCAACGTCGGCGGTGAGCAGTTGTGCTTCGAGATCGTCGATAAGGTCCTGGTCGAGTGTTTTTTTCCCGAGGAAAAGGTTGGCGAAGCCGTGCCGTGTTTTGGCGAGTCCCTGACGGATGCGGGCAAAGTAGCCCCCCTCGCTTTTCGGTTTTGCTTGCGGCTGGGGTGTGTTGTCGTATTCGGCGGCGGTTTCGCTTATTGGGTCTGCTGTAAGCGCCGTAGTTGTCTCGCTTGGCGTAGTTTCTGCGGTAACGGTTGTTGATTCTTCGCTGACGGTAGGTGCCGCCACCTCCTCGCTTGGTGCAGTTTCGTCGGTGTCGTTTGTGGGCGCTTCTTCTGCCGCAAACGCCGTAGTTATCTCGCTTGACGCGTTTTCTGCGATAACGGCTATCGATTCTTCGTTGACGATAGATGCCACCGTTGTCTCGCTTGGGCTATCGCTAGCGGGGCTTTCTACGGGGGAGGAGACGGGTTGTTCGGTGATGGCAGCGTTATTTTCTTGTTCTTGCGGGGTAGTGGTTTGGGCTTTATTTCGTTTTTTGAACCAGTTGAATACCATGTTGGCGATGTTCCGTGAGGGATTGGGCGGGATGGCCGCATTGTTTTGGGGTACGGCGAAAGGTCTTGCGGGCGGTGGTAAGATGCGTGTCTGCGCCCGCCGAAGGCGCGGGATTATAGCAGTGATTTGTGGTTCAAGCGGCGGTTTCCCGCTGCTATTGTGAGGTTTTTATGGTCAATCAGGTTAAGTCGCCAAGTGGTGAGATACCGCCTGCCATGCCGAAAGCGACGGCGGGGTATCCGCATAGCCGCACGGCACGTCTGTTTTTGCTCGCGGCCGCGCTGAGCGGATTTTTGTGGGTCTCTCTCGGCGCTATCGCCGGGCATGAGGTGTTCAGCGGGCTGCACGCGTCTTTTTTTGACAAGGCACACCGTTATCAGATTGTGCACACGCTGGCGTTAATGCTGCTTGCGACTTTGCCTTTGCGTCTTCCGCTGTCGTTTTGCCGTGCCGCCGGGTTGTGCTGGTTGCTGGGTTTGTGCTGTTTTTGCGGCAGCTTGTATGTAATGGCGTTCTTGGGCACGGAAGCGGTGCGCTACTTGGTGCCGGTAGGCGGGGTAGCATTTTTAGTGGGTTGGGCGATGCTGTTTATCGCCGCTTGCGTGGGGGAACGATCATGACGGAAAAGAGAGTTGTGGTATTGACCGGAGCGGGGATTTCCGCCGAATCCGGGATTGCAACGTTCCGCGCCAGCGACGGTTTGTGGGAAAACCACCGTGTGGAAGATGTCGCCACGCCGGAAGGTTTTGCGCGTAATCCCAAGTTGGTGCAGGATTTTTATAACGCCCGCCGCGCCCGCCTGCATGATGCCGATGTACAGCCGAATGCCGCCCATATCGCCTTGGCCCGTCTGCAACAGGCGCTGCCCGGCAAGGTGACGCTGATTACGCAGAATGTGGATGATCTTCATGAACGCGGCGGTGCCACGGAAGTGCTGCATATGCACGGCAGCCTGCTCAGTGTGCGCTGTCTCTACTGCGACAGCGTGCAGGATAACTGGCACGACGACTGCTCAACGGAAACGGTCTGCCCGGTCTGCAAGCGTGCCCACGGCATGCGGCCGGATATCGTCTGGTTCGGCGAGATGCCTTATTACATGAATATTATTGAAAAGCGCCTCGCCAACTGCACCCATTTCGCCGCTATCGGCACTTCGGGGCAAGTCTATCCGGCGGCCGGCTTCGTCGCCCTCGCGCGCGAGTGGGGGGCAGAGACGTATGAAATCAACCTGGAACCCAGTCACGGCGCCAGCAAATTCCAGCATATTTACAGCGGCAAGGCCACGGTTGAGGTCCCGCGCTGGGTGGAAAGCATGTTAAACTAACGCTGTCTTACTATCTCAAACACGAAACTTTTTATACTTTTTATGATGAAACGACTCCCCATCATCTTCCTTGCCATCCTGCTTTCTGCCTGTGTGCACAGCAATGCGGGACAAACAACCGCCGATACCGTTCCCGATTATGCCCCGGAACCGTTGATTATCAGCAACGAACACAAAAAAGCGTTCCGTCTTGGAACCAACCTGCTGGTCAACCACCACTACCGCAAACAAAAACTCTCTGCCATTGCTGGCGACATTCATCTTGATTACCTGCAAGCGCTGGATCCCTCGCACATCTACTTCCTGCAAAGTGATATTGACGAATTTAAACACTATGGTGATGCGCTGTTACAGGCGAACAAGGGCGACCTGAGCGCATTGCTTGCCATCTATCAGCGCTACAGCGAGCGGGCAAATGCACTGAACCGCTGGTCGCTGGAACGCCTCTCCCGCCCGTTTGACCTCAGCGGTGACAGCACCATTACCTACCCCGAAGCCAAAGCCGGCAAAAAACAGCCGTGGCCGGCTGATGCCGCCGTCGCCCAGGCAGAGCAGGAAAAGCGTATTGAAGACCAGCTCATCCGCCTGCGCGTTTCCGGCAAAAGCGAAGAAAAAGCCCTGAAACTGCTGCGCAGCCGCTATACCGGTGCTCTGCGCCGTCTCAACCAGATCACCATGAACGACGTCTTTGACATCTACATGAATGTTGTCAGCAGCCGCTTCGACCCGCACAGCAACTACCTTTCACCGCGCACTAACGAAGACTTCAACATCAACATGCGCCTCTCGCTGGAAGGCATCGGTGCCATCCTGGCTTCAGAAGAAGACCGCGTTACCATCCGCGAACTCGTGCCGGGCGGTCCTGCCTATAAAAGCGGCAAACTCAGCGTCAAAGACCAAATCATCGGTATCGCCCAAGGAAATGATGGTGAATTCGTCGACGTGACCGGCTGGCGGCTAGACAAGGTTGTTGACCTCATCCGGGGCAAAAAAGGTACCCTTGTGCGCCTCTTGATTGACCCTGTTGATGCCGCCAAAGGCATGCGCGAAATCACCCTCGAACGTGATGAAGTCAAACTTGAAGAGCAGGCTGCCCAATCCACCATCGAAGAAGTCAGCGAAGACGGTGTGATCCGGCGCATCGGCGTCATCAAGCTGCCGTCCTTCTACATGGACTTTGAAGGCGCGCAGCAAGAAAAAAGCGATTACCGCAGCACCTCGCGTGATGTCGAGCGCCTGCTCAAAGAATTCCGCGATGCCAAAGTGGATGGCGTGGTTGTTGATTTGCGCGGCAACGGCGGTGGATCGCTCTACGAAGCGGTGAAAACCGTCGGCCTCTTCATTGACAAGGGCCCCGTCGTCATCGTTTCTGACGCCAAAGGCGGCGTGCGCAGCGAAACCGACGATGATGAGGGTACCGCTTATGATGGTCCGCTTGCCGTCCTTATTGACCGCTACGCCGCATCTGCCTCGGAAATCTTTGCCGCTGCCATCCAGGATTACGGACGCGGCCTTATTATCGGCAGCAACAGCTTTGGCAAAGGCACCGTGCAAACCATAGTTAACCTCAACGACTTTGTCGTCAACAACACCCCCAACCTTGGTGCAATGAAATTCACCATCTCCATGTTCCACCGCGTCAATGGCAGCAGCACCCAGTTCCGGGGTGTCTCGCCCGACATCCGCCTGCCCGCGCTTTTCTCGGCGGACGAAGTCGGCGAACAGGCCGAAGAATACGCCCTGCCGTGGAAATCCATCACCGCTGTCAAAATCAAACCGGCGGGCAGAATCACCGACAGCACCCTCGGCACCCTGCGCCAACTGCATGAAACCCGGATGCTCGGCAAACCCGAACTGCGCCGTTACCAGGAATACGTTGACAAAGTCCTGGAAAAAAACCGGCAGAGAACCTGGCCGCTCAACCTGCAAACCCGCAAGAACGAACATGCCGACTGGAAAAAATACCAGGACGACTATGAAGCGGCGCAACGCAAAGACGTCCCCCTGCTCAACGCCGACAAAAAGAGCCAGAAAGAAATCGAAGAACGCAATGCCGTTGTAGAAGACGAGGACGAAAAAGAAAGTTTTGTCCCCGACGTTGCCCTGTTCGAGACGCTGCACATCTTCTTCGACTACCTGCAACTTCTTAACCCGCAGGCAGCTGCAGACGCCGCCTGACCCCTTCCATACTGACCGGAGACCCGCATGACCCCCATCCAAACCTTCGCCGCATCAATCCGCATCCTCAGCATGGATGCCGTGCAAAAAGCCAATTCGGGACATCCGGGGGCTCCGATGGGCATGGCGGACATGGCCGCCGTCCTGTGGCACGAACACCTGCGTGTCAACCCGGCCGACACCCGATGGTACAACCGCGACCGTTTCATCCTTTCGAACGGCCACGCCTCCATGCTGCAATACGCCCTGCTGCACCTCACCGGCTTTGACATCTCGCTGGAAGACATCAAAAAATTCCGCCAACTGCACAGCAAAACCCCCGGCCACCCCGAATACCGCGACACCCCGGGAGTCGAAATCACCACTGGTCCGCTTGGCCAGGGCATTGCCACCGCGGTCGGTATGGCTATCGCCGAACGCCACCTGGCCGCGCGTTACAACCGCGACAACCTACCGCTCGTTGACCACCACACCTACGTTTTCCTCGGCGACGGCTGCCTGATGGAAGGCGTATCCGCCGAAGCCTGTTCGCTGGCCGGCACCCTCGGCCTTGGCAAACTCATCTGCCTCTACGACAGCAACGGTATCTCTATTGACGGCGAAATCGCGCCGTGGTTTGGCGAAGACGTCGCCGCGCGCTACGAAGCCTACGGCTGGCATGTTATCCGCGACATTGACGGCCACAACACCGACGCCATCAACACCGCCATCAACGCAGCCAAAGCCGAAACCGGCAAACCCTCGCTCATCATCTGCCGCACCAAAATCGGCTATGGCTCACCCAACCTCGAAGGCACCGAAAAAACCCACGGCGCCCCGCTTGGCAAAGAAGAAATCGCGCTGACCAAAAAAGCGCTCGGCCTGCCGGAAGGCGACTTCGAATTGCCAGAGGGCGCCTACCAAGCGGCCAGCCTGCGCGAAAAAGGCGCCAAACTGCAAGACGCCTGGGAACACATTTGGCAACAATACCAAGATCAATACCCGGCCGAAGCCCAGGAATTTGCCCGCGTCATGAGCGGCAAACTGCCGGAAAACCTCGACCGCGTCATCGACAACACCCTCGCCCAGTACAACGAAGCCGGTGGCAACATCGCCACCCGCAAAGCCTCCGAAAACGCCATCAACCTCCTCCTGCCGCACCTGCCCGAACTCATCGGCGGCTCGGCCGACCTTACCGGCAGCAACCTCACCTGGAGCAAGGCCGCTTCAAAAAGCATCAAGCCCGGCGATTTCAGCGGCAACTACCTCCACTACGGTGTGCGCGAATTTGCCATGAGCACCATCATGAACGGCATCGCCCTGCACGGTGGCCTGCGCGCTTACGGCGGCACCTTCCTCGTCTTCTCGGACTACATGCGTAACGGCATACGCCTCTCCGCGCTGATGAAATTGCCCGTCACCTACGTTCTCACCCACGACTCCATCGGACTCGGTGAAGACGGCCCGACGCACCAACCCGTTGAACACATCGCCTCGCTGCGCCTCATCCCCAACCTCAATGTCTGGCGCCCCTGTGACCAGCAGGAAACCCTCGTCGCCTGGCGCAGCGCCCTGAATCCGACTACCCCGACCGCACTTGCCCTTAGCCGTCAAGGACTGCCCGAACAAAAACGCGACGAAGCCACGCGCAAAAACATCGTCAGAGGCGGCTACATCCTCGAAGCGGCAGAACACCCCAGCCTCGTCCTCGTCGCCACAGGCTCCGAAGTCGCGCTCATCGTCGCTGCCGCCGCCAGGCTGCGCGAAGAAGGCCAGCGCGTACAAGTCGTCTCCATGCCCTGTCTTGATCTCTACCAGCAGCAGGATGCTGCCTACCGTGCCACCGTCCTGCCCAAAGGCGTACCGACCGTCGTCGTCGAAGCCGGCGTTACCCTGCCGTGGCGCGGCATCAGCGGCGATCGCGGCACCGTCATCGGTATCGACACCTTCGGCGCCTCGGCTCCTGCGGACGAACTCTTCCCGCTCTACGGGCTGACAGTGGAAAACATCGTCGCCCAAAGCAAGGCCTTACTCTGAACACCCACAACCCCTGAAAAAGAGGAAAAAACCATGCGCAAACTCAGCGAAATCGACGTCAACGGCAAACGCGTCCTGATGCGGCTCGACCTCAACGTCCCGCTCAAAGACGGCAAAATCACCAGCGACGCCCGCATCCAGGCAGCCCTGCCGACTATCCGCTACGCCCTGGATCACGGCGCTGCCGTGATGATCATGGCGCACCTGGGGCGCCCGACCGAAGGCGAATACGACGAAGCCTTCTCGCTCGCCCCCGTGGCCGCCTACCTCGGCAACCTGCTCGGCAAAAACGTCCCGCTCGTCAAAGACTACCTCGACAAAGCCCCGCAAGTCGCCGCCGGGGACATCGTCATGCTGGAAAACTGCCGCTTCAACAAAGGTGAAAAGAAAAACGAAGCGGCGCTGGCCGAAAAATACGCCGCCCTGTGCGACGTCTTCGTCAGCGACGGTTTCGGCGTCGTCCACCGTGCCCAAGCCTCCACCTACGGCGTTGCCGAAAAAGCGAAAACCGCTGTTGCCGGCCTGCTCGTCCAGCAAGAAGTTGAAGCACTGGAAAAAATCGTCAAAAACCCGGCCCGTCCGCTGCTCGCCATCGTCGGCGGCTCCAAAGTCTCCACCAAACTGCTGGTACTGCAATCCCTCCTGGAAAAAGTGGACACCCTCATCCCGGGCGGCGGTATCGCCAACACCTTCCTTGCCGCCGAAGGCATCAACGTCGGCGCCTCCCTCTACGAACCCGACCTGCTCAACGACGCCAAAGCCATGCTGGATAAAGCCCGTGATCGCGGCGTCAACATCCCGCTGCCCGTGGACGTCGTCGTTGCCACCGAATTTTCGGCGGACGCCAAAGCGGTTACTAAAAATGTCGAAGACGTTGCCGACAACGAAATGATCCTGGATATCGGTCCGAAAACCGCCGAAAACTACGCGCGCATCATCGCGGAAATGAAAACCGTCGTTTGGAACGGCCCGGTCGGCGTCTTCGAAATGGCGCCGTTTGCCGCAGGCACCAAAGCACTGTCTGAAGCCATCGCTACCTGCCCCGGCTTCACCTTCGCCGGCGGCGGCGACACCATCGCGGCCATCGGCCAGTTCGGCATCGAAGACAAAGTGGACTACATCTCCACCGGTGGCGGCTCCATGCTCGAATACCTCGAAGGCAAAAAACTGCCCGGACTGGATATCCTCGGCGCCTACTAAACCGCGCCTTTCAGCAAAAACCGCAGCAGATCTGCGGTTTTTTATTAAACCTTCCGCTCTCCCCCACACCACGAGGACAACACCATGCAAAAAATCCTGCTCACCACCCTGTTCGCCGCCAGCATCAGCGCGGTTGCCACGCCCGTTAACAGCGAAGATGCCGCTTTCGCCGCCGCCCTCGCCGCGCTGGAAAAACACCAACTGACCTCGCTGAAAACCGAGTGCCTGTTCTTCGATGCCGCTGAAGAAGGCGATAACTACCAAATCAACGTCCATGAAAAACATGACGCCACCTGCGGCGGCGACCCAAACACCGCGCCGCGCCTCTTCACCCTGACGGTCGCCAAAGCCGACGGCAAAGTCAGCGTCGATGATCCGGTGAGCGGCGAAACCCGCGTGCTTGAATAAGGAGACATAACACGTCGGCATCATCGGCCTCAGCGGCTGGGGCGCAATGTCGCACTACCTCGCCCTGCGCCTGCCGGAATACTTCACCCTGAATGGCCTCGCTGCGGGCAGCCCCGCCAGCACCGCTGCCGCCGCCGCAAAATACGGTGTGCCTTATCACACTGCCAGCGCGGCGGCGACCCGAACACCGCGCCGCACCTCTTCACCCTGACGGTCGCCAAAGCCGACGGCAAAGTCAGCGTCAATGATCCGGTCAGCGGCGAAACGCGCGTGCTTGAATAAGGAGACATAACCATGCAAAAAATCCGCGTCGGCATCATCGGCCTCAGCGCCAACGGCGGCTGGGGCGCAATGTCGCACTACCCTGCCCTGCGCGCCCTGCCGGAATACTTCACCCTGAACGGCCTCGCAGCGGGCAGCCCCGCCAGCGCTGCTGCCGCCGCCGCAAAATACGGTGTGCCTTATCACACTGCCAGTGCGGCGGCACTGGCGGCGCGCGATGACATTGACCTGCTCGTCGTCGCCGTCAACCTGCCGCAGCACCGTGCCCTGCTGGAAAGCATCATCCCCAGCGGCAAAGCCATCTACTGCGAATGGCCACTCGGTACCGATCCTGCGCAATCCCAGGCGTTGACCGACCTCGCCGACCACTACCATTGCCGCACCTTCATCGGCCTGCAAGCGACGCATTCGCCCTATGTCCGCCGCCTGAAAGCCATCCTTGATGACGCGGCAAGCGGCACAATGCGCAGTTGCACCATTCTCGGCGGCGACCCGTCGCGGGCGCGGCAAACCGTCTCGCGCTACCGCTACGCACAGGCGCAGGAAAACGGCGTCAACACCCTCACCATCCCCTTCGCCCACCTGCTCGCCGCCCTGCGCTACCTCTTCGGCGAGCTGACGCACATGGCGGCACTCACCCGCTGCGCCTTCCCGCAGGTTTATCTCGCAGACACCGGCGAAACCATCCCGCGCACCGCCACCGATAACGTCCTGTTCAGCGGGCAAACCGCTGACGGCGGGCTGATTAACGCCATCTACTCCGGCGCCCTCAGCGGCCTGCGCATGGACATCGAATGCGACAACTGCCGCATCAGCGCGACGGGCAACAGCGGCCACATCCAGTACGAACCGCTGACCATCACCGTGACGCGCGGCGGACGGACGGATACCTTCAACCCGGTCACGGCGGCAGCGGACAACCTGATTGACATCTACCGTGCCGTTCATGCCGACCTGGCCACGGGCAGCCACAGTGTACCCGACTTCGCCGACGCCGTCGCCCACCAGTGCCTGCTGTGGCAACTGGTGGGGAACTGAACCATGGACGCCCCAGCCATCCTCACCGCCCTGCGTGCCATTGCCGTACCTGAAAAAGCGGCACAAATGGCCGCCTACATGAAAAACCGCTTCACCTTTCTCGGCGTCGCCACGCCGGAGCGGCGCCAGATAGGTAAGCCGTATCTCCGGGCGGACAAAGGGCGGACGGTGGACTGGGCCTTTATCGACACCTGCTGGGCCAGTCCTTACCGCGAAATGCACTACATCGCGGCGGACTACCTGCATGCCAAACAAAACCAACTCACCGCAGCGGACATCCCCCGCCTGCAAATCCTCATCAGCCGCAACGCCTGGTGGGACAGCGTGGACAGCTTCATCCACCCGCTCGGCGACATCCTGCGCCGCTGCCCGCAAGCGCGAGCGCCCATAGAGGCCATGAGCCGCGCTGACGACTACTGGCTGCGCCGCGCCGCCATCACCGCACAACTGCTCGCCAAAGACGCCACCGACACCACCCTGCTCGCAACCGTCATCAACAACAACCTCAACCAGCGCGAATTCTTCATCAACAAAGCCATCGGCTGGGCGCTGCGCCAATACAGCAAAACCGACGCTGCCTGGGTGCGGCACTACATCGCCGCACACCGGGACGGCCTGAGCGCACTCAGCATCCGCGAAGCGAGCAAATACCTGGATTAAAGCCGCCCCTGCACCTCTCCTGCGCGAAGCCCTTGGTCCTGCCCACCTCAAACTGCTGCCCCGACCTTACCGGCGAGAGCCGCCCTTTGCCAACAGAATCCTCATGAACCTCCTGTTCCTCGCCCTGAAAACCCTGAAATGGCTCCTCATCCTCACCGTGCTGCTGACGCTTACCGTCACCGCCTATATCCATTTCCACCCAACCTTCGGCGGCAAACCGGATGCGGCCAGTCTCACCAAAATCCGGGCTTCCGAACACTACAACGGCACCCTCTTCCAAAACCTCGAACCGACCGAGCTCATCACGCCGGACGGCAAAAACTACTCCACCCTTGCCTGGCTCCTCGGCTACTTCACCCCGCCGGAAGGCAAGAACCCGGCCACGCCGCTGCCAAGCGAACCACTGCGCGCGGATAAACTCGAAGATGGTCGCCTCGTCTGGTTCGGCCATTCTACCGTGCTCTTCCAGATGGCGGGCAAGCGCCTTATCACCGACCCCGTTTTCTACCGCGCCACTCCCCTGCCCTTCGGCGGCAAACCATTCCCGCAAAGCCACCCTACCCTGCCCGCCGACCTGCCGCCGCTCGATGCCGTCCTCATCTCGCATGACCACTACGACCACCTCGACTACCGCGCCATCCGCGAACTGGACAAAAAAGTGGGGCATTACTACGTTCCGCTTGGCGTCAAGGCGCACCTGCAACGCTGGGGCATCGCCGACGAGAAAATCACCGAAATGGACTGGTTCGAAGCAGCAACCTTGGGCGACATCCGCCTGACCCTCGCTCCCGCACGCCATTTCAGTGGCCGCAACTTCATCAACCGCAACAGAACCCTGTGGGGCTCATGGGTGGTGCAATCGCCCGCTTACCGCCTCTTCTACAACGGCGACAGCGGCTACGGCGCGCACTTCGCCGACATCGGCAAACGCTTCGGGCCGTTTGACATCGTGCTGATGGAAAACGGCGCCTATAACAGCCACTGGGCGAACATCCACATGAAGCCGGAACAATCCGTGCAGGCGGCGGTGGACGTAGGCGCGCAAACCGTGCTGCCGATTCACTGGGCAAAATTTGATCTCTCCAGCCACACCTGGCAAGAGCCGATCGAACGCTTCCGTAAAGCCGCTGCCAGAACCCCGCTCACCGTGGCAACACCCTATATCGGTGAAGTCTTCGACTACCGCGAACCGCCGCAGCGGACGTGGTGGCAGGACGTGCCGTAACACCCATATCTTATTGAATATGAAGGAAAGATACCCACCACAGCTTGTCATTTCTTCTTCAAGATCCAGAGGACAAAAAAAACCCGCCTAACGCGGGTTTTTTATCTAAATCATTATTTAGTTAGTCCTTCTTCTTCCAATAAATTATTTAGTTGCTGCCTGAATTCCAGTGGCCGTGCAATAAACGGAACCGGTGCCTGTCCACCGCCTGTTCCCCGAACCCCGATTGAGCCAAAGTCAAAGATACGTCCCAAAATTCCCTGATTAATGGCTATACTTTCAATACGGTTCAGATTCATTTCTATAGTGTTACGACGGATAAGGCCAAATTTTGCGATCACACGTTTATTGGTAATAGCCATTTCCGTATTTATCACGTTTAGCACAGCATTTATCAGTAAAAAAAATGCAAAGATCCCGAAGAATATGCTCACACCTTCTTCAGCACCCATTGCTATCAATATAAAGATAATTGCCAGTGCAAAACGCCCAATCTGGGACAACCAAGATACTTGTGCACGGTAATAAATACTTTCTCCACTGGAGAGGTTCCCTTCTATATAACTTGCCATATTTTCCTCTATAAAATGTTTACGTTTCCTATAGAGTCAAAATATGAATCTATAGAATCGGGTGAATCTATAGAATCGGGTGAATCTATAGAATCGGGTGAATCTATAGAATCGGGTGAATCTATAGAATCGGGTGAATCTTACTATAAAATGTTGTTTTCAGCAATTATTTTACATATGGATCTGTGTAGAAATAACATGTTAAGAGATATTGACAAAAAAACTGGTGACCATCGGATATTTTCAGCAGGAACCTCCTGCCTTTCGCGTTCTTTACAAGCGTACAGTCAAGCAGGATGAATGCTGGAGTTTGTAGAGGTGTTCCCTGCAACGTCTCTACGTCGTCAAAAAGAAGAAAAATCGTACCGTGACAAGGCTGGTAATTGCCGCAAACCCGGATTTTATCCCGTTCGGTACGCACTAGGCGGCGTAAATACTCGCCCCGTCAAGCGGGATAAATACTGAGTTCGCCAAGCGGCGCAGTTACTGGGCTCACCAAGTGGTGAAGTTGTGGTTTTGTTGCTGCACGCTTTGTTTGCTGTCCCATCCTGCCCTCCCGCCGCTGTCCGGCAACCACGCCGCTATAATGCCCGCCTCTTTGCTTCCGTCACGCCGTCATGTCCCGCTTTCTTTCCCCCGCCTGGCGCGGGGTGCTTTGGTCGCTGTTTTCTTCCCTGAATTTTGCCCTGATGGGTGTCATCACCAAAGCCAGCGCGCAGCATTTCCCTTTTTCTTCCAACGAACTCGCCACCTGGCGCAATCTGCCCGCCACGCTTGCCCTGGGCGGTTTTGCCCTGCTGCGCGGGCAGCGTTTTGCCACGCAGCATCTGCGCGCACACGTCATCCGCAGTGTTTCCGGCAGTGTTTCCACTCTCCTCTATTTCTACACCCTCACGCTGTTGCCGCTGGCCACCGCCGTCACGCTCGGCTACAGCTCGGCCATTTTCCTCGCTCTGCTGTCTTTTATCCTCCTGCATGAACACATCACCCACCGCACCGTCGCCGTGCTGATCATTGGTCTGATGGGTGTCGTCGTACTGCTGCGTCCGGGCTTTTCCGCCGGGCAGGCCTGGGGGCTTTCCTGCGGTCTTTTCGGCGCGGCGGCGACCGGCCTCGCCCATTTGCAGTTACGCGAGATGAGCGCCACCGGTGAACCCGCCTGGCGCATCGTTTTTTATTTTTCGCTGGTCAGCACCCTGATGAGCGCCATGCTAGCCACCGCTCAAGGCTGGCACGCGCCGCCGCTTGCCGCCCTGCCCTATCTGTTCGGCATTGGTGCGAGCGGTCTCACCGCGCAACTGGCGCTCACCCGCGCCTATGCCGTCGGGCAGAAATTCACCGTCGCCGCGCTTTCTTATTTGACCGTCGTCTATTCCGTCGTTTTCGGCCACTATCTCTTCCGCGAAACGCTCGGCTGGCAGGAAATGGCAGGCATCGCCATCATCATCGCCGCCGGGCTCGTCAGCATTACCCGCAATCCTCATTAACGCGGGCATTCTCCCGCCTGCATGCTGACGATATGTTCGGGCGCGATGCACATATGGCAGGCATTGACAAAGGTTAGTCTCTGCCGCCGCCCGTCTGCATCGAAGGTCACGCAGACGGGATCATGCACCTCAGGGCAGCTGCGCGCCGCGCAGCCGGGGCTTTCCAGCGGCGTTTTTGCCGCCATGACCCAAGGTCCGTCGAACGGTCGGCGTTCCCGCTGACAGGCAGCGAGCAATAGCAGCGCCGCCATCATCCACCACGTTTTCATCGCCGTATAAATCCCTGCGCCTGCAAAAACGCCAACACATGCGGACGCAGTGGCTGGTCTAGCGTGTTTTGCACCGCATCCAGCCAATCCCGCGCCTCGCCCGTACGCGCCGTGTAATAAGCGCGCAGTTCTTCATCGTAAACGGCGAACGCTTGCGGGTCGGGGTCGCGATAGCGGTTCTCATGCAGCACCACCTCCTGCGGCAGACGCGGCTTGACGGGCGGGTCCTGCGCCGGATAGCCGAGGCAGAGACCGACTAGCGGCAAACAATGTGCGGGCAGCCCGACCAGTTCCGCTACTGCCGCAATGTCGTTACGCAGCGCGCCGATATAGACGCCGCCGAGGCCGAGCGATTCCGCGACCAGGAGCACGTTCTGCGCCATGATGCCGGTATCCACCGCACCGATTAGCAGCGCTTCCGCCCAGTCGGTCTGCGCTTCTGGCAGGAGCAGGTGGTGTTTGTGGAAATCGACGCAGAAAAGCAGAAACTCCGGACATTCCGTCACATAAGCCATGTCTGACGCGGCACGGCGGATGCCGGCACGAATCGCCGCATCCGTGATGCGGATGACGGACACACATTGCAGATGATTTGAGGTGGATGCCATCCGTCCGGCATCCATTAACGCAGCCAGTGTCTCCGGCGGCACGGGTTTGTCGCTGAATTTGCGGATGGAGCGGTGCGCCAGCGCGGTTTCCAGGGCAGGCAGGCTTTTTATGGACATGATGACCTCACGACAGGATGGAAAGAAATGGCAGCCTATCCCGCCCCGCCTGCCTTCGCAAGCACGAAGGCACAGGCAAGCGCGAGCAGTAAAAACGGCCCCGGCTGCGGGAAGAGCAGGCAAATACCCGCCGCCAGCGCCCACAATCCCAGGATCAGCGACCAACCGAGGCGGCCTGCATCCGCCAGTTGCCAGAATGCCGCGCCAATCAGCATCAGGGCAAAACCAGCCACGATGAACCACAGCAGGGCGAACGCGGCGGCGTCATCGGCACGCACGGCGGCCATCAGGCCGCTACGCCACAGCCGCCGCAGGGTATCGCCCATCAGGATGAATGCCAGGGTGTTGTGCAGGATGCCGGTCGCGACCAGCGCCAAGGAAAGCCATTTCAGCATGATGAACCTCTCTTTTGATGTTGCCTTGCGCCTTAGTATGCGACGAAATTCGCCAAGCGGCCTCGTTACTGGGCCGTCAAGCGGCGTCAGTACTGGGTTCGCCAAGCGGCGTTGTTACTGGCCGTCAAGCGGCGTGATTATCGCAACGAGGCAGTCTCTGCACGATTCAGTACAAAAACGGCAGTCCGCTGGCTTTGCTGATAGCGCGGGCAAAGCGTCGTGCAGCAGCGTTGTTGTCGCGCAAGGTGTAATGCACACGGATGAGCAATGCGTCCACGCCGTCCTTGCCCGTCAGCCAGATTTCCGTGCCGTGCCGGGTGCTTTTGCAGCAATACAAACCGGTGTAGTTGGCTGCGGGATAGGTGGCAAGCCGCTGCCAACGCAGAAAGCGTCGGGCCAGCAGTATGAAGCTGTCACTGGCAGCGATATAACGCACGGCGTTAGCTTCACGATGGCGACGCTTGTGCAGCCATTCTTGTCCCAGTTCAAGCAGCACGCCAACGGCCAGTATTGTTTGATACCACTCACCCGCCTGTATCCAGGTGAATGCCAGAAAGGCGAATAGTGATAAGGCGGTGAGTTGCAGCAGTTGATTGGGCATCGACAGTGCTGTGAAGGTCGCAACCCGGCGGCAAGCCGGTTTGGCACGCGCTGCTGTCGCCATGCGTCGTTGCGCTTATTTGAAGCCGTCGCGCAGTCCGACGGTGCGGTTAAACACGGGGTTGTCCGTCGTGCTGTCCGGGTCAACGGCGTAGTAGCCGAGGCGTTCGAACTGGTACACGGTGCCCGCTTCCGCCGGTGAGGCCGGTTCGGTTTTCGCGCCAGTGATGATGGTGAGCGAGTGCGGGTTGATGGTATCGAGGAAGTGATCCGCTGCCATCGGGTCGGGCTGGCTGAAGAGGCGCTCGTAGTTGCGGATTTCGCAGTCGCGCGCGTGGCGGGCGCTAACCCAGTGAATGACGCCGTTCGCTTTGTAGCCTTCGGGGTTTTTACCGAGGGTATCCGGGTCGTGGTGGCAGCGCAGTTCGATGATGTTGCCCGCAGCGTCTTTGATAACTTCGTCGCAGGTGATGACGTAGCTGCCACGCAGACGCACCGCCTGACCGGGCGCAAGGCGTTTCCATTTTTTCGGCGGTTCTTCGGCGAAGTCGTCCTGCTCGATATAAAGAGTGTTGCCAAACGGTACGGCACGGCTGCCCTGGCTGTCATCCTGCGGGTGGTTCGGCAGCTGGTAGGTTTCTTCATGGTCGTCCGGCAGGCTGGTGATGGTCAGCTTGAGCGGGCGGACGACGGTCATGCGGCGCGCAGCGTGTTCGTTCAGGTAGTCGCGGATGGTGCTTTCGAAGTAGTCGATAGCAATGGTGCCGTCAGCTTTGCTGATGCCGATTTTGCGGCAGAAGTCGCGCAACGCCCCGGCGGGGATGCCACGCCGCCGCATACCGGCGATGGTCGGCATGCGCGGGTCGTCCCAGCCGCTCACGTGCTTTTCTTGCACGAGCTGGATAAGACGGCGTTTGGAAAGGACGGTGTATTCGAGCGAGAGGCGGGCGAATTCGATTTGCTGCGGATGGCAGGGGGTGTCTAGCACGTCCAGTACCCAGTCGTAGAGCGGGCGGTGATCTTCGAATTCGAGGGTGCAGAGGCTGTGGGTGATGCCTTCGAGCATATCCGAGAGGCAGTGGGTGTAATCGTACATCGGATAGACTTTCCACGAGTCACCGGCGTGGAAGTGTGCCGCGTGGCGGATGCGGTAGATGACAGGGTCGCGCATGTTGATGTTGGGCGAGGCCATGTCGATTTTGGCGCGCAGGACGTGGCTGCCGTCCGGGTGTTTGCCGTCCACCATTTCCTGAAAGAGGGCGCGGTTTTCTTCGATGCTGCGTTCACGGTAGGGGCTGTTGCGGCCGGGTTCGGTCAGGGTGCCGCGATTTTCGCGGATTTCTTCGGCATTCTGGCTGTCCACATAGGCGAGACCTTTGTCGATAAGCTGGAAGGCATAGTCCAGTAGCTCAGGGAAATAGTCGCTGGCGTGGTTGAGGTGTTTCCAGTCGAAGCCGAGCCAGTGCACGTCGCGCTGGATGCTCGCCATGTATTCTTCGTTTTCTTTTTCGGGGTTGGTATCGTCGTAGCGCAGGTTGCAGTAGCCGCCGAAGCGCTTCGCCATGTCGAAGTTGAGGCAGATGGATTTGACGTGGCCGAGGTGCAGGTAACCGTTGGGTTCGGGGGGGAAACGGGTGACGATGCGGCCGTCGTTTTTGCCGTTTTTCAGGTCTTCTTCGATGATGTTTTTGATGAAGTTGGCGGCTTCCTGGGTTTGGCTCATGATGTCCTCGTGCGTTGCTGTTTGGGTTCGCCATAGGGCGGTGTAGAATGCGGCATTTTATCAGGTTATATGGGGCTTCAATGCGTTTGCACGGGCTGTTATGTCTTCTCGGTTTACTGGTTTTGACGGCGTGTTCGTCGTATCAGCGGCAGCATCATCGCCACCCGCCGCGTCATCAGCCGGCAAGTGCCGATATGGGGCAGGATCCCTGGGACAATTTCGCGCCGCGCGACCCGCGTTATCAGAATGAGCCGCAACCTGCCGTCTCTTCCATGGAAAATGCCTGTGTGCTGCTCAGCCAGCGCCCGCACTGGGCAGAAGCGCTGGATGCGACGAAGATCCGCTGGCATATCGAGCCGTGGTATGTACTCGCTTTCATGCATCAGGAATCCCGCTTCAACCCGACGGCGATGAGTTCTTCGCAGGCGTATGGCTATGCGCAGGTGAAGCAGCCAACCTGGGAATGGTATCAACTGAAACGCGGCCGGCAGAACGTCTCGCGCGAGCGCTTTGATGACGCGGTGGATTTCATCGGCTGGTATGCCAACCAGAACGTTATCAGGAATGGCGTTGACCTGAACGACGTGAAAAACCAGTACCTTGCCTACCACGAAGGCTTGGGCGGCTTTGAGAACCGCAGCTTCCTCGCCAAACCGTGGCTGATGACCATCAGCGACAAAGTCGCTGACCGCGCCGCCCTCTATCAGGCGCAACTGCTTGACTGCCCCATCACACGCACCTACTGATGCTGCTCGCGCCGGACAAAACCACCTTCCTTGGCCTGCTGCACTCGCGGCAGGTTTTTGCTTATCCGACCGAAGCGGTGTATGGCCTCGGCGGCGATCCGCAGGATGCTGACACCTTCGCGCAAATCCTGCGCCTGAAAGGCGGACGCCGCCCCGGACAGGGGATGCTGCTGGTCGCCGCCGACTGGGCGCAGTGCCACGACTGGGTGGCAGGATTGGATGCCGCGCTCGTCGCCCGCCTCGAACAGGAGGCCGCCGACCGCGCCACCACCTTCATCCTGCCCGCTGCCGATAACGTCCCCGCCTGGCTGCGCGACGAAGCCACGGGGCGTATCGCTATCCGCGTCTCGCGTCACCCGCTCGTCTGCCAACTCTGCGCCTGGGCGGACAGCCCGCTCATCTCCACCTCCGCCAACCCCAGCGGTGCGCCACCGGCGCGCAGCGCGGCGGAAGTGCAACACTACTTCCCCGCCCTGCCGGTGATTGCGGGCGCACTCGGCGGCGAGGATAAACCCAGCCGCCTTTTGGATGTGGCAAACGCCATCCTCATACGCGACTGAAACAAGGAGAGAACCATGAAACTCGCCATCCTCGGCGGCGGCCAGCTCGGCAAAATGTTCCTGCAAGAAGCGACGGACTACCCCATGCCGGTCGCCGTTCTCGACCCCGACCCGCGCGCGCCCTGCGCTGCCATGACCGGCCTCTTCAAACAGGGCGACTTCAACGATAAACAAACCGTGCTCAACTTCGCCCAAGACGCCGCCGCCGTCGGCATCGAAATTGAGCACGTCTCGGTGGAAGCCCTGGAAGAACTCGAAGCGGCGGGCAAACGCGTCATCCCCGCGCCGCGCGTCCTGCGCATCATCCAGGACAAAGGCCTGCAAAAACAATTCTATGCCGACCACAAACTGCCCACCGCGCCGTTCTACCTCGCCGACAGCCTCGCCGATGTTGACCTCGAACGCATCCCGCTGCCCTTCGTGCAAAAAACCCGCACCGGCGGCTACGACGGCAAAGGCGTGCAAGTCATCGTCACCGAAGAAGACCTGCCGAAACTGCGCGACGTGCCCTCCGTCATCGAAACCCTCTGCCCCATCGCGCACGAAATCGCGGTCATCGTCGCCGCTGATGACGACGGCAAAACTGCTGTGTACCCCGTCGTGGAAATGGTCTTCGACAAAGTCCTCAACCTTGTGGACTACGTGCAAATGCCGACCTTCCTCAATGCCAACATCCGCAAACGCGCCCAGGCACTCGCCGTCGAACTCGTGCAGGCCTTCGGCGCGGCAGGCCTCTACGCCGTGGAAATGTTCGTCACCCAGAGCGGTGAAATCTGGATCAACGAAACCGCGCCGCGTGTACACAACAGCGGCCACCTCACCATCGAAGCCTGCGCCAACTCCCAGTTCGAACAAATGTGGCGCCTGCTCGCCGGCATGCCGCTTGCCTCCGTGCAACAGTACCGCCTCGCCGCGATGGTGAACCTCATCGGCGCCTACGGACACAGCGGCCCCGCCGTCCTCGAAGGCCTGGACGAAGTCCTGGCGCTGGATGAAACCTTCATCCACTGGTACGGCAAAGCCGAAACCCGTCCGGGACGGAAAATGGGGCACATCACCGTGCTGGCCGACCACGAACCCGCACTCAAAGCCAAAATCGACAAAATCCGCAAAGCCGTGCGGGTGGTGAGTTACCACTAAAACCGAACCCAGGAAATAAAACCAAGAAATAAAACAGCGTTCGCAGGGTGGGATTTAGCCCACCATCCGCATCATTCTAGTGGGCTGAAGCCCGCCCTGCGGCAAGTTGTCTTTAACACATCGCGCAGCGACAAAATCCCGCAACCACGCCGCTTGGCGACATCCCGCCGAGCAAAAAACAACGGTACAAACCCCACCCAGAAACCACCATGCTGACCCGCGCCAACCTCACCGCCAACCCACACTTCACCCTCCACCCGCCTGCCACAGATACTGCTATCAACGCGGCGGAAGACGCATCCAACATCCCCTTCCCACCGGAGTATCGCGCCCTGCTGCGCCTCACGAACGGCCTGTACAGCGACTGCTGCCTCGTCCTTTATGCCGCCGAAGACCTCGCCACGCGCAACCACGACTACGAAGTCCCGACCTATCTGCCGGACTACCTCATGATTGGCGACGATAGCGGCGGCCAGGCCATCCTCATCGACCGCAGCGGTGCCCTCTATGAAGTCGGCATGGGTGTCATGGATGCAGACTGGCTCGAACCTTCTGCCGCCTCACTGGCAGACCTGCTCATTACCCATGCGGGGAGAACCCTCAGCGAGCGGGAAGACGACTGATATAGGCGTTCCAAATAGAACCGGTACCGCATCGGCCCGCTCGCCGTACTGTCTGAACAGTCCTCGGCTCGCCGCCTTGTCACAGTCCTATTTGAAACGACTATACCCATCCCACAAGGAACCCACATGCACAAAATCGGCATCATCATGGGCAGCGACAGCGACCTCCGCATCATGCAGGACGCTGCCCGCACCTGTGAACAATTCCATACCGCCTACGAACTCACCATCGTCTCGGCGCACCGCACCCCGGAACGCCTGCTCGACTACGGCAAAACCGCCGCCGGGCGCGGGCTCAACGTCATCATCGCCGGCGCGGGCGGCGCAGCACACCTGCCCGGCATGGTCGCCGCCATCACCCCGCTGCCGGTCATCGGCGTACCGATACATTCCAGCAACTCCATCGACGGCTGGGACAGCATCCTCTCCATCCTGCAAATGCCGGCGGGCGTACCGGTCGCCACCGTAGCGCTGAACGGCGCAAAAAACGCCGCCCTGCTCGCCCTGCGCATCTGCGCCAGCCACGACCCCGCCCTGCGCGAGCGCATCGCCGCCTACCAGGACGAAATGCGCCGCAGCGTGCTCGACAAAGCAGCGGCGCTAAAAAGCGAATACCCCTGCGATTACCAGGGCGCATGACGGACACTTCCCCCGCCGATATGCCCGCCGTTATCGAAACCCACCCGCTTGACCCCTTCCTGCCGCCTGCGGCCCGCCTGCTCATGCTGGGCAGTTTCCCGCCGCCGCAGACGCGCTGGAAAATGCCGTTCTACTACCCAAACCTGCAAAACGACATGTGGCGCATCTTCGGCCTCATCTTCTTTGCCGACCGCGATCACTTCCTCACCGCCGACGGCAAAGGCTTCCGCGAAGCCGAACTGCGCACCTTCCTAGCAGCAACAGGCATCGCCATCAGCGACACCGCGCAACGCGTCGAACGTCTGCGCGGCAATGCCGCCGACCAATCGCTACGCATCCTTGAGCCCCTGAATCTTGCGGCACTGCTTGACCGCCTTCCCGCCTGCCGTGCCATCATCACCACCGGTGCTCTCGCGACTGCCACCCTGCTCACGCAACTGCCGGCCACGACCGCTGCCCCGCGTATCGGCGCACCGGTCAGCACCACTTTCGCCGCCCGCCCCCTGCACCTGTACCGCCTACCCTCATCCTCGCGCGCCTACCCGCTGCCGCTGGCACAAAAAGCGGCGGCCTACCGCGACTGCTTCGCCGCAGAAGGATTGCTCGCCTGAACGCCCCCAAACATGCCCGGCCCCTGATTTCGATAGAACTAAAACCAGGTACCCCTTCGGGTACAACAAAGGCTCATACCACCTGCGACGCTTGACGGACCCGGTGTTTACACCGCTTGGCAGGCTCAGCAACGACGCCGCTTGGCGGACCCGGCAAATCATCTGCATGTGCTGGCGCATCTGACCGCATCCGTTCTATCCGGAATGGTTATAACCCCATGCCAAATAGCACTCACACCGCCGCCCTTCCCCGCTTGACCGCCCCATAGCAAGCGCACATAATCGCCCGCCTTTCCCGCATTTACAGAACCATGATTACCCTGCAACACCTGCAAAAAACCTACCGCCACAAAGGCCAAGACATCCACGCCCTGCGCGACATCAACCTGCACGTCGCCCCGGGCGAAATCTACGGCGTTGTCGGACAAAGCGGCGCGGGCAAAAGCACCCTCATCCGCTGCGTCAACCTGCTCGAACGCCCCGACAGCGGCCGCGTCATTGTCTCCGGCGAAGACCTCACCGCACTTGATCCCGCCGGGCTGCTGCGCGCGCGTCACAAAATCGGCATGATCTTCCAGCACTTCAACCTGCTTTCCAGCCGCACCGTCTACGCCAATATCGCCCTGCCGCTGGAACTCATCGGTGCGGACAAAAAAAACATCGCCGCCAAAGTGCAACCCCTGCTGGCGCTGACCGGCCTTGAAGACAAAGCCGGGCACTACCCCGCGCAACTCTCCGGCGGCCAAAAACAGCGCGTCGCTATCGCCCGCGCACTCGCCGCCGAGCCGCAAGTGCTGCTTTCGGACGAAGCGACCTCGGCGCTCGATCCGAAAACCACCGAAGATATCCTTAACCTGTTGAAAAACATCAATGAAAAACTGGGGCTGACCATCCTGATGATCACCCACGAAATGGAAGTCGTCAAACACATCTGCGACAAAGTCGCCCTTATCGACGGCGGACAACTGGTCGAAACCGCCGACGTCAGCACCTTCTTCACCGCGCCCGCCTCGGCGCTTGGCAAACAATTCGTTGCGCAAACCCAGCGCTTCGACCTGCCGGAGGACTACCAGAGGCGCCTCAAACCCGCCGGCACGCACTCCGTCGTCAAAATCGGCTTCCTCGGCCACCACATCGACGAACCCGTCCTCTCCTCGCTGACCAAACGCTTTGGCGTCAACATCAGCATCATTCAAGCCAAAATTGAACACATCGGCAGCAGCACCCGCCACGGTCTGCTCGTCGCCGAAATCATCGGCGAACCGGGGCAGACCCGCGACGCCCTCGCCTACCTCACCACCCAACCCGTCAGCACGGAAATCCTCGGCTATGTTGAATAACCTCCAACAATATTGGGGCGCCTTTACCGCCTGGTTGCACGCCCTCATCGGCGACACCGCCTGGCTCATGCTCGTCAGCGCCTGCGAAACCCTCTACATGACCCTGAGCGCGACCCTCATCGCCGCCATCTTCGGCACCCTGCTCGGCCTCATCCTCTATGCAACGCGACGTGGCCGCTTCCTGGCGAACCCCTACGTCTATTACCCGCTCGGCATCATCGTCAACATCGGCCGCTCCATCCCCTACATCATCCTCGCCCTGTGGATCGTGCCCTTCACCCGCTTCATCGTCGGCGTCTCCATCGGCAACACCGCCGCCATCGTCCCGCTCACCCTCTCCGCCGTCCCCTTCATCGCCCGCATGGTGGAAAACATGCTGAACGAAGTCCCCGGCGGCCTCATCGAAGCAGCACAGGCCATGGGCGCAAGCCCTACGCAAATCATGCGCAAAGTGCTGCTGCCCGAAGCCCTGCCCGGCATCATCAACGCCCTTACCATCACCCTCATCGCCCTCATCGGCTATTCCGCTATCGCCGGCGCCCTCGGCGCGGGCGGACTCGGTAAAGTCGCCTACGCCTACGGCTACCAGCGCTACCGCCCGGACATCATGCTCTACACCGTCTGCATCATCGTCGTGCTGGTGCAGAACATCCAGTGGCTGGGGGACGCCCTCGCCCGCCGCTTCGATCACCGCTAATCCCAACCTAACCGGAGAAAACCCATGAAGAAATTGACCCTTGCCGCCCTCATCGCCGGCCTTGCCGCCGTCGCCCAGGCCGCTCCCTTCAAAGTCGGCGCGATGACCGGCCCCGAAGGCGAACTCGTGCACATCGCCGCCAAAATCGCCAAAGAAAAACACGGCCTGGACGTGGAAGTCATCGAATTCGAAGACTACGTCATGCCGAACGTCGCCCTCTCCGACGGCTCCATTGACGCCAATGCCATCCAGCACAAACCCTACCTCGACGTCATCACCAAAGAGCGCGGCCTTGACCTCGTCGCCGTTGGCAACACCTTCGTCTATCCCGTTGGCGCTTACAGCAAAAAAATCAAAGACATCAAAGAACTCAAAGACGGTGCCAAAATCGCCATCCCGGGCGACCCCACCAACGGCGCGCGCGCCCTCATCCTGCTCGACAAACAGGGCCTGCTCAAACTCAAAGACAACACCAACCTCGAAGCAAGCGTGATGGACATCGCTGAAAACCCGCACAACTACAAAATCAGCGAAATCGAAGCCTCACAAGTGCCGAGCGTGCTGCCCGACGTTGATCTCGCCATCATCAACTCCAACTACGGCGTGAACGCGGGCCTCATCCCGAAACGAGATTCCCTCTTCATGGAAGACGCCGATTCGCCCTATGTCAACATCATCGTCGTGCGCACCGCCGATAAAGACAAAGACGAAGTCAAAAAATTCGTCGAATCCTACCAAAGCAAAGAAGTCGAAGAGGCCGCCGAAAAAGCCTTCAAAGGCGCCGCCGTCAAAGGCTGGTAAAACCCTTTACCACTACACACAGGCATCCGCGAGGATGCCTGTTTTTTTTGCGGCAACGTTCGCCAAGCGGCACAAACACTGGGCACACCAAGCGGGATAAATACTGAGCCCGCCCAGCGGCGTAAATACTGGGCCCGCCAAGCGGCGTAAACACTGGCCCCGCCAAGCGGCGTAAATACTGGGCTCGCCAAGCGGCGTAAACACTGGACCTGCCAAGCGGCGTAAATACTGGTCCCGCCAAGCGGCGTAAACACTGGGCCCGCCAAGCGGCGTAAATACTGGGCCCACCAAGCGGCGTAAACACTGGGCCCGCCAAGCGGCGTAAATACTGGGCCCACTAAGCGGGATAAATACTGAGCCTGCCCAGCGGAGGCTCGGGTGAATGGTCGCAGGAGCCTCTCTACACTCACTGGTACCGCGCTAATCGGACATAAAAAAGGCAGACCACAGTCTGCCTTTCATTTTGCCAGCCGCCGTTTATTGTTTTTTCAGGCGGTAATTGGCTTGTTCGTCCGCGTTGCGTTCGCCGGTGGTGCCGTCGTCGTCACGCATTTCCAGGAGGCCGTCGCCGATGAAGTAAACGTAGCCGTTGCCCGCTTCGTCGAGGCGTAGCAGGGTTTTGTCTTCGTTCAGGCTGTATTTGCCGCGCACGGTTTCCGGCTTGGCGTCTTTTTCTTCGAGGAACAGCGTGGTCAGTTCGTAGCTGCCGTCATCGTTGATGATGAGGGTGGTATCAATACCCGGGCAGCTTGCGCAAGGCAGGACACCTTTGTAAGTGCCGCTGAATGCCGCTTGGCTTGCAGCAGGGGCGGCAGCCGGAGTGGCCTCTGCGGGTGCGGCGGCAGGAGCGGAAGCCGCAGGGGTGCTGGCAGCGGCAGGTTTGGCGGGTTCTGCCGCTTTTTTGTCTTCGCAACCGGTGAGAGCGACAGTGGCGATGGCCAGGGCAAGGGCGAGTCTTTGCATGATTTTTCCTCATGTGTTGTAGGGGGGGCCACTGTATCGGTTTTTTCCCCGTCTGTGGGTGTGTTATGTGAAAAATTACGCCGTTTCTGCTTTATTTTTTGTTCATTTTGCTATTACTATTTTTTTTGCGCTTTAACTATGCCAACCCGTTAACCCCGGTAGGCTTCGTACATGACCCCAAAGCCCCCTCACCGGCCGCTTCCCATACTCACGCTGCTTAATGGGGCACCGCCTTCTCGCGGCGTACCAAGGGAGTTGGTATAAAACCCTCAACCTCACAGGAGAATACGCCATGCAATTACGCATTACCCTGCTCACCGCTGCCCTGCTCACCAGCGGGGCCAGCTTCGCTGCCACGCAGTACTACGGCGGTATGTACCAGTGCAAATCACCGGGTTACCTCAACCTCGCCGTAAGCGAGGGCAAACCCGCCAATGTCGATCTTCGCTATTACCTTGTTGAAGAAGACAGTTACTACCACCTCAAAGGTGAAGCTGAATGGGGCAAAAACGGCGGTGAATTTCGCGACGGCAGTATCGGGTTACGCGTCAAAGACAACAAAGCCACCTGGTTGGGCTGGGACGGCAAAGTTAATGAAGACTGCACCCCCTTCACCCTCAGTGCAAGAAAGCCGCCACTGGAAGAAGCACAAGCCCTGCTGGATCTCCTGAAAACTGCCGGCACCGATGCGACAGGTGTGCGCAGCGTTGCCGAAGCCGAAACTGCCGTGCCTCCGGCGGATATGCTGCCCGAACTCGATCGGACCGCCACCAAACAGGCGATTGATCAGGCGCGCAGCGACTACTGGGCGCGCGCTTTCGCCGACCGTCGGCAAAAAGTCGCCACTATGCCCATCACGGGCGATGGCAAAGACTATCTCTCTACTGTGCAACCGCTGCTTAATGCCGACATGGGGCCCAGAGGACTTTTTCGCCGTTACGATAATGCCGCTGCCGCACAAAAATATGAAAACGCCCTTATCGCTTACCGCCTGGCCATAACCGGTCTTGATCCGATGCTGGCCCGCCGTTCTACAAAAGCGCTATGCGACCGCCTCAACATGTTCAGCGGGTGGTATGCCAATACCTCCGAACGCCTGCAAATCGCTACGGGCATCCCGTTTGCCTTCTGGACCCGCGACATAGCGCAAGAAACCATTGATCAACTGCGCAATTGCAAGCAGGGTGATGCTGCTGACTGGATTGTAGACAACTTCCCAACGATCACCCAGGCAGCCGACACCTACCAGGCTATCATCCCGAAAATCAAGGAAATGCTCGCCCTGCCGGATGACCACGACACCCTCGTCAAAACCGGCGGCCTGACGCTAGATAAAACGCTGCGCGAACAATACAAATTGAAAAACGACGATATCGACCTGATGAGCGGCGGCGCACTGGGGCAAAAACGCGAAACCATCAAAAACAAAATCAGCGGTGATATCCCTGCCATTATTGACAAAGCGCTGGCAGAGCAAGAGTACCGCTCGCAATATAAACTCTGCGAAGAACTTTTTGAACAAACCGGTATGCGCGACCTCGTCCAGCAATGCGCGGAAATCGCCCCGGCACACATGGCACAAGCCGCCCTCAACAAAGCCATCGCCAATGCGGACAGCATTAACAGCATTGCCGCTGCCCGCGAAGTGGACTGGCTGCAGCTGCCGCGTGTCAATAACGCCTCTGACGAAGCCATCGCCAAAGCAGAAGCCGCGCTCGAACCCGCCCGCGAACGCATCGCCAAACTCATATTGAGCGACATAGACGCCAAAATTGCCGCATCCCCCGACAGCGCTCTCAGCAGCGATGCCTGCCCGGATGCCTACCGTGTCCCAGACACCATCCAGCGTGCCTTTGATAGCTGCGAACAACGCGTCCGGGCGCACAACAGCGCCGTCGCCGAAGCCAAATGCCAAACGGCTATCGCCGCATCCGGCGCGAAAGACATCGCGGAAAACCGCATCCGCCTCTATTCATGGCGCAAGGGCGGCGAAGTGGAAGTCAACATCGGCAAACTTATCTGCGACTCGGATATGCCTATTACCATTGGAAAATCCGGCTGGTTGAGCAATAGCCGCGAACTCAAAGCCGGTGTGGACGGTGAAGAGATCATCGCTACCATCAAACCGGACAAAGACGACGTGTGGACCATCACCGCCGTCAAGGGTTGGATACCGCCTCAAGATACCCCGGTTTCCATCTGCCTCTGGAACCGCGAAGTCTGCAGCAGGAAATAAAAGATACCGACGCCCTCCCCCGCTGGTTGTCCACGAGCTCAGGTTTTATCCCGCTTGGCGGTCATCCTCAAAAAAGCCCCGCAGGGCGGGGCTTTGATTTTGGTGAAAGGATTAAGCGCGTTCGCGAAAGTCGTCGCCGACAAAGATGCGCACCGGATTGCCGCGTTCAATCTGGAAATGGCGGCAGTGTTGCGCGTGTCGCTGCACGGCCTCCCGTTCCACCACCAGCGCAGCGTGGCGCGCATCCAGTTGTTGGTACGCGAGACGGCGGTTCGCATGCTGCGAGCGTTCCGCCTGCACTTTGACGCGCAGGCCGCTCACGCTGTCCGTCGCCCACACCGCGCTGCGCGTTTTGTTGACGTGCTGCCCGCCTTTGCCGCCCGCTTTGCAGCTTTGGATGAGGATGTCACCCCGCGCAACGGGAGCGGTCTCTGCCAGCGGGTAGATGCCGATGTACCAGTTTTTGCGCGGATGCCTGGGGCGGATGCGGCTTTGCCAGATCCACTGGATGGTACCCTGCCAGCGCGCGGCGAAGGCTGCCACCTCGTCGCCGCTTAACGTGATGACGGCAGACTGGATGCCGTGCCGGCTGCGGCGTTCGTCGTGGATTTCCACGCGGATGCCATGCGCGGCAGCTTCGGCGCTGAGACGTTGCAGGGCAAAGGCGGCGGCTCGTTCGCATTCGCCGGGGCCGTGTGCGGCGCTGATTTGCAGTTTCATCAGGCATCCCCCCGCGTTTTGTAGGTGAGGACGGGCGTGAGGCGCAGCACCGGCTCGATAAGGCCGAAGTCGGTGAGGGCCGCGATGGTGTGCTCAATGTTGCGGTAGGCCTGCGGCGCTTCGTCGTAAAGCAGGGTTTTGTCGGCGCAGATGATATGGCCGCCGTAGGGGTTGCGCAGCAGTTCTTTCGGACGGTATTTGCCGGACAGGCGCGCTTTGCAGGCGCCACGCTGCCATTTGCGTCCGGCACCGTGGGCAAGGCTGGCAAGATTGCCTACATCCCGTCCGGCCGGGCGGACGAGGTAGCTGGCACTGCCGCGCGATCCGGCGATAACAACGAGGCCGGCCGCACCTTTGCGGTGCAGCCAGCCATCCACGCCGTTCAGGTGCGTGTGCACGAGCTGGTTGTGCGCGGTGTCGCTGACGGGGTGCAGCGTGGCGCCGAGGTTTTGCGCAAGGCGGGCGGCGATGAGGCTGCGGTTTGCTTTGCCGTAAGCAACGGCAGCGTCGTGCGCGGCGAGATAAGCGGCGGCATCCGGACTTGCGGCGGCAAGCGGCGCATGGCCGTGCTGCTTGATGTGCGCGCGCAGGATAGCGCCGCCATAACCGCGTGAACCGCTGTGGACGAGGACGCACAAGGCATCCGCGTCGAAATCCGGCGGCAGTTGCGCAGGGGCAAGGACGGCATCAACGCGCTGGATTTCCGCGAAGTGGTTGCCGCCGCCGATGGTGCCGAGGGCGTGACGGTAGGGGTGGTCGGCGGTGATGCCTGTGGCCACGATATGCGGCAGCCAGTCGTCATCAAGCGGACTTTCAAGTTCGCCGATGCGGCGCAGTAGCTTGTCCGCACTGGTTTTGCGCGCGGCAAGGTCACTCTGCCACAGGCTCATGCCGCAGCCGATATCAGCGCCGATGAGGGCGGGATAGAGGTGGCTGTGGCTGCAAAATGCGGCACCAACGGGATAGCCGCGCCCCGGATGCAGGTCAGGCATACCGGCGGCAGCGTCAATGTGAGCAAGGGCGGCAGTGCGGTTGAGTTGCTCAATGGCGCTGCCTTCGGGGGTGGTTTTGTGGTCGGCAATGATGACCACGGCTTTTTAATTGCCCATAGGAATCCTGTGATTGTTCGGTGAAAGACGCAATCACAAGCGGGCGGAAGAATGGGAAGCCGCTCAGGCGTTGTGATTGCAGGGAGTGATGTCAGTCGTGCGGGTACGCATCATGGGAACCTCCTTGCGGTTAAGTGAATCGGGATAAAACGGGCGCGGATTACAGGGATGCGGGGGCGGGCGGGCAAGGTTTTTGTTGCGTGTCAGCAACAGATAGCGGCGATTTTCATGCCGTTAGTCGTACGAACTCCATTTGACCCGCGAGCTGAAAAAGCCGTTGTGGTAGTTCATGGGGTCTCCTTGTGAGTGGGGTTATTGCGCGGAATGCGCAAGTTGGCCATTGGGCTGGTTCAGGGATTTGCACTCAGGCGGCGGATACCGGCGCAGAATTTACGGAAACTGGGTGAGAGGTTGCGTTCGGGTTCGAGCAAGGGGGCTATGTTTTCCGCCCATTCGTATTTTTTGCTGCCGACGGTTTTGTCGCGTTTGAGGCCGGTCGCGCCTTCGGGGTAAATGACGTCGGCCAAGAGTTCCCATGTGCCGCAAATGCTGTCTTGTTTGTAGCGTTTGAGTTTGTCTTGGCGCTGTCTGGCTGTGGGGTAAGCTCGCAATAGGGCGTGCTTGTCGCCCAGATACCAGGCCTCGATTTCTTCGATGGCCAGGCGGATGAGGACGGTAAGTGCGGGAGCGCTGACCGCTACCAACGCGTTAAGCTCGGCAAGGAAGGCCGCACAGTTGCGGTTATCGGTATCGACCAGCACGACGACAGCATCAATGCCGGGGGTATTGGCATAGCCTTGCAGGAGGCGGGGCAAGTTGTCGAGCAAAATACGTTTGTTTGGGTCGGTTGTTCCTTTAAGGTTGGGCGGAATATGGCCGACTCCTTTGTAAGCGTGGATGCGCCATGTGTGTGCCGGATCTAGCAGTTTGGGCAGTAAGGCACTCAGCAGTTTTTTACCAGAGGCGTCTTCAACCAGGAATTCGATGTGCATGGTTAAGCCCGATCCAAATAGTCGCTGTACCACAGTCCGCCCAGAGGCAGGCCTTCTTTCACCAAACGGTTGACCAGCGCGATGTCGGAGGCGCGACGGATGGTGGAGAATCCGTCGCTGCCTTTTTCCAGTATCCATACTTCTTCCGGCGAGAGTGCGTCAACGAAATAGGGTTGGTGCGTCGTCACGAAGATTTGCGGCGCATTTTTTTTGCCGGTGGCATGGGCGCGGAATTCATTGGCCAGGGTTTCCAGCAGCTTGTGGTAAAGACCATTTTCCGGTTCTTCGATACAGATAAAGGGCGGCGGTTCGGGGTCTTCCAAAAGCAGCAGGTAGGCAAAAATTTTCAGGGTGCCATCGGACATTTGCTGGGCGAAAAAGGGATCGGTGAAGGCGCCGTCGTTGAAGCGCAGGAGTACGCGTTTGTCGGCGGTAACTTCGGTGTCAATATGGGTGATGCCGGGGATTCTTTCGGCAATACGGAGGAGGATTTTGCGGAATCTTTCTTTGTGTTCGCGCTCCATGTATTGCACGACGTTGCCGATGTTGTCACCGTGGATGTTGAGGTGGCGCTGCGCTCCAGCATTGGACAGGGTGCGCGCAGCATCAGGGTAGAAGTAGGACAGATACCAGCTTTTCAGGAAGTCGCGAAAACGCTGGATACGCGGATGTTCGCGCAGGGTGCCGAGGGTGGCGATGCCGAGTTGACGCGGATCGGTCAATTCGACGGGAATTTTGCTGCTGTCTTCTTCGCTTTCGACAGCATCTTGACCGGCCCAAGCGGTGCCTTTGCCGTGATTAAGACGGAGAAAGGGGAAGGGTTGGCCGTGTTTTTGCCCTTTACGCCGCTGTTTGAGGGTTTCTGATTCGACGTAAGGACGCTCGTGTTTATCAAGGTTGATAGCGAGTTCGTAGGTGATGGGGCGCTCGCTTTTGGATTCGCGGTAATAGATTTCAAAGCGGATAGGTTCATCCGTACCTTTGCTGCGCAGACGCTCGAAGCCGCCGCGCTGTTTCATGTCGCAGGCGGTTTCCACATCGGTAGCGAGGCAGTCGGCGATGAAGCCGAAAGCATCAAGCAGCGTGCTTTTGCCGGCGCCGTTTTTACCGATGACGACGGTGAAGGGTGTCAATGCTGTGGCGTTTTGCCCATATGACACTTTGCCGAGGGTGATGTCGCGCAAGGCGCGAAAGTTTTGCACGCGGAAGCCTTCAATAACGGCCATGGTTTCCTCCGGATTTATTGCGCCAAATGGTCGCGGGTAGCGGCGAAGCCAATGTCGGGGTGGCGTTCCTGGGTGAGTTGCAGGTTGACGCGGCTGGGCGCGACGTACACCAGCTGCCCGTAGTGGTCGTGGGCGAGGTTTGCCTGGTTTTTGTCGGTAAAGGCTTTCAGCGCTTTATCATCCGGCGCTTCTACCCAGCGCGCGGTGGCGACATTTACCCCTTCAAACTGGCACTCGACGTTGTATTCGGTTTTGAGGCGCTCTTTGACAACATCGAATTGCAACACGCCGACCGCGCCGAGGATGAGGTCGTTGCCAATCAGCGGTTTGAAGAATTGGGTCGCGCCTTCTTCACAGAGTTGTTCCAGCCCTTTCAGGAGCGCTTTCATTTTCAGCGGATCTTTCAGGCGGACGCGGCGGAAGAGTTCCGGCGCGAAATCAGGGATGCCGGTGAATTGCAGGTCTTCGCCTTCGGTAAAAGTGTCGCCGATGCGGATGGTGCCGTGGTTGTGGATACCGATGATGTCACCGGCGACGGCGCTGCTGATGTGTTCGCGTTCGGCGGCGAGAAAGGTGAGTGCGTCGGGGATTTTCACGTCACGCGCGAGACGCACCTGGCGCAGTTTCATGCCGGGGGTGAAGGTGCCGGAATTGATGCGCATGAAGGCGATGCGGTCACGGTGTTTCGGATCCATGTTCGCCTGGATTTTGAAGACGAAGCCGCTGAATTTGTCTTCCTGCGGGGCAACGGCACGCGCCGTGGTCTGCCGCGCGCGCGGCGCAGGGGCGTATTCGGCAAAGCCGTTCAGCATTTCGCGCACGCCGAAGTTGCCAATCGCCGAGCCGAAGTACACCGGCGTCAATTCGCCGCGCAGGTAGGCATCATGATCAAAGGGGTTACCCGCTTCGCGCAGCAGCTCGATTTCGTCGCGGAAGGCGGCGATGGTGTCGGACAGGAGTTCGTCAAGGCGCGGGTTGTCGAGGCCCTGCACTTCTTCGCCGTTGTTGACCAGCGCGCCTTTGCCCGCGTCGTAAAAATAGACCCTGTCTTCCAGCAGGTGATAGACACCGCGCAAGGTGCGTCCCATGCCAATCGGCCAGGTGACGGGCGCGCAGCGGATTTTCAGCACGTCTTCGACTTCATCGAGCAGGCTCATCGGCTCACGTCCCTCGCGGTCAAGCTTGTTGATGAAAGTGAAGATGGGGGTGTCGCGCAGGCGGCAGACTTCCATCAGCTTGATGGTGCGTTCTTCGACGCCTTTGGCACAGTCAATGACCATCAGTGCCGAGTCCACGGCGGTAAGGGTGCGGTAGGTATCTTCGGAAAAGTCTTCGTGGCCGGGGGTGTCGAGCAGGTTGATGACGCGACCGTTATAGGGGAACTGCATCACCGAGCTGGTAACGGAGATACCGCGTTCCTGCTCCATTTTCATCCAGTCGGAGGTGGCATGGCGCGCTGCCTTGCGTCCTTTGACCGTGCCGGCGAGTGCTATCGCGCCGCCAAAGAGCAGCAGTTTTTCGGTGAGGGTGGTTTTCCCCGCGTCGGGGTGGGAAATGATGGCGAAGGTGCGGCGGTCGCGGTAGTCGTTGGAGAGGATGTCGCTCATGGTTTTCGGGCTGGTTGAAAGAGAAACCGCGCACGGGGCGCGGCAGGAACGAGTTTAGTATAAGCGCTGTCAGGGTTTGGCGTCAGGCCTTCGTGCACGACAACATTGCATCAAGCGGCATCAATACTGGGCTCGCCAAGCGGCGTAGATACTGGGCTTGTCACCGCTACGAAGGTAGCAAACATAAAAAGTGCCGGGGAAGACCCCGGCACTTTTTGGGCACGACAGTGTCTTACATGGTTTGCGTGAAGGTGCGGGTGATGACGTCCATTTGCTGCTCTTTGGTGAGTGAGTTGAAGCGGACGGCATAGCCGGAGACGCGGATGGTCAACTGCGGATAGAGTTCCGGATCGTTCATCGCTTCGATCAGCATTTCGCGGTTCAAGACGTTGACGTTCAGGTGCTGACCACCTTCGATGTCATTGTCATGGTGGAAGTAGCCATCCATCAGGCCGGCAAGGTTAGCCTGACGCGTGGTGTCGTCTTTGCCGAGGGCGCCCGGAATAATGGAGAAGGTATAGGAGATACCATCTTTGGCGTAGGCAAACGGCAGTTTGGCGACCGAGGTCAGGGAAGCAACCGCACCGTTCACATCACGACCATGCATCGGGTTGGCGCCTGGGCCAAACGGTGCGCCAGCACGGCGACCATCCGGGGTGTTGCCGGTTTTCTTGCCGTACACGACGTTGGAGGTGATGGTGAGCACAGACTGGGTCGGGGTGGCACCACGGTACATCTTGTGGCTGGCAACTTTCTTCATGAAGCGTTCGACGAGGTCGCAGGCGATGCTGTCCACGCGTTCATCATTGTTGCCGAATTGCGGGTATTCGCCTTCGATTTCAAAGTCAACGGCGATGCCATTTTCGTCGCGCACCGGGCGGACTTTGGCGTATTTGATGGCGGAGAGCGAGTCGGCAGCGACGGAAAGCCCGGCAATCCCGCAAGCCATGGTGCGATAAACGTCGCGGTCATGCAGCGCCATCAGTGCAGCTTCGTAGCTGTATTTGTCGTGCATGTAGTGGATGCAGTTCAGCGCGGTAACGTACTGGGTAGCCAGCCAATCCATGAAGTTGTCCATGCGGGTGATGACGGTGTCATAGTCGAGCACTTCATCGGTGAGCGGGGCAATTTTCGGGCCGACCTGGTCTTTGGATTTTTCGTCAACGCCGCCGTTGATGGCATACAGCAGGGTTTTGGCAAGGTTGGCGCGGGCACCGAAGAACTGCATTTGTTTGCCGACCACCATCGGGCTGACGCAGCAGGCGATAGCGTAGTCATCGCTGTTGAAGTCCGGGCGCATCAAGTCGTCGTTTTCGTACTGAATGGAGGAGGTATCAATGGAGACTTTCGCGCAGAAGTGTTTGAAGCCGACCGGCAGTTGTTCGGACCAGAGGATAGTCATGTTCGGTTCCGGCGACGGGCCCATGTTGTAGAGGGTGTGCAGGAAGCGGAAGCTGTTCTTGGTAACGAGCGTACGGCCATCAAGCCCCATGCCGCCGATGGATTCGGTCGCCCAAATCGGGTCGCCGGAGAAGAGCTGGTCGTATTCCGGGGTACGCAGGAAGCGAACCATGCGCAGTTTCATGACGAGGTGGTCAATCATTTCTTGCGCTTCGCTTTCGGTGATGACGCCGTTTTTCAGATCGCGTTCGATGTAGATGTCAAGGAAGGTGGAAACGCGGCCAAAGCTCATGGCGGCGCCGTTTTGGGATTTGACGGCAGCGAGGTAGCCGAAGTAAGTCCACTGTACCGCTTCTTTGGCGTTGGTGGCCGGGCCGGAAATGTCGTAACCGTAAGCGGCAGCCATTTCTTTCATTTGGCCGAGGGCGCGGTGCTGCTCGGCGATCTCTTCGCGACGACGGATGGTTTCTTCCAGGTCTTTGCCTGCTTCGAGGTCAGCCTGGAAGGAGTTGAATTGTTTGACTTTGTCAGCCATCAGGAAATCAATACCGTAAAGGGCGACACGGCGGTAGTCACCAATGATGCGGCCACGTCCGTAAAGCGTCCGGCAGGCCGGTCAGTACGCCGGATTTACGGCAACGACGGATGTCCGGGGTATAGACGTCGAATACGCCCTGGTTGTGGGTTTTGCGGTATTCGGTGAAGGCTTTTTTCACTTGCTCGTTGAGCGGGGTGTCATAGATCTTGCAGGAATCCATGACCATCTTGATGCCGCCGTAAGGCATGATGGCGCGTTTCAGCGGTTCATCGGTTTGCAGGCCGACAACAACTTCAAGATTTTTGTCAATATAGCCAGGCGCGTGGCTGTTGATGCCGGAAACGATGTCGGCGTCGATTTTCAGCGGGGCTTTGGTGCGGTTTTCTTCTTTCACACCCTCCATCACGCTGTCCCACAGTTTGGTGGTAGCGGGGGTGGCTGGGGCGAGGAAGCTGCCGTCGCCTTCATACGGGGTGTAGTTCTTCTGGATAAAATCGCGTACGTTAACGCTGTTTTCCCAATCCCCAGCGATGAAGTTAGCCCAAGCGGCAGGGCGATTTTCAGTTTTGGTTAGCATGATTACTCCTATGTGCATGAAAAATGAAACTGTTACTTGCGGCTGCGAATACTATGGCAACCACTTTCTGACTGCAGATATTATATTTTTTTATAAATTTATAGCAAATTGATTTGTTTTTAACGTATTGATTAACATCAAATTTAAATAAAAATCAACTTGTATTACAAGATGATGCGTTTATGTAAATTGTCAGAAAATAAGTCCCGGATTCTGATGTTTTAATTACGCGAAACAAAGCCCCCATTCAGGGGCTTTGTGCGGATAGCGCCTATCAGCTCTTGAGGTAGTTGATGATGGCGGTGGTGGAAGGATCGTGTTCGCCGGTTCTGCCCGCGAGACTCGCTTCGGTACCTTTTGCCAGCACTTTGCCGAGTTCGACGCCCCATTGGTCGTAGGCGTTGACGTCGTAGAGGATGGCCTGCACGGTGACTTTGTGTTCGTACAGGGCGATGAAGGCGCCAAGATTCGCCGGGGTCAGCTCATCCAGGATGATGGTGGTGCTGGGGCGGTTACCCGGACAGGTACGCTGGTAGCGCTCGTTCTCAGGAATATTTTGCAGGTCGCTGTCGTCACGGCCACGCATCAGGGCTTCGGCCTGCGCAGTGCAGTGGCCGTGGATGATGCGTTGTGCGTCTTCGTAGCCTTTCGGCGGGGTTTTGACGGTGACGAAGTCGATCGGGATGTTGCGCTGACCTTGATGGATGAGCTGGAAGAAGGCGTGCTGCGCTTCGGTGCCGGTGCCGCCCCAGACGATGATGCCGCTCGGTTTGGTCAGCGGTTTGCCTTCGCGGTTGGCGCGTTTGCCAAGGCTTTCCATATCAAGCTGTTGCAGGTATTGCGGGAAGGGTTCCATCGAGTTGCAATAGGTGATGACAGCGCGGTTGTTCCAGTTGTAATAGTGGTTGTACCACGCTTCAAGCGTTGCCAGCCACACTGGCATGTTCGCCATCAGCGGCGCAGTCTGGAAGTGTTTGTCCATTTCATGCGCGCCGGCGAGTAGGTCTTCGTAGGCTTCGTAACCGTTTTGCAGGATGAACGGCAGGCTGATAGCCGACCACAGCGAGAAGCGCCCACCGACCCAATCCCAGAAGGGCAGGACGCGTTCGGCGGCAATGCCGAAGGCAGCAGCTTTTTCGACGTTGGCCGAGAGGGCAATCATTTGTTCGTCCGCTTTCTCTCCGCCTGCCGCGCGTAACCATTCGCGCATGTAACCGGCGTTGGAGAGGGTTTCTTCGGTGCCGAAGCTCTTGGACGCGGCAATCAGCAGGGTGGTGGCCGGGTTGAGGCGACGTTTGAGTTCGCTGATTTTGACGGGATCCGGGGTCGCAAGGAAGTGGACGCGGATACGCTCATCAGCGAGGTGTTTGAAGGCGGTGCAGAGCAGGCGCGGACCGAGTTCGGAACCGCCGATGCCGATATGGATGACGTCGGTAATCGCCTGGCCGTCAAAACCTTTCCATTCGCCGCTGCGCACGCGCTCGGCGATGTTTTTCATGCGCGCCCGCACATCGCGGATGTGCGGGCTGACGTCTTCGCCGTTAACGACGAAGGACTGATCGGCAGGTGCACGCAGGCGGTGGTGCAGCGCCGGGCGGTGTTCGCCGGTGTTGACGTTGTCGCCCCGGGTGATGGCGGCGATACCTTCGGCGACACCCGCACTATCCACCCATTGTTGCCACAGTGCCTTGGTTTGCGCGTTGATATGGTTTTTGGAGAGATCAAGATAGATACCGGCGTGGTGTAGCGTCCATTCCTGCACACGACCCGGTTCGGCGGCGAACCATTCACTCAGGGTTTTGCTTTGGATGGTGTCTTTGTGGGACTTCAGTTTTTCGTGCAGTGTGCTCATTGTCGTCATGTCCTTTTACCTTAAACGATGTTGTCGGGTTGAGTGCGTTGGCAATAGTGTTCGAGATTCATCATGCCTTGCGCCATCGTGGCGAGCGTCGAGGTAGTACCGGCGAGTGCGGGCGGGGTATCTACGTCTGATTGCCAGTATTCAACATACATGCGCAGGGTGGTGCCACGGCTGTCGGTGCCGGAGAGGCGGCAGATGATGCGCGCCTGCTCGCCGAACTGGATTTGCAGACCCTGACCGGGGCTGGTTTCACCGTTGGTCGGATCCACATAATTAAACTGCTGCGCATCGGTAATCAGCAGCCCGCTTACCGTTTGCCCGCGCAGTTTTTCCAGCTGAATTTCAAATTGTTTCAGCATTTCGTCGGCAGTGGCCTTGTCGAGCGCGGTGTAATCGAAGCGGTTGAAAATGTGGCGGCCATATTTCTTCCAGTGTGCCTCGATGATGTCATCCGGCGTCTTGCCCGTAGCGGCTTGCAGGTTGAGCCAGCACAGTACCGCCCAGATGCCGTCCTTCTCGCGGATATGGTTACCGCCGGTGCCGAAGCTTTCCTCGCCACAGAGGTGGATCAGGTCGGCGTCCAGCAAATTGGCGAAATACTTCCAGCCGGTCGGCGTTTCATAACAGTTCAGGCCACGCGCGGTGCAGACTGCATCCACGGCGCGGCTGGTCGGCATCGTCCGCCCGACACCTTTCAGTGTGCGCAGGCAGGGGATGAACTGATGATTGTCGGCAATCACCGCGAGACTGTCGCAAGGATTCACAAAATGCTTGCGCCCGGTAATCAAGTTGCGATCGCCGTCACCATCGCTGGCCGCGCCCATCACCACTGCCGGGTTGGCGGCAATCGCCGCTTCCAATTCATCAATATGCGCGGGTGACGGGTCGGGGTGACCACCGCCGAAATCGGGCAGGGGCTTGGTGTTCAGCAGAAAATTCTGCGGCAGGCCGAGGCGCTTGCTGAAAACCTCAATCGCATACGGGCCAGTCGCGGCGTGCATCGCGTCAAACACAAACGGATGCTTGGCAATATGCGCCTTGATGGCGGGAAAATCGAAGAGCGATTCCATCAGGTCAGCATAATCGGCGGTGCTGCTGATGACGCGGATTTCCGTGTCGCCCAGGCGGTAACTGCCTGGTGTGGCCAAAGACGGCAATTCGACATCGGCGATGGTGTATTCCGTGAGCGACTTGGATACGGCGAAGGCTGCTTCTGTGGCATGCTCCGGCGCGGGTTGCCCGGCGGCGAGATTGAACTTGATGCCGAAATCGCCATCCTTGCCACCCGGGTTGTGGCTGGCTGACAAAATAATGCCGAAATCGGCGTGATAGTGGCGGATGACGTGCGAGGCAGCAGGCGTGGACAGGAGACCGTTCTCACCAACCAGCACCAGCTTCGCACCTTGTGCCACCGCCATTTTCAGCACGATGGCGGCAGCCTCTGCGCCGTAATAGCGCCCGTCGCCACCGAGCACCATCGTTTTGCCGGCGACGCCGCCCAGCGAGGTAAAGATGGACTGGATGAAACTTTCGGTGTAATGCGGCTGCTGATAATGCGGCACTGTCTTGCGCAGACCGGAAGTACCGGGACGTTGATCATCGAACGTTGCGAATTTAATCGTCTTGATATTCATAGAGTTACCTCTTCGGTGGCGGGAAAACTAACCGTATTTTAACGCTAATGCCGTGGATTTGGTATTAACGATGCGGGGTTTTGTGTGAAAAACACAGAGAGGTTCACATCATTACGGATCCAGCCATTACGCCGCGTGGCAGCCACCCTACCCTCTTCTACAAACCGCGTCGCTATCCCGCTTGACGGACCCAGTAACAACGCCGCATGGTGGCGGGTCGGGCCGCCGGATACAGGTGTCCGGCCTGCGGCGACTTCGCAGAAACTCGCGTGGCCTGTTTTACTTGCGTTGCAGCTTGCGCTTTCAGGTCGCCTTTTGCCGATACCCAATCCAATGTCAATCTTGCCCGTACACGCTGTAATCGTAGCCCGTGCAGAACGTATCGCCAGTGCGGGTTGTTTGCACATCAGCATAGCTGCATTGGTTGTGGCCGTGCACCGCTTCGCAGGCGCGCACCGCCTGCACGATGGCCTGCTGCCCGTTATGGTCTTTGCCGACAAAGAAATCAGACGGCCCGTTTGGCCCGCCGTCGGGATAGGCGAACATGGCGCAGGTGTTGGCGAAAGTGGCTACCAGATGGCAGCTTCTGCCACGACCACACTGGCGCATGGTTTCTTCCACCGCACGGGCTTCAGTGCGGTAGCCGCCGGCAGCCACCACCCGCCGGTTTGGGATGTCATAAGCAACCGCCATATAAAACGGCGTGCGGTGCAGTTCCGCGATTTCGGCTTGCACTTCCGCCTCGCGCTGCTCCCAGGCGCGTATTTCGGCGGCGGTGGGGCCGGAGTAGGTTGGCTGTTGTTGTGCTTCGCGGTTCTGCTGGATTTGCTTGTTCAGCCCGTCTGCCAGCCACGGATCGAAACCATCCGCCCAGGCCAAGCCCGCACTGCCCAACAGCAGCGCCGCCAATACGCCCGCTGCCGTGTTCATCATGGTTTGCTTCATCTTGCCGCTCCTGTTTTGAAAGGGGAATAAGGGTATTGCCGCTGGCCGGAGTGTAACAAAGTCTCGCAGACCGCCCCTGCTGCTTGAAGGCTATCTGAAAAGTGTCGTATAGGCAGCCCGCTGTTAGGCTTGGAACGGTGGGCCGAAGTTCCTGCGGGCCGAAAAATAAAACGAAGTGGCACATGGGCGGCGGAAGCTGCAAGTCACTTGTGCAGGTTACAGCCAAAAGGCTACCTGAAATTTCAGGTAGCCTTTTTGCTGTAACTGGCTTAATGCTGGCCGTAGATACTGTAATCGTAGCCAGTACACAAGGGTTTACGGACTTGCCAATAGCTGCAATTGCCCGCGCCGTGCTGCGCTTCGCAGGAGTGCATGGCTTTGGTCGCTGCCTGCCTGTCATCCTTATCTAAGGCAACGAAAATATCTGCCGCCGATTTTGCCCGGCTGTCTGGCTCAACCACGGCGGCGCAGGTGTTGGCAAACGTTTTGATAACCCGACAATTGGACGAGCTGCATTGCTTCAGGGTTTCTTCCACGGCTCGGTGCTCGGAAATATAGCCGCCGCTCCACATGGATTGGCGGGTGTCGAAATCATAGGCAATCGCCATATAAAACGGTGTGCGGCGCAGTTCCGCGATTTCGGCTTGCACCTCCGCCTCGCGCTGCTCCCAGGCGCGTATTTCGGCGGCGGTGGGGCCGCGTGGAGTAGCTTGCTGATTATTCTGCTGCTGTTGGTAATACATACCGATTTCGTTTTGCTGCCGCTGGAATTCTTGTTGCTGAATTTGCGCTGGTGTGAGTTGTGCCCAAGCCAAGCCCGCGCCGCCCAATAGCACTGCCACCAATACGCCCGCTGCCGTGTTCATCATGGTTTGCTTCATCTTGCCGCTCCTGTTTGGAAAGGGGAAAAAGGGTATTGCCGCTGGCCGGAGTGTAACAAAGTCTCGCAGACCGCCCCTGCTGCTTGAAGGCTATCTGAAAAGTGTCGTATAGGCAGCCCGCTGTTAGGCTTGGAACGGTGGGCCGAAGTTCCTGCGGGCCGAAAAATAAAACGAAGTGGCACATGGGCGGCGGAAGCTGCAAGTCACTTGTGCAGGTTACGCTTGGCAAAAGGCTACCTGAAATTTCAGGTAGCCTTTTTGGCTGTAACCGGCTTAACGATGGCCGTAGATACTGTAATCGTAGCCCGTGCAGAAAGCCATGCCGTTTTTAGTACGCGGGTTCAAATAGCTGCATTGCCCTTGCCCATGTCGGGCTTCGCAGGCTTGTATGGATTTGGCCGCGGCTCTTGAGTCGTCGGTATCAATGCCGACAAACAAATCTTCTGTTGAGCGCGCGCCCCTGTCCGGGCGCGTAACCACGGCGCAAGCGTTTGAGAAGGTTGCAAATACCCGGCAATTGGATGTTTTGCATTGTGCCAAGCTTCTCTCAACTGCCCGGCGTTCAGAATAATAGCCACCGGCCCACATGATTTCAAACGTACCGAAATCATAGGCAACCGCCATATAAAACGGCGTGCGGCGCAGTTCCGCGATTTCGGCTTGTACCTCCGCCTCGCGCTGCTCCCAGGCGCGTATTTCAGCGGCGGTGGGGCCGTGGTAGGTTGGCTGTTGTTGTATCCCGTGATTGCCACGCAACACTTCTTCGTTGATATAGCCCTCACTTACGCCTTGTGCCAAAGCTGCGCCGCCCAATAGCAGCGCCACCAATACGCCCGCTGCCGTGTTCATCATGGTTTGCTTCATCTTGCCGCTCCTGTCTGTTTTGAAAGGGGAAAAAGGGTATTGCCGCTGGCCGGAGTGTAACAAAATTTCGCCAACCGCCCCTGCTGCTTGAAGGCTATCTGAAAAGTGTCATATAGGCAGCCCGCTGTTAGGCTTGGAACGGTGGGCCGAAGTTCCTGCGGGCCGAAAAATAAAACGAAGTGGCACATGGGCGGCGGAAGCTGCAAGTCACTTGTGCAGGTTACACTTGGCAAAAGGCTACCTGAAATTTCAGGTAGCCTTTTGGCTGTAACTGGCTTAATGCTGGCCGTAGATACTGTAATCGTAGCCAGTACACAAGGGTTTACGGACTTGCCAATAGCTGCAATTGCCCGCGCCGTGCTGCGCTTCGCAGGAGTGCATGGCTTTGGTCGCTGCCTGCCTGTCATCCTTATCTAAGGCAACGAAAATATCTGCCGCCGATTTTGCCCGGTTGTCTGGCTCAACCACGGCGGCGCAGGTGTTGGCAAAAGTTCTGATAACCCGACAATTGGACGAGCTGCATTGCTTCAGGGTTTCTTCCACGGCTCGGTGCTCGGAAATATAGCCGCCGCTCCACATGGATTGGCGGGTGTCGAAATCATAGGCGATGGCCATGTAAAACGGCGTGCGGCGCAGTTCCGCGATTTCGGCTTGCACCTCCGCCTCGCGCTGCTCCCAGGCGCGTATTTCAGCGGCGGTGGGGCCGGAGTAGGTTGGCTGTTGTTGTATCCCGTGATTGTCACGCAACACTTCTTCGTTGATATAGCCCTCACTTACGCCTTGTGCCAAAGCTGCGCCGCCCAATAGCACTGCCACCAACGTGCCCGCTGCCGTGTTCATCATGGTTTGCTTCATCTTGCCGCTCCTGTCTGTTTTGAAAAGGGAAAAAGAGTATTGCCGCTGGCCGGAGTGTAGCAAATTTTTGCAGACTGTTTTCCCGCCGCCTGAGGTTGTCTGAAAGCGCAGCAATGGGCCGGATTCAGGTATCCATCCTGCGGCTACTGCAAACTGTTTATGCGGGCTATGCTTGTCAATTGTTGTAATTGCCCGCTCCATGCCGCGGGTTGGTGGTTGTGTTGTTGTCGCCGCCACCACCACAGGCGGTGAGCAGGCCCAGGGTAATGGCGGTGATGGGAAGATTGTGGTGGTGCATGGGGGTTTCCTCTTGTGGTGGATGTGAAAAGCGGTGCCGAAGCACCGCTCTGTTTATACATGCTTTATCAGGCGTATTTTTTGCGCAGGATTTTCGCCGCTTCGACCATGTTGGCGAGCGCCGCTTTGGTTTCCGGCCAGGCGCGGGTTTTCAGGCCGCAGTCCGGGTTGACCCAGAGGCGTTCTTTCGGGATGCGGGCGATGGCTTTGTCCATCAGATCCACCATGCTTTCGACACTGGGCACGTTCGGCGAGTGGATGTCGTACACGCCGGGGCCGATTTCGTTCGGGTAGTTGAAGTCGTCGAAGGCTTTGAGCAGCTCCATGTCGGAACGCGAGGTTTCGATGGTGATGACGTCGGCATCCAGGTCGGCGATGGATTGGATGATGTCGTTGAATTCGCTGTAACACATGTGGGTGTGGATTTGGGTTTCATCTGCCACGCCGTTGGCGCAGACGCGGAAGGCGAAGACGGTCCAGTCCAGATAGGTTTGCCATTGGTCTTTTTTCAGCGGCAGGCCTTCACGCAGCGCCGGTTCGTCAATCTGGATGACGCCGAGGCCGGCTTTTTCGAGGTCGAGCACTTCGTCGCGGATGGCGAGCGCGATTTGCAGGCAGGTTTCGGAGCGCGGCTGGTCGTCACGGACGAAAGACCAGTTGAGGATGGTGACCGGGCCGGTGAGCATGGCTTTCATCGGGCGCCTGGTCAGCGATTGTGCGTATTGTGACCAGAAGACGGTCATCGGTTTCGGGCGCGAGATGTCGCCGTAGATAACCGGCGGTTTGACGCAGCGCGAGCCGAAGGACTGTACCCAGGCGAAGCGGGTGAAGATGTAGCCGTCAAGCTGTTCGCCGAAGTATTCGACCATGTCGTTACGTTCGGCTTCGCCGTGGACGAGGACGTCGATATCCAGTTCTTCCTGGATTTTCACGCACTGGCGGATGTCGGCCTGCATGTCTTCGATGTATTGTGCTTCGCTGATGGCGCCTTTGCGGAAGTCGCTGCGCGATTTGCGGATTTCGACGGTCTGCGGGAAGGAGCCGATGGTGGTGGTCGGGAAGAGCGGCTGCTGGATAGCAGCGTGCTGTTTCGGCGCGCGCGCGGCGTAGGGCGATTGGCGGTTGCCCATGTCCGGGGTAACGGCTTTGACGCGTGTTTTCACGGCTTCGCTGTGGACGCGGGGCGAGGCGCGGCGGGCGGCAAGAGCGGCGGCATTGGCGTCCAGTTCGGCTTTGACGCTGTCGCGGCCACTGTCAAGCGCTTTTTTCAGGATGCGCAGTTCGTCGAGTTTTTGCAGGGCGAACGCCAGCCAGTTTTTGATTTCGACGTCCAGCGTGTCTTCCTGGGCGAGGTCAACCGGCACGTGCAGCAGCGAGCTGCTTGGTGCCAGCCAGAGACGGTCGCCAAGACGGTCACGGATGGGTTCAAGGGTGCCGAGCAGACGGTTGAGGTCAGCCTTCCAGATGTTGCGGCCATCGACCACGCCAAGCGAGATGATTTTGGTTGCCGGCAGCAGGTCCACAAGTTTGTTGATTTCGCCAGCGGCGTTGATGGTGTCGAGGTGGACGCCATCCACGGGCAGGTCGTGCAAGAGGTTGAGGTTGTCGCCGAAGTCGCCGAAATAAGTGGTGAGCAGGATTTTCGGCACGGTGCGGTTCAGCTCGTGATAAGCGGTCTTGACCGCGTGACGCCAATCCTGATCCAGGGTGGTGACCAGCGCGGGTTCATCCACCTGCACCCATTCTGCCCCCGCTTGCGCCAGTTCGTTCAGCAGTTGCTTATAGACGGGCAGCAGGCGTTCGAGCAGGTCAAGGCGGTTGGAATCATCCTTGCTCTTGCCGAGCCAGAGGTAGGTGACGGGGCCGACGATGACGGGTTTGACGCTTTTCACGCCGAGCGCTTGCGCTTCCTTGATCTGATCCAGCAGACGCTGCGGGTTGAGCTTGAACCGGGTGTCCTTGTCGAATTCGGGGACGATGTAGTGATAGTTGCTGTTGAACCACTTGGTCATCTCGCCGGCGGCCACGCCAGCGCCCTTATCGATGGGGCTGCGACCACGCGCGGTACGGAAAAACGCATCCAGCCCGTCGCCACCGCCTTCATAGGCACGCTTCGGCAGATTGCCGAGGGTGACGCTCATGTCGAGGATGTGGTCATACAGTGTGAAATCGCCGACCGGCACATAGTCAAAGCCGGCCTGATTCTGCCAGTGGCGCGCGCGCAGGGCTTTCGCGACCTCTTGCAATTCAGCGGCAGTGCTCTCGCCTTTCCAGTAGGCTTCGAGGGCAAATTTCAGCTCGCGTTTGGCGCCGATGCGCGGGAAACCAAGATTGTGGATGGTTGTCATACATTCTCCGTGAGGTTTGGATGAAAAAACGCGCGCACTATAACGGCAGGTAAAGTTGAAAGGAAATGGCAAATTTGCATCACTTCATGAAAGTCATTCATGATGACGTTTTTCCCGAAGGAACCCCCACCATGCTGGAACGCTCACACCTGGCGCTGATTCGCGCCGTCGTCGCACACGGCACCCTGACCCGCGCCGCCGATGCCCTCTGCCTTTCCCAATCCGCCCTCAGCCACGCCGCGCGCAAACTGGAAGAACAGGTCGGCACACCGCTGTGGGTGAAAGAAGGACGCAGCCTGCGCCTGACCCAGGCGGGCAGCTACCTGCATCAGCTCGCGCAAAACCTGCTGCCACAATTCGAGCATGCCGAAAACCAGCTGCGCCACTACGCCGGCGGCGGCCAGGGGCTCTTGCGCATCGGCATGGAATGCCACCCCTGCTACCAGTGGCTGCTGCGCGTCGTCGCGCCGTATCTCGCCGCCTGGCCGCGCGTGGATGTGGACGTCAAACAACAATTCCAGTTCAAAGGTGTCGCCGCGCTCTACGCCTACGAAATCGACATGCTGATCACCCCCGACCCCGTCTTCGGCGAGCGCCTGGTGTTCACCCCCGTCTTTGATTATGAACAAGTGCTGGTGGTCGCCAGCGATCACCCGCTGGCACGGCAGACTGTCGCCTATCCGGCGGATTTGGAAAAAGAAACCCTGATCACCTACCCAGTACCGACCGAACGCCTCGACATCTACCAGGCCTTCCTGCTCCCCGCCAACCGGGGCGTGGCGGCGCACAAAACCATTGAAACCACGGAAATCCTTCTGCAAATGGTCGCGGCGGGACGCGGCGTGACCGCATTGCCGCGCTGGCTGATAGAACAGCAGGCAGCGGAGATGCCGCTTGTCTGCCTGCGTCTCGGTGAAGAAGGCATCTTCAAACACATCTACCTCGGCGTGCGCGAAGACGAACGCGAGGTGGATTACATCGCCGGCTTCTCGCGTATCGCGGCAGAATTACAGGGGTAATGCAGGGCAGCCAGCCAAGAGCCCAGGTTTTATCCCGCTTGGCGGCATTATCGGTATTTGCCCATCGCCCGCTGCGGCGGCAGAAATTCGGCGGTAACGAGGTAGGTGCTGCCCCAGATCAGCGGGGCAAGGGCGGTGGTGAGGATGATGCTGAGGCGGGTCATGGGGAGGTGTCATTTGTCGGGATGGGCGGTGCGCGCTGCCGTTTTTAGCAGATTCCGGATGGAAGACCAAGAAGCGGCGCCCAGCCCGCCCTAATGTTCTGCTTTCCGGCGCTTGATTTGTTCCAGCCGCGCCTTGAAGCGCTGTTCGTGGTCTTCTTCCGTCGGGAAGTAGTATTCCCGGCCGATGAGGTTATCCGGCATGGTCTGCATGGTGGTCAGTTTGTCCGCGTGGTAGTGCGCGAGCTGGTAGCCCTCGCCATCGGGGTCGCTGTTGCGCATGGTTTTATGCAGGGCCAAGATGATGTTGTAGTGCTCTTCGCCGTTTTTGTCGCAGTGGATTTGGCGGCGGTTGAGGTGGAGGCAGTTGTCCCGCGCGGTGCTGTTTTTGACGGCCAGTTCGAGGGTGTTCAGCGCGACACAGGCGGGCGGCCAGCGGCTGGTTTTCTTCGTCGGCGGCGGTGAAAAGGGTGGTTTGTTCCATGGTTTTAGTGGGGGTGGTCGGCGAAGACGCGCAGGGCGATGCGGGCGCAGGCTTCGGCATCGGCGAGGGCGTGGTGGTGGCGGTCAAGCGGGATGCCGAGGTAGTGGGCAACGGTAGCGAGCCGGTGGTTGGGCAGTTCGGGGAAGGTTTTGCGCGCCTGGCGGCAGGTGCAGTAGAAGCGGTTTTCTTGTGGCGGCAGGTCGTAAGCTGCGAGCACCGCGCGCAAGCAGCCGGCGTCAAACGGGCTGTTGTGCGCGACCAGCGGCAGGCCGGCGATTTTCGGCAGCACTTCCTGCCAGATGTCGGGGAAGCGTGACGCGCGGCGGGTGTTGGCGGCCGTGATGCCGTGGATGCCGGTGTTGAAGGCGCTGTAGTAGTCGGGGATGGGTTTGATCAGGCGGTAGTAGCTGTCCACAAGCCGGCCGTTCGCGACGAACACCAGGCCGATGCTGCACACGCTGCTGGGGTTGCGGTTGGCAGTTTCGAAATCAAGGGCGACGAAGTTTTGCATGGGTTAATCCGTGAGTCCCAGCAGACGACGCACATACACCGCCTGTCCGGAATGCATGGCGGCATCGTCGATGATGGAAATGAGGCGCACGGCGCGGCTGACAGGCGGGTTCCAGTGCCGGTCGATAATGTCGGGCAAGGCGTCCGGCGGCAGTTGTTGCAGGTAGTCAATGACCGCCTGGGTGGCAGCGGCAAGGTAGTCACGCAGCAGTGCGGCATCGCGGATGATGACTTGCGCCGCTTCCGCCGGGGTGTGCCGCCAGTCTTCGGTGTCATCAGGCAGATCGAAGGCGAAGCGGCGGTTCCAGCCGTCGCGCGTCCACAGTGCTTCCATGCCCGCCAAGGCAGCGATTTGCAGGTCTTGTTCGCGCGCGGTATGCCAGATGAGCCAGCCGATGCTTTTGATAGTCGGTGCGCTCGCTGCCACGGGCAGGGCGTTGAGTTGGGCGAGGCTGAGGCCGTCCATGGTGCGCAGCAGGCGTTCCTGCGGGCGGCGGACGGCATCAAGCAGCATGTCGAGGTAGGGAGGAGTCATGGGATTGTCCCGGATAGGGGATTGCGGGCGGGATTGTATCGCGCCTTGCCGCGGCGGGACGCGTTTGGCGCTGTTCTTCGGGCGGCGGGAACGATCGTCCATGTCATCACGCTTGAGCCATTTGTAGACGGTCTTGCGGCTGACGCCAAAGCGGCGCGCGAGTTCGCTGATATTGGCGCCTGGCTTGCGGGCGAGGGTAACGAGTTCTATGCGTTGTTCTTTTGCGCTTTGGGTTTTCCAGGGCATGGGAGCCTCCGTCGGTTGGGGCGGGTAAGTGTCACCCGTCGTGTATTTAGACAATCACAGGCAGGCGAAATTTCTGCATGCGCTTTTCGGGTTTGGGGCGCCACCAAGCGGGATAAATGCTGGCTTTACGGGATATCACAGGCCGCAGATGCGGATGCGGGTATCCAGCGGTTCATGGCTTTTCTCGCCCGCAGGCGCAGCAATACCGCCGAAGAGCATTTGTGTACGCAGGCGCCAGTGGGCAGGGATGTCCCAGGTTTTCGCGACTTCGGCGTCAATCAGCGGGTTGTAGTGCTGGATATTTACACCGATACCGGCAGCGGTGAAGGTCGTCCACAGGGCATATTGCAACATGGCATCAGCCTTGTCCGCCGAGCCGGGGAAAGTGTCGGCGTAAGTGGGGAAACGCTGCTGCAGACCGGCAATGATGTCGCTGTCTTCGTAAAAGAGGATGGTGCCGGCAGCGGCGCGGAATCCCGCCAGTTTTTGCGCGGTGGGGGCAAACTTGTCGGCGGAGACAGTAGCGCGCAACACATCCGCCACGATGTCCCACAGACGTTCATGCTCGCAGCCAAACAGCACCAGCAGGCGGGTGGATTGGGTATTGAAGGGTGAGGGGGCGTGATAAAGCGCATGTTTGATGATGGTGGCGATTTCACCGGCGGGCAGCGGCAGGTCGCGGTTGAGGGCGTAGATGGAACGGCGGTTTTCGATGGCTTGCAGCAGGGTTTGATAGTGCATGGGGGAACCTCGTGGGGAAAATTTTCATGGTAGCACGCACAGAACGGGTTCTTTTGCCCATGCAGCGGCTGAGGAAGCTATCAAGCGGGGTAAAACCTGACTTCCCCGCCCTGCCTTATTCTTCTCCTGTTTTTTTGCCCAGGTATTGGGCGATGCTCTGCTTGGCTTCCTGCATCAGGCGGTCTTTGTCGAGGTCGCGCATGATTTCTTCGATGACGGGTTTGGCGCCCGCTTCGCCCCAGCTCGCCCCTTGTGCGAAGTAGTGTTCGGCCGCTTTGCCGATGACGTAGCTGCCGTAGTAGGCCACTGCGCCTTGCGCGCCAGCGGTGAGGATGGTGGAGAAGCCGGCGGTGAGGCCTTTGAGCAGCGAGGAGAGGGCCTGCACGCCGTATACCGCGCCCATCAGCACGCCGGTTTGTACGGCGATGGTGCGCACGAGTTCGCCTGCCTGGTGGCGGGTGATGTCGATGCCGTAGGTGCGCGAGAGGTGCACGACCATGCTGGCGTCCGCCGCGAGGGCGAGCAGGTCCACGGCGGGAATGGGGTTTACTGCGACGCCGACGGCTTTGATGAGGGCGTATTGGCGGATGATGTGGTCGGCGAGGTGTTTGCGCGCGGCGATGATTTCGCGACCGACTCGTTCGGAGAGTTTTCCGGCGAAGACACTGGCGTTCAGCGCGGCGTAGCTTTTGCCGTCGGCTTCGAGGAGTTGCCAGAGGACGCTTTTTAATGCGGCGATGTCGGGTTCGGGACGGACGGTGGTCTCAATCTCGCGTCCGTCGGCATCCATGCGGATTTGCCGGTAGGTTTCGGGGCGGGCGCTGGCGGAGACGATGCGCTCGGCCGGGATGATGCCGGCGGTGCGGCGGATGAGGTGTTTGTGCAGGGTGGCACGGTCGGCGTCGCTCAGGCGGTCGGCTTTGTTGTGGACGAGGATGAGCGGCTGGGTTTTTTCGTGCAGTTGCAGCAGGGCTTCGTATTCGGCGCGGGTCATGTCGCCATCGACGACGAAGAGGACGGCATCAGCCTGGCGAGCAACGTGGGCGGCGAGTTTGGCGCGCTCCTGGCCGTTGATTTCGTCGATGCCGGGGGTGTCGATGAGGTACACGCCGCCGCTGTCGTATTCTTGCCAGAGGGTCTGTTCGCTATGACGGGTTTTGCCGTGCAGGACGCTGGTGGCGAAGACGTCACGCCCGGCCAGCGCGTTTAAGAGGGCGGATTTGCCGACGCTGACACGGCCATAGGCGGCAACGTGGACGTGGCCTTTTTCGAGTTTGTCGAGCAGGCGTTGCAGTTGGCGGTAGTCTTCTCCCAAGCGGGCGCGGGCATCTTCCGGCAGGCGGTTGTCTTCAAGCAGGGCGGTGAGGCTGTCGCGGGCTTTTTCGAGGTGGGCGTCAGCTTTGTTTGTCGCGGCCGATAGCGAGTCGGACGAGGTTTTGCGCCCGCGTTTCCAGTTCATTGTGCAGTTGTTCCTCGAAGTTTTGGATGATGTGCTGGGTGTTGATGTTGTCGCTGCCGCTTTCGAGTGCTTGCAGGGTGGCGCGGCCAAGGCTTTCGAAGATGAGGCCGTAGGCGACGGCGTGGGAGGCACCGCCGATGACGGTGCCGATGCCGGGGAAGGCTTTGCAGACGTTGCCGGCGAGCGCGAGGATGATGGTGAGTTGGGTTTTGACTTTGCTGCTCGCGGCTTCGACGAGGGTTTGCAGGTCGATGTCGCGCGCGGGGATGTCGTAGAGGCGGGTGAGGTGTTTCAACATGTCCATGCCGAGGTAGCCCTGGATGAGGATGTCGGTACCGGGACCGACAGCGGCGACACCACCGAGCATGGCTTTGCGCGCGTAGTTTTTGACGAGGGCTTCGCCGCGTTCGCGGCGGTAGTGGCTGAGGCGGTGGTTGAGGTTTTCGTGGGCGAGGCTCAAGAGGGCTTCGCGGTTGCGCGCGGTGAGGGTGCCGCGCGCGGTGGTCATTTGCGCGATGGCTTGCAGGAGCGGCGCGATGTCGCCGCCCCGGTATTCTTCTTCCCAAGTGGCGCTGCCGTCGGCGGCGATGCGCTGGATTTTCTGGCGGTAGGCGCTGGCGCAGGCGATGTAGTTGACGCCGTCGGGCAGGCGGCTTTTGATGCGGGTTTTGAGTTCGGCGAGTTCGTCTGCGGTGTAGAGGTTGGTTTTGTTGAGGACGACAAGCATGGGTTTGTCGAAGGCATGCAGGCGCAGGATGGAGATGATGTCGCTTTCGGTGAGATCCTGGTCGATGACGTAGGCGACGATGTGCACGCGGCGCGCGGCGGTCATGACTTCGCGGTCCAGGGTGCCATCCGCCCCCGCCTGGTGGGTGCCGGGCATGTCGAGCAGGGTCAGGCTGAGGCCCCGGTTGTTTTCGTAGTGGTAGCGCTCGATGGCGGTGGTGGAGCCGCCGATGATGGAGGTATCAACGCTGGCGTTCGGCAGCAGGGTCTGGATGAGCGAGCTTTTGCCGGTGCTGATTTTGCCGAAGAAGGCGAGTTCGAGTTCTTGCGGCTCGGCTTCGATGGCGGCGAGTTCGGCTTCGATGGCGGAGACGTCCACCCCCTGGGCGCGGGCGGCGGCGGCGCGCGCTTGCAGTTCTTCGAGGGTGTGGCGTTTTTTTTCGGCAGTGGTTGTGCCCTGCCCGCGCCGCTTGCGGCCGACGGTCCAGATTTTCCAGATGAGGCCGAGGCCGATGGCGGCGATGAGGGCAACGATGGTGAGGTAGATGGCGATGAAGGCGGGCGGGGTATGCTGGATGCGGTCCCACACGCGGAAGGCGATGTCGGTGAACTGGAAGATGATGAGGAAGACGACCAGGACGATGAGGACGGTCAGCAGGATGATGGCTTTGCGGATGAGGGAGACGCTGTTGTTATTGGTCATGGTGGTTCTCGCGGCGGCGGTGCAGCGCGTCCGCAAAGGCGGGCGGCAGGGCGATGATTTTGTGGCGCTGGTAGTCGTAGGCGACCATTTCGGCGGCAGCGGCCGCGATGGGGCGGTCGCCGCTCGTCACGCTGTATTGCAGGGTGTAGGCGGCGTTACGCAGGTTGTCCACGCGCATGGCGATGTCGAGGGTGTCGTTCAAAAAGGCTTCGCCGCGATAGTCGCAGGTCAGATGGCGCATGATGAGCCCCGCGCCGAAGCAGTCGGTTTCCGTCGCGCCGAGGGCGTGCAGCAGCTCGATGCGCGCCTGGTGCAGCAGGGTGATGAGGCGGTCGTGGCCGAGGTGGCCGCCGTAGTTGATGTCGCCGATGCGGACGGTGAGGCGGCTGGTGTGATCCGCAGTAAAGGGTGTGGTCATGGCTGGGGCTGGACGACTTCGTTACGCAGGTAGTGCAGTTCGACGCCTTGTTGCGGCGGCTGCCAGTCGGCGCTGTCAATAAGGCTGAAGGCGTCGATGGCTTCGGGGAGGTAATCGTCTTCGGCGACGTTGGCGTCAGCCGGGAAGTGTTCGGCATAGATGGTGCCCGCGCCGGCGACGAGGGCGCCGTCGAACCAGTCGGCGGGGATGTCTTGCGGCGGGCAGACGCGGTCAGCACCGGTGCAGGCGCCGTTTTCGTACAGGCCGGCATAGACTTCGCCCATGCGTGCGTCCATCACCGCGAGGATTTTCTCCGCGCCGCTGTGGCGGCGGATGGTGGCGGCGAGCAGGGCAAGCGAGGAGATGGGCAGAAGCGGTACGTCCCAGGCGGTGGCGAGGCCGGTGGCGACCGCTGCGCCGATGCGCAGGCCGGTGAAGGCGCCGGGTCCGGCGCTCAGGATGATGCCCTGGATGGCGGTTTTTTCCAGGCCGTTTTTTTGCAGGAGTTTGTCGATAAGCGGCAGCAGCTCGCGCGTGTGCTGCTGGGCTTCGATTTCGTAGGCCTGGCTGGCCGCGCCGCCGTGTTGCACGGCGACGGAGCAGGCGGGGCCGGAGGTATCAAGGGCGAGCAGGGTGCTGTGTCTGGTCGGCAGGTTCATGCGGTTTTCCGTTGTTGTTTTCGTGGTAAGCGAAGAAGCGGTCAATGACTTCTATTTTACGCGTTTTGGTCATGGGCGGCAGGCTGTTGAGGAAGGTGGCGCCGTAGTTTTTGCGGGTCAGGCGCGGGTCGGCGAGGACGAGGACGCCGTAGTCGCTCCGGTCGCGGATAAGGCGGCCGACGCCCTGCTTGAGGGTGATGATGGCCTGCGGCAGGGTATCGTGGATGAAGGGCGACAGGCCTTTGTCGCTGAGCAGGCGGTGGCGGGCGCGGGCGACGGGGTCGTTCGGCGCAGTAAAAGGCAGTTTGTCGATGACGACGCAGACGAGGCGGTCGCCACGCACGTCCACACCTTCCCAGAAGCTCGATGTGGCGAGCAGCACGGCGTTGTCGTGACGGCGGAAATCGGCGAGCAGGGCGTTCTTCCCCGCCCGCCCCTGCACCAGCAGGTGATAGCCGCTGTCTTGCAGGGCGCGTTCGGCGTCGTGCATGGCGCGGTAGCTGGTAAAGAGCAGGAAGGCGCGGCCTTTGCTGCGCGCCAGCACGGGCAGGACGGCCTGAATCAGCGCGTCGTTATATTGCGGATGGTTCGGGTCGGGCAGGCCTTCGGGATGGTAGAGCAATGCCTGATGGCGGAAGTCGAAAGGGCTGGCGAGCAGCAGGGACTGGTAGTCACGCAGGCCAAGTTCGCGCGCGTAATGCGCGAAGCTGCCGTTCACCGCCAGCGTCGCCGAGAGAAACGTCCAACTGGCGTTGCTGTTCGCAATCCAGGTGGCGAAGCGTCCGGCAGCATTCACCGGCACCGAGCAGAGGGTGTAGTGACGCGGGCCGACGTCCAGCCAGATGGCGCGGGGGGTGGGTTCGCCGGCGGGCGATTCGTCCTGCGCTGCGTCGTTGTCTTGCCCGACGGCGTCTTCATCCTGAAGCGCGTGGTTATCCCGCTTGGCGGCGTCTTCATCCTCAATGACAGGCGCCTGCGCGAGGAAGGCGGCAATCAGCTTCTGCAAATCCTGCCCGCGTCCGTACAGGTGGGCGAGCAGCTTGCCGCGCATCTTCTGCGTGTTGAGCTGGCTTTGAAACCGGGCAAACAGCTCGGCGAGGCGGCGCAGTTCCGTCCAGAAATCGGGGAGGGCGGCGAGTTGTTCTTCGTCCAGCCGTGTTTCCGCCGGTTGGCGCACCGTCAGCAGGATTTTGCTGTTTTGCAGCTTCAAATCGCGCAGGCACTCGCGTAGTTCCAGCGCATCCGGCGCTTCCTGCAAGGCGGCGTGTTCACCATCGTTGATGAAGCCGAGCAGTTGCCGCGCCGAAAAACGGTCGCCGAGAAAATGGATGGCGGTCTGCGGCAGGTGGTGCGCTTCGTCAATCACAAATGCCTGAATATCCGGCAGGATTTCCGCAAATCCCTCGCTTTTCAGGGCAAAATCGGCCAGCAGCAGGTGATGGTTGATGACCACCACATCCGCTTCCTTCGCCTTCTGCCGCGCCTTCTGCAAATAGCATTCTTCGTAAAACGCGCAGTCGCGGCCAAGGCAGTTCTCAATCGTCGAGGTGATGCGCGCCAGTACCGGCGCGTCTTCCGCCACTTCTTTCAGGCCGACCAGATCACCGTCGGCCGTCGTGTCAAAAAAATGCTCGATGGCGCGGCGCTGCCGCTTGTCCGTCGCCGTCGTGCAGTCATCATCAAGATACTGGTGGTAGTGATGGTGGCAGAGGTAATTACGCCGCCCTTTCAGCAGCGCAACGCGGGACACGCTGCCCAGCACCTTGCGCACCAGCGGCAAATCCTTGCCGTAAATCTGTTCCTGCAAATTGCGCGTGGCGGTGGACACCAGCCCCTTGCGGCCGGATGCCAGGAGCGGCAGCAAATAGGCAAATGTCTTGCCCGTGCCGGTGCCCGCTTCGGCCAACAAAATGCCGTCGCACGACAAATTGCCGGCGACGGCTTCGGCCAGTTCCTGTTGCCCCTGACGCGGCTGATAACCGCTGACGGCGCCGCTCAGGGCGTCGCCTGCCGCAAACAGGGCGGAAATATCGCTCAAATCAGTAAGAAGCGGCTTTGGTGGCGGCCTGCACCGCGCCCTGACTGTCGCCCAGCTTGTTGCGCGAATTGGAAATCAGCGACCACGATTTCTTCAACATCGCATTATTGCCACCGGATTGCACGGCACGGCTGGCCATGCTTTCCGCTTCCTTGTAGCGTCCCTGGTGATAGCGGATGTTGGCGATGTCGTAGAGGATTTTGCTGTTCTTCGGATCAAGCCGCTGCGCGTTTTCGAGGAAAGCGGCAGCCCCGTCCAGATCGCCCTTGCCGAGCGCGCCGGAGGCCTTTTTCAGCAGCGCGGATACGGCGGTCTCGCCTTCGGCTTTGGCGGCAGGCTGGGCGCTGGCGACGGTTTTGTTATCGGCAACCGTCGGAGTGCTTGGCGCGCCAACGTTCACATCGCCGCTATTCGGGCGCAGCGCCTGGCGCTTGTTATCAGCGGGCGGCGTGGCGGGTGTATTCGCCGCCGTCTTCGGTGCTTCTTTTACCGCCTCGCGCACCGCGATTACCCCGGGTTCCTGCGGCGTCTTCGGCGGCGTGACAGGGTTATTGGCGTTAGCAGCGGCCTTGATGGTTGGCGCTGCAGGCTGATACGGGCTGGCCGCCTGCACCTGCGTCTGTCCGGCAGGCTGCGGCGGGTTGACCGGTATATCCGGCAGTTGTGCCAACGGTTGATTCACTGGGGGCTGGTTGACCGGCGGCCGCATCGGCGGCTGCTGCGGATGAACGGGCGGTTGCCCGCCGATTGCCATATTGTTGAAACCGCCGCCCTGAGGGTTAAAACCAAAACCGCCGTCCTGCGGCGGCATCTGCCCGCCAAAGGCAGGCTGCTGTCCGTATTGGGTGTTGCGGTTCACGACCGGCGCCTGCCCGTCGCCATACACGCTGCATCCGCTCAAAAACAGTGCGGTGGTAATGCCAAGCCATAGGTATTTCATATTCCGAATCCTCTTAATCATTTGCCAAGATTACAAAAAATGGATGAAAAGCGGGGGCATTTTACCTTGATTCAGGCGGGGACGCGCTTTGCGCGCACGAAAATTTCCCGCCCGGCAGCGGGCGGGAATTTTCGCGGGAAACCCATGCCTTTCATAGCGGCATTCCGCAAGAATAAGGATTTCCTTCAAGCGGTTAGGAAATACGCGGCAGAGGTACGGGCGACGGATTTCAGCGATAACCCTGCGGGTTTTTCGCCTGCCAGCGCCAGGTGTCGGCCATCATGTCATCCAGGCTGCGTTCGGTGCGCCAGCCGAGTTCGCGTGCGGCTTTCTCCGGATTGGCCCAGAAGGCGGGCAGGTCGCCGGCGCGGCGCGGCGCGATGGTGTAGGGAATGGCTTTGCCGCAGGCTTTTTCGTAAGCACGGACGACATCCAGCACCGAGCTGCCTGTGCCGCTGCCGAGGTTCCAGGTGTACACGCCGGTTTTGTCTGCAATGTGTTCCAGCGCTTTGACGTGACCGGCGGCGAGATCCATGACGTGGATGTAGTCGCGCAGGCAGGTGCCGTCCGGGGTGTCGTAGTCGTCGCCATAGACGGCGAGGCGTTCGAGGCGACCGACCGCCACTTGCGAGATGTAAGGCACGAGGTTGTTCGGGATGCCTTGTGGGTCTTCGCCAATGTCGCCGCTTTCGTGCGCACCGACGGGGTTGAAGTAGCGCAGGAGAGCGATGGTCCATGCCGGGTCGGCATGAGCGGTGTCGCCGAGGATGGTCTCGATCATGACTTTGGTTTTGCCGTAGGGACTGCTCGGCACGCCAAGCGGCATGGTTTCGGTGTATTCGCGCGCCCCGCCCTGCTCGCCGTAAACGGTCGCCGAAGAGCTGAAGACGAGGTTTTTTACGCCCGCCGCCTGCATGGCTTCGATGAGGGTGATACTGCCACCGACGTTGTTATCGTAGTAGGCAAGCGGTTTTTGTACGCTTTCGCCGACGGCTTTCAGGCCGGCAAAGTGGATGACGGCGCGGATGGGGTGTTCGCCGAGGATTTGGTCAAGCAGTGCGCGGTCGCGGATGTCGCCTTCGATAAGACGCGCGTTTTTGCCGGTTAGGCGGTTGACGCGGTGGATGGCTTCGGCCGAGCTGTTGCAGAGGTTGTCGAGGACGAGGACGTCGTGGCCGTGTTGCAACAGGGTGAGGACGGTATGCGAGCCGATGTAGCCGGCGCCGCCGGTGACGAGGATCATGGTGTCTCCTTGTATTGGGATGTGTGGATGGGGGTATTGTCGCCGCAATCCGCCTGATTGTCTCGCCTGACGAACGGGGGCAAGCCTTGCGTCGGGCAATCGTCAAGCGGGGCGTGCATGCACTTCGTCTGCAAGGTTTCCATGCTTTTATTTGCTGCCGTCCAGGCGGTGGGTTTGCGGTTCGAGACCGCGTTCGCGGTAGGCGGCATAGCGGTGGCGGGTGCTCGTCAGCACATCAGCCTGCGGGCTGACGATTTCAAAGACGCGACGGCAGCCGCGCGGCAGGTCAGGGGTGGTTTCGTTGCTGAGGTTGATGAACACGTCGCAGGCAGCGGCGCGCTCCGGCGGCACGGTGAGAACGGCGGCGGCTTCGCTTTCCAGCGGATCGCCGCTGCGGCAGTGCGGCAGGAAACTGTCAGCGCGGTAGTGCCACAGGGCGTGGTCAAGTTGTGCCGCCATGTTGTCATCGGCACAGAGGATGAGGGTTTTCAGCTGCTCCTGCTGGGCTTTTTCGGCGAGTTTGCAGGCGAGATCAAGGCGGTGTTCGAGGCCGCTGTCAGCGGGCAGGACGTAGAAACGGATGATGGGGGTGGTCATGATGCTTCCTCATCTTCGGACATGTCCCAGCAAGCTAGCCGGAGACTGTTGCCCACGGCGGCAAAAAGGCAGGCGGCAGCAAGGGCAGCGGGGACGGGCGCATCGCTGCGCAGCCGCCACAGTTGCCAACCGGTCTGGATGAGGACGGCGACGTAGGCGGTATTGGCAAAGAAGCGCAGGAAGTGTAGATCGTAGTCGCGGTAGCGGCGGGCGCCATCGGCAAGGCAGGGGATGAACCAGTAGAGGGCGAGGAGGGGGTCAGTGGCACTGAGATTGAGCGGAATGCCAAGGGTGATGCCGCTGTAAAGATAGTGACGGCGGGGAATGTCATCAGCAGGGACGCGGCTGTAGGCCAGGACAGCGGTAAGGATGCCGACAAGCGCGACGGGCAGATGCCAGGCGGCGGGGGCGTAGGTGCCGAGGACGGCGTAGCAGGCGAGCGCACCCGCGAAAAATGGCGCTGGAGCGATGAACGGCAGATTGGCACCACCACGCGCGATGCGCAGCTGGATGTGTCGCCATTGGCTATAGGCAAGGAGGATAGCGAGGCAGACTGCGGTCTGTCGCCAGTCCTGCCACCAGGCGAGGGCAGCTCCGAAGGCAAGGCCGAGTTGCGGCAGGCCGAAGCGGGGCAGCAGCATGGCAGCGTCCGGGAAGGCGGCACGGATGGCGTCGTCATCAAGATCAAGGTTGTGTTGCAGCTCGGCGAGGTCGCGGTCAACCACAAAGAGCAGGAGCATTTGCAGCGGGAAAGGCTGTTGCAGCCAGCGGGCCAGCGCCGGTGAGCGGACGGCGAGGAGGGACAGGGCTTTATCGCGCCTGCCGCAGATGATGAGGGCGCGCAGGTAGTCGGCACGCAGCGGATCGTCGGGGTCAAGACCGTGCAACAAACGGTATCTGTCCACCGCCCAGAGGAGGCTTTGCGGGTAGCGGCGCGGGCGGTCGCGCGCTTCGATCCAGCTGGAAAGGATTTCGCGGTAATCAAGCTGTTCGTCGATGGTCGGCAGCAAGCGGCTTTGTTCCTGGAAGAGCGCAAGCAGGGCGTCGTCGCTTTTAGCTTTGCGCCAACTGCGGCTGAGGGTACGCAGATCAAGCAGCAGCGCGTTGTCTGCGGGGCGGGTATAGACCGGCGCTGCCTCACCCGCACTGTATGCCAACGCTTCTTCGTAGGCCGCGCGCAGGGCGATGAATCCTTGCGGATCGCGGTCGGGGCGGTGCTGCTTGAGTTTTTGCGCGTAGGCGCGCTTGATGGCGGCTTCGTCGCGGGTGGGCGGGATGCCGAGGGTGTGCCAGTGATTCATGTCGCAGGGAAAGCGGAAAAGTGGTGATGATAGTGTGCCCCTGGCGGACGGGCAAGGCGCTGCGGAGGCGGGGTCGGCAGCTTATAATGCGGCCGTTTTTTCCACGACTGAGGTGTTTTATGAATCTGACGGTGATTGATCATCCGCTGGTGGCGCACAAGTTGTCGCTGATGCGCGAGGCGGATTGCAGCACATACAGCTTCCGCACATTGACGCGTGAGCTGGCACGGCTGATGGCTTATGAGGCCGGACGCGAGCTGCCGAGTGAGGAATATGTGTTGCAGGGTTGGTGCGGCGAGGTGACTGGACGGCGGCTTGCCGGCAAGACGCTGACGGTCGTGCCAATCCTGCGTGCGGGTCTGGGGATGCTGGATGGCGTACTCGATTTGATCCCGACGGCGAAGATCAGCGTGGTTGGCTTACAACGCGATGAGGAGACGCTGCAACCGGTGTCGTACTTCGAGAAGTTCACCAGCCGCATGAACGAACGCCCCGCCTGGATTATTGACCCGATGCTGGCCACCGGCGGCTCGCTGGCGGCAACGATTGATTTGCTGAAAAGCAAGGGCTGCAAGGACATCAAGGCGCTGGTGCTGGTCGCCGCGCCGGAAGGGGTGAAGCTGGTGAACGAGCGCCACCCTGATGTGAAAATTTTTGCCGCCGCGCTGGACAGTCATCTGAATGAACACGGCTATATCATCCCCGGCCTGGGGGACGCGGGGGACAAGATTTTCGGCACGGTGATGACGGCTTAATACCGCTGTATTTTTGCAATAAAGCCCCCACAAAAGGGGCTTTATTTTTATACACATTTAGCGGAATTCGCTACAAATCCACAAAAAACAGACAAAAATAAAGCCCGCATCCCTGCGAGCCGGTACCTATGTATCATCCTGATAGGGTGTATTATACATACAACAGTTCGGATGCCAAGTTTTTAAGATTTGATGTCATTCACATCTATCACAAAGATTTCAGAACGTGAGCCGAGACGCAGCGGCACGCCCCAAAAACCGTAGCCGGAAGAAACAAACACTTCCTTTCCCTCGATATTTTCATGGCCGTAAGCGAGGTGGTACATCGCTTGCACAATAAAATTGGCGGGGAAAACCTGGCCGCGGTGTGCATGTCCGGATACTTGCATATCCATCGCCGTTTGCACGTTGGCGGAAATGTCGCTGGGGCGGTGGTCGAGGACGATAATGGGCAGGTCGCGGCGCACCCCGTCAAGCAGGGTAGCGAGCGGTGGACGGTTGGCATGCATTTCGTCATCACGGCCAACCAGTACCAGACGATCAGCGACCACCACCGCTTCATCACGCAAAAGCCGCACACCACTATCGCGCAACGCCTGCGCGTTTTCTTCAGCATCGCCATAGAATTCATGATTGCCGAGCGTGGCATAGACACCGAGCGGCGCACGCAAAGCCTGCAAATGCGGCTGCATATTTTCTGCGCGGAAGGCGCGCACATTGTCGTTAATCACATCCCCCGGCAACAGGATGATGTCCACCTTTTCCTGCGCCATCAGCGCGGCAAGGCGATCCAGTTCGCGTGCGCCGTAGAAGAAATTGCCACCGAGATGAATATCGGAAGCGACGCCGATACGCAGCGGCGCCATCGCTTTTGGCAACCTCACCTGATAATGGCGCACGACCGTCGCGTTGGCGTTAAAAAATCCCCAGGCAAAAAGCGCCGCAAAGCCCGCCGGCAAAAACACGCGCAGCAACCGCGCTGCCCGCTGCGGGGCAAAACGCCTGCCGATACGGTACAGCGGATAAGCAACCGCTGCCACCATGAACCACAGCCACAGCGACGCGATCATCCAGGCCTGCACAATAAAAAGGACGGGAAACAGGCGGGTCATCGTGACCAGCAGCAACCCGTCGGCGAGGACAAAAATCGATGCCGTGAGGCGACGGCGGGGGCGGTCACCCAGCAAAAAACGCAGCGAGCGGGCGAACACCCACAGCAGCAATTGCATCACAAGAAAAACGAACAAAACAAAAAACCAGCGCGGCATATACATATCCAGTTGCTAAAATGGCGCGCCATCATAAAGGAAACGGAGAAAACCATGACCTTCACCGGCATCAGCGCCGAAGGCGCCTGCAACAACCACAACCCGGCCACCCAAGGCTTCACCTACAACCACACCATGCTGCGCGTGAAAGACCCGGCCAAATCGTTGGACTTCTACACCCGTATCCTCGGCATGACCCTGGTGCGCAAAAGCGACTACGAAGGCGGTAAATTCAGCCTCTACTTCCTCGTGATGCTCAGAGGCGACGAGCAGATTCCCGCCGATGAACAAGAACGCCGCCGCTGGATCGCGCGGCAAAGCGGCGTCCTCGAACTCACCCACAACTGGGGCACGGAAACAGATCCCGCCTTCAGCTACCACAACGGCAACAGCGAACCACGTGGCTACGGGCATATCTGCATCAGCGTGCCGGACTTCGACGCGGCTATCCGCTGGTTCGACGCCAACCACGTCCCCTACCAAAAACGCCCGGAAGAAGGGACGATGCGCGACATCGCCTTCATCAAGGACCCGGACGGCTACTGGGTGGAAATCATCAAAGGCTGATACCAATCCCCTTCATACACGCCAAAAGTCCTCATCCTCCGGCCCGCACAGCGGCAAAACCCTGCAACTACGCCGCTTGGCGGGCGTAGGCATAGGCATCATGGGCAAAAACGAAAAAGGCAGGCCGCAGCCTGCCTTTTAATTTCCCTGCCTAGCGGCGGTAGTTCGGCGGTTCTTTGGTAATAGTCACGTCGTGGACATGCGATTCTTGCATACCGGCGTTGCTGATACGCACGAAGCGCGGTTTGCTGCGCATTTCCGCGAGATTGTGGCAGCCGGTATAGCCCATTGAGGCACGCAGGCCACCCATCAGTTGTTCGATAACGCCGGAGACCAGGCCTTTGTAAGGCACGCGGCCTTCGATACCTTCCGGCACGAGTTTTTCCGCTTTTTGCCCGCTCTGGAAGTAGCGGTCGGAGGAACCGGCCGCCATCGCGCCGATGGAGCCCATGCCGCGATAGGCTTTGTAGGAGCGGCCTTCGTAGAGTTCAACTTCGCCGGGCGATTCTTCGGTGCCGGCGAGCAGACCGCCGACCATCACCGCGTGTGCGCCGGCGGCGATGGCTTTGGCGATGTCGCCGGAGTAGCGGATACCGCCGTCGGCGATGATGCTGACTTCACGTCCGGCAAGGGCTTTGGCGACGTTGCTGATGGCCGAGATTTGCGGCACACCAACACCCGCGACGATGCGGGTGGTGCAGATGGAGCCGGGACCAATGCCAACTTTAACCACGTCCGCGCCAGCATCCGCCAAAGCGATGGCGGCTTCAGCGGTGGCGATGTTGCCGCCGACGATGACGAGTTCCGGGAATTGGCGGCGCAATTCACGCACGCGATCAAGCACTCCTTTGGAATGACCGTGCGCGGTGTCCACCACCAGCACGTCCACGCCTGCTTTGGTGAGCAGTTCGATGCGTTCTTCACTGTCGCCGCCGGGGCCGATGGCAGCACCGACACGCAGGCTTTCGTTACTGTCCTTGCAGGCAAAGGGGTAGTCACGTGCGCTACGCAGGTCTTTGACGGTAACAAGGCCTTTCAGGCGGTATTCGTCGTCAATAAGCAGCACTTTTTCAATACGCCGTTCTTGCAGCAACAGTTTGATTTCGCTGGTGCTTGCCGATTCTTTGGCGGTAACGAGCCTATCCTGCGGGGTCATGTAGTCGCGCACGAGTTCGTGGTCTTCGGCATAGCGCAGGTCGCGGCGGGTAACGATGCCGACCACTTTGCCGTTCTCAATCACCGGCAGTCCGGAAAATTTGTGTTCGTGGGTACATTCGCGCACTTCGCCAACGGTTGCCAGCGGCGTGGTGGTGAGCGGGTCGCGGATGACGCCGGACTCAAAGCGCTTCACTTTGCGCACTTCCGCTGCCTGCTGCGCCGGCGTCATGTTTTTATGGATGATGGCAATGCCGCCGAGCTGGGCGAGGGCGATGGCGAGGCGGGCTTCGGAAACGGTATCCATCGCGGCGGAAAAGAGGGGGATGTTAAGCCGGATGTCGCGGGCGAGGCGGACGGATAAGTCCACATCGCGCGGCAGAACATCGGAAAAATCAGGAACGAGCAAGACGTCGTCGAATGTGAGTGCTTCTTCAATAATACGCATGGGGTGCCTCTGAAATGACAGTGGCGGTGTATTTTAACAGGCGGGGCTTCGTTCACGACAAAAAAGCGCCTTCGTCCGGCTCTGTGTCTGCAACAAGCCCTGCAACCACGCCACTTGACGGGGCCAGTGTTTACGCCGCTTGGAGGACCAGTGTTTACGCCGCTTGACGAGGCCAGTGTTTACGCCACTTGACGAGGCCAGTGTTTACGCCACTTGACGAGGCCAGTGTTTATACCGCTTTGACGGAGCCAGTGTTTATACCGCTTGACGGGGCCAGTGTTTACGCCGCTTGACGAGGCCAGTGTTTACGCCGCTTGACGAGGCCAGTGTTTACGCCGCTTAGCGGGGCCTGCATTTACGCTGCTTGATGGGCCAGTGTTTACGCCGCTTGACGAGGCCAGTGTTTACGCCGCTTGGCGGGTCCAGTATTTATGCCGCTTGGTAGTCAGCTCTGGATATTTTGTGACACCCAAAGTGACAGATCTTGCCGATTCAGCGTGGCCGCCATCAGATCGGAGAAGCGGTCGGGTGTGCAGGTGAAAACAGGCACACCGAAGCCAGTGAGGAAAGCGGCATGGCTTTTGTCGTAAAACGGTGCGCCGTCGTCGCTTAGGGCGAGCAGCTCTTCAACCACCCTGCGTACCACTCACGTGCGAGCGCCTTATTCTTCTCCGGGATGACGCGGCTGAGGCTCATCAGGGTCGCAACCAGATGCACATCCGGCACAACGTTTGCCAGCATTTTCTTCTCCGTGAGTAAACTGGAGAGATTGAGGCGCTTGACCGCGACTGCATTATCTGCACCACCGACTGCGGGAAAAACTCGCGGATATTGCCCAGCCAGGTGCTGACCTCCGGCGCGGATGTACCCAAGCCACCGCGCCGCTCGCGTTTGTCGGATTCATCATAGAGTGCCGCCAGCGCCTTGTCCATCCGCAGCTCGCGCTCGCCCAGCACACAGCCGGTCGTTTCCTGCGCTTCAGTGCCCAGTACCAGCCGCCAGCGTTGCATAATGTCATTCATACAGAATCCTCCGTGTTGATAGGCGCATGATAAAGCGACTTGGCCACCTGCGTGTATCGGCGGATGAAATCGCCTTTGGCAGCCATGTAGCCATCCCGGTCATGTTCGTAGCGATGCCACAGCGACAATTTCAAGGCTTCATATGCCCGCGCAATGGCAGGATGCGTTTGCAAATAATCGCGGAAATAAAGTTCGTCATTGTCTTGTGGCAGGCGAAGATGGACATGGAAAACTTTATCGGCAAAGCCTTGCGGCGTGTAGCCTTTATTGAGGGAAATGCGCTGTTCATTGGCAGACATTTGCAAATAGCCGTGCGCTACCAATACAGCAGTAACGCGTTGCATGGTTTGCCTGTCGGTAACTTCCAGCAAGATATCAATAATTGGTTTGGCCCAAATAGCAGGAATTGCCGTGCTGCCGATATGATGAATATGGACATGTTCCGGATGGAGATATTGCCGTAATAATGCCGCTTCTTCCTGATACCAATCCGCCCAAACGGGATTATGCGGGGTAAGCTCGATGGGGAATAATTGCCATAATTCGGCAAGCGTCATTTCCGTTAGTGGTTTATTCATATGCCGAAAAGATGAATGGTTTGCGATAAAGATTCTGCAGCAATACGATCTTTGCCAAAGGGTAATTGCAGAATATGGACGGTCTTATCCCTTTCTTTATAATGAATTTCCAGCGTGTAGGTTTCTTTGCTCTCAACCGAGACACTTTCACTAAAATAATTACCCCAGACAAAACCGCTGCTGCGAGTGCGGTCCTTGCTGTCTGTCACGATCCGGCACTGCAGAATATCCGCCTTGTCGATGACGATAGGCGCATAATCGTTATCGGCACGCAACAGCGCGATTTTGCATTGCGCGGTATCAAGCGCTAATAAGCTCAACGGTTCTTTTTCCCAATGCCCCATATGGATGGTTAATCCCAATTCAGCGATAGCCTGCGTTATCAAATGCCGACGGCGGGATTCATTCCATTTGCTCAGAACATATAGCGGAGGCATGACAATAACCATCTGTACCAGCAGTATCTTGCCAAAGCCAACCAGCTGGCGGTCATTGAGCAAATCATCGGCAAAGACAAACAAAGAGACACAGACGGTAATAGCAAACGCGCAGCTAAAGAGGCGGTTTTCATTTTTAGAGATCGTCTTGAGTTTTCGGATAGGTGGGTACTGCATGATTTAAAACGCGGAGAAAAGAAGAGAGCACCAACTCTGCGGGAAAAGACGCTACCTAGCGATTCGCATGAAGAGCATGCAGATATGGTGAGAAAATTTTTCCAAACAATGCGATATATTCGTCGTCCTATTATTTTTGCCCTGCTTGTTCTTACGGGAAAGAGGATTCTAGCTATTACTGCTAACGCCCGTGAATTATGGACACTAAAATCCGTTGCGGGCTCTTGGCAAAACCTATTGCCAAGGGACAGCAAGGCTGCATGCGTTATCCAGATAAGATTTTTATGGCTTTGAATGCTGTATGGAGAGAAAGGCCGGATAGCCGCCCGTTTTTAGCGCGCCTAATCCATACCCGTTGTATTAGGCGCAAGCCCCGCATTTTGCAGACGCAGACGGATTTCTTCTAACGATAGAATATTGCGCATACCGATTACGACCGTCCCCTTAGCCGCCGCATTTTTGAAAAGGCTGGCAAAGCTGGTGGCACAGAAAATGACATCGTATTGTTCGGCAATATCCTTTGCCTTGACAATCGCGCAGTAATCAATCTTTTCAAAGGGAATTTCGAATTCTTGCAGTACCAGCTCGACCTTGTTTTTCATGATGGGGCCGGTACTGGTGCCGTGTGCGCAAGTTACGAGAATTTTCATGCGAACTCCTAGATGCTCGTCTATCGAGAGTGTTGTATATAAACAACATAAAGAAAAGCCCCGCAAGCGGGGCTTTTTATAATTGGTGCCTAAGGAGAGACTCGAACTCTCAAGGTGTTACCACCGGCGGATTTTGAATCCGCTGCGTCTACCAGTTCCGCCACTCAGGCTAGGCAGGGCGTGCATTATAAAGTTTTTTCTTTTGCTTGCAACGTTTTTTACACCCTATTTTGTAAAAGACGGCCTTATTTATTGCCATCTTTTTTAGGATGATTTATTTGCCTTTTTTGCCTTTCCCTTTGGCAGAGGCATTAAGAGCATCTTTCAATTTTTTACCTGCTTTGAATGCAGGAGTTGTGCTGGCAGCAATTTGGATTTCTTTGCCCGTTTGCGGGTTACGGCCAGTACGGGCTGCACGTTCACGGGTTTCAAATGTACCAAAGCCAATCAATGTAACTTTTTCGCCTTTTTTCAGGGTTTCGGTCACACTTTCGAGTACGGCATCCAGCGCTCTACCAGCTTGTGCTTTGGTAATATCCGCAGCGGCAGCAATAGCATCAACTAATTCCGTCTTGTTCATAAATCTACCTTTTTTGTGAGTTTTACAGGATTAGACGGCGCTCTTACTACGCCGACGGCGAAATTCTATACAGTCATAGTGGCGGGGTGCAATCTTTTTTTCACTTTTTTGTTGCGTTTTTACCACGTTAGCGTGGTATTTCTGCTAATCATATGTTTTCATGGATATTATTAAGCCACCTATTAGGTGGCTATTTGGGGCTTTGCTGGTTTTTCTACCTAGCAGCGCACGTTTTTTACGGCCTCAGTGCTAATCGGAGGCGGTTGTTTATGCGTGCCCAACCGCTGGCTGAGGGGAATTTCCGATGCTTCAAAGGCATGTTCAAAGACTTGCTCAATGTGGTTGACCGGAATGATGATCAGCGCATCCTTGACTTCGTCAGGGATATCGCGCAGGTCTTTACGGTTTTCTTCCGGAATCAGTACGGTTGTGATGTGACTGCGCACGGCGGCCAGCAGTTTTTCTTTCAAACCACCAATGGCCAGCACGCGTCCATGCAGGGTGATTTCACCGGTCATGGCGAGGTCTCCACGCACCGGGATTTTACACAGTGCCGAAAGCAATGCGGTTGCCATGCCGATGCCGGCGCTAGGACCATCTTTCGGGGTTGCACCTTCTGGTAGGTGCATATGGATGTCGTATTCGTCATAACGCAGATCGGGCAAATGAGTTTCGAGATAGCTGCGAATGACGGACGATGCAGCCTGTATGGATTCTTTCATCACGTCGCCGAGTTGCCCGGTCAGATTAAGTTTACCCTTACCCCGAAAGACGGTTGCCTCGATTTGTAAGGTCTCACCACCGACGGATGTCCAAGCAAGGCCGGTCACACAACCAATTTTGTTGCGCAGGTCATCTTCGCTACGACGGTATTTGGCGACGCCGAGGTAATCTTCCAGGTTAGCGCGATCTATGGTGATACTCTTGATCTCCGGAGTCAGCAGTTTGCGCACGCTTTTCCGCGCTAATTTGCCAATTTCCCGCTCAAGGTTACGTACGCCTGCTTCGCGAGTATAGTCTTCGATGATATCGTTGATGACACCGTCTTCCAGTTGGAATTCATTTTTGTGCAGCCCATGTTCGCGGATTTGGCGCGGCAGGATGTAACGCGTGGCGATTTCGTTTTTTTCGCGGCTGGTATAACCAGGCAAGCGAATAACCTCCATGCGATCCAGCAGCGGGACTGGAATATTCAGAGTGTTGGCGGTAGCAATGAAGAGTACGCTGGACAGATCCACATCGGTCTCCAGATAGTGGTCGCTGAATGCGGAGTTTTGCGCCGGATCAAGGACTTCAAGTAAAGCGGAAGCAGGGTCGCCACGGTGATCCATGCCCATTTTATCGATTTCATCCAGCAAAATAAGCGGGTTGTTGCTGCCGAGTTTGCACAATTTCTGCACAATTTTGCCCGGCAGGGAGCCAATGTAGGTACGGCGGTGACCGCGAATCTCGGCTTCATCATGTACGCCGCCGAGTGAGATACGATCGAAGTCGCGTCCGGTCGCCTCGGCGATGGATTTACCCAGCGAGGTTTTACCCACGCCAGGTGGACCAACGAGGCAGATAATCGGCCCTTTACCGTTTCTGTTGCGCTTTTGTACGGCAAGGTAATCGAGGATGCGTTCTTTAACGTCTTTGAGACCGTAATGATCGCGATCAAGAATTTTTTCAGCGCGGGCAATGTCGTACTGACTGCGGCGACGTTTTGACCACGGGTAATCAATCATCCATTCAAGATAGTTACGGATGACGTTTGCTTCGGCCGACATGGGCGACATTTGTTTGAGTTTATTCAGCTCGGACAAAGCCTTTTTCTCTGCATCGGCAGACATGCCGGCATCTTTAATAGATTTTTCCAGTTGTTCGACGTCATTCAAGGCGTCTTCCATCTCGCCCAATTCTTTCTGGATGGCCTTGATTTGTTCGTTCAGATAGTATTCGCGCTGGTTGCGTTCCATTTGCTGCTTGACCCGCTTGCGGATTTTGCGGTCAAGGTCAGTTTTTTCGAGTTCTTCTTCCAGAATAATCAGGATGTGCTGTAAGCGTTCGCTGAGAATCACGCTGTCTAGAATGGCGATACGCCGTTCCAGTGTGAGATCCATATGCGCAGCAATGGTGTCGGCAATGCGTCCAGGATTATTCAGTTGACGCAGGTTTTGCAGCAGGTCATCCGCGTTTTTATCGTTCTCTTTGAGAAAACGGGCAAATTGTTCGACGGCTGTTTTGGCCATCGCCCGCTGCTCGTCGGTAGCGACATTATCCGCTTCCGGCTGTCCATAATCGCGATAGCTCGCTTGCAGATAGCTGCTATTGTCCTGCCATTGCTCTATTTCGACACGCCGCAGGCCTTCTACGAGCACTTTGACGGTGCCATCAGATAGTTTCGCCATCTGGACGATACGGCCAACCGTGCCGATGGGATGCAGATCGGCAATTTCCGGTTCGCGCACAGTAGCGTCTTTCTGCGGCACCAGCAGCAGTTGTTCCTGGTTTTCTTTGTTAGCAGCTTCCAGGGCGGCAATGGATTTTTCTCTGCCAACGAAAAGCGGCACGATAACGTGAGGGTAAACGACGACGTCGCGCAGTGGCAATACGGGAAGGTTGTTTTCTTGCATCAGGTTTCTTCGGTTCAGGCGGTGACTTTTTGGTGTGTTTGGGGGGCGCTGCCTTGCAGGATGGTGTCAGCGGTAACGGTCACTTTGTTAATGTCTTTCTGATCTGGCAGGACGAACATGGTATCCAGCAAGGTCTGCTCAACGATGGAACGCAGGCCGCGTGCGCCGGTTTTGCGGCTGATGGCTTTTTGCGCAATAGCATGCAGCGCTTCTGGCGTAAATTCGAGCGCTACGTCTTCATAACCAAAGATTTTCTCGAATTGGCGCACGATAGCATTTTTCGGCTCAGTCAGGATGTGCACCAGCGCGTCTTCGTCAAGGGTATCCAGCAGGGCGATAATGGGTAGGCGACCGACAAATTCGGGAATCAGACCGAATTTGACCAAGTCTTCCGGCTCAACTTGTTGCAGCAGACGATTGTTGTTCTCATCCGCCTCCGCTTTGGTATGTACATGGGCACCAAAACCGATACCGCCCTGTTCGGTGCGCTTGGCAATCAGTTTTTCCAGCCCGGCAAAAGCCCCGCCACAGATAAAGAGGATGTTGGTGGTATTGACGTGGATGAGTTCTTGTTGCGGGTGCTTGCGTCCGCCTTGCGGCGGTACGGCAGCGACTGTGCCTTCAACCAGTTTGAGTAGGGCTTGTTGCACGCCCTCACCTGATACGTCACGGGTAATAGACAGGTTCTCGCTCTTGCGCGCAATTTTGTCGATTTCGTCAATGTAGATGATGCCTTTTTCAGCGCGAGTCACATCGTTGTCGCAGTTCATCAGCAGTTTTTGCACGATGGTTTCCACGTCTTCGCCAACGTAACCGGCCTCGGTTAAGGCTGTGGCATCGGCGATGGCAAAGGGCACATCAAGGCATTTGGCCAGAGTCTGTGCGAGCAGGGTCTTGCCTGATCCGGTTGATCCAATCATCAGGATGTTACTTTTTACAATTTCCACACCATCGTCAGCTTTTTGCTGATTCAGCAGCAGGCGTTTGTAGTGGTTGTACACCGCAACAGCCAGCGTTTTTTTGGCTTGATGCTGGCCAATGATGTAGTCATCAAGGAAGGCTTTGATTTCCGACGGGGTCGGTAACGGCTTGCCTTCAAATAAGGACGGGGTCTCTGCAACAGGAGCGCCGTCTTTCAGCATGTCACCGCAGAGGGTGATACATTCGTCGCAAATATTGATGCCGTCCGGCCCAGAAATCAGGCGGCGGACTTCGCTATCCGGTTTGTGGCAGAAGGAGCAGCGGTGGTGTTTGTCAGTCATAATTGGCTCCGGAATTCGGGATAAGGCCTTAGGAAGCGGCAAGATCAGTGCGCGAGGTGGTCACATGATCCACCAGGCCGTAATTAACCGCTTCTTGCGCAGATAGGAAGTTGTCGCGATCGGTATCGCGTTCAATTTTTTCCAGCGGTTGACCGCTGTGCTTGGCCAGTAATTCATTCAAGGTGGCCTTGGTTTTGAGCAGCTCGCGGGCATGGATTTCAATGTCAGATGCCTGTCCGCCCAAGCCGCCACTAATCAGCGGTTGGTGAATCATGACGCGGCTGTGCGGCAGGGCATAGCGTTTGCCCCTGGTGCCGGCAGAAAGCAGAAAGGCGCCCATACTCGCCGCTTGGCCGAGACAGAGGGTGGAAACATCGGGTTTAATGAAGTTCATGGTGTCGTAGATGGACATGCCGGCGGTAACAGAGCCGCCCGGTGAGTTGATGTAAAGGTGGATATCCTGATCCGGATTTTCTGCTTCAAGAAAGAGTAGCTGGGCGACGACTAAGTTGGCAGAGGCATCGTTTACTGGGCCGACGAGGAAAATGACCCGTTCTTTCAACAAACGAGAATAGATGTCATAAGAACGTTCACCACGACCAGTCTGTTCGATGACCATCGGGATGAGTAGATTATCTTGAATGTCCATGTGTTTTCTCCTGGAAAAGGCTAGTCCCCGATGTGCGGGTGGTTGATAAAAATTTCAAGGCTGGGATGTAAAGCACGCTTTGAAGCGAGGCAACTAGGCGGTTTCTATGAAGGTGATACCCGTCCAAGCGAGACAGCCGCGCTGTTTTTTAGACGCGGCAAGTATGACAGGCAGAAATAAATGAAGGGCAGCCCAAGGCTGCCCTGCGAGTGCGAAATACTTAACCGCGCTGCTGGCCAAGTGCCATGACTTCCTGGAAGGTTTTTTCTTCCTCGCTGACCTGCGCCTGTTCGTAAAGCTGATCAATCAGTCGTTCTTCAAGGATCGCCGCTTCAAGATTTGTCCGCGCATCGCGGTCATTATTATAGAAATTGATAATTTCCTGCGGGTCTTCGTAGGTTGTCGCAATAGACTGGATGCGCGCCTCAACACGTGCTTTATCCAGCTCAGGTTTGCGCTCATCAAAGAGTTTATTGATTAGCAAACTAAGACGTACGCGACCACGTGCTGCTTCGTCAAAGACTCGGGTCGCCAGTTCTTCACGTGCTTTGGCGTCAGGTATTTGCCGCTCTAGTTGCATTTCGCGCGCCATACGGGCAATTTCGTTGCGTACCATACCTTCAGCGACGGGCTGTTCGGCATTTTTTTCCAGCAATGCATCAAACATATAGGCACGACGAATACGCAACATAGCATTATTCAGCTCACGAGCCATGTTGTCATAAATAGCTTTGCGGAAGGCATCAACATCCCCATCCTTGATACCGAAAGCTTGGATAAAAGTCCCATCCACTTCAGGAAGATTGAGCTGTTCAACTTTTTTGACGGTCGCAGTAAATTGCGCTGTTTTACCAGCCACATCTTTACCGTGATAATCTTCCGGGAAATGAACGTCAAAAGTACGCTCTTCCCCTGCTTTACCACCTCGCAGCCCCTGTTCGAAATCCGGCAACATCTGGCCGTTACCGATGATGAAGTTCACGTTTTCACCACTACCGCCATCAAAGGCGACATCATCAATTCTGCCAACAAAATCTACGGTCACGCGGTCACCGTCTTCTGCGGCCTTATCAACTTCGACAAAGGTACCTTGCTGACGGCGCAAGGTAGTAATCATGTCATCGACATCTTTATCGCCGATAGTGGTATGCGGCAGGGTAATGCTGATGCTATCCAATCCTTGCACATTCACTTCCGGCATAACCTCGAAAGTAGCGATGTATTTGACCGGTTCGTTAACCGCCATGCCAGAGACCAGTTCGATTTGCGGGGATGCCGCCGGAGCGTAACCGCCATCCTTGATAGCTTCGCGGTAGGTTTCATCAATGATTTCACCGAGAACGTCTTGACGGACACTGTCGCCGTATTTTTGCTTCACGACAGCAGGCGGCACTTTGCCAGGACGGAAACCGTCAATCCGGATACGTGGACGGATGTCCTTCAAGCGTTTTTCAACTTCCTGATCCAACCGTTCCGCCGGAACCTCAACCGTTAATTTATGTGTCAGACCTTCCAAATGTTCAACGGATGATTGCATGCTGTCCTCGATTCAATATGGCAACTGCCAAAAATGTAAGAAAACTGGTGCGAAAGGAGAGACTCGAACTCTCAAGGGTTGCCCCACTGGAACCTAAATCCAGCGCGTCTACCAATTTCGCCACTCTCGCAGTAAAAGAAGCGGCGCATTTAAGCATAGGGTCTGGAGAAATGCAAGAAAGCCTTGCCATACCTTACATTGCTTTGTAAGGGCAATTATGGATAATTGCGTCGTTTTGTCTTCAATAATGAGGCGTTATATCTTGATGAGAAATGATGCAATGGTAGATATCCGTCGTGGTATCGCCGCTTTCCGCCTGTGGCAGGCTTTGGCGAAGCAGGATATTCGCCTGAAATACCGCCGTTCCACCTTGGGGCCGTTTTGGATTACGTTGAGTATGGCGGTCACGGTGTCGGCTATGGGACCTTTATATGGGACGCTGTTTGCCATTGATTTGTCGAATTTTGTTCCGCATTTGGCGCTGGGCCTGATCTTCTGGGCTTTTATTGCCGGGTCGCTGACGGAATATGCCGAGACTTTCACCGCGAACGAACATATCCTTAAACAGTCCTACTTACCGCTTTCGGCGCTGGTGCTGCGGGTGTTTTACCGGCAACTACTGATTCTGTTGCACAACCTCTTGATTTACCCGCTGGTGATGCTTTTCCTTGGCATTCCTGTCAACGGCAATGTCTTCTGGTTGCTGCCCGCCTTCCTGCTGGTCGCAATCAATATCCTTTGGCTGGGGCTGATCATCGCCATTTTCTGCACCCGTTTCCGCGACATGCTGCCGGTCATCCAGAGCGTCGTGACCCTATTGTTTTTCGTCACACCGATTATCTGGCAGCTGCAACAGCTGCCACCCACGCGTCTGCATATTGCCCAAATCAACCCGTTCACCTCACTGATTACGCTGCTACGCGATCCCGTATTGGGCCACCGACCCGATACCCTCTATTGGCAGGTAGCGGCGGTCTTTGCCGTCGTCGGTTCGCTATTCGCGGTGTGGGTGTTCAGCCTCACCCGCCGCAAAATCACCTACTGGCTATAACCCATGCGTATCACAGCAGACGACGTCAGCGTCACCTTTCCCGTCTTTGACGCCCATCAGCGTTCTTTCAAAAAAACCTTCTTCAAGGCAGCGGCAGGCGGCGGACTAAACAGCTTCCGCAAAGGCTTTGCCGAAATTGAAGCACTGAAACACATCAGTCTTGACATCCGCGAAGGCGAACGCGTCGCCTTGGTCGGGCATAACGGTTCCGGTAAAACCACCCTGCTGCGCATCTTCGCTGGCGTCTATGCGCCATCCAGCGGTCACATCGCCGTCGAAGGCAAAGTGACCAGTCTGCTGGATGCCATGCTTGGCATGGACGGCGAGGCAACAGGTTTTGAAAACATCCGCATGCGCGGTCTCTTCCTCGGCCTCTCGCCGAAACAAATCGAAAATATCACTGATGAAGTCGTCGAATTCAGCGAACTGGGTGACTTCATCAATATGCCGGTACGTACCTATTCCAGCGGCATGGTGCTGCGTCTGGCCTTTTCTATCTCGACCAGTCTGCAACCGGAAATCCTCCTGATGGACGAATGGATGAGCGTCGGCGACGAAGCTTTCCGCCAGAAAGCCGAGGCGCGGCTAATGCGCTTCATCGAACACGCGGGCATCCTCGTCTTTGCCACCCACGACTTCGACCTCGCCAAGCGCCTTTGCAACCGCATGCTCATCCTCGAACACGGCCGCATCGTGCGCGAAGAACACACGGAGAACTCTCATGACCAATAAAAGCATCCTTATCGTCGGTGCCGGCTTTTCCGGCGCCACCATCGCCCGTACCCTCGCCGAAGCGGGATTATCAGTGGATATCATCGACAGCCGCGATCACCTCGCCGGCAACTGCCACAGCGCGCGCGACGCCGAAACCGGCGTGATGGTGCACATTTACGGCCCGCACATCTTCCATACTGACGACAGCGAAGTCTGGGACTTCATCCGGCGCTACGGCACCATGATGTCCTACACCAACCGCGTCAAAAGCACCGTGGGCGGTCAAGTCTATTCCCTGCCCATCAACTTGCACACCATCAACCAGTTCTACGGCAAAGCCCTGCGTCCGGACGAAGCACGTGCCTTTCTCGCAGAACAAGCGGACAACAGTATCGCCGAGCCGCAGAACTTCGAAGAACAGGCGCTGAAATACGTTGGTCGCGCCTTATATGAAGCCTTCTTCAAAGGCTACACGCAAAAACAGTGGGGGCTTGACCCGCGCACCCTGCCCGCATCCATCCTCAAACGTCTGCCAGTGCGCTTCAACTACAACGACAACTATTTCGCGCACCGCTACCAGGGCATACCGCAAGACGGCTACACCGCTATCGTCTCCACCATGCTGGATCATCCCAACATCCATCTGCGCCTCAACACCCGCTACCAGCGCAGCGACAGTGCCGCCTACGCCCATACCTTTTACAGCGGCCCGCTGGACGGCTACTTCGACTACCAGCACGGCCGCCTCGACTACCGCACCCTCGATTTCGAGCGCTTCACCGCCACAGGGGACTACCAGGGCACCGCCGTGATGAACTACGGCGATTTGGACGTTCCCTATACCCGCATTACCGAACACAAACACTTCGCCCCGTGGGAAAATCACGACAACACCGTCTGCTACCGCGAATACAGCCGTGCCTGTGGCGAAAATGACCTGCCCTACTACCCCATCCGTCTCACTGCTGCCCAACCACTGCTTGATACCTACCAGCAAGCGGCGCGCGGCCTTGAGAACATCACCTTCATCGGGCGGCTGGCCACCTACCGCTACCTCGACATGGACGTCACCATCCGCGAAGCACTGGACGCCGCGCGCGCCTACCTCGCCGCCCAAACAAACGGCAGCCCCGTCCCCGTCTTCCTGCATGACTGATACCGTTCTGATAGACCGCATCCGTACCGCCCTCGCCGGCGAAATCGACATCCGCGAAGTCAACATGTTCGGGGGACTGGCCTTTATGGTGCGTGAACACATCCTCGCTTGCGTCGCCATTGCCAAGAGCACCCTGCTACTGCGCGTTGCCCCCGCTGACCATGCCCACTACCTACAACAAACAGGCATCAGTCCAGCCGAAATGGGAGCCGGATGCCGCATGGGGGCAGGCTGGATCAACCTCGCTCACAGCATCATCACCAGCGATGCCGATCTCTACCGCTGGCTGGACATTGCGCTCACCCATAACCGCAGCCTGCCGCCGAAAACACCTCGCAAAAGGGGAAAATCATGAACCTGCACCCTATCATTGCACACATGCCCGAAGAGCGCTTCTGGGGCATTATTGCCACCACCCTTGCCGCTGCTGCCGCCGCAGGCGACGATCCTGACGCCCAGGACAAAGCACAAAACGCCTCACTTGCTGCTCTCCTCAGCGAGCTTGCCTGGCAAGACGTTCTCGCCTTCGAAAACCGCTTTAACACCCTGCACCGCGCCTCCTGCACCGTGCCTCCTGCACCGGTCACCTGTGGTGCGCCGCTTACCTTATGTGCGGTGGTTGCTCGGATGACGGCTTTGACTACTTCCGTTACTGGCTCATCTCGCGCGGCGAGGCCGTGTACAAAGCTGCCATCACTAATCCCGACAGCCTCGCTGCCATCGCCGACCCGGAAAACGACGACTACGAACGCGAAGACATCGCCTATATCGCCCGCGGCATCTTTGCCCAAAAAACCAATGGCGCAGAAATCTACGAATACCTCCCGCCTGACGAGCGCGGCTATCCCGACATCACCTTTGACTGGGAAGAAGACGATCCTGCGACCATGCAGCGCCTCTGCCCGCGCCTCTATGCCATGTTCTGGGAATAACCTGCTCCACCCATGAACATCGCTGCCGTCATCGTCACCCACAACCGCTGCCAAAAACTGCAACACACCCTGGCAGCGACCCTCGCTCAACCCTTTTCCGCCGTCATTGTTGTCGATAACGCCTCGACCGACGGCACTCGCGCCTGGCTCGCAGGGCAACATGACCCGCGCCTGCATCTCATCCTGAGCGAACAAAACAGCGGCGGCGCAGGCGGCTTCGCCCAGGGCATGACCGCCGCCCTTGCGCACAACCCCGACTGGCTCGTCTGCTACGACGACGACGCCTATCCCGCCCCTGATGCCCTGCAACAATTCACTGCCCTTGACCTCAGCAACACCGATAGTGCCGCTGCCGCCGTGTATTACCCCGACGGCCGTATCTGTGAAATGAACCGCCCCAGCTACAACCCCTTCTGGCACCCGCGCAAACTGTGGCAGACCGCTCTCGGCCTCATCACCGGCCGCGCCCGCGCCGCCTTCCACCTTGACCACGCCGCCTACGCGCAGAACGCTCCCGTCGCCATTGATAGCTCATCCTTCGTCGGCTACTTTGTGCGCGCCGACTGGGTGCGCCGCTGCGGCGTGCCTGATGCCGCCCTTTTTATCTACGGCGACGATATCCTCTATACCCTCAGCCTGCGCAAACAGGGCGCGCGCCACGCCTTCCTGCCGACCGTCCGCTTCATCCACGACTGCTCCACCTTCAAGAGTACGCGTCGTGGTTACCACCCCATGTGGAAAGCCTATTACACCTACCGCAACGGCCTGCTCATCTACCGCTTGGCGGCAGGCATCTGGTACTACCCCGTCGCCCTGCTGAAAGCGCTGCTCTGGTTGGTTGCCGTGCGCCATTACCACCATAAGCGCCGCTACCTGCGCCTGTGGCGTCAGGCGGTCGGCGACGGCCTGCGCCGCAACCTGCGCCGTGATCCTGCCACCATCATCCGCGATTACCCCGATGACGCACCAACTGCCCGCTAATCCCGCGCGCAACGGTGCCACGCACCACATGCACTGGCTCGCCAAAACCGTTGACGCCATCCTCATCTACCTCGCCGGTGCCCTCACTTTCTGGGCCTACTTCGGCTATCCCATCTGGCAGTGGGAACGCTACCAGTGGATGACCACCCTGTCCTCGCTTGCCGCCGTATACCTCTTCAGCGCCGGCGGCGTGTACCGCTCCTGGTGGGGTACCCTGCGCGGCAGCCTCTTCCTGCGCCTTGTGCGTGGCTACACCTACCTCGCTGCCCTTATCGTCGCCTACCTCTACCTCACCAAAGCGGGCCACCATTTCTCGCGCCTGTGGTTCGGCATCTGGCTGAGTACCGCCTGCGCCGCCTGCATCACCATCCGCCTCTTCGCCTACACCCTCCTCAACCGCTTGCGCGGCGCAGGTTACAATACCCGCCACATCGCCCTCATCGGCAGCCAGGCTGCCTGCCGCGACATCTACCGCTCTGTGCGCCGTGAACCGCTTTCAGGCTACCGCATCACCCAAATCCGCCTGACCGATACCGAAGAGGCTCACTATCACGACATTGACGACATCCGCGCCTACGACCCAACACGCGATGGCGAACCGCCCTGCGACGAAATCTGGATCTGCCTGCCACTTGTTGACGCGAATACCGTCAGCGACATCTTTGACACCCTCAAATACAGCACCGCCAACATCCGCTACATCCCCAGACTGCGCGACATCCGCCTCATCAACTACCGCGCCTCCAACATCGTCGGCCACTACGCGCTTGATCTCAGCATCTCGCCGATGCACGGCGGCAAACGCTTTGCCAAATGGCTGGAAGACAAAACCATCGCCATCCTCGCCCTCATCCTGCTTTCGCCGCTACTCATCCTTGTTGCCCTGTGGATACGCGTGACGAGTGGCAGCCCCGTCTTCTACCGGCAGGAACGCGTCGGCTGGAACGGCGATACCTTCAACATCATCAAATATCGCACCATGCCGGTGGACAACGAAAAAAGCGGCAGCACCTGGGGCGGGGCGGCGGAAAAGCCCACTATCCCGCTCGGCCGCTGGCTCAGACGCCTGAGCATCGACGAACTGCCGCAATTCTGGAACGTCCTCAAAGGCGAAATGTCCGTAGTCGGCCCGCGCCCGGAACGCCCGCAATACGTCGAACAATTCAAAAGCCAAATCCCCGGTTACATGCAAAAACACATGGTCAAGGCGGGCATAACCGGCTGGGCACAAGTAAACGGCTGGCGCGGCGATACCGACCTCGAAGAGCGTATCAACTACGACCTGTGGTACATCAATAACTGGTCACTGGCGCTTGACCTGAAAATCATCGCCTTGACTGCCCTGCGCGTCTTCCACGACCGCCACGCACAATAAACCTCAAATACAGGAACCTCTATGTACATCGTGCAGCACCTGCAATTCGCCTTCCCGACCATCCCTGAAAAACTCTTCTACACCGGCAGCGACGGCGAACACGCCTGCCAGGTCAAAGAAGACGGTCTGCATCTCGCTGCCTATGGCAGACAGGTTTCGCTCAACCTCACCACCCTGTTCAACAGCTTCCCCGCCGAACACTTCCTCATCAATACCCGGGCGCAACAGGTCTATCTGCAACTGCGCTTCAGTGGCCGGGCAGACAGCATCACCGTGTACCGCAAGACTCGCTGGCATAGCGAAAAAATCCATACCGAGCCTGCGCCCGCTGAAGGCGACATCCTGCTTGGCCCCTTCCCGCTGGAGAAAAACACCAAGCGCTACGCCTTTTCCATTGAAACCCGCGCCGACATCATCCTGCATGCAGGCTGCTGGCTGGTGGATGCCGAACCGCAAGACAAAAGCGTGGACATCTGCATCACCACCTTCAAAAAAGAACACTACGTCACCGCCAACGTCAGCGCCCTGCTTGCCTATCCGCCGCTCGCCGCCATGAACTACCGCATCACCGTAGTTGATAACGGCAGCACCCTCGGCACCGACGACTTTCCCCACGCAGACAACTTCATCCTTATCCGCCAGGCCAATCTTGGCGGCACCGGCGGCTTCATGCGCGGCCTGCTGGATGCACGGGACAAACAAAGCGACTACATCCTCTTCATGGACGATGACATCCTGCTCGTGCCGGAAATGATCTACCGCGCTGTTGCCATCGCGCAAATCGCCAAGCCCAAGCGGGCCTTCGGCGGCATGATGCTGCACTACACGCGCAAAGACAAAATCCACGAACAAGGCGGCCGCCTGCCCTGGAAAATCCACAACTTCTTCCAGGCCATCAACGACGATGCCATTCTCAAAAAAACGCAACAAAAAGTGGCGCAAGAAGCCCTTGCCGCATCCGGACAGGCGGAAAAAGTTGCAGCAGACAGCGACCTCTACGCCCCGCTGTACAGCGAAGGCCATCCCGATTTCAGCGGCTGGTGGTTCTACATGGCGGAAACCCGCGATACCCCCATCCTGCCCAACTACTTCTTCAAATGGGACGACATCTGCTCCTCGCTCTACCTGCGCCAGCGCGGCACCGCTATCAGCGTTTTCCCGACCATTTTCGTCTGGCACGAAGACTTCAGCATCAAGCGCCACCTGATGATGACCGACTACCTCAGCATGCGTAACGAAGTACTCACCTTCGCCTTCCTCAACATTCCGGCCAAACAGATGAAAATCGCCTTCCGCCGCACCTTTGCCATGATCGTGCGCGACATCCTGATGTACGACTACCGCCGCGCGGAAATCCGCCTCAAGGCGCTGCATGACGCCCTTGATTACCGCCGCATCCTGTCACCGCAATTCGTCGCCGACGGCCACGGCGACTACCCGGTCAAACTCGCGCGGGAATACATGCCGGAACTGACCGACATTGACAACAACATCGACATCTTTTACGAACAAGAAAAAGCACGTTACCCACGCGGTACCTTTGTCAAACGCGCGCTGCGTATGATGCTGGCCTCCATCCGCCTCATCATCCCGTGGAAAAAAGCAGCATTGGACAACGGCAAAATCCCGCTGCTTTCGATGGATAACGGCAACTTCCCCATCATCTATCCCTACCGGCAATACTTCCTCTACAACCCGGACGGCAGCACCGGCTACTACTGCACCTACTCCAGTAGAAAGACCCGGGAACTGCTCTGGCAAACCTGGAAAACCGTGCGCCAAGTGCGCGCCGCCTACCCGCAAATCGCCGCCTACATGCAGACACAACCCTTTGACGAAGCCTACTGGCAACGCATCTTCCGGCCACAACCCGGCAAAACGGAGAAACCCCCTAATCCCCACCACCGGCAGCGCCTTTATTCTGCCTGACGGTTCAGGATTGATGCCGCTTGACGAGCCCAGTATTGACGCCGCTTGACACAAAATCCCTTCCCCCGCTTGCGGGGGAAGATGCCCAAAGGGAGGAAGGGGGGGAATAAAAACCTTGTGTTTATCCCGCTTGGTGAGCCCGAAAGCCTGGTATTCGTCCCGCTTGGCGGGAAGCCGCAAACCCAGTGTTTATAGTTAAACATCTAAAAAATCGTAACGGCGTTGCGCCACCTTGCCGTACTACCTGTACTGTCTGCGGCGGCGCGCCTTGTTACGCTTTTTTATCTATTCAACTATATCCCGCTTGACGCACGTTCAGACTTGAATCCCGCATAAAAAAGCCCCTTCGTTGAAGGGGCTTTGCTTTGTGATATAGCGGACTCAGTTCTTTTCCTGATCCACCAGGCGGTTCGCTTTTATCCACGGCATCATGTCGCGCAGTTTGGCGCCGACGATTTCGATGGGGTGTTCGGCGTTCTGGCGGCGGCGGGCGGTCATGGACGGCGCACCCACTTTGTATTCGGTGATGAAACGCTTGGCGTATTCGCCGTTCTGGATGTTGGCGAGGCATTCTTGCATCGCATAGCGGCTTTCCTCGTTGATAACCGCCGGGCCGGTGACGTATTCACCAAATTCGGCGTTATTCGAGATGGAGTAGTTCATGTTGGCGATGCCGCCTTCGTAGATGAGGTCCACGATGAGCTTCATTTCGTGCAGGCATTCGAAGTAGGCCATTTCCGGCGCATAGCCCGCATTAACGAGCGTCTCGAAGCCCGCTTTGATGAGTTCGACCACGCCGCCGCAGAGTACGGCCTGTTCGCCGAAGAGGTCGGTTTCAGTTTCTTCTTTGAAGCTGGTTTCGATGATGCCCGCTTTGCCGCCACCGTTCGCCACGGCGTAAGCGAGGGCGAGGTCGCGCGCTTTGCCGCTTTTATCCTGCTCGACCGCGATGAGGTGCGGTACGCCGCCGCCCTGCTGGTAAGTACTGCGCACGGTGTGGCCGGGGGCTTTCGGCGCAATCATGATGACGTCAAGGTCGGCTCTGGGGCTGACTTGTCCGTAGTGGATATTGAAGCCGTGGGCAAAGGCGAGCGCCGCGCCGTTTTTGATGTCGGCTTCAACGTTGCGGTACACCTCGGCGATGTTTTCGTCCGGCAGCAGGATCATGACGATGTCCGCGCCTTTGACGGCGTCTTTGACGGGTTTGACGGCGAGTCCGGCATTCACGGCTTTTTTCCAACTCGCACCGCCTTCGCGCAGACCGACGACGATGTTCACGCCGCTTTCTTTGAGGTTGTTGGCATGGGCGTGGCCCTGTGAACCGTAGCCGAGAATGGCGACGGTTTTGCCTTGCAGGACGCTCATGTCCGCATCTTTGTCGTAATAGACTTTCATGAGTTCTCCGTTTTCGGGTTTGTTGAAATGATTAAATGGCGGACCGAAGTCCGCCGTTGTGTTATTGCGCCTGTTCGTCCGTCAGGCCGCATTCTTGCGCGACGGCGTCGTTGGCTGCCGTCAGTGCGTCGAGTTCGGCGCTGGTGTCCTGCTCGGTGAGGTTGTGCAGCGCCCAGAAACGGAAGAGGCGCGGGTAGTCGGATTTTTCCACGCCGCAACTGCACGCCCCGGCTTTTTCCACGCCCCGCTCGGCGATACAGGTTTCCAGCGAGGTTTCTTTGTATTCTTCCCGCCGGGTTTCGAGGTAGGCGATGAAGGCTTCGATTTTCGCCGCTTCGTCCGGCGCTTTTTCCGCCGCCTGTTTGGCTTTTTCGATGATTTCAAGGGTCAGTCTGTTGAGTTTGCGCCCGGGATAGTCGAACTGCGCGAGGGCATTGCCTGCCAGCAGGGCACCGAGGATGAGGAGGGCGGTTTTTTTCATGGATGTTCTCCGTTGTGTTTAGAGGATGAGGCATTTATCTGTGCCGGTGGCGGCAAGGCCGGTAACGCCGGTGCGCGCCATTTCGGCGATGATTTCCGGTTCCAGCACGCCGATGAAGGCGTCGAGTTTGCGCTGCGAACCGGTCACTTCGAAGATGACGGTGCCCGGCGTGATGGCGATGATGCGCGCGCGGAAGGCTTCCGCCAGTTGCAGGTATTGGCCTCGGTTTTTCGCGTCCACGTTGATTTTGATTAAGAGCATTTCGCGGTCGACGAATTCGGTGTCGCTCAGGTTCACCAGCTTGATGACCTCGATGAGTTTGTTGAGCTGTTTGTTGATTTGTTCGATGAGTTTTTCGTCGCAGTAGGTGACCAGAGTCAGGCGCGAGATGGTTTCGTCCTGCGTCGGCGCGACGTTCAGGTTTTCGATGTTGAAACCGCGCGCCGAGAAGAGGCCGACGACGCGCGAGAGCGCGCCCGCGCGGTTTTCCATGAGAAGGGAGATGACGTGTCGTTTTGTGCTCATATCAGTACCATTTCCTGGCTGTCGCTGTCTTGGTCGTTGTCTTTATTGCGGCGGCAGCTTTTGCCGAGCAGCATTTCCGCCTGGCCGCCGCCCGCCGGAATCATCGGATAGACGTTTTCGCCGGGGGCGGTGATGATATCCACGAAGATGGTTTTGTCTTTTTGCGCGATGACTTCGCGCAGGGCCGGCTCAAGGTCGGCGGGGCGTTCGATGCGCACACCGCTGTGGCCGTAGGCTTCGGCGAGTTTGATGAAATCGGGCTGCACATCCATGGTGCTCATCGAGTAGCGGCGGTCATAGAAGAATTCCTGCCACTGCCGCACCATGCCGAGGTAGCCGTTGTTCAAGCAGAGGATTTTCACCGGCACTTGGTGTTGCAGGGCGGTGGTCATTTCCTGAATCATCATCTGGATGGAGCCGTCACCGGTGATGCAGTACACGTCTTCTTCGGGGCGGGCGATTTTTGCGCCAATCGCCGCCGGGTAGCCGAAGCCCATCGTGCCGAGGCCGCCGGAATTGATCCAGCGGCGCGGTTCGTGGAAGGGGAAGTATTGCGCCGCCCACATTTGGTGCTGGCCGACGTCGGAAGCGATGATGGCGCGCCCACCGGTGAGTTTGTAGAGGATTTCGATGACTTGCTGCGGCTTGATGCGTTCGCCGTCGGTTTCGTACTTGAGCGAGTCAACCGCGCGCCATTTGGCGATTTGCGCCCACCAGTCGGCGGTGTGCGCGGGATCGGCTGTCTCTTCGCCTATCTGGTGCAGCATCTCGCCGAGCACGGCGCGCACCGAGCCGACGATGGGGATGTGCACGGTGACGTTTTTCGAGATGGAAGAGGGATCAATATCCACGTGGATGATTTCCGCATGCGGGCAGAATTTGTTCACATCGCCCGTCACGCGGTCGTCGAAGCGGGCGCCAACGGCAAAGAGCACATCGGCATGATGCATCACCATGTTCGCTTCATAGGTGCCGTGCATCCCCAGCATCCCCAAGAATTGCGGGTCGTTGCCGGGATAACCGCCGAGACCCATCAGCGTGCCCGTCACGGGCAGGTGCAGGCGGCGCGCCACATCAATCAGTTCCGCATGGGCATTGTCGAGAATGACGCCGCCGCCGAAGTACAGCACCGGGCGCTTCGCTTTTTTCAGCGATTTCAGCGCACGCTTGATCTGCCCGACGTGCCCTTCCACCGTCGGCTGATAAGAGCGCAACGAGACCTCGTCGGGGTAGTGGAAATCGGTGAAAGCACCGGTCACGTCTTTGGCGACATCAATCAGCACCGGACCGGGCCTGCCGCTGCGCGCGATGTGGAAAGCCTTTTTGATGGTCAGCGCCAGCTCGGTTACGTCCTTCACCAAAAAACTGTGTTTGACGCAGGGGCGGGTGATGCCAACCGCATCCACCTCCTGAAAAGCATCGTTACCAATCAATACCGACGGCACCTGCCCGGAAATGACGACCAGCGGAATGGAATCGGCATGGGCGGTGGCAATCCCGGTCACGGCATTGGTCAGCCCCGGCCCGGAGGTGACAATTGCCACGCCGACTTTGCCGGACGCGCGCGCGTAACCGTCTGCCTCGTGTACCGCGCCCTGCTCGTGACGGGCGAGGATGTGGGTGATGTCCTTCTGCTTGTAAATCGCGTCATAGATATGCAGCACCGCGCCGCCCGGATAACCGAAAACGTGCGTAACCTGCTCCTCGCGCAATGCCTCAATGATGATGTCTGCACCGCTGATGTGATGTTTTTTCTTCGCCATAGCTGTTTCTTCTCGTTACGGACGGATAACGGTACGCATCACATTGCAGAGCGTCAAGCCGCGCATGGTCCCGCCTGACGGGTGGCAAGCGGCGAGATGAGGGCAGGCGGCGGTAGAAACGGCGATATTCACCGCAGCAAGCGGGAAGAGGTTGTCGATCGAGCGGGAAACAATGGCGACATTCACCACAAAGAAGCGGGAAAGCGTGGTGCGTGAATATTTTATTCCGGCACGCTATTTTTTATGTTCTTTGCGAAAACTTGAGCGACTTTTGCCGATAAAGCGAAAAAATACCGTTAACAGCAGATCTCTCATGGTGAAAAAAGGAAACGGACAGATGAGGCCGGGAAACGGGAATACGCACGAGAATACGCGGCCGGTGCCACCGCGCGGGAGAATTGCCGAAGGATAAGGCTTCCGCTACAATGCGCCACCTTCCCGCCCGTAGCTTAGTGGATAGAGCGTTGCCCTCCGGAGGCAAAGGTCAGGGGTTCGAATCCCTTCGGGCGGGCCAGTTTTTCATTGTTTTTCCTTTTCCTTGCGCCAACATCGTTGGCGCTATTTTTATGCCCGTCTCCGGACCGACAACACCCCGCAGCCACGCCGCTTGGCGCCCCCCCCTTCTGTTACCGCGCGGTGCCTCCCGCAAGCAGAAAAAAGGGGGGCGCGCAACTGCCTGAATTTACCGATTTTTATCGTGTGCAAAGGGGGAATATCAGGCGAGCAGGATGTGTTGCAGGGTAGCGACACTGTCGGCGAGATAGTCGGGTTCGGCGGCGCGCAGGGCGGCGGCGTCATGTGCGCCCCAGGTGACGGCACAGGTGCGGATGCCGGCTGCTTGCCCCATGCGGATGTCGCCTGTCGCGTCGCCGACGGTGATGACCGCTTCGGGTGCGCCGTGGTAGCCGAGGGCGGCAAGGGCAACGTGGACGCTGTCAGGATGCGGTTTGTAGTGCGTCACCTGGTCCGAGCCGATGCAGACGTCAATGTAGCCGTCGATGCCGAGCCGGGCGCTGTTATCACGCAGACGGGCGTTTCGCTTGCTGCTGACGATAGCGAGGGTTTTGTGCTGCGCTTTGAGGGTGGCGAGCAGGGCGGGGATACCGGGGAAGAGGCGGACGTGGTCGGCGGTATAGTCGCTGTAATAGCGGCGGAAATCGGCCAGCAACGCGGCGTAGGCCGCGTCACTCAGCGCTGCCGCGCCGAGGCTGCGGAAAGTGGTTTCAATGGGGATGCCCATGCTATGCACGATGGCAGCGGCATCCGGCACGGGCAGGTGCTGCGCGGCGAAGGCGGCCTGGGTGGCAAGGATGCTGCATTGGGCACTGTCGGCAAGGGTGCCGTCGAAGTCGAAGAGGATGATGCGGTAGGTCATGGGGTTTCGAGGGTTAGGTTGGCGATTTTGCCGACTTTGCGGCAAACGTGACCGCCAAGCGGGGTTATGACGCGGTTTTTGTTTTGAGACGTTGCAGGCAACGTCTCTACAAAACCCGGCAATGACGCCGCTTGGCAGCCGCGTAGTAAAAAACCGCGCCGGGCGCGGTTTTGTGGGTAACTCAGAACGGGATGTCATCGTCGAAGGTGTCTTGATCAAGCGCCGGGCCGCCGAAGCTGCCGTTATCGCTTTGCGGGGGGACGGGTTTGTTCGGCATGGGGTTGCGCGCATTGCCGCCACTGTTGCCATAGTAGTCTTCGTCGCCGCCACGGTTGGGGTTGTAGCTGCCCTGGCTGCTGTTGCCGTAATCCTGTCCCTGGTGATTTCCCCCCCAGTCGCCGCCGCTGTTGCGGCTGTCAAGCATTTGCATCTGGTCGGCGATGATTTCGGTGGTGTAGCGGTTTTGCCCGCTCTGGTCAGTCCATTTGCGGGTTTGCAGTTTGCCTTCGATGTAGATTTTGCTGCCTTTTTTGCAGTACTGACCGATGATTTCTGCCAGTTTGCGGAAGGCGACGACGCGGTGCCATTCGGTTTTTTCGCGTTTTTCGCCGGTGTTGCGGTCGTTCCAGGTTTCCGAGGTCGCGATGGAGAGGTTTGCTACGGCTTCGCCGCTGGGCATGTAGCGCATATCCGGATCGTTGCCGAGGTTTCCGATGATGATGACTTTGTTGACGCCTGCCATTTTTTTTCCTGTTTCAATAAGTTAAGAGTTAAGGGTTGCTGTGCGTTGCGGCGCGTAGTGTAGTCGTTTTGCCTATTTTCAGCAAAAGAAGCGCGGCGCAGGCGCAGACGGCAACGAGCGGCAGCAGGACGACCGCCGGCGGCAGGTCGTGCCACAGGCGCCCCGCCACCGCGCCGCCGCAGAAGCTGCCGAGGAATTGGGCACTGGAATAGAGGCCCATCGCCCGCCCGCGCGCATCGGGTGAGGCGATGTGCGCCACCCAGTGCGGCAGGCCGGTTTCGAGGCGGTAGAAGGCGATAAAGTAGATGCTAAGGGCAAAGAGCAGCCACCACGTGCCAAACGGCATGGCGAGCAGGCCGGTACCAACGGCGAGCAGCAGGTAGCTGATACCGAAGTTGAGCGGGTGTGGGGTTGCTTTGACGCGCATGAAGCAGAGGGCGACGAAGTTGGCGGGCAAATACAGCCACCAGTGGTTGGCTTTGCCGATGCCTGCGTCCACCAGTAGCGGCGGCAGGACCAGGAAGGTAGCGGTGAAAACGCCGTGCAGGAAGAAGATGGCGGCGGCGGCCTGCATCAGTTGGCGTTTGTCGTAACGCCCTGTGGCAGCCGTTTGCGGTCGGGTAGCGACGGGCGGCAGACGCAGGCTGGCGACGAGGGCGAGGCCTGCAATCAGCGCGATCAGGTAAAAGAGTCCGGCGACGCCAATCCACGCGGCAACCAGCGGTCCGATAATCAGCGACAGCACGAAGGCCATGCCGATGCTGCCGCCGAGGATGGCCATTACTTTGCCGAGTTTTTCGCCGGGGGTGATGTCGGTCGCATAGGCCAGGGTAACGGCGGCAATCGCGCCCATGCCCTGCACCGCGCGGGCAGCAATCATCATGGTGATGGTCGTCGCCGTCGCCGCGAGCAGGCTGCCTGCGACGAACAAAAGCAATCCTGCGGCAATGACCGGCTTGCGCCCGAAACGGTCGGACAGCCAGCCGCAGGGCAGTTGCAGCAAGCCCTGACTGAGGCCGTAAATACCGAGCGCGACACCGACCAGCGTCTTGTTCGCGCCGGCAAGCTCGCTGGCGTAGAGGGAAAAGACGGGGAAGACCATAAACAGCCCCAACATCCGGGACACATAAATCCCCGTGAGAATCGCGATACCGCGCTGCCAGGAAGTTGCCATCGTCATCCTCACGCCAGCAACGTGCGCAGTATGGCGGTAAACGCCTTGCGCCCGGCCTCGCCCTGTAACCACGGCAGCAGCTCGCCATCGGCATAGCAGGCAAACGTCAACACATCGCCCTCGCCCTGCACCAGCAGGCGCACCTGCCCGGCATCATCGACAAACAGCGCCTCGGCGCAATCGCCGCCACCCGCAAGCGTATCCAGCATCGCCTGCATATCGCGCAGACAATCGTGGCACGCCGTATCCGCCGTAAAGCGGTACTCGCCGAAGCCGTACACCAGCAAAAACGACAATAAATCACCCTCGCGCGCGACCAGCGACAGCGCAAGAGGCCGGGAAAAATTCATAAAATGCTGCCCTACGGGCGAAGCGTCCACAAACGGCATGGGAACCCCCAATCAGATACAATAAAAGCCCCATTTTACAGAGGAAATACCGCATGGACTGGAACAAAGTCGGATTGATCGTCATCGCCGTTGCCGTCCTTTACTACGCCTACCGCATGGTGAAAAGCGGCGGCTACCGCGCCCTGATGGAACGCTCGCGCAACGCGCCGCAGCACTGGGGCACCTTTGCCATCATCATCCTCTGCGTCATCGCCTTCGTTTACCTGCTGATCCGCCTGTGAAGCTTATCGACATCGGCTGCAACCTCACCAGCAAACGCCTCTTGCCGCATCTCGACCGCATCCTTGCCGAAGCGCAAGAGGCAGGCGTCATCGCGCAGATCATCACCGGCAGCGACGCCGCCAGCAATCAGACCGCGCTCGAACTCGCCAACCGCCATAGCGAACTCTACGCCACCGCCGGTTACCACCCGCACCACGCCGACGGCTGGCACGCCCCCGCGCACCGTCTGCTCCTGCAAACCCTCGCCCGCGAGCCACGCTGCGTTGCCGTCGGCGAAATGGGGCTGGACTACCACCGCAACCTCGCGCGGCGCGACAACCAGCGCCGCTGCTTCACCGACCAGCTCGCCATCGCCAAAACCGTACAAAAACCCGTCTTCCTGCACGAACGCGCCGCCTACGCCGACTTCGCCGCCATCCTCGGCGACGCCCTGCCCGAACTCGCCGGCGCCGTCTGGCACTGCTTCACCGGCACACGCGCGCAAATGGAAGCGATGACAGAGCGTGGCCTCTACATCGGCATCACCGGCTGGATCTGCGACCCCGAACGCGGCGCCGAACTGCGCGACACCGTGCGCCACATCCCCGCTGACCGCCTCATGCTCGAAACCGACGCGCCCTACCTCACCCCGAAAACCCTCAACCCCCTGCCGCGCGTCAACGAACCGCGCTACCTGCCGGCAGTCCTGCACGAAGTCGCGCGCTGCCGCGACGAAGACCCTGCCGCCCTTGCCGCGCAAACCCTGGCCAACACCCGCCGCTTCTTCGGAGTCTCCTGATGCCCTTCACCCCAGAACAAGAAAAAAGCCTGCTTGCCGAAAAAGGCATCGGCAAAACCATCATCCAGCGCCTCGCGCAAATGGGGCTGGATGACATTCCCGCCCTCGCGGAAGCCGACGTGGAGGACATCCTCGCCCACGGCGCCTACCTCACCGGCAGCACCTGCTGGCGAAACAGCCCGCAAGCCCGCGCTGCCATCATGACTGCCGTCGCTTGGGCGCAGCGGCAAAAAGCGCGCGGTTGACCCGCCTGACGCCATACCACTCACGAGCACACCATGACCCCCGCTGCTATCGCCGAATGCTTCCGCCGCTTCAAAGCAGAAAACCCGCAGCCGACCACCGAACTCGAATACAGCAGCACCTTTGAACTGCTCATCGCCGTCATCCTCTCGGCACAAGCGACCGACAAAGGCGTGAACAAAGCCACGCGCCGCCTCTTCCCCGCCGCCAATACCCCCGCCACCATCCTTGCCCTCGGCGAAGACGGCTTGAAGGAATACATCAAAACCATCGGCCTCTACAACAGCAAAGCGGCGAACATCCTCAAAACCTGCCAAATCCTCATCGACGACTACCACGGCGAAGTCCCCGCCGACCGCGCCGCACTGGAAAAACTGCCCGGCGTCGGGCGCAAAACCGCCAACGTCATCCTCAATACCGCTTACCGCCAACCCGTGATGGCGGTGGATACCCACATCTTCCGCGTCGCCAACCGCACCGGCATCGCGCCGGGCAAAAACGTGCGCGCCGTCGAAGACAGCCTGATGCAGCGCGTTCCGCCCGAATACCTGCTGGACGCGCACCACTGGCTCATCCTGCATGGGCGCTACACCTGCATCGCGCGCAAACCGCGCTGCACCGCCTGCCTGATTTCCGACCTCTGCGACAACCCGCAGTTGGACGACTGATGCAAACCACCCTCAAACCGCTCTTTGACCAACTTATCCTGACCAACAACCGCTCCGCCGCTTCTGTGGTAGAGGGCTCGACTCCCGCCGCTACGGGCCGTGTGAATGCCATAACGTTCAGAACAGCCAATGGGGTACAACAGTGCCAATGTAGCCGGATCTCAAGAACTTCGTGTGGATGTCCGTATGAATGTTCTTGGCAATATGTCGGGATATATGCGGACGCTAATCATGGAATAGATACATCTTTGTCACTTTTAGCATTCCGTCCTATACTGACAATTACCTGATAATTCGGGTGATTGCTAAATACACATAGGAATGGAGGAAAATAAAATGGCAACGATTAACGCCAATACGCAACTGCAAACGGGAGATACCGTCGATAGTCTGACTGGATTACAAGATTGCACCAGCGGGCGCTCTATCAATATTCGCCTGGATGGCAAAGCTGTGCCACCAGAGGGTTGGGCGGCACCTTGCCAGCCGCAGACCATACCAGCGGGGCGCTGCACAATAGTTTCCCTAGAATATAGTGAATACGACGGTTATTCCGGCAAGCCATATCTGCATAGGATTATATTCACAAAGCAAATTTTTACGGATGATGCGACACGGATCCGTGTACTTAAATCTATTATTCCCAATAAACACAGCGATAAAATGAATGACTGGCCGCACGAGGCTATTGAATCTTGGTTTAGCGGTACCAAGTCCTTCCGCAGCTGGTTTCCCAATCGCAGTGGATACTATCTTTATACGTTAGGCCAATCCAGCAAGCATTTCCCTACTCCTTTTACAGCATCCTGGCCGCAATACATCGCCTCCGAGCTGATTTACGACGCCGCTAGTGGCCTGTTCAAACCCGCTTGCGCCGAGCATGATCCCCACATACCGGAGCATCTGCAACGCGAGCGCAGTTGCCTGACCTTGTGTGATAACGAAGGCAACCGCGTCGTCATCCGCAAAATAGGCGGTGGCATCCAGGTGTGGCAGGAAAAATACCAACAACTGGCGCGGATCAATGCACAAACGCGGCAGGTAGAAATCATCAAGCAACCCGCCGAGGGGCCGGAAAAACTGATACTGACCCATGAAACGCGGGCAAAAGCACCGGCCGACCGGCAACGCACCACCATCGGCGTGGGCGAAGGCATAGACGTCATGGCCAATGAAGCGGTTGAATGGGAGCTTCAGGGCGTTGCGCGGTGGGTGGACGAACAAAAATCGCCAAAGAAACTGATTTTCTTTGCCGGTGACCAGCCCGGCACCATCCGCGTCATCGCCAGAACCGAATGCGAAGAAAAGGCCATCACCTTTACCGTGATTGCCCCCACGCACGTGATCTTCGTTAAACGCACTCTGCTACATGTTCATAAGATACTGGACGCCGGCTTTATTGCGGATGTGTATTTGCAGCCTGCACAGGTAAATTTCGGCAATTTAGAAACTAGTGAAGTGCAAAGTTACGGTTATGGCGGTACTGGTCTTTGGGTCGATTACAATGGAAAACCGCATGGGGATGCGGAAAAGTATAAAAATGGACAAAGCGAATGGGCTGATGGAAGCCTTAAAAACTTTGATCGTAGATACGGCACAAGAATATCAGGAGACCAAGTATATGGAAAACGTGAGGAATATTGCCCCGACAGCATCCCGCACAGTGAAATCCATTATGATATTCCCTATAAGTGGCGCCTAAGAGGTAATGCCGTAGAGCACTTCCTGCCCACTGTGCATCAAGCCATTATTATTGAGAGTAACGGCAACGTAACCACGCAAAAAGGTAACGAATCTGTCACCTTTCATTATTTGGCTCCAACCATTAACGGAGAACTTCATAAAAAACTACCTGTACCTAAGGAAATCTGCCCTAAGCCAAAATAGCATTAATCTCAAAGATGGACTCGCGTAAATCAGATTTTAATCAGCTATATAAATGCAAATAGCTAATTAAAAATCTATGCGTCAGAACAAATTTAATTCTTAACAGTAAATAAACAGGAAACAGAAATGAAACAGATCACGTTTCTGATTATGTCAATCTTTACATACTTACCTATCATAGCAACTGCTGGAGAAACAGCTGAGGAATATGCTGACACTGAAAAAATAACTGTAATAGATGGGGGTGTCAGTGTCTCTGGGACTCAGAGAATGGGATATGTATGCAAGGACACCCTGTATCCGGGTACCAATCGCGCCGTGCCGGAATGGCTCTTGATGCAGTTTGACCAAGCAGAACAGGACAATCCGGATTATCCGGAATCTACAATATTTCGTGAGGTATGGGATACCTATAAAACGCCGCCACCTTATCATGAATCGATAAAACCCGGGCGGGAAGAAGAATGCGTAGAACGGGCAAGAATATTTATTGAGAATATTCATAAAGCAGTAGCAGATAATATTCAGAATCTTGGTAACCCTGATTATGTCCCATTTCGTATCGCGGAGTATAGTCATGCTATTGAAAGTGGCGAAAGATTATGGTGGGGTGGAAATAAACTGGCACGCCGCAATGCGGTAGAATTTACTCGTCGTGTCTATTACGAGGTGCAATCAAAATTCCAGAACATGAACTACGCATGCCGGGATTTCTGGTATCCCAATACGCATCTGCCTGTGCCCCTATGGCTGGAAATACAGTTGCTATGGGCGGAAAGAAATAATCCGTATTACAAAAACCCGTATCTTCCCGAAACTACCCTCTTCCGCCAGGTAGAAGAGAGATACGGCGGGATTCTTGCTCATGCCGATCCCATTATTCCGGGAGAAAAATACGTGAAATATAAATGTATAGAGCGGGCAGATATATACGCAGGCGCGATTAGAGAAGCGGTGAGAGACAATATCCTTTATTATCCATTTGAAGGCGTAACAAGCATAAATAGTAGTGGGCGTGGTGGGAGAGAGTTTCTTCCGTTTGATATTGACGCTTACAGCGCCCGCGTTAAAGCCCGCGAACAGTTGGATCAGTTAGACAGGGTGCTAGAAAAATATGACTAAATATATTTGGGCGATTACATTGATGCTTGCTGGTATGTCTCGCTTAACGATTGCTGGTGAAACTATTGGCGAATATGCCTCTGAACTGGGCATTATAAACTTTACCTACTCTGAATATAATCAAATGGGATATGTATGTAAGGATACCTTGTATCCAGGCACTAATCTTGCCGTACCGGAATGGCTCTTGATGCAATTAGACCAGGCGATGCAGGATAATCCGGACTATCCAAAATTCACGACATTTCGTGAGGTGAGTGATGTTTATGACATGCCCCCATCTTATAGAAAATCGATAAGACCTGGGCGGGAAGAAGAATGCGCGGAGCGGGCAAGACTGCATATTGAGAATATTCGTAAAGCGGTCTCAGACAATATTAAAAATATTAACAATCCCGACTATATCCCTTTTCGCATTGCTTCTTATGCCTTCTATTTACGACTCCATGAACAATTACCTTGGTGGGGCGGGAATAAACTGGCTCGACGTAGTGCAGTAGAATTTGTACGTCGTGTCTATTACGAGGTGCAATCAAAATTCCAGAACATGAACTACGTATGCCGGGATGTTTGGTATCCCAATACGCATCTGACCATACCCTTATGGCTGGAAATACAGTTGCTATGGGCAGAAAATAACAATCCTTATTATCCGGAATCCACCCTCTTCCGCCAGGTAGAAGAGGAATACGGCCAAACCCTTGCTCATGCTGATCCCATTATTCCGGGCGAAGAAGATAAATGTATAGAGCGGGCAGATAGATATGCATGTGCAATTAAGAATGCTGTGAAAGATAATTCTGATTTTCGTGAAGTAAATGCCTCATGGTACATCCCATTTGATATTAAATCCTATAGCACCCGTGTTAAATCTCGTGAACAGTTAAATCAAATAACCAGGATTATAGAAAAACATGACTAGATGTATTTTGACAATTATATCAATACTCGCTTGCGTATCCCGTTTGGCTATCGCTGGAGAAACTGCTGAAGAATACGCTGCTACCCTATGGGATGGCGGTATGAATGGTAGCTTCTCTAAGACCCGTCAAATAGGATATGTATGCAAGGATACTTTGTATCCAGATACCAATCGCGCCGTGCCGGAATGGCTCTTAATGCAGTTTGACCAAGCAGAACAGGACAATCCGGATTATCCGAAATCTACCATATTTCGTGAGGTATGGGATACCTATAAAACGCCGCCACCTTATCTTGAATCGATAAGACCAGGGCGAGAAGAAGAATGCGTGGAACGGGCAAGAATATATATTGAGAATATTCATAAAGCGGTAGCAGATAATATTCAGAATCTGGGCAACCCTGATTATGTCCCATTTCGGATCGCGGAGTATAGCTTTTCTATTAAAAAGGGAGAAAGATTATATTGGTGGGGAGGAAACAAGCTGGCACGCCGCAATGCGGTAGAATTTACTCGTCGTGTCTATTATGAGGTGCAATCAAAATTCCAGAACATGAACTACGCATGCCGGGATTTCTGGTATCCCAATACGCATCTGCCCGTGCCCCTATGGCTGGAAATACAGTTGCTATGGGCGGAAAGAAATAATCCGTATTACAAAAACCCGTATCTTCCCGAATCCACCCTCTTCCGCCAGGTAGAAGAGGAATACGGCGGGATTCTTGCTCATGCCGATCCCATTATTCCGGGAGAAAAATACGTGAAATATAAATGTATAGAGCGGGCAGATATATATGCAAACGCGATTAGAGAGGCAGTGAGAGACAATATCCTTTATTATCCATTTGAAGGCGTAACAAGAATAAATAGTAGTGGGCGTGGTGGGAGGGAATTTCTTCCGTTTGATATTGACGCTTACAGCGCCCGCGTTAAATCCCGCGAACAGTTGGATCAGTTAGACAAGGTGCTAGAAAAATATGACTAAATATATTTGGGCGATTACATTGATGCTTGCCGGTGTATCCCGTCTAGCAATTGCTGGAGAAACAGCTAGCGGCGGTTCGGACTACCCGTATGGCGGCTTCCGCTATCATTGCCGCCCCTCCCGCTACCCGCACACCCGCTCATGACCTACACCTACGACGCCATCATCATCGGCGGCGGCGCTTCCGGCAGCTACTGCGCCATCCACGCCGCCGCACGCGGCCTGCGCGTCTGCCTCCTCGAACACAATCGCGACATCGGCGCAAAAATCCGCGTCTCCGGCGGTGGCCGATGCAACTACACCAACCTGCACCTCAGCGCCGGGGCCTACCACGGCCACAACCCCGCCTTCGTCCGCTCCGCGCTTGCCCGCCACAACCAGTGGCAGGTGCTGGACTGGTTCGCCGCACGCGGCATCACCGCCGAAGAAAAACACCAGGGGCAAATATTCGCCGCCGAACGCGCACGCGGCATCCTCACTGCCCTGCATGACGGCCTCACCGCCAGTGGCGTTCACCTACACCACCACATCGCCATCCACAGCCAGCACTACGACGGCGACCGCTACTGCGTCGAAACCAGCCACGGCGATTTCCGCGCACCGCAACTCGTCATTGCTTGCGGCGGGCCAAGCTATCCTAAACTGGGTACCAGCGACTACGCCCTGCGCGTCGCCAAACAATACGGCATCCGCAACTACCCCTTCCGTCCCGCCCTGGTGCCGCTTACGCTCGCGACCCCGCCCGTCGGCCTCGTCGGCGTCAGCCACGAAGTCAGCATCACAACCACCGGCGCGCCCAGCTTCCGTGACGAACTGCTCTACACCCATCGCGGCATCAGTGGCCCCGCCGTGCTGCAAATTTCCAGCTACCGGCAAAAAGACGCGCCCATCCTCATCAACCACCTGCCCGACCTGCCCGCCGACTATCTGCTTACCCGCAAACGCGCCCATCCGCAGCACAACCTCGCGCACGCCTTGCGTCCACACCTGCCGAAAGCCGTCGCCGACCACCTCGCAGACGCGCACGGCAACTGCGATCTGCATGCTTACAGCGATGCCGCCCTGCGCGACATCATGCACACCCTGCAACATCAGGCCGTTGCCATCAGCGGCAGCGAAGGCATGAACAAGGCGGAAGTGAGCAGCGGCGGCGTGGATACGCGCGAGCTCGACCCGAAAACCTTTGCCGTGAAAAAACAGCCGGGCCTCTTCATCATCGGCGAAGCGCTGGACGTGACCGGCTGGCTCGGCGGTTACAACCTGCAATGGGCATGATCGTCCGCCTGGTGCTGCGCCCAGCATCTCGGCGACGCAACATAAGCGCCCTGCCCTGCCCGTTGCACCGCTGCCGCCAACGCGGCATCATCCGCTTCCCTATCCACAAAGGAGACATCCATGAAAATCTACCGCTTCCTCACCGGCGCTGATGACGCCGCCTTCTGCCGCCGCGTTACCGAAGCCCTGCAAAACGGCTGGGAACTCTACGGCAACCCGCAACTGACCGGCGACGCCCATGGCCGCTTCTGCGGCCAGGCTGTCGTCAAAGAAGTTGAAGGCGAATACGACCCCGCCAAACCGCTTGGCGAATACTGATGAGCGAACACGAAAAGATGCTCGCGGGCGCGCCGCACCAGCCTTACGACGCGGCGCTTGCCGCCATGCGTCAGCGCTGCCGCGACATCCTGTGGCGCTATAACACGCAAACCCCGCCGCATGACACGGCGGCACGCGCGGCGCTGCTCACTGAACTGCTCGGCGAACTGCCGGAAGGCATCCACATCAGTGCACCGTTTTACTGCGATTACGGACGGCACATCCACATCGGCAAACACTTCTACAGCAACGTCGGCTGCACCATCCTCGACTGCGCCTCAGTGCACATCGGCGATAACGTCCTCTTCGCCCCGCACGTCGGCCTCTACACGGTCAACCACCCGCTGCATCCCGACCTGCGCCGCGCGGCCTGGGAACAGGCGCAGCCCATCACCATCGGCGACGATGTCTGGCTGTGCAGCGGCGTCATCGTCCTGCCCGGGGTCACTATCGGGGCGGGCAGCGTGATTGGCGCAGGCAGTGTCGTCGCCAAAGACATTCCCGCCGGTGTCATCGCCGTCGGCAACCCCTGCCGCGTCCTGCGCGCTATCAGCGACGCCGACCGCGAGCAGTACGCCGCCTGGGGCATCCGCGCCGGTTGACACGCCTCCCGGAAAATCATCCGGACATATGGGCGCATCCGCCGCCGCTTGGCGCGGCTAACGGCAATGTTACAATCCCGCGCGGGGGCAAGTTTTTTACCCGCCCCCGCTTTATTCCCATCATCATCCGGCATCCAAGGACACATTATGAAAACCGACAATTCCCAATACTACGGCAGCGTGACCCGCCTGCTGCACTGGCTCATGGCCGCCTGTTTCTTCTTTATGTTCGCCACCGCCATCGCCTGGAACCTGAACGGCGAACTGAAATTCCTTATGGGCCCGCATAAGGCGGTCGGCTTTGTGCTGATGGCGCTGGCCGTGCTGCGCTTCATCTGGATGCTGCGGCAAAAAGAGCGCCCCGCCAATGCGTGGATCGCCAAAGCGGGACATTGGGCGCTCTATGCGCTGATGCTTATCGTGCCGGCGCTGGCGATTGCGCGGCAAATCGGGCGCGGGCAGCAAAACCAGACGCTGATTGACCTCGGCAACAACTGGCATGGCGAGCTGGGCTGGGTCTTCCTCGTCCTCATCATTGGGCACATCGGCATGGCGGTCGTTCACCGCTTAAAAGGCGACAACCTGCTGCCGCGCATCTGGGGCAAGCACGAATGAAGAAAAGCAGCCATCAGGCTGCTTTTCTTTTGCGCGCACCACGGGGTTTGCCTCCCGCAATCTTCCGCTCGGCGACGGCTCGGTCTTTTCGTAATCCTTACCGTCTTTTCCCTTTGCGGGTTACAGGGCTCCCCCGCATCTCGCCAATGCTTCATCACGCCCAGCCGAGCAGCGGAAACAGCGCGATGACCGGGGCGATCAGCATGAGCGAGAGCGCGGTAGTGATGGCGATGATATTGGCGGCGGCGGTAGCGTTGCCGCCCATCGCTTTCGCCATGATGTAACTGGCGGAAGCCGCCGGCGTGGCACCGATGAGATAGAGAATGCCGAGGGCTTCGCCGCGCAGACCAAACACGAGGCCGAAGGCAAGGAAAACCAGCGGCGAGAGCAGCAAGCGACCCGCACTGGCCCAGAGCGCCATTTGCCCCGCGCCAAAAATGCCGCGCAGATCGAAGCTGGCACCGGTGGCGAGCAGGGCCAGCGGCAGGGTGAGGTTTTTGTAGTAACCGGCAAAGTTGGTGATGATTTTCGGCACAGGAATGTGCAGCGCCTTCACCAGAATGGCGAGAAGCAGCGCGATGATCAGCGGATTGTGCAGCACCTTTTTCACCAGCGGCCACGGCGAGGGGTTTTCGTCCTGCGTCAGGCAGATGACGGCGAGGATATTCATTTGCAGGGCAAGCGCGCCGACGAGGACGGCGGAAGCGGCAAACGTATCGCTGCTGCCGTACACGCCGGCGGTAAGCGAGAGGCCGATGATGCCGATATTGCCGCGAAAAACGCCCTGGATGAAAACGCCGCGATCGGCGGCAGGCAGATGCCGCCCCAGGCGGGCGCCGACGGCATAGAGGGCGAAAATGGCGAGCCAGCCCGCGCCGATGAGGCGCCAGGCGGCGAGCGGCGAAGTGTCGCTGTTGACGACGCTGACAAACAGCAGCATTGGCAGAGCATAGCGATAGACGATGTGGTTCATGCCGGCGACCAGTTCCGTGCTCAACTCGCCGCGTCGCTTCATCACCCAACCCATGACGATGATGGCGAGGATAGGGATGATGGTGTCGGCGGAAAAAGCGATGCCGTGCCAGAATTGCGGGTTCATGTCGGGCTTCCGGTGATGGATGTGACCCTATTTTAGGGCGCAGGGACGCCCCTGCCTTGTATATCGTGGGCAAGGGCAACCAGCGGGTGGGCCGTAGTTACGCCGCTTGGCGAACCCAGTAATCACGCCGCTTGGCGGGGCCAGTCACCACGCCGCTCGACGGGGTCAGTAACCATGCCGCTTGACGGGCCCAGTCACCATGCCGCTTGGCGAGCCCAGTCACCACGCCGCTCGACGGGGTCAGCAACCATGCCGCTTGACGGGGCCAGTCACCACGACGCTTGACGGGCCCAGTCACTACGCCGCTCGACGGGATCAGTAACCATGCCGCCTGGCGGAGCCCGCTGTCGCCCGCGCAAAGCCCTCTTATAATGCGCGCCTTTCTTCTTCGGGACTTCCCTATGTGGTATCTGCTGCTTGCGCCGCTCGCCGGCCTGCTTCTCACCTTTTCTTTCGCGCCGTTTCCGCTTGGCTGGGCGGCACTCTTGCCGCTCACCGTGCTCTGCTGGCTGTGGCAGCAGCCGGCGCGGCAGCGTCCGCTGCTTTATGGCTGGCTGTTCGCCCTCGGTTTCTTCGCCAGCGGTCTGTATTGGGTCTATATCAGCCTCTATTACTACGGTAATGCGCCGTTGCCGTTTGCCATTCTCGCCAATGTGCTGCTGGTGTTGTTCATGTCGCTCTACGGTCTCGCGGTCGGCTGGCTGCTGCGGCATTGCAGTGCGCCGGGCGGCTGGCGGCGGGTGCTGCTGATTCCGCCTGCCTGGGTGGCGGCGGAGTTGCTGCGCGCTTATGTGTTGACCGGTTTTCCGTGGCTCGCGGTGGGTTATTCCGCGCTGCATACGCCGCTGGACGGCATTGCGCCGCTTGGTGGCGTGTTCGTGCTGTCGCTGCTACTGATGTTCATCGCTTCGCTGCTCGCCCGCGCCTGGCTCACGCGTTCGTGGCGGGTGGCAGCGGCGGCTATCGCGCTCTATGCGGCGGCAGGCGCCAGCAGTCTTTTTTCTTTTGTCGCGCCGACGGGGGCGCCGTTTTCTGTCGCCCTAGTGCAGGGCAATATTGAGCAGTCCACCAAGTTCGCCCCAGGGATGATGGAGCGGCATTTGCAGGACTATATCGCCGCCGCCATTGACCGTGAGGAGAGCGTGGTGGTGCTGCCGGAGACGGCGTTTGCTTTCATGGAGGAGCAGTTGCGCACGGATTTGGACCAGCTTGACCGCTATTTCAAGGAGCGCGGACAAACGCTAGTCACGGGCATTCCGGCGGGCGATTTGGCGAAAGATATTTTTTTCAACGCGGTCATGGCGCTCGGCGACGGGCAGGGGCATTACTACAAGCACCATCTGCTGCCGTTCGGCGAATATATCCCGCTGCGCGACTGGTTAAGCATCTTCGAGCAATATGTGGACATTCCGTACAGCAATTTTTCGCGCGGCGATGCGGTACAGACACCGCTCTTCACCGGCAAGCACCGCGCCGGAGTGTCGGTTTGCTTCGAGGCGGCTTTTGGCCGTGATGTGCGCCATGCCCTGCCGACAGCGGATTATTTGATTAACGTCAGTAACGACGCGTGGTTCAAGGACTCCATCGCTGCCGACCAGCATTTGCAGATGAACCAGATGCGCTGCCGCGAGATGGGGCGCGAGATGGCGCGGGCAACGAACGACGGCTATACGGTGCTGCTGGATGCGACGGGGCGGGTAAAGGCGCGCCTGCCGCGTTTCGAGCGTGGGGTGCTCAGCGGCGAGGTGCAGCCATATGCGGGGCTGACGCCTTATGCGCGCTTTGGCAACGCGATTGTTTTCTCCCTGCTCGCGCTATGTGCGGTAGTGCTGTTGCTGAGTAGGAAGCGGTTGCGCTGATGAAAGACCCCGTGTGAGCGGGGTTTTTTCTTTATGGGCGTCAAGCGGCGTTATTACTGGCACCGTCAAGCAGCGTAAATGCTGGGCCCGGTCAAGCGGTGTGATGGCAGTGTTTGTCGCATCCGCAGGGGGCTGTTATGAGAAACCCCGCTTGGGCGGGGTTTTTTGTCGGTGTTTGTTAATGGGCGTCGCGGCGTAAATCCACCTCGGTGAGCGGGATTTTGTGCGTTTTGTAGCGCAGCTTGTGGTAGAGGTAGAAAGTGAAGAAGACTGGTATGCCCATGTAGGTGATGAGCAGGCGTTGCCAATCAAGACGCGCATTTAGTACCAGTTCGGTGTCCTGGCCGATGATGACAAGGATGCACAGGCCGAGCGCGAGCAGCGGGCCGAAGGGGAACCATTTGGCGCGGTAGCTGAGCGCGTCCAGCGGTTTGCCTTGTGCGATGTAGGCGCGGCGGAAGCGGTAGTGGCTGATGGCGATGCCAAGCCAGGCAATGAAGCCGGTCAGCCCAGATGCGGCGAGGATGTATTCGTACATGTGCTTGCCGACGCGGTCGTCCAGTTGTAGCAGGAAGATGGCGAGGATGACGAGGGCGGTGGCGAAGACGGCGTTGTGCGGCACGCCGCTGCGGCGGCCGGTGCGGGCAAACAGCGGCCAGGCGAGGCCGTCTTTGCCCATGGCGTAGAGCATCCGCGTTGAGGCGTACATGCCAGAGTTGCCTGCCGAGAGGATGGAGCTGAGGATGACGGCATTCATGAGTGCGGCAGCAAAGGCCAGTCCCGCCCGCTCGAAGACGAGGGTGAAGGGCGATTTGGCGATTTCGTCCACGTCCGCGCCGAGCAATTGCGGGCTGGCGTAGGGGATGAGCAGGCCGATGACGAGGATGGCGAGGATGTAAAAGATGAGGATACGCCAGAAGATTTGTTTGACCGCGCGCGGGATGCTTTTTTCCGGATTTTCGGATTCGCCTGCGGTGATGCCGATAAGTTCCGTACCCTGGAAGGAGAAGCCGGCAATGAGGAAGACGCCGAGGATGGCGAGGAATTTGCCGCTCACGCCGTCGCCAAGGAAGGGGGCATCGCCGCTGGTGAAGTTGGCAAAGCCGACGTATTCGCCGCCGAGAATGCCGAAGATGGTCAAGGTGCCGATAGTGAGGAAGACGATAACGGTGATGACTTTGATAAGGGCGAACCAGTATTCGGATTCGCCGTAAGCCCTCACCGAGAAGAGGTTGAGCGCGGTGATGAGGGCGAAGAAGACAAGGCTCCAGCCCCAGGCAGGCAGGAAACGCAGCGGCTCCCAGTAGGTGACGACGATGGCAGCGATGGCGATGTCCACCGCCACGGTGATGACCCAGTTGAACCAGTAGTTCCAGCCGAGGGCGAAACCGAGCGAGGGGTCAACGAAACGCGAGGCGTAAGTGGCGAATGAGCCGGAAGTGGGCAGGTAGGTCGCCATTTCACCAAGCGAGGTCATGAGGAAATAGACCATCAGGCCGATGGCGGCGTAAGCGAGCAGCGCACCACCGGGGCCGGCATCATGGATGGCGCTGCCACTGGCCATGAAGAGGCCGGTGCCGATGCAGCCGCCGATGGCAATCATCGAGATGTGGCGGGTTTTGAGGTGGCGTTTCACCTCGGTGTTGGGGGTGTTTTCTGTCATGGGCTTTACAGGTTGGTCATGTTGAAGGCGCGCATGATAGCGGATTTGTCTGCTACCGGCGCTTGCAGGTAGCGGAGTTGCCGCCTGCGCTGCCGTTTTTATTCGCGCGGTGGTTCTTCTTGTTTGAGATAGCCGCGCAGCAGGTAGATTTGCGCAGCCATGAACAGGAATGTTCCGCCCAGCGAGCCCCACAGTTTGAAGCCGACCCAGAAGCTTTCGGAGAAGTTGTAGGCCACAATCAGGTTAAGTATCGCCATTAAAACGAAAAACAGCGCCCAGGCGGTGTTGAGGCGGCGCCACAGGACATCCGGCATATCGAAAGCACCGCCGAGCATTTCCCGGATAGGGTTGATGCTGCCGAGCCATTGCGCGCCCAGCAGGCCGCAAGCGAAAACGAGGTAGGTAATACTGACTTTCCATTTGATGATCATGGGGTTCTTGACGACCAGCGTAATGCTGCCGAAGACCAGGATGAGCAGCGCCGTCAGCCAGTGTTTTTTCTCGATCTTGCGGCGGCGCAGGCGCATCCAGGCAAGTTGCAGGATCACGCCGATCATGGCGGCACCAGTCGCCCAGTAAATGGCCTGAGCGCTATAACCGATCCTGCCGGCAATAAAGTAGGCTGCGACAAAAGCGAAAGCGGGGAAAAATTCTTGCATGGTGTTCCGTGTAATCTGGGAGTTAAGAAGTACCGCGATGAGCAGCGGCGATAGCGAGGGCGACGACGTCCTGCACGCCTGCCGTCCGCAGGACCCGCGCCGCTTCATGCAGGGTTGCACCGGAGGTCACGACGTCATCCACAAGCAGGAGGCGGGCAGGCAGTGTGCCACGCACGGTGAAGGCGCCGCGAATGTTGCGCCGCCGCGCCGCATGGGTGGGCAGCAGCGACTGCGGTGCGCGTCCTTCTTTATAGAAGACGCCTTCGGCAACAAGCGGCACGCCGAGTAGGCGCGCTGCCGCACGGGCGGGAAAGAGGGTCTGGTTAAAACCGCGCTGGTGCAGGCGACGGTTGGCAATCGGCATGGCAAGTACGGCATCAACTTGCACAGGATGAGCATGCAACAGGCGGCGGGTTTCGTCTTCCAGCACACACAACGCGCAGCGGTCGGCATAAAACTTGCCGCGCAGGATGGTACTGCGCACCACATCACGGAACTGCCAGCGCACCAGCAGGTGGCTGTAAGCGGGCGGGCGGCGCAGGCAGGTTCCGCAGGCAAAACGGGCGTCGGCGACACCATTTGCACAGGTGGGGCAATGGATGCCGAGATGCGGTAGGCGTGCCGCGCAATCATCACACAGACCGACCACCGCCGCTCTGCCGCAGCCGATGCAGCGCGGTTGCAGGAAGCGGCTCAGCCAGTGGGCAATCATGCGGCGGCAGCGAGACGTGTCAACAGGATTTTGTGCAGGTAGATGTTACCGGCGACGATTTCTCCGCGTTCGAGCATGTCCTGCCCGCCGCTGAAATCGCTGACGATGGCACCCGCTTCCTGAGCGATGAGCAGCCCGGCACAGATGTCCCACGGCTTGATGCCCATTTCAAAATAGCCGTCGAGACGGTTCGCCGCGACGAAGCACAAATCCAGCGCCGCCGAACCGAGGCGGCGCACATCGGCGATTTCCTGCAACACCGATGCCAGCAGCGCATACTGGCGCGTTAACAAATCGGGATCGCGGAAGGGGAAACCGGTTGCGGCGATGGCGCGACCACCGTCACGCAGACCGCTGACCCGCAGGCGACGACCATTCAGTTGTGCGCCTTCGCCACGGGCAGCGGTGAACCATTCCTCGCTGACCGGGTTGTACACCACGCCGAGTTCCGGTTTGCCACGCTTGAGCAGACCGATAGAAACGGCGAACTGTGGCAGGCCATGCAGATAATTCGTTGTGCCGTCGAGCGGATCAATCACCCAGCAATATTCACTTTCTTCAGCTGATGCGCGCGTTTCGCCCGATTCTTCGCCAAGAAAATCATGTTGCGGATACTTGTCCAGCAACACGTTTTTAATCACGTCCTCAGCGCGGCGATCGACCACACTGACCAAATCGCCGCGCCCTTTTTCCTCAATCTGGATCTGATCAAGCTGACGCTGCCCCAGTTGCAGTATCTTTCCCGCCTCCTCCGCGGCACGACGGGCAATCGTAAGCATCGGATTCATCGCCATAACACTAAACCTCACTAGAAAAAAACAGTGTGCATTGTAACAGCACGCCCTTATCGCACGGCAAAACCCCGGTTACCGGCAGGGCAAAAAAAAACCCCGCAACAAAGCGGGGCAATAATCATCATGAGGCAATGTGACAGTTAGCATTAGCTGTTCCGTCGGAGATAATAATAAATGTTCCTATTACCCCAATCAAGACACTTTCGGTACTTTTTCCAAAAAATATACAAGTCACTGAAAATTCAGATTATAAAAATAATAGTCGCTGACGAACCTCCGTACAATAACGTACTTTTTCAGCCCGGAACCATCTGTGACCTCCTATCCCGCCAGCGACCATTACAACCCGCATACCCGCCGCTTCCACGCTGCCGAACCGCCACGCCCGGTGCAACACGGCCTTGCTGCCTTATGGAAAATGATTATTCACGGCCGCCACACCTACCCGCCCGCGCCGCTGCCAAGCCTGCGCCCTGACTGGGCCACGTTCCTCGCCCCTGCTGCAAAAAGTCGCTTCATCTGGTTTGGCCATTCCACCCTGCTGATGCGCATTGGTGGACAAACTCTCATCACGGACCCTGTTTTTGGCGACAACGTCTCGCCCGTGCCCTTTACCATGCGACGCTTCCAGCCGCCTGCCGCGACCGTCGCTGAATTACCACCGCTGGATGTCGTCCTCATCTCGCACAATCATTACGACCACCTCGAACGTGCCACACACAAACGCCTGGCACACAGCCACGCACATTACCTCGTCCCGCTTGGTGTTGGCGTACAGTTGCAACGCTGGGGCATTCCCGCCGCGCGTATCAGCGAGATGGACTGGTGGCAAAGTATTGAGCGCAACGGCATCCGCTACACCGCCCTGCCCGCACGTCATTACAGCGGGCGCGGGATATTCGATCACAACCGTAGCCTGTGGGTGGGTTATCTCATCGAATACGATAACGAACGCTACTACTTCCACGGCGATTCCGCCCGGGGACAACACTTTGATGCCATTGCCGCCCGCATCGGCCGCATTGACATTGCCTTCATCGAAAACGGCCAATACAGCGAATACTGGCCGGACAATCACCTTTTTCCCGAAGAAACCGCTGCTGTTGCCGCCAAACTTGCCCCCTCGCGCTTCATGCCCATCCATTGGGGTGCCTATCCGATGGCGCTGCACCGCTGGAATGATCCCGTATTACGCAGTATCCCCGCTGCCCGTGCCCACGGCGTCAACCCGCTCACCCCGTTGCTCGGCCAGATCTTTGACATGGACACGACAAGCGATGATTGGTATCGCCATGCGCCATAAGAAATCACTCTATGTGCACACATGCCTGATGATATAAAAATATTGAAAAACAGCGCATTAAAAGAATTATGCAAACACTGCTTGACCCGGTAAGGAATCCCACTATAATGCGCGCCCACAACGCGGGAATAGCTCAGTGGTAGAGCACAACCTTGCCAAGGTTGGGGTCGCGAGTTCGAGCCTCGTTTCCCGCTCCAAATTCCTTCTGAGCCTCAATATTGAGGCTCTTTTAATTCAGGCTGGGTAGCAAAGTGGTTATGCAGCGGATTGCAAATCCGTGGACGCCGGTTCGATTCCGACCCCAGCCTCCATCATTCAACACCAGAAACGCCCACAAGACACCAAAACGCCAGAAATGGCACGGTTTTGTGGGCGTTTTTGCGTCCAGGAGTTACCAGCAGATACCAGCGTACACCACGCTTTTTGTAGTACCATTTGTAGGAGTAAAAAGGGGTGTAGTACCAAAATGGCGTTGACGGAAACACAATGCCGCAGTGCGGACGCGGGCGGTCTGAAGGTCAAAAAGTATTTCGATGGTGGCGGGCTGTGTTTGCAGGTGTCGGCCGATGGCCGCAAATACTGGCGGTTGTTTTACCGGATGCCGGGCAGCCAGAAACAGCAGGCCGTATCGTTCGGTGCGTACCCAAAAACCAGCCTGAAACAGGCAAGGTTGCGGCGTGATGAAGCAAAATTGATGATCGCCGCCGGCAAAGATCCGACGATGATGTCAAAGCTGTTTCGCGCGGGCAAAGCTGCCGCTTATGCCAATACCTTTGCCGATGTGGCCATGCAGTGGGTTGAGCAGGCGGCGGTGATGAAGCGTTGGAGCGAAAAACACAAAAGTTCGACCATCGCTCGTCTGGAAACGTATATGTTTCCGCGTATCGGGCATTTGCCCGTCACGGAAATTGAGCCGATGCAGATTTTGCAGGTGTTGCGTGCCATGCAGGAGCAGAGTTTGACCGTTGAAAAACTACTTTCCGCCGTGTCACGGGTGTTCAGCTACGCGATCATTACCAACCGATGCACATACAACCCTGCCGCCGACCTGCATTTGTTGCTGGCTCCACACAAATCCACCCCTTTTCGCCATCTGACCGACCCGGCGGCAATCGGCCGGTTGTTGGTTGCGCTTGATGAATATGAGGGGATGCCGCAATCACGGGTGCTGTCGCAAGTACAGCCGCTGATTTTCATCCGACCGAGCGAGCTGCGGCTAATGCGATGGGACGAAATCGACGTCGAGTTGCGCACATGGACACGGCCGCCACCGAAAGAGAAAAAAAAGAACGTCTATACCGTGCCTTTTTCGCGGCAGGCATGGGTGCTGATTGAGAGTTTGCGCAAGGTTACGGGGCGGACGCCGTATGTGTTTTGCAACCTTCACAAGGGCAAGCCTCTTTCCGACGCGGCCGCCAAAAAGGTGCTGATTCAGGTTGGGTACAGCGACCGGGTAACGCCGCATGGCTGGCGGCACACAGCCTCAACCCTACTACACGACCAGGATTACAACACGCTGTGGGTCGAATCGCAGCTTGGCCACGCCGACAAAAATAAAACGCGTGGCACATACAACCACGCGAAATATTTGGAACAGCGGCGCACTATGCTGCAAGAATGGGCCGATTATCTGGACGGGCTGAAAGCGGCCGTCATGTAGTGTTGGCGTTTTGTCGCTCCATCCAGTCCATGACCTCGCCGAGGATGTAGTAGCGCCCTTTCGCCCCGCTGTAGCTGCGGGATTTGGGGAATTCGCCCTTGGCTTCCAGTCGGCGGATGGTTTGCGGCGAGAGCGTGGTGATGCCTTTGCGCACCCGCCCACGGGCTTTTGACGTGGCAATATCGGCCAGCGTCAAATGGGTTTCGCGCGGCAGGTCGGCATAGTTGATACTCATGCGCCCTCCGTGGGTATTGTCCGGCTGTGGTTAATGCGGCGGCGCTCCTCCATGAATTGTTGTAGCGCATCGGCTTCTTCACGCATGGGGCGCGGTTTGAAGTTTTTGAGTTTCATATTTCCTCTCTTTTATCCAATCGTAAAGGTAATGTCTACGGTTGATTCTCTGCTATTTTCTGTATGCCAAAATCGCAATACTTGTTGCCGTCTTCTTCCCATTCGCGAGTAATGACGGTTCTGTGGGTGATGACGCCGACGCGGATGTCTTCTACCTCCGGTGGCCATGTGTCTTCTCCGGCTATGTCGCGCATGTCGTGCAGGATTTCCCTCGCCATGCGCAAGGCTTCTTCTTCACTCGCAAATTTGTAGTATTCGTTGTTGCCCGCATTGAATACGAAGTATTCGGGTTTGGTGTCAGGTATGGTTTCTGTTGTCATGATGCTTTCCTTCCGATTTTTTCAATGCGGTATTCGCGGCCTTCGTCGCCGTCTTCTTCCCATTCGTCCGCAATGACTGCCTTGTGGGTGGGGGTAACGGTGATGGCGGCAATGTAGATACCTTTATCTTCATCCGGCCAGTTGCTTTCCAGCGCATTTTGGGCGATTGCCAGCGCATCCTCTTCTGTCGGGCATAAATAGGTTTCGTCAACGTGCGGGTCGTAAACGATATATTTGGCGTTTCTGGGGTCATTATTGGGTTCTTGCGGGTATTTCCAGTCGGTCATGGGTGGCTCCTAGAAGGGGATATCGTCATTAAAGATTTGCGGGTCGTGGTTCGGCGGTGGGTCGGGAAACCGTCCCGGCTTCTCGCCTGTGTTTTTGTCCGTCCATTGTTCGATTGCTTCGTCGCTGCCGGGGTTGAGTGTCGTCGTGTTCATATCTCGCCTCTCTTTCAAATCATCCTTAGCGTCATCAAACTGTTTCCCGGCTTCACAGATGGCGTGATGACATACGCCACGGTCAGCGACAACCTTCCTTCGCACCAACGCTCGTCCAACCAGTCCGGTTCTAATTCATACGCTACCAGCGGATAAACTTTTTCGCCTTCCACCCTGGTTTGTGGTTGCAGTGCGAGATACCCTGCCCATTGGGGCACCTCCACTTTCCGGCCATACCACTCGATAAGCCGCGCCGGTGGCACACGGAAATCTGGTTCTTGGAAAGGCTCAACGGTCAGGCTTGTAATAGGGAAACACCAGTGCGTTCGGACATACTCGCTGAATTTGTCGTGTTCTTCGAAGTTCAACCCTAAATCTGGTCTGCTTATTGGTCGCCAACCAGCTTTCCCCTCTCTGCCTTCGCCGCGCCATTCACCCAGAAGATAATCAGGGCGTTTATCCCAACATTCCACATCTCCGATTTCGTCGAGTGTGATGTAGTTGGTTTCGTCGGTCACGACCAGTTCGGAACCAAAAAAGTTTTTGATGAGTTTGGCCATAGTTTCCTTCTTCTGTTTCTTGCTATATCCAGTAGCCGCTAACGGCGGCAAGTCGGCGTTTTCACCGGGCGAGGTATAAACTCGGCAAACGCTGCGGCAGTTATTACGGACACTTGCCGCTCGTCCTCCCTCTCGTGGGTATGGGGTGTGAGTTATTCCCCCTGTTATTTATCCTGCATGGCTCGTATTTCCGCGCGGGATCGTTTGAATATCCAGCAGCGCGTCGCGCGATAAGTGATAGCGGATGAAACCACCCGGCTCGATTCGATAAATTTGCGATGTTTCGAGGTTTTCAGGTGGCGTTTCAAATCGGTCAGCGGTGGTATTTGTTGTCTGGCATTGGCCGCTTTTTCAACAAACTCATTCAGGTTTACGGCGATTTCGGTAGGTTCGCGGCTGTGATTCAATACAGGCGTGCGGTTGCCGTATTGGTCGTAGTCGTCGTCGAGGAAATCGAATGCCTCCCAGAATTCCGCAACCATTGGATGATCGGCGGCAATGGTGCTTTGCCGCGCGATGCAGGCTTCTTTAATGGCAGTGCAGGTCTGCTTTTTTTGGTCTTCGCTCAATTCGACCAGTTCGGCAAATTTTTCGGCGAGCGCTATCAATTGCGCATGATTTTTGGCCAGACGTGCATGGTCAATCCCGTCCACCTTTAACAACCATTCCTGATATTTGCCGGTTTTTTCGATGACGTAATCGACGACCTGCTTTTCGTGGATAGCGGCGAGCAACGTGAAATAGCTCAACTGCTCGGCACTCATGCGCTGCATTTCATCGGTCGCCGCTTTGGAGTCGTCGTTGTGTCCGGCTTTGGTAAAGCGCAGTTGCACGATACGTTCTAGCACCGCGTCGCTGGCATTGACCGGCTCGTTTTGCGCGATGACCAGCGTGCCGCGAAAGGGCGGCTCGTGAGTTTCGACGCCAGCATTGCGCTGGCCGCGCACCCGTGTGCCGCGTCCGTTGTAGTAGCCTTTGGTCTCATCCCAATCGAAACGTTTGGCGTGCGAGCCTTCGGCGCGGTCGGCCTCAATAAAGACCACCGGCAAATTGCCGTATTGCATCATGCTGCGCTGGTTGCCGACCAAGCTGTTTTTGTTTGGGTCGATGCCCTCATAGTCTTCGCGGCCAAAGAGTTTCCAGATAAATTCAATCAGCGAGGTTTTACCGCTGCCCGGTTCGCCGATAATTTCCAAAAAAGGAAATGACGATTGCACATGGCGAATTTGCTCGGCAAACATTGATCCAAACCAATACACGGCGGCAATCATGCCGTTGGTGCCAAATGCGCGCCATACCAGTTGCGCCCATTCTTTGTAATAATGTTCGCTGGTGGTTTCCAGCGTCATGTTTGCCCCGCGAAATAGCGATTTAATCGTCTTTTTCGGCAGGTCGAAATAATCCTCGTCGTTAATTTCATGGATGCGGCCATTGCAAACCGCCACTTTGGGATAGATATAGCAACCATGCTCGCGGCTGTAGCCGAGGTGGTCGATTGCCTCCACGGTTTTCAGATTGCGCAGCCAGCGGCTGCCAATCCAGTCCAAATGCTTTGCATCGCCTTGCCACCATGCCCCTTGCGCCGAGGCGAGTTGTTTTTTGAATTCGCTCGATGTGGTGATTTGCCCATTCGAGAAAATGACGTTTATCGGCGTGCGCCCATCCGGGAAATGCACGCGGCCAAAGAATTTACTTTCCTGCAAAGTTTCATTGAATTGGAAGTAGAGAAATTCGATGCGGGTGTTGCAAATCATGCGTACCTTTCCGGCTTTCTCGGCAACCATGCGGTTGGCATCCTCTTCGGATTTTGCTCCTATGTATTCGCCCTCTGCGACCATGCGCTCAAATTCTTTGGGGTCAATCTCCCACCAGTAGGTTTGATTGTTGTGGTCGATGACAAAACTATGCGCTTTGGTATGCGCGAAAATCCGCCCCGCCTTTTCCTCAACTGTAGGGGCAATCAGCAGCGCGCCGTGGTAGCGGTATTCGGTGAGGTCTTCCGCCTTGAGCTTTTCGAGGCGGTGTAGGTCGTTCCAGTCGCATTTGCTTTTTGCCGGGGCGATAGCCGCGCTGCACTCGTAGCCGTCTTTGCGCATCCGGGCAACGTGTTTGCGGATGGCGTTTTTGCCCGCTTTGTCGTTGTCCAGCGCCCACACCCAATGGATGTTTTTTCCGTCGGGCGTTTGCGTCAGCGCGTGCGCCGGATAATTGCCGCAGGAGAGGATGGCGACGGCCTTGACGCCGTTTTGCCAGAGGGAGATGGCATCAATGATCCCCTCGGTGATCCATACCTCGTCGCCCGCTTGCAGGGCGATATCCGGCGGACACCACCACAGGCCTGCGTGCGGGCCGCCGAAATTTTGCTTGCGCACTTCGCGGCTGCCGTCTGATTTGACCACTTCCACCGGGTCCACAAAGCGCTCCATGTAGGAGGTGCTGTGTGGCAGATAAAATCGCACCGTGGCCGTTCCCCGACTCGCCTGATTGCTCCACCACTTCTCTTGCGAGTAGTAGCCTTTCATGCGCATCACGCTCAAGCCGCGTGCCTCGCGCATATAGGCGTCGGCGGTGGCAGTCGGGTTTTGCGGGGTCGCCTCAAAACGTTTCGTAAAATCTCGAAATTCTTCCGGGTATAGATCGCGGACGCTGAATTCCTGACCGCATTTGTTGGCGCGGCCACAGCGCAATACCCACGGGTTTTCTGCCGAGGTGAATAGCTCTTTTTTGCCGCAGGCAGGGCATTTGCCCTGATTCAACCATTTCTTGTCGGCGCTCGGCTTAAATCCGTAATCGGCAAGGATGCGCGGTAGCACCCGCCCGCGCAGTTCGGGCGACATTTCAGACATGGGCGTCTCCCGTTACAGCAGGCGGGTTTGCAGGGTATCGCGCCCATCTTCCAGCGCGGCGCGGCGTGCCTCGGCGAATTCGGCCAACTCTTTGAGCGAGATGGCGTAGCGTTGCACGCCGTTTTTGAGGATGACGCAGACGGATGTACTCTCATCCAGCGCGAGCGACCAGTTGGCGGCGACGTCAGCAGATTCCTGTTCGGCAATAGCGTGGGCGGCGAGCAATTCGGCGCGGTGGTCGTCTATCTCAATCACACCTTGCAAGTATTCACGGCAGGCGTTGATTTTGTCGTCGCGTGAAAACTCTCTCTGCCACGGGCGGGATACATACTCGCGCGCCATATCGGCGAGTTGGTTGCTGGCGTCTTCACATACAGGAATCGCTTTAACGTTTTGCGCAAATAGTGATGATGGCGGCGATAACTGTTTGGCCACCTCGGTGCGCAACAGATAGCTCGCGCCACAATGCGGGTTGGTGCAATTACCATATTGTTCACGGAGTGCATCATGCAGATGGTGGCTACCACGGATGCGCAGCGGCGCGCTACAGGCGGGACAAGGGAAATGGCTCAAAAAATAGTGTTTTTTACGCATGACGCGCCGCCTTTATCTTTCCCTGTAATTTGTTTACATGGGAAACAAAAGTGTCCATCATCATATCCACAATAACCTGATCATAGTATTCTACTGGATAGATGACATTCATACCTTTGTCGCTGATATGCATTTCTATGGTAGGAATTTTGTCCCCCACTTTAGGCGTGTTATGCGGAAACAATGAAAAATGAATCCCCATGTATCCTTCTCCATAATCAAGATTTATCCCGTGGAAACATAAGAGCCAGTCTCCCGGACATGACAGCATTGCTGCTTGCAGTTCATCCATCATTGCGCCGAGTTCGGTAAAAGAGGCAGGCAAGGAAAAATGCAGGGGGAAATGCAACTTTCCCGTTTTTTGCAGGCGCTGTTTCTCACTCATGACGTCCTCCCTTGCGCAGCCATGTGTAGCAGTCGATTTGGTCTTGCCCGCTCAAATTGGGGCAGAGGTCGGCGATGCGCTGATAGTGCGCGTCGCTGTCTGTGCGGTAAAACGGGTCGTCCTCGGCGAGTGCCTTGGCGAACATCACGGTAGCCATCGCCATGATGGCGAGGCAGACGAGGATTTCACAGACGTCTCGAATAGCATCGAGGCGTGTCGCGTGCGGGTCGCGGTAGTAGCGGATGGGCGGCTGTCTCATGCGGCACCGTCCTCGCTCATCATATTGAGCGAATCGCGGGCGAGGTCACGCAGAGCGCGGAACAGTTCGGGGGTGATGATGATGGCTTTGGCCGGGGCGAGTGCCAGCCCTTGTGGTTGCGCCGGGCTGGGAAGCGCAATCAAGGTGCAGAACTCTTTGAAAGAAAGGCGGCGGTCGCCGGTTTTTATACGGCTGACGCCGCTATCGTCGAGGGAGAGCGCATCACGGATTGCGGCAACAGGGATTGCACACAAATGGCTTTCCAGCAAGCTGACGGTGCTGCAAACAGGTTTGATGGTCATGACTGGCCACCTTTGCCAAACTCGGCGTCAAGGTATTGCTTAACGCATTGGTAGGCGATGGTTGCCATTGGTAGTTTCAACTTGCGCGCGGCGCGTTGCAGGCGCTGGCGGTCTTGTTGAGATAGCCGGACGAGAACCGGTTTGTCTTTGCGGGTTTCGGGCGGTTTGATGTTCATGTATCATTACAGACGGCTAAGCCTAAGCGTAAGCGCGGCGAAGCCATAAGCCTCCTGACTATGTTGGGGGAATAGGGGAGCAACCGTAGTCGCCAAACTGTAGGGTTGCTCTCCGCCTTGTGTAGCTAAGCGCCTTGCTTAGCTTTGAGCTTACTATACGGCTACTTACGTAGCCTGTAAACAGGTATTAGCTAAAGATGCTTCAACTACATGAAAGATTAAGAAAAATAGTCGAGGCTTCAGGACTATCTCAAACCGCTTTTGCAGAGAAAATGGGTATCTCTCTCGCATCGCAAAAAAACTATGAAAAGGGGTTACGTTCGCCGGATAGTAAATATATCGAACGCCTACACTTGGCCGGCTACGATGCCATGTATGTCATAACCGGCGAAGCGAACACTATGCGTCTATCGCGCGAAGATAGCGAGTTGCTTGCCGTTTGGCACGCTGCCGATTTGGCTCGCAAAACAGCCGCGTATAACGCGCTGGTCGGCAACGTGCCGTTGCCGGGCGTAGAAATTAAAAAAGAGTATAAATTTGAGGGCGATTTTGCCGTTGGCGAAAATCACGGGGTAATTCTCAATAATGATGAGAAAAATAGTGGTAATAAAATTGGCAACATAACTGGCTCAATTATTGGGAACATCAAACAAGGAAAGTAAATGGAAAATAAAGACGAGGATGTTGAATTATATCTATACAATCAGATTGGCGATATTAAAGATAGTAGAATAAATAAAATTGAACAGGTTCTTAATATATCACCAAATATCCCTGATGATTTAAAAGAAGCGTTTGAGCTTTATCTTAACCTTATGAATGAGGATTTATTATGGAAAAAAGAGCAGCGTGCTCGGTTGCAAAAAATAGAAGAAATTACACGTAAAACTGAACTAGAAAACATAAAGAAAAAAATTCTTGCAGATAGAACCAATGTTTGGATGAAAGTAATTTTTTTATTTGAAATTACTTTGGTAATTTTATTCTATCTTTATAGAATATATCAAAAAACAAATGTTTTTAATGTTAAAAACTATATTAATATCCTTTGGCATGATTTTTTGTATTTAACAGGTAACCCTACGGTTGTAACAAGCTTTTTATTATACTCTATTGCTATATCAATATTATTTATCTTTATTGCTGCATTTTTTAGTAGAAGAATTGCATATCGTGCCGTTCATAGATTTGAAAGAAATGAGAAAATAAAAAACAGCAAAATACCAACATAAAAATGCTAAAGAAAATATTTCTAGGAATACTGATATTGTGGTCGCTATTTATCTTTGCCGGTTTTGCGACTTCGCCGCGTCAAGCGGAAGATGTTTCATTATTGCTGATAGTGGGTATTTTTCCTTGGGTCCCGACAACGTTAGTATTGTGGCAACAAAACGCACGTAGACGGCGCGTTCCGCCATCATCTGCGCCACCCGAACCCACAGGGATGAACGCCTCGGATTATGCCGATTTTTGCCAATTGGTGAGGATGACGTTAAGCGACAACGTCGTTGAGCAGGCGGAAGCTGAATATCTTTACCGCTATTTGCGCGAACATGATGGTTTGCAGGATAGTCGGGTGCGGCATATCGCTATTGTTCTCGCAGCAACGCTGGCAGATGGGCAACTGGACGAAGAAGAAGCAGAAGAATTGCGGGTGTTGCTGGGTGAGTTTCTTGACGCTGATTTGCCGTCTCCACCACGTCCACGACAAAGAAGCCGGGACCGCCGCAGACAAAATGCACCTCCGCCCGTTTCCGACAATCCCTACGGCATGATTCTGCCGGGCAATACTTACGATATTTCATATTGCGACAGCGGGGGCAACATTAGCGAGCGCCGTGTCTATGTGCGTGAAATCAGCCATAACCGGGCAGGTAATGAGATTGTCAAAGGGCGTTGTTTCTTAGTTGATGCAACTCGTAGCTTCCGCCGTGACCGCATTCTTTCAGCAGTAGATGTGGATACAGGCGAGGTCTGCGTCTGATTATGCCTGCGGCGTTGCCATCAGTTTGATATCCAGCGCTTTCATGACTTTACTGATGGTGGCAAAGCGTGGGTCGCTGCCCGGGCGCAATGCCTTGTAAAGTGCTTCGCGGCTCATGCCGCTTTTTTGCGCGATTTCCGTCATGCCGCGCGCGCGGGCAATAATGCCCAGCGCATGCGCCAGTTCGGCCGGGTCTTCATCATCCAGCGCCAATTGCAGATAAGCCGCGATGTCTTCCGCGTCGCGGAGTTGTTCGGCCATGTCGAAGGTGGGCAGGTCAGCGATACGGGTCATGCCAATCCTCCAAAGGTTTGCATCATCCATCGTCATTTGCCGTAATGATAGCGGCAGGAAATGACGGTCAGCGCGCGTTCGTCCACGGCGTAAACCAGGCGGTTGCTGTCGTCGATGCGGCGCGACCAGAATCCTGCCAGATTGGCCTTGAGTGCTTCGGGTTTGCCGATACCGGCAAAGGGCGTGCGCAGGGCATCTTTGATGAGCAGGTTGATGCGCTTCAGGGTCTTTTTATCCTGTGCCTGCCAGTAAAGGTAATCCTGCCAAGCCTCATCGGTGAAGGCGAGCAGGCGTTCAGTCATCAGCGAGTTCCTGCGGGGCGGCTTGGCCGCTTTGGTACTGGGCAATGGAGCGTTGCAGGTGGGCGGCGTTGGCGGGCGTTTTCAGCAGGTGCAGGGTTTCGGTCAGGCTGTTGTAGGTATCGAGCGACATCACCACGGCATCTTCGCCGTTGCGGCGGGTGATGAGGGTAATGTCGCGGTCGTTCGCCACCCGGTCAAGGACGTGTTTGAGGTTGTTGCGGGCGTCGCTGAAGGAAATGGTTTGCATGGTTTCTCCTGTACAGTTTGTCGTACAAGTATAGATGCGGGGCGGATGCCACGCAATGCGGCTCATCCTTCCATCTCCGCGCAACTGATTTGCACGGTGTAGCCGTTGTCGCCGAGGGTGTGCGTAATCTCCTTGATAAACCACCGCACCGCGTCAATCTGCGGTTTGAATCCCTCCACTTTGAGCGGCTGTTCAGCGAACAGCTCGGCGCGGCCAAACGCAAGGTTTAGCGAGAGGGCGCGGGTCTTGATGCGCTTCATTTCTGCCTCGGCGACTTTCTTTGCTTCGGCTTCGCTGTGTTGTAGGTGGGGCAGCTATCACCGCCTGCTTCAGCTTTTTTTGCGCCATGCATCTAATGGCTATTGCTGCAAGTGGTCTGTAACGCCATTATGATTGATGTCGAAGTTACCTTGGGCAATACTGGCAAGAAAAGGATAAAAAGGTACGACAGTTACACCGGCAGCCCTACAGGCATTGGGAATTTTGATACGCTTTTTGATATTTGGATCGTAAGTTTCATGCGTGATGATCCCCATACCCTCTCTTTTTGCGAGAGCAACCAGCCAAGCATCTGCTTTGTTGCCTTGTGCAAACTCATTTTTCGCCGCATCGGTATATTGTGCTTCTCCTACTGACCACCCGATAATGTTTGCATATTCCAGCTGCGCTTGCAGTTCATCGAGGAAAAATCCTTGCGGCAATTGTGCTATCCATGCCGACAGGTCGTCTTTTTTATTGTTGATTTCTTTTTCTACGGCCTGAATGCTGTAAACAAGACCTTGATGATGCAGTTCAACAAGCAGTTTCCAGAAATTGGCGCAAAAACGGTGCCGGTATTCAAGATTGGCGGATTGGATGAAAATATTGCTGTCCAACAAATAGCGCATACGTCATCCTTTGGCCAGATAGGTCATGACGTTTTCCGGCCGGGTGTTCAGCAGCCGGGCGCCATCACGCAGGAGGATACGTCTCTCCAGTGCCGCGCGGGCAACAATATCGGTTAAACGTCGGCTGTTGCGCACCGGAAGGGTTTTGTAAAAATCGCCCCCTCCCGTTGTTCCTTTCTTCAGGGGAGGGAGCTTTTTTCTCTGCTGCCATTGTCGGAAAGTCTCGGCACTGATTTTATCTTGCTCCAGCGCCTTGATGGCGACGACATATTCACTGACGCGAAATTCTTTGGCCAATGCAGCAAGATTCACATCTAAAGTTTCACGCTCTTGCCAATTTTCAAGGAATTCCGCTTTGGGCAATAAAAATTCTGCGGCTGCCTGATTGCAAAATCTTTCAGTACGGTTGTCACGCAATATGGTTGGTGCGGATACTGCGCTTTTCCCCAGCCATATATGCGCGGCTTCGTGCAATAGCGTAAACAATTGGGCGGCATGGGCATCATTAGTGTTGATGAATATTGCCGGTGTATAAGGGTCGGCTATGGCAAAACCGCGAAACATTTGTGGATCAAGCTTTCGCCGCGTAGCGTTTCCGACGATGCCATTTCTGAACACCAATATGCCCTGTTGTTCAAAAGCATGAACCAGATTACGCAGATATTCTTCTTTGCTGCCATTGCGAGCCACTCTCCCCAATGTGCCGCGAATATCGTTAACGACTGGCTGAATGCTGTCTTGCAGATTGAATTTTCCCACAAAAGGCAATCTCTCCTTCTCGCCCATCTCTTGCAAGTAATCTGCATACCAGTCCAACTTGCGGTGAATGTCCGCCAATGTGTCGAAGAAATCCACATTCAACGGGACGGCATCATGTGCCGTACGGAAGTCCGGAAATTCCGCGCCACGAGAGGCATGCGGAAGATCCGGGAGGTAGAGAAAACCAAAAGGGATTTCCAGCAGGTTTGCCAGCTTTTCCGCCTGCTTTCGGGTCATGATTCCTTGGGCAAATTTGTCCGCCTTTTTTTCTGTCACACCTATCCGTTCTGCCAATGCAGGAACATTCATGCGCAAGCGTTCGGCTGCGCTGGTGATGGTATTTTCCGGTAAGCGAATTTCAAAACCCATGGTAGAAAAAGTTGGACTGCAACAATCCGTCTTATTGTAGCTTTTTTTCGTGCCAAAAATGACGGTGTCCTTCCGCTAGCGGCCACTCATCTCCGCGCAGCTGATTTGCACGGTGTAGCCGTTATCCCCTAATGAGTGAGTGATTTCCTTGATAAACCAACGGATTTCGTCGATTTGTGGCTTGAATCCCTCGACTTTGAGCGGTTGTTCGGCGAATAGCTCTGCGCGGCCGAACGCAAGATTGAGCGAGAGTGTGCGGGCGCGGGTTTTGATGCGCTTCATTTCCGCCTCGGCTGCCTTCTTCGCCTCCGCCTCGCTGTTGTAAGTGTGTTTGAGGTGGCGGCGGTAGCCGTCTTTGCCGACTTCGGCTTTTTTGCGTTTGGCGCCCTTTTTGTCGTGCCAGTAGGCTATGACGCCGGTTACACGGTCGTCGCGGTCGGCGTCGTTGTAGCTGTGGCTGTCGCCGTCGCGGCGCTCGATGATGGCCGTGGGCAGCTCGTTGCCGCCGCTGTTTTTGCCGGAAGCGCGCACCGTGAATATGAGCCGGCCGTCCTTGACCGTGCCGACGGCGTCATGCTCCTGCGCCAGCCGGGTTACAAGGTGGGCGTCGCTCTCATTGGTCTGGTCAATATGCGGGATGGCAATACCGGCGAGGTCGGGCGCAACTGCCGGAATCAGTCCGTGGCGTTTGGCGATGGTACCGATGATGTCACCGAGGGTGGTGGCGTGGTAGCTGGTTTCGCGCTCCTCCAACAGCGTCTGGCGAAAATCCGCCGAGCGGGCGCGGATGGTGATGACGTCCGGCGGCCCTTGATGGCTGATTTCGTCGACGATGTACTCACCCCGGTTTTGCTCCATGCCCTTGTAACCGAATATGGCGGTGATTTTTTTGCCCTTGCTGGGCAATTCGACCATGCCGTCGCTGTCGTCGATGTCTATCGTCAGCTCGTCCACCTCCATGCCGCTTTTGTCGGCGACGGTGAGCGACAGCAGGCGGCCATAGAGTTCGAGTGGCTTGCCTTCGAGGATGAGCGTGTAAACCGGGGTCATCAGAACAGCCTCGTGATGAGTTGCAGCAGCGGCGACAACCGGCCGAACGGGGTGTGGCGGCCGTCGTAGCGTTTGAGCGTCAACGTAAATTCGATTTTCAGCGCCTGCCCGTCGGGCATGAGGACGCTGGATGTCTCGTTGAGGCTGTCGATGAGCCAGTAGCCCATGACCTCGCCGGTGCCGCGCATCAGCAGGTAGGGTTCGCCGCGTTCGGCCATTTCGCGCAGCATGGTTATGTTGGCCGGGCCGCCGGTGTATTCCGGGGCGAGGATGCCTGCGAGGGTGAGCTGGTCCTCTCCCCGACCGACGTATTGGTAGGCGGGCTCGCCGCCGGTACGATTATTGGCTGGCCAGCGCCATTGCGTCGCGCGCTGGATGGTATCGAGCGGCGCAGATTGCACCGCGAAAACGAACATTCCCAAACATATGAGCATGGTGGCCTCCTATGCCGGCACGGCATCAGTATCGTAAAAGGCGCTGCTGTTATTGCCTTGACGCCGTCGTTCGTTGGCCAACGCGCCGCGCACCTCTTTGCCGATTTGTGCCGCCAATGCCTTGTTGTCGCCGCCACCGCTGACGTTGATATTGACGGTGGTGTTGCTGTTGGAGGACAGGTTGTTGCGGGCGGCAACTGGCGCAGCGGGTTCCGTCGCCTTCGCGTTGTTCTTTTTGATTGCCTCAAAGACGCCGTTTTTCTTCAGGTTGTTATAGGCGTCGATGCTTTGGGAAATCTTTTGCGCGGGGTTGTTTCCTATTTTTTCGCCCAAACCGAGAAAGTCTTTCATGGCCTGTATCCCGCCATTTATTTCCTCGACCATCCATTGAATTTTGCCGACGACCCACTCAATGCCCTTGCTGAATGTGCTGACAAGTGCGTTATAGACGTCCCAGCCGAAAATCGCAGTAACGATGGTTTTGCCCGCCTCGATAACAAGCGACGCTAAATAACCGCCGAGGGTGGCGAAGAAGTTGAACACGCCCTCAAATGCCGCTTGAACGGCGCCGAGTATGCCCATCTCGCGGAAACCCTCGCGCACATTGTGCGCAGTCTCTTTGACGCTGTCCCAAATGATGCGGCCAATATCGGCGAAGAATTGGAGTACGCCTGCAAAGGCGCTTTTGATGGCGCCGGTGAAGGAAAAGTTTTTCCACCAGTTGGCCAGCGCTTCCATTCGGTCGGTTGCCCAGCCGACAATCTCATCCCAGTGCTTGTAGACGAGCCAAATCGCCGCACCGATGGCAGCAACGGCGAGCAAAATGGGATTGCTCATGAACAGCTGCGCCAGCCAGACAAAACCGCTGCGCAAACTGAAAAACAGTTTGCTGGTGGCGACCAGCGAGGCATTAATTCCGGCGAAGGCCAGCAATAACACTCCGCCGATGGCAGCCAGTCCGGCAAAGGCCGTGATGCCAATCATGACCCATTTGACCAGCGTCCTGTGTTCTTTGAGCCACGGTTGCAGTGTATCGCCCAAAAAATCTTGCGCGGTTTGCGCAAACCAAAGCAGGGATTCGCGCAGGGTTTCGCCAATCATGCCGGACAGCATCCCGGCGACGCCACCCAGTTGTTCAAAGGCGGCGGACAGGGTTGAGGTTTTTTCGGCAATACGCGCATTGGCGTCGGCTTGTTTGTCCATGTCGGCCAAAGCAGCGCGGTAACCTTCCAGCCCTTGTTGCGCCAACATCATTGCAGGGCGGCCTGCTTCTTCGCCAAACAGCTCTTTGGCGACCAGCAATGCGCTTTGTTCGCCGAATTTCTGCTGGATGGTGTTCAGTTTCTCCAGCTCGGCAATCATGGCTTCGGTGCCTTTGAATTTGCCGTTTTGGTCGTAAAAATCGAAGTCGATGCCTGCTTTTTTCATGATGTTGCCAGCCTCGGCTTTCATGCCTTTTTTGGCTTGGCGGATCATTTCGGGGCCTTTGGCCAAGCGTCCCAGCATCGCCGAGAAGTTGGTGCCAAACATGGAGCCTTCGAGGCCTTGCCGTGCGGCCATGCCCTGAATGGCGAGCAGTTTTTTGTAGTTGTCTTCGCCGGTGATGCCGAGCGAGTTTACCGTCGGTGCGTAGTATTTCATCGCCTCGGCCATATCCTCTTTTTTGAGACCAAAGGCAAAATAGGCGCGCTGCGTCATGTCGGCCGCCTTGTTGATGTCGTCCGGGTTGAGTCCGTGCGCCTCAATCATCCGCGCGGCAAAGGTGCCACCTTCCTCCTGTCCCATGTTCATCAGTACGGCCATTTCCGCAGCCGCTTTCAGGCCGCCGCCGCTCATGACCTCATCTTTTACGCCCTGCTCTTTTAACGCGCGGGCGAGGTTGATGAAATCTTGCGTGGTGCCGGGTAGGACGTTGCCGAGCTGGATGGCCTGTTTGTTGATTTCCTCAAACGCGCCATATGTGCCGTCGGCGCGCATCATCGTTACCTTGAGGTCGGTAGATGCCTGCTCCTGTTGCATATATTCGCGCACCGGCGAGGCGATGAGATGCCCGGCTCGCTGGGCGGTGTTGATGCCGACGTAACCGGCCATTGAGGCATTAGCCGCCGTTTGCAGGCGGCGCTCGTTGCGCTGGTGTCGCTCGGCAATGCGTTGCAGCCGTTGCGCCTGCCGTTCGAGTTCGGTGTTGGTGCGGCTCGCGTTGTTGCGCAGGCGCGCCTCCTCTTGTGCCAGCTGCCGCGTGTTGATACCGGCCTCGCGTAGGCGCTGCGTCAATTGCAGCAGGCGTTGCTGTTCGCGGTTTTGCACGTTTTCCAGCCGCGCCAGATCGCGGCTGGCGCGATCAAACTGGCTCGCAAGCTCTCGCCAGCGTTGCGCCCCGTGCCGCAGCCCGCCCATTTGTTGCTGTAGCCGCTGCATCCGGTTGCGCATCCGCTCGATGTTGTCGGCAGTCTGCCGCATGGACTCTTGTTGGCGGCGGTACGCCTCAACATTGCGCAGCTGGTCGTTCAGGCGGCGCAGGGCATTGCGGTTTTGGTCGAATGTCCGCATCAGGCGGCTGTTGGCCGCGCCGATGTTGCGGAATGTGCGGCTCATTTCGTCAAGCGCACGCAGACGCACCTGCAAATTCAAATCAGCCATAAATATTTACCTTTTCAGTGGGTTATTGTATGATGGGGACAGGTAAAACACGGGAGGTCAATCATGGATCAGGTTATTTTGTCGTTCGTTGTATGGACGGTGGTCATTTTGGTTTCTGCCGCATTCCTTAAAGGGCTGGGCAATTTCCTCTTTGAGGAAATCGTCGAGCCGTACCAGTTGTGGCGCGCCGAGGCCAAGGCACGCCGCGAACGCATCAAGGCCGAGCGTGAGTGGCAGGCGTCCCGTACCAGATAATTTTTCATGTGTTCTTCCTTGCTTGTGCCGCCCTTCTGGGCGGCTTTTTCATGCCTGTTGCTGCGCCTGCCGGTTACGTTCGATAGCGACGGCGTGCCAGCGCAGCAACTCGGCGAGGCTCATGCGGTCGAGTTCGCTCGGCGGCCAACCGCCGCCGAATACGATATTGATGTCTGCCCATGCGTCCTCTACGCTGCGGGGGATGGCTTTCCCGCTGCCTCGCCGACTTCGTCATCAAGGGCGAACATTTCGGCGACCAGAATCATCGCGCGGGCAAAGTCGCGCAGGGCGAGCTTGTTGGCTTCCGCCGCGGTCAGCGCCGGGGTGGTGATGCGCGGCAGCAGTTTAATCACGGCCTCGGCGTCTCCTTGGGTCAGATCGAACAGGCGGATGCCGCGCAGCTCACCCGCGCTTGGCTCGCGCAGGGTGATTTCATGGACGGGTTTGTCGTCGCGGGTGATGGGGGTTTTCAGTTTGAGGACGCGCGGTTTGACGGCTTCGTTTTCTTTCATGGTTTGCTCCTATGTGTCAGGGTTACTGTTTGAGATTGGCGCGGCGCTTTTCCAACAGGTCGCGGCCATTGACGATGTAGATGTTGTTGGGGAAATCGATATCGAACAGGGTGCGGCCGTCAATCGAATATTTGAAGGTGGCGAGGGAGACGGTGTACTTCGTTTTCTGCAGCTCGCCGGGTTTTGAGCTGCCGAAGTCGATTTCTTTCATGCGGCCGGTCATCACGGCCTCAATTCCGTGGCCGTCGCAGTTCATTTCGCTTTCGGCCGATGCATTGATGCGGAATTTGACGCCTGCCAAACCGCAGGCGCCGTAGGCGGCGATCATTTCGCTGGTCTGCTCGCTGGCCTCAAAGGTCAGCTCCATCGCTTCTTGGCCAAGGTCGAGCATTACCGGGCCGAGCATCCCACCCGCGCGGTATTCTTCGGCTTTGCGGGCGACTTTCGGCCACTCGACGTTGTCGATGATGCCTGCATAGCCCTGCCCCTCGACGGACAGGATGGCGTCTTTGATGATCTTGGGTAGCATGATGACTCCTTAGTTGGCGGCTTCGACGCGGCGGGCGAAGTCGATGAGGTAGATGTCGGTAATGGATTGCCGCAGGTTGAGGTTTTCCAGAGGCGGAACCGGCGTGAAGTTGTAGCTGATGGCGAGCTTGCCCTCTTTGAGGGTGTCTTTGCTGTTGACTTTGTCGTCGTACCAAGCCTCACCGCCGAGCAGATAGCCGCCGCTGGTGAGTGTGCGCAGCTCGGCATTGATGCCCGCAATGATGTCGCTGGCCAAGCCGGGCGATAGCGGTTTGTCGATTGCCCACAGGTGGCCGCGTGCCACCGTTTCGGCGATGACTTGCGCGGTGCGGGTGTAGGATTCAAAGGCAAACAGCGGGTCATCCGAGCAGGTGCGGCTGCCCCAAATGCGGAAGCCCTGCTCGCGGACCAGCGTGCTGACCTCCTTGCTGTTGAGGTAGTTGGCGTCCGTGGCGGTCGAGGTGATGTCAAAGCCAATATCCACGGTGAGGCCGGTCACGCCGTCCACGGCGATGTTGGAGATGGTCTTGTGCCAACCGACCTCGTGGTCGAGTTTGGCGCGCAGGCCGAGGGCGACGGCGGTGGCGTGGATGGTGTTGGTTTTCTTCGCCGTCTCGTCGAAACCGGTGAAATCCGGCCAAATCAACATGAGTTCGCGTGCGCTGAAGTTGGCGCGGTAGGCAACCGCCTCCTCTTTGGTGGTGCCGATGGCGCGCGCATAGACAAAGCCGCGTATTTTCTTGGCGATGTCCACCAGCTCGGTCGTAACCGCCTGGCTATCCAGCCCCGGCGCGCCGAGGATGCGCGGCACGACGCCCAGTTCGGCATTGGCAGCGAGCAGCGCCTTCGCGCCGCTGTAGCGGCCGTTCTCAAACGCGCCGATGGTCTTGGCGTCTTGGTCAGCGCCGTTGTCGTTTTTCTCTTTTGAGGTGGGGACGCGGACGACGACGGTCAGCGCATTGGTCTGCTTGTAGATGGCAGACAACGCCGGAGCGAGCGTACCTTTCGTACCAGCCTTGCCGATGGCGTCGGGCAGATTGCTGATGAGGACGGGGCGGTTTTCGGGGAATGTAGCCGCGTCGGCATCTTCGCCGGTGGCGACCAAGCCAATGACGGCGGTCGAGGCGGTACGCAGCGGGCGGCTGCCGTTGTTGATTTCGATGACGCGGACGCCATGTAAATACTCTGTGCTCATGTGCTTACTCCATAAAGGTGCTGATAGATATCTTGAGGGGATTGTTTGGCGGGGTTATCCATGCCGAGGACGGTGGCGACAAACTCGCTGCAAAACCAGCGCGCCTCGGATTGGCGTAGCCACGGGAAAACAAAGCGCAGGACGCCGAGCCAGTCGTAACGCTGCCCCTGATGGCGGCGCAGCCAGTCGCTGACCGTATCGGCGGGCAAGGTGCGCAGGGCGCGGTCGTAATGTTCGGGATTGCGCAGGTATTCGGGGTCGATGGCGGGTAATAAGTCCCAGCGGTCGCCGGGCAACGCCATGAATTTGCCGCGCACGCCGCCATCGCGGACCGATGCCGACACACAGAAATAGACGCCGGGGCGGGTGGTGTCCGGGATGGCCAGCTCGCAATGTGAGTAGGGCGAGCGGGTAATCAGGCGGATGGCACCGTCAAAGAGGTATTTGACGCGCTCGCGCAGCGATGCGCCGGGGCGCGGGCGGCCCTTGTAAAAGGCGACGTAAACGCTCATTTGTCCTCCTGTGCGGCGGGCATCATTGGCATCATCGGCGGACGGTAAGCAACGGCGATGGCATCCAGCGCGGCGAGGGTGTCGGCGGCGCGGATTTGGTCTTCCAACGCCTGCCGCTGTCCAGCGACGCTGGCGGTGAGCGCGGTGTAGGCGTTGCTTTTGGCGAGTGCTTTGGCGCGCAGGTCGTCCAGCGGTACCCCACGCGCGCGGGCGATGCCTGCCAGTATCGGCGTGGATGCCTGCTTGTCCGCTGCCCACGCCTGCGCCTCCAAAGCTTGCGCCGCCCATGAGTCGCGCTCGAATTGCGGCACACCGTCGAGTCCAGCTACGCGCTCGATAAATGCCTGCGCGGCCTCGGCGGCTGCGTGCAATTTGGCGGTTTTGGCAGCGGCAAGCGCTGCCTGCGGGTTGGGGTGGTAATCGTCTTTGGCAATCAGGCGCAAGCCTTCGGCGGGGGTGAAGAGGTCGAGGGATTCGCCGCAGATTTCGCCAGCCGAGTTGAGTATGTAGTACATGGTGCGGTCTCCTTATGCCGGCGCCCACAATTCGGCGTAAGCGTAGCCGTCGCCAGTTTCGGTAAAAGTCGCGCCATTGAAGCTGATACCATCCACGCTGGCCATAGTGGTCGGGGTTCTTGTGGACGCAGCGCGCGCCGCTTCACCCCCTCCGGGGTGGGTCATGATGCTGCCTGACCCGGTGGGTGCGTTGTAATAGCCGAGACAAGCGAACACAAATCCTAACGGGGCAGCAACTGTCGGGTTGAGTTGGTTAACGTGGTCATGTGCCTGTGAGCGCTGTTTGACCCAGCCGGAGCCGGATGCGCTGACAGTTTGGTAGGCAGCGGCGCGCGCCGCCTGAAATACCGTATTGGATGCCATCAGCGCCGTGCGGAAATCGTTGGTTTTTAGCACGGTTTTCAGGGCAGCGGTAACAGAAGCTACTGCCGTCATCGCGGTTTGGCTGGCGGCGACTGCCGTCATGGCCGTCTGCGACGCAGCGACTGCCGTCATGGCCGTCTGCGACGCAGCGACTGCCGTCATCGCGGTTTGGCTGGCGGCGACTGCCGTCATCGCCACCTCGGAATCCACCCAAACACGGCGGGCGGTAGCCGATGCGATCAATGGTTGCATGGCGTTGTCAGATGCGACGACCGCTGCCAGCGCCGCCGGTGTGTCGATGATGTACTGGGTAAGTTCCGCCGATTTCACCAGCACCGCCATGCCTTCGCGGTGTTGCGGCCAGATGTCCCACAGGGCAGGCGCGTTTTTCCACAGCGCCAGCGCTTCCTCGCGGGTAAGGATGGCGGTCGCAGCGGTCACACTTTGTGCGATGTAGCCCAGCGCCAAACGGTTGCCCAGGCACTTGTTGAGGATGTCGGGTTGTCCTGCGAGCCAGGCGGCAGCTTCTTCGTTGGCGAGCGCGGCCTTGAAGGCTTCGGCGTTGTCGGTAAACCAGATGTCGCGGTTAATGGATGCTGCCATTTCCTGCATTAACCGTTGGAAGAGCGGCGCAGCGCCGGTGAACTGGTTGGCGAAGTGCTGCAAGACGCTGTATGGCACGTCGTCGCGGGTGATTTCAGCGGCGGTAAAGCGGCGGTTGATTTCGGCAGCAAGTGTGTTCGGGAAGCTCTCCAATGCTTTCGGCTGGGCGCGGTGCAAAAGACACAGCTCAATCAGGCGGTCGCTGTCGAGGGTGGCAAGGTCAACGCCGAGTTTGGCGGCGATGGCGGTTTTTTGTTCGGGGGTCATCATAGTTTTATAGTCCGGCAAGGGCGAGGGTGCGCAACTTCTTCAGCTGCGCGTCGGTATTTTCTTTTTCGGCGGCGCGCGCCTGCGCTTCGGCGGTAATGGCATTTTCCCGTGCGGTGGTTTCGACAGCCGTGGCCTCGGCTGCCTCTTGTGCCGCCTCGTAGATGGCGCGGTCTGCCGCTGTCAGGCTTTCGCGCAGACGGTCAACGTCTTCGGAAAGCAGGTTTTCACGGTGCGGCAAGGGGAATTTGTAATGGGCAGTCTGGTCGTTGGCCATGTTGTTGCTCCTTAGGTTGTAACCATGCGCAGGGCGCGGGCGCGCGGGCGGGCGCTGATGTTGCCGGAGAGGGTGATGCGGCAACGCACGGTGTCGCCGCCGCTGATGGTCTGTTTGTACTCGTTGCGCACCCAGCCGTCGCCGAGCGGCTCGCCGTTTTCCGGGGTGCAGGATTTCCACGCGCCGTCAATTTCGAGTTCCACGGTCAGGGCGCTGCCGCTGGGGGTGTTGCTTTCCAATGTAACAATGGCCTGCCCGCTGCCCGCAACCACGGCGCGGCTGATGTAGGTCGCGGTTTCCTGCAAGTCGCCAAGTGCCAGCAGTGCGCCGGGGTACAGCACCGGCGAGCGGGTTTTGCTGCCGCGCAGGGTAACTTTGGCAGTCATGTCGCCGTCGGTGCGCACGTCCATCCGCCCGGTCTGTTTGTCTTGCAGTGCGTAGCGGCGGTCATCGGCGGTGAAGGTGAAGCTGACATCGGTCTCGGTGCCGGGGCGTTCGACGTCCGCCATCAGGTAGAGGTCGGAAGTGTTGTGCGCGGTTTGCGTTTTCAGCTCGGTAGTGTGTTCCGTCGCGGTGAACTCGGCGGCGTAGAGGCGGAAAGCGAGGTCGGCGTTGTTGTGCGGTGTCCATGTTGAGGCGTTGGACGATGACAGCAGCACGCCAACGCTGTAACCCTGCTCGGTAACGTAGCGCTGCGCGCGGCGGTCGTACTGGCCGACTTCGGCGATGGCGAGGCTGTGTTTGTTGTCGTCGGTGAGGATGACGATGGCAAACTCTTGCAGCGCCTCGATGTAGAGGGGTGTCGCAAAATCGACGACGGTCTCCTCGCCGTTGCCCCTGATTTGCGCGGCGGTGATACGCGCCTCGGCCAGTACTGCGCCGGTCGGCAGGCCGGTGGCCGTTTCGCGGATTTGCACGGTAACGGGCTTGTCGCCGATGTCCTCAAACCACAGGCCGACGGCGGCGATGTGCCGCCCTTCGGTGAGGAGTGTTATGGTCTGCGCCAGCGGGTCATAACGGGTTACGGTGATGACGCGGCGGCGTTCTTCGAGGGTGATTTCGCCGCGCCCGGTGAACTGGGCGAGGCCACGGCTGCCGCGCTCGCCGATGATTTCGACGCTTTTGACGCCTGCCGGGATGTTGGCCGGGATGGTGAATTTGCCACGGGCGATACCGCTGTGGTCTGCATTGATGCTCATGGTTATGCCGCCTCCACGGCCAGTTCGATGCCGTCAAAGATGACCCGGCGGATTTCTTCGTCCGGGCGGAATCCTTCGGCGCGGAAGGTGATGCTGATGGGGCGCAGGTGTTCGGCCTTGCGTGTGCCGACGGTGCGCCGCTCGATGCTTTCGCTGGTGCGCCGCGCGCCGCCGCTGCCCATGATGCGGGTAACGTCCGCGCCGTTGACGGTCTCGGTCAGCGTCCAGTAATCCACCGGCGGCGTCAGGGTTACGGTCGCCGGAATCGGGTCAAAGGCGGAATACGGGTTAATCCGCATATGGCCGGTGCGCGCGGTTTGCTCGACCAATACGACTTTTTTGAATGGCAGGGTGAGCGGCGCGGTGGTATCGGACAACGGTGCGACGTCGGCGCGGATGGGGAGCATCAGCTCGCCGTCCACAATTGCCGCCGTTTGGCTTTGGCCGAGGTCGCGCATGGCGTCATCGAGGAAGGGATCGACGAAGACGCCGCGCGTCGCCGCCGGGGCGGTGGCAATGGCTTTGGTTTGCAGCTTGAGGGTGGCAACGAGGTCGTAGAGGTCAAAGATGTCGCCTCTCATATCCTGCAACGTCCCCATGCTGACGGCGACGATGGCGGTAATGCGCACACGGGTCGGCGCATCCCTGAACCATGTGTGGTGCATCTGTGCCAGCTCCAGTTGGCCGGTGGTCGCGGGCGGCGCTTTCGGGTTCGCGCGGCGCGGCATCCCCTTGATGCGGGTCAGGTTGCCCTTGCGGTCAAGGGTGAGCGTGTCGGTGCGCGGTAGCCGCGTTTGGTAATCCACCTGCACCAATGAGCCGGGGACGGCGTTTTCCACGGTAAAGCCACGTTCGTCGAGGTCAATCGGCTCGACCTGCACGATGTGGCGGTAGGTAACGCTGTAACTGCTACCGGGCGCAGGCTCGGCACCGGCGGGCGACCAGTCCACTTGTCCGGCGTTCAGCACGTAATCCTTCGTCTGCTTGTAGGTGGTGCCGCCCTGTTTGACGGCGACGATTTCAATCACCGCCGGGTCGGGCAGGGCATCGGCAACCCCGGCATAGCTGCCGTGCAGCACGGTCGCCGTCTTTTCACGGTGGATGGACAGTTTGCGCACATCGTGGATGGGCGCGCGGTCAACGTTGATGCGCATTTTCCCCGTGCCGTTGTCGGTGTACTGGTGCGGCTCGGTTTGGATGAGTTGCAGGTCGGGGTCAAAGGGGTAGCGCAGGCGCAGGGCGGTGGCCAGCTCGATTTCATGACCATAGACGTGCGCCTTGCCCTCTTGCAATGAGTAGGTTTCTTCGCTGCCGTTGCTCTCCACCCAAACCAGCCGCAGCCCGTTGATGACGTAATGCCCGCCGTTGTTGTCGCGGTCGTAGCGGGCAAGGGCGGCGGCGAAGCCGGAAAGGTCGGGCGGCGCGCTCTTGATTTTGAGGTGGCCGTCCTCAACGTCATAGACGCGGTAGAAATTGCCGGTGCCGCCGTCGGTGGACAAGCCCCAAACGGCGCTGACGCGCAGCCGTGCCGCCCCCGGCTCGTCGTAGTTGCGCGTGCCTTCGCAGGGGTCGCGCAGCGTCGGGTCTTCCAGTTCGGTAACAACGGTTTCAGTCAACCACACGCCGATTTCCACCGCGCCCGTAACCGGGATGGTGAGTTTGCGCTCGGCAACATCGCGTACGCGGCCGCGCAGGTAGATGGCGGCAGCGGCGCAGGTGGTCGCGCCGGTATCGGGGTTGATGACGACCGCGCCGCCGGAGAGGACAGCGCCGTCGCTGGTGATAAGGTCGCCAATGCGCTTGATGGTGTCAAAGGCCATCGCCTGCATTTCGTTCAGTTCGGGCGATTGCAGCCCCAACCCGGCGCGGTAGAGGATGAGTTCTTCGCGCGTGGTGTCGCGGCGGTAGTAGTTGGCAAGATTGATATTGGACATGGTGGTCAGAAGGTAATGACAAAATCGAAGGTCTGCCGTGCGCCGACGCCGCGCCTGATGGCGGTAATGTAGTCAATGGCGAGCAGCGTGCCGGGGCTTTGCAGGTCGGCGGGCAAAAAGTAGGTTTGCCCGGCGGGGCGGTTGGGCAGGATTTGCGTATTGACGAAGACGCCCAGCTCGCGGATGGTCTCGCCGAGGCCGTCGTTAAAATCAAACTCGGTGCGTAGGTAAAGGTTGGCAGTCGGCGTGTCACTACGGGCAAAGCGCGCGCCCAGCATGACGATGTCGCCGTCGTCCTGCGGTTTGCAGTAGTGGACGGCGTTTACTTTGCGCCGGGCGATTTCGTCGGTGAGGGAGAGCGCGCTGCGTGGCTCGCGCGGGGTGTTGGTATCCCAATCGGCAAGCCCGCGACCCCAGGCAAGATGCAGGGTGCTGGCCTTGATGGCGGTGGCGAGCGCGACGCGCCCGCTGGTGGTGAGGATGGCCATTAGTCGGGCTCCTTACAGTTGCTGATGATGGCGTTGGTGTTGGTCCAGTTGCTGCGCGGCCACGGCTGGTCTGCCCATACCTGCCCGTAGTACACCGCGACGCCACGCGGGTTACCTGCGGCAGATAGTGCGGTGTAAATCTCAAAGGGCAGCGGCAGGTCATCGAGATAGAGGACGTGGCTCTCGCGGCTGACGGCATGACTGGCGACGGTGATGATGACCACCGCCCACGCTTCGCTTTCTTCGCGGATGGCGCGGGAGGCATGGCGCTGGCGGAAAGAGATTTTCGGGTCGCTGCCCGGAGGCAGGCAGGGCAATTCGGTGCGGCCGATGCGGATGCCGGAGTCGTCATCGAGCAGGTCGCAATCGAGCGGGCTGTGATCAAGTTTGAAGACGCCCCGGTCATAGCCATACACCAGCCGCCACAGGCGGGAGCGCACCGGCTGCGACAGCAGGGCAAGGCGGACCAGCAGGCAGATTTGTTCGGGGGTGAGGACGCCGTGCGGGTGCAGGTCGTACTCGGCAAAATGGCGGTGCGGCTGATAAGCCGCGCCGGGGTCATTGCGCTCGACAGATGGCCCGGACTCCATGATGTCGGCATCGAGGCCAACCCACCCAAAGGCGAGGTGCAGCGATTGCGGGGTGCCGCGGCAACGGCTCCAGCGGATGCCCTCGCGGATGAGCCGCCGTTTGTCGTCAAAGTAGGGGGTGATTTCGCCGAGTGCGTATTCGTAGATGAGCGCATCGAGCCAGTTGTCGGGCGGGTCGAATTTGCGCCCACGGATGGCGGCATCGTCGTCCAGCTCAAGGATGCCCGCGCCAATCTGCGCCAGCGCCTGTTCGAGCGCGGTGCTGTTGGGCGGCAACAGATCGGTACGCATCAGTAATCCCGTCCGCCGAGGGTGAGTTTGACCGCGCCGATGGCTGCCGCCTCGTCAGCTGCGATGACCACGTCTTGCGCCGGGGTAGTGAGGACAACCCGTTGCACGCCGTCTGCGTGCAGGGTGCGGATGAGCCAGCTGCGGGTGAGGTCGCGACCCAAACCGAGCTGGGTACCGACGGCGGTGCGCAAGGTATCGGGCAGGGTGTGGATGAGGTCGGCGTTGCCGTCGGGCAATAGCCAAATCGTCGCAGCGACGTCAATGGTTTTGACGGTGGCGGCGCGGATGTCCAGCGTATCGGTGAGGACGCGGATGTCGTTGCGGTTGAGGTAATCACGGGTACGGGCGAGCAGGTCGGTATCCACCGTGCCGCTGTGGCTGGTGATGCTGATACGGACCAAGCCGGGGCGCGGGCTGTCCACATGGGCGTCGCGGATGGCGGGGTCGGCAGAGAGGGCGTGCCAGCGGTAATGCGCGGCGGGGCCAGCGGTGGATGCGCCACGGATACGCTCGCGGATGCGCGCGCGGAATGCCTCGTCGCTCTCGTCCGCGCGGCGCTCCAAACCGTAAAAATCGGCGAGGCGGTCGAGGTCGCGGTCGCGAGCGAAGACGAGCAGGTTGCTCGCGGCGGCGTCATTGATGCGTGCGCGCAACAGCAGTTCGAGGTAGGCGTTTTCTTCGAGGAGTTTGGTGACGGGTGAGGATTCGAGGGCGAGGGTATCGCGCCACGCCTGTTGCTGGTCTTGTGGCCAGCGCGCAACGAATGCCGCCTTGCGGCGGGTGAGGATGGTTTCGTAATCGAGGGCTTCGATGACGTTGGGGATTTCGGGGGTTGCTGCGCTCATGCCCGCATTGTCGCAACGGCATTGCATGCGGGCGAGCGGCGGATTTCCACAAACGCGGATTGTGGAAATTAAGTCGGTTATTGGAGGATGGCTTGCGCCTGCAATTCGGCGTCATCGAGCAGGCGGGCGCGATAGTTGAGGACGGTTTTGCCGTCCATGCCGACCTCGATAATCGCGCTCTCCAACGTGACGCGCGGCTCCCAGCGGGTAGCCGCATCGACCAGCGCAGCGGCAAGGCGCAGGCGGTTGGCCGGGTTCATCGGCGCGTCGATGAGGGCAAAGAGGTAGCTGCCGTATTCGCGCCGCTGGATGCGCGAACCGATGGGCGTCGTGAAGATGTCATGTAACGATTGACGGATGGCGGCCAGTTTGTCGGCGACCGATCGGCCGTTGTCGCGGCTCATGTCGGTTTCGGCAAAGGCGCCGTTGCCGGGGCGGGTATCGGCTTGTTGTTCGATGGGCATTATTTTTGCTCCCATAACGCTCTTGCGTGTTCCATTGCCGCCGTTGGGGTGAGATGAACCAAACCGTGCTCCAGATTGCGACAGTCCAGCGGCAAGCTAAACCAGCGGCGGCTTTCGGCTTTCGGATAGCCGTAGCCGAAATGCGGCATGAAATATTTTTGCCCGAATTTTGGCGCTGTCCGTTCGGGAGCGGGGTATGCAATCACGCGGTGGATGGTTTGCGCGATGGTGGTCATTGTGGTGCCCCGGTGCTGGCGCCGCCGGGCATGACGCCGGGGTGGGTGTGGGTGTCGCCGATGTTGGTGCCGTTGTGGGTGAGGGTTTTGGATTCGATTTTGACCGCCTTCGCGCGTAGGGTGATTTCGCCGGGGGTGTCAATCAGCAGCTTTTGCCGCTTGCTGTCGTACTCGACGCGGGTGCCGTCCTCAAATTCGAGGCGGTCAATCCACGGACGGTCATCAACCGGGATGTCCGGCGCGGGGACGTCATCCGACCACAGCATGCCGACGACAGTGGCGGTGTTGTAGTCGCCGCCGTCCACGGTGAGGATGATTTGCGCGCTCTCGCGCAGCGGCAGCCAATGGCGGTAGTTATGCGATATCCACGCCGGGAATGGCAGCCAGTTGGTGGTGATGTCGCCGGTCTGCGCGCGGAATTGCCGCGCCTCCCAGTCGATTGCGGCGACGGTGGCGATGCGCAGCACGTTGTTGGTCTGGCGGGGGATGTCGGCGCGAAGAAAACTCATGGGTTGGTAATCATGTGGAGGTGGCGAAGCAGGCTCTCGCGGATCATCGCCTGATCTGCCTCATTGATGCCGAGCAGTTCGCGGCGCGGGTATTGGGCGATGCCGTAGCGTAATTGCTGGGACTTCCCGTAATGGTGGACGTTGGCCAGATAGCCGTCACGACCGAAAAACCCGACGCGCACGCCGTCGCCGATGAATTTTTGCCGCAGGTGGCCGCGCTGGCGCAGCTTGAGCATCATCTTGCCCTTGCGCGCACGGCGGCGCTCTTGTGGTTTGCGCTCCAGCCATGTTGAGCCGTCCGGCGTAGTCTGTGCGCCGATGCGGCGAGCATTGACGCGGCGCAAGTCCTCGCCGATGCGGCGTAATAGTTGCCGCTGTTCGGCAGGCGAGAGGCGGGCGACCGTGACGGCAATCCAGCGCTCCAGCGCCTCAAAGTTGCTCTCCATCGTAATTATCACGGGTACACCTTGCGGTCGATATGGGTCGACGTGCAAACATCCATGTGGATACCGTCGGCGGCGTTGCGGACGTGGTAGTTGTCGGTGAGACCGCTGACGGTAATCAGCAGGTCGGCACGCTCGTCGTCCAAAATATCCGCCTCAAATTTGAGTGCGTCTGGTTTGTGGCCGGGTTGGGCATTGTGCAACCACTGGGCGACCATCCAGCAGGCGGCAGCCGGCGAGCCGTGGTACTCGACAATCAGCACTTCGGCGCTGTATTCGAGGCGCAGATTGTGGTTGGTCGCTTGGTCGGGATGCTCGTAATGACTGCGCACCGTGCCGGTTTTGACGCGCACGGTGAGGTCTTCCGGCTGGATATTCAGGCCGCTTTCGAGCAGGGATTGTCGCAGGTCAGCGATTTTTTGCATGGCGTTCGTGGCGGGCTTGGCATTCGGTGCAGCGTGTGGCCGAGGGATAGGCGCGGCGGCGGGCATCCGGGATGGGGTCGCCGCAATCTTCGCATTCGGCGCAGCCGGGGGCGGCGGGGATGCGGCGGCGGGCGGCGAGCGCTTGCGCGCGGTTCATTTCCTCGATTTCGGCGGCTTTGTCGGCGATGTCCATTGGCTGCGGGTGGTGTTAATCCAGTCGGTGGCATAAGCATGGCGGGTTTGGCAGTCGCGGTATTGGGTGGTGGCACGGCTGATCCAATCGATGAGGTCGCCGAGGCTGCCGTCATTGAGTAGCGGCAGGTCGGCGCAGGGGCGCAGGGCGCTCACTTCGACCGGCGGCGGGGGCAATACCGGCGGGCTGGGTGGCGGGACGTATGTGCTGGTTGAGCAGGCTGACAGCGCCAGACTCAAGGCAAGGCTTTTGCCGGTCAATCGTTGCAAGGTAGGCATTGAGGGTGTCCCCGGTTTGTTTCAGTTGGGATTGAGTGCGTTCGTGGTTGGCCGCGAATTCGGCGGCGAGTACGTCGTAGCGCATCAGTTGCACGTTGTGGCGGTCAATGGCTGTTTGCAGCTCGCCGACAAAGGTCTCCAGCTGTTGGCGTTGCACGCTCGCCTGTCCGGCGCGGTAGGCATAGCCGACCGAGGCGATGTTGTAGGCAATCAGTACCGCCGCACTCATGATGGCCAGCGGTTTAGACAGCATAGGGTGTCTCCCATTGGCGCGCTTCTTCTTCGCGGCGCAGGCGGAGGACGGGTTTGCCTGCGGCGTATATCCAGCGGTGCAACTGTTCGGGTACGGCGGCGTAATCGCCCGCGTTGAGTTTGCGCAACAAAGTGGACTTGCGGAAGGCGTTGATACCGACGTTGAAAACAAAACTGACCAGTGTGTCGAACTGGTGGTCAGCCAGCTCGACCTTGACCAAATCGCTGACGGCGGCCTCGGCGAGGTCATTGTCGCGGTCAAAGAGGCGGGTAATCTGGTCGTTGCTCAAACCGTCGCGCCAGCGGATGGCCTCGCCGTCAATCCAGATTTTGCCGCTGGTTATCTCCGAGCGAGTGAGCAGGTGGCCGACGCCGATGGTCGGCAGACCTGCCGTGTCGTAATACATTTTGCTGCGGCTGCCCTCGCGGGCGAGCAGGGACTTAATGCCGGTTTGGGTCATTTGGCGGGTTGCTTTGGTCATGGTCATGGCTCCGTAGTTTTGCGAGGATGGCGAGGATGTCGGTTTGCTGGTAACGCTCCAACGTGTAAAAAATGGCGCGCACCGCCGTCCAGCCGGGCAGGCCGCACAGAAAATAGATAGCACCTGCCTGCATCCCGGCTAGTTCGTCGGCGAGCGGTTGCAGGTTGAGGTAATGGCTGATGACGTAGCTGCCGAGGCCGATTGAGCACATGACGGTGCTGATGATGGCGCTAAACCATTCACGTGGGCTTTTCGGCTGCGCCATCGTCATGACGACGATGCTGGCGGCGACTGGGCCGATGATGTAGATGAGGATTTTGGTGAGTACTGCGCCGAGGGCGGGTTGCGCCGCGCCACCGAGGGTGCTGTTGGTAATCGGGTCGGGCATGGTTATTCCCAAAGTTTGACGGTGGGCGCGGGCTTGGCGGCCGGGGTGCGCGGAATATGGATGGGCATCCCCTCGGCCAACCGTGGCGAGTGCAAGGCGTGCGGGTTGGCCGCCATAACTTGCGCTATCGGCGCGGTGTTGCCGGTAATACGGTAGAGGACGTCGTCGAGGGTTTCGTGCTGGTGTGCGTAAGCGGTTTGCATTCATGGCGCTCCTCATATCAGGACGATGGTCGCGCGGCCGCGTCCCATCAGGCTGCGCAATGCCTCGCGCGAGCGTTGCAGCGCAGTATCAATGCGGCTTTCGAGGCCATCGGCACGGCGGCTGCCGCTGTCGGTGGTGTCGATGTCGCGGTATTGCTCCAGCTCATACGCTTTGGCGAGTTGCCACACCGCTTGCCGGTAGCGCTTGGTGTCGCGGCCTGCGGCGAGCGTGGCGGCGGTCTGTTTCGCGCGCCACGGTTTCAGCTCGTCGGTGATGTCGAGCGTGGCGCAGTTCAGGATTTCGGCGCTGCGTGCCGGGCTGACGTTATCGTCCACGCGCATCCGCAATTTCCATTCGGCGACAGACAAAGGCGGATAAAAATCATCCGGCGGCGCAATCAGGTCTTCATTCGGTTTCGGATTGCCGGGGCCATGCGGGATAACGACGCTCATGATTCCTCCGACGCATTGAGCGCTTTGAAATATTCGGCAATCTTTTTGGCCAGCGGTAGCGATACAGCTTTGCGGCCTTCTTCGATGCCAGCTAATTGATGCACGGATATATTTAATTCCGCCGCCATTGCCTTTAACGATTGCTTTGCGGTTTTCCGTGCCGCCTTAATCGTTTCGCCGAATGTATTTAATTCGCTCATGACAAAATCCTTTGAAAAGGTGCGTGGTTGATGACGGTAACAGGAGAAAACCCGCCATCCCTGCCACGCGCAGGATTCCCAAAGGTGCGCGGTTGCAGCGGGCAAAGGTAGGGAAACTGACTGAAAGCCTTTGCGCCGCCGCGCCCCGCGCGGGCTGGGTTGAGAGGGTTATTGCGGCTGGGCTGTCGCGTCTGCCTCCGCCATTTCTTTTTCGAGTTTGGCAATCAGCGGTTTCGCGCCAACTTTGGGGTTGAGTTCAACGGCGCGGCGCAGGTGGGCGAGCGCACGCTCGTTGTCACCCTCGGAATACAACGCTTCGCCGATGGCGCGGTGCAGTTTGGCGAGTATCTCGTCCACCATGTCGTGGCCGCTGATGGTCTCCAAAACATCGCCCAGTTGCAGCGCGCTGATGGGCGGGATGACGCCATCCGGGGTCTTGAGCCATGCCTCGGCTGCCATTTCGGCGAACACGGCGGGGGCGCTGCGGGCAAAACTCTCCGGGGCGGGCAGGTCGTGACGGACAAGGTAATCACCAACGCGCAAGGCGCGCTCGATGTCGCCGACGTCGAAACACCACGGCAACATTTGGCTGATGACTGGGTCATGTGCGCCGCTGTCGGCTGCGAGTGCGCCGTCGATATAGGCGTTCCAGTTTTCTGCCATCAGCTCGGCCTTGCGTTCTTGGCGGCGCTCGGTGGACTGGATTTCCTTGAGTTGCCGCTTGTCTTGCGCCAGTTGCGCCAGCGCTAGTTCATGCGCGCTGCCGCGTACCGGGGTTTCTTCCACGGCGGCACGTTCGGCGGCGGCGCGGGCTTCTTCGCGTTGTTTGTGCAATCGTGCAGGGCTTGCCATGTCTTACTCCCATCCAGAGCCATCCGCTTTCGGGACGAGGATGCCCTCGACCAGACAACAGGCGTCGTAATCTTCAATGACGTAGCATTCATTCATGCTGCGGTATTCCTCAATCCGGTCTTTTTTCGGGTTGTCGAGGTAATACAGGCGGGTCGAACCGGCTTGCGTATAGACGGAAAGGTTGGACAACGGCGTAATCATGAAGGCGTCGTCCGGGAAGAATGGCACCGCGATGGTTTTCAGCCCGCCGAACAATTGGCTGACCATCAAACTTTCCAGCGCGCGGCGTTCGGTCGGTTTGTCGCTGTCGCCAATCAAATGCAGGTATTTGTCGGTCAGCAGTTTGCGCCCGGCAATGACAACCAGCTCGCCGTCGTGATACCACGGCTCAATCAGTTCGTGCGCGGCGTCATAGACGGCGGCATCAATGTTTTTGTAGTCATGGCCGGTAATGTTGCCGATTTTTTTGCCATTCATTACCGCGCTTGCTTTGTGTGCGCGTAATTGTTGCAACCAACCGATATTGACATCTTGCAGTTTCGGGTTGGTGGTGCGATTAGTATCGGCAGCAACGGATGTGCCGTTAAAACCAATCATCAAACGGTCGCGCGCAATCTGTTTGCTGGTCGCCAAGCGCAGCAATGACTGAAATTCGGGACGGTGGCGCCAACTGTCGAGGGTGTTGTAGCGAATATGCGTATCGAAGTTGGTTTGCTCGCAACGGTATTTGTCATTGGACAATGTTTTGACGTCGCGTGTTTGTCGTTCAGCATTACCGCTGGTATCGGTACGCCCGGCGATGGTGCTATTGACGCCAATGAAGACTTTTTCGCCTTCTTGTTGGTCAACGGTAATGTGGTTAATCAGCGACAGGAATGGGCTGGATTGCTGAATTTTTTCCAGCAATTTTTGTTCAACGGATGGTTCGACGTTGAATTTCTGTGTGGCATCGGCAACATGGTTTAATTCTGCGATGCGGTCCAGGAATTTGTTGAAATGTTCGCGGGTTTGCTTGTGCATTGGTAGTCCTTAGCAATCGGTTTGGATGTCGGTCATGCCATTGGCAATGGGACGCGGGGCAGCAAATAATTGCGCCGGTTCGGGCGGATTGGCCGGGGTTGTATCCATTGCCTGTTTTAATTCGTCGAATTGTTTTTGCAGCCCGGCAAATTGGCTTTGCAGCGCATCAATCTCGCCCTGCAATATTTGTTTGCCCGCGCTGTATTCATTGGCGACGGTGGTAATGGCTTCTTCAATTCCGGCGAACCGTTTGCCGTTGTCTTTCTCCGCGTCTTCCTGTTTGGAAAATATCGCCCTGATTTTGTCCATGATGCTGGGCGACGGTTTTTCCTCGTCGCTCAAATCGGCCTGAACATAATCGGAAAACAAATGTTCCGGCTCTTTTTGGATGGCGCTGAAGGAAAGGCGGCTGGTGCCGGTGCTGGCCGGACTGTCGGTTACAGCCAATCCGACAAGATATGCTTCGCCGGTATCGGCAAATCTCGGATTGATTTCAATCGAGGTGTAAACCTTTTGCCCCGCCTGATTGATTTTCACCAGTTCGGGGGTCGGGTTAATCGCGGCGAGCAGGACGGTTTTGCCGTCCCTGTTTTTTTCGGTTTTGAGGGCGGTAACGTCGCCCAATGCCGGGAAAGCGCTGTCGGCATACAGGCCACGGATATGCTCCAGCCAAATGCGCGCGCCGTATTTGGCGGGGTCGTAATTCTTCGCCATTTGTTCGAGCTGTTCGCCGTTGATGTGGCGGCCGTCAATGGTTGCGCCTTCGGTGGCGACAATGTGGTATTTCACTTTTTCTCCGGGTCAGGTGATTCGGTGGCACGATTGTTGTCGCCTTTGCTCCTGCACTCAATCGGCGCGTTTCCACAATGCGGGATTGTGGAAATAATGCTCTTTTGCCCGCGTGCGCGCCTGTCCATCATGCGCGGCATGACTACTTTGCTTCATCCTGATTTATCCCCTGAAAAAAATGCCCGCCTTTTATTCTGGCGGGGTTTTACTTGTGCGGAAATCGCCCGTCTAATGGGTATCCCCGATACCACCGTGCGCTCGTGGAAAACCCGCGAAGGGTGGGACAGGGCGCCCATCGCTCGCCGTATTGAGGAGCAAATCGACGTGCGCCTCGCCGTCCTCGTCGCCAAAGATGACAAATCCGACAAGGACTACAACGAAATGGACAAACTCGCCAAAATCCTCGAACGGACGGCACGGATTGGTCGTTATCAGGACGGCGGCAATGAGGCAGACCTGAATCCCAATGTGCGCAACCGCAATGAGGGGAAACGGCGAAAGGCGAAGGAGCGTGGCAATTCTGGCAAGATTGATGCCGATATGGTTGCTGAATTAAAGCGAGCGTTTCGGGAGCGGATGTATCCGCATCAAATGGCGTGGTACGAGCACTCGAAACAGTATGAGATGCGGCAATACGTCAAAAGCCGCCAAATTGGCGCAACGTATTATTTCGCGCAGGAAGCGTTATTGACCGCGCTGGAAACGGGCAAAAATCAAATTTTTATTTCTGCGTCCAAGAGTCAGGCGCATATTTTCCGCAGCAATATTATTGCATTTGTTGATGAGGTATTAGGGGTGCAGCTCAAGGGTGAGCATATCAAGTTATCGCCCAGCACCACCCTGTATTTTCTCGGTACCAACTCCAATACAGCGCAATCGTATTCCGGCGATTTGTACATTGACGAATATTTCTGGATTCCACAATTCAAGAAAATCCAACACGTCGCTTCCGGGATGACGGTTCATGATGACCGCCGTATTACTTATTTTTCTACACCCTCGACCGTTACTCATGAGGCCTATCCGTTATGGACGGGAGCAGAATTCAACAAAGGCCGCCCCAAAGCCGAACACATTGATTTGGACGTGTCGCATAAGACACTCAAGGATGGGCGGTTATGCGAGGATGGCTATTTCCGCCAAGTAATTACCATTGAGGACGCCATTAACAGCGGCTTCGATCGGGTAACGATGGAAAAACTGCGGATTAAATTCCCGCCGGGGCAGTTTGAAAACTTGCTCATGTGCCAATTCGTCAATGACACGGACAGTATTTTCAAAATGGCGGAATTGCAGCGCTGCATGGTTGATGCGTGGACGCTGTGGAAGGACTACACCCCGCTCGCCGCGCGCCCGCTCGATGACGCGCCGGTGTGGATTGGTTACGACCCCAGCCGCTCGCAGGATGATGCCTCTTTGGTGGTTATCGCACCGCCACGGGTTGAGGGCGGGGTTTTCCGCATTGTGGATAAGCAGAGTTTCAACGGTCTGGATTTTGACGGGCAAGCGCAAAAGATTCGCGAATTTTGCAGCATTTATAACGTGGCCAATATTGCTATTGATGCCACCGGTATTGGGCAGGCAGTTTATGACTTGGTGCGCCAGTTTTATCCGCGCGCCAAGAAAATCATTTACACCGTTGAGGCCAAAAACGAAATGGTGCTGAAAGCGAAGCAGCTCATCCACCACGGTCGTCTGCAATGGGACGCGGGGTGGACAGATATTGCCCATGCCTTTTTGACCATCCACCAAGCGCAGACAGGCAGCGGGCGGCAGGTTACTTACAAGGCAAGCCGCACCGCGACCACCGGTCATGCGGATTTGGCATGGGCAACGATGCACGCGCTTATCAATGACCCGCTCGGCGAGATTGCGACGGCGGGTTTTTCCGGCAAACGTGGTTTTGCCCGTATTTTTTAATTTTCGGAGTATTTGATGTTCAAAGGTAAAAAAATAGCCGCGTCTACGGATAAGCAGCGGATGTTTTCGTTTCAATGGGCGGGCGAGGAAATCGAAGTAACCGGCGCGATGCTGTTACAGTATCTTGAATGTGCCTTTAATGGTGAATATTACGAATTGCCGTATTCTATAGATGCGCACGCCAAATATTATTATTCACTGCTCTATATCCGCAGCGCCTTGCAGGCAAAGGCCAACATCCTCACCAGTTGCTACCAGCCACACGAATTATTGCCACGACAGGAATTTTCAAAACTCATCATGGATTATTTGTGGTTTGGCAATGCCTATCTTGAGCGCTCGTATGCGCGCAGCGGCAAATTATTGGCTTTGCGCCATTCCCCGGCAAAGTTTACTCGCCGCAGCCGCGATAACCGTTACCGATTTATCATCCGCGACCTTAATTTTTTCAGCGGCTACGCCATTCACGATTTCCCCAAAGGCTCAATTTTTCATTTATTCGAGCCGGATGTGAATCAGGAAATTTACGGTGTGCCGGAATGGTTGCCCGCCATCCAGTCGGCATTACTCAATGAGGCTGCAACCAAATTCCGTCTGCGCTATTACCGCAATGGCTCGCACGCAGGCTATATCATGTATTTGACAGATGCAAATATCAATGAGGCGGATATTGACACCTTGCAGGAGCAATTGAAATTGTCGAAAGGACCGGGGAATTTCCGCAATTTGCTGTTGTACGCGCCCAATGGCAAACCGGACGGCATCAAGTTGCTGCCGATTTCCGAAGTTGCCGCCAAAGACGAATTTTTCAACATCAAGGCGGTGTCGCGCGACGACCAACTCGCCGCCTGCCGTGTGCCACCGAACCTGATTGGCATCGTACCGACCAACAGTAGTGGGTTCGGCAGCATTTCAGACGCGGCAAAGGTGTTTGCCCGCAATGAGGTCAGGCCATTACAGGACCGGTTTTTGCAAATCAACGATTGGCTCGGCGAGGCGGTCATCGCCTTCGAGGCCTATGAGATCGGGGCGCTCGACCCAACCGAACCATCATGATTTGCGTCGCCTCAAATGAGGACGAAAAACAGGAAACGCCGGGGATGCCCGGCGTTGTTTTTGTTCAGAATTTGTAAACGAGGTTGTCCTCGTATCGCGCCGTCTGGTTGAGAGTGGTCTTGACGCTGATGGTCTGGTATCCGGCGAGGTGTTCCACCACTGCGGCGTCGCCGTCTTCTCTTTGGTTGCCGCCCCGCGTGCGCCTTTGCCGTATTAGACGGCAGCAAAACAGCCCAGCGCACTGGGGGCGACAGGCCTGTCACTTTACGCCGCTCCGCGCGTGTAGTCAGTATGTTCGTTTCCACATTCCGCATTTGTGGGGATCTTTTGCGCTCTTATTTTTCGTCCGGTCGCAGGTGCATTCCCGCGCGCGCAAAAATAAGCCATCCATAAAATTTGATTATCATTTAGGTTAGATTTCTCATCTAAAAAACCGCATCACACCTACCGGCGACCACCATCATGAGCAGCACCTACACCCGCCGCTGCGCGCTCAACTCCGCCCCTCGCCCGCCGCCTCTTCGTGGGGGGTATCACATTTTTGCGATTTCCCGGTCAGCCGCCGCCCGTAGCGGGGGCGTGCGGCGAACAAACACACCGAAAAGCGACGCGCATCGCAGTAGCAACGATGCGACGAAAATGAGCCGATATGGCTCTTTTTTTTTTGGATTTTTCTCCAACGAAGCAGGGGGGTTGCGGGAAAAGTGTAATATCCGTAAAGCCCCATTTTATGAGGGGTTATCCTTTTGTTATCAATGAATATTTGAGATTACAAAAAAGTGTAATTTTTTGTAATCAAAAGTGTAATCTGACGTAAGTAATTGTTTTTAATAGACGCTCAAATTACAAAAAAAAGTGTAATCTGCTTACACTTTAATTACGCTTTTTTTACACTTTGACGTTCTGGGATTTCCTTTTGTTTTTATATGGTTGCAAGCGATTTTTCGACTTTTTACAGTTATTACACTTTTCCCGACACCCCCCAAGACTTTTGGGAGTGCATTGCCATACGTGCGCGTGCGCGCGCGATACGTCGTATGATTAAGTGTAGTAATTTATGTAGTACCGTCTAGGATATATAAATTCGTATCTAATGAGATTTATGGTGTTTTTTGATAAATTCGATTCCGACCCCAGCCTCCACACCCACTTATCAGCCCCTATCAGGGGCTTTTTTTATCTGTAAAAACCGGTACTTATCAAAATATTTCCCCTCACGGACCATCAGGGAATACCCTCAAGCGCAGATAATACTAATCCCAGAAATTAAGGTAAGAAAGCGGTGTACTGCTTGGTTACCGCGACAACTGCCTTGAACGCGAAGGTACGTACCTACCCCGCGTTATCACCGTTGCTGTGCAAGACCAACTACGCCGTATCACATTACCTGCCTTGCCTGTTCCAACCGTCGTATCGGATTACTGCTGCGACCTCGAACGCGAGCCAACGAGCAGCTTCATGGAGCAGCTACTCCCCCGTGCCTGCCATTCGGGCCCTGTTGCTCTTGCTGAGCTTTCTCAATCCATAGCAGAACGATCACTATGCACTGCATAAATCTGGGCTCCCTCTGTCCGGCGCATGAAAAAGCAGGCTTGCGCCTGCTTTTTTCTTGGTGAGTGTGGAGTATTTCAACCCGTGTTGCGCAAGCCTGCGGCCAGTGCGTTGATGGAGCGGATGAGCGGGTCGTTCACGTCCGCGTCTTCGCCGTTTTTCGCACGGCTGCGGCGCAAGAGCTCGATCTGGATGTGGTTAATCGGGTCGAGGTAGGGGTCACGCCAGCGCAGGGAGGCGGCAAGGCGCGGCTGGTGTTCGAGCAGGTGCTGCTGCTTGAGCACACCGTTCAGGCCGTCCAGGGTTTTTTGGTATTCGTCTTTGACGGCCTGCATCACGGTGGCGCGCAAGGTGTCGTCCGGGCAGAGCTGGCTGTAGTTTTCGGCGGTTGCCAGTTCGGTTTTAGCGAAGGCCATTTCGATGTTGCTGATGAAGGCGTCAATGAACGGCCATTGTTCGCGCATTTCGTCCATCAGTGGGCGGTCTTCGGTGCGGATGGCAGAGAGCGCGCTGCCAACGCCGTACCAGGCAGGCAGCATGAAGCGCGCCAGCGACCAGCCAAAGACCCACGGGATGGCACGGATGGTTTCTTTGGTCGGCGTGCCTTTGCGGCGGTGGGCCGGGCGTGAGCCGATGTTGAGCAGGCTCAGTTCGCGTACCGGGGTGGCGTCCACGAAGAATTGGTAGATGCCGTCGGTGCGGTCGGTGAGGTCGCGGTAGCTTTTTTCGCTGGCATCCGCCATGCGTTCGATGATGGTTTCGTACTCTGCGAGTCTGGGCGGGGTTTTGGCGAAGCGGGTACTGCTCGCTTTGAGTGCGCCGGTGATGCCCATGGTGAGTTCGTACACGGCGGTTTCAGGGTTGGCGTATTTGGCGTAGAGGACTTCGCCCTGTTCAGTGAATTTGATTTCACCTTGCAGGGTGCCGGGCGGCTGGGCGGCGATGGCGTGGTGGGTGGAGCCGCCACCCCGGCTGACGGAGCCGCCGCGTCCATGGAAGAGGCGGGTTTTGATGTGGTATTTGCGCGCGATGGCGAGGATGTTTTGCTGGGCGCGGTAGAGTTGCCAGGCGCTGGTGAGGATGCCGCCGTCTTTGCTGCTGTCGGAGTAGCCGAGCATGATTTCCTGGGTGTCACCCTGGGTGGCGAGCAGGGCGCGGTAGCCGGGGTTGTCAAGGAGGACGGGCAGGATGTTGTCAATGGCCTTGAGGTCTTCGATGGTTTCGAAGAGCGGCGCGATGGGCAGTGCGGCGTAGGGCCGGCCTTCGCTGTCTTGGCCGGAGAGGCCGGCGAAGCGCATCAGGAAGAGGACTTCGAGGATGTGGCTCGCGTGGTGGGTCATGGAGATGATGTAGCTGCCGAAGGTGTGCGGGCCGACCAGGTCGCGCAGGCGGGCGATGGTGCGCATCAGCGCGAGTTGTTCACGGGTCTCGGCGCTGAGGTTGTTCTCGAAGATGAGCGGCGCGCCGGGGGTGGCGAGCAGCCGGTTCAGGATGTCGAGGCGCGCGGCTTCGTCGAGGCTGTGGTAGTCCGGCAGGTTGGGCGCATGCGCGAAGATGTCGGCGACGACGTTGGTGTGATAGACGGATTCTTGGCGGATGTCGAGCGAGGCCATGTGGAAGCCGCAGCTGCGCACGAGGCGGATGAGGTCCTGAATGTCGCCATCAGCCTGTTCGGGATCGTGCTGTTTGAGCGCGTCGCGGATGAGGATGAGGTCGTCGAGGAAGTCTTTCGGGCTGTGGTAGGCGTGCTCGGCGGCGGCTTTATCCGCGCCCATGCTCTGGATGTAGCGGTTGGTGTGCTGGATTTTGGCGCGCATCAGCACGAGCAGGCGGCGGTAGGGTTCGTTGCTGTAGTCTTCGGGGTTGTATTCGAAGACGGTAACGCCAAGGCGGGCGTAGTGTTCGTTGCGCGCGTTTACGGCGGGGTCTATGGCGGTGATGCTGGCGCAGTGCAAGAGGCGGTTGCGCAAGTGTTTGAGTTGTTTGCTGTAGTAGCGCAGGACGTTGTCGGCGTGCATCAGCACGGCCTGTTCGGTGGTTTCAAAGGTGACGAAGGGGTTGCCGTCGCGGTCGCCGCCAATCCATGAGCCAAAGCGCAGGAGCGGCGGCAGCACGGTGTTTTTGAGTTCGGGGTAGATGCGGTTCAGTGCTTCGCGCAGGTTGCGGTAGGTCTGCGGGATGGCCTGAAAGAGGCTGGCGTTGAAGTAGTGCAGGCCGTTGTTGATTTCGTCATAGACGAGGGTTTTACGGGTGCGGATTTCGTCAGACGCCCAAAGCAGGTCGATGAGATCCGCCGCTTCTTTGAGGATGCGTTCGCGCGCGGCACTGTTTTCAGCGGTGTGGTCAAGGCGGTCACAGAGGCGGTAAAGGTTTTGCAGGATACTCATGGTGGTGCGCCGCCGTGCTTCGGTGGGGTGCGCGGTGAAGACGGGGATGAAGCGCAGCTGGGTGATGAGTTCGGCGACTTGTTCCGGGGAGAGGTCGTTATCGCGGCATTGTTGCAGGGTGTGGTGGAAGGAGCCTTCCCACAGGCTGCCGGTTTCTCGTGCGACGGCGCGTTCCTGGCGCAGGAGGTCTTCTTCGGCGAGGTTGGCAAGGGCAAAGTAGAGACTGAAGCCACGGATGACGTTTTTCAGGCGATCGTCATCGAGCGCGGCGATGGTGCGTTTCAGGGCGGCACGACGTTCCGGGTTGGGGTTTTGCCGTTCTTCGATGTAGCCCTGGCGCAGGTATTCGATGGTTTGCAGGGTGTCGCTGCCTGCCTGACGCTCGATGGTTTTGCCAAGCAGGTTGGCAAGCAGGCGGATTCTGGCGCGGAGCTGGTCAGCGTTGGGGGCGGTCGGCATCATGATGATGTTTTCTCCTGTTGTTGGATTGATGTCGGGCCGTGATAGTAAACTTTTTTTATTTTTATCGTGCGGGTTTTTGCCTGTGCGCCGCCTGGCGGTGTCTTTGGTGCTATGGTGGCGCCATTATCAGTCCACAATGGAGGTGGACATGAAGCTGTCCCACTATATTGACCACACCCTGCTCGCACCACAGGCAACAACGGCGCTGGCGGGTGCTGCGGTCAAGGTCTGCACGATCATCGGCTTCCCGCTGGGAGCAGACACATCCGCCGCAAAGGCTTTTGCGGCAGCAGATGCAGTGGAGAACGACGCCAATGAGCTGAACATGGTGATGAACATCGGGCTTGCAAAAGACGGTGACTGGGCGGCGGTACAGGCCGATATTGCCGCCGTGGTGCAGGCGGCTGCCGGGTGCCAAACGAAACGGAGCTGTCGCTGCTGACCGGAATGCCGGTGGACAGAGCAGACGACATCCGCAACGCGGCAGCGGCACTGCGCGATACGGGGGTGGAGAACGTCATCGTCACCCTCGGCAAACGCGGTACCTTGTGGCTGGTCGCAGACAGTATGGGCAACACTTCCCGCCGGTCAACGTCACCGCCAAAGACACGACCGGCGCCGGCGATGCCTTTATCGGCTACTTCGCCACCGTGTACGTCAAAACCGGCGACGTGGCACGAGCCATTACCGCCGCTAACCACTACGCCACCGATTCCGTTACCCACCTCGGTACGCAGATGTCCTACGCCGACCGCGAGGCGTTTATTCGTTTTTATCCTGATTTCGCAGAAATGTAGGGCGCTCTCAAGCGGACGCGACGGCAATACTGCGCCAGGCGGCGGGAATAGCGGCGATGATGTCGCTGGCGGTCAGGCTGTTGATGGCGCTTGTTTCCAGGGCGAGATCGGCGGCGAGGCCGTGCAGGTAGGTGCCCAGGCAGGCAGCGGGAAAAGGCGCATAGCCTTGGGCGAGCAGGGCGGCGGTGAGGCCGGCAAGGACGTCGCCGCTACCGCCTTTGGCCATGCCGGCGTTGCCAGTCGGGTTGATGACGGTGGTGCCGTCCGGCGCGCTGATGATGCTGTATTTGCCTTTGAGGATGATGACGGCGTTGAGGCGGGCAGCGAGGGTTTGTGCGGCGGGGATGCGTTCGCAGTCGTGGGCGAGCGCTTTGCCGTACAGGCGGGCAAACTCGCCGGGGTGCGGGGTAAGGATGCTGCGCGGCGGCAGGTGTTGTTGCAGGACAGAATCACGGGCAATAAGGTTGAGGGCGTCAGCATCCCAGAGGATGGCGTGGTCGTGATAACGCGTGCTGAGGTCGGCGATGAAGCCGGCGGTGTCGGAGTGAGTGCCGAGGCCGCAGCCGATGAGCACGGCATCGGCAGGGATGTCACGCTCCAGGCGGGTATTGTGGTCGGGATGCGCGTCGGCGTCGGTCATGGATTCGGGGACGGCGGCATGGTAGGCGCTGCAGCATGTGGCGGGCAAATGGGCGGTGAGCAGGCCGCAGCCACCACGCAGTGCGGCTTGTGCGGCCATGATGGCGGCGCCGGTCATGCCCCGGCTAGCGGCAACGATAAGCAGGCGTCCGGCGTCGCCTTTGTGCGCAAAGCGACGGCGGGGGCGGTATTGGTCACGCAGCCAGGCGGGAGTGAGCCAACGCGCGGCGACGGGGGTGTCGGCGAGGGCATTGCGGTCAAGGTCAATGGGGACGAGTTCCAGGGTGCCGACGTATTCTTCGTTTTCTTGCCAGAGCAGTGCGGCTTTGGGGCAACCGAGACAGAGGGTGCGCACGGCGCGGATGATGGGTTCGGGACTACTGCTGTCGGCGCGCAGACCGGAAGGCAGGTCAATGGCGATGGTCGGTACCGCCGCGCGGTTCATGGCGCGGATGAGGCCGGCATCGGCCGCAGCAAGCGGGCGGTTCAGGCCGACACCATAGAGGGAATCAATCTGGATGCCGCGTGTGGGCGGGGTGTAAGCGGCGAGGTCATATGTGGGGATGAGGCGCGCAAGGCGGGCTGCATTTGCGGCGTGATCGGGGCTGGTCGGGCAGTGTTGCGGATGGTATGCAGTGATGTAATGGCCACGCAGGTGCAGTTGACGGGCAATGGCGAGGCCGTCGCCACCGTTGTTTCCCGCGCCAGCGACGATGGTCCAGTAGCGGTTATCGGGGTAGTGGGCAAGCAGGTGCGCGGTGCAGCGGCTGGCGGCGCGTTCCATGAGTTGCAGTGAGCTGATGTGCTGGCGCTCGCAGGTAAGGCGGTCAAGGTGGCGGATAGCGTCGGCATCGGCCAATGGGATGAGATCAAGGGAAGTCATCGGGTATCCAGGCGTGCGGGGTGGGCGGCAAGTGATAGGCAGGCGGGTAGGTGACGCCGCTGAGGTAGAGACCTTGTGCCGGGGCAGTGATGCCGGCCTGTTTGCGGTCACGGGCAGCGAGAACGGCGGCGGGCCAGCCGCCACTTTGCCGTCCGTCGCCGACGGCAAGCAGGGTGCCGACGATATTGCGCACCATGTGGTGCAGGAAGGCGTTGCCGCTGATATCGACCGCGATCCAGCCGTGCGCTTCGCGGATGTCAATGCGGTGGATGCAGCGCCACGGGGTCTTGGACTGGCATTCAGCGGCGCGGAAGGCGCTGAAATCGTGTTCGCCAACGAGCGGCTGCGCGGCCTGGTGCATGAGCAGGGAGTCGAGTGGCTTTTTGTGCCAGTGGCAGCGCTGCGCCCAGAGCGCGCTAGGCTGAGCACGGTGACGGATGAGGTAGCGGTAATGGCGGGCGGTGGCGCTGTAACGCGCATGGAAGTCGTCAGCAACAGAGGTAATCCACTGCAGGCGGATGTCGGTAGGCAGGTAGCGGTTCGTACCGGCCAGCCAGGCGAAGGGGCTGCGTTCGGCTCGGGTGTCAAAATGCAGCACTTGTGCGGTAGCATGCACACCGGCGTCGGTGCGCCCGGCGCAGGTAGTGGTGATGGTTTCGGCGGCGACCTGGCTCAGGGCACGTTCGATATGTTCCTGAATGGTGGACGCAAAAAAGGGCTGGCGTTGCCAGCCCGCGTAATGGGTGCCGTCGTATTCGACGCCGACGGCGTAGCGTGTGGTCATCGTACCCCTCAAGCTTTTTCGAGTTGCTCCAGCATGCTGCGCGCGCGGATTTTTTGCGCTTCGCTGCCGGATACCAGCACTTCATCAAGCCAGGAGCGGGCTTTTTCGGCTTTGCCCATAACGATGAAGGAGGTAGCCATGTCAAGGTTGATTTCCATCGCTTCAATGTCAATGTCGGATGAAGCCGGAGCGATGGTTGCGGCGACGGGACGCACCGGTGCTGCTTGCGGTGCGGTGGCAGATGCCGGTTGGGCGGCAGCAGGTTGGGCAGCCGGTTCGTCTTGCAAAGAGAAGAAGTCAAGGGCTTCGCTCTCGGCCTTTTCGGTAGTGACCGGGGCGGTGACAACCACGGCATCGCTGACGACGCTGTGGGTGTGTACGACAGCTGGTTTTTCAGCAGCAACCGGGGCTTCTTCTGCGACGACAGGCGCAGGTTCTTCGTCACTACCGAAGAAATCAAGGACGTTGTGATCTTCATCGACAATCTCCGGCTCGGCTGCGGCGGCAGGTGTGCTCGCGCTGCTATCATCGGCCAGGTTGAGGCTGTTGAAAAAGTCGAGATCATCATCGCCTGTGCTGGCGCTGACCGTGGCAGTCGTTTCTTCTGCGGTGGGAGCTGCCGGTTCTTCTGCGGCGAAGCTGATGAAATCAAAATCGTCGCCATCATCGGCTGCCGCTTGTGCAGCGATAGCCGCTACCGGTTCGCTGGCTGCGGGTTCTTCAGCGGCAAAGCTGATGAAGTCGAAATCGTCGCTATCATTATCATTGGTGGCAGCGTTCTGTGACACTGGTTCTTCTTTGGCTATCGGTTCGTCAGCAGCGAAGCTGAGGAAGTCAAGGTCATCATCTGTGGCAGCGGCAGGTTGTGATGCTGATTCTGCCTTGGCAGCCGGTTCGTCGACGGCAAAGTTGAGGAAATCAAAGTCGTCTGCTTCAGCGGCGGCTGGTCGTGCTGCGGGCTCAGCTTTGGCCAAACTGGGTTTGACAGCGGGTGTTGCAGCAGCCGGGGCTTCATCCAGGCCAAAATCAGGCAGGTCAAAGTCGGTATCGTCTGTGGTTGCGGTGTGACTTGTGGGAGCCGGTGCCGGTTCTTCAGCAGCAAAGGCTTCGAGGTCGCTGAAGAAGTCGTGTTCTTCTTCAGCAGCCGCAGGTTGTGGTGCAGCCGCAACAGAGACGGTTTCTTCGTTGCCCGGCAGTTGGAGATCTTTGAAGAAGTCATCCGGTAGTTCTTCGGCAGAATGCGGTTCGCCATCATCCACGAATCTCGGAATGCCGATTTGCTCGTTTAGCTTTTCCAGTTCGGATAGCTGGCTGTTCAGCTGTTGCAAACCTTCCAAGTCAGCGACCGGGTCATGTCCTGCCACGGGTTCGACTTTGCGACGCGGTTTGGGATCGCCCGCTTCCATATCGTGTCCAGCCTTGATGCCTTCGCGCGCTTCCATTTCCGACACCATGCGGTCAATTTCATCTTGCGAGAATTCTTCCATACTGTCGTCGTCGCGGCGGCGGCGATGGGTGATGAAGTAGGCGGCAGCGCCTCCCAAGCCAAGCACACCCACACCGGCGGCGGCCAGGAGCGGCAGCGGCATACCGGTTGAGACTTTGTCGGTCGGCTGTTCTTCAACGACGGCAACCACGGGTTTAGATTCCATTGCCGGGATAGTAGGCGGCGCAGCCGGTTCGTCGGCAGCAGCCACTTCGACAGTTTTTTCTGCCAGCACGGGCAAGGCAGCGCTTTGTTCTTCCGGATTTTGTTCTGCGGCTGGTGCTGCCGGGCTTTCGGCAGCTTTGCTGTTGTCGGCGACTAAGGTTTCGCTGTTATCCAAGGTGAGCTGGTTGCCATCCATTTGTACGTTGTTTTCCGGCGGCGTCGTGCTTTCAGCCGGGGCGTCGTTCTGTACGAGGGCGACGGGTGGGTTTTGTACATCGTTCGCGGCAATGTTGTTTTCTGCGCCAGGTGTCGCAGCAGCGATGGCCTCTTCCGCCTTGGCCGGAATATCTGCTTTGGCAATTTCTGTTTTACCAGGCGCGCTGCCGGCTTTTTTCTCTTTTTTCGCCGGTTTATCGTTCGCCGCGATATCGGTATTTTGCGCCGCTTTGGCCGGAGCCGGCACGGTTGCCGCACCTGGATCAGGGATAACCAAGGTACTGCCAACCATCAGGTTACCCATGTTGTTATGGGCAAAGGAACCCCGGTTGGCGTGTAGATAGCACGCATCATCTGCTGGATGGATACGTCCTCGGACGGGCGTGCGGCGTTGGCAATGGAAAAGAGGGTTTCGTTATCGCGCACCGGGCCGTAGGTGCTGCCAACCGCGATGCTGCCCGGCTTGACATCGGCCGAGTAGTAGGAATAACGACCATCTTCGCTTCGCTTGCTTGGCGGCGGGGTTTGCTTTGCCCCCCCGGCAAGGACGTCATGCCCGCCCCAACCTTCGCTGTTCGGATTGGCAGCACGCAGCGGGGTCGGTTTTCTGTTTTGAGCGAGGCGCTCTTTTTCTTTTGCTTTGCGAGCAGCAAGTTCTTTCGCCCTGGCTTTAGCAGCTTCTTTTTCCGCAGCAATACGGTCGTTACGGACAGCTTCGTCTTCAACGGACGCAACTTCCCGGTTGTTCAGGTTGGACGCGCTGAAATCAAGTTTGGATTTTACGGGCTGTACGGCGGCAATTTGTTCCGGTTCTTGTGCAGTCTCTTTGCACCTTTTGCCTTTTTTGCACTTGGTTTTTGTTGCAGGCAACGCCGTTCCTTTGCTTTCCGGTACTTCTGCCAAAGTTGGGGCGCTACCCAAGCCCGGATTGAGCGGGTCCTGATTGAAGAAGGCAGCGTATTCACGGGTGATAGTGCTGCCATTGCTGTTGATAGTCAGCAGGAAGTTGAGGAAGGGTTCACGGATGCCTGTGGTGCTGGTGACGCGGATAACGTAGCCTTTGCCCGATGGTACCAGACTGAAGCGCAGTTTCTGGTGGATGGGCAAGAGTTCGATGCCGCGCGCGCGGTACGCTGCCGCACTGGCGAGTTGTACGGTGGCGCCTTTGGCGGTGGCAGCATCCAGGCCGTCCACGCGGATAGTGGCGCTCATCGGCTGGCCGATGCTGGAATTGACTTGGATAGGCCCTAATCCGATGGATGCAGCAACGCTGCTGCATCCCAACCCAACTGCCAATGCAACGGCATGGCGCAAACGTGCAGGCGTTTGTTTCCTGTTCATACTGTGCTCCTTCGGCCGTATGGGTACTACGGCGGTATCATAAAAACAACACTGGGATTATATGCAGCCGTAGTTTTACAAGCAAGTAATCTTTTCTACAGTCTATGGCAATTCTGTCACAAGACAGCGACACACGGCATCACCGATAGCGGCGGTGCCGGAAGATTGTTGCCCGATTGCAACAAGATCGGCGCTGCGCACACCGGCAGCGATGCTGTTTTCTACAGCTGCCTCAATCAGGCGGGCATGTTTTTCGTCGTACAGACTGTGGCGCAAGAGCATGGCGAGCGAAAGCAGCATGGCATACGGGTTAGCAATGCCTTTCCCAGCAATATCGGGCGCGGAACCGTGCACGGGCTCAAACAGGCCGACGCCGTCTTCGCGCAGGGAGGCGGAGGGCAGGAGGCCGATAGAGCCGGTCAGTTGCGAGGCTTCGTCAGAAAGGATGTCGCCGAAAAGGTTGCCGGTGACGATGACGTCGAATTGTTGCGGGTTGCGCACCAGCTGCATGGCGGCGTTATCCACGAGCAGGTGCGTGAGGGTCACATCAGGGAAGTCGGCGGCGGTTTCGGTAACGATGTCGCGCCACAGTTGCGAGCTTTCCAGCACGTTCATTTTGTCGATGGAACAGAGGCGTTTTTGCCGTCCCTGGGCGGCGGTGAAGGCGACGCGGGCGATACGGCGCACTTCGCTTTCGCTGTAACGCAGGGTGTTGTAACCCTCGCGTTCGCCGGCGTCGTTTTGCCCCAGGCCGCGCGGCTGGCCGAAGTAGATGCCGCCGGTGAGTTCGCGCACGATGAGGATGTCCAGCCCGCGCACGAGCTCGGCTTTGAGCGAGGAACGTTCGACGAGGGCGTCCAGTACCCGTGCCGGACGCAGGTTGGCAAACAGGCCGAGGTCGGCACGGATGGCGAGCAGTCCGGTTTCCGGCCGCTGCGAACGCGGCAGGTTGTCCCATTTCGGCCCGCCGACGCAGGCGAGCAGCACGGCATCGGCTGCGCGCGCTTTGGCGCGGGTTTCCGGCGGATACGGTTCGCCGGTGGCATCCACCGCGCAGCCGCCGAGCAGGGCGGTGTCGAGAGTCACGGCTAGTCCGGCGCGTTCTTGCAGGAGGCGCAGCACTTTTTCCGCTTCTGTTATGATTTCCGGGCCGATGCCGTCACCGGGGAGTAACAAGATGTTCTTCATAATATATATCCTCAATTCTCCTCAGAATGCCCCGCGTATAACCACGGAAACCGCTGTTTGTGCCGCTCTTCGAAAGCACGGATGTCGGCGGCGTGTTGCAGGGTCTGGCCGATGTCATCTAACCCGTAGTAGAGCGCGTGTTTGCGGAAATTGTCCACGGTGAACGGGTAGCTGTCCGCGGCGCAGTGTATCTGCTGTGCTTCCAGATCGACGGTGATGCTTACCGTTTCCGCTGCCTGCGTTGCGGCAAACAGCGCTTCGGCGGTGACTTCATCCACTTGCGCGGGTAGGACGCCGTTTTTGAAGCAGTTGCTGTAAAAGATGTCGCCGAATGATGGCGCAATCACCGCGCGGAAGCCGTATTCGTCCAGCGCCCACACCGCGTGTTCGCGCGAGGAGCCGCAGCCGAAATTCGCCCCGGCAAGCAGGAATTTTGCGCCCTGGTAGCGCGTTTCGTTCAGCACGAAGGCGGGGTTGGGTGCGCGGTCAGGCAGGTAGCGCCAGTCGTCAAAGAGGTACTGACCGAAGCCGCTTTTTGTGATGAGTTTCAGGTATTGCTTCGGCAAGATCGCGTCGGTGTCGATATTGCTGCGGTAGAGCGGGGCGAGTATGCCGTTTTCGGTGGTGAATGCTTTCATAGTAGTTCCCTGACATCAACAAAATGCCCCGTCACGGCTGCTGCTACCGCCATCGCCGGGCTGACCAGATGCGTGCGCGCACCCTGTCCCTGCCGTCCTTCAAAGTTGCGGTTCGAGGTGGAGGCGCAACGTTTGCCCGCACTGAGGCGGTCGGCGTTCATCGCGAGACACATTGAGCAGCCGGGCGATCGCCATTCAAAGCCCGCTTCCATGAATATACGGTCTAACCCTTCCGCTTCCGCTTGTGCTTTCACCAACCCCGATCCCGGCACGACCAGCGCCGTTTCAATGCCGCTGGCCACGCGTTTACCGGCGACGATCTGCGCCGCAACGCGCAAATCTTCAATGCGGGCATTGGTGCAGGAGCCGATGAAGACGGCATCCAGCGGTACGTCGTCAATCGCCTGCCCCTCGCGCAGCCCCATATAGGCCAGTGCGCGTGCGTAGGCATCGCGCTGTTTGGCGTCGCGCGCGTCATCAAGATGCGGCACACGACCGCCGACATCAATGACCATTTCCGGCGACGTGCCCCAGCTCACCTGCGGCGCGATCGCCGTCGCATCCAGCAGCACTTCGCGGTCGAACACGGCATCGGCGTCGCTGACCAGCGTACGCCAGTACGCTTCCGCCTGATCCCACAACGCGCCCTGCGGCGCAAACGGCCGCCCGCGCAGAAAGTCCACCGTCGTGTTATCGACCGCAACCAGCCCGGCGCGCGCACCCGCCTCAATCGACATGTTGCACATCGTCATCCGCCCTTCCATCGACAGCGCCCGTACCGTACTGCCGGCAAATTCCAGCGTGTAGCCCGTGCCGCCTGCCACGCCGATGGTGCGGATGACCGCCAGCATCAAATCTTTGGCGAACACGCCGGCGGGCATTTCGCCTTCGATGCGGATACGCATCGCCTTCGTCTTTTTCTGCGGCAGACATTGCGTGGCGAGGACGTGTTCCACCTCGCTCGTGCCGATGCCGAAGGCCAGCGCGGCGAACGCGCCATGCGTGGACGTATGCGAATCGCCGCAGACCAACGTCATACCAGGCAAGGTCAGGCCCTGCTCCGGCCCGACCACATGGACGATCCCCTGCCGCTTGTCGAGGCGGTCAAAGAGACGCACCCCGAACTCGGCACAATTCCTTTCCAGCGCTTCCACCTGCGCGCGGGCGACAGGGTCGGCAATACCGCGTTCCGGGTGCAGCGTCGGCACATTATGATCCGGCACCGCCTGAATCGACGCGGTACGCCACGGCGCGCGTTTTGCCTTGCGCAGACCGTCGAACGGCTGCGGCGAGGTCACCTCGTGCACCAGATGCCGGTCGATATACAGCAGCACCTGCCCCGCGTCCTCGCGCACCACATGCGCCTGCCAAATCTTGTCGTATAACGTTTGCCCTGACATGAAAAAGCCTTCTTAACCTGTTATCTAATGGGAAGGGTTCAGTATTTATCCCGCTTGACGAGCCCAGTATCTACCTTGGCGAACCCAGTGTTTACGCCGCTTGGCGGGGTCAGTATTTATCCTGCTTAGCGAGCCCAGTATTTATCCCGCTTGGTGGGGCCAGCATTTATCCCGCTTGGCGGACCCAGTATTTACCCCGCTTGGCGAGCCCAGTATTTACCCCGCTTGGCGACCGTCATAACACCTCCTGCGCCCACAAATCCTCAAGCGACTCACGATGGCGAATCAGGCGCGCCTTGCCGTCCTCAATCAGCACCTCTGCCGGACGTGGGCGAGAATTATAAGAACTCGCCATCGAAAACCCGTAGGCACCCGTGCCGCAAATTGCCACCAAATCGCCGCGTTCGCCGCTCATCGGAAAATCGCGTGCGAAAGTGTCGCCCGTCTCGCACACCGGCCCGACCACATCCATCCGCCCCGCGCCGTCGTAGGGGCGGCTGACATTCAGCATCGTCGGCCGCACCTGGTACAGCGCCGGACGGATATAGTCATTCATCGCCGCGTCCAGCATCAAAAAGCGCCGCTCCGACTGCGCTTTGGTGAACACCACCCGCGACAGCAGCAGCCCCGCATTGCCGACCAGTGAGCGCCCCGGCTGCAAACACAGCCGCAGCGGCCGATCGCCCAAGCGAGACAACAACGCGCGCGACAAATCCGCCGCTGACGGCACCTCCGGCGCATCCTCCGTGGCAATGCCCAGACCGCCGCCCATATCGAGATGCTCAAGCGGCGCCCCCTCGGCAAGCAGCGCGTCCACCAGCGGCAGCAGCGAATCCATCGCCGCCAGGAACGGCGCAATCGCGCGAATCTGCGAGCCGATATGACAGCCGACACCGACCACTTTCAGCGACGGCAGTTGCAAGGCCTCGCGGTACAGCGCGGGCGCATCCGCAATCGCCACGCCAAACTTGTTGCCGCGCAGTCCGGTCGAAATATACGGATGCGTCCCGGCATCCACATCGGGATTCACCCGCAGCGCCACCGGCGCGACCACGCCCGCAGACGCGGCAAGCTCCGCCAGACGCCGCAACTCGGCGGGCGATTCCACATTAAAACAGCCGATATCGACCGCGAGCGCGCACGCGATTTCCGCATCCGACTTGGCGACGCCGGAAAAGACCACGCTGGACGGCGCACCACCGGCGCGCAGGACGCGTTCCAACTCGCCGCCGGAGACAATATCAAAACCCGTGCCCGCTTCAGCAAACAGCCGCAGCAAGACCAGATTGCTATTGGCCTTCACCGCATAATACAGCGCCACCTGCCGCTCAAGACCGTGCGCATGATAGGCGTGCAACGCCGCACGCATCGCCGCCGCGCGGTACACATACAGCGGCGTGCCGAAGGCGTCTGCCAAAGACGCGAGCGACACGCCGTCCACACAGCCGTGCTCGTCCACCCCGGAGAAAAACTCAGCGCGCATCAGACGCCTCCTGCTGTTCAGGCAAATAAAGCGGGCCCTTCTGCCCGCAGCCCGCAAACAAAATCGCTACAATGACCAAAAAGCACACTCTGCGCATCACTAAACATCCAGAAAAAAGGAAAAAAATTATGACACAGGCCCCGGACCGAATCACGCTGCTCGCCGCAAAAACCGCCACGCACAGCATCATCTGGCTGCATGGCCTCGGCGCGGACGGCAACGACTTCGCCCCCGTCATCCCGCTGCTCGAACTGCGCCCGACCACGCGCGTCATCCTGCCACATGCCCCCGTGCGCCCCATCACCGTCAATAACGGCATGAACATGCGCGGCTGGTACGACATCAAAAATTTCGACCTCAACCCCGCCGACGAAGACCTCGCCGCCATCAAAGACAGCACCGCCGCCATTGCCGCGATTGCTGCTGAAGAACAGGCGCAAGACATCCCCGCCGACCACATCCTCTACGCGGGCTTCTCACAGGGCGGTGTCATCGCGCTCTACTACGGCCTGCGCCACCCTTGCGGTGGCATCCTCGCGCTTTCCACCTACCTTGCCGACGCTGCCAACACCCCTGCCGCCGACTGCGGCCACTGCCCGCCCATCCTGCAAATGCACGGTACGCAGGACCCCGTCGTCCCCTACCGCCTCGGCAGACTCGCGCACGAACAACTGAAACACAAAGGCTACGCGCCGCAGTGGCACGACTACCCGATGCAGCACCAGGTCTGCCCGCCGCAAATCGCCGATATTGCCGTCTGGCTGCATGAGCGGGGCTACTGAACCACCGGGTGGTATCGATCTAATTTAAAAGGCAGACCGGGTGTCTGCTTTTTTTTACGTCTTCCGGCAGACGGCGGTGCCAGTAACAAGGTGTTGCTGCCGGAAAGGTGGCGTAAGACTCTTCTAGAAAGGAAGACGGAATTATCCGAAATGGCATAAAGAATCCATATATGCAATAAAAGCGCATATTGAATGATGCTAAATTTATCATCATTATTCTTGATTTCAGCATATATAAAAAAGAAATCCTAAATAGAACTTCCTCTGTCTTTATTCTTTAAATAACCGCAGGTTAGCGTAGAAAAATCCGTCTGGATGATTGTTAATATTGCGCCGGAATGCTATTCTAATATCGAATATCCGGCCTGCCGGATTTCTAATTATTGGTAATTGAATAATCGAGATGAGGTAATCCTGATGACTACGGATACAACCTATAACTACCGTGTGGTACGGCAATTTACCTGGGCGGCAATCCTCTTTGCCATCATCGGTATGCTGGTAGGTGTAATCATTGCTGCACAATTACGCTGGCCGACACTCTTCGGCGGCATCGACATCCTGTCCTACGGCCGACTACGCCCGGTGCACACCAGCGGCGTTATCTTCGCCTTCGGTGGTAACGCGCTTTTTGCCACCTCCTACTACATCGTGCAGCGCACCTGCGGCGTACGCCTCATTTCCGACAAAATTGCCGCTTTCACCTTCTATGGCTACCAGGCGGTGCTGGTACTTGGCGTCCTCAGCTACATGTTCGGCTACTCGCAAAGCAAGGAATACGCCGAACTGCCCTGGCTGCTTGACATTCTCCTTGCCATTGTGTGGGTTGCCTACGGCTACGTCTTCTTCTGCACCATCGGCAAGCGCAAGGAAAAACACATCTACGTCGGCCTGTGGTTCTACGGTTCCTATATCATCGCCGTCGCCGTGCTGCACATCTTCAACAATCTCGCCTTGCCGATTGACTGGCTGCATTCTTACCCCGTCTATGCCGGTGCGGTTGATGCCATGGCGCAGTGGTGGTACGGCCATAACGCTGTCGGTTTCTTCCTCACCGCCGCTTTCCTCGGCATGATGTACTATTTCGTGCCGAAACAGGCGGGACGCCCGATTTACTCCTACCGTCTCTCCATCGTCCACTTCTGGGCTCTTATCTCCATTTATATGTGGGCCGGCCCACACCATCTGCATTACACCGCCCTGCCGGACTGGACGCAATCGCTGGGCATGGCCTTTTCCGTTATCCTCTGGGTACCTTCCTGGGGCGGCATGATTAACGGCATCATGACCCTTTCCGGCGCCTGGAACAAACTCGTTACCGACCCGATCATCCGCTTCCTCTTTGTTGCCCTGTCCTTCTATGGCATGAGCACCTTTGAAGGTCCGATGATGGCCATCAAGGAAGTGAATGCGCTGTCGCACTACACCGAATGGACCGTCGGCCACGTCCACTCCGGCGCGCTCGGCTGGGTGGCGATGATCACCATCGGCTCCATCTACCACATGCTGCCGCGCCTCTACGGCAAGACTGAAATGCACTCTACCCGCCTCATCTTCATCCACTTCTGGCTGGCGACCATCGGCATCGTCCTCTACGTCACTTCCCTGTGGGTTGCGGGCATCATGGAGGGCCTCCTGTGGCGCGAGACCCAACCTGATGGCACGCTCACCTATCCCTTTTTCGTGGAAATCCTCAGCAAAAAATACATTTTCTACTTCGTCCGCTTCCTCGGTGGCTGTTTCTTCCTCAGCGGCGTCTGCCTGATGGCCTACAACTGCTGGAAAACTGCCTTCGGTGCAAAAACCCAGCCTGTCCCCACCCTCGAAGCCCAACCCGCGTAAGGAAGGAATACCACATGAACATCATGAGCCATGAACACGTCGAAAAAAGTGTCGTCATCCTCGGCATCCTTACCTTCTTCGCCGTCATCTGGGGCGGGCTGGTGCAAATCGTGCCGCTCTTCTTCGACGACGAACTCCATCCCGAAGAAGGCTACGTCAAACCTTACGAGCCGCTGCGCCTTGCCGGTTTCAATATCTACGTCCGCGAAGGCTGCTACGGCTGCCACTCGCAGATGATTCGTCCTTTCCGCTGGGAAACCGAACGCTACGGTCATTATTCCGTTGCTGAAGAAAGCCGCTATGACCGCCCCTTCATGTGGGGCAGCAAGCGCACCGGTCCGGACCTTGCTCGCGTGGGCGGCAGATATGGTGATGATTGGCACCACAAACACCTCACTGATCCGCGCAGCGTCGTGCTTGAATCCAATATGCCCGCCTACCCGTGGCTGAACAAACGTCCGGCAGACGTTGAGCTCACCAAAGCGAGTATCCGCACCAAAATCAAACTGGGCGAACCCTACACCCAGGCGGACGTTGACAGTGTGGACGCGGCGCTCAAAGACAAAACCGAAATGGACGCACTCGTGGCCTACCTGCAAGGACTCGGTGTCGCCTTCAAAGAACACAACCGGTAACAGCACATGACAGCCGGCAGCATCGCGTGGGTCAAACTTACGACCGTCATCCTCTTCATTTCCTTCATCCTGATGGTCATCCTGCTCTACCTGCCACAGCGCCATAAGCCTTACCAGGACGCAGAAAAACTGGCACTGAAAGATGACGGCGACGCGCCCATCACCCCACGCTACCCGGAACAAGAAGAACACAAGAGGCAAAAACCATGACAACAGTCAGCATCTTCATCGCGGCAGTCACAATCCTGCACATCCTGGGCTATATCGCCTTTATCTACTGGACAACCCGCATCAAGGCAGGCGGTGATGCCAAAGAGGGTGAAATCATAGATCACACCTGGGACGGTGACCTTAAAGAAATGAATAACCCGCTACCGGGCTGGTGGCTGTCGCTCTTCTACTTGATGATCGCCTTCGCCATCCTCTACCTCATCCTTTACCCGGGCGTCTTCAAAGGCGTCAAAAACTGGACACAAATCAGTCAATACCAGCAAGAAAGCCGCAGTATTGACGCCCAATCCGCCGACTACTTCCGCCACTATGCCGGCAAAAGCACCGAAGAACTGGCGAAAGACCCGGAAGCTCTCGCAACAGGCCGCCGCATCTTTGCGCAGAACTGTGCCGTCTGCCACGCCGGTGACGCCGGCGGCATCGCCGGCAGCTACCCCAACCTTACCGATAACGACTGGATCTGGGGTGGCACACCGGAAGCCATCATCAACACCATTACCAACGGCCATGCTGGTGCCATGCCGCCCGGTGGTGCACTGGTCGCGATTGATCCGAACAACCCCGCCTGGGCACCGAGCAGCGAAGACCAAAGCAAACTGGATGAAGTCGCCAACTACGTTCTCGCCCTGGGTGGTTACGCGCACGACAGTGCTGCCGCCGAAAAAGGCAAAGCCCTGTATGACACCAGCTGCGTTGCCTGTCACGGCGGCCAGGGTGAAGGCAACCCCATCCTTGGTGCCCCGAAACTATCCGACCAAATCTGGCTCTACGCCGAAGACGACGACCCCGCCTCTCTCAAAACCTTCATCGAGCAGCAAATCCTGCATCCGCGCAATAACGTGATGCCCGCTTGGAAAGACACGCTGGGAGACGCCAAAATCAAGGTCGTCGCCGCCTACGTCTATTCCCTCAGCCATGACACAGACGAAGCAGAAGTAACTGCGGAAAACAAAGCACCTGTGACCGAAGTAACCCCGGCAGCAGAAGCTACCGCCGAACCTGCACCAGCCACAGGAATCACCCCGGCGACTGAAACTCCAGCAATGACCGAACCCGCAACCGCCGGAACTGATGCGCAACCCATCGCTGAAACAGCGCCGACTGCCGCACCGCCTGTAAACTGAAATCTCTGTGTCACCAGAACGGCAATCCAAAATCCGCTACCGCGAGGTAGCGGATTTTTTACAGATGTCCCGAGTAGAATCGATATGGTGTCAGCGAGCTTCGCCGGGCCCCCTAAAAATCGCTGCACGATTTTTAGAAAAACCCGTGCCATACCTATCCGGACCGTCTTTGCCTCACCACCTTGCCTATTGAAACGACTATAGGCACAGAATCTTTCGCGCGTAAACAGATGGCAAATGGGGTATAGTTGAATAGATAAAAAAGCGTAGCAAGGCGCGCCGCCGCAGACAGTACAGGTAGTACGGAAAGTCGGCGCAACGCCGTTACGATTTTTTAGATGTTTAACCATAATGGATAAAATCAGCGTAATGGACAAAACGGGTGCTAAAAAGCGCTGCAGCCCTTACGCTGTAAGGCTTTCAGGAGTTGAAAGCCTTTGAACACAAAAAAATGCTTTTTTGCGGCTCAAATACAGATCAAGAAGAACGCTACCCGTGATGGCAAACAACGCTACAAATGCACCGCCTGCAACAAGCGTTTCAGCGGCGGCAGCAAGCTTGACCCCGACACCCTCTGGCAGCCTTACAGCGTTGGCAAGCAAACCGACACACAGCTTGCCGGGCAGTACGGATGCAGCATCAAAACCATCCGCCGTCATCTCGCCAAAGCAGCCACGCAAGCGACCTGCGCGACCCTGCAGGTGGCAGCGGCTAACCTCATGTGGATATCACCTATTTTGGCCGCAAGTGGGGCGTTATGGTCCTCTACGACGTCCGTAGCAAACGCGCCTTGGCAGTGACGACAATTGAGCGGGAAACCAATGCGCTTTACATGCAGACAGTCGCTACATTACGAGGAAAAGGTGTTGTGATACAAAGCATTATCTGTGACGGTAAAAGCGACTTGCCGGGCGCTTCCCCGGATATACCCGTACAGATGTGCCAATTTCACCAAATCAAAATCATCGTTCGCCACCTGACCAGAAAGCCCGTAAAGCCCGGCAGCACAGGCTTTACGGGCCTTGTCACTAACCCTAACGGATACCACTCGGGCGGCGTTTACGGCGGCACTCGAGGGCTGGTACGAGCAGCACGTCGCCTTCTTGAACGAACGCAGCGTGAACGAGAAAACAGGGCACTCACGCTACACGCATAAGCGCCTGCGCGCCGCGTACAGCAGCCTGAGACGGTATCTGCCATGGTTATTTACCTACGAGTGTTTCCCCGAGCCGGGCATCCCGAACACGACCAATTTGCTGGAAGAGAAATTCGGCGATATGAAGCGGCTTTCGAAGTGCCATCATGGGCTAAAAAAGGAGAATAAAATTCTGTTTATAAAGGATTATTTTGCGAAAAAATAGTCTCAAAAGCACTCGTTTTGTCCATTACGCCCTTTTTCTCCTAAAGCGCCGCAACGTCCTGCTTCTGGCTAAAGCAGGTGGTGTCACAGCATTCAACCATAAAAATCCCCGCCGGAGCGGGGATTCGGGTTAGTCATTAAGGAAGCTTTTCAGCAATTCCGAGCGGTTCGGGTGGCGCAGTTTACGCAGTGCTTTGGCTTCGATCTGCCGGATGCGTTCGCGAGTAACATCGAACTGACGGCCAACTTCTTCCAGGGTATGGTCGGTGTTCATGTCAATGCCGAAACGCATACGCAGTACGCGTTCTTCGCGCGGGGTAAGCGAAGCCAGCACTTCGTTGGTCGCCTCACTCAGACCGCGCGTGGTTGCGGCTTCGAGCGGCGACATGACGTTCGAGTCTTCGATGAAGTCGCCAAGATGTGAGTCTTCATCGTCGCCAATCGGGGTTTCCATCGAGATCGGCTCTTTGGCGATTTTCAGCACTTTGCGGATTTTTTCTTCCGGCATGTCCATCGCTTCGGCCAGTTCTTCCGGGGTGGGGTCGCGGCCGTTTTTTTGCACCAAGGTACGCGAGATGCGGTTCAATTTATTGATGGTTTCGATCATGTGCACCGGGATGCGGATGGTGCGTGCTTGGTCAGCAATGGAACGGGTGATGGCCTGACGGATCCACCAGGTGGCATAGGTCGAGAATTTGAAGCCGCGCCGGTATTCGAATTTGTCCACCGCTTTCATCAGGCCGATATTGCCTTCCTGGATGAGGTCAAGGAATTGCAGGCCACGATTGGTGTATTTTTTCGCAATGGAGATGACGAGACGCAGGTTCGCTTCGACCATTTCTTCTTTGGCGCGCTTGGCCTGCGCTTTACCAATGGAGAGGCGCTTGTGGATATCTTTGAGCTGGATGATGCTCATGCGGTAGCGCTTTTCAATATCGAGGTATTTTTCTTGTTCAACCTGGATTTCGGTGATAAGCGGTTTGAGTTTTTCCGCGTATTTGCGCCGCTGTTTGCTTTGCGCGACGATCCAGTCGGGGTTGGTTTCGTTGCCCGGGAATTCTTGCACGAAGGTTTTGCGCGGCATGCCGGCGCGTTCGATGATGAGGCGCATCAAGCGGCGTTCGACGGCGCGGATTTCTTCGTTCGGGATATTGAGCTGCGCTTCCATCAGGTCGATGGTTTTTTGCGGGAAGGAGAAGGCCGCGATGTGTTCTTTGATTTCGCCGTGCAGTTTCTGGATTTTTTTGTCATCCAGGGATTTGCCCTTGCTGAGCGCGGTCATGAGCTTTTTGTGGATGGCGGTGAGTTCGACGAGTTTTTCCCGCGCTTCATTGAGGGTGTCCTGGTTGCCAGTAGCCTCTTCCGGCGGGTTGCCGTCGTCATCCACGTCTTCGTCGTCATCGTTGCCGCTACTGATGCCATCGTCTTCGCTGTCTTCGTTGCTGGTACCTGCGGCGAGGATTTCTTCGGTTTTGTCAGCATAGGGATCGCCGTAGCCATTGACGAGGTCGCCCAGGCGACTTTCGCCCGCTTCGGTTTTGGCAAATTCTTCGAGCAGGGCAGTGATCGCCAGCGGAAATTCGGCCAGGGTTTGCTGCACGGTGTTAAGCCCCGCTTCGATACGTTTGGCAATAGCGATTTCACCTTCGCGGGTGAGCAGGTCAACGGCACCCATTTCGCGCATGTACATACGCACCGGATCGGTGGTGCGGCCAATTTCTGCTTCGTTGAGTGAGGCGGCGCTGGGAACTTCTTCTTCGTCGTTACTGGCAATGACGTTGTCGTCTTCCTGAGCGCTTTCGACAACGTCAATACCCATTTCGACGATGAGCGCAATCATTTCGTCGTATTTGTCGCCTTCGAGCGCGTGTTCCGGCAGAGCTTCGTGGATTTCTTCGTAGGTCAGGAAGCCTTGTTCGCGTCCACGGGCAAGCAGTTCTTTGACTTCGTCCTGGACGTCATATTCTTCGTGTTCTTGTTCTTGCTCAAATTCGCTCATGGTTTATCCCGTTGTTGTGGAAGTAGAAATCAGCCCTGTTTTATGTGGGCAACGGTGAATTTTTCAAGGCGCGTTTGCTGACGGGCGTGATTGTCGCGAATGCTCGCCAGCATGGCGGCAAATTCGTCACGCTGCTGTTCGCTGCTGAGACGGCCAAGCAGTTGCGCGGCGGAGGCGACGCTGTCATAGACACCGTGTGCGCGCAGGAAGGTAGCGACGCGCACCTCGCTTGCACCATCGCTTTGCAGGGTGTAGCACAGCAGCCAGAAGAGTTGTAGTTCGCCGTCTTGCGGTGGGTATTCCCAACGACGCAGCGGCAGGGCACTCTGTGGTTGTAGCAGTAGATGCGCCATCAGGCGAATACCTTTGTCTTTGGGTTTGGTGATGACGGTTTCGCGGGTAGCACGGTAGGCGGGTATAGCGCGCTGTGCGCTGTAAGCGGGGCTCTTGACCGTGCTACCAAGGGTAAGTACCGGCAGGTCAAAGCGTTTCTTCACCTGGTCGCGCAGAATTTCGCGATAGTCGCCGGCAGGTAACAGGTTGAGCCAGCGTTGCGCTTCACCTGCCAGTTCGGCTTGTGCTTCGGCGCTGCGTTGCACGCCTGCGCCGTCGTCCAGCACTTGCATCAGGTAGGTGGAAGCGGGCAGGCTGGCATCCATCAGCTGGCGGAAGGCCTGCACACCCGATTTTTCCACCAGCGAATCGGGGTCCTCGCCTGCCGGCATGAACATGAAGCGCCATTCGTGCTGTTTGTCGTGCTGGGCGAAGACGGCTTCCAGCGCTTTACGTGCGGCCTTTTGTCCGGCAGTGTCGCCGTCGAAGGAAAAGTAGGTTTTGTCAGCGCGTTTTTTCAGCTGGCTAATGTGACTGTCGCCAATAGCGGTGCCAAGGGCAGCGACGGCATTGGTGACTCCATGCTGCCACAGTTTGATGACGTCCATATAGCCTTCGGTGACAAGCAGGGTGCGTTCGCGCGCCTGCATCGCCTGGTACAGCCCGTAGAGTTCAAAGCGTTTGTTAAACCAGGTAGTTTCCGGCGAGTTGAGGTATTTCGGCTGGGCATCGCCCATCGCACGGGCACCAAAGGCAATGATTTTTCCTTTGCTGTTGTGGATGGGGAAGATGACACGCTCACGGAACCAGTCGTAATAGTGGTCATCTTTTTTGCCGATCAGGCCGACATCCTGCAACAGCTGCTGCGGGTATTTGCTGCCAAGGTGGGTCAAGAGGGCATTGTTGGCCGGAGCATAGCCGAGCATGAAGGCATCAACGGTCTGCTTTTTCAGATGCCGCTGGCGCAGGTAATCACGTGCCGCTTTGCCAGTATCGCTGTAAAAGGCTTCGTGGAAGAAAGCTGCCGCATCGGCAAGGCATTCCAAACCGAGATCGTAGCGATCTTTTTCCTGCGCATCATGGTGGCGCCCATCATCTTGATAAGGGACATCCAGCCCGTTGAATGCAGCCAGTTGTTCGACTGCCTCGGGGAAAGGCAGGTTGTCGTAATCCATCAGGAAGCGGATGGCATCGCCGCTCACGCCGCAACCAAAGCAGTGGTAGAAACCTTTTTGCAGGTTGACGCTGAATGAGGGGGTTTTTTCTTGATGAAACGGGCAGCAAGCCCAATGGTTGCTGCCCGATTTGCGGGTAAAGGTGATCCGCGTGGACAGTAGCGCGAGTAAATCCGTACGCGCTACCAGTTCGTCAATAAAGGGTTTGGGGATGCGTTTTGCCATCGGCTGCCGCCGGGCGGCCTCCGGCTCAGGATTGTAATAATGTGCGTAAATACTGGCTGACAAAAGCCATGTCTGCGCGACCTTCCAGTTTGGATTTCAGCTCTGCCATCAGCGGTTTCATGGACGCCATTGTGCGCGGCAATCCGGATGCGGCAAGTGCTTCGTCCACAGTGGCGCGGATTTCATCTTCACCAAGTGCCTGCGGCAGAAACTGCTGGATGATGACGATTTCCGCCTCTTCATGCTCAGCAAGATCAAGGCGCGCGGCGTCACGGTATTGTTTCGCCGCATCCTGACGCTGTTTGACTTGACGCACCAGCTCGCGCAGGGCGATGTCATCAGTAATCTCAACGCGCTGATCAACTTCAATTTGCTTAAACGCCGCGCTCATCAGGCGCAGCGTTTGCAGGGTAACTTTGTCCTTGTTGACCATCGCCGTCTTGATGGCGGCGTTGATGTTTTCCCGGATGCTCATGGTGCTGGGGTACGCTTAGTAGAGGCGTTCGAAGCGACCGCGTTCTTTTCTCAGACGACGGGCGTTGCGTTTGACAGCAGCGGCGAGTTTGCGTTTGCGTTCCTGAGTCGGTTTTTCATAGAACTCACGGCTGCGAACTTCGGCAAGCACACCGGCTTTTTCTACGGAACGTTTGAAACGACGCAGGGCAATATCGAACGGTTCATTGTCGCGTACTTTTACACTTGGCATTAGTTTCCTCGATTTAGATGAAAAAATTTACATAAGAAAGGCGCGCATTATAGTAGTGTCTTCCTAAAAATCAACGGACTTTTCCCGCCTGCTGCACCACTTTGCGCACTTTGCGACGGCTGCCATCGTAGTTGTGCATAATCGTGCCGGCTTGCAGGGAAATCGCGCAAAAGCAAATGACCGCGCCCCACAGCGGCTGCCCCCACAGCCAAATCACCCCGCCAAAAAAGAGGTGCAGCGGGGCGAAGAGCGCCAGCACTGCAAAGGCCTTGCCCTGCCGCCGCCAGACAAACGGCAGCCAGTACACGAGTGGTAGCAACGTCAGCAACAGGCCGAGGAACATCTGCAATATGTTCGCGGTGCGGAAAAGCAGCAGTGCCGCCGCATAAATCCCAATCAGCGCCACAAGCGACGCCAGCGTCAGGCAAAGCCCTGTTTTTTGTCGCGGCATACCCCTTTCCCCAAACAACACAAAGCGGCGAATTATGGCACAAGCGATTATAATCCGCATCCTGCCTGTCTTTCGCCCGTTCATGCTCACCGCTCACGCCCCTGCCGGTTACATCACCGCCCGTCTGCTTATCCGCCTCAAACCGCCACATATGCCCACCTGGCAATGGTCGCTTATCGGCATCACCGGCGGTCTGCTGCCCGACGTGGATATGCTCTGGTTTTATTTCATTGACCACGGCCACGTGCATCACCACCGCTACCTGACGCACTGGCCCGTACTCTGGCTAACCCTGCTCCTCATAACCTTCTGTTACTACCACTATCGCCGCAATGCCGCTGCCGCTATCCTGCTGCTCACCGCCGTGAACGGCTGCGTCCATATCTGCCTTGACAGCATCGTCGGCGACATCTACTGGCTACTACCGTGGCACGACAGCGCTTACTCGTTTTTCACCGTCACTGCACGCTTCCAGCCGTGGTGGCTGAATTTCATCCTGCACTGGACCTTCCTGCTCGAACTCGGCCTGTGGCTGTGGGCAGGCATTCTTTATAACCGTACCCGCCGCCTATGACCGACAACATCATCCGCGTCCGCATTCTCGCCGTCAACGCCGCCACCGTACAAATCGTCCCCGTGGACGACATCCGTGACTGCAAACGCTGCGCCGAAGGCAACGGCTGCGGCGGTCGCCCGTGGTTTCGCGGTTTCAAACGCGGACAGGCGATCACCCTGGCGAACACCGCCAACTGGCATAGCGGCGACAGCGCCGAATTGCACCTGAGTTCGACCGGCCTCAACCTCAGCGCTGCGCTCACCTACGGCTTGCCGCTGCTCGTCTTTCTCGTGGCACTTGCCTGCACACAGACCTGGCACGAAAGCCGGCAGCTGCTCGCGGCCATTACCGCCGTCCTCGTCACCCCCATCCTTACCCGCCCGCTGCGCCACCGCATTATCACCCGTTGCCTGCGCCTTGAACGCACGGGTGGCAGTACTGCCCTCCCCTGCCGCTACAGCAAACCGAGTGGTTGACCCGCCTGGCAACCAGCGGAAACACCGCAACCGCGCCACCCAAACAAACCATAACCCTGCAAGAGCGGCAGCGATAAAATACCCGCCCTTTCATACCAGGCGCCAGACAGGATAACCACACGGTTTCCGCCTTCGCGTCTCCAAAACACACAACCGGAACCCCCATGCTCGACAAACTCTTCCAGCTCAAAGCACACGGCACTACCGCCCGCACTGAAACCATCGCCGGCATTACCACCTTTCTGACGATGGCCTACATCATCTTCGTCAACCCAAATGTTCTCGCCAAAACCGGCATGGATCACGGCGCTGTCTTCGTCGCCACCTGCATCGCCGCCGCCATTGGCTGCTTCATCATGGGCTTTCTTGCCAACCTGCCCGTTGCTCTCGCGCCGGGCATGGGGCTCAACGCCTTCTTCACCTACACTGTTGTCCTGCAACTTGGCCATAGCTGGCAGACAGCGCTGGCCTGCGTCTTCCTCTCCGGCGTCCTCTTCATCCTCATCAGCCTGTTCCGCATCCGCGAATGGCTCATCAACGCCATCCCCAATTCATTGAAAAAAGCCATCGCGGCAGGCATCGGCGGATTCCTCACCTTCATCGCCCTGCAAAGTGCGGGCATCATCGTTGATGCTGACGGTGTCCTCGTCAAAATGGGCAGCATCATCAGCTTCGCGCCGCTCATGACCGCGCTCTGCCTCCTGCTGATCATCGCCTTCGTCCATTACCGCGTGCCGGGCAGCGTCATGCTCGCCATCCTTATTGTCTCCGCCCTCGGTGTCCTCTTCCACAACCAGCCCCTACCGCCGAGCCTTATCGCCACCCCGCCCTCGCTTGCGCCGACCTTCATGCAGATGGACTTCCGTAGCGCGCTGGATCCGGCGATGTACAGCATCATCTTTGCCTTCTTCTTCGTGGACCTCTTCGATACCGCCGGTACCCTCATTGCCGTTACCGAACGTGGCGGCCTTGCCCGCGACGGCAAAATCCCGAACTTGAAAAAAGCGATGCTGGCCGACAGTGGCGCGACCATCGTCGGCGCCATCCTCGGCACCTCCAACACCACCAGCTTCATCGAAAGCGCCTCAGGTGTCGCTGCCGGCGGCCGCACCGGATTGATGGCAGTTGTCGTCGGCATCCTCTTTCTCCTTGCCACCTTCCTCTCGCCGCTCGCACAAATGGTACCGAGCTACGCCACCGCCGGCGCCATCCTCTACGTCTCCGTACTGATGATGTACACCGTGGGCGAGATTGACTGGCACGACCTCACCGAAGCCGCGCCCGTCGCCATCACCTTCCTCACCATCCCGCTGACCTACTCCATCGCCGACGGCATCACCCTCGGCTTCATCAGCTACGCCATCATCAAACTCGTCTGCGGCCGCTATCGCGAACTCAATATCGGCGTCCTTACCCTCGCCGCCATCCTGCTCTTCCGCCTTATCTGGGTACACGGCTGAACCTGAACAAAAATGGCGGGCACGGCCCGCCATTTTTTTCGTCCGCCGACACTATCATGCCGCCAAGAACCGCTTATCGCGAGAGACGAAAAAATCATCGCCGTCCACCATCGTCATCAACTCCCTAGCCCCGTGCAACCGGCAGCGACAAAGCCTCACCCTGCCCCGTGGATAAAGCCTGGAATGGAGGCAACCAAAAACAGGCACCGCTACAAAACCCCGCCAAGCGGGATAACTGCGCAGTTCCTCATTACCACCGCAGACTTGGAAACATCGCCTGCAACGTCTTCATGTTGGTGTAATGGACAAAAAAGGTGTTACAAATCGCTGTAGCCCTTACGCTGCAAGGCTTTACGCGAGGTCAAAACCTTTGAACACAAAAAATGCCTTTTTTACGGCTCAAAACAGGTCAGGAAAGATGGCAACCAAAATGGCAAACAACGCTACAGATGCGTGTCCTGTCACAAGCGTTTCAGCGGCGGGCAAAAGCCAATGCTACAGCGAAGGCAAGCAAACCGCCGCACAGCTTGCCGGGCGGTACGGATGCAGCATCAAAACCATCCGTCGTTACCTCGCTAAGCAGCCACGCAAGCCAATGACGTGCTGCCACAAGTGCCTGTTAACCTCGTCATGGACACCACCTGTTTCGGCCGTAAGTGGGGCGTTATGGTCCTCTATGACGCCTGTAGCAAGCGCGCCTTGACAGTGACAGCAACCGAGCGGGAAACCAATGCGCTTTACATGCAGGCGGTCGCTGCATCACGAGAAAAAGGTGTCGTGATACAAAGCATTATCTGTGATGGACGAAGCGGACTGCTGCAAGCCTTCCTGGGCATTCCGGCGCAAATATGCCAGTTTCACCAGATCAAGATCATCGTGCGCCACCTGAGCAGAAAGCCCAAAAGCCCAGCGGCGCAGGCGCTGCGGGCCCTATCGCTGACCCTGACGGATACCACTCAGGCGGCGTTCGGGGAGGCTCTCAAGGGCTGGTAGGAGCAGTACGCAGCTTTCCTGAACGAACGCAGTGTGAACGGGAAAACAGGCCACACACACTACACGCATAAGCGCCTGCGCGCTGCGTACAACAGCCTGAAAGGGCATCTGCCATGGTTGTTTACCTGCGAGCGTTTTCCCAACTTGGGTATCCCGAATACGACCAATTTGCTGGAAGAAAAATTCAGCGAAATGAAGCCGCTTTTGCGGTGTCACCGGGGCTTGAAAAAGGAGAATAAGTTTCGGTTTATAAAAGATTATTTCAGCAAGAAATAGAGGGGAGAACATGAAATTTGTCCATTACGCCAAATTTTGCTTTGGCTTCGCCAGTTCATCCTTCCCTGATCGCCGCCAGCACTTGTAAGAGCGCTGACGCGTGGCCTTTGCGGTTGGGGTAGTAGGCGTAGAGCGGCGGGTACTGCACGGCGCAGGCAGGCAGCACTTCCACCAGTGCGCCATGCGCCAGTTCGTCCGCGACCAGCGGCAGCGAGACCTGGGTGATGCCTAGGTGCGCCAGCGCCGCCTGCTTTCTGCCCTGGTTGACCACGACTTGCGCCGCCGGGCGGTATTCCCGCCGCTCGCCGTCCACCGTCAGTTCCCACGGCAGCAGCGTGCCGTCGTCGTGGCGCAGGCGCAGGCCGATCAGGCGGTGATGCTGCAAATCGTCCACCGTCTGCGGCGGCGGGTTGTCCCGCAAATATTGCGGCGAAGCGACCAGCGTCATGGTGAGCGGTGGCGAGATGCGCAGTGCCACCATGTCTTTTGCCACGTCGTCGCCAAGGCGCACGCCGAGGTCGTAGCCTTCGCCGACGATATCCACGAAGCGGTTATCCACCGTGATTTCCACGCGGATGTGCGGGGTGGCAGCGAGTAGCGGTTGCAGTTTCGGCAGCAGTATCCAGTCGCAGGCGAGTTGTGGGGCGTTGATGCGCACCAAGCCGCCATCGCTGTCTTCGCGCAGACGGTCCAGCCCCGCTTCGATGGCGGCGAAGGGCGCGGCGCTGGCTGCGAGCAGCCGTTCCCCCGCGGCGGTGAGGGCAATGCTGCGGGTGCTGCGGTTAAAGAGGCGGATGCCGAGCGCCTGTTCGAGGCTGCCGATGCTTTGGCTGAGGGCGGATTTGGACAGGCCCAGTTGTTGCGCGGCTGCGGTGAAGCTGCCGCAGCGGGCGACGTGCAGAAAGAGATAGATGTCGTTGAAGTGGCGCATGGGGGTTCTCGTAGTGATGATACGGCTGGCGATTGTCCGCGTTTGCTTAACGGTTCGTGCGCGTTTAGGTAGTTTATCTGCACAAACGTGGCCGTTATCCTAGCGCTATCTTTTAACCACCGGGAATTTCTTATGCAATCCAGAACCCTCGGCACGCAAGGCCTCTCTGTTTCCGCCCTCGGCCTCGGCTGCATGAACATGACTTACGGCTATGGCAAGGCCATCCCCGAAGCGGACGGCATCGCCCTGATCCGCCGCGCTTTTGAGTTGGGCGTACAGTTTTTCGATACCGCCGAAGCCTACGGCGAAGCGAACGAGCGCCTGCTCGGCAAGGCGGTGGCGCCGTTTCGCGAGGAAGTCGTCATCGCCACCAAATTCGGTTTCAAAAACGGCATCGTCGCCGACGGCCTGGACAGCCGCCCCGAACGCATCCGTGCCGTGGTTGAGCAGTCGCTTGCCCGCATGAATACCGACTACATCGACCTGTTGTACCAACACCGCGTCGATCCCGCCGTGCCGATGGAAGAGGTGGCAGGTGCGGTGAAAGACCTGATTGCCGCCGGCAAGGTGCGCTATTTCGGCCTGTCCGAAGCGGGCGCGGACGCCATCCGCCGTGCCCACGCGGTGCAGCCCGTTTCCGCCCTGCAAAGTGAGTATTCGCTGTGGTGGCGCGAGCCGGAAGCGGCGGTTTTCCCCGTATTGCGTGAACTGGGCATCGGCTTTGTGCCGTTCAGCCCGCTCGGCAAGGGTTTCCTGACCGGAGCGATGACCACAGACACACCGCTTGCCGACGATGATTTCCGCAAGAACCTCCCGCGTTTTCAGAAAGATGCCATGCGACACAACGCTGCGCTGCTTGAAGTAATGGATGCCGTCGCCCGCCGCCACGGGGCGACCAAGGCGCAAATTGCGCTGGCCTGGGTGTTGGCGCAGCAGCCGTGGATTGTGCCGATTCCCGGCACGACCAAGCAGCACCGCCTGGAAGAAAACCTTACCGCCGCAAACATTGCTCTGACTGCCGCCGATTTGGGCGAACTGGACGATGCCCTGCGCCGTATTGAAATCGTCGGCCACCGCTACACCGCCGCCTCGCAGCGGATGGTGAATCGTTAATTGACCATTTATAGGGAACACCACCATGCAAACCTTTACCTTGAACAACGGCGTACAAATCCCCGTCCTCGGTTTCGGCGTCTTCCAGATTCCGCCCGCAGAAACCGCGCAGGCAGTGGCGGAGGCGATCAAAGCAGGCTACCGCCACATCGACACCGCTCAGGCCTACATGAACGAGGCCGAAGTCGGACAGGGCGTCAAACAAAGCGGCGTGGCGCGTGAAGAAATCTTCATCACCAGCAAAGTCTGGGTAGAAAACTACGGCTATGAAGCCGCCAAAGGCTCGCTTGACCGCACGCTCTCGCGCCTTGACTGCGGCTACATCAACCTGATGCTGCTGCACCAGCCCTTCAACGACATCTACGGCGCCTGGCGCGCGCTGGAAGAATACCAGGCGGCAGGCAAAATCCGCGCTATCGGCGTGAGCAACTTCACCGCCGACCGTGTCATCGACCTTGGCATCTTCAACAAAGTCATGCCTGCCGCCGACCAGATTGAAATCAACCCCTTCCACCAGCAGGCAGCACAAGTGGACACGCTACGCGCCGAAGGCATCGTCCCCGAAGCGTGGGGGCCGTTCGCCGAAGGCAAATTCGGCATCTTTGAGAACCCGGTGCTCGCTGCCATCGCCAAGAAACACGGCAAAAGCATCGCCCAGGTCATCACCCGCTGGCTGATCGAGCGCGGCATCGTCGTGCTCGCCAAATCCACCAAACCGGCACGCATGGCGGAAAACCTTGCCGTCTTCGACTTCACCTTGGACGATGACGACAAAGCGCAAATCGCCACGCTGGATGTGGGCAAAAGCCAAATCATCAGCCACACCGACCCGGCGATGGTGCGCCAGTTCAAGGAATGGGTGTTTGGCGTATAAGTTCGACCGCCAGTATTCATCCGCCTGACATTTTTACCCAACGATTGTCCGCTGCTGCTTAACGCTTCATGCACGAATAGGCGGTTTACCCGCACAAACGCGGTGGTTATCCTTGCCGAATCTATTTTCCTACATCGTTTGCCGGCGGTTTTTACGAGGTTATATGCAACAAAATCGTTCAATGCTGCTCGCCACCCTGCTGTGCGGCAGTGCGGTCATGGCGCCGCTCCATGCCCAGCCGCTGAGCACGGACAGCACCATCCGCGATGTCCTCGCCCAGCCCGCTTTTCAGGGTTTTGCCGAGCGCCTGCTGCCGTGGGACGACGGCCGCGAGCCGCCCGATCTGCCGCTTAACCGCGTGGCGGAGCTGATGCCGTATCACAGCCACATTCATCCCGCAGAGATCGTCGAAACGCTCAACCATATGGCGGCGCAGCGGGCGCGGGGCAAGACGGTGTTTTACGAGATTTATGCCGAAGCCGACAAACGCCGCGACCCGGGCAAACGTCACACCGGCATCTTCATGTTTAAGGGAAGAGACAACGCCCCCTTTGCCATGATTGCGCCGGGCGGCGGTTTTGCCTACGTCGGCTCGCTGCACGAGGGCTTCCCCATCGCCAAGCGCGTGGCGGCACAGGGCTATAACGCCTTCGTAGTGAAATACCGTGCCGGCGCGGGCGGGCAGGCGGCCACGCAGGATATGGCGCGGGCGGTAGCGTTTGTGCGCGAAAACGCCGCCGCGCTCAAGGTCAATCCAAACGGCTATTCCGTCTGGGGGGCGTCCGCCGGTGCGCGAATGGCGGCAGCCATTGGCTCTTATGGCACGCAGGCTTTCGGCGAACGCGAACCGTCCAAACCCGTGAGCGTCATCATGCTGTACACGGGGCACAGCGATATCAACCGCGCTGGCGAACCCGCCACTTTTGCCGCCGTGGGCGCAAACGACGGCATTGCCGCACCACACGTCATGCGCCGCCGTATCGAACAGCTCAAAGCGATGGGCGTGCCCACCGAATTTCACGAGTACCCCCGCCTCGGCCACGGTTTCGCCCTCGGCAGCGGCACATCCGCCGCTGGCTGGGAGAAAGACGCGTTGGCGTTTTGGCAAAAACAGATGCGCTAATCCACGCCCTTCAGGAGAATCTTTATGCCACCGGATATCCCCAACCTCTCCGCCCGCCTCTGGCACGCCCTGTTGCAAGCCGACAAAGCCGCCGCCGCGCCGCTGATTGACGATGCCGCCGTGTTCGTCCACATGGGCGCGACCCTCGACAAAACGCAGGAACTCGGCGCCATCGGCAGCCTGATTCGGCTCAAAAAGCTGGACGTGGAAGAGCAGAGCGTGCGCCTTATCGGCACGACCGCCATCCTGCTCAACAAAATCCGCCTCACCGCCGTGGTGAACGGCGAAACCGTGACCAACCCCTTTGTTGTTACCGAAACCTGGGGGCAACAGGACACCGCTTGGCGACTGGCGGCGATGGCCTACACCCGCATCATTTACTGAGGATTGCCCCGTGCAGTTACGCACCATCCTGCTTTCCCTTGTTTTACTCACCACCACAGGAGCTGCCATGGCCGCTAATTACAAAGCCAACCCCTTCACCCTCACCTACGACGGCGCCATCCGCGAAAACGTCAAGGGCCAGGTCAACCTGCACACCGTGCATTACCCAGCCAACGGCATCGAAGCGGCGGCGAACGTCTATACGCCCGCCAACTTCGACCCGGCAAAAAGCTACCCCGCCATCGTTGTTGCCCACCCCAACGGCGGCGTGAAAGAGCAGGTCGCGGGGCTATACGCACAAAAACTGGCGGAGGCAGGCTACGTCACCATCGCTTTTGACGCCGCCTATCAGGGCGCGAGTGGCGGCAAGCCGCGCTATATCGACAAACCACAGTTCCGCATCGAAGACATCCGCGCCGCTGCCGACTACATCAGTCAGTACCAGGGTGTGGACGCAAAGCGCCTCGGCGTGCTCGGCATCTGCGGCGGCGGGGGCTACACCATCAAGGCGGCGCAAAGCGACAAGCGCTTCAAGGCGGTGGCGACCGTGTCGATGTTCAACAGCGGCGATGCACGGCGCAACGGCTTCATGCGCTCACAAACCGACACCATTCAGGAGCGCCTGGCACAGGCCGCTGCCGCCCGCGCTCAGGAAGTGGCGGGCGGCGAAGTGCAGTATTCCCCGGCCTTTGCGGCAGGCATGAGCAAGGAAAAAGTCGCCGCACTGCCCTATGAAATGTACCGCGAGGGCTACGAGTATTACGCGCAGACGCACGCCCACCCGAACTCGCAGACCAACTACACCTTGAGCAGCCTGCAAGACCTGATGACCTTCGACGTCAACACCAATGTGGATTTGATTAACCAGCCGCTCTTGATGATTGCCGGCGACAAGGCCGACAGCCTCTACATGAGCGAAGAAGTCTTCAAAAACGCCAGCGGCACAGCCAACAAAGAACTCTTCCTCGTCAAAGGCGCAAGCCACATCCAGACCTACTGGCAACCGGAATACGTCAAAGAAATCAGCGCCAAGCTGAAGGACTTTTTCGGCAAGAACCTGTAAACAAACCTGTCGCTCTTGGCGGACGACAGGAAAGGAACACACATGAACAAATTACGCAGAAACCTCATAACAGCGGGCGGCATTGCAGCGTTGTCAGCAGCATTCGGCATCAACGCCGCTGCGGCAGACCGCCCCGCCCCGACAGGACACAAAACCATGAGCAAAACTTTGATTGTTTACTACTCCCACACCGGCACGGTGCACAGCATCGCCCAACGGCTGGCCAAAATGACCGGCGCCGACACCTACGAAATCAAGCCGAAAACCATCTACGACCGCGATATGTGGGCAGCGTGGGACGTGGCGAAAGCCGAGCAGGAACAAGGCATCCTGCCGCCACTTATCACGAAAATACCGAATATCGACCGTTACCAGCAGGTGATTCTGGGCATTCCGGTGTGGGGGCGCACCATCGCCAACCCGATGCAGACCCTGCTGTCGCAGTTGGATTTCCAAGGCAAAAACGTCTATGTGTTCTGGACCTTTTACGACCACGACGAAAAAATGCGCGACGCCTTGGCGCAGCAAATCCGCAACGGCCATTTCACAAGCGGTTTGCCGCTGACCATGAATGTCGTCCATGCCCCGGGGCAGTTGGAGGGCGTCTTGCAAAAATGGCTGATGGAAACAGGGCTCGCCGCCCCCTGACACGTTCACCAGGCTGCCTGAAACAGCGACGTGCTGGAAAAAGCGCTTGGCCCGCCACTGTTGCCACGCACTACCCGCCGCTTCCACCCTTTACCCATGACAGGAGCGCTTATGAGAAAGCACCTACTTACCCTCGCCATCACCCTGGCCCTGCCTGCTTTTGCCCACGCCGACGCCATACAGGCCGGCAACGGCATCGCCGTCGTGCAAACCCAAAGCGGCACGGTGCAAGGCTATATCCACCGCGACATCCTGACCTACAAGGGCATTCCGTATGCCACTGCTGCCCGCTTCATGCCGCCGCAAAAAGTGGCGAACTGGCAGGGCGAAAAACTGGCCCTGACCTATGGCGACGTTTGCCCGCAGGTGCCGATGGGCGGGCGCTCCTTCTTCTTTGCCGGCCCCGAAATGCCGGAAAGCGAACAATGCCTGAACCTGAACATTTGGGCGCCGAAGAAAAACGACGGCGACAAACGGGCGGTCATGGTGTGGATTCACGGCGGCGGTTTCCAATCAGGCGCATCCAACGACTTGCACAGCTATGACGGCGAAAACCTGGCGCGCACAGGCGATGTGGTCGTGGTATCGGTCAATCACCGCCTGAACGCGATGGGCTATCTGGATTTATCCGCATACGGCGGGCCATACAAAGATTCCACCAACGTGGGCATGCAAGACCTGGTGGCGGCGCTGGAATGGGTAAAAGCCAATATCGACCAATTCGGCGGCGACCCGAATAACGTCACCATCTTCGGCGAATCGGGCGGCGGGGCGAAAGTCTTGACCCTGATGGCCATGCCAAGTGCCAAGGGTCTGTTCCATAAAGCGGTGGTGCAAAGCGGTGCGGTGGAAAAAATAGGGATGACCCTGACCCCGCAAAAAACGTCGCAGCGCGTAACCGAGCTGACGCTGAAAAACCTGGGCGTGGACAAAAACAGTCTCGCCAAACTGAACGGCTTTACCCCGAATCAAATCAACGATGCGGCCAACAAAGCCCTGAAACAAACCGCCGAAGAACAAAAAATCACGCCGGTACGCGGCACGGGGGGCTACGGACTTTCCTGGGCGCCGAGCCTGGACGGGCGCTTGATTCCGCAAGAACCGGTAGGCGAAAAATATCCCGATATCGCCAAAGACATACCGCTGCTCATCGGCTCCAACTTTGCCGAATGGGAAAGCTTCCCGCTGCAACTGGATCTGGCAAACGCACAAAAAAGCAACCGCTTCACCTGGAGTGAGGCCGAAGTCAACAAGCGTTTGCAAAGCAAATATGGCAAGCAGACCGAAGCCGTCGTAAATGCCTTTCAAGCGGCTTACCCCAACCGCTTGAAGGCGGACGCCCTCTATGTGGATAGCTTCCTGCGTGCCCCTGCATTAAAAACCGCCCGCATCAAAGCCGAACAGCGCGGCGCCCCGGTATACAACTACCTGTTTGCGTGGGATACCCCGGTGTTCAATGGCGTGCCGATGAGTTACCACACCTCTGAAATCGCGTTTGTGTTCAACAACATCCAAAAAATGGCACAAGCCACCGGTGGCGGCCAAGCAGCGCAGGCGCTTGCCGACAAAATGAGCCGTGCGTGGACGAACTTTGCCAAAACCGGCAACCCCAACGGTGAAGGCCTGCCGCAATGGGACGCCTACACACCCGAAAACGGCAAAACGATGATTTTCGACAACCAGCCGGAAGTCAAAGCCCATCACGACCAGAAATTGCAGCGTTTACTCGCCCCGAACCTGAATTTCTAAGCAAGGAAAAACCATGAAGCCCAAAACCGCCCTCCTCACCGCCATTGCCGCTATCGGCTTCGCTACCCAAGCCACCGCCGCGCCGCTCACCCTTGCCGAACAAGGCAGCTTTGCCATTGGCGGCACCGTCAAAACCTCGCCGGGCAGCTACACCCCGATTCCCGAAAGCATTGCCAAGCGCAGCGGCGGGGCATTCTGGGACGCGCATAAAGCCGCTGTGGCCGCCGGCGGCATGACCCTGCACGGCGACCACGCCAGCGTCTTCTACCAAATCCCGGTCGACGCCAAAAAAACGCCGCTTGTCTTCCTGCACGGCTACGGCCAGTCGGCGCGCGGCTGGATGACCACGCCGGATGGCAGAGCGGGCTTCAACGAACTCTTTCTGCGCAAACACTACCCCGTCTATCTCGTTGATCAGCCACGACGCGGGCAGGCGGGACAAAGCACCGTCGCCGTCGAACTGAGCGCGACACCGGATGACCAGTTCTGGTACGCGCAATTCCGCATCGGCGTCTACCCCAAAATGAACGACGGCGTCGCCTTCCCCAAAGACCCGGCGGCGCAAGCACAATTCTTCCGCATGATGACGCCGGACACCGGCAGCTTCGACGTTGGCGTGATTACAGACAGCATGAGCCAACTCTTCGCCAAAACCGGTGGCGGCGTGTTCGTGACCCATTCGGCAGGCGGCATCATCGGCTGGACGACGGCAATGGCAAGCGACAAGGTACAAGGCATCATCGCCATCGAGCCGGGCGCCTTCTACTTCCCTGAAGGCGAAGCACCACCGAAACTGACCAGCAAATTCGGCGACGTTTCCCCGCTCGCCGTGCCACCGGAACAATTCGCCAAACTGACCCGCATCCCCATCGTCATCTACTTTGGCGACTTCATTCCCGACCACCTCGACGGCACGCAGGGCGGCGAACAATGGCATATCCGCATGAAAATGGCGCAGCAGTTCGTCGATACGGTCAACAAACACGGCGGCAAGGCCGAACTCGTCCACCTGCCGAAAGTCGGCATCAAGGGCAACACCCACTTCCTGTTCAGCGACCTGAATAACGCACAAGTCGCCGACCACATCGCGCACTGGCTGCACGAAAAAGGGCTGGATTAAACCGCCAGACGGGATAAAAAAAGCCCCTCCCCAATGGGGAGGGGCTTTTGCTGTGTGCAGGCCGTCAGAATGCCAGCCCGCGCAGAGCATCTTCCAGTTTGCGCCGCGCGAAGAGGAGGTTCCAGCGGTTGCCGCCGTAGGCGCGCCACAGGCTGGCGGCGCGGACGCCGCAGAGGAGCAGGGTGCGGACGCGGTTGATGGTTTCTGTTTGCTGGAGGTATTCGGGGCGGCCGATGACCATGATTTTCCCCGCTGCCTGGCTCGCGGTGTCCTGATAGGTGGTAGCGAGACCGGCTAGGAGGTTGGGATGGTTCGACGGGAAGTGTTCGGCCTGGCGGCGCGCGTCTTGCAGGCGGGTTTGCAGCAGTGCCATCAGGGCGGGATTTTTGGCGAGGCGTTTTTCGACGTGCAGGATTTGCGCGCTGTAGCGCAGGCCCTGTTGGTCGTTTTTGCCGTTAAAGACGCGCAGGAAGGCGTCACGGCCTCGCGTGAGCGGGTCATGCGGTTCGCCGTAGTAGTCGGCGATGTCGGCGGCGTTCGTGCGCAGCAGGCTGGGGATGAGGGTGAGTTCGGCAGCGTCATCAACTTCACCGCGTTCGGCAGCGGCGCGCAGGCGGTCAATGGCGAGGAAGAGGGCGGCAAGTGCCCAGGCCTGGGCTTCGGCGTCGGTGTGCTTCATGGGGTTTCTGCGGTGTGGTGGCGGGCTTCGATGACGCCGCCGCCGAGGCAGCGGTCGCCATCGTAGAGGACGAGGTATTGGCCGGGGGTGACGGCGCGCTGTGGCTGGGCGAAGGCAACGCGGATTTCGTCGCCGCCGCGCCACTGGATGCGGCAGGGCTGGTCTTCCTGGCGGTAGCGGGTTTTGGCGGTGTAGATGTGGTTTTCTTGCGGCGCTTCGTTCAGCCAGGAAAGTTGGCGGGCGGTCAGCGCCTGGTGGTAGAGCAGCGGGTGTTCGCCCTGGCCGACGATGAGGGTGTTGTCGGCAAGGTTTTTGTCGAGGACGTACCACGGTTCTTCGCTGGCGCCGGCGACGCCGCCGATGCCCAGCCCCTGCCGCTGGCCGATGGTGTAGTACATCAGGCCGATGTGTTCACCAATCCATGCACCTTGCGCGGTGATGATTTTGCCGGGTTTGGTCGGCAGGTAGGTGCTGAGAAAGTCGCGGAAGGGGCGTTCACCGATGAAGCAGATGCCGGTGGAGTCTTTTTTGTCGTAGGTGACGAGTCCGGCCTGTTCGGCGATGCGGCGCACTTCGCTTTTGGCGAGGCCGCCGAGCGGGAAAATGGCGCGTGCGAGTTGGTCGGGGGTGATTTGGCTCAGGAAGTAGCTTTGGTCTTTGCTGCCGTCCACGCCTTTGTAGAGCGCGGGGGCGCCCGCATGTTCGCCACGCCGCGCGTAGTGCCCTGTCGCGAGGTAGTCAGCGCCGTGGGTGGCGGCATAATGGGCGAGTTCGGCAAATTTGATTTCGCGGTTGCAGAGGACGTCCGGGTTCGGTGTGCGCCCCGCCTGGTATTCGGCGAGGAAGTGTTTGAAAACGCGCTCGTGGTATTCGGCGACGAAGTTCACGGTGTAAAGCGGGATGCCGATGGTTTCGCAGATGTCGTGGGCGTCTTCCAGGTCTTCTTCGAGGGTGCAGTAGCCGCTGCTGTATGTCTCTTCCCAGTTTTTCATGATGATGCCGAAGATGTCGTAGCCCGCTTCTTTGAGCAGGCAGGCAGTGACGGAGGAATCCACGCCGCCGGAGATGCCGACGGCGATTTTGGCGGTTTTCGGGGGGAGGTAGTTGTGCATGATCGCTGTGGTTATGGGGATGGGCGGTATTGTAGCGCGGCTTCTTTATGGCGATGCACAGCGCTACACTGCGTGCCTTTACTATCATCATTCATGAGGTTTTTATGGCGTATTTGACCTGGAAAGCGCTGCATATCATCGGCGCGGTGTGCTGGTTCGCGGAGTTGTTTTATCTGCCGCGTCTTTATGTGTATCACGCGATGGCGCAGAGCGAGGGGGATGCGGCATCCATGCGGCGCTTCTGCGTGATGGAGCGCAAGCTCTACATCATGGGGCACATCGGCATGGGGATGACGCTGGTTTTCGGCGGCCTGCTCTTGTGGGCGGGCGGCTGGGCCTTTCTGAAAGGACAGGGCTGGCTGCACGCGAAGCTGCTGCTGGTCGCCGGGTTGGTTGTCTATCAAATCGTCTGCGGGCGGATGAACCGCGCGTTTGCCGCCGGACAAAACCGCCGCAGTCATGCGTTCTACCGCTTGTTCAACGAGGTGCCGAGCCTGGCGCTGATTGGCATCGTGCTGCTTGCCAGTTTGAAGCCGTTTTGAGAACGGATGCTTGCTAAAAAACGTGCCGGATTTCCGGCACGTTTTTTTATGCGCTGACGGCAGATGGCGCGAAGGTTCAGAGGATGTGCAGGAGTTCGGGATCATCGGCGTGCTCAAGCAGCATGACACGCACGCGTGCCTGCCACAGTTCGCCGAAGCGGGCGAGTTCGTCCGGCGTTGCCTGCCCGCTGACGGCTTTCGGCATCAGGCTTTGCATTTCCGCCGGGAAGGGCACGACGGCGGCGTTGAGTTCGAGTTCGACGCTGGCGCCGTTATCAAGGCGGCGCAGGGCCATCAGGCCACGGATGGGCGCGTCGTAATCCAGCAGGTCGCGGCGGGTAAAGCGGGCGGCGGGGCCGATGCCGCCAAAGCCGGTTTCCGCTGCCGCGCCGGTGAGCAGGGTAGCGACGGCAGCGATAACGCCCGTTGTGCCGCTATCACGGCTGTCGCGCATCTGCACAGCAATGCCGCCGCGTTCGGGCAATGTGTCGCCATAGAGGGCGCGCAGGCCGCGCCGGGTGAGCAGATAGGCACCGGCAACGGTGGGGCAGGAATGCCCGGCAAGACGCACTGCATCGGCGTAGTGGTATTCGAGGATGCCGTCCTGGGAGGCGCCGAGGAAGGCAGCCAGCGGGTCATGCACGCGCAGGGTCGGGGCGGCAGCGAAGAAGGCGGGGAAGGTTTCGGTCATGGTGGCTCCGTGGTGATGGAAAAAGGAGGGGGATTGTATCGCCGCCAAGCGGCGTCAATACTGGACCCGCGTCAAGCGGGGTGGTTACCGGGCCTGCCAAGCGGCGCCATTATTGGGCTCGCGTAGGATGGGCTTTAGCCCATTGAGCAGGCGCAGCCTGCTTTTTGCATTCTTGATAGTGGCACGGAAGAAAGACCGCCAAGCGACGTGGTTGCCGGGCTCGTCAAGCGGCGTGGTTGCTGGGCTCAAACGATTTCAGGAGGACGACAGTCAATTTTATAAAGTCGGTGCGGTGGCGATACTCAAAATATGGTTTTGATAGATTTCCGGCAATAAGGACAAGACGGTTTATTTACCCAGAGTTTCTTTCTCCCGAAACGGGTCTGCCCATAATTCCGGCGAAAGTTCTTTTATTGCCGATAATATCGGCTGCGAGCGCGGCCAGCTAATTCCAAATCTGAAAACATGATCGTTCCTATAATTAAAAAGACTATCTGGATATAAAAACAGCTTGAATCCTGATATTTATATCTGCCTGCTAATGGTTAAGTTCACACCGTATTGTTCGGAATATTCCGCCAAGATGTGATGTAAATCGTGAATAAATTGATCTATGGTTTTGGCGTATGCGACAGGGTCGAGTGTATATAAGGCATCTAGTTCGTCAAAACACTCAATGATGCTTTGTAATTCGGGTGGGCAGTAAGGCAATATTTCATCATAATTTTTAGGCATCCTCAGTGTCCAAATGCCCGCTTCCGGTGCAACGGTACCTGATTTTATGGCAGTCAATAAGCCCAAAGCCAATAGGGCGATATAAAAAGCAGGGTTTTGCGCGTGGATGTGGAATGTAGGCATGGTAGTTTGTTAATCCGGTTGGTGAGGTAAAACGCGGGCTTTTGGCGGGCTGAGGTTCGCCCTGCGGTTTGGGTGGCCGCCAGGCGGCGTAGGTACTGGTTTTTGTCGCTGCGCGGATTTTTTTAACCCTCTCCCCAACCCCTCCCCCAATGGGGGAGGGGCTTTTTCGTGCAAATTTCAAGATTGGGCGCGCGTCAAGCGGCGTAAACACTGGGCCCGCCCTGCGTTCGTCCTGCGCTTGTTTCAGTAATGCCGCTGCATCGGCGGGTGGTTCAACAGGGTGTTCAGGTGCTGCATTTGTTCGTGGCCGATGCGGTAGTGCGCGGGCAGGTGCAGGCTGCCTTTGGCATGGATGTCGTCCGCGTGCAGGGTGATGCTGATGCGCACGCCCTGTTTGCCGGCGAGCGGGTCGAGCGCGGTTTTGAGTTGTTGCCAGATGTCGCGGTTGACGTCGGCGGCGTTGAGGTGGATGTCGAGTTTTTGCAGCAGGCTGTAGCGCGCTTCGTAGTAGTCGTAGATGGCGTCGGCGTTGATGCGCCATTCTTCTTTGTAGGGGTTGTAGTCGGCTTTGCCCCGGATGATGAGGATGTTGTCCGCTTTGCAGAGCTCGCGGTATTTTTCCGCTGCTTCGCCGAAGACGCCGATTTCCTGGCGGGCGCTGCGGTCGTCCAGGGTGATGAACGCCATTGGGCTGCCGTTTTTTTTGCTGGTCATGTGTCGTGCTTCGATGACGACGCCGGTGAGCAGGACTTCGATGGCGTCGCCGCGTCGTGTCGGGCGTTGCCAGTTTTCCATGTTTTCTTGCAAGGCGGCGATGGTTTTGCCCCGGCTGATTTGCAGCAGGGTTTCGCGCGCTTCATCAATGGGGTGGGCGCTGAGGTAGAGGCCGAGGGTTTGTTTTTCGGCGGTGAGGGTGTCGCGCAGTTCCCAGCGTTCGGCGGGGTTGAGGATGAGGCCGGGCGGGGTGTCGTCGCTGCCGAAGAGGCCGAACATGTCGCCCTGGCCTTGATCACGGTTGCGGTGGTGCTGTTCGGCGAGGCGGATGGCTTGTTCGACGGCGGCAAAGAGTGCGCCCCGGTTGGGTTCGATGTTGTCGAAGGCGCCGGCGCAGATGAGGGTTTCCAGGGTTTTGCGGTTGAGTTTTTTGAGGTCGAGGCGGCGGCAGAGGTCTTCGAGCGAGGTGTAGTCGCCGTGTTTTTCGCGTTCTTCGAGGAGGATGTGGATGGCGGCTTCGCCCACGCCTTTGACGCCGCCGAGGCCATAGATGATTTCGCCTTTGTCGCTGACGGTGAAGGCGTATTGGGAGCGGTTGATGCAGGGCGGGATGACGGTGAGGCCCATGTCGCGCGCTTCGTTGGTGAAGCGCACGATTTTGTCGATTTTTTCGATTTCGGAGGTGAGCACGGCTGCCATGAGTTCGGCGGGGTAGTGCGTCTTGAGCCAGGCGGTCTGGTAGGAAAGCAGGGCGTAGGCAGCGCTGTGTGATTTGTTGAAGCCGTATTCGGCGAATTTGGCCATGAGGTCGAAGATGTCGGTCGCCTGTTTTTCCGGCACGCCGCGTTCGACGGCGCGGCTGACGAAGATGTTTTTGTTGCGCGCCATTTCTTCGGCTTTCTTTTTGCCCATCGCGCGGCGCAGGTTGTCCGCTTCGCCGAGGCTGTAGTTGGCGAGTTTTTGCGCGACTTGCATGACTTGTTCTTGGTAAACCATCACGCCGTAGGTGGTTTTCAGGATGCTTTCGAGGTCGGGGTGCGGGTATTCGACTTCGGCGAGGCCGTGTTTGCGGTTGATGAAGTCGTCCACCATGCCGGAGCCGAGCGGGCCGGGGCGGAAGAGGGCGACGAGGGCGATGATGTCTTCGAAGGTGTCGGGCTTGAGTTTGCGGATGAGTTCTTTCATGCCGCTGGATTCGAGCTGGAAGACGGCGGTGGTGTGGGTCGATTGCAGCAGTTTGTAGGTGGCGGGGTCGTCCAGCGGCAGGGTGCTGATGTCCAGCGGTGGCTCGCCTTCGCGGGCGCGGCGGCGGTTGATGTGATCGAGCGCCCAGTCGATGACGGTGAGGGTGCGCAGGCCGAGGAAGTCGAATTTGACGAGGCCGACGGCTTCGATGTCATCTTTGTCGAATTGGGTGGCTATCGCCGCGCCCGCGCTTTCGCTGTAGAGCGCCGAGAAGTCAGTGAGTTTGGTCGGGGCGATGACGACGCCGCCCGCGTGTTTGCCGACGTTGCGCGTCAGGCCTTCGAGGGCGAGGCTGATGTCGATGATTTCGCGCATGTCTTCGTCTGTGTTGTAGATGTCCTGCATGGCGTCTGAGCGCAGTTCGGGTTTGTCTTTGCTTTTCGCGCTCTGGCCGAGGGCATCAGGCAGGGTGACGCCGAGGACGGGCGGGACGGTGGCGACGAGGCGGTCCACGGTGGGATAGGGGATGCCGAGGACGCGCCCCACGTCGCGCAGCACGGCTTTGGCGGCCATGGTGCCGTGGGTGGCGATTTGCGAGACGCGCTCTCCGCCGTATTTTTTTGAAACGTATTCGATGACTTCGTCGCGGCGTTCCATGCAGAAGTCCACGTCGAAGTCGGGCATGGAGACGCGTTCGGGGTTCAGGAAGCGTTCGAAGAAGAGGTCGTAGGCGAGCGGGTCGAGGTCGGTGATTTTCAGGGCGTAGGCGACGAGGGAGCCGGCACCGGAGCCGCGTCCGGGGCCGACGGGGATATGCTGGTCTTTCGCCCACTGGATGAAGTCGGCGACGATAAGGAAGTAGCCGGGGAAGCCCATCTGGTTGATGACGCCGAGTTCGATGTCAAGGCGGGCGTCGTAGGGCGGGCGTTTTTCCGCGCGCGTGGCGGGGTCGGGAAAGAGGGTTGCGAGCCGCGCTTCAAGGCCGCTTTTTGCCTGTTCGATGAGGTGGGTTTCAATGGCCACCCCTTGCGGCAGCGGGAAGTCGGGCAGGTAGTTTTTGCCGAGGGTAAGTTCGAGGTTGCATCTGGTGGCGATGGCGTTGCTGTTGGCGAGCAGTTCCGGGGCATCATGAAAGCGTTCCGCCATTTCTTCGTTGGTACTGAGGTGGTTGCGGCGGTTGTAGTCGTGCGGGCGTTTGGCGTCGCTGCGTTGCCAGCCACCGCTGATGCAGACGCGGATGTCGTGGTTGTCGTAGTCGTCCGCATTCATGAAGCAGGCGAGGTTGGTCGCAACCGCTGCGAGGCCGAGTTTGCCCGCCAGCGTCTGACAGAGTTCTTCGTATTCCGCCTCGCCCGCTTCGCCATGGCGGGCGATTTGCAGGTAGTAACGGCCAGGGAAGATGTGCTGCCAGTGTGCGGCGCGGGCTTCGGCAGCGGCGAGATCGTTGCGGCGCAGGAAGCGGGCGAGGTCGCCGGAAAGGCCGCCGGAAAGCGCGATGAGGCCGCTGCATTGTCCGGCGGTGAGGCGGTCGATGTGCACGGCGATGCCCTGCGCGTCCTGGTCGTATTGGTAGGCGGCGCTGACGAGTTCGCAAAGGTGGATGAAGCCCGCGTGATCCTGTGCGAGAAGGACGAGCTGGTTGTCGCTGCCGTCGGCATCCCGAATGGTGAGGTCGCAGCCGATGACGGGCTTGATGCCCGCCGCCCGCGCTTTTTTGTAGAGTTTGAGCGCGCCGTAGAGGTTGTTGCGGTCGGTGAGCGCGACGGCCTCCGCCCCCTGCGCTTTGGCGAAAGCGACGATGTCTTCGATGCGCAGGATGCTGTCGGTGAGGGAATATTCGCTGTGGTTGTGCAGGGCGGTGTAGGTCATGGTGGCGGAGTCTCGGTTAGCAGGTGTCAGTTATCGTCATCGCCGCTCAGGCAGCGCACGAATTCGGCAAAATTGGCGGCGATCCGGGTGATGGTCATGCTGTCGTGATAGATGTTCACCACGGGCGGTTCAACATCCGCAGGGAGGTTGCGGTAATCCAGCGCGAACAGTCCATGTCCGCTGTCTTCTTCGGCGAAGTAAATGCCGATAGGGGGATAACCCCAGTTGTCCGGATCTTCCCAAAAGCGGCTGCCGCAGGCGCCACACAGGGTGGAATCGCCGTCGAAACCGATACCGCTGATGCCACGCACCAGCAGCTCACTCTCGCCGCCGTCTTCTTCGGGGTAGCGGTAGATATAGCGGTTCAAACTGCCACCGTTGTGCAGTGTCATGAGGGCGATGTAGCTGGCAGGCAGACGATAGCCGAGTGCCGCTTCCACCTGCGCGACCCTTTCGGGGGTCACCGCCTGTGCACTGTGGAAGCTTTCGTCATAGTCGGCAAACAGGCCGTTGATGATGTCTGTAAACATGATGGGTTCTTTAACTGGATTGTGGACGGCAACAAAGCGCGAAGTTATCCCGCTTGGCGACCGTCGCCATCGGAAAATGAAGGCCGGCATGATACGCGTCCGGGGCGCGGCCTGCACGGGGTGGGCACAGTGTTACACTGAGCATCCCAAAATTACCACCTATCTATTAGAGGACTACCTGAGGACTACTTATATGAACGAAAAACAGATCCGTATCTTGGCTACCGTCGCCACCATCGCTTCCATCTGTATGTACACTTCCTATATCTTTCAAATTCAAGCCAACCTGGCCGGACACAAGGGCAACCCAATCCAGCCGCTCTGCGCCGCCATTAACTGCACCCTGTGGGTGGTGTACGGCCTTTGCAAAAAACAACGCGACTGGCCGATCGCCATTGCCAACTCGCCGGGCGTAGTATTGGGGCTCATCACCTGCATCACCAGTCTGTAACCCCCGCAGCGACAACAACAAGACCGTCGGGCGGGACATGGCGCATTGACGCCGCCGACAAGAGGCGTAGCATAGGCGCGTCGGCAGAAGATAAAAAATACGGCAGGGGTGAAAAAATGAGACAGCTTTGGCGACAAGAAAAAAATTGGAAAGCTGCTTTGCAGAGAATTGATAAGAAAAGAAAATCCAGCACCCCGCTGTTTAAAAACAGACCCTGATTCAAAGGGATTAAGACGCCCGCCGGCACGCTCTATAAGCTGCTCAATGGGTTTAAAAACAGACCCTGATTCAAAGGGATTAAGACGACAAAAAGGTTTTCTAATATCATAATTTCACCGGTTTAAAAACAGACCCTGATTCAAAGGGATTAAGACCGATTAAGCGGTCATTACGGCGACAGTTTTACGAGTTTAAAAACAGACCCTGATTCAAAGGGATTAAGACTATCGATGTCCGCCGGGTTGTAGGGGGTAAAGGTGTTTAAAAACAGACCCTGATTCAAAGGGATTAAGACTGTATTTCCAGTCATGAATTGGATAATAATTAAGTTTAAAAACAGACCCTGATTCAAAGGGATTAAGACTCTAGAACTTGCTTCATGTCACTCTCCGTTTTCGCATTTAAAAACAGACCCTGATTCAAAGGGATTAAGACGAACCATTCGCCGGTAGTCATTTTTCATCTCCATTTAAAAACAGACCCTGATGCAAAGGGATAATTCAGACACAGCGTAAGCTGTGTCTTTTTTGTTTGGCGGTGGGGCATTTGTATCGAGCCATCGGTATGGATAGGCATCAGCCGTCAAGCGGCGTCATTACTGGCCTCGTCAAGCGACGTCATTACTGGCCTCGCCAAGCGGGATAACGCGGCGGTTTTGATGTCGGTCAAGCGGGGCTGATGCGGTGTTTGCCGTGTGGCTGTGGCAAGACGTTAGGTTGGCGCGCTTTTTCTGTGGATTCTCCCCTTCCTTTCTGCAATTCTTTGTGGCTATAATGTGCATATAGTGTTGCAATGTGTTGATAACAACCAATCGTATCCACACTTTTCACCGCTACCGTTTGTCTTGCAGGCGGTCATCCCCCTTCCTTTCAGATGCCTTGCATGAAGTGGGCCTGCCGCCACTTTTTGTCCGGGCAATCCTGAAAGTTTGGGTTATCCCCACAACTTTTTTGGAGCTAATGATGCAATTCCATGCCAAGCAAAATGTGCTGCCCATGTTTCGTCTCAGCCTGTTAGCGACCGCAGGGCTGGCTTTTTCCAGCGCCGCGCTGGCAGAAGAAGACGCCTGTCCGCACCGTGGCGATCTCGATGCGATTTATTGCGATGCCGACAAGGATATGGTCGCCGACCCGCCGTCTGATCCGAAGAAATTCCGCGATCCGAAGACGCTGATTTTTGCTTTCACGCCGGTGGAGGATCCGACTGTTTATGAAAAGCTCTTCCAGCCGTTCATGGGTCATTTGTCGCAATGCGTGGGACGCAAGACGGTGTTCTTCGCCGTGCAGTCAAATTCGGCAGAAATTGAGGCGATGCGTTCCGGCCGTCTGCACATCGCTGCATTTTCAACGGGCCCGACCAATTTCGCGGTCAATATCGCGGGTGCCGTGCCGTTTGCCATCCGTGGTACGGAAAACGGCCCGGAAGGCGCTGCCATCAAGATGATTGTGCGCAAAGACAGCCCTTACAAAGAGCTGGCCGACCTGAAAGGCAAGCGCATCGCGCACACTTCACCGTCTTCCAACACCGGCAATCTTGCGCCGCGCGCCCTGTTTTCAGAACTCGGCCTCACGCCGGACAAGGATTACAAGGTGGTCTATTCCGGCAAACACGACCAGTCCATTCTCGGCGTGAAGTCAGGCGACTATGACGCTGCCCCGGTCGCGAGCGACGTGCTGCAACACATGACGGAACGCGGCGTGGTCAGTGCCGATGATTTCAATGTCCTCTACACCAGCGAGCTCTTCCCGACCGATGCCTATGCTTATGCGCACGATCTGGATCCGAAACTGGTGGAAAAGATCAAAGAGTGTTTCTTTGAGTACCGCATTCCGCCGGAAATGGCGAAAGGCTTGGGTGGCGACCGCTTCCTCCCCGCCAATTATCAGAAAGACTGGGAACTGGTGCGCAAGGTTGCCATTGCCGCCGGGCAGAGCCTGAACCGCAGTGGCTATGAAGCCGAAAACGCCAAGAAGAAATAAGCCTTAAACGGACGGGATTATGAATAAACGGGTAGAACTATGAGCACCGTGTTGCAAATCAGCGGCCTGACCAAGGCCTACAAGCCCGGTGCGCCGGTACTGAAAGGCATCGACCTGACGTTTGCGGGCAGCGGCCTGACGGCGATTATCGGCCCTTCCGGGACGGGAAAATCGACGCTGATCCGCATCATCAACCGCCTGATCGAACCCAGCGACGGCTCGATTCTCTTTAAAGGGGAAGAGCTTTCCCATATAAGAGGGCGCGCGCTGCGCGAAGCACGGCGGCGCATCGGCATGGTCTTTCAGGAATATAACCTCGTTGAACGCCTGTCCGTCATGGAAAACCTGCTCACCGGCCGCTTGGGCTATGTATCGCCGCTCAACGCCTGGCTGCGCCGCTTCCCCGCTGAAGATATTGCCTACGCTTACCGCCTGCTCGACATTGTCGGGCTGGCGGCTTTTGCCAACCAGCGCGCCGACAGTCTCTCCGGCGGGCAACGGCAGCGCGTCGGCATCGCCCGCGCCCTGATGCAGCGTCCGGAAATCCTGCTCGCCGACGAGCCGACTTCCTCGCTTGACCCGAAAACTTCGGTGGAAATCATGGAATTGCTGAAATCGCAGGGCATGGATAACCAGATTCCGGTGCTGGTCAACATTCACGATGTCAATTTGGCGCGCCGCTACGCCGACCGCATCGTCGGCATGACGGGCGGTAAAGTTGTCTTCGACGGCCCTCCCGCCGACCTGACCGATGCCGACCTGAACACGATTTACGGCGGCAAGGACTGGTTGCAATGAACGCGCCAGCCAAACCCACATACGCACCGCCGCCTGCCGGCGTTCGCCCCTTCCATACCTCCTGGGGCGCGCGCCTGCTCGCGCTGGCACTTGCCATTTACGCCTTCTACGCGCTGGGACAGCTCGATTTCTCTGCCGAACGCTTTATTAAGGGTATCGACAACGGTGGCCGCTTCCTCGCGCGCATGTTCCCGCCCAACTTCAAAGACTGGCAGCAACTGCTCACCGGTCTGGTGGAAAGCCTGCAAATCGCGGTGCTGGCGACCTTCTTCGGCGTGCTGCTCTCCCTGCCTATCGCCATCCTCGGCGCGCGCAACCTGATGCCCGCCTGGGCGACTTGGCCGGCGCGTTTCGTCGTTACCTTCTGCCGCGCCTTCAACCCGGTCATCGTCGCCATCATCTTCATCAAGGCGGTTGGCTTCGGCCCGCTCGCCGGTATCCTTGCGCTGATCGTTGCCTCTGTTGGCTTTGTCGGCAAACTGTTCATGGAAACCATCGAAGAGATTTCGATGAAGCAGATTGAAGCCGTGCGCGCAACCGGTGCACCCTTCATCTCCGTCGTCACCTACGGCGTGCTGCCGCAAGTGATGGCGCGCCTCGTCGGCTTCTGTACCTACCAGCTCGACGCGAACCTGCGCAACTCGACGATGGTCGGCATCGTCGGTGCCGGCGGTATCGGCGGCACCCTCTTCGCCGCCTTCCAGCGCTTCGAATACGATTTTGTCCTCGCCATATTGCTTACCATCATCGCGGTCGTCCTCCTCGGCGAACTGGCCGCCAACGCGGTAAAACGGATCTTCAATGTCTGAAATGAACACCCCCAACCTCGCGCTTGCCGAACGCCTGTGGCAGCGGCACACCCTCGGGCAAAAACTCGCCCGCACCGCCTTCTGGCTGGGCATCGGCATCGCCGTGCTGCTGTCTTTGCGTAACATCAACGTCATCTGGGAATTCCTCTGGGACGCGCCGGAACAAATGCTCGACATGGTGCGGCGCATGTTCCCGCCCGATTACGCCTACTACCGCGTCGCAGTGCATACGGCGCTGATGGAAACCTTCCACATCGCCACACTGGGCACCATCTTCGCCCTGATCGCCGCCCTGCCGCTCTCCATCCTGGCCGCGCACAACCTCACGCCCAACCGGGGACTGAACTTCCTTGCCAAAACGATGCTCGTCGCCAGCCGTTCCGTAAACTCACTCGTCTGGGCGCTGCTCTTCATCGCCGTCTTCGGCCCCGGCCCGCTGGCGGGTACCGCCGCCATTGCCTGCCGCTCCGTCGGCTTCGTCGGCAAACTGCTCGGTGAAGCGCTGGAAGAAGTGCCACGCGGTGCTATCGAAGCGCTGAAAGCAGCGGGCGCGACCCAAAGCAGCCAAATCCTTTACGGCTACTGGCCCGCCGTCAAACCCGCCTTCTGGTCCATCATGCTGCTGCGCTGGGACATCAACGTGCGCGAATCCTCGGTGCTTGGCCTGGTCGGCGCGGGCGGTATCGGCATGATCATGAACTCGGCCATTGACCTCTTCGAGTGGGACCGCGTTGCCGTCATCCTGCTGACCATCTTCGCCGTCGTCGTCATCGCCGAAATCGTCATCACCTACTTCCGCCGCCGCTTGCTCTGATTGGGCAATGGGTACAAAGAACAATCCCTTCCCTCGCAAGCGGGGAAGGGATTTTTTATGCACCAAAGCGACGAGCCCGCTCGCTTATCCCAATCCTAGGCATCAAGCGGAGAAAGCGGCGCAGTGAAGACCGTACACGGTAGTAGGCGAGACGCGCCAACGTTCTTGGGATGGATTACCGCCGTGCGGGTGGGACGGCGAGCAATCGCAACGGTTGCGTCGGCGGGATGAGGCGGTAACGGGCGCGGGTTTCAAGGACGTAGGCGACCCGGCCACGTCCTGGGTAGTGCGTACAGGGTTCGCTTAAGCAAGGCGTAGCGAGGTGGTAAGCGACGAGGCGGCCCGCCACATCGTAGTAGCGGATATCCAGCGGGATCAGGGTGTTTTTCATCCAGAAGGAAACAGGCTGCGGCGGGTCGAAGAGGAAAAGCATCCCTGTTCCCGGCGCCAGCCAGGGACGGTACATCAGACCGCGCATGCGGCTGGCGTCATCGGCGGCGATTTCGGCGCGGATGATGGCTTCGCCGTCGTGCAGCCAGACGTGGTCGGCATGGGCGGCAAGACTGAGCGTGAGGGCGGTGAGGGCGAGAGATTTCATAGGCGGTCGGGATGGGGCGTGTTATTGCCGGGTCAGCACGATAAGCGCGGGCACGGTGAAGAGGAGGATGGGCAGGGTGGCGCCGAGCAGCGGCGGCCAGTGGAGCAGCAGGGCAAGGTTGGCGATGACGCCGCTTGTGACGTAGTACGCAACGCCGAGCAGGATGCCGGTGACGAGGCGGGTGCCCTGCTGGCCGCTGCGGTTGCTGCCGAAGGCAAAGGGCAGCGCCAGGAGCACCATTGCCGCTGTGGTCAGCGGGGTGAGCAGGCGTTGCCAGTATTTGAGGCTTTCCTGGCGGTGGTTCAGGCCGTTCGCCGCCATGAAGCGGGTCAGGGTGTGCAGTTCGCGCAGGGTTTCCGCCGAGCCGATGGTGGCAAGGCTTTTGAGGTCTGCCGGGGTTGCGCCGTTTTCCCAGCGTGCGGGAGCGGGCAGGGTTTCTGTGTTTTCTGCGCCGGTGCGGTAGCGGCGCGGGTTTTCGTGCAGCCAGTCGGGGGCGGCGTAGGTGGCGCGATCGGCTTCGGTGATGGTGATATGGTCGGCATCGGCCTGGTAGTAGCGCAGGTGTTGCAGGCTGCCATCGGGGTTCAGGGCGCCAATGTGGATGATGGTATCGCGCTGTTTGAGCCAGATGCCCTGGGCTGTGGTGGTCTCTGCGCTTTCGCCGAGGGCGAGGTGATGGATGAGGCGGCTTTTCGCGGCGAGTTGCGGCGCGAAGGCTTCGCCGTTGACGATGTTAAGCACGCCAATGATGAAGGCGAGCAGTAATCCGGCGCGGGCGAGGCGCAGGCGCGAGATGCCCGCCGCGCGGACGACGGCGATTTCGTTCTGCGCGGCGAGTTGGCCGAGGCCCATGATGGTGCCGACGAGGACGGCGGCCGGGGTGAAGAGGATGAGTTTTTCCGGCAGGACGAGGAGTTGCTGGATGAGGAGGACGCGCAGGGTGTAGTGGCCGCGACCGAGGTCGTCCGCTTCGGCCGAGATTTGGATGATGAGGTCGACGCTGAGGAGGAAGACGAGGGTGATGAGGGTGGTAATGAGGATGGTGCGCAGCAAGTAGCGGTCGAAGCGGGTCAGCATCAGGCCCTCCTTGTATGGCGGTGCCAGGCGGCAAGGATGAGGGCAAGGACGGCGCTGTGCAGCCAGTAGCTGCCGGGCAGCGGCGCGAGTTGGTGTTTGCGGATGGCGACGGTTGCGAGGTCAAGCAGGTTGATGTAGAGGGCGAAGCCGATGAAGGCGGGCAGGATTTTCTGGTAGCGGCCCTGGCGTGGCTGGCTGCGTGCGAGGAGCGGCAGGCAGAGGGTGTAGATGATGAGGGCGAGGGCGGGGTTGCTGCGCGTCTGCCATTCGCTGAGGTGTTCGGGGCTGGCGCCGAGTTCGCTGGTCGGGATGTTGCGCAGGCGGGTGTTTTCGCCGGTGAGGGCGCTGGCGCCGGGCAGGCGCAGGTCGGCACTGTCGAAGGTAAAGAGGGTGGTACGGGTGGGCTCGTGATTATCCGTCCAGGCGAGGCGGCGGCCGTTGTTGAGGTAGAGGTGGCGTTCTTGTTCGCTGCCGCCGAGGCGGCCACTGTCGGCGAGGATGATGCTGTGGCCGTCAGGTTCCTGGTGGGCGATGAAGAAATCGCGCAGTTCGCCGTTTTCGATGGCGCCGGTGTGGACGACGGTGCCATCATCAAGGCGGCGGAAGGTGTTGGGGGTGAAGAGGATCATGCCCGCTTCCTGCTGGGCCTGTTGGCGCAGGCCTTCCTGGCTGCGATAGACGCCGGGCAGGATGGTGAGGCTGAGGATGAGCAGCAGCAGGCAGATGGGGGCGGCACACAGGATGAGGGCGCGGGTCTGGTGTCCGGGGGCGATGCCGCAGGCGAGGATGGCGCTGATTTCCTGGTCGCGGTAGAGGCGGCCAAGGGTCATCACGGCGGCGAGGACGAAGGCGATGGGCATGAGGACGACGAGGAAGCGCACGGCTTGCAGGCCGACGAGCTGCCATACGGCGCTCAAAGCCATGTTGCCGGCGGCTGCGGCAGCTAGCAGGGAGGAGAGGCGGAAGCTGAGGAGGATGGCGAGGAGGATGAGGTTGGTGGCGAGGAAAACGGCGAGGGTTTCGCGGATGAGGTAGCGGTAGAGTATCGGCATGGTGAGCGGGGTTTGTGCTATGCTTCACGCCTCTTTTTTGGCGCGTTTTCCGCGCAGTTTAGCCGAATTTTTGAGGTATCCGTTGATGAAATTTTCTTTGAAGGTGTGTGCGCCTGCCGAGTTGGCGGCGGATGTGTTGGCAGTGTCCGTGGCTGCCGATGGTGCGTTTTCTGCCTGCCTCGCCGCGCTGGACGCGGTGTCAGGCGGTTTTTTTGCCGCGCAGCGTGATGCGGGCAATTTCCCGCCCAAGGACGGGGTTTCGCGCCTGTTTGTGAATGTGCCGAATGTGGCAGCGTCGCGTGTGGTCGTGGTGCGCCATGACGGCACGGATGCGGCGCTGGAACGCGCGACAGCCACCGTGCAGGCGCTCGCAGATGAGTCCGGCTGGGGCAAGGTCGGGCTGCTGCTTGGCGATGGCGCGCATGCGGCTGATGTGATGGCGCGCGCGGCGGCCTATGCGGCGTACCGCTTCGATGCGTTCAAGTCAGACGCGGGCAAGGCGCGCAAGCATGAATGGCTGTTTGTCTGCGACCATCCGGAAAAGGCCGGGGTGCAGGCGGCACTGGAACTCGCCCATGCCTGGGCGCTGGGCAGTGCGTTCACCCGTGATCTGGTCAATATGCCGCCGAATGTCTGTACCCCGGCATGGCTGGGCGAGCAGGCCAAGGCACTGGCCAAGGCATATGCGCCACTGTCAGTGAATGTATTGAAACGCAAGGAAATCGAGGCGCTCGGTATGGGCGCGCTGCTCGGCGTGGCGCAGGGCAGCGCCAACGAGCCGCGTTTTATCGTCTTTGAACACCACCCTGCCAATGCGCAGAACGCGCAGCCGTTTGTGCTGGTCGGCAAAGGCGTGACTTTCGACACTGGCGGGATTTCCATCAAGCCATCGGCGGCGATGGACGAGATGAAGGGCGATATGGGCGGCGCGGCGGCAGTGTTTGGTGCGCTGAAAGCCCTGTGCGAAGCGGAATTGCCGCTGTATGTGGTCGGCCTCGTCGCCGCTGTTGAAAATATGCCGGACGGCAACGCCATCCGCCCCGGCGACATTCTGACTTCGATGTCCGGCAAGACAGTGGAAGTGCTCAATACCGACGCCGAAGGCCGCCTGATTCTGTGTGATGCCCTGACTTATGCCGCGCGTTACAAGCCGCAGGCGGTGATTGACATGGCAACCCTGACCGGTGCAATGGTAGTCGCCCTCGGCGGTGTGCGCAGCGGCCTCTTCGCCAATGATGACGCGCTAGCCGATGCACTCTTTGCCGCCGGTGAAGCTGCGCGCGATTTGGCGTGGAAAATGCCGCTTGACCCCGCTTATCGCGATATGTTGAAAAGCCCGTTTGCCGACTTGCCAAACATCTCCGGCTCGCGCGAAGCGGGTGCAGTCACAGCTGCCGCCTTCCTCTCGGCCTTCGTGGATTACCCCTGGGCGCACCTCGACATCGCCGGCAGTGCCTTCAAGGGCAGCACGCCGAAAGGCGGCACCGGCCGCCCCGTCGGCCTGCTGCTGGAATTTTTCCGCAACAAGGTTGTTTGATGCTGCCGCAAGCCGCCCTGGAACTGCTGGAACGCGGGCTGGACGCGCTGCCGTTTGCCGTCTCGCCTGAACAGCGGGCGCAACTCGCGCAATACCTGACTTTGCTTAACCGCTGGAATGCCGTGCATAACCTCACCGCCGTGCGCGATCCGCTGCAACAAGTGCCGCGCCACGTGCTGGACTGCCTTACCGTCATTCCCTATCTCGAAGATGCGCATACGCTGGCCGACATCGGTTCCGGCGCCGGACTGCCCGCGCTGCTGCTTGCGGTGATGCAGCCACAGCTTGCCGTGCTGGCAGTTGAAAGTAACGGCAAAAAAGCCGCCTTCATCCGCCAGGTGGTGACCGTATTGCAGCTGCCGAACGTGCAAGTCGCCGCGCAGCGGGCAGAAGACTGGCAGGGTGAGCCACAAGACATCATCATCAGCCGCGCCCTCGCCCCGGCAACCGCCTTCGTGCAAATGACCGCGCACTTCGGCGGCACGCACAGCCGCTGGTTACTGATGAAAGGGCGCGAAGCAGAAAACGTGGAGACCGCTGGCTTTACGCTGCACGCCGCCCACCCGCTGCATGTGCCCTGTCTTGACGCCGAACGGGTACTGCTTGACATCCGGCGGGAGGACACATGAGCCGCATCATCGCCATCACCAACCAGAAAGGCGGCGTCGGCAAAACCACCACCGCCGTCAGCCTCGCTGCCGTCTTCGCCGAAAACGGCGCAGACGTGCTGCTGATTGACATGGACCCGCAGGCCAACGCCACCGTCGCTTGCGGCGTGGACCGGCGCGGTGTCGAACATGGCGTCATGGACGTCATGCTAGGCACACGCAGCGTCGAAGACACCTGCCTCTATTGCGACAACTCGCGCATCTGGCTGATGCCCGCCAATGCCGACCTGACCGGTTCGGACGAAGCCCTCTTTCGCGAAAACATGCGCCACGCCCTGCTGAAAAAACACATCCACGGCTGGGCGGAACGCTTCGACTGGGTCTTCATCGACTGCCCGCCGACCCTCAACCTGCTCACCGTGAACGCGCTCGTCGCCGCGCACTACGTCCTCGTCCCCATCCAGTGCGAATACTTTGCGCTCGAAGGCGTCAGCGCCCTGCTCGATACCGTCGGCCAACTGCGTCAGACCGTCAACCCCGACCTGCGCGTCGCCGGCTTCATCCGCACCATGTACGACAACCGCTCGCGCCTTACCCGCGACGTCTCGGACAGCCTCGAATCCTACCTGAAAGGCCTGATGTTCACGACCGTGGTGCCGCGCAACGTGCGCCTCGCAGAAGCGCCCAGCTACGGCCTGCCTATCGTGCAATACGACACCAGCGCCAAAGGCGCCATCGCCTACCGCGAAATCGCCGCCGAACTCCAACAACGCCTCGGACAATGAAGGAACCCATGACCATGCAAAAACCCAAACGCGGCGGCCTCGGACGCGGCTTCGAATCCCTCTTGGGCGAAGCCGCCCGCGACGTTATCGCCCAGCCCGAATTCGAAGCCCTGAAACAAATTGACGCCGCCAAAATCCGCGCCGGCGTGTACCAGCCGCGCAAAGTCTTCCATGACGCCGCCCTGCAAGAACTCGCCCAATCCATCGCCGAGCACGGCATCCTGCAACCGCTCGTCGTGCGCCCCATCAGCGATGGCCAGTACGAAATCATCGCTGGCGAACGCCGCTTCCGCGCCAGCCGCATCGCCGGCCTCACCAAAATCCCCTGCGTCGTCAAAAACTACACCGACCAGCAGGCGCTCGCCGTCGCCCTGATCGAAAACCTGCAACGCAGCGACCTCAACATCCTCGAAGTCGCGAGCGCCCTGCAACAACTCGTGCAGGACTTCAAACTCACCCACGAAAAAGCCGCCGAACTCGTTGGCCGCTCACGCTCGGCGGTGACCAACATCCTGCGCCTGCTCGAACTGAGCGAGCCGGTCAAAGAAGCACTCTACAATAATGACATCGAAATGGGCCACGCCCGCGCCATGCTGACCCTGGGCACAATCCAGCAAAAAAAACTGCTGGCGGAAACCCTCGAACGCGGCTACAGCGTGCGGCAAGTCGAAGCGCGGGTCAGACAACTGCAAAAAGACCCTGACACACCGCCCGCTCCGACCCCGCGCGACATCAACATCGGCGCACTGGAAGAACGCCTGAGCGGCTTCCTCGGTTACCATGTCACCATCCGCCACGGCAGCAAAGGGCGTGGCAGCGTCACCCTCAAATACAACAACCTTGACGAACTTGACGGCATCCTCGCCAAATGGGGCTTCAAATAACCCTGAAATAACTGCCAAGTGGATAGTCACGCAGTTTATCGCTGAAGTACAACGATCCAGGCAGTTACCATAAAGAAAATAATAAAGAAAAAATTAGAGACATTACCAAAACATGGAAATCCGTTGACCCTTGTCGGGCAAGCTCTTATAATCCGCGGCCTACCAATGAAGGAAACCCTAAAATATCTGCTGAAAATACAAAGTATTATCTTGATAGCATTGATACTTTGTGTTCTCTTAAGCCCATGGCGTGCGGCAGTAACCGCCGTACTATTAGGTGGCGTGCTTTGCTTATTGACCATCGTGCAGGCGCTGCTGATATTTTGCCGATTACCGGATGTCTTGCCCACACAACGGTTTTTACGCGCCGCTAAGCAGGCTGAAATACGGAAATGGCTGATCGTTGCCATCTTGGGCACGATACTCGTGCAACACTGGCAACCATTGGGTGTACTCACCGGTTTCGCAATACCCTACACTACCGCCTATTTTTGGGCAATTTTGAAAAAATAGAGGAACATATGGCCGGACAGACTGCTGCGGAAATCATCAATCACCATATGACCAACCTGAGCATTGGCGAAGGTTTCTATTCTCTGCATATTGACACTCTCTTCTTTTCCATTCTGCTCGGCAGCCTCTTCTGCTGGTGGATGCGCAGAATGGCGTTGCGCTCCCTGCAACACGTTGAAAATAACGAACCGCCATCCTTTGCTGCCAACGTCGCCGAAGTGATCTTTGAATTTATTGACGGCACCATCAAAGACTTTTTTGGCAAATCGCGCGCCGACATCGGCTCACTTGCTTTCACCATCTTCTGCTGGGTTTTGCTTTGGAACGTCATGGACATGATTCCAGTTGATTTCCTGCCCAGTGTTGCCGCCCAGTTTGGCATCCATCATTTGAAAATCGTACCTTCAACCGATGCCAACACTACCTTCGCGCTTTCCATTACCGTTATTACCCTGACCTATATCTACCTCTTCAAAAACTACAAACCGCTTGGCTTCATTAAAGCATTGGGCGGACATCCTTTTGAAGCAAAAAGCCTTTTAGGACAAATCATTCTTTATCCGCTCAACTTGGCGCTGAAAATAGTTGAAGACTTGGCCAAGGTTATTTCGCTTTCGCTGCGGCTATTCGGCAACCTCTTTGCTGGTGAGCTGGTCTTTATCCTGATCGCTTTCCTGCCGTGGTTTGTGCAATTCATCCCTGGCGGAGTATGGATAATCTTCCACATTCTGATCGTAGTGCTGCAAGCCTATGTCGCCATGGTGTTGTCTGTCGTCTACCTATCGATGACTGAACCACATCACTAACTTTTTTCCTTTCACTTAATTAATTGGAGGTTCCCATGGAAAAAATCGCCGCTATTGCCCAACTGCAAGGCGCAACCGTTATCGCTGCTGCGATCATCCTCAGCCTTGCCGCTTTGGGTACGGCTCTCGGCTTCGGTCTGCTCGGTGGCAAATACATCGAAAGCAGCGCCCGCCAGCCGGAAATGATGAACCCGCTACAAGTCAAATTCTTCATCATTGCCGGTCTCTTGGACGCCGTTTCCATGATTGGTGTGGTTATCGCATTGATCCTCGTTTTCGGCAACCCGCTGCTGAGTGCGTTGAACGGCTAATCACGGCGAACCGCCGGAAGGTGTCTGCAACATGAATCTCAATCTGACGCTGATTGGCCAGATCGGCACATTCCTCGTTCTGTGGTGGTTTACCCACAAATTTATTTGGCCACTTTTTGCCGAGGCTATGGAAAAACGCCGCCAAAAGATTGCCGATGGGCTGAGCATGGCGGATAAAGCGAAACACAGCGTTGCCGCCGCCGAAGAAGAAACTGCGCGCATCATCGCGCAGGCCAAGACTCAGGCAACCGAAATTGTCGGGCGTGCACAAAAACAGGCAGAACAACTGGTTGTGGATGCGCGTATCGAGGCAAAAAACGCTGGTGAACGTGAGATCGCGGCGGTACGCGATAACTTTGAGCAGGAAAAACGCAAAGCTCGCGAAGCACTGCGCGGGCAAGTCGCCGAACTGGTGATTCAGGGGACCGAAAAAGTAATTGGTCGCGAAGTTAAAACTGATGACCATAAACGCCTACTGGATGAACTGAGCGAGAAACTGTAAATCATGGCTGAGTCAAAAACCGTTGCCCGTCCTTACGCCAAAGCCATTCTTGCTAACGCAAGCGATGGTAAAGCGCAGCAACAATGGCAACAATTTCTGCATACCGCAAAAGCTGTTATGCAGTCACCGGAAGTGCCAGAACATTTAGCTCTACCGGGATTCTTGTCCCAGTTGCAGGACTGGTTAGAACAACTGCTGAAAAAACAGCGCAGGCACGGTCTTTATAGCGAAGAAAATAACCTGCTGCGTTTACTGGAAGAACACGATCGCATTGCCATACTGCCGGAAATAGCCGACATCTACGACGAACTGCTCTACGCCAAAAGCGATGTCTGCATGGTACATATCACGACTGCGCAGTCGCTCTCGTCTGCTGAAGAAAAAAGCTTGCAGATGCTGATGCAGGAAAAGACCGGGCGCGATGTGGTACTGGACATCCATGAAGACGCCGCACTGCTTGCGGGCGTGATAATAGAATACGACGGACTGGTCATTGACCAGACACTGCGGGGCAGAATCGCCGAATTTGCCCAGAAACTCGATGACTAGGGGAAACGAAGAATGCAACTTAATCCTGCTGAAATCAGCGGCTTTATTCAGGAAAAAATAGCCGACTACGACAACAAAGTCGAAAGCAAAGCTGAAGGTACCATCATCAGTCTTTATGATGGTGTTGCTCGTGTACAAGGCCTGCGTCAGGCAATGTTGGGGGAAATGATTGCATTCCCCGGCGGTGTTTATGGATTGGCACTCAACCTTGAGCGTGACAGCGTCGGCGTCGTTATCCTTGGCGAATACGATCATTTGTCGGAAGGCGATAAAGTTACCTGTACCGGTAGGATCTTGGAAGTTCCGGTAGGAAGCGAACTCTTAGGCCGCGTTGTTAATGCTTTGGGTCAACCCATTGATGGTAAAGGTGATATCAAGACGCTTGCGACCTCACCCATTGAGAAAATTGCTCCTGGCGTTATCGAACGCCAATCCGTTGACCAGCCGTTGCAAACCGGCTTGAAATCCATTGACTCTATGGTGCCAATCGGACGTGGACAACGCGAGCTGATTATCGGCGACCGTCAAACGGGGAAAACCGCGATTGCTGTTGACGCCATCATCAACCAGCGTGATACCGGTGTGAAATGTATCTACGTTGCTATTGGACAAAAAGCCTCCTCTATCGCAGCTGTCGTGCGCAAACTGGAAGAGCACGATGCACTCAAGCACACCATCATAGTTGCCGCAACCGCCTCCGATTCCGCCGCGATGCAATATATCGCCCCTTATGCCGGTTGTGCCATGGGTGAATATTTCCGTGACCGTGGCGAAGACGCCCTGATCGTTTACGATGATCTGACCAAGCAGGCATGGGCCTATCGTCAAGTTTCTTTGCTGCTGAAACGTCCGCCGGGTCGTGAAGCTTATCCGGGCGACGTGTTCTACCTGCATTCCCGCTTGCTGGAACGCGCGGCACGCATCAATGCCGACGAAGTTGAGCGCCTGACCAAAGGAGAAGTCAAGGGTAAAACGGGCTCTCTGACCGCACTACCAATTATCGAAACTCAAGCGGGTGACGTTTCCGCCTTCGTGCCAACCAACGTTATTTCCATCACGGATGGACAAATCTTCCTGGAGACTGACTTGTTCAATGCCGGTATCCGTCCCGCTATCAACGCCGGTCTCTCAGTATCGCGTGTCGGCGGTGCCGCACAAACCAAGGTCATCAAAAAACTGGGCGGCGGTGTACGCCTTGCCTTGGCGCAATACCGCGAGCTTGCCGCATTCGCCCAATTCGCTTCCGACCTTGACGACGCCACCCGCAAACAGCTCGAGCGCGGTCAACGTGTCACTGAGTTGATGAAGCAGAAACAATTCTCGCCGATGAGCGTTGCTGAAATGAGCGTCTCACTGTTTGCCGCAGAAAACGGCTTCTTGGATGATATTCCGGTGGAAAAAATCCAGGCCTACGAACAGGCTCTTTTGCAATATATGCACAGCGACCATCAGGTCCTTCTAGATAAAGTCAACGAACGTGGAATCTATGATGACGAAATCCGACAAGGATTTGGCACTGCATTAAACGCGTTCAAAGACAAAGGCGCTTGGTGAGGAAACAGCCATGTCTAATGCCAAGGACATCCGTTCGCAGATAAAAAGCATCAAGAGCACGCAGAAAATTACCAAAGCCATGCAAATGGTCGCGGCATCAAAAATGCGGCGTTCGCAGGATGCGATGCTGGAAGGACGCCCTTATGTTGAAAACATCCTGCGCGTTATCGCGCACTTGCTAAAAGCACACGGCGAAACTCCGCATCCATTTTTTAATGAGACACGCGATAACATTAAAAAAGTGGGCTATATCGTTATCAGTACTGACCGTGGCTTGTGTGGCGGTTTGAACATTAACCAGTTCAAAGCCCTACTGGCGCATGTGCAGGAATGGAGCAACAAAGGTTGCGAAGTAGAGTTCAGCATCTTTGGTCGCAAGGGCATTGCCTTCGTCAACCGCATGAATGGCCATATCATGACCAGCGTGGATGCCTATGGTGATAACCCTCCGTTGCGCGAATTGATTGGCGGCATCAGCTCCATGATTGATGCCTACCGCGTGGGCGAAATCGACCGCGTCTATCTGGTCGGTAACCGCTTTGTCAACACCATGACGCAAGAGCCAAATATCGTTCAGTTCTTGCCAGCGACCATTGTCGTTAATGACAAATACGTGCCCGAACACGCTTGGACTTATGAATACGAGCCCGGTGTTGAGCAGATTCTCGACAAACTGGCGGTGCGTTATCTGGAATCCGTAGTCAAACAAGCGGTAGCGGAGAATATTGCCTGTGAAATGTCGGCGCGGATGATTGCGATGAAGAACGCATCTGACAATGCCGCCAACCTGATTGGCGAGCTGGAATTGCAATATAACAAAGCCCGTCAGGCCGCGATTACGCAAGAACTGACGGAGATCGTCGGCGGCGCAGCAGCCGTATGAGACGAAACGGATTGAATTAACAAGAGGTGAAGATGAGTACCGGAAAAATCGTTCAAGTCATCGGCGCGGTAGTCGATATCGAATTCCCCGAAGACGCAGTGCCGAAAATTAACGATGCACTGGTTGCAGAAAAAGGCGGCACCGTATTTGAAGTGCAGCAACAATTGGGGGACGGTGTTGTACGGACAATCACCATGGGTTCCTCGGAAGGACTAACGCGCGGCATGGAAGTGAAGAACACCGGCAACCCGATTACCGTACCTGTCGGCAAAGCCACCTTGGGACGCATCATGAACGTCTTGGGCGAAGCAATTGACCACGGTCCAGAGATTGACGCCGAAGCGCATTGGGGTATCCACCGCAAAGCTCCTGCTTATGACGAACTGGCCAACTCTACCGAGTTGCTGGAAACCGGCATCAAAGTTATCGACCTACTCTGCCCCTTCGCCAAAGGTGGTAAAGTCGGCCTCTTCGGCGGTGCGGGTGTCGGCAAGACTGTCAACATGATGGAGCTGATCCGTAACATCGCTATTGAGCACAGCGGCTATTCAGTCTTCGCCGGCGTTGGCGAGCGGACGCGCGAAGGTAACGACTTCTACTACGAAATGAAAGAATCCAACGTGCTCGACAAAGTATCGCTGGTCTATGGACAAATGAACGAGCCGGCCGGTAACCGCTTCCGTGTCGCCCTGACCGGCCTCACCATGGCGGAATATTTCCGTGACGAAGGCCGTGACGTTCTCTTTTTCGTGGATAACATCTACCGCTACACCCTGGCCGGTACCGAAGTATCCGCATTGCTTGGTCGGATGCCGTCTGCGGTGGGCTATCAGCCGACGCTGGCGGAAGAAATGGGCAAACTGCAAGAACGCATCACCTCGACCAAGACCGGATCCATCACCTCAATTCAAGCCGTATATGTCCCAGCGGACGACCTGACCGACCCCTCTCCGGCAACTACCTTTGCCCACTTGGATGCAACCGTTGTATTGTCGCGGCAAATCGCCGAACTTGGTATCTACCCGGCCGTTGACCCGCTGGATTCTACCTCACGCCAGCTTGATCCCTTGATTATCGGCGACGAACACTACGAAACTGCACGCCGCGTCCAGGGCGTCCTGCAACGCTACAAAGAACTGCGCGACATCATCGCTATCCTCGGTATGGACGAACTGTCAGAAGAAGACAAGCAAGTTGTCTATCGTGCACGGAAAATCCAACGTTTTCTGTCCCAACCCTTCTTTGTTGCTGAGGTGTTCACCGGTTCTGCCGGCAAATACGTCCCGCTTAAAGAAACTATCCGTGGCTTCAAAGGCATCGTTGACGGCGAATACGATCACATCCCAGAGCAAGCCTTCTACATGGTTGGCACCATTGATGAAGTGCTGGCTAAAGCCGAGACCGTAAAATAAACGGGGGACCGACATGGCGAACACCTTTCACGTCAGCATGGTCAGCGCCGACCGCCAGCTATACAGCGGGGAAGCGGAGCGCCTTGTCGCGACCGCCGAACGCGGCGAACTGGGCATCCTCGCCGGCCACGCTCCATTTCTTTCCATTCTCAAAGCGGGGCAAGTCCGCCTGACTCTGCCGGATAGCAAAGAAGAAGTCATCTACATCTCCGGCGGCTTTATCGAAGTACAGCAAGGACAGACCATCATCCTCGCCGATGACGCCGAACGTGCCGAGCAACTTGACGAAGAACGCGTTCGTGAAGCCCGTCGGCGTGCCGAAGAAAAAATGCGCGACAAAACCAGTACGAAACTTGAACTGGCTCGCGCGCAAGCTGAACTGGCACAAACTATGGCCCAACTTGCCGCCATCCGCCGTGCCAAAAATTAAGCGACTAACCACCGTCCTCGCGGTACTGCTCTGCCTACTGGCAAGCAGCACCGTTTCTTATGGAGAAAACGCAACATCTCCGACTATCACCGCCCAAGAACGTGCGGTGCTTTTGGCAAGAACAAATCACCTGCACGAAGTCACGCCGACCCTCTATCGCAGTGAACAACTGGACCAAGATGACACCGCCTTGTTACAGGCGCTGAACATCCGCACCATCATCAACCTGCGCTACTTCAACCGCAACAATGACCACCGTCACTTTGGCCATACCGACATCCGCATCATCAATATCCCGCTGCTGACTTGGGACATTGAGGTTGAAGAAATGGCGCAAGTGCTGTACACCATCGAACAAAGCGAAAAATACGGCAGCGTACTGGTGCATTGCTACCGCGGCGAAGATCGCACCGGTCTGACTATCGGTCTCTATCGTATCCTTTATCAGAACTGGAGCTCCACAGACGCAGAAGCGGAAATGCGTCGCTACGGCTACAACCGCATCTGGCGCAATATCCCCCACTTCTACAAGCCGAAGAAAATCGCCGCCGTACGCCGCGCTCTGGAAGCGCTACGTCGCAGCGATGAATTTACCGCCCTCTTCCGCCTGAACCATCACGGATAAAATACTGCCGCCAGCAAAACGCTAGCAGTTAAATTTTGGTGATGTCATTGATCAAGTAATACACGAGAGACGTAGTTCGCACCAATTCTTGTCTGTGGGTGCGTGCTAATGTGGTGGGTATGGCGATTGGGACGATTTCATGATTTTCCCAGCTAGTTAACGGGAAGATGACGCCGTTTGTGGCAAAAAATGATGGGGAAACTGTGGTAGAAATGACACAGAAACCTTTCCAAGCCCGCCGGAAAGCCGTTATCATGACGGCAGGTTAACACCTCATTCATTCGCAAACACTCAAGGAACCGCCATGAAGAACCACACCTTCCCGCATACCACCCTAGCCACTGCCTTGTTACTTGCCTGCACTTGTGCTGCCGCACAGCAAGGCAACACGGCATCGGCAGCCGTCAACGTTGCTGCCACCAAAACCACCACCGATAGCAGAATTAACCTCTACCGCATCTCCTCCCTGCACAACACCACCGGCCTTGAATTGCGCCAGCGTGAAGTCCCGCAAAGCGTGACCGTGATTGATCAGGATGAGCTGAAAGCACGCGGTATCCATGATATGGCAGGCGCACTGAAAACCGGCGGCGTGAATGTCGTCCGCGATGAAGGCGGGCACTACCGCTACCAGACGCGCGGCTTCAATATTGACCAAATTGAAGAAGACGGCCTCTCTACCAGTCTGCATGGTGCCTATGGCAATCCCTACCACAATTCACAAAGCCCGAGCGATCTTGCCATCTACGAGCGCATAGAAGTTGTGCGTGGTGCGACCGGTCTCACCCAGGCAAACGCCGAACCGGGCGGCACCATCAGCGCTGTGCGTAAAAAACCGACTGCCGAACGCCGCATCGGTGGCGACATCAGCGTGGATCGCTACGGCAAAGTCTATAGCACCGTTGACGCAAGCGGCGCGCTGGATCCCGAGAAAACCCTGCGCGCACGCGTCATCAGCGTCGTCAGCAAAGACAAAACCTTCAAGGATGACGTAGACGGCAGCCATTACCTCGTCTATGGCGTCGCCGAAAAAGATGCCGGCGCAACGACCACTGTCACCCTCGGCGGCATGATGCAAAACAGCCACGGTCACCCAGACCCCTACGGGCTGCCGCAAGCTAATATCGCCTTCCCGCGTGACAAGAGCCTCGGCTTCAAATGGAATAAAGACGACTACAACAAAGCCAACTTCTTTGCCGGTACAGAAACCCGCTTCAACGACGACTGGAAACTCAACACCAAAGTCAGCTACACCCGTAACGACTCCATGAGCGCCTTTGGTGCGCTGGCCAACGAAAACCCCGGTTACAGCGGCCTTACCCGTGGTGCCACCCTCCCGCTGAACGGCCTGAACCGCTACGACAACGCTGGCCGTCAGGCTGCTGCACAAATCGCACTCAGCGGCAAATACCGCCTCTTTGGCCGCGAACACGACGCCTTTACCAGCTATACCTTCGGCCAGGAAGCCAGCAATACCCGCTGGAAACGCATCCGTAACAACACCGCCTACAACCCCTATACCTTCCAAGGCAATGAAATTGCCTATCCGGGATGGGGCGATTACATTGACCGCACCTACTACGGCAGCAAACAGAAAACTCATGCCTTCAACCTCGGCACCCGCGTCAATGCGCTTGACAACCTGCACATACTGGGCGGCGCGCGCTACACCCATTGGAGCGGACGTGAATTTACCGACTACAACTGGTGGAACGACCAGCCGGACAACACCGCTGACCGCAACGACAAACAAAGTCGCAGCCGCGTCACCCCCTACCTTGGCATCACCTACGACATAAACGCCAACAACAGCCTTTACACCCATTACAGCAGCATCTTCAAGCCGCAGTACTACCGCGACAACAAGGGCAACTTCCTGAGCCCCGTGACCGGCAACAGCTATGAAGTCGGCTGGAAAGGCGAATGGTTGGGCGGCAAACTCAACACCAGCATTGCCCTTTATCAAATAGAACAAAAAAACCGCCCCGTGCAACTGGCACTTGCCTCCGGACAAGAATACGCCGCCGCACACGGCAAAATCCGCAGCCGTGGCCTGGATGCCGAAGCCACCGGCAACATCACTGATGCCTGGAAAATCAACGCCGGCTACACCTACAACAGCAGCAAATACCAGAAAAACGAAAACGTACGCGACCTGAAAGGCGGCAATGCCAGCAAACACACACCGAAACACCAGATGCGCCTCTACACCAGCTACCGCCTGCCGGGGGCTGCGGAAAAATGGACCATCGGTGGCGGCATGAACTACCAGAGCAGCACCAGCAGCCTGTGGGGCGTCGAACAAAAAGGCTATGCCCTCTTCAACGCTGACGTGCAGTTCAAAATCAACGACCAATTCAACGTTGGCCTTGCCCTGGAAAACATCACCAACAAGCACTACTTCGAAAACCACCCGACGCGCATGAACGGTGCCAACAATTACCTTGGCGAACCGCGCAACATCATGCTCAACTTCCACTGGGAACTCTGAGAATCGCCACCCACAAAAGCCCCGCCAAGCGGGGCTTTTTCATAAGCCGTATTCCTAGAGACAAGAGCGTGACCCAGTAATGACACCGCTTGCCGAGCCCAATAACCACGCCGCTTGGCCGACTCAGTAACCACGCCGCTTGACAAACCCAGTAATGACGCCGCTTGGCAAACCCAGTAACCACGACGCTTGGCAAACCCAGTAACCACGACGCTTGGCAAACCCAGTAACCACGACGCTTGGCAAACCCAGTAACCACGACGCTTGGCAAACCCAGTAACCACGCCGCTTGGCAAACCCAGTAACCACGCCGCTTGGCAAACCCAGTAACCACGACGCTTGGCAAACCCAGTAACCACGCCGCTTGGTGACAAACTCAGTATTTATGTAACTTGCTATCTTCCTACTCTCTTTGGTGAGTCCCTTTGAAATCAAGCGCTCCTGAGCAAGGTTATTCCACATTTTTACGCACAAGGTCACATTTCACCATCAAAAGACAGATATTTATTGCGGTTTTCAACAGAACGGACTACATTATCCTCAACAGGTAAACGGTTTTCCGCAGCCTGTTGCGTCAATTCCTGTCAGTCCGAGGAATATTTTATGTGTACCGCTATATTCCCCTTCATTCACTGGTTCAATCTGGATCATGTCCTTTCAGCAAGTTTTCCGTAGTATTTGTGTATTTTATACGAATGCTTTTATACTTTTTTGTCTTTAATTTTGTCTGTGACAATTCTTGTTTTTTCTTTTTAGAGGATAATTTTCATGGAAAACTTTACCCATATTCCCGAACCTTTCCGTATTCGTGTTATTGAACCGGTAAAAAGGACGACGCGCGAGTATCGCGAAAAGGCTATTGTTAAAGCAGGCATGAATCCGTTTTTGCTCGATAGTGAGGATGTGTTTATTGATTTACTGACAGATAGCGGTACTGGTGCCGTCACGCAGGATATGCAGGCCGCCATGTTGCGCGGTGATGAGGCTTATAGCGGCAGCCGCAGTTATTACGCCCTTGCCCGCGCAGTCAAGGAGATTTTTGGCTATGACTATACGATTCCGACGCACCAGGGACGCGGTGCCGAGCAGATTTATATTCCGGTGTTAATCAAGAAGCGCGAGCAGGAAAAGGGGCTGGACCGCAGCAAGATGGTCGCTTTTTCTAATTATTTTTTTGATACGACGCAGGGGCACAGTCAGATTAATGGCTGCACGGTGCGCAATGTTTATACGAAAGAAGCTTTTGATACCGGCGTTAAATCCGATTTCAAGGGTAATTTTGATTTGGAGAAATTGGAAGCGGGTATTCAGGAAGTAGGCGCAGCCAATGTGCCTTATATTGTCTGCACGATTACTTGTAATTCTGCCGGTGGCCAGCCGGTTTCTATTGCCAATTTGCGCGGTATGTATGCGGTTGCGCAGAAGTATGATATTCCGGTGGTAATGGATTCGGCGCGTTTTGCCGAGAATGCTTATTTTATCCAGCAGCGTGAGCCCGGCTATAAGGATAAGTCTATTGAAGAGATTACTTTCGAGAGTTATCAGTATGCCGACATGCTCGCCATGTCCGCGAAGAAGGATGCGATGGTACCGATGGGCGGCCTGTTGTGCGTGAAGAATGAACGCTACCAGGATGTTTATACGGAATGCCGCACGCTCTGCGTGGTGCAGGAAGGTTTCCCGACTTACGGCGGGCTGGAAGGCGGCGCGATGGAGCGGCTGGCGGTCGGCCTGCGTGATGGTATGCGTCAGGACTGGCTCGCTTACCGCATCGGACAGGTGGAGTATCTGGCCAACCGTCTGGAAGCCATCGGTGTGGTTTGCCAGCAGCCGGGCGGTCACGCGGCTTTTGTTGATGCCGGCAAGTTGTTGCCGCATATTCCGCAGGAGCAGTTCCCCGCCCAGGCGCTCGCCTGCGAGTTATATAAGGTCGCCGGTATCCGTGCAGTAGAAATCGGCTCGTTCCTGCAAGGCCGCGACCCGAAGACGGGCAAGCAGCTGCCCTGCCCTGCCGAGTTGCTGCGCCTGACGATTCCACGCGCCACTTATACGCAGTCGCACATGGACTTCATCGTCGAGGCGTTCAAACAGGTCAAGGCCAACGCGCCGAAAATCAAAGGGTTAACTTTCACTTATGAGCCGAAGGTGCTGCGGCACTTCACCGCGCTCCTGAAGGAAGTCGGTTAATTTTCCGGGCGCGGTTTTTCAGCCGCGCCCTTCTTTTTTCAAAGGAAAAACGATGGACAAACAACCTTCCGTTTTTGGCGGCGCCTGCATTATTGCCAGTGTCTGTGTCGGTGCGGGGATGCTCGCCCTGCCCAGCGCCGGTTCCGGTGCCTGGACGGTGTGGTCAACCGCCGTAATCGTGATGACGATGATCATGATGACACTTTCCGGCTGGCTGCTGCTCGAATCCTACAAGCACTATGACCTGCACGCTTCGTTTAATACGGTAACGCGCGATGTGCTTGGCCCACAGGTCAACGTCATCAACAATCTCGCCGTGTATTTCGTCGGCGGCATCCTGCTTTATGCCTACACCACCAGCCTGGGCGGTACGCTGGAACATTTGACGGGTGGTGCGCTCAACAGCAAGCTCGCCTCCATCCTCACCTGCATCGTCTGCGGTGCCTTCGTCTGGCATTCGACCCGCGCTGTGGACCGCATTTCCGAGCTGCTCATCATCACGATGGTGCTCACTTTTGCGTTCAGCATCTTTGGCCTGCTTGGGCATATCCGGTTTGATACCCTGTTTGATACCGCCACCGCCGGGCAAGGCGATTACGCGAAATACACCATGATGCTGCTGCCGGTCGGCCTGACCTCGTTCGGCTATCACCATTCCGTCGCCTCAATGCGCGCCTACTACGGCGAAGAGAAGAAGGCGTCGCGCGCCATCCTCTACGGCACCATCATCACCGTCAGCATCTACCTCGTCTGGCTGATTGCCATCTTCGGCAACCTGCCCCGCCCAGCTTTTGCACCAATTGTCGCGGCAGGCGGCGACGTCAACATCCTTATCGACAAACTCGGCGACGTAGTGAATGCCACCAGCATGAAAAACATCATTGCCGCCTTCTCGCTTGCCGCCGTCGTTTCCTCCTTCATCGGTGTCGGGCTTGGCGTCTTCGACTACCTCGCCGACTGTTTCCATTTCGCCGATAACCGCGCAGGCCGCAGCAAAACCTGGCTCGTGACCTTCCTGCCGCCACTGGCCTGCTCGCTTATCTCGCCTGCCGGGTTCGTGAAAGCCATCGGCTACGCCGGCGCAGTCGCCACCATCTGGACCTGCATGGTGCCCGCTGCACTTGCCTGGAAGACGCGGCAGCGTCCCGACCATAAAGCAGGTTTCACCGCTCCGGGCGGCATGGTCTTCGTCGCCCTGCTCTTCCTCTACGGCATCCTGGTCGCCCTCTTCCACTTCCTCAACATGCTGCACAAACTGCCCGTCTATCAGGGCTGAAAAGCAGGGGCAATATCCCCCTATTTGCAGGCAGGAAACGGCGGTAAAACCGCCGTTTATGCTAAAATGCGCGCCTTTGTACAGCCCACGGGAACGATCATGACCGAAAAAAAATACGACTCCTCCAACATCCGCGTTTTGAAAGGCCTCGAAGCCGTCCGCACCCGCCCGGGCATGTACATCGGCAACACCGACGACGGCAGCGGCCTGCACCACATGGTCTTTGAAGTCGTTGATAACGCCATTGACGAAGCCCTTGCCGGCTATTGCAGCGAAATCAGCGTCATCATCCACCAGGACGAATCCATCACCGTACGCGACAACGGGCGCGGCATACCGGTGGACATCCACCCCGAAGAAGGCCGCAGCGCCGCCGAAGTCATCATGACCGTACTGCACGCGGGCGGCAAATTCGACGACAACAGCTACAAAGTCTCCGGCGGCCTGCACGGCGTCGGCGTCTCTGTCGTCAACGCCCTCTCCGAACGCCTGACCATGACCATCCGCCGCGACGGCCACATCCACCAGCAACACTACCACCACGGCGAACCCGACGCGCCGCTGGCCGTCATCGGCGATACGGCAGAGAGCGGTACCGAAATCAACTTCCTCGCCGCGAGCGACACCTTCGGCAGCATCATTTACGACTACGACACCCTTGCCAAACGCCTGCAAGAACTCTCCTTCCTGAACGCGGGCGTGCGCATCACCCTGAGCGACGAACGCACCGACAAAACCCAGACCTACGAATACGAAGGCGGCGTACGCGCCTTCACCGAATACCTCAACCGCAACAAAACCCCCATCCACCCCACCATCTTCTATTGCAGTGCCGACAAAGACGGCGTGTACGTCGAAATCTCCCTGCAATGGAACGACAGCTACCAGGAAAACGTCTACTGCTTCACCAACAACATCCCGCAACGCGACGGCGGCACCCACCTGGCCGGCTTCCGCGCAGCGATGACCCGCACCCTGAACGCCTACATGGAAGAAGAAGGCCTCCTGAAAAAAGCGAAAATCTCGACCAGCGGCGACGACGCGCGCGAAGGACTGACCGCCATCGTCTCCGTGAAAGTACACGACCCCAAATTCAGCTCGCAAACCAAAGACAAACTCGTCTCCAGCGAAGTCAAAAGCGCCGTGGAAAGCGTCCTCGGCGAAAAACTCAAAGAATACCTGCTGGAAAACCCGCAAGAAGCTAAAACCATCGCCGGCAAAATCGTTGACGCCGCCCGCGCCCGCGAAGCCGCGCGCAAAGCCCGCGAAATGACGCGGCGCAAAGACGTGCTCGACATCGCAGGCCTGCCCGGCAAACTCGCCGACTGCCAGGAAAAAGACCCTGCTCTCTCCGAAATCTTCATCGTGGAAGGTGACTCCGCAGGCGGTTCGGCCAAACAGGGGCGCAACCGCAAATTCCAGGCCATCCTGCCGCTCAAAGGCAAAATCCTCAACGTCGAAAAAGCCCGCTTCGACAAAATGCTCGGCTCGGCGGAAATCGGCACCCTGATCACCGCACTCGGCACCGGTATCGGCAAAGACGACTTCGACGCCGCCAAACTGCGCTACCACCGCATCATCATCATGACCGATGCCGACGTGGACGGCGCACACATCCGCACCCTGCTCCTCACCTTCTTCTACCGGCAAATGCCCGAACTCGTCGAACGCGGCCACATCTACATCGCCCAGCCGCCGCTCTACCGCGCCAGCAAAGGCCGCAACAAACAATACCTCAAAGACGACCACGAACTGAACGAACTGCTGCTCACCCAGGCACTGGATGACGCCAGCCTGCACCTCTCCGCCGACGCCCCCGCCATCAACAAAACCGCCTTTGAAGCACTCGCGCGCGAACACGCCGTGATTGATGGACTGATCAAGCGCCTCTCGCACCGCTACGACAACCGCGTCCTGCGCGCCCTCGTCGAAGCGCCAGAACTCAGCCGCGCCACCTTCGCCGACGCAGACGCCATGCAGACATGGCTTGCCGCCTACCGCCAGCAACTTGCCCGCTTCGTTGAGGCCGGCGTCACCCTCACCGCCGACTACCTGCCGGGCGATAACCCGCGCATCGACATCCGCATCGAACAACACGCCAACCAGCACCACAACTACATTGACCCGCACTTTGCCGACAGCAACGAATACCGCCGCATCAACAGCTTCGGGCAAAAAGTGCGCGGTATGCTCGGCGAAGGAGCCTACTTCACCAACAGCAAAGAACGCATCGAAGTCGAACACTTCCACCAGGTCATCACCGCCCTGCTCGCCGAAGGCAAACGCGCCTACGAAATCCAGCGCTACAAAGGCCTCGGTGAAATGAACCCGGACCAACTGTGGGAAACCACGCTTGACCCCGCCGTGCGCCGCATGCTGCAAGTCCAGCTCAAAGACGCGCGCCTCGCGGATGAAATCTTCACCACCCTGATGGGCGAAGAAGTCGAACCGCGCCGCGCCTTCATCGAAGACAACGCCAACAGCGCCAACATCGACATCTGAGACAAACGCCTTCCCCGAATACAAGCGCTCTCCCGCTTGCAGCATCCCGCGACAACAGCCCCTCCCCATCCGGGGAGAGGGCAGGAAAAAACAAAACTATCAACGCTGAATCCGGCCCTCACACAACCTATGATCAACCTCACCGCCCTGCCCATCGAATACCACGAACAAGACACCCGCAAACAGCTTTACCGCGCCACCGCCGCACAAATCGCCGCTTGCGAAGAAGCCCTGCACTTCCACTTTGAAAACGACTACAAAAACCTGCTGCTGCAATACGGCGAAGGCACCATCGCCTACTGCATCCGCACCTATTCGCCGGAAAAAATCCAGCGGGAACAAAACGAATGGCTGGCGCGCATCAGCGAATACTGGTTCTGGGACGATGGCGCAGACATCCTCAGCAAAGCACAAGTACAAGACTCCATCTGCCTTGCCGATACCTTCAACGGCGACGAAATCATCTACCGCGACGGCCACTACTACATCCTGCCGCGCGACAGCGAAACCATCTACCCCGTCGGCGACACCTTCACCACCGTTGCCGACTGGTTCATGACATCCGGCGTCATCTACGAACCCATCCCCGCCAACGAGTGGACATTTACCCCATTTACCAGCAACCGCGACAAAGACGACGCATAAACCGCGCCATTACCCCGCTTGACGCATTTACCTTCCACTAAGGCATCCCTTTGAACCTCTCCCGCCGCATCGAAGCCATCCTCTTCACCCGTGACGAAGCCGTCAGCGCCGCCCAGCTCGCGCAGGCGCTCGCCACCACGGAAGACGCCGTGTGCACCGCGCTGGACGACCTCGCCGCGCGTTACGAAACCTCGGCGATGACCCTCGTCCACATCAAGGACGGCTGGCGCCTGCAACTGCGCAGCGACTATTTTGAGGCCGTCGCTGCCTTCGCCGAAGCCCAGCCGGTACGTTACTCGCGCGCCTTCTGGGAAACCCTCGCCTACATCGCCTACCACCAGCCCGTCACCCGCGCCGAAATTGATGCCGTGCGCGGCGTGACCACCAGTAGCGGCATCTACCGCCAACTCTTCGATCTCGAATGGATCGAAGTCATCGGTACCAAAGAAGTGCCTGGCCGCCCCGAACTGCTGGCAACCACCACCCAATTCCTGAACGACTTTTCCGTGGCCAGCCTTGACGCGCTGCCCGCCCTGCCCGAAGAAGACGGAGACCCCGCATGAAAGAACCCAAAGAACGCATCCAAAAATGGCTGGCCGCGCGTGGCCACGGCTCGCGCCGCGAAATCGAAGGCTGGATCCGCGCAGGCCGCCTCAAAGTGAACGGCAAACCCGCTGAAATCGGCCAGCCCGTCAGCGGGCACGAACGCTTCAGCCTGGATGGCCGCCCGCTGCACGTCTCGCCGGAACAAAAAACCCCGCGCAAAATCCTGATGTACCACAAACCGCCGGGCGAAATCTGCACCCGCCACGACCCCGAAGGCCGCCCCAGCGTCTTCGACCGCCTGCCGAAAATACGCCAGGGCCGCTGGGTCAGCGTCGGCCGCCTCGACCTCAACACCGCCGGCCTCCTGCTCTTCACCAACGACGGCACCCTCGCCCACCGCCTGATGCACCCCAGCGCCGAAATCCCGCGCGAATACTGGGTACGCGTCGCTGGCGATGTCAACGAGAACACCCTGGAAGCCCTGCGCCACGGCATCGAACTCGATGACGGCTTCGCCCGCTTCGACGACATCATGCCGCTGCAAGCCCTGCACGAAGACGACAGCCAGTACAACCGCTACTTCAGCGTCACCCTCAAAGAAGGACGCAACCGCGAAGTGCGCCGCCTGTGGGAAGCCGTCGGCTGCCAGGTCAGCCGCCTGAAACGCATCCGCTTCGGCAACGTGGCCCTGCCGAAAGATCTCGCACAAGGCCGCTACCGCCTGCTTACCCCTGGCGAAACAAACGCCCTGCTCGAACCGATCCGCCCCAAAAAAGGCCCGGCCCGCACCCCAGGCCCGCGCTGAAGCGCGTAAGCCCCTACTTGGCGTCCTTTCACATACAGGCCAATCCATCTCCTAACTATCCAAAGGAAATATCATGAAAAAACACCACATCCTGCTGCTATGCGCCGCCATACCTGCCCTCGCTGCCGCCAACAACATCAGCGAAGCGCAAATCACCGGACGCTGGCAATGCGTTACTGAATATTCGGGAGACTACTTCATTGCCAAAACAGACGACACTGTGACATTGCATGCTGATCATCTTGCTGAAAACGCAGGAAAATACACATTCCGCGTGCAAAATCTGACCTTCCGCTACACACAACCTTCGTACGGCAGCTGGAAACTGGATGGCGACACACTCAGCCTGACCTGGCGGGACGGCCCACTTACCCCGGCCCACGATCCGGAAATACAAAAACTGATCACAACCAAAGCAAAGGTGCGTGAATTGGAACAAGAAATTGCCGCCATCCTCAAACCGGATGAAAACACTGAGGTGGACGCCAATATCGTCCTGCGTGTTGACAGCATTGAAGGCAACACCATGCGGCAAACCCAACTGGAACGCGCCGGTGGGCCGGAAATGGCTAAAACCGTATGCACACGCCTGTAAAAAGGAACCGACGATCATCCGTTTGGCGCGAGCCCAGTAACGACGCCGCTTGGCTGTCCCGGTAACGATGCTGCTTGACGGATTCTCAGCACGATGGCGCTACGAAGAAAGAAAAGTGTAGAGACGTTGCCTGCAACGTCTCAAAAGCAAAAGGCACAGCGGCAAAATCCAGTAACTACGCCGCTTGGCGGGCGCCCTAAACCTGGCAACCATCCCGCCGACAATTCCCATACAATCGGAGAACCCCATGCAACACGCCCAAGACTTTGTCCTGCTCAAAGAATAGCGTTACGACCCCGCCCGCATTCTCGACGCCCTGCAACACGACTGGGGTATCGTGCCCAATAGCGGCGATACGCCGACCGTCGCGGAAGATTCGCTGATGTTTAACGTCAACGGCCTGCTCTGCTCGGTAGCACTGATGCCCGCGCCCGTTCCCGGCGGTGAAGCTGAACGGGTCGCGCTGAATGCCGCCTTCCACTATTTCCGCTGGGATGCTGTCGGGGCTGCACGCCAGCATCAGGCGCATCTGCTGGTCGCGATCCTGCCGCTTGGCGACGGCGCGCCTAGCACCATCGAGGTGATGAGTCTGTACAGCAAACTCGTCTGCGCCTGCCTTGCCGATGACAACAACCTCGGCGTGTACACCTCCGGTACCATCTTCGCCCCCGCTTTTTACCGCGATGCCTGCAACGCCCTGTGCCACGGCGCTCTGCCTGTCATGGCGTGAATTTTCATCGGCCTGTATGGTGACGAAGGCAGCAGCAACGCCTACACCATCGGCCTGGAACAATTCGGCAAAATGGAACTGGAAATCCTCGCCAGCCAGCACGAACCGAACGAGTTATTCACTTTCCTATGCAGCATCTGCGACTACCTCATCACCAATGACATAACCCTGCGTGACGGCGAAACCATCGGTTTCAGCGAAGATGAAAAACTGGCGATTACCCGCTCGCCACGTGTCGTCGGCGTCGCTGAAGAAACGCTGAAAATCGCCTATTAAGCCGCTTTACCCCTGATAAAACTCAATCGGCAGCCCGTCCGGATCTTTAATAAAGAAGAAAGCCTTGCCGGTGTATTCATCGATGCGCACCGCTTCGCAATCCACGCCTTTCGCCTGTAACGCCGCCCGCTGGGCGGCCACGTCGTCTACTACGAAGGCAAGATGGCGCAAGCCGCAGGCTTCCGGGCTATTCTGCCGTGGCGGCGGGTCAGGAAAGGAAAAAAGTTCGAGCAGGTAGCGCCCATCGCTGCCAAGATCCAGCTTCCAGGAATCGCGTGCGGCGCGGTAGTTTTCGGCAAGGATTTCCAGCCCCAGGATTTCGGTGTAAAAGCGCTTGCTGCGCGCATAATCGGCGACAATCAGCGCCACATGATGCATCCTCAAAATTTCCCCCTGTGTGATTGGCAAAACGTCGTGATTATAAGCCGCCGCCCCGCTGTGCTTCCATTGCCGCCCTTTCTGCCCTTTGTTATCATGCCGCCCTTTCAAATCAACCCCTTTTGATGGTTCCTCATTATGCGCAACACGCTGAAAACGCGGGTTTTACCCTGTGCCGCAGTCCTCTTTTTCTCCCTCTCGGCATACGCCGAATCTTTCCGGGTCGCCGATATTCGTATTGAAGGTTTGCAGCGGATTTCCGCCGGCACAGTCTTCACTTATTTGCCTGTCGCCGCCGGCCAGCAGTTCGATATGGCAAATAGCGCCCAGACTATTGATGCCCTGTATAAATCCAACCTCTTCTCGCAAGTCCGCCTCGCCCGCGACGGCAATGTGCTGGTGGTGCAGGTGGAGGAATTCCCCGTCATCGCCGAGGTCAATCTCAAAGGTAACCGCGACCTGAAATCGGAAGACCTGCAAAAGGCGCTATCCGCCGCCGGCATCAGCGAGGGACAGGCTTACAATCCGCAGATGTTGCAGCAGCTGGTGCAGGAACTTACCGAGCAGTATCAGGCGCGCAGCAAGTACGCAGTGAAAATTGAGCCGAAAGTACGCCAACTGCCGCGAGGCCGCGTCGCCATTGATCTTGATATCAGCGAAGGGCGTTCCAGCCGCATCAAGCAAATCGACATCGTCGGCAACAAGATCTATTCCGACAAACAGCTCATTTCCCTCTTCGATACCTCGACCCCACGCTGGAATTCCTGGCTGACCAAGTCTGATCAGTATGACCGCGACAAGCTGCAAGCGGATATTGACCGCCTCGAATCCTTCTACCGTGACCGGGGCTTTATGGATTTCGCCGTGACTTCGACCCAAGTCTCGCTCTCACCTGACCGCAAATGGATTTACCTCACCGTCAACGTGGACGAAGGCAAGGTCTATCGCGTCAAGGGCTATCAGTTGCAGGGCGACCTCATCGTGCCGCGTACCGAGCTGGAATCGCTCATCACCTTCAAACCCGGAGATCGCTACAACCGCAGCGAAGTACGCAAGAGTACCGACGCCCTGCGCACCCGTCTTGCTGACGAAGGCTATGCCCAGGCACAAGTCAATGTCGTGCCGAATGCCGACAAACTAAGCGGCGAAGTGAGCTTCGACATACTCGTTACCCCCGGCATCAAGACCTATGTGCGGCAAATCAGCTTCACCGGCAACACCAAAACCTATGACCGCGTGCTGCGCCGCGAACTGCGCCAGCAGGAAGCCAGCCTCTACTCCGGCTCCGATGTCGCTCGCTCGGAAGAGCGCCTGCGCCGCCTGCCGCAGGTGGACAGCCTTGAACAGGCCATCCACCCCGTCCCCGGCACGCCTGACCAGGTTGACCTCGAATACAAAATCACCGAGCGCAGCACCAGCAGCATCCAGGGCGGTGTCGGCTACGGACAAAGCAGCGGAGCACTGTTTAACCTCGAATACAACGACAACAACTTCCTCGGCACCGGCAACTCGCTGGGTATCAACTTCGGCAAAAGCTCGTCCGAACAACGCTACGGTTTCAACTTCACCGACCCGTATTTCACCGCTGATGGCGTCAGTATCAACTACGCCTTTGATTACAGCAAAACCAATTACCGCAAAGAACGCCTGTCCGACTGGGCGGCAGATACCCTGGATGCCACCATCACCTTCGGCTACCCGCTCACCGAATACCAAAATGTCTATTTCGGCGGCGGCTTCCGCACCCTGAAAATCAACACAGGCACCAACGTGGCGAGCGAAATCACCGATTACCTCGATAAAAATGGCCGCCGCTATAAAGAAGGTGTTGTCACCCTCGCCTGGAGCAAAGATACCCAGGACAACACCTACCTGCCGACCAAAGGCAGCCTGAACAAAATCAGCGGTGAAATCACCCTGCCCGGCTCGGATGACACCTACTACAAAATCGGCTACCGCAACCGTACCTACTTCCCGCTCAACAACGACAAAAGCCTTATCCTCGGCCTGCGTGGCGACATCGCCTATGGTGGCGGCTACGGCAAAACCGACGACCTGCCGTTCTACCGTCACTACTATGCTGGCGGCCTCACTACCGTGCGCGGCTTCGAGCACAGCTCGCTCGGCCCGCGCTACGGCAATGGCGACAACTCTGGCGGCGACTTCCGCACCGTCGGCGGGGTTGAGCTGATGACCCCGTGGAAATTAAACGAAAAATCCAATAACGTCCGTGTCGGCACCTTCGTTGATTTCGGTAACGTGTACAGCAAGCCCAAAGACTTTGATCTCGGAGAATTCCGCTATTCCGGCGGCCTCTTCGTGCAGTGGATGTCGCCCTTGGGGCCGCTCAACCTGAGCTATGCCGTCCCCATCAAGAAAAAAAACGGCGACCAGAAAGAAGCCTTCCAGTTCAGCTTCGGCATGGGCTTCTAAACCCATCCCGCCGTGCCACGGATGGCGCGGCACCACTTACCCGGCCACACCATGAAAACACTACCGCTGGCGGCACTCCTCGCCCTTGCCGCTACCTTGCACGCCCAAGAAGCGGATACATCTACCGCCTCAGCGGCAACACCTACCCCTGCAACACCAACTGCCGACAGTACAACAGCAGCCCCGGCTGGCGAAAACCGCGACTACAACGCTGCCGGTACCGCACTACCCAATCCCCCCACCCAACCTGCCGCTGCCGTTGACCCTGCCGACCTGCGCATCGGCTTCGTCAATTTCCGCCGCATCATAGCTGCCGCGCCGCAGCGTGAAGAAGTCAACGAGCGCCTCGAACGCGAATTTGGCGTTGAGCGCGATGCCCTGCTGCAAGCACAAAGCGAATTGCGCGACATGGAACGCCGCCTGGAAACCATCCGCCACGGCGACGCCTACAACGAACTCGAACGCCAGGTTATCAACAAACGCCGTGACGTCAGCCGTCGTGACAGCGACTACCGCGACAACATTAACGTCCGCCGCAACGAAGAAATGGCCAAACTGCAAAAAATGATCGGTGACGAAATCCTCAGCCAGGCCAAAGAAGCGGGTTATGACATCATCCTGAACGATATCGGCGTCTTCTACGTCAGCGAACGTGCCGACCTCAGCCCGCTCATTATCAAACGACTGCAAGACAAGGCAGGAAAACCATGAAGACCAGCGCAGGCGACATCGCCGCCCGGCTCGGCGGCACCCTCCACGGCGACCCCGCTACCCCCATCCACGGCGTTGGCACCCTGCAAGACGGCCAGGCAGGTGAAATCGGCTTCCTTACCGATGCACATTACCGCCAATACCTGCCGGCGAGCCGCCTTGCCGCCATCCTCGTCGCTGAAGCCTGTCCCGAAGCGCCGATGACCCAAATCATCGTCAAAGACGTCAAGCGCGCCTGGCGCCACCTCACCGACGGCTTCGCCCCACCGCCCCCAGCGCCTGTCATCTCCCCGCAAGCGCACATTGACCCCAGTGCCACCCTCGGTGCGAACATCAGCATCGGTGCCGGTGCCGTCATCGGTGCAGGCGCGGACATCGGTGACGGCTGCCGCATTGCCCCGCTCGCCTACATCGCGGACGGCGTAACCATTGGCCGCGACAGCAACATCGGTTCCGGTGTGCGCATCCTTGAAAAAACCACTATCGGCGCCCGTGCCAATATCCTCGCCAACGCCGTCATCGGCGAACGCGGCTTCGGCAACAACTTTGAAGACGGCCGCTGGCTGCCCGTCGCCCAGCTCGGCGGCGTGCGCATCGGTGATGACGTCGAAATCGGCGCCTGCACCACCATCGACCGGGGCGCGGTGAGCGACACCATCATCGGCAACGGCGTCAAACTCGACAACCACATCCAGATCGGGCACAACGTCCGCATTGGCGATCACACCGTCATCGCCGGTTCCGCCGTCATCGCCGGCTCCGTCACCTTCGGCAGATACTGCGTCGTCGGCGGTGCCTGCGTCTTCACCGGCCACATCACCATCTGCGACGGCGCCCAGTTCACCGGACACTCCTCCATCAGCAAAAGCATCCACCAGCCGGGCGCCTACTCCTCCGGCATCCCTGCCATGCCCGCGCTGCAATGGAAAAAATTCTTCGCCAAACTCAAACTCCTAGCCAAAGAAAAGTGAGCCTCCTATGCACCCCACCATCATGGACATCGAAGAAATCCGCCGCTACCTGCCGCACCGCTACCCCTTCCTGCTGATAGACCGCGTCACCGACATCGAAGTCGGCAAATACATCAAGGCCATCAAAAACGTCAGCGCCAACGAACCCTTCTTCCAGGGCCACTTCCCCGGCAAAGCCGTCATGCCTGGTGTACTGGTCATCGAGGCAATGGCGCAGGCGGCCGGCATTCTTGGCGTCAAAAGCGGCCGTAAAGAACTCGGCCTGCCCGACATCCCCGAAGAAGACAACATCTACTTCTTCGTCGGCATTGACAAAGCCCGCTTCCGCAAAACCGTTGTCCCCGGCGACCAACTGCATTTCGACATCAACATCATCCGCTCGCGGCGCGGCATCTGGTCATTCAACGCCGAAGCGCACGTGGATGGCAAACTCGTCTGCGAAGCGGAAATCATGTGCACCACCGCAGGCAGAGGGGGATAAACATGATCCATCCGACTGCCATCATCGATTCCAAAGCCGAACTCGCGCCGGACGTCAATATCGGCGCATACAGCGTCATCGGCGCAGACGTGCACATTGACAGCGGCACCACCATCGCCCCGCACGTTGTCATCGAAGGCCCGACCCGCATCGGCAAAAACAACCACATCTACCCCTTTGCCTCGCTGGGCGCCGCGCCGCAGGATAAAAAATACGGCGGCGAAGCGACCACCCTGCAAATCGGCGACAACAACACCATCCGCGAATACACCACCTTTAACCGTGGCACCGTGCAGGACATCGGCACCACCATCCTCGGCAACGACAACTGGATCATGGCCTACGTCCACCTCGCGCATGACTGCGTCATTGGTAACGACACCACCATCGCCAACAACGTCACCCTCGCCGGCCACGTCCACATTGAAGACCACGTCGTCATGGGCGGCTTCGCCCTCGTGTACCAATTCGTGCACATCGGTGCCTACACCATGGTCGGTTACTGCGCGGGGGTCAAACAAAACGTTGCGCCCTACTCGCTTGTGGTCGAATCCCCGGCGCGCATCGCGGGCATCAACCTCGAAGGCCTGAAACGCCACCATTTCAGCGCCGACGACATCGCCATGATCAAGCGCTGCCACCACCACCTCTATCAGGAAAACCTGCTGCTGGACGAAGCGCGCGAGAAAATCAACGCGCTCGCGGCAGAATCCGCTCCGGCGCAAAAAATCGCCACCTTTCTCAACAACACCGTCGGCAAACGCGGCCTGACCCGCTGAACCGTCAGTTAAATAAAAAAGCCGCAGTTACTCTGCGGCTTTTTTATTGGAAAAGATTACTTATGGCGCAAGGGCTTCATCATCCTCTTCAGCCGGTGGCAGGTCTTTCACCAAATCGTGCAGAAGATTGTCCATACGCGCGCCGTATTCCACGGATTCGTCATACACGAAGGTGAGTTCCGGTACTTTGCGCGTGGTGAGTTTTTGCGCGAGGTAGTGACGAAACTGGCCGGCGTGTTCGTTCAGCGCGCGGATGAGATCCTGACGTTCGTCCAGATCACTGATGACATGAGTAACGTACACTTTGGCAAAGGACAGATCACGCGTAACCCGCACTGCCGTAATCGACAGTAGTGAGGCGTGCGGGTGATTAAGGAGTTGCGCAATGAGGCTCGGCGCGAGATCGCGCCGGATTTGTTCGCCGATGCGACGAGTGCGGTCGCCGTGTTTGTTGTGTTGCATCATAAGGTCCTTTCGACAGAGACGCGCTCGTAGCATTCGATTTGGTCACCGATGCGCACGTCGTTGTAGTTTTTCACACCGAGGCCGCATTCGGTGCCCGCACGCACTTCACCCACGTCATCTTTGAAGCGGCGCAGGGATTCGAGCGCACCTTCGTAGATAACGACGTTGTTGCGCAGGACGCGGATGGGGTTGTTGCGTTTGAGGATGCCATCTTCGACGATGCAGCCTGCCACGGTGCCGAATTTGGAGGAACGGAAGACTTCGCGCACTTCGGCGAGGCCGATGATGTCTTCGCGCACTTCCGGCGAGAGCAGCCCCTGCATCGCCGCTTTGACCTGGTCAATGGCTTCGTAAATGATGCTGTAGTAACGCAGGTCCACACCTTCGCTTTCGACGAGTCTTTTGGCGTTCGCATCCGCACGGACGTTGAAGGCGATGATGATGGCTTCGGAGGCAATGGCTAGCTGCACGTCAGATTCGGTGATACCACCGATGCCGGAGGCAATGATGTTGACTTTGACTTCGTCAGTCGCAAGTTTGAGCAACGAGTCGGAAAGCGCTTCCACCGAGCCCTGTACATCGGCCTTGATCATCAGGTTGACGGTCTGGGCTTCACCGCTGCTGGTGTTGGCAAAGAGGTTTTCCAGCTTGGCTTTTTGCTGGCGGGCAATTTTGATTTCCTTGAATTTGCCCTGGCGGAAGTTGGCGATTTCGCGCGCTTTGCGTTCGTTTTCGACGATGACGACTTCATCGCCCGCATTCGGCGTGCCGGAAAGGCCGAGGATTTCGATCGGCGTCGAGGCGCCTGCTTCTTTGAGTTCGTTGCCGTTTTCATCAAGCATGGCACGGATTTTGCCGTATTCCATGCCGGCCAGCATGATGTCGCCTTTTTTGACGAGGCCGGACTGGACGAGGACGGTGGCTACACTGCCGCGCCCGCGGTCAAGGCGCGATTCGATGACGACGCCGCGTCCCATGCCGGTTGATGGAGCGGTGAGTTCGAGGACTTCGGCCTGGATGAGGACTTTGTCAAGCAGGTCGTCAATGCCTTCGCCACTTTTCGCCGAGACGTTGGCGAAGAGGTTTTCGCCGCCCCAGTCTTCAGCGACAACGCCGTATTGGGTCAGTTCGGATTTGACTTTGTCCGGGTCGGCGTCGGGTTTGTCAATTTTGTTGACGGCGACGATGAGCGGCACTTTGGCGGCGTTCGCATGCTGGATGGCTTCGATGGTCTGCGGCATGACGCCGTCGTCGGCGGCAACAACGAGGATGACGATGTCGGTGGCGTCCGCGCCACGTGCGCGCATGGCGGTAAAGGCCGCGTGACCGGGGGTGTCAAGGAAAGTAATGGTGCCTTTCGGGGTTTGTACGCGGTAAGCGCCGATGTGCTGGGTGATGCCGCCCGCTTCGCCGGCGACGACTTTGGTTTTGCGGATGTAGTCAAGCAGCGAGGTTTTGCCGTGGTCAACGTGGCCCATGATGGTCACAACCGGTGCGCGCTGGATGATGTTGCCTGCGTCTTCATCAGCTTCGGCCATGACTTGCGCTTCGAGTTCGTTTTCTTTGAGCAGGATGTACTGGTGCCCCATTTCTTCGGCGACGAGCGCGGCGGTTTCTTGGTCGAGCAACTGGTTGATGGTCACCATCGAACCCAGTTTCATCATGACTTTGATGAGCTCGCCCGCTTTGACGCTCATTTTTTGTGCCAATTCACCGACGGTGATGGTTTCCGGGATGCGCACTTCGCGCGAGACGGGGGCGACGGGTTTTTCGAATTTACCGCCTTTACGCTCGTTCTCACGCGAAGGTTTGCCGCGTCCGCCGCGCCCACCCCCGCTGCTGCGGCGCGGTTCGTCCTCGCCGCGCCCGCCGCGTTTGCTACCGCGTTCGTTTTTACTTTTGCTACCGGAGCCGCGTTCGCGCGACTGAATATGGAAGCGGCTTTCGGCTTCTTCTTCGTAGTTTTCCCGCTTGGCGACGTCTTGCAGGGCTTCCTGGCGTTGACGTTCGAGCTCGGCGTGTTCTTTGGCGGCTTCTTTTTCGCGCGCTTCGTGCTTGCGCAACTGTGCTTCGGCGTTCTTTTTCGCTTCTTCGGCCTCGCGTAGTTGCCGCTGCTTTTCTTGTTCGGCGAGTGAGGCGGCCAACGATGCTTCAGCCTTACGGCGCGCGTCTTCGGCTGCTATAGCGGCTTTTTCTTCTTGTTCTTTGCGCTCTTTGCGCGCCGCTTCTTCGGCAATGCGGCGCGCTTCGGCAGCCTGGGCCTCTTCGCGGGCACGCGTTTCGCTGTCGCGCATGGCCTCGCCCTGGGCGAGACGCTGTTGTTCGGCCATTTGTTTGGCAATTTCCAGCGGGCTCAGTTTCTTCTCGCCACTTTTTTTCGTACCGCTACTACGCGGTTTTTTAGCAGCGCCTTCGGCGGCATTCTTTTTCTCGACGGGTTTGGCGCTACTGCTGGTTTTGCTGCCAGTTTTGCTATCTTTCAGGCTGAGTTTTTTGTTGCCACCAGTTTTTTTTGCCGCCATGTGTTTGGTCAGGGCAACTTTTTGTGCGGGGCTGAGTTCATCCCCGGTGTCTTGTACGTTGATGCCTGCTTCGGCAAGCTGCGCCATCAGGCGATCCACTGGTATTTTCAGTTGTTTGGCTACTTCTGCGACTGTTGTCATTGTTTTTGTTCCTCGTGTTTATCCACGAAACCATGGTTCGCGCGCTTTGAGTATGAGCACTGAGGCCTGTTCCTGGTTCATGCCGGTGTAAGTCATGAGTTCATCCACCGACAGCTCCGCCAAGTCTTCCTGAGTATGCAGGCCCTTTTCCTGCAAGGCGGCGATGACGCTTTCATCCAGACCTTCCATGCTGTCAAGCGGCAGCTGCATTTCTTCTTCCGGCTCGACTTCTTCGACGAAGGCTTGTTGCAGCAGGTGATCGGCGGCACGCTCGATCAACGCATCAACGGTTTCTTCGTCGAAGTCTTCGATAGCAAGCAGTTCTTCACGCTCAGCTGAGGCGACGGCTTCCGCCGTGTTGTAACCGGCTTCGATGAGAATATCGGCAATGTCGTCATCCACATCCAATGCGGCGGCCAGCTCTCGCTCCTGAGCATCCTGCGCCGCTTCCTGCCGTGCTTGGAATTCAGCTTCGCTCAGCACGTTGATGGTCCAGCCAGTCAGTTCACTGGCGAGACGCACGTTTTGTCCGCCACGCCCGACTGCCTGCGGCAGTTTATTTTCCGGTACGGCGATGTCGATGCTTTTGCGCACTTCGTCAGCAGCAGTTGCGGTGATTTGCGCCGGCGCCATCGCTTTGCGCACGAAGGTCTCCGGATCGTCATCCCACAGCACGATATCAATACGCTCGCCCGCCAATTCGTTCATCACGCCCTGCACACGCGAGCCGCGAATACCGACGCAGGCACCGACCGGATCCACGCGCGGGTCAAAGGTGCGTACGGCGATTTTGGCGCGCAGGCCGGGATCTCGCGCCACACCCATGATTTCGATAATGCCGGTACCGATTTCCGGCACTTCCAGGGTGAAAAGTGCTTTCAGCATTTCCGGAGCAACACGGCTGACTTCCAGCTGCGGCCCGCGCATTTCCAGATTGACCTTGGCGAGATAACCACGAATGCGGTCACCCACGCGCAGGTTTTCGCGCGGGATCATGCCGTCGCGCAGGATAGTCGCTTCGACGCCGTTCACATCAACAATGACGCTGCCGCGTTCGTGGCGACGGACAATACCGTGGACCAACGTCCCTTCCTCAGCGATAAAGCGGTCATAGACTTTGCGCCGCTCCGCCTCACGCAGTTTTTGAATGATGATTTGCTTCGCCTGCTGCGCACTAATGCGGCCAAAAGGTTCATTCTCAATCGGGATTTCCAGCACATCACCAACGTGCAGGTTCTGTTCGGGATATTCGATAGCGGCGACGCTCTCGCGCATTTCGGCATCGGGATTTTCCAAAATCGCCTCGTCATCCACAATCGTCCATACACGAAAACTCTTATATTCGCCGGTGCACGGATCAATCACCACCTTGGCGTCAATCTCTTCATCGGGATAACGCTTGCGCGTTGCTGCCGCTAACGCCGCTTCCAGCGCCTCAATAATGACGTTGCGAGCAACTTCCTTCTCGTTCGCCACCGCTTCCACGATGTTCAATAATTCTCTGGACATGATGTTCTCCTTCAAAAAACAGGTACCAAGCGCGCCTTATCCACATGGGCAAAATCAACTTCCACCGTTTCCATTTCCTTGCCGTTTGGTATCTGCAAAGTGATGCGCTGCGCTGCTTCATCGGCTGCAGCAATCATTCCCTCAAAACGGCGGCGTTTACCAAGCGGAGTGTGCAGATTCAGCTTCACCGTCTGTCCGGTAAAGCGGACAAAATCAGCAAACGTAAAAAGTGGGCGATCCAAGCCAGGGGACGACACTTCCAGCGTATACGGCGCATTAATCGGGTCTTCTACATCCAGAATCGGATTCACCGCTTCCGTGACCGCCACAACGCCGTCCATATCAATACCGCCTTCCGGCCGGTCCACATAAATGCGCAAAATCGAATTAACCGAATTATGGTGATATTCCACCCCAACCCACGCAAAACCCATGGATTCCACCACGGGTTTCAGCAGCTCCGTAACCTTCTCCTCGCGCGACATACCGCCCCCTTATGAAAACCATACAACAAAAAAGCCCTTAAAAAAGGGCCTGATAAAAAAATCCGGTTTGGAAGCGGGGGCTGGATTTGAACCAACGACCTTCGGGTTATGAGCCCGACGAGCTACCAGACTGCTCCACCCCGCATCTGACAGGGGCGCCATTATAGAGAAAAGCGCTCCGCTTGCAAGTATCACCATAAAAACGATGACCACAAAAAACATAATCCATTGACTTAACGATAAATATATAACTCCGGCACGGTATTTGAATTTAACTTGGCGGCAGGCATTGTTACAATGCCGCCATAAAAAAGTTACATACTCTTTTCTACACAAGGAAACTTTCATGATTATAAGAATAATCAACGGGTTACGTCGCCTATCTGGGCATGACGTTCCGGATGATGAAGAACAGGAAGGCTTCAACAAGATCATTAACTGGGCGGAAGAAAATAACATCGGTGAAGACCGCATCCCACGTGATGCCTCAGAACTTGCCGGATTAGGGCGCCTGGATCTTTCATTCCGCCGCTTGCAAAGCCTGCCTGACAATATTGGCGACCTGATACATCTGACCGAACTGGATCTGCGCGGTAACGAACTGGAAACACTGCCTGAATCCATTGGCAACCTCACCCTGCTAAAACGGCTTGATCTCAAATGGAACCGACTCGAAGCGTTACCGAATAGCCTGAAAAACCTTACCCGTCTCAGCAAACTCGAATTCGGCTACAACCAGCTGACCCGCCTACCGGAAACCCTAGCTGGCTTTACCCAAATCACCGAACTGGACATCGGTGATAATCGCTTGACGCGTGTGCCGCATTACCTCAGCAACTTTACTAACCTGACCAAACTCAACCTTGCGCGCAACCAGCTGGAAGAATTGCCTGCCTTCCTCGGCAAGTTGACGCACCTCACCCACCTCAACCTTTCCGCCAACCCGCTCAAACAACTGCCAGATTTCATCGGCGAACTCACCAACCTGACCGAACTTGAGCTCTACGGCAACCAGCTCGGCACTCTACCGGACAGCCTCAGCAACCTGCACCAGCTGTATCACCTGGACATCGGCGGCAACCTGCTCACCACTCTTCCGGAAAGCATCGGCGCCTTAGAAAATCTCAGCGTCCTTGACGCGCACAATAACCGCCTGACTTCTTTGCCGGAATCCATTGGCAACCTGCAACGACTGAGCTGTCTCTCGCTGGCACATAACAAACTGACCCGTCTGCCGGAGCAAACAAGCCATCTGCTACGCCTGAGTACCCTTGATCTCTCGCACAACAACCTGATGACCCTGCCGGACTTCGTCTGTAATTTCAGCCGCTTGACTAATCTGCATCTGGCACACAACGAACTGACCATGCTGCCGATGCATATTGGCTACCTGGGCGAATTGGAGATTCTTGACGTCAGCAACAACGATTTGGGTTCTCTGCCGGATAGCGTGGCCAAACTCGACAAACTGACTACCCTCAACCTCTCCGGCAATCAGATCCCTTTCCTGCCGAAATTTATCGCCAACCTCACTCATTTGTGCATCCTTGATGTACGCAATACGCGCATGAAAGTCCCACTGGCACTGGCCAACCGCATCGAAAGTAACGCGGTCATGGCGGGCTATTTCAAATAACCCTGACCTGGAGCCTTCGTACGCGATAAAAAGCTTCCCCCTAGGGAGAGGCTTTTTTGTTGTATGCAAACCGCAAATCTGTCAACCATAAAAAAGCCACCCTTACGGGTGGCTTTGGTTGCTGTACCACTGGCACACATCAGATGATGCCGTTGCCATTTTCCCTGAGGAAGTCATCCACGCTGTTATAGCTGTGGGTCATACCCTCAAAGGTGATGCTGTTGTGGTAGGTTTTTCCGGCGCCGTCAGTAGTGTCGAAGCTCAGTTTGTGTGCGCTGTCGTCCCACTGTGCGTTCTGGATTTCCGAGATACCTTTCCAGCCCGGGGTTTTGGGGTTGATGCTCTTGGTATCCAGCAAGTCGGTGAGCGTGATTTTGTCTTCACCAATCTTGAAGTCCTTGATGACATCATGGCCATTACCCGCCTTCGTATTGTAGATAAAGGTATCACGCCCCTTGCCACCGGTCAGGGCGTCGTTTCCATCGTGACCGTAAATGAAGTCGCGACCATCCGATCCGGTGATGTTGTCTTTACCTTCACCACCATCCAGCGTTGCGCCGGTGCGGACGTGCCATGCCGGATTGTCTGCCGTGCCGGTGTTGTGTACATCCTGCAACTGGTTCAGATCCAGCTCGGCTTCCGGTTTGAGCATCAGGGTGTTGTTCAATCCCATGGTCTTATAGCTGCTATCCGGCGCACCATGTGCTTTGTACTGCATGTGCAGGGTAGAAACCGCTCCTTCTTCCAGATAGACGATTTCCACCGTATGGACACCTTCCGACAAGTGGATACCATTCGGGTGTTTGCCAAGCGTATTGCCTTCGCTGATGGAATAGTCTTTGTAGATATCTTTGCCATCAATGCGGACCGTTGCCCCGTTATCAAGCGCGAACTTGAAGTCGTAGGTACCTTCACTGAAATAGGCTTTACCCGCAATGCGCACGGCGGCGTCGGTGGTGTAACCAAGGCCGGAAGTGCCTTTGTGTGGTGCGCCTGCTTCCGCTCTGGCCGAGTCAGCATCATTCGCGCCGTTGACATCAAGGAAGTTGCGCAATGCACTTTTCGCAGAGATTTTTTCACCAGGCGCTGCCCTCTCGTTATTGGCAAGACCGCTTTGGACTGCTTTTGCACCGCCATAGTTAATGTCGGTGACAGTAAAGCGTGCATCCGGAGTTCCTTTAGCAGCAGACTGAACCTTCTCGCCGCCAGTAAACTGGCTACCATTACGCCCGTTGATCATCTTCTCGGTGAAATCAAGATCATACAGGTTATTTGCGGGGTGACCTGGCATTTTGACACCGGATTTTTTGTCATCGGCATGCCAACGTACATTGGCAGCAATTTTTGGATTGTTTTGCACCAACCGGTCAATGCTGTCATCGTTGTAGCCGTAGTATTCACCAGTCATGCCGACTTTATCTGCTGTAATAGCGTTGCTACTTGATTTACCGTTCAGATTGTTAACAGCATCTTCACCGGCAGTTCCGACACCTGTATCACTGTTCAGGTTACCGGCACTGGCAACAGCCTTGACTTCACTCTTATCTGCTACAGCACGTGCAGCGATAGTTACTTTGCCGGTTTTGGCATCAACATCAACACCATCCGGTATATCCGTACCTTTCCACTCACCGGTTGTGGCGTCTTTACTCACTACAACCTTGTGGTTCCGGCCATCTTCACCTTTATAGTCAACAGTCAGTTTATCCACACCAGGAGCAGGTGTTACAACTACACTACCCTGCTCGCTGCCGGCTTTTACGTCCGGGGCAGGCGGCGGGTCAGTGTCTGTAATCTTGGTCTCAACCGTGGATTGCCCTAACTTCGCTCCTTGAGGGTTACTGAGCGTCAGATCGTACTTCTCCGTCCCCTCGAATTTACCGTCTTTGGCAATATCAAGAGAGAATTTCGCCTCGGTTTCCCCTGCCTTAATAGTAACGCTCTTACTTACAGGCGGTTGGGCAAAGTCGGAATCGTCCGTACCTTTGTGGGTCAGGGTAACAGTAACGGTTACATCCTTGGTTGCCTTACCAGACAATTTAACAGTGTAGTTAGCCGTCTCGCCTTCTTTCACTTCGGTAGAGCCGCTGATACTGACATCAAAAGCATCCGCATCGTTATCAGTGATGATGTTGCTGTGTGCCGTGTGAGTGCTGCCCGTGTTGCTCGCGGCCGCCTTCACTTCGCTGCCGTCTTTCACGGCATTCGGCGGCAGTTTGACGGTTCCGGTGTTTTCGTCAACGCTGATGCCTTTGTTCGGCGGGACGCCCGTCACGCTCCATTTGCCGTTTGCGCCTTTGCTGACGGTGATGGTATGCGCCTTGCCGTCTTCGTCGGTGTAGTTGATCACGACTTTGTCGGTGTTGGCCTGCGGCTTGATGGTCACGCCACCCTGTTCGGCCCCCTGGCCTTTTTCCAGCAATGGGTTATCCGGTCCAGGCTGCTGGCCGCCGCCATCCACGTCGCTGGTCACTTTGTCGCTGGCGGTCTTGCCGCTGCCCGTGTTGCTTGCGGTCGCATTGACGTCGCTCTGGTCTTTCACGGCATCCGGCGGCAGTTTGACGGTTCCGGTGTTTTCGTCAACGCTGATGCCTTTGCCCGGCGGGACGCCTGTCGCGCTCCATTTGCCGTTCGCGCCTTTGCTGACGGTGATGGTCTGCGCCTTGCCGTCTTCGTCGGTGTAGTTGATCACGACTTTGTCGGTGTTGGCCTGCGGCTTGATGGTCACGCCACCCTGTTCGGTCCCCTGGCCTTTTTCCAGCAGCGGTTTTTCCGGCTCGGTGCCAGGCTGCGGCGGCTGGCCGCCGCCGTCCACGTCGCTGGTCACTTTGTCGCTGGCGGTCTTGCCGCTGCCCGTGTTGCTTGCGGTCGCATTGACGTCGCTCTGGTCTTTCACGGCATCCGGCGGCAGTTTGACGGTTCCGGTGTTTTCGTCAACGCTGATGCCTTTGCCCGGCGGGACGCCTGTCGCGCTCCATTTGCCGTTCGCGCCTTTGCTGACGGTGATGGTCTGCGCCTTGCCGTCTTCGTCGGTGTAGTTGATCACGACTTTGTCGGTGTTGGCCTGCGGCTTGATGGTCACGCCACCCTGTTCGGTCCCCTGGCCTTTTTCCAGCAGCGGTTTTTCCGGCTCGGTGCCAGGCTGCGGCGGCTGGCCGCCGCCGTCCACGTCGCTGGTCACTTTGTCGCTGGCGGTCTTGCCGCTGCCCGTGTTGCTTGCGGTCGCATTGACGTCGCTCTGGTCTTTCACGGCATCCGGCGGCAGTTTGACGGTTCCGGTGTTTTCGTCAACGCTGATGCCTTTGCCCGGCGGGACGCCTGTCGCGCTCCATTTGCCGTTCGCGCCTTTGCTGACGGTGATGGTCTGCGCCTTGCCGTCTTCGTCGGTGTAGTTGATCACGACTTTGTCGGTGTTGGCCTGCGGCTTGATGGTCACGCCACCCTGTTCGGTCCCCTGGCCTTTTTCCAGCAGCGGTTTTTCCGGCTCGGTGCCAGGCTGCGGCGGCTGGCCGCCGCCGTCCACGTCGCTGGTCACTTTGTCGCTGGCGGTCTTGCCGCTGCCCGTGTTGCTTGCGGTCGCATTGACGTCGCTCTGGTCTTTCACGGCATCCGGCGGCAGTTTGACGGTTCCGGTGTTTTCGTCAACGCTGATGCCTTTGCCCGGCGGGACGCCTGTCGCGCTCCATTTGCCGTTCGCGCCTTTGCTGACGGTGATGGTCTGCGCCTTGCCGTCTTCGTCGGTGTAGTTGATCACGACTTTGTCGGTGTTGGCCTGCGGCTTGATGGTCACGCCACCCTGTTCGGTCCCCTGGCCTTTTTCCAGCAGCGGTTTTTCCGGCTCGGTGCCAGGCTGCGGCGGCTGGCCGCCGCCGTCCACGTCGCTGGTCACTTTGTCGCTGGCGGTCTTGCCGCTGCCCGTGTTGCTTGCGGTCGCATTGACGTCGCTCTGGTCTTTCACGGCATCCGGCGGCAGTTTGACGGTTCCGGTGTTTTCGTCAACGCTGATGCCTTTGCCCGGCGGGACGCCCGTCGCGCTCCATTTGCCGTTCGCGCCTTTGCTGACGGTGATGATCTGCGCCTTGCCGTCTTCGTCGGTGTAGTTGATCACGACTTTGTCGGTGTTGGCCTGCGGCTTGATGGTCACGCCACCCTGTTCGGTCCCCTGGCCTTTTTCCAGCAGCGGTTTTTCCGGCTCGGTGCCAGGCTGCGGCGGCTGGCCGCCGCCGTCCACGTCGCTGGTCACTTTGTCGCTGGCGGTCTTGCCGCTGCCCGTGTTGCTTGCGGTCGCATTGACGTCGCTCTGGTCTTTCACGGCATCCGGCGGCAGTTTGACGGTTCCGGTGTTTTCGTCAACGCTGATGCCTTTGCCCGGCGGGACGCCTGTCGCGCTCCATTTGCCGTTCGCGCCTTTGCTGACGGTGATGGTCTGCGCCTTGCCGTCTTCGTCGGTGTAGTTGATCACGACTTTGTCGGTGTTGGCCTGCGGCTTGATGGTCACGCCACCCTGTTCGGTCCCCTGGCCTTTTTCCAGCAGCGGTTTTTCCGGCTCGGTGCCAGGCTGCGGCGGCTGGCCGCCGCCGTCCACGTCGCTGGTCACTTTGTCGCTGGCGGTCTTGCCGCTGCCCGTGTTGCTTGCGGTCGCATTGACGTCGCTCTGGTCTTTCACGGCATCCGGCGGCAGTTTGACGGTTCCGGTGTTTTCGTCAACGCTGATGCCTTTGCCCGGCGGGACGCCCGTCGCGCTCCATTTGCCGTTCGCGCCTTTGCTGACGGTGATGGTCTGCGCCTTGCCGTCTTCGTCGGTGTAGTTGATCACGACTTTGTCGGTGTTGGCCTGCGGCTTGATGGTCACGCCACCCTGTTCGGTCCCCTGGCCTTTTTCCAGCAGCGGTTTTTCCGGCTCGGTGCCAGGCTGCGGCGGCTGGCCGCCGCCGTCCACGTCGCTGGTCACTTTGTCGCTGGCGGTCTTGCCGCTGCCCGTGTTGCTTGCGGTCGCATTGACGTCGCTCTGGTCTTTCACGGCATCCGGCGGCAGTTTGACGGTTCCGGTGTTTTCGTCAACGCTGATGCCTTTGCCCGGCGGGACGCCTGTTGCGCTCCATTTGCCGTTCGCGCCTTTGCTGACGGTGATGGTCTGCGCCTTGCCGTCTTCGTCGGTGTAGTTGATCACGACTTTGTCGGTGTTGGCCTGCGGCTTGATGGTCACGCCACCCTGTTCGGTCCCCTGGCCTTTTTCCAGCAGCGGTTTTTCCGGCTCGGTGCCAGGCTGCGGCGGCTGGCCGCCGCCGTCCACGTCGCTGGTCACTTTGTCGCTGGCGGTCTTGCCGCTGCCCGTGTTGCTTGCGGTCGCATTGACGTCGCTCTGGTCTTTCACGGCATCCGGCGGCAGTTTGACGGTTCCGGTGTTTTCGTCAACGCTGATGCCTTTGCCCGGCGGGACGCCCGTCACGCTCCATTTGCCGTTCGCGCCTTTGCTGACGGTGATGGTCTGCGCTTTGCCGTCTTCGTCGGTGTAGTTGATCACGACTTTGTCGGTGTTGGCCTGCGGCTTGATGGTCACGCCACCCTGTTCGGTCCCCTGGCCTTTTTCCAGCAGCGGTTTTTCCGGCTCGGTGCCAGGCTGCGGCGGCTGGCCGCCGCCGTCCACGTCGCTGGTCACTTTGTCGCTGGCGGTCTTGCCGCTGCCCGTGTTGCTTGCGGTCGCATTGACGTCGCTCTGGTCTTTCACGGCATCCGGCGGCAGTTTGACGGTTCCGGTGTTTTCGTCAACGCTGATGCCTTTGCCCGGCGGGACGCCTGTCGCGCTCCATTTGCCGTTCGCGCCTTTGCTGACGGTGATGGTCTGCGCCTTGCCGTCTTCGTCGGTGTAGTTGATCACGACTTTGTCGGTGTTGGCCTGCGGCTTGATGGTCACGCCACCCTGTTCGGTCCCCTGGCCTTTTTCCAGCAGCGGTTTTTCCGGCTCGGTGCCAGGCTGCGGCGGCTGGCCGCCGCCGTCCACGTCGCTGGTCACTTTGTCGCTGGCGGTCTTGCCGCTGCCCGTGTTGCTTGCGGTCGCATTGACGTCGCTCTGGTCTTTCACGGCATCCGGCGGCAGTTTGACGGTTCCGGTGTTTTCGTCAACGCTGATGCCTTTGCCCGGCGGGACGCCTGTCGCGCTCCATTTGCCGTTCGCGCCTTTGCTGACGGTGATGGTCTGCGCCTTGCCGTCTTCGTCGGTGTAGTTGATCACGACTTTGTCGGTGTTGGCCTGCGGCTTGATGGTCACGCCACCCTGTTCGGTCCCCTGGCCTTTTTCCAGCAGCGGTTTTTCCGGCTCGGTGCCAGGCTGCGGCGGCTGGCCGCCGCCGTCCACGTCGCTGGTCACTTTGTCGCTGGCGGTCTTGCCGCTGCCCGTGTTGCTTGCGGTCGCATTGACGTCGCTCTGGTCTTTCACGGCATCCGGCGGCAGTTTGACGGTTCCGGTGTTTTCGTCAACGCTGATGCCTTTGCCCGGCGGGACGCCCGTCGCGCTCCATTTGCCGTTCGCGCCTTTGCTGACGGTGATGGTCTGCGCCTTGCCGTCTTCGTCGGTGTAGTTGATCACGACTTTGTCGGTGTTGGCCTGCGGCTTGATGGTCACGCCACCCTGTTCGGTCCCCTGGCCTTTTTCCAGCAGCGGTTTTTCCGGCTCGGTGCCAGGCTGCGGCGGCTGGCCGCCGCCGTCCACGTCGCTGGTCACTTTGTCGCTGGCGGTCTTGCCGCTGCCCGTGTTGCTTGCGGTCGCATTGACGTCGCTCTGGTCTTTCACGGCATCCGGCGGCAGTTTGACGGTTCCGGTGTTTTCGTCAACGCTGATGCCTTTGCCCGGCGGGACGCCCGTCGCGCTCCATTTGCCGTTCGCGCCTTTGCTGACGGTGATGGTCTGCGCCTTGCCGTCTTCGTCGGTGTAGTTGATCACGACTTTGTCGGTGTTGGCCTGCGGCTTGATGGTCACGCCACCCTGTTCGGTCCCCTGGCCTTTTTCCAGCAGCGGTTTTTCCGGCTCGGTGCCAGGCTGCGGCGGCTGGCCGCCGCCGTCCACGTCGCTGGTCACTTTGTCGCTGGCGGTCTTGCCGCTGCCCGTGTTGCTTGCGGTCGCATTGACGTCGCTCTGGTCTTTCACGGCATCCGGCGGCAGTTTGACGGTTCCGGTGTTTTCGTCAACGCTGATGCCTTTGCCCGGCGGGACGCCTGTCGCGCTCCATTTGCCGTTCGCGCCTTTGCTGACGGTGATGGTCTGCGCCTTGCCGTCTTCGTCGGTGTAGTTGATCACGACTTTGTCGGTGTTGGCCTGCGGCTTGATGGTCACGCCACCCTGTTCGGTCCCCTGGCCTTTTTCCAGCAGCGGTTTTTCCGGCTCGGTGCCAGGCTGCGGCGGCTGGCCGCCGCCGTCCACGTCGCTGGTCACTTTGTCGCTGGCGGTCTTGCCGCTGCCCGTGTTGCTTGCGGTCGCATTGACGTCGCTCTGGTCTTTCACGGCATCCGGCGGCAGTTTGACGGTTCCGGTGTTTTCGTCAACGCTGATGCCTTTGCCCGGCGGGACGCCCGTCGCGCTCCATTTGCCGTTCGCGCCTTTGCTGACGGTGATGGTCTGCGCCTTGCCGTCTTCGTCGGTGTAGTTGATCACGACTTTGTCGGTGTTGGCCTGCGGCTTGATGGTCACGCCACCCTGTTCGGTCCCCTGGCCTTTTTCCAGCAGCGGTTTTTCCGGCTCGGTGCCAGGCTGCGGCGGCTGGCCGCCGCCGTCCACGTCGCTGGTCACTTTGTCGCTGGCGGTCTTGCCGCTGCCCGTGTTGCTTGCGGTCGCATTGACGTCGCTCTGGTCTTTCACGGCATCCGGCGGCAGTTTGACGGTTCCGGTGTTTTCGTCAACGCTGATGCCTTTGCCCGGCGGGACGCCCGTCGCGCTCCATTTGCCGTTCGCGCCTTTGCTGACGGTGATGGTCTGCGCCTTGCCGTCTTCGTCGGTGTAGTTGATCACGACTTTGTCGGTGTTGGCCTGCGGCTTGATGGTCACGCCACCCTGTTCGGTCCCCTGGCCTTTTTCCAGCAGCGGTTTTTCCGGCTCGGTGCCAGGCTGCGGCGGCTGGCCGCCGCCGTCCACGTCGCTGGTCACTTTGTCGCTGGCGGTCTTGCCGCTGCCCGTGTTGCTTGCGGTCGCATTGACGTCGCTCTGGTCTTTCACGGCATCCGGCGGCAGTTTGACGGTTCCGGTGTTTTCGTCAACGCTGATGCCTTTGCCCGGCGGGACGCCTGTCGCGCTCCATTTGCCGTTCGCGCCTTTGCTGACGGTGATGGTCTGCGCCTTGCCGTCTTCGTCGGTGTAGTTGATCACGACTTTGTCGGTGTTGGCCTGCGGCTTGATGGTCACGCCACCCTGTTCGGTCCCCTGGCCTTTTTCCAGCAGCGGTTTTTCCGGCTCGGTGCCAGGCTGCGGCGGCTGGCCGCCGCCGTCCACGTCGCTGGTCACTTTGTCGCTGGCGGTCTTGCCGCTGCCCGTGTTGCTTGCGGTCGCATTGACGTCGCTCTGGTCTTTCACGGCATCCGGCGGCAGTTTGACGGTTCCGGTGTTTTCGTCAACGCTGATGCCTTTGCCCGGCGGGACGCCTGTTGCGCTCCATTTGCCGTTCGCGCCTTTGCTGACGGTGATGATCTGCGCCTTGCCGTCTTCGTCGGTGTAGTTGATCACGACTTTGTCGGTGTTGGCCTGCGGCTTGATGGTCACGCCACCCTGTTCGGTCCCCTGGCCTTTTTCCAGCAGCGGTTTTTCCGGCTCGGTGCCAGGCTGCGGCGGCTGGCCGCCGCCGTCCACGTCGCTGGTCACTTTGTCGCTGGCGGTCTTGCCGCTGCCCGTGTTGCTTGCGGTCGCATTGACGTCGCTCTGGTCTTTCACGGCATCCGGCGGCAGTTTGACGGTTCCGGTGTTTTCGTCAACGCTGATGCCTTTGCCCGGCGGGACGCCTGTCGCGCTCCATTTGCCGTTCGCGCCTTTGCTGACGGTGATGGTCTGCGCCTTGCCGTCTTCGTCGGTGTAGTTGATCACGACTTTGTCGGTGTTGGCCTGCGGCTTGATGGTCACGCCACCCTGTTCGGTCCCCTGGCCTTTTTCCAGCAGCGGTTTTTCCGGCTCGGTGCCAGGCTGCGGCGGCTGGCCGCCGCCGTCCACGTCGCTGGTCACTTTGTCGCTGGCGGTCTTGCCGCTGCCCGTGTTGCTTGCGGTCGCATTGACGTCGCTCTGGTCTTTCACGGCATCCGGCGGCAGTTTGACGGTTCCGGTGTTTTCGTCAACGCTGATGCCTTTGCCCGGCGGGACGCCCGTCGCGCTCCATTTGCCGTTCGCGCCTTTGCTGACGGTGATGGTCTGCGCCTTGCCGTCTTCGTCGGTGTAGTTGATCACGACTTTGTCGGTGTTGGCCTGCGGCTTGATGGTCACGCCACCCTGTTCGGTCCCCTGGCCTTTTTCCAGCAGCGGTTTTTCCGGCTCGGTGCCAGGCTGCGGCGGCTGGCCGCCGCCGTCCACGTCGCTGGTCACTTTGTCGCTGGCGGTCTTGCCGCTGCCCGTGTTGCTTGCGGTCGCATTGACGTCGCTCTGGTCTTTCACGGCATCCGGCGGCAGTTTGACGGTTCCGGTGTTTTCGTCAACGCTGATGCCTTTGCCCGGCGGGACGCCTGTTGCGCTCCATTTGCCGTTCGCGCCTTTGCTGACGGTGATGATCTGCGCCTTGCCGTCTTCGTCGGTGTAGTTGATCACGACTTTGTCGGTGTTGGCCTGCGGCTTGATGGTCACGCCACCCTGTTCGGTCCCCTGGCCTTTTTCCAGCAGCGGTTTTTCCGGCTCGGTGCCAGGCTGCGGCGGCTGGCCGCCGCCGTCCACGTCGCTGGTCACTTTGTCGCTGGCGGTCTTGCCGCTGCCCGTGTTGCTTGCGGTCGCATTGACGTCGCTCTGGTCTTTCACGGCATCCGGCGGCAGTTTGACGGTTCCGGTGTTTTCGTCAACGCTGATGCCTTTGCCCGGCGGGACGCCTGTTGCGCTCCATTTGCCGTTCGCGCCTTTGCTGACGGTGATGGTCTGCGCCTTGCCGTCTTCGTCGGTGTAGTTGATCACGACTTTGTCGGTGTTGGCCTGCGGCTTGATGGTCACGCCACCCTGTTCGGTCCCCTGGCCTTTTTCCAGCAGCGGTTTTTCCGGCTCGGTGCCAGGCTGCGGCGGCTGGCCGCCTCCGTTATCCGGGCCCGGCGGATAGGGGCGGGGCGGTTGCGGTGCTGGTTCAATGCCGGGATTTTTATTGCCATTATTGCCATTATTGCCATTGCCGCAGCTGTGGCTACCCAGTGCCGCAAGGCCGCCAATGGCCGCCAAACCGCCAAGAATGGCCCACGGGCTGACACTGCTCCCGACTCCGCTGCTAATCGGCAGGATACCGGCAAAGTGCGAATCGCCGCCGAGCGCCTGTCCAGCGGCGACGTGATCGGCAAGCATGTGCACGGCATCAGCTTGCTGCGCACTTTCCGGAATATAGGGATAGAACGATCCGTTTTCATGTTGCCCGACCAGCAGGTTCTTGCTGCCGTTCGGGTTCAGGCCGTAGTAGCCGTCAATAATCAGGCTGGGGTTGTCGATGCTCTCGCCTTCAAACGCGATATACAAATCATTGCCAACGCGCTGCGTCATGATGTTTTCCGGCCCGTATTGCGTACTGAGGTCAGTGAGCTGGTAGTAGACGTTATCCACCGCCCGGATGTGTACGGGGCTGCCGCTGGCGGTGTTGATGTTGACTTGATCGACGATGTCCGCACTACTGCTGCTGCCTTTGACCTTGGCGAGTGTCAGAACGATTTGTTTAGCCATGATTTACCTCGTAAATACTTAACTGTATGGGATTGCCCTTTGGCGGGTATCTCTACCCTGAGATTCAGGCGATTTGACTGTTTCAATTCCGACCGAGCCCATCACCCCTAATGATGCCGGGCCGACCTCCTTGATTTATGCCTTGCGGCATACCGCACGCTATACGGCTAAATTCCTTAGCGTTATAGATAGACGTGGCAGTAATCTTAACTTAGGCAGTTCTACATTTCTACCTTATCTTTCTATTTTATTACAAATCATCAAGCATTATGTAATCTGTCTCCCCTGCCTTTCCTTGCAAAATCCGCAGGATAGCTTGGGAAAAAGCGCTATTATGCCCGCCTGAGAACATTACCAGAAAAGCTATCTCCATGATTATGCGTAACTATTGCACATTGCTTCTTTCCTTACCTCTCACCCTTGCCATCCAGGCGGCGACTCTTGACAGCAGCCGTCTGGTGCAGGATGCCCGCGCGCAAATCGGCGTTACCACCGGTTATGACGGCAGCTACCGCAATTTAGCCTATCCGCTGGGCGACGTGCCCATTGAAACCGGCGTCTGCACTGACGTTATTATCCGCGCCCTGCGTCAGCAAGGTATTGGCCTGCAACAACGCGTGCACGAAGACATGGCGCGGCATTTCAGCGCCTACCCACGCCTGTGGGGGCAAAAAACCACCGACCGCAACATTGACCACCGCCGCGTCCCCAACCTGGAAACCTACCTGCGCCGCCACGGCGAAAGTCTGCCGCTGGAAGATCGCGACAGCTGCCAAGCGGGCGACATCGTCACCTGGCGCCTGCCCGGTGACCGGCCGCACATCGGCATCGTTTCCGACCGCCGTGTTGAAGACGGCACCCCGCTTATCATCCACAACATCGGCCGTGGCACCCAAGAAGAAAATATCCTCTTCGCCTACCCCATCATCACTCACACCCGCTACCAGCCATGACCAAACGCCTCCTCGCCACCATCGCCCTGCTCCTCGCCGTCCCGCTTGCCTTTTGGCTCACCGGCTGGCATTGGCAAGCGGCCACCCCTGGCAACTACCCGCTCTACCTCATCACCCAGACCGCTGGCAAATACGGTATCCTCCCTATCAGCGCTGGCCTTTACGCCTTGCTGTGGTGGACACACCGCCGTGGCGAAGCGCGCGCCCTGTTGCTCGTTGCCCTCCTTGTCATTGGCAGTACCCAAGTCGCCAAAGTCCTGCTCAAACCGCTCATCGCCGAACCGCGTCCCTACATCGTCGCCATGCACGACGCCGACCCGTCCCGCATCCGTGCCTTTTACGCCCAACCACGCTCAGAGCGTCGTACTTACGTCACCCACTACTACACCGACAGCACGACGCCCGCCTATCTCACTGCACACCGCGCCAGTGAGACCGGATACAGTTTCCCATCGGGACACAGCCTCTTCGCAGTGAGCTGGGCATTACTCTTCGCCGGCATCATCGGCTACGCCAACCGCCGCCGACGCCTCATCTGCCATGCCGTCACCCTGTGGGCGATGCTGGTTATGGCGAGCCGCGTCGCCCTCGGCCTGCATTACCCCATTGACCTCGCAGGTGCCATCCTCCTCGCCTGCGCCATCGCCCTACCGCTGCTGCACGCCTGGCAACGGCGTCATCACTCGCCACGTCTGCGCCGCCTGCTCAGTTATCTGACGGCCTCCCCACGAAATTTATAAAAGAATTTCATGCAGCCCCCGCTGACAGACGCGCCCACGTCAGACAGCCAATAGCCGCCAACGCCAATACCAGCCCCGCCACATGACGAAACAACAAACGTTCGCCAAAGAACCCGGCACCAACCAGCGTCCCCAGCGCAATGACCCCCACATTCATCCCGGCGAAAACCACGCTGGGATTCTCCTTCATCGCCGTATGCGCCTTGATATAAAAAACAATATTGCCCACATTGAGCACACCAAGCAACACGCCTGCGGCACAGGCTGCTGCTGACACCCGCACCCGTCGCCAGCACACATAACCCGCCATCAGCACCCCGGCCAGCACAAACGTCACCAGCAACAGCGAGGTCACCTTCGCCTGCTGCGATAACGCCTTCAACAACACATCAATCACACCATAGCCCGCCCAAACGCCGACCAGCAGCCATGACGCGCGCAGACTTTCCTTTGCCTCACCATAAGAGAGCAGACAGAAGAGCGCGGCAAAAACCAACCCGATCCCAACGAGCGACCACGGCGACAACTGCTCACGAAAAAGCACAAATGCAGAGACAAGCGGAATCACCAGCGCAAGACGCTGCGCCGCATCGGCACGGACAATCCCCGCCGCCTGCACTGCGCGTCCCATCACGATAAACACCGACGGTAACAACACGCCAAGCGCGGCGAACAACCACCATCCACTCCGCCAAACAGCAGCATCCGGCAACGGCGGCTGCGCCACCAGCCATAACGTGAACGCCGCCGTCGGATAATTGAGCGCGACCAGCAGCGCCACCTCCCAGCTACGCCGCCGTGCCACCTTGAGCAATACCGACACCGCGACACTGCAACAGACACTCAACAACAAAAAAACCATGACGACCTCCAAGCGGATAGAAAAACAGACGGCGCATCATGCCACAAAACGCGCAACCCTCCCGCTTGCCGGCAACCGCCCTGCCCTTCTCCGCGAATCCCGCTGCCATCCCGCTTATCCCTTCGTACGCGGCAAAAATCGTCGCTTACCAAAGAAGCGTGTACTGATACCCCATCAAGCGGTGTAAACACTGGCCTCGCCAAGCAGCGTAAACACTAGTTCCGTCAAGCGGTGAGGTCATGGAATTTTGTCGCGCACGAAGCGTCGCCGCTGAAAAATTCCCCTCACCACAAGGCGTGTGCCTATCCGCTTAATGACAACTGCGCGCCTCGCTGATGGCGATAGGTGTACTTTGTCCGCCAGTCACGTCATACGCCTGCACGGAACATTGTGAAGAAAGGCTGCCGCGCATCGCAGTGAGCAGCACGAACTCATAATCATGATCCTTGTCCGGGATAAAGGTCGCACCGACGCTGCAGGTCATGCGGCTTTCCGGCGTGTTGGTCAGCATCAGCGTGAAAGGCTCACCCGCGCGCACATAAAACTCGGCGTAATCGCGCACCTTGCTGTGGTTCGGGTCGGGGATGCCGAGATTGCGGTCGCGGAAGCCCTTGCTACCGACGATACCGCCAAGGATGGTGCCGGTCTGCTCGCTATTCCAGTCCATACAGCTAGTGTTGGGCGAGCCGCGCACCAGCATATTGGCGGAGACGCGCACCCGGGCGCGGTCACCGTCCTGCGGCTCCACCATTGGCTTGAACTGGGTACCGATGCTGTGGATGGCGGTGCAGGCGGTGAGCAGGAACAGCAGGGGGAAGAGGGTGCGGGATTTCATGGGGATTCCTTAATTAAAGAGACAATGCAGATTGTAACGATTGGCCGGTATGCGCGTCCAAATGACCGTGCAGCGGTAAATTTCGCTATCTGGTGCGAACAGCGGCGGGGCGTCTTGACTGGTACATAACGAAAGGATGGTGCGGGCAAGCTGCCGCTGAATAACACAATCACCCCGGATATAGAGTGGGCTACAGTCTGTCACGCAAATCAGGTACACGGCTTTCGCCCACACCGTACGAAACCACAATCCCCTGGCGACAGCGCCGCTATACAATGTCTGCCTTTCCCCAACCGAAGACTCTCCATGCGCAAAACTCTCCTCACCCTCGCCCTGCTTACCGCCCCTTTCGCCACCGCACAGCAATCCGAGCCGCTGCCGCAGGAAACCCTCGACACCATCATCCAGAACCTTAAAAACGGGCGCAACACCGCTGCTATGGTCGAATACATAGACAGCATCAACCGCGTCCCCTTCTCGGATGACATCTACGAAATCACTTACAAAGACAAAAACAACGAAATCCTCTACGTCAGCAAAGACGGCAACTACATCTTCCAGGCCGACATCATCTCCGTGCCGGACGCGCTGAATATCACCCGCGAGCGTCGCGAAGTACTGGCCGCCGCTAAAGGCATCGCGAACGAAGACGATAAAAAAGGAAGCGCCGCGAAAAACCCGGACGACCCGCCGCCGAAAGCCGGCAAACAAAAAGGTGACGGCCAATTCGCCGCCCTGCCGGTCGCACTCGCGCAAAAAGAGAAAAAAGGCGACGGCAGCCGCCGCCTGTGGATTATCACCGCGCCCGACTGCGACATGTGCAAAACGCTGGAAGAACAGCTCGGCAGCATCAGCGACGTCACCCTCTACCGCTATCTCTACACCACAAGCGACGCCGCCCGCCAGCGCGCGCTGGCCATCAACTGCCACCATAATCCGCCGGAAGCGCTGCGTGATCATCTGCTCTACGGCCTGCACAGTGAAGAAGCGCCGAAAGAAGACTGCGCCGCGCGCGAAGGCGAGAAACTCAAACAAATCAAAGAAGAGACAGGAGAGGCCGACCGCGCCGAACTGCCTGTACTCACCTTCCCGGACGGCTACGAAACGCGTGTCCTCGCCGCTACCAGCGAAGAACTTGATAGCTGGATCACCATGCACCAACCTGCAAAAAGCGACGATAAACCCGCCGAGGCCGAACCTGTAATAAACGCAGACGGCAGCACGACAGCCGCTACCGACAATTCTGCTCCTGCAAGCGGCGAAGACAGCGACCCGACCCCGACCGATATTCAGCCCGCTGCTGAAGACCGCGAACCTGCCGCAGATGCCGCTCCCGCTACCGACCAGCCCGTCAATGCCCACGCCCAACCCGCTCCGGATGGCGCCTCTGCCGCTAATCCGAACGGTGGCCGCGTCAAGATTGATGCCCCGCCCATCCGCCCGCGTCCGTAAAGGACGCGATTGACTGTCAGCAAAAACAAAACCCTTCCCTGCTTGCAGAGGAAGGGTTTTTTTATACCGGTTTTGTCGTGTACAAAGGAAGAAGAGTCCATAAAAAACCCCGCCAGGGCGGGGTTTTTAGGGATTCAAGCGGTAGCCATGTTTTCCCGCATGCGGCTAAGGTAGTCGCGCAGGAGTTCGCGTTCGCCTTCGTTGAAATTTTTGAGCGCCGCTTCTTTGGCCTCGACCGCGATTTCGTGCATGCGGTTCATCAGCGGCTGACTTTTTTCGGTGAGGAAGATGAGGTTGGTGCGGCGGTCTTGCGGATCCTGACGGCGGTCAAGCAGGCCGTCTTTTTCAAGTTTGTCAATTTGCCGCGTCAGCGTCATCGGCGCAAGATCCATGTATTCGGCCAATTTGGTCTGGCTGACACCTTCGTAGCGCGAGAGGTAGGTGAGCAGGGTCCATTGGGTTCGGGTGATACCGTAGTTGCGCACCCGCCGGTCGTAGTAACGGTTCATCAGGCGCGTGGTGTCGTGCATCAGGAAGCCGAAGCCGTGACGCAAGTCATCCAGGCTGTGCTGTTCTTCTATCATGTTTTGGTCTCTTTCTTTTTCGCGGTCGCTTTGCTGCGGCTGTTTTTCCCTGTCGTACTGCCGTCTTTCTTCGCAGTTTTGCCAGCCGTCGCCTTGTTGGTTGTCCCCCGCTTCGCTTTGCGCTCCTTGGCTTTTTCAAGCAGTTCGAGCGCAGCTTCCAGTTCGAGGGTCGCGGGTTCTATCGTTTTTGGGATAGATGCGTTAATACTACCATTTGTTACATATGGACCAAAGCGACCATTTAGTATTTGTAATATCTCGTCGCCATTTTTTATCTCTTTTATGTATTTTTGGTTATCGGCTTCTTTTTTGGCGGCAACGAGTTCGAGGGCGCGTTCGAGGGTGACGGTGAGCGGATCTTCGTCCTTGGGCAGGGAAACGTAGCGTTTGCCGTAGCGGATGTAGGGGCCATAGCGGCCGATATTGGCGACGAGTTCGCCGTCTTCTTCGCTCATGCCGATGACGCGCGGCAGTTTGAAGAGTTCGAGCGCTTCTTCCAGGGTGATGGTGTCCATGCTGCGCTCGGGCGGAATACTCGCAAACTGGGGTTTTTCTTCGTCGTCTTTGCTGCCGATTTGCACGAAGGGTCCAAAGCGGCCGAAGCGGGCGGTCACAGGCTTGCCGCTTTTCGGGTCGGTGCCGAGTTCGCGCGCCTGCATGACTTCTTCGCGCGAGATGTCTTTTTTCTCGTCAAGACGTTCGGAGAAAGCGCCCCAAAAGTCGCCAAGCAGCGGTTTCCATTGGCGTTCGCCGCGCGAGACGGCATCGAGGTCGTCTTCGAGGCGGGCAGTAAAGTCGTAGTCCACGTAGCGCTCAAAGTGTTTGGTGAGGAAGTCGTTGACGACTTTGCCGATAGTGGTCGGAATGAAACGGCGGTTTTCCTGTTCGACGTATTCGCGCTCTTGCAGGGTGCCGATGATGCTGGCGTAGGTAGAAGGGCGACCGATACCGTTAGCTTCGAGTTCTTTGATGAGAGCGGCTTCGGAGTAGCGCGGCGGTGGTTGGGTGAAGTGCTGGCTGCCGGTGATGTCATGCAGCTGGATGCGGTCGCCGTTTTTCATCGGCGGCAGCAGGCGGTTGTCATCGTCTTCGTTATCTTCGCGTTCTTCCTGGTACACGCTCATGTATCCGGGGAATTTAACGGTGCTGCCGCTGGCACGAAATTGGTGTTTTTCGCTGCCGGCGTAGAGGTCGGCGCTGATGTTTTCGAGGATGGCAGAGGCCATTTGCGAGGCGACGGCGCGTTTTCTGATGAGTTCGTAGAGTTTGTATTCGTCACCGCTGAGACCAAGCGAGGCGCCGTCCCGGCCGCAGTCGGTGGGGCGGATGGCTTCGTGCGCTTCCTGCGCGTTCTTGGATTTGGTTTTGTAGTGACGGGGTTTGTCCGGCAGGTAATTCGCACCGTATTGTTGGGCGACCCAGTCACGAATGGCGGCGATGGCTTCTTGGGCAAGGTTGACGGAGTCGGTCCGCATGTAGGTGATGTGGCCTTCTTCGTAAAGACGCTGCGCGACGCGCATGGTTTTTTGCGCACCGAAATAGAGTTTGCTCGCCGCCGCCTGCTGCATGGTGGAGGTAGTAAAGGGCGGCGCGGGGTTGCGCTTGCTGTCTTTTTTGTTGATGTCGGCGACAAGCAGGCTGCCTTGGGCGGCAGCTTTCAGGGCATCGATGGCGGTTTCGGTATCGGCAGCGTTGGTGAAACTGAATTTTTTGGTTTTTTCGCCGTTGTAAACGGTGAGTTTGCCGGGGAAGGCCTGACCTGCGTGGCTGAGGGCGGCGGCGATATCCCAGTATTCTTCGCTGTTGAAGGCTTCAATTTCCCGCTCGCGTTCGACGATCATGCGCAGGGCGGGCGATTGGACGCGACCGGCGGAGAGTCCGGGGCGGACTTTGCGCCACAGCAGCGGTGAGAGGTTGAAACCGACGAGGTAATCCAGCGCCCGCCGCGCTTGTTGGGCGTTGACGAGGTCCATTTCAAGATGGCGCGGGTTGGCAACGGCCTGCTGGATAGCGTTTTTGGTGATCTCGTGAAAGGCGACGCGATAGAGGTTTTTGTCGCGCAGGGCGCCACGTTCGTGCAGGATTTCTTTAAGATGCCAGGAGATGGCCTCGCCTTCGCGGTCGGGGTCAGTCGCGAGGTAGATGTTTTCGGCGCTTTTGGCCGCTTTGGTGATTTCGTTAACGTGGCGGGCGTTGCGCTCGATGATTTCGTAGTGCATGGCGAAATCGTCGCCGGTATCAACTGCGCCGTTTTTCGGGATAAGGTCGCGCACGTGGCCGTAAGAGGCCATGACGGCGTAGTCCTTGCCGAGGTATTTGTGCAAGGTTTTGGCTTTCGCCGGGGATTCGACGATGAGAAGATTTTTGCTCATGGGATACTTTCGCTTTTGCGGTTTCAGGTGACGCGCTGGAACATGCCGCCTGGCAGCGCAGCGACGCGCCCGTCCAGCTCAAGTATTATCAGCATGGCCGAAATTTCCGCACTCGTCAATTCCAGGCGCGGCACGAGGTCATCCACGCGGCAGGGGTCGTATCCCATCGCTTGCAGCAGGCGTTCTTCGGGACTGTCGGCGGCTACTACGGTAGCCTCTGGAGCGCTTTCCGATTGTTTTTGTTGCAGTTCCAGGTTGGCGCGAGCAAGTGGATAGAGTTCTTCCAGCACATCTTGAGCGGTTTCGATAAGTTTGGCGCCTTCGCGGATGAGGCGGTGGCAGCCTTTGACCAGCGGGTTGTGGATGGAACCGGGGATAGCGAAGACTTCCCGCCCCTGTTCGGCGGCAAGACGGGCGGTGATGAGCGAACCGCTTTGCGCCGAGGCTTCGACAACGAGGACACCGAGCGAAAGGCCACTGATGATACGGTTGCGGCGCGGAAAGTTGCCGGCGCGCACGCCGGTGCCAATAGGATATTCGGAGACGATAGCGCCATGCGCGGCGATACGGTGGGCAAGGTTACGATGGCGGGCGGGATAGACACGGTCGAGGCCGGTGCCAACCACGGCGATGGTATTGCCGCCGCTAAGTGCACCTTCGTGCGCAGCACCGTCGATACCGAGAGCGAGGCCGCTGGTGACGGTCAATCCCGCTTGTGCAAAGGCTTCGGCGAAGGCGTGGCAGGTGCGCAAAGCGGGTTCGCTGGCGTTGCGACTGCCGACGATGGCAATTTGTGCAGTGGTGAGCAATGCCGGGTTGCCCTGCACGAAAAGTAGCGGCGGCGGGTCGGGGATTTCGCGCAAAAGTGGTGGGTAGGCAGGATCATCATAAGGAATGATATGACGCGAGCCGTTACCAGCGGCCAGCCAGTCCATATCGGCACTCGCCGCTGCATCATGTCCGGCTGCCTGCCAGGCGCTGATTTGTTCTGCACGGTATTGCGGCAGGCGTTGGCGGATTTCTGCTGTCGGCGCATGAAAAAACGCTTCCGGCGAGCCAAAAGCTTCCAGAAGCGTTTGATAGGTCTTGCTGCCGACGCCCGGCGCGCGCAGGAGCGCACACCAAGCGCGTAGGTTCGCCGTCATCAGGGATGAACAAGCGTGTCGGTTTCGTAGATGCTTTGGCTGGAATCAAGCACGAAGCCGATACTGACGTCGTCGTACACACGGATAATCATCAGATAGCCGATGTCTTTACCCGGCACTTGTACCGGCTGGCCTTTCATCACACGACCCGGACCTTCGCGGACAATCTTCCAGATATCGCCTACTTGCGCGCCGTTATCACGACCGAAGCTGGTGATGACCGTATCGAATTCCTTGATGGTCGGATAAATATTCGAGCTGCGGACAATGTAACCGCGCGAGCATTGTCCGGTCGGCATTTTCGGGAAGTAGTTGGCAGGTTCTTCGTGGGCATTGATCGGCAGGATGACATCTTCTTCCTGCATCGGCTCAACAGCCTCAAGGATATGCAGCTTGGTCAGGTCGGTTGCCACGTCGTAACCGGTAACGGCGACATCACCGATATGGCGCATTTCATAGCCAACAACTTGACCTTTCTTGCCATCCTTGAGAATCGGGGCACCCACGACACGGAAGACTCCGAATTCCTGATCCTGCTGGGGATTGTTTATACCTCTCGCATAAATTTCCTGCTGCTCGGTGAGAGTCAGGTAATCGCCGGCATCGCCGAGGATGAACGGCAGATTCTGGATTTCGTTTGATCTCAGGATGCGTGTCTTCAAGGCGTGAGCCTGTACCACATCGGCAGCGATGGAAACCGGACGTGAACCGAAATTATCGACGCGCATATGCGGTGAGTAGCGGACAATCGGCAGGCCGTCACGCGTTCTGCGGCCAGTATCCACTCCGTGATATTCCTGGTTCGCTTCAACAATCGTGACGCGTTTCGAGCCATTGATGGAGACTACGCTCAACACATCGCCCGGATAAATCATGTGCGGGTTTTTCACCTGTGGATTGTCATACCAAATATTGGTCCAGTACCACGGCAGGACGAGGAAACGCTTGGAAATACCCCACAGCGTGTCGCCTTTCTTGACCACATAACGCATCGGCACTTCCGATTCCTGACGGAAAGCCTCATCCGTATTGGCAAGGATCTTCGGAAAACTGCCGTCGTTGAGGCACAGTTCCGTCGGACGCTCCTGCCGGTTCTGGAACGGATCGCGCGCGGAAGAGCAACCGGCGATGACGACGGCGAGGGCAAGGCCCAATCCTGTAATATGGGTTTTCAACACAATAAATACTCCTATCTGAACACATCGGTTTCCATTACACCCGCGAGGGGCCGTTCCCGTATAATAGCCTTTTCGTAACCATTTTCCTACCAAAATTTCATATTTCGGTAAAAAAATATCAAGAGAAGCTGCACAATGTCTTTACTTGACATCCTCATTCACCCCGACCAGCGCCTGCGCCAGACCGCCGAACCTGTCACTGCCTTTGATAACCGCCTGAAAACCATCACCGACAACATGTTTGCCACCATGTACGAAGCGCACGGCATCGGCCTCGCGGCAACACAAGTCAACATCCACCGCCGCATCATTGTCATGGACGTCCCCGAAAAGCGCGAAGAAGACGAAAGTAACGACATCCCGCCGGAAACCCCTGTGCCGCACACAAGGCTCATCCTCATCAATCCCGAAATCATCAGCCACAGCGCAGAAACCGCCGTCTGGCAAGAAGGTTGCCTGTCGCTGCCCGGCCAGTTTGCCGACGTCAAACGTCCGAAAACCATCCGCTATGCCTACTACGACCTCGGCGGCGCACGTTGCGAAGCCGAAGCGGAAGGCCTGCTTGGCGTCTGCATCCAGCACGAAATCGACCACCTGAACGGCGTCCTCTTCATTGACCACCTTTCCCGCTTGAAGCGCGAACGCATCGAAAAAAAACTCGCCAAAAGCCAGGCTCATAAATAATCAAGACACATGAACAGTCCCCGCCTCTGGTTCGCCGGCACCCCCGCCTTCGCCGCGCATAGCCTACAAGCCCTCATTGACGCCGGATATACCATTGACGGCGTCCTCACCCAGCCTGACCGCCCGGCCGGACGCGGCCGCAAACTCACCGCCAGCGCCGTCAAACAAACCGCTACCGCGCACCACATCCCTGTCGCCCAGCCGGAAAAACTGCACGCCGACGTGCCGCCCTTTCCCGAACTACCGTACCCTGACCTTATCATCGTCGCTGCCTACGGCCTGCTGCTGCCGCCGTGGTTCCTCGCCTACCCACGCCTTGGCTGCATCAACATCCACGCCTCGCTGCTACCGCGCTGGCGGGGGGCTGCGCCCATCCAGCGCGCTATCGAAGCGGGCGACAGAGAAACCGGCATCGGCATCATGCAAATGGACGAAGGCCTTGACACTGGTGCCGTCTGGCAAGAAAGCCGCCTCACCATCGCTCCGGACGACACCGCCGCCACCCTGCATGACCGCCTCATGCAGCTTGGCGCTGACACCCTCTTGCGCACCCTGCCCGACATCCTTGCGCAAACCCGCGTTCCTACGCCGCAAGCTACAGAGGGCGTTACCTACGCACACAAACTGAGCAAAACCGAAGCCCACCTCAACTGGCAACAACCCATCGCCACCCTGGCGCGCAAAATCCGCGCCTACAACCCCGTTCCCATCGCCTACACAAACCTGGATGGCGAACCCCTGCGCCTCTACGACGCTCACATCCACAGTACCACCCCGCCTGCCGCCGCGCCCGGCACCATCATCGCCCACCACGAACACGGCCTCGATATCGCCTGCACTGACGGCACCCTGCGCGCTACCCGCCTGCAACAACCCGGCAAACCCGTCACTGGCGCCGCTGCCCTGCGCCACGGCCGCAACCTCAGCGGAAAGACACTCACATGAAAGCACGCCAAGCCGCCTACGCCACCCTCAACGGCGTCATCAACCAGCACCGCACCCTCAACACCCTCATTGCCCAATACAAAAGCCACACCGCTCCCGCCGACCAGGCCCTCTACCAGGCTCTGGTCTACGGCACCCTGCGCCAATACCGTGCCTACAGCTACCTCTGCGCGCAAATGATGGCCAAACCACCAGCGCGCCCCGGCCACCCGCTCGCCATCATCCTCAACCTCGGCCTCTGCCAGCTGCTTACCATGAACCTCGGCGACCACGGCGTTATCAACGAAACCGTCAACCTCGCCGCGCATAACGGCCAAATCCGTGCCAAAGGCCTCATCAACGCCATCCTGCGCCGCGTCCAGCGCGAACGCGAGCACTGGCAACGCGCCCTTACCGCTGCACAAACACACAACCTGCCCCACTGGCTGAGCCCGCATTACCCAGCCGAACAAACCGCCATCGCTGCCGTGAACACCCTGCCACCGCCGCTCACCCTGCGCCTGCACCCGCGACATGACCGCGCTGCCTGGCTGACCGAACACCCCGAAGCCCGCGCCAACCCGCTGCACCCGCAAGCCGTCACCCTGCAGCAGGGCAGCAACGTCGCGCACATCCCCGGCTTTCGCGACGGCGATACCAGCGTCCAGGATGCCTCTGCCCAACACGCCGCCACCATTCTTGTCCCGCGCGACGGCGAACGCATCCTTGACGCCTGCGCTGCACCGGGCGGTAAAACCTGCCACCTGCTCGAACTTGCACCCAATGCGCACGTGACGGCTCTTGACCACGACGCCGCCCGCCTCGCCCGTGTCAAAGAAAACCTCGACCGCCTGCACCAGCACGCCACCCTCAGTCACGCTGATGCCGCCGACACCGCCGCTTGGTGGGACGGCACCTCCTTTGATGCCATCCTGCTCGATGCCCCATGCAGCGGCAGCGGCGTCCTGCGCCGCCACCCGGATATCGCCTGGCTGCGCACCCCCGCTGACCTGCACCGCCTGTCCTGCCAACAACGCTACCTGCTCAACCGCCTCTGGCCGGCCCTGAAAGCCGGTGGCCGCCTGCTTTACACCACCTGCAGCATCCTGCCGGCAGAAAACCAGGGCAACATCCGCGCCTTCCTCGCTGCCCACCCTGAGGCCCGCCTGCGACCCCTCGACCTGCCTGCCTGCCGCAACACCGGCTACGGCAGCCTGCACCTGCCCGATACTGACGGCGACGGTTTCTACTACGCCCTGCTCTATAAAAACGTCTGAAAAAAAGCCCTAAAAGAAGCGGGGCGGCACTTTCTTGTCAGGCAAAAGAAAGTGCGTATAATCCGCCGCTCAATACGCGGAGAGATGGCAGAGTGGTTGAATGCGTCGGTCTCGAAAGCCGAAGAGGGTTCACGCCCTCCCAGGGTTCGAATCCCTGTCTCTCCGCCATCTACTCAAAAACGCCATGTTTCATGGCGTTTTTTTCGTCCGTATTCGTTCAAAGGTTCGAGGAAAAATCCTTGATAAACAAGCCGTAACAGGAATTTCTTGTTTATTTGCGTTTGCCAAGTTTCATGTCCATTTAAGCGTAACGAAAGAAAAATGGGGCTCTTTTGGGGTTCATTTTCGGTGGTTACAATCCCGCCGAACCCCCATCTTCCGACCCCATGCGACTGACCGAAAAAACCATCAAAAATGCCCCGCCAGGCGAACGCCCCTACAAGCTATTTGACGGCGGCGGGCTGCATCTTTTCATCACCCCGCGCGGCGGCAAATACTGGCGTTACCGTTACCGCTTCGACGGCCAGGATTGCACCCTGTCGCTGGGTGTATATCCAAAAGTCAGGCTGAAACAGGCGCGGCAACTGCACCGTGACGCACAAAGCCTGCTCGCGCAAGACACCGATCCGCACCGCCACAAGCAGAAGCGGAAACAGGCAGAAAAGCAGCAAGACAACTTCGAGAAAGTCGCACGCGAGTGGTACGCCCACCAGCGCCCCGCGTGGAAGAACGAGAAACACGCCTGGCAGGTCATCCATACTCTGGAGCAGTACGTTTTTCCGCATATTGGTGGCAAAGCCGTCAGTGAGATTCAGCCGCCTGCCATCGTCAGCATACTGAACCGGCTGGCCGATAAACCCGAAACCAGAACCCGCGTCAAACAGCGCATCAGTGCCGTTTTCGCCTTATAACGTGTTCATAGTCTCTGCTGTAAACTATCGGCATGAACAGAAAAGCCTACCCAAGCGATATCAGTCGCACACAATTTGCCCCCCTTCTCCCTCTTTTGGAAAGTGCCCGCAAACGCACAGCACCGCGCAAAATGGACTGGTACGATGTCTTTTTTGTGCCATTCTCTATCTTCTGCGCAACGACTGTTCCTGGCGTGCCTTACCGGGCGATTTTCCCAAATGGCGCACCGTTCATTCCTACTTCCAGAGATGGAGCGAGCCCCGCGAAAACGGCATCAGCCTCCTTGAGGAAGCGTTAAAAAATCAGGTGGTTGCGGAGCGCCGCAAGCAGGGACGCCATGAAGCAACCACTTTCCTGATTATTGATGCGCAGAGTGTGAAGAACACGGATACCGCCATGGAAAAAAGCTACGATGCCAACAAGAAAGTGAGCGGTATCAAGCGGCATATAGCGGTTGACACGCAGGGTTTGCCGCATGCCCTTGCGGTAACGACGGCGGATGTTACGGATAGGAAAGGCTGCCTCTAGCATTGGAACGTGACAGGGATAATCTTGGCGCGGTACAAAAAATCCTTGCTGACGGTGGTTACACAGGTAAGGCATTTGCTTCGTCGGTACAGGGGTTGATGGGTGCGGAGGTAGAGATTGCCAAACGAAACGAATTGCACCGTTTTGCGGTATTGCCGAAGCGGTGGGTGGTAGGGCGCAGTTTTTCCTGGTTGGAAAAGAACACAGGCGGCTTTGGAAAAACTGCGAGCGTAAGTTGAGTACCAGTTTGCAAATGGTAGTTTTGGCTTTCTTGGGAATCCTGCTACGAGGACTATGAACACGTTCTGAGAAACGCATGATAGACTATCTCGGATTGTTACCTATGTATCCGGTCTATACATGGCTTACGGGCGAAGGTAACGAGTTCTGTACGTTGTTCTTTCACGGTGAGGGTTCTCCGTCGGTTGGGACGGGTAAGTGTTACCCATGTGTCCGATCCATACAGGAGGTGTGGGCATGGGGCGGACAGTAGCCCTCCGGCAAGGCGGATGCAAGCGGCGTGGCTGCCGCCCATATTGCCAAGCGCGTCTTGTCACGCTGCGCATGGCTTGATATAAGAAGCGCCCTTTCCGCCTTCTCTTTCTCCATGCCTGAAATCATCCTTATCGTGGCGCAGAGCGATAACCGCGCCATTGGCCGTGACAATCAGATGCTGTGGCACCTGCCGCGTGATTTACAACATTTCAAGCGACATACCCTCGGTCATCCGGTCATCATGGGGCGCAAAACTTATGACAGTATTAGCCGTGCCTTGCCGGGGCGGCAAAACCTTGTCGTTAGCCGCAATCCGGTGCTGACCCTGCCCGATGCGACAGTCTGTCCCAACCTGCCCGCCGCCCTTGCCGCCGCACAGGGCGACACGCTTTACATCATCGGCGGCAGCGAGCTTTATCACCGCGCCATGCCGCTGGCCGATGTCCTGCTGGTCACGCACGTTCACACGACAATCGCCGATGCCGACCGCTTCTTTCCGCTGATTGACCCCGCTGTGTGGCGGGAAACCGCGCGTGAGGAGCACCCCGCCGATGCCCGCAATCCCTACGCCCTGACCTTTTGCCGTTATGACCGAGCGGCGACGAACCCCGCCGGTTGATGCGTCACCACCGTATAATCGCCGCCTACACTCCATCCACAAGAAACCATGAGCATCAAAAACGACCGCTGGATACAGCACATGGCCGCCGCACACGGCATGATCGAACCCTTCGAACCTACCCTCATCAGCCGCAATGCAGGCGGCGAGCGTCTTATTTCCTACGGTACCTCCAGCTACGGCTATGACGTGCGCTGTGCGGACGAATTCAAAATCTTCACCAACATCAACAGCGCCATTGTCGATCCCAAACACTTCGACCCGCAGAGCTTCGTGGATATTCAAAGCGATGTCTGCATCATCCCGCCGAACAGCTTTGCCCTCGCGCGCACCGTCGAATACTTCCGCATCCCGCGCGACATCCTCACTATCTGCCTCGGCAAATCCACTTATGCCCGCTGCGGCATTATCGTTAATGTCACCCCGCTTGAGCCCGAATGGGAAGGGCACGTGACCCTCGAATTTTCCAACACCACGCCGCTGCCAGCGAAAATCTACGCGCATGAAGGCGTGGCGCAAATGCTCTTTTTGCAGGCGGACGAACCCTGCGCCGTGTCCTACCGTGATCGGGGTGGCAAGTATCAGGGGCAGACCGGCGTCACCCTGCCGCGCGCCTAATCCCGCCAAGCGGCGTCATGACTGGAACCGCCAAGCGCCGTGAATTGTGGGAGTGGGATAAACAAAGAAGCCCCGCTATCGCGGGGCTTCTTGATATAGACGCTTCAGCGGGAAACCGTGGCGCGTTCGTGAATGACCGTGCGGGCGCCGACGTAGCGCTTCTTCCAGTAACCCTGATCAATGCGGGCGATTTCCACCCGCTTCCCGGGCGACGGAGCATGCAGCATCTTTTGGTCGCCGAGATAAATGCCGACGTGGTTGATGTTGCCGTTGCCACGGTGGAAAAAGACCAAGTCGCCGGGTTTCGGGTCGCGTACCGGCAGGAGCGCGTTAAATTGAGCGCTGCTGTTGCGCGGCAGGCGGAAGCCCTGTTCGGCGAAGACGTGCTGCACCAGGCCGGAGCAATCAAAGCCTTTCGGGCTGTTGCCGCCGTAGCGGTACGGCATGCCGATCAATTTCTTGCCGCCGGCAATCAGGCGGTGGCGGGTGGAATCGGTGGGGAGCATCCGTTTCGGCGGAGCGGCAGGCGTATCGCTTTTCAGACTTTCCAGTTCAATGCCGTGATTGAGCGCCACGGTCTCGCGCGACATACTGCTGCAACCTCCGAGTGCGAGCGCCAGTATGCCCAAAAAAGTTTCTTTCTTCATAGGGTTAGGTGATTAAAAAAGAAGTATCCCGCCGCCCCGGGCGGCAAAAGACGGCGCACTATACGTAACGAAAAATTCATCCGTCAATGTGCAGACGTCTCAAAAGCACAGAAAACACCACGAAATCCTCACGGCACACGCGGCAAACCTTCCAAATACTGCTGCGACAAACGCACCCGGCACAGCAGCTCATCCGGTGCTTCCCGCTCCAGGCGGCAGCGCGCCGCGCGGAAGTCTTTGAAACGCTGCAAACTGTCCTGCCAGTCCGCATCATTGCTGTGGCGCAGGTGCCGCTGCTCAATATCGCCGTCAAGCTGCGTCATCGCCAGAAAAGCGCAACTTTCCAGCGCCCCCTCAGGATTACCGCTCTTGCGCAGGCAGTCCTGCATATAGGCGGGCGGCGTTCGCGGCGGAGGCGGGACGGCAAACGGATCATGGGCATGCACCGCTTCCGCATAACGCAGCAGCAGCCAAAATAAAGAAGAATCCAGCATCATATAAATCAAGGCTCCGAAAAAAACGCGGCGGATTATAGCGAATGCCATTGCCGTTTTATCCGCTCGCGGTTCGTCGCAAGCGGCGAGCAGAGCAGGCAGCGGGAATGCGGTTACACCCATCCCGGAAATAAGCTGAGTGTGTTGGCCCGCCACAACGGGAGGGAGCGGCGGATTTGCTAAAATGCCGCCCTTTCCAATTTATTAAAAGAGGCACACATGACGCAGCCCAAACGCCGCATACTCGTAACCAGCGCCCTGCCGTATGCCAACGGCGCCATCCACCTCGGCCACATGGTCGAACACATCCAGACCGACATCTGGGTGCGCTTCCAGCGTTTGCGCGGCCACGAATGCCACTATGTCTGCGCCGATGATGCCCACGGCACCCCCATCATGCTGCGCGCCGAGAAAGAAGGCATCAGCCCGCAGGCGCTTATCGACAAAAGCCGCGCCGAACACTGCCGCGACTTTGCCGGTTTCCTCATCGACCACCACTGCTATCACAGCACCCACAGCGAAGAAAACCGCGCCATCACCACCGACATCTACAACAAGCTTGATAACAACGGCCACATTCTGCGCCGCACCATCTCGCAACTTTACGATCCCGAAAAAAATCTTTTTCTGCCCGACCGCTTCGTCAAAGGCGAATGCCCGAAATGCCACGCCAAAGACCAGTACGGCGACAACTGCGAAAACTGCGGCACCACCTACGCGCCGACCGACCTCATCCAGCCTTATTCCGTTCTCTCCGGCGCGGCGCCCGTGTTGCGCGACTCCGAGCACTACTTCTTCGACCTGCCTGCCTTTGACGCCTTCCTGCGCGACTGGCTGCAAACCGCCGACCTGCAAGACGCCATGCGCAACAAACTCGCCGAATGGTTCGAGGCCGGCCTGCAACCCTGGGACATCTCGCGCGACGCACCCTACTGGGGCTTTGAAATCCCGAATGCGCCGGGCAAATACTTCTACGTCTGGCTGGATGCGCCCATCGGCTACATGGGCGCCTTCCGCGCCCTGTGCGACAGCAGCGGCATCGACTACGACGCCTACTGGCGCGTCGGTAGCGACACCGAGCTCTACCACTTCATCGGCAAAGACATCGCCTACTTCCACATGCTCTTCTGGCCGGCCATGCTCGAAGGCGCGGGCTACCGCAAGCCGAGTGGCGTGTACTGCCACGGCTTCCTCACTGTGAACGGCGAAAAAATGAGCAAATCGCGCGGCACCTTCATCAAAGCCGAGACCTACCTCAAACACCTGCCGCCGGAAAACCTGCGCTACTACTACGCTGCCAAATTGAGCGCGCGCGTCGAAGACCTCGACCTCAACCTCGACGACTTCCGCCAGAAAAACAACAGCGACCTCGTCGGCAAACTCGTCAACCTCGCCAGCCGCTGCGCGCCCTTCCTCGAAAAACACTTCGCCAACCAACTGGCGGACGCCCTGCCCGACACCGCCCTCCTCGACAGCATCGCCACCAAAGCCGATGACATCGCCGACGCCTACGAGCGGCGCGAATACAGCCAGGCAATGCGTGACATCATGAAACTGGCCGATGCCGCCAACGAATACATTGATGCGGAAAAACCCTGGGTCAAAGCCAAAGACGACGCAAGCCGCGCCGCCGTGCAAACCATTGCCACCGTCGGCCTGAACGCCTACCGCCAGCTCATCACCTACCTCAAACCCGTGCTGCCGCAACTGGCGGAAGCGAGCGAAGCCTTCCTCAACATCGCCCCGCTCACCTGGGGCGACGCCCAGCACCCGCTGCTCGGCCACACCATCAACCCCTACCAGCCGCTCATGCAGCGCATCGACGAAAAAACCATCACTGCCGTCATCAACGACAGCAAAGAAGACCTCAAAGAAGAAGCCGGCATCAACAAAGGAGGCAAACCCGTGCAAAGTGAAAACTGGATCAGCATTGATGATTTCGCCAAACCCGACCTGCGCATCGCCCGCGTTCTCGAATGCGGCCACATCGAAGGCTCGGACAAACTGCTGCGCTTCAAGCTCGACGTCGGCGAACTCGGCGAACGCGAAGTCTTCTCCGGCATCAAGGCGTATTACCAGCCGGAAGAGCTCATCGGCCGCATGGTCGTGTATGTGGCCAACCTCGCGCCGCGCAAAATGCGCTTCGGCGTCTCCACCGGCATGATCCTCTCCGCCAGCGGCGACGGCGAACTGCACCTGCTGAACCCCGGCGAGGACGTCAAAGCCGGGATGAAAATCAGCTGAACCATTGCCCATAGAGGTTCGAACATCCCGCCGCCATGAGACATACGCTAAAAAACTCTGAAAAGCTCCTCCTCCCGCTTGCGGCGGGGTGGGGCTCCCATGACAAAAAAGCCCGCATTTTTTGGAGAACCCGCCATGAACCCGCTTGACCAACTGGAAGCCCACACCAGCTTCAAAGGCGAACAACGCGTTTACCGCCACTACTCGGACAGCCTGCGCCGCCCGCTCGAACTCGCGGTGTACGTCCCCGTCGCCATGCTGCTCAAAGAGCGGCCCTGCCACACCACCTACTACCTGCCGGGCATCCAGACCAACGCCCGCCTCGTCGCCAGCCAGAGCGACTACCAGCGCTACGCCAACCGCTACGACACCATCCTCGTCATCCCCGATATCTTCAACACCTACCAGGGCGACGACGAAGCGCGCACCGGCCAATACGCCCACGAGCGCGACGCGCTGGACGACTACCTTCTCGAAGAACTGCCCGCTGTGCTGCGAGCCCACCTCGCCACCACCGGCGGGCGCGGCATCATGGGCTACGGCTTCGGCGGCACGCTGGCCTTCCACCTCGCCCGAAAAAAGCCCGACCATTACCGCAGCGTCTCGGCGCTGGCCCCGTGGCTCGGCTTCCACGGCACCCCGTGGTACGAAGAGCATCTTGCCCGCTACGGCCTGCCCGCCGAATTCGACCCGCTGCAATGGTACCTCGCCCACCCCGATGCCGCGCCGCTGCCACTGTGGATAGACCAGGGCACCGAAGACAACCACCTCGGCAACAAAATCAACCTTGATGCCTTCGAAGAAGCCGTGGCGCCGCGCATCAAAAGCGGGGAAATCTGGATCAACCGGCGCAAACGCTACGACCACAGCTTCTACTTCGTCCATTCACACATCCCCGAACACTTCGTCTTCCACAACGAATACCAGGACTGAATGAACGCCGTGCCCGCTATTCATCGTGCCGGCAGCGCCGACCTGCCCGCCCTGTGCGCACTCGCCGACGCTGCGCACGTCTGCCGCCCTGACAGCGATGACAGCGTCTGGCTGGCGGCAGCGGACGGCACGCCGCTGGGCTTCATCGCCTGCCGCAGCGTGCTGGACGAAATGGAACTGCTCGCGCTTGCCGTTGCCCCCGCCGCGCAGCGACAAGGTATCGCCACCGCCCTGCATCACGCCGCCCTTGCTGCCATTGCCCCCGCCACCGCCTACCTCGAAGTACGCGCGGACAACCACGGCGCGCAGGCACTCTATCAGCGCCTCGGCTACCGCGTCAGCGGGCGACGCAAAGCCTACTACCCCAACCCCGGCGGCAGCCGCACTGATGCGCTGCTCATGACCCTGCACCCCACCCCATAACTGCCATGCCGCTCAACATCGATCCCACCGCCCTCATCCTGCTGGTCTTCGCCGCCCTCGGCGTCATCAGCCATAACGCCCCCGTTATCATCGCCTCGACCCTGCTGCTGCTCGTTCAGCAAACCCCGCTCACCCGCTACCTGCCGTGGATGGAAAAAAACGGCGTCAGCCTCGGCATCATCCTGCTCACCATTGGCGTGCTCAGTCCGCTGGCAAGCGGCAAAGTCACCCTCGGCATGGCCGATTTCGGCAACTGGAAAGTGCTGACCGCGATGGGCGTCGGCGTCATCGTCGCCTGGCTGGGCGGGCGCGGCGTGACCCTGATGCTGAACCAGCCCGGCGTCGTGCCGGGGCTTATCGTCGGTACCGTCATCGGCGTCGCCTTCCTCAAAGGCGTGCCGGTCGGCCCGCTCATCGCCGCCGGTATCCTTTCGCTCTTCATCGGCAAAGGGAACTGAGCGATGAAAACCCTCACTCTCTACCTCATCCGCCACGGCCAGACCGAATGGAACGTGCAGGGGCTGATGCAGGGCTGGGGCGATTCGCCGCTCACCGCGCAAGGCATCCACGCTGCCTGCCTGACCGGGCGCGCCCTCTGCGACATCCCCTTTGCCGCTGCTTACAGCAGCTGCCTGCCGCGCACCATCGCCACCGCCCGCCACATCCTGCACGAACGCGCCGCTCATGTACCGCTCTTCCAGCACACCGGGCTGAACGAACAACATTTTGGCGACTGGGAAGGACGGAAAGTAGAAGACATCCGCGCCACGGCGGAGTTTCAGCAACTCGTCAATGCTCCAGCCGCGTACCGCGCCGAGACGAACGGCGGCGAAACCTGGGCGCAACTTGCCGCGCGCGCCCAGGCGGCTATCAACGACATCGTGCGTGTACATGAAAGCGGCAACCTGCTCATTGTCTCGCACGGCCACACCCTGCGCCTGCTCCTGGCGCTGATGCAGGGCGCGACCTGGCAAAATCATCGCGAGGCAGGGCGCAGCGAAACCCTGCACAACACCGCAATCAACATCGTCCGCTACCGGGCGGAAAACGATGACAGCAACGGCCATTTCCAGGTTGAGCGCGTGAACGATACGGCGCACCTCGCCTGAATGCCGCCGCCGACCTGCTCGGCGGTTTAGCGACCAAGCGGCGTAAATGCTGGATCTGCCAAGCGGGCATAGGTATCTACCCAACTCAAACCCGGCGACCATACACACAATGAACCTGCACTGCTCCAAACCGACCAAGCGCCTTGTCCGCAGCTACCAAAGATACGTAAAAGACAACATCAGCCCCTGCACACCATTCGGCGGTATGCGCGCTCCCTTTAGCGTCGCCAAGCGCAAAACCCACACGCAAAAGCTGTCCCGTTTCCTGAAAAATCTAGTGATTAGCATCGAAAAACCCAGTACCGCCCTGATTCCGGGTACGCGTGACAACATCAGCCGTCACGCAGCAAAACACATCCCCGTTGCTCACGACTGGTCGAGAATCGGCGTTGAACACAAAAACAAAACCAACACCTTGTCACGCCCATCTACCGGGTGGAGGGCTGGTAGCAGGAAACGGGGGAAAGGATTTGCAATCGGTTGCTGATTGTGGGGCAGAGCTGCCTGCAGGTGTGGCGGCTGCAAAATAACCGGAGCGAAGCTGGGCGTCGGCTGTGTGAGTTTCTGATGCGGCTATCGGGACGACAGACAAAGAAGGGGCGTGAGATTACCGCCCCTGCGCTCCTGGAAGAGATGCTTAAACTGTTGTCAACACAGGAATTATTGGAGTTTATGACACCGGAAGAGATAAGGGGGGCCGCATGGGTTGTTCGGGGTGGAGATGGGAAGATACCTATGGTCATGCGCAGGCCAAGTTCGTCCAGGTGCGACATTTTGTCGCTGTGGCCATAGCTGCTGTGCACGGTGTCTTTGGTCACGGGGTTTTGCGCCAATACGGCGGGAGGCTGTCCGTCAGCGGCGTTGATGACGGGGCTGCTTTGCAGTTCGTAGCCCCAGTCATATGGGTGCGACAAGGTGTAGGTTTTGTTTTTGTGTTCAACGCCGGTTTTCGACCAGCCGTGAGCAACGAGGATGTGTGATGTCGCCTTTGCCCTGGATGCGGCTGCCGTGGTCGGTTGCGGCCCGCTCGCTCAGGTACTCGCGCCCCGGCGCGCCGAGGCGGCTTTGTCCGCCGCTGTTCTGGGTGAAGCGGTTCTCCAGGCTGCGCACGTCAAAGTGGACGTGTTTGCCGCTGAGGATGCTCTGGCTGCCGCTGTTGCGGTTCTCGATGTCGCCGGTGCGGCTTTCGATGTTCTCGCCGGCGTAGAGGCGCAGGTAGCCCTGGCTGTTGTCTTCTTCGCCGTTTCCGCCGTCAAGGATGATGCGGCCGCGGCGGTTGATGTTTTCTTTGCGCCAGGCACTGTTGGCACTGCTGCCGCTCGCGCTGCTGGTGGTGCTGTCGTTGATGATGTCGCCGCCGCTTTTGAGGTGGAGGATGCGGCGGGCGCGGATTTCTCCGCCGGTGTTGTCGATGGCGCTGTCGCTCTCGAGTAGCAGGTCGCGCGCGCTGAGGGTGCCGCCATGACTGAAAGCAGCAGGCAGGGAAACAAGCAAAACCGGCAGCAGTGCCATCCTTGCCCACAGGCGGAATGTACGCTGTGCCGGTTTTGCGGTGGTGGTCATGGGGTTACGGGACGTGGGAAGGATGCGGGCATTATGCCTGTTTGGGTGCCAAGCGGGGTAAACACTGGCTTCGACGCCAAGCGGGATAAATGCTGGGTTCGCCGTCAAGTGAGATAAATGCTGAGGTCGTGCGCAAAAAATCTGTCGTCCCGCAGCGGATTTTCGTTTTCGCCAAGGTGAAAGCGTCTGTTTTTGGCATTGCTACCTGCTTCGCTGCAGGATAAACGACAAGAAGGCCGTATTCATCCCGCTTGGTGGCTTTTCTATCTATCACAAACCACATGGGAAATAAGCTAGAGTCCTTGCGCCTAATATATTATTTTAATAGGGGATATCGCAGTTTCGCTTCATTAATGCAATTTCCATCATCATCTACCTCGCGAACCTCTGCGTACTTCCCATCCTTAATAGCCCAACACCAACCTAAGTAAGGATCAAAAAAAGCCAAATCTAAAATTTCTAAAATTGATGGATTATTCATATTTAATTTTATTGTTATTATAGAATCATTATATATCCACCATTGACCTCCAACACCAACTGGAACATATTCTTCCAATCTATCCAATTCAAAATTTTCAACCGATAGAACTATTTCTTCTAACGAATCTATTGTAAATGAAACTTCAAATTTATCTGGCCTTATTTTACAAAAGCAAGGGATATACTTTGTTTCAAGAAGAAAATTTGCCATTGGAAATAAAATGGCGTCAAAGTTTTTAACAATATACATGCACTATTTCTCCGGTTTTAAAAAAATTACATCACCAGTAAAACTCTTTTCAAAAGTAGTTGCCGGACTAAAATATTGTTTACCATGAGGATCTCTTATGGCAACAACTTTGGTCCCCCCCTAGTGGTTACGCCATCTACTACTATAAAGTGTGAAAAGTCCTTATTTTTGATACGAACAATAACAGGATTACCCGTTTTGGTGTATCTAACTATGTCATCAAGCTTTCTTCTTGAAACAGCCTGAGCTTTTACACCATTGTTTTTCAGTAATGCCTCTACTTTATAGCTACTGATCCCTTTAGGAGAAGGAGGGATTTGATGTATCAATTCATTAACGGCAACAGATTTATTCTTTGTTTTTAAAACCATATGGGCGCAATTGTGTCCACAGGTTGGATGAGGTCCTTGGTTTACCACAGGCCTATCCGGTTTCCCCGTCCTGGGAATTTTATCTTGTAATAAAGGATGCTCGGCTTGTCCAGCAACCTTTTCGCTTCCCACATTTTTAATTGATGCAAGCTCTTTTGCAGTAGGAGAGCCATGCGCAGCCGAATTCAATACGGCTTCACGGCTAGCTGCTTCTGCTGCGGTAACCTCGGCATTGCGTAAAGCCGCTCTTGCCGCACCATTTTTAAAGGCCTGCTTAATAGCGCTTGTCGCTTCTCTCACTCCTGAGCCTGCCAGCCCAACGGCCGGTGAGGCATCCAAGGCGCCTATCAGGGTCCTTCCCGTACTCGTGTCAAAGCTGCGTACAGCTTCATCACTATAATATTTTGCAGCTTTTCTTAAATCTTCTTCCGTTGCATTGGGATAATATTTTTTCAGCTCCTTGTAGGCAATATTTAAATCTGCCGCCTTAACTCTTTCGCCAATGTATTGGTCAAGCGTATCGCAGTATGTAAAGAAGCATTTTACTTTGGCTACAGTTAGATCTGTGTCCTGAGAGTGGCTTATTAGTTGTGCAGTGTATATAACATCCTGCTTGCAACGTTCATCAGTCCCGCAGTCATGATAGCGTTTGTCTATGTCTATAAGCTGGCTGGTACTTAGCCAGTTATTCCCCACCGCATTTTCCGCCGCACTGCCGGCATTTGCGGCATTGACCGCGTTGCCGCCCGCGCCGCCAACTGCTGTGCCAAAGAGGGCTGCTGCCGCTTTCAGGTTCGCTTTCTGCTCCGCCGTCAGTTTGTCCGGATCGCTGGTACCGTACAGGCGTTGCGCCAGCTGCGGAATGGCCATTTCCGCCCCCGCTGCCCCCGCTCCGCTTAGCGCGGCATCCGTGCCGCTGCCGCCGTTGGCCAGGGCGTTGAGTGCGCCCAGGGCAAAGTGCCCGCCCACGTGCGCGAAGCTGCCCGGGCTGGTGTTTTCTTTGATCCACTGTGCCGCGTAAGGCTGGACAAAGCCCATCGCCGCGCCGGGCACACCGCCCGGCGCGGTAATGGCGCGCAGGCCGCCATCGATGAGCCGTTTGCTGCTGTGGATGTCGTTCGCGCGCCTCTGGTACTCGCTTTCGCTGATGGTGCCGGCTTCCCGCTGGGCTTGCAGTTGTTCCAGCTCTTTGTCTTTTTTCTGCAGGATTTGCTGGCGGGTTTGGTCCAGTTCGCAGTGGGCTAGGACCTTACCAACACAACTTGGAAAATCCTTTATATTACAAATTACATTTACCTGTATCTTCTTTTGGATCTTGTGAACCACAGTCAATGGAATATGATAATTGTATATACCCTTTTTGCGCCATACAGATTCCAAATGCCTCTCTCATTTCCATATCAATCGGGCCATCATTATCATGAGTCATGGCACTTCTTAACTCAACATCCCCATATGCTGCGCCACAAGCAACAGCATCTCTCCAGCGTTGTTCTGAATCAGTATGCCCTATGGTTTCTGGTTTTTGAATATATGCAATAGATGGCCAAGGTTTGCCATAAGGCCCACCGCAAGCAATTGTCGGCATGGGGGATAAGCAACCATTGTAGCAACCGGTGAATGTTAACATACTTAGTATTAGTAAAAATCGATTTAACATCTTATTGTCCTATCATAAATAATGAAGTCCAATCATCCTCGGAAAGTATGTCTGACCAGGCAAAAGGGGTGACCGGGAAAATAGCCATGATAGTGATGGTTCCAGCGGCCCTATTAATTCCTTTAGTCCTATGTCGTGTTGTATTACCTAAATCATCATAAAACCCTGGCCATTGGCCTCCTTCTAAATCATGCATTCCACCATAACCCTCTATCACTTTATCCCTAAAAGATCCTGGCTTATATTTAATTCCAAAAAGGGAACCTTCTATTGGCTGAAAACCACCAGTAGCACCATACATTCTTTTAGCATCTTTATTCTTGGTTGGATCTATCGCATCTTTTAATGTTGGTAAATATTGAGAGCCTTTATATATATATGTTCCGTCTGGTCGGACACTACATCTGCTATCGTCAGGACCGCAAATAGCATCCAGGTCAATACGAACCCCGCCAAGTTTGGTTTTATCAAAGGCGCCACTTTCTGCACTAATATTATCCAGTCTCATCTCTGTTTTCTCATCAATAATACCTTTAAAGCGCATAGAATTATCCAGAGTCTCCCGTCGTCCAATGGTGTTAATAGTACGCAAAACACCTTGACTGATGGCTGCGCCCGGCACACCCGAGAAAGCACCTACACCCGCTTTGAGCAAGTTCTTTTGGTGCTGTAGCGCATAGACTTCATCAAAGAGACGTGCCGCTTCTTCCTTGTTACCAGTCTCCCATGCCGCTCGTGCTTTAGTACTCAGTTCTTCTTGTTTAGGGTTAATAGACTCGTCAATAAGGCCGAAAGCTACTTTGCGGAACTCTCGCCTGACCCGCGCTTCTTCCGCCATGCTGTGCAGTTTGTCCTGTCCGATCAGGTTGCCACGCGTCGCCCCGCCTGCGCCGGGTGCGCTGTCCGTCCAGATGTCACGCTGCGCCTGCGCGATGGTGTCTTCCACGCTGTGTCCCGTCTTCGCCTGTTGTTGTGCGGCATCGCGGATGGTGATGTTGGTTGTGCCGATCGCGGCATAGGTGGTGCCACGCTGGTTGTCGTAGTGCAGGGTGGCGCCCCGGCTGCTGTTCAGGCTGCCCGGCTGCCATTCGCCGGTGTTTTTGTCCTGCTCTTTGCTGTAGCTCGCATTGGCCGCTATCGCAAAGCCTTTGCTGCTGCTGTGGTTTTCGACGTTTTCCAGGTGCAGGGTGTCGGTCACGAAGCGGTTGTAGCCGTTTTGTTCTGCACTTTTGTCTGAGGTGATGATGCCGCCCAGCAGGCGGGTTTCGCCTTTGTTTTCGATGTCGAAGCCGTCTGCGCCCGCGTAGAAGCCGCTTTGGCCGCTGCGCCAGGCGTGTGTGGCGTTGTAGGCGGCGTCACTGGTGTGGATGTTGTTGGCAAGGTCCCGGCTGCGTGTGTCGCTGCCGGTGAGGCCGTCTGCCGCGTCGCGGCCACCGCTGGTGGCGTTGACGGTTTTGTAGTTGCCTTGCAGGCGGCTGTAGTTGGCGTCAACACTGCCGCTCACGAAGCCATAGCCGACGGTAACGTCTGCGCCGAGGCTGTATTGCATGCCGCGTTCGCGGCCCGTGCCCTGCGGGCTGATGATGGTCAGGTCTTCGGTGCGCGCCCGGATGCTGCGGCCAAAGACTTGGCCGCCGTGCAGGGTGGTTTTGCCTTCGCCCAGGTCGGTATGTCCCGTCAGGCTGCCAACGCGGCTCAGGCGGTGCAGGCCTTCTGTCCCTTCGTAGTAGCCGCCGGCGATGGCACCGCCGGCGTTGACGCCGATGGTGTTTCTGTCAAAGGCTATGCCGCCGTGCGCTTCCCAGGAGCGGTTGTCGTTGCGCAGGTGCTGGTTGGTCAGCACTGACTGGAAGGTTTTTTTGCCTTCGACGTCAAAGACGGTGCGTTCGCCGCCGCCGATGTCCGAGCCGGTATTGGTGTAGGTGCTGTTTCCTCCGCCACCCCGCACTTGCATGTAGACGGTGCCGTCGGCGGTGGTTTGTGCCGCCTGCACGCCCTGCCAGTCGCTCTTGGTCTCGCTTTTGCTTTTGCTCACGCCGTAGGTGATGGCGATTTTGGTGTTGCCACCGCCGCCGCCCGCACCGCCTTTTCCGCCCTGCTGGAACTGCATCATGCTTTGTTGCAGGTTGTAGGCGGCAAGTCCCGCCGCCATCGCTTTGACCCGGCTGTTGTCACTGTGGCTCAGGGTGTACAGGTTACCTGCCGTGGCGTTGATGTTATCGCTATAGTCGAAGGCGGCAAGCAGACAGACGAGCAAAACCAGCAGCAGCGCCATCTTTGCCCACAGGCGGAATGTACGCTGTGCCGGTTTTGCGGTAGAAGTCATGGGGTTATGGGACGCGGGAAGGATGCGGGTATGGGCATTATGCCTGTTCTTTCGCGTCAAGCGGTGTCGTGCTGGGGCCGCTCAAGCGGTATCGTTGCTGGGGTCGTACAAAAAAATCCGACGCCCTCACAAGCTTGGACGACGGATTTTTTGTTTTCACCAAGGCGAAAGCGTCGGCTTTGAGCATTGTGCCAGTCTCGTCGCATGGCTAAACGGCAAGGAGTCAGTGTTTGTCCCGCTTGGCAGTCTTTCTTTCTATTGCAATCTGAATGGGTAATTTGTATTCAATCAACGCTTACTGATCCCAGTAACCATCATCATGCCCATACAATTTTACTTTCTCTATTATTAACTCGTCTATAGAAGAATAGATTCCCATCTTAGGCCAAACTGCGATGCCAAAAACTTCTTCTTGCGATGCATCATGTACAACAAATTCATCATAATCGGTGTCAAAAACCAGTTCTATACCCGGACGTTGTTCTGAGACAAATTGGCCAATACGGATACCAAAAATTTCTCCTTCCCAGCCCTCGCCAAGGAATATTTCTATCAATCTACCATCCCTGAAGCGCATTTTAAATGGCTCTCTCTCTTCATCTTCTGCACATTCAACAAGGGTAATTTCCTCAAATATAGATTTGTAACATTTATCAAATTTAGAACCTAATTTGAATTTTCTATATTTAAAATTATTAAAACTAAAATTATCACTACCTCTTTTATCTATGGGGATGCCCAATCTTGTCATGATTTTTTCTATGTCGTCTAAAAAGACAATCCAATCATATCCCACACCTAGTGTGGGAGCCAATTTCAAATTTATAGTTTCCATTGATTTGACCTCTGTCATTTTCTAAACCATCTTTTATTTACCGAATCATAGTCTATGGGTCGACCATGATTGTCATAATAGAACTGCTTGCCCTCTTTTATAGATAGAGGGTTAAATCCGGAATCCGGATCTATTATTCTAATCTCCACGCCATCTTCATAAGTGATTTTATAATATTCACCTTCACCATGCGTGGTACCACCAGGGTGTTTTTGGATTTCTTTGACAAACGGATGGCCTTCCACTTTATATATTTTTGCGAGCCCTGAGGAACTTCCCCTAGGCGCCTTTAGCGTGACGGTTGCGCCATCCATTTGAAATGATCTAGCCAGATCATCAATGGAAGAGCCCCATATTTGATCAATTCTACGCGGGATACCCGCTAAAGCGGCATAATTTTCTCGCAGATAAACCCTTGCATGCGCTGATGTTGCGGGGATTCCATATGTATTAGGATTGTACACGCCAACATTGCTAGAGAGCGGTAAGGCTTCAGGAGCAACAGCTTTGGGGAAAGCCGCTTGCGGTTGGGGTTCAAGCCTAAAAGTTGTACCCGCATTAGTCCCTGTAGCGGTTGTACCCTTTGCCAGCGGGACATCGTTGCTAATTACCCGAGCTGGTGGCTTAAGTCCTGAATCGCGTAATAAATACTGGGCAGCCAGTCTTTCTTGGGCTTCTGCTGCTTTGGCTTTTGCAATGGCTTTTTTAAAAGGGTTGAAATTTCCTAGTTTTGAGCCTAGGGGGGTTCTTACCCCAGCACCGGTAAACTCCAGAGCTGCTGTGCCAAAATGTATGAAAGCATCCAGCTTGTTGCCTTGCTCAAACTCTTTTTTGCCCTTGTAAGCTTCAGAAGAGCCATGACCAATTAGAACGCCTGTTACGAACTTGCCCAGATTGGTTCCTGAACCAGCTACAACAGTTGCACCTATACCTAGGTAGGTATCCCTGTCATTAATGGCATCCCTCAGTATGCCGCCACGCGCCTGATAATAGTTATGGAGATCTTCCTGGAAGGCCCCTTGGTCTATTTTGTCAACAAGTGGTCTTTGAATAATACGGTGCGGGTTTGCCTTTTCCCATTCATGTTTTTGTTCTTTGGTTCCGGCAAATGGATAATCATAGTTTTTGGGCCTCATCGTGGGTGTCGTGCCATATAGTAATGAATACACATCTTGCACGGCCCACGGTATCCCGTATTTTTCAACATTTTCTGAATAGTAATTCTTTATTGCTTCATCTAGATATAACAACTGGTGTTCTTTAAGTGTCTCCCCGTTTCTCCATTTTTTCAGGTAGTAATCAGAGATCTGATCCTTTTCACTAAGTTGCGCATAATCAATGTTGTCTTCAGGAGCGTTTCTCCCCGCTGCAATATTTTTTCTGCTTTCGTCATATCGAGCTTGCGAATAGACACCGAGGAAGTTATTCCCCACCGCATTTTCCGCCGCGCTGCCGGCATTTGCGGCATTGACCGCGTTGCCGCCCGCGCCGCCAACTGCCGTGCCAAAGAGGGCTGCTGCCGCTTTCAGGTTCGCTTTCTGCTGCGCCGTCAGTTTGTCCGGGTCGCTTGTGCCGTACCAGCGTTGCGCCAGCTGCGGAATGGCCATTTCCACCCCCGCTGCCCCCGCTCCGCTTAGCGCGGCATCCGTGCCGCTGCCGCCGTTGGCCAGGGCGTTGAGTGCGCCCAGGGCAAAGTGTCCGCCCACGTGCGCAAAGCTACCCGGGGTGGTGTTTTCTTTGAGCCATTGTGCTGCGTAGGGCTGGGTGAAGGCCGCTGCCGCCCCGGCTGCGCCGCCCGGCGCGGTAATGGCGCGCAGGCCGCCATCGATGAGCCGTTTGCTGCTGTGGATGTCGTTCGCGCGCCTCTGGTATTCGTTTTCGCTGATGGTGCCGGCTTCCCGCTGGGCTTGCAGTTGTTCCAGCTCTTTGTCTTTTTTCTGCAGGATTTGCTGGCGGGTTTGGTCCACTTCGCGCCTGACCCGCGCTTCTTCCGCCATATCGTGCAGTTTGTCCTGTCCGGTCAGGTGGCTCCGCGTTGCCCCGCCTGCGCCGGGTGCGCTGTCTGTCCAGATGTCACGCTGCGCCTGCGCGATGGTGTCTTCCACGCTGTGTCCCGTCTTCGCCTGTTGTTGTGCGGCATCGCGGATGGTGATGTTGGTTGTGCCGATCGCGGCATAGGTGGTGCCACGCTGGTTGTCGTAGTGCAGGGTGGCGCCCCGGCTGCTGTTCAGGCTGCCCGGCTGCCATTCGCCGGTGTTTTTGTCCTGCTCTTTGCTGTAGCTCGCATTGGCCGCTATCGCAAAGCCTTTGCTGCTGCTGTGGTTTTCGACGTTTTCCAGGTGCAGGGTGTCGGTCACGAAGCGGTTGTAGCCGTTTTGTTCTGCACTTTTGTCTGAGGTGATGATGCCACCCAGCAGACGGGCTTCGCCTTTGTTTTCGATGTCGAAGCCGTCTGCGCCCGCATAGAAGCCGCTTTGGCCGCTGCGCCAGGCGTGTGTGGCGTTGTAGGCGGCGTCACTGGCGTGGATGTTGCTGGCAAGGTCACGGCTGCGTGTGTCGCTGCCGGTGAGGCCGTCTGCCGCGTCGCGGGCACCGCTGGTGGCGTTGACGGTTTTGTAGTTGCCTTGCAGGCGGCTGTAGTTGGCGTCAACACTGCCGCTCACGAAGCCATAGCCGACGGTAATGTCTGCGCCGAGGCTATATTGCATGCCGCGTTCGCGCCCCGTGCCCTGCGGGCTGATGATGGTCAGGTCTTCGGTGCGCGCCCGGATGCTGCGGCCAAAGACTTGGCCGCCGTGCAGGGTGGTTTTGCCTTCGCCCAGGTCGGTGTGCCCCGTCAGGCTGCCAACGCGGCTCAGGCGGTGCAGGCCTTCTGTCCCTTCGTAGTAGCCGCCGGCGATGGCACCGCCGGCGTTGACGCCGATGGTGTTTCTGTCAAAGGCTATGCCGCCGTGTGCTTCCCAGGAGCGGTTGTCGTTGCGCAGGTGCTGGTTGGTCAGCACTGACTGGAAGGTTTTTTTGCCTTCGACATCAAAGATGGTGCGTTCGCCGCCGCCAGTGTCCGAGCCGGTGTTGGTGTAGGTGCTGTTTTCTCCGCCACCCCGCACTTGCATGTAGACGGTGCCGTCGGCGGTGGTTTGTGCCGCCTGCACGCTTTGCCAGTCGCTCTTGGTCTCGCTTTTGCTTTTGCTCACGCCGTAGGTGATGGCGATTTTGGTGTTGCCACCGCCGCCGCCCGCACCGCCTTTTCCGCCCTGCTGGAACTGCATCATGCTTTGTTGCAGGTTGTAGGCGGCAAGTCCCGCCGCCATCGCTTTGACGCGGCTGTTGCCAGTGTGGCTCAGGGTGTACAGGTTGCCTGCCGTGGCGTTGATGTTATCCGCCGCGCCCCCGATCAGGCCGATTTTCAGGCCGCGGCTCTGGAAGCGGTTTTCCTGTTCGCTGTGGTGGTCGGCAACCAGCGCTGTCTCCGCCGCGCTTTTTGCGCGGATGAGGACGTTGCCCGCGTGCTTCCGTTTGGCCCAGTAGGCATCGCGCTCGGCGTCCGTCATCGCCGCCAGTTCAGCCTTGCCCGCCACCGGGCCGAGGTTTTCTTTGCGCGAGGCGTGGATGATGCTGCCGTTGTTCTGGTAGTGGTTGTCTGCTTCGATGGTGACGTTGCCGTCCAGGGCGCCAACCAGGCTGGGCGCGTAGTGTTTGCCGTGGCCCTTGTTGCGGTTATCCCATTCGCGGCGACCTGTTTCCACACTGAGCGGGTTTTGCAGGGAGTAGAAGAGGCCGCTCTTGCGCTGGTAGTCGCGGTAGTCGGTGCGGTAGGTTTCTTCTGCCGCGCTCACGGTGACGTTGTGCCCGGCTTTGAGCAGGGTGCCTTTGTCCGAGACGGCGTAGATGCCGGTGAGGTTCACGTTGGCATCGCCGTTCTGTTTTTTTCCGCTTGCCGGGTCGTAGCCGGCAACGATTTGTACGCGCTTGCCGCTGATGAGGCCGGGGATGGCGCTCTTGCCGTGTTCTTCGCGGTAGGTCTCGTTTTCTTTGCGGCCGGTGAGGCGGCGGCCTTTGTGGTACTGGCTGCTGATGTGGTCGCGTTCTTCCCAGCCGTTATGCAGGTCGACGCCGTCACGGCCGTAGATGGCCACGGTGCCGTTATCGCTGTTGATCTGCATGCCCCGTCCGTGCACTTTGCCTTCCCGGGCGTGGATGAGGATGTCGCCTTTGCCCTGGATGCGGCTGCCGTGGTCGGTTGCGACCCGCGTGCTCAGGTACTCGCGCCCCGGCGCGCCGAGGCGGCTCTCTCCGCCGCTGTTTTGGGTAAAGCGGTTCTCCAGGGTGCGGACGTCAAAGTGGACGTTTTTGCCGCTGAGGATGCTTTGGCTGCCGCTGTTGCGGTTCTCGATGTCGCCGGTGCGGCTTTCGATGTTCTCGCCGGCGTAGAGGTGCATACCGCCTTTGCTGTTGTCTTCTTCGCCGCCTTCGCCGTCGAGGATGATGCGGCCACGGCGGTCGATGTTTTCTTTGCGCCAGGCACTGTTGGCACTGCTGCCGCCCGCGCTGCCGGTGGTGCTGTCGTTGATGATGTCGCCGCCGCTTTTGAGGTGGAGGATGCGGCGGGCGCGGATTTCTCCGCCGGTGTTGTCAATGGCGCTGTCGCTCTCGAGTAGCAGGTCGCGTGCGCTGAGGGTGCCGCCATGACTGAAAGCAGCAGGCAGGGAAACAAGCAAAACCGGCAGCAGTGCCATCCTTGCCCACAGGCGGAATGTACGCTGTGCCGATTTTGCGGTGGTGGTCATGGGGTTACAGGACGTGGGAAGGATGCGGGCATTATGCCTGTTTGGGCGCCAAGCAAGAAAAACACTGGGCTCGTCGCCAAGCGAGGTAAACGCTGGCTTCGCGTCAAGCGAGATAAATGCTGAGTTCGTGCAAAAAATCCGCCGTCCTGCGGCGGATTTTCGTTTTCGCCAAGGTGAAAGTGTCGGCTTTGAGCGTTGTGCCTGTCTCGCCGCATGGGTAAACGGCAAGGAGCCGGTATTTATCCCGCTTGGTGGCTTTTTAGACGTTCACAAACGTTATCCATCCTACGCTCACTACGGTTCGTTTTTATAATTTGGTGAATTGTTTTTCGCTGTCTTGTCATATTGTTCCATTAACGCAATGACTTCTTTAAAAGCAGGATCATCACCAGAATATTTTTTAACCCCTTCTAATATGCCATGATCACCATTGTGGAAATTGACATCTCCCCCTTTATCCAACATAAGCTTTAACAGGGATAACTGTTCGGGCATGCCATTTATATAGGCTAATGGTGTTACCCGATCTATATTGGGAATATTAGGGTCAGCTCCAGCTTCTAATAAGGCTGTTGCGGCTGCTACGTTCTTACTGCGCATTGCGTAATTTAGAGGGGTCATGCCATATCGGTCTTGTGCATTAACATCAAGACCATGCCTTATTAAATATTCAATACTTTCTCGGGGAGGTTTTTGAGGATCAAATCCTAATAAAGCTTTATGTAACCATGACCATTTATCATTTTCTGTGATTTTATTTATATCTGCATCAACAGAGAATAATTTATCAAGCGCTGCAAAATCAGCTTCGTCAAGTGCATCAAGAATTTGAATACCAATCATAATACTTTTTTCCATATATTACCTATTTTGTTTTATGAAATTCTTCATTTCTTCTACAATTTTTTTCAAATTCATCAATCCCTAGTTTCTCATCAAGATGTCCACGGTTTTGTAGTAAATTTTCTATAAAGAAAATATCCAGGATGGGCATTAACAAATATTCTATGGTTCACTTTCATTATTTGTCGAGTTGATTTGTACGGTCTTATCATATTTCTCCATTAATGCGATAACTTCCGGGAAGTGTGGTATATCACTGCCATACTTTTTTAATCCTTCCAATAAACCATGTTGTCCATTGAAATAATTTACGTCACCGCCTTTATCTAGCATCAGTTTTAATAGTCCTAGCTGTTCGGGCATCCCTCCTATACAGGCTAAAGGTGTTACGTTTTCTATATTGGGAATATTAGGATCAGCTCCGGCTTCTAATAAGGCTGTTGCGGCTGCCACGTTTTTACTGCGCATTGCGTAATGTAGAGGGGTCATGCCATATCGGTCTTGTGCATTAACATCCAGTCCTTGTTGAATCAAATATTCAACAGTTTTTTTAGGCGGCACATCTGGCTCAAAACCTAGCAAAACCTTATGTAGCCATGACCATTTATCAGATTCTGTAACTTTGCGTATATCTATATTATTCTCTGAGATTATTCTTTCAGCCTCATAAAGGTCAGCTCTCTTAAAAGCTCTAAGAAGGCTTACGCCTATTTCCAGTTCCTTATCCATAAATTACCTCTCTTTTTTTATAAAAGCCTGCATTTTATCAACTATATCTCTAATTCCACTATTTCCTGGTTTCTCATCAAGATGTCCACGGTTTCGTAGTGCATTTTATAAAAGAAAACATTCAGGATGGGCATTAATAAATATTCTATGGTTCACTTTTATTATCTGTCGAGTTGATTTGTGCGGTCTTATCATATTTCTCCATTAATGCGATAACTTCTGGGAAGTGCGGTATTTCACTGCCATATTTTTTCAATCCTTCCAATATGCCATGTTGTCCATTAAAATAATTTACGTTACCGCCTTTATCTAGCATCAGTTTTAATAGTCCTAGCTGTTCGGGCATCCCCCCTATACAGGCTAAAGGTGTTACGTTTTCTATATTGGGAATATTAGGATCAGCTCCGGCTTCTAATAAGGCTGTTGCGGCTGCTACATTCTTACTGCGCATTGCGTAATGTAGGGGGGTCATGCCATAGCGATCTTGTGCATTAACATCAAGGCCATGCCTTATTAAATATTCAATACTTTCTCGGGGAGGTTTTTGAGAATCAAATCCTAATAAAGCTTTATGTAACCATGACCATTTATCATTTTCTGTGATTTTATTTATATCTGCATCAACAGCGAATAATTTATCAAGCGCTGCAAAATCAGCTTCGTCAAGTGCATCAAGAATTTGAATGCCAATTACAATGCTTTTTTCCATATATCACCTATTCTGTTTTATGAATTTCTTCATATCTCTTACAATTTTTTCAATTTCATCTATCCCTGGTTTTTCATCAAAATGCCCACGGTTTCGTGGCGCATTCTCTAAACGAAAATACTCAGGATGGGAATTAACAAACTTGTTGAACTCTTGTTGCGTCAGCCCAACTTCTTCTGCTGCCAATGCCAGGCGTCTGTGCTCAAGCCCGTAGCCATGACCTATATCGATAGGTGCTTCAATGAGCTTGTTGTTTTTTATATCCCAATAATCACCATTTGGAAGGGGTTTATAATTCTTATATATCTCTTCCTGAGTTTTGGCATTGAGTTTGGGTCGATCATAACCAGTATATTGACGTGGGTTATTGGGATCTACAATAAACTGGCCTTTATCGTTTTTAGCTTGCTTCCCCACCGAGTGATAGAGATCAGGTTTGTTTGCATTTGCGATAACCGCTCTGCCGTTATCAATATTGACCTCGTAGTATTTTGCTTCTTTGCCACCCGGTGTCCATTTATCGTTTTTGACGACCATCACGGTTCTGTTGCGGTCAGTAAAGCGATAGACCTCTTGTCCGCCAACTTTGTCCATGGTGGCATTGGCAGGCAGCTGGTTCCAACAGTCTTTGTTGTGCACCCAGATACCACGATCGCCTTGCAAGCCGCGAATGAAGTAGGTGTGGTCAGTATCGACTTCGAGGTTGTAGCTGTTGAGCGGCTCTTTTTTGACGGTAACGCTGACCACGGTTTGCCAGTGGTTGTGATCATCCAGCAGTTTGTGGCCTGCTTCAAGGTCGGCGGCGTTGACCCAGTAGGCGTTTTTAATGTCGCCGTGGTAGGGCTTGCCTGCCGATGGTGCGGGCGGGGTCGGGTCGTCGCCGTATTGGGCAAAGTACGGGTGTTTGCTGTCTGAAACGATGGTTTGCTGTTTGCCGTTTTGATCGGCAACGACGCAGCATCTTTTGCTATTGTGCCAGCTTGGCCAGCACAAGCATGTTTTGAACTCTAATAAATTCAACCTAGCATCTCTATCTATCTTTATAAAGAGTTTACTATACATTTGAATTTTGTAAAAAAGTTATTGATGGCATCCATGTTTTTATTATCCCATTCTTTGCCATTATTATTTTTTACAAGAGCATTATTAATATAATACAATGAAAGTTCAATGCTTTTTAAATCTTTTTTATCATTGGAAAGTACGTAATCAATAATTTTTAACATCTCATGAGGTGGCATTATTTTTAAAAAAGATGTGAAAGGAATGTCGCTTGCAAATGGTAGTTTTGCAAAATAATATTCAGCAAGTTTTCTTCTATATTTCTTTTTCCAAGATAGATGTGGGATTAAATAAAAAACCATATAATACTTATCTGAATCTAAAGGGTAATTTTTTATTAGCCATTCCATCGCCTGTTCATTTGACAGACTGCGTAAATAAAGTAACGTCATTTTATTTTCCATATACACCATTCTCTTTGTATAGATTTAATGGTAGCCCAGCATTATGCCTAGCTTCAAAAGATGGTGTGTAGTGGCCAGAATTAGAATTCCAATATGAGATATTACCACGTTGAGGACCAGCATTATTGAAGAATCTAATTTCCCCAGCATACCTTACCTCGCCACCTCTACTTAATCCTAAATGCGTTGAGAATCCTGTATTTACATTAGGCCTTGCAACTATTATACGTCCATCTGGCAACGTAACGTAGTTATAGGATCCAGAAGGCGTAATCATTCTTCCATTTGGGCTTTTGAGCCAAAATCTCCCATTTTTATCTTTAATCAACTCTCTTGGAACATGCTGTAGAACTACCGGATCCTCAGGATAATTATTTTTAAATGTATCAATGTTATTATTTAGAGGTTTCGCCTTTTTAAGCAAAGAAATGGTATGAATAGCCTTTAAAGGGTCTTCACTAGTAATACTAGCGTATATTTTTCTACCTACATCTGGTCCAGGAATGCCATCAGTTAGGGATTTTACTGCATCTGTACGTAGCCTAAAATCTTCCAGTTCTTCTTTACTGCGACTTTGATCTTGTAGTTTGCTCTCTATAGCATGAACTCTCGCACTATGAATATAGTTATTCTTTTCAATGCCTGCTGGTGTCCAACTGTGGCTGTTATATGTGTAAGGCGAAGTCTCTAACCAACCTGCGTTGCCAAGTTTTCCATTCGCTTTATCTCCTTCACCTGCACCATGCATCATTTTTTCTGCATAAGAGAGTATGTAGGTATCTAAAAGTTGATCTCGTGTCAGTTCTCCCCGCATATAAACGTTATGAACTATTTTTGAGGAACGCTCGTCTGCCTCCTTCATTTGCTGGATTATGGCATCCCGCTCTTCTACGGTTTGGGCTTGATTAAAGGCTTGCTGGTAAGGTTCAACATCTTCTACGCCTGCTTTGTAGAGTATGTTGTGTACAGCGAATTCTTTTTCGTTCAGATGTTTTACACCATAGGGATTTGTAAGTTGGTTATTTTCCACCGCATTCTCCGCCGCACTGCCGGCGTTGGCGGCATTGACCGCGTTGCCACCCGCACCGCCAACTGCCGTGCCAAAGAGGGCTGCTGCCGCTTTCAGGTTCGCTTTCTGCACCGCCGTCAGTTTGTCCGGGTCGCTGGTGCCGTACAGGCGTTGCGCCAGCTGCGGTATGGCGATTTCTGCCGCCCCCGCCGCCGTGCCGCTCAGCAGCGCATCGCCGCCGTTGCCGCCGTTGGCCAGGGCGTTGAATGCGCCCAGGGCAAAGTGCCCGCCCACGTGCGCGAAGCTGCCCGGGGTGGTGTTTTCTTTGAGCCACTGCGCCGCGTAGGGCTGGACAAAGCCCATCATCGCTCCGGTGGCACCGCCGCCCGGCGCGGTAATGGCGCGCAGGCCGCCATCGATGAGCCGTTTGCTGCTGTGGATGTCGTTCGCGCGCCGCTGGTACTCGTTTTCGCTGATGGTGCCGGCTTCCCGCTGGGCTTGCAGTTGTTCCAGTTCTTTGTCTTTTTTCTGCAGGATTTGCTGGCGGGTTTGGTCCACTTCGCGCTTGACCCGCGCTTCTTCCGCCATATCGTGCAGTTTGTCCTGTCCGATCAGGTTGCTCCGGGTTGCCCCGCCTGCGCCGGGCGCGCTGTCTGTCCAGATGTCACGCTGCGCCTGCGCGATGGTTTCTTCCACGCTGTGTCCGGTCTTCGCCTGTTGTTGTGCGGCGTCGCGGATGGTGATGTTGGTTGTACCGATCGCGGCATAGGTGGTGCCACGCTGGTTGTCGTGGTGCAGGGTGGCGCCCCGGCTGCTGTTCAGGATGCCCGGCTGCCATTCGCCGGTTTTTTCGTCCTGCTCTTTGCTGTAGCCCGCATTGGCCGCGATCGCAAAGCCTTTGCTGCTGCTGTGGTTTTCGATGTTTTCCAGGTACAGGGTGTCGGTCACGAAGCGGTTGTAGCCGTTTTGTTCTGCACTTTTGTCTGAGGTGATGATGCCACCCAGCAGGCGGGCTTCGCCTTTGTTTTCGATGTCGAAGCCGTCTGCGCCCGCATAGAAGCCGCTTTGGCCGCTCAGATGGGCATGGCGCGCGTTGTAGGCGGCGTCACTGGCGTGGATGTTGCTGGCAAGGTCACGGCTGCGTGTGTCGCTGCCGGTGAGGCCGTCTGCCGCGTCGCGGCCACCGCTGGTGGCGTTGACGGTTTTGTAGTCGCCTTCCAGGCGGCTGTAGTTAGCGTCAACACTGCCGCTCACGAAGCCATAGCCGACGGTAATGTCTGCGCCGAGGCTATATTGCATGCCGCGTTCGCGCCCCGTGCCCTGCGGGCTGATGATGGTCAGGTCTTCGGTGCGCGCCCGGATGCTGCGGCCAAAGACTTGGCCGCCGTGCAGGGTGGTTTTGCCTTCGCCCAGGTCGGTGTGCCCCGTCAGGCTGCCAACGCGGCTCAGGCGGTGCAGGCCTTCTGTCCCTTCGTAGTAGCCGCCGGCGATGGCACCGCCGGCGTTAACGCCGATGGTGTTTCTGTCAAAGGCTATGCCGCCATGCGCTTCCCAGGAGCGGTTGTCGTTGCGCAGGTGCTGGTTGGTCAGCACTGACTGGAAGGTTTTTTTGCCTTCGACGTCAAAGATAGTACGTTCGCCACCGCCGATGTCCGAGCCGGTGTTGGTGTAGGTGCTGTTTCCTCCGCCACCCCGCACTTGCATGTAGACGGTGCCGTCGGCGGTGGTTTGTGCCGCCTGCACGCCCTGCCAGTCGCTCTTGGTCTCGCTTTTGCTTTTGCTCACGCCGTAGGTGATGGCGATTTTGGTGTTGCCACCGCCGCCACCCGCACCACCTTTTCCGCCCTGCTGGAACTGCATCATGCTTTGTTGCAGGTTGTAGGCGGCAAGTCCCGCCGCCATCGCTTTGACGCGGCTGTTGCCGGTGTGGCTCAGGGTGTACAGGTTGCTCGCCGTGGCGTTGATGTTATCCGCCGCACCCCCGATCAGGCCGATTTTCAGGCCACGGCTCTGGAAGCGGTTTTCCTGTTCGTTGTGATGGTCGGCAACCAGCGCTGTCTCCGCCGCGCTTTTTGCGCGGATGATGACGTTGCCCGCGTGCTTCCGTTTGGCCCAGTAGGCATCGCGCTCGGCGTCCGTCATTGCCGCCAGTTCGGCTTTGCTCGCCACCGGGCCGAGGTTTTCTTTGCGCGAGGCGTGGATGATGCTGCCGTTGTTCTGGTAGTGGTTGTCCGCTTCGATGGTGACGTTGCCGTCCAGGGCGCCAACCAGGCTGGGCGCGTAGTGTTTGCCGTGGCCCTTGTTGCGGTTATCCCATTCGCGGCGACCTATTTCCACACTGAGCGGGTTTTGCAGGGAGTAGAAGAGGCCGCTCTTGCGCTGGTAGCTGCGGGTGGCGGTGCGGTAGGTTTCTTCTGCCGCGCTCACGGTGACGTCGTGCCCGGCTTTGAGCAGGGTGCCTTTGTCCGAGACGGCGTAGATGCCGCTGAGGTTCACATTGGCGTTGCTGTTCTGTTTGGTGTGGTTTTCCGGGTCGTAACCGGCGACGATGGCGACCCGCTTGCCGCTGATCAGGCCGGGGATGGCGCTCTTGCCGTGTTCTTCGCGGTAGGTCTCGTTTTCTTTGCGGCCGGTGAGGCGGTGGTCTTTGTGGTTCCGGCTGCTGATGTGGTCGCGTTCTTCCCAGCCGTTATGCAGGTCGACGCCATCACGGCCGTAGATGGCCACGGTGCCGTTATCGCTGTTGATCTGCATGCCCCGGCCGTGGACTTTGCCTTCCCGGGCGTGGATGAGGATGTCGCCTTTGCCCTGGATGCGGCTGCCGTACTCGGTTGCGGCCCGCTCGCTCAGGTACTCGCGCCCCGGCGCGCCAAGGCGGCTTTGTCCGCCGCTGTTCTGGGTGAAGCGGTTCTCCAGGCTGCGCACGTCAAAGTGGACGTGTTTGCCGCTGAGGATGCTCTGGCTGCCGCTGTTGCGGTTCTCGATGTCGCCGGTGCGGCTTTCGATGTTCTCGCCGGCGTAGAGGCGCAGGTAGCCCTGGCTGTTGTCTTCTTCGCCGTTTCCGCCGTCGAGGATGATGCGGCCGCGGCGGTTGATGTTTTCTTTGCGCCAGGCACTGTTGGCACTGCTGCCGCCCGCGCTGCTGGTGGTGCTGTCGTTGATGATGTCGCCGCCGCTTTTGAGGTTGAGGATGCGGCGGGCGCGGATTTCTCCGCCGGTGTTGTCAATGGCGCTGTCGCTCTCGAGTAGCAGGTCGCGCGCGCTGAGGGTGCCGCCGCGGTTGTCGGCTTTGGCGACTTGCAGGGTGTTGCTTTGTCGTGCGTTGAAGATGGCATGGTTGTCGAGGTTGCCGGCACGGCCTGCGATGTGTTCGCCGCTGATCAGGGTGCGGCGGCCATCCACGTCGCCCTGGCGTTTTTTGCTGTAGAGCTGCGGCACGCTGACGTCGTGCCAGCGGCCATCGGCGCCGCGTACGCGGGTGTTGACCATGAGCAGGGCGTCGCCGGTGAGTTCGGCCATTTGCGCGGCGCTCAATGCTACGCCTGGTTTGAGGCCGAAGCGGGCGCGGATTTTTTCGCCGCTCGCCAGCAGTGCTTTGTAGCGCCCGATTTCGTCGCCTTCGCCTGGCAGTTGCAGGCGTCCGGTTTGCAGGGCGAGCTGGCGGCGCACGAGTTCGAGGTTGGCGTAGAGATCGCCAATGGGTTTGTGCAGGTCGTGCGGATCCAGGCCCGGCGGCAGCCAGGGTTCCAGTGCGGCGATTTTGTTTTGGTCCACGCCGAACCTGACGCCGTTTTGCGGCGCATCTTGCGGGTTGATATCGGCCAGGCGGCCTTCGATGCGGTTCAGCCGTGCTTTGAGGCGGTCGGCAAGGTTGGCTTCAACCAGCGCCAGCGCTTCTTTGCCGTTGCGCGCCCGGGCCTGCGGTGTGCTGCGGTCTGCCTGCGCCACGGCGGGGGGTTGTGTGCCGCCTTGCGGGGCGGCCGGTTTGCGGTAGGCGGGGATGTCTGCCGTGACGCCGCCGATGTAGTCCGGGTCGGTACGCAGCAGGGGGTCGCGCCCGTTGTCCGCGCTCTGGAAGAGTTGTCCGTCCGGCAGGAGCTGGTTAACGCCGGTGGTCACGTAGCCGCCGCTTTCGATGCGCTCGACCGGGCCGCTGCTCGCGGCAACGTCGCTGCCGGCGCTGTTGTCGTGCGCGATCAGTCCCGGTTCGCTGTGTGCGGCGGTTTTGACGATGTTCATTTTGCCGGTCTGGGGCGGGGTGGAGTCGTGGTATTCGCCTTTGGCGTAGGTTCTGCGTTTGTGTCCAATCCCCCATTTTCTTTTGGTATCAACGGTGTTTTCGTAGGTGCCGTTGTAGAAGGTTTGGGTGGTGCGCTCGGCATCCTGATTGTGGATGTCGCCGCCATTTTGGTAGGTAATGGCACCGCCGGCGATGACTTGTCCCTTGTCGTTGGTGATGGAGGTGGCATTCACGATGAGGTTGCCGCCGGCGAGGATGCGCCCCGGGGTGCTGTGCTGTACTTCGGTGGTTTCGGTGCGCACGTCGGCGGTGATTTCCTGGGTGCGGTTGATTTCTTTGATGCCGCCAACGGCGCCCGGGTCGCGGGCGATGTATTTGCGCTGTCCTTCTTTGAATTTGCTGCGCTCGTGCAGGCCGCGATTGGGGGCGTTATCGTCCAGGCTGCGCATGAACTGCTGCCCTTTTTTTTCTTCGACTTTGGTGTAGGTCTGGAAGTAGGGGTTGTCGTTTTTGACGCGCAGGCCGCGCAGTTCCATATTCCCCGCACTTTGTACGGTACCGCCGCCGTTATCCAGGCTTTGTCCTTTGAGCAGCATGCTGCCGTCGCTCTTGATCAGCGGTGCGGCGCCATTCGCGCTGCCGAGGCGGTTGTCGATGGTGCCGCCGTCCACTTCGAGGTGCCGCCGCGCCGCGATGACGGCGCCGTCGTGGTTTTTCAGGTAGGGGGTGATGAGGTCTACCCAGTCGCCGTAGAGGCGGCCGTGGTTGGCAAGGTGGTTGACGCGGATGCGGGTCGTGCCGCTGGTGTTGATGAGGCCGGTGTTGTTGAGGGTGCCGGCCGTCAGGTTGAGTTCTTGTCCGGCGAGCAGTTTGCCGCCGTTATGGATGTTCGCCGCGCGGATGTCCGCCACACCGCCAGCACCGATGGTGCCGCTTGTGCTGAGTTCACCCGCGACGTCGAGTTGCAGGTGGCGTCCGGCGGTGATGCTTTGTGAACCGCTGACGCTGCCGACGCGGACGGTCGCGCTATCGGCGCCGGAGACGGTGCCGCTGCCGTGCAGGCTGTCGGCGGTCAGCCCGGTTTGTCCGGCGAGGATTTGTCCGTCGTTGGCAATGGCGAGCCGGTCATGCAGCGCCGCAACGGTCAGTTTGCCCGGGCTGGAGAGGATGCCGCTGTTCACCAGGGTGTCCACTTTGACCTGGTAGTCCGCTTCGCCGTAGATGTGGCCGCTATTCTTGAGGTGCGGGGTGTTCAGGGTGAGGTGGCGGGCGATGATTTTGCCGCCGTTATGCAGGTAGTCCGGCAGGTTGAGGATGAGGTCCACCGCGCTGATGCGCCCGCCGCTGCTTTCCAGGTACGGGCTGTTCAGGGTGAGGGTCTTGCCCGAGAGGATGTTGCCGCTGTTTTTGATGCTTTCTTTGGCATTGACGGTGTAGCTGTGCTCACCGGCCAGGGTACCGCTGTTTTGCAGGCGTTCGGTTTCCAGGGTGAGGTTGGCACTTGCCAGGGTGCCGCTGTTGTGGATGTCCGGGGTGATGATGCGGGTGGTATCGGCATCAATCTGGCCGCTGTTGGTGAAGGTGCCGGGGTCGCTGGCCGTGCCGGCCACGTCGAGTTCTGCCAGGCGCATTTTGCCGTGGTTGGCGAGGTTGGGGGTGGTCACGCTGACCCGGCCGTTGCTGATAAAGCCGCCCTGGCTGGAGCCGATGCTGAGCTGTTTTCTGGCCTCGACTTTGCTTGCCGGCAGTGCCGGCGGGGGATTTTGCGGGGCGGGCGCGGGCGGGTTTTGCGCTGTCCGTGGGTTTTGTGGTTGTGCAGCCTGTCGTGCCCGGGCCACCGCCTCGCTCAGTTGGTGGGCGCGGTTGGGCAGGTTGATGTCGGTCTGGCCGATGATGCCGTGGTTGGTGATGGCGGGCGCGCTGATGGTGAGGGCGCTGTTGCCGCCGATGAAGACGGCGCCGTCGTTGTTGATGGTATCCGCCTGCCAGTCGATGTGGGTCGCGTCGATTTCGCCGCCGGCGTGATGGCTGATTTTTCCGGCGCGCAGGGTCTGTCCGGCGCCGCTGGCCAGCAGGCCGCTGTTTTCGATGTGTCTGGCGGTGATGGTTTGCGCCCCCTGGCTGAGCAGGGTGCCGTCGTTTTTGAGGTGTTCGCCGTTAAAGTCAAAGGTGCCGGCGGTGCGCAGGCTGCCGCCCGCGCCGTTTTCCAGGCGCGTCATGCGGAAGTTGAGGCTGGTTTTGCTGTCGATGTCGCCGTAGTTGCTGAGGGTTTTGAGTTTGTTCCAGTTGATGTGGTCAAAGCGCAGGATGGCACGGTTGGTGTAGTGCTCAATGTCCAGGTCGAGGCGCTGGCCGCTGAAGCGGCCGCCGATGTCGGTGTCTTTGCTGCGGATGACGGCATCGGTGGCGTCAATGTCGCCCGTGCTGCGCATTTTTTCGCCGTCTGCCAGCAGGCGGCTGGCGCGCAGGGTGCCGTCATTGTTGAGGCGCTTTGTGGTCGTGAGGTCCACCGCCCCGCCAGCCACGATGTTGCCGCTGTTTGTCAGGGTGGTGGCGGTGATGCTGCCGTTCGCACCGCTGCCCGTTGCAGGCGGTGTGGCGGGTGTTGCTGGGGGTCGTCCGCCTGGTGCGGGATGATCGGCCGCGCGGTTTTCGCCCAGGGTGGCGCCTTGGCGGTTGTCCAGTTCGGCGACGCGGATGTTGAAGCCGGCGCTGCCGGTCTGGCGGATGTCGCCCCGGTTGTCGAGCGTGTCGCTTTTAAGGTGCAGGCTGGCGGCTGTGACGAGTCCGGCGTTGTCGAGGCGCCGGCTGTTGATGTGCTGGCTGCCGCGCGCGGCGATGGTGCCGTGGTTGTCCAGTTTGCCGTCAATGTGCAGGGCGGTCGCCGCGCCCTGGATGGTGCCGTGGTTCGCCAGTAGCGGGACGTGCAGTTGCAGGGGCCCGCCCGCCGTTATTTGCCCGTACTGGCGGATGGCGCCGCTAACAGCCAGGCTGAGGCGTCCACGCGCCAGCAGTTGGCCTGTGCCCTGGTTGTCGAGGCGTTGCAGGTCGAGTTGCAGGTTGCCACCGCTGCCAAGCAGGCCGCTGTTTTCCAGGCTGCCGATGTTGCCCTGCAAGCTGCCGCCGCTTTGGATGCGGCCTCTGTTTTCCACGCGCTCGCTGTTGATGTCCAGTGTGCCGCTGCTGGCGATGAGGCTGTTCGCACCGTGGTTTTCGATGTGCGTGCTGTGCAGGCGGAAGTTGCTGTCGCTGTAGAGGGTGCCGCTGTTCTTGATGTTGTCGGTAAAGTTGAAGGTGGCAAAGTCGCCAGCGCTCAGGACGGCGCCTTCGCGGTTCGTCAGCGTTTTGCCGCTCAGTTCACCGCGTCGCGCACGGATTTTCCCGTAGTTATCGAGGGCGTCGCCGCTGTAATGGAAGGTGCCGAGCTGCATTTTGCCGTAGTTGACGAGCTGTTGCTGGTTAACGCTGAGGTCGGTTTGGCCCGCGCTCAGGATGGCTCCGCCGCTGTGGTTGTTAATGCCGGCCAGTTCGATGCTGCCGGAACCGCCGCTTGTGCCGCTGTTTGCCACACTATTGCCCGGGGCAGGGCCCGTGCCGTTACCGCTGCCCGTGGCGGGTTTGTCTGCCGGCAGCAGGCCGATGTTGCCCCGGTTGTCCAGTTGGCCGGTTTTGATGGCCAGGGTGCCGCCGCGCTGGCGGATGATGCCGTGGTTATCGAGTTGCCGGCCGCTAATGGCAAAGCGCGCCGCATCCAGCAGGCCGTGATTCGTCAGTTGCTGCTGTTCCAGGGTCAGGCGGCTATCCGCCGCAATCTGGCCGTGGTTGTTGAGGGTCATGCCGCGCAGGGTGACGGTTTGTCCCCGGATCAGTTCATGGTTGTCAAGACGTGCCACTTCACCCGTGATCAGGCCGGCGCTGAACAGCTGGCCGTGGTTGGTGAGTTGCGGCAGGGTGAAGCGCAGTTCGCGGGCCGCACCAATGCGGCCGTGGTTCGTCAGGCTGCCGCCGTCAATGTCGGTACGGCCACCGTAGATCAGGCCGCTGCTGCTGTTTGTGGTGTGAATGCCGCTGAGTTGCAGTTGTTCCGTGCCGATGAGGTTGCCGCTGTTCGTCAGGGTGCCGCCCGCATCGATGCCGAGGCGCTGCGCGCGGATGTCGCCCCGGTTGTCCACGTTGCCGCCCAGCTGCAGGCCGGCCGCGCCACCGATGTGGGCGCCCTGGTGGTTGGTGATTTGCGGGCTGTCGATACGGTAGTCGTGCCGGCCATAGATATGGCCGTGGTTGGTCACGCTCTGGTCGTAGCGGAATTCGTGATAGGTGCCGGCGATGAGGGTGCCGTAGTTGGTGAGCACGTCGCCGCTTAACCAGGCGTTATCGGCCTGCAGGTGGCCGTGGTTGTCAAGCAGGGTGCCGCGGCTCGCCAGTTCTTCTATCTGGATGTGCCCGGCATTATGGATTTTGGCGCCACCTTCCAGGCGCAGTTTGCCCGCCGCGCTGATGCGGCCGCTGTTGGTCAGGGTGCCGCTGACGCTGATGTGACCGTCGGCAGCAGTGGCACTCGTCGCACCACTGCTGCTGCCGTTTTTGCCGTCTGCCGGGCTTTTGCCGATGATGCCCGTTTGCCGGTTATCAAGGTTTTGTGCACGCATGGTCAGGGTGCCGCGTCCGGTCTGTTCGATCTGGCCGCTGTTGGTCAGGGTGCCGGCGTCAATGGCCAGTGCCCCGCCTTGCAGGCTGCCCCGGTTATTCAGTTGCTGGGTTTGCAGTTCCAGCACGTTCGCGGCAAAGAGGCGGCCGTCGTTGTTGAGGGTATCGCTTTTGACGCTGAGGGTTTTGCCGCTGCCGAAGCTCGAGCCTTCCGGGTTCTCGAAGTGCGGCACGGTGAAGCGCAGGTCATCACCGCTGTAAAAGGTGCCGTTTTTGTTGTTCAGTTTGCCCGTCAGGTCCAGGCGGCTGATATGCTCGGCGGCAAAGAGGCCGTTTTCGTTATCCAGGGTGTGCGCGCTGATGTCGGCCTTTTGGGTTTGCAGGCGTCCGTCACGGTTGTCCAGGGTCTCGCCACGATAGGTCAGGCTGTTGAGCGTCATGCTGCCGTGGTTGGCAAACTCGCCTTTCACATCCAGCGACACTCCGCCCGCCTGGCTGATGCTGCCTTCGTTGTTGATGCGGGTGTAGCGCAGGCGGCTGCCGCCCGTGCCGCCGCCGCTGTTATCCGTTGCCGCACCCGTTGCCGCGCCGCTTTTTTCGCCACCACGACCAACGTAGCCAAGGTTATGCCAGCTGGCCGTCGTAATCTGCATTTCGCCGCTGCCCGTACCGCTGATTTCACCCCGGTTGTACAGGCTGTCACCAGCAAGATCCAGCGCGCTGGCGCGCAGGCTGCCATCGTTCTCGAGGGTTTTGGTGTGGACGGTCAGGGTGTCCGCCGCGCTGATGCTGCCCCGGTTATCCAGACGGCGACCACTCAGTGCTGCGTTCCGGGTGCGGATATTTCCGCTGTTTTTATGGCTGCCCTCCGCCACGCGCAGGGTACCCGCATCAATGTCGCCGCTGTTGTTGAGGTCCCGCGCGGCGCTGAGGTTCACTTCGCCGCCGCTGGTGATTTGTCCGTTGTTGGCGAGCGTACCCTTGAGGCGGATATGTCCGTCTGCGCTTTTGCCGGTCGCGGCCTTGGCTTTTCCCGGGGTTTTGCCGTCTTGTACCGCGTCTTGTGCCGCGACGCGGTTGCGGTAGATGCCGCCGTGGTTATCCACGTTGCCGGCCGTGATGTTCAGGGTGCCGTTGCCCTGGCTGATTTTGCCGTGATTCGCCAGTGCTTGTGCATCCACTTGCAGGTTATCGCCCTGGATGCTGCCCCGGTTCTCCAGTTTGCCGTCTGCACTGATGCGCAGTTGTTGTGCCTGCACTACTCCGGCGTGGTTGACGCCGACGCCCCGGTCACTGCTGATGAGGCGGATGCTGCCGCCGTACATGCCGCCGAGGTGGCCGGTATCAATGGCAACGGGTGCGGCACTGCCGCCGCCGGTTTTTTGCACGTTGCCGTCGCTGTCAACACGGTTGGTACCGGTGATGATGTCCAGTTTCTTGTCACCGGCGCGCACCGGCCCGTCGATTTGCGCCGCCTTGGCGATGATGGCGGCGTAGTTGCTGTCGCGCACGTCCAGTCCGCCCGCGCCAACGGTGATACGGCCCTGCCCGACATTGACGCCACGGAAGGCGCCATCTTGCAGTTCGGGTTTGCCGCTCGTCAGCCAGGCTTTATCCGCGTTGATAAATCTGCCACCGTTGACGCTGATGCCCGCCGGGTTGGCAATGATGACGTCCGCCCGCTTGCCCGCCACTTCAAGGGTGCCGTGCAGGCGCGACGGGTCGCTGCTGTTGACCTGGTTGACGATCACGCTGGCGTCGCTCTTGAGCAGGTTGGGGTTGCCGCTGACCCAGCCGCCGATATGGGTCGGCGCGCCTTTGCGGCTGTTGTTGAGGATGGCACCTTCGCCGCCCACGTCGAAGCGTGTGTATTCGTTCACCGATACACCGGCCGCCGTTGGCGCCTGGATGTCTACCTGCGGCACGCCTTCGCTGCTCAGCAGCACTTGCGGCTGGTGTTCGCGCACGGCGTCGCTATCGGCGATGATCTCCGCCCCGGCCGGCAGGATGCCGAGGCTGCCCAGTACCAGCGCCACCCGCCAGCTCAGCGGTAACAGGCGCTGCCATGCGCCGCTACTCCCCTGGCTGCGGGTTTTGCCGACGTTTCGCGCCAGTTCACTGACGACAACGATGCGCCCCAGATTGCGGCTGTAAATGGTTTTGTAGCAGTTTTTGTTCATGGTGGTTGTCCTTGGTGGCTCAGTAGTTGTAGTTGATATTGAAACCGCCGACGATTTTGTCAGCGTTCATGGTATCCGGCTGGTGCAGCGGGGTACCTATAAAGATGTCATACTGCCAGGCGCCGCGCGCATCCCAGCGGCCTTTGAGGCCAAGTGCGCCGCCCAGCAGGGTTTTGCCGGGCAGGCGTGCGGTTGCAGGACCGCTGACGTGGCCGCCGTCCAGTGCCAGATAGACACCATGTTGTCCCCGGTAACGCCATTGCAGGTCGTTGCGCAGGTAAGCGCCTTTATCGCCGGAGAGGGTAATCTCGCCGTTGTAGCCGCGCACGTTGTAGCGTCCGCCTATGCTGAGGCGGTCCACCGGGGTCAGGCGGTCATCCGTCCATTGTCCGTGCAGGCGGCTGTTCCAGATAAAGGTTTGTTGGCCGAGGGTGAAGGGCTGCTGCCAGTTCACATCCCCCGTCCAGATGGCAAAGCGCGAGGTGCCTTCGCCCCAGGCAGTCTCGGGTGCCGGCAAGGAGGAAAAGGCACCCGTGCCTTTTTTGTAGTTAAGGCTGCTTTGCAGGTTGCCCGTACTCAAGTAGGCAGTGTGCGTGATGCCCGCCTGCCAGCCGCCCTGGCGGCGGCGCTGCACGGTAATCTCGGCATCATCCACGTAGCTTTTGCTGGTCTTCTGCCACACGCCCACGCTTGCCTCCACTTTATGCCGCGCATTACGGTACAGGGTCCGGCTCAGGTTGGCCTGTTCCTGGGTGCTCGTGCCCTGGTAGTGGTAGGTGCGGGTTTGTCCCGCCACAGCCTGGTCGTAGTAATAACGGTTCGCCCCCAGTTCCAGCGTCCAGTAGCCCAACGGCAGGCTGTAGTTGGCAGCATGGTTGTCGCTGCGCCCGCGCCCGCTGTGTCCGCTCCGGCTGCGCTGTTTTTTGCCGGGCAGCAGGTTACGGCTGTAGTTCAGCGCCAGGGTATCGCTCAAACGCAGGGGGTTATCCAGGGAGAGGCCCAGCGTACCCACGTATTTGCCGGTGGCTTTGCTGCCGCTGTCATCCACGGCAAAGTTGAAGCGCCACCAGCGCTGCTGTTGCCAGCGCACTTGCAGGTCGCTCTGCCCCATCTGCCCACCCGGCACGATGTCAATGCCTGCTTCCACGGTCGGCAGGCGGCGCAGGTTCTCCAGCCCCTGTTCGATATCGCGCAGGTTCAGCAATTCGCCACGGCGCACGGGAATAGTGCTGCGCAGACTGGGGGTGCGCCTGTTTATCGTATCAGGGGTGAGGCTTTTGTCGCCGGCGTAGCCCGGCAGGATAGTGAGGCGCAGGTTGCCGCTGTTCAGATCCTGGTCGGCAACCACAATGCGGCTGGTGACAAGCCCGGCATCAATCACGGCGTTTTGTACCGCCTCGCCCAGACGCTCAATATCCGCCGCGCTCAGGCAGGCCGCCCTGTCCGCGCGGCTGATGCTGTATTGCGCCTCCCCTGTCCGGCGCGGTTGCAGCGCTTGCCGGGAAAGCGCCTGCTTGAGGTAACGGCTGAAACGGGCCGCCCGTTCACCATCAAGGACAACGCGCTGTATCGGCAGGCAACGCGTTTGCGCCGCAGTATCGGAGTGAGAGGACGGGGTAGAGGACGCCCGCTCGCCCGGCGTAAAGCCGCGCGGGGCCTGGAAACGGTTGATTTCTGTCTGCCGGGCTTCAGCCTGTTGTTCCAGTTGGGCGGGAGATACCAGCTGTTGTTGCGCCGTAACAGGAATCGCGGCAAGCAGCAAGAAACAGGGCAGGTAGCGCATAGGCCTTCCTTGGATGATGGTCCATCCGTAGTTTGATTATATAAATCATATTATACCACCGTTTTGAACACCCTTAAAAAAAGGGGCTGTACTAGATTAGCCCTAAATTTCACACCAATCACGCAGCGTTTTTAGCTGCTGGGACGGCGTACCGAAGTTAAACCGAAATTCACATTCTTTCAAGAACAGCGGAAAAGATTTGCGGTCAATGCCGTTGTATTTGCGCAGTACACACTTCGCTTGGTTCCAAAAATTTTCAATGCCGTTGATATGATTCCGGCGCTCGGCAAACGCTTTGCAATGGTTGATGCGGTGATGGATAAGACCGCTCACATCCAGTTTGTCATAACTGCTCAGGCTGTCTGTATAAACAATACTGTCAGGCATGATTTTCTTCTTGATAACAGGTAGTAAGCTTTCAGATTCGGCATTATCTACCACAACTGTATAGACCCGTCCGTTGCGTTTCAGAATGCCGAAGACAACAACTTTTCCCGCCGCACCGCGACCACGTCTGCCCTTGCGACGTCCGCCGAAATAGCTTTCGTCCAATTCGACAGAACCATCAAAAACTTCATCGGCAGCCAAGGTCAAACGATGGCTGATAACCATACGAATTTTGCGGTAGAACAGGACTGCCGAATTGGGATGGATATCCAAAATATCGGCGGCGGAACGTGCAGTAACTTCTAGCACAAAAAACGGAGTAGTTCTTTCTGTACTTTTTTCTTTAATTTGCAGTGTGTTATCTTTATTTTCGGAGGGTAACATATCTGCTAATCTAGTACAGCCCCATAAAGAAAGCCTCCGCATTAGATACGGAGGCTTGATAAGACCCTGACAGTGTCCTACTCTAACATGGGGAAACCCCACACTACCATCGGCGATACTGCGTTTCACTTCTGAGTTCGGCATGGGTTCAGGTGGTACCACAGCTCTATGACCGTCAGGAAAACCGGTTACATTCAATTATTAAACCGTTCTCTCTTATCTAAATTAAGAGAGCCATCATCTAAAACTTATTGAGCACTAAAAATAACTTGAGCGTTGTATGATCAAGTCTCACGATCAATTAGTACTCCTTAGCTGCATATATTACTACACTTCCACATGGAGCCTATCAACGTCGTAGTCTACAACGGATCTTTAGGAGACTTACAGTCTCAGGGAGATCTTATCTTGGGAGGGGCTTCCCGCTTAGATGCTTTCAGCGGTTATCCCTTCCGAACATAGCTACCCGGCTGTGCCACTGGCGTGACAACCGGTACACCAGAGGTTCGTCCATTCCGGTCCTCTCGTACTAAGAACAGCTTCCCTCAAATCTCCAACGCCCACGGCAGATAGGGACCGAACTGTCTCACGACGTTCTGAACCCAGCTCGCGTACCACTTTAAATGGCGAACAGCCATACCCTTGGGACCTGCTACAGCCCCAGGATGTGATGAGCCGACATCGAGGTGCCAAACTCCTCCGTCGATATGGACTCTTGGGAGGAATCAGCCTGTTATCCCCGGAGTACCTTTTATCCGTTGAGCGATGGCCCTTCCATTCAGAACCACCGGATCACTAAGACCTACTTTCGTATCTGCTCGACTTGTATGTCTCGCAGTTAAGCGGGCTTCTGCCTTTGCACTCTTGGTGCGATTTCCGACCGCACCGAGCCCACCTTCGCACTCCTCCGTTACTCTTTGGGAGGAGACCGCCCCAGTCAAACTATCCACCAGACACTGTCTGCAACCCGGATCACGGGTTAGCGTTAGAACATCAAAACAAGCAGGGTGGTATTTCAAGGATGGCTCCACAGAAACCAGAGTCTCTGCTTCTTAGCCTCCCACCTATCCTATGCAACTTGTTTCAACGTTCAGTGTCAAGCTATAGTGAAGGTTCACGGGGTCTTTCCGTCTTGCCGCGGGTACACTGCATCTTCACAGCGATTTCAACTTCACTGAGTCTCGGGTAGAGACAGCGCCGCCATCGTTACGCCATTCGTGCAGGTCGGAACTTACCCGACAAGGAATTTCGCTACCTTAGGACCGTTATAGTTACGGCCGCCGTTTACCGGGGCTTCGATCAAGAGCTTGCACCCCATCAATTAACCTTCCGGCACCGGGCAGGCGTCACACCCTATACGTCCACTTGCGTGTTTGCAGAGTGCTGTGTTTTTGTTAAACAGTCGCAGCGGCCTATTCTCTGCGGCCTCCAACAGCTATTCACCATCAGAGGCATACCTTCTCCCGAAGTTACGGTATCATTTTGCCGAGTTCCTTTACCCGAGTTCTCTCAAGCACCTTGGAATTCTCTTCCTACCCACCTGTGTCGGTTTGGGGTACGGTTAATCATAATCTGAAGCTTAGAGGCTTTTCCTGGAAGCAGAGCATCAACCACTTCGTTTCCGTAGAAACTCGTCATCACGTTTCAGTCTTAAAAACCCGGATTTGCCTAAGTTTTCAACCTACGCGCTTAAACACACATCCAACAGTGTGCTGGCCTAGCTTTCTCCGTCCCCCCATCGCAATTATGATCAGTACAGGAATATTAACCTGTTTCCCATCAGCTACGCGTTTCCGCCTCACCTTAGGGGCCGACTCACCCTGCGCCGATTAGCGTTGCGCAGGAAACCTTGGGTTTTCGGTGTGCGGGTTTTTCACCCGCATTATCGTTACTCATGTCAGCATTCGCACTTGTGATACCTCCAGCATGCTTCTCAACACACCTTCATCAGCTTACACAACGCTCCCCTACCACTTGCATTTGCATGCAAATCCGCAGCTTCGGTAGACAGTTTAGCCCCGGTAAATCTTCCGCGCAGGACGACTCGACTAGTGAGCTATTACGCTTTCTTTAAAGGATGGCTGCTTCTAAGCCAACCTCCTAGCTGTCTAAGCCTTCCCACTTCGTTTCCCACTTAACTGTCATTTAGGGACCTTAGCTGGCGGTCTGGGTTGTTTCCCTTTTCACGACGGACGTTAGCACCCGCCGTGTGTCTCCTGTAGTAATACTTCACGGTATTCGGAGTTTGCATCGGGTTGGTAAGTCGGTATGACCCCCTAGCCGAAACAGTGCTCTACCCCCGTGAGTCAATCTACAAGGCACTACCTCAATAGTTTTCGGGGAGAACCAGCTATCTCCGAGCTTGTTTAGCCTTTCACTCCTATCCACAGGTCATCCCCGCATTTTTCAACATGCGTGGGTTCGGTCCTCCAGTTGATGTTACTCAACCTTCAACCTGCCCATGGATAGATCGCCCGGTTTCGGGTCTACATCCAGCGACTATTCGCCCTATTAAGACTCGCTTTCGCTACGGCTCCCCTATCCGGTTAACCTCGCCACTAAATGTAACTCGCTGACCCATTATACAAAAGGTACGCCATCACCGGTCTTCTCCGGCTCTGACTGCTTGTATGCACACGGTTTCAGGTTCTATTTCACTCCCTTCACCAGGGTTCTTTTCGCCTTTCCCTCACGGTACTGGTTCACTATCGGTCGACAACGAGTATTTAGCCTTGGAGGATGGTCCCCCCATATTCAGACAGGATTTCACGTGTCCCGCCCTACTCGATTCATTACGCATGGCTTTCGCATACCGGGCTATCACCTTCTATGGCCACCCTTTCCAGAGTGTTCTGCTAACTCATGCGCAACTTAATTGGGCTAATCCGCGTTCGCTCGCCGCTACTTGCGGAATCTCGGTTGATTTCTTTTCCTCGGGGTACTTAGATGTTTCAGTTCTCCCGGTTCGCTTTCATAACCTATGTATTCAGTCATGAATGACCCTAAGGTCGGGTTGCCCCATTCGGAGATCCCCGGATCACAGCTTGTTATCAGCTTCCCGGGGCTTTTCGCAGATTACCACGTCCTTCTTCGCCTGTTGTCGCCAAGGCATCCACCGTGTGCACTTATTCACTTGATCATACAACCTCAAGTTATCTCTAACTCTATGATTGCAATTTACTGTTCTCTTCTTTATCTACTACTCGTCTTAAGCAAAGAAATTTTACTATCCCCAATATGGATGTAGAACTTCTGCTTTAAACTAAATAGAGGAAAACATAAGTAACAACGTCTTGTTTTTCTCAGCTACTCAATTTAAGTTGATATAAATTGAATGTTTCCAGTTTTTAAAGATCATTATCACAATGATAATAAAAATATATACAATATTCTCCTATATTTA
>NZ_UFUW01000001.1:2155000-2487500 GCF_900460955.1 Cardiobacterium valvarum
GCGGCGCACCAATTCGTCGAAATAGTTAAACGCCTGTTTGAGCGGCTGCGGATCGGTTTGCGCAAGGTTGATAGGATTCAGACGGTCAAAAATACTCACGTCCTTTTCGTAAGCGAAGACGCCGCGCATATAGTAGGCATAATCAATATAAGGATGCTGCGGATAGGTACGTATGAAGTTCTCGATCTCCGCCTGCGCTTTTTCGGTCTCACCGTCGCGATAATAGGAATAAGCCAAATCTAGCGTCGCCTGTTGCGCGATTTGCCCGAACGGGTAGCGGGCAAGCAGCTTGGTATAATGTTTGCTGGCGCTGCTGTAAGCGCCATCTTTCATTTCAGCCTTGGCGGTTTGATAGAGTTTTTCGGCACTCCAATTTAGCGTTTCGTCCTGCTCCCATGACGAGCAGGCTGACAAGCCGCCCAAGAGACCCAAACTGAGAAGAATTTTCTGCATACGCGGCATTGTTCGCTCCAAGATTTTGAAAAAACCGCATTATAAACACCATGACAACAGAACCCTACACGCTCAACTGTACCGCTGACGAAGACATCCGTGGCTGGCGACTTGACCAGTTCCTTGCCCATATCGCTCCTGATTATTCGCGCAGCCGCTGGCAGACGAGCATCAAGGCCGGGCTTGTGCAGATAAACGGTAATCCCGCCCGCGCCAAAGACCACGTCTATCCAGGCGACAACGTCCGCGCGCAAATCGCCGTGGATACCGAAACTGCCGCCTCTTCGCAGGATATTCCGCTCAACATCATTCATGCCGACGCCGACATCATCATTATCGACAAACCGGCCGGACTGGTCGTCCATCCGGCGGCGGGCAATCCCGACGGCACCCTGCTGAACGCCCTGCTGCACCACTTTCCCGAAACGGCGCAACTGCCGCGTGGCGGCATTGTGCACCGCCTCGACAAAGACACCAGCGGCCTGCTCGTTATCGCCCGCAACCTGCGCGCCCACGCCCACCTCGTGCGTCAGCTGCAAGAACGCAGCATGGGGCGCACTTACCTCGCCCTCTGTTATCGCTACATCACCGCCGGCGGCACCATCGACCAGCCGCTGGGGCGCCACCCGCGCGACCGCCTGAAAATGACCATCCGTGAGGACGGCAAAGATGCCGTAACCCATTACCGCATCGAAGAACGCTACGGCGACATCGCCACCCTGCTGCGCGTCAACCTTGAAACCGGCCGCACCCACCAAATCCGCGTCCACCTCGCCGCGCAACACAACCCGCTGGTCGGCGACCCGCTCTACGGCCTCGCCAACCCACCCGGCAAAGGCATCCCGGCTGACATCCGCCAAGCCCTAATCAACTTCCCGCGCCAAGCCCTGCACGCGGCCGCCCTCACCCTGTACCACCCGGCGGACGATAGCGAGCACACCTACACCAGCCCGCTCCCTGCGGATATGGCCAAATTGCTGGATACCTTGCGCATCACTTATCCCGCGAACTAACCAATCTCCGTCCGCCAAGCAGGATAAACACTGACTCCACCAAGCGGGATAAACACTGACCCCGCCAAGCGGCGCAAACACTGCCCCCACCAAGCGGCGCAAACACTGCCCCCACCAAGCGGCGTAAACACTGGCTCCGTCAAGCGAGATATAGCTAATCAGCTTATTTTTTCATACAACATTTACGCCAATCTTTCCGCATTTGCGCAATATTCAGGGAAGATTTGTATGAAGGATTAAGAGCATTGACTATAAACACTGACTTCGCCAAGCGGGATAAACAACGATGTTCGTAAGTGTTTCTGACCGTTCCGGCTGCTTTCGATAGGCATTGATTTAACAGCATTTTTATCCGTATCCGTTTCTCAGTGTTCCTTATCATCCCTGATTTATTGGGGAATTTTCTGGGGAATTTCGTATGATGCCTGGAAACATTTGATGGAGAACACCATGTTGACGGATATGAAAATCAAACAGGCGAAGAAGGAGGACAAGCCCTACAAGTTGACTGACCAAAATGGTCTGTATTTGCGGGTGGCAAAGAAATCCAAGCGCTGGTATCTGCGCTATACGTTTGAGGGCAAACGGCAGGAACGTCCATTGGGGGCGTATCCCGGCGTTACGTTGGCAAAGGCAAGGCAACAGGCGGCAGATGCTCAGGCCAGTCTGGAAGAAGGAATCGATCCGTTTGCGAAGTCGAAAGAGGTTGCAGGGGCATCGATCACTTTTGGCGAGGCGTTTGAGACGCTCTTTGCTATTGATACCGGCAAGCTGACAGCGACCACGCTGTACTTCCGCCGCCAAACCTACGAAAGGCACCTCAAAGCATTGGTCAATCGCCCCCTTGACAAGATCACGCCGCAAGAAATCAGGGACATTGTGTTGCCGCTGCATGATGCCGGGCATGAAGCATTGGCTAAAAAAGTCAGGGGGGTAGTATCAAAGGTCTATACGGATGGTGTGGTGCGTTATGGCCTGACTTATGACCCATCCCAGGCGAGCAGACGGCTGGTCAAGGTGAAGAGGATACGCCATCACCCGCATATTGAGGATAAACGCCTCCTGGGGCGTCTCCTGGCCGATATTGAGCGGGGGAATGGCGGAACATCACTGTCGGTTGTGACGGCGCTCAGAATGCTGCCCTATCTCTTTGTCCGGAAACACGAGCTGCGGCACATGCATGGACGGGATATTGACCTCGATGATGCCCTTTGGCGGGTGCCGGTCGAGGTATGCAAGATGCGGTCGCCTCACCTGGTGCCGCTCCCCAGGCAGGTTGTCGTCATGCTGCGTGAACGGATGGCCTTGATTGGCTCCGATGGTTATTTGTTTCCAAGCCCGGTGCGGGATGAAGGAATCATTGGTGCCAATACTCTAAATCTTTACCTGCGGCGCTTGGGGTACGACGGCGCAGTCATTACGCCGCATGGTTTTCGCGGGACAGCCTCGACCGCCCTGCATGAAGCGGGCTATGCCAGCGAATGGATCGAAACCCAGCTTGCCCACCTGGAACGCAACGATACGGCGGCCGCCTACAACCACGCCAAGTATTTGCCGCAGCGGCGGAAGATGATGCAGGAATGGGCGGATTTTCTTGATGGCCTGAAAGAACGGTATGGCCGGGAAGAAAGAGGTTCCAATGCATCGAAAAAATAGTAACGTTTGTATATTAGTTTTTTAAATATAGCTTTCTGCGAGTATACAGGTGGAAAAACTGCAAAATCATCAGAGTTTGTAGTTTATCCCTTATAACATATTGAAATAAATATAAAAAACTCCAACTCAACGCCTGAGTTTGGCGTAGTTGGAGCGTAGTTGGTTGAGTTGACCAGCTTCTGTTTTTATTGGATTTTTTTCACTGCGGGGTTTTGGCAGTTTTTTGAGTGGGTTCCCTGCTTATTTCATGAGCAGTTCCCCAAGTGTCTTTTTTTGTCTCTGATTATCATTTTTCGCGTGTGTTCATGTTGCGGTGTGCAAATTTTGCTCGTGCCGGACCCTCTTCAGGGCGGTAGTCGATCAGTGCGCCGGAAAAACCGGTTTTGCCGCTGCGGATAACCCCGGTTTCCCCCTGAAACAGGTGCAAGCCCTGCGTCATCCGCCAATGGCAGATACAGGCACTGCGTTCGTGCCGTTGCTGCCCTGCTGTCAATGTCATTTGTAGCATGATTTTTTCTGCTCTGGCAGGGTGGGATCAGGTCTCGGTGTCCGTGGGCGGCGAGATGCCCCGGAAAACCAGAAAGTAACCCAGGCGCTTGCGCCGCCCGGTGGCCGGATCCTTACCGTAGAGTTGGGTTGTCCAGCGATCGTTCGTTTCGTCGCGCAGTAACCATCCCGCCTTATACAATTCTTCCTTGACTTTCTTCTCTTCAAAACCCTGCACGATCTTTTCCCGGAATTCTTGCGGCAGGACGTAGTAGAGATCTTCGTCAGTATCGTAAGTCCCGCGCCTGACGTAGCCGGGGAAAGGTTTGGAAAAGGGGTAGAGCGGGGGATTTTCCGGATTGAGGAAGTAGGGGTCTTGCGTCTGCATGAAGTCCCCGGCGGCGCGCAGGATTTGCATGGATTCGTAGGATTCCGAGCGCGGTTGCATGCCTAGCCAGTCGGCAAAGCAGCGGTTGATGCCGTCCATTGCGTCTGCGGCGGCAAATCCGGTCAGATTCCATTCGCAGGCCAATTCCAGGGCGACTATCGCCACCGCAAACATCCGCGCCGCCCGTGCCATCTGGTCATTAACGACATAATCGCGTTGCAGGGCTTCAAGCCGTCCGGCAAAGCGCCTGGCAAGGGTGTCGCGAACATTCTTGTCGGCCAGCAGGTGTCGAACGAAAGCGCGGCCGGGGCTGCCGTAATAGTGGCAAACCGCGCCGTTCATGTGCTGTGTGAAGGCGCGGAAGTCAGGGAATTGGTGATGGTTGTCGAGGCCGTGCGGAATAGACAAGCAACGCACCATGTGGCCGGCCATCGTGATTTTGCCGTGCTTGCTCAGATGGGATTCCAGCGTGGTTTCGCCAGTGGATACCGTCAGCGTCCGAAAGCGGATCTCGGCGCGGTTGCCCCCATCCTTGGCACCCAGTGCGCGGCCTTTGCCATTGGCCAGCGTGTAGATGCTTTGATCTACCGCCTTGCCAGTCGCGTCCTCGCCCATTTCGTCCAGCGCCAGCAGACCGTCGTTACGCGCGGCGGCATTGTTCAAAAGAGCGTAGGGGGTGGTGTTCCAGTTCTCGCCGGTGTCGCGGCCATGTCCCCACACCGATTGCGCTATACGTTGAATGGTTGTCTTGCCGCTGCTTGATTGGCCAAAGATGTGAAGAATGCCGCCATCGAGATTTAGGAGGCCCAGCAGCGGCGCGGCAAAGGCTGCCCCCAACATCAGACATATGCGGCTGTTGCCAACGGCGTAGCGGCCAATCTGCTCCTGCCATTCTTCCAGGCTGCCGCCGCTTTTGTAGCCAATACGCTTGTTGTAGCCGATTTTGCCGCTGAAATAGAGGCGTTCGTTGTCGCCGATGATGTCGCCATTCGGCAGGATATAGGCGTCGTCATGCCAACCGGCAACGTCGGTTATCCGCCATTCTGCCGCCATGACCTCCGGTTTCATTGCTTCAGTCTGGATATACTCGGTCAGCAAGTCGAGTTTGCGGCGGGCAGAGGGCACATTGATGACATTGCGCAGATAACGCCAGCCTTCGCTTGTGCCGACATCGCCACGCGGGATGATGCAATGTTCGTTATCGCCGTAACGGATGATGTGATAGTGCGTGCCTTCATCATCTGTCCCTCGTCCTATGACTTCAAAAATATCCGACAAACGGATAGGCGCGAGATAGACACTGCCGTCTGCCTTGACCGGCACATGATAGATGCCGTTGTAGTCAAAGTCAGCGTAGGTGTACGGCTGTTTGGGGTCTGCCGCGCCTTGCATGAACATCGTCAGTTGTCGGATCGCATGGGATGGGATTCCCGTTTGACGAAGGTTTTGCCCGTCGCACATCGGTAGGTAACCTTGGCCGAGCGGAAAAAACTGCTGTCATCGATAGAAATCACTTGGCACCCATTCGCCGTTTTATATTCCTGCCAGAGCTGTGCTTCAGTTTTGGGGACGACAACGAAAAAACTAAGTACATAAGCTACGCCCATAGACAAAAATGTTGATATAAGATAGAAATGGAACATGCTCCTCTCGGGGCCTTTTGTACTCCAATCATGTCTAAAATAATATTCAAGCACCATAATGGAACACGCTATCATAAATATTATTGATAAATTGAAAAAAAAGTTAGCCATATAATTTCCTACCTAATGCGCTCTATGTTGGATCTTCCACGATATGAATTTAGTTTATTTCTTATGCTAGGTTTATCTTCAGATGTTAGATTATCTTCTGAATTCAGTTGGTTTTTCGAGTCGGAGCAATCTTTTTTATACAGAATACTCATCATGTAGAGAAATAAAATTAGAGCCATTTGACCGAATCCTATCGTAATTGCTAAAAGTAATGCTTTACCAACACTTTCTGTTTCTGATAACATACATACTACCCCTTAGTTAGTTTTTCCAGCGATAACAGGAGGAAACAGTGATTTCAACTCTTGAAGATCATTGCAGTAATCTATAAATGCGACATGAATATCCGGTGGATAATCAGTATTGCATCTGCCATAGCTTTGTGACCGCACAAAGTCTAACGCGTCACCAACTGCCAGGAAGATTTCCTCGTAGTGTAAATTGAAGTGCCGACTATCCAGCAAAACCATTTCTTCTGCTTTTATCACCCAATAATATGGTTTGGCGTTGTGAGCATCATTAAGATAAATCACAACCTCATGTTCAAAAGGGATGGAGATACGGTGATATTCCTTCATTGCATTTCCCTCAATCTGTATTTGCGGGTTCATTACGCCTTCTCCTATGGATGGATAGACTGTTTAATTTTAGTGATAACGCAATCTAAATAGCGCTTACCTTCATCATCACAGGCGTTAATGCCATAATCATAAGCCTGCAAAATAGCGGCCATTTCATCCCGTGAAAGCGTTACCGTTACGGACTTCTCACTTGGCAGGATGTGGTAATAGTCAGTTAGGTTGGCGACGGCAAATAACCGCAATTGTTTTTCATCGGGCTGTTTCCGCTCTTGGGCGGTATCACCCATGACTTCATACAGCTTCTTCATGCGACATCTCCCGTGCTATCCAGCACAACAGAGGGTGATTCAGCTTCTTCGGCGCGGTACAGGCTGGCGAGTGCCCCCTTACATGACCGGTCTTGCGTGTCCGCCCAGGCATCCGGTTCATGTTTGGCAATGAGGCGCAGAGCAGCCGTCAGCCAGTCTTTTAGGTACTTGGCCGGATTTTCCGCCCGACGGAAGAGGGTGAGGGAGATATGCGCGGCACCTGTCAGTAGGGCAATATCAACGGCACCGTGCGGGTCGTGGCTGTTGAGGTTCAGGTCAATGCGGATCGGGCGGCGGGTGTCGCCCAGGACAAATTCATGAGCGGTCAAACCCTTGCTGTAAGTGCAGTCACTGGTCAGCGACAAATCGGCGGCGTGGCGCTTGGCAGCATCGATCAGGATGTCCTTGATGTCGTCAATATCCAGCAGTTCACAGGTTTCTGCGTCCTCGCCGTCATCGAGGATGAAACTGCGCAGGGGATTTTCTTCGTCGCCGTGATCCACGACTTCAATTTCCTCGACACCATCAAGGATTTTGGCCAAAAAATCGTCCAGCAGGGTGTGCAGGATGCAAAGAGTGTCGGGGGAAGGCTGGCGGCTGGGATGATCGGCCACGATGCCAAGCACTTCATTCAGAGCTTTGACGCAATCGATGGCGCGGTAGAATTCGGCGGAATTGGTGCATTCGAGCACCACCGTAGTAGATGCAGACATGGCAGTCTCCTTCTGTAAAAGCGGATGACTGTCGTCTCGGTTCCAATCGAGGGCGACAGCGTACATGGGATTGGAACTACCGCTACAGAAGAAACGGCGAACCCGAAGGTTCTCCCACGCACACTGCCATTGAAAAGGGACACAAAAATAGCGCTTGTCAGCGCCGGTGCGCTTCTGTACTGACGGGGTTCCAATCCCGATCGCGGCTTTGTGTGTCGCGATGAGTGGACTATACCGCTCAAACGCAAAAAATGTCAAGTGTAAGCGACAAAAATACTTGACGAAGTGTCTTTTACAAAAGACAATAAAGCCATGAAGACTTACCGCCTTGTAAAAACCAGAATCTTCCTGAAGTGGCTTGAAAAACAGCCTGGGCAGGTAATTTCCCGTATTGACGCCCGTCTTGACCGGGTTAGAAAGGGAAATTTCGGTGATCACAAATGGTTCGGCGATTTCGGCGAGTTGCGTCTGACTTTTGGCAAAGGCTACCGCCTCTATTACACCATCCGGCAGCAAGAACTTCTGCTGTTGCTGCTGGGTGGCGATAAAGGCAGCCAAACTCGCGACATCAAGGCTGTAAAAATGATACTTAACCGGTTGGAACAGGAGTAAATGATGTACGAAGAAAACGAAATCGTCATTACAAAAGAAGACTGCGAAATCACGCCCTATGACGTGGCGGAATTGCTGAAAGACGAAGCACATTACCGCCTGCATTTGCAGATTTCCTATGAAGAAAACGGCCTGAAAGGTCTGCAAAAAGCCTTGGGGGACGTGGCGCGTGCCAAAAAGATGACCGATGTGGCCGAAAAAACCGGCCTGACGCGACAGAATCTGTATAAAGCACTTTCTGCCGACGGTAATCCCAGCGCAGATACCTTGTTTCGGGTAATCAAGGCATTGGGGTTTCGTTTGGAGATTGTTTGATTGCAGCGCAGGATCAGAAGGGAATGTCATCGTCAAAATCCCCGCAGTCCTGCTGATTTGTCCCGCCACTATCTCGCATCGTGCCGCCGGATGCTGCGGCGTAGGCATCGCCATAATCATTGTTCTGCGGCGGCTGTGGCGGGCGTGACTGAATTGCAGGACGTTGTTGCTGCCCATTCCCCTGATTTTTGTCCGCACTGTTCAGGAAAATCAGGTCATTAACGATGATTTGTGTGCTGTAACGCGTTATGCCTTCCGGATCTGTGTACTTGCTGGTTTCCAGTTTTCCCTCAATCCACAGGCGGTGGCCGGACCTGCAATACTGACCGATGATTTCCGCCATCTTGCCGAATGCCACCAAACGGTGCCACTCGGTTTTTTCACGCTTTTGCCCGGTTTGCTGATCCGTCCAAGAATCCGATGTGGCAATGGAAAACGAAGCGACTGCATCACCTTTCTGGGAATAACGCATATTGGGATCGCCGCCCAAGTGGCCAATCAATTCAACCCTGTTCAAACTTTTCATTTGTCCTCCGCAAAGGCAGCCCACCGAAGCAGGCTGCAGACCTCCATTACTTATGATTTACCGATCCACGTTGTTTACGCTTGGCGTGACAGCGTCTAATCTTGCCGCGCAAGCGATCGATCTCTTCATCTTGATTGAGCAGCCTCTCCTTGATGTAGGCCAACAGCACTCCGGACATGACTGGATCAAGCCTCCTGTCAGGGTGATCCAATGCGATATCGAGAGCTTCCGAGATGGCCAGTGCAAGATCCAGTGATTGTTCATGTTTATTTTCCATGAGCTTTACTCCATGTTGGGTTGGGTTGAATTGACTACGGTTTTTGCCGCAGTCGCCATTTCCCTTAACCTCTCAACCGTTTCTGCGTGAATACCATTTGGCAACTCATGCGGAACATCCCACAACAGGATTGTGTATGCGTCGATCTCTGCTTCTGACCAGCGACGGTAACGCCCATCGCCATGACCACGCGGGAAAAAGCCGTTGCTGATCAGGCGGTAGATCGTTGTCCTGCCGAAGTGCAGCCTATCCATCAAGTCCTCAATTTTCAGCATTTTCACCCGGATGACCTCCGTTCATAAAGATTTACTTTGTGATGATGCGATAAGAAACCTTTTAAGTAAAGAACTTCTTTGTTTATAACAAGGTTTTTCTGTATTATATTTCTCGTCATCCCTGATTTAGTCATTAGAAATCATGTGGATACAGGCAATATCTCAAACCGCACAATGGAGTTCCCATGTATAAAAAAAGTCCTTTTATGACTGCATTGGCCGCACTGGCACTGGTCGGCGTCGTTGCACCTGATACGGCTTTTGCCGCGACCATAAACAAGCCGACAGCAGCAACCGTTGATGACTGCCGCGCCAAAGGGGGAGACAAGTATCAGCAGGTGCATGAATGCCTGGATACCAAGCTCAAAACCGCAACTCGGGCAGCAGAAGCAAAACTTGCGGATAAAGGAAAAACGGCAGCCAAAGAAGACAAAAGTGAGCAATCTCAGATTCCGCAAGTCAAAAATGATGGCAATGTGTCAGCCGATTGTCAGATTTGGCTATGTTTGCCAGCCGGTTTTCCTTCAGGCTGCGAAAGCGCCCGCAAGGCTTACCGTAAGCGCTTACGCAAAGGCAAAGCTCCTCTACCGCCCTTCTCGTCCTGCGCTGTTGGTGATAATGGTCAAGCCACTGCGGATGGTGAATTCACCTTTCGCGAACAGAGCTTGCGGCGTATCGTGGACAATAACGGCAATGTTCGTTTTGAACGTGGATTTTCGTGTCGTGAAGATAAAGAGTGGATTCCCGGGTGCAGCATTGTCCACAAGACCACAATCTTCCAGGGAAGCAAAGAAATCGGATCCCACATTGAGTAATGCCGCGCCACGCCGCAGGGACGAAAAAGCCGGATTGATTTCCGGCTTTTCTTTTGTAAACAAGGTGATGGGATACGAATATAAGGGATACTTGTCAAAGAAGAAACACCTGTTTACTATGGAAATTCCAATATTTTCAGGAAGATGAAAATGAGAGAAGAAAGATGGTATGGTCTAAATTATCTTGATGGCTTCGCGATAACTATTGCTTGTGCATTCGCCATTGGTATATCCACCATTGCCATTCTAGAAACATTTGGATTATTGGACGACTTTATCGCCATCGTGGAAGGCATAAAAACCGGCTGGGCGGCTTATATGAAGCCCTGGAAGGCGCATGGTTTCAATGCTTTCTTTGGCTGGTATTTCGTATTTCTTACCCTGATTTTCCTTTTTGTCACAGCGCTTTGGCTTGTCGCTTTCCCGTTCCTATGGTTTTTTGACATAGACTTTCCTTATTACTATATCTATTTCCCCACTATCTTTTTTATTGTCATCCCCCTGATTACCTGGATTTGCATCGGGCTTGGTTATTATTACTGGTATCTTCCCAGCCCATCTATGTAAGGATTTAGACAATGGTTCGTTATATTCTTGTCCCTAGCTCCTGAAACTACTACGCTGCCCCCCACCTGATTTTTTATAACACAAGGAAACCCCCATGAAAAAAGTCCTGCTTGCCGCAGCATTGACTCTGACCTTCTCCCCTGTTTTCGCCGAAAAGAAAACGCCCACCTACGATGTCGCCCAATTTGACATCGCCGGTATGAAACTTGGGATGACCGAACAAGAAATCAAAGCCGCGATCAAAACCTCTTTGGAGATGAGTGACGGTGACGTCACGAAAGAAGAGGGAAAAAAAGACAGAGAAATCCAATGGAAAAAAGGCAATCACAAAGTCAAAGTCCATTTTATTCCGGATGCATGGCATGACAAGATGGACGTTCTGGTAGCTGACAGAATCGAATATGGCTTACCCTATACTGAAGAAAATGTAAAAATGCTGAAAGATTCTGCTGTGCAGAAATATGGTGTCCCAAGTTCTGATTCTATTGGGAGTATACGTTGGTGCACCAGTACCGATAGCTGGGATATTTGCCGTAATGGTAAAGATGCAGAATTAAACTTATATTATGACTACACTGTTGGTATTCTTCATTTGGCTCTTGATGATGCACGTTATTTCAACGCTATACGGAAAGCGATGGACAAAACTAAAACAGAAAAGCCCAAAATCTGAAAACCAAGTTTGGGGTAGCGCAGCATTATCTTGACTTTCCCCAAATGCTAACTATACGCCCAAATAGCCCTTTTCAGTTTCCCCCGTTGAAAGCCGGGGGTTTGTTTACTTTTGCTTCCCCACGGCAGCGGGTGAAATGATAAACCCACCTTGCTGTTGACGACAAAGACGGGTGGACTACCTGCCAATCATGCACATTTGACTAAAAGTCCAGCACGGCATAATCCAATGTGCCGAATACCTTGAATTCCCCACGGTAGTTCTCGTATGCCCGGTTAATAGGCATCAAATATTCCATACCGCCTTCTTGAATAAAACGCCTGAATGTGGCGCTGCCATCCCCCAATGTCGCTGCGACAAAATCCCCACTGTCCGGATGCCGTCGGGTGATATCGAAAACCAGCAGCATTCCCTCCGGGAAAGATATTCCCGTCGCTATCATGGTGTCCCCTGTCTGCTTTACAGCAACACGAGGCGTTTTCATGCGAACCTTACTTTCTTGCGGACGCAGAGAAGGGATCCATGCCTCAACTGCAATACCCTGGGCATCAGGTGTCTGTTTTGTATCCATTTTTGCCGCATCACTCAAACTGGCCAGTAGCGGCAACAATCCAACCCTGACCTGCCCCCCTTCCCCTGTCAACAACTGATCCACAGTGATGCCGAGGTCTGCTGCCATCGCGATCAGTATCTCAATGCGCGGGTAATTCTTGTCTTTCAGCCATTCACGCGCAGCTTGCGTTGTTACGCCAAAGCGTTGCGAGAGGAAGAGAGGAAAACCGCGTCCGGTATCCTCGCCGCGTCGGGCGTAGGCCTTTTTCAGATGTGTTGAAAACTTTGACTCCATTGCGGATTTTGCTCCGATAGAAAAACCCGCATTTTATGAAAGGGTAAAAAAAGTTTTGCTTTTTATTCATTACTAATTTACCCTTAAAGCAAAGAAATTCTTTGTTTTAGAGAGACGAATGGACCTGAAAACTTATCTTCGTCAGAAGAATGGTTCTGTACAGATGATCGCCGATGCTTTCGGTGTGACAACTCAAGCGGTTTATGGCTGGTGCAAGCTCCGCATCCCGGCAGAACGGGTACTCGGCATTTTTCAGATAACAGACGGGGCAGTAACGCCATCTGAGATGCGTCCCGATATCTACCCAAACGATGAAGTGATCAAGGCCATGCTGGAATCGGATTTGAAGGCGGACAGTAGCGATGTTTGAGTTTCTCGGATGCCCCGTTGCCGTTGAACCTGCCCATATGCAGGCAGTTGTTGCCGTTGAATCGGCGGGGAACCCGTTTGCTGTCGGCGTGGTCGGACACTACCTGAACCGCCAGCCTCGCAACGCCACAGAAGCCTTGGCGCTGGTGCAGGAATTGCGCAGCCGGGGAATCAACTATTCCGTAGGTATCGCCCAAGTCAATAAGGTCAACTTCGCTGCCTACGGCCTGACGGATGCCAACCTCTTTGATCGCTGTGCCAACCTCAACGCAGGCAGCCGCATCCTTGCCGCCTGTTATGCACAGCATGCCGCCTGGGATCGCGCCTACTCCTGTTATTACAGCGGCAATCCCCGTACCGGCTTTTCACATGGCTATGTTGCTAAGGTGCAGCGCCATTTCAACAACGGCACCGTTATCAATGTCGCCTCGGCGCGCACCGACGCCAACACACCGATTCAAATTTTTCCCAGAACAATACCAGCCAAGAAAAGCGGGCAAGGAGGCAGTAAAACCATCGCCAAGAAGCAAAGTCTGTTAGCACGTCGATTGTCATCAAGTTTAGCCCACAAATAGCCGGGCGTTCATCATCAACTGATATATCAAGGGGATATATGCAAGTAACCAATACCACCCACCCTATTACCGCCAAACACCTGCGCCTCCTCGCGCTCAGTGCTCTTGTCCTGCTCGTATTGGCCGAACCCGCCCACGCACAGGCATGGGCGCAAAAGGCGGTTTCCGTCGGCGAGCAGATTGTCAACGGCCTGAAACTGCTTGGCCGTGTTATTGCCGGCGTCGTCGGCTTTTGGGGTGCCCTCGAAATCATGTCTGGCCGTAAACGCTTTTCAGACCTGATGAACTGGTTTGTCGGCGCTGCCGTCTTCCTCTCTGTAACCGAAGTCATCAACCTGATTTTTGGCGCATGACAGATACAGATATTGAAAGGACTACAGCCCCGCTCTCGCGCGGGGCAACCCGTCCACCCATGCTGCTTGGTGTACCGCTGATGGCGTTCGTCGTGGCGACGGTGCCGATCGTTTCCGCCAGCATGTTCCTTTCCCTTTTTTTCGACCGCCTCGCCTACGTCCTGCTGTTGATTCCCATCCCCGCGCTGATTGTCATGCGCGAGCTGACCAAGCGGGATGACCAGTATCTGCGCATGGCGGGACTGCAACGGCGGGAGCAGCTCTGGCTGCTGCCGAACAAGGTTGACAACACCTATTTTCTGCCGCCGAAGCCCATCCGGCACAAGGACTGAGCAATGTTGTACAGCATGGATCAACTCGTTCCCTACTCCACGCACATCACGCCGGACATCATCAAGGTCAAAGGCGGGACATACATGATGTGCTTCCGCCTCGAGGGGGCAACCTACCTCGGCAAGGATCAGGACGACATTGACAATCGCATCCACCAAATCAACGGGCTGCTCACGCAGATGCGCGCTCCGAACCGCTACAACCTTTACATCCACTCGCACTGCATCCGCCACGAATACACCCCGGAACTGGATGATGATTTTGAACCCGGTTCCTTCGCCGCCCACCTGAACGACGAATACCTCAGCAAGAAAATTTATGCGGGCAGCGCTGTCATCAAGACAGAATATTTTATTTCCGTCCTCTACCGCCCAATCCGCAAGCTCGGCGGTCTGTCGCTGTACAGTAGCACACGCAAGCAAATCAGGGTGTTTGAGCGCCAAGCCGAAGAAGAATTGGGCAAGATGAAGCGCCTGGTGCTGGATTATTTCACCGATTACCAAATTAGCGTGCTGTCCACCTTCCGCAAGGAAAACGGCGTGTTGTTCTCACAAATCCTGACTTTCCTTGGCCTGCTGATCAACCAGAAAGAGCAGGACGTGCCGGTGATGAATGCGCAAATCTCGGATTACCTACCGACGGCTACGCTTTCAGTCGGCAACAACGAAATCATCTGCATCGAGAACGACGGCAAGCGGGAATATGCCGCCGTTCTCACCATCAGTGAATATCCCGAAAGTACCCAAGCGGGAATCCTGCAACCCTTCTTTGAATTGCCGTGGAAAATGATTGTCAGCCAGGCCTTCATGCCCATCGACAAGGCAGAGGCGGCCGGCTGGCTGAAGCGGGAACGCCGCCGTGTGGAAGGCACCGGCGATGATGCCAGTGACAGCGACATTGCCGCCCTCGAACAGGCCCTGCAAGGCGTCCATGATGACCGTTTCGTTTTTGGGGATTTCGCCTGGTCGGTGATGCTTCTGGCCGATGACATCGAAACTCTGCGCCACCGCATTGCCGAGGCCATCCCCGTGCTCTCCAACTGCGGCTTTACTGCTTCCGTCAACCGCCTCGCCAAAATTCACAGCTATTTCGCGCAACTGCCCGGCAATCCACGCCTGCACCCGCGCGCGGCCAAAGTGTCATCCACCAACGCTGTGCACATGATGCCCTACCATGTTCAAAACCGGGGCAAGCAGTACGGCAACCCTTGGGGCTGCGCGCTGGCGATGTTCCGCACCGTCACGGACGAAGTTTTCTATTTCAACCTGCACGACACCGACAAACGCAGCAACGACGAAGACAAGCTGGTGGCCGGAAACGCCATCATCTCCGGCCGCACCGGCGCGGGGAAAACCGTGCTGATGAGCTTCATCCTTGCCCAGTCGCAACGCTACAACCCCCGCCCGAAACTGATCATCCTCGAACGTGATGAAGGTTCATCGGTCTTTGTCCGCGCGATGGGTGGCCGCTACTCGAAAATCAGGATGGGGGAACCCACCGGCTTCAACCCCTTCCATCTCGAAAACACCGAAAAAAACCGCACTTTCCTGCACGAACTGATCATGTCCATCCTCAACAACGATGGGCAGACGACCACAGCAGAGGAGAAGAACCAGATTGAGGTGGCTATCAAGCAAGTCATGGCCAACAAGCCGGATCTGCGCGACATCGAGACCTTTGCCAACTATCTCATCGGCGGTGAGAACAGCGTCAAGGAAAGACTGCGTGCCTGGACGCATGGTCAATACAGGTGGGTATTCAACAACCCGGAAGACAATTTCAGCATGGATGGGCATATCGTCGGTATCGATTACACCGAATTCCTCGACAACAAGGAAATCCGCAACCCGATCCTGATGTACCTCTTCCACCGCATTGAACTGATCCTGGACGGCAAGCCCGTCCTGATTGACTTCGACGAAGCCTGGAGGCCGTTCCAGGATCCCGATTTCGTGAGCTACATCGACAAGAAACAACGCACGATCCGCAAACAGAACGGCGTCATCATCTATGCGACACAGGCACCCTCTGACTTCTTCAAATATGTGCCGGATAGCTTCATCGAGCAAATCGCCACCCAAATCTTCCTGCCCAACCCGAAGGCCAAACGCAAAGACTATGTGACGAGCCTGGGTCTGCAAGAAGAGGAATACCAGATTATCAAGAACCTGCGAGTGAACAGTCGCGAGTTCCTGGTCAAGTACCAGAGCGAAACGACGCACTGCAAGCTGGATATGCACGGCATCGCCGCTGTGGATGTCCTTTCCGGTTCCGAAGCGCGCAGCCGCCATTCAGAGAAGCTGATGGAGCAACACGGCGAGCACTGGCTGGAACACTACTACCAAACCATTAACCAAGTGGGGAAAAACCTCTATGAAAGCGAAGAAGACGACGATGACGATGAAAACGCTGCCTAAGCGGCTGATACTGGCTGCCACACTGGCCGCCATTGCCCTGCAACCAGCACAAGCGGGCGGCATTCCGGTGATCGATGGCGCGGCCATTTCCCAATCCATCATGAATTCCGTCAAAGAACTGGCGGAGATGGCAAAACAACTGGAAGAAGCCAGAAATCAGTTGGTGGAGTTGAAGAAGCAGGTGAAAGCCATGACCGGCGACAAAGGTTTTGGTGAAGTCATGAAACTCGGCGGCCTGGACGAAGAACTGCAAACCACCTTTGGCGACCTACTGAAAGGCAACACCGGCTCACTGGCGGAAAAAAGCGCTACTTATCTTGGCAAAGGAGCCAAAGGTATCAACTGCGACAGCGATGACGACGTAACCAAGTCCCTGTGCGAGAGCAGCGTATTAAGCAACGTCAGTATGCTGAATTACATTGACAAACTGGATAAGCAATATGAAAACAAGCTGAAAAAGATCGAGGAGCTGGCAGAAAAAATCAAACAGACTGAAGACATGAAGAGTATTGCCGAACTGCAGGCCTCTATTTCTTTGGAAGCAAACAGCATTGCCATCCTGCAACAGCAGACGCAAACCTTCCGTGATTTGAATAATACCCGGCAACAAATGTTTGCACAAAGATCATTGGCAAAATCTGGTTCTGAAGAAATCAGACAATTTAATAAAGAACGCCGTGCAGCTTCCTCTGATGCCAAAGGAGGTAATGATTATAGCGGCCTATTAGGAAAGTAAGAGGTTAATATGGAAGAAGGAGTGATTATAGGGGTATTCCATTCTCTGGAAACAAACATACTAAGTTCCCTCCGTATGTTCTTTACCAATATTAATGTTATTACGGGTGGCATCAGTATTCTGGCTGCCGGTTGGTTTAGCATTTGGGCTCTATATCGCTCCTATCTAATCTTGGCCGGCTTGGAAGCCGGTTCTTTTATCCCTATTTTTAAGGATTTGTTTATAAAGATGATCATTGTTGTAGGTGTGGCAACTGCTCCAAGTTATTATCAAGAAGTTGTTGCCGATCTGCTTATTGAAACCACCACAAATCTAGGGAAAGAGCTTAGTGGTACGGATGATGAAAGCGTATTTACCAAAGCCGGTGAGGTATTGGATCGGGCGGTTGAAGGGTTGACCGTTTCCGGTACAGGAGGCGAAGAAGAAGAGGAGGATCCCGATGCTTCAATCTGGGTTAAGGGATGGAACTGGCTGGTAAAGAAAGCTAAAGGAATTTGGCATGTAGTCAATTATCCATTCAGTGTCGTTGCAGACTATATTAGCACCATAACTAAATTATTTATTATTGCGGCAGGTGCAAGTTATTTAGCTGTTGTTACCTTCTTTACGGTAATGACGAGTAAAATTTTTGCTTTTGCCTCTCTCACGATGGGGCCTCTTTTTGTTTTTTTTGCTGCATTTGAGAAAACTAGAAGTTGGTTCTCCTCATGGCTTTCAAGTACGATTGGATATTTGTTTACTTTTGTTACTGTTATGCTGGTTTGGGGATTTCTACTTAATGTATTTAAAGACATGTTTTATGTTAATGCAGAAAATCCATTAACATGGGGAGCAACATTTAAATGCTTATTTGCTTGCCTGTTCTTTGGAAAAATCATGGATAAAGTGGGTGATTTAGCTAGTAATTGGTTGGCACTAGCAATGTTACCGGGGGGCCAATTCATCAATTTATGACCAATTCCATAAATTTAAAGGAAGAGGAAGGAAAATAGGAAAACAGCCGCAAGAAGGTCAGCAGAATAATAATCAGGGAAATCGAAAACAAACAACCCTATCGGAGAAAAGAAGATGAAATGCCTGCTATTCATGATGTTAAGCCTGCAACTCTGCGGCTGTTCCAGTGTCAAGGAATATGAATCCGATGTGTTTCCAGAAGGGAAATGGTATCCGGTCAATCCGGAACATTTCGGCAAGACGGAAGCGCAGCGCCTGATTGAGGGGGTTACCAAGCCATGAGCGAGTTTGCCACGATGAAGAAATTTGAAGAGCGCCTAGACGAGCAGAATATTAAATCCATGCGGGTTGCCTGGACGGTCGCTGCCTTGTCATTACTGGTGACGCTGGGCTTGTCTGGTGCTATTTATTTCATGCTGCCGTTGAAAACTACCGATGTAAAAGTCCTGATTGTTGATAAAAACACCGGCTATCCGACGGAGGTTACCTCGCTGGCCGAATTTGAAACGGGCAACCTCCGCGCCATCACCGGCTCTGAAGCCCTCAACAAATTCTTCGCGCAGCAGTACATCATCCTGCACGACAGCTACCAGCATTACAGCATCCGTGACGCGTACAGCAAGGTGGAATTGTTCTCTACGGACAGTGTCTTTGCCGAGTACCGCGTCAAATTCCAGCCGCCGAACAATATCGAGCAGCGTATGGGGACAAAGCGCACGCTGGAAGTCAACGTGATTTCCCTTTCGCCGCAGAGTACACCGACCCCGTTCAAAGACGGCGACAACGGCGTCACCATGACGGCACGGATTGAGAAGCTGGTGCGCGAGGGCAGCCGCATTCTTGATAAGACCACCGGCACCGTCACCATGACTTTTGGTTACGACACCGATCTGGCCATGCAGGAAGCTGCCCGTAACATCAATCCCTTCGGTTTCCAAGTCACTTCCTATCGCTTCGATCCTGATCAAGTCGCCCAGCCGCCTGTGCTGGAATCCACAACCAAGGAGGGGGCGCAATGATGAAACCGCATACTGCCCTGCTGCCGCTTCTCGCCGTTGCGATCACTGCTTACGCCCGCCCGATTACCTATGTTGACTACGGTCAGGACAAGATTCCCAACATTGTGACCGCCGCCGGGATTGCTTCGGAAATCATCTTTGAACCGGATGAAATCATCGAATATCACACCTTCGGCTTTGAGGCCGCCTGGGAAGCGCAGGTTGTCAAAGACCACATCCTTGTCTTCAAGAGCAAAGACGCGCAGCCGCAGACCAATCTGATAGTCCACACCGACAAACGTTCCTACCTCTTCACCGTCACCGTCGGCAACAACAACTGGGAAGGACATCCGAATAAGGCTGGAGCGATTTATTCCATGCGGATGCGTTACCACGACGCCAAAGCCATGCAGAACAAGCAGGCGCGCGATGACAAGAAAGTCCTGCGCAACCGCGAGATCGCCACCTCCGATACCTACCTCTACACCAATTACGACTATCGCGCCACTGCCAACGCTTACGACATTGTACCTACCCGCGTCTGGGACAACGGCAAGATCACCTTCATGACTTTCCATCAGGGCACCAAACGCGGTGTTGCCTACGAACTCGACAGCGAGCACAAGGCAAACCTGGTCAACCAGCACACTGAAAAGAACGGCGTTTTGGTCGTACATGGCGTGTACAACCACCTGATCCTGCGCCTTGGCGATCAAGCGGTGGAAATCCGCCGCAACGACAAGAGCGGCCGCGCCGAGAACGACAGCAAGACGACGGTCAAAGGCACAGTGCGTACCGTGGATGAAAACGCACCGTCTATCTTCCGCCGTCCGCCACAAGCCACCAACGCGACGGACACGCAACAACGGCAGATTGAACAACTGATGGAGGTGTACAACAATGCCCAGAGCAACAACGAAAACGAAAGCGCCGGGGAATGAAGAAAAGCGGCTGACCGGTGAGGCACGCTTCAACGAAGAATTCATCCGTGATGTCATCACGGCGATCAAGAACAATACCGCGCCGTGGCAAAAATCATGGCAGGCGCAGCAACTGGTCGCGCCCCATAACGCCCTCAGCGGCCGCATGTACAGCGGCCGCAACATTATCCGCCTTGCCCTGATTGCCCAAGCTGCCGGTTACGAAGACCCACGCTGGGCGACATTCAAGCAGATTACCGACATGGGCGGGAAAGTCAGGAAGGATGAAAAAGGCACCGGCATCCTTTTTTTCAAAGAAGACGAAACCATCAATCCTGACGGCGAGAAAGACAGCCGCCGCACCCTGCGTTATTACCACGTCTTCAACATCGAGCAGACGGATTTGCCACGCATTCAGGTGAAGCAGCGCGAGACCGAACCTGACTTGCAAGCCTTCGCCGACATCCTCGCCCGTCACAATCCGAAAATCGTGCGCGGCGAACCTGCCTACCGCATCAACAACGACACCATCTACCTGCCGGACAAGGGCGATTTCCATACAGAAGCCGCCTATTACGCCACCGCCCTGCACGAATTGGCACACTGGACGGGACATGAAAGCCGTCTGAACCGCCCGTTGGCCAACCGTTTTGGTAGCCCCGAATATGCGCAAGAAGAGCTGGTCGCGGAACTCTCTTCCTACCTGACTTCCCTGACTACGGGACTGCCGTTCGAGCCGAACCAGTCCGAAGCCTATCTGCAACACTGGGCGGCGAAGACCGGCTCCGAACTGGAAATGGCCATGCTGCAAGCCTTCAAGGATGCCGGGGCGGTGCAAAGTTTCCTGACCGGCAAGAGTCGTGAGCAGATCATTGAGCAGCAAAGCAGCAAGACACCGGAGCCGCTGCCGGAGGTAGTAGCTACACCGCAAACATCACCAGTGTCCGACTTCTTCCGGGAAGTCATGTTTGCACAAATCAGTCAAAAGGAAGCCCGGCAGGCGCTGGGCATCGTTGAGAAAACCTTTTTGGCCGTGCCCTATCGCGAGCGGCAGGAAGCCGTCGCACTCGGCGCAGTGTGGGACAACCGCTACAAAGCCTGGTTTGCGCCGAATCTCGAAGAACAGCCGCAACTGCGTCGCTTCGTGCCGGATTTGAGCCAAACGGCGGGGGGCGCGACCCTGGAAGACTTCCGCGCGGCCGCCAGCCTGATTGGACTGGATATGCAGCACGCTGACCTCAGCGAAGGCAAGCGCCACCGTGTGCCGCTGCAAGAGCGCAGCAGTCGCGACAAGGACGGCGAATACCGCATCTTCCACAACGCTGATGGCACTACTGGTGCCTACGCCATCAATTACGCCAGCGCCGAACGCATCAACTGGTCAAACCGCAGTCACGTCAAACTGACCCCCGAAGTGCAGCGCGTATCGCTAGCGACGCAGCAGCAGACTGCCGACATCGCCCGGCAAATCGAGGCTCACATCCGCGAGCAGCGATCCGCATTGGCACAACGCACCTACGCGCAACTGCCGGACGCGCGGGGTGATGAACCCTACCTGAACAAAAAAGGCATCCAGTCCCACAGCGGCATGAAGCGGCTGGCAGACGGCACCATTGTTGTGCCACTGGTGGACGGGCAGCGTATCACCTCGCTGCAAACCATCACCCCCAACGGCGACAAGCGGATGATGTCACAAGCGCCGAAACAGGGATCTTTCTACCCCATCGGCGACCGTAAAAATCCTGAGCGGGTCTTCATTGCCGAAGGCGTCGCCACCGCCGAAACCGTGTGGCAGATGGTGACCCAGGCCGCGCCCGGCCACCGTATGCTGGTGGTGGCCGCCGTTGATTCCAACAACCTGCCCTACGTTGCCGACAAGCTGCATGACAAGTACCCCACTGCGCGGATGTACATCGCGGCCGACAACGACATCCACAACGAGCACAAGGGCCTGAAAAACGCGGGGATCGAGGCTGCGCGACAGGTAGAGGATAGATACCCCGGTGTGGTCGTGCTGACGCCGCCGGTGGACGCGCAAGCGGCACGCGGCATGGACTGGAATGATTATGCGCAGGCCTATGGCATCAAGGCAGCGACGGAGGAATTTGTGCGGCAAAGCATGGCAGCAAAAGAAGCAGCCCGGCAGCCACACGAAGCCCCTGTCATTGACCTGCAAGGATTGTCCGGGCGAGAGGCCGGTCGCAAACTGTACGAGCAGACTCGAGGCGGGGAAGCGCTTGATATGGCGCTAATCCGCCGCTCTGCGCAAGCAGCGGGGTTCCATCTGGACGAAAAAAAGCTGTCATCTCTGGCAGGAAAGGCCAGTATCGAGAAGGAAGACGCCTTTTTGAGCGCTCTGTCCCCGCGACACACCCCAACACGACAAAAGGAATACACCCGATGATGAAAAAGAACCTCAATCCGACCGCAAGCAACCGCGAGGTCGAAGCGATGATCCGTTACGCCTTGGATCACACCGAACAACTCACGCCGCAGGAGCGGCAGCGGGTGGTGGATTACCTGGGCGACAAAATCGTGGACGGCCTGCCGCTTGAAGCGGAAGAAGAAGCCCTGGTCAGCAAACTGCCGGAATTCAGGCCGGACGAAGACCCCGGCGATGTCTGGATGGGCGATTACGTCGATCAGGAAGAAATGGCGATGATGGAATACGGCTATAACATCTACAACGAAGACAAAACCCTGCAATCCCTGCGCCGGGCCCGCGAGAACGGGCGGCGCATCGGCCGCCGCGAAGCCGACATGATCCGCCGCCTGCACGGGCTGGATGTGCATGATGCGCAAGCGTTGGACGTGCGCCTTGCTGTTCTTGACGCAAAAGAGCGGGGTGATGGCGCATGAGTACGGTAGGCAGGGTCGGCGGCAATGGTGCTGGAAATGGCAGCGGCAGCGACGATGACAATGGCTTGAACGGCGGAGGTATCCGCATCTCGCCACTGAAAATTATGCTCCTTGTGCTGGCCGGGCTGGTCATCGTGGCCGCTGTTATCGTGGGCTTGTTCCTGTACATCAAAGGCTCGCTGGGTTTCGGCAGCAGGGAAAAGGACAAGACGGCAAAAACCCTGGTCGCTGCACCGGACAATATCGGCAAACTTGATTTGCCGATATTGCCGGAACCGGAAGAAGCTCCGGAAGCACCACCGCCGTTGCCGGAAGCGCAGCCCGCCACCGAACCTCCTGCCATCGCCCAGGCGGCACCAAACGCACAACCGGAAAATACCGGGCCGACACTGAACGAACGCCGCCTGGCTTCCGGTGTCGGCAGTTACCAGCAACGGCAGAAACCGGAAGAACCGCCACCGCCGACCCGGCAGGCGAAACTGCTGCGCGACGTCGACTACACCCTGATCAAGGGGACGAAGATTCCCTGTGTCCTGGAAACCAATATCATCTCCGAACAGGAAGGTTTCGCCTCCTGCATCATTTCCCAAGACGTGTATTCCAGCAATGCCCGCGTTCTCCTGATTGAAAAAGGCACCAAAGTCACCGGAGCGTACAACACCGGCCTGAAAAACGGTGATCGCCGCCTCGGCGTGGTCTGGGACCGGCTGATTACCCCTTACGACGTAGTGATCCAGCTAGATTCTCCCTCGACCGGCCGCCTCGGTGCTTCCGGTATCAGCGGCAAAGTGGATAACCGCTGGGGCACGCGTATCGGCAGCGCAATTCTTGTGTCACTAATCGATGACGCCCTGCGCATCGCCGGGGATCGCAGCAAATCCGCCAACGTTATTGTCGGTTCGCAAACCGCCGATACCGGCAAGGATATGGCGGCAAAAATCCTGGAGAAACAAATCAACCTGCCGCCGATCGTCTATATCCGCGAGGGCGAGAAAATCAATATCTACGTCGCTGACGATGTGGATCTCTCTTCCATCTACAACATCCGCTGAGGCCGCCATATGGAAATCACCGACAAGCTGGTCAGACAAATTCACAATACCTACGAACAACTCGGCATCCGCCCCTTCATGGAGCAGCCCGGCGTGACAGAAATTGTCATCAACGAACCGGGCGTCATTTACTACGAAGAAAATTCCGTGTGGAAGCGGCAAACCGTTGAGCACCGCAATTCCAACGAGCTGATTGAAGGCTTGGGCAAACTGCTGATCAATAACGTTGGCCAAAGCCAGAAATTTGACGAGCACTACCCGATGCTGTCACTGACCATGCCGGACGGTGAACGGGCGCAACTGGTGCGCCAACCGGCGGCTGAACAGTGCAGTCTCACCGTGCGCATTCCGTCCAAGACCGTGTACAGCATGGACGAGTACGACCGGCAGGGGCTGTTCGAACAAATCGTCCCGGCCAGCGACGAAATCAGCGCGGCCGACAAGGACATGCTGCGGCTGCTACACGAAAAGAAATATCGGGAATTTCTCACGGCGGCCATCGATTACCGCAAGAACATCGTTGTCTCCGGCGCGACCGGTAGCGGAAAAACGACCTTCATGAAGACCCTGCTCAGTCTGATTTCGCATGAAGAACGCATCATTACCATCGAGGACGCACGGGAAATCTTCATCGACCACCCCAACAAGGTGCACCTGCTCTATCCGAAGAATCTCGGCACCGATACCACCGTGACCGCGAAAAGCTGTCTGGAAGCCTGTCTGCGCATGAAGCCCGACCGCATTATCCTGGCGGAAGTCAGGGGGGATGAAGCCTATTACTTCATCCGCGCCTGCGGCAACGGTCATTCTGGTTCCATCACTTCCTGTCACGCCGATTCCGCGCTGATGGCCTATGAACAGATCGCGCTGATGATTAACGCCTCGCCGGAAGGCAGCGGCCTTAGTCATGATGTCATCCGCCGCCTGATTTTCATGACCATCGACGTTTCCATCCATTTCAGCAACATCCACGGCAAACGCTTCATCACCGGCATCGACTTCCAGCCGGAACGCAGAATCAGGATGCTCCGTCATGACTAAATGCCTCAAAATACTGCTCGGTATCGTCATTCTGGCCGTGCTGGCATTCAGCATCATTTGGGCGGCCAGCTTTGCCTTCCGCCTGATTTTCAGCTTCCAGGGCTTCAACCTGCGCCAGGCCTTCACCCAAGGTTTCCATCTGACCGACCAAGTGCGCAGTCAGCCGTTCGACATCTTCCATTACATGAGCCACTACGCTGCCACCTATCCGAAGCAGATCAAGGGGGCGTGGATGATGGCCGTTGGCGGACACGCGCTGGTCATCGGCACCATCCTCTACATCATTTTCGGCCGCCGCCAGCCTAATTTGTACGGCAATGCCCGCTTCGCCACCCTCCGCGAAATCAAAAAAGCCAAATTGCTTGTGCCGTCGCAGGATGTCAGAAAAGGCGGACTGTGGGCGGGCAAACGCATCATCTTCGCCCGCATCGGCAATCAGTATCTGGGCATTCTTGGTGCATTTTTTGCCTTCCTCGCTGCTCCGACCCGATCCGGCAAAGGCGTCGGTGTTGTCGTGCCAGTCGCGCTCTCTTACTCCGACAGTATCGTTGCCCTCGACCCCAAGCAGGAACTCTTTGAACAGACCGGGGCTGTGCGCGCCGATAACGGTCACGAAGTGCATCTCTTTGACCCATTTTCGGCTGAAGGCCGGACTGCACGCTGGAATCCGTGCAGCTACATCAATCGTGATCCCAAGCTGCGCATCAACGACATCAATGCTATTGCCGTCTGCCTGATCCCCGACAGCCATACCGGGGACAACTTCTTTACGGATGCCGCACGCGGCTTCTTCGTTGGCCTCGCCCTCTATTCGCTCGATAAAGAAGCCGCTTATCAGGCCGAAGGTATCACGTACACCACGACCATCAAGGCCATTCTTGACCTCGCGCGGGGTACTGGTGAGGAGGCTATTCCATACTTCGCTTCCCTGATTAAAGACCGTTTCGTCAGCGAAGAAGCGCGCAAAGCGATCAGCGCCGGGATTTCCGCCGGGGACAAAACTTTTGGCAGCATTCTGGCGACCGTCACCGCCAACCTTACCCCGTGGATGTCGCAAACCGTGGCAGAAGCGACCTCCGCCGACGACTTCGATCTGCGCGACGTGCGGCGCAAGAAAATGAGCATTTACCTTGGCGTGCAGCCACCTGATTTGGCCAAGGCCAGCAAGATCATCAACCTCTTCTACACTCAGTTGATAAACGCCAACACTGAAGTGTTACCAAGCCAGGATCGCAACCTGAAATACGAATGCCTGCTACTGATGGACGAAGCCACCGCACCCGGCCGCATTGACGCCCTGGCCAAGGCAATTGCCTACATGGCGGGCTACGGCCTGCGCTTGCTGATGATCGTGCAGTCGCCGTCACAGTTGCGCGAACCCTCGCTCTATGGCGAGCACGGCACACGCAACATCCTCAGCAACATGGCGCTGAAAATCATGTACAAACCTGACGACATTGCTGACGCGGAAGAGTATGCCAAACGGCTTGGCAAGATTACCGTCAAAAGCGACACCCAGCGCTCGCGTGGCGGCGGCAATAGGGGCATCTCACGCACGGAAACGCAAAACTCGCGTGACCTGATGCTACCGCAAGAAATCATGGAAATGGACGACAAAATTGTTCTCGCGACTTACCGCCATTGCAAATATCCGATTAAGGCGGAAAAGAACAACTTTCTGGAAGACCCTGTTTTTATTCGGGCGCAGCAGCAAAGCGGCCAACTCTACGCCAAGACCATTGCCGAACGCACCGGCGGCATAGAACACTTGCGGCAGGAAATCACCCGTATCAGCGGCGACACGGCTCAGTATCAGGACGCCACCATCGAGATGAAGAACCGTCTGCTTGGTCCGCTCGCTGATTTCATCGTCCATGAATTTACCCAATAGGAGGACACATCATGGTATCCACCACAACCATAGAACTCAATCAGGAACGGCAGCAAGAACTGCGCGAAGAAGAGCAAGTCACTTCGCACGCACCACAAGCCGCCCCTGCCCCATCTCCAGCATCATCTTCAAACCGGCAAACGGAGGCGATAGAAGAACGGGAAACGCAGGAAGAACAGCCGAAAAAATCAGGCACGTTGCAAGTGGAAGACTTCTACCGCTTCGACCGTTTCAACATGCAAGGGGAATACAAGAACGTCAAAAGATGGCACGACTTCCGCAGTGAATTCGTCTTTGAACACAAAGAGGATCACACCAAAATCAATGTGCGCAAGCACAAAATCACCTTTGACAATACTGATCGAAACTATGCGGCCGCACTCGATCTCGCACAGGACAAGGGCTGGAAGTCCATTCATATCAAGGGGCGCGATGCCGAAGCTAAAGCGGAAATTTGGTACTTGGCACAGCTACGCGGACTGGAGACCACCGGCTACGAGCCGACCCGCGCTGACAGACAGCGGCTGGCCGGGGCGCTGGAACGGCAGAAACAGGAAGGCCTGGATATCCGGCCACAAGCCGATGCCGCCAAAAATCAGGAAGGAAAGGTGGCGGAACCGCAGGTACAAGGAAAAAATGCAGAAAAGGCTGAGGAACGGGCGGCAGAAAAAACGGCCGATATGCCCGCCCAAGAAGCATCAACGGCAACGGCGAAGAAGACCAGAGGACGACCAAAAAAGACGGCAGAAGCCGAACCCACCCAAGCACAAATCGTAGAAAGTGCCATGAAAGAAGTGGTGATTGAGGCCGGACGGGTGCTGGATCTGGACGACAAGCAAATCACCGTCCTGGAAAACATCCTTACCAAAGGCATTGCGCAAGCCGCGGCCGATGGTAAACCCGTTGATGTTAAAACCCTGGCCGACAAAGTAAAGACCGTCAAAAGCAAGTTACCGACCATCCGCACGGACATCACCAAAGCGGCGCAAATGGAACAAAGCATGGTCAAAGACCGCCAGCAAGCAGCCGCGCAACAACAGCCCAGTCGACAGCCAACACCCCACAGACAGCCGCAGCAGGAAATCGGTGGCCGGTAAATCTCAGCGGCAACTTACCACAAAATCATCCCCGCCCTGTGCGGGGATTTCTATTGAGAAGAGGAAGATAAGATGGCAATCAACGCTGACGTGCAAGCCCGCTATGAAGCAAGGATTGATGAACTATTTGCCGGGGAGGAACCCAGATTCCATAGTGGTGTCACCGTACTGGTTCGCGCCGATGTGCTTGATATGCTGGGATATGGTGATCAGCCGGTAATCCTGGCCGAGGTGAAGGTCAGAAAAAGTTATGACAACCATCCGGAAATGACAGCAGAGATCTGGAAGAAAATACCGCAATGGCTGGAAAACCCTGCTATGGTGTTTGTATCAGATACAAATCCAGACCGTCTCGTATTCATAGCACCCGAAAAAATAGGTGATAACACTGTTCGCCTTATCATTGCCGAAGAACTCGATAATCAAGGGAATAGACACCTGTTGCTCAATGCCTATTCGTCAGAAAAAAGCCCGTTTGGACGCTGGCTGGAAGACCGCCTCTTGCTGTACGCAGATACAAAAGAAGCCCCGCAGATCTTGGGGAAGTATGCGCGGCGATTGCGCCATGTCCTCGAAGATCCAGCTTTCAGACCAGACGCCCGCATCAACGGCACGGGACGTGGGAAACAGAAAGCCTTGGGGCTTGGAACAATTCTAACAGAAAAGAAACTGGAAGGGTATCGCAAAAGAACCCAACACGTCGAAGTTTCCCTACCGCAACAAGAACAAGATCCGCGCACGGAAAAGATACAACTGGCGAAATCACTACATGGTCGATATTTGGACACTACACGTTTGACAGCGGAAAGGAAAGAAGCTGAAAAGAAACGACTTGATGCAGTAATCAAGACAACACCGCTGGAACAGATTGAAAGATTTATAGGGATGCTTCGTTCTGAATTAAGAAAGGCACAAGAGAAAACAAAGACCAAAAACATAGGAAAGAATAGAAGTGGTAGTATAGAAAGATAATTGGATTATCCTTAATTTTTATGTTTAATAATAATTTTTAAGATAGGTGCTGACAAATAATTTTAATACAAGGATAAAGTTAGTGTATAATATTATCCTTGTTTATCCAGAGGTATCCCATGAACAAAACTTTATCATCACAGCAAACTCTACCGGAAGAATTTAACCGCCCCAAGGTTATGCATTATAGCGATGAGGAAATAGCAGAAGGACGTGAGTTATATCATCAACTGGTTGCCAGCTTTGCCCTGGAAGGTCAAGAGCCTGATGATTTTGGCAAGGTCGTTTCTCTTGAGCGTATTCGTGGGGAACTAACTCCTGAACAAGAAGAATTAATACTATGTGGAAAAATACCATCTGAGACCAAACGTATTAATGAGAAAATACAGCACCTTAAAGACGCTGGCTTATCATGGAAGGATTTGTAATGCATGAAGATGATTCGCAGATAATTTTTAATCGGATTAGTATTAAACGTCTGCGTGATGCGAGCTTACACCTTAGGAAGAAGCAAAGGTTTAATTTTTTCAGCTTAAAATTCTTGCATGACTCGACATTTGATCCCACTCCTGATTTACCGGATTCTGTTCGAGTCTTGATGAAGGATTATTATAAAGTCCGCCCCGCTGCTAATGATTGGCATAAATTGCGTCTGGTTTCCCGTCTCGATCGTCCACATTTAACCTTGTATTCCCCACTACAAAGTGGGGATTTTCATAATGCGGAGACAGCCATCAAGGCAGCGTTACCGGAAAATATGGTTGACCTAACCCTTGCACAAAAAATTGAACGGCTGACAACCGTCTATGCGGAAATTGATTACCTGCACGGCTTCGGCGATGGAAACAGCAGGGTCAACCGTGCATTTGTTCAGGAGATGGCAAGGGCATCCGGCATAGTGTTTGACTTTGCCAACCTTGATTATGAAGTCATGTACGTTGCCAGAGACAAATCACTATGCGAATTAAATCTTGCACGAAGACCAGATGACTTAAAAGATGTTTTCCATCCTTATGAAGGAAATGCTTACATTGGGCTACAAAAAGATCTAAACGATCTAAAGCAGGCTTATCCTGGCATCACACTTCACAGCATTTTTGCCAATATTGCAAAACCACTGGAAATAGATAAATTAGCAAACAAAATAGAATTTGCCGAGTTCTTGCATGATTGTTACATGGACAATGTGAAGTTACCTGATATAGAAAAAGTTGCTGAGAAAAACAGACTGATTCAAGCGCTTGAAAAGTCATCTCCTGAGCAGATAGACAGCTTTACCGATATGCTGCGTAAAAATATGCAAAAATTTCTGGAAAGAGGACCGACAATTCAGACCAAGGATAAAGGCAAGAATAAAGGTATCGAACGCTAGTTTTAAATAGTTAAAATGTTTCTATGACCTCTAAAGAGCCATACCTATTGCAACAAAATTCAAAGTTGTTTTTTCATTATCCAAATCTCTTACGTTATAAAAATATCTATCAACCGCGTTCTATAGTCGAACGCCCCTTGTATTCGTGTTGAACCAATTTAGCTTCTGTATGAACCTTGTTTACCGCTGCCTGAATGGCTTGTTGGTCTTCTGGACGCGCATTGCGGATCTCAAAAGCGTTTACGCCAAATCGCTGCTGCGCCAACCGTAAAGCCTTGGCGATATTTTCACTGTCGCGCCGGATTACCTTGATGGAATACTTCGCATCAATGATGATTGTTTTTTCCTCGTCATCCCGATACTCAATTTCCCCATTCCGCTTAATATGCACTTTCATACCCAGATCAAACGGTGCGAACGGACTTTGCTGCTGTTTATGTGTTGCGTACAGTTGCAAGTGACCATCAGGGCGGCTATATCGCGTGACACGGTACAGTTCATCAAGTGCAAGCACATCGCCCTGCTCCGCTTCCTGGAACAGCCATTCCCGGTAACGCTCACGCTGCGGCTGGCGGTAGTAATGTTCATCCCGTTGCCACGTTTCTTGTAGTCGCTGTAACTCTGCTCGCCGTTGTTGTTGCAGCACGCGTCGCCTTGCTCTGTTTTGCGCAAGAGATTGTTGCCCATCACTCGTAAAATGCAGACGTCGCCAAATCTCGCTGCGCGCTGTGCGATAACGTGCATAGGCCGCCCGGATACCGGGCAACTGCATTTCATGCTGCCACCAGCGATGCCACAGCATTCTCGAGGTGACATCACGGGTGCGGATGACGCTTTGCTTTTGTTGTTCTTCCCAGACCGTATCCAGCACCTTTCTGATTTCCGGCCAGCGCAGGTTCAGATATTTCCGCATTAAGTCAGAGGGGGAATATCGTCGTCCGGCAATCCCGATGCGCTCGACGCCGGACGGGGATTGCTCAATCGTGAAATCATCCCGCTGGATGCGGTAGTGATAGGCGAGGTAATCCAGAAGCAGGTGCAAATCAATCTGCCGCATCCTCTCCGTCCAGTTCACATCTCCGGCGGCGGGGGTGTATTGCTCGAAGAGGCTGATGGCACCCCCATCTCGTAGCCGGTACACGTCCTCAAACTTGAATGACGGGTTTCCGTCCAGGTCAGCGAGTGCATGCGCAGGCAATGAATGCGGCTCAACAGTTTCCCTTCCGCCTCTATTTCCATCACCAGGGCGTGGGCGCACGTCATGCAGATTGTGTCGGGTACTTCTCTCAAAATGTTCTGGTCGCTGTTCAATGTACTCACCTTGTATTTCGTCCGGGATATAAAACGGCTGGTTGTCGATATATTCCAAATCATCTATATGAGGCAAGTCATCAAAATGCGGAATATCGTCAATATGTCTTGTGTCATCAAAATGAGCGGAGTACCGCCACTGAGGCAGCCTTTCATCATTCGGAACCGACGGAAGCATCTCCTCCGTAGTGATTGATTCAGTCTGCTTTACCTTTGCAGCAAACAAATCTGCCAGATAAGCAAGCTGTTCTTCTTCCGTCATTTGCCGGTAGGTTTCCCGCTTTTTTACACTGGCACGATCAATAAAGCGAACTTCAAAAGCCCTGCGTTTAATCCATTCTTCTACCAGTTGCGGATAGTTGTCCCTTTCCTTGCTCTTCCCCATTGATGGATCACGACCAGCTAAGTAAGCGTTCAGAAACATGGAATCTTTCAGATTGACAGCCTTTTTATCACCTGAAAACCGGAAATTAATGTATTTTTCGCTGAAGTGACTTGAATCGCGCACCTTAACCTCGCCGAACTCACTCAACATGTCTGCCAGTTTCTCCACAGAATCTATACTCATATCAGCCTGGATAATACTTGCAATCTTCTCCTTAACCATACTGGCAGACATTTCAGGGGAAATACGGTATCGGTTTAATATTGCTTCCCTACCTCCTGATATAGGACGCACATTATCTTTTGGACTTTCTAAATTATACTTCTGATTTATAGTTTCCTGAAAAGCATTGATATAATGGGTAATATGTTCAATTTTTCCTAAGGGATTTTCTCGTTTCCCCGTAATCAGATTAAATTCAGGAATAACCACATGAATGTGAGGGAAGCGTTCATGCTCGCTACCAAACACATCCGGTAAAGATTGTATTTTGGGGAGATGCCCTTCACTGTAATAGTAAAACTCGCCTTCAGCACAGGCAGCAAAGATGAATTGCCTAAACTCTTGATCAATAGCCTGTAAAACATCCTCTGCAATCACTTTCTCCTTGAAGGATAGGGTAATGTGCATGTACTTTTCATGTTCATTCTTTAGATCAAAGCAATCAAGTATAGCGTTCATGTGTTGCAGATCTCCGCTTAATAGAAAGCGTTGATCTAGTTCATCTCGACTATAGTATCTACCTGATTTTTTCCCTTCCGCCAGATATTCACCAATACCGGAGGAACCACCACTAATCCTAATTAACATCAAAAATCCTCAGTGCACGAGTAAAGCCCGCTGCAATCGTGTCCAACACTCGCAAATAATGGGCACATTCTTCATAACTCAGACGGCCTTGCAGACTCAGAATGTTCAGATGTTTGGCAACCTGATTGATATTGTTGCTGCTCTTCGAGAGGTAATGTAAAGCCTTAATACGATCTTCCCGCACAGACATAGGCACACGCGAATAAAAAACAGGGCTTGCCTCAGTCAGTACCTTGCGCAAAACAACCGACATACTTTCTCCGGAATCGTGAGAAAGCCGTTCATATTCCGCTGCCTTCTCGCTTGGTAAGCGCACGGCGAAGGGGCGAGATAGGTTATCTGTGCTTGGCATCGGTTCTCCTGTACTTGCGGGCGTCAGCCGCTGTTGGCAGGCGGCAGCCTGCCGGGGTTTCAAAGGGGTTCCCCCTTTGGCACGCGCGATGTGCAAACGTCAGTTTGTAAACATCGCCGTCGTGCCTGTCTAAAAACAACTATATCTTTACAAATGGTCAAAGTAAAGTAAGAAAAACTTGCTTTTTCTGCTTTTCACCTCTAAAATCAGGATGGATGTGGCATAGAACTCTGCCAACTTGGCAGGTCGTCATGTCAGGGGGGCAGGAAAACGTGTCAAATGGCAGGAATTCGTGCCTAATAAACTGGAAAATCATGCAAAATGGCAGGAAACTGTGCCAAATGACACAAAACATTGCCAAGCACATTAGAAAATCGTGCCAAATGGCAGAAATTCGTGCCAAATGGCAGGAAATCGTGCCAATCACTGCGGAAGATCGTGCTTAAGAATGAAAACTGCACATCCCATGACTTCTGCAAATATTCAATTGGAGTAATGCGTACCTATGATAGCGAGATTAAAAACGCCCGTATCAGAAAAGCAAATAGATGAAATACGCGGATTACTTGAACTTGGTGTGCCAAAAGTTAGAGTAGCTAAACAATGCGGTATCAGTGTTCGGACGCTATATCGATACCTATCCGATATTACACCTAAACTAGAACTGGCCTCAGTGAAGCAATCAGCAGGATTACATATAAATCCCTCTGGAAAGACCAATGCAGATCGAGAAAGACGCAGGCAAGAAGTAACCAATCTTGTGAGTGATAATCTTGCAGCTCTACAACCCCCTTCTAAAGATGATTAACTTAATCGGAGTAACCTATGAGAATTGCAGTCTTAAATTATAGCGGTAATGTTGGGAAAACAACGCTGTCCCGCGATTTGCTGAAATATCGTATGCCGGACCATCAGATCATAACTGTAGAATCAGTTAACAGTGATGGCAAGGAAACCCTAGTCATAAGAGGGGATAAAGGAGACGACATTTATACAGAGATGCTGCTTAACGAAAATATAATACTTGACATAGGATCATCAAATCTTGAATCTTTTATCCATAGCACTGAGAAAGAAAGTGAGATTATAGAGAGCATTGACCTATTCGTTATTCCCGTAACAGGCGAGAAAAAACAGCAAGCAGATAGTATAAAAACGATGCAGGACATTCTGATAATGGGTGTTCAGCCAGAACAGATTAGGATAGTATTTAATCAGGTCAATGATAATATAGATCCAAAGGAAGTATTTGAGCAAGTTATACTGGCGGCACGAAAGCTTAATATTCCTGTTAATACTGAGAACCTAATATTTCGCCATGACTTATATACAAATGGACAATCTTTGGAAGATATGATCAGCACAACGGACTACAAGGCCAAAATGCAAGAGGCAAAAGCTGCCGGGGAACAAGAAAAGGCCAGAGAGTACGCGATGAAACACGTTCGCCAACGTAAGTTAGCGTCATTAGATCAACGCCTGACCGAAATCTTTGAACGCATCATGTCATGACTTCTGAATATGCTAAAACAGATCCTCGAATGATTTTACTGGATGTTTACAGTGAGATTATCGACTGCCGCGAGGAACTTAAATTAATGCGGAAAGATCTTGCAGAAGTGAGAATAGAGTTTAACGCGATGCTACAAACGGCTAATGATTTTCAGAGAGTAATGTTGCAGATCCAAAGAGAAATCCCATCACTTGTAGGTAATGCAGCTATGAATGCTTTTGAGCAGGAGTTGAGAAAGGCACAAGAACGACATTCTAAAATGCAAAAACGTTCCTGGTGGCGACGTTTGATAAATAATTGAATTGATACGTCGATTCATTTAATTCAAGGGGTAATGTGAAATCTACATTGCCCCTTCCTCAATTTGTGCTGAGAAGAAGATGATCATTACATGACTTATTGCTATTGATGCCGCAAGTTGTCAATCCTAACCACACTGCCAGCATTGATAACAAATCTTGACCGCCCAAACACCGACACGGAGTGCCGAGGTTCAACGCCGAGGTTCTGCACCAGGGTTCTACGCCGGGACACCACACGCAGAAATCAGGGAAGTAGAGCCGTCGTCACCAATCACCTGACTTTCCGCCATCGATTACGTCCACCGACACCGGCCACCGACACCGGCCACCGACACCGGCCACCAACACCGACCATCAGCACCGGCCAGCTCAAATGCCGACACAGAGCGCCGAGGTTCTGCGCCGGGGTTCTACGCCGGGGTTCTACGCCGGGGTTCTACGCCGGGGTTCTACGCCGGGGTTCTACGCCGGGGTTCTACGCCGGGGTTCTACGCCGGGGTTCTACGCCGGGGTTCTACGCCGGGGTTCTACGCCGGGGTTCTACGCCGGGGTTCTACGCCGGGACGCCACACGCAGAAATCAGGGAAGTAGAGCCGTCGTCACCAATCACCTGACTTTCCGCCATCGATTACGCCCACCGACACCGGCCATCGACACCGGCCATCGACACCGGCCATCGACACCGGCCATCGACACCGGCCATCGACACCGGCCATCGACACCGGCCACCGACACCGGCCACCAACACCGGCCACCAACACCGGCCACCAACACCGACCATCAGCACCGGCCATCAGCACCGGCCAGCTCAAATGCCGACACAGAGCGCCGAGGTTCTGCGCCGGGGTTCTGCACCAGGGTTCTGCACCAGGGTTCTACCCCGGGACACCACACGCAGAAATCAGGGAAGTAGAGCCGTCGTCACCAATCACCTGACTTTCCGCCATCGATTACGTCCACCGACACCGGCCACCGACACCGGCCACCGACACCGGCCACCGACACCGGCCACCGACACCGGCCACCGACACCGGCCACCAACACCGGCCACCAACACCGACCATCAGCACCGGCCAGCTCAAATGCCGACACAGAGCGCCGAGGTTCTGCGCCGGGGTTCTGCGCCGGGGTTCTGCGCCGGGGTTCTGCACCGGGGTTCTGCACCGGGGTTCTACGCCGGGGTTCTACGCCGGGGTTCTACGCCGGGGTTCTACGCCGGGGTTCTACGCCGAGGTTCTACGCCGAGGTTCTACGCCGAGGTTCTACGCCGAGGTTCTACGCCGAGGTTCTACGCCGAGGTTCTGCACCAGGGTTCTGCACCAGGGTTCTACGCCGGGACACCACACGCAGAAATCAGGGAAGTAGAGCCGTCGTCACCAATCACCTGACTTTCCGCCATCGATTACGTCCACCGACACCGGCCACCGACACCGGCCACCAACACCGGCCACCAACACCGGCCACCAACACCGACCATCAGCACCGGCCAGCCCAAATGCCGACACAGAGCGCCGAGGTTCTACGCCGAGGTTCTGCACCAGGGTTCTACGCCGGGACACCACACGCAGAAATCAGGGAAGTAGAGCCGTCGTCACCAATCACCTGACTTTCCACCATCGATTACGTCCACCGACACCGACTATCAGCACCGGCCAGCCCAAATGCCGACACAGAGCGCCGAGGTTCTACGCCGGGACGCCCACACGCAGAGAACAGAGAAGTAGAGCCAACACCAGCATCCATCACCTGATCTCTCGGCATCAATACCGCTGCTGACATCGGCCATCGAATCAGTTGTTTGTAACCTATTGTTTTTCAAATAAACTACGTAAACTACATGTTCAACTACATCTATTTTTTTATAATCCATCAGAAACATGCTTATATTCAATATGTTATAAATATTCAACTACAAACTACATCAACTACATGATTTTCTTCGTTTTTGTATATATTCCTTTGGTATAAGAACATGGGGAATGTTTGGGGAATCATTGTGATATTTAAAAACCATAATCTATTGAAACAAGATAATATTTTTACAAAAGTATCTTTCCCCAAGCGAGATAAACACTGACTCCGCCAAGCGGGATAAACACTGACTCCGCCAAGCGGGATAAACACTGACTTCCCGCCTATCCAGCCGACCGCGTTACTACATATCCTGCGCAGCGGCCAACCGCGTGGCGAAATCCGGCGGGAAGCGAGTCGGTTTGCGGCGCACGGCATCCACGCACACCAAGAGAACCCGTGATGTTGCGCAGCATCGCCCGCCGCTCCAAATCTCCGCCTCAATCTCCAGCGAACCGCCGCGCACATTCTTGAGCAACGAGCGCACCTCCACCGTCGCTGGAAAGACAATTTCCGCGAGGAATTTGCAACCAATATTAGCGACCACCAGCATCGGCAGCGGTGCCTCACCGCACACCGCCGCAAGGCATGCCACCCGCGCCGATTCCAGATAACGGAAGAACACCGTATGGTTGACGTGCCCATAAGCATCCATGTCGCCCCAGCGCACCTCACCCTGCCACACATGAACCCACACATTCATCACAACACCCCACAGAAAAACACATACCATCAGCGAAAATAACGCTGAACTTTGCTAACATTGCCGCAGCATTATCCGCTAAACCATTAAGGAAACTCCCCATGAATCTACACGAATACCAAGCCAAAACGCTCTTTCGCGCCTATGGCGTGGATACCCCGCGCGGCCAGCTCGCGCATAGCCCGGATGAAGCCGTCGCTGCTGCCGAAGCCCTGGGTGGCAACGTTTGGGTCGTCAAAGCCCAAGTACATGCCGGCGGACGCGGCAAAGCAGGCGGTGTTAAAGTCGCCAAAAGCCTCGATGAAGTACGGCAGTACGCCAGCCAGATGATTGGCAGCACCCTGAAAACGAAACAAACCGGCGATGTCGGCCTACCTATTCATAAAGTCCTCATCGAAGAAGGCCTCAACATCGTCAAAGAACTTTACCTCTCCGTCGTGGTTGATCGCGCCAGCAAACGCGTATCCATCATCGCCAGCGCCGAAGGCGGCATGGACATCGAAGAAGTCGCCGAAAAAAGCCCGGAAAAAATCCACAGTATCGGGGTTGACCCCGCCGCCGGTTATTTCCCCTACATCGGTCGCCGCCTCGGCTTCGCCATGGGACTCGACAAAAAACAAGTCGGCCAGCTCGCCACCCTGCTGCAAGGCCTCTACACACTCTTCATCGAAAAAGACCTGAGCATGGTCGAAATCAACCCGCTCATCATCACCGGCGACGGCAAACTGCTCGCGCTCGACGCCAAAATCGGCACCGACGACAACGCCCTCTACCGCCACAAAGACCTCGCCGAAATGCGCGACCCGACGCAAGAAGACGAGCGCGAAAACAAAGCACAAGAACTCGAACTCAACTACGTCGCCCTCGACGGCAACATCGGCTGCATGGTCAACGGAGCGGGGCTGGCCATGGCGACAATGGACATCATCAAACTGCACGGCGGCGAGCCGGCGAACTTCCTTGACGTGGGCGGTGGCGCAACTGCAGAGCGCGTCAAAGAAGCCTTCAAACTCATCCTCACCGCGCCGCAAGTCAAGTCCATCCTGGTCAACATCTTCGGCGGCATCGTCAGATGCGACCTCATCGCCGAAGGCATCATCAACGCCGCCAAAGAAATCGACCTGAAAGTGCCGGTCGTCGCCCGCTTGCAAGGCACCAACGTCGAACTGGGCCGGAAAATGCTCGACGAAAGCGGTCTCGCCATCACCTCGGCGGAGGATCTCACCGACGCCGCGCAAAAAGCCGTTGCCGTAGCCAAATAAGGAATCCCCATGAGCATCTACATTAACAAAAACACCAAAATCATCTGCCAGGGCTACACCGGCTCACAAGGTACCTTCCACAGCGAACAGGCCATCGCCTACGGCACCAACCTCGTCGGCGGCGTCACCCCCGGCAAAGGCGGGCAAACCCACCTCGACCGCCCTGTCTTCAACAACTGCCATGAAGCCGTGCAGGCCACCGGCGCGAATGCAAGCATGATCTTCGTGCCGCCCCCCTTTGCCGCTGATTCCATCCTCGAAGCGGTGGATGCCGGCATCGAAGTCATCGCCTGCATCACCGAAGGCATCCCCGTGCTGGACATGATGAAAGTGAAAGCGGCCATCAGCGGCACCAACGTGCGCCTCATCGGCCCGAACTGCCCCGGCGTCATCACCCCCGGCGAATGCAAAATGGGCATCATGCCCGGCCACATCCACCAGGCGGGCGTCGTCGGCATCGTCTCGCGTTCCGGCACGCTGACCTATGAAGCCGTGCACCAAACTACCGGCATCGGCCTCGGCCAGTCCACCTGCGTTGGCATCGGCGGCGACCCCATCAACGGCACCAGCTTCGTGGACGTGCTTGCTGCCTTCCAGGCCGACCCGCAGACCAAAGGCATCGTCATGGTCGGCGAAATCGGCGGCAGCGCCGAAGAAGAAGCGGCGGACTACATCAAGGGAAACGTGACGAAACCCGTGGTTGCCTACATCGCGGGCGTCACCGCTCCGCCCGGCAAACGCATGGGCCACGCCGGTGCCATCATCGCCGGTGGCAAAGGCACTGCCGCCGACAAATTCCGCGCCCTGGAAGCGGCAGGTGTCGCCACCGTCCGCTCCCCGGCTGATATCGGCAGCACCCTGAAAAAACTGATGAACGCCTGAACGTCCCACCTCTCCGCAAAAAAAAAGCCCGTACTGGCGGGCTTTTTTTTTTGCCGTTAAGCTGCCGCTTATGGACGTTCGGTATAAACACAAGCTCTTCAAGCGGCGTGGTTACTGGGCCCGGCAAGCGGCCAAGAAGGGTGTTTCGTCGTGTACGAAGATCAATTCAAAAAAACACTTCCCGTGGGAAGCGTTTTTTATGGGCAGCAGCAACGTCATCAGCGGATGCCGCTCTGTTGCAGCAGCGCATCCACGCGCGGTTCGCGGCCACGGAAGGCGATGAAGCTCGCCATGCTGGGGCGGCTGCCGCCGGTCGCAAGGATTTCGTCGCGGAAGCGGGCACCGGTCGCCGCGTTGAAGACGCCTTCTTCTTCAAACGCCGCGAAACTGTCCGCCGAGAGGACTTCCGCCCATTTGTAGCTGTAATAGCCCGCTGCGTAGCCGCCCGCGAAGATGTGGCTGAATTGCATCGGGAAGCGGTTTGCCGCATAGGCGGGGGTAACGGCGACGGCAGCACGCACGGCGGCGTGTACGTCCAGCGTTTTGTCGCGCCATGCTGTGCCGCTGTGGTAGCGGAAGTCGAACAGGGCAAATTCGAGCTGGCGCAGCATCGCCATCGCTGACTGGAAGTTTTTTGCGGCGATCAGTTTGTTGTAGAGCTCGTCAGGCAGCGGTGCGCCGCTGTCTTTGTGCCGCGTCATGCCGGCCAGCGCTTCGCGGTCGTAGCAGTAGTTTTCCATGAACTGACTGGGCTGTTCGACGGCATCCCATTCGACACCGTTGATGCCGGAGATGGAATAGATGTCCACGTCGGTGAGCATGTGGTGCAGGCCGTGCCCAAATTCGTGGAAAAGGGTGGTGACTTCTTGATGGGTGAGGCAGGCTTCGCTGTCGCCCACGGGCGGTGTGAAGTTGCAGACGAGGTAGGCGACGGGCAGTTGTAATGCACCGTTGTCGCGGAAGCGGGAGACGGCGCCATCCATCCATGCGCCGCCGCGTTTTTTGGCGCGGGCGTAGGGGTCGAGGTAGAACTGGGCGCGCAGGCTACCATCGGCGTTCAACACGTCGTAGGCAAGCACGTCTTTATGCCAGGTGCTGAGGCTGTGGTTGGTGCGGAAATGGACGCCGAAGAGGCGCTGGCTGATGGCAAAGAGGCCGTCGATGACGGTGCTGATGGGGAAGTAGGGGCGCAGGTCTTCTTGCGAGAGGGCGTATTGCGCCTGGCGCAGTTTTTCGGCGGCGTAGGCCACGTCCCACGGGGCGAGGTCGGCAAGCGAAAGTTCACGGGCGGCGTAGTCGCGCAGCGCCGCCATTTCCGCTTCGCCCGCTGCTTTGCTTTTGCCGACGAGATCGTCGAGGAAAGCGAAGACGGCTTGCGGCTGTTTCGCCATTTTGTCGGCAACGGATAGCGCGGCGTAGTCGGCGTAGCCGAGGATTTCCGCCTGGCGCGCGCGCAGGCGCATGGTCTCTTCGATGATGGCGGCGTTGTCGTACTGGCCGTCGTCGGCAAGTTCGCTGGCGCGGGCGTTGTAGGCGCGATATACGGTTTCGCGCAGCTCGCGGTCATCGGCGTAGGTGAGGACGGGGATGACGACGGGCGCATCGAGTGTCAGGCAGTAGCCGTCCATGTCGCGCTGGCGGGCGAGATCGGCCAGCAGGGGTTTGATGGCCTCCGGCAGTCCGCTGAGGCGGGCGTCGTCAGCCAGCGGCAGGCGCCAGGCGTTGGTGGCGTCCAGCACGTTGTTGGAAAAGCGGCTGGCAAGTTCAGTGAGACGCTGGCTGTTGGCGCGGAATTCGGCTTTGGCGTCATCCGGCAGGGCGACGCCGTGACGCTCGAAGGATTCGAGGCTGTCGTCAACGACTTTCTGCTGCGCAGCGCTGAGACGCGGGTATTTATCGCCCGCTTGCAGCGCGCGCACCGCTTGGTAGAGGCCGTTGTGCTGGGCGAGATCGGTGCCATAGGCGGCCAGTTCGGGCAGGATTTTTTCGTAGGCGGCGCGCCATTCGTCGCTACTCTGCACGCCGTGCAGGTGGCTGATAGGCGAAACGGCTTTGCTGAGGCGGTTCGCCATGCGTTCCAGCGGCTGCATCAAGGTATCCCAGGTTGGCGCGGTCAGTGTCGCGAGGCGTTCCGTTTCGGCGCGGTTTTCTTTAATGATGGCGAAGATGGCATCAATGTGTCCGGGTTTGATGCGGGCGAAATCGGGCGCGGCAGGCGGGTGATAGAGCGGGTTTTGACTGAAATCGGTCATGGGGTTTCCTGTGGATAATCGTTAAAGAGGGCGAAGTATACGCCGCAGGCGGTGAGAAGGACTTTAACATTTGCGGTGTTTTCATTGCCGCCCGACGGTAGCTTGCGTTAAAGTATGTGGCGATTTTTGGACGGTTATCGTGTTCAAAATGTCAATTCCCGAATCTTCATCTATTAGGAGACTTTGAATGATGAAACGTAAGCTTTCCGTGCTGCTGACTTCGGTCGCCATCGCCGCCCTGGCGCAAGCACAAGAAAACACCGAGGCCCAAGGCGAAGCTGCCGCCCCTGCCGCTTCCGAAGGCATGACGCTGACCGTCCCGCAAGTCAAAGCTGGCGAATGTCAGGCGTTGGTGGTTATCCCGGCCAAATTCGAGCCGCGCACCGAGCAGGTTGTCATTAAAGACGCGTCCAAGACCTATGAAATCGTCCCGGCCGAATATGAAATGACGGAAGAACAAGTCGTCATCAAACCGGCCAGCAAGAAACTGGAAATCGTCCCGGCTGTCTTTGAAACCGTCGAAGAACAGATCGAAATCGAACCGGCGATGACCAATCAGGAAGTCATCCCGCCGCAATATAACGAAGTCAAAGAAGAAGTCGTCGCCAAGCCGGCTTACATGACCGCCCGTAGCGAAGGCCCGGCGCGTACCTTCTCCTCCACCGGCGAAGCACTGCGTATGGTGGAAGTCCCGGCAGAAATGGCGAACATCACCAAGCAGGTCGTGCAGGAAGAAGCCCGCATCAACCCGACCCAAGTTGAAGCCAAATTCAAGACCATCAAGAAACAAAAACTGGTCAGCGAAGAAACCACGCGTGAAGTGGAAGTTCCCGCCGAATACGAGACCGTCAAAGTCAAGAAACTGGTGAAAGAAGCACAGCAAATCGAGAAAGAAATCCCGGCTGAATACGCAGAAGTCACCAAATACGAAAAAATTTCCGACGCGCAAGTCCGCTGGGAAAGCGTGCTGTGTAACGACACCGTGAACAGCAAAACCATCGAAGCCGTCCAGGCCGCGCTGAAAAAAGAAGGTTACCGCGTCTCCGTTGACGGCGCCCTCGGCCCTGGCACCATGAAAGCGCTGGAAGCCTACCAACGCAAACACAACCTCGGCGTTGGCGGCGTGACCCGCGAAACCCTGCAATCCATGGGCATTGAGCAATAAACCGCCGCTCACCCGCGATGCAAAAAGGAAGGCGCAAGCCTTCCTTTTTTATCAGCCTGACGATGTGCCAAGCGGGATAAAACCTGACTTCCCCATACCCCAAGCGAGACAACCACAGGCTTTCCGCCAACCAACACCACAACCATGCATTACACACTCATCACTCAAGACGGCGACGCACGTCGCGGTTACATCACCTTCCCCGGCGGTCAAGTCGTGCAAACGCCGGTCTTCATGCCGGTCGGCACCCTTGGTACCGTGAAAGGCCTCGCGCCGGAAGAGCTGCATGCCATCGGCGCGGAAATCATCCTCGGCAACACCTTCCACCTCATGTTGCGCCCCGGCGCAGACATCGTCGCCGCACACGGCGGCCTGCACCAGTTCATGCATTGGGACAAACCCATCCTCACCGATTCCGGCGGCTTCCAGGTTTTCAGTCTGGCGAAAATCCGCAAGCTGACCGAAGAAGGCGCACGTTTCCGCTCGCCGGTGGACGGCAGCGAAGTCTTCCTCAGCCCGGAGCGCTCCATGCAGGTGCAGCGCGCGCTCAATTCCAACATCGTCATGCAGCTCGACGAATGCACCCCCTACCCGGCGACACACGAAGAAGCCGCCAAATCCATGCGCTTGTCGCTGCGCTGGGCGGCGCGCAGCAAAGCCGCACATGAAGGCAACCCCAACCACCTTTTCGGCATCGTCCAGGGCGGCATTTATCCTGACCTGCGCCGCGAATCGGCGGAAGGCCTGGTCGCGCTCGACCTGCCCGGCTATGCCGTCGGCGGGCTGGCGGTCGGCGAACCGCTGGAAGCGCGCAACGACACCCTCGACCACACCCTGCCGCACCTGCCCGCGCACAAACCGCGCTACCTGATGGGCGTCGGCAAACCGGAAGACATCGTGGAAGGCGTGCGACGCGGCATCGACATGTTCGACTGCGTCATGCCGACGCGTAACGCCCGCAACGCCTACCTTTTCACCCGCTTTGGCACCCTGAAACTGCGCAACAGCGTCCACAAACGCGACCTGCGCCCCATCGAAGAAGGTTGTGATTGCTACACTTGCCGCCATTACAGCCGGGCGTACCTGCACCACCTCGACAAATGCAACGAAATGCTCGGCGCGCGGCTCAACACCATCCACAACCTGCGCTACTACATCCGCCTCATGCACGACATGCGCGCGGCCATCGAAGCGGGGCGGTTCGCGAGCTTCGCCGCCGACTTCTACGCCATGCGGCGCGCCGGGGCAAGTACGCTATAATGCGCACCGCTTCACCCCTTCCATAACACAAATCTAAGGACAAACCATGCTATTCATCCAAGACGCCTACGCCCAAGCCGCTCCTGCCGCCCAACCCGGTGGTGGCTTATCCATCATCATGCTGGTCGTGCTGTTCGGCGCGATGTGGTTCTTCATGATCCGCCCGCAGCAGAAAAAAATGAAAGAACACCAACTGCTCATCGGCAGCCTGAAAAAAGGCGACGAAGTTATGACCAACGGCGGCCTGATGGGGCGCGTCATCAACCTTGACAACTTCGCCATTGACCTCGAAATCGCCAAAAATACTGTCGTGCGCATCCAGCGCGGCGTCGTCGTGCAAATCCTGCCGAAAGGTTCGCTCAAAGCCAGCCTCGGCAGCAACAGCGCCGCCAACGACGACAAAAACGAAAAAGACGACAAAGCGGACGAACCTAAAGACGACAAAGAAAAAGAATAAACACCGCCCCCCCGAAGGCTGCCTCCGGCAGCCTTTTCACTTACCAGTAACCCGGAAAACCGCCATGTCCAAGCATTACCCCACATGGAAATACCTGCTCATCATCGTCGTTATCTTCTTCGGTCTGCTTATCGCCCTGCCGAACTGGTACGGCAAAAGCCCAACCGTGCAAATGCAATTCCCCACCCCGGAAGCAGCGGCGACAGCAGCAGGCGATATCACCAAACAGCTCAATGACGCCAACCTCGCCCCCGTGCGCTGGAAACAGGACGGGCAAAACCTCAACCTCTTCTACCTGCAAACCGACGTGCAAATCCAGGCACGCGACCTGCTCGCGGCCCAATACCCGGACAACAGCGTCTCGGTCAACCTGATGGCGAACACCCCTGCCTGGCTGCAAAACCTCGGCCTCGCCCCGGTCAACCTCGGCCTTGACCTGCGCGGCGGCATCTCCTTCCTGCTGCAAGTCGATAGTAACGAACTCTTTACCCGCAAATCTGCCGAACTCATTGACCTCGCGACCACGACCACCGCGAAAAACGACATCCCGATGCAGGGCGCGGAAGCGGCGGCAAACGGTGGCGTTATCCTCAATTTCACCAGCGAGAATGACCGCGAACAGGCATTGGATGCCCTCTACCGCCTGCTGCCCATCGGCCTCGAACAAATCCAGTTCGAAGAAAACGGCCAGTACCGCGTGCGCATGCAATACACCGAACAAGGCATCAGCGAAATGAAACGCCGCGCCGCCGACCAGAACCGCATGCGCATGGCCAGCCGCGTCAACAGCCTCGGCGTTGCCGAACCCTCCATCCAGGTCGTGGGCGATGACCGCCTCCTCATCCAGCTCCCCGGCATCCAGGACGTCGCCAAAGCCAAAGAAATGCTTGGCTCCACCGCCACCCTCGAATTCTATATCGTCGATACCCAGAGCGACATCGCCCAGGCGGTACAGATGAAACGTGCGCCCTTTGGCAGCAAACTCGCCTACTTCGAAGACGGCACGCCGATACTGCTCAAGCGCAAAGTGGTGATGAGCGGTGAACACATCGTGGATGCCGCCGTCGATACCGCCAACCAGAGCGGCATCGCCGTCAGCGTCGTCCTTGATTCCCAGGGCGGGGCGCAAATGTCGGAAATCACCCGCGAAAACCTCGGCAAACCGATGGCGACCATGTACGTCGAATACGTCCCCGTCACCAAAAACGACGCCAGCGGCAACCCGGTGACCACCGTCGAAAAACGCGAAACCGTGGTCAACTCCGCCACCATCCAGGGCCTCTTCGCCGAACGCTTCCAGATTACCGGCGTCGAACCTATCTCGCGGGCAAAAAAACTCGCCGCCACCCTGCGCGCCGGCTCGCTCGTCGCCCCGGTGTACATCATCGAAGAACGCACCATCGGCCCGAATGCCGGGAAAAAGAACATCGACCAGGGCGTGAACGCCTCGCTCATCGGTTTCTCCCTCATCGTCGTTTTCATGCTCGCCTACTACCGAAAACTCGGCCTCGACGCCACCCTCGCCCTGCTCGTCAACCTCGTCCTGCTGGTGGCCGCCCTGTCACTGGTCGGTGCGACCCTGACCCTGCCGGGCATCGCCGGTATCGTCCTCACCCTCGGCATGGCGGTGGATGCCAACGTTCTTATCTACGAACGCATCCGCGAAGAACTGCGCCACAACGTCGATGCCCGCACCGCCGTGCGCCTCGGCTTTGAAAACGCCCTGCCGACTGTCGTGGATGCCAACATCACCACCCTCATCGTTGCCATCCTCCTCTTCAGCTTCGGCGCGGGGCCGATTAAAGGCTTTGCCGTCACCCTCTCCATCGGCATCCTGACCACCATGTTCACTGCCGTGTACGTCACCCGCGCGCTGGTCGAATTCACCACCCTGCGCAAAGACAACCCCCGCATCAACCTCTGAGGCTGCCATGCAAATCAAACTCCCCTACATCCCCTTCATGAACTACGCCCGGCACGGCTTGTGGTTCTCGCTCATCCTCACCATCTCCGCCATCGCCCTCATTGCCACACGCGGCTTCAACTTCGGCCTCGAATTCACCGGCGGCGCAACCATAGAAGTGCAATACCCGCAAACGGCGGACGTAAGCCACATCCGCAGTGTCGCCGCGAACGTCGTGAACGATGCCGGCGTGGTGCAATACGGCTCCTCGCGCGACATCCAGATTCGCTTCGCCGAAAAAGAAGGCAGCAACATTGACGACACCATGAGCCAGATGGTCAAAGCCATCCAGGCGGACAACCAGGACGCCAAAATCACCGGCCAGTCCAAAGTCGGCGGCCAATACAAAGAAGAACTCGTCAGCAAGGGCCTGCTTGCCATCGGCCTCGCCTGCGTCGGCATGATCATCTACCTCGGCCTGCGCTTTGAGTGGAAATTCGCCCTCGGCGCGGTGCTGGCACAGCTGCACGACGTTATCATCACCGCCGGTATCTTCTCGCTGATGCAGTGGTCGTTTGACCTGAACGTGCTGGCGGCGCTACTCGCCATCCTCGGCTACTCGGTGAACGACACCGTGGTGGTGTATGACCGCATCCGCGAGAATTTCCGCAAACTGCCCGCCATCACCCCGAAAGATATCGTCGATACCTCCATCAACCAGACGCTCGCACGCACCATGGTCACCAGCATGACCACGCTGCTCTCGGTGATCGCCCTCTTCCTCTTCGGCGGCACCATCCTCTCCGGCTTCTCGACCGCGATGATGATCGGCATCATCTTCGGCACCTACTCCTCCATCTTCGTCGCGAGCGCCATCGTGTACAAAATGGGCGTGCGCCACGAAGACCTGATGCCGCGTTCCAAGCGCCCCATCGACGACTTGCCGTAACCCGCGCAGACCCACAAAAAAACCGCTGCCCCGTGCAGCGGTTTTTTACATATAGTGCAAAGACCTACGGCTCACCCGCTGGCACTGCAGGACAACCATATAATGGCTTCAAATAGAAACGATACAGTGTTGGCGTGACTCGCCGTACTAGTTGTACGGTCTTCGTCGCATCGCCTTGTATTCTTCCTATTTGAAGCTGTAAATCCATACCTACCTGAGAAACCATGCCCGATATTACCGCCGCCTTCACCCTGCTCGACGCCTGCCACGACGCCCCGCACCTCGCCAGACTGGCACAAAGCGCACTCGCCTACTACCCGGACGACCCCAACACCGTCCTCATCAAACTGCGCCAGCTTGGCGAAGCCATCCTGCAAAACACCGCACAGCACCACCATATTGACGCCGACGGCAGCGACAAACAGCGCGACCTGCTCGCCCTCCTGCAATACCGCGAACTCATCCTCCCCGACGACATCGCCGACCACCTGCACGCCCTGCGCCGGCAGGGCAACCGCGCCGCGCACGACTACCACGAAGACGCCAATGACGCCGCTGCCTGCCTGCAACACGCCGCTGCCGTCATCAGCTGGCATTACCACGCCTACTACGCCGCCGAAATTGAAGCCAAAACACGGGCAGCGGAAGCCGCCGCTGCAGAAGCCGCAGTACGGGCAGAACGCGCTGCCGTGCGCAAAGAACGCCGCGAACAGGCACGTGCCGACGAAGCGGCACAAGCAGCGCGTGCCGCTATGCAAAAACAGGAGCGGGAAGCCGCACAAGCAGCGAAAGAAAGTGCCGCTACCGTTGCCAAAGCCGCGCGCCAAGCCGAAAAGACCGCACGCGAAGCGGCAAAACGTGCCGAAAAAGAACGCCTTGCTGCTGAAAAGCGGGCAGCCGCCGCACAAAAACGGCAGACAAAAGCAGAGCAGGAAGCACTCATACGAAAAATTGACATACTGCGTCAGCAAGGCGACCGCCACAGAAATGCAAAAAACTACGCTGCCGCCGCTGACTTTTACCGCAAAGCAGCTGAAATGGGCAGCGCCCGTGCCATGAAAGAACTGGCACAGTTTTACACCTACGGGCTTGGCGTCACCCAAGACTATGAAACCGCCTTGCACTGGAACCAGCGAGCGGCGTCAGCAGGCTATGCGGGAGCCTTGACCAATCTCGGCCTGACTTACGAATTGGGACGTGGCGTTGCCATTGACGGCGAAAAAGCCCTGTATTACTACCGACAAGCCGAAAAACTCGGCGACACCGCTGCGAAAAACAACCTCGGCAACCTCTTCCGCAAAGGCGAAATCGTGCCCAAAGACCCGGCGCAGGCCATCAGCTGGTACAAAAAAGCCGGCGCGCCGGTCTCGCATTACTGGGTCGGCTGGTACTACCACTACGGCAAAGGTGTGGCGCAAAACCTGCAAAAAGCCTGCTACTACTACCGCCTGGCCGCCGAAGCAGGCGAAGCAAGGGCGCAGGAAGCGCTGGGGGAAATCTACGCTCTAGGGGAACTCGATGGCAAAAAAGACTATAAGAATGGTGCCATCTGGCTGGAAAAAGCCGCCGCTCAAGGCCGGGCGCGGGCGCAATACAATATGGCGCTGATGTACAAAAACGGCTGGGGCGTGCCGCTGAGCATGGCGCGCTACCTCAACCTGATGCACGCCTCTGCCGTCAACGGCTTTCGTCCCGCACAAGAACACCTGCGACAATAACGGGCTTGTTCCCCAAGCCGCCAGGCGGCGTAGTTACTGGCTTCGCCAAACGGCGAAAATGCTGGATTTCCTGTCGCTCTTTCCGACGCGGCAGGTGAATTCCGCCGCCAGACGGGAATCCGGCATTTATCCCGCTTGACGGCTGCTGTTGTTATGCCGGATTTGCCGGCGCGACGCTGTCTTCATCCTGCACTTCAATGCGCTCAACATGGCGGTAGCCTTTCGGCAGGTGGTTGCCTTTATGGCCGCGCGGGGTGTGGTAGGTGTCGCGTTCGCTGGCGCGGATGGTCATTTTCTGTTTGCCGCTGTACAGGGTGATGTCGCGTCCGCGCGCGTAGGCGCAGATATGGCTGAGGCGCACACCGTTTTGGTCGTAGGTTTTTTTGGCGATGGCGATGGTCTGGCTGCCTTTGCCTTTGCCGAGTTCGGGGATTTCGGCGGCATCGATGAGGGCGATTCTGCCTTCGTTCGTGATGGCGAGGATGTCCACCTCGCCGTCCGGCAGGGCTTGCAGGGTGATGGCGCGGCCCCCGCCGGGGTTGATGAGGCTTTTGCCGGTTTTGGTTTTGCTGGTGAGGTCGCGCCCGCGCGTGATGAAGCCGTAGCCGTTGTCGGCCGCCACGAGGTAGCAGCGGTCGTCGTCGATGATGGCGGCGGCGATGATGTGTGCGCTGGCGTCAATGCTGAGGCGGCTGGTCAGCGGTTCGCCGTTGCCGCGTGCCGACGGCAGGCCGTGCAGGGCGAGGGTGTAGCAGCGGCCATCATCGGCGAGCAGGCAGGCTTGCTGGTTGCTGCGTCCGGCGATTTGGGTGAGGTAGGCGTCGCCGCTTTTGTAGGTGAGGGTCGCGCCATCGATGTTGTGGCCTTTGCCGCCGCGTATCCAGCCCATTTTGGAGAGGATGAGGGTGACGGCTTCACTGGGGGTGAGTTCGGTTTCATCCAGCGCCACCGCCGCTTCGCGTTCGCAGATGACGGTGCGGCGGGCGTCGCCGTAGGTCTCGGCATCGGCGGCGAGTTCGTCGCTGATGAGGGCGAGCAGGTTGGCGCGGCTGCGCAGGAGTTCGTCGAGTCGCTGTTTTTCGGCGGCGAGAGCCTGTTCTTCGGCGCGGATTTGTTGTTCTTCGAGGCAGGCGAGGTGGCGCAGGCGGGTGTTCAATATGGCTTCGGCTTGGGCTTCGCTGAGGTTGAAGGTGCGCATGAGTACGGGGCGCGGTTCGTCTTCGCTGCGGATGATGCGGATGATTTCGTCGAGGTTGAGGTAGGCGATGAGGAGCCCCGCGAGGATGTGCAGGCGGTCGTTAACGGCGATGAGGCGGTGGTTCAGGCGGCGGCGCACGGTGTCTTCACGGTATATCAGCCATTCACTGAGGATTTGCCGCAGGTTTTTGACTTGCGGGCGGCCATCGAGGCCGATCATATTCATTTGCGCGCTGTAGCGTTTTTCGAGATCGGTGGTGGCAAAGAGGTGCTGCATGAGGCGTTCGTTATCGACGCGGTTGGAGCGCGGGATAAGGACGAGGCACACGGGGTTTTCGTGGTCGGATTCGTCACGCAGGTCGTCCAGCCAGGCGAGTTTTTTCGCCTGCATTTGTTTGGCGATTTGTTCCTGGATTTTGCTGCCGGAAACCTGGTAGGGCAGTTGGTCGATGACGATGTTGCCGTCTTCGAGATGCCAGGTGGCGCGCAGGCGGATGGTACCGCGCCCCGTGCGGTAGAGGGCGGCGATTTCTTCGCGCGGGGAGACGAGTTCGCCGCCGGTCGGGAAGTCCGGTGCGGGGATATGCTGCATGATTTCGTCGTCGGTGAGCAGCGGGTCGGCAAGGAGGGCGCGGCAGGCGGAGACGACTTCGCGCAGGTTGTGCGGCAGGAGGTTGGTCGCCATGCCGACGGCGATACCGCTGCCGCCGTTCAGGAGGATGTTCGGCAGGCGCGCGGGCAGGCGCGCAGGTTCTTGCAGGGTGCCGTCGAAGTTGGCGATCCAGGCGACGGTGCCCTGTTCAAGTTCGGCAAGCAGGGTTTTGGCGTAGCCGGTCAGGCGGCTTTCGGTGTAGCGCATGGCGGCGAAGGATTTGGGGTCGTCCGCACTGCCCCAGTTACCCTGCCCGTCCACCAGCGGGTAGCGGTAGGCGAAGTCTTGCGCCATCAGCACCATCGCTTCGTAGCAGGCGCTGTCGCCGTGCGGGTGGTATTTGCCGATGACGTCGCCGACGGTGCGCGCGGATTTTTTGTGTTTGGACTGGTGCGAGAGGCCGAGCTCGCTCATGGCGTAGATGATGCGGCGCTGCACGGGCTTGAGACCGTCGCTGATGTGCGGCAGGGCGCGGTCGAGGATGACGTACATGGCGTAGTCGAGGTAGGCTTTTTCGACGAAGCCGGCCAGGGGTTGTTGTTCTTCGTGGGTCGTGAGGGTCATGGTGTGTGCGTTTCAGGATGCGTTATTTAGCCGAAGAGTTCGGCGTGGGTACCCATGCGGTGCAATTCTATGGTGTCGCCGTGGATGCGGTAGATCAGCACCTGGTCGGGCTTGATGTGGCAGTCGCGGTAATCTTGCCAGTTCCCCGTAAGAGCGTGATCACGGTATTTTTCGGGCAACCTGCTGCCATGCAGCAGATGCCCCAAGACGTCAATCAGGGGCGCGCTCAGGCCGAATTTTTGCAGATCTTTGTCAAACGGCGGCTAGTTTTAATCTTTCGCATGGGCAAATGCCTTGGCCAATGCTTCCACGCTGTCAAAATGGCTGACGGCACCATTTTCCATATCCCGGATGGATTCGCGCAGCATCACTTCGCCGTTGCGACTTAGCGTGTGCGCACTGCTTTGCCGTGCATAATCCAGCGATAACGGCACGCTGTCGGTCTCGGCGATTTGTGTGAGGAACATGCGCATCGCCTGCGTTGGGGTCAGGCCAAAGCGTTCAATAACGGCGAAGGCGCGCGCTTTCAGGTCGTCATCAAGACGGATGTTAAAGTTGGATGTGGTCATGTAAGTCTCCTGTAGTGCTGTTTACTGGGCATTGTATAGCGTTTGCGGCTGCTTTGCCGTTCTGCGGATTTCTTATCCAGTATTCCCCGCAAGCGGCATAACCACGCAATTCAACATATAAACACAACTCACATACATTACACTCAGATATAATCTGTTATTTTGTGAATTGGTGTGGCAAACTCACGTCTGAATCCATAAACAGGAGCTCATCATGGCCAAAGAAATTGAACGCAAGTTTTTGGTAATCGGCGACGACTGGCGGCAGCTCGCCAAGGGGACCCATTACCGTCAGGGCTATCTCAACAGCGCCAAGGAGCGGACGGTGCGCATCCGCACGATTGACGACAAGGCCTATCTCACGGTGAAAGGCCCGACCGTCGGCGTTACCCGTCAGGAATATGAATATGAAATCCCGCATGCCGATTGTGTGCAAATGCTGGAGCATCTCGCCGAGAAACCGATTATTGAAAAGGCGCGCTATAAGATTCCTTTTGCCGGCTTGACTTGGGAGATTGATGAATTTTTCGGTGTCAATGCCGGTCTGATTGTCGCCGAAGTGGAACTTGCCAGCGAATCGCAGGCATTTGAGAAACCCGCCTGGGTGGGTGAAGAGATTTCATCCGATCCGCGTTATTTCAATTCCAATCTGGTAAAGAATCCTTATACAACCTGGGATAAATAGAGAGGCCACCATGAATACGTATGCCAAGAATGTCGCCACTTCTGCCGCTGATGCCGCCAAAATTACGCCGCGCGCCGAATTCCGCGTATTTGGCAAGGATATTATCCAGGGGGTACAGCAGCATATGTGGGATGCGAAAGCGACGCTGTATGCCGCCCGCCGTATGCCCGCCGAGATTTATTTTCTCTCGGCAAAAACGGATGCCGCCAACGTCAAGGTGCGCGACAGCCTGCTCGATATCAAGCTGAAGGTCGGCGAAACGCCGGAAGGCTTTGAAATCTTCCAGCCGCGCGGCAAATTCCAGTTCCCGGTGAGCCAGGCAGATTTGCAGACCATTCTCGGTTTCCTGCAAGTCGATATTTCCCTCGATAAGGCGCAATATGAATTGGCGGAATTTGTCGCGATGGCCAAAGCGCATCCTGATTTATGCACGGTATCGGTAGAAAAGATGCGTTATGGTTTCAGTGTGGACGGCATCATCTGCGAATATGCGCAGGTATGGTTCAACGGCGCCCTGATGGAAACCGCCTGCTGTGAAAGCGAGGATTATGCGGGGATTAAAGCCGCTGCTGAAAAACTGGGCATTGCCCAACTCGACAATATCAATTATCTGAAAGCCGGAAAGCAGGTCGTCGGTATGGCCTAGCCATTTATTCATTTGATGGCGGGCTGAAGCCCGCCCTACGGCAATCGTGGATATATTAAGGAGTTGATAATGGCCGATATAGACAAAACCGCATTCGACCCGCTCGATATGCGTAATTATTCGTTGGAGAAATTCAAGGAAATCAAAGCCGGGTCAATCATGCAGCGCCTGAAACTGATCGGCGTGCCGCTCGCCGTGCTGCTCTTCCTGATGTTCCAGTTGCGCTGGTGCGGCACCATTGAGCTGTTTGAAACGCAGACGAAGGTGCCGCCCGCCCATTGTTACAGTGCGATGGGCATTTTCCTCGCTTCGCTCGTCCTCTGGCTGACCGAGGCCATCCCCAATTACCTCACTTCCTTGCTGGTCATCGTCGTTGTCGTCCTCACCGGGGTGATGAAGATGCGCCCCGCCTTCGCCATGCTCGGCGAACCGGTGATGATCCTGAATATTGCCAGCTTTATCCTCGCCAGCGCCCTGGTGACAACGGGGCTCGCCAAGCGGATTTCGCTCATCCTCGTGCTGCGCACCAGGGAACGGCTGACCATGCTCTTCCTCTGCTTCGTCGCGCTGAACCTGATTTTTGGCGCCTTTATCAGCGCCACTTCGGCGAAAACCGCGCTGCTGCTGCCGCTCTTCATGGTGATTTCCGCCATTTACGGCGCGACCGGCGGCACTTCACGCAACCACGTCGGGCGCAACATGGTGCTGCTCAACCTGCTCGCCAATAACGTCTCCGCCAGCGCCTTCCTCACCGGCTCCGCCGCCAATCTCCTCGCCGTCGCCATGCTGGAAAAAGCGGGCGCGCTCGTCACCTATCAGGACTGGTTCCTCGCCCTTTTCCCGCTCGCCGTGGTGCAATGCCTGGTCGCCTGGTGGACGGGTACGCGCTTCATCTTCCCGATAAAAGAAGAAGACAGCCGCCCGAAACTCGCCGGCGGCATGGCGCGGCTGCGCGCGGAATACGACAAACTCGGCAAGATTCAGGTGAAAGAAATCAAGGCCGGCGCCGTCTTCCTTGTCGTGCTGGCCTTGTGGTGCACCGGCAAATGGACGGGCATCAAAGCCGAAGTCGTCGCGCTTGCCGGTGCCTGCGCCGTGCTCATGCCGTCGTTCTCCAACCTGCCCGCCATCGGCGTGATGAAATGGAACGACGCTGACATCCCCTGGCACATGATGATGTTCAGCTTCGGTGCTTACGTGCTGGGCGGCATGATGGATCAGACCGACATTGTCGGCCTCTATGTGCACCGCGCCTTCGACCACTGGAACATCGACCCGCAGGGTGCGGGCAAAGTGCTGGTCTTCGCCGTCCTCAGCGCCGTCTTCGGCTTCACCACCCTCATCAGCGAAAGCAAAACCGCGCGCACCATCATCCTCTTCCCGATCATCATCGCCATCGCCCAGCGCTACCACTGGGATCTGGTCGGCTTCTGCCTGCCGATGGGCTTCATGATCAACCAGGTTTATGTGCTCTACTTCAACTCCAAACCTGCCAACATCAGCTACCTCACCGACCAGTACTCCACCGGCGATTCCTTCAAATACGGCATCATCCAGCTCATCCTTATCTGGATTATCCTCATCCTGTGGACGCACTACGTCATGCCGCTCATGGGCTTTAACAGCCGCTTGTGGTAAAGCATCCCCCCTTTTACAGAGGGGGGGGAAACAGGGACAGGGCATGATCAAAGAATCCGTCAAGGCGCATGGCAAACACCAGCTTGAAATCAAGCAGAAAGTCCTCTTCGACCGCCACGCCAAAGAAATCCGCTACCGCATCGATACCTGGTTCTTCCTGCCCTCCGCCCTGCAAATCAACCCCGATTTCTACAGCACAAGCGACTTCCGCCGCAGCCTGAAAAACTACGTCCGACTGCGCCCGCCGACCGAAAAAATCGCCCACCTCAGCGAAGCGGGCGGCACGCTTGAGACCCTCGCCGCCTGGCTTGCCGCCCATCGCGATGACCCGGCGCTGACCCTGGACGACTACGAAAACACCCTGAAACGCTACGCGCTCACCTATAAACGCGCCCTGCGCCTCGCCGTCAAACTCATCGAAAAAAACCCGCAGAAAAAAAACGCCGAAACCGTCAGCGCCACTCTTGCTGCCGTCCGTGCCGCACTCGCTGCCTACCGCGCCCTGGCTCCACTCGCCGCACCGGCAGAAGCGCGCCTCTCTTCCGCCGCCTTCCATTACTGCGACGAATACATCACGCTGATGACCGTGCAGTACCTGCGCCGCCTCGCTGCCCCTGCCGATGTGCCCGCACGCGCCGCTATCCGAACCCTGTGGCGGGAAGAAACCGCCTACTGCCGCGCCCACTACCCGGCGAGCATGCCGAATGCCACCGGCAAGAACGAAGACGTGCTCTACCGCTGGAGCGCCCTGAAAAAATACATCAACCGCTACCTCTACCTCGACGTGCGCCGCAAAAAAGGCAACCCGCTGCTCATGCACACCGTCTATGCGGTGGCGGCGGCGATTGCCATGATCTTCGCCACCTTCGTTGCCTTCTTCTGGCAGGGCAAATACGGCGCACTCAGCAGCAACCTCTTCATGGCCGTCGTCATCGCCTACATCTTCAAAGACCGCATGAAAGACATTGGCCGCGAACAACTGCTGCGCCTCTTCCGCAAATGGATTCCCGACCGGCGTCTCGTCATCTACCGCGACGAAAAAACCATCGTCGGCGACTGCCGCGAAAACTACCGCTTCGTCGAACACGAACTGCTGCCGCCGGATATCGCCACCCTGCGCGAGCGGGGGCATTGGCTGCAACTGCTGAACGACCAGCGCGACGAAGATATCCTCCTCTACAAAAAAGACGTGACCTTGCACAACCGCCCGGTACTGTTTGAGCGCACCCAGTATTCCATCGTGGACATCACCCGCTTCAACATCGCCGACTTCCTGAAACAAATCGACAACCTCTTCGAGCCGCTGCCACTGCCCGAAGACGAAAACGGCGACAGCCGGGGCGAACGCATCTACCACATCTACATGATCCGGCACATCGACTATGCGGGGCAGCAAGCAAGCGAGCTGGTGCGCCTGGTAGTGAACGCCGCCGGCATCAAGCGCCTGGAAATGATCCAGCCGCTACAATTCGCTAGCGACACCGAGAATTGAAGTGACCGGCGACGGGCACAAAAAAACAGGCGACGTATCGCTACGCCGCCTGTCCCCGGAGAAAGACATTAAATGATTACTTGGGGCAACGCACCGGCACATAGTCTTCCGGCAAATCGGTGCGGCAACGCCAGTCCACCCCCGCGTTAGGAATCTGATACAGCTCGAAGGTAATGCTGCTGCCTTGCAGGCCGTTGTAAGCCTTCTGGTTGAAGCTCAGCTTGATGGCATTATCCCCTTCCACGCCAATGTGGTAATACTCGCCATCGTTGCTATAGCTGGAAGGGAAAACCTTGTTGCTGCGGATGAGCGACATGACCTCATTGCCCGCATTGCTCAAGGCGACATAAGCCTCTTCTGATTGCTGCTTGGCGCGGTAATCGTCATAAAACGGCTTGCCGGAAAAAAAGGCGATGGCCAAGGCCAGAGCCAGCATGCCGAGGAACAACATCGCGCGTCCGCTGGAGAGCAGGTGATCACGTGCCGTCAGGCCCTTTTCCCAATCTTCCAGCTCGGCCGCCATCTGGTTATAACGTGCCTTCTGCGCATTGCGCAGCGCTTCTTCGGAGCCGTATTCCCGCCCGGTCACATCGACAAATGTCTGTTTCTTCGGCTCTGCCTGTGCCTGGATGGCAACGTAATAATCGCCGCGCAGTCCCGCCGTTAGCCCCAGCTGGTCGTCATAAGCATTGCGTTTTTGCGGATCACTCAACGTTTCCTCAATCGTGTTGAGGGTTGCGGTGTAACTGCCGGCAGCATCACGCTTGCGTAATGCACTGACGGCATTGCGTATTTCCGGTACCCCGGCGGTACTGGGGACACCCAGAATGCGGTAATAATTGTGTGTCGCAGCCATAAAAACATCCTTAAAAAATTACGGCGAAAACCCTACTCGAAGCAGGTTGACGCTCCTTGTGGGCCACGGTGAGGCGTGTTAAAGGTTAAATTGTCGTGTAGAAATTGTAATAATCCGACCTGCAAAAAGCAAAGAAATTTTACCTTTCTTTAATCAAAACGCTCGTCAACGGCATCACTTGCGCGCTCGGCATCACGCAGCACGTCCAGCGCAACGCGCCCTTCCACCTGCGCCCCACAACCATCCGCACTGGCGGACAACGTGCTGCACGACATCACAAAATCAAAGCCTTCCAGCTCGGGCTGATGCTGCGGTTGACCGTAGCAGCCATACGCCTGCACCCCGGCGGCAGCCAGCGCAGCATTGAATACCTCGGCAAAGCGTGCCCGCCGTGCTTCATTCGCGCCGGCGCGGAAGCCTTCGGCGGGCAGTAACACCTGCAAATCCGGCGGCAACAGCAGCGCCAGCTTGTCGCCCCGCCCGAAATACCAGAAACGGCGGCTGAGCAGCACATGGCGCCCCACTTCCACATCGCGCCCGAAATCGGCCTCGCCATGCCCCGACCATGACGACAACGGGAAGCGGCTCTGCGGCGGCCATATTGCATCGGCGGCATCCAGCACATTGTGTGGCACGCGGTTACGCCATTCGCTGCGCGTTTTCGCCGCATACTCCGGCCACGACAACACCTCATCGACCACAAATACGAACACCACCCGCACCTGTCCCGCATCCGCCGTGAGCCCGAGCAGCACATCATCCGGGCGCGCCTGCGCACGCACCTGCGGCTGGGCAAGGGCAAACGACGCCAAATCATCCTTCACAAACGGCGCAACGCCACCATCAAAAAACACCGGAAAACTGAACAAGCGGGCTGTTTCAGAAAAAGCGAACATAAACACCTCAACAAAAGAAAACAGGCCGCATTCTACGCGCCGCCTGGGCAAAAAGCCCGTACAATGCCGGGCAAATCACAGCCAAAAACACCAACATGGACACCGCCGAAAGCCTGCGCCACTACCTCGAAACCTTTGCCGCCCGCGGCCTCAGCAGTGCGCTCAATCCGGGCGCGACCGAAGCCGACCTGAAAAACTTCGAAAGCGAACACGGCATCCGCCTGCCGGAGAGCCTCGCCGGTATCTACCGCGCCTTCAACGGCCAGATCCACGAACTCATCCCGCCGGGCGAACCGCGCTGGCTTGGCCTGGAAGAAATCTACGGCAAACAGCAAGAATGGCGCGAATTCTGCGAAACCTACTACGGCAAACACTGGCCGAACGTCCGCCTGCCGCATATCGACGCCGAAGGGCTGGCCAAAAATACCCTCTACAACCCCTTCTGGCTGCCCTTCATGGCCGACAACGAAGGCTTCTACTGCGTCGATTTCGATCCTGAAGCGGGCGGCAGCAGCGGACAAATCATCTACACCAAAATCAACGCCGACCCCGCCACCAGCGACATCATCCATCTCGACGACAGCTTCGCGCTGTGGTTCGACAGCCACGCGCACGCCCTCGGCGCCAGCCACCACACTGTCGGCCTGGGCACCCTCATCGACGAATACCTCACCTACCAGCGACTCAACCCGGCGCTCACGCTGAACCCGCCCGCCAGCCCGAACGACATCCGCATCACCGAACACATCAACGGCATCCGCTTCCCCGACAACCTCAAAACCATCTGGCACGCCTACAACGGCTACAAACATCCCACCGCCGACAACGGCGAATACTGGATCGGCCACGACGCCATCACCGCCACGCAGGCCGCCTGGCGCGACAAACTCGCCGCCCGTCTCGGCAGCGATCCCGCCACCACCGAACGCCCCGATGCCGGAGAAAGCAGCCAGACCCAGCCCTACTACTACCACCCCATGTGGCTGCCCATCTACCAAATGGGCGACATCATCATCGCGCTCGACTACGCGCCGACCGAAGACGGCAACACGGGACAACCACTCGTCATCTACAGCGGCGAAGACTACGAAATCCTCACCGACTACGACAGCTTCGACGAATGGCTCTACACCTTCCTCAGCTACACCCTCTACCCCGAAGAAAACGACGACCCGCCATCGCTTGCTGCCGCAAACCACAGCTACCGCAGCGAAATCCGCGCGCACCTTGAGCACCACATCGGCCCCATCGCCGCCACCTTCAAGCGGGAAGAAAGCGACAGCAGCATCGACCTGCTCTGGCTGCCGCCCGGCGACGAGCACCCCTACCACGCCCTGATCACCAGCGGACTCTCCGACCGGCCAATGGATGTCCCGGACGGCCCGCGCCGCGCCCAGCGCGAGCGCGCCGAACTGATGATCATGCTGCCGCCCGACTGGCAACTCAGCTCGAAGAACCTGCACAGCGAACAGGGCTACTGGCCGATTGTCTGGCTGTCGATGCTGGCGGACTACGCCCAGGGCCGGGACAACTGGATTGCCATCGGCAACCTTTTCCCGAACGGCAACCCGATGACACCGATCGCCGATACCCCATTCAGCGGCGTAACCATCCTGCCGGCTCTGCTCAGCCACTCGCACGAATTCGGCACCTACCGCAGCAAAGACGGCAACCGCATCAACATCTACTGCCTGATGCCGCTCTACGCCGGCGAAATCGAACTGCTCAACCGCGAAGGACTGGAAGCCCTGCTCGCCCGCTTCGATGCGCACCACATCAGCGGCGAAATCGCCGACCCGACGCGCCCGGACAGCAGCCGCTGACTCAAACCTGCCATTAAAGAAACCGCCCCGGAGGGCGGTTTTTTGTATTCAGTCTTCTTTTGCCTCACTGCCCGCCAATTCGGCGGCAAAGGCGCTCTGAAATTGCGCCGCACCACGCAGCAGTTGCTGACCCAGTTCGAGGCCAAGGGTGGCAAAGGCTTTTTCTTCGGCACGATGCAGCGGTTCGACGAAGGGGCGGGCGTAGTCACGACCGGCGTCGGTCAGGCGCAGCAGTTTGCGGCGGCGATTGTCGTTGTCCTGTTCAATGTGCAGCAGGCCACGATCCATCAGGTCGTTGCTTTGCGTGGAGATGGTCTGTTTGGCAATACCCCACAGGGTGCAGATGTCGCTTTGTGTGCAGGTTTCTTCCGGGTAGAGCGAGTAGAGAATGGAGAAGGTGGTGGGGTTGATGCCCTGCTCTTTCGCCCAGCGGTCGTAGAGGCTGAAGATGTTGGTGAGGATGCTGCCCAGTTGGAGGAGGCTGTCGGCTTCTTGGTTCATGGCGGGTTCCGGTGGAGGGGGCGGGATGGGTCATTGCAAACCGGGCTGAGACCAGGCGGCGAGCCGAAGGCTGTATGTATCAGCGCTGTTTGCGGCGAGCCATATTGTAGCAGCGGCTTTACTGTCCTTATTGTTAACCGTCCCGTTGATTAACCGTCCTGTTCAGGACTATACTGCACTTCCTGTTTTTTTATGAGGATTTGTCATGTCGCGTCTTTTTCATCCCGGACTGTTGCTGTTATCCGCTGTCGCTCTGGCAGCGGCGGCTGAGGAAACGCCGTCCACGGAGGTGGCCGTCGGTGTCGCCGGGGGGTATAGCAAGGGGCTGTACCGCAGTTATGACGGCAACTGGTCGGCGCTGCCGCTGGTGCAGGTGGAATCGCCGTATTTTTATGTGCGCGGGCTGTCTGCCGGCGCGCGGGTGTTTTCGTCCGATGATCAGGCGCATGAGTTGCTGGTGGGTTCGACCTGGCAGCTGGGGCAGGCGTTCAAGCCGAGCCGTGCCGATGACAGGCAGTTGCAGCAGCTTGACCGCCGCCGCGATATTGTGACGGCTGACCTCGCTTATAACTTTTATTCGCCCTACGGCAATGTGGAGACGCAGTGGTCGGCGGATATATCCGGGCGCAGCAAGGGGCAGCTGGCGTCCATTCAGTACAGTTATTTTTGGCAGCCTGACGAGGCGCTGACGGTAACGCCCGCTATTGGCGTGAAGTATGCGGACAAGCGCTACAACCGTTATTACTACGGCATTACTGCCAAGGAAGCCGCGCGTAGTGGTCTGCCGGCGTATGCACCTGGTGCGACGTTGCAACCGTATCTGGATGTGGCCGCCGAGTATCGTTTTTCCAGGCATTTCAGCGCGTTTGCCTCAGCACGGCTGGAAACGCTGGGAGCGGATGTCAAGCGCAGCCCGATGGTGGACGAGCGTTTTCATTTTCAGGGGGCTGCCGGGTTGTTGTACCGGTTTTGAGTGTTGGGTGTAAGGCCGCTGCAAGCCCGTGTTTATCCCGCTTGGCAGCTTCCCCGCAAACCCGGCGTTTATCCCGCTTGGCGGGCGTTTTCATCATTTTTAACCACCAAGGAATCGTCATGTTTCTTCCCCGTCTGCTTCTCACCGCCCTGTTCCCACTGCTGCTTTCCGCCTGTAACCGTCCGGCTCAGGAAAGCGAAACGCTGCCGCCGCTCCGGGTGACGGTGCTGCACGCTGCTCCGGCGGATTGGCTGACGACGCTGCGGCTGCCGGGGACGCTGGTGGCGCGCGAAGAAGTGCCGGTCAGCACCGCCTTGCAGGGGCAGCGCATCCTCAGCGTCACTGTGGATGTGGGCGATCGGGTGCAGGCGGGGCAGGTGTTGGCGCGGCTGGAACACGTGAATGTGCAGGCACAGGTGCAGCAGGTGGAAGCGCAGATTGCCCGCGCCAAGGCACAGTTGCAGGCGCAGGAGGCAACGGCGAAAGAAGCGGCGACGACCTTGCAGCGTTATAAACAGCTGGCCAGGGCCGGGGCGGTGAGCAGGCAGACGCTTGATCAGCAGCAGGCGGCGATGCAGTCCGCCCGCGCGCAGGTACAGGCGGCGAAGGCCGAGATTACCCAGTTGCAGGCGCAGTTGAAGGACAGCCGCAACCAGCGCGGCAAAGCGGAAGTCATCGCACCGGTGGCCGGGGTGGTGGCACGGCGCAATGCCGAAGCGGGGGCCCTGACCGGCGCGGATGCGCTGTTTGCCATCATCAAGGACGACGCCGTCGAACTTGCCGCCGAGGTGAATGCCACGGATTTGGCGCGGCTGCGGCCGGGACAGACGGCGCTGGTGCATTTGTCCGGCCAGGATACGGCGCTGCCCGGCACCGTGCGGCGACTGGATCCCGGCGTTGATGCGGCGACGCGGCTGGGCAAAGTGCGTATCAGCGTCCGCGCCTCTGCACCGCTGCACAGCGGCGGCTATGGCGAAGCGCTGCTGGAACTGCCAGCCTACCAGGCAGCACTAACACTGCCGGAAACGGCGGTGGCCTACGACCACGCGGGAGCTGCCTCCGTGTGGCTGGTGGATGATGACGGACAAGTATCGCGCCGCCCAGTAGAAACTGGCCGCAAACAGCAGGGGCGGGTGGAAATCCGCACCGGACTGACTGCCGCCGAGCGCGTCATCCAGCGCGCCGGGGCATTTGTCAGCGAGGGCGACCGCGTCAGCCCGGTACCGGCCGGAGACGCGTGAAATGCAGCTATCATCCTGGGCCATCCGTCGCCCCATCCCGACCATCGTCCTCTTCCTGCTCCTGTCCGTGCTGGGCGCGGTGTCCTTCCAGCGCCTGCCGGTCAATGCCAATCCGAACGTCAGCTTCCCCATCATCAACATCAGCATCAGCCGCAGCGGCGCCGCGCCGGACGAACTGGAAAACGCCGTCACCCGCCGCGTGGAAAGCGCCGTGGTAGGCATGGCGGGCGTGCGCCACATCACCTCGGAAATCAGCGACAGCCTCTCCACCACCACCGTAGAATTCCAACTGCACGTCGATACCGACCGCGCCATGAACGACGTGCGCAACGCCATTGCACAAATCCGCGCCGACCTGCCCGCCGGCATCGACGAACCGCTCATCGAGCGGGTGGACGTCGAAGGCGGCGCGCTTGCCTACTACGCCCTCGAATCGCCGGACATGGACACGGCGGCACTGTCGTGGTTCATCGATGACACCGTCAGCCGCCGCCTGCTGGCCGTCTCCGGCGTGCAGCAAGTCACGCGCAGCGGCGGCAGCAAGCGGGAAATCACCGTCACCCTGCGCCCCGAACGCCTCGAATCCCTGGGCATCAGCGCCGCGCAAATCAACAGCCAACTGGTGCAGACCAACGTCGATATCCCCGCCGGACGCCTCACCACCGACGACAGCGAACGCAGCCTGCGCGTACCGGGCAGCGCCGCCGATATCACCGCCCTCGCCGCTACCCCCATCGCCCTCAATGACGGCCGCCGCGTGCCCCTGGGCGAACTCGCCGACATCCGCGACGGCCACGGCGAAATCCGCAGCCGCGCCCGCCTGAACGGGCGGGAAGTCGTCGGCTTCAGCGTTTACCGCAGCAAAGGCACCAGCGACACCGCCGTCGCCAGCGGCGTCGAACAAACCGTGGCCGCCCTGCAAGCCGAAAACCCGCACATCCGCATCCGCCAAGTACACAGCAGCGTGGACGCCACCCGCGAAAACTACCACACCGCCATCGACACCCTGATCGAAGGCGCAGTGCTCACCGTCCTCGTCGTTTACCTCTTCCTGCGCGACTGGCGCGCGACCCTTGTGGCCGCCATCGCCCTGCCGCTCTCCATCCTGCCTGCCTTCCTCGTCATGCAACTCAGCGGCTACACCCTGAACAGCGTCACCCTGCTCGGCCTGACCCTCGTCATCGGCATCCTGGTGGACGACGCCATCGTCGAAATCGAAAACATCGACAAACACCTCATGCTCGGCAAACGGCCCTACCAGGCCGCCATAGACGCCGCCGACGCCATTGGCTTCGCCGTCATCGCCATCACCGGCACCATCGTCGCCGTCTTCCTGCCCGTCAGCTTCACCGGCGGCATGATCGGCCAATACTTCAGCCAATTCGGCACCACCGTCTCCGCCGCCGTCCTCGCCTCACTCCTCACCGCGCGCCTCGCCACCCCCCTACTCGCCGCCTACCTGCTCGCACCGGCCGGCAGCAACCACCACCACAAACCGCAAAGCTGCCTCATGCGCGCCTACCTGCGCTTACTCGAATGGACACTGCGCCACCGCAAAACCACCCTGAGCGCCGCCGCCCTCATCCTCGCCGCCTCCTGGCAACTCCTGCCACTCCTGCCCACCGGCTTCATGCCGCGCGCCGACACCGGCTTCAGCCAACTCAACATCAACCTGCCGCCGGGCAGCACCCTCGCCCAAACCGACGCCACCCTGCGCCACCTGAGCGACATCACCAACCGCTACCCCGCCGTCGCCCACACCTACACCATCGCCGGAACAGGCGGCGACACCGCCAAAGGCGAAATCCTCATCCGCCTGCGCCCCCACCAGGCGCGCACACAAAGCCTGCGCGCCTTCGAACAACAACTGCGCGACGACCTCGCCGCCATCCCCGACATCCGCTTCGCCTTCAAAAACGAAGAAGCCCAGCGCGACATCAACATCATCCTCACCGGCCAGGACCCCGCCGCCCTCAGCACAACCGCACACACCCTCAAACAACAAATACAAAACGTGGCAGGCATCGCCAACATCCAGACCAACGAACCCCTGCCGAAAACCGAACAGCGCGTGCGCCTCAACCCGCAAGAAGCCGCCCGCCTCGGCGTCACCCCGCAAGCCGTCGGCGACCTGCTCCGCCTCGCCACCCTCGGCAGCAGCGACAGCGAATCCGCCCGCCACAACCTGCATGACCGGCAAATCACCATCCGCACCATCCTGCCCGAGAGCGTGCGCCGCGACCCGACACAACTACAAAACCTGCGCGTGCCTGCGGCAAACGGCAGCGTGCCGCTGCACACCATCGCCACCCTCTACACTGCGAGCGGCAGCGCCACCATCAGCCGCTTCGACCGCGAACGGCGCATCAGCGTCGAAGCCGACCTCAAAGACGGCTACACCATCGGCAGCGTGCTGGACGCCGTGAATACCCTGCCCATCATGCAAAACCTGCCTGCGGGCATCCATAACCCCGAATACGGCGACAGCGAATACATGAACGAAATGTTCGAACAATTCGGCCTGGCGATGGGCTTTGGCGTTCTGATGGTGTACCTCGTGCTCGTCCTGCTCTTCCGCGACATCCTCCAACCCGTCACCATCCTCACCGCCCTGCCGCTATCACTAGGCGGGGCGCTGGGCGCACTCCTCGCCTACGGCGCCGCGCTGGACCTCTCCTCCGTCATCGGCATCCTCATGCTGATGAGCATCGTCACCAAAAACAGCATCCTGCTGGTGGACTTCGTCATCGAAAACCGCCGCCACGGCATGCCGCGCGCGACCGCCCTCGTCCAGGCCGGAGCCGAACGGGCGCGCCCCATCATCATGACCACCATCGCCATGGTGGCGGGCATGGTGCCGGCAGTACTCGCCGGAGGCAGCGGCGCAGCCTTCCGCGCCCCGATGGCCGTCGCCGTCATCGGCGGCCTGATCGTTTCGACCGCCCTGAGCCTCATCTTTGTCCCCGTCACCTACAGCCTGCTGGACGACCTGCGCCACTGGCTCGCCCCACGCCTCGCCCGCCTGACCAGCGTCACCGCCGCTGACCGCGCCGCCGCAGAAGCGGCAGATGCGTAGGAATAAGGGAAACATCCCGCAAACCCAGCGTTTATCCCGCTTGGCGCCCTGCCCTTCCCACAAACCCAGTGTTTACCCCGCTTGGCACGCGCCAAACCCCAAATCTTGCACGGAAAGGATCCCTTCCCCCGCTTGCGGGGGACGGGACTCCCATGAAAAAAATGCTCGCATTTTTTTCATGGGTACCCGGGAAGGTGGCCGCAGGCCGGAAGGGGGAATACAAAACCAGGATTTATCCCGCTTGGCGGCTGAGGTGCCAGGCGAGGCCGGTGCTGCGTTGGGTCGGGGTGTCGGCGGCGTGGCTGAGGGTCGCGGCATCGGCGTAGAGGTCAAGCGCGCCTTTGCTGCGGGTGATGCCGGTGTAGAGCAGTTCGCGGCTGAGCAGGCGTTCGCTGTGCGCGTCCAGGGCCAGCGCCACGCGCGCATATTCGGAGCCTTGCGATTTGTGGATGGTGAGGGCATAAGCATCGGTGAGGTTTGCCGGATTGAGGCGGGCGAGCGGCACCGCCTCGCGGCCGGGCAGGTGCAGTTGCAGGCCGTGCGGGCTGTCGAGGCAGATGCCGGTATCGCCGTTGTAGAGTTGCTGGCGGTGGTCGTTGGCGAGGATCATCAGCGGCAGGCCGTGGTAGTGGTTGTGCGTGGTGTCTAGGTGGTGCGCGCGCTGGTGCATGAGGCGCAGCGCGGCGTTGATGCGCGCTGTGCCGAGCGCGCCGTGGTGTCCCGCGCAGAGGATGCGGTACTGGTCGTAGGCAGCGAGCAGTGTTTGCGGGTCGGCAGCGAGGTTTTGCAGCAGGGCGAGGTAGTCGCCATAGGGCACAAGGAGGTCGCGGTAGGTGTCGGCGCCGGGTGTGGGCTGCCAGTGGATGGCGGGTGTTTCTTGCGGTGTGTCGTACTGTTGTGCTTCGTCGCGGTGGGAAGGGGGGAAATCTGCCGTCATCGCTTCGAGCGCAGCAACAAGGCGCGCGCCGCGTGTCTCGCCGCTGCCGAGGATGGCAGCGAGCCGGCCGATACCGCTGTCAGCGGTGAAACGCGCGCTTTCGTGCAGGGTGATGCGATGCGCTTGCAGGGCGGGGTGATGGCTGAGGTCGTGCAGGATGGCGCCGGGTTCGACGGCGGCGAGCTGGTCGGCGTCGCCGAGGAGGATGAGGCGGGTGTCCGGGGCGGTGGCGGCAAAGAGGGCGGCGGCGAGTTCGAGCGGGAGCATGGAGGCTTCGTCGATGATGATGTCGTCGTAGGGCAGATGGCGCGCGGCGTGGTATTGGGGAATGCCGTTCGTGCCGATGCCGAGCAGGCGGTGCAGGGTGCGGGCGCGGCCGGTGGCACGGCGGACGGCTTCTTGCGCAGCGGTGGGAAGTGCGGCGGTGGCGCGCGCCAGGCTTTCTTCCATGCGGTTTGCCGCTTTGCCGGTCGGCGCGGCAAGGGCAATGCGGCGTGCGGGGTGTTCGTGCAGTTCGGCCGCGATGAGGTGGGCAAGGGTGTGGGTTTTGCCGGTGCCGGGGCCGCCGTTGATGAGGGTGAGGCGGCACCGCCGGGCGAGGGCGACGGCGTGCTGTTGTTCCGGGCGCAGGTTGGGGTCGGCGGTGGGTGCTGCCGCATCGGCACTTTGTCCGTCTGTGGCAAGGCGCGCATGGATGGCGGCGGCGAGGCGGGCTTCGTTCTGGTAGTTGCGGTAGTACCAAAGGCGGTCACCATGCAGCACCAGCGGCGTGGGGCGGCTGCCGTCGCCGATGAGGCCATGCGCGGCGAGGGTTGCAAGGATGGCGGCGGTGATGGTATGGGTGGTTTGTTTTAACCCCCACCCCAACCCCTCCCCCATGGGGGGAGGGGCTTTTTCTGTGCCGCTATTTGCTAGGGAAGGAGCTTTTGCTGTGCCGCTGTCCGCCGGGGGAGGGGCTTTTACTGTGCCGCTATCTGCTAGGAAAGGGACTTTCGCTGTGCCGCTGTCCGCCGGAGGAGGGGCTTTTTCTGCGTCGCTATCTGCAAGGGAAGGAGCTTTTGCTGTGCCGCTGTCCGCCGGGGAAGGGGTTTTTTCTGCGCCGCTATCTGCTAGGGAAGGAGCTTTTGCTGTGCCGCTGTCCGCCGGGGGAGGGGTTTTGGTGCTGCTATCGGTTACGGGTGGGGCATTTGCTGCGGTGTTGTCTTTGAGGATGGTCAGGGTGTCGCCGTTTTCGTGTGCGTTTTGCAGGGCAGTGAGGAGGACGGCGAGGCTGTCGCCGTGTTCGGGGCAACCGTGCCGGGCGGCGAGGTAGTGGGCGAGTGCGTTCATGCGGTTTGGCGCGGGTAGGGGTTCTGGTAGCCGAATTCGCGGTCAAGCGCGAGGATGAAGTCGGTCGGGTAGCGGTGGCCGAGACCGCCGTTTGCGCGGTCGGTGCTGTCCACGCCGCGCAGGTAGAGGTATTCGACGCCGCCGAGGTGGGTTTCGGGGTCGTAATCGGGCAGGCGTGTTTGCAGCAGGCGGTGCAGCGCCACCTGGTAGATGGCCGCTTGCAGCCAGTAGTGGTGGTCGTCCATCGCCTGTTTGAGCGCGGCGGCGTTGTAGGCGGCGGGGCTGTCGCCGAGGTGGTTCGATTTGTAGTCGAGGATGTAGTAGCGCCCGCCGTGCTGGTAGAGGTGGTCGATTTCGCCGCGCAGGTAGCGGTAGTGTTTGTGGTTTTTTTTGAGGCCGAGGGGGAGGCCGCAGGCGGTGAAGAGGGCGTCAATGCGGTCGATGTTGGCCGGATCGCGGTCGTCGAGGGCGAGGCTGAAGCTGTATTCGCTGCGGTGGGCGCCGCGTTTGCTTGCCGCGAGGCTGATGCCGCTTTGCGGGCACTGCGCGGCGTAGATGTCCGCCAGCCATTGTTCGCAGGCGCTGAGGCCGGCGTCATCCAGCGGGATTTGCCATTCGGCGGCGTGGCGGCTGAGGGTTTGCCGCCAGTCGGCGCGGCGGTCGCCGTGGGTGTGTTCGAGGATGGCGTGCAGGTAGCTTCCCGCCGCCGGGCCGCGCGGGAAGGTGTAGCGGATGTCGGCGTCGTCGGGGGGGGGCTCCGCTGCGTTGTCGCGGGGTTCGGCAACGGCGTAGTCGGCGAGGTCGATGGCGGTGTGGTTGTCGGTGTCGCGGCTGAGGGCGGTGAAGCTGGTGCGCTGCCAGCCGTAGTAGTGTTTGCGCGGCCAGGGTTCGGCTTCGCTGTTTGGCGCGGCGGCGGGTGTTTCTGCGACGGCGGCAGGCAGGACGCGTTCGTGCTGGCTGAGGCTGACGCCTTCCGGCAGGATTTGGCTGTGCGGGCTTTCTGTCTGGCTTTGGTAGAGGGCTTCGCTGGGTTTGGCGGGGCTTTTATGGCGTTTGGCGATGATGAGCAGGTCTTCGGCGCGGGTGATGCCGACGTAGTGCAGGCGGCGGTTTTCTTCGTCTTCGTGGCGTTCGTTTTCTGTTTTGGCGGCGCCTTCGGGTTTGCACGGGCTGAGGCTGAGGCGGTCGCCGTCGCGCACGGGGTAGAGGCGGACGCCGCTGTCGCGGTTGCCGCCTTTGCCGCTGCCGCCAGGAGCGAGGATGACGATGGGCGCTTGCAGGCCTTTGGCTTTGTGGATGGTGAGGAGTTGTACGGCATTTGTGCCGGGCAGCGGCGGCACGGTGGCCCAGTCGGCCTGGGGCGGGTCGGCGAGTTGGCGTTGCCACCAGCGGCTGTAATGGGCGGGGTTTTGTTCGGGCGGGCGTTCGGCGAGCAGTTGCTGGATGTGGCGCAGGTCGAGGAGGTGGCGGTGGTTGTCGGGGTAGGGGGCGGCGGCGAGGGTTTGCCAGATGCTGTGTTTGGGGTGGTCAAGCAGCGGGGTGAGGGCAGCGAGCAGGCCGCCGCTTTGCCATTGGGCGCGGGCGCGGTTCAGGGCGGCGCGCAGGTCGGCGAGGGTGTATTCGTCTGCTGCTGCTTCGTTTTCGCCTTGTTCGATGGCGGCGAGGTGATCGAGGTCGGCCTGGGTTTTGTTGTAGTAGGGGCCGGAGAGGAGGCGGTTGTGGTGGGCGCTGTTTTCGGGGTCGCGGATGGCGGCGAGCAGGTCGGCAAAGGCGCGGGCGACGCTGCCGGTAAAGAGGTTTTGTTCGTGCTGGAGTTCGCTGTCGATGCCGTGCCGGTGCAGTTTTTGTTGCAGGGTGACGAGGCCGTTGTTGCTGCGCATGAGGATTTGGATGTCGCGCGGGCGGATGCGGCTCAGGCTGCCGTCGTCGTTGCGCCGCGCGTAGGGTGAGGTTGCGGCGAGGAGTTGTGCGGTGAGGGCGGCGATTTTGTCGGTTTCTTCGTCCTGGTTCTGGCCGCTGTCCATCCAGATGAGGGGGGCAGCGATGGGGTTGCCGTGGTGGTCAACGATGCGGTTTTTCAGGTTGGCGGCGCTGGCGGGGTGGTAGTGGATGTTGTCGCCGAGGCGGTCGTTGTTGTGATGGGTGTAGTGTTCGTTGTGCGCGGCGATGAGGTTGGCGGCGCTGCGGTGGTTGGTGAGGAGCTGGTGGCGGTCGGCGGGGGCGATGTGCTGTTTGAGGCGGTTGTAGTTGGCGACGTCGCCACCGCGAAAGCCGTAGATGGCCTGTTTGGGGTCGCCGACGAGGAGGAGGAAGCTGCGTGGCGGCGCGGTGTCGTCGCGCAGGTAGGTGTTTTCGAGCAGGCGCGCCTGGTCGTGGTTGAGGTCCTGGGATTCGTCCACCAGCATGACGGGGTAGCGGTGGGTGAGGTAGCGGGCGAGTGCGGCACCGTGCGGGCCTTCCAGGGCGCGGTTCAGGCGGGTGATTTTGTCGTTGAAGGTGGTTTCGCCGCGTTGTTCGCGGGCGGCGGGCAGTTCGGCACGGACGGCGGTGATAAGGGCGGCGGTCGCAGCGGCATCGAGGGTGTCGTGGTCGTGCTGGTGGGCAAGGGCGGCGCGCAGCAGGGTGGTGAGCGGGTGGTCGTGGTAGCGGGCGGCGAGGGCGTCGTGGCCTTTGTTGAATTTGGGGTCGAGGATGCCGGCTGCGAGGGCGGTGCTGGCATCGTCCAGCGGGCGGTTGTCGCGCAGTTGGGCGATAAGCGCGGGCAGGGCGGCGCGGTGTTTTTTCCAGGCGGCGTCTTTGCGGGTGGCGGCGAGGAGTGCGTCGCTGTCGGTGAGTGTCTGCCAGTCGGCGATGAGGGTGGGGTCGAGGTCGCTCAGGGCGGCACGGGCAGCGGCGCTGTCGGCTGCGTCCGGCGGGGCGACGGGGGTGATGGCGGCTTCGTTGTAGCGGGTCGCGGCAGCAACAGCGCCCAGGTAGGCGTTGCTGTCGTGCAGGCCGCCACCAGCGATGAGGCGGGCGTATTCGGCAGGGTGGGCCTGGGCGAGTTCGTGGCGGATGCGGCGCAGGTGGTCGTGGATGGTGTCGAGGTTGGCGCTGCTGTGTTCGTTGATTTGCAGGTGTTCGTCGCTGCCGGTTTCCAGCGCGTTTTCGATGAGCCAGCGCTGGCAGATGCTGTCGAGGGTGCCGATGGTGAGTTCGTCCAGGGCGATGCGGGTGTCTTCGATGCGGCGGTAGAGGTGGATGAGGCCGTCCAGGCCGCGTTCGCGCACGGGGGCGAGGATGAGGTGGCGGTTGATGGGGTCGGTTTCGCCCGCGCGGTCAAGCTGTGCGCCGAGGCGGGCAGCGAGGGCGTCGTCGTCATCCAGCAGGGTTTGATCCGTCAGGTAGGCGTCGGCGATGTTTTTGAGGCGCTCGCGCAGGGTGTCCAGGCGGTCGCGCACGCGGTGCTGCATTTCGGCGGCGGCTTTGCGGGTGAAGGTGGTGGCGATGATGTCGCGCGGGGCGATAGCGGTTTCGAGCAGCAGGCGCAGGATGATGCCGGTGAGCGTCCAGGTTTTGCCGGTGCCGGCAGAGGCTTCGATGAGGGCGCGGCCACGCAGGGGCAGGGTGAGGGCGGGAGGGGTGTTCATAGGGGCGGGATGATAGCATTGCCAGTCAGTCATTATGGGAGGAGGCATTATGCGGCGTTTGCGGCTGGTCGAAGCGGGGGATTTGCCCAAGCACGGGGTATTCGGGCGCGATCTGGCCTTGCGCGATTTTCGCCGCTATTTGGGGCAGTCGCGCGATGGATTGTGCTATGACGCCAGCGGCGGTTTGTTCCCCAACGCGTTTACCGCGCTGGCGGGAACGGTCACGGATGGGCACGACCTGCACCTGTACTTGCCGCCCGCCTATCCGGACGGCGACCCTGATCACCGCCGCCTGCTCGATTTTGGCGTCCCCACCGACGGCTGCGCGGATTTTTTTAATGCCCGCCTGCGCCGCTTCGCTTCAAGGGAGACGGCGGCAGCGGATACCGCGCCGGAAGCGGAGACAGTGCAGTTCAGCGAGGGGCCGCAGGTGTTCGTCGGGCGGCGCGGACGTGGCAAGTCGTCACGCTTAGCGGCGAAGGCACGCTGGCTGGGGGCGGATAAACGGCTACTGGTGGTGGCACCGTTTCGCAGCAATCTCACCCGCTTGCAACAGCTGCTGGCGGATATGGATAACGTTTTTTTCCTCTCGCCGGATGACGCACTCTTCCGTGCACCACAAGTGGATTTTTTGCTGGTCGATGAGGCCTCTGCCGTGCCGCCCGCGCAGCTCTTGGCACTGACGGCGCGTTTCCCGCGCTATGCGCTCGCCGCCAGTGAGGACGGCTATGAGGGACACGGGCGGGTGTTTTCCTTGCAGGTGCTGCCGCAGCTCGTCGCGCGTGATGGTGCGGAGGTCATCGTTGAGCGGCAGGCGTGGCGTTTCGCGCATGGCGACGCGCTGGAAGCGGTGCTGGATGCGGCGTTTTTGTTGCAACCGGTGCTGGGGGAGGCGCCGACTTCGTGGCAGATTCGTCAGGTCGGGCGGGCAGAACTGGCGGCGGATGAAGCCTTGTTACGGGCGGTGTTTGCCCTGCTCTTCGCCGCGCATTACCGCACCACGCCGGAGGATTTGAAACGTCTGCTGGATTTGCCGCAACAGATGCTGTTTGTCGCCGCCGACGGTGCGCGGGTGGCGGGGGTGCTGTCGATTTTATTGGAATCGCCGTTGCCGGAGGATCTCGCGGCGGCAGTGTTGCGCGGCGAGCGGCGACCGCAAGGGCGGCTGCTGTTGCAGCAGTTGCTCGCCCGCACCGAGGAAGCGCGTTTCAACCGTCCCTGGGCGCGTATCAGCCGCATCGCCGTGCATCCTGCCCTGCGGCGGCAAGGCATCGCCACGGCGCTGATTCAGGCGGCGCAGACGGCCTGCCCCGCGCCGCTGGGGGTGAGTTACGGCTACAGCGCGGAACTGGCGGCATTCTGGCAGGCGCTCGGTTTCCGCGAGGTGTGGCGGGCGGCAGACGGGCGCGGCCTGCGCCCGACGAGTTTGCGTCTGTGCGCTACAATGAGATTTTTGTAAGGGAGGTTTTTTATGCGTTTTCTCAACGGATTGTGTGCGCTCATGCCCATCCTGCTGCTCGCCGCCTGCGGCAGCAGCGATGTTGCCGTGTCCATCAACGGCCCCGGCTTCACCGTCAACACCTACCACAACGGCCAGCAGCGTCATAACGGCAACAGCGGCAGTGGTGGCGGCGCCTTCGTGCCGCCCGGCAATATCGGCGGCGACGGCGGCACAACGACGCCCGGTGCGCAGTGGCGCCGCCTGAACGGCTTTCGCGTGACGACGGCGCGCGTCGATGGCGACGGCGTGATGCGCTATTTCCCGGAAAGCAGCGTCTGCCGCAGCTGCATCGCGACGGTTGACCGCGACAGCCCCTACACCTTCAACGGCGGCAACGGCGCCTTCCGCGCCCGGACACACGGCGGTGCCGCCCTGCTCTACCGCAACCTCTCCTACGCCACCTTCGGCAGCTTCCACGCGAGCGGCGACCGCTACCGCCATTTCCACGTCCTGCAACCGACGCCCACCGCCGCCATGCCACGCCATGGCACGGCCAGCTACGCTGGCAACGTCATCTACCGCGATAACGAAGACGGGCAAATCCGCCTCGCTGTTGATTTCGGCAGCCGCGCCGTCAGCGGCAACGTGCGCGGCCTCTCGGCGGTCGGCGGGCAGGCGCTGGACGTGCAGGGCACCATCGCCGGGAACAGCGTCAGCGGTAACGTCCACTACAACGACCGCAGCCTGGAAAAATCCGTGCCGTACAGCGGTGGCGTATTGGACGCCACCTTCGCCGGGCCGAATGCGCAACACCTCGTCGGCCAGTTCAGCCTGCCGACTGCCGTCAACCGCCAGAACCATCCCGAAACCACCGCCGTCTTCGGCGCCAACCGCGAGTAAACCATGAACTATCAGGACACCCTCGACCATCTGCACGCCCAACTGCAAGAGCACGGCAAAGTCGCGCTGGAACGCTTCGCGCGCAAAGTCATCACCGCGCTGGAAACCCAGGTGCGCGACGAAGAAGTCGCCCAGGAACTCACCATCGAACAGCCGCACTACCGCCGCCTGCGCCTGCTCGTACGCGAGCAGGACTGGAACGAACGCCGCATCGGTGCCGAACTTGACAGTCTCGATCAAGTCGCCGCCGCCCTCGGCGACGACTACCCCGCCGACAACGTCGCGCCGAAAAACCTCGCCTTCGCCAGCGCACTCGACTACTGGCGCGGCCTGCAAACGGATACCAGTGCCGCGACCGCCACCGCCATCGCCGCGCTCTACCTCGACAATGCCGACCACGAAGCCGGCCCCGGCGCGCCGGTGGACGAAAGCTGGTCGGAACATCCGCAGATCGCGCCCGCCATCGCACAACTCGAAGCGTGGATCGCGGCGACGAAATAACGCCGAACCCCGCCTCCGGCGGGGTTTCTTATATAATCGCCTGCGCAGCCCCGCTGCACCCCTATTTCCCCCAATTCACAGGAGAATCCTTATGGCCATCAGCCTGCAAAAAGGCGGCAACGTCAGCCTGAGCAAAGAAGCCCCCGGCATGCAAAAAATGCTCATCGGACTCGGCTGGGACGTACGCGTCACCGACGGCGCCGATTTCGACCTGGACGGCAGCGCCTTCCTCCTCGGTGCCAACGGCAAAGTCCGTAGTGACGCCGATTTCATCTTCTATAACCAGCCGAAATCTGCCGACGGCAGCGTCGCCCACACCGGTGACAACCGCACCGGTGAAGGCGAAGGCGACGATGAAGCCATCATTGTCGAGCTGAACAAAGTCCCGGCGGATGTCGAAAAAATCGCCATCACCGTTACCATCCACGACGCCGAAGCGCGCGGTCAGAACTTCGGCCAGGTGTCAAGCGCCTTCATCCGCTGTGTCAACCAGGACAACAACACCGAAGTTGCCCGCTTCGACCTCTCCGAAGATGCCTCTGTCGAAACCGCGATGATCTTCGGCGAAATCTACCGCCACAACGGCGAATGGAAATTCAAGGCCATCGGTCAGGGCTTCAAGGGCGGCCTCGGCCCGCTGGCGAAGAATTACGGCGTCAATATCTGATTCCTCTTTCTGCCAATCCCAGAAAATAATCTGAGTGTGTTGGCGCGTCTCTCCGTACTATCTGTACTGTCTTCGCCGCGCCGCCTTCTCAGCTTGATTCCTGATTGGTATTCCATAGCCAAAGCTGCCTGCGGGCAGCTTTTTTGTGTGCAGAGAAAAACCGCCGTAGCGGGTTTTCTCAGAACGTGTTCATAATCTCTGCAGCCATGGGAAAAGGCTGCCTGATGGCATTGGAACGTGAGCGGAATCATCTTGGCGCGGTACAAAAATTCCTTGCCGACGGTGGCTACACAGGCAGAGCATTTGCGTTGTCGGTACAGGAGTTGATGGGTGCGGGGGTAGGGATTGCCAAACGAAACGGATTGCACCGTTTTGTGGTATTGCCGAAGCGGTGGGTGGTAGGGCGCAGTTTTTCCTGGCTGGAAAAGAACACAGGCGACTTTGGAAAAACTGCGGGCGTAAGCTGAGTACCCGTCTGCAAATGGTGGTTTTGGCTTTCTTGGGAGTCCTGCCACGAAGACTATAAACACGTTCTAAGGGCAAGAAAAAACCGACGCGGACGCCGGTTTTTCGCTAGCCGTAGTAAACGGCTATCAGGGGGTAATGTCACCGCGTTTGCCGTAGAAGACTTGTTCGGTTTCATGCTTATTGCCAGAGGGCCCGTAATTGAGGTCGCCGACAATTTCTTCCGCATTCGGCCCGGCAATATAGAGATTATAAGAGCCGGTGATATTGCCATTAGCGCTTCTCACACCACCTTTATCAACCCCATGCGTCTTGCCAAAAGGACTGGCAAACTGGGTGATAGTCTTTTCCTGCAAGGTCAGCTCAGGACGACCATTCGCCGCAGCGACCGTACCGGAACCTTTTTTCTGCCCGAAATTGATGGTGTAAGTGAGATCAGCATCATTGGCTGCACGATCATTGAAAACTTTGCCTGCATAGATGGCCGTACCGCTGTTAGGCAGCGTTACCGTCGGTGAGTAGTAGGGGGTGGAATCACTATCCAGCGGATTGGCTCTGCTGTCTTTGCCGTAGGCAAGAGCGCCAGCATAGAAGCCGCGATAGGAGCGCAGCGTCACATCCGATTTGTATTCGGCGTTGTTGCTACCGGTGTATTTGTTTTCTGCAGTGAGTGTTTTGAAGCCCAGCGGCACGGCGGTAAGGTCAAAGGTCTGTTTTTTCTCGCCTCGTACTTCCTTCACTAGGGTTTTGCCGTCAACTTTCAGGGTAAAGGTATCATAGCCTTTATAGATGCCATCCCAGTCGTAATCGCTATCGTCGCTATAGTCGGCGGTCAGGCTTTTGACGGGCTCTGGCTGTTGCGGCTGCTGCGGGTGTTGTGGATTGTTCGGCTGTTGCTGGTTGTTACCCGGCGGTTGCGGCGCATTGTTATTGTTACTCGGCGGCGGTGTAATTTGCGGGTTGCTGTTGCTGTTGTCGCTGCTGCCACCACAAGCGGCGAGCAGACTGGCGATAAGAACGGAAAGGACGAGTTTTTTCTGCATTTTGCATACTCCTGAAAAAATGAATAGATGATGATTTTGTCGCATCCCTGCCGACAAACGGTGGTTGATCTCGCAAAATCTTGATTATGGTAACGTATTCCGAGACTTAGAAAGAGATATTGTGATGATGAAAAATTCGCAACATGCTGTAAAAACTAAGAAAAAACAAGATTGTCATCATTTTTTAATTTCTCTAAGATGCCTCTTCCTGACGGGGGTATACCCCGCCTGCTTTCCTGTCCAACGAGGAGATTTGTATGCAAGTCACGAAAGAGAGTGTCGCCGGGACGGTCGAGTCCAGCGACGTGATGGTTTATGTCGCCCCAAGCGGTGGCGGGGTGTCGCTGGATCTGACCAGCAGTGTCGGCAAGCAGTTCGACGCGCAAATCCGCGCCACGGTGGCTGATGTGCTGAAACAGCTCGGCGTGGACGCAGTCGCCCTGCGTCTGGATGATCGCGGCGCGCTGGATTGCGTGCTGCGTGCCCGTCTGAAAGCAGCACTGCTGCGCGCTACCGATGAACCTGTCGATTGGGGGAAAGTATTATGAAACTTCGCCGCAGTATGCTGTTCGTCCCCGGCTCGAATGCGGGCATGATCAGCAACACCTTTATTTACAAACCCGATTCCATCATGTTCGACCTGGAAGATTCCGTGGCGCTGGCCGAGAAGGACACCGCGCGGATGCTGGTCGCCCATGCCCTGCAACACCCGCTCTACCGCGAGATGGAAACCGTGGTACGCGTCAACCCGCTCGCCTCCGAATTTGGCCTGCTGGATTTGAACGCCGTCGTGCGCACCGGTACCGACATCGTCCGTCTGCCGAAGACCGACAGCGCCCAAGACATCGTCGATATGGACAAGGCCATCACCGAGATTGAAAAGGCTTGTGGCCGCGAAGTCGGCAGCACGCAACTGCTCGCCGCGATTGAATCCGCGCAGGGCATCCTCGCGGTGAACGACATCGCCAAAGCCTCGCCACGCCTGATGGGTATCGCGCTCGGCGCGGAAGATTATGTGCGCAACATGAAAACGGAGCGCTCACCGGACGGCATCGAGTTGCTCTTTGCCCGCAGCAGCATCCTGCATGCCGCCCGTGCCAACGGCCTGATGGCGTTTGACACCGTCTATTCCGACGCGCGCAACGAAGAAGGTTTCCTGCGCGAGGCTTCGCTCATCAAGCAGCTTGGTTTCGACGGCAAATCGCTCATCAACCCGAACCAGATCACCCTTATCCACAACCTGTTCGCGCCGACGCAGAAAGAAGTCGATCACGCCACGCGCGTCATCGCCGCTGCCGAAGAAGCCGAACGCAACGGTTCCGGCGTTGTCTCGCTCAACGGCAAAATGGTGGATACGCCCATCATCGAACGCGCCAAACTGGTTCTGCAACGCGCAGCCGCATCCGGCATCAGAGAGGAATAAACGAATATGAACAGAGAACAACGCGTCAAAGGCGGCCTTGCTGCGGCAGCCGGCCTCAAACCCTTCGCCGCCAGTGAGAAAAAAGTTACCTTCGGCGAGCGCGCCCCGCGCAAAGTCGTGACCAGCATCGAAGACGCCGTGCGCGCCTGCGGTCTCAAAGACGGCATGACCGTCTCCTTCCACCACGGCTTCCGGGGCGGCGACTACACCGTCAACATGGTGATGGACATCCTCGCCAAAATGGGCTTCAAAAACCTCACCGTCGCTTCCAGCTCGCTCACCGGCGTACACGCGCCCCTGGTTGAGCACATCAAAAACGGCGTGGTCAGCAAACTCTACTCCTCCGGCTTGCGCGGCAAACTCGCCGACGCCATCTCGGCGGGCATCCTCAAAGAACCCGTGCAAATCCACTCGCACGGCGGCCGCGTCCACCTCGTGAAAAGCGGCGAACTGCATATCGACGTCGCCTTCCTCGGCGTCCCCGTCTGCGACCACTTCGGCAACGCCAATGGCCAGCACGGACAAAGCGTCTGCGGCTCGCTTGGCTATGCCATGACCGATGCCGAATATGCCGACAAAGTCGTCCTTTTGACCGAAGCCATCGAAGACTTCCCGACCGCGCCGCACAGCATCGCGCAAGACCAGGTGGACTACATCGTGAAAGTGGATGCCGTCGGCGATCCGGCGAAAATCGGCGCAGATGCCACCCGCATGACCACCAACCCGCGCGAACTGCTTATCGCCCGCCACTGCGCCGACGTCATCGCCAAATCCGGCTACTTCTACGACGGCTTCTCGCTGCAAACCGGCACCGGCGGCGCCTCGCTGGCCGTGACCCGCTTCCTTGAAGACAAAATGCGTCGTGAAAACATCACCGCTGCCTTCGGTCTCGGCGGCATCACCGCGACTATGGTCGCCCTGCACGAAAAAGGCCTTATCAAAAAACTGCTCGACGTGCAGAGCTTCGATGCCAACGCTGCCAAATCGCTGGCGCGTAACCCGAACCACATCGAAATCAGCGCCAACCAGTACGCCAATTACAGCTCAAAAGGCGCTTCCGTCGAGCAGCTTGATGTTGTCGTCCTGAGCGCGCTTGAAATCGATACCGGCTTCAACGTCAACGTCCTCACCGGCTCGGACGGCGTCCTGCGCGGCGCATCCGGCGGCCACTGCGATACCGCCGCCAATGCCCGCCTCGCCATCATCGTCGCCCCGCTGGTGCGCGGCCGCATCCCGACCGTGGTGGATGAAGTCATCACCTGCATCACCCCCGGCGAACACATCGACGTGCTCATCACCGACCACGGCGTGGCCGTCAACCCGCGCCGCCCGCAACTGGCCAAACGCCTGCGCGAGGCCGGGGTTGAGCTGACCACCATCGAAGCCCTGCACGAACGCGCCATTGCGCTGACCGGCAAACCGGAAAAAATCCGCTTTACCGACAAACCGGTCGCCGTCGTGCGCTACCGCGACGGCAGCGTCATCGACACCGTCTATCAAGTCGCTGACTGACAAAAGCACAGGGTGGGCCAACAAGCCCACCCTTCCTGTATCCCATTGCCGCACCCGCATCACCCCAACTCACGAAGAGGAAGAACCCCATGACCGAATTACAAAGCGCCCTGTCCCACGTCTCGCTTGGCACCAATAACTTCGCCGCAGCCGCCGCCTTCTACGACAAAGTGCTGGTCACCCTCGGCATCAAACGCACCATGGATCTCAGCGAACACAACGCCATCGCCTATGGCCGCGCCTATCCCGAATTCTGGATACAAAGCCCAATCAACGGCCAGCCCGCGCAAACCGCCAACGGCACCCACGTTGCCTTCCTGGCGGAAACCCCCGCCCAGGTGGACGCTTTCTACGCCGCCGCTATCGCTGCCGGCGCGACGGACGACGGCGCACCGGGTGGCCGTCCACACTACGGTCCCGAATACTACGGCTGCTTCGTCCGCGACCTGGACGGCCACAAAATCGAAGCCATGGCCTGTAACGTCGCCTGAGGCCATCCCTTGACCCAACGTACTGCCACACAACTGGTATATACTCAAAACACAAAACATATATACAAAGAGGTGAATATGCTGACCAAAGTCTTTCAAAGCGGGAACAGCCAGGCAGTACGTATTCCGCTGGACTACCGCTTCAATACCGACACCGTAGAAATCTTCCGTGCAGATAACGGCGACATCATCCTGCGGCCGGCACGCCTGTCCGGCGAAGCCTTCCTTGACCTGTTTAGCGGATTTGATGACGACTTCATCGCTGCCCTGGCAGATCGTGACGACGATCTCCCTCCGGAACGCGACAGCCTATGATGTATCTGCTGGATACCAACATCATCATTTACCTGATGAAAAACCACCCGGCAAGCGTAGCGGCACGGATAGCGCAACTGCCTACGGCGGCATGTCTTGCGATGAGCTTTATTACCTACGGCGAATTACACAAAGGCGCACAGGGAAGCCAAAACATGGCGGTAGCATTGGCAGCCATTGAGCGAATGACGCAGCACATCACCGTTCACTATCCCGATGCCGCGACCTGCCATCACTACGGTATCTGGGCTAACCGCCTGAAACGACAAGGCACCCCGATCGGCAGCAACGACCTGTGGATCGCCTGCCATGCCTTGAGCCTCAATGCCGTACTGGTCACGCACAACGTGCGTGAATACCGGCGGATAGAAACACTGACCATCGAAGATTGGGCGGAAGCATGAAAACCACCCGAAGCCGCCCCAGCGATGCCATCACGCGAATTGACCGAATCACCACCTGCACCACATGACCACCGCCCGCACCTACACCGCGCCCACCCCGCCCCTGCCCAGCCACGAAGGCCGGGCGGTTGCGCTGGATGACATCCTCGTCGCGCGCGATACCCGTGCCGCGCGGCAGCAGGCGATGCAGGCCGCAGGCGGCGTCCTCATCTCGCTCACCCTTGCTGCGCCGGGTGCCGTCAAACGCAGCCCGCTGCTGGATGCCGTCTTCCAGGCGGCGCAACAAGCGGTTGAAAACACCATCCCCACTCCGCAAGCAGTCAACATCCACATTGACGACTGCGGCCATCATGCCCTCTACCATGTGGACGGCGACGCACACGAGTGGAAACACGCCATGCTCGCGCTGGAAGCGGCCTCACCGCTCGCCCGCCTGTGGGACATCGACATCATCGCCGCCAATGGCCGCCCCATCAGCCGCGCCGATTACGGCCTGCCGCCGCGCCGCTGCCTCCTCTGCGACGACGACGCCAAAAACTGCGCTCGCGCCCGCCGCCACAGCATCAACGAGCTCAACGCCGACATCGCCCGCCGCTACCGCCTGCTTCAACAGGCCGAACACATCGGCGCGGCCATGCGTCAAGCCCTCATCACCGAAGCAACGCTGACCCCGAAAGCGGGACTGGTGGACGCCAGCAGCAACGGCGGCCATCACGACATGACCCTCGCCCACTTCCTCGCCAGCGCCGATGCCATCGCCCCCTACCTCGCCGCCTGCGCCGCGCGCGGCATGACCTTCGCCGCTGACGCTGCCAGTCCCGTCATCCTCGCCGCCATCCGTCCCATCGGCATCCAGGCCGAAGCCGCCATGCTGACTGCAACCGGCGGCGTTAATACCCACAAGGGCGCCGTCTTTGCTTTCGGCCTCACCGCCGCCGCCCTCGGCAGAAACCTCGCGGCGGGCAGCAGCGCCACCCTCGCGCAAACGCTGGCCGACATCCGCGCCATCAGCGCCGACCTCGTTGCCGAACAGGGTGCAGGCGACAGCGCCGGACAACGCGCTTACCGCCAACACCACATCACCGGCGCGCGCGGCGCAGCGGCAGACGGCTACCGCCTCATCACCGCCCACGCCCTGCCCGCTTACCAACGTATCCTCAGCGCTGGCGGCAGCGAACACCACGCCCTGCTTGCCACCCTCGTCACCCTCTACGCCACAAACGACGACACCACCACCATTGCCCGCGTCGGCCTGGACGGCCTGCGCGCCCACCAGGAATGGGCCAAGCGGCTGCTTGCAGATGAAACCACTCTCATGGACGAGAACCGCCTCAGCGCCGCCATCGCCGCCTACGATTACGACTGCACTGCACGCCGCCTGAGCGCCGGCGGCAGTGCCGACCTTTTGGCGCTCACCGCCTATTTCGGCCGCCATTTCCCGACTTCGCTTCCCACCACAGAAGCAAGACCCGCCGCATGCGCGGCGGACAACCCCAACGGCATCCCCGCCGTCCCTCTAATGCATAACCAGAAAGGTACCGCATGAATACCAAAAAACTCATCCACTACGCCATCATCCTGGCGTGTCCCATCCTGACCTACCTCTTCCCCGCGCCGCTAGGTCTACCCATCATCGGCTGGCACCTCTTCGGCGTATATGTCGGCACCATCCTCGCCATCATGTTCAAGCCCTTCCCGCTGCCAATCGTCCTGCTTGCCGGTGTGGCGCTGGCTTCCATCGTCGTCGGCACGACGCCCGCCGAGACACTGGCAGACGGCACCAAACTGGCCCTCAAAGAAAACGACGTATTGAATGGCTACAAATCCGGTACCACCTGGCTGGTCTTCGCCGCCTTCGCGATGAGCACTGCCTTCGTCACCACCGGCCTTGGCAAACGCATCGCCTACCTGATGATCCGTGCCTTCGGCGGCACCACCCTGCGCCTTGGCTACGTCAACGCCTGCCTTGACCTGCTGCTCTCGCCGGCGATGCCTTCCACCACTGCGCGCGCTGGCGGCATCATGTTCCCAATCATGAACTCCGTCACCGTCTCGCTGGGTTCCGATCCGGAAAAAAGCCCGCGCAAAGCCGGCCACTACCTGCTGCTCAACACCTACATGATCGTGAAAACCACCGGCTACATGTTCCTGACCGCGATGGCGCCGAACGCCGTTGCCCTTGAACTGATGAAACCGATCACCGGCATCACCTTCAACTGGCCGCAATGGTTCCTTGCCGCGAGCGTGCCGGGCCTGCTCTGCCTGCTGCTCACCCCGCTGGTCGTGTACGTCCTCTACCCGCCGGAACTGAAAAAAGTCGATAACGCCGCTATCGCCAAAAAAGGCCTGGAAGAAATCGGCCCGATCAGCAAACAGGAAAAAACCCTGCTCGGTCTCTTCGTTGTCGCCGTCCTTGCCTGGATTTTCTCCGAACAACTGCACGTATCTCCCTCAACCATTGCCATCTCCGTCATGGCGCTGCTCGTCATCCTCGCCGTCATCAACTGGGAAGATCTGCTGAAAAACAAAGGCGCCTGGAACACCTTTATCTGGTATGGCGGCATCCTCGGCCTCTCCTCCGTGCTCGACAAAGCACACTTCTTCACCTGGCTGTCTGAAACGCTCAAGCAAGTGATGAACTTCGGGGAAGGACACGCCACCGTTGCCACCATCGCCATCCTTACCGTCAGCGTCGGCGTGCGCTACCTCTTCGCTTCTGGTGGTGCCTACGTGGCGGCGATGGTGCCGGTTTTCTCAGCTGTCGGCATGGCGGCAGGCGCCCCACCAACCCTGCTCGCCCTCGGCCTGCTCTTCTCCAACTCCTACGGCGGCGCGCTCACCCACTACGGCTCCGGCCCGGCCCCGGTCATCTTCGGCGCCGGCTACCACGACACCAAATCCTGGTGGATCGTCGGTGCAGTGGTCGGCTTCGGCAGCCTGCTCATCCACGTCACCGTCGGCTTCGCCTGGTGGCAAACCCTCTCCGGCATGGGTATCTTTTAAACAGCATAGCTGTTGCGAAAAAGCCGAACCTGCGGGTTCGGCTTTTTTGTGGGCAGGGTATGGATGATTCGCTTGATGAGCATCTGAGAACCCAGTGTTTACGCCGCTTGGCTGGCCCAGTAACTACGCCGCTTGGCGGGTCCGGTGCTTATAGTTAAATAGCAAAAAAACAGTAACCATCAAAATTATGACCTATCCAGCCCATATCCGTAAAAAAATCCTTGCAGAACTTGAAGATAGCACCTATCGCGAAGTGGCAGCCGGACACCGCATCAGCCCCAACATCCTCGCTACCTGGAAGAAACAGCCACAACCCAAAGGCAGCCGCCGTTCTACGCCTCGCCTTCTCACAGAAGAAGTCATCCGGTAAGACGTAGCCGGGCACCCTGATGACTATCAATGGGAAAGGGCTGCACGTCTGGGCTGCTCGCAAAACGACATCTGCAAGGCGCTCAAACGCTATCGCTTCACCGTTAAAAAAAAGACTTCCGCCACCGCAAGGCAGACGAAGAAAAACGCCGTGAATTCCTCGAAGTAAAAAGTGTCTATGAAGCACGCCTGCATCCATTCGTTTATATCGATGAAAGCGGCTTCAGAAAAGACATTTCCCGTCCTTACGGTTATGCACCACGCGGGCAAAAATGCGCAGGCGTATCCGGATGGAGCAAGGCACAAACCAACGTTATCGGTGCCCTGTGTGGCACTGTGCCATTTGCTTTCACTGCCTTTGATTGCAGCATAGACAGCGATGTTTTTCACACATGGGTGACAGAAATACTGCTGCCGGAGCTGCCCGCCTGCAGCGTGATCGTGATGGACAACGCCTCCTTCCACAAACGGCAGGACACGCTGGATGCGTTACAGGCTGAGGGACATACGGTGCTGTGGCTTCCGCCCTATAGCCCGGATTTCAACCCGATAGAGAAGACATGGGCATGGATCAAACGGTTGAGGAAACAATGGCGGTTGGCTGATGTGAATGCCCTGCTGTTTTGGTTCTTTACTCTCGTTACTCTTTATTAGCGATTCGACTATACACCGCTTGGCGGGGCAGTATTTACGTCACTTGACGGGCCCCAGTATTTACGTCGCTTGGCGCGTACCGGAAAAACAAAGGATTTGTGGCATTTATGTCATGCCAAAGCGCATGGAGCGGAGCTTATCGTCCTCAAACTGAATGCTGAGATAAGCATCGAGGAGATAAGCGTCGCCGCTGTTGATGTTGCTGTACAACACGCCGTCGCAACCGTGGATACTGACGGAATAGATTTCCAGCATGTCGAACCAATCTTGATCGGCACCACGTTCGACATAGGCGCTGCATTCACGATTGTAGCAGTCAATAAGTGCAGCGGCGGGATACTGCGCCAATGTTTCGAGGGTGGCGATAATGCGGGGGGCGTAATCGGCTATTGCGCCGTCCGCCAGTGTGATGCGGATATTGCTGCCATCGGCCACTGTTTTGTTGAGGATGACAACGCCGCATCGCAGGCAATGGCCACCTTCACCATCAGGCGTGATATCGGCAGGACTGAGATGAATGGGCGATAGCGTCGCCCGCAAAGTACGAATGTCTTTCAGGGCAAATCTGTCGCCTTTCCATGCGGCCTGATCACGCAGTTTGTGCAGGCGGATGATGTCTTTGCGCTCGCCTGTATCGGCAAAAGGCGCAAACGTTTGCAGGGCGGATGCGTGCAGGCAGAGCAGGCTGTTCACCGACGTGAGGAGATCGGCGGTTTCCCGTGTCGATTCTGCCCGTTCCAATGCGGCTTTCAACTCGTATAACGCGCCGATAGCGGCATGGTTATGTTGATTCGGCTGCTTGCGGAAGCGGGCGGCAAGCTCCGTGTATTGCTGTTGGAATGGTGTCATGGCGTTTCCCGGTGAGGTGCTGCTGTGGTGAGTGAAGACGGAACGTGGATTTTATCCCGCTTGGCGGACTCAGTATTTACGCCGCCTGGCGGGCCCAGTGTTTATGCCGCTTGGTGGGGCCAGCGTTTATCCCGTTTGACGGCCGTCTAAACCGGAATCTTGCACACAAAAGTCTTCTTCCAATAGGACAATAACGGGGCTTTTATGGCCGTATTTTCTTGTTTTGCATATGAATAAGGCGGGCTTGCGCCCGCCTTGTTTATTCCGCGTTATCGTCCGCATGGGTGGGCTCGCCGCTGTCGTCCTCGCCTTCGGCGACGATTTGCGCGACAGCAATCAGTTTCTCGCTGTCGCTGGTGCGGATGAGGCGCACGCCCTGGGTGTTGCGACCACTGGTGCTGATTTCGGCGACGCGGGTGCGCACCAGGGTGCCGTTGTCGGTGACGAGCATGATGTGTTCGTCTTCCTGGACTTGCAGGGCGCTGACGGCGCGGCCATTGCGTTCGCTGCACGCGATGGAGATGACGCCTTTGGTGCCGCGCCCTTTTTGCGGGTAGTCGGCAATCGGGGTGCGTTTGCCGTAGCCGTTTTCGGTAACGGTGAGGATGTCGCCATTGTCGGCGACAACGCAGAGGGCGATAACGCGTTGGCCGTCGTCGAGGTTCATGCCGCGCACGCCGGTCGCGTCGCGCCCCATGCTGCGCACGCTCGCTTCGGGGAAGCGCACGGCTTTACCGGCGTCGGAAAAGAGCATGATGTCGCGGCTGCCGTCAGTGAGGGCGACATCCACGAGTTCGTCGTCTTCGCGCAGGTTGATGGCGATGATGCCGATGCTGCGCGGGCGCGAGTAGTCGGACAGCGGGGTTTTTTTGACGGTGCCGCTTTTGGTGGCGAAGATGAGGTAACGGTCTTCGGGGTATTCGCGAGTGGTGAGCACGGCGTTCAGGCGCTCGCCCGGCTCGAAGGGGAGGAGGTTGACGATGGGTTTGCCTTTGGCGTTGCGCCCCGCTTGCGGCAGTTCGTACACTTTCAGCCAGTACACTTTGCCCCGGTTGGTGAAGCAGAGCATGGTGTCGTGGGTGTTGGCGATGATGAGTTGTTCGACGAAGTCTTCGTCTTTGACGGCGGTCGCCGATTTGCCTTTGCCGCCGCGTTTTTGTGCTTCGTAGTCCGAGAGTGGCTGCGCTTTGATGTAGCCTTCGTGCGAAAGGGTGATGACGCGGTCTTCTTCGGCGATGAGGTCTTCAAGCGAGAGGTTGAGATGGGTGTCGAGGATTTGGGTGCGGCGCACGTCGTTGTATTGGTTTTTGATGTCGCGCAGTTCTTCTTTGATGACTTCAAGCAGGCGTTCGGGGATTTGCAGGATGTCGAGCAGGGCTTCGATTTCGTGGATGATTTGCTGGTATTCGTCGAGGATTTTTTCTTGTTCGAGACCAGTCAGGCGGTGCAGACGCAGGTCGAGGATGGCTTGTGCCTGTTCGGGTGAGAGGTGATAGCGGCCATGATGCAGGCCGTATTGTTTGGCAAGGCCTTCGGGGCGCGAGTTTTCAGCGCCGGCGCGGGCGAGCATGTCCACAACTTGCCCTGCCGCCCAGCTTTTGCCGAGCAGAGCTTCTTTGGCCTCACCAGGGCCGCTGGATTGTTTGATGAGTTCGATGACTTCGTCGATGTTGGCAAGGGCGATGGACAGGCCTTCGAGGATGTGGGCGCGTTCACGGGCTTTGCGCAGTTCATAGATGGTGCGGCGGGTGACGACTTCGCGACGGTGCGCCAGGAAGACTTGCAGCGCTTCTTTGAGCGAGAGCAGGCGCGGCTGGCCGCCGACCAGCGCCATCATGTTGATGCCGAAGACGACTTGCAGCTGGGTGAGCTGGAAGAGGTTGTTGAGGATAACTTCAGCGACTTCGCCCCGACGCAGTTCGATCACCATGCGGATGCCGTCTTTGTCCGATTCGTCGCGCAGCGCAGTGATACCGTCGATTTTTTTTTCTTTGACGAGGTCGGCAATTTTGCCCAGCAGGTTGGCCTTGTTGACCTGGTAGGGCAGTTCGTCCACGACGATAGTCTGTTTGCCGCTGTGGTCGTCGGTTTCGATGTGGGTTTTGGCGCGGATGTAGATGCGGCCACGTCCGGTTTCGTAGGCTTCTTTGATGCCGCGCGCGCCGTTGATGAGTGCACCGGTGGGGAAGTCGGGACCGGGAATGTAGCGCATCAACGCGGCGGTATCGGCTTCGGGGTGGTCAAGCAGGTAAAGGCAGGCGTCGAGGGTTTCGCCGAGGTGGTGCGGCGGGATGTTGGTCGCCATGCCGACGGCGATACCGGAGCTACCGTTTACCAGCAGATGCGGCAGGCGGGCGGGCAGGACGACGGGCTCTTGCTGGCTGCCGTCGTAGTTCGGCGCGAAATCAACGGTTTCTTTTTCGATGTCGGTCAGCAGGCTGTGCGCGATTTTCGCCATGCGCGCTTCGGTGTAGCGGTAAGCAGCAGGCGGGTCGCCGTCCATTGAACCGAAGTTGCCCTGACCATCCACTAACGGATAGCGTAGCGAGAAGGGTTGCGCCATGCGCACCAAAGTGTCGTAGATGGCACTGTCGCCGTGCGGGTGGTATTTCCCCATCACGTCACCGACGATGGTCGCGGATTTGACGTATTTTTTGTTCCAGGCGTTGCCCTGTTTATGCATGGAAAAGAGGACGCGGCGGTGCACCGGTTTCAGGCCGTCGCGCGCATCCGGCAGGGCGCGCCCGACGATGACGCTCATCGCGTAGTCCAGATAGGAGCTGCGCATTTCATCCACCAGATTGACCGGCAACACTTCTTTGGCAAATTCGCTCATGTATTTCTCTACCTTGTAGCGTAAAAACGCCCGCACGACGGGGCAAACGGCGCATATTTTAACATGAATGCGGGGCCGCCCCGATTTGTGTCATTCGCACAACAAAACGCTGGCCAACATGTCGCTTTTACCGCATTTATCTTTGCATTTTTGCAACAAAACTCGTATCATGCCGCGCGGATGGGTACCTCTTGCCTGTTCGTGGGCAAGGGTGCCGTCAATCTTGGACGGGCAGCCGTCCACAAGTTCTTAACATTAACTTGCAAGTTTTGTTATGGGAGAAGTAAATATGAAACTTAAAAAACTGATTGCAGTTGCCGTACTTGCTGCTGGTGCAGCTCCGGCATTTGCAGATCTGCCTGCAAATGAAGACCTGACTTCCGCTGGTGGAGATCTGGTCAAAAACCGTTGGGGCGAATGCGTTACCGTCAATGCCAACAAAGGCCTGACTGGTTGCGGCGTACAAGCTCCTGCACCGGAACCGCCGAAAACGGAAATGGTCACCCAAACCGAAACCATCACTCTGGCCGCCGACACCTACTTCGATTTCGACAAGTACAAATTGAAACCGGCCGGTAAAGAAGCCCTGCAACAACTCGCAGGCGATCTGAATCAACGTGGTGCAAACATTCAGAAAATTACTGTCGTTGGTAACACCGACTCCAAAGGCTCTGACGCCTACAACCAAAAACTGTCTGAGCGTCGTGCCAACACTGTTGCCAACTACCTCGTAGAAAACGGCGTACCGCAGTCTTTGATCGAAGCCTACGGTAACGGTGAACGCAACCCGGTTGCCACCAACAAAACCGCCGAAGGCCGTGCGCAAAACCGTCGTGTAGACGTCACGGTTGACGGTCTTGTTGAACGCCAAGTACAACAACCTGTTGCCCAATAAGCACAACCCTATCGCCGCCTAATCCACCCCCGTCTGACGGGGGTTTTTTATATGTCGTTGAATAGATAAAAAGCGCAACGCCGTTACAATTTTTGAGCTGTTTGACTATATGAAAGAAGCCGTATGAAACCACTTCTTATCCTTAAACTCGGTGCCCCCAAAGCCGACATCATCGCCCGCCTCGGCGAGTACAGCGACTGGATCGCGCGCACCATTGCGCCGGTGCAACACTCTGTGCGCGTGCTCGACATCATCGACGGTGAGGCTCTGCCTGCAGTGGATAGCGCCGCCGGCGTCATCCTTACCGGCTCGGCGCATATGGTGCCGGAGCGCCAACTTTGGAGTGAAGCCACCCGCGCCTGGCTGCAACAAGCCGTTCCCGCCGGGCTGCCCGTGTTTGCCATTTGCTACGGCCATCAACTGCTGGCGGATGCCTGCGGCGGCGCAGTCGGCGATAACCCGCGCGGCCTAGAAATCGGCAGCACGACCATCACCCGCCTGCCGACCTGCGACAATGACCCCATCTTCGCCGCCCTGCCGGCACACTTCACCGCCAACGTCACCCATTACCAATCCGTGCTGCGCTTGCCCGCTGGTGCAACCGTTCTCGCCGCCAACGAACACGACCCGCATCAGGCCTACCGTATCGGTGCCCACGCCTGGGGCGTACAATTCCACCCCGAATTTGATGCTGCTGCCATCCGCGCCCATATTGACGGCAGACGTGACACCATCACCGCTATCGGCCACGACCCGGATGCCATCCGTGCCGCTGTCCGCGCTGATACTCCCGACGCCGCCGCCCTGCTACGCCGCTTCGCCCGCTACGCCGCCACCCGCAGCGGCATCATCTGAGCGGCACACCACATCCGTTTTTCATCATCCACAAGGAGTCCCATCATGCCTATCCGTCCCCTCTTCCTCGCCGCTGCATTACTGGGTGCCGATATGGCACTTGCCGCCGACACTGCCGTGCCGGAAGTCTCTGCCACCGCTGCGGCTGCCCTGCAAAAAGCCGATGCCGCCTACAACAATGCCGATTTTAAAGAAGCCTACGCGATCTATAAAACCCTTGCCGACCAAGGCAATGCTCGCGCTGAAACCAGAATCGGCCTGATGTATGCCAATGGTGAACTTGGTAAGCGCGATATGGCTGAAGCTATCGCGCACTACGACAAAGCCGCTGCTGCGGGCGATGGCTATGCGCAATACCAGTTAGGTCTCGCTTTCCGTGAGGGTACAGGGGTCGAACAAGATACCGCCGAAGCAGAAAAATGGTTTGCACAGGCGGGAAAAAGCCTGCACCAAGCCGCACTCCGTCAGGACGCTGAAGCGCAATATTTCTTGAGCCTCTTGTATCGCAACGGCTTGGGTGTCGTAAAAGACCTGCAGGAAAGCGGTCGGTGGCTGCAAAAAGCGGCTGAAAAAGGGTATCCGTCTGCTCAGGTAGCTTATGGTCGTTTTCTGTACGAGGAAAACAAAGATACGGTAGGGCTGCTGGCATGGTGGGAAAAAGCGGCTAACCAAGGCAACTGGCCGGCGCAAGTCGCTTTAGCCAGAGCTTACACGAAAGGTGATTACGGCATTCCCAAAGAGCAAACAAAAGTAGATGAATGGTATCGCCGTCTCCTGCCTGCACTGGAAAAAGCTGCCCGGCAGGGCTCAATTTATGCGCAAACAGAGCTAGGGAAATATTATCTCGCCGCAAAAGACGTTCCTGCTGCCTCCGAAAAAGCGCAGGAATGGTTGGAAAAGGCTGCTACGCAGGGATCCAGAGCCGCACAAACCATACTCGGCATGGGTTATCTGAAAGGCGAGGAGGGGTTTACCGCCAATCCTGAAAAAGCACAGGAATGGCTGGAAAAAGCGGCCCAGCAGGGCTCTGTTATCGCACAATCCATACTTAGTATCAGTTATCTGCACGGCGACGGACTTCCCACTGACCCGGAAAAAGCAAGGTATTGGTCAGAGAAAGTAGAGAAAGCCGCTGCGCAAGGCGACGAAACGGCGCGGGCGCTGTTAAGAGCCCTCCCCGCCAAATAAGGAAACCCCATGCCCCTCCTCCTCACTGCCCAAGACCTCTCGCTTGCCTTCGGCTGGCGGCCCTTGCTCGATCACGTCAACTTCTCGCTGGAAAGCGGCGAGCGCGTCGCCCTGCTGGGCCGCAACGGCGAGGGCAAATCCACCCTGCTCAATGTCTTGCGCGGGGCACAGACGCCGGATGACGGCAGCCTGCGCATCAGCGAAGGCGTGCGCATCGCCTATCTGCCGCAAGACCCGCCCGCAGCGGACGCGCGCACGGTGCGCGAAGTCGTGCGCGACGGGCTGGCTGAAACTGCCGCGCTGGTCGAGCGTTACCAAACCCTGCTTGCCGCCCATGACGCGCATGATGCCGATGAACTCGCCCGTCTCGAAGCAGCGGTAGCGGCAGCAGACGGCTGGCAGCTGGATAACCGTATCGACGGCATCCTGCAACGTTTCGACCTCGATGGCACGACGCAGATGGCGGATTTGTCCGGCGGCTGGCGGCGGCGCGTCTGGCTGGCGCGGGTGCTGGTTGCCCGTCCCGACGTTCTACTGCTTGACGAACCGACCAACCACCTCGATATGGGCACCATCATCTGGCTGGAGAACCTGCTCAACAATTTTGCCAGCGCCGTCGTTTTCGTCACCCACGACCGCGCCTTCCTCGAAAAAGTCGCGAACCGCATTTGGGAACTGGATCGCGGCCGCCTGCTCGACGTGAAAAGCGACTACCGCCGCTTCCTGCGCACCCGCGAGGAAGCACAACATGCCGAAGCCGAAGCGCAGGCGCGTTTCGACAAGAAACTTGCCGAAGAAGAAATCTGGATACGCCAGGGCATCAAGGCGCGGCGCACCCGCAACGAAGGCCGCGTGCGCGCGCTGAAAGCGATGCGCGCCGAACGCGCCGCGCGCATCGAGCGGCAGGGCAAGGCGAATCTGCAACTGGACGCTGGCGAGCGCAGCGGGCGGCAGGTAATCGTCGCCGAAAACCTCAGCTTCGCCCACGCAGGCGGCGCACCGCTGGTGCAGGATTTCAGCGACATCATCGAGCGCGGCGAGAAAATCGGTCTCGTCGGCGCGAACGGCGCGGGCAAAACCACCCTGCTGCGCCTGCTCCTTGGCGAATTGCCGCCGACGGCAGGCCGTCTCAAACACGGCACAAAACTGGAAGTCGCCTACTTCGACCAGTTGCGCGCCCAGCTTGATCCTGAAGAAACCCTGCGCGACAGCGTCGGCGCGGGGCGGGACTACATCGAGACGAACGGCCAGCGCAAGCACATCGCCGCCTACCTGCAAGATTTCCTCTTTCCGCCTGAACGCTGGCGCACCCCGGTCAGCGCGCTCTCCGGCGGCGAACGGGCCCGCCTCCTGCTGGCGCGCCTTTTCGCGCAGCCGGCAAACGTCCTCGTGCTGGACGAACCGACCAACGACCTCGACATCGAAACCCTGGAACTGCTGGAAGAAGTGCTGGCGGACTACCCCGGCACGGTGCTCCTGGTCAGCCATGACCGCGCCTTCCTTGATGCCGTCGTCACCCGCCTGTGGGTATTCAACCGTCACAAAGGCAAAATCGAGCAAATCGTTGGCGGTTTCAGTGACTGGCTGCAACAGGGCGGCGACATCGCCCAACTGGAAGAAGCCGCCGCGCCCGCCGTGAAAACAGCAGAAAAACCCGTTGCCCCTGCCGCCCCGCCCGCCGAAAAGCGCGGCAACAAGCTGTCCTACAAATACCAGCGCGAACTCGAAGCCCTACCTGCGCAGATTGAAGCGGCAGAAGCCGAAGTTGCCCGCCTCACCGCTGCCGTGCAGGAAGCGGATTTCTACCAGCAACCGCAGGAAGCTCAACAGGCAGGCTTTGCCGCGCTGGAAGCGGCGCAGCAGCAGCTGGATGCGCTGGTCGAACGCTGGATGCAGCTTGAAGACGGAGAGGTGTGAGTCTTCCTCTCACCCTCGGCAGCAGCTTAGGTCTGCAAACCTGTATAATCAGTAATATAGTCGTCATAAATAGGATTGTGTTGCGGCGTTGGTGCATCTTGCCGGGCTTTCTGTACGCTCTTCGGCGCACCACCTTGTCTCGCTTCCTATTTGAAACGACTATAAATGGATGACCCGCCCCACCTGTGCCCCGTCATCTCCCTACCGAACAGGCCACCGCCACAACAAAAAACCCTGACATGACCCAAGCCCGCGCCGACAACCCCCTCTACACCCGTGCCTACGCTGCCATGGATCGTGGCGACCTTGCTGCCGCACAGCGCTATTTCAGCAAACTCATTCGCGAAACCCCGCAGAACCGCCACTACCACTACATGTACGCGCTGGCCAGCAAATACCGGGGTGACTGGACGGGCGCGCTCACCCACAACCTGCGTGCCATCGCGCTCGCCGCCGAACACGACGACGCTCCCTACTGGAACGCGGGCATCGCCGCCACCGCCCTTGAAGACTGGGCAAAAGCGCGCCGCCTGTGGCGCGCCTGCGGCATCGCCGTCCCTGAGGGCACCGGCCCCATCAGCGGTAACTACGGCATTGCCGCCATCCGCCTGCACCCCTGGGCGGCAACCAGCGAAACCGTGCTGGCGCGGCGCATTGACCCCGTGCGCGCCCGCCTGCTTGGCGTGCCGCATCCTGCGAGCGGGCACCGCTTTGGCGACATCATCCTGCACGACAGCGTGCCGACCGGCTACCGCCAGCACAACGGCATGGAAATCCCCGAATACAGCGAACTCGCCCGCCTGAAACCCTCACCGTATCCCACCTACACCGCGCGCGTCCGCTGCAGCGACGCCGCCGAACTGCAATCCCTGCTTGATGACGGCGCAAGCGGTGACATCGCCTGCATCGAAGCGCGCCCTGCCAACAGCGATGGCAGCATCACCCTCGACATCGCCGCCAAAACCCGCCTCGCCGTCGCCCAACTCCTCTGCGACTGGGCGCTCGCCGCCGATAGTCGCTCGCTTGAACACATCAGCAGCGAAGAGCTGCCCGTGCCCCCGCCTGACGGCCACCCGCACTGGTGGCTGGCTCCGAAAAATACTGCCCCGCTGCCGGCGGCAGACAGTGCCGTCCACGCCGCCCCGTAACTCATCCGCATAAGCACAGCCGCATGGAACAGACCGTCCTCCTCTTCGGCGAACCCGTCACCCAACTGCCGCAAGACCTCTACATCCCGCCCGATGCCCTGCGCGTCCTGCTCGACACCTTCAGCGGCCCGCTTGATCTGCTCATCTACCTCATCCGCAAGCAAAACATCGACATCCTCGATATCCCCGTCACCCTCATCACCGAGCAATACCTCGCCTACCTTGACCTGATGGAAGAAATGGACATGGTATTGGCGGCGGAATACCTGCTGATGGCCGCGACGCTGGCGGAAATCAAAGCGCGCATGATGCTGCCGCGCCCGCCACAGAGCGACGACGAACCCGAAACCGATCCGCGCGCCCGGCTCGCCGAACAAATACTGGCCTACATCCAGACCGGGAAAGCGGCAGAAAACCTCGCCGCCCTGCCCCGCGTCGGCGCCGACACGGCCCTCTCGGCCCACCTGCCGCCAGTGGGTGCGCAGCCCGTCATCAAGCCACCGGCGGACGCGCACAAACTGGCCGACGTGCTGCGCAAACTCTGGCTGCGCCACGACCTGCGCCGCGCGCACGAAGTCGAAAACGAAAGTTACTCGCTCGCCGAGCGCATGGACAGCATGCAGGCGCGCCTCAGGAACCACCCCGACTGGCAACCGCTCACCGCTTTCTACGGTGCGGGCGAAGGACGCGAAGGCTTTGTAGTCAGCCTGATGGCGATGCTCGAACTCGACCGCTCACAATTACTCGAATGGCAACAGGCAGCGCTGTTTGCCCCGGTCAACCTGCGCCTGCGCCAGTCGCCATAAGCAAACGATAAACATGGCTCCATCCGCTGGGCGGGCGGCGGCGTAGTATTCGCCGCGCTATCCACCTATCTATGACCGTAGCTGGCAGCAGGCATCGGTAACCTTTCAGGCCAGCACCTCGGCCAGCACGTGCAGGATGATGGCGCTCGATGCCGCGCCGGGGTCTTTATGGCCCGCGCTGCGTTCGCCGAGGTAGCTGGCGCGGCCTTTTTTGGCAACAAGCGGGATGGTGCTTTCTGCCGCTTCCTGCGCGACGGCGGCGGCTTTGGCGCTGGCCGTTGCCAGATCTGCACCGTCTGCGGCCGCCTGTTGCAGGGCGGCGGCGGCAGGCTGCCACACGTCGATCATGGTTTTGTCGCCCACTACCGCCTGGCCGCGCGCGGCAAGGCCGGCGACGCCGTCGGCAATGGCCTGGGCGAGGGTGGCGGTATCAAGGTCGGTTTTGCCATTCAGTGCAGAGGCGGTTTTGAGGAAGAGGGTGCCGTAGAGCGGGCCGCTGGCACCGCCGACGGAGGACAGCAGGGTCATGCCGGTGGTTTTGGCGAGGCTGCCGAGGTCTTGTCCTTCCTGGCCGTGCAGTTTTTCGACGGCTTTGTGGAAGCCGCGCTGGATGTTGAGGCCGTGATCGCCGTCGCCGATGGCGGTGTCAAGGGCGGTGAGTTCGTCTTGCGCGGCGCTGAGGGCGGCGGCGCTTTGTTCGATCCAGGCGAGGTATTGGCTGCTGTTCATAGGGGTTCCTTGTGGTTTGGAGTGGTAAGCGGGGTAATCATCGGGGCCGCTATAGTTAAACATCTAAAAAATCGTAACGGCGTTGCGTCGCCTTGCCGTACTACCTGTACTGTCTGCGGCGACGCGCCTTGTTACGCTTTTTTATCTATTCAACTATATGTCTCTACGTTTTCTTGCTGCGTATCGCTGCCGTGTTGCCGCAGGTTTTATGGTGGGCTAAAGCCCACCCTACGGTTTGGGTAGTCACCAAGCGGGTCATTATTGGGCTCGTCAAGCGGAGCCGAAGTCCCCTCCCCCGTGCGCGGGGGAGGGCCAGGGTGGGGGTGTTCGTCCGCAGGGCGAAACCATCGTCCAGCGGGGCCGTTACCGAGCCCGCGCAGGGTAGGCGTTCGCCTAGCGGTTTTGGGTTACCAGTTGAGCGCCGGGGTGTGTACCGGGGCGTCGTAGAGGGTGAGGGTGTCGTCATCAACGGCGAGCAGGGTGATGGAGACGCCCTGCATGTCGAGCGAGGTGCAGTAGCTGCCAACGAGGCTGCGCGCGATGGTGATGCCGTTCGCCGCGCAGGCTTGCGCCAGGCGGTGATAGACGCCATAGCATTCGGAGAGCGGTACGCTGCCGAGGTTGTTCACCATGGCGATGACGCGGTCGCCCGCTTGCAGCGGGGTTTTGGCGACGGTTTCTTCGTCCCAGCTCGCGGTGTCACGATTCCATTGGCGCAGGGGGCGGCTGTAAGCGCCGTGTTCGATGAGGGTGCCGAACATTTGACCGACCACGGTGTCGAGGTCGGTGTAAGGGCGGCGTTCGATGCCGGGTTCACCGTGGATGCCGACGCCGTATTCGATTTCGTTATCGGCGAGGGTAAAGGAGGGTTTGCCCGCTGCCGGCACGGTGCAGGCACCGAGGGCGATACCGATGCTGTGGCAGTGGTTGTTGAGTTTGCGGCCAAGGGCAGCGAGGCTGTCGAGGTCGTCGCCCCGGCGGGCGGCGGCACCGAGCAGTTTTTCGATGAGGACGGTGCCGGCGACGCCACGGCGTCCGGCGGTGTAGAGGCTGTCTTTGACGGCCACATCGTCATCGGTGAGGACGACGGCGACGGGGTGGCCCATGTCGTGCAGGAGTTCGGTAGCGGTTTCGAAGTTCAGGACGTCGCCGGTGTAGTTTTTGATGATGAGCAGCACGCCGCGTCCGCTGTCCACTGCTTCGGCGCAGGCAAGGACTTGATCCGGCGTGGGCGAGGTAAAGATTTCGCCCGGTACGGCACCGTCGAGCATCCCGTCGCCGATGAAGCCGCTGTGCATGGGTTCGTGACCGCTGCCGCCGCCGCAGATGAGGCCGACTTTGCCGGCGACCGGTGCGTCTGCGCGGGTGATGTAGGTGGGATCGCGGTGCAAGGTGAGGCCGGGGTGGGCGGCAACGAAGCCTTGCAGCTGTTCGTCGAGGATGGTGTCCACACGGTTGATGAGTTTTTTCATGGCTGTTCCTGGGGTTGGGGGTTGAGGGTGAGCACGGTGCCGTCCGGCGCACCGGTGTTGATGCCGGAGAGTAGCGGGCGCGCGGCATGGCGGCAGAGGATGGCGCTGTGGCTGTGGCTATCGTCTTCGTCAAGGATGACGGCGACGCAGTTATCCGGCAGGACGGCGGCGGCACTGGGATAGAGGCGCGCGGTGGCGAGGATGAAGGGGCTGTCTTCGGGATAAGGAGGCGGGGGCAGGTGCGCCAGGCTGGCGAGGACACCATCGGCAAGGTCGGCGAAATCGAGGACGCGCGCGCGCAGGTAGGGGTCGCGGATGGCGGCGAACTGCTCAATGGCGGCGGCGGTTTCGGCGCGCCAAGCGGCAACGGTTTCGTTCTCCGCGCGGGCGAGGGTGTTGGCCGCGAGCTCGTCCAGCAGTTGTTGTTGCGCGGCAAAGATGTCGCCTGCGTCGTCGCCGTAGCGGGCGCTGGTGTATTTGCGCAGGTCGCCGAGGTGGGCGCGCCAGGCGTCCACAGCAGCGGTGAAGGCAGCGCGGTCGGCGCGCAGGTCGGCGGGAATGACGGGCGGATGGTCGTGGTAGAGGGCAGCGCTGATGGGCGCCGTCGGCAGGTTTGGCGTCTCGGTCGTGCTATCGCCGAAGTTGGCGGCGGCTAGGTCGCGGAAGGCGGCAAGTGCGGCGGCACTGTCGGCGCCATCGGCGTAGAGGGTGAGGCTGTCGCCCTGCCGTGCTTGCAGGGCGGTGAGCTGGTTCAGGCTGCGCGGATCGGCGCTTTGCCCGTCTTTGACGAGGGTGAGGCTGGCCGCAAAAGGCGCCAGCGCGGCGACAAGACGCGCAGCGGGACGGGCGTGCAGGCCGTGCGGGTTGGTGAGGGTAATGGTCGCTGCTTCGCCTGCGGGAACGGCGGCAGTAGCGAGGACAGGCGTGGTCACGCCCAGCGCCAGTTGTTTGGCGAGTAATGCGCCTTCGGCTTCGCGGGCGACGGTCACCAAATCCGCTCCGCTCGCCGCTGCCACGGCGGCACTCAGCGCCCCTTCGACGAAGGGCGCAGCAGCGATGCGGCAGCGCGCCGCCACGTCGGGATCGACAAGATCCAGCGCCGTCTGCGCGCTCAATATGGCGCTGCCGAGGTCAACGAGGATGAGGATGCCGTCGGGGTTATCGGCAGCGTCGATGGCGTTCATGATGCGCACGGCGTCGGTGCCGATGGGGTTATCGGCATCATCAATACCGGCGGCGGTGTGAATGGTGGCGGGATCAGCGCTCACTTGCGCAGCGAGTTCGACCAGCGCCTGCGCGAGGGCGGGATGATGCGAGACGAGGATGAGGTGGACCATGATGTCTCCGGGTCTGTGTTTTCGGTGGGGATTATACGCGCAAAACCACAGTTATCCACGCATAAAGCTGTGTTTAATCACAGCATGACAATGCACTCGCAGACTCTCTTCGCTAAGCTGGGGCCGTCATGAAAAAGGCGCCTGTTGGCGCCTCTTTTTTTAGCGGTGCTGATTGCGTTCCAGTAGTGTGCGGGTGTAATCCGTATTACGCATGACCGCTTGGCAAGTCTGCGCCAGTAGCACTGTCATCATGCCAGTCAGCAGCGTACCTGCACCATAGAAAAAGACCAGCATTGCCGTCCCATAACGGGCTCCAATGCTGGAAAGCATGATAAAGATACCTGCTGCAGCAAACAGCCAGCCGATGGCGGAAACAATTTTGGCGATCAGTATGCCGCCGCCGTATCCGGTCGGTATGTGCTCGACTGGCGCGGCTGGTGCGGATACTGGGGGCTGAGCCACTGCTGGATTGACGGGCTCACCAACGGTGAACGATTTATGACAAGCCTCGCACTGCACGACACTACCCGCTTCGGCAGGTTGGCGTTGGACAGCGGCGCAATGGGGACAGATGGCTACACTCATATTAACTCCTGTGTTCCTTGTGTATTTAACACACCATTTAGCGGTGTGCCGATGGTTGCCGCGTAGCGGCGACGGCATTGTAGAAGGAATGGGCGGATAAATACCAAATTTTGCTGTTATTACGCTTTATCCAGCCTCAACTGAGAAATGCTTTTTGCCCCGCGCAGGTTCAGCTTTGGATCCGCGCTAAATAGGCAATTTTCTACAGTCACGAGCGGAAGTGTCGCTACCGTCTATGTCCTACCGCCCAAAATCCACTTCCCCCGCCCCTTGCCGCAATACAACTGGCGGCATTTCGGTGAGGTCAAGGACGGTGGTCGGGCGCAGAGGCAGGTCGCCCGCGTCCACGATAAGGTCGATGAGGCCGGTGACAGAAGCGGGCAGGTCGTGGATGTCGTCGCTGTAATCGTCGCTGTCGAAGAGCGACACCCCCATCAGCGCTTCGCCGTGCGCGGCAAGCAGCGCCTGCATGATGGGGTGATCGGGCACGCGGATGCCGATGGTTTTGCGCTTGTCGTTCTGCACGCGGCGCGGCACTTCGCGGCTGGCGGGCAGGATGCAGGTGTAGGCGCCGGGGAAGAGGGTTTTCAGCAGGCGGTACTGCACGTTGTCCACGCGTGCATAGCGGCCAAGATCGGTGAGGTCGGCGCAGAGAATGGTGAAAGGGTGGTCGCGGTCCAGTTCGCGGATGTGGCGGATTTTGTCCGCCGCCGCCTTGTCGTCCAGGCGGCAAAGCAGGGCGTAGCCGGAATCGCTCGGCACGACGACCACGGCGCCGCTTCTGATGATGTCGGCAACGCGGTCAATGTCGCGCGGCTTGATGCGTTCGGGATGGATTTCGAGTATATCGCTCATGGTGGGTTCCTATGTTTATAGTCGTTTCAGATAGGACTGAGGCTCGCCAACACTGTATCAGTGCTATTTGGGACGGCTATAGCGTGTCCGCCGTGCCACGGCGGGCGACTGTGCGAGAATATAGCACGCCACATACACGAGGTTATCCCCATGTCCACCCTGAACGAACTGCGCGCGCAAATTGATGCGCTGGATGCCGACATTCTCGCCCGCCTCTCGCAACGCGCCCGCTGCGCCCGCGAAGTCGGCGCCATCAAGAAGGCCGAAGGCAGCAAAAACATCGCTTACTACCGTCCGGAACGCGAACGGCAGGTGCTGGAACGCGTCGCCGCGTTAAACGACGGCCCGCTGCCGGATCAGGAAATCATGCGCCTTTTCCGCGAAATCATGTCCGCCTGCCTCGCCCTCGAACTGCCGCTGGAAATCGCCTATCTCGGCCCGGAAGGCACCTTCACCCAGGCCGCCGCGCTGAAACAGTTCGGCCATTCCGTCACCACCCGCCCGCTGCGCTCCATCCCCGACATCTTCAAGGCGGTGGAAAGCGGCGTGTGCAGCTACGGCGTGGTGCCGGTCGAGAACTCGACCGAAGGCATGGTCACGCACACCCTGGACAGCTTCGTCACCTCCAGCCTCAACATCTGCGGCGAAGTGCTGCTGCGCATCGGGCAGAACCTCATGACCCACGCCACTGCGCTGGCGGACATCCGCCGCGTCTATTCGCACAGCCAGTCGCTGGCGCAATGCCGCAGCTGGCTGGCGGGAAACCTGCCGCATGCGGACATCATCATGGCCGGCAGCAACGGCGAAGCGGCCCGCCTCGCCTCCGAAGAACCGGATGCGGCGGCGATTGCCGGAAAAATGGCGGCAGAACTCTACGGCGTGCCGGTGCGCTACCCGCATATCGAAGACGACGGCAACAACACCACACGCTTCCTCGTCATCGGTCAGCAGGCAAGCGGCATCAGCGGCTGCGACAAAACCACCATCCTCGTCTCCTCGCAGAACCGCCCCGGCCTGCTCTACCAGCTGCTCGAACCCATTGGCCGTCACGGCATCAACATGACCCGCATCGAATCCCGCCCCAGCCGCCGGGGCATGTGGGAATACGTGTTCTTCATCGACCTCGAAGGCCACCGCGACGAACCGCAAATGCGCGTCCTCCTGGACGAAATCCGCGACCGCGCCAGCCTGTTCCGTATCCTCGGCAGCTACCCGCAGTCGGTGTTGCAATAGGGCGTAACATCAACACTCTGCCCAACGATCTCAACATACCCAATCATTTCCGCTGAGTAGCTGCCGTCATCATCCACCATGCCTTTGTGTCTCAGTTCCCGCTGCAAGGCGGGCTCCATTACCGTAGGAAGTAATGCAGTACGCTGTTCAGGCTGCAAGAAGGGCGTAGCGGGCGGTGCCAATAGATATTTCTCAGGAAAACGTTCTATGGCAGGTACCCGTGTACCGTCCTGTCTGATTGCAATTGCCTGTACTATCACTCGTTTTTCCCTTTTACCGACAAAGGTTTCAACCAGCCATAACGACAACAATACTGGTTCAACGACATTGCCGCATACGGCAATGCCTATTTCCTCAGGCGGCAGGTTGCGCCAATGATTGATTTCTGCTTGTACCAAAGGATGATCCAATCCCATCAATTGCAGGCCTCCCTGACGTGTCGCTGTCTCGCGTACCAACGTAAAACGGCTGCAGGACACACCTTCTGCCGTAATCAGATCGTACGTGCTTTCTGCTACTTCGACCAGTTCTTGCTGATGCTCCGTGATTGCTGCCGAGAAAAAACGCAGCAAACGATCCAATCCGGATGACACATCCGAGAAAGGTTGATAATCATCAAGGCTAAATCCATCCAGATCCTGAAATAGATCAAATACTACTTGCCTTGCTTCCCGTGAGTTTGATAGCGCTGCTTCCAGTTCTACTTGTGTGCGCTTCAGTTCTGGGTCGGATAGTGCTTCCTGATACAGGCGATCGTAGTTCAACCGTTCCGACAATTGGCCAAGAATTTGAGCTCGCAAATCTTCCGCGACGTTGCCCTGTTCATCCACTTTGCCGACCGTGCGGGCAATTTCAGACAATTTTTCATCAAGCATCAGAAAAATACGACCTTCAATCGTATCTGACAGTACAAGGTTGTAGACCTGTGCCGTATCGTGCTGGCCATAGCGGTGGATACGTCCAATACGCTGCTCAACATCCATCGGATTCCACGGCAAATCAAAATTGAACAGAATACGGGCAAATTGCAGGTTGATGCCTTCTCGCCCAGCAGCCGTGCAGACCAGTACATGTGGTCCATTTTTGGCGCGAAAGCGTCTTTCTGCTGCGGCTTTGGCGCCGTGATCCCCGCCACGCAGCACCACGACGCCCTGCCCAGGAAATACCCGTTCAATCTCGCGGGAGATCATGTCCACTGTGCCGAGATAGGTGGCAAAAATAACGATCTTCTCGTCTGGATTTTGTCGCCACAATGTCCCCAAACCATCCAGCAGCTTCTGCATTTTGGTTTCGCTTTGTGCGGGGAAGTGGCGCAACAGATCATCAATGCGCAGACGTTCCTCGGGCAAATGCAAATTTACCGCTGCCGCAACCACATCCTCGGCATGAAAAGCTGAATATTCATTGCCATAGGGTTCAGAAGCCATTTCCAGTGCTTCTTCATCCAGCTTCTTTACCAACCGGTATTTCAGATCCGCCAAGATACGATCCGCCTCGCTACGCCCAATACTGTCCCGAGTGAGGCCATATTCTTCATGAATCAGTGTGCGTGCTTCTTCTGTCAGACGTTCACGACCGTCAATATCCAGTTCCTTATCGCGCAACAAGGCTTCATGCAGAGTCAACATCAATAGACGGCGTTTGAGTGTACGCCGCACGGCAGAGAAACTCGAAGCGGCGATCTTTTGGAAAATCGCCATCAGAAAACCTAATGCCCGTCCGCGATGTCCCTGCCGGCGGGCCAAATCAAAGCCGTCTTCCAAGTATTCGCGCAACTTTCCGTAGAAGCGTTTTTCGGCACCATTCATCACGAAAGATTCCGTATGCACCCAGCGGCGAGCAAAAAGTGGGGTGCCATCCGGCTGACAGGCATCTGCCTTGGTACGACGGAACATCACCGTATTCAGACGGTGTCGTTCTTCCACCATATCTTCAGCGCCTCGAAACAAAGTCGGATTCAGCAGTTGTACCAGCATCCAGAATTGAAAATGGTCACCCTGATGCGGTGTAGCCGAAAGCAACAGCAAATCGCGTGTATGTCCTTTTAGTGCCTCTGCTAGTTTGTAATTTTCCGTCTTGCGTACCTTGCTACCACTGCGATGTGCCGTGAGGTGATGTGCTTCATCGAATACCACCAAATCCCAAGGTGGTGCATCCAGCAGCCGCTTGATGCGCACTGGGCGCTTCAAGGTGTCAATACTGGCAATCAGTCGATCATGCTTGGCAAAAGCATTGGTTTTACGGTCGGTAATGTCGCCTTCGGAACCAAACACTTCAAAATCAAGATTGAACACATCATTTAGTTCGCGATGCCAATTATTGACTAAGCCCGCGGGAACAACCATCAGGGCACGCGTCAATTCTCCACGGCTAGCCAGTTCACGCAAAATCAATGCAGTTTCGATAGTCTTGCCCAAGCCGACCTCGTCAGCAATCAGGTAACGCCGGGGTGAAGCCGTGGCAATGCGATGGGTCAGGACAACCTGATGCGGCAACAAATCAATCTTGGCCGAAGTCAAGGTCGAAGCGCTTTCCATCACCGGCAGTACATGCGCTTCATAAGCCAGCCATGCCTTATGATTACGTGCTGTATCACTGGCGACGGCTCGCAGGATGCGTTCACTGCGTGAACGCTCCCGCTGCAGGGTGGAGACAGGTACACGACGCTCACCGACGCTGAAAAATGCGCGTAAATATCCGTCATGCACCAGTTCGAGGACAACGCCCTGTCCGTATTCACCATGAACGATGCGTTCGCCGGGTTGAAATACCCTATCTGTCATCACGAATCGCCTCAAGTAATGCGGGCATGGTACAGGCCAACCGAATTCCCGCTTGCAGACAGCATAATCTCCTGCGGATACTCGTTGGTCTGTCCCCAGAGCGTACGGCCGAAATCAAGCTTGTGATCGTGCGGGGTATGGCACAGCCAGAACACCTCATCGGTAATCGTGATTTCAAACCGCCTGCACGCATCGGGCAACCAGAACACCAGCGCTGCTTCACCTTGATAATAATCCTGAAACGACAAAACAGCGGGCTTGATGACAGCATCCAGACAATTTTCCGCATCCTCCGGTATCAGCAAATCCAGGTAACCATCCAAGCCACCGACGACCAAAACACAATTATTGTTGCTCGGCAAATCATCCGGCCAATGCCCATCTGCTTGCAGGAAACGGCGCAAGCTCCATATTTCCTCGGCGGCACAAATGTGATTGCGCGCCCGCGCATCCCACAGCCAGCTCATCCCGCGTCGTTGCCATACCGGATCGTGTAGTTGCTTCATGATTCGTACCCTCCATCATCATCAAACAGCGAACGCTGTTGCGGTGTTTGCCCGTTCTTCCGACGTGGCAGCCATTGGTTGAAAATCTTGCACGCTTTCATCGCCGCTTCGCGGGCCTCAACATCCGGGGCATAGTGCTGCATCCATTCCAGCAGTGGTTTGAGGGCAATATGTGGCTTGAAATTGTCGTTATTCAGAGTATCCAGCGCATTGATTCCGCTGCCTTCATGACAGGCACCCATCAGCATCAATGCCTGATCCAGATCCGCAGACAGGCGGTATTTATGCTTGCCCTTCCACGCCTGCGCGAAAGCAAGTGGCTGGGTGCGGGTAAAAATTTTCTTTGCTTCATCGCACCAGCCACGCTGCACAAAATCTTCCGGTGTGATACCAGTACCGCGCAGAAATTTCTGCACCTGATCACGCGGCAGCGCAGCAGATGTGCCGAAAATACGCAAGAATTGCCGCGTCATCGGCTCGACGTTACCCGGTGGCCAGTCTTGCACCTGTCCGGCATCTTCATCAATCAGCTGATTGATACCGAGCAGGGCTTCACCGATACTCAAGATGCGGCCTTCGTCCACGTACACCTTGCCGTAATGGCGCGAGAAATATTCCAGCGCCTTGCCCCGGCGGATCACCTGGATGTCCGCGGCGGGCAGACCTTCCTTGGCGTGGTTCTCCAGCATCGCCTGCAACTGGCGCACATCGGCCATCACCTCACGCCGCATCCGGCCCCAGCTCACGGGTTTGGGTTCTTCGGTGCGCTTGCGGCAAACGTGGATAATGTCGTACTCAATCTTCTGAGCGCCAAAAGACGCATTTTCGCCCTTGGTTTCGTCGGAGCGGATCGGATAGGTCGTTTCCAGATAAAAGCCCGCCTCAAACAGCGATTCCAGTACCGCCACCCACGGCTTATCCTCGCTGTGGTGGAAAGTGAAAGCGAGGATGCCTCCCGGCTTGAGGACGCGGTGTGCTTCGCGCCAGCATTGCGTAAGCAGGCGCTGATAGAAACCATCCGGGTCTTCCTTTCCTCGGTATGGATTAGCGACAACTTCCAGTGATTTGGGGGTGTAGTCGGCGCTGAAGTAATCGGGGTACTTGTCTTTCAACGCTAGACGCAGCCAGACGTAAAAGAAATCGGACAATTCTGAATATTGCACTAAGTCACCGAAGGGTGGGTCAGTGATGACCAGATCCAGGCTACCGCTGGCCAGTGATGCCAGCTCGGTGGAAGAACCACAGGACAACGTTGCCCCCTGCAATGGATCGGCAGGAAAGACCTTTTCGCTTTTGCCGCTGATAGCTGCCGCTAGCGCAGCATCTTGCCGTTGTAGCCCAGCGGCGCTGACCGCCTCCCACGGGAATTGCGCCCATTCACGACCTTCGAGAATGCCTTCGATACTGGAAACCCAGTTACCCCGCCCTAATGACGGGAAAACGCAGTTTTCCACCACATTGCTTTTGGGATGGTAGTTATTGTTGCTTAGATGTGGCGCCAAACAGTCACGACTAATATCCCAAAAACAGAATAAATTCTGGTTGCGCAAATACTGTTGAAATGCCCCCAAGACATATTCACGCACCGCCGGGTCGTATTCTCCCGTTCCCAAAATGGCTTTCAGCAACTGGGCGTGAACCAGCAACTGACGTTGGTTGAACATCGTCCACCAATGGGTGAAATGATGCCCTTCAACATCGTGAGGACCAATTTCAGCGCCTATCGGAATAAAACTTCTCGGCCAGTAATCTTTAAGATCGGCATCCTTGCGTGCCTCCCATTCGGCACAGGCAGCGTCGTATTGTCGTGCCAAGCAACTATCAAAGGAGGCAAAGAAGCGGCCACCATAGGGTCTGCCTGCTGCCGCGCGCCCGGGGGCATAGCCCTGCACCGCATAAGCGGCCATTGGCCCGGTTTTTCTGCTCGCTTTCACGCTTGCCAATACGTCCTGCACCGTGCCGCAGGCGGCGCAGGCATAGTGCGAACGCTTCGGCACCGTGCCCTTATCGGGCGCGAAGGTGACACCCGTATCCGGGTCGGTCACTTCATCCGGCAACGAGCCACGCACTTCCAGCAGGCGAATCTTTTTGGCACGTACTGCATCCCAGCGCGCAGTAGCCGCCGCATCGTCCTGTGCCGAACCACCGTAGGACTGACCGTTGGCATCCTGCTTTGCCTCGCCCACCAGCCATTGTGGATGCACCAGCAAGCTTAAATTCACTTTTTTGTTTTTGCCCTTGCCGAGCTTGATTTGCCCCTTCGTGCCGTCCAATACCAATCCGTCTTTATCCCGCAAAACTCCCTGCACGGTATCGCCGCAATGCGGACAGGCAATCTGCTTGCCGTCGAATACAACATAAGGTTTCTCGTCCGGTGTAACAAAGAGCGGTGCATCAGGTGCCATACGTGCGCTATCCGCTTCAATATCAAAGGACGCGCCACATGATGCGCAATCATGCTCCCAAGATTTAACCGTGAGCTTTTTAACCGCCATCACAGGGCTAGTCATGATCGGTGTGCGGTGACCGCAGCCCGTTACCTGACAGGGGCCGTGCTTGGCCCAGAAGGTGTAAATGATCTCCGGGCCTGCGTACTTGTAGTCCTTGCGCTGTTCACGCGGAATGGTGAGCGGGTCGAAATTGGCGGGCATCACCTTGTTGCTGGGCAGGTGCGTCCATTTTCCCTTTTCACCTTCCGGGCCGTCGCAGTAGTAGTACGGCATGATCTGCGGCTTGACCTCGGCTTCAATATCGGCAAGCAGCTTCTTCACCTGCTCCAGATCGACATCCGCCAGTTCCTGCTTGACCACGAACCACGCGACCGGATTGAGGTCGTTGCCGACCATCTGCATGCCAAGACGCGAACCTTCCACCAGGGTAGTACCGCCACCCATAAAAATATCCGCTACTCTCAGGTGCTTGAACGCCCCTTTCTTCTGGTGATTGGCATAGTAATTGTCCCAGACCAGTTTGGCCGCGTACGCAGGATCATCAGGTGCTTTGGTAGCCGCTGCGATCAGCATCGCGCGGAACACACTGGAACGCCGTCGTGCCCACCACTTCGACATCTGGTAGATCGGCTTGCCCGCGTTGCCTTCAATCACCGCCACCTGATTGACCGGCAGGATGGGAAAATCCACTTCCAGGCAGATCTTGGGACGGTTGGGGTCGTTGAAATCTACCGTTTCGAGCGCAACCGCCTTGCCTGCGCCGACGGCCTTGGCGACTTGTTGCTGGAGTAATTCTTTTTTGGTGGCCATTCAAATTTCCTTAGTTTCTTGTACACGGGATTGTCTGCGCATGTTTTCTACGGCGTCGACCAAATCAACTTTTGCCTTTGGCTCTGCCCAGCGTGTCCAGAAAGGGATCGTTGCACTGCGCGGTTCGTGTTTAGGCTTGACTATCTTGATGCGGGTTGGCAACAGGGTGGCATCACCTACGACCACTGCCTCTCCCACATCCAGCGTCGGCAGCACCTCCATCAATCCCTCCAGGCTTTCTGGCAAAAGCTGCTTGACCACCGCCTGATCGGTTTTGTTCGCCAAGCGCAGGCTGATGATATTGCTGCATTGGCTGAGAATGGTGGTACTGACATCCGAAGGTCGCTGGCTGACCACCATCAGTCCAACACCATATTTGCGCCCTTCTTTGGCGATACGCTCGTAGTTTTCCAGGGTGCGTTTTTCCATCGGTCCGGTAGAAGCCGCATTGCTTGGCAGATAGAGATGCGCCTCATCGCAAACGATAACAATCGGGTGGCGCGCATCGCCGTCTGTGCCGGGATTACTCCAAAACTGAATTTGGTAGATCAGTCGCCCAACCAAGCCTACCACTACCGGTAGGATGTCTGAAGGCACCTCGGAGAAATCGATAATCTTAATGCCGGGATTAAGATTGTCGCTAACACTGCCCGTGCCGAGTAATTTTTTCGCGAGTTCGTGCAGTGCCTCATAAGTCTCATACTCTTTCGGTGCTTGGTACATGAACGCATAACGACGGTCGTTCATCTTGGTTTTTAAGCGAACCAGGAAGCGAGAGAGTTTGCCGTTCAGCGGGCCTTTTTCTGTTTTTGGCTGTCCCTTCTTCGCGCCACTAACGTAATCCTCGCCTGTAGGAATCACTTCATCATTCTTTTGGTGCAAAGATTTCACCAAATCATCCAATTTATATGGCACTGGTGTATCGACTGAGAAGCCTTCAAGAAGTTCTGACTTGCCAAGTAAATCGATGGCAGCATGCTTCATCGTGATGATCGAATCCATCAGCGCAAGCGCCTGATTGGGGGCATTGTCCCCCGTTCGATCCACAAACACCGACTGCATCTCGTCATAGGTCAGCAGCCAAAAAGGAAGAAAAATCGCCCCTTCTTTTGGGGTCTCGATATCGCCAATTCCCGCGATGCGGTAATGCGAGGCGAACTTCATGCTCGAATATTCGCCGTGTAAATCAAGCACAATGATATTCGCGTGAGGTAATTGCGCAGATTGCTCAAGGATAGAGGCAACTGTGAAGGATTTCCCCGAACCCGTGCTGCCCAGTAGCGCGGCATGGCGCTGGAAAAGTTTGTCACCATCAATGTAAGCGCTGGCCTTGCCGTCCAAGGTGTAGGTACCAATCTTGAGCGGGGCAACCGCGTCTGTTTTGGACGACGCGCTTAAGATGCCCATAAAATCTTCAAGGGATTTTTCTTCAATGGGAAACACCGGCCGGTTGATTTCCGGCAGCGTAAATATTGCGCGCGTAAAAGTGTCCCTACGCTGTCCATCCCGAGAGCGATAGGTACCGACCAAGCTGATTGATAAGCCGTTTTCCTCTTGAGGCATGGCAGCCAAATCTGTCGGCGGTTCAACTTCAGGCAGCATTGTCAGTTCTACCGGATGCCGCCAAACCCGTTCAATAATACCGATCAGCCATTCATCCCCCATTGACTGGATAGCAACCAATCGACCAACACGCGCTTTTTGCAGGCGCTGACTGTCCGTTACCCGTACGTTGATTCGTGAGGTTTCAACACTGCGGACTTCGCCTAATGACTGCTCGTCAGCGAAATTGAAAATACTCATCGTCTCCTTACTCCACAAATTTTCTCAGAAAATTATCCAACTGCCAGAGCGGCTCTGGATGATGCAGCGTATCCTTATTCCAGCGACATACCGCTCCGCTATCCTCCCTGAACACGGCAATCACATGAGAGTGTTCGCTAAGTAGCTGTTCAATGTTTGAGGTAGGGTCTCGAGTAACAATCATTGTGGGCATACCTGATGCCAGCCTGTTTTTGATGACACCCTGCAAATGGTCGTCATTGAACCCAAATCCGATACACAATAAGGCCTCGGCCTTATTGAGCACCTCATTCATCTCGGTTCGCATCTCATCAAACAGCGTATGAACCAATGCATCCTGATATTTGGATGGGCCAGGTACGACAATGGCGCATTCTGCGGCTGAAACATTGTTGAGAACTTCTACCGGTCCCTTGTCCGTTGTCAACCAGCTGATTGAGCCGTGCGGTTTGTATAGACGAATAGTTTTGCAGGGGCGGTGTTCAATCTGCGACTGTCTTCTTTCAGGCACCAGCACCCGGCTGTATTGTGTCTGGAAAATCGGGCGAGATCGCAACTTGCGCCGACGGAATCCTGCAAAACCCGTATCCAAAGGAAGTTCTGCTAGATCGCAAAATAATTCCAGCAAGGTATCGTAGTTGGTTGTGATGACATGGATACTTTCCGCATTCTGCGGCGAACCACCGAACAGTCGCTTTAGAAGGCGTGATGGTGCGTGTCCTCCACCCATATTTTCTTCAAGTATTTTTACTTCGGCAGCAGCGGTAGTTTCCTGTATCAAACGGGCGGTTTCACTGCGTATAGCGGAAACAATTTCGGCACAAGCAGATGATCCCAAAGGGATATTATTTAATCCCGCTTCCAAGTTATCCTTGACCGCATCAATTACCTGTGTCCAAGCTGTTTTTGCTTCATTTGTAGTCAGCAGGTTGCCGATAGTATTCACCAAATGGTCTGCCAAACCCTCCATGCCTGGAAGGCCATAGCCACACGAGAAACCAGAGCCAATAAGCAGCACCGGCGTTTTTCGGAAAAAATTCTGGATATTCTCAAATAATTTGTCTGGTAATTCAGTGCTCTTCATATCTCTTTACTTCGATAGCTCAATGAAAGGTGACAACACTTCCAGCAGAGACAATCCCCCATGTGCCAAAGTAGGATAGCCACCTTGACTGGGCCATTTGCGGCGGCCAAGTGCCAACAGGTGTGTGCCGCTGTCATTGTTAATCTGCAATGCCACGGGGGGCACGAAGGGGCCGCAATCACCACCGCCCACCTTGCTGCGTCCGCTGGCAAAAGTCTGCTTGAGGAATGTCTTGGCTTCGCCGTCTGCATCCGGGAAAAGACCAGTGGCTGCATAGCCGTGATCGGAAGTAATGACCAGCCGCCGTCCGGTAGCAAGGCGTGCGACGAAGTGCCAAAAATCGTTGCTTGTCAGTTGTTCGGCTGCGTCCTTCGCAAGTATTTCCAGACCCTGTCCTGCGCCGGAGTCGTCGTGCAGCTTGGCATCGGGCCAGTGATGCCAGAAAATCTGGTTCGGCGCGTTGCTAATCAGCGCTTCGCAATCCTGCCACGGTAAATCCGCCGATTCGGTGTCGGCCTCCTGCAGTTTGTGCATCAATCTGCCGCCGTTATTCTGCAATTTGCTGCGGCTGGTAAAGCCGAGCACGCGGGCAAATGCGCTAGTCTCGCCAGGGAGCTCCGAGGCACAGGCTGCATAGTCATGCAAGGTGAAACCGTGTTGCGCCGCACCTTGCAGCAACCACGGCAATTCGCGCAACGAAAGACCATCCAGGATAAGCACGGCTTTGGCACCGAAAGGTTCTCGCCACCAGCGTTGCAGCCGTGCCGCTGTGCTTTCAATGTTGTCGGCAAAGCGCTGCCATAACTCCCAGCCGCAGGAAGACAGGAATAAATCCAGCTCGCCAATTTCACGGTCACGTCTGGTAATTTCTCCCGGTATATCGCCTATTTGCAGTGGCTTGTCGGCAATAGCGACGACATGGTCAACAATGGCACGCCAAGCGGCGTTATTCGGGCTTTGCAGCAGGGTATGCAATGTGTCATAAGTCAGTGCCATCAGTCTTCCTCTTTTTTAAGATCTAACGCAAAGGTCATGCCGTCAGGCAGCTTTTTGAGCAAGTTTTGCAATTGTGCACCGGTAAGCACGGCGATACGGATTGAGACATCGGTAAGCGGCGTGCCCGGGCCGATTCCCCAGGTGTCAAGCTTGCCCAGCAGGTTGATCGCCGAGGTGGCCGGATTGGTCAACGGGATCCATGCTTTGATTGCCCCTCTATCATCGTCAAAGATATTGCCCGGTATATTCGGCAGCACCGGGGATATAGCGGCAGGGACATTCCCGTCGGACCGTGATCCACCTTCATTCCCGGATGGATCATCCCGGGGGACAGCGATAGGCATGCTTTCGACCGCAACGCCGCCGGTAGCGGGGACTGCGGAAGGCAGCATGATGAAGACTTCCTCAAGATGGCGCCCCGTGAGCGGTAGCTTGGATTTCAAGCGTTCCCACGCATCGGCCTCTTCTTCTCCCGCTTTTGCTTGCAGATATTCCGCGCCCCGTACATTGATAACTATCCTGCCTCGCGCACACAAACGCAATAATCGCTCTTTCATCGCGGTTTCCCCCAACCAAGGGATGCAAGGTTCTTTACCGGGACGGGGTTCCTGTAATTCGCGTAATAATTTACTGAGCGAGGCATTGCCACGTGCATATCCCAGCACCAGATCATGAAAGTCCTCCGGGACAAACAAATCTTGACTTAACGCATTTTCGATAACGGCAGGAATCTGGCTCCCCTGTTTGTTGAGAGATTCGATACTGAACTCGCATTGTGCGGGATCAGCATTATTCCAGCGTAATAACACTGCAAAATGGGAGAAGCGCTTCTTGAGTTTATCGTGCAATGTGTTTTGAAATTCCCTGTGCAATTTCCTGTATTCGGGATTTGTATTGCTCCACTCCTGTGCCGTCATTTCGGCACGGGCGAGAATAAGCAGCTCCTTATCCAGAAAGGCGTTGCCACTATCTGCATCGGGTAATAGAAAGCGCACGGTATTGCGTCGCCGCTGTAAATGCTCTTTAAGCCAATATCCCAAAGTAGCATGGATTTTCTCCGGCTTTTCAGGTAATACCACAATGGGCAGACGGTCATCCCACTTATCGGGATGCTCCATTTCATCAAGCGCTGACCAAGGATCATTACGCCAAGATTTTGGCAGGGCAATGATGCGGAAAGCCCGGTTAACATCATCACTGCCGCTGATTACGTAACGTATCTGTCGGGCAAGCTGCCTTTCGTCACGTCCATCAGTAAACACTTTGTCGTTACGGGCATGAGCCATCAACTTGGCGCGAGGGTTCTCTTCTTCACGAAAAATCAGCTTGTTACCTTCCTGGTGGATGTTGAAGCTGTTCTCAACGATGGTTGCGAGTTCCACCTGAAAGCTGTTGTCGTCCACCCGTTTGTCACGGGTGATGTCCGCTTGCAAGACGGCAGGCTCTGCTCCGGCCAAATTACCCACGGCAATTGAACGCAACCATAGTGCACCGATAATTTCCTGTAGATGAGGAATGGTTTTGGCGTAGTCGGTTTGTGCTTCCTGTACAGAGATGATGTTTTGCCGCGCTTTGTCGCGCAGAGTACGATGGTGTTCGTTGGAGACCGAATCTAGCAATGTACCAATGCCGGAAGCATCGTCATTCAGCTGAAAATCAGCCGCAGTGAGCATTGGAACCTTCTCTCCATGATGCTTGTAAAGGTTGGCAAGAATCCTGATCAAATCACGCGTTTCCTGCGCGGCGGTTGCAATCAGCACCTGCTCTTCGAGCAAGCGGAGCAAATGTGGCGAATAAGGCCATGATTCGATGAAATCTTGCCGCTTACGCGCCTGTTCCGCCGGCTGTATATCAAGCAGGCGGAAATACTCAGACGTATGCTGCCCGATCAAGGAAGAGATGGAACCATCAGCAATATGCAGACGGTTCTCAAATAAGCGATGCAACAACATGCGCCGCCTGTCTTGCTGTATACGTTCGGCACTACCTCCTGCCTTGAAATCAATAACAACGGGATTGACACGATGCACTTGTTGGTAAGCTTCCGTATCGCCATTGCGTACCGAGATAACCAGCACCAGCAGGTCAGGGCGTTCTTTGGCGATCTCCGAAAGGATTTGCACGAAATTAAAAGCCCAATGTTTGTGCGGATACTGTTTGTTGTTGGTGAGGCTTTCGTACCACGTCTGAAATTCATCCAGCAGTAGCATTGTCGGCTCCTTCTCCAGTAGCTCGATGATGAGCTTGTCGGATGGGATTCCGGTTTTAGATGCGCCTTGGCCTTCCCATTTTCCCTTGATAAAAGCACCGTGCGGATGGTTATCAAACAGTATGTCCCATAAGAATTTATAGCGATTACGGTGCAGAATTTCGCCAATCACATGCATTTTTTTGCTACGTAGCGCAATTTCACCCATAGCGGGGGTATGCAGAATTCCCGCCCAATTGCTGAGCCATGCAGCAGTAGCATTAGGATCAGTAACAGCATGATAAAGTGCCGCCATCAAATGTGATTTACCGATCCCGCGCTCACCCATGACAGCAATTGGACGGCCGTTATCAGGACCCACTGCCTCTATACCTTTTAAAAGGTCGTGGGTGGGATAAGTAATTTCTAGAAATCGCTGTGCGGATATCTGTGTTGCACCGGTTTTAGAACCGTTGGACAGCTCAATGGCCGTTCCTTGAAGACGTGCACCTTGGAATTCTTCCCGCAATTTAAGACCGAGCATTAGTTGTAGTTCCTATTATTTGGTTAATATTGTTCACTACGGTATCAATTCGCTTGAATTGCAGTAGCGGCGAGAATTGATCATGACGATACGAAGCAAGGATACGGCAAACGCGCATCCATCGAAATATCCTCAGACCCCACGCGCTAAAATAATCCTACACCCCAAACAAGTCCCCCTCTATGGCTAAAACCTACTACGACATCCTCGGCGTCGCCCAGAACGCCAGCGCCGCCGACATCAAAAAGGCGTATCACCGCCTGGTGCGGCAGTACCACCCCGACATCAGCAAAGACCCTGATGCCGACAAAAAAACCAGCGAAATCAACCAGGCCTACAACACCCTGAAAGACCCGGAAAAACGCGCCGCCTACGACGCCGCCCTCGCCAACCCCTTTGCCGGACAGGCAGGCGACGCAGGCTTTGGCGGCTTCGACCCGCGTCAGGCGGGCGGCTACCGCGAATACCACTTCGACGACAGCCGCTTCGGCGACGGTCAGCCCTTCGGCAGCGGCGATTTCCGCTTCGACGACATCTTCTCCGCCTTCGGCCACGCACATGGCGGACGTACCCAGCGCCCCAGCGGCCCGGTCAAGGGTGAAGACCAGCACGCCGAACTCGCCATCGACATCGCCGCCGCCTACCAGGGCAGTGAGCGCAGCTTCAGCCTCGATATGCCGACCCTCACCGCGCAGGGCGAAATGACCTACACCCGCAAAACCCTGCACGTCAAAATCCCCAAAGGCATTATCGAAGGCCAGCAAATCCGCCTGCGTGGCCAGGGTCTGCCGGGATTTAACGGCGGCGAAAACGGCGATCTCTACCTGAAAATCCGCTTCCATGAAAACCCGGCGCACTACATCAAAGACCGTAAAGACGTGTACCAGCACATCCGCGTCATGCCGTGGACGGCGGCGCTCGGCGGCAGCCTGGAAGTCATGACCCCTGCGGGCAAACTGCACGTTACCATCCCCGCGAACAGCAAAAGCGGGCAGAACCTGCGCCTCAAGGGCAAAGGCATCCCCGCCAAAGAACCGGGCGACCTGTACCTCACTATCCACATCGACCTGCCGCAAGCAAACAGCGACGCCGACCGCGCCGCCTGGGAGCAACTGGCGGCACATTACGGCGCAAGAGGCTGAACCATGCACGACGAACACGACATCCAACTGAGCTACCGCGAAATCATCCGCGCCTGCGACAGCGACGACAACTGGTTTACCAGCATCATCGAAGCGGACATCATCCACGTCAGCGGCGACCCGCAGCAGGCCACCTACAACGGCTACCAACTGGCGCGCATTCGCCGCGCCCACCGCATCAGCCGCGACTTTGAAGCCAGCGCCCCCGCGACCGCGCTTATCCTGCAACTCCTCGACGAACTCGATACCCTGCGCAAGGGACAATATAATTAGGTGGTGGCCTGAAATGTATGCTGCTTAGAACGTGTTCATAATCTCTGCAACCATGGGAAAAGGCTGCCTAATGGCATTGGAACGTGAGCGGAATCATCTTGGCGCGGTACAAAAAGTCCTTGCCGACGGTGGCTACACAGGCAGAGCATTTGCGTTGTCGGTACAGGAGTTGATGGGTGCGGGGGTAGGGATTGCCAAACGCAACGGATTGCACCGTTTTGTGGTATTGCCGAAGCGGTGGGTGGTAGGGCGCAGTTTTTCCTGGCTGGAAAAGAACACAGGCGGCTTTGGAAAAACTGCGAGCGTAAGCTGAGTACCAGTCTGCAAATGGTGGTTTTGGCTTTCTTGGGAGTCCTGCTACGAAGACTATGAACATGTTCTTAGAATTCGAGCAGATTTGACAGATTCTCCCAACAGTGAAAACAAAGGAAATTTTCCTTCATATTTATTTGCCTGCACTATTGACAGATTTGCCGAGCATACTTTTTAGAACACCACCTATAATTAAATAGAAAAAAACAGTAGCTATCAAAATGGGGCTGTACTAGATTAGCCCTAAATTTCACACCAATCACGCAGCGTTTTTAGCTGCTGGGACGGCGTACCGAAGTTAAACCGAAATTCACGTTCTTTCAAGAACAGTGGGAAAGATTTGCGGTCAATGCCGTTGTATTTGCGCAGTACACGCTTCGCTTGGTTCCAAAAATTTTCAATGCCGTTGAATATGATTCTGGCGCTCGGCAAACGCTTTGCAATGGTTGATGCGGTGATGGATAAAACCGCTCACATCCAGTTTGTCATAACTGCTCAGGCTGTCTGTATAAACAATACTGTCAGGCATGATTTTCTTCTTGGTAACAGGTAGTAAGCTTTCAGATTTGGCATTATATACCACAACTGTATAGACCCGTCCGTTGCGTTTCAGAATGCCGAAGACAACAACTTTTCCTGCCGCACCGCGACCACGTCTGCCCTTGCGACGTCCGCCGAAATAGCTTTCGTCCAATTCGACAGAACCATCAAAAACTTCATCGGCAGCCAAGGTCAAACGATGGCTGATAACCATACGAATTTTGCGGTAGAACAGGACTGCTGAATTGGGATGGATACCCAAAATATCGGCGGCGAAACGTGCAGTAACTTCTAGCACAAAAAAACGGAGTAGTTCTTTCTGTACTTTTTTCTTTAATTTGCAGTGTGTTATCTTCATTTTCGGAGGGTAACATATCTGCTAATCTAGTACAGCCCCAAGAAATGGTACTAGGGGCTGTTGACATTATCGCAAGGCGATAACGGTAGCAGCCAGATAAATATTGGCGGAAAAGGATGTATCCGTCTTCTCTGCCCGCATGGCAACTTTCTTGAACTCTTTCAATTTACAGAAGAAATTTTCAACCAGATGCCGCCACTTATACATCTCCTTGTCATACTCGCGCGCCGCCTTACGGTTACTGCGCGGCAGGATGACCACTTTACTGCCGCGTTCTGTCAAATCCTTAACCAGCCAATCCACATCAAACGCCTTATCCGCCAGTAGTGCCCCAAATTCCCTGTCCCTAATCAAAGGTCCAACCCCGCAAATGTTATGACGTTGCCCGGGTAGCAGGCGGAATCTCACCAGATTTCCCAAGGCATCCACCAAAGCCAGTATTTTGGTGGTCATGCCGACTTTGGATTTACCTATAGCCTGATTCAGGGTCCCCCTTTTGCCCCCTGACCGTGGCGGTGGACTTTGACGATGCTGCCATCAATCATGGCATATTCCATATCCGCCTCACCGCTGATTTCCTCAAAGATTCTGGTAAAGCGCCCTGCTTTGCTCCAGCGGCGGTAACGCTGGAATACGCTGATCCATTTGCCAAATTCCTTGGGTAAATCCCGCCACGGGCTGCCGGTGCGGGCTATCCACAGCACGGCTTCTATAAACATGCGGTTATCGGCGGTTGATCCGCGATCGTTAGCCTTGCCCGTACACAAGGGCTCAATTCTTGCCCATTGGGCATCGGTCAGTATTAATCTTTCTTTCATAATCATATGATATGGCTTGGATATTACTTGTCAACAGACCCTAAGCACGACGGTAAACAAAATTATCTTTGCAGAGACTGCAATCGCCAATTTATTGGCGACCACAATTTGACTTATCCCAGATGCCCTCAGGAATAGATCGAACTATCCTCAAAATGCTTGTCCGCAATTGTGGCATTCGTGATATTTCTGAAATAACAGGATGCAGCAGGTACAAAGTTCAGAAGGTACTAAAAATATCGCAACACCATGTTCTTCCTAAGAAAAATCATTATGACTCTTTGGAAGTTGACGAGCTTTGGACTTTTGTTGGCAGCAAGAAGAACAAGGTATGGCTTATCTACGCTTATGACCGTAGTGACGGCGAGATAGTGGCTTATGCCTGGGGAAAGAGGGATATTGCCACCGTGAGGGAATTGGAAGCGCGTTTAAACGCGCTAAAGGTTACTTATGGGAATATCGTGATGGATAAATGGCAGAGTTTTGTTGAAATATTTGGTAGTGAAAAATCGAATATTGGCAAGAAATATACGGTGGGAATTGAGGGTAAAAATTGCCGTCTGAGGCACCGAATCAGGCGGATTGTGAGGAGAACCTGTTGTTTTTCGAAGGAATTGCTCTACCACTTCAAAATATTTGATTTGGCTTTTCACTACATTAACTATGGCTTTGTATGACCCAGCATACTTTTCAGACACCACCAAAAAGAGTTAGCATAATACAGTACCAACTCTTTTTCAGAATAATATAAAAAATTAGCGCTTGGAAAATTGGGTTGCTCGACGTGCTTTGTGCAAACCCACTTTTTTCCTTTCAACCTTACGGGCATCACGAGTTAGAAATCCAGCTTGACGTAATGGCGCTCGTAGTTCTTCATTATATGAACGCAATGCTCGCGCAATGCCATGCTGGATGGCACCTGCTTGCCCGCTAACTCCACCTCCATTAACCGTGATATAAAAATCAAATTTATCTTTTACATCAACTACCTCTAATGGTTGACAAACAACCATACGAGCAGTTTCTCGGCTAAAATATTCATGCAATGGCTTATTATTAATAATAATATTACCATTTCCGCGTCGAAGAAAAACACGCGCAGCGGAGGTTTTGCGGCGACCAGTAGCATAATATTGTTCTAACATATTACTTAATCCTCTTAAATTTCCAAATTAATTGGTTGCTGAGCTTCATGTTTATGTGATTCACCTGCATAAATTTTTAATTTCTTTAACACAGATCTCCCAAGCGGTCCTCGAGGTAGCATACCTTTAACAGCAATTTCCAACACCTTACCTGGCCTTTTCACTTGCATATCATGGAAATTAGCGTATTTTAAATTACCTATATAGCTGGTATGACGATAGTAAACCTTATCTTTATTTTTCTTCCCGCTTACATTTAACTTATCTGCATTAATAACTACAATATAATCACCTACATCCATATTCGGCGTAAACTCAGGTTTATGCTTACCTCGTAAACGTAAAGCTATTTCACTGGCAAGTCTGCCTAAAGTTTTTCCTGTTGCATCAATCAAATACCATTCACGCGATAGTGAATCAGGTTTCGCAATATAAGTTTTGAACATTGAAAGTACTCTCCGTACAATAAATCAAAGAAGGTTATTATACCCGAGCTTCTGTTATCACGCAATCTCGGGGGAAATACAACTTAAAGCCATCCTTACCGTTAAAGCGTGGCTTTCTTTATCATAAGTAATAATTGTCACATCGTTCATCCACATTTTTATATGGATACTCTCTTATGTTGCTCCATATCCTCATATCTCTTTTGCTCCCATTAATTTCTGTAAAATTATTATCTTGTGAAATTATTATTTTTCTAAACCTAGCTAATACTAGGCACATATGTACGCTCAACATATTCCGAATATCAACTCTGCACATGGAAATATGTGACTAAAGTTCTGCATCACTTGTATTCAAGAACTAAGTAAGTAGGTTTATCTACTGACACAGTTATGAATATATCAAATCTATAATTATTAATCCAAACGAAGCTCCTATTTATAGGAGCTTTAAATAGATTGTTTTTCTTTATGGTTGCTCTAAAGAAACATCTTATTTAGCGCTGACGTGCTTTTAGGCGCTTATCAGTCTTGCAAATAACAAACAGTTTTCCACGTCGTCTAACTACTTGACAATCACGACTACGATTTTTAGCTGATTTTAATGAAGATACAATTTTCATAAAAGCCCCTTAATTTTTTAACAACACAATTCAAATATTATTGCTATCTAACATTAGCAAATTATTAATACCCAATTAAAACCTTTTATTGCAAAGAATAATAATATTGTATTTTATAGCTTTTCATATCCCAACCATTTTTCTTCATTTTCCTTCTTTTACTTCTATGGCATCCTTAGATATTTCTTTTACATCCTTAGATACTTCGTTTGCATTAACATCAGACTGTGCTTGTTTATTATCAGGGGATTTGTCTTTTACTTCAGCCTCATTCTCATTTTTAACAACAAGCTCCTCACGTAATTTTTCCAAAGTAGCTTTACCGATACCTTTGACATTTGTTAGTTCATCAATATTTTTGAACTCGCCATGAGCCTCCCTATAAGCAACTATTTCGGCTGCCTTCTTAGCTCCAATACCTTTCAATTGCTGCAATTCTTCGACATTGGCAGTATTAATATTTACTGCCGCGAATACGCCTGTTGACAAACCAACAATTAAACTCAGCAGTATTTTGCAAATTTTATTCATAATCTTTGACCTCATACAAGCATAGAAAAAACGATACTTTTCCTCTTTGTTATAATGTTATAAATAGATAAACCCTAACAAAAAGTCAAAGTGACATCTTTATATTTTACATATTTTTACCATCCATGCAAGAACATCGTGTCCCGCCGCAAAGCAAACCGTCGTTCCTCAAGTTCAAGGCGAGTTCTCTTACCGCGCCTTTTCACGCATAGTCACACCAACCCAGCCAATCTGGTCTGTACGAAAAGATAAGTTTACTATCTTACTCTCTATGTTCTTCGTTACGCAAGCGCAAGCGTAGAGCTCTTTTTGAGATTCTTGCCAATCCTAAGGCCACGAGCACACTGCTTACAGTATTTGCCCCGCAGCAACCAGTGTAGCACGCAGCATAGCGCTGATGGTGTCCTGGCTGTACGCGATACCGGTACGCAGTTCGTCATCAATCATGAGTTGGACGTAAGCGACTGCCTGAGCGTCAGTGCTTTTGCTCATTGCGTGTTCGGCGTAGTTAGCAACGCTGATGATTTTGCCGCTGTGTTGCTGCAGGGCGTCAATGAAGGCGCTCATCGCCCCACCACCGTGGCCCTTGAGACTGATGCTGCGGCCATCAGTGCGGGTGAGGCTCGCTTCGAGACTGTGTTCTTGCCGTTCGATGCGGCGGATGGCATAGTCATCAAGATGTAGCGGGCTATCGTGCAGGTAGCTGCTTTCAAAGAGGGTGATGATGTCCTGGCTGCTCAGTTCTTTTTGGGTGCACTCGCTTTCTGTCTGCACTTTTTGCGCGAAGTCAATTTGCAGCCAGCGGGGCACGTTCAGACCGTAGTCGCGTGCAAGGATGTAGGCAACACCGCCTTTGCCCGACTGACTGTTGATGCGCACGACGTCCTGGTAGCTACGACCGATGTCGAGCGGGTCGATGGGCAAGTAAGCGATGTCCCAAATGCCATTTGGCGGTTTTTCCAGCGATTTTTTGATGGCATCTTGATGCGAACCAGAAAAGGCGGTGAAGACGAGTTCGCCGATGTAAGGATGACGCGGATGTACGGGCAGATTGTTGCATTCGCTGACGATACGCACGATGTCGTTCATGCGGCTGAAATCCAGACTGGGATCGATGCCCTGCGAATAGAGGTTCATCGCCATGATCATGACGTCCATGTTGCCGGTGCGTTCGCCGTTGCCAAGCAGGGTACCTTCGACACGATCCGCCCCTGCCATCACCGCAAGTTCGGAGGCGGCGACGGCACAGCCCCGGTCGTTATGGGTGTGCACGCTGATGGTGACGTGTTCGCGACAGCTGAGGTGACGGCAGAAGTATTCGATTTGGTCGGCGTAGAGGTTCGGGGTGCAGGCTTCGACGGTGTTCGGCAGGTTGAGGATGACTTTACGCCCCGCCCACGGTTGCCACACCCGGCAGACGGCTTCGCAAACGGCAACGGCGAAACCGGGCTCGGTCTGCGAGAAGCTTTCTGGCGAGTATTCGAAGATCCACTCGCTTTCCGGGTAACGCGCGGCGCGTTCTTGCAGCAGGGTCGCTCCTGCGACGGCTATGGCAGTGATGTCTGCCAGATTTTTTTCGTAGACTTTTTCCCGCTGCACACGCGAGGTAGAGTTATAAACGTGGACGATAGCGCGTTTGACACCGCGCAGGGATTCAAAGGTACGGTCAATAAGATGTTCGCGCGCCTGTACCAGTACTTGAATGGTCACGTCCTCAGGGATGTGGCCACCTTCGATGAGCAGGCGGGTGAAGTCGTATTCTATTTGTGAGGCGGCGGGGAAGCCAATTTCGATTTCTTTGAAGCCGCAATCCACGAGGAGCTGAAAGTAACGCAATTTTTGTTCGATGGTCATCGGGTCAATGAGTGCCTGGTTGCCATCGCGCAAATCAACACTGACCCAGATGGGGGCTTTGTCGATGATTTTATCCGGCCAGGTTCGGTCAGGAAGTGTGGGGGCAAAAGCAAAGGGGCGGTATTTTTTATAGTCAAAGCGGTTCATGGATAATGTCCTTTAGAAGATAGTGCGCGCATTGTAGTAGCTACCCGCGGTAGTTTTTCACTTTTTATCGCGCATTTTATCAGTATAATGAGCTAATTTAACCACTATAGGGATTTTTATGAGCGAAAATCACCTTTCCTTGGACGATACGGATCGCAAGATCCTGCGTATCCTCGCGGTCAATGGCCGTATTAACAATCTTGCGTTGGCTGAAGCAGTGAATTTGTCGCCAACACCGTGCGCACGGCGAGTCCGTCGCTTGGAAGAGGCGGGTATTATCGAAGGCTATCGTGCCGTTCTCAACCGCAATGCACTTGGTTTTGGTTTGAGCGTGTTTATCGCCGTCACCTTGGACAGTCACACACCGGAACGATTTGCCGCCTTTGAAGAAGCGGTTAAATCTTTCCCCGAGGTGGTGCGGATGAGCATCGTCACTGGCCGCGCTGAGGATTATTTGTTGCAGGTACTGGTCAGCGGCATGGAGTCGTTCGAATCGTTCTTGCTTGGCAAGTTGAGCCGCATTCCGGGCGTGATGCATGTGCATTCGAGTTTCGAGATGCGCAATGTTATTGATCGTCAAGCGCCGACCTAATGCCTTCACATAAGAAATAACCTAAATTCTCCAAGAGCGGGCATCAGGTGTAAACCCGCATGGTTATCCCGCTTGCCGCGCGCTGCGCCTACCTAGCTTCAATGCCGTAGCCCGCGTATCATTGACGCCGTCGTGGCACTGCCATAATTTTAAGAATTTAAAAGGTCGCCTATGCAAAAAAAAAGAATTGCCAATCTGGTCAAGGAAACGGCCGGATTTTCTTACGAATTTATCCGACACCCGAAAGGAATGGGCAGCATCATTCCTTCTTCCCGTGCCCTCGCCCGTGCCATGCGCCGCACCGCTCAGGATTATGGGCATCCGGAAAGCGTCGTTATCGAAGCAGGAGCCGGTAGCGGCGCAATCACCCGTGAGCTGGTCGCGCATTTTCCCCGCGAGCGCCTGATTATCAATGAACTCAATCCCCGCCTTGCCCGCCGTCTGCGCGATCGCTTCAAGGGTAACACCATCCGTCGTGGCGGCGTTGAGCAACTTGACGTCTGGACGCATTCGCAGCCGAAAACCATCGTCTCCTCGCTGCCCTTCCGCTCGCTGCCGCAGGAAATCGCGCACAGCATCGAATCCCTATTTTTTACCGCCCTGCGCGAAAACCCTGCCAACGTGCTGGTACAGTTTACTTACGGTCAGCGTTCGCCGCTACATCTGCCGCCGGAAGCGGATATTCAGGCAGAAAAAGTCAACTATGCTTGGCTGAACTTTCCGCCTGCGCATGTTTGGTTGTATCGCTGCAAGCGGCAAGAATCTTAGCATCCCCAAATCCGCCGTTCTGCCACCAAATCCCACGCACCCCGTATGAACAGCAAGCAGAAAAACACCCTCCTCCATCAGGTCGAACAATACTGTGTCAAACGCGGCGCCCGCCTTACCCCCATCCGCAAACAAATCCTCTCCCTTGTTCTCACCTATCCCAACGTGGTCAAGGCTTATGAAATTCTTGCTGACCTACGGAAAATCAAAAGCAACGCAGCTCCGCCGACCGTCTATCGCGCTCTGGATTTCCTAGTGCATATCGGCGTGCTACACCGTGCTGATTCGTTGAATGGCTATGTACTGTGCAGCCACTTCGGTGAAGAGCACACCAGCGTCATCCTGAACTGCACCACCTGCGGTGCCACCGAAGAGCTTGCAGCGGAAGAACCGGTGGACATCCTGCTCGCCTTCTGCCGTGAACGGGGCTTTACCGTGCAGGACGGTCCGCTGGTGCTATCCGGTGAATGCGTACGTTGCCATGCCGGGCACGCGCTAGCGAAAACCTCCAACCCATAGGATCTCCATGCAACACATCAGCGTTATCCTCGCCCATCCCTACACCCACAGCCTGAACGCCGCCATCGCCGCGACCGTGGTTTCGACACTGGAAAAAAATGGCTACGGTGTGCACTTTCACGCCCTTTATCAGGAAGGCTTCAACCCGCTCATCAGCGGGGAGGAACTGGCCGCAGGTAAGAGCGACGACCTCCTCTTACGTCAGCATCAAGAAGAGATTATCCGTGCGCACGGCATCATCATCGTCCACCCCAACTGGTGGGGGCAGCCGCCTGCTATCCTCAAAGGCTGGATGGAGCGTGTTCTGCGGGAAAACATCGCCTACACCCCTCCCACCGATGGCAGCGGCGGCGGTCTGTACTCCGGCCAATTGCCAGCCAAAGCGGCGCTGGTTTTCAACACCTCAAACACCCCCGCCCAGCGCGAACACGAGGTCTTCGGTGATCCGCTCGAGCGCATCTGGAAAGACTGCGTCTTCGCCTTCTGCGGCGTTCACACCTTCGAACGCCTTACGTTCGGGGTCGTCGCCGACAGCGACAAAGCAACACGGCAGCACTGGCTGCAACAAGCGGCGGAAATGGTCAACAAACACTTCCCTGCCACCGCATAAAACCCCGCCGCATCCCTTATAATGCGGCGTTTTTTACAGTACAGGCAGACCACACTATGGAACTCAACCTCACCTACGAACGTATCAAAGACCTGCAAGCGCGCGAGGCGGCGCTCAGGGGGTATCTTTGACTACGCCGTAAAAGCCGAACGCCTCGAAGAAGTCGAGCGCGAACTCGAACGCCCCAGCATCTGGGATAACCCCGAAGAAGCCACTAAACTCGGTCAAGAACGCGCCGCCCTCATCAGCGTCGTCCAGGGACTGGATGCCATCAAACAAGGGCTGCAAGACGCCTTCGACCTCATCGAACTCGCCGAAGCCGAAGACGACGAAGCTACCGTCAACGCCGCCATCGCCGACATCGATACCCACGAAAAACATATCGAAGACCTCGAATTCCGCCGCATGTTCGCTGGCGAACTCGACGCCAATAACGCCTTCCTCGACATCCAGGCCGGCTCGGGCGGCACCGAAGCGCAAGATTGGGCGTCCATGCTGCTGCGCATGTACCTGCGCTGGGGCGAAGCACGCGGCTACAAAACCGAACTCATCGAAGAATCCCCCGGCGACGTTGCCGGCATCAAATCCGCCACCATCCAGTTCAGCGGCGAATACGCCTATGGCTGGCTACGCACCGAAATCGGTGTGCACCGCCTGGTGCGCAAATCCCCCTTTGATTCCGGCAACCGCCGCCACACCTCATTTGCCGCCGTCTTCGTGTCGCCGGAAATTGACGACAACATCGAAGTGGATATCAACCCTGCCGACCTGCGTACCGACGTGTACCGCGCTTCCGGTGCCGGTGGCCAGCACGTCAACCGTACCGAATCCGCCGTGCGCATCACCCACATCCCAAGCGGTATCGTCGTGCAGTCACAACAAGACCGCAGCCAGCACGTCAACCGCGACATCTGCATGAAGCAACTGCGCGCCAAACTCTACGATCTCGAACTGCAAAAACGCAGAGCCAGTGCGCAAGCCATTGAAGACAACAAATCCGACATCGGCTGGGGCAACCAGATCCGATCCTACGTCCTCGACCAGTCGCGCATCAAAGACCTGCGCACCGGATACGAAACCAGCAACACTCAGGCCGTCCTCGACGGCGCCCTTGACCCATTCCTGCAAGCCAGCCTGAAACAGGGAGTAGAAGCATGACCACCCCGAATACAGCCCCCGCCGACGAAAACAAACTCATCGCCGAGCGCCGGCAAAAACTCGCTGCCATCCGCGCACGCGGCATCGCCTTCCCGAACGATGCCCGCCCAACCCACAACGCCGCCGCCCTGCACACCGCCTATGACGGCGTCGAAGATGCCGAAGCGCTGCATAACGCGGGCGAAATCGTGGTTGCTGGACGCATGATGAGCAAACGCATCATGGGCAAAGCCAGCTTCTGCGAAATCCAGGACGGCAGCGGCGCGCGTATCCAGCTTTACCTCAGCCGCGACGAACTGCCAGAAGGCCGCTACGCCGACTTCAAAACCTGGGACGTAGGCGACACTATCACCGCCAGCGGTCACCTCTTCCGCACCAAAACTGGCGAACTGAGCCTCCACCTCAAAAACATCCGCCTCCTGACCAAATCGCTGCGCCCGCTGCCGGAAAAATACCACGGCCTCACCGACCAGGAGACCCGCTACCGTCAGCGCTACGTTGACCTCATCATGAACGGGGACAGCCGCGCCATCTTCCTCACCCGCAACAAAATCGTGCGCTACATCCGCCGCTTCTTCGAAGAACACGACTTCCTCGAAGTTGAAACCCCGATGATGCACCCCATCCCCGGCGGCGCCACCGCCCGCCCCTTCATCACGCACCACAACGCGCTCGACATGCCGCTCTACCTGCGCATCGCGCCAGAGCTCTACCTCAAACGTCTCGTCGTCGGCGGCTTTGAACGCGTCTTCGAAATCAACCGCAGCTTCCGTAACGAAGGCCTGTCCACGCGGCACAACCCCGAATTCACCATGCTCGAATTCTACTGGGCCTACGCCGACTATCGTGACCTGATGAACCTCACCGAAACCCTCTTCCGAGGCATCAAGCGCGACGTGCTGGATAACCGGAACATCACCGCTGGCGGAGAAACCATCGACCTTGATCAGCCCTACGAACGCCTGACCATGCTTGATGCCATCCGCCGCCACGCCCCGGCATACAGCGACAAACTGCACGACGCCGCTGCTCTTGCGGCCATCCTGCGTGACAAATACAAACAAAAAGTGGACGACAACACCCCGCTCGGCCACCTGCACACCCTGCTCTTCGAAGAAACCGCCGAGACCAAACTCATCCAGCCGACCTTCATCACCGAATACCCGGCGGTGGATTCCCCGCTGTCGCGACGCAACGATGAAAACCCCGACATCTGTGACCGCTTCGAGCTCTACATTGGTGGCCGCGAAATCGCCAACGGCTTTTCCGAGCTTAACGACGCCGAAGACCAGGCCGAACGCTTCCGCGCACAGGCTGCTGCCAAAGACGCCGGCGACGACGAAGCCATGCACTACGACGCCGACTATGTCCGCGCCCTCGAATACGGCATGCCGCCTACCGCCGGCGAAGGCATCGGTATTGACCGCCTCGTCATGCTGCTGACCGGCGCGCCTTCCATCCGCGACGTGATCCTCTTCCCGCATATGCGTCCGGAATGAGCCGCTGATACGCGCTATAAAAAACCGCCCGAAAGGGCGGTTTTTTATGCAATAGAAGGACAGACACCTTACTTATAAAGGTTTTCGGCACGTTGGCTACCAATCGGGACTAGCAAGGTGGCAGTATTGCTGTATTCGAGACAGGTCTTCTGATCCTCAAACGGCGCTTTGTGGGCAACTTTGATTTTCCACAGACCTTCCAGCTGCGGGATGACATTGACCTTGCCATCTTTGTCGGTCTTGCCGGAGAAGGCTTGCGGCGGGCGTTCATCGCGGGTGGCATCCAGGTCTTTCGCCATGAAGGTATCGGAGGTGGCAATGACGGTCGCGCCTGCCAGCGGTTTGCCTTGGTAGTAAATTTGCACTGGGAAGCGCTCATCAACTTTGATTTGCGTCGGGTCGGCCAGCGGTACGATTTCCAGATTCTGCCCGATCGGCTTGCTGATAGCGGCGACATCCACCGCGCCACCGCCCACGCTCAGCAGCTTCTTGCCGAACATCTGCGCTTGCTGGCAAGTGGTAGCGTCCGTCATTTCCGTCAGGTTCTGCTGTTTCCAGCCGTCCTTGTTCTTTGACCAGAAGGTCGGCTGATACACGGCACTCAGCCAGTAGCTACCTGCGGCCAGTTTATCCTTGGCTTCGTACTGGTAATTTTCGCCTTTCTGGTTCATCTCCTGAGTCTTGCCGTCGGTGGCGTGGATGGCGAGCGGCTTGAAAATCTGCACGCGGTCACCGGCGATAGCTTCTAGGGTAGGGAAGTAGTCGCTGTAACCGAGATCGGCTTTGAGTACGTCGTCAGCAGCGATTTTATCGGGCGCGCTGACCCAGAGTTCGTGTGCGGATACGAGGGAAGAAACGGCAACGAGTGCTGCCAGCAGGGTCTTGTGCATGGATGCTCCAGTTTATTAAGGGATGTGGTATGAAACCGGTGCGGATTGTACTCATGTTGTCAGGCAAGAAGCAAATGCGAAAAGGTCGTATTCGTAGTTTTTCTGTAACGGCATCTTGTCCTTTTCCCCACTTACTGGCACTATACAACTCCTACATCAATTGGAGCCCGTCATGCGTGCCTTCCTGCTTATCGACCTTCAGAACGACTTTATGCCCGGCGGCGCCCTGCCGGTCACAGACGGCTATGCCGTCATTACCCCCGTCAATGCCCGCATGGGCGATTATCCGCTCATTGTCGCCACCCAGGACTGGCACCCCGAGGGGCACGAAAGTTTTGCCAGCGCCCATCCAGGACAAACACCCTTTGCCACGATCGACCTGCATGGCCTACCGCAGACGCTCTGGCCGGATCACTGCATCGCCGGTAGTGCCGGCGCCGCCCTGCATTCTGCGCTGGATACCCGCCGTGTGGCCGCTATTTTTCGCAAGGGGATGGATAAGCGTATTGACAGTTACAGCGCGTTTTTTGACAACGGCCACCGCCATGACACCGGCCTTGCCGCTTATCTGCGTGCCTGCGGGGTGACGGATATTGATGTCGCCGGACTCGCCGCCGATTTTTGTGTGTATTTCAGTATTTTGGATGCGCTCGCCGCTGGTTTTCGGGTGCGCCTGCTGGCAGAGGCCACCCGCGCCATTGATCCGCAAGGCTACGCGCAGAAGCAAGCGGAATTGTTGCAACATGCGGCGTTCTCGCTGGGGTAATCGGCAAATCCGTATCCATCGCTGCCCATAAAAAAACCGGCGGGTTTCATAAGCCCGCCGGTTTTTTTATGTGCTTCGTCTCAAAGCGCCATCACGGCTTCGAGTTCGATCTGCGCATCCCAGGGCAGCGCGTGCACGGCAATGGCAATACGCGCCGGGTAGGGTTCGTGGAAGTAGGTTTTCATGATTTTATTAACTTCGGCGAAGTGCTCCATGTCAAGCAGGTAGATGTTTAGCTTGATGATGTCATTGAGGCCGCCGCCCGCCGCTTCACATACGGCTTGCAGGTTGGTAAAGACACGGTGTACCTGATCGGTGAAAGCGTGTTCGAGTTCCATGGTGGCCGGATTGATCGGGATTTGCCCGGCGAGGTAAACAAGGTTGCCGGTACGCACGGCTTGCGAATAGGGGCCGATGGCTGCCGGGGCTTTGTTGGTGTGGATAACTTGTTTGCTCATGATGTGGGTTCCTTGTGGGTGATGCGGCGGATGCCGATGGTTTCTTCGAGTTGGCGCAGGCGGTGCATGACTTGCGTCAGATGTTCAAGGTCGCGGACTTCAAGCCAGACAGTGAGGCAACGCCGCTGTTCGTCGCTGTCCGCGTGGTTGATCTGGAAGTCGGTGATGTTGGCTTCGCTGTCGGCTATCGCACCGCTGACCCGCGCGAGCAGGCGCGGATGGGCGTAGGCCTTGATGGCGAGTTCGCTGGGGAAGAGGCCTTTGCGTTCGTCCGCCCAGTCGGCGGCGATGGTGTGCGCGGCGGTTTCAAGCAGCGGGCAGTCACTGCCATGAATAAGAATGCCGCTACCAGCGACGCTGTGACCAGTGATGGCTTCAAGCGGTAACGGGTGACAGCAGGGGGCAAGGGTGATGCCGCTTTCAAAGGCGCTGTGCACAAGGATTTTCTGCTCACTGTCAGTGACTTGTTTGCTCGATGTGGCAAGGCCGGCATTTTGCCGCGCGAGGCGGTTCAGGTAGCGGTTGATGCCGATGTGGGCTTTACCGCCGGGAATGGTGAATTGCAACCAGCTGTTGTGCGGGTGTGCGTCCGGGTCGGTGAGGATTTCTACGGTCTGCGCCATTTTCAGCGGTTTGTAGATGGGGTAAGGCTGGCCGTTCACTTTAGCGCCGACGATATGGTTACCGATTTCGGTATGGATGGTGTAAGCAAGATCCACCGGTGTTGCCCCGTGCGGCAGGGCAATGATGTCGCCTTTCGGGGTGTAGATTTGCATTTCCCCGGTGACGAGTTCTTTTTTGATGGCGTCGTAGAATTGCAGTGGGTCATCGGTGATGTTCTGCACTTCTTTGAGGCGCGACAGCCATTCGCGCATGGTCTTTTCGGCTTCAATGCTGTGCGCTTCGATTTTCACCGCGCGCTGTTTGGCGTATTGGTGCCAGACGGAAATGATGCCCGCTTCAGCCAGGGTGTGCATGTCGCGGGTGCGGATTTGTACGTTCAGCGCGGTGCCATCGCCCATGATGACACTGCTGTGCAGTGAGCGGTAGCCGTTACTTTTCGGGGCAGCGATGTAGTCTTCGAATTTGCCGTGCACCGGGCGGTAAAGACTGTGCAGGGCCCCGAGGATACGGTAGCAGTTGTCTTCGCTGTCGGTAATGATGCGGATGGGAACAGTGCGGATGGCTTCCTTGAAGCTCTCTTTGCGCTTCATCCGCTGATACACGCCCCAGAGGTGGCGCTGGCGCGGGTTGATGGAGGCTTTGATGCCAAGGATTTGCAGACGCGCTTGCAGCTCGCTCCTCACAGTGCGCAGAGTTTGTTCGTGGGTATTGTCTTCGTTGTAGTGTTTGCGCAAAACGGCATGACGCCACGGGTAGAGATACGAGAAGGCGAGGTCTTCGAGCTGGATGCGGAAATAAAAGAGACCGAGACGACCAGCGATAGCGGCATAGACATCCAGCGTTTCGTGAGCGATACGTTGCTGTTTGTCGCGACGCAGGGCACCGAGAGTCTGCATATTGTGCAGGCGGTCGGCAAGTTTGATGATAAGGACGCGCGGGTCGTCAGCAGTCGCCAGGAACATTTTGCGGAAACTGTCGGCGACAGCGGCCTGCGGCGCGGTTTTTTTCAGACGATCGAGTTTGCTGACACCATCGACAAGACGGGTGACATCTTCGCCAAATTCGGTCGCCATGTCCTTTTTATTAAGGATGGTGTCTTCGAGGACGTCATGCAGGAGCCCCGCTTGCAGTACCGGCAGGTCGAAACGCTGGCGGGCGAGAATACGGCAGACGGCAATGGGGTGGACGAAGTAGGGTTCGCCGGACTGGCGACGCTGCCCTTCGTGAGCGGCGGCGCCATAGATAGCGCATCGCAAGACTTTATCGATGTCTTCGGGATCGAGGTATTTTTTCAGCTCAACCGCGAGGTCGTCGTAAGCCGCTTGCAGGGTTGCCGCGTCGGTAAAGACACCGAAGGGCTGGTATTCGAGGGCAAGCGGCGCGTTCATGATCAGTCGCCCCGGCTTGCGCCGTTGCCTGCGATGCAGTCTTCGTCACCATCGTTTTCATCATCAGCAGCAATGATGATTCTTTCGGCGACAACGGGGGGAGGCGCCGGAGTGACGGGTTTGTTGTCACTGAGCAGGCCGTCAATGGTGGTTTTCCCTTCTTGAATTTCGCGCAGAGCAATGACGGTCACTTTGTCATGCTCCGGTTGAACCAGCGGCAGATGGCCGTTGGCGATTTGCCGCGCACGTCGGGAAGCGGCGAGTACGAGGCGGAAGCGGTTGTTTTGGTCTTTCAGGCAGTCTTCTACGGTTACGCGTGCCATGGGTTCCTCTGAATTAAATACGGATTAAGGGTTGGACATTCTAGCAAGTTACGCTGTATTCGGGGCAAAGGTTGCGGCGTAAATGCTGGTGCCGTCAAGCGGCTTAGTTACCGGGTTCTCGCCAAGGGATACTGGCTTTGCCAAGCGGCGTGCGACAGAATGTTTCAGGCGGACTTACGCCCGCCTGAAGTGAAGTCAGCGATTGCCGTTCGGTTCGTCGCCGCCGGAATTATGGTGCGGGTTGCGACGGCGACGGTGGTTTTCCGGTCTGCCGCGCGGCTGGCGATCGCTCCTGCGGTTACCGTTACGAGCGAGGCGTTCCGCTTTTTGTTCGTTCAACGCCTGCAAGGCTTCTTCGCTGGGCGGCACAACGTCGGCCAAGAGGTCTTCGTCCAGCGGCAAGGTCGGAATTTTGCCGTGGATGTAGTGCTCAATTTCCGGCAGGGAGTACACGTATTCTTCACAGGCAAAGCTGATGGCGGTGCCGGAAGCACCAGCGCGTGCGGTACGACCGATGCGGTGCACGTAGTCTTCGGCGACTTGCGGCAGGTCGTAGTTAAAGACGTGCGTAATGTCCGGGATGTGCAGGCCGCGCGCGGCAACGTCGGTAGCGACAACGATGTTGATGGCACCGCTTTGAAAGTCTTTGATGATTTTTTCGCGTTTTTTCTGCGGGATGTCGCCGGAGAGGGCAGCATTCGGATAACCGTTTGCTTCCAGCACGATGGAGAGGCGTTCGAGGTCGCGCTTGGTGTTGAGGAAGATCATGCTGCGTGCCGGTTTTTCTTTGTTGAGCAGGCCAATGAGCAGTGGTGTTTTTTCGTGCCTGGCGGTGTGGTAGAGGCTTTGCGTGATGTTGTCGGCGGTGCCGTGCTCGCTTTCTATGCTGACGGTTTCCGGCGCATTGAAGTATTCGTAGGCGAGTTCGCGCACTTTTTCCGCCATCGTCGCCGAGAAAAGCAGATTGAGGCGTTCGTGTGCAGGCGGCATTTGCCGCAGCAGGTAGCGCACGTCGTCAATAAAGCCGAGGTCAAACATGCGGTCAGCTTCGTCTAACACACAGACTTCGATGTTTTTCAGGCGGATGCTTTTTTGCTTGTAGAGGTCGATGATGCGCCCCGGCGTGCCGATGATGATGTCGATGGGGGCGTTATCAAGCAGGTTTTTCTGGTGCTCAATGTTGACCCCGCCATAGATGGCGAGGCTGTTCAGACCAGTGTAGATGCCAATCTGGTCGGCATCTTTTTTGATTTGCACGGCGAGTTCGCGCGTCGGTGCCAGCACGATTGCCCACGGTCCTTTGGCTTTGGGGTGGGCGGGATTGGTGAGCAGGTAGTGATACAGCGAGATGAGGAAGGCAGCCGTCTTGCCGGTACCGGTTTGCGCCAGGCCCATCACGTCATGCCCGCTGAGGGTCAGCGGCAGGGTTTTTTCTTGTATCGGCGTGGTATGGGTCAGGCGGTGGTCTTCCAGCGCTTCCTGGATGGCCTCATGGATAGGCAGGCTGCTGAAAGTGGTATCGGTTGTATGGTTTTCTGCCATGTGGTGTCCTTGTTTTTGGAAGGATTTTCATCGCGCAAATTATACTGTTTTTTCATGTACCGGTCATTCGCCCCGCCCCGTCTGGCTTTTTGCGCGCAGGGTTTTATGCCTCTGCTATACTGCGCTTTTCTTCCTTTTTCTTTATTTCAGCCGGGACTGCATTCATGAAAAAGTTGGTATTTTTCGTTATGTTGCCTCTGCTTGTGCAGGCATGCGCCTTGCGCAGCGAGCAGGGGATGTATGAGGTCAAAATGATGGCGGGCGATGTGCTGTACGCCAAGAATTCGCCCAAGCTGGACGGTAAGGGTTTTTATCGTTTCCGCGATGTGAACGGGCGTGATTATAAGGTGAAGAGCAATCTGGTGCTTTATATCAAGCCGGCCCGTTTTAAGCGTTAGTTTAAGGAGTGTTCTGTGTCGGTTACCAGGGTTCCCCTCAGTTGTGAGTTTTTCCCGACGGCGACGCCGGAAGGGGCAGAGAAGCTGGCAGCAGTGCGCCGAGATTTGGCGGTGTTTCAGTTTGAGTATTTTTCGGTAACGTATGGGGCGGGCGGCAGTACGCGTGACCGCACCATGAATCTGGTAGCCAGGATGTGTGCTGAAAATGGCCCGCCGGTGATGCCGCATTTGACCTGCGTCGCCTCAACCGAGGCGGAAATCCGTACCCTGCTTGATGATTACCGCGCACTGGGGGTCAACCGCCTGATGGCCCTGCGCGGCGATATGCCTTCCGGCGCGTTTGAAAATGCCGGTTTTACGACGGCTACCCAGCTGGTGTCGTATGTCCGCCAGCTGTGGGGCGAGGATGCGCGTATTTGCGTTGCCGCCTACCCTGAGGTGCATCCGCGCGCGCGTACGCCCGCTGAGGATTTGCACGCTTTCCGCGAAAAGGTGATGGCAGGCGCGACCGATGCCGTCACCCAGTATTTTTATAACGCCGACGCCTACTTGCATTTCCGCGACGATGCGCAGGCACTGGGCGTCGAGATTGCGCTGGTGCCAGGTATCATGCCGATCAGCAATTTTGTGCAACTGAGCCGCTTCTCCGACGCCTGCGGAGCGGAAATCCCGCGCTGGCTGCGCAAACGCCTGGAAGCCTTGCAGGATGACATTCCCGCCTTGTGTGATTTTGGCGCAGACATAGTCGCGCAGATGTGCGAGCGGCTGATTGCTGAAGGCGTGCCGGCGCTGCATTTTTACAGCATGAACCGCGCCGACCTCATCCGCGAAATCTGTAAACGCCTGGGCTGGTGCTGATGGCCGCATCGCTCGGCAGATCGTCTGCCGTCTTTGCCGTGATGACGCTCGCCTCGCGCGTCCTCGGCCTGCTGCGCGATATGCTGGTGGCGCGTTACTTCGACGCCGTGGTCACGGATGCCTTCTACGCCGCGCTGCGCATCCCCAACACCCTGCGCCGCTTCTTTGCCGAAGGCAGCTTTGCCAACGCCTTTGTCCCCGTCTTCTCGGCGACGCGCACCGAGCATCCCGAAGAGTTGAAAGACCTGCTGCGCCACACCAGCGGCACCCTGCTTGGCATCCTGCTGGCGGTAACGGCGCTCGGCGTCCTCTTCTCCTCGACCGTCATTGCCCTGGTCGCCAGCGGCCTGGGTGAACGGCCCGACCAATACCTGCTGGCAAGCGACATGCTGCGCCTGATGTTCCCCTACATCCTGCTCATCTCGCTCACTGCGATGGCGGGCGGCGTCCTCAACACCTTTGGCCAGTTCGGCATACCGGCGCTGACCCCCGTCCTCCTGAACATCACCCTCATCACCGCCTGCCTGTGGCGGCATTACCACGGCACCCCGACGCACGGCCTCTACGGCATGGAGCTCGCCTGGGCAGTGCTTATCGGCGGCATCGCCCAGCTCGCCCTGCAACTGCCCTTCCTGTGGAAATGCGGCATGCTGCTGCGTCCGCGCTGGGGCTGGCGGCACAGCGGTGTACGCCGCATCCTCAAACTGATGCTGCCGACCCTCTTCGGCTCATCCGTCGGCCAGCTCACCGTGCTGATCAACACCTACCTTGCCTCCTGGCTCGTCACCGGCAGCATATCGTGGCTGTACTATTCCGACCGTCTTGTCGAACTGCCCGTCGGCCTCATCGGTGTTGCCCTCGGTACCGTTATCCTGCCGCGTCTCAGCGCCCTGCGCGCCGCCTCTAACGACGCCCAATTCGCCCTCACCCTCGACTGGGCCCTGCGCTGGGGCTTCCTCGTCGGCAGCGCCGCCGCCGTCGGCCTCATCACCCTCGCCCCCGCCATCATCGCCAGCCTGCTCTACGGCGGCCGCTTCGACGCCCACTACGTCGAAATGACCACCCTCAGCCTGCGCGCCTACGGCATCGGCGCCCTATTCCACATCATGGTAAAAGTCCTCGCCCCCGCCTTCTACGCCCGCCACGACACCAGAACCCCGGTCAAGGCAGGCATTAGCGCCATGATGCTGAACATCCTCTGCGCCCTCATTCTCAGCGGCCCCTACCAGCACATCGGCCTGGCAGCAGCCAGCAGCATCGCCGCGCTGGCCAACATGACCCTGCTCGCCTGGTACCTCTACCGCGCGGGCGTCAGCCTGAAAAGCGGCGCCTGGGGCTTTATCATCCGCATCCTCATGGCTAATGCCGCGCTGGCCTCCATCCTCTACACCCTGCAAGGCGACCCCGCCGCCTGGCTGGATAAAACCGCCCTGCTGCGCCTGCGCGACCTCATCCTGCTCATTGCCATCGGCCTCTTCAGCTACACTGCCGCCCTGCTGGCGCTGGGCCTGCGCTGGCGACAACTCAAACTGGGCTGACCCAACCCAAGGAACGACACCATGCAACACACACTGCTTACCGCCTTCCTCACCGCCCTGCTCGCCCTGCCCCTGCACGCCAAACCGGCCAAACCCGCCATCAAAGCGAAAACAGCAGCCACTGCCGCGCCCGCACAACCCGATGCCGCCAACCTCATGGGCAAAACCATCCTTGACATTGACATCCGCGGCATTGACAACATCCAGCAACACGACAACGCCAAAACCTACCTGACCCTCGAAAAATCCGTCGGTGAAAAAATCGAACAACCCGACTACATCCAGTACCTCATCGAAAACGGACGCGAAGAAATCCGCCGTTCCCAACAACCCTTCGGCTACTACAACAGCGAAGTGGATGCGCACGTCCAGGACGAAGGCGACGGCCTGCGCATCACCTACACCGTGCACCAGAACCAAATAACCAAACTGAACAAAGTCAACGTACAAATCACCGGCGAAGCGGCGCAGGACGAAGCCTTCCAGGAAGCACTCGCCGAAAACCCGCTCAAACAGGGCGGTGTCCTCAACCACGAAACCTACGAAAACTACAAAGCGCGCCTTGCCGCACTCGCCAGCGCGCGCGGCTACTTCGACGCCGAATTCCGCGAACACAACGTCCAGGTCAACCCGGCGAACAACACCGCCGAAGTCAACCTCGTCCTTGACAGCGGCATGCGCTACACCTTCGAAGCGGTTGACTTCAACGACACCCCGCTTGACCCCGACCTGCTGCAACGCTTCGTCCAGTTCAAACCCGGCCAGCCCTACCTGTCTTCCGACGTTGCCACCCTGCAACAAGACCTGCAAGGCAGCGGCTACTTCGCCGAAGCCCTCGTGGGCGACGAACCCAACCGCACCACCAAAACCGTGCCCGTCAACGCCCAACTCACCATGGACGAAAACAAACACTACGTCCTCGGCGTCGGCTACTCCACCGATGGCGGCGTACGCGGCAAAGTCGAATTTGACCGCCGCTGGATCAACAGCCGTGGCCACCAGTTCAGCAGCAAACTCTACGCCTCGAAGAAAAACAGCAGCCTCGACACCCTCTACCGCATCCCTGCCGCGAACCCAACCAGCGACTATTACTACTTCCGCCTGGGCGGCCACATCAAAACCGACAACTACGACAGCCGCAAACTCTTCGGCGAAGGCGGCTACAACTTCCGCCTCGGCGACTGGGAACACCGCTACGGCCTTGTCGCTGCCTGGGAAAAATACAACATCGGCCTGACCAAAGACAAAACCCTGCTCGTTTATCCCCAGGGCCAGTGGACCTACACCTCGACCAAAAACCGCCTGAACCCCAAAGACGGTTACCAGTTCCGCTTCGGCCTGCTTGCCGCCGGTAAAACCCTGCTCTCGGACGCCAACCTCGTGCAAGGCAACATTGATGCGCGCTACCTGCAAAGCATCGGCGAAAAACAGCGCCTCATTGCCCGCGCCAGCCTCGGCGCCAGCTGGACAGACAACTTCGACCGCATCCCGCCCAGCCTGCGCTACTTCGCGGGCGGTGACCGCAGCATACGCGGCTACGCCTTCGAAAACATCGGCAGCCGCGACAGCGAAGGCAACAACATCGGTGGGCGCTACCTTGGTGTCGGCGGCCTCGAATACGAATACTACTTCAAGCCAGGCTGGGCCCTGGCGGCCTTCGTGGATGGCGGCGACGCCTTCGTGGACGACTTCAAAATGCGCATCGGCGCGGGCGCAGGCGTGCACTGGCAATCGCCGGTCGGCCCCATCAAAGTGGATGTCGGCCACGGCTTTGACAAACAATACGGCGACAAAGTCCGCCTGCACATCAGCATCGGCGCCGAACTTGACCTCTGACTACCCCAGCACAGTGGCATGAACAGCTACCAGGCGGGATAAACATAGGCTTCCCGCTTGCACAGTCTTCAATCCCGCCAGGCGGCACAACCGTGCACCTACCCGCCACAACCAGGAGGAGCCTGCCATGACTACCGCCCAACTCATCGAAAGCGAAGACGGCCAGACCGTGCGCCTGCCCGAAGAATACCGCTTCACCGGACACGAAGTCTGCATTCGCCGCGAAGGTAACCAAGTCATCCTCGAACCCCTCAACGACGGCTGGGAATGGCTGGACGAACTGACCCCGTTTGATGACGACTTCATTGCCGCCGTCGAGGCGCTGCAACAAGAGCAGCGGGCATATCCGCAAGAACGCGAATTCAGAGACATCTGCCGATAAAACAGACACAGACGACCGCTAAAATTCCCGCTTGCACCGCATATCCCTTCCCCCGCTTGCGAAACCCGGAAAGGGGAAACAAACCCCGCCAAGCGGGACAGCCGCGCGGATTTTCCACCCATCCACCCCACCTCCTCATGCTGAAAGCCCTCACCACCTTTGCCCTTACCTACGCCCTCCTCAGCGGCCTGTTGCTGCTGCCTACCCCGCTGGCCCTCCATGCCCCGTGGTGCTATCCGCCGTTTGCCTTTGCCGCTGCCATGCTTGCCGCGCCACAGCGTCTGTTACCGTTTGTCCTCTTCGCCCTGCCGCTGGTTTACCTGCTCAATTTTGCCCGCTTCGCCGGCGAGACCGTGTGGTACCTCGGTGTTGACACCCTCCGCCAGATGCACGACATCATGCTGCCAATGATGCTCGCCCAGCTGCGCGATAATCTCGATGCACGCGAGATTGCCACGATCGCACTTAATATCGCCCTTGTCCTTGCCGCCATCGCCCTCGGCGGCAAGCTCACCCCTGCCCGGAGCCGCTGATATGAACGGTTGTGCCGCTGCCCTCCTCTATTTCGTCATTATCCTGCCGGCGAGTATTGCCCTGGATTTCGCCTTCGGCACCGAAGGGATGCTGACCGTCCTCGGCCTGATTTTTGGCTTCTGCTGGCTGGTTGCGCGCGGCAATAAGGCACAGCAGGACGACAGCGCCGGTGCACCCGACCAGCCCCGCTCGTACTACGGTTATGGCAACGACCACGACGCCCGGCACAGCGCCGATGAAACCGCCCTGCGTAGCGAACTCACCACGCTGCAACAGCAAATCGCCACCCTGCAAAACGACGTGCGCGCGATAGAAACACGCCTCGCCCATCTCGCCGCGCAACCGGCCACAGCACGCGCCATGCCGCTGAACGACATCCGCCGTTACATCCACACACCACTGCCTGCACCGGAACCCGCCCCGCTACCGCCCACACCCGACAAAGAAACAGATGGCGTCTGGGCATACGACCTGCCTGACGTAACCACCACCCCGGCCACGACACCGCCCAAAGCGCAGGACAAACCCGCTGCCGCACGCACTGTGGCCCCAGAAACTGCCGTTCACTACCGCCCCGCACAACCCGCCATCAACCACAGCGAACCTGCTCCCCGTCCTGCCGCCCCCGCTGATAACAACGCTGCCGACGCCAAACCCAACCCCCTCACCGCCTGGCTCAGTGAAAACCTGCTGCTGAAAACCGGCATCGCCATCCTCTTCCTCGGCCTCGCCTTCCTCCTGCGCTACGCCTCGGCGCGCATCCACATCTCCATCCCGCTGCGCTACTGCGTCGTCGCTACGACCGCCATCGTCCTCGGCTTTGCCGGCTGGCGCCTGCGCCACAAACGCCGCTACTACGCCCTCGCCGTACAAGGCGCGTCGCTCGCAATCCTCTACCTCACCACCCTTGCCGCCCTCAAACTGCACGACCTCATCCCGCCGGCCCCTGCCTTCATCCTCATGGTGGCGGCCACCGGCCTGCTCGTCGCCCTCGCCGTGGTGCAAGACGCCCTCATCCTCGCGCAAATCGCCTTGATCGGCGGCCTCGCCGCGCCCATCCTCACCTCCAGCGGCAGCAACAACTACATCGGCCTTTTCAGCTACCTTGCCCTGCTCAACAGCGGCGTCGCCCTCATCGCCCGCTACAAAGCCTGGCGCTCGCTCAACCTCACCGGCTTCATCGGTACCACCTTCATCGCCGGCGCCTGGGGCAGCCGCTACTACCAACATAGCGACTACCTCGCGGTGCAGCCCTTCCTCATCTACCACCTCGTCCTCTACACCCTCATCGTCTGGCTCTACGCCCGCCACCGCACCGACGATGCCGACCCGCCGACCCTCGACAACAACGCCAGCCTGCACACCATGTTCAGCTACTACCTGAGCGGTATGCAGCGCATCGGCGTCCTTGACAGCGCCCTGCTCATCGCCTCGGCACTCGGCTTCTACACCCTGCAATACCACCTCGCGACCTGGGCGCAATACGGCGCCGCCCTCTCGGCACTGGCCTTCGCCGCGTGGTACACCCTTTGCGCCCTCTACGTGCGCGGCAGCGACGCCCGCCTGCACACCCTCGCCATCCTCGCTGCCCTCTTCGCGACCACGGCTATCCCGCTTGCGCTCGACCCACACTGGACCGTCAGCAGCTGGGCCATCCAGGCCGCGCTGGTATACACCCTCGCGCACAGTACCCGTAGCCCCATCACCCGCCTGGGCGCCCTCCTCCTCTACCTCCTCGCCGCCATCACCCTCTGCAGCCAGTACCGCCTGAGCGGTGGCGATCCGGCACTTACCGGCCCGCTCGCCGCAACCGTCCTCGCCCTGCTCGGCGGCATCACCATCCAGCTTGCCTGGTGGCGCAGCCGCAGCGAAGACAGCGCCTGCTGGGAAAAAAACCTCACCGCCGCTTGCACCATCCTCACCCTCGGCACCGCGCTCGACCTGCCGCTCCTCCTCCTGCCCACCAGCTGGGCGCTGACCGCATGGCTCATCGAAGCCGCCATCGCCTACCATATCGGCCTGCGCAGCGGTATCCGCACCCTCAGTCACACCGCATCCGCAACCCATATCGGCGCCATCGCCCTGCTGCTGGGCGAATACCGCATCACCCCTTACGCCGAGACCCTCATCAGCGGCCCCATCCACACCACCCTCATCATCATCGTGAGCGGCGCCGCCAACATCCTCAGCTGGCGGAAGGACTCCGGCGACGCCAACGGCCCGGCTGATACCGCCGCCCAGCGCCTCTTCGCCATCCTCACCTATGCCGCCACCCTCGCCCTGCCACTCGGCATCCTGCCGCCGGCCCGGGCCGCCGTCCCCATCGCCATGACCGCCACCCTGCTCGCCCTCATCCAGCAGCGCTACAGCAAAAAAGGGTACGGCGACAGCCATCCGGCGGGACGCGTCTATGGCAAACTCGCCACCCTCATGGTGACGTGCGGCGCCCTTCTCGCCCTGACACTTGCCGCTGGAGAAAGCGCGCCGCTCACCCTCACCGCGCTCATCGCCCTCGCCACCGCCTGGCTGCAACAACGCCGCGACACCGCCGACACCCTGCGCAACCAGAGCGGCTGGCTGCTGCTCACCGCCAGCAGCGGCGCCCTCGTCTGGGTAGCCTGTACCGCCCCATCGCTTGCCGCCCTTGCGCCTGCCCGCGCCACTTGGGCGATCAACCTCACCATTGCCGTCCTCACCGCCGCCGGATACCTGCGCTGGCGCCAGGCGGCACAAAGCACGCTGGCCTACCTGCCGCTGCTCTTCCTCGCCCTGCTGCTTGACCAATATCCGATGACGCTGACAGAGCCCGGCAGCTGGTTTACCGCCATCGCCGCCGCAGCCGTGCTGCACCTCATCCTGCTCGCGCGCTACGAAGCGGGCAGCGACCCCGTCATCCAGCGCCACCGCGCTGCGGCCCACCTCGCCGGCACCAGCCTCTTCACCCTGGCGGGCCTCCGCCTCGGCCACCTTCTCGGCGTCACCAACCTCGCGCCGGACAGCATCTGGCAACTGCCGCTGCTGCTCGCCACGCCGCTTGCCATCCTCTGGCTCGCCACCCTGCCCGCCGTGCAAGAAAAAACGCGCCGCTACCCCGCCACCTACCACCATCCGGCGAATCCCGCCTGCGGCCTCACCCTGCTCATCCTTGCCTGGTACAACCTCAGTCACGACGGCAACGCCGCGCCCTTCCCCTACCTGCCCGTGATCAACCCGCTCGAACTCGTCAGCCTCGTCGCGCTCTACATCCTGTGGCGCTGGTGGCAGACCTGCATACCGCCGGGAGAAGCCGCCCATAGTGCCGCCGTGGCGTCAGGTTGGGAAAAACAAAAAAACCTGCTCCTCGGCTTTACCCTGTGGCTCATCATCAGCCTCGACATCCTGCGCATCTGGCACCACTACCTCGGCGTGCCGTGGGAAGCGCGCGCCCTGCTCGCCTCCTTCGGCGTGCAGGCGACCCTGTCGCTGGTATGGAGCATATGCGCCATCGCCCTGATGCTGCGCGGCCACAGCCACCGCCGCCGCAGCCTGTGGCTCGCGGGCGCAACCCTCATCGGCATCGTCGTCGTCAAACTTTTCCTCGTCGAACTGGCGGACACCGGCGGCATCGCCCGCATCGTCAGCTTCATCGGCGTCGGCATCCTGCTGCTCATCGTCAGCTACATCGCCCCGGCGCCTGGCAAAGACGCAGAAAAAGACACCTGACGATAGGCCGCCCATCCCGCCTGGCAGCAGGCGGGATGGCCCGTTTAACCTGCCATTTTTCCACCGGATTTTCAGATGACTCCTAGCCCACACGACGCCGCCCTCAGCAAATTCCTCAGCTTCATCCTGCGCCATCACCCCGAAACCATCGGCCTCCACCTGGATGCGCAAGGCTGGGCGGACGTCGAAACCCTCCTGCGCCTCATGAACGCGCATGACAGGACGATTGACCGCGCTCTGCTGGAACATATCGTCGCTACCAACAACAAAAAACGCTTTGCTTTCAATGCCGACGGCACGAAGATCCGCGCCAGTCAGGGGCATTCCATCGCCATTGATCTCGCCTACACACCGCAGGAACCGCCGGAAATGCTGTATCACGGCACCGCCGCCGCCACGGTTGCCGCCATTTTTGCCAGCGGCGGACTGGAAAAGCGCGCACGGCAGCACGTGCACCTCAGCGCCGACCCCGATACCGCCGTCAAGGTCGGGCAACGAAACGGCAAGCCCGTCGTGCTGCGCGTCCTCGCCGGACAGATGCAGCGCGACGGCTTTCTCTTCTACCGCTCGGACAACGGCGTCTGGCTCACCGATCATGTGCCTGCCGCCTATCTGCAGCGGTCGTGAACCACCCGTCCCGCCAAGCGGCGTCAATACTGAGCCCGCCGACGGCGGCCTACAAAAAAACCACCGCTTGCGGTGGTTTTTTTGTAGGCGTGTGCGACTCAGTCATCGTCGCTCATTTGCACAGAGGAGAAGATGTTGTAACCGCCGTCCACGTAGGTGATTTCACCGGTGATGCCGGAGGCGAGGTCGGAGCAGAGGAAGGCGGCGGTGTTGCCGACTTCTTCGATGGTGACGCAGCGTTTCAGCGGTGCGGTTTTCTCAAAGCCTTTCAGCATTTTGCGGAAATCTTTGATGCCGGAGGCGGCAAGCGTGCGGATGGGGCCGGCGCTGATGCCGTTGACGCGGATGCCGTCTTGTCCCAAATCGGCGGCGAGGTAGCGGATGGCCGCTTCCAGCGAAGCTTTGGCAAGCCCCATGGTGTTGTAGTTGGGGATGGCTTTGACGGCGCCGAGGTAGGTGAGCGCGAGGGCTGCGGCGTTGCGTCCTTTCATCAGCGGGGCGGCACCGCGCATCAGGGCGACGAAGCTGTAGGCGCTGATGTCGTGCGCAAGGGCGAAGTTTTCGCGGGTGCAGCCGTCCAGGAAGCGGCCTTCGATGGCGTCTCTGGGGGCGAAGGCGATGGCGTGGATAAGGCCGTCCAGTCCGCCCCAAATTTCGGCGAGGGTGGTAAAAACGGCGTCGATTTCCGCATCACTCGCCACGTCGCAGGGCAGGAAGATGCTGCTGCCAAATTCGGCGCCCATTTTTTCGACGCGCGGTTTTAATTTGTCGTTCTGGTAGGTGAAGGCGAGTTCGGCGCCTTCGCGGTGCATGGCCTGGGCGATGCCGTAGGCAATGGAGAGGTTGCTGGCGAGTCCCGTGATGAGGATTTTTTTGCCGTTCATGAAGCCCATAGTGCGTTCCTTGGGTTAGAGGTTATCGAAAAATTTTTTGACTTTGTCGAGGAAGGATTTTTCTTGCGGCGCGTGGGTTTTGCCGCCCTCACTCAGGGTGTTGCCGAATTCGGCGAGCAGGTCTTTCTGTTTTTTGGAGAGGTTGACCGGGGTTTCGAGGTTGACGGTGCAGTAGAGGTCGCCTGCCGCGCGGCTGCGTACGGATTTGACGCCTTTGCCCTTCAGGCGGAAACGTTTGCCGGTCTGGGTTTCCGGCGGCACGTTGAGGACGACCCTGCCGCCGAGGGTCGGCACTTCGAGGTCGCCGCCGAGTGCGGCGGTGACGAAGCTGATCGGCATTTCGCAGTGCAGGTCATCGCCGGTGCGGGTGAAGATGGGGTGTTTGCGTACGCGGATGTCAACGTAGAGGTCGCCCGCTGCCGCACCGCGTTCACCCGCTTCACCTTCGCCGGCAAGGCGGATGCGGTCGCCGGTGTCAACGCCGGCAGGGATGTTGACGTTGAGGGTTTTTTGTTGCTTGACGCGGCCATCACCGTGGCAGTCGGTGCAGGGGCTTTCGATGATTTGCCCTTTGCCGCCGCATTGCGGGCAGGGCTGGGCGATGGAGAAGAAGCCTTGCTGGATGCGGATTTGGCCGGATCCGTTGCAGCTGGGGCAGGTGCGTTTGACGGATTTGGCGGTGGCGCCGCTGCCGTCGCAGCTTTTGCAGCGGATGTAGGTGGGGATGCGGATGCGTTTTTCGATGCCGTTGACGGCTTCTTCGAGGGAGAGGTCGAGTTCGTAGGCCAGGTCGTGGCCGCGTGTTTCGGGACGTGCCTGACGCTGGCGGCCACCGCCGAAGATGTCGCCGAAGATGTCGCCAAAAACGTCGGCATTGAAGCCGCCGAAGCCGCCCCCGCCAAAGCCGCCGCCTGCGCCGTTGCCGCTTGCGGCTTCAAAACCGTAGCGGTCGTAGGTGGCGCGTTTTTGTTCGTCCGAGAGGATGTCGTAGGCCGCTTTCATTTCTTTGAATTTGCGCTCGGCTTCTTCGCGGTTGTCGGGGTTGCGGTCGGGGTGCAACTCCATGGTGAGCTTGCGGTAGGCGCGTTTGAGTTCTTCTTGGGTTGCGTTCTTGTTGACGCCGAGGATTTTGTAGAGGTCTTTGTCTGCCATGAAGGTTGCTTTGTGATGTGGATAGGGCGGGTTCCTGATGCCGCCTGCGCGGTGGTATCAGGAACCCGTCCTGGTGGACGGGTTGGGTTGGGGTTTATTTGTTGTCGTCGTCTTTGACTTCCTGGAAGTCAGCGTCAACAACGTTGTCGTCTTTCGGCGCGCTGTTGCTGCTGCCCGCGCTGCTGCCGCCTGCGGCCTGGTCGCCGCTCATTTTGTTGTAGGCTTTTTGCAGGACGGGTTCGGCGGCTTTGGTCAGCGCTTCGGTCTTGCTGTTGATGTCATCAACGCTGCCTTTGTCCATCACTTCTTTCAGCGCCTTGATCGCATCTTCCACCGCGCTTTTTTCGGATGCGGAGACTTCGTCGCCAAGATCGCTCATGCTTTTCTCGATGGTGTGGATCATCGATTCGGCGTTGTTCTTCGCGCTCACTTTTTCCTGGAAGGCTTTGTCTTCTTCGGCGTGCGCTTCGGCGTCTTTGATCATCCGCTCGACTTCGTCATCGGAGAGGCCGGAATTGCCCTTGATGATGATGGACTGTTCTTTGCCGGTCTTCTTGTCTTTGGCGGTGACGTTGAGGATGCCGTTGGCGTCAATGTCGAAGCTGACTTCGATTTGCGGCATACCGCGCGGCGCAGGTTCGATGCCGGAGAGGTCAAAGCGGCCCAGCGATTTGTTGCCGCTGGCCTGCTGGCGTTCGCCTTGCAGGACGTGGATGGTCACGGCGGACTGGTTGTCTTCGGCGGTCGAGAACACTTGCGACGCTTTGGTCGGGATGGTGGTGTTTTTCTCGATCAGCTTGGTCATCACGCCGCCCATCGTTTCGATACCGAGCGACAGCGGGGTAACGTCAAGCAGCAGCACGTCTTTGACGTCACCGCCGATAACCCCGCCCTGGATGGCGGCACCAAGGGCGACCGCTTCGTCCGGGTTCACGTCTTTGCGCGGCTCTTTACCGAAGAAGTTTTTCACGGTCTCCTGCACTTTCGGCATCCGGGTCTGGCCGCCGACGAGAATCACGTCGTGGATGTCTTTGGCGGAGAGGCCGGCATCTTTCAGCGCCTGACGGCAGGGTTCCAGCGTTTTCTCGATCAGATCGGCAACCAGCGATTCCAGTTTGGCACGGGTCATCTTGATGTTGAGGTGTTTCGGTCCGGAGGCGTCGGCGGTGATATAGGGCAGGTTGATTTCGGTCTGCTCGCTGGATGACAGCTCGATTTTCGCTTTTTCTGCCGCTTCTTTCAGGCGTTGCAGGGCAAGCGAGTCTTTCGAGAGGTCGATGCCGCTGTCCTTTTTGAACTCGGCGACGAGGTAATCGATGATGCGGGCGTCGAAGTCTTCACCGCCGAGGAAGGTGTCACCGTTGGTGGACAGCACTTCAAACTGCTGCTCGCCGTCGAGATCCACCGTTTCGATGATGGAAATATCGAAAGTACCGCCGCCCAGGTCATAAACCGCAATCTTCGCGTCGCGCGCGCCACGGTCCATACCGTAAGCCAGCGCTGCGGCAGTCGGCTCGTTGATGATGCGCTGCACGTTCAAACCCGCGATGCGGCCGGCGTCTTTGGTTGCCTTGCGCTGGTCGTCGTTGAAATAAGCGGGCACGGTAATGACGGCGTCAGTGATTTTCTCGCCGAGGAAATCTTCCACCGTTTTCTTCATCTTCATCAGCACGCGCGCGGAGACTTCCGGCGGCGCCATTTTCTTGTTCACCGCTTCCACCCAAGCATCGCCGTTGTCAGCCTTGATGATTTTGTAGGGGACGAGGTTGATGTCTTTCTGTACCTCTTTTTCGTCAAAACGGCGGCCAATGAGACGCTTGATAGCGTACAGGGTGTTTTTCGGGTTGGTCACCGCCTGACGTTTCGCCGGCTGGCCGACCAGCACTTCGCCGTCATCGGTGAAAGCGACGATAGACGGCGTGGTGCGCGCGCCTTCGGCATTTTCAATCACACGCGGCTTGTCGCCGTCCATGATGGATACACAGGAGTTGGTGGTGCCAAGGTCAATACCGATAATTTTGCTCATAAATCACTCTCTTCAAATAAAACAAAAACAGGTTAACCGCCTAAGTGGGGCGGGCTGCCGCAAAATCAAGCCTGCGGCGGATTTTTCTGCGCACCGTCGGCGACGATGACCTGCGCGGCGCGGATAACGCGGCCGTTGAGCAGATACCCCTTCTGCGCGACGTGCAGGATGGTGTTTGGCTCCGCATCGGGGCTGGGAATGACCGACAGCGCCTGATGCAATTCGGGGTCGAGCTTCTCGCCGACCGGATCCAGCTCGATCACGCCGTTCTTCTGCAACACATCCAGCAGCAGCTTCAGCGTCATTGACGAGCCCTCAATAAAATGATCCAGCGCCTGCCGGCCTTCCGCCTCATGCGCCTTCGCCGCTTCAAGACCCAGGGTAAGCGAATCGATGACCGGCAAAAGCTCCTTAATCAGCTTCTCGCTGCCGAATTTCAAGGCTGATTCCTTCTCGCGCTCGAAACGCTTGCGCAGGTTGTCACTATCGGCGCGCTCACGCAGCACCGCGTTCTTTAACTCGGCAACCTGCGCCTGCAAGGCCTCAATTTCCGCGCCGCGCGCATCAAGAAACGCCTCTTCAGCGGCAAGTTCGGGGGACGACTCGGCGCCCTCTTCCGGTTCCGGCGGCACATTCGTGGTCATCTCTTCATCCTGCATAAAGCACCTCTCAAAAAACAAAAAAAGCAGTCCTTCCTAACTGGGAGCAGGGGATAAAAAATTCAAGGGCAGGCATTCAGAAATAAAAACGCATGACCGCCAGGCGGATTCACGACGGAGCTCTATTGCGGCCGGAAGCTGTTTCAGTACACTAGGCCGCCTGCCGCCTGACGGCGCAGCACCTGCAACATCCACAACGAGGAACATCCCATGTCCACACCCCGCCGCACCGCCCTCCTTGCCACCCTGCTCGCCGGCCTGCTTGCCGCCTGTGGCAGCGCACCGCCGCCCTCGCGCTGAGCGGAAAAACAGCCGCCGGGCGGGACAAATACCTTTCGCCCTGGCGAAAACAAAAAAATCCGCCGTCCTACGGCGGATTTTTTTACGCGACCCCGGTAAGAACGCCGCTTGGCGGGCTCAGCCTGCTCGGTGGGCTGAAGCCCACCCTACGCGAACCCAGGTTTGACACCGCTTGCCGTCCCGCTTTTGACGTTTTTGACAAGAACCGCCGCCAAGCGGGATAAAACCTGAATCCTTGTCGAACAGGTCAGGCATCCGGCGGGGTCAGGATGGTGAAGCCGGGCGGGAAGCGGGATTGTTCGGCGGCATCGGGTAGGCGTTCGCTGATGAGCAGGTCGATGTCGCGGAAGGTGGCGAAGCAGTACAGGCCTTCGGCGCCAAATTTGCTGCTGTCGGCGAGGAGGATGCGTTTGTCCGCCTGCGCCAGCGCGCATTCTTTCACGGCGAGTTCGGAGTAGGCACGAATGGCCGGGCCCTGGGTATGAAAGCCGTCGCAGCCGAAGAAGGCGATGTCGAAGCGCACCTGGCGCACCGCGCGTTCCGCCCACTGGCCGATGTAGCCGTAGCTTTTGTGGCGCAGTTCGCCGCCGGTCACCATCACCTGGTTGTCGCTGCCGGCGAGTGCCTGCGCGCTGCTCATCGAATTGGTGATGACGGTGAGGTTGCGCTGCCCCGCCAGCAGGCCGGCGAGGCAGGCGATGGTGCTGCTGGCGTCAAGATAGACCACCGCCTCACTGGGAATGAGGCTGACGGCGAAGGCGGCGATGCGGTGTTTGGCTTCCTGGTGCCGCTCGGCTTTGCGCGCATAGACGTTTTCCAGGTAGGCGCTGGCGGGCAGGACGATGCCGTGCCCTTTGTGCAGGATGTTGCGGCTGTGCAGTTCGTTCAGGTCTTTGCGGATGGTTTCGCCCGATACCTGGAACATTTCCGCCAGTTCGCCCACCCGCGCTTTGCCGTGGCGTATGACGTATTGCACGATTTTGTCACGGCGTTCGCCGTCAACGGGTTTGGCCATGCTTCAGTCCTTGTGCTGCAAGGCACTGGCGAGTGCCTGCTGGTGGCGCGGTTTGTCGGGGAAGATGGCGGCAGGGTCGATGTCGCGGTAGTCCATGCCGTGCAACTGCGTGAGTTTTTGCGGTGCGGCAAAGATGGTCAGCCCCTGCATGAGGATGCTGTCGCTGACGCGTTTGTCGCCGTCAAGGGCAAGGATGATGAGGATTTTGGGGGTGAAACGGCCATTGGAATGGCCGACGCCGAGGTAGGTGCTATGGCGGGCGAGTTCGGCGTAGGCGTTGTTGAAGCGGCTGATCTGCCAGTAGCCGAGGATGATTTGCGCCGTCCAGGCGACGGCGGCGGCAGTAAGCAGGGCGGTGGTGAGGGTCATGGGGTATTCCTGTGTGTGGGCGGTGGCGTGTTGTACGCGTTCTCTGCGCGGGGCGCAATGGTTTTTGTGGCGAAGCCCCGGCGGGGCGGGGCTGTTGATGGGGCTATCGTGTGTGCTGATGTTGCGTCAGGCAGTGTGTTTGCGGGATTCGTCACTGACGCGCGCTTTTCTACCCCCACCCCAAACCCCTCCCCCAGTGGAAGAGGGGCTTTGGGGCGGGGTTCTGTCGCCGGGTTTATTTCAGCCGTCCCGGTCGCTCCTTGTAGCCGTAGTAGGCGTCTTCGAGGATTTCTTTGAGGTCGCTGACCACCGCCAGTCGCGGGTTCGCCGGGGTGCATTGGTCTTCGTAGGCGAGGTAGGCGATTTCTTCGGTTTTCTGCATGTAGTCCTGTTCTTTGATGCCCTGGTCGCGGAAGTTCATCTTGATGCCCACGCGCTCGCCGAGGTCGTACACCGCCTGGGCGAGGCTCTGCACGCCTTCTTCCGGGGTAGCGGCGGGCAGGCCGAGCAAGCGGGCAATGTCCTGGTATTTTTCGTCAGCGCGGTAGTAGTTGTATTTCGGCCAGGTTGCGGTTTTGCCCGGACGGGTGCCGTTGTAGCGGATGACGTAGGGCAGGAGGATGGCGTTGGTGCGGCCATGCACGGTGTGGAAGTAGCCGCCCAGTTTGTGCGCCAGCGAATGCGAGATACCGAGGAAGGCGTTGGCGAAGGCCATGCCCGCCATGGTCGAAGCGTTGTGCATTTTTTCGCGTGATTCGAAGTCGGCATTTTTCACCGAGCTTTCGAGGTGGGCGAAGACGAGTTTGATGGCTTGCAAGGCGAGTCCGTCGGTGTAGTCGTTGGCCAGTGTTGAGACGTAGGCTTCGATGGCGTGGGTGAGCACGTCCATGCCGGTGTCGGCAGCAACGAAGGCCGGCACGGTCAGCACCAGCGCCGGATCGATGATGGCGATGCTCGGGGTGAGCGAGTAGTCGGCCAGCGGGTATTTGCGGTTGTGTTTTTTGTCGGAGATGACGGCAAACGGCGTGACTTCCGAGCCGGTACCGGAGGTGGTCGGGATACCGACGTATCTGGCTTTTTCACCAAGTTCGGGGAATTTGAAGGCGCGTTTGCGGATGTCCATGAATTTTTGCACGAGGTCGCGGAAGTCGATATGCGGCTGTTCGTAGAAGAGCCACATGACTTTCGCCGCGTCCATGACGGAGCCGCCGCCAAGGGCGATGATGGTGTCCGGCGCAAAGGTTTTCATGATTTCCGCGCCGCGTGTGACGGTGGTGATGTCCGGATCGGGCTCGACATCGGAAAAGACGGTGTAGGTGACGTGGTTGCGGCGCAGGTGCAGTTGTTCGATGACGCGTTGCAGGAAGCCGTGTTCGACCATGGTTTCGTCGGTGACGATCATGGCTTTGGACACGTTTTTCATTTTTTGCAGGTATTGCACTGCGTCACGCTCGAAATAGATTTTGGACGGGACTTTGAACCATTGCATATTGTTTCTCCGGCGGCCGACTTTTTTGATGTTCAGCAGGTTGACGGCGCTGACGTTGTCGCCGACCGAATTGCGCCCGTAGGAACCGCAGCCGAGGGTGAGCGACGGCAGGAAGGCGTTGTACATGTCGCCAATGCCGCCGAAGGTGGAGGGTGAGTTCCAGATGATGCGGATGGCGCGGATCTGCCGCCCGAATTCTTTGGCAAGCGCCGCGTCTTTGGTGTGGATGGCGGCGGAGTGGCCGAGGCCGTGGAATTCGACCATTTGCCGCGCCTTGTCGATGCCGTCCTGCGTGCTGTCGGCTTTGGCGACAGCGATGATGGGCGAGAGCTTTTCGCGGGTCAGCGGTTCTTTTTCGCCGATTTCCCCGACTTCGGCGGCGAGGATGTTGGTACCGGGCGGCACACTGAAGCCGGCCTGTTCGGCAATCCATGCTGCCGGGCGGCCAACGATATCGGCGTTGAGTTTGCCCAGCGCGCAGTCTTTGCTGTGCGCTTTCACGCCGAAGCAGTGTTCTTCCAGGAGCGCTTTTTCTTTTTTGTTGATGAAATGGACGTGGTAGCTTTTCAGCTCGTTCACGAATTCGTCGTAGATTTCCTTGTCGATGATCACCGCCTGTTCGGAGGCACAGACCATGCCGTTGTCAAAGGATTTGCTCATCACGATGTCGTGTGCGGCCTGGCGCAGGTCAGCCGTTTTTTCGACGTAGGCAGGAACGTTGCCCGCGCCAACGCCGAGCGCCGGTTTGCCGCAGGAATAGGCGGCGCGCACCATGGCGTTACCGCCGGTGGCGAGGATGGTGGCAATGCCGTCGTGCTTCATCAGGGCGTTGGTCGCTTCTATCGAAGGCAGGGTAATCCACTGGATGCAGTGTTCGGGGGCACCGGCGGCAACGGCGGCGTCATAGACAACTTGCGCGGCATGCGCCGAGCTTTCCTGGGCAGAGGGGTGGAAGGCGAAGACGATAGGGTTGCGCGTTTTCAGGGCAATCAGCGATTTGAAGATGGCGGTGGAGGTCGGGTTGGTGGTGGGAGTGATGCCGCAGATGACGCCGACCGGTTCGGCAATCAGGGTCAGGCCGCTCACCTCGTCTTCGCTGATGATGCCGACGGTTTTGGTGTGGCGCATGTTGTTGACGACGTGCTCGCAAGCGAAGAGGTTTTTCGTTGCTTTGTCTTCAAAGACGCCGCGCTTCGTTTCATCCAGTGCGTGTTTGGCGAGAACGCCGTGCTGATCCAGCGCGGCCACCGAGGCTTTGGCGACGATGTAGTCCACCTGTTCCTGATTGAGCTCGCGGAATTGTTCCAGCGCTTTCAATCCGCGACGCACCAGTATGTCAACGTGGGCTTCGGCTTCGATCTGTTTGTCGGTTTTGGGGTCGGCCATGGGTATCTCCTGTGTTCTCTTGATGGTTTTCGGGCGGGAATGAATCCCCCCGCCCGCTAGTAGTTTATTTAGAACATCACCTGTCCGCCGGTGATGTTGATCGACTGCCCCGTGCAGTAAGAGGCTTTGTCGCTGGCGTAGAAAAGCAGCACGTTCAGCACGTCCTGATAGTCGCAGCCGCGTTTCAGCGGGACTTTGTCGATGTAGGTCTGCTCAACCTGGTCTTCGGGGATGCCGAGTTTTTTCGCGTATTCAGGGATCAGCGACTGGAACATCGGCGATTTCAGCAGGTTGCCCAGCATCAGCGCATTCACGGTGATGCCTTTGTCGGCAAGGTCAAGGGCGAGTGACTGGGTGAGGCCGACCGCGCCGAATTTGGCGGCGCTGTAGCCGGCGTTGTATTTGCTGCCGACTTTGCCCGATTTGGAATTGATTTCGATGATGCGGCCGTGGATGCCGTCGCGGATCATCAGGCGGGCGAAGGCGCGGGCACAGAGGAAGTAGCCGGTGAGGTTGACATCCAGTGAGCGCTGGAAGTCTTTGAGCGGGAAGTCCCAGATGGGTGAGGCTTTGGCGACGCCGGCGCTGTACAGCAAAAGGTCGCTGCGGCCAAAGGTGCGGTCCACGGCGGCAGCAAGTTCGTCCACTGCCGCTTCATTGGTGGCATCCGCCGCAAATCCGGCGGCACTGCCCGCACCGTGGGCGGCGTTGATTTCGGCAGCGACGCGTTCGGCGTTATCGCCGTTCAGGTCGGCGACGGCGACGCGGTAGCCGGCATCTGCCAGGCCTTTGCTGAGGAAGGCGCCGAGGGTTTGTCCGCCGCCGATGACGATGGCTGTGGGTTTGTTATTCATGGTTGTTCTCCTCTTAGCAGGTTTCGATGATGAAGTCGCTGTCTTCTGTCAGCGTGTCGGCGGGCAGGTGGCCGAGCAGGTGCACGGTGCCGGGCAGTTTGGCTTCTTCTGCGCCGTCGAAGTAAATGGTGATATGGCCGAGTGAGCGGAAGTTGTCGAGGGCGTTACTGCCGACGGCGGTCAGCGGGAAGCGCTTGCCGCCGAGGATAAAGAGGTCGCCGGGGGCGAAGTCCTGTTTCAGCTCGCCGTGGCTGTGCAGAAAGCAGTATTCCGCCATGTCCGCCGTCGCTTCCGTTTCCGCGAAGGTGATAAACATGCCGTCCGGAAAACCTTCCCGCGCGGCACTGCCGGCGCGGGTGAATTGAGCCTGATAGATGACGCGCATGATTTAGCCCTGATAGATGAAGCCGGAGACGAACCAAGCGAGCAGCACGGTCGGCGCACCGGTGAGGAAACGGCCAAGCAGTACCGAGGGCACACCGACCCGCACCGTGTCCTGCTTCGCTTCCGCGAGCGAGAGGCCGACCGGGATGAAGTCGCAGGCGGCTTGCGCGTTGATGGCGAAAAGGGCGGGCAGCGCCAGATGCGGTGGGACAACGCCCTGCCCGATCATGGTGCCGACCAGCACGCCGATGACTTGCGCGATAACGGCGCCTGGGCCAAGGAAGGGCGAGAGGAAGGGGAAGGAACAAATCAGCGACAACGCAATCAGGCCAATGGGGCTTTTTGCCAGCGGCTCAAGGCCGTGCGCAATCCAGTCACCGAGGCCGGAAGCGATGATGATACCGATCAGCGCCGAAACGAAGGCCATAAAGGGCAGGATGGTTTTCAGCACCGTATCGATGGTGTCGCGCCCCGCCTGGAAGAAAACGGCGATAACCGAACCCATGCCGATACCAATGCGCGCCAAAAGGCCGTCTGATTGCTCGGTGATCTTCTTGCTGGCGTCATAATCGCGCGGCGCGTTGCCCGCTTGTGCAGCGGGCGCAGGCGTCGCGGCAGGCGCTTCACCATCAGCGAGATGGATGTCATGCGGACGCACGGCGGAAACATAAATATCTTCGACAATGAACTCCGCCAGCGGGCCGGATTTACCGGTGGCGTGAATATTGATGGTCGGAATACGCCGCTTCGGATAAAGGCCGCAGCGCAGCGTGCCGCCGCAGTCGATAATCGCGACGCCGATTTCCTCCGCCGGCGGTTCGCCTTCCTTGAAACCGTCCACCGCTTCCCAGCCGGTCAGCTCAACCAGGCGGTCAACGATGTCCGGACGGGTACCGGCGGTCATATAAAGAATCTTCTTGCCTTCCTCGACATTCAGCAGCAACGGGCCGCCCCAGCCGCCATTACCTTTGACAATGCGGATAACCTTGCTCATGACGTGCTCCTTTAATTATTGCTGCTGAGGTTGACGGTGCGGTCAAGACGGATGCCCATGCGCTTCTCGAACAGCGCCGTCGTCCAGTCATTCACCCAGCCCCGGAAGAAATTGGTCACCATGCCGACCAGCAAATAGCAAACGGCAAGCGGTGCCAAATCCAGCCCCAGCGTTTTCAGGCCGTTGGCGATGCCGAGATAAACGAACAACTCGCCCGGATTGATGTGCGGGAACATACCGTTCATCGAGTGACAGCTATATGACGCTGCCGCGTAATAACTGGGCTTGTAGCACTCCGGCATGAAACGGCCCAGGCTGAGTGTCATCGGATTACAGAACACAAACGTACCGATGACCGGCAACACCAGATAACGGGAAACCGGATTGCCCGCACACTTCTGCGCCAGCCGCTCGATGCGCTGCTGACCGACAAAGGCAATCACCGCATTCATCACCACCAGCAAGGCAATCAGCAATGGCAGAATCCCCGTCACCATGCCGACGAACACCTCGCCGCCCTTTTGAAACAGGCCGATAAACCACTCGGCCCCATGCGTTATCGCATTCATAAACACCTCTTGAAAGAAAGAAGAAACCCCGCCGTACTACCACTCGCGTGACTTAGTTCGACGTTAACTTGGATTATATAGATAAAAACGGGTTAATAACAAGTTTTAGCTTGTGATTAATAGCAATTACTCCTGATTTATCTTGGAATTCTATTGAAGAAAAATGTGGTAAGCGGTGTGAAGTTTACGTTGAGTTTCTATACCACAATGAAATATATGATATAAATTTGGATAATCGACAGATTGGGAAAAGCAGACAATCGCACCTGAGTGATTGGAAAACCGCTTGCGTTTGCCAACACGCCGGACAAATCGCGATGGCGACAAGCCCCGTCAACAACGCCGCTTTGGCGGAACCAGTGTTTGCGCCGCTTAGAGGAACCAGTAACGATGCCGCTTGACGGGCCCAGTGTTTACGCCGCCTGGCGAGCCCGGTAACGATGCCGCTTAACGGCCCCAGCATTTACGCCGCTTGGCACAAAATAATCCCTTCCCCCACTTGCAGGGGAAGGTGTCGCGAAGCGACGGAAGGGGGATAAGAAACCAGCATTTGCGCCGCTTGACAGGCTCAGTAACCACGCCGCTTGGCGGGCCCAGTGTTTACGCCGCCTGGCGAGCCCGGTAACGATGCCGCTTGACGGCCCTAGCATTTACGCCGCTTGGCACAAAATAATCCCTTCCCCCGCTTGCGGGGGGAAGGTGTCGCGAAGCGACGGAAGGGGGAGATAAGAAATCAGCATTTGCGCCGCTTGACAGGCTCAGTAACCACGCCGCTTGGCGGGCCCAGTGTTTACGCCGCCTGGCGAGCCCGGTAACGATGCCGCTTGGCGGCCCCAGCATTTACGCCGCTTGACACAAAATAATCCCTTCCCCCGCTTGCGGGGGAAGGTGTCGCGAAGCGACGGAAGGGGGAGATAAGAAATCAGCATTTGCGCCGCTTGACAGGCTCAGTAACCACGCCGCTTGGCGGGCCCAGTGTTTACGCCGCCTGGCGAGCCCGGTAACGATGCCGCTTGGCGGCCCCAGCATTTACGCCGCTTGACACAAAATAATCCCTTCCCCCGCTTGCGGGGGAAGGTGTCGCGAAGCGACGGAAGGGGGAGATAAGAAACCAGCATTTGCGCCGCTTGACAGGCTCAGTAACCACGCCGCTTGGCGGGCCCAGTGTTTACGCCGCCTGGCGAGCCCGGTAACGATGCCGCTTGACGGCCCCAGCATTTACGCCGCTTGGCGAGCCTAGTAACGACACCGCTTGGCGGCTGCGTCAGAGGCCGGGCAGGGCTGCCGTGTCGAAGGCGTCGAGGTTTTCGGCGTGGTCGCCGTTGGTTTCTATCCACTGGCGGCGGTCGGCGGCGCGTTTGTCCGCGAGCAGCATGTCAAGCAGGGCTTCGGCGCTTGCCGCGTCGTGGTAGGTGAGGCGGACGAGGCGGCGTGTGTCCGGGTTCATCGTGGTTTCGCGCAGTTGCGGCGGGTTCATTTCGCCGAGGCCCTTGAAGCGGGTGACGTTGATTTTGCCGTGGTAACCGTCGCGGCGGATGGCGGTGATGGTCGCGTCACGTTCGGCTTCGTCCAGCGCGTATTCGATGCGTTTGCCGGCGTCAATGCGGTAGAGCGGCGGCATGGCGACATAGAGGTGTCCCGCTTGGACCAGTGCCGGGAAGTGCCGCACCATCAAGGCGCAGATGAGGGTGGCGATGTGCAGGCCGTCCGAGTCGGCGTCGGCGAGGATGCAGATTTTGCCGTAGCGCAGGCCGCTCAGGTCGTCGCTGGCCGGGTCGATGCCGACGGCGACGGCGATGTCGTGGATTTCCTGTGAGCTCATGACGACGGCGGAGTCGTCTTCCCAGGTGTTTTTGATTTTGCCGCGCAGGGGCATGATGGCCTGGTATTGGCGGTCGCGCGCCTGTTTGGCCGAGCCGCCCGCCGAGTCGCCTTCGACGAGGAAGAGTTCGGTCAGGCGGTTGTCCTGGCTGATGCAGTCGGCGAGTTTGCCGGGCAGCGCCGGGCCGCCGGCAGTGCGTTTGCGGGTGATTTGTTTGTTGCTGTTGAGGCGTTTTTGCGCGTGACCGATAGCAAGCGCGGCGAGGGCCTCGCCGATGTCGGCGTGTTTGTTGAGGTAGAGGCCAAAGTGGTCTTTGACGGTGTTACCGACCCAGGCGGCGCATTGGCGCGAGGTGAGGCGTTCTTTGGTCTGGCTGGAGAATTGGGGTTCGGGGATTTTTACGGAGAGGACGTATTGGCAGCCTTCCCAGATGTCTTCCGGCGCGAGTTTGATGCCGCGCGGCAGCAGTTGGCGGAATTCGCAGAATTCGCGCAGGGCGTCAACGAGGCCGCTGCGCAGACCGTTGACGTGGGTGCCGCCGCCGATGGTGGGGATGAGGTTGGCGTAGCTTTCATAGGTGCCGTTTACGCCGCTGCCTTCTTGCCAGGTGAGGGCGAGGTCGATTTGGCCGTCGCTGTCGCTGTGGTTCAGGGTGTAGGGTTCGGCAGGCAGGGTGCCGTCGCCGGTCTGTTCGCTGAGGTAGGCGCTGAGGCCGTCCTGGTAGCACCATTCGTCTTCTTCGCCGCCCACTTCGTTGGTAAAGCGGATGTTGAGGCCGGCACAGAGGACGGCTTTGGCTTTGAGGGTTTGTTTGAGGCGGGGGATGGAGTAGTTGGGGCTGTCGAAGTAGACGGGATCGGCCCAGAAGCGGACGGTGGTGCCGTGGCGGCGTTTGCCGATGTCTTCAACGGCAGTCAGCGGTTCGACCACTTCGCCGTGCGCGCAGGCAAGGCGGTAGCGCCGGCCGTCGCGTTCGATATCCACTTCAAGGCGGGTGGAGAGGGCGTTGACGACGGAGACGCCGACGCCGTGCAGACCGCCGGAGTAGTTGTAGTTTTTGCGGCTGAATTTACCGCCCGCATGCAGGCGGGTAAGGATGAGTTCGACGCCGCTTACGCCTTCTTCGGGGTGGATGTCCACCGGCATGCCGCGTCCGTCATCCTGCACACTGAGGGAGCCGTCGCGGTGCAGGGTAACGTGGATATTTTTGGCGTAGCCGGCCAGGGCTTCGTCCACGCTGTTGTCAATGACTTCTTGCGCAAGGTGGTTCGGGCGGGTGGTGTCGGTGTACATGCCCGGGCGGCGGCGGACGGGGTCAAGTCCTTTGAGGACGTCAATGTCGGCGGCGCGGTAGTGGTCTGTCATGGTTTTTGGCCTGTGTGGTGAGTGATGAATTCCGTATTTATCCCGCTTGGGGCAGTTTTTGTCTTGGTTATGCTTCAATGGGGCGTGTGCCGTGGCAGCGCGGGTATTTACTGCATCCGTAGAAGGCTTTGCCTGCATGGGGACCATTTTTGGCAATGCGCTTTTCCATTTTTCCACCGCAACGCGGGCAACGTGGTTCGTTGCGGATTTGTTCGATGTAAGCGATGTGGCGGGTGCAATTTTCTGCGCTATTTTCGAGGCGCAGTTTTTGGATGGCGGCGATGAGGCGCGGCAGTTCTGGCAACGGGATACGGGCTTCGCGCGGTTGTTTGATGTAGTTCAGATAGGCAGTACCGCCGTTGCAGACATTCGAGGGTAGTGGGGTCTTGATTTCGCTATCGCCAATAAAGACGATGACGGAGTGAACCAGGCTGTTGTCAAGATTCAGCGCGCTGGCGATAACCTGGCAATGTTTGTAGTTCTGGCGCAGCGGGTTTTGGAAGGTATATTTTTGTTTGTACAGGACTTGTGTCCATTGCTTGTCATATTCGTTGCCATAGATCCAGCCGCCCATGTTTTTAGTTTCGATGATGTATAGGCCGTAGGGCGAGACAACAATGTGATCAATTTGGGTCGTGCCGCCATCCGGTAGGGGGATAAGGATGTTGTCCAGGCCGATGTGGTTTTCGTCCAATCCGATTTCGTTCAGGATGCTGATGCGACTTTCACCGATATTGCCCTTGTTTTTACGGCGGTGGGCAGGTTTGGTTTTGCCCGCCCCCGCAAGCAGGCCAAAGGCGGCACTGATGGCAAGTATCAGGGCGATGGCGATGATGGTCAGGGTATTCATGTGGGGTGGCTGGATGGTGTGGTTGCGATGCTGTTCTTCCCCGCTGGCGGGGCGGGGATTATAAACGGCAAAGGCAGGCGCTGCCGCCTGCCTTGTCTGTATTCGCGATGTGATTTGTCGCTTAGAGTTTGCCTTCGCGTTTGAGACGTTCGCGTTCTTCGCGGTCTTTGCGCATGAGTTCGCGAGAGAGCGCATCGTCGCTCTTGACCGAGAAGATTTCGCCGCGTGATTGCATTTCCGGCGGCAGGCGGCGGTTCGATTGGGCGCGCAGGCGGATACGGAAGTTGTTTTCGGATTCGACGTAGTTGATGGCGTCCTGGAAGGAGATAACGCCGGATTCGTACAATTCGAAGATGCTGTGGTCGAAGGTGAAAACACCTTCTGCCGGGTTGCCGCGTTCCATCGCCTCAGGGATGGATCCAAGATCGCCTTCGGAGATAAGGTGGCTGATGTACGGGGTGTTCATCATCATTTCCATCGCCACAATCCGTCCCGGGCGGTCAGAGCGGGGCAGGAGACGCTGCGAGATGAGGCAGTGCAGGTTCTCCGCAAGTTCTGGCTGGATTTGGTGCCGCTGTTCGCGCGGGAAAAAGTTGTAGATACGTTCCAAGCCTTGCACAGAGTTGGTGGCGTGCAGGGTGGCGAGGCACAAGTGACCGGTTTCGGCGAAGTGCATCGCGTATTGCATGGTGTCAATATCGCGGATTTCCCCGATGAGGATGACGTCTGGCGCCTGACGCAACGAGTTTTTCAGGGCCATACCGTAGGAAGCGGTGTCAATGCCGACTTCGCGCTGGATAACCACGGATTTTTTCGGCTTGTGCACGAATTCGATCGGGTCTTCGACGGTGATGATGTGGTTCTGCGAGTTTTCGTTACGGTGGTCAATCATTGAGGCGAGGGTGGTAGATTTACCGTTACCGGTTGCCCCGATAACGATAACGAGACCACGCTTGACCATCGAGATTTTTTTCAGGATATCCGGCACCGGCAGTTCGAGGTCATCCAGTTTCGGGATGTTCGCCGGGATCAGACGTAGCACCAGGCCGGGCATGTTTTTTTGCAGATAGACGTTAACCCGCAGGTAGGTGACATTCGGCACTTCCACCATCATGTTGAGTTCGTGCGTGCGCAGGAATTCGTTATAGGCTTCAGGGCGCGCAATCACTTCAATGAGATTATAGACGTCGCCTTCTTCCATGAATTTTTTAGTGTAGTTCAGCTGGCCGTCGGTCTTGATGCTGATGTAGTTCTCGGTGTTGATGAAGATATCCGAGGCGTTTTTTTCGGCGGCGTGTGCCACCAGTTTGTCAAACATCGGCCGCAGGTCTTCGCGCGGCATGCTGGTTTTTTTCTGCGCGATGTCAGCGCGGCTGATCGGCGTGAGGATAGTGGGGGAATCGAGGGATACGGCTTCCATGGGGCAACTCCGTCGGTTTATCCGTGGGTAAAGAGGGTTTTGTCGTGCGCTTTGGCGGCAGCGGTCTGTCTGTCGATAAGGCCCTGGGCAACGAGGCGTTGCAGGGACTGGTCAAGGGTCTGCATACCGTACTGCGCACCGGTCTGGATAGCGGAATAAATCTGGGCGATTTTGTCTTCGCGAATGAGGTTTTTTACCGCCGAAGTGGCAACGAGGATTTCGTGTGCCGCGACCCGGCCACCGGCGATTTTTTTCAGAAGCGTCTGGGCAATGACCGCTCGCAGTGATTCAGACAGCATTGAGCGCACCAGTTGTTTTTCTTCGCCGGGGAAGACGTCGATAATCCGGTCGATGGTTTTTGCAGCGGAGGAGGTGTGCAGGGTGCCGAACACCAAGTGCCCGGTTTCTGATGCAGTCAGCGCGAGGCGGATGGTTTCCAAGTCACGCAACTCACCGACGAGGATGATGTCCGGGTCTTCCCGCAGTGCCGCGCGCAGGGCGTTGTTGAAGCTCTTGGTATCACGGTGCACTTCCCGCTGGTTAACCAGGCATTTCTTCGATTCGTGCACGAATTCGATCGGGTCTTCGATGGTAAGAATGTGTTCGTGGCGATGGTTATTGATGTGATCCAGCATCGCGGCAAGCGTGGTGGATTTACCGGAACCGGTCGGCCCTGTCACCAGCACCAAACCACGCGGCACATCAATGATGTCCACGAATTTTTCCGGCGCTTTCAGATCTTCCAGCGACAGCACACGGCTGGGGATAACCCGGAACACCACAGCGAGACCACGGTTCTGGTTGAAGACGTTCACCCGGAAACGAGCGATCCCTTTGACTTCCGTGGAAAAGTCCGCTTCCCAGTGTTCTTCAAAGTCCTTGACCTGGGTATCGGTCATGATCGAATAAATCATGTCGCGCAACTGCTGGCGGTCAAGCGGCGGCAGGTTAAGACGCTTGATATCGCCATCCACCCGGATCATCGGCGGCAGTTCGGAGCTGAGGTGCAAGTCAGACGCTTTCTGTTTGTCGGTAAAACGCAACAGGTCATCCAGCTTGGCTTCATTCTTTTCTTTTTCAATATTCATGACAACATCCTTTTCCAATTCTTAAAAAATATCAAGGTGCATATATTACCGCAAAACGCCGTAAAACAAAGCCAAACTTCCGCTCACACAGGGCAAACATGGTAAGATTCGCGCCGTTACGCCTCTCCCGACCAGAACAAACATTACAGGATATACACATGGCCACAACCATCGGATTCCTCGGTGCCGGCCACCTCGGTTCCGCAATCATCAGCGGTATGCTTGCCGACGGTGCTAACGGCTTCTCGGCCAAACACATTCATGCCACCTGCAAAAGCGCCGCAAGTGCTGCTTACCTCAAACAGGCACATGGCATCAACGCCCATACTGACAACCGTAAGCTCGTCGCCGATAGTGATTACATCATCCTTGGCGTCAAACCCGTGCAGATGAAAGCAGTGCTGGACGAACTTGCTGACTGCAATCTCGACGACAAAATCATCATCACCCTCGCTGCCGGCATCCGCATTGAGCACTACCGTCGCATCCTCGGCGACGATGCCATCATCATCCGCGCCATGCCGAACGTCGCCGCCTCACGCCAGGCCTCGCTTACCGGTATATATAGTGATGACGACCTTGACCCCAGCGAAGAAGACCTCATTAACGCCGTCTTCACCGCCATTGGCGAAACCGCCTGGCTGGACGACGAAACCCAAATTGACGGCATCACGGCACTTTCCGGCAGCGGCATCGCCTACTTCTTCCGCCTGATGCAGGCGATGCTGGACGCAGGCGAACGCTACGGCTTCGAGCGTGACGAACTCTACGACATCATCACCTGGACAGCCGTCGGCGCGGGTACCCTCGCCCTGGATAACGACCATACCCCGCCCGAATTTGCCGACTACTGCCAAAAAATTGCCGTCCCGGGCGGTACCACCGAAGCAGCGCTTGCCGTTTTCGACCGTGCCAAACTCGATACCATTGTGGACGATGCCATGACCGCCGTTGCCGCCCGCAGCCGCGCCATTGCCGACGAACTCACCAAAGACTGGTAAACCCATGCAAAACATCCTTCTCTTCATCAGCAAACTCCTCATCGCCCTCTTCCTTATCCGCTTCCACGCCAACCTCTACCGCCTCGGCTTTAACCCGTTGGCGCAGCAGTTAAACCGCCACACCGACCCGCTGGTGCTGCCCTTCCGCAAACTTCTGCCGCCTTCGCGTTACGACTTTGGCGCACTTGCTGTCGCCGGCATCATCGCCCTGGCTATCTCCCTCGTCTTCACCGCTGCGATACACGCCTCCTTCGGTGTCTTCATCGCCCTGTTCCTCACCCTCATCATCAACACCTGGCTGAACACCATCTTCTACGCCATCCTCATCATCGTCATCGGTTCCTGGCTGCAAACCGACCCACGCCAGCCGGTGATGCAAATCGCCCTCGCCTGCGCTGACTGGCTCATGGCACCACTGCGCCGCATCATCCCCCCCGTTGGCATGATTGACTTCACCCCGATGGCGGCGCTTTTCATCCTCTATCTCGCGCAAAACGGCATCAACCGCCTCCTCCTCGGCGGACTTATCGGCTAATGGCTGCCGCACACTGGCAGGCGGATACCCTCATCCTTGCTGTGAAAATCACCGCTCGCGCCAGCCGCGACCAATACCAGGGCATCCATGACGACCGCCACAAAATCGCCATTACTACCGCCCCCGAAGACGGTAAAGCCAACGCCTACCTCTGCCGCTGGCTAGCCGAACAATTCGGCGTGAGCAAACGCGCCGTGAACGTGCAAAGCGGCGAACGCAGCCCGTTAAAAATCCTTGCCATCACCGCGCCGCAAAAACTCCCTGCCGACTGGCAACTACCCGCCCAACCCTGACATATGCAATCCCCCTACACCTACCAAGTCCTCGTTATCGGTGGCGGACACGCCGGCGTCGAAGCCGCCTGCGCTGCCGCCCGCATGGGCGTCCGCACCCTGCTCCTCACCCACAACATCGAAACCATCGGGCAAATGAGCTGCAACCCTGCCATCGGCGGCATAGGCAAAGGCCACCTCGTCAAAGAAATTGACGCCTTAGGCGGCATCATGGCACGCGCTGCCGATCGCGCCGGCATCCAGTGGCGCATCCTCAACCGCCGCAAAGGCCCCGCCGTGCGCGCCACCCGCGCCCAGGCCGACCGTAACCTCTACAAAAGCGCCGTGCGCGAAATGGTTGAAAACCAGCCCAACCTCGACATCTTTCAGGCAGCCGTTACCGACCTCATCATCGAAAACGGGCGCATACGCGGTGTGCGCACCCAACAACACATCAACTACCGCGCCGAAACTGTAATCCTCACCACCGGCACCTTCCTCGGCGGCAAAATCCATATCGGCCTGAACAGTTTCCCCGGTGGCCGTGCCGGCGATCCACCTGCGAACGAACTCGCCACCCGTCTGCATGACCTGCCGTTCAACCTCGCACGCATGAAAACCGGCACCCCGCCGCGTCTTGACGCGCGCACCGTCGATTACAGCCGCATGGAAGCCCAGCCTGGCGATACCCCAGTACCCGTCTTCTCCTACCTTGGCAGTGCCAGCGAACACCCGCGTCAAGTCAACTGCCACATTACCCGCACCAACGAACGCACCCACGACATCATCCGCGCCTACATCGACCAGGCTCCCATGTATGCCGGTGTCATCAAAGACGCCTACGGCCCGCGCTACTGCCCGTCCATCGAAGACAAAATCATGCGCTTCGCCGACAAAACCAGCCACCAAATCTTCATCGAACCCGAAAGCCTGACTACCGGCGAACTTTACCCGAACGGCGTCTCCACCAGCCTGCCCTTTGAGGCGCAAATTGCCTACATCAACAGCATCGCCGGCCTCGAACACGCGCGCATCACCCGCCCCGGCTACGCCATCGAATACGACTTCTTCGACCCGCAAGACCTCGAGCACACTCTGGAAAGCCGCCACATCCAGAACCTCTACCTCGCCGGACAAGTCAATGGCACCACCGGCTACGAAGAAGCGGGTGCCCAGGGCCTGCTTGCCGGTATCAACGCCGCCCTGCGCGTGCAGAACCACGAACCCTGGTACCCCGAACGCGAAGAAGCCTACCTCGGCGTCCTCATTGACGACCTCATCACCCAGGGCACACGCGAACCCTACCGCATGTTCACCAGCCGTGCCGAACACCGCCTGCTCCTGCGCGAAGACAACGCCGACGCCCGCCTCACCCCCACTGGCTACCGGCTTGGCTGCGTGGACGAACACCGTTACAGCCACTACCGCCGCAAAGAAGAAGCCGTTGCCCGCGAACAAGAGCGCCTGCGCCACACCCACATCAGCCCGGCGCACCTCGCGGGCATCAGCCAGAAAACCAGCGCCGCCGAACTGCTGAAACGACCTGAATACGACTACGCCCAACTCGCCGCCCTGCCCAGCTTTGATGCCCCGCCGCTGGATGATGCCGTCATCGAACAAATCGACATCGCCGCCAAATACGCGGGCTATATTGAGCGTCAACAACACGAAGTTGAAAAACTCAAAAACAACCGTGCGCACAAACTGCCACGCCCCTGTGATTACCGCGCCATCCACGGCCTCTCGGCGGAAGTCGCGGAAAAACTGGATAAAATCCAGCCGGAAAACCTCGACCAGGCCGCGCGCATCCCCGGCGTTACTCCGGCGGCACTGTCCATCCTCCTCATCCACCTCAAAAAACACCCGCAGCCCAAATAAGGAACCTTCATGGCCATCAACGCAATCAAAGACCTCATCTTCGGCAACAGCGCGCCTGTACTCAACTGGCAAAAACTGAAAAGCCGCAACAACAAACACACCCCGGAACTCTACCGCACCCCCGTCCCCGGCGGCTGGCTAATCAGCCAAAGCGAAACCGGCGGCCTGGTGTACATCCCCGACCCCGACCACGAATGGGACGGCCACTCGCTGAAAACCAACAGCTACCTTGACGAAGAAGGAGACAGTACCGATAACTAAATTCACCAACAACCACGCATAAAAAAAGCCGCCGCCTGCGGTGGCTTTTGCATCAAAGATGCCTATGACAAGCATCATCCAGGATATTCACAAATAAAGAACAGAAGCTAAAAGAGTAGCGGCAAAAGCAAGGCAAAAGAAAATATTTTGATAAGTGACGTTTTTTTACAGGTAAAAAGAAAGCGCCTGATAGGCGCTGATAAGTGGGTGTGGAGCGGGTGAAGGGAATCGAACCCTCGTCGTAAGCTTGGGAAGCTTCTGCTCTACCATTGAGCTACACCCGCCCGTGATGGGCGCGGATTATATAGTGGCCATTTTATGAAATCCATACGGGAAACCCGCTGCGCTGTATCTTTCTAGCGGTATGGATCTGCGTCTGGTATTTGCGGATGGCAATCCTATGGCGGCATGATTCGCCGGGCCCGGCGAAGTGAAGCGATACAGCTCTGGGTTGTCAGTGCGACTACTCAATTTTTTCGCCCGTCAATTATCGCCAACAGTGCCCGTAGATGTGGGGCGCCATCGGGTAGCCGTGTCGCCGCTGCGCGTGTCTGTTCGCTATATGTCATAAAAGCGGCGCGGGCGGTACCAAGGCCGAGCAGGGCGGGATAGGTATTTTTCCCTTGGACGGAGTCTTTACCAGCTGTTTTGCCGAGAGTAACACTATCGGCGGTCGCATCCAGGATGTCATCGGCGATTTGGTAGGCAATCCCGAGGGCGGTGCCTAGCGCGTCAAGAGCTGGGCGGTTCTCGTCGTAGTTAGCGGCCGGAATGGCGCCGCAGTGCAATGCGGCACGAATTAAGGCTCCGGTTTTGCCGGCGTGCACCGCTTGCAGTTCGTCCAGAGTCAAGCGGCTACCGGTTGCGATGATGTCGCGCATTTGTCCACCTACCATACCGCGCCAGCCGGCAGCGTTCGCCAGGATGCGAACTTGGGCTATTTGGGCGGCTGGCAGCAGCGGACTGGTCGCTAGGAGTTGAAAAGCAAGGGTGTTCAGGGCATCGCCGGCGAGGATAGCGGTCGCTTCGTCGAAGGCTTTGTGCGTGCTGGGACGGCCGCGTCGCAGGTCGTCGTCGTCCATCGCGGGCAGGTCGTCATGGATGAGTGAGTAGGCATGCAACGCTTCCAGAGCACAGGCGGCGGCATCCACTGCGTCCAGCGGCACGGCAAAGTCGTCCGCCGTCGCGTACACCAGCGCGGCACGCAGCCGCTTGCCGCCGCCAAGGGTGGCATAACGCATCGCGTCGGCAAGGCGTTCTCCGGCGGGCGGCAGGCAGGCGGCAAGGGCGATTTCGAGGCGGTTTTGGTAGGCGGCAAGCAGGTCGGACATGGTAGTCATGCGGTTGGGGAAAGCGGTGGATTGTACTGGAAATGCGTCGCCGCCCCTACCGTTGCCTACTTTTTTACGTTATCTTGCCAAACCCGATTTTTTTATGGAATGCACCATGCAACCTTTAGATGATTTACGCATTGCCAGCATTGATGAATTAATACCGCCCGTTACCCTGCTGGAACGCCACCCTCTGACGACATCCGCCGCCGCCACGATCAATACTGCACGTGAAGGTATTCATGCCATTTTGCACGGCACAGATGACCGCCTGCTGGTTGTGGTTGGGCCCTGTTCGATTCATGACGTGGATGCTGCTCGCGAATATGCGACCCGCCTGCGCCCGCTGACCGAACGCTACCGTAAGCAGCTGCTGATCGTGATGCGCGTCTATTTTGAGAAACCGCGCACTACGGTTGGCTGGAAAGGCTTGCTCAACGATCCTTTCCTGGACGGTTCGTTTGCCATCAATGAAGGTCTCAGCATCGGGCGCAAACTGTTGCTGGATTTGGCGGAATTGGGCATTCCGACCGCCGTTGAGTATCTTGATGTCATCAGCCCGCAATATATCGCTGATCTGGTCAGTTGGGGGGCCATCGGCGCCCGCACCACGGAAAGCCAGATTCACCGTCAGCTTACGTCAGGACTTTCCTGTCCGATCGGTTTCAAGAACGCGACCAATGGTGATGTGCAGATTGCGGTTGATGCCATTGTTTCGGCGCGTTGTGCGCACAGTTTTCTCGGTGCCACCAAAAGCGGGCATGCCGCGATTGTCAACACACGCGGCAATGAGGACTGCCATCTCATCCTGCGCGGTGGTAACAATGGGCCGAATTACGATGCTGCGCACGTCAGAGCCGCCGTTGCCACGTTAGCAGCGGCCCATGTGCCGCAAAATGTCATGATCGATTGCAGCCACGCCAACAGCAACAAACAGTACCTGCAACAAATGACGGTTGCCACCAGCGTTGCTGCACAGATCGCTGCCGGTGATCGCCATATCATCGGTCTGATGGCGGAAAGTAATCTGGTCGAAGGCGCGCAAAAGCTTGAGACGGGCAAACCGCTCACTTATGGACAAAGCATCACCGACCCTTGTATCGGCTGGGAAGATACGGAAAAAATGCTGGCGCTCCTTTCCGATGCTGTAGCGGAACGGCAGAAAAAAATGCCGCTGTAACCGCGTGAACATGGCAATAAGAAAGGCGCTGTTAGACAGCGCCTTTTTAGTGCTGGTTGATGTCAGCGGTAAATGCGCTTCCCCCGCAAGCGGTGGAAGGCTTGATACACGGTGAATAGATGTCTCAGTGCTCGTCGTCGCCTTCGGTATTTTCACCATCTTGTGTCGCTTCGGACTCATTCGGGGGTAGGGTTTCTCCTGCCTGATCCGCTTCGACGACAGTCATGTCACTGTCGCCATTCGCAGTGGCTTCGTTATTGACTGAGGGGGCAACTTCTGTCGCTTCGGTTGTCGCTGGCGTGGCAACATCGTCAACTACTGATTCAACCGGAGTATTTGCCTCTGGCATTTCTCCAGTCTCTGGTGCAGCGGTAGCATGTTCCTCTACCGCTTCTTCGACGCTATCACCCTCATGCATCGCTGTTTCCGCAGCAGGTGCAGCGCTTTGTTCTGCCGCTTGGCGCAGGGTTTTGATTTTGCCTGCGAGGGTAGCTAACAGTTCGCTGAAGGCTTTTTCAAAGCCCGCCAGGCCTTCTGCTTCGAGTTCAACGTAGAGCTGTGCCCAGTCAATGCCTGCATCAGTGATTTGTTGCAGCAATTGCGGGGCCTGGTCGATGTTGCGCAGCAGGGTTTCTTCGGCACAGCCGTGGTCTTTGTAAGCGGCGTAGGTTGCAGGCGGAATGGTATTGACGGTATCACGGCCAATCAGCAGTTCGACGTAGCGCACATCCGAGTAAGCGGGGTTTTTGGTGCCGGTACTTGCCCACAGCAGGCGCTGTACGGCGGCGCCTTTTTTGGCGAGTTCGAGCCAGTCATCGTGGCTGATGCGCTCAAGGTAGTAACTGTATGCCGCCTGAGCATTGGCAATAGCCGCACGACCACGCAAGTCGGCGTGTTCGTCGGCAAGCTGGGCATCAATTTTGCTGTCCACACGGCTGACGAAGAAGCTTGCCACAGAACGCAGCAGGTCAATGGATTGTCCACTGGCAACGCGTTCTTTCAGGCCGTCAATGTAGGCTTCGAGGGTCTGGCGGTAACGTTCCGGCGAGAAGAGCAGGGTGGCGTTGATGTTGATGCCTTCGGCAGTGAGGCGGCGGATGGCGTCAATGCCGGCCAGGGTCGCCGGTACTTTGATCATCAGGTTTTCGCGCGCCACGCGGCGATAAAGGTCCAGCGCTTCGGCTACGGTTTTGTTGCTGTCGTGAGCGATATCGGGTGAGACTTCCAGTGAAACCATGCCGTCGGTGCCGCCAGTTTTTTCGTACACGGGCTGCATCAGGTCGCAGGCGCGGCGGATGTCTTCTATGGCAAGGGCATAGAATGCGTCACGTACGCCGCCAGTGTTGTCTTCCAGCCAGTGTTGCAGGGCGCTGTCGTAAGCATCGCCAGCGAAGGCTTTCTGGAAGATGGCGGGGTTTGAGGTGATGCCACGCAGGTCGTCTTCGGCAATGAGGCGTGCCAGTTCGCCGCTGTCGAGCAGGGTGCGATCAATGTTGTCGTACCAGACGCTTTGTCCCAGTGCCATCAGTTGGTGCAGCGGGTTTTGTGCGGCGCTTTTGGCAGCGGGGACGTGTAGCGGGTAGTGGGCATCTTCGCGCAGTTTATCGCCGGGCAGCAGGGCAGGGACAGCAGGTTTGGGCAGGGTGTCATCCAGCAGGGCGACGAGTCCCGGCGCTTCGGCATCCGACGGCGGCAGTGGCTTGATTTTGGCGAAGGACGGCGCTTTTTTGACTGGTGGCGCAGTTTCGGTTTCGGCCTCTGTTTTCAGTGCGAGGTCTTCGATTAGGCCGGGAGCGGCGTCATTATCTGTTGGTGCCTGCGGGATGTAGTCTGCCTTGCCCTGGCCGCGTACGGCGTGGATGTCGCGCGGACGGCCTTTACGCACGGTGCGGCCATTGATTTCTTCCGGCGGGTTGAGCAGGGTTTCCAGGCTCGGGTTGATGTCGTCTTTCGGTACGGCGCTGCGCGCGGGTTTTTCGCATTCGCGGCGCGGTGCTGCAGTTTCTTCGCGCGGGACGTTTTGCTGCAAGGCTTCTTCGTAGCGACGTGCGGCTTCTTCCTGGCGGCTGTCGCCACGCAGGCGGCGGGTTTCTTGTGATGGCGCTTCGACAGGTTTTTTTTCCGGCTGTTTGCACGGCGCTGTGGTTTGTTGCGGCCGTTCTTGTTCGTGCCGTTCGCGGCGGTTACGTGCCGGTGCGGTACGCTCGCGACGTTTGTCTGCGACAGGTTTGACGGTTTCCTGCAATTGCGCTGATCGGCTGTTGTCTTTGAACAGGGCAACAACTTTGGAGAAAAGCGCCGCCAGGCCGCGCTTGTACTCGCTGCTGTTACTGACTTGCGGGGCAGGCGCGCGCGGTACGACACCCTGCACGGCGGCCTGCTCGGTTGTGATGTCGCCCGGATGGACGACAGAGTCGTTTTCTTCGCGGCTTTCGTGGCGGGTGCGCAAGCGGTAGCTTGGCATCGGCGCGGTATCGTCGTCAATTTCGTCGTCGCGCTGGCGCGAAATGTAGTAGTCCGGCGTGTGCAAGTCAGCATTCGGCACGAGTACGACTTCAACCCTGTTGCGCTGTTCGATTTGCCGGATGACGGCACGTTTTTCGTTGAGCAGGTAGGTGGCTATGCTCACCGGCAGTTCGCCTGTGATGCGCTGGGTACGGTCTTTCATCGCTTCTTCTTCGATAAGGCGCAGGAGCGAGAGTGCCATGGACTGGATGCCACGGATTGAACCCTGCCCTTTGCAGCGAGGGCAGACGCGGTGGCTGGATTCGTCCATGGACGGGCGCAGGCGTTGCCGCGACAGTTCGAGCAGGCCGAAACGCGAGATGCGTCCGATTTGTACACGGGCACGGTCAATTTTGGTCGCATCATAGAGGCGGGTTTCCACGTCTTTGCGGTTGCGGCTGACGCCCATGTCAATGAAGTCGATGACGATGAGGCCGCCAAGGTCGCGCAGGCGCATTTGGCGCGCAATTTCGTCTGCTGCTTCGAGGTTGGTCTGGTAAGCGGTTTCTTCAATGTCGCCGCCTTTGGTCGCTTTCGAGGAGTTGATGTCGATGGAAACGAGCGCTTCGGTGTAGTCAATGACCAGCTCACCGCCGGAGGGCAGTTGTACGTTGCGCTGGTAGGCAGTCTCAATCTGTCCTTCGATTTGGTAGCGGGTGAAGAGCGGGATGTTGTCCTGGTAGAGTTTGAGTTTGTTGAGGTTGTTCGGCATGACCAGGGTCATGAAGTCACTGGCCTGCTGATAAACGCGTTCGTCATCAATGAGGATTTGCCCGATGTCAGGACGCAGATAGTCGCGCAGGGCGCGGACGATGATGTTGCTTTCCTGATAGATGAGGCGTTGCGGCGGGGCCTTGCGGTATTCTTCGGTGATGGCATCCCACAGTTGCAGCAGGAAATCAAGATCCCATTGCAGTTCTTCCTGGGCGCGGCCAACCCCGGCAGTGCGCACGATGATGCCCATGTTGTCCGGCACGTCAAGCAGGTCAAGGGTTTCGCGCAGTTCTTTGCGGTCATCACCCTGGATGCGGCGTGAGACGCCACCAGCGCGCGGATTGTTCGGCATCAGGACGAGGAAACGTCCGGCAAGGCTGATATAAGTAGTCAGTGCTGCGCCCTTGTTGCCGCGCTCTTCTTTGTCGATTTGCACCAGCACTTCCTGCCCGACTTCTATCATGTCCTTGAAACTGGGGTGGTCGTCGTGAGTGGTGGTCGATCCGGTCAGATATTCTTTGGCGATTTCCTTGAAGGGCAGGAATCCGTGCCGCTGGGCACCGTAATCTACGAAAGCCGCTTCCAGCGAGGGTTCGATACGGGTGATTTTACCTTTGTAAATATTGGCTTTTTTCTGTGCGGAATAAAGAGTTTCAATATCAAGGTCGTAGAGTTGCTGGCCATCAACCAGCGCGACACGCAGTTCTTCCTGCTGGGTCGCGTTTATAAGCATTCTTTTCATTATCCGGGCTCCGCAACCGCATGCCGAGACACACGGCTGTCATTAAGTAAAAAACAATGCCCGATCAAGCATCGTGCTTTTGTCGGACTTTATAATAAGCGTATGAAATCTAAGGTGTCGGACGGCTTCCGTAGCCGTGAATCCGGCACGAAACTATACCAAATCAGCCCTCTTACGCGCAACGCGGCGGGCAGGGCTTGCGCCTTGCGGCGCGCTTGTGCCACGATATGCGCCCTCTTCGCACCGTTAGCGCTCCACGTCATGCCGATCAGCCCAGAAACCCAATGCCAATTAAGTACTTACGAACAGCCGCTCAATGAACGCATCCGCCTGTTCATGCGTCTGGAATCCATGTTTTTCCAAATGAAAAACTTCCACCGTGCCGACGAATATTATTCCATCCAGCTCTTCCTTGATGCCCTTTTTGACGTATTGGATTTTTTGCACCGTTACGAAATTCGCTCAGAAATCATCAAAGAATTGCAAGGCTACAAAACGGGTATTGACCGCGAACATTTCGCCCTGTCGTGGACACTGGACGAGCGGGTGGCGACACTGGAAAGCATTGATATGTCGCTGCAAGAGGCCTATGCGCTAAACTTCAATCCCATCAGCGCCTTACGGGAAAACGAACTCTTCACCAGCCTGCGTCAGCGCAACTTCAATCAAAGCGGCAACTGCCTCTTTGAAGTCCCCGCTTACCAATACTGGTTGCTGCAAAACGAAAATCACGAAAACCCCTTCCTGCGACAATGCTATGAAATGTTCCTGCCCATCGCGCGTGCTGTAGCGCTAGTACTGCGGTTGGTGCGTGCCGGAGCGGAACTGACCAACGAATACACCGATGACGGCATCTTCCTGAAAACCCTCGACAGCAACCGCCGTAACCAGATGATCCGCATCCATCTCGACGACGAGCACCGCGTCTTCCCGCGCATCAGTGGCGACAAACACCGCTTCTCGGTACGGTTCATGACCCAGGAAAACCCGGAAGAACGCGCCAAACAAGTCGAAACCCCGGTGCGCTTCGCCCTGCAAACCTGCGTCCTCTGACCATGAATGCCAAGAACCCCAAAGGCTTCCGCCCGCATACCTTCGCCAGCCTTGTCAAAAAACCCGTCCACTTCTTCGCCTTCGGTCTTGGTAGCGGCCTGATACACCCCGCTCCCGGTACTTGGGGTACCCTCGCCGCCACCATCCTCTACTACCCGCTCTCATTCCTGCTGACAGGGTTCATCACTACCACCATTTTCCTGCTTGCCACCTTTGCCATTGGCTGCTGGCTTTGCGATAAGACCTCGCACGACCTCGGCGTACATGACTTCGGCGAAATCGTCTGGGACGAATTTGTTGGCGTGTGGATCGTGCTCGCCTACCTGCCCCCCGCCCTATGGCAACGCTGGGGAATACTGCCCTGCTGCCTTGCCGCCTTCCTGCTCTTCCGCGTTTTTGATATCGCCAAACCGCCGCCCATCCGGCAAATCGACCGCCGCACCCCGGGCGGTTTCGGCATCATGCTGGACGACGTCCTTGCCGCCATCTACGCCCTTATCCCCTTGTGGCTTATCGCCGCCATTATCTAACCCAACCCAAGGATTTCCCATGCCTATCCAAAAAAACAGCGTCGTCGAACTCGCCTACGAACTCTATGACGACCAGGGACAACAAATCGTCCACGACGGTGCCCCGCTTACCTACCTGCACGGCGGCTACCACGGCACCTTCCCCAAAGTCGAAGCGGCACTGGAAGGCAAGAACACCGGCGATGAAATCGACCTCACCCTCGCCCCTGCCGACCACTTCGGCGACCTGCAACAAGAACACATCCGCCGTGAACCACGCGATATCCTGCCGCCGGAAATCAAAGTGGACGACATCCTGGAAGGCGAAGACGGTCACGGCCACATCCGCTACTTCCGCGTGACCGACATGGACGACACCCACGCCACCCTGAACGGTAATCACCCGCTTGCCGGCCTCACCCTGCGCTTCAAGGCAAAAGTGCAGAGCCTACGCGAAGCGACCGCTGAGGAAATCGCGCATGGCCACGTGCACGGTCCGCACGGACACCATCACCACCATTAAAGCCAACACAAACCCAGGCAGCGCAAGCTGCCTTTTTTGCCATGAATGCCTACGCCGATGACACCCTCTACGAATACAGCGCTCTACACGGACTAGAATGCTGGCTGCGTCGCTTCATCCGCGCCTACCAATATACGACCGCAGCGGCCATTCTCACCCTGCTAACCATCGGCTACCTCGCTTGGCGCGGCAACCAGACTGCTGCCGACTACTTCCGCTACCTGCCCTATCTGCGCCATGCTGACACCACCTACCAAATCCTCACCGTCTTTACCGCCCTCTTCTTTATCATCAGCGGCCTCATGACCTTCGCTTGGCTCTTTTGCGCCAACGAAAACCTGCATGCTCTCAGCCCCAAGCACGCAAAAATCCGTTACACCCCGGGACGGACTATCCTCTGGTGGTTCATCCCGATACTGAACCTCTACTATCCATACAGCATCATGGCGGAACTATGGCGCGGCAGCCTTGCCCTCGCACACGACCCTGAATACGACAACGAAAACCTCATCTTCCGCTGGTGGATAACCTTCCTGGCTATAGGCTGCAGCAGCATGATTGCTGGCCATACCGCCAACGCCGTTATTACGGGTATCTTCTTTCTGCTTACCATGCACACCTTTGCCCTGATTTCAGCGCAGACCCTAAATATCCTCATCCACCGTATCAACCAGGCACAAGCCGCCGTTTACCAGCAGCAGCAAAGCATCGTCCGCCAGGAACAGTCCCCAAAGCCATAGAGGAATCCCCATGAAAGACTATAAATACAATAAATTACAATCGCTCACCCGCTATCTGCATTACATCCTGTATCTACTCACGCTTTGCAGCTGCTTTAGAATATTGTTCCTTGCTTTTACCTATTTTTTAGCTACAAATAATAACGCATTCAATAAAAACCTCTTCCCAAAAGAATTTCTAGAAAACTTAGGCCATATTTACTTAATAATTTGTTATATTGAAATAATCAGCTTCATAATTTGCGCAATATTGTCATTAAAATGGATTTACCGCAGTATTGCCAATCTTCATTCGTTCAACATACCGAATGTACATTACCAACCATATCAAGCCGCATGGTGCTGCATTCTCCCCATTATCAGCCTTATTGCTCCTTACCAAATCATCTCTGAATTATGGTTCAAGAGCTTTGCCGTTTTAGATGATAAAACCTGCTATAAACGAAATATCATTTCTGTTTGGTGGATATGCTTCCTGTTCAATACTCCAACTTATGGAATGTCTTACACATGGATACAAAAAGATCCGTTTAGCCCATCAGGCTATATAACAGGAATTATCAATTGCTTATTGGTTACTATAGCAGCCCTGTTATTTATCAAAATCACCTGCGCCATCAGCCAAGCACAACAAACCTACGCCACCATGCGACCCGCACCAGGCGAAACCACGGAAACCCCATGACCCCCAACCTCAGCCCCGCCAGTTGCGACCTGTTCGACCTGCCCTGCTACCAGTTCGCACAACTGAAAAAATACGCCCCCGAAGCCATCCCGCAAATCAAGGCCGACTACAAAACCGCTTGGGAAAACTGGCGCGCCGTTATCAATCGCGTGAGCGAACGCCTCGGCGAACCCTTTGCCGCGCCGCATATCGAGCGCTGGTGCAACGGCTGGCAAGTGCGCGCCCACTTCTTCGCCTACTACAAATACCGCGACTGGCAGGACACCGCCGCCATCCTCTCCGTCCTGCTCAACCAGCGCCGCCTCACCGTCAGCCTTGACTGGCACTGCTACAAAGCCGGCATCTCCACCACCACCCTGGCTCACTACAACCACTGGCTGGACGCGCTTGACCGCGAACACTACGCCGCTTACGACCTCTGGCACGGCGACGAAGACGAATACGCCGACTACCCGACCGTCGCTCAAACAGCGAACATCCGCCTGCGCAACGCCGACGACTATTACAACATCGGCAAACACATCGAGCGCGACCAGCTCGGACGCGAAGACAGCGCGACCTGGATAGCGGCAACCATCCGCGACCTGCAACCGCTCTACGAAGCCTGCCATCCCTAGCAGCCCGAAGTGCCGCCAAGCGAGATAACCTCTTCCGCCTTCCCCCAACCTCCAACCCAAGGATTCCCCATGCTTGACCCCCTCTACGCCCTCTCCCCGCTTGATGGCCGCTACGCCAAAACCGTCGCTGCCCTGCGCCCCATCCATTCCGAATACGGCCTGATGAAAGCGCGCGTCACCGTCGAACTCGAATGGCTGAAAAGCCTTGCTGCCGCGCCGGATATCGGCGAAGTCCCGCCATTTAGCGCCAAAACCCTTGCCGCCATCGAGCACACCATCACAACCTTCAGCCACGAAGACGCCGCTGCCATCAAGCAGATTGAGGCAACCACCAACCACGACGTCAAAGCCGTCGAATACTGGCTCAAACAACACTTCGCGGATAACACCGAAATCGCTGCCGCCAGCGAATACATCCACTTCGCCTGCACCAGCGAAGACATCAACAACCTTGCCCACGCCCTGATGCTGCGCGACGCGCGCGACAACGTCCTCCTGCCCGCCCTCGACCGCATCACCGCCAAACTGCGCGACATGGCGCACACCCACGCCGCCGTGCCCATGATGAGCCGCACCCACGGCCAACCGGCCACCCCGACCACCCTCGGCAAAGAAATCGCCAACATCCACCAGCGCCTCGCAAGACAAACCGCCCAACTGCGCGCCCAGGCGCTGCTCGGCAAAATCAACGGCGCCGTCGGCAACTACAACGCGCACCTCGTTGCCTACCCCGACAAAGACTGGGAAAGCCACTGCCGCAACTTCGTCGAAACCGCGCTCGGCCTCAGCTACAACCCCTACACCATCCAGATCGAGCCACACGACTACATGGCCGAATACTTCCACACCCTCGCACGCATCAACACCATCCTCATCGATGCCAACCGCGACATCTGGGGCTACATCTCGCTGGGTTACTACCGCCAGAAAATCAAAGCGGGCGAAGTCGGCTCCTCCACCATGCCGCACAAAGTGAACCCCATCGACTTCGAAAACTCCGAAGGCAACCTCGGCATGGCAAACGCCATCCTGAACCACCTCGCGGAAAAACTGCCCGTCTCGCGTTGGCAGCGCGACCTCACCGACAGCACCGTGCTGCGCAACATGGGCGTGGCCTGCGGTTACACCCTGCTCGGCTGGACGGCACACCTGCGCGGCCTCGACAAACTCGAAGCCAACCCGGCAGCCCTTGCTGCCGACCTGGACGCCACCTGGGTACTGCTTGCCGAACCCATCCAGACCGTGATGCGCCGCTACGGCATCGAGCAGCCCTACGAAAAACTCAAAGCACTGACACGCGGCAAAGAACACATCAGCCGTGAAGAAATTCACGCCTTCATCAACGGCCTCGACCTGCCGGCTGACGCCAGGGCCCGCCTGCTCGCCCTGACGCCTGCCGACTACACCGGCAAAGCTGAGGCACTCGCGAAACGCATCTGAACTACACCGCCCCATCCGTTAGGGTGTTTTCTTACAAATGTGCCAAGCGGAAACCCAGCGTTTAACCCGCTTGACGGGCCCAGTATTTATGCCGCTTGGAGAACCCAGTAACTACGCCGCTTGGCGGGCCCAGAACCGTAGGGCAGGCTTCAGCCCACTGAGCAGGTACAGCCTGCTTGTTGCGTTCTGGGCAAATGCGGCTGCCAGGCGGAGTAGCTACGCGGTTTTTGTATTGAGACGTTGCAGGCGACGTCTCTACAAAACCCTGTATTTACGCCGCTTGACGAAATCTTGTCGCGTCCGAAAGAAACGACCATAAACCCCACACACCCATGACCTGCTACCACTGCCACCAGCCCATCCTTGCCGGCACCGGCATCCATGACGACGCCGGCCACGCTTACTGCTGCACCGCCTGCCGCGCCGTCGCCGCCATCATCAGCGCGCACCACCTCGACCAGTACTACACCGTGCGCGACCGCCCCGCGCCGCGGCCTGAAACCGCTTACGACCACAGCCACTGGCAGGCCTACGACCTGCCCGACATCGCCGCCCAGTACACCTATCGCGACGGCGAAGATAACGAAATCCACCTCTACATTGACGGCCTGCACTGCGCCGCCTGCACCTGGCTTATCAGCCGCGCCCTTGAGCGCGCGCACGGCATCACGCACACCCGCATCAACCTGACGACAGGCCGCGCCGAAGTCCGCTGGCGTGAAATCCCGCTCTCGGCCATCCTTGCCACCATCGCCGATCTCGGCTACACCCCGAACCTCACCACGCCCGACCAGGAAGAACGCCGCGACCACCGCCGCCGCAACCACGACCTGCTGCGCCTCATCGTTGCCGGACTCGGCATGATGCAGGTGATGATGTTCGCGACCGGCCTCTACACTGGCGCCTGGCTCGGCATCGAGCGCGAATACGAACAACTGCTGCGCTGGATCAGTGCCATCCTGAGCGCCCCGGTCATGCTCTACGCCGGCTACCCCTTCCTGAAAAACACCTGGCTCGCCCTCAAACAGCGCCGCCTCAACATGGACGTACCCATCGCCATCGCCTGCGCAGGCGCATGGCTTGCCAGCCTCTACCACACCATCCTCGGCTACGGCGAAATCTACTACGACGGCGTCACCATGTTCATCTTCTTCATCACCATCAGCCGCACCCTCGAAGCGCACACCCGCCGCCGCGCCCGCCACAACCAGCACCACTTTGCCCGCCTCCTGCCTGACGCCGTGTACCAACGCGCAACCGACGGCGAATACCGCCTCGTGCCACTACCCGCCATCCGCGTGGATGACCACATCCGCGTCCTGCCGACGCACACCATCCCCGTGGACGGGCAGATAGAGACGGGGACCAGCCGCGTGGACGAAAGCATGCTCAGCGGCGAAAGCACCCCGCAGTACAAACAGGCGGGCGACGCTGTCCTTGCCGGCAGCACCAACCTGGAAAGCCCGCTCGACATCCGCGTCACCCAAACCGGACAACAGACCACCCTCGCCGCCATCCGCCGCATCAGTGCCCGCGCCGAACAGCACCGCTCGCCGCAGATTGACCGCAACGAAACACTCGCCCGCCACACCATCCTCGCCGTACTCATCCTCGCCGCCGCCGGTTACCTCATCTGGCAGTGGATAGCGCCCGCGCGCGCCTTCGACATCGCCCTCGCCGTACTCGTCGCCACCTGCCCCTGTGCGCTGTCGCTGGCGACGCCGACCGTGCTCACCGCCGCGCTCAACCACGCGCACAAACACGCCATCCTCATCAAAAACAGCGACACCCTTGACCGCCTCACCCGCATCAAGCGCATCCTCTTCGACAAAACCGGCACCCTGACCGCCGGCAAATACCAACTGCGCGCAGGCGAAACCTATAGCGACGCCGACCCGCACACCCTGCTCGCCATCGCCAAAACCCTCGAAACCAACAGCACCCACCCCGTCGCTTGGTACTTCAGCCGCCAGGAAACCGCTACCCTGCCTATGACGAACATCACCCAGCACAGTGGCAAAGGCGTCAGCGGCGACTGGCAGGGCAGCCGCTGGCATATCGGCAGCGCCGCCTGCATGCACGACAACGGCGTCGCCCTGCCCGACGACAACACCGGCACAGACGACGCCAACACCACCCACGTTTACCTCGCCGAAAACACCACCCTGCGCGCGCACTACCGCCTGAGCGACCCTGAACGCCCCGGCCTCGCCGCAACCCTGACCGCACTCGCCGCCCGCTACCACCTCGCTATCGCCAGTGGCGATCGCAGTGCCAACGTCGCCCGCCTCGCCGCGCGCTATCACATTGCCGACCACCACGGCGACCTGCTTCCTGCCGACAAACTCGCCCTGCTCGAAGCCCACAACCCTGCGCACACCCTGATGATCGGCGACGGCATCAACGACGCGCCCGTCCTCGCCCGCGCCGCCGTCTCCGTCGCCGTTGGCCGCGCCAACCCGCTTTCGCAGACCCATGCCGACATCGTCCTCATGAAAGACGGCCCCGATGCCCTGCCCTACCTGTTCGACCTTGCCGCGCGCACCCAACGCATCATCCGCCAGAACCTTGCCTGGGCAGCCGCCTACAATCTGCTCATCCTGCCGCTCGCACTCTGCGGCTACCTCACCCCGTGGATCGCCGCGCTCGGCATGAGCACCAGCTCACTGCTGGTAACCACCAACGCCCTGCGTATCCAGCGTACCCCCCCACCGCCCGGTGAGTAAAAAAGCAAAGAGCGGGATACTTCCCGTCCTTTGCTTCTGCTACTCCTTCACCTTGAAATGCACCCAGGCGACTTCGCCCTGTTCCGTCAAATACTTGAACGCCTCGCCCAAATCAATCACCGGCGGCGAGTGATCGCCGACCACAATCACCTCAACACCGCGCATTTCCGGCTGCCGGACCAGTTCCGCCAGCTGATCAAAGAACTGCGCCTGCAAGCTGAAATTGCGGCACAGCATCGTGTCCGCCGGCAGACCGTAGGCCGCACAGTCCAAGCGGTGGTTGAACAAATCTTCAGTGGGGTAGTCGGTGTGCGAGGTCAGCGTCATCCAATAAAAGAACAGTTGCGGATGGCTGGCGAAAGCATCCTTGACCACGGCAAACAGGGCACTGTCACAGACGCCGTTAAATGCCTGGCAGGTTGGCTTACCCATCATCTGCTCTGCCGCCATGACCTGAGCGAAACCCGCTTTCGGATACCAGTCGGAGCGGTCATAGAGCAAACTGCTGGCGCCATGTTGGGCAATCGTCATATAGCCCTGCTGCTGCAAGCGGTTGGGCAGGCAGTCTGCCAGCTGGCTTGCCGGAGTGTAGCGTAATGCCAGCCCTTGTACCTGCAAAGCACACAATTCGCGGATTTCGCCTTGCACCGTGGCACCGATAAAGGGGAAATGCCCCACCTGCCACTCGTCGAAACGGTCACGTTCTGCCGCCAGTTTCTCCAACACCGCCGCCTGCAAGGCGGGATTTTTGGGCTGCCCCCAAGACTCATTGACAATAAGCAGGATTTTCGCCGATGGCGGTTGCGCCAATAATCTTGAAGCGTGATCGAATTGCAGCGGGGAAAATACCGGTTTGACGTCGTTGGCGGTAATCCGGGCGAACTCTTTACTTCTGTCGTATAAATCGAACTGGCTCTTGCCGTAGAAGAAATTGTTGCGCCCGAACAGGTTGGTTTGCAGGCCGCGTTCATGGTATTGCAGGTGGCCGGTGAAATAGCAAGCTACTGCCAGCGGGATACAGAGCCACAACGCGTGGTAGAGATTGGTCTTTTTTCCCAAACGCCACAGGCAGAACGGCATGACGACGACATACGCCAACGCCAGGACGCAGAGCAGCCGGTATGACCACGGCGCTTTTAGCACAAACGGCAGCAAATACAGCGCCCCCTGCAAATTCAGGAAGGGAAAGAGCTGCATGACAAACATCAGCACATCAAACAAGACCGCCAGCCAGAATGCCGCTATGCCCAAGCAACGCAGCCAGCGACACGGCACCGCCAGCAACAGCACCGCGATGAAATAATCCAGATTCAGCAGCGGCCGCGCCGTATGGGTCAGCCACGCCAGTAACAGGAAAACCACATTGGGGGCGATAACCAAAGCCAGGGCATAACCTAGCGCGCGGGATGAAAAAGCCGGCAGCACAATTTGCCGGTTCCAGGAAAGATTCACACATACTCCTTTTGTAATCATGAACAGCCGGTCAACACCTCATGCGCGGCGTAAACCAGCCGCGTATGTTACTCCGCCGCAACGGTAGCGGAAAACCGCCGCCTCTTCCCGCCGGCCATGCCGGCGCCCCTGCCGCTGTATAATCCGCGCCATTTTCCCCGCCTGGAGCACACAAACATGGATACCCCCATCCTCGGCATTGACCTCGGCACCACCAACAGCCTTGTCGCCTGCTGGCAAGACGGCAAGGCGCAACTCGTCAAAAACGCCCTCGGTAGCGTCCTCACACCGTCCGTGGTCAGCGTTGATGATGACGGCAGCATCCTCGTCGGCGCCGCCGCACGCGAGCGCCTCATCTCGCACCCGCAGGCGACTGCCGCCACCTTCAAGCGCTACATGGGCAGCAGCAAGCGTTACCGCCTTGGCCGCCGCCACGAGTTCTCGCCAGAAGAACTCTCGGCACTCGTCCTCGGTTCACTCAAGGCCGATGCCGAAGCCGCCTTCGGCACACGCGCCACGGACGCCGTCATCACCGTCCCCGCCTACTTCAACGACACCCAGCGCAAAGCCACCCGCCATGCCGCCGAACTGGCCGGACTGAACGTGCGCCGCCTCCTGAACGAACCTACCGCCGCCGCAATGGCCTACGGCCTGCACCAGGGCGAAGACGCGCGCAAATTCCTCGTTCTTGACCTCGGCGGCGGCACCTTCGACGTCACCCTGCTTGATATGTTCAGCGGCATCATGGAAGTGCGGGCGAGTGCGGGCGACAACATGCTCGGCGGCGAAGACTTCACCGAGCTGCTCATCCTGGGCTTTAGCGGCGCACATCCCAAAGCCGACCTTGCCAGCGTGCAGGGACAGCTCTACGCTGCCGCCGAACGCGCCAAACAGGCGCTGAACAGCGGTGACGCCGACATGCAGCTCACCGTGGGCGGTGAGACACTCAACTGGCACATCACGGGCGCCGACTGGGAACAACGCTGCGCACCGCTGCTCGAACGCTGCCGCGCCCCCATCGAACAGACCCTGCGCGACGCCGGCATACGCGCCGCCAGTCTGGATGACATCATCCTCGTCGGCGGGGCGACGCGGATGGGCATCCTGCGCAAAACGATGGCGCGCCTCTTCGGCCGCTTCCCGACCACCGGCCTCAACCCGGATGAAACCATCGCCATCGGCGCCGCCATCCAGGCGGGACTCGTCGCGAAAGACCAGGCACTGGAAGAAGTCGTCATGACCGACGTTGCCCCCTACTCGCTCGGTGTCGAAACCAGCATCCAGACCAGCGAGCAGCACTACGAAGGCGGCATATTCAGTCCCATCATCGAGCGCAACACCGTCATCCCCGTCAGCCGCATGGAAACCTACTATCCCATCCAGAACAACCAGGAAGCGCTGCTCTTCAAAATCTACCAGGGCGAAGCGCGGCTCGTGCGCGACAACATCTACCTTGGTGAAATCAGCATCCCGCTGCCGGATTACCGCGACCCCGAACAAATGCCCGCCGAAGTGCGCTTCACCTACGACGTGAGCGGCCTGCTCGAAGTGGACGTACACCTGCCCGCCGACGGCAGCACCCACCAACTCACTATCCACAACAGCGGCGTCAGCCTTGATGCAGCAGCCTTGCAGGCAGCACACGAAAAACTGGCGAAACTGAAAATCCACCCGCGCGACCAGGCGGAAAACCGCACCCTGCTGGCGCGCGCCGAACGCCTCTACACCCAGCGCCTCGGTGAAGACCGCCAATACATCGGCCAGCGCATCGCCATCTTCACTGCCGCCCTCAACAGTCAGGACGAACGCCTCATCCGCGAAGCTGCGAAAGAAATGCAGGAATTCTTGCAGCATATGGATGACGACCCCTGGCAATAACTGCTGCCCGCCAAGCGGGATAAACACTGGGTTTGCGATCCTGCCCTACCCTGCCCGCCTGACGGCAGCCACAAAAAACCACCGCAGCGGCGGTGGTTTTTTGTGGTCTCGTTGGTGTTACAGATACTTGACGAAGGTTTGCAACACGGTGCTGTTGATAAGGTCAACGAAGAAGGCGCCCACCATCGGCACGATGAGGAAGGCTTTGTGCGATGGACCGAAGTGCTCGGTCACGGACTGCATGTTGGCGACCGCCGTTGGTGTTGCGCCGAGGCCGAAGCCGCAGTGCCCGGCGGCAAGAACCGCCGCATCATAGTCACGTCCCATGAAGGCATAGGTAACATAAGTGGCATAGAGGAACATCACCACCGTTTGCGTCAGCAGGATGACAGTAACAGGCAGCGCCAACGCGGTCAGCTCCCACAGTTTCAGGTCAAGCAGGGCAATGGCGAGGAAAATGGAGAGCGAGGCATTGCCGAAGACATCAATGGCGCGGTCAAACATATCGAACTTGAAGGCACCGGTAAGGATATTGCGCAGGATGACGCCACAAGCCAGACCCCAGACGAATTGCGGCAGGTCAAGGATGGCGAGGATGTCTTTCAGGTAACGGGCATCCACATAGTTCATGATTTCAGAAACGACCAGACAGACGGCAAACATCGCCAGCGTATCCACTGCCGAAGAGGCGGTGATGAGGCGCATCCGCTGCGGCTGTTCGAAGATGTCGCCGGGTTTGTCGAGGTCGTCACTGGTGACCCTATCCGCCACTTCCTCCGGCTTGCGCCCCATTTTGTTGATGAGACGGCGTGCCGTCGGGCCGCCGATAAGGCCGCCGACAACCAGACCGTAAGTGGCGCAGGCCAGGCCGAGACCAGTTGCCCCGGCCAGGCCGAGTTTCTCCAGCTCCGGCCCCCAGCCACCGGCCGTACCGTGACCGCCGGTCATGGTGATGGAACCAGCCACCAAGCCGATGAGCGGTTCTTGTCCCAGCTTTATCGCCAGCAGCACGCCGACGGCATCCTGCACGATGATGAACACGCCGACGATAATCGTGAAATAAACCAGCGGTTTGCCGCCCGCTTTCAGGCGGGAGAAATCGGCACTGAGCCCGATGGAGGTGAAGAAAATGAGCATGAAGGCATTTTTCAGCCCGGTATCAAACTTGAAGATGTAGCTGCCGAACCCGTAGAGGAAGTAGATGATAGCCGCCGCGACCAGACCGCCCGCGACAGGTTCGGGGATATTGAAGTCACGCAGGAAACGGATGCGTTTTACTAACTGCCGCCCGAAAAGCAGCACGATACAGGCGATAAGCAGGGTGTAATAACCGTTGACGGTTACCGTAGTAAAGACAGGTTGTTCCATGAAGGCCTCTCTCAAAGTTGCGGGAAGAAATCAGGCAGCATGCGGTACGCCCGAAGGTCAAATACTAAGTCCAGAAGTTAATCTTTGTCAAAGAGCAGTTCATCTTGCGGTTAGCCCCCTCATGTTTTGAGGATTGCCGTGGTTCAAAGAAAAGGGCAGCCGTTTGGCCGCCCTGATGCCATAACACTGACAAACGGGATCAGGTCAAGAGCAGTTTGGCGAGCGTAAGGCTGAACACGAGGCTGAACGCCATACTGAGCAGACCGGGCAGCATAAAGCTGTGGTTGAGGATATAACGGCCAATGCGGGTCGTGCCGGTGGTATCGAAGTCAATGGAGGCAATGATCGGGCCATAGTTCGGGATGAAGAAGTAGCCGTTCACCGCGACGAAAGTACCTACCATAATTTCTGGCGGAATACCGAGGCCAACACCAAGCGGGAAGAGGGTGGCAACCGTCGCCCCCTGGCTGTTGACCAATACTGACAAGGCAAAGAGCAGGACGGCAAAGAGCCACGGCGCCTGTTTAACCAAAAATTCGACTTCATTTTTCAGATCGGACATATGGGCGTGCATCAGCGTGTCACCGAGCCAGGCGATACCGAAAATAGCGATAACCGCGCGCATCCCGGCATGGAAGACGGAGCCACGGGTAATAGCGGTGCCGTCCGGCTTGCAGAGCAGGATGATGAGCGCGCCAGCAGTAAGCATGACGATTTCGATGACGTGCGGCATATTAAGCAGCTTCATATTGCCTTCGGCATCAGGAAAAGACGGACGCAGGTGCGCCATCAGTTCTGCTGGTAGATATTTTGCCAGCTTATCCAACGAGCCAAGGATAACGACCAGGATGGCGGCGCTGATAAAAATCTTGAGCGATGTTCTAGCGCTTTTTTCGTTGATGACGGTTTCTGTGCCAGAAGAGGATTCCTGCGCGGCATAGATTTCCTGATAAACAGGGTCTTGCAAGCGGCGCTGATATTCCGGATCGTCTTTGAGTTCTTTACCCATCTTGTTGACGAAGACACAGGCGATGGCGATGCCTAACGTGGTGGAAGGAATCGTCACCATCAGGATTTGCGGCATGCTGATGTGATACGGCGTGAGGTAGGAAACTGCAGACGTGACCGCTGCCGCAATCGGGCTGGCGACGATGGAGAACTGCGAGGCGATGACTGCCATGGAAAGCGGGCGTTCCGGGCGGACACCGCTGCGGCGTGAGACTTCGGCGATGACCGGCAGTACGGAATAAGCGACGTGGCCGGTGCCGGCGAAAATGGTGAAGATATACGTCACAGCAGGTGCCATGAAGGTGATGTACTTCGGATTCTTGCGCAGAATGCGGGTGGCAACGCGAATCATCAGGTCGAGACCGCCAGAGGCCTCCATTGCCGCCGCCGCAGAAACGACCGCCATGATCATCAGCATGACGTCAATCGGCGGGCTGGTCGGTTGCAAGCCAAAACCAAAGGTCAGGATGGCGAGACCCAGGCCACCGAAGACACCGAGACCGATACCACCGACGCGGGCACCCAACAAAATACACAGCAGCACAATGGCAAACTGCACATAAAACATTATGGACATGATGCGCTCCGATAAAAGCTAAAAGAACAACCATGCGGCGGAGAACACGCGGCAAAACGCACAGATGATGCGCTTTGGGGCGGATTCTTGCCGCACGGTGCTGAAGCCAGCGGGATTCTCGCCTTGCGGGAAGATGTGAATCCGTTAATCTTCGCCGCAAATTGTAGTACAGATACCGCAGGCGATAAAGCCTGAATCCACATAACCACAGCGCACGTATCGCCCGAATTTATCATTGGTATTCAGACGGATAAGGTCCTATACAGAACCGCTTGCGCGGTCTTCTACCATCCCTGCCGTGCTTTTTGTCGTGATATTCACTTTATAGCCTGTGGATTGTCATGGACAAGATGGGAATTTTTGTGTATAGCTTCATGCACAACAAACCAGTCCCTCATCCGGCCTGCACCGCAACAAGACCCGCAACCACGCCGCTTGGCAGGTACGGTATTGATGCCACTTGACGGACCGGTATCAGCGACAAGCGGCGGGGACGTAGCTTTTCTCGCTTCCGCTACCTTACGTTGATTTCCATCATCGGCGCAGACACGTGGCGGTGCTATCCTGCGCGCCGTTTTTCCGGAGGTTTTATGCACCGCTATCCCGCCATTCTCAATCTCGGTTTCCGCCTGTTTTTCTTCACCGCGTCCGCTTTTGCCGTGCTCACCATGCTCGCCTGGCTGGCGGTGTATCAGTTTCAGGTAACAGCGTTCAGCGGCGCGCTGCCGCCCCCGTATTGGCACGGACACGAGATGGTGTATGGCTATGCCGCCGCCGTCGTCACCGGTTTCCTCTTCACCGCCGTGCAGAACTGGACGGGGCTGCCGCTGCCGCATGGCTGGCTGCTGTTTTGTTATTGGTTGCCGTGGTTCGTCGCCCGTTTACTCTTTGCTTTTGCCCCCGCTTGGCAGCTTGCTGCCGCCTGTTTTGATGCGGTTTTTGCCCTCGGCAGCCTGTATGGCGTCGCCAAGCCGGTGTTTGCGGTCAAGCAGTGGCGGCAGATGGGGCTGGTATCAAAACTGGGACTGCTGGTCATCGGTCAGTTGTTTTTTATTACCGGGCTGCTTGGCTTTGCGCGCGGACTGCATTGGAGTCTGTATCTCGGCGTGTTCACCATCCTCGCCATCGTGCTGACTATAGGACGGCGGGTCACACCTTTTTTCACGGAACGCGGCGTCGGCTATCCCTTCACGCCGAAAAACAGCATCCTGCTGGATCGCCTCTGCCTGGTGTCATTCACCGTTTTTTTTGCGTTGAAGGTATTTACGCCGTGGCAAGCGGCGGCATCCGTCTTCGCCCTGGCAACCGCACTTACTAACGGCTGGCGCCTCGTCGGCTGGTACACCTTCGGTATCTGGCGGCGACCACTGTTGTGGTCGATGTTTTTGTCCTTCGCCGGGATGATTTTTGGCTTCTTCCTCTTCTTCTGCCGGCTTTTTTGGCCTATCAGCGATTCGCTGGCGATGCACGCGCTAACGCTCTCCGGCGTCGGCCTGCTGACACTCTCGATGATGGGGCGGGTCAGCCTCGGCCATTCCGGGCGCAATATTCACGAGCCGCCGCGTCTGCTGGTGATCGGGTTATGGCTGCTGTCGCTGGCATTTATCTGCCGTGTCGTGCTGCCGCTTGTCGCTCCCGCGCAGATAATGCTGTGGATTGCGCTGGCGCAGGTGCTGTGGGTTATCGCCTTCTGTTTGCTGCTGCACGGCTACACGCGAATTTGGTTCTCGCCGCGTATTGATGGCAAGCCGGGCTGATGTCCGCCTGCTGGTATGAAGAAGCCCCTGCTACGGCAGGGGCTTTTCGTTTATGAAGGCAGTGATGGTGCCAAGCGCAACATCCAGACCTTGCAGCGGATCATAGCGGTGCAGATCGAGAACATCGGCGAGGCGGTTGTTCATCCAGGTAATTTGCCGCTTGGCCAACTGGCGGCTGGCGATGATGCCCTGCCCGATGGCAGTGGTGCGGTCGGTCGCACCATCCAGGTATTGCCAGATTTGCCGGTAGCCGACGCTGCGCATGGCGGGGCTATCGGCACTAAGGTGTGGGCGGGCTTTGAGTACGGCCACTTCGTCGATGAAGCCCGCCTCTATCATGTGCTGAAAGCGGGTGGCGATGCGACGATGCAGTTCGGCACGCGGCGGATTCAAGGCGATGGCGAGTGTCTGCCACGGCGGCGCGGCACGCTGCTGTGCGGCATAGTACGCGCTCGGAGTTTTGCCGCTGGTCATGATAAGTTCGAGGGCGCGGATGAGGCGTTGGCGGTCGTTCGGCATGATGCGCGCCGCGCTAGCCGGATCGAGGCGGGCGAGTTCGGCGTGCAGGGCGGTGGCACCTTCACTGTCCAGGCGCGCTTCGATAGCGGCACGATTATGCGGGTCGGCGGCAGGCAGACCATCCATGCCGGCATAGAGGGTGTAGTAATAGAGCATGGTGCCGCCAACGAGGACGGGAATTTGTCCCGCTTGGTGAGCCGCCTGGATTTCATGCGTGGCATCGGCGGCAAAACGGGCAGCGGAATAGGTTTCTTCCGGATCGAGAATGTCGATGAGGGCGTGCGGGTAACGGACGAGGGTTGCAGCGTCAGGTTTGGCGGTGCCAATATCCATGCCGCGATAGATTTGCGCGGAATCGACGCTGATAAGGTACACGGGCTGACGGTCAGCAAGGGCAAAGGCAAGATCGGTCTTGCCGGACGCGGTCGGGCCGAGGATGCAGATAACGGGAGGCATGTGGGCGGTGGACGATAAGAGCAGAGCGCCATGGTATAGCGGGCTTCCCCTGAAAGCTATGCCGGACTTCGCGTGGATGGCGGATATCTTCGAACACGACAGAATTTCGCCAAGCGGCATCAATGCTGTGCCCACCAAGCGGCAGAAATACTGGGTTCGTCAAGATTTACGGGGAAGGGCGGACACAAAAATGGAATGGCGGGGCCATTCCGTTTCGTGACACGTTCAAACGCTGCTTGTGTTGCTCAGCCTTGCTGCGGTGGAGGCGGCGGGGTTTTACTCTGCCCGTGCTTGCCATCATCGTGCTGCGGGGGTTGCGCTTGCCCGTATGCTTGTGCGGCATGCCTTTGTCTGGTTGTTATTTGTCACCGTGCTGCATATGTGGAACGACTTTGGGTTTGACGGCTTCTTCGGGCTGCGACGGCGATTTTTGCGCATCGGCAGTGATGACCAACAAGATAGTCAGAGAAGCGAGGCCTTTTTTCATCGTATTGCTCCTATTTATGTGAGTGTGTTGCTTTTGCCGCCTGAGCGGTCAAAAGCGGGATGCATTGCGCGCGCATCCTGCGGCTATCCATGATGTTTTTTAACGGCTTGACAAGGTTTTATAGTCGTTTCAAATAGAACTGATACGATGTTGGCGAGCCTCGCTGTACTATCTGTACTGTTTTCGGCCCGCCGCCTTGTCTCAGTCCTCTTTGAAGCGACCATATTGTCACTTGCCCACAAAAAAGCCCTGTACTGTCGCACAGGGCTCGTCATGGAAAAGGCGCTTACCATGGCCGCAAATCCACGGTCGCCAGGATTTTCTGCTCTTTGTTTGAGACCAGCACCGTCATATCCCAATCGCCACCCATCATCGGCAGGAAGCCGTCGGCCTGTGGATATTGACGCAAGATCTCGTCCACCGCAGCCTGCGAGTTGTTCTTGCCCAAGTCGCTGAGCGGCAGAACCTCTTTGGCGAAATCCTGCCAATGCCCTGCTATTGGTTGATAAAGCTCGGCTCTTTGCACAGGAGATTTGCCTTTTTCCAGCTCCAGCCACAGCCAGTCTGATTGCTCTTGCTTGTCCTTGACGGGGCGTACCATACCCCATTGCGGTGCAAGCCAAGAGGTACGATCAAAAGGTGGCTTAGCATTGCTGTAATCCACGTCAATAGCCTTGACGATTTCCACCCGGTAGATATTGATAACCTGCCAGGCCGGCCGCCCCTCGGCGATATGCCAAATGCCGTAAAGCAGCGCTGCTATCTGCATGATGATGACGGCGACAAAATCGAACCACAGCCCTTTCTTGCCCTGCTTGGCGAGAAAGAGGGTCAAGAGCGGTCCCATGATGACGTCGATAGAGAGCAGCAGCAGAAAGATATGCGACACCCCCACTGCTTTGGCAAGCACGCCAGGATACCAGTACCAATAGACGGTCGCCGCCGTGAGGCAGCCGATGATGATGGAACAAAACAAGTGGCTCACGAAACAACGGATTCTGAAAGACATGAGGTCTCCTAACGTCATGTAATGGCGAGAAACGGGGGCGGCCATTTAGGCCCGCCCCAGCAGTTATTCTCTGGTACTAGATGTTTGTCCATTTTGTTTATGCAAGCGATCCTGTTTCATCTTTTCCAGCATATTGATGTTATATGTGAAGGCGTCGTAGGCCAGCGCATTGCCTTTCGGTGTGGAGTATTCCAAATAAAGATTGTTGTCGGTGGAGACGAAGAATTGAGGCTTACGCAGTTTCTGCGCAAGATAATCCATATCTGCTGGTTCCAGCAGCAGATCTTCATGCAGGGCTTTTTCTTCTGCATCTAAGTCCTCAGTGCTGACCGCAATACGCCCGTCCAGATGGTGGAGGCGTGCGGACTCTTCCGTATTACTGGCAACCAATACCCCCTGGCCACCGGAAACATAGAGCCAGACATAGCGGAATTCCTGATGCAGAGTATTCAAGATGTAGAGGAGATCCATCGGCTGCATGTGATGCAATTGCACCCATTGCTGCAACACGCCATTTTCTTTTAGACGTGCTTTGACTAATTGATAGAACTCACGATTATAGAGATTAGCTGCACCCGCGAACCAGATGCTGGAAATTTCCATGCTGATGAGGTCGTAGCGCTTGTTTTGTGTCAGAAGCAGGTTACGTCCGTCGGTGTAATACATCCGTACATTGTCTTGCTGCGAAACCAGCTTATTGATTTCACCGAAATGAATATCGGCGATGTCCACCATGTCGGCGGCCAGTTCAGCAATATCCATCTGGGCGAACCCCTGCTCATGCAATACATGCGCAGAATTGCCCGTGCCATAGCCAATAACCAGCACATCACCGCGTTCTTGCACATGAAGCAGCGGAGTTAAGGCTACGCCACGCTGTGCTTGAACCTCGCCTGCATTATTACCCTGGAATTTACCATTGGTCAGCAAGGTCAGCATAGTTTTGTGCTCGCCGGTTTCTTTGTGTTTCATCGTCAACGAGTTCACGGTGGTCAACCCTCCCTGGATACTCTCACGCGAATCAATAACTTCGCCACGATAGTTATCCGCGCTGAAATAGACATTCGCCCCTACCGTCAACTGCGTCAAGTTCCATTGTGCCGGATAGCTCCACAGCGCAAAAACGATTGCTATCAGCGCAACGATACCTGTTGCCCGTTGCGCGCTACTGTTATAGCGGAAAGCCTGCGGCCAGGCGGTGCGGCCGATATACGCCATATACAGCGCAAGAGCGAGCGAGAGAATGGCGAGAACGAAGAGCAAACGATTGGAGCCGAGCCAATTGAGGAAGACAAACCCTGCCAGCAAGACACCGGCAATATTGCCCAGCGTGTTGCACAAACTTGCAATACCGAGCCCTGCCGCCTCACCACGGTTTTTTAACCAGTCGGAGGCCAGCGCCATCGTTGCCGGATAACCGAGGCCGATAAAGAAAGCAGGCGGCATCATGATGATGGCGCAGACGGCAGCACGAATCAGCTCACGCGCAGCAAAGCCGAAGTGGTGATATGCCCCCATCGGGCCGAAGCTGGCGAAATAGTCCACCAATCCGTCCCACTGGAAGGCAGAGATGATGATGGCGAAAAAGATACCAAGCTGCGCGATAGTCGCGATAACAGGGTCGGTCAGCCAACGTCGCAATTTGTCATACAGAGTAGAGCCTAGACCCAACCCGCAGAGAAAAGTCGCCAGCATCAGACCAAAGGCATATACGCTGTTGCCCGCGATAACCGCTAGCATATGCATATTGACGATTTCCAGGGCCAAGGTGACAACCCCGCCAAGACTGACGACCCACAGCGCGGCAATACCGAGACGGCGCCGCTGCCAAGCATTTTGCGACGGTAGCATGACATGTCCCGCGCCGACGTCCGCAATGCCCTCTACCTCCACGGCGACAACTACTTGTGCCGAATCCGGCAACTTTTTCAGGCGATCAATGGCATATAGCGCAATCATTAGACTGAAGAGTGCTGCGAGACGGGTGGCCCCCGTGAGTCCGAGACTTGGCAAGACAACATAGGCACCGATCAGAGCTCCCAGCGCCGCGCCCATGATATTGGCGGTATAGAGATGAGCGATGATATTGCCGCGCCCCGGTAAATAGCCGCGCAGGAATTTGAACATGATGGGAAGGGTCGTCCCCATGAGGATGGTCGGAATGCCAAGGACAATCACACCGAGCAACACCCGCCACAGGGTAAGGACGGGAGAATCCGGGCGTACATCGGCAGCGAATGCGACATAAATATGGGCGATCAGCTTAAAAAGAGCAGGAGTTGCCAGTGCATAAACCCCGATAACTGCCTCAAAAAGGGCATACCATTTGAGCGGATTGCGTACCCGGTCGGCGAGCAAACCACCCAACCAGGCGCCGAGCGCCATGCCACCCATATAGGTCGCCATCACCGTATAAGCGGCAAGAGAAGTGCCACCGAAGATGACGCCGAGATGCTTGGCAAAGACGACTTCATAGAGCAGCCCGGCAAAACCGGAGCAAACAAAGAGGCCAAATACCCAGCGCACAGAAATTTGCGGACGCGCCTGCGCAACGGCCGCTTTTTCCTGCCAAGAATAGGCCTGATATTGCGCTTCACTGGGTGCGGGCAGATACCAGACGGCGCGCAGATAGGCAGCGAAACCGTACACAGCAGCGATAACGCTGACCGCTGAGAAAAGGCGCACAAACCAGAGGTGATCCGCCAGAAAAAAGCGGGTGGTATCGGCATGAAGCATGATTTCCCAAGCAGCAAATAGCAGCATACATACCCACCAGATGCGGCGCTTGTAGAAATGCCAGCCGGGAGGATTGATAAGCGCCGTGCCGAGAGCGATACAGAGCGGCGCCGCCACGATCAGGTCCATCAGGTAATGCTCACCCATGGCCATGGTGGCAATAAAAGTAATCGCGGCAAAGGCGGCTGCTGCATAGAAATACACCTTGCGGGTCAAACAGGCAGCGACCAGTACCATCAGCATGGCACCAGCAAAGTGCATGGAGGGCATGCCGTTGCGAAAAGTTGGCGGCACAAAAATGGTGCCTTTGGCCTGCGCCAATATAGCTCCCATATTCGCCGGATAGTCATCCTCAAACACATAGAGTGGTCCGGCAACTGGCGTAAAACAATAGAACATGTAAGCGCAGATAAATGGCACTATCAGCACCCGCAACACATTCAGTTGCCCCTCCCTCCTTTCTCTAAGTACCGGAATAAACAGCAAGGTCAGTACTATGGCGAGCAAAGAATAAACGGAGATAATGATACTTTGCCATAGCGGCTGCTGATACTGAATAAAGGTGGCATATAAATTATCGGCAAATCCCCAAAAGGCTGCATCTATTTTATAGAGATCGGCATCTATAGTTTGCGGCAGAATAATCTGGGTAAAATCCAGAGCATCAGTTGTAGCCTGACCCAGCATTAGTATAATTATGGTTAGATAGAAATAATGGCTGACATATCGTTGCGCCGCCGCATCGGGTACATGCCCGAACAGTCTCGCTATCCCGGGACAGTTATAAAGGAACGTAAAAAATGCCGCGATACCTATTGCCCACAGCATGATAGGCAAAATCAGGCCCGCATGATAATCCGCTGCATCCAAAGCATATTGCAGCCAGAAAGTCAGATAGCCGACGACCAGGGCGAATACCATGATTCTGTTGCGAACGGGCATTAATTTACCCAGCCATAACACACTGCCAGAAATACCGAAATAAATACCCAGATTAACAAAGGCAATTTCGATAGACTGGGAAATAGGGATGGGAAAACCAATATTTACTTCCTGCAGTAAAAACATTTTCCCTATAAACGTACTGACGTACATCAGAACAGCTATTACTGCCCACAATTTTAAATGCCGCATATTTTACTCTTTAACACATAAAAATAGTGATATTACTCACGCAATATCACCAAAACAATATTAGATTAGGGTCTGCATACCGATGGCAGATATTTTGCCTCTACATCGGAAACACAGGACCACACATAGGACGCTCCAGTCGGAGGAGTAGGCCGTAAAGTTACTTTCTTGCCCCGCAAGACAGCGGCTACACCCGTGCTGCGCATGGTCGCGGTGATAGCCCCTGGCAAGACCCCCCCATCCAGGTCCTTGCCCACTTCCACCTGCTGCACGTATTTACCGTGGATATCCACTGCATTAATTGCGATACCGGCTGCACCGTTATCCGGTGGCCAATGTCCCTTGCTGCTATGAAATTCGCCAACTGTGAGTTTGATGCCTCCTAAAAGCTCCATCGCTTCCGCTATTTGCGCTTTAACAATATAGGTCTGATAAGAAGCCAAAGCGATCACAGCGAGGATACTGACAATAGCAATGACGATCATCAGCTCAATCAGCGTAAAGCCTCTTTGCCGTATCCATGTTTTTTTCATTGCGAACATCCTAGTGACGACACACTGCCGGTAGATATTGTATCCCTGCATTCGAGGTACACTCCCAAGTGTAGGAACCGTTATTTTCACTAGGAGTCAGAGTCAAGGTTTTACCACGGATTTTTTCGGAAACCCCGCTCGCATTTTTCATGGTAGCGGTAATGACTCCACTCGTGGTAATTTCAACTCGTGCAACGTATTTACCCGTGATCTCCGTAGGGGCTGTAATGCCAGCATCAGTATTGGACGCTGGCCAGCTGCCTTTGTTGGCCTTGGTCTCAGTAACGGCGCTTTTTTGTCCACTGGCAAGCAGCATGGCTTCGCTCATTTGTGAGCGTGCCAAGTAGTTCTGATACGCCGGCAGGGCGATGGCTGCAAGAATACCGATAATCGCGATGACTATCATAAGTTCAATCAGGGTAAAGCCCTTTTGTTGTAAGTGTTTCATAAAATGACCTTGTTCGAACAAAAAAGAAGCCACACCAAGGTGTGGCTTCGAGGTTTTCAGCTATATCCGTTTCCAGTAAAGCCAACCGTTTAACTATTAACGGCAAGAGGCCGGAAGGTATTTGGCACTAGCGTCAGACGCACAAGCCCAAACATAAGAACCACTGTTCTCGGTCGGGGTCAGAGTCAGTTTTTTACCACGAATTTTTTCAGAAACGTTAGAGGTTTTCATGGTAGCAGTAATAATACCAGCACCACTAATATTAACATTGGCAACGTATTTCCCAGTAATATCGGCAGCGGCAGCGACACCAGCAGCGGTGTTATTGCTCGGCCAATCGCCTTTGTTAGATTTGGTTTCAACAACAGCACCTTTTTGACCACCAGCAAGATTGAATGCTTCAGACATTTGTGAACGAGCAATATAGTCTTGGTAAGCCGGTAGAGCGATAGCAGCCAAGATACCGATAATAGCGATGACGATCATCAGTTCGATAAGGGTGAAGCCTTTTTGCATTTTTTTCATGGGTTACTCCATTTAAGATTTCAGGTTTGAATAACAGCTTTCGCTGCGGTTAGTAACAGCGTTTGCTGTTGGAAACTCATATGCCAGCGATATGCCATGTTGTGTTTTTTATTTATATTCAATATGTTATAGAAATAATCTACGTTTGTTTCTCCGTTTTTACCCTTTTTACCGCATATTTTCGACTGGCATTACGGGTGGTAAAGCGACAAATTTTTGCCACCGTCTGACGCTTTCTTTCCCGCCAGCAACCTTTCCCGACGGTTTTGACATTTTTTGTTGGCAAGGTGTCGCTGTTGGTACAACACGCGTCATGCCATTCTGTTTTGCAGAATGCCCATAGGCGATAAAAAAGCCCGCCGAAGCGGGCCTTAATATAAGCTGGGTGGGATCATTCGAGAATGACGTAGTAGGCGAAAAGCGCCACCACAGCGATACTGACGAAGTTCAGCACGAGACCAGCAACGAACATGTCGCGTGATTTGATTTCGCCCGTGCCCATGACCAGCGCGTTTGGCGGGGTCGCCACCGGCAGCATGAAGGCGCATGACGCGCCGATACCGATCACCAGCACCAGCACTTCTTTCGGCATCCCCATTTTTTCGGCGACCGCCGCGAAGACCGGCACCAGCAGTGCAGCAGAAGCGGTATTACTGGTAAATTCGGTGAGGAAGATGATGAAAGCAGCCACGATAAAGATGATGATGAGTGGCGAAACACCACCAAGTTTGGCCGCGAGCATTTGCCCAATTTCTAGCGAAGCACCAGATGCGCCGAGGACGTTGCTCAGGGTAATACCACCGCCGAAGAGGAGCAGTACGCCCCAGTCCGCATTGTCAGTCACCTCTTTCCAGCTAGCGAGCCCTAACACCACGACGGCGATGATGGCACAGAGGGCAACGAAGGTGTCCGGCGAGGTAATATTGAGCGCGGCTTTAATCTGGTTGCCACAAATCCAGGCAGCAGCGGCAGCGACGAAAACAACAAGCGTCAGTACGCGCTGCTTGGTCCACGGGATAGATTCTGCGTTGCTTTGCTGAATTTTCTGCTTAAAGTTCGGCTTGCAAACGATATAAAGCGTGATGAACATTGCAGGCATCAGGATAAGCGTAATGGGCAGGCCAACTTTCATCCAGGCGACAAAATCCATATCCAGCGCTTTGGCGGCAATGGCGTTCGGCGGTGAACCTTGCAACATTCCCATACCGCCGATACTGGCGGAATAGGCGACGGACAGCAGGACGAAGACGCGTGTGCCGCGATCATTTTTATCTACCGAAGACAAGAGACCAATCGCTAGCGGCAGAATCATCGCTGCCGTCGCCGTGTTGGAAATCCACATCGACAAAAAAGCGGTGATGAAGCAGAGACCGATGGTAGACCACAACATACTCGATCCCGCCGCCTGAATAATGATGCTAGCTATCTTCTTATCGATCTTCTGTACCTGCAAGGCGGTTGCCAAGGCGAAGCCGCCAAGGAAGAGATAGATAATCGGATCAGCGAAGCCGGCAAGCGCCGCTTTCATCGTCATCGCTTTCTCAAAAGTGCCGTCAGGATTCATCTTTTCCGGCATATGCAGTAGCAAGGCGCCGATAGGAATCATAATGGCAGTCAAACTGATGTGAACTGCTTCCGTGAACCAGAGGATGGCGACAAAAATCAGCAGCGCCAACCCTTTGTTGGCCTCATTGTTATAAGGCAGATACTGGTACGACAACCATGCAACAACGAAAGCAGCGGCAATGATGCCCAAGCCGGTCACAATACCGGGGGGAAAAAAGCCCTTAATCTCGTTGGAAGTGACGGGAGAATTAACAGACATAACGGGTTCCTCTCAAAATTATTGCCCGCGCTTAATATAAAGCAGCGCAAGTGATGAAAGGAAGCGGAAAATACTAAATTTTTCACATCATCATAGATATTTAGCAAAAGCAGCATCAATTATCCACATCCCCGCGCATTCCTTGCTTTTACGTAACCGGCACCGTAAAATCCGCGCTCTTTTCACAGGCCCAACGCCATCGGCAAAGTGAAACTTAATCGGAGACTATCAATATGCTTACCGCTGAACAAAAAAGCGAAATCATCAAAAAATATCAACGCAAAGAAGGGGACAGTGGCTCTACTGAAGTGCAAGTTGCCCTTCTGACTGCACGTATCCTTGACTTGCAACAGCATTTCGAAACCCACAAAAAAGACCACCACTCCCGTCGCGGTCTGCTGAAAATGGTTAGCCAGCGTCGCCGCCTGCTTGACTACTTCAAACGCGTCAACTATGACGGCTACCGCAAACTCATCGCTGACCTCGGTCTGCGCCGCTAATCCTTAAAAGAGACTGCCAGCGTGAAAGAGAGCATTACCTTTACCTACGGGAACCATCAAGTAATCCTGGAAAGCGGCGAAATTGCCCGTCAGGCCGACGGTGCTGTCATCGTTAACATGAACGGTACCGTCGTTCTCGTGACTGCCGTTGCGAAAAAAACCGTCGCTGAAGGACAAGATTTCTTTCCGCTGACCGTTGATTACCAAGAAAAATCCTATGCCGCCGGTCGTATCCCCGGCGGCTACTTTCGTCGCGAAGGCCGGCCAAGCGAGAACGAAACCCTCGTTTCCCGCCTGATTGACCGCCCACTGCGCCCGCTCTTCCCGGAAGGCTTCTTCAACGAAGTACAGGTCATCGCCAGCGTGATGTCGGTCAATCCCGATGTAAACCCTGACATCCCGTCCATGATTGGTGCATCCGCCGCACTCGCCCTATCCGGCGTGCCGTTCAATGGTCCTATTGGAGCCGCGCGTGTCGGCTACAAAAATGGCAACTACCTGCTTAACCCGTCCGACAAAGAATTATTGGATTCCGACCTTGACCTCGTCGTCGCTGGAACTGAAAGCGCCGTGTTGATGGTCGAATCACAAGCGAACGAATTATCCGAAGAAATCATGCTTGGTGCCGTCATGTTCGGACACGAGCAAATGCAAACGGCCATCAACGCCATCCGCGAACTGGCTGCCAAAGCGGGCAAACCTGCTTGGGACTGGCAGGCAGAACCCCAAGACGAGGCCCTACACGACAGAGTCCGCGAACTGGCCCGCGACAAACTCATCGCCGCCTACCAAATCGCCGACAAACTCGAACGCCAAAACACCGTTGCCACCATTCACGAAGAAGCACAAACGGCCCTGGTTAGCGAAAATGGCTGGACCGTTTCTGCAGTTGGCAACGCCGTACATGAACTCGAATACCGCGTAGTACGTGACCGCATCCTTGCCAAAGAGCCCCGCATTGACGGTCGTGACACCGTTACCGTCCGCCCTATTACCATCCGCACCGGTGTTTTGCCGCGCGTGCATGGTTCCGCCCTATTCACTCGTGGCGAAACCCAGGCACTGGTTGTGACCACCCTCGGCACCAGCCGCGACGCACAAATCATTGACGCACTTACCGGAGAATACCGCGACATCTTCATGCTGCATTACAACTTCCCGCCATTCAGCGTCGGTGAGGTTGGCCGGGTTGGCTCACCTAAACGTCGCGAAATCGGGCATGGTCGTTTGGCACGCCGTGGTGTTACCGCCATCCTGCCTAAAGAAAACGACTTCCCTTACACCATCCGCGTCGTCTCGGAAATCACCGAATCCAACGGTTCCAGCTCAATGGCTTCCGTCTGCGGCACCAGCCTTGCCCTGATGGATGCCGGCGTACCGGTCAAAACGCCGGTGGCAGGCATCGCGATGGGACTCGTCAAAGAAGGCGACCGCTTCACCGTCCTCACCGATATCCTGGGGGACGAAGATCACCTCGGCGATATGGACTTCAAAGTTGCCGGTTCTGTAAACGGCGTCACCGCGTTGCAAATGGACATCAAAATTGACGGCATCACCCGTGAAATCATGGAGCAAGCTCTGACCCAGGCCAAAGCAGGACGCCTGCACATCCTGGAAGTCATGAACCAGGCCATTGCTGCACCGCGTGCGGAAATCTCCGAATTCGCGCCGCGCTTCACCACACTGCGCATCGATGTCGAAAAAATCAAAGACGTTATCGGCAAAGGTGGCGCAACCATCCGCAGCATCACCGAAAGCACCGGCACCACCATCGAAATCGAAGACGACGGCACCATCAAAATTGCCGCTGTGGACAAAACTGCTGCCGATGACGCCCGCCGCATCATCGAAGAAATCACCGCCGAGCCGGAAATCGGCCGCGTTTACGACGCCAAAGTCGTGAAAATTACCGATTTCGGTGCCTTTGTTGCCTTCCTGCCCGGTAAAGAAGGCTTGGTGCATGTCTCGCAAATCGCTGATTATCGCGTAACCAACGTTGAAGACGAATTGAGCGTCGGCCAAGAAGTCAAAGTCAAACTGCTAGAAATTGACCGGCAGGGGCGTGTACGACTTTCTATCAAAGAGGCAAAAAATTCGCTATAATCCGCGCCCGTTTTCACCCATACAACCCCCGGAGAGATGGCAGAGCGGTCGAATGCGCACGCCTGGAAAGTGTGTATACGTTAATAGCGTATCGGGGGTTCGAATCCCCCTCTCTCCGCCACTTTATATGCATCCGCGACTCAAAAAGTCGCGGATTTTTTTGTGCACGTTATTCGCAAATGCCTGAAAACATTATGACGAAAAGTGGGGCGTAATTGCTGAGTCGTGTTCAAGCGGCGTGGTTACGGGGGTGACGTCAAGCGGCATAAATACTGAGCCCGTTAAGCAGCGTAAATATTGGGCTCTTCAAGCGGCGTAGTTATTGGGCCTGCTAGGCAGTACGCGTGAAGGGATGGGTATCAGTTACCGTCAACGAGATGCTGCACGTCGTGCGCTTCGCTGTACTCGGGGATGTCCAGTTTGTCGAGCAGGTGGCTGATAACCGTTTCCGGCACAGGATGTTCGCGGTTGCGGTTTTGTTGCAGCAGTTGTGTGTAGGGTACTTCGAGGTAGTGCAGGTGAATACGGGCGTGGTAATCGGCGAAAAGCCCCGTCCATTTGTCGCGGATATCGCGGCTGATGTTGGTGGCATTGAAAATGAAGGGCTGGCCGGCGCGCAGGTAGCTATAGTTGAATAGATAAAAAAGCGTAACAAGGCGCGCCGCCGTAGACAGTACAGATAGTACGGCAAGGCGGCGCAACGCCGTTACGATTTTTTAGATGTTTAACTATACGCGCCTGTTCTTTCGCCTGCTGGATGACGCGACCGTTACCTTTTTCTTGTCGGTAGGATCAATACCGGCGGCACGACGGATGTCATCAAGTGAGAGGATGGGCAAATTGCGGTAATGCATACGGATATGGGCGTCTTTGCCGCTGCCCGGCAGGGCACTCAAGATATACATGTCGCTTTTCAGGTCGTCGTAGGGAATGTAGTCTGGATAACTGTCCGGGTGGTTGAGGTAGTGGTAGCGGGCAAGTGCGCTCGCGAAAGGGCGCGGCTGGCCATATAGTCGAATCGCTAATAAAGAGTAACGAGAGTAAAGAACCAAAACAGCAGGGCATTCACATCAGCCAACCGCCATTGTTTCCTCAACCGTTTGATCCATGCCCACGTCTTCTCTATCGGGTTGAAATCCGGGCTATAGGGCGGAAGCCACAGCACCGTATGTCCCTCAGCCTGTAACGCATCCGGCGTGTCCTGCCGTTTGTGGAAGGAGGCGTTGTCCATCACGATCACGCTGCAGGCGGGCAGTTCCGGCAGCAGTATTTCTGTCGCCCATGTATGAAAAACATCGCTGTCTATGCTGCAATCAAAGGCAGTGAAAGCAAATGGCACGGTGCCGCACAGGGCGCCTATAACGTTGGTTTGAGCCTTGCTCCATCCGGATACGCCTGCGCATTTTTGCCCGCGTGGTGCATAACCGTAAGGACGGGAGATGTCTTTTCTGAAGCCGCTTTCATCGATATAAACAAATGGATGCAGGCGTTCTTCGTAGACACTTTTTACTTCGAGGAATTCACGGCGTTTTTCTTCGTCTGCCTTGCGGTGGCGGAAGTCTTTGTTTTTAACGGTGAAGCGATAGCGCTTGAGCGCTTTGCAGATGCCGTTTTGCGAGCAGCCCAGACGTGCAGCCCTTTCCCATTGTATAGTCATCAGGGTGATCGGCCACGTCTTGCCGGATGACTTCTTCTGTGAGAAGGCGGGGCGTAGAACGGCGGCTGCCTTTGGGTTGTGGCTGTTTCTTCCAGGTAGCAAGGGTGTTGGGGCTGATGCGGTGTCCGGCTGCCACTTCGCGATAGGTGCTATCTTCGAGTTCTGCAAGGATTTTTTTACGGATATGGGCTGGATAGGTCATGATTTTGATGGTTACTGTTTTTTTGCTATTTAACTATATATTTAGTTGATTATGGAAAGAAGACTAGGGGCTGTTGACATTATCGCAAGGCGATAACGGTAGCAGCCAGATAAATGTTGGCGGAAAAGGATGTATCCGTCTTCTCTGCCCGCATGGCAACCTTCTTGAACTCTCTCAATCTACAGAAGAAATTTTCAACCAGATGCCGCCACTTATACATCTCCTTGTCATACTCACGCGTCGCCTTACGGTTACTGCGCGGCGGGATAACCACTTTACTGCCCCATTCTGTCAAATCCTTAACCCACCAATCCGCATCAAACGCCTTATCCGCCAGCAGTGCCCCAAATTCCCTGTCCCTAATCAAAGGTTCAACCCCGCAAATGTCATGACGTTGCCCGGGTAGCAGGCGGAATCCCACCAGATTTCCCAAGGCATCCACCAGAGTCAGTATTTTGGTGGTTATGCCGCCTTTGGATTTACCTATAGCCTGATTCAGGGTCCCCCTTTTGCCCCCCTGACCGTGGCGGTGAACTTTGACGATGCTGCCATCAATCACGGCATATTCCATATCCGCCTCACCGCTGATTTCCTCAAAGATTCTGGTAAAGTGCCCTACTTTGCCCCAGCGGCGGTAACGCTGGAACACGCTGTTCCATTTGCCAAATCCCTTGAGCAAATCCCGCCACGGGCTGCCGGTGCGGGCTATCTACAGCACGGCTTCTATAAACATGCGGTTATCGGCGGTTGGTCCGCGATCATTAGCCCTACCTGTACACAGGGGCTCAATTTTTGCCCATTGGGCATCGGTTAGTATCAATCTTTCTTTCATAATCTTTCTTTCATAATCATATGATATGGCTTGGAGAACACTTGTCAACAGACCCTAGAGATATAGTTTTTCAAATAGAACTGATACGGTGTTGGTTCGCCATTTTGTCTCACTCCCATTTAAAACAACTATAAAAGAGGCTGCATAGCTGTTGGAATAAAATGGAAATATATGGGTATTTACGTGCAACATGAAAGAACAAAACCGCCCAAGCGGGCGGTCTTGACTATAGCGAGAAAAATGTTAAGAATTTCGGGTAAATATTCCATTGAAAGAAACAGGAACTTGTTCAACGATAGAAGATAGTCCCATAACTTCTACCATACGGGCAACGCCTTCCGTCATGCCCATTTGTTTGATATCAAGAATGACGGGAGCGCGGGTTGAAACAGTAATCTTGTTATTCATATTACGTTGAATGGACAGATCAGCATTAAAATTGATCTTTTTGCCATGAATATTGATTAGTAGCGGTTGCTGCAACGATATAGTTTCACCTTCCTGCAATTTGTTAATGGCAGACATTTCTACTTTGCCAGAGATTTCTGCATTGGCAAATTGTCCAGTCTCAAATACCCAGTCTTTCAGCCGTTGATCGCGTAAGTCAATATTGGTTTTCACACTGGAAAGATCAATATTCATAGTGAAATTTCCTTCTGCATCCAATTGTGATTTGTTGGCAGTGAAACTGGATTGCTCAGTAATACTGTTTAACTGCTTATTGATCTTACTGCTTAAGAAAGTAATAGTGCTATCTTGTGCAGTCCACAGGCTGGCATCCATATTCCCGCCATAAGCGGACATAGCCGCTGTTATTAACATAAAAGAAATTATATTTTTTTTCATACTTACTTAGTCCAAAACAATGGGACAGTAGAGCAGATAGAAATATCTGTTCTGCTTAATATTCTCTAAATTAAATAAATCTAATCTTTTACTTCTTGTCTTTGTGTCCTTTTTTCATGTGTTCATGTTTTTTGTCTTCTACCATAAAATCATGGTGTTTCATATCATCTTTGGCCATCTTATCATTCATCATTTTGTCTTTTTTCATGGCGTCATGGTCTTTCATGTCATCTTTGACCATCTTGTCATCCATCATTCTGTCTTTTTTCATGGCGTCATGGTCTTTCATGTCATCTTTAGCCATCTTGTCATCCATCATTCTGTCTTTTTTCATGGTGTCATGGTCTTTCATGTCATCTTTAGCCATCTTGTCATCCATCATTTTGTCTTTTTTCATGGAATCATGATGCTTCATTTCATCTTTGGCCATAGTATTCTCTGCCATAGCATCTTGAGCTTGTGCATGATTTGTTATGCTCATGGCGAAAATCATATAAGCGATTATTTTTTTCATAACTTGATTACCTCTTTATTAAAGGAGAACTTAGGATATTCAAGTAATATCCTGTCTTCCGGATATTACAAATCGAATTATAACGATGCTTATGGGAATGGAAATTTTAGACTATAAATAAAGGCAACCGGTTTTTCTATTATAAGTTATTTGAAACAGTAGTATCTTATTGTTTATTAATTCATTTTTTGAGAAATCAGTACATTATGATGCTTGCTTTTACGTATTGATGCGACAATTCAGTATAAATATGAGATAAACTCATCAATAGGCTTCTCCTTTTCTTGGTCTCTTAAATTTCCAATTCTGGGAAAACAGACTATATGCAAGAAGCAGTTGCTGACATGGAGAATATGCTAATTTTGTCATCGGCAAACTCAGTGTCTACCCCGCTTGGTGGCTGTTTTCTGCTCCCAGCCAGCGCGGGTGGGTAACGAAGATTCAGGTATAGGTGGTGGCTTGAAATGTATGCTGCTTAGAATTCGAGCAGATTTGACAGACTTTCCCAACAGTGAAAACAAAGGAAATTTTGGCGTAATGGACAAAACGGGTGCTAAAAAACGCCGCAACCCTTACGCTGTAAGGCTTTCGGGAGTTGAAAGCCTTTGAACACAAAAAATGCCTTTTCTGCGGCTCAAAACAGGTCAAGAAGAACGGTACCCGTGATGGCAACAGCGCTACAAATGCACCGCCTGCAACAAGCGTTTCAGCGGCGGCAACAGACTTGACCCTGACACCCTCTGGCAGCTTTACAGTGACGGCAAGCAGAGCGCCGCACAGCTTGCAGAGCAGCATGGATGCAGCTTCAAAACTATCCGCCGCTATCTTGCCAAAGCAGTCACGAAAGCGCCCTGCGTGACCCCGCAGGCGGCAGTTAACCTCATTGTGGATAACTACCTACTTCGGGCGGAAATGGGGCGTCATGGTGCTGTATGACGCGATCAGCAAGCGGGCGCTATCAGTGCTCGAAGTCAAGAACGAGACGATTGAGCGCTACCGACAAGAGGTCGCAGCGCTGCAAGAAAGAGACGTTGTGATACAAAGCATCATCTACGACGGACGCAGCGGGCTGCTGCAAGCCTTCCCCGGCATTTTGGTGCAGATGTGCCAGTTTCACCAGATCAAGATCATCGTCCGCTACCTGAGCAAAAAGCCAAAAAGTGAGGCGGCACGCGAGTTGCGGGCGCTGACGCTGACGCTGACGGGTAGCACTGTTAAATAGCAAAAAAAAAACAGTAACCATCAAAATTATGACCTATCCAGCCCATATCCGTAAAAAAATCCTTGCAGAACTCGAAGATAGCACCTATCGCGAAGTAGCAGCCAGACACCGCATCAGCCCCAACACCCTTGCTACCTGGAAGAAACAGCCACAACCCAAAGGTAGCCGCCGTTCTACGCCTCGCCTTCTCACAGAATCGAAGTCATCCGGCAAGACATGGCCGAGCACCCTGATGACTATCAATGGGAAAGGGCTGCACGTTTGGGCTGCTCACAAAACGGCATCTGCAAGGCGCTCAAACGCTATCGCTTCACCGTTAAAAAAAGACTTCCGCCACCGCAAGGCAGACGAAGAAAAACGCCGTGAATTCCTCGAAGTAAAAAGTGTCTATGAAGCACGCCTGCATCCATTCGTTTATATCGATGAAAGCGGCTTCAGAAAAGACATTTCCCGTCCTTACGGTTATGCACTACGCGGGCAAAAATGCGCAGGCGTATCCGGGTGGAGCAAGGCTCAAACCAACGTTATCGGCGCCCTGTGCGGCACTGTGCCATTTGCTTTCACTGCCTTTGATTGCAGCATAGACAGTGATGTTTTTCATACATGGGCGACAGAAATACTGCTGCTGGAACTGCCCGCGTGCAGCGTGATCGTGATGGACAACGCCTCCTTCCACAAACGGCAGGACACGCTGGATGCGTTACAGACTGAGGGACATACGGTGCTGTGGCTTCCGCCCTATAGCCCGGATTTCAACCCGAGAGAGAAGACATGGGCATGGATCAAACGGTTGAGGAAGCAATGGCGGTTGGCTGATGTGAATGCCCTATTGTTTTGGTTCTTTACTCTCGTTACTCTTTATTAGCGATTCGACTATAGAGACGCTGTTTGGCAGCCTGAAAAGCAAAGGGTTCAATCTGGAAGACACACATATGACCGCACCGGCGAAGATAGACAGGTTGATGTCAGTGCTGGCGACAGGCTTTGTGCTGTCCTGCCGCGCGGGGGAAGCAGAAGATAAACGGCGACCGGTCAAGGTGAAGAAGCATGGCAGGCCTGCGCAAAGTTTATTCCGGGCGGGGTTGGACCGACTGGTTTCTGTGTTATTCAGGGGGATGAGGCTATTGGAGGTATTAGGCGGTGAGGTGATAGATTTACTGGCGGTCAAGGAGGATGTGGGATGAAGGTTTTTTTGTCGTGTACGAAGCGGTAGGATCAATACCGGCGGCACGACGGATATCATCAAGCGAGAGGATGGGCAAATTGCGGTAATGCATGCGGATATGGGCGTCTTTGCCGCTGCCCGGCAGGGCACTCAAGATATACATGTCGCTTTTCAGGTCGTCGTAGGGAATGTAGTCTGGATAACTGTCGGGTGGTTGAGGTAGTGGTAGCGGGCAAGTGCGCTCGCGAAAGGGCGCGGCTGGCCATAGCAGCCGTTTTCGCGGCAGAGTTCGGCGAAAAGGTCTATGCAGGTGAGCAGGGTGTCGGCATCCTGGCAGATGCGGCCTTGGATATCGGCACGGGCAAGCAGTGTCAGCCAGTGGGTGTTTACTTGCAGGCTGGCGGCGATAACGCGGTGCGCGGGGTGGGTTTTGTCAATGGCCCACAGCGGCAGGCCGTGCCAGCGCACGAGTTTGGCGATACTTTCGCGCACGGTAAAGGGCGTGGGAATATCGGTGTAGAAAATGCGGCGCGCACTGTATTCTCCTTTTTTGGCATGGCGCGGCGAGGTGATGCGGGTTTTGCCATTGATGGTTTCGCGGGTCGTCGTGCTGCGTTTTTCGATGTCGTGCATGAGTGCAGCGGCAAAGAGGATATGCTGCGCTTCTTCGTCCAGCGCCTGGTAGTCCGCTGTCCGCTTGCTCAAGCAACGCGGCGACAGCCATTTTGGTATGGGTGAGGACATCGCCTTCGCCGTGCCATTCGGGGTCTTGCGGCACGTCGGCCATGTCTGCCAGCCACAAGTAGGCGACGGTGAGGTTCGACCAGTCGGGGTCGTGGCCGGGGTGGTAGTGCGGGAAGGTCCACATGTTCAGTTACTCCGGTAAGCGTAGGCGTCCCAGCCGTATTTCTGATAGTCCATGAGGCGGGCGGGCTGCCAGGTTTTGCTCCAGTGGGTGTCGGTTTTGACGTGTTTGGCGCGCACGAGTTTGCACAGGTTGTCGAATTCGTTCACGGCAACGGGCAGGTCGCCGTTGTTGGTGAGGTAGCCGTCGCGGTTGCGGATGACAAAACCTTCGCAGCAGGGAGCACCGCTTGCCGGGTCGTAGCCGCCAAGCGCGCCAGCGGTTCCGACGGCGTCTGTCCACGGCATACCGAGGTTGGCGGTGAGCCAGTCAGCAAGGATGCGGTTTTCGTCGCGTTTGTCGTTGTAGAGGGCGGAAAGCGGTGTGGTGATGGGAATTTCAGGGACGGTCGGGAAGTCGAAGAGAGCGGCGTAATACTGCACTTCTTCCCAACCAAGCCAGCGCCCGCCTTCGCGCACGGCAAAGAGGTAGTAATAGGATTCGAGAGCGTGGTAAGCGATGGAATGGATGCCGTAGAGGTTTTCGCCGAAGAGTTCGAGGTCACCGAGGTCGTGGTGGATATGCTGCCAGCGTTCGCGCAAGGGTTTGTCCCACGGGTGCTGGCTGGGTGCAGCGTGTGAGCGAGCGAAGACGCCGTAGCGGTTAAAGCAGTTGTTTTGACCGTCGAGTTTTTCAGTAAGAACGAGTGCGGGCTTTTGCGCAAAGCTGCGTACGTAGCCGGTGGGCATGAAGCGGTCGTCCGAGGTAGTGCCGAGACTGATGTGGGCGTGCAAGCTGCGCTGGTATTTTTCGCTGATCGTCATGGGGTTCGGGGTTAAAAAACGCCGCTGACGCGGCGTCCATTGGCGGTAGGTTTAGGGACCGGGGCGGTAGCGCAGCTCTATCCCATCGCCGCTCAGGGTGAGGGTATCGCCGTCGCGACGAATGGTTTTGGTCGCATTCAGCGCTTTGATGTAGTCGCTTTCGAGACGCATTACCTCCATATCACCCGCCATCAGGGTGGTGGTGGTTTCACCAGTGTGTTCAATGGTGTTGCCGCGTATTTTCACCGGGGCATTGTATTGGTTGATGGCCGCAGTGCCGGTGAAGGCGTCTTTATTTGCTGTATTCAGGGTAATTTTGCCGGCGGCAGTATTAAGCGCTTTGCCGTCGGCTTGTCCTGATTCGAGCACCCACTGCCCTTGCATGCCGCCACTGGTATCGACGGTCGGGTCGTAGCTATCCATGCCTCCGCCCTGGCAGGCGCCGAGCAAGAGGGGGACACAGGCGAGGAGGATTTTTTTGCTTTTCATAGGGTTTTCTCCCGGTTGTTGTGAATGTGGCGTTTTACGGCTTCCTGCGGGGTCTCGTTTCTGTCGTTCGTGACAGCTTCTGTCGGTGCAGGTGCTGCAATAGCTGGTTTGGCCGCTGATACAGGAGCAGGATTGTTGTCGGCAGATTTGACCGCGTTGGGCGACTCTTCGTGTTCTTGTGCGAGATAAGAGAGGGTGACGGTCTTGCCGCGCCGTTTTTCCAGTTGTTGCTTCAGCGCGTCTTTATCCATCAGGTCTTGCGCGCCGCTGCTCAGTTGGTTGAAGACGTTTTTGTAGCTGTCGGTCAGCTGATCCACAGCGTCGGCGGTGCGTGCAAAGTGATCGTTCACGCTGCTGCGGAAGCGGGCATAGGATTGTTTCAGGGCATCGCGTTCTTTGCGCAGGTTTTCGGTTTCTTCTGCCGCGTGCTGTTCGTTGCTCTGGTTGGTGCTTTTGATGATCCAAACGAGAACGGCGCCGATGAAAAAGCCGAGCGCGGCGGCAACGAGGACAGATGGGGTCATGTGTGCTCCTATGAATAAAAAGTTTAATTGGCAGCAACCCGCTGAAAGATCAGGGTTTGATCGCAGTCGCGTGTGGTGAGCTTTTTGCCGATGAAGCGATCTTCCACGACGGCCTGGACGATGCTGGTATGGTCATCGCGGCCGTAATCAAGAATGGTGCCTGCCGGCGAGTGTTTGTGGTAGAGGGCGCGACACCCGGTCTTGTAGGTGGAAACGATGGCGTAAGCGAGGTGGCGGTGCTGCGCGCATTTGCTGAGGTGGTGATCGCCATGGCTATAGTGCCGGTGCATGAGGCCGGAATTGAGCATTTGCGGCAAGAAGCGATTGGCGGTATCGGCGTAGATTTCGGGAATCCCTGCCCGGATACGCGCAGCATACCAGGCTTCTGTGCTAAGCACTTCTGCGACGGGGTATTCACTGATGCAGGGGATGACGCCGGGAACACCACTGACCAGGGTGATGTTGGCCTCGGTGGTGTAAAGGACGGGGTCGGCACCGGAGCTGTCGTTGACCAAGGCGCCAAAATGCAGGGCGGTGGCGGTGAAGTGAACGTCGCGGTTATCAATACGTCGCTCGATATGGGCGAGGAAGGTGGGGACGGTTGAACGCGGCAGACGCAGCAAGATGCCGTCCGCCCACGGGAAAACCCAAAGAAAAGCCAGCACTTTTCCTTCTTCATTACAGCAGGTGGCGTATGTCCAGTGCCCTTGCGCCAAGGCATCCAGATCGCCATTCAGTTGTTCTTGCAGGAAGCTCCCCGCCGAGATGCCGTGCACTTTCAAAATGAGGGAATCGTCAATCATGGTGTTTTTCCTGTGGTTTTTTGTGGCGTTTTTGTCACTGTATTATAGCCCCGGGCGATATACTTAAAAACTCTCTTTATGTCGATAAGGAAACATTATGAATCCAAGACTGGCCTGGCTGTCGCGTCGCGGTATCAAGGAACTGGATATTGTGCTGCAAAGTTATTTGCAGGATGACTACGCAGATGCGCCGCCTGCCGAACAGCAAGCTTTCGCCTCCCTGCTGGAATATCAGGACCCCGACATCCTTGACCGCCTCTTTCACGGCGTGGAAGACAGCAACGCGCAGATCGCGGCGCTGGTCGTGCGGCTGCGGGGGCGCTAACCGGCAAGAACAAAAGGGTTGATGAACACTGCCTGCGGGTAAGCGGCGCGCACCGCCGCTTCATCGCACCGCTGATAGAGGATTTTGATGTTCGGCCCGGCATCGATGGTGGCGTAAATTTCAAGACCGTCGGCACGCTGCTGCCAGAGGCGGTGCAGGGCATCAAGGCTCGCGCCGTGCAAGTAACACAAGGCGGGACGGGCGGCGAGCATGGTGGCGTGCATGGCGAGGGCGTTCGCCTCCGCCGTCGCGCCAAGCGTGGTGAAATCGTGGGTATGAATCGCTGTCTCAATCGTGGCGAGATCGCGGGCGGCGGTCGCCGGCCAGGCGGCATAGAGCGGACTGGTAGCGGTGGTGTGGTTCATACCATCGCCGCTCGTGGTTTTCTTTGCGCCGCTGTCGATGGGCAGGAGAGCAATGCGCAAATCCTGCCAGTCACTGACGATGGGCGCAGCGATGCTGTCGCTGCCGTCCACCTGTTCACCTTTGTCCCATTTGACGAAACCGTGCCAGAGCGAGCGCGCCGCGCTGCCGCTACCGATACGGGCCAGGGCGGAGAGGACGGCATCAGGCAAGTCAAGCTGCCAGTACGCATTGAGCGCGCGGGTGAGTGCGGCAAAACCGGAAGCGCTGGAAGCGAGACCGGCAGCGGTGGGAATGGTGTTTTCGCTGGTGATAGCCAGCGGCTGCGGTGCGCCCCGGCGGATGTGTTCGATGAAGACGAAGGTGCGGCGGTGCAGGGGACTGTCTTCGCCAGCAAGGACGCCGTTCAGGGTGATGCTGTCGGCATCTGCCGCACGAATGGTGGTACGGCTGCCGTGGCTGCCAAGCGAGATGGATAGGCTGCCATTCGCCGGCAAATTCAGCACGCGGTCACTCTTGCCCCAGTATTTGGCGAGCGCGATATTAGCGGGCGCATAGGCAGTGGCGGCTTCGACGGGTTCAAGACGGGGCGGCAGGTAGGGAGCGAGGTAGTCGGCGGGGGTCATAAACGGTTCCGGAGGTTAAGCGTACAGGGTCGCCATGATAGTCGTTTCAAACAGGACTGAAAGAAGCGGCGGCATGGCTGGCCCCGCCAAGCGGCGTCATTACTGGCCCCGCCAAGCGGCGTAAACACTGGCCCCACCAAGCGGGATAAACACTGGGCTCCCCAGCAAAAAGCGGGGCATGGCCCCGCTCTTTCCCTTTTATATAAATCGTCAGGCGGCGTTCTCTGCCACTTCCTGCTGTTCCTGTTCCTGGCGCTCGCGGTGGTAGTGGCGCAGGGCGTGTTCGGCGCGGCGTCCCGCACTGAAGGCGGAGACGCGTTTCAGGTAGCCGATGACGCGCGTACCGTAATCAATGTCATGCGAACCGCAGGCGCTGCACGTGGTCAGGGTGCGTTTGTCGATGTGGTTGCAGTCGTTGCAGATGGTGATACGCACGTTGACGCAGAAGTAGTTGCAGCCGGTGTGCGCAGCGATGTCGAGCAGTTTGCGGTAGCCTGCTTGGGTGAGGGCTTCGTCGAGGTTGAGGTGCAGCGCCGAACCGCCGTCCAGCCAGTCGATCAGCTCGCGGCCGTGCAGGATGAATTTGTCCAGCGCGTTCGTTTTGTGGTTGTCTTCGACGAGATAGAAGTAGGAGTTGTAGCAGTCGCGCGCCACTTTGTAGCCGTCGCGTTTGTCCCAGGTAGCGTTTTTCACGCCGAGGTTTTCCGCCGGCACAAACTCGGTGTTGTAGCGGACGCCATAGGCTTTGTTCGCGCGTTGGTTGGCGTGGTAGATGGTTTTCAATTTTTCCTGCACGAAAGCGATGTAGGCGGGGTTGTTGCCGACGGTGATGCCCTGGGATTCGGCCGCTTCCGCCATGCCGTTGATGCCGATGGTGAGGTATTGTTTGTCGAGGGTGATGAAGCCCGCGTCATAGACGGTGAGCATGCCGGCGGCGAGGTATTCTTCCATCAGTTTGCGGTAGGCGTACTGGTAGCGGTGGATTTTTTCGACTTCGCTCAGGAGGTCGCGCCCATCCTGCACGAGGCGGTTCATGTTGATGGTGATGACGTTGATGGAGCCGGTCGCCACGCCGCCTGCACCGAGGGTATAGCTGAAGGTGCGGTCTTCAATGGCGTTGCGCAGGCGGCAGCAGGAGGCCAGCGAGTCGGGGTTGTCGGACTGGTACACGAAGAAGGCGTTACCGGCGGCAAGTTCGGCGGCGATGTGGTCGGCAAACGCCTGGTCTTTGCAGCGGCGGTTTTCGGTGAGCATGGCGACAGTCACAACCGGGAAGGTGAGGATGGCGCGTTTGCGCTCGGCGTTGAACCATTGCAGGAAGTAGTTTTGCAATTTGGCGACGCTTTCCCAGTTGGGTTTGCTGAAGTCGGGGAAAACGAAGTCGCCGAACATGGCATCAAAGTAGTACTGGTCGTAGATGGAGATGTTCCAAAAGGCGCTCTGGTAGCCGCGCGCGGCAGCGGGCTGGTTGATGCTGTACACCACTTGTTGCAGGCAGTTGGCGATGTCGCGCTCGTGCGTCGTCAGGTAGTCGTCGCCGAAGTCTTTGCGCGCGAAGTGGTCAAAGTAGGTGAGGAATTCGACGGTCGCCACCGCGCCGGCAAACTGCGAGCTGATGGCAAAGACGAGGTTGATGAACGAGCCGCAGAAGGAAGCGAGATGCTGCGGCGCTTTCGATTCTCCGCCGAGTTTGCTCAGGCCGTCGCGCAGGAAGGGGTACATGGAAATGGAAACGCAGTAGGGTTTGAGGCTGGTTTCGTCGTGGATGTAGATTTCGTGCGCCTCAATCTGACGGATATATTCGGCGGCATCCGCGTCACCAAAGATTTCGCGGATTTTGCGGCTGACCTGCGCGCGGTTCACCTGCACCATCAGATCTTTCATCAGCTCGCTTTCCAGCGTGGCGATGTTTTTCTGGGTGACGTTGGCATTGGCGTCGAGTTTCGAGCCGTCGGCAGCGTTGTGCGCGCGCACATAATCATCCATAAAGTCCAGTTTCAATTGAATCTGTTCGGGGGTCAGCCGCAGCATGTCAGTTCCTCCAAAAGAGTTGATTGAGCACCGCGCCGTCGGCGGTACGGATAAAGCGCTGGTTGGTGGCGGGGTCGTCCAGACCACCCCGCTCACGCCGCCAGGCGCCGGTTTTCAAAAAGGTGAGTTCCGCCCGGATAGCGGGGGGAACGTCATCGAGTCCGGTGTAAAGACAGGTTTTCAACCCGGCGGCGCGCGCCGTGCGCAGGCAAGCCAGCAGCGCTTCGCCCTGCCATTCGCCGCCAAAGAAGAGGACGCAGGACAGCATTCCGGCGTAATCCTCAATGCGGCGTTGCAGACGGGCGGGGGTGAGCTCGTCGCCCTGGTCGGCATTCCAGGTGTAGGTGCTGTGGCAGCCGGGGCAGCGCAACGGACAGCCGGCGATGGTGTAGGCCAGCGAGACTTCGCCCGGCACTTCCTGCCATACGATGTCTTCGTGCACATAGCGCAGCATGGTTGAAGGTTCTCCTGTTCTTTACGGGGTGTAAACGCAAGATATAGTATGTCTGACATATACATAACGCAATATATAGTGCCATGCGATTTGATAAGCGCTTGTAAGTAATTGGCAAATCAGGCCGTTAAAAGAGCGGGAAAAGACAGTAGCGGAAATCAACTTTCCCTAACATACTGTTAGAAAGAGACTTTACAGACAAAGAACCCCGAAAACCGCGCAACGGCGGGGGAATAACCGCCCCCAACCACCGCCGTGCTACCATCAGCGGCGGCAAAAACACCACAACCCACGGAGAAAACCCATGAAAAAAACTGCCTTACCCTGCTTGCGGCTACTGCCCTCCCCGCTTTCGCCGCCCTTGATATCGCTTCAGTAGATATTGAAGGGATTAAATTAGGGATGAATGAAAAAGAATCCGCAGCTATTGTGAAAGCGTATTGTGAGAAGGAAAAAGATGGAAAATATGAAGAACTCCCTATGCCTCTAAATGAAATAAATTTTAATGCTTCTATATGTAGCTTAAATGATTTTGCTGCTTTTTCACTAGATTCAAATACAGTATTAGTTGGCACAGAGCAGGAAATTAATTTAGATAATATTAACGACAAAGATTTTATTAAAAACTGGCAACTCGCTGTACAAGAGAAGGCCATACAGAAATATGGCAAGCCCATATTGGAAGCAGACAATGTAACCATCATGCTGAATGGTCAAGCAGGCGAGACAGTTCAACATGCGTTGTGTTGGGGAGGGTGTAAAACACGCAGTTCAGGATCCAACAAGAGTGAATTGGACGCTAAAGAAAAGGCGCTCCTTATTGGGCTTGATATTAAAGGAAGTAAAGCCACCATTATCCGTATGCTTATAGACGAAACCGCTATCAACGCAGCACAAAAAAACGCTCCCAAAACAGAGGCAGAAAAAGCCGCTGCCAAAGTCAATCTATAAACCCCTTTACCCATCATTTACGGCGGACAACAGTCCGCCGTTTTTTATGGAAACCGCTGCACACGACAAAAACCGCCACTTACCACCGCAGCGAGTACCGATGCTCCACCAAGCGGAGTGGTTGCCGGGTTCGCTGCTTTACGATTAGTTTTGCTGCCCCCATCCCAACCCTTCCCCTGTATAGACCGGATACATAGGTAACAACGTGCGAGGACATAGGTAACAGTCCGGGGATAGTCTATCAGGCGTTTCTCAAATCAAACTCCTCCACAAATTGATGACAAAAATACAGGGCAAAAACACCATCCTCTCCAACGACCGGACGCAGGGCTACCGGCTGGCCTGCCAATGCCTTGCTGGTGCGTAGGGCCTTACCCTGAAAACTCACCCAGCCGCCCTGTTGCACCTTGCGCACAAAGTCATCTCCCGGATACTCCACCGGCGGCAATTGCGTCGGCAGGCTACGTGTGCTGGGCTGGTAGCACTCCGACGGAGTCGCCATGCCCAGCGCTTGATGCGGACGTTCGTGGTTGTAGATGTGCCGCCAGGAATCAAAACGTCTTTGCACATCAAGTAAATCAATAAAGTCATAGCGATCAATCAGTTCTGCCTTGAGTGTGCGGTGGAAACGCTCGTCCTTGCCGTTCGTCTGCGGATGGTGAGGACGGCTATGGCTAACGTGAATACCCAGGCGGATGAGCCACACGCCAAGCTTGGTTAGCGGGCCTTGCCCACCGTTGCCCCAGGGCGAGCCGTTATCAGTGTTGATGCACTTCGGCAGGCCATAGCGCCCGAACACCCGTAAGAGCGCCACCTGCACGCTCTCGTGGCGTTCGTTGCCCTGCGCGTCAAGGCAGAGGTTGTAGCGTGAATGGTCGTCAAGGATGGTCAGCGGGTGGCAGCGCCCCTCGTGGCTTGTGCTGAAGTAGCCTTTGAAATCCATCTGCCACAGGTCGTTAGGAAACGGATGCTCGAAACGCTGCCACGGAGTCGCGGCACAGCTGGCCTCAGGGCTGATGCGGCCATTGCGGCGCAGGATGCTGTTGACCGTGCTGGACGCAAGGACGATGCCGCTGTCGCGCGAGAGGACGTGGGCAATTTTGCGCGCGCCCCAGGCGGGATGGTCATCGCGCGTGGCGAGGATACGGGCTTCCTGGGCCTGCGGAGTGCGCTTGGGGCTGTTCTTCGGACGGCGGGATCGGTCGTCCATATCGTCGCGGTTGAGCCATTTGTAGATGGTTTTACGGCTGACGCCGAAGCGGCGGGCAAGCTCGCTGATGTTGGCGCCGGGCTTGCGGGCGAGGGTAACGAGTTCTATGCGTTGTTCTTTCACGGTTTGGGTTCTCCAAGGCATGGGGTCCTCCGTCGGTTGGGACGGGGTAAGTGTTACCCATCTCTTCGCACATGTATTACCCATGTCTCCGGTCCATACATTCCCCACGGGGGAAGGGCTTTTCGTGCCGAGTGGCGTCAATACCGGGCTCGTCAAGCTACGTCATTACTGGGTCCACTAAGCAATCCGTTGGGGGTGTTTTTGTCGTGTATGCAGGAAACGGTTATAAAAAACGGCGGGTCATGCCCGCCGTTTTTTGCGTGATTTTGCTCGCTCAGATAAAGCGATTCATCAACAGCAGGTTGATAAGGTTGCCCTCGGCGCGCCGATCGCTTTTCGGGTCGAAGCGTTCGTAGCACAGGCTGTCCTGGACTTTGATGTGCCAGTGGCTGAGTTCGAGGCCGTCTTCCGGGGTGCCGACGAGGGTCAGGATGAGAGCACCATTGCGTACCAGGCACATTTTGTAGAGGTTCAGCGCCGGGTCGCCGCTGACGCTCAGTTCGACGCCGTATTCGACGCAGCGGCTCGCGGGGTCGTATTTAGGCGCGGGGGCGAAGGTTTTCCAGCGCACGGCGTCTTTGCCGGAGAGGCCGCTTTCCTGGTTCAGGATGTCAAGGTCTTCGCTGATGCCCTGGCGGACGCGGGCCGGGTCTATCGGGATGTTGTCGTCCACATAGCCGACCGGGTTGTAGCTCAGCTGGGCAAAGACGCTGCCATCGCCGCCGTTTGGCAGGGCGATGGCGATGATGTCGCTGGTGTCGCCGAGGTGTTCGCGGATGAAGGTCTGCTGTTCGGTGCGGTTCAGGACTTTCCAGCCTTTGGGCGGGGTTAGGGTGGCGATGTCGGTCATGGGGTTTCCTCGGCTGTCGGCCAGTTATAGCCGATTTTATCGGCCCAGGTGTTGATGATGTGGCAGAAGATATCGGCGGTGAGTTCGGCGTCGTATTTGGCACCGTGGGCTTTTTGGCTGTCGTAGTCGAAGCCGCCCTGTTTGGCGACCCGCGCCAGCACGGTTTGTCCGTAGGCGAGTGCACCGAGAGTGACGGTATCAAGGACGCTGAAGGGGTGAAAGGGGTTGCGTTTGTAGCCGGTACGTTCGGCAAAGGCGTTGATGAAACCGAGGTCGAAGGTGGCGTTGTGCCCGACGAGGATGCTGCGGCTGCATTCTTGTTGTTTTTGGTAGGCGCGGATTTCGTCAAAGAAGCGTTCGGCCGCTTTGTCTTCGTGATAGGCGGGACGCAGCGGGTGAAAAGGGTCAATACCGGTGATTTTCAGGGCTTCGGGGTCAATGTTGGCGCCAGCGAAGGGGTGGATGTGGTAGTGGATGGTGTGGCTGCGGGTGAGGTGGTTGTCGTCGTCGAAGTTGACGAGCACTGCGGCCACTTCAAGCAACGCGTCTTTTTTCGCGTCAAAGCCGCCGGTTTCGACGTCAATGACGACCGGCAGGAAGCCGCGAAAGCGCTGGCTGATGAGGGTTTGGGGCATGTGTGGTTCCAATGGCGCGGCTCAGGTTTTTTCTTGCATGGCAGCGCGGAAGTAGTTGTAGGCGGCAGCGGTGTATTGCCACATGGAGAGGATAGTGAGGACGGAGGCGATGAGGATGAGCACCTGGCCGATGCGCCAGATGGGCAGGCCCAGCCAGTCTTCGCGGTAGATGAGGAAGCCCATCGAGAACATTTGCACGGTGGTTTTCCATTTGCCGATTTTGGCGACGGCGACGACGCCGCGATGGCCGATGCCGCTCATCCATTCGCGCAACGCCGAGATCCAGATTTCCCGGCCGATGATGATAAGGGCGCAGAGCATGAGCCAGATGCTGGGGTTTTCTTTGATGAGGACGATGAGGACGGCGGCGACCATGAGTTTGTCGGCAACGGGATCAAGGAAGGCGCCGAAGGCGCTTTCTTCTTTGAGGTGGCGCGCCAGCCAGCCGTCGAAGAAGTCGCTGAGGCAGGCGATGGTATAGACGCCGAGCGAGAGCCACTGGCCCCAACTGTGCGGATGGCAGTAGTAGGTGAGGATGAAGAGGGGAATGAGCACCATGCGCAGGATGGTGAGTTTCATCGCCCAGCCGCTGAGGAAGTGTTTGGGGGGTGTTGGTGTCATGGGTCAGCCTTGTTCATGAAGGGTGGCGTAGATTTCTTTGGCCAGGGTTTCGCTAACGCCGGGAACGCGTGCGAGTTCTTCGACGCCGGCAAGCCGGATTTGTGCCAGTCCGCCAAAATATTTTAGCAGCGCTTGCCGACGTTTGGCACCTACGCCGGGGATTTGTTCGAGCACAGATCGCTTGCTGTTTTTGGCGCGTCCGGCGCGGTGGCCGGTGATGGCGAAGCGGTGTGCTTCGTCGCGGATTTGCACGATGAGCTGCATCGCCTGGCTGTCCGGTGGCAGGTAGCGCGCGGTTTCTTCGTGCGGGAACCAGAATTGTTCGAGTCCGGCCTTGCGCCCCTGCCCTTTGGCGACGCCGACGAGATGCACGCCGCTGATGCCGAGTTCGTTGAATACTTCCACCGCCTGACGCAACTGTCCTTTGCCGCCGTCAATGAAGAGCACATCCGGCAGGACGCCGTCTTCTTTCCGGATACGCTCGAAGCGGCGGCTGACGGTCTGGCGGATGGCGGCGTAGTCGTCACCTGCCGCCACATCTCGGATGTTGTAGCGGCGGTAATCGCTTTTCAATGCGCCGCGATGGTCGAAGACGACGCAGGAAGCGACGGTTGCCTCGCCCTGGGTATGGCTGATGTCAATGCATTCGAGGCGTTCAGGGATGTCCGGCCAGGCGAAGGCTTCGGCGAGCGCGGCAAAACGCTGCTGCATGGTGAGTTTGCCGGTCAGGCGCAGGCTGAGGCTGAGTTTCGCGTTCTCTTCGGCGAGTTCCAGCCATTTGCGCCGCATGTCGCGCGGGTGGCTGTTCAGCATGGTCTTGCGCCCGTTTTTCTCGCTGAGCCAGGCGGAGATGGTGCCGGCATCGGCCAGTTCATGGTTCAGAATCAACTGCGGCGGTGCGTGGCGCTCGTGGTAATACTGGGTGATGAAGGCGGCGAGGATGTCCGCTTCCGGCGTCTCTTCCGGCAGCTTCGGGTAATAGGCCTGCGAGGTGACGTTGTGCCCGTCGCGGTAAAACAACACCTGTACGCAGGCCTCGCCGTAAGCGGTCGCCACCGCCAGTACGTCTGCATCGGCCTCGCCCGCCACCATGTGCTGCTTCTCGGTGGTCTTGCGCAACTGAATCAGCTGGTCACGCAGCAGCGCTGCCTGCTCGTAAGCGCGATTTTCTGCCGCCGCTTCCATCTTGGTGGTGAGTTCCTGCAACAGCATGTCGCTCTTGCCGTTCAGAAAATCGCGGGTATGCGCGACGGTTTCCGCATAGGCGGCGCGGTCGATATAGTCAACGCAGGGCGCGTAGCAGCGCTCAATCTGATACTGCAAACAGGGACGGCTGCGGCTGGCGAAATAGCTGTCCTCACACTGGCGCACGCGGAACACCTTGGCAAGGATTTCCAGCGCATAACGCGCCGCCTGCACATTCGGATACGGCCCGAAATACTCGCCGCCCTTGCGTGCGCCGCGATGCAGCGCCAGGCGAGGGAAGGCGTGCGCGCTGAGGTGGATATAGGGATAGCTCTTGTCGTCGCGCAGCAGAATGTTGTACTTCGGCAGGTGCGTCTTGATCAGATTATTCTCAAGAATCAGCGCCTCGGTCTCGCTGTGCGTAATCGTCGTATCAATATCCACCACCTGCCGCATCAGCGCCCGCGTCTTCACGCTCATGCCACTCTCGCGGAAATAGCTTGATAAGCGGCTGCGCAGATTCTTCGCCTTGCCGACATAGAGTACCGTGCCGTCGCTGTCGCGCATCTGGTAGACACCAGGCAGGGTGGCGACATGGCTGAGGAACGTCTTCGGGTCGAAGCGGCGCTGGCTGGCCTCGCTCATAGCCATAGGTACCTATACCTCAATACACACAGGGAAGAAGGGAATCCCCCCTCGCCCGCTTGCGGGACTGGAACAGTTCGCGTAGCGAGAAAGGGGCAGGGGTGGGGGCACTCGTCCGCAGGACGAACCACACCCAGTGGGCAGATGGCCATTTCCTGCCCTCCTCCCGCAAGCAGGAGGGGGGATTGTCCCTTGTCTCGAAAAGAATTTTCCATGACTGAGAGACAGGGGCCCCTATGTTCATAACCCGCCCAACACCGCCTCAACGCGCCGCACATCTTCCTCGCAGTCCACCCCTGGCGGTGGCGCCTCGCTCACCACGCCGACCGCGACGCGCAGCCCGTGTTCCAAAAAGCGCAGCTGCTCCAGTTTCTCCGCCTCTTCCAGCGGTGTTGCCGCCAACAGCGGATAGCGCTTCAGCGCCGCGACGCGATAGGCATAAATGCCGATATGGCGCAGATACGGAAACGCCGCATCAAACCCGCCTGCATCACGCACAAACGGGATCAGCGCGCGGCTGAAATACAGCGCCAGCCCCTGTTGATCGCGCACCACCTTCACCGCCGTCGCCGCTGTCGGGTCATCCGCAGCGGAAAACGGCGTAGCCAGCGTCGCCACCGCCGCCTCCGGATGCGCGGCCAGTGTCGCTGCCACCTCGCGAATCAGCACCGGCGGCAACAGCGGCTCGTCGCCCTGCACATTGACGACGATGGTGTCATCCGCCCAGCCTTCCTTATCGGCAACCTCGCACAGCCGCTCCGTGCCATTGGCATGATCGCTGCGCGTCGCCACCACCTGCACCGGTTCACCGGCAAGCGCGGCGGCAATGCGCGCGTCATCATGCGCAACCCATACCGGGAATCCGCCCTGCACCGCCTGCCGCGCCGTGCGCACCACCATCGGCAGCCCGGCAATCAGACGCAGCGGCTTGCCGGGCAGGCGGGTGGAGGCAAAGCGGGCGGGAATAACGACGACGGTGTTCATGAGGGTGTTCCTGGATTAAAGCGGGAAAGCGGCATTGTACCTGCGGCACGCGGAGAAGGATGCCGGATGGTACCAAGCGTTGCGATTACTGGGTTTGCGTCGGTTGGCGAGGGGTTTTGCTGGAGACGTTGCAGGCAACGTCTCGACATTGCTCCTTCTGCCGTAGCGCTACCGTGCCATCCCAAATGCTGCCAAGCGGCGTAAATACTGGGCCTACCAAGCGGCGTAGTTGCTGGATTTCGTAGAGACGTTGCAAGCAACGTCTCTACATTGCTCCTTCTGCCGTCGCGCTACCGTGCCATCCCAAATGCCGCCAAGCGGCATAAACACTGGGCCCGCCAGGCGGCGTGGTTACTGGGTTTCGTAGAGACGTTGCCTGCAACGTATCAGAATCAAAAATGGGCAGTTTCCCCACTTGGCGGTTGCATTTGTCCGGAACGCAAGAAGCAGGCTGCGTCTGCTTGATGGGCTAAAGCCCATCCCACGCCCGCCAAGCGGCATCCATGCTCGCCGTCACGGCTCCTGCGTCGAGAGCCAGGCGGCGACAGCGGCGCTATCTTCTTTATTCAAGTGACTCGCGTTCGGGAACATTCCCTTATCGTCGGCGCTGTCATTGGGGCGGTCGCCACGTTGCCAGGCGATGATTTGCGCGCGCAGATACGACGCAGGCTGGGCGGTAATGGCGGGGATTTTGCCGTCGCCGCGATTGCCCGCCCCGTGACACTGCGTGCAAGGCTGGATGTTACGTTCTGAATCGCCCTGCTCCGCCAATACCTTGCCGCGCGCAAGTAGCGCTTCCTCAGGAGGCGCTGCGGCAGCAGTAACGGGTGCGGGCGGCAGCGTCGCGTAATAAGCGGCGATATCCGCCATTTTCTGCTCGTCCATCATCCTGGAAAACGTCTTCATCGAGGCAGACTTGCGTTCGCCGCTTTTATAGGCAGCGAGCTGGGCGGCGAGGTACTCGGCATTAAGTCCGGCCAGACGCGGCCAGGCTTCCCCATTGGCATTGTCACGACCATTGCCGTCCTCCTGGTGGCAGCCGACGCAGGCGCCGCTCAACGCCTTGCCACGTGCCGCATCACCGCTTTCAGCACCGATAGCGACGTGAGCGGCGAAGCATACAACCATAATAATGATGGAATTTTTCATAATGCCCTCTGTGTTACACTGCACCGCCATTATGTCATGCCGTGGAGTTTGCAATGAAAAACAACCCTTTTTCCTTTTTCCTGGATCAACTGGAACAGAAATTGCCCGGCTCGCTGCGCCCGATGCCGGCGGAAATTCGCGCTGCCGCCCGCGCGATGATGGATGAGCGGTTGGCAAAATTCGACTGGGTGCCACGCAGTGAATTTGAGGCGCAGGAATATCTGCTGGCGCAGGCAGAAGCGCGCATCGCTGCGCTGGAAGCGAAGTTGAACGCCACACTGCCGCAGACGGGTCCGGGGGTTTGAGTTGCCCTGCCCTTTCAAGCGGACAGCGATAAAAAAACGGGCCTTGCGGCCCGTTTTTTTATGCGAGAAAGTTCAATCCAGCTTGCTGAGATCGCGCACCGCCCCTTTGTCGGCGCTGGTGGCGAGCAGCGCGTAGGCTTTCAGCGCGGCGGAGACTTGGCGCGCGCGTGGTTCGGCGGGTTTCCAGCCTTTTGCGTCCTGTTCGGCACGGCGGCGTGTCATTTCTTCATCGCTGATGTCGAGGTGGATACGGCGCGCGGGAATGTCGATGTGGATGATGTCGCCATCGCGCACGAGACCGATGGCGCCGCCTGATGCTGCTTCCGGCGAGGCATGACCGATGGAAAGACCGGAGGTGCCGCCGGAGAAGCGGCCATCGGTGAGCAGCGCGCATTGGGCGCCAAGTCCCATGGATTTGAGGTAGCTGGTCGGATAGAGCATTTCCTGCATACCCGGCCCGCCTTTCGGCCCTTCGTAGCGGATGACGACAACATCGCCCGCTTTGACTTCGCGTTTGAGAATACCGTTCACGGCGGCGTCCTGGCTTTCGTAAACGATAGCTTTGCCGCTGAATGTGTGAATGCTTGCATCCACCCCGGCGGTTTTGACGACGCAGCCATCTTCGGCAATGTTGCCGTAGAGGACAGCAAGGCCGCCGTCTTGCGAGTAGGCGTGGGCAAGATCGCGGATGCAGCCGCCCGCGCGATCATCATCCACGCTGTCGTAACGACAGTTTTGCGAGAAGGCGGTCTGGCTGCGCAGTCCGGCCGGGCCTGCTTGGTAGAATTCGCGGATTTCCGGGGCAGGGTCGCGGGTCAGGTCATAGCGGTCAATGGCCTCTTGCAGGGTCGCGCTGTGCACGGTCGGCATGTCGGTACGGATGAGGCCTGCGCGCGCGAGTTCGGCGAGGATGTTCATGATGCCGCCGGCGCGGTGCACGTCTTCGATGTGGTATTTGGGCTCGTTCGGCGCGACTTTGCACAGCTGCGGGATGCGACGCGACAGGGCATCAATGTCTTTCATGGTATAGGGGACCTGCGCTTCTTGCGCGGTGGCGAGCAGGTGCAAGATGGTGTTGGTCGAGCCGCCCATGGCGATGTCGAGGGTCATGGCGTTCTGGAAGGCATCGAAGTTAGCAATAGAACGCGGCAGGACGCTGCTGTCGCCCTCGTGGTAGTAACGCTCGGTGATGGCGACAATGGTGCGCGCAGCATTCAGGAAGAGCTGTTTGCGGTCAGCATGGGTAGCGAGGGTGGTGCCGTTACCGGGCAGCGACAGACCCAGCGCTTCGGTCAGGCAGTTCATGGAATTGGCGGTGTACATACCGGAGCAGGAACCACAGGTCGGGCAGGCGTTTTTTTCGTAATCATCAACGGTCGCATCATCGATTTGCGGGTCAACGGCATAGACGATGGCATCAACCAGGTCGAGTTTGTGCTTGGCAAGTGCGGTTTTGCCCGCTTCCATCGGTCCGCCGGAGACGAAAACGGCGGGAATATTGAGGCGCATCGCCGCCATTAGCATGCCAGGGGTAATTTTGTCGCAGTTGGAGATGCAGATCATGGCATCAGCGCAGTGCGCGTTCACCATGTATTCGACGGAATCGGCAATGATGTCGCGGCTTGGCAGCGAATAGAGCATACCGTCATGCCCCATGGCGATGCCGTCATCCACGGCGATGGTATTAAATTCTTTGGCGACCGCCCCCGCCGCTTCGATTTCGCGCGCGACCAGTTGCCCCATGTCTTTGAGGTGCACATGGCCGGGGACGAACTGGGTGAAGCTGTTGACTACGGCGATGATGGGTTTGTGGAAGTCTTCATCTTTCATGCCGGTAGCACGCCACAGAGCGCGGGCACCGGCCATGTTGCGTCCGGCGGTGGAGGTTTGGGAACGGAGAGGGATTGCCTTTGTCATGATGGTTGCCTGTTTTTTGCTGGGAATAGAAACAATAAAGCCGACCGCAGGCGGTCGACTTTATGGAAGAGTGGAGTTAGATATTGCCACCGAGGGTAGTTGCCGCCGGATTGTTGACGATTTCAAACATGCTGACGATTTCTTTCACGCCGGAGACGCGGCGCGCAATATCTACCGCAGCCTGCGCTTCTTCTTCGCTGACAATGCCGAGTAAATAGGTGTAACCATGCTCGGTGACGACTTTGACGCGGGTCGGGTCGAATCCGGCGATTTTTACGTCCAGCAGTGCTGATTTAACTTTTGCCGTCTGCTTGGAATCGTAGGCGCGCTCCATGAAAGTACTGCGACGCCCGATAACCAGCTGGTTACGCACTTGTCTGACGCCAGGAACCTGCTCCACCGCAACAGTGATATGTTGACGAATGTTTTCGTTATAAGCCTCGCCGGTGAGCAGGATCATACCGTTATAGCCGGTGGCGCTGACGTGGCTGTTATCGGCAAGTGTCTTTGCCTGGCGGATGGTGTTCAGCACTTTTAATTCCAAGGCATTATCGTCAATGATGGTACCTGCCGAGCGCCGATCATGCACCATGCCGGCTGTCGTTGCTGCACCGCCAACAAGCATCATGCCACAGCCTTGCAACAACAAAGCGGCAAATGCAAGAGAAAGCATTTTTTTCATCATACTCGCAAAAATCTGTGTTAAATCGTGGGGTTCGCATTATAAACAAAATCTGCCCATGCCACTGTTTTGCGTGTGTAACGGAAACGCCGCTGCCAGGCGTGATGACTCTGTGTTCTTGATGCACAAAACGGAAGCGTTCTATGGGCAATAAAAAAGCGAACCCGAAGGTTCGCTTTTTGCGGTAGAGGATACCGATTAGAAGTCGTGGCGAACGCCAACAACAACTTCGTAGTTATCGTCTTTACCTTTTTGACGCGGATCATAGTAAGAACCTTCAACCCAAGTGTAGGTACGCGGGCTGAGGTTGTATTGGTAACCAAGGGCATATTCATACCAATCGTTCTTACCTTTGCCATCGTCATAGCCGAAGCCAGCGCGGAAAGTGTTGTTACCGAGGTAGTATTCACCAGCCAGGTTGTAGTAGCTATCGGCACTGGATTCGTGTTCGTAACCCAAGCCAACTTTGAAGGTGTCGTTCTTGTAACCAGTAGAGCCACCCATCAACTCGGTAGAACCTTTACCTTGGTCACGATACTGGTAAGCACCGCCGAAGAAGATACCGCTATTTTCATAGAATGCGCCAGCTTCCCAAGCATCAATCCCTTTAGAGTCAGAGCTAGAGATAACGCTATTGTCACCATCCAAGATCATAGAAGCGCCAATCTTGAAGCCATAGATATCCGGGCTAACGTAGCTGATAACTTTGCTCAGACGGCTAGGACCCTTATTGTATTTGAAATAGACATCTTGGAAGTTATCGTTGAAATCGGTTGCGGTAGCAAAGATAGTTTTTTGACGTCCCAAGGTCAGGGTACCGAAGTCACCTTTCAAACCGAGATAAGCATAACGGGTGCCTTCTTTAGCCGTAACACCAGCATCAGTTACGTTGAACTCGAAGCGGTAGAATGCTTGCAAACCGCCGTTGAGGTCTTCAGTACCACGGATACCGAAACGGGCAACGCTGCGGTTCAAATCCCAAACAGTTTTGTTAACAGCGCCGGTTTCACTATCGGCGACTTTGACGGAATAACCGATAGCGCCATAAAGGGTCGTGGTATTTTCTGCTTGGGCAACGCCGACCATGCCGGCCAGAACGCTCAATGCAATCAGTGATTTTTTCATGTTAAGTCTCCTAGCAATAGCTAAATTCAATTTCGCGGATCGCCTAATCCGGGGGCAATCATACTGGCTTTTTTGTGCCCGTGCAACCATTTTGTTGCAAGAAACCAACAAGACCTTTTTTGTAGTTATTTTACAACTTTTATTCTGCCTTTTAGACTGAGATAAACACATATCCATATGTCTTTTATGATATTTTTAGAATCCATCTCATGCGGCAATTTTTACCGCTCACACCAGACGAAAGCGACGGCGTAATCACGTTCGTCGCTCAGGCTGAGATGAATAGTAGCTATGTCTCGTGCGCAACGCAGGCTGTGCAGTGGTTCGGTATCAGCAAATTGCGGTACACCTAGTACGGTTTTATCGAGGCAAATAGCGGGCATAACCAGCGGCGCGCGCAGACCGGTCCCGAGAGCTTTACCCAGCGCTTCTTTGGCTGCCCAGCGCATGGCGAGATAGCGCACCGGGTCGCGTTGTGCACTGAACTGGGCGAGTTCGTCAGGGTGCAGAATTTTTTTCGCCAAACGCTGTCCGTGTGTACGCCATAAGGCGGAAATGCGGCGTTTGTCAATGATGTCAGTGCCTATCATGGGTGTTTTTGAGTATTCTGTGCTATATAGCCGCTAGGCGGGCAACCGTGCGGATTATCCCGTGTGTATAAAAAAGCGGGACGTACCCGCTTTTTGTTTTCAACGACGGCGTATCAGACTTTATCAAGGCCGAAGGCTTCGTGCAGGGCACGCACCGCGAGTTCGAGGTATTTTTCGTCAATACCCACGGAGATTTTGATTTCCGAGGTGCTAATGATGTGGATGTTGATGTTTTCTTTGGCAAGTGCCTGAAACATGGTACTGGCAACTGCCGCATGCGAGCGCATCCCCACGCCGACGATGGACACTTTGGCGATGTTCGAGCCGTGGACAACCACGCCACTTTCCGGCGGGAAGGTTTTCCGCAGAATTTCCAGGGTAGTGTCGTAGTCACCGCGCGGCACGGTGAAGGTGAAGTCGTTTTTACCTTCGATGCCGATGTTCTGGATGATCATGTCAACGTTGATGTTGGCTTCGCCGATGGGAGCGAGGATTTTGTAGGCAATGCCGGGGGTGTCCGGCACGTCAACGACGTTGACCTGGGCTTCGTCGCGGCTGAACGCGATACCGGTGATGATGGCTGATTCCACGGGGTTTTCCTCTTCTAGACTGATCAGGGTACCTTCGCCGTCCTCAAAACTGGAGAGGACGCGGAGCGGGACTTTGTATTTGCCAGCAAATTCGACCGAGCGGATTTGCAGGACTTTTGAGCCGAGGCTCGCCATTTCCAGCATTTCTTCAAAGGTGATGCGGTCAAGTTTGCGCGCTTTCGGTTCAATGCGTGGGTCGGTGGTATACACGCCGTCCACGTCGGTGTAGATCTGGCATTCGTCGGCATGCAGCGCGGCGGCGAGGGCAACGGCGGTGGTATCGGAGCCGCCCCTGCCGAGGGTGGTGATGTTGCCGTGTTCGTCCACGCCCTGAAAGCCGGCGACAATGACGATTTTTCCCGCTTGCAGGTCGCGCTTGATGTTGTCGCTGTCAATGCCCTTGATGCGCGCTTTCATGTGGGCGCTATCGGTGAGGATTTTTACTTGTGCGCCAGTGTAGGACACGGCCGGGACGCCGCGCTTTTCAATAGCAATAGCGAGCAGGGCGATGCTGACTTGTTCACCAGTGGACATGATGACGTCCATTTCGCGCGGACTGGGACGCGGCGTGATGTCGTGCGCGAGTGCGATCAGGCGGTTGGTTTCGCCGCTCATCGCAGAGACGGCGACGACAAGGTCGTTGCCCGCTTTTTGCGCGGCAATGCATTTTTCGGCGACGTGTTCGATGCGCTCAATTGAGCCCATCGAGGTGCCGCCGTATTTTTGGACGATTAGTGCCATGTGGGTTTCCTCATGTGTTATCGGGCAGGGCATCTGCCAGTGCCGCGAGCGCAGCGGGCAATCCTGCGGGATTTTTGCCGCCGGCTTGGGCGAAGTCGGGGCGGCCGCCGCCTTTGCCGTCAATGTGGGCGACGAGTTCACGGATAATGTTGCCGGCATGCAGGGCTTTTGCCGCTTTGTTGACGCTGACAATCAGGCGGGCAGTATCGTTATCGGCGCTGCCGATGACGACGACGTCCGCACCGTGGCGGTCACGCAGCTGGTCGGCGGTGTCGCGCAGGGTAGCGTTATCGAGGCCGTCGCGTTGCAGGGCGAGGGTTTTCCAGCCTTTGACGGTTTTTACGTCAATGCTGCCACCGTCGCCGCCTTGTGCCAGTTGGCGTTTCAGGGTCTGGATGTCTTTTTCTTGTGCTTTCAGCTGTTGTTGCAGGGCGGCAATGCGCTCCGGCAGGTGTTCGCCGTCGGTTTTCAGCAGGGCGGCGCTTTCCGCGAGCAGGGCATCGCTATGCGCAAGATGTTCCAGTGCAGCGAGGCCGCAGACGACTTCGATGCGGCGTACCCCGGCCGATACCGCTCCTTGCGAGACGACTTTGGCGATGCCGATTTCGCCCAGGCGGGCGACGTGAGTGCCACCGCAGAGTTCGATGGAGAAGCCGTCTTCGCCCATGCTGACGACGCGCACCACGTCGCCATATTTTTCGCCGAAAAGTGCCATCGCGCCTTTTTTCTGCGCATCATCACGGCCCATTTGTTCGATGGTCACCGGGGCGTTACGCAGGATTTGCGCGTTCATCATGGTTTCGACGTGGGCGATTTCGTCAGCACTGAGCGGTTTGTCGTGCGAGAAGTCGAAGCGGGTACGGCGTTCGTCCACCAGCGAGCCTTTTTGCTGAACGTGGGTGCCGAGGGTGCTGCGCAGGGCTTTGTGCAGCAGGTGGGTGGCGGAATGGTGCCGCTTGATGGCGGCGCGGCGGTCCACGTCAATTTGGGTTTCTGCCGCTTCGCCGCTGCTGATGCTGCCTTCGACAACATGGCCGTAGTGCAGGAAGGCGTCACCCTGTTTCTGCGTGTCTTCAACGGCGAAGATGCCGTTTGCAGTGCGGATGGTGCCGGTGTCGCCGACTTGTCCGCCGGATTCGCCGTAGAACGGGGTGCGGTCAAGGACGATGACGCCGTGTTCGCCGCCGAGCAGGCGGTTGACCGCTGCGCCATCAGCGAAGATTTGCATGATTTGCGCGGTGCCGTGGTCGTGTTCGTAGCCTTCAAAGGCGGTTTTGCCGCTGATATCAAGCTTCTGTGCGGCATCAAACTTGCCGGCAGCTTTGGCGCGCTCGCGCTGCGCCGCCATTTCCCGCTCGAAGCCGTCGCTGTCGAGCTCGATGCCGAGTTCGCGTGCCATGTCGGCGGTGAGGTCGTAGGGGAAGCCGTAGGTGTCGTAGAGTTTGAAGATGACTTCGCCCGGGATGATCAGCTTGCTGTTCGCGAGGTTGTCGTTCAGGTATTGTTCCAGCGCGGCGATGTAGGGGGCAGCTTCAGAATCGCTGAATTTGGATTCGTCGCCCAGCACGTCTTCCATATCAATGGTTTTTGTCTCGCCCTGCGGGGTGCGCAGCAGGATCTGTTTGCGGTTTGCCGTTTGCAGGGCGCTGACATTGAAGGGTTTGCCGTCGGCAGTGTGCAGTTCGATGTTTTTTTGCGGTCCGTCCAGCGGCAGGAGGGATTCGAGTTTGAGGAATTTCAGGCCGTGCAGCACTTTGTGAAAGACGCTCATGCCGGTATCCAGCGTTTGCGCAAAGCGCTCTTCTTCCCGCTTGACGGCCTCGGTGATACGTGCTTCGGCTTCGACGATTTCCGGATAGGCCTCGCCCATTTCCGCCACCAGCGGTGCGACGAGTTTGTAGAAAAACGGCTGGTTCTGCCCCAGTTTGTAGCCGTGGCGGATGGCACGGCGCATGATGCGGCGCAGGACGTAGCCGCGTCCTTCGTTGCCGGGCAGCACACCGTCCACCATCAGGAAAACGGTGGAGCGGATGTGGTCGGCGATGACTTTGAGCGAGGTCTGTTCGAGATCGTCGCAGCCGGTTGCCTCAGCGGCGGCGGCAATCAGGTTGCGGAAGATGTCGATTTCGTAGTTGGAATGGACGTGCTGCAACACGGCGGCGATACGTTCCAACCCCATGCCGGTATCGATGGACGGGCGCGGCAGCGGCTTCATGTTGCCCGTCGCATCCCGCTCAAACTGCATGAAGACAATGTTCCAGATTTCGATAAAGCGGTCGCCGTCTTCTTCGGGTGAGCCGGGTGGGCCACCCCACACTTCCGGCCCGTGGTCGTAGAAGATTTCCGAGCAGGGGCCGCAGGGACCGGTGTCGCCCATCGCCCAGAAGTTGTCGGATTCGTATTTGGCTTTGCCCGGCTTGTCGCCGATGCGGATGATTTTGTCCTCCGGCAGGCCGACAGTGTCACGCCAGATGGCATAGGCTTCGTCGTCTTCGTGATAGACGGTAACGCAGAGTTTTTCCGGCGGCAGGCCGAAGACTTGCGTCAGCAGGTTCCAGGCGAAGGGGATGGCCTGTTCTTTGAAGTAGTCGCCGAAGCTGAAATTGCCCAGCATTTCAAAGAAGGTGTGGTGGCGCGCGGTGTAGCCGACATTTTCCAAGTCGTTGTGCTTGCCACCGGCGCGCACGCAGCGCTGCGAGGTGGTGGCGCGCCTGTAATCACGCGTTTCAGAGCCGGTGAAGATGTCCTTGAACTGCACCATGCCCGCGTTGGTAAAGAGCAGGGTCGGGTCGTTGCCCGGCACCAGCGAGGAAGAATGGACGATTTTGTGGCCGTGTTCGGCGAAGTAATCGAGAAAGGCGCGCCGGATGTCGGCGGTGGAAGTGGGGCGTTTATGTGTTGTCATCGTGGGTTGCTTTCATTGCTTGCTGGATGTCGTCGTAGGAAAAACCGCGTTGGGCGAGGAAACGCTGCCGGTTTGCCTTTTCTTTCGCTGTCGTAGCGGGGACGCTGTATTTTTTCAGATAGGCGCTGCGGGCGGCGCCCGCCCAATCGGCGGCGTCGAGCACGTCGCGCAGCAGGTCGCCGTGGATGCCGCGCGCTTCGAGTTCGTGGCGGACTTTAAGCCGCCCCTGCCCGCGCGCGAGGCGGTTGCGGACAAAGGCTTCGGCAAAGCGGGCATCGCTCTGCCAGCCGCGCGCGGCGAGGGTATCAAGGACAAGTTCGACGGCGGTGGGGGAAAAACCGTGCAGTTTGGCGACGAGTTCGGCGCGGCTGTGTTCGCGTTGTGCGAGCGCAGTGAGACAGCGCGCTTCGATAGCGCGCTGTTCGTCGTCAGGGTGGGTGAACTCAGAAGGGTTCATCGCCATCGGTCAAGGAGGGCTGGGTATCCTCATCATCGTCATCGGTCTTGCCGCTGCCCACCGGCAGCTCGGCCTGTGCATTGCCGATATAGTATTCGCGGATTTTTACCTCGATTTCGGCGGTGAGTTCCGGTTTTTCTTTGAGGAAGGCACGGACTTTTTCCTTGCCCTGACCAATTTTTTCGCCACCGTAGCTGTACCAGGCACCGGATTTCTGGATGACGTCAATGGCAACGCCGAGATCAATGATTTCGCCGAGGCGGGAAATACCTTCGCCGTAGAGGATTTCAAATTCGGCCTGCTTGAACGGCGGCGCGACTTTGTTTTTCACCACTTTGACCCGCGTCTGGTTGCCAAGGACTTCGTCGCCATTTTTCACCGAACCGATGCGGCGGATATCAAGGCGCACCGAGGCATAGAATTTGAGGGCGTTACCGCCGGTAGTGGTTTCCGGCGAGCCAAACATCACGCCGATTTTCATGCGGATCTGGTTGATAAAGATGACCAGGGTGTTGGTGCGCTTGATGTTCGCGGTCAGTTTGCGCAGTGCCTGGCTCATCAGGCGGGCTTGCAGGCCGACGTGCGAATCGCCCATGTCGCCTTCGATTTCCGCCTTCGGGGTGAGGGCGGCGACCGAGTCCACCACCACTACGTCAAACGCGCCGGAGCGCACCAGCGCATCGGTGATTTCCAGCGCCTGTTCGCCGGTGTCCGGCTGGGTGATGTAGAGGTTGTCGGTATCGACGCCGAGTTTGCGCGCATAAATCGGGTCAAGGGCGTGTTCGGCATCAATAAAGGCTGTCGTACCGCCCGCTTTTTGCGCTTCGGCGATGACTTGCAGGGTCAGCGTGGTTTTACCCGACGATTCCGGGCCGTAGATTTCGACAATCCGGCCACGCGGCAGGCCGCCGATGCCGAGGGCGATGTCGAGGCCAAGCGAGCCGGTTGAGATGGCCTGAATGTCGAGCGCGGCGGTTTGGTCGCCGAGACGCATCACCGTGCCTTTGCCGAAAGTCTTGTCAAGCTGTGCCAGCACGGCGGCGAGCGCCTTTTGCTGTTCTTCTGTCTGTTTCGCCATAAAAATCCGATAGTTTTCAAGTTACTGCATGGCCTTCAAGGCCTCTAATTTGCGCGCAATCATAGCATTGTCAGGGGTCGCTTTCAGTGCCTTTTCGTACTCGGCCTGCGCCATTTGTACGTAGAGGCGGGCGAGGTTGACCCGTGCCGAATTGTGCTCCGGATGCTTCAGCAACACGTCGCGCAGCGCCAGTTCCGCTGCAGGCAAATCGCCGCGCCCCGCATAAATTACCGCCAGGGCGTTGCCGGACTGCGGCAGGTCAGGGAAATTGGCCTGCATCATTTTGTACCAGCGTTCTGCTTCTTCGCCGCGCCCAAGTTGCATCAGCACCAGTCCTTTCAGGTAGGCTGCGCGGCTGTCCTGCGGGTTGGTGGCGAGGCGGCTTTCCAGTTGGCGCAGGGCACCGCGCGGGTTGCCGTTTTCCGCCATTGACTGCGCCTGCGCGTAACCTGCCCATGGCGGATCAGCTTCTTCTTCGGCAGCGGTCGGCGCCGGGGTAGCGGGCGCAAGCGGTTGCACTTCGCCAACCGCAGGCGCAACGGGTGTCTGCAGTTTGGTGTCGCTTTCTGCCGCCTCCGCCTGCGCCTTCTCGTCCACCGGTGCGGGCTTTTCTGCATCAGGGACGGCGGCGGGCTGCCCGTCTTTTTTCTCTGCGGCAGCAGCTGCCGGTTTTTCTTCGCTGGCGGCGGATTTTTCTTCCGTCGGCTTCTCTTCTGCCGCAGGCTTTTTCTTCTCGGCAGACTTCTTCGTTTTCGCTTTTTTCTTGCTGTCCTTTTTCGCTTCGGCGGGTTTCTCTGCCGGTTCTGCGGCAGGCTTCGCTTCTTCGGCGGGCGGCGGCGGGTTCTTCGATTCGTCCTTCAACACCACCACCGGAATGTCGGCGGGCAAATCATCCGCTGGGGCAGTAAGCGGTTCCGGGCTTGTCCCCTGACCGGGCGGGTTTGCCCGCGCGGACAATTGCGGCAGTCCGCTGTCGCCTTTGGATCGCGCCAGCGCCGCTTCCGGCGTCAAGGTATCGCCCTGCACCGGCAGCAATGCCACCGGCGGCTCGTTCTGCGCCCACAGCGGCGCGGATAACAACATCAACCATAATTTTTTCATCACAATCCTCTGTCATATATGAAAGACGCCCAAGCGGGATAAACACTGGGTTCGCGCCGCCCGCCAAGCGGGATAATCACAGCCTTCATTCCCGCCAGCGCAACACCCGCCGCTCAATCACCCCCAGCAGCCACGACAGCACGATGCCCAAGAGGGCGAGCAGCGTGACCCCCGCCAGCAGCTGATCCATCTGATAAAGCGCGCCGGCATTCGCGATATACGCGCCGATGCCGCTTTCCGCACTCATCATCTCGGCGACCACCAGCATGGTGATGGCAATCGACACCGAAATGCGGAAGCCGGCAAAAATCCCCGGCATCGCGCCGGGCAGAATGATACTGCGGATGACCGCCGCCTGCGGCAGCCCAAACGATTGCCCCATGCGAATCAGGCCGCGATCCACATTATTGACCGCCGCATACGTCGCAATCACCGTCGGGAACAATGTGCCAATCAGAATTGTCGCCACCTTCGAGCCCTCGTCGATGCCGAACCACACCAGAAAGAGCGGCAGCAGCGCAATCTTCGGCACGGGGAACAGCGCCGAGACCAGCGGCAGCAACATGCCACGCGCAACCCGCCACAAACCGATTAACAGCCCGATGACGATACCAAGTAGCGTGCCCAGCCCCCAGCCGATAGCGAGACGGCGCACACTCGCCCACAAGTGTTCCCACAACAGCCCGGAAACGAGCAACTGTTTGAGCTGCACCACAATTTCCGAGGGCGACGCGATAAAAGCGCGGCTGATCCAGCCGAGACGCACCGCCGCCTCCCAAACCACCAGCAACACGGCAAACACCAGCCAGCCCTGCCAGCGCGGCGCCTTGCCGCCAAACACGCGGGTGCGCAGCGGCACCGCAATCCGATTCACCGTATTCATGCTTCCAACTCCCGCTCGGCGGCGCGAACCTCATCGCGCATCAACGCCCACAAGCGCCCTTCCACATCCAGCAACACAGGATCCCGCTCATCGCGCGCATCCAGCGGCATATCCAGCGAGACCACCTCGCGCACCCGCCCGGGGCGGCGCGACAGTACCACCACCTTGTGTCCCAGCCGCACCGCCTCGCGCAGGTTGTGCGTCACATACGCCGCCGAAAACGGCGCGGCCAGCCACAGGCGGACAAAATCATCGAGCAACAAATCCTTCGTCTGACTATCCAGCGCCGAGAGCGGTTCATCGAGCAGCATCACCGCCGGATTGACCGCCAGCGCACGCGCAATCGCCACCCGCTGCCGCATCCCGCCGGAAAGCTGACGAATCCAGGCATGGGCAAACTCACTGAGCTGCGTGCGCGCCAGCACATCGCGCACCCGCTCGCGCCGCTCCGCTTTCGAGAGCGGATGATGCGCCAGCACCAGCTCCACATTCTCCGCCACCGTGCGCCACGGCAGCAGGGCAAAATCCTGAAAAACAAACGTCAGCGGGTTGAGCGACGCGGCAGGCGGTTCACCTTCCAGCCACACCACGCCCGCATCCGGCGCTTCCAGTCCACCCAGAAAACGCAGCAGTGTCGATTTCCCGCAGCCGGGCGGGCCGATAATGCAGACAATCTCGCCCGCCTCAATCGCAAACGACACATCCTGCAACACCAGCCGCCCGTGATAACGGTGCGACACATCATCGACCAGCAGACGCATCAGTCCACCAGCAGCGCGTTACCATCCAGCGCATCCGGCACCAGCTTCTCGTCCTTGAACCACTGCACCTGTTTGAGCACATCGGCACGGTTCAGCGCCGCATCCGGCGAGACGCGCATCGCCCCCGCCTGAATCAGCCTGGCCGCCTCCGCTTCGGGCTTATCGACAAACACATAACGGTGCACATCGGCGACCACCGCCGCCACTTCCGTCTCAGAGAGCGACTTATCAACCAGCGCCGCGTTATAAAGCGCCGCCCCCTTGGCAAAACCGCGCCGGAAAGCAGCAAGCGACTGCGGGTTATCCTGCGCGCGCTTCGCCGAAGTAAACAGCACCGTCACTTGATAATCCGGCAGAAAATCGGCGACGCGGCCAATCTCCACCGCCGCACCCTGCGCCACCCAGTCGGCAGCAAACGCAGGCTGGGCGACAGTGGCATCCACCTTGCCCGCCTGCAACGCGGCGGCAATCGCCGGCATCGTATTCAGCGCCATCGGCTTGATGGCGATACCTTCCTGCCTGGCAATCTGCGCACCCATATACGCAAACGACGACCCTTGGGTGGTGATGGCAAAACGCTTGCCGTCCAAATCCTTGGGCGACTTCAAACCGGCATCAAACGCCGCCTTGCTGGCGAGCAGCACATGCCCCGGCGTGTCCTTCGCTTCCGTCAGCGCGCCGCCGAAAATCCGCACCGAATCGCCGCGCGCGGCCAAATTCAGCAGACCGCCGGACACTGCCGTCACGCCGAAATCAATATCGCCGGAAGCAATTGCGACCGCCATGGCCTGCGCCGCCTGGAACGGCACCAACTCCGCATCCAGCCCTTCCCCGGCATAAAAGCCGCGTTCCTTGGCGAGAAAATTCGGCGCATGTGACGGCAGGGCGATAAAACCGACCTTCACCTTCGCATTCTCCGCACCCGCCGTCAGCGCACACAACGCCGCGGCCACTGCCAAAAAACTCCGGCGCAACATCAACATAATCCTCTCCTGCAAACAGAAAACAAAACCACGCGGCGGCGCGGACAGAAAAACAGAACCGCTTTGTAACACAGCAGTAAGAGAGCGGCAAGGACGGCGGATGGCGAGTATTAACACCGCTTGACGGGCCCGGCAACTACGCCGCTTGACGCGTATCCAAACTGAAAATTTGACAAAAAACTTCTCCTGCCCGTTGTATAGAGCGGGGGATTCCTTTTGACAAGCCCCCGCACAAGCGTACAATGCGCGCCCTTTTGACGACATCGCCCGCGATCCGGAGCACGAGGCTTCACCTGATTGTTGCCGATGATATTGAAATCACTTCACGGCAAACCATCAATCTTCGTATCCCATCCGGCGTTGCGGTCGTCACGGTTTGCCACAACCCATCGGAAACAACATGCAAACCTTTACCGACCTCAACCTCCCCGAAGCCCTGCTTAACGCCATCGCCGCCAGCGGCTACACCACCCCGACGCCCATCCAGGCACAAGCCATCCCGCTTGCCATCGCCAGGCGCGACCTGCAACTCTCGGCGCAAACCGGCAGCGGCAAAACCGCCGCCTTCGTCCTGCCCATCCTCACCCGCCTGATAACCAGCGAACAACGCGGCAAAAGACCGCGCGCCCTCATCCTCACCCCGACCCGCGAACTCGCCCTGCAAGTACAGGATCAAGTGCGCAAATACGGGCGTGAGCTGAAATGGCTCTTCTCCGTGCCGCTGGTCGGCGGCGCGCCCTATGGCGGACAAATCCGCGCCCTGAAAAAAGGCGTGCAAATCATCGTCGCCACCCCCGGCCGCCTGCTTGACCACCTGCGCGACGAGCGCATTGACACCTCGGCACTCGACATGCTCGTCCTTGACGAAGCCGACCGCATGCTCGACATGGGCTTCGCCGATGACCTGGGTGCCATCATCGATGCCCTGCCGGAAAACCGCCAAACCATCATGAGCTCCGCCACCTGGGACGGCGCCGTCGGCAAAATCGCCGCGCGCTACACCCGCGAACCGGAGCGCATCAGCATCAAAGTCGAAAGCGCGCACATCGAAGAAAAAGTGTACTTCTGCGACGACCAGGGCCACAAAAACCGCATCCTTGAACACCTCGTTGCCGATCCGGACATGGGGCAAACCATCATCTTCGCCGCCACCAAACGCAGCAGCGAAGAAATCGCCGACAGCCTGCGTGACAACGGCCACCGCGCCCGCTTCCTGCATGGCGACCTGCCGCAGGTCAAGCGCAACCGCATCGTTGAAGACCTGCGCAAAGGCAAATGCGACATCCTGGTCGCGACCGACGTCGCCGCGCGCGGCATCGACATCCCCGCCATCAGCCACGTCATCAACTACGACCTGCCGCGCCAGGTTGAAGACTACGTGCACCGCATCGGCCGCAGTGGCCGCGCCGGACGCAGCGGGGTAGCCATCAACCTGTGCAGTCTTGCCGACCGCAGCCAGCTTTCGGCCATCACCCGCTACCTCGAACGCAAAATCGACGAACACCGCATCGAAGGCATGGAGCCGAAAATCACCAGCAAACCTAAAACCAAACCGTCAAAAAAATTCCGTGGCAACCCGAGCAAAGGCTACGGCAAAAAATTTGACGACAAAAAAAGCTGGGGCGGCAAAAAAGGCGGCAAACCCTTTGCCCATAAAGGCGGAAAGCCCTTCGCCGCACGCAAAGACGGCGGCAAAAACTTCCGCAAACAGCACGCCTCGACCTAAGCTCACACCAAGCGACAGCGGCATCTCCGGATGCCGCTTTTTTATGCCCGCGCACCGAGCCCCTTGCTGAAAAAGCACAACAATCCACAGAAACGCCGCCATAGCCACAACAAATTCACACTGCTACACTGGCACCGACCCCGACAGCCAAGGAAAAGCCATGAAAAACGTCGCCTGCCGCGTCGCCTTTGCCGCCTTTCTGCACAACCTCGGTGAGCTCGCCGAGCGCGCCCGCATGGAAGCCACGGACGATGCCCCCCACACCCACCCACACGACGGCCACCGCATTAACCATCCCGAAGCCCCGCCTAACGACCACACCACTCTCGCTTGGGACACCCTCAAGCAGCACCTGCCCGACCTTGTGCGCGACGAACTTGCCCCTTTTGCCTTGCGCACGGCGACACAGCACCACCCGGACACCTTCCTGCAAGGGATCATCGCCACCGCTGACCGCGTCGCCGCCGGCTTTGCGGGTGACATCTTCGCCCAAGATGGCGCGTCGCACCACTACCGCCTACTGACCCTGTTCGAGCAAATCAACCTCGGCGACAACCCCAAAGACAAAACCCGCGACCAACTGCACTACCGTTACCCGCTGCGCCCGCTCAATCCGCACAGCATCTACCCCGAAAAACGCGAAAACGGCGAACCTGCCGACAACGCCGCCGCACAAGCCGAATACCGCGCGCTGTGGCAACAATTCCAGCACGGCCTGCAACACATCCCCGCAGTGCACCGCAGCAACTGGCCGCTCTGGCTCGACCACTTCGACACCCTGTGGCAAAGCTGCACCCATGCCATCCCTGCCGCGACCGCTTTTGGCAGCAAACCTGAAGTCTCCCTTTACGACCACAGCAAAAGCACCGCTGCCCTCGCCACTGCCCTGTGGCTGTGGCACGACGCCAACGGCCAAACCGATGACGCCGCCATCGCCCGCCTGCGCAGCCAAAGCGACTGGGACGAAGAAAAAATCCTGCTCATCCAGGGCGACTTCTTCGGCATCCAGTCCTTCATCTTCGCCGCTGGCCGAGAAACCAACAAAAAAGCCGCCAAACTCTTGCGCGGCCGCTCCTTCCAGGTCTCGCTCTTTGCCGAACTGGCGGCGCTGCGCGTGCTGGATACCTGCGAACTGCCGCCAACCGCGCAAATCCTGAACGCCGCCGGCAAATTCATGATCGTCGCCCCGAACACCCCGGCCATGCACGACGCCCTCGCGCGCGTCAAAGCCGACATTAACCAGTGGCTGCTCGAACACTGCTATGGCCGCGTCGCCCTCGGCATCGCCACCCACGCTGCCAGCTGCCGCGACTTCACCGCCAAAGACCGCTTCCGCCAGCTCATCGACGACACCTTCGCCGAACTCGAAAGCGCCAAACTGCAACGCTTCGCCCTCATGGGCAGCGCGCCGACTGCCCTGCCCGCCGCCTATCCCGCTGGCACTTGCCCTTACGATCGCCACCTGCCCGCGCGCGGCAGCAAAGACGCTCCAAAACCCGCCGCACTGAGCGCCGATCAAATCACCATCGGCGCAGAGCTGGCGCGTAAAGAACGCCTGCTCATCCTCACCCCGGCGGCAGCAGTACACGATGATGGAAACACCACCACACTCGAACTGCCCATCTTCGGCTACCACATCGCCTTCACTGCTGACGAAGACATCAGCGGCAAATTCGGCGACATCGCCCGACGCGGCCAACTCCTGCGCTGCTGGGATTACAGCCTGCCCCGCCTCACGGACGACAGCATCTGGCACGGCTACGCCCGCCGCGCCATCAACGCCTACGTCCCGCGCTTCAGCGAGAATGACGACAAAGAGAAATACCAGCCATTACCCGAAGAAGAACGAAACGACAGACCAACGGGACAAGTCAAAACCTTCAACCACCTCGCCTGCGAAGAACGCCATCCCGACGAAAATGGCCACTACTGCGGCAAAATCGCCCTCGCCACCCTCAAAGGCGACGTGGACAACCTCGGCAAAATCTTCGAACGCGGCCTGAGCACGCCGACCTTCGCCAAAATGGCCGCCCTCTCGCGGCAGATGAACCAGTTCTTCAGCCTGTGGCTGCCCGCTTACTGCGCCGCCAAATACCCGAACAGCTACACCGTCTTCGCCGGTGGCGACGATTTCTTCCTCATCGGCCCGTGGCAGCAAATCCAGCACCTCGCCGCCGACATGCGCGCCCATTTCCGCGAATACGTCGCGGCAAACCCCGACATCACCTTCAGCGCCGGCATCGCCATCAGCAAACCCGGCCTGCCGCTGCCGAAACTCTCCGCCTACGCCGAAGAAGCACTGGAAAAAGCCAAGGCGCACCAACTGCGGGATAAAACAGCGAAAAACGCCCTCAACCTCTACGGCGAAACCGTCTCCTGGGGCGACTGGTCGCAGCTCGAAAAAACCGCCGCCCGCATCAGCGAACTAGAGCGGCAATACCGCTTGAGCACCGCCTACCTCTACGACCTGCTGCACTACACCGAACTTGCCGTTGCCGAAGCGGCGGGCGACATCAACGCCAGCATCTGGCGTAGCCGCCTCTACTACCGCACACGGCGCTACGTTAACGAGCAAAAACACATCACCGCCAAAGACAACGCCTACCAGCAACTCAGCGGCGACCTTGCCGGCTACATCCAGGCACTGCACGGCACCATTCGCATCCCCCTCTACAACCATTTCTACCAACAACGGGAGCAATAACCCATGGACCTCAACACCATCAGCCTCAAACAACCGCTCAACCCCAAAATCTACTCGGACATCGCCGAACAGGCGGCGGACTACATCACCCCCAAAGCGACCTTTGACCCGCGCAAAGGCAAAGAAATCATCAAAAACCGCGACGCCAACAAATCCACCCAACTGCGCAAGTACTACGACGAACTGGCCATGTGGGACGACAAAATCCATCGTGCCGCCGACAGAAACGCCGAATACCAAAAATCCGCGCCCTACATCCACATGCTGAAAGCCAAAGCCGCCTACGCCAAAGGCCGCAGCCATGTTGATGACAACTTCATCGCCATCTTCAACCGCCTGCTCGATCAAATCGACAGCGCCGAAACCCTGCATCACGCCAAACTCTTCTACGAAGCCATGCTCGGCTTCCGCAAAGCCCAGGAAAGCAAATAAGGAGCCCCACCATGCAACTCAAACACATCCACCACATCACCGCCGACCTTGTCCTCGAAACCGGCCTGCACATCGGCGCGGGCGACAGCGAAATCCACATCGGCGGCATCGATAACGCCGTCATCAAACACCCCGTCAGCGGCGAACCCTACATCCCCGGCAGCAGCCTCAAAGGCAAAATCCGCAGCCTGCTCGAATGGAAAAGCGGCCGCGTCCGGGAAAACCCGCTCGGCAAAAAAGAATACGAAGACGCGAGCGGCGCACAACAAGAAGCCGTCAAACACATCCTGCAACTCTTCGGCATCAGCGGTGACACCGCCGATCCCGAATTCCAGAAAACCATCGGCCACACCCGCCTCGCCTTCTGGGACTGCCCGCTTGACACCGCCTACGCCCAGGCACAGCGTGACAACGACCGCCCCTACACCGAAGCCAAAAGCGAGAACCGCATCAACCGCATCAGCGGCACCGCCGAACACCCGCGCCAGACCGAACGCGTCCCCGCCGGCGCCCGCTTCACCTTCCGCCTCAGCCTGAAAACCTACGACGGCGACGACGACAGCCTGCGCCACACCCTGTTGCAAGGCCTCAAACTGCTCGAATGGGACAGCCTCGGCGGCTCAGGCTCGCGCGGCTACGGCAAAATCCGCTTCGAAAACCTGCAAATCGACGGCCAGCCCGTCGCCGACTATGCCGCCATCCAACCCTTCGGTACCTGACATGCAAGCCTACCGCCTCGCCATCCGCCCGCAGACTGCCTTCGGCACCCCGCTCGTCGGCGACACCTGGTTCGGCCATATCTGCTGGGGCATCGCCGAACAATACGGACACGACACCCTCGCCGCCTGCCTGTGCGACTACACCGCAGGCAGACCGTTCCTCATCATCAGCGACGCCTTTCCTGCCGGCTACCTGCCCCTGCCCACCCTGCCCTCGCGCTACTGGCAGGCTGGCGACGAACAAGACCGCAAAAAACTCAAAAAACGCCAGTGGCTGCCACAAGACGCCCTTGACCGCCCGCTGCACGAATGGCAACAGCACGCCAAAACCAGCGCCGACATCGCCCCCGATCTCCTCCGCGCCCACAGCCAGCCGCACAACAGCATCAACCGCGCGACCGGCACCACCGGCGAGGGCGGCGGCTTTGCCCCCTACAACAGCGAACAAACCTGGTACGCCACAGACAGCCGCTGGCAGGCCTACCTCCTGCTTGATGAAAACCGCCTCAACCACGCCCAACTGGAAACCGTGCTCAACAACATCGGCGCGAGTGGCTACGGACGCGACGCCAGCATCGGCCTCGGCAAATACCAAACAGACGCCCTGGAACCCGAACCCGCCGGCCTGTTCGCACGCAGCGGCAACGCCTGCCTGACCCTCGCCCCCTGCTGCCCGCAAGGTCTCGGCTACGACAGCGCGCACAGCTACTACCAAACCGTGACCCGCTTTGGCCGCCACGGCAACATTCAGGCGACCGCTGGCAACCCCTACAAAAGCCCCATCCTCATGGCGCAGACCGCCGCCGTCATCAGCGCCCGGCCTGGGCAACCCTACCTCGGCCAGGGCATCGGCGGCATCTCGGCCAGCCTGCCCGCCACCGTGCATCAAGGTTACGCCCCCATCATCGCCATCGAGTTCGACCCCACCCGCCTCACGCCAAGGAGAGCCCCATGAAGCCGCTTACCCGCCACACTCTGCACCTCACCCCCCTCTCCCCGCTGCACCTCGGCACAGGCGAAGACTACGAACCCACCAACTATCTCATTGATGGCGACGTCCTCTACACCTTCGATCCCGCCCGCGCCATCCTCAATCCCGACGAAGAGCGGGAACTGCACGCGGCCGCCCAAAGCGGCGACCTGCAACACATCCAGCGCTACTTCCGCAACAACCCCAAGCCCTACATCGCCGCCGCGACACACGCGAGCAGCGTCAGCAAAGGCATCGCCGCCGAATACCAAAAAAACTACGGCGAAATCGTCCAGCGCGAGAGCAAAGGCAAAAACGTCCATAACCGCTTCCAAATCGAACGCACCGCAACCAACCCGCACAACCACCAACCCTACATCCCCGGCAGCGCCCTCAAAGGCAGCCTGCGCACCGCCCTGCTGGAACAACTCAGCGCCGACTATCGCGGCAACAAACCCACCGCCAAACAGGCGACACATTACGAAAACGAACTGCTTGGCAGCTTTGCCACCGACCTGCTGCGCCTGCTCAAACCCGCCGACCTGGGCGCCACCGTCCCCATTGCCACCCACATCCAATACGCCACCAACCACAAAAAACGCATCGTCAAAGGCCGGGAACGCGGTAACGGCCCGACCGGCCGCCGCGAAACCATCCAGCACGGCCAATACCGCGCCTTCCACGGCGACATCACCCTGCAACACCTCGACCTCTCCCACAAACCGCACCTCAAAGACGCCGCCAAAAAACTGCCCGCTGCGCACAGCCTCGACCTCGCCGCCCTCGCCCGCGACGCGAACACCTACCACCTGCGCCGCTTCGCGCGGGAAGCCACCCTGCTCAGCGAACGCGGCCTCGTGGACCCCGCCTGGCTGAAAAGCACCCAACAACTCATCGACCAACTCAAACCCGCGCTGGACGCCGGCAGCCACATCCTGCTGCGCCTCGGCAAAAACGGCGGTGCCGAAAGTAAAACCATCAACGGCTACGCCCAAATCAAAATCATGGCGGGCAAAGGCCAAAAACCGACCTTCGAAGCACAAACCAAAACCGTATGGCTCGCCGCTGACGACGACAAAAGCACACGCGACCTGCTGCCCTTCGGCTGGGTGCTTATCGAAATTGACGCGGGCGACACCAACCCCGCCCTTAAAAACTGGTGCGACAACAACAGCGCACACCTCAAAGCCGCTGCCGACCTGCAACAACAACTCGCCGCCGTCCAGGCAGAACAACACGAACGCAGTGCTGCCGCCCAGGCCGCAAACGCAGCCCGCGCTGCCGCAGTCGCCGCACAAGCCGCCGCCGAACAGGCCGAGGCTGCCCGCCTTGCCGCCCTGCCGCCGTGGGAACAAAAACTGCACGCCTGGCAAGAAGAACTGCCGACCATCAAAAACAACGGCGCAGGCGATAGCGCCGCCATACAGTTCATCGACAAAATCCTCGCCGGCATACAAGACGTGCTGGAAAACCCCGCCGCTGACGCCGCCGCCCGCCGCAAACTGGCCGACGACATCGCCGCTCTGCCGCTGAAAAAACGCAGCCTCATCAGCGACAAGCGGCAAAAAGAAGTACTTAACCCGCTGCTGCGCCAACTGCGCGGTGAAGCATGAAAAACAAAGCCCCCCGCCAAAACGCCCATTTGCACAACAAAAACCCCTCGCCCGCTTGCGGGGAAACGGGATCCCCCAAGGGAGGAAGGCGGGATGAAAACCCCGCGCTTATCCCGCTTGACCATAAATATCTACCCATCTCAACCGTTGAAAAAACAGCCGAAAAAACAAAGAAAAACCCCTCGCCCGCTTGCGGGAGAGGGGTAGGGGTGAGGGCATTCGTCCGCAGGACGAACCCAGCAACCACGTCGCTTGGCGAACCCGGTAACCGCGCCGCTTGACGGGCCAGACGACCCCACCCATACCAACACCCCATGACCATCCTCAACCTTCCCGCCTCCCTCGCCATCGCCCGCTACCGCTACACCTTCACCCTCACCCGTGCCATGCGCGCCCCCGCCTACCCCGGCTCCGCCCTGCGCGGTGCCTTCGGACACGCCCTGCGCCGTGCCTGCGTGCCACGCGGCCATGCACCCTCCGCCCTGCTCCTGCAAAACAGCCCCTACACCCACATCTTCGAACCCGCGCCGCGCCCCGACATCGGCCTGGCCAACCCCGCCACCATCCCGCCGCCCTACATCATCGAACCAGAAGCATACGGCGAACGCTGCGAATACCCCGCCGGCAGCACCTACCGCTTCGGCCTCGTCCTCATCGGCGACGCCCGCCACCACCTGCCGCTGATCAGCTACGCCTGGCAACAAGCCTTCAAAAACCGCGACGGCATCGCGCACGGCCAGGGCGAACTCACCGACATCGCCATCGAGCGGGCAGACGGCTGGGAAAACATCTACGCTGATGGCCGCATCACCCCGCACGACAACCACCTCACCCTGCCGGAAAACCACCCGCACGACCTCACCCTGCACATCCTCACCCCGCTGCGCCTGCAAAAAAACGGCCTCGCCCTCGGCGTAGACCACCTCAGCGCCCAGACCCTGCTCAGTCAGGCCCTGCGCCGCCTCAGCCTCATCTGCCAAATCCACCTCGGCATCACCCCGCAGGCCGATTACGCCGCGCTCAAAGCCCACGCCGCTACCGTCCGCTCACGCCCCGCCCTGCACTGGTACGACTGGCAGCGCTACTCCAACCGCCAGCAACAAAGCATGCACCTCGGCGGTGCCATCGGCGACTGGCACCTCGGTGATCTTGCCCCCGAACACGCCCGCGCCCTGCACATCGGCCAGTGGCTGCACCTCGGCAAAAACACCACCTTCGGCCTCGGCCGCTACACCCTCACGGAGCACCCATGAAAAAACCGAAGCATGAACTCATCATCATCCTCACCCTATCCCTGCTCTTCATCCTCCTGCTCTTCCTGGCGCAGCGATACCCGAATACCTATCGCAACAACCTCGGCTTCCTCGAAATCGTCCTGAACTTCATCAACTTCTGCCTGCTGCCTTTCACCCTCTTCTTCACAAGCAAGAACTACTTCAACCAGCGCAACCAAAAGCGGCTCGACGCCGAAAACATCGACCTCACCCTGCGCTTGCGCAACGACACCACCACCCCCGCATACCACATCGCCATCCCGCGCTACCTGTGCAGCCGCCAGGAAATCAAAGGCATCCTCAGCGACCGCTGTTGCGGCTACTACAACATCCCCTACCTGAGCGAGCCGGCATTCCTCGATGCCATCGTCGCCGCACGCAGCGGCGATAGCAACCAGCTGACCATTTACATCGACACCCGCGACGAACTCGGCAAATTCACCCCCTTACCCCCAGCGACCAACAGCGGCAGCACCTGGTTCATCTCGCGCCACCAGGGCGCCATCGACTGGATCAAAAGCCAGAGCGAATGGCACATTGACCACTACCTCACCCACCTCGACGACCCTACCGTCATCCAAAATGGCGACACCGTCCTCGGCACCCTGCCCATCCACATTGCCGCCGCCGTCTGCGCCAGAGGCGCGCGCTACTACTTCCTGCAACTGCCGCAAGAAGCGGCGCAGCGTGGCAGCGAATACAGCGCCGCCGACATGGCGGCGATGAGCTGCAGCCTGCGCCGTTACCACATCGAAGCCCTCTAATACCAATCCCAGAAAATAATCTGACTGTGTTGGCTCGCCTCGCCGTACTATCTGTACTGTCTTCGGCTCGCCGCCTTGTCAGCTTGATTTCTGGAATTGGTATAACCCAACCAACCGGAGCACCCATGACCCGCAAACTCATCACCCTCCTCGGCAAAGCGCAAAAAGGCGGTGACTACCGCGAAGCCAACTACCTACTGGATGACCAAACCTATCGCACCTCCTACTTTGGCCTTGCCCTCGACCAACACCTGCAAAGTGATCACCTCATCATCCTCGGCACCAGCGGCAGCATGTGGGACAACCTCGCCCAGCAGCTCGGCATTGATGCCGACCTTGCCCTGCTCGAAGCCGCCGAACAGGATAGCGTCACCCCTGCCCTTCTCGCCCCGCTCGCGCAGGCGGCAAGCGACAAGCTCGGCAAACCCGTCACCTGCGACCTCATCCCCTATGGCCGCAGCGAGGCCGAACAAATCGCCACCATCAACCACATCCTCCACTACTACGCAAAAGGCGACCGCGCCATTCTTGATGTGACCCACGGCCTGCGCCACCTGCCGATGCTCATCCAGCAAATCGCCAACCTCCTGCCCACTTTGCGCTGCACCAGCATCGAAGGCATCCACTACGGCGCACTCGACCTCACCCGCGACGATGCCACGCCCGTTCTGCGCATGGACGGCCTGCAACACATCAGCGCCTGGCAAAACGCCCTCGCCGCCTACGATTACAGCGGCAACAGCGCCGCCCTTGTTCCCATCCTCAACACCATCGGCATCAGCGACGCCACCACCCGCCTGCTCGCCCAGGCCTCCTTCGCCGAACAAACTCACAACCTGCGCCAGTACCGCGAGAAAATCCGGCAATTCCTCGCCGCCCTGAAAAAAGAACCCCCGACCCCGCTGCTCGGCCTCATCCAGCCAACCCTGCACGAACGCCTCAAACTCGACCCCAAACAGCGCGACTGGGAACACCGCTTCCACCTCGCCACACAGGCGCTGCACAATGGCGACTACCTGCGCGCCGCCCTCTACGGCTACGAAGCCATCTTTGAACGCATCCTGGATGACAACCACCTCCAGCACAACGACGACTACGAAACACGCAAAAACGCCGTGCTGCGCTACATCCAAAGCCGCAAAGCCGACTGGCGCGACGCCAAAAGCGGCAGCCGGCACAGCCACACCCTCTACGACAAATACGAAAAACTGCGACAAATCCGCAACGCGCTCACGCATGGCGAAAGAGGCAATGAATACATCACCGCCACCCTGAATAACGAAGACAAACTCCGCCGCGAACTGGCCGACTGCCTCGACAAACTCAAAACCCTGACCCTCTGAGCCGCCGCCCCTTGCGATACCCGCCCGCCGCCGGAAAACCGCCCCGGCGGGATTGCAGGCGCGAAGCGCGCAAATACGGCAAAAACACAGAAAACATGACATGGCATTTGCAGAAGAACCGCCCTAGAATGACGGAAAACTGATCTCTAACAATCGGCAGACCCTGAAACAAAGGGATTAAGACACGTTCGTCATGTTCTCTCCTGTTTTCGCGTCAGAATAAAAAACGTCCCTGAACCAAAGGGATTAAGACCAATTCTCACAGTGTATATTTTCACAATTGTATCCGAATAAAAAACGTCCCTGAACCAAAGGGATTAAGACTTGCGCAAGCCACACAAACACCTGCACAAACACCTGCCCTATATCAGAATAAAAAACGTCCCTGAACCAAAGGGATTAGACGTTATGCCCAGCGTCGTTTTCCTGCCGTTGTGCTGTTGTGCCATGCCAAATGCCGCCAAGCGGCGTCATTACTGGGTTCGTTAAACGGCGCAAATACTGTCCCCGCCAAGCGGCGTCATTACTGGGTTCGTCAAGCGGCGTAAATGCTGGGCTAGCCAAGCGGCGCAAATACTGTCCCCGCCAAGCGGCGTAAATGCTGGGCTAGCCAAGCGGCGCAAATACTGTCCCCGCCAAGCGGCGTAAATGCTGGGCTAGCCAAGCGGCGCAAATACTGTCCCCGCCAAGCGGCGTAAATGCTGGGCTAGCCAAGCGGCGCAAATACTGTCCCCGCCAAGCGGCGTAAATGCTGGGCTAGCCAAGCGGCGCAAATACTGTCCCCGCCAAGCGGCGTAAATGCTGGGTTAGCCAAGCGGCGCAAATACTGTCCCCGCCAAGCGGCGTAAATGCTGGGCTAGCCAAGCGGCGCAAATACTGTCCCCGCCAAGCGGCGTAAATGCTGGGCTCGCCAAGCGGTGTGGTTACTGGATTTTGTCGCTGCGTGATTATTTTTCTGCTGCCCCCACCCCAACCCCTCCGCCGGGTACCCACAAAAACGCTCGCGTTTTGTGGGGCGCGGCCACAGGTGGAGGGGCTTTTTTTGTGCGAGCTTCAAGGATGGATGCCCGTCAAGCGGCGCAAATACTGCCCCGTCAAGCGACGTCGTTACCGGGTCCGCCGGGGCATGGCATTCCGCCTGCCATATCGGTATCGTCGCCTTCCCGTCGTCCACCGGATATAGCCATGCCCCCTTCCCTCCGCCTGCGTCTCGCCCTCGCCCTCACCGTCGCCATCATCCTTGTCGCCATCGGTGCCGGGGTGGCCGCCTTCTACACCATCCTGGATGAAACGCACGACGAGCAGGACAGCCTCCTCAGCCAGACCGCCGCCCTGATCGATCCTTACAACCCGCTGCCGCTCTACGACGGCGACGACAGCAACCACATCGATATCCAGCCCGTCTCGCCCTTTGGCCGCTACGGCCATTTCTTCCGCCAGAATCCCGCCGACGGCTTCCACGACATCGGCCGGCGCGGCGAGCGCTACCGCGCCTATATCCACACCTATCCGGACGGCTACCGCCTCGCCTTCATCCAGGACAGCACCTACCGTGATCAGGCCGCCTATGCTGGTGCGCGGCACGTCATCACGCCGCTGCTCCTGCTCGTGCCGCTGCTTATCGTGGTCAGCCTCATCACCGTGCACCGCGCCTTGCGCCCGGTGCGCCGCCTTTCGCACCAGCTCGCCGCGCGTGACGAACGCGACCTCTCGCCGCTGGCCGACGCGCATATCCCCAGCGAAATCAGCGGCTTCATCCATGCCATCAACCACCTGCTGACGCGAATCGACGCCGCCCTCAAACGCGAACAACGCTTCATCGCCGACGCCGCGCACGAACTGCGCACGCCGATGACCGCGCTGACCCTGCAAGCGGAACGCCTCGCCGCGCAGATGGATAACGACGCCGCCCGGCGCGAACTCGAACCGCTGCGCAACGGCATCCGCCGCAGCAGCGCCCTGCTCGAACAACTGCTCACCCTCGCACGCAGCCAGCATCGGGACGACTCCCCGGCCAGTTGCCATGTGCAAGCGGTGTACCGGCAAGTGGTGGAAACCCTGCTGCCACTGGCGGAAGCGGCAGATTGCGACCTCGGCATCAGCGACAGCACGGACGCCGAACTGCCACTACCGGCGACCGAGCTCTACACCCTCATCAAAAACCTCGCCGATAACGCCATCCGCCACGGCGGACAGCGCATAGACCTCGGTATCGCGGTAAACGGGCGCACCACCACCCTCAGCGTCGAAGACAACGGCGACGGCATCCCTGTCGCCGAACGCGAACGCGTCCTTGACCCCTTCTACCGCCGCCTGGAAAACAGCAGCGACGGCACGGGACTGGGCCTCGCCATCGTGAAAAGCCTCTGCGACAAACACGGCGCTCAGCTCAGCCTGCACGACGCCCACCACAGCAAGAACGGCCTGCGCGTGGAAATCCGGTTCACAGCGCGCTAAACCTCGCCGCAACCTCACGCGCCAAGAAGCCCGTATCCATCCCGCTTGCCGCGAGAGCAGCATTTACGTCGCTTGACGGGTCCAGTATTTATGCTGCTTGATGACGAGCCCAGTGTTTACGCCGCTTGACGGGTCCAGTGTTTACGCCGCTTGACGGGTCCAGTGTTTACGCCGCTTGACGGGTCCAGTGTTTACGCCGCTTGACGGGCCGATATTTGCACTACCCAGCGGTGTCAATACCGGGTTTTGTCATGTCCGCAGGACGCAGCCATAAAAAAACCCTCCCGCTGGGGGAGGATTTGGCGACCGCAATGCGCGGCGGAGATTCTACAAGGGAGCAACGCCACCGCTGATGCCCCAGCTCTGCGTGCGCCCTTTTTGTTCGGTGTAGTTGTAGTCGCTGACGCGACCTGTGGCGAGCGAGATTTCCACTTCCAGCATTTGCGATTCCTGGCGCGCGGTCACAGCGTTGTCACCAAGCAGCCCGCCGGCAGCAGCACCAACGCCGGTAGCAATCGCCTGACCGCTGCCGCCACCGATCTGGTGTCCGAGCACGCCACCGAGGATGGCACCGCCAATGCCCGCCGCCCCTTTCTTGATGCTGTCATCGTTGCGGTAGGCATAGACCAGTTTTTTGACGCCCAGTTTCTGGTTGATTTGTACGGAAACCGGTTCGCCGAACATGGCGCGGATTTGTGCTTCGGTAGTGACGTTGCGCTGGATGGCATTAACATTGCCGTAGTTCAGGCGGTCTCCGTGGCTGATACCGCAGCCGCTAAGTGCAAGAGCGAGGATGGCGGCAAGGAAGGTGTATTTGTTATTCATAGTCAATTCTCTATGGTTGGGGAAGTCATCGTTATCCTACGCCTTTTGCTGCGCTGGCAGCATACCGCTTATTCACCCGCCGCACCGACCGTAATTTCCACGCGACGATCGGGTTGCAAGCAGGCAATCAGCGCCTCTTTGCCCATGCTGTCGCGATAGTTACCGGGCGGGTGTGCGCTACCCAGGCCGGCGCTGCAAATGCGGTTCGCCGCGATACCGCCACGGGCAAGGTAATCACGCACGACTTCAGCGCGAGACGCGAGAGTTCAGGTGTAATGGACAAAAAAGGTGTTAAAAATCGCTGTAGCCCTTAGAACGTGTTCATAGTCTCTGCTGTAAACTATCGGTATGAACAGAAAAGCCTACCCAAGCGATATCAGTCGCACACAATTTGCCCCCCTTCTGCCTCTTTTGGAAAGTGCCCGTAAACGCACAGCACCGCGCAAAGTGGATTTGTACGATAGACCTCTTGCGAAAGTATCCTGAAGATTTACAATTCCCAAATGAAATACGAAAACCTCATCCAAAGAAGCAATAGCGAATTCAAACGGCTCACAGGTGTAACGCCCGTCCTTTTTCACGAGATGCTGCAAGTTACCACAGAAGCAGAAAGCCGGAAGATCAAGTCAGGCAGGCCGCATACGCTCAGCTTGGCAGACCAACTGCTGCTTACCCTAAGCTATCTGCGTCATTACCATACCCAACTCGAATTGGCCGCCATCTACGGCCTTTCCGAAAGTAATGTCTGCCGTACCATCCGTAAAACCGAGGACGCCCTCATCCGTTGCAAACGCTTTTCCCTGCCAAAACACAAGAATCCGGGCGATCAAACGGTCATCATTGACGTGACCGAAAGCCCAATTGAACGTCCCAAAAAAACAGCGGCAGTATTACAGCGGCAAGAAAAAGCGGCACACGGTTAAAATCCAGGTCATATACGGCAGAGAAACTGAAAAAATCATCAGCATCCGGACGGGGATGGGTGCTCAGCATGACATGCGTTTAGCCAAGAGGCACCTTACAGAGCTTTATCCCTACAAAATAGTCATTGCGGATAAGGGTTACCAAGGATTAGCTAAAACCGGATTGCAGACCCCAAAAAAGAAATCCAAACATCATCCGCTGAACAAACAGGATAAAGAGGCGAACAGGCTGTTAGGCAAACTCAGAACCGTCGTCGAGCACATCAACAGGAAACTGAAGATATTCAAAATATTGTCGCTGCCTTACCGCAACAGGCGGAAACGGTTCGGGTTAAGGGCAAATCTGATTGCAGGACTGGTTAATGCGATGGGATGAATATTTTCGCAAGAGGTCTAATGAAGCAACCACTTTCCTGATTATTGATGCGCAGAGTGTGAAGAACACGGATACCGCCATGGAAAAAAGCTACGATGCCAACAAGAAAGTGAGCGGTATCAAGCGGCATATAGCGGTTGACACGCAGGGTTTGCCGCATACCCTTGCGGTAACGACGGCGGATGTTACGGATAGGAAAGGCTGCCTGCTAACCTTGGAACGTGAGCGGGATAATCTTTGGCGCGGTACAAAAAGTCCTTGCTGACGGTGGTTACACAGGTAAGGCATTTGCTTCGTCGGTACAGGGGTTGATGGGTGCGGAGGTAGAGATTGCCAAACGAAACGAATTGCACCGTTTTACGGTATTGCCGCAGCGATGGGTAGTAGAGCGCAGTTTTTCCTAGTTGGAAAAGAACAGGCGGCTTTGAAAAAACTGTGAGCGTAAGTTGAGTACCAGTCTGCAAATGGTAGTTTTGGCTTTCTTGGGAGTCCTGCTACGAAAACTATGAACACGTTCTAAGAATAATGGTGCCCAGAAGAGGACTCGAACCTCCAAGGGATTGCTCCCACTAGGACCTGAACCTAGCGCGTCTACCAATTCCGCCATCTGGGCATTCAGTAACTTTAATTTCTGGAGCCGGAGACAGGAGTTGAACCCGCGACATCCTCATTACAAGTGAGGCGCTCTACCAACTGAGCTACTCCGGCTGCTATAGTGTGCAGTAATGTGATGTGCACTTTATAATATTCTTTCACTACAAAGCAAGTTTTTTGTTCCAGCGCCATTATACGTAAAAACTCGGGTGGTGTTCTAGGGGCTGTTGACATTATCGCAAGGCGATAACGGTAGCAGCCAGATAAATATTGGCGGAAAAGGATGTATCCGTCTTTTCCGCCCGCATGGCAACTTCCTCGAACTTTTTCAATTTACAGAAGAAATTTTCAACCAGATGCCGCCACTTATACATCTCCTTGTCATACTCGCGCGCTGCCTTACGGTTACTGCGCGGCGGGATAACCACTTTACTGCCGCGCTCTGTCAAATCCTTAACCAGCCAATCCGCATCAAACGCCTTATCCGCCAGCAATGCCCCACATTCCCTGTCCCTAATCAAAGGTTCAACCCCGCAAATGTCATGACGTTGCCCGGGTAGTAGGCGGAATCCCACCAGATTTCCCAAGGCATCCACCAAAGCCAGTATTTTGGTCGTCATACCGCCTTTGGATTTACCTATGGCCTGATTCAGGGTCCCCCTTTTGCCCCCTGACCGTGGAGGTGGACTTTGACAATGCTGCCATCAATCATGGCATATAGTTAAATAGCAAAAAAACAGTAACCATCAAAATTATGACCTATCCAGCCCATATCCGTAAAAAAATCCTTGCAGAACTCGAAGATAGCACCTATCGCGAAGTGGCAGCCAGACACCGCATCAGCCCCAACACCCTTGCTACCTGGAAGAAACAGCCACAACCCAAAGGCAGCCGCCGTTCTACGCCTCGCCTTCTTACAGAAGAAGTCATCCGGCAAGACGTGGCCGAGCACCCTGATGACTATCAATGGGAAAGGGCTGCACGTCTGGGCTGCTCGCAAAACGGCATCTGCAAGGCGCTCAAACGCTATCGCTTCACCGTTAAAAAAAAGACTTCCGCCACCGCAAGGCAGACGAAGAAAAACGCCGTGAATTCCTCGAAGTAAAAAGTGTCTACGAAGAACGCCTGCATCCCTTTGTTTATATCGATGAAAGCGGCTTCAGAAAAGACATCTCCCGTCCTTACGGTTATGCACCACGCGGGCAAAAATGCGCAGGGGTATCCGGATGGAGCAAGGCACAAACCAACGTTATAGGCGCCCTGTGTGGCACTGTGCCATTTGCTTTCACTGCCTTTGATTGCAGCATAGACAGCGATGTTTTTCATACATGGGCGACAGAAATACTGCTACCGGAGCTGCCCGCCTGCAGTGTGATCGTGATGGACAACGCCTCCTTCCACAAGCGGCAGGACACGCTGGATGCATTGCAGGCTGAGGGACATACGGTGCTGTGGCTTCCGCCCTATAGCCCGGATTTCAACCCGATAGAGAAGACATGGGCATGGATCAAACGGTTGAGGAAACAATGGCGGTTGGCTGATGTGAATGCCCTGCTGTTTTGGTTCTTTACTCTCGTTACTCTTTATTAGCAATTCGACTATATTCCATATCCGCCTCACCGCTGATTTCCTCAAAGATTCTGGTAAAGCGCCCTGCTTTGCCCCAGCGGCGATAACGCTGAAATACGCTGTTCCATTTGCCAAATTCCTTGGGTAAATCCCGCCACGGGCTGCCGGTGCGGGTTATCCACAACACGGCTTCTATAAACATGCGGTTATCGGCGGTTGGTCCGCGATCGTTAGCCTTGCCTGTACACAGGGGATCAATTCTTGCCCATTGGGCATCGGTCAGTATTAATCTTTCTTTCATAATCATATGATATGGCTTGGATATTACTTGTCAACAGACCCTAAAAAGTATGCTCGGCAAATCTGTCAATAGTGCAGGCAGATAAATATGAAGGAGAATTTCCTTTGTTTTCACTGTTGGGAGAATCTGTCAAATCTGCTCGAATTCTAAGCAGCAAACATTTCAGGTCACCACCGGATTTTTTTTCGGATATGAGCTGGATAGGTCATGATTTTGATGGTTACTGTTTTTTTGCTATTTAACTATAGTTTATAGCAGAGGTGGAGATTATGAACACGTTCTAAGAACGTGTTTATAATCTCTGCAGCCATGGGAAAAGGCTGCCTGATGGCATTGGAACGTGAGCGGAATAATCTTGGTGCGGTACAAAAATTCCTTGCCAACGGTGGCTACACAGGCGGAGCATTTGCGTTGTCGGTGCAGGAATTGACTGGTGCGGAGGTAGGAATTGCCAAACGCAACGAATTGCACCAGTTTAAGGTATTGCCGAAGCGGTGGATGGTAGGGCGCAGTTTTTCCTGGCTGGAAAAGAACAGACAGCTTTGGAAAAACTGCGAGCGTAAGCTGAGTACCAGTCTGCAAATGGTGGTTTTGGCTTTCTTGGGAGTCCTGCTACGAAGACTATGAACATGTTCTAAGCAAGCCTGATGCAAAAAAATGGACGCCTTGCGGCGTCCGTGAGTGGGGTGATGTTGGCCAGATTCAGGGTCGGTAATGCTCAACTTTTGCCGTGTCCGTCTCCGGCGGTGCTTTGTTTTCGCAGACGTCTTTACAGCCGCAGGCGCGCTTAACGCCGACGGCGCCCAGTCCGCCGCAACTGCCTTTGATGGGCTGGCGGCCAAAAATGACGCCGATGGCCATGCCCGCACCGACGAGCATGAGGATGATGAAGGCGACGATAAAGGTGCTCATGGTTGTTCCTCCTGTATGGCTTGGGTGAAGGCTTTGCTTCTCTGAAGAATATAGGGTGTTCCGTTACCGGCAAGGATGAGTTCAGCTGCGAGGTTGTGTGCATCAGCAAAGGCTAGCGCTTTTTTGTCGCCGAGCAGCATCAGGGTGGTGGCGTAGGCGTCTGCCGTCATACAATCGCCCGCGAGGACGGTCGCGGACAGGAGTCGCGAGCTATGCGATTTGCCGTCTTTCGGATCAATGATGTGGTAGGCCATTTCACCGCCTTTTTCGGTGTAGTTGCGGTAGTTGCCGGAGGTCGCCATGGCAGGCAGGTGGTCGTTCATCGCGATGATATTGGTCACGGCCGCGCCACTGACTAACCCGACTTCCGGCCGCTCTATACCGACGCGCCACGGTGCGCCGTATTTGTCACCCTTGCTGCGAATTTCACCGCCGATTTCAACGAGGTAATTGGGGTATCCCGCTGCATTGATGGTTTCGGCAACGACGTCCACACCGTAGCCTTTGGCAATGGATGAGAGATCTATGAAGGTTTCCGGGTCGCTTTTGCTGAGTCCCTCTGCGCTGAGTTGCAGTTTGTGGTAGCCGACGTGTTGTAGGGCAGCAGCAATTTCCGCGTCGCTAGGCTTATCTTGCCGCTTTTCGGGGCCAAATCCCCATAGGTTGACCAGTGGCCCGACGGTAATGTCATACACGCCTTCGCTCTCTTTGCTGATTTCCAGCGCTTTGGCGAGGACGCGACGCAGGCCGTCGCTCACAGCTTGCGGGCTGGTATCGCGGCTGTGGTTGATGCGCATCAGTTCGGAAGTGTCGCGGTAGGTAGACATGCTGTCATTCACCGCTTCGAGCTCGCTATCAATACGCTGTTTGAGGGTATTTTTGGTGGCATCGTCAAGCTCGGCCGCGATGCTCACGTTCCAAAAGGTGCCCATAGTCTCGCCTGAAAGGCGACTCACGTTTTGTGCGCGGCTTTCGCCACAGGCCATAAGGAAAAACGCTGTTGCCAGTAGCAACAGCGCTTGTTTTGTTGTGCTCATGCGATGCACTTCAGCCTCCGAAGTTATCGAGGAGGATGTTTTCGTCTTCCACGCCGAGGTTATGCAGCATGTCAATGACGGATTTGGTCATCATCGGCGGGCCGCACATGTAGTACTCGCAGTCTTCCGGCGCAGGGTGGTTTTTCAGGTGGTTTTCATATACGACGTTGTGAATGAAGCCGGTATAGCCTGTCCAGTTGTCTTCCGGCAAGGCATCGGAAAGCGCAACATGCCAAGTGAAGTTCGGGAACTCTTTGGCGAGGGCATCGAAGTCTTCCTGGTAGAAGATTTCCCGCTTGGAGCGCGCGCCGTACCAGAAGGTGATTTTCCGTTTGCTATGCAGGCGCTTGAGCTGGTCGAAGATGTGCGAACGCATCGGCGCCATACCCGCACCACCGCCAATGAAGACCATTTCCGCATCGGTGTCTTTGGCGAAAAATTCGCCGAAGGGACCGGAAATAGTGACTTTATCGCCGGGTTTGAGGTTGAAGATGTAGCTGGACATGATGCCTGGCTTGGCTTCGGGGATTTTCGGCGGTGGGGTGGCGATACGGACGTTGAGCATGATGATACCTTTCTCGTCCGGGTAGTTGGCCATTGAGTAGGCGCGCATGGTCGGATGAGCGTTATGCGCTTCGAGTTTGAACAGGCCGTATTTTTCCCAGTCATCACGGTATTCCGGGGCGATGTCAAAATCGCTGTATTTGATGTCGTAGGCTGGACACTCGATCTGGATGTAACCACCTGCACGGAAAGGCACAACTTCACCTTCCGGGATCTTGAGTTTGAGTTCTTTGATGAAGGTCGCTTTGTTGTCGTTGGAGATGACGGTGCATTCCCATTTTTTGACGCCAAAGACGGATTCGTCCACTTCGACTTTCATGTTGCTCTTTACCGCAACCTGGCAGGACAGGCGTTCGCCCTCACGTGCTTCGCGCTTGCTGATGTGGTTAAGCTCGACAGGCAGGATTTCGCCACCGCCTTCGTGCACTTTGACGACGCATTGACCGCAGCTGCCACCGCCGCCACAAGCGGATGAGACGTAGATTTTGTTATCCGCCAGAACGTTGAGCAGTTTACCGCCCATTGGTACGTCCAGTTCGCGTTCACCGTTAACGAGTATTTTGACGTTACCTTGCGGCACGAGGTATTTGCGCGCCAGTAGGATGATGGCGGACAGGATGATGATGAGGCCGGTGAAGATGAGTACGCCGTAGAATATTTCCATGTTTGTCCCCCTTATAGTTGTACGCCAGAGAAGGACATAAAGCCTAGTGCCATCAGGCCAGCTATGATAAAGGTGATACCCAGTCCTTCCAGCCCTTTGGGTACGTCGGCGTAGCGCATTTTTTCGCGGATACCCGCCATTGCGATAATCGCTAGCGCCCAGCCGCTGCCACTGCCAACGCCGTAAACGACAGATTCACCGAAGTTGTAGCTGCGCTCAACCATGAAGAGTGAGCCGGCAAGAATGGCGCAGTTCACAGTGATGAGCGGCAAAAAGATACCCAGCGCCGAATACAGTGCAGGAGCATACTTGTCAAGGAACATTTCCAGAATTTGCACCGCTGAGGCGATAACGCCAATGTAGGCAATTAATCCGAGGAAGCTGATATCCACTTCTATACCCAACATTTGCCAGAAGATAGCGTTTTCTTTCAGCAGATAGGTATAGAGCAGATTGTTCAACGGGACGGTTAGGGTTTGCACGACGATAACGGCGACGCCCAATCCGGCAGCAGTGGTGATTTTTTTGGAAACGGCGAGAAAGGTACACATGCCCAAGAAGAAGGACAGCGCCATGTTCTCAATGAAGATGGATTTTATAAACAGGTTCAAATAGTGTTCCATAACCGCTCTCCTCAGTGCCCTATGCCGCCGATAAGTATCGGTTTGGCGGCTTTGGCTTCGCTGTAATCACGCGCTTCGTTTTGTTCGGGCTTCCAAGTGCGTAGCGCCCAAATGAGCAGGCCAATAATAAAGAAGGCGCTAGGCGGTAATACCATCAGTCCGTTCGGGGCATACCAACCATCCGTGCCAGAAGGCAGGATAGTGATATCAAACCAAGTACCTTTGCCGAAGATTTCACGGATAGTGCCAACCGTGAGCAGCATGGCGCTGTATCCCAGACCGTTACCGAGACCGTCTAGGAAACTCGGCATAGGCGGATTGGACATAGCGTAGGCTTCCAGTCGCCCCATGACGATACAGTTGGTCAGGATGAGGCTGACATATACTGAAAGCTGTTTGGACAGTTCGAAGGCAAAGGCTTTCAGTAGCTGGTCAACTACGATAACTGCCGAAGCCGCAACCGCCATCTGCACGATGATGCGGATGCTGCTTGGGATGTTGTTGCGGATCATGCTGATGAACAGGTTGGAAAATGCCGTCACAAAGGTCAGGCCAATGCTCATCAGGAAGGCAGTTTTCATGCTGCCAGTAACCGCCAGCGCTGAACAGATGCCAAGGACTTGCAAACCGATCGGGTTATTGACAAAGATCGGTGATAGCAGGATTTCTTTGTAATTGTAAGATTTGTCGCTCATGATTTATTGTTCCGTTTTTTGCCTGATTGCGGCTTGTGAAGCGTCACGCAGATTGGCGAGGGTAATTTCGCCATTCCTGATATGGTCAACCAGCGGTTTGTAGCCTTGTTCGCCCAGCCAGAAGTTCATCATGTGTTCGACACCATTACTGGTCAGGGTGGCACCAGCAATGGCATCAACCTGGTTCTTTGCTTCGTGGCTACGGACTTTTACCAAATCAATATGTGGGTTGCCGTTGTCGTCGTAAGGGACAATATCCGCCCACTTTTCCTGCCATTCAGGCTCGGTGATACGCGCGCCCAGCCCCGGGGTTTCTGCATGCTGGTAGAAAGTAATGCCCGTCAGCGTCGGCTGTTGGTCTTTAAATGACAAGGCGGTAAAACCGTACATGGTGGACCACAGTCCATAGCCTTGGATCGGCAGAACCAGGCGGGAAATTTGATCCCCATCAGCAACGACATAAGCTAGCCCTTCTTTGGCAATACGCTTAATGCCTGCCGGATCATCAATAAGGGCATGTCCCTCGTTATCGCTTTGCGCCGCGTTATACATGTTGTAGGTCAGCGGGTTTTTGTCCCGTGCTGGTTCACCTGTTCTCAGGTCAATGACCAACGGAATGATTTGTGCAAATTTCTCGTTGATTTGTTCCGTTGAAAGACGTTCTTCCGCACCAGCCAAGCCAGCAGCACGCAATATATTGATCTTTTTCTCGTTTTCCGCGTTCTGTTTTTGGAAGCCGCGTAGCGACACAGCAGCGGTAGAGACGAACAGCGAACAAAACAAGCAAACAATGGTGGCAAATTTGAGGATGCCCAAAGCAGATTGTTTTTTCTCAGACATGGGTTCTCTCCTGACGACGCTTGGTATTCACCCGCATCACGCAATAATCAATGACGTGAGCAAACATATTGGAGAACAGGATGGCTAGCATGATCCCTTCCGGGAAGGCAGGATTAACCACGCGGATAAGGATAGTCATTACACCAATCAGCGCGCCAAAGATATAACGTCCGGTATTGGTAACCGATGCCGTAACTGGATCCGTTGCCATGAAAAAGGTACCAAAGGCAAAGCCACCGAGGACGAAGTGCCACCAAAATGGCATGGCAAACATATGGTTGGTTTCGCTACCGATGATGTTGAACATCAGTGATGTGACAGTCGCACCAGCGAAGACACCAACGACGATACGCCATGAGGCAACGCCAGCAAAGAGGACGATCGCGCCACCAATAAGGATAGCGAGAGTCGAGACTTCCCCGATTGAGCCCGGCATATTGCCAATGAAAGCATCCCACCAGCTCAACTGGCTGCGTACTGCATCCATGCCACCTTCTGCTGCTCGGCTAAGAGCGGTAGCACCGGAATAACCGTCTACGGCAACCCAAACACGGTCGCCGGATATTTGTGCCGGATAGGCGAAATAAAGGAAGGCACGGGCTGCGAGCGCGGGGTTAACAAAGTTGCGCCCGGTGCCACCAAAGACTTCTTTACCCAGCACTACGCCAAAAGATATACCGATAGCGACTTGCCAAAGCGGGATAGTCGGCGGCAGAGTGAGGGAAAAGAGGATGGATGTGACGAAAAAGCCTTCACTGACTTCATGCTTGCGCACGATACAGAAGAGGACTTCCCACGCAATCCCGACGGCAAAGGTAACGATGTAGATCGGCAGGTGCAGCTTCGCTCCGAACCATAGGTTCGCCAACAGACCAGGGTCAGCAATACCTTGCGCGTGTGCCGCCTGTGCACCAACAAAATACCAGCCAGCAAGCATCGCCGGAAATACGGCGAACCAAACGAGGATCATCACCCGCTTCAGATCTATCACATCGCGTACATGCGACGGACGAGCCGTGACAAAGCGGGGAGAATATACAAAGGTCGCTGTCGCTTCGTAGAGCGGAAAGAGTTTTTCAAACTTCCCGCCTTTTTCAAACAACGGTGCAATTTTTTCAAAGAAATGTTGTTTCGCCATAATCAGCCTTCCTGCTCTATCAGAGTGAGATTCTCACGCAGAATCGCGCCAAAATCGTGTTTGCCGGGGCAGACAAAAGACATGAGAGCTAAATCTTCTTCGTCCAGTTCTAGTGCGCCCAAATTGATTGCGGTATCGGTATCTTTCACAATCAGTGCTTTCACAAGCAGGGTCGGCAAGATATCAAGCGGCATGACTTCTTCGTACACACCGATAGGTACAATAGGACGGGGAGAACCACGCAGGGAGGTGTTGAACTGCATTGGACTTTTCAGGAATTTACCGATGTAGGCATTAGTGCGTGAGAACCAGCCAAAGCCAGGTCTCAAGAAGCCGAGAAAATAGGATTCGCGCCCTTCTGGCAAAACGGTAACTTGCTGATCGTAAGCGCCGAGGTAGGCAGTATCGTCATGGACTTGGCGCCCAGATAGAGCCGATCCGGATATGACACGCTGTTCGCCGTCGTGCAGGTTATCTGCAAGTAAGTCCATCATTGCCGTACCACGTATGGCACGAGCAATATACGGTTTCTTCACTCCAGGACCGGCGACCGCGACTAATCGTTGCATATCAAGAATGCCACTACGGAAGAATTTACCAATGGCAAGCAGATCTTGTACGCCAAGATGCCACACGGTTTTGCCAGCACCAACCGGATCAATAAAATGAATATGGGTACCAACCAACCCGGCAGGATGCGGGCCGGCAAAATCATGAATTTCCAAACGGTTGAGATAGTGCGTTGGCACTGAAGTTTCGCGACGGCGGCAAAAGTGCACTTGTCCGCCGGAAAGTGCCTGCATGATAGCGAGACCTGTCAGCAAATCGGCATCACGCCTCTGCATGGCAAGCGCGGGATCAACCGCCAACGGATTGCTATCCATCGCGTTGACAAAAATGGAATGTGGCACACTGTCAATTGCTGGAATTTTGCTGAATGGTCGGGTACGGAAGGATGCCCATAAGCCGCAAGCGGCCAGGTGCTTGACGATTTCTTCACGGGAAAGTTTTTTGGCCGCATCGTCACCAAAGGCTTCAAAGACCACGGCTTCGCCTTCTCCGGGGCGGATAACGACGGACAACAAACGACGTTTTTCACCACGCGCAATTTTTTCGACCATACCGGAAACAGGCGCACAAATTAGCACCCCCGGGTTTTTCTTGTCTTCAAAAAGGGGCTGTCCCAAAACAACTTTATCGCCTTCGGCGACCAGCATTGTTGGCTTTAGACCTTGGTAGTCTTCACCAATAATAGCTACGTTATGTGTGGGGACGATGTCGTGAATATTGGTGCTACTGATGACACCAGGGGTGGGAAGGTCTAAACCTTTCTTAATAGATATCATGCTAACAATACCTTACCTCAGACTACGTCTTTATTTTTATTGGTGCCGACGGCGAGACTCGAACTCGCAAGGCTTTCGCCACTACCCCCTCAAGATAGCGTGTCTACCAATTTCACCACGTCGGCGGTTTTTATCGTTCCTTTTTCGCCAAGTGATTACTTGGCAGGTGTCGGAACGTCGGTATTCGAAGCAGGCGGCGGATTATCCACACCAGCAGCTGGAATGTCAAGCGCTGCTTCACTTTTTTCTGCTTCCTGAGCCACAGTTTTCTGGTTCAGTATGCTGTTATCACGGTGTACTTCACGGTTTTGCAGGTAACCCAAAAGCAATGCACCAACGAAGAACACGACGGCAAGAAATCGCGTGGTTTTATAAAGGAAGGTACCGGCGCCGCGTGCACCAAATACGGTACTGGATGCGCCACCGCCACCCAGTGCACCCATACCGCCGCCGCTTTTGGATTGTTGCAGCAGGATGAGCGCACAAAGAGCCAAACATGCCAGCAGGAAAATGATCTGTACCAGCTGCAAGGTCATACCATGGCTCCTACGATTTTATCGAAGACATCCGCTTGCAAGGATGCCCCGCCGACGAGGAAACCGTCTATGTCTGCACCGGCAAACAGTTCAGCAGCGTTGTCAGGTTTGACGGAACCGCCATAGAGGATACGAACTTTGTCGGCAACGGCTGCCGCACGTTCGCTCAACAAGGCCCGGATTTTAGCGTGGACTTGTTGTGCGTAATCGGCAGTCGCTGCTTTACCGGTACCAATAGCCCAAACAGGTTCGTACGCGATAACGGTATCGGCATCCACCAGCCCTGCGTCCAGTACCGGATTGAGTTGGCGCAAGAGAGCACTGTCGCATTGCCCTGCTTCGTATTCTTGCAGGGACTCGCCAATGCAATAAATGACTTTCAGTCCTTGAGCTTTAAGCTGTTTCCATTTTTCAATCAGTAGTGTTTCTGTTTCGCCGTGATCGGTGCGACGTTCTGAGTGGCCGATAATGGCGTAACTCGCACCTGCTTCTTTCAGCATAGTCGCCGAGATTTCGCCAGTATGTGCACCGGATGCGTGAGCGCTGACGTCTTCACCGGCCAATTCCGCCAATCCCATTTCGTGGGCTTTGGCGAGATAGATAGCGGGCAGCCCAAAGATTTTTTCAACGTTGCCTTGCGGCCAGGCATGTTTGGCGAAGGCCTCAACCAGGGCAAAATCGCCGTTCATTTTCCAGTTCGCTGCTGCGATAGGTTTTCGCATGATTAATCCTCCCGAGATATGATTGCCGCCAGTTCTTCAACGATGGCGTGCAGCCGTGCTTCGTCGCTACCTTCCGCCATGACGCGGATTTTTGGTTCTGTACCGGACGGACGAAGCAGAATGCGCCCGGCATCTCCCAGTTTTTCTGTCGCCTGTTGCAGGGCTTGCTGCACGGCAGGGCTGTTCACAATATTTTTATCGGCAACTTCGACGTTTTTCATCACCTGTGTTGCCATGTGCAGGTCTCTCACTAACTCGTGCAGCGGCTCTTCCATTTCCAGCATCGCTGCCAGGACTTGCAGGGCGGCAATAATACCGTCGCCAGTCGAATTGCGATCAAGACAAATAATATGTCCGGAATTTTCCCCACCGACGCGCGCCCGAATTTCCTGCATACATTCCAGCACGTAGCGATCGCCAACATCGGTACGGTGCAAGACGATCCCCATGCGATTCAGCGCCCGTTCCAGCCCAAGGTTGGTCATTTTCGTGCCAACGATATTGTTGAGTTGCTCGCCTTTGAAGGCGCGGTACTTGGCAATGATGTAGAGAATGGCGTCGCCATCGCGCAGCCGACCGTTAAGATCGACCATCACCACGCGGTCACCATCACCGTCAAAAGCGATACCAGCATCGGCCTGTTCATCGCGTACCCGTCGCTGCAAGGATTCCGGCGCGGTAGAACCTGCGCCCGCATTAATGTTGCAACCGTTCGGCTCGGCATTCATGACAATGACTTGTGCGCCCAGCTCGCGGAATACTTCCGGGGCGATGGGATAGGTGGCACCGTTGGCGCAGTCCACTACAATTTTCAGTTTTTCAAACGGCAGCCCAAGTGCGACTGCGTTTTTGCAGAATTCGATATAGCGCCCGCGCGCTTCGGGAATACGGTACAGCTTGCCGAGCTGCGCCGACTCCACCACCTTCATCGGCTTTTCCAGATAACGCTCGATTTCCTGTTCAGCTTCATCGGGCAATTTGATACCGCCACGCGCGAAGACCTTGATGCCGTTGTCGCTGTACACGTTATGCGAGGCGCTGACAACGATACCGGCGGCGGCGTGAAAAGTGCGGGTGAAATAAGCGATGCCCGGAGTCGGCATCACGCCGAGCAGGTGCGCATCCATACCTGCCGCTGAAAGACCGGCGGCAATAGCGTTTTCCAGCATATAGCAGGAAATACGGGTGTCCTTGCCGATAATGACCTTGTCGCCAGCGAAACCGTTATCGCTCAGCATCTTGCCGATGGCCCAGCCGAGGTGCATGACGAAATCCGGCGTCATCGGGGGCACCCCGACCTTACCGCGCACGCCATCCGTGCCGAAATATTTCCGCCTTGTCCCGCTCATGAATGATTGTCTCCGTTACTGCACAGGCGAAGCCAGGCGTAACCCGCCAGGCTCGCGATAATAGATGCTACAAGAATAGCAATTTTAGCATTATTCAGCAGCAAATCCTCGCCCTTGAACGCCAGTTCGGAAATGAAAATGGACATGGTGAAGCCAATGCCTGCCAGGAGCCCCATGCCGCAAATATGACGGAAATTCACTCCCTGCGGCAGGCGACCGATGCCGAGACGCACACTCAGCCATACAGCAGAAAATACACCGATAAACTTGCCAATCACCAGCCCCGCTGCAACACCCAACGAAACCGGATGCGAAACCAGATTGGCGAGAGAGGCGGCATTAATCGTCACCCCGGCATTAAAAAAGGCAAACAGCGGAATAATCACGAAATACACCGGATCATGCAGCGCGTGCTCGAAACGTTGCAACGGAGCCTGCGCCTGATTGATGCCGTTGTGCAGCGTATGCAGCACGCCGACCAGCTTTTCCGATTCGAGAAAATCATGCTCGCGCAGGCGGTAAATATCAAATTTATCCAGTAACTTGCGTGCTTCACGGCTGAACTCTTCCGGGTTGTACAGACGGCGTACTGGCGTCGCGAGCGCGCCCAACACCCCGGCAATCGTCGCATGCACACCGGAATACAGCATCAGCACCCACATCACTATCGCCACCAGCAAAAACGGCCACAATTTGCGAATACCGAAACGGTTCATTGCCAGTTGCAGGACAAAACAGGCGAAAGCGGCAAGGAGCGGTGCAACATGAATCTCGGCCGTATAAAAGAGTGCTATCACCACTACCGCGCCCAAGTCATCGGCGATGGCAAGCGCGACCAGAATCGTCACCAGCCCGGGCGGCGCCCGCTTGCCGAGCAAAATCAGCACCGCGATAGCAAAGGCAATGTCGGTGGCCATCGGAATGCCCCAGCCCTGCATTCCCGGTCCGCCCCAATTGATAGCGCTATACACCAGCGCAGGAGCGACCATCCCCCCGAAGGCGGCGATAATCGGCAGTGCTGCCTGACTCGGCGAAGACAGCTCACCGACCATTATCTCGTGTTTAATTTCCAGGCCGACCAGAAAGAAGAACAACGTCATCAGACCGTCATTTACCCAATGGTGCAGCGGCATTTCCAGCGTATGCCCGGCGAAACTCACGGCCAGCGGTGTATGCAGCAAATGCTGATAGGCTCCGCCCCAAGGCGAATTGGCGATTAACAACGCGGCAAGCGTGCAGACAATCAGCAAAATCCCGCTGGCGGATGTGTTGCGAGTGAACGCCTCAATCGGCGTCATCAACTTGCCGAAGAGACGCTCCCAGGAATTGGCATCCTCACTGGAATGAGCAGAACGCTGAAATAAATTGTACATAGGCACCTCAACAAAACGGTGCAGCATCATAAACGAAAGCGCCGCCTGCCGTATATGCAGAACGGCATACCCGAACGCCCGCAAGGACGGGGGATGTGACTATAATGCCCGTTTTTCCCACCGCATAAACAAGGAACCGTATGACCCTGCAACACACCATTGAGGCTGCCTTCGAACGCCGCGCCGACATCACCCCGGCAAACGCCGAACCTGCCCTGCTTGCCGCCATCAACGAAGTGCTGGACGCCCTGCAACGTGGCGAACTGCGCGTCGCCGAGCCGCTGCCGGCGGGGGGCTGGCAAGTGAACGAATGGCTGAAAAAAGCCGTGCTGCTCTCCTTCCGCGTTTACGACAACATCCCCGTTGAGCACGGCTACACCCGCTACTTCGACAAAGTGGAAAGCCGCTTTGCGCACCACGACGCTGCCCGTTTCCGAGCCGAAGGCGTGCGCGTCGTTCCGCCCGCCGTCGCCCGGCGCGGCAGCTACCTCGGCAAAGGCGTCGTCCTCATGCCGTCTTACGTCAACATCGGTGCCTACGTGGATGAAAGCACGATGGTCGATACCTGGGTCACCGTCGGCTCCTGCGCGCAAATCGGCAAAAACGTGCACCTCTCCGGCGGCGTCGGTATCGGTGGCGTCCTCGAACCGCTGCAAGCCGCGCCGACCATCATTGAAGACAACTGCTTCATCGGCGCACGTTCCGAAATCGTCGAAGGCGTCGTTGTCGAAAAAGGCTCGGTCATCTCGATGGGCGTCTTCATCGGCCAGTCCACCAAAATCTACAACCGCATGACTGGCGAAATCAGCTATGGTCGCGTCCCGGCCGGTTCCGTGGTTGTCCCCGGCAGCCTGCCCGCCGCTGACGGCAGCCACAGCCTCGCCTGCGCCGTCATCATCAAACAGGTCGATGAAAAAACGCGCAGCAAGACCGGTATCAACGACCTCCTGCGTCCATAAATCCCAAGCGGGGCGCGAAAGCGCCCCTGTGGTTCGCAACCCATCCCACATGAAAAAACTAGGAAACCCATGACAAACCTTACCCTGCTTGGCGACAAGAACGCCGCCATCCCGTCCAACTACGCGCCGGACATCCTCGAAGCCTTCCCCAACAAACACCCCGGCAACGACTACCTCGTCACCCTGCACTGTCCGGAATTCACCAGCCTCTGCCCCATTACCGGCCAGCCCGACTTCGCCGCCATCCACATCGCCTACATCCCCGATGCCCTGCTGGTCGAAAGCAAATCGCTGAAACTCTACCTCTTCAGCTTCCGCAACCACGGCGATTTCCACGAAGACTGCGTCAACATCATCATGAAAGACCTCATCCGCCTGATGCAGCCGAAATACATCGAAGTCTATGGCGCCTACACCCCGCGCGGCGGCATCGCCATCCACCCCTACGCCAACTACGGCCAGCCCGGCACCCGCTACGCCGAACACGCCGCTGCCCGCCTTTTAAACCGCCCGCTGACGGCATAACCCAGAGCCCCTCGCCCGCTTGCGGGAGAGGGATGGGGTGAGGGTATCCCGCGTCAGCGGGACCTTGCGCCCCAAAAAATCTGCCCCATTCTTACCATCCCACCGGAACCTATCATGCACAACACCACCTATACCTTCACTGCCGCCCAGCGCCATCACGCCCTTATCTGGCTTGCCTTCTGGCATAACGTCGTCATCGTCGCCAGTAACTACCTCGTGCAACTGCCCTTTGAAATCTTCGGCGTGAAAACCACCTGGGGCGCCTTCACCTACCCCTTCATTTTCCTCACCACCGACCTCACCGTGCGCATCTTCGGTGCGTCCCTCGCACGGCGCATCATCTTCTGCGCGACCATGCCGGCGCTTGCGCTTTCCTACCTCGTTTCCGTCCTCTTCCACGATGGCGCCTACACCGGCCTCGCGGCGCTTGCCGCTTACAACAGCTTCGTCGGCCGCATCGTCATCGCCAGCCTCTCCGCCTACCTCATCGGCCAGCTGCTGGACATCACCGTCTTCAACCGCCTGCGGCAAATGCGCCTGTGGTGGGTCGCGCCGACCGCCTCCGCCATCGCCGGCAACGCCATTGACACCATCGCCTTCTTCGGCATCGCCTTCCACCGCAGTACCGAACCCTACATGGCGGCACACTGGCAGGAAATCGCCCTGGTGGACTACGGCTGGAAAATCGCCATCTGCGGCCTCTTCTTCCTGCCCGCCTACGGCATCCTGCTGCGCTACCTCACTGCCCGCCTCACCACCCTGCATCAGCGCGCACCCATCGCCTGCGCACAGGGCGAATAAGCGGAGCCGCCCATGACCCCCTACAGCGAAGAAGACTACTACCGCGACCCGAACCAGCGCCGTGCGCACGACAACTACAGCCTCTTCCTCATCGGCGCGCTCATCGGCTGGCTGACCATCCCCGTGGGCAGCCTGCTCGCCTGGCGCGCGGGCAAGGTTACCGCCAGCCCTGTCCTCGCCAGCCACTACCGCTATCAGGCGGCGAGCAGCCTGTGGATGCTGGCGGCTATCGCGCTCGGCATCGCGGGCTACCACGTCCTGCGTTACTTCGACCCCATCGCCTGCCCCGCCGGACAAGTCTTCGCCCCGCCGCGCCCCAGCACCCTCGCCCTCATCGCCTATATCCTCACCCTCTACCTCCTGTGGATTGCCCGCTTCTGGCGCGGCTACAAAATCCTGGCCACCGGCTGCGCCATCGCCAATCCGCACACTGCCTGGCTACCTCGTCCCGTTTCCTCCGCCAATCCGTAACCCCATGCACTGGCTCACCCTCACCCTCGCCATCCTCTGCGAAGTCTTCGCCACCACCATGCTGAAACTCAGTGACGGCTTTACCCGTCCGCTGCCGCTCCTGGGCATGACTCTCGGCTACGCCCTTTCCTTCTACGCCCTCGCGCTGACCCTGAAAACCCTGCCGCTCGGCGCAGCCTACGCCATCTGGGGCGGCGTCGGCCTTGTACTGACCGCTGCCGTCGGGGTCGCCGTCTTTGGCGAAAAAACTGACACTGCCGGCATCATCGGCATCACCTTTATCCTGGCCGGCCTCATTATCCTCAACGTCTTTTCCCGTATGGCCGAACACTAAGCCATGTGGCACCCCCTGAAAATCATCTGCCTCACCCTGTGGCGAGTCAAAGAGGGCTACTTCGAATTCACCAGATTGAGCGGCGTAAATACTGGGGCCGCCAAGCGGTGCAAATACTGGAACCGCCAAGCGATGTAAACACTAGACCCGCCAAGCGGCGCAAATACTGGGACCGCCAAGCGGCGTAAACACCGGGCCCGTCAAGCAGCATTCTTACTGGAGCCGGCGGAAATAAAACCCCGCCTGGCGACTCAGTGCGGCAAGCTGGCGGCGATAGCCTGGGCGAGTTGTTGCACGGCGGTGGCGGTCGCGGCGACGAGGCTGTCCGGGTCGGTCGCAGTGAGCGGTATCAGGCGGCGGTATTCGTGGTTGTCCGGTTTGTCGCCGTCGCGGCGGGTATTCTGCCACTGCGCGCTGAGGCGGTATTGTTTGGCCTGCACGTCGGCGATGAGTTCGCGGATTTGCAGGTCGATGAGGATGTCAGGGCGGTTGTTTTCGCCAAGCGGGTAGGTGTAGGTGCGGCTGTTGCCGGTAGCGTTCGCGAGTTGCTGGCGCAGGACGTCACGCAGGTTGTCCTGGAAGGGGTAGATCCAGTGGTGGCTTTTGTCGAGGGTGATACGTCCCGCGCCGTCATAATAGGTGAGGTATTCGTTTTCGTAGTAGGGCGGCAGTCCGGTGAAGCGGATGGCGGTCGGGGTTCCCTGGTGTTGTGGCGCGGCGGTGATGTCAGGGCGCAGGCTGTGGTAGGTATCCGGCACGCCGCCGCAAGCGGTGAGCAGCAGGGCGAGGGTAATGAGCAGGGTGTGGCGCATGTTTATTCTCCCAGGATAAGGACGTTCGGTTTGTCGTCGATTTTGCGCATGACGCCATTAATGCTTTTCATGCTTTGCTGGACGGTTTTCAGGGTTTCTTGCAAGGTGTAGTAAAGGTTGCTTTCCGGGCCGATGCCGTACAGGGTTTTTTCGAGCTGTTTGCCGAGAGTTTTCAGTTGCTGGTCGAGCTGTTTGAGGGCGCGGTCGGTGCTGTCGCCCGCTTTTTGTACGCTGGCCAGGGTACGGTCAAGCTGTTTCAGGGTTTTGTCGAGGCTCGTGCCGAGGCCTTTCACTGCCTGGGTGTCGAGGGCTTTTTTCAGCGCGGCGGTGGCATCTTTGGTGTTTTCGCCGATTTCTTCCAGCGGCAGTTTTTTGACGGTGGCGACGATGGTACCAAGGTCGTCGGTGAGTTTGCTGATGCCGCCGGGGCGTGAGGGCAGGACAAGGTAGTTGCTGTAGGCGTCTTTGCGGAAGCCGCCTTTTTCGTCCGGATACTGGTTCAGGGTGATGATTTTTTCGCCGGTGATGAGGTTGCCGTTGTCCAGTGTCGCTTGCAGGCCGCCTTTGACGAGTTCGGCGATGATGTTGCGGTTTTCGCTGCCTTCCGGCTTGTTGACACGTTCGATGCGTTCCGGCTCGATTTCGATGAGCACGGGCACGGCGGCCTTGTTGGTTTTTTCGTCGTAAAGCAGGTGGACTTCGACGACGGCGCCGATGACGATGCCGCTGAAGTAGATGGCTGCGCCAGGGTTCAGGCCGCGCGTGTCGTCGAAGTAGACGACGTAGTATTCTTTGCGGAAGCCGGTACGCTCGGTGGTAGCGCGCTCGTTCGGGTAGAGGGTGTAAGCCGCACCGTTTTCTGCGGGGATATTGTTGGTATTGAGGGTGGTCGGGGTGCTGAAGGTGATGCCACCGCGCACCAGGGTTTCCAGGGATTGCATTTCGAGGCTGGCACCGTTTGCGCCCACGTTGAAGGTGATGCCGCTCACGTTCCAGAAGCGGGTGTTGGTGGTGATGAGTTTGTCGTAAGGCGCGTGGATAAAGGCGGTGAGGGTGATGTGGTCGTAGCGCTCGCTGAAATGGATTTGTTCGATTTGTCCAACACGGATGCCCCGGTAGTAGATGGCGGTGCCGACGCTGATGCCTTCAGTGCTGTCGGTGTTGAGGTGGATGCGCAGGCCTTCTTCGTCATTCTGGATTTGCGGCGCTTCTTCAAGGGCGACAAAGTGGTTGGCGCGCTCTCCTTCTTTGCCCGGGCTAACGGCGATGTAGTTGCCGGAGACGAGGGTGCCGAGGCCGGTTACGCCACTGGCCGTGATTTGCGGCTTGACGATCCAGAACTGGCTGTCTTTTTTGAGCAGCGGTTCGGCAGTGCGCTGCATTTGCGCGGTCACGATGATTTGTTTGAGGTCGTGCGAGAGGTCAATGTGGGTGATGGTGCCGACTTCGAGGTCTTTGTAGCGGATTTTGGTTTTGCCCGCATCAAGTCCTTCCGCACTGGTGAAGGCGATACGGATGATGGGGCCGATTTGGCTGAGGTGTGAGTAGGCGAGCCACAGGCCGATGCCGAGGGCGATGACGGGCAGCAACCAGAGGTAGCTCAGCCGGTTGCGGGCGATTTCGGGTTCTTGCATGATTGTTTCCGGTAGTTGTCCCAAAGGAGACGGATATCATAGGTTTCGGTCGCCAGCATGGTGAAGATAACGACGGCAGCGAAGGCGAAGATGCCCGGCGCAGGGTTGATTTGCGCGAAGCGGCCATGTACGAGGGCACCGAGCAGGGCGACGACGAAGACGTCAATCATCGACCAGCGGCCGACGAAGTGGATGAAGCGGTAGAGGCGGGTTTGCAGGCGCGGCGGACGGCGCGGGGTTTGTCGTGAAAGGAGGTAGAGCAGCACAGCAATCTTGAAAAAAGGGGTGAAGACGCTGGCAAGGAAGATGACCAGCGCGATGCCATAAGAGCCGTGGTGCCAGAGCAGGGCGATGCTGCTCATGATGGTGTCAGCCTGCGGCGGTTGGGTGAGGTAGGTGGTATTGGTGATCGGCAACAGGTTGGCGGGGAAGAAGAGGATGATGGCGGTGGCGAGGTAGGCCCAGGTACGGCTGTAACTCGCAGGTTTACGGCGGTGCAGGTGGCCGTGGCAGTGCGGACAGCGTGTAGCGGGGGCGGTGGTCACGGTAGCACAGTCAAGGCAGAGGAGGAGATTGTGCGCGCTCGCGGTGTTGTCCGTAGTCGTACTCATGTCAGTAGTCATGGCGGTTTTCTTCCGGTTCGTAAGCGAGGAAGACGGCATCGCTCAGGTCAAAGCTGAGGGTGACGAAAACGGAGCAGAACATCAGCGCGCAAAACGCCCAAAAGCCCGGCTCGAAGGTGACGCTCGCGAGTTGCAGGATTTTGACAAGGGTGACAATGACGCCAATGAGATAGACTTCAAGCATATTCCACGGCGCCATATGCGTCATCCAGTGCAGGAAGTTATGCGAGATATCGTTCAGGAAGCGGTAGCGGAAGCTGATGATGACCCACAGCACGGCAAGCAGGTACCACAGCGGCATGATGATGATGAGCATGAAGACGACGACACCGAGGATGTGCAGGTCGTTATCAAACAGCGCCTTGATGCTGGAAAAAACGGAAATGGTAGTCGCGTCCCCGCCCATGCTGAGGGTAATAAAGGGGAAACTGTTGGCGACGATGAAGAGGATGAGCGCCGTCAGCGCGTAGATGAAGGCTTTGCGGAAATCGGCGAGGCCGTCGTCAATTTTGCTGCCGCAGTCGGTGCAGTAGGCATTTTCGCCGGGGCGCAGGGCTTTGCGCTGATAGAGGGCGTCGCAGTAGGGGCAGACGAGCAATTCGCGATGCAACATATTGCAGGGTCAAAAAATCCGGCACCTGTGAAGATGCCGGACGGTTGAGGGAGAGGGATTAGTTGCGGTTGAAGGCGCTGAGGAGGTTCAACAAGTGAATGAAAATGTTGAAAATATCCAGGAAGAGATTCAGTGTCGCCGAAATGTAGTTGGTTTCTTCGCCTTCAATAATACGGCTGGTGTCATAGAGGACGTAGCCGGAGAAGACGACAAGAAGGGCGGCTGAAGAAGCGACACTGAGCGCACTCATGCCAAAGATGGCCGCCCCCAGCATGGCCAGCGTTCCAATCAACAATCCGGTGAAGAGGAAGCCACCGAGGAAGGTAAAGTTAACGCCGGTAAAGAGCACATAGGCGGAAAGGGCGAAGAAGATGATGCCTGTGCCGACCAGCGCTTTCACCACAACGCTGCCCATGCCTGCGCTCATGAAGAGTGTCAGCAGGTTGGAAATGCTGAAACCGAGGAAACCGGTCAGGGCGAAGAGCAAGATGATGCCGAGACCGTTGTTACGATTGGCTTGCACGCCAAAAACCAGACCGAATACGCCTGCGAAGTAGAGCAAGGTCGGTACGTGGATGCCCATCCGCATCCCAAAATACGCACACAGCGCGCTGAACAGCACATTCATGCCGAGCAGGATGTAGGTTTGGCGCAGCACCTTGTTGCGCGCGAGGATGCCATCTTGCGAGATAGTTTCAATAGTACGGGGATTCATGTGGTTCATGAGGACTCCTGATAAGTTGAGGGTTGAAAATAAAAAAGATTGTGGGGGAAGAACAGGGGAAAGTAAAGGGTAGAGGGCTTAACATTTGACCAGCGAACAGACGGCGATATCCCGCAGTTTGTCGCGGCCGCGCAGTGCTTCAATTTCCATCAAAAACGCCGCGCCGATGACCTCGGCACCGAGACTGCGCAGCAGCTCAATACAGGCAACCATCGTGCCGCCTGTCGCCAGCACATCATCAACCATCATCACCCGTACCCCTGATTTGACGTCATCCTTGTGAACTTCAAGGGTATCCTGCCCATATTCCAGATCAAACGTAATACGGCTGACCTCGCGCGGCAACTTGCCCGGCTTGCGTAGCGGGATAAAACCAATCCCCAGACGTTGCGCGAGGGCGGCGGCAAAAATAAAACCGCGCGCTTCCGGACAGGCAAGCACATCGGGGCGGTGCCCGGCCTCCTCGCAAAACTGCGCCATCTCCTCAATCGCCGCCGAAAAACCGGGACCGTCGGCAAGCAGCGGGGTGATGTCCTTAAAAATAATGCCGGCTTTCGGATAATCGGGGATATCCTTAATCAACGTGTGCCAAGACATAAAAATCCTTACAGAAGAAAGTGGAAGCCGCATTCTAGCAAAGCCTGCGGGCTTGCGTGCAGTCACGATAATCCTGACAATGCCGCGCTTTTTACACAACACACTACCATGCCCACCTCACGCCTCCTGCGCCGGGACGACCTCACCCTGCAAACCCTCTACGAACACAACTACTGCCTTTTCCGCCTCATCCTGCCCGAACCGCCACCGGATAACGACTGGTACGCCCTGCACGCCTCCGGCCGCCCCGCCGCCTACCTGCGCTGCCTCAGCCACAGCCCCTACACCAGCGACTGGCAGCTCGGCCACTACTACCCGCATAAAATACGGCGCCGCTTTGCCCCCGACTACTGCATCCGCGTCTATCACGACGCCCGTCTCGCCGAAGCGCGGCTTGAACCTAACCTGCCGCTACGTGAACTGCGCGCCGCCAAATTTGTGCACAACCGCGCCCTGGCCGAATGGCTGGACTACTGCCGCCGCCACCAATACCGCCTGCACGACACCGCCCTCACCGCTCCGCTCAACATCGCATGACTGATCGAAAAGCCTCTCACCCGCAAAAAAAGCCCCTCCCTCATTGGGGGAAGGGCTGGGGAGAGGATTGGATAAATCCGCGCAGCGACAAAGCCCAGTAACAACGCCGCCTGACACTACCACCCACACAACATCCCATGAACACCCGCCGCCTCATCCTTGCCGTCCTTGTTGCCCTCGGCCTCCTCACCCTCATTCCCGGCATCACCCTGCCGATGATGACCGTGAAAAAACTCGTCCTCGTCAAAAACACCTTTACCGTTCTCTCTGGTATCGGCGCGCTGCTGGCCGACAAGACCTTCGGCCTCGGCTTGCTGCTGCTCGGCTTCAGCGTCATCTTCCCGCTCGGCAAATACGCAGTGATGGCAGCGTATCTCTACTACTACCCGCCCATTCCGGCAGCGCTCGCCCACTGGCAGCACTGGCTGGGCAAAATCGGCAAATTCTCCATGCTGGATGTCTTCGTCGTTGCGCAGATGCTGATGATCCTGAAACTCGGCTGGGTCGTTGAAGTACAAATCCACAGCGGCATCTACTGGTACAGCGCGACCACCCTGCTCTCACTCATCGCCGGCATCTGGATTGAGCACGACATCAAACAGCGGATGCACGCCGACTGACCGTTCCTCAAACCCGTATTGACGCCGCTTGGCGGCATTCCTTCCGCGCCTTGCCAAGAATGCAAAAGCAGGCTGTGCCTGCCCGGTGGGCTGAAGCCCACCCTTGTATCAGAGAAATGCCCCCGCAGGGTGATAGCCTCAACGGGGGCGAGTCGGAACAGAGTTGTGCCCACCCTTCAGAGATCAACTCAGTGAAGTAGATAGTAGCCTGTTCCGACACCCATTACTTATCCCGGATAGCATCTACGGCAGGGGACAGTCAGGCGGCGTAAACGCTGGTCCCGTCAAGCGGCGTGATGACCGGGTTCGGCGGGCTAAAGCCCGCCCTACGGTGCGGGGGACGCCAGGCGGCGTAAATGCTGGTCCCATCAAGCGGCATGATGGCCGGGTTCGGCGGGCTAAAGCCCGCCCTACGCTGCGGGGGACGCCAGGCGGCGTAAACGCTGGTCCCATCAAGCGGCGTGATGGCCGGGTTCGGCGGGCTAAAGCCCGCCCTACGGTGCGGGGGACGCCAGGCGGCGTAAACGCTGGTCCCATCAAGCGGCGTGATGGCCGGGTTCGGCGGGCTAAAGCCCGCCCTACGGTGCGGGGGACGCCAGGCGGCGTAATATCAATCCCAGAAATTAAGCTGAAAAGGCAGCGCGACGAAGGCTGTACAACTGGTACGGCGAGACGCGTCAACACTCTCAGATATTTCCGGGATTGGTGCACTGGCGTAAAAAAGCCCCTTCCGGTCAGGAAGAGGCTTTTTCCCGCACGCCAAAGCCGGTCAGAAGTTAAAAAACACTTCGTGTTCGCCGCTGGCGGTTTTGGCAACGAGGGCCTGTTTCAGGGTGGCGATGATGTTTTCACGCGTCTCGCCGTGGCCGCTGGCGGGAAGGGTTTCTTTGAGTTTGTAGAGGGTGATGCGTGCCGGGGTCAGCGGTTCGGCTTCGGGCAGGAAACGGTAATACTCGCCGTGCACGCGCAGGTAGTAGTGCCAAAGGAAGTCCAGCGGGGCAGTATCGGCGGCAGGTGTCGCCCACGCGGTTGGCGTCCAGCCACCAGTTTCGGGGATGGCAGGCGGGGGAAAGGGCAGCACGGTCGCCATCGCTGAGGGTGGCTTGGTGGAAGGGCATGGTGTTCTCCTCAGGGCATTTCGCGATGCACCGCGCTTTGCAATTCTTCTCTGCGCGCGGTGATAGCGTCGATTTCTGCCTGCACGTCTTTTTCTGCGACGTAGTCGCCGTTTGCGTTCCAGGTGCTGCTGTCGCCATCGTCTTCGTCGCTGGTGCGGTAGTGCATGAGCGGGCTGCCGTCTTGCCGATAGTAGAGGAGTTCGAAGTTGTCGGCGTCTTCGATGTCTTCAAAGGCCATGATGTGGCCGTCCGGGTAGTAGTAGCGGTTGGCGCGGCTGATGTCGCCGACGGCGGCATAGGGGTCGCCCTCTTCTTTGGCGATGTCAAACGGCAAGGCGCTCTGCACGGCGAGGATGCCGTTCTGGTAGTAGTTATGGCGGCCAAGGTCGGCGCCGCCTTTGTAGTCCTGAGTGGCGAGGACGCTGCCGTCTTCGCGGTACCAGACAATGCGGCTGTCGCTGGTGTCGCTGTCGAAGTCGTGCAGTTCGGCGTCTTTTTTCAGGATGATGGGGGCGGTTTGCGGTTTGCCGCTGTCCTGATAGTAGTCCTGGATGACGTCGCGGCCATCAGCGGTTTTGCCGAGGACGACGCGGTAGTAGCCGCCGGCGGTTGCTTTGTTCACCGGGGTGCCGTCCGCATCGAAGTAGTAGGTTTTTTCGTCGCCCGGGGTGTAGTCGAGGTTGATGATGCCCGCCTGTTCGGCGCGCAGGATGCCGTCCGGCAGGGTGGCAGTGAGGCGCGGCGGCAGAGTGTAGGTGTTGGTGCTGATGGTTGGAGTGTCGTCTGCGGGGGCGGTTTTTTCCGGTGCAGAGGCGAGGGTGACGGCAAGGGCAAGGCCGAGAATGACGGGGAGTTGGATCATGGTTATGGGCTCCGGTTGGGAAAGGTGCGCATTATATGGGGTTTTTTGTGGTTATTTCGGGAAGAGGTTGGCGCAAGCGAGGGCGCAGAGGGCAATAGCAAGGATGCCCGCGATCAGCATTTTGCCGTAGTCGGCGGGACCGGGCTGGTCTTCCGGGTCTTGCGGCAGCAGCAGGAAGGCGAGCACGAGGGCAATAGCGGCAAAGCGCAGGGTAAGCGGCAGCGGCGCGGCGGTCTCTTCGTAGCGGCGGTACAGCATGAAATGGCTATAGGCGACGAGGGTGGCGACGGCAGTCGCCTGGGAAATGCCGTACATGGTGCGTCGCAACCGCCAGGCGGCGAACCACAGCGCACTGGCGAGATACGGTACGGCCAGTTGCGCGCAGCGGTCAAGGAAAAGGTATTCGCTGAAACGGCTGGCGTCGCCCGCGACCAGCAGCAGCAGGTGGCAGAGGACAGCTCCGATAGCGGGATAGAGAAAGACGATGCGCCAGTAGGGATAGCGATGTGCGCGCCAGTCACGGCGGTCTTCAAAGGTCGGCTCCGGGCGTGGCAGAAGCGAATACGCGAGCTGTGCGAAGGCCATCATCTTGATCGCGAGTACGATGAGAATTTCCCCCAGAAAGGGCGGGGCAAAATGGGCGTATAGCGCCTGTTGGTAGGGGAAAAACGTCTGCGGCAGGCTGAAAAGTCCGATTAGCATCATGGTACGGCCAACACCCTGCTGTTCGCGCTCGGCGCGGCCAAGAAACAGTGGCAGGACGGTGAGGACAGCGGCAATAACGGCAGCGCCGCAGAGCGCGGCGAGAGTATGTGGGTCAAACGGCATCATGCTGCCGGCGAGGAAGCCGGGACGGAGAAGGAGATAAAGCAGTGCGGTGAGGATGATATTACCGAGGATGAAGCCACCAAGAATGCGGGCGTAAGGGTAAGGCGGGCGGTAGGACATGAAGGCTCCCTTTGCGAATGAACAATACGCGCATCATATCGTGCTGCGGCGGGGAACGTGTTTATCCTGCTTGGCGGGGCCGGTAATGACGCCGCTTGGGCGGTGCATGAAAAAGGCGGGATGTGCCCGCCTGTGATCATGCGTTATGGCGTATATGGCGCTGCCGGGCTGCTTTGCGGCTTGCTCTCGTCTCTGAGGATAGCGGCGCTGGCCGTGATTTGCATGTCGCTGTCCGGGGCAGTGGTCAGGCTGATCAGCATTTTGCGTCCGGTATCGGGCAGCTGCCATTGGTAGGCGATGGTGTGGCTGCTGTGTCCGGCCTTACCGGTCGTGTGCTCGTCCCTGATTTTTTCGCCGGTCGCGCCGTCCGGGGTGGTATTACCAATGGTGGCAAAGGCTTCTTCGACACGGGCGATGTCCGCATGGCGGGCGTAGAGGGTGCAGATGTTTTTCTCAGCCGGGATGGCAAGAATGAGGGTGTCGTTGTGCGGGGTTGGCACCGCCCAGACGCTACCATCCTGGCCGCGCAGGAAGTATTCCGCCCGCTGCACCGGCAGCTGCGGCGCGTCTTCGAGTTTTTTGCGCAGGTCGTTGAGGTTCGGCAAGTGTTTGATGCAGAAGTTGAGGTAGGCGGTATTAAAGTCATCCGCCTGGGCTGCCGCTTTGGCTTCTGGCTTGAGGACTTGCGCCGTGGTCGCTTGCATGAGGAGGGCGGCGGCGAGGAGGAGGAGGGGGATTTTTTTCATGGGCGTCCTTGATGAGTTAGAAACGGTTGTTTTGGCCGCGCTGGCGCAGGTAGTGATCGGCGAGGACGAGTGCCAGCATCGCTTCGACGATGGGGCAGGCGCGCAGGGCGACGCAGGGATCATGCCGGCCTTTGGTGATGATTTCCACGTCCTGTCCGTTTTGGTCGGTGCTGCGGCCGGGGACGAGGATGCTGCTGGTTGCTTTGAAAGCGGCGCGGGCGATGATCGGCTGGCCGCTGGATATGCCGCCCAGGATGCCGCCCGCGTGGTTGGTCAGGAACCCGGCCGCAGCGGTGCGTTCGTCGCGGTTTTCGCTGCCTTTGCGGGTGATGACGTCGAAGCCGTCGCCGATGGATACGGCCTTGACGGCATTGATGCTCATCAGCGCTTTGGCGATGTCGGCGTCCAGGCGGTCGAAGACGGGTTCACCGAGGCCGGTGGGGACGCCTTCGGCGACGACGGTGATTTCCGCACCGATGCTGTCGCCCGCGCGGCGGATGTCAGCGAGGTAACGGTCAAGCTGCGCGGTCTGGTGGTCGTTCGGGCAATTAAAGGGGTTGTCCTGGACGTGGTGCCAGTCGCGGAATTCAAGGCGGTGTTCGCCGATTTGCGAGAGGTAGCTGCGGATGGTGGTGCCAGCAAAGTGGGCGAGGATTTGTTTGGCGATGGCGCCGCCGGCGACGCGTACAGCGGTTTCCCGCGCCGAAGCCCGCCCGCCGCCACGATAGTCGCGGATGCCGTATTTGGCCTGGTAGGTGTAGTCGGCGTGGCCGGGGCGGTATTGGTTTTTGATGGCGCCGTAGTCCTGACTGCGCTGGTTGGTATTGGCGATGTGGATGCCGATGGGGGTGCCGGTGGTTATGCCTTCAAAGAGGCCGGAGAGAAGTTGGACGCGGTCGTCTTCCTGACGCGGGGTGACGTGGCGCGAGGTGCCGGGTTTGCGCCGGTCAAGTTCGCGCTGGATGGCATCAAGGTCAAGCGGGATGCCTGCCGGGGCGCCATCGAGAATGCCGCCGATGGCCGGGCCGTGGCTTTCGCCGTAGGTGGTGAGGGTGAGGTGTTGTCCGATGCTGTTGCCGCTCATGGGTGTGGTAGTGGGTGGTTAAAGGGAACCCGTGCGATAGTCCCGCTTGGTGAGTAATCTCCCCGCGCGTAGCGGGGAATTTATCAGTCTGGTTCGGCCTCGTGTATAACGGTTTCGTCGTCGCTGCAAGCGGCGAAGGGACTGCCTTCGGGGTCGAAGAGGATGTTTTATGCAACGCGCCCTGCTATACCGGTCATGCGGCTTTACGCAGATGGCGCTCAGTGCAAAGCGGCTTCAATGCGGGCGCTGATGGCGGCCAGTTCGCCGCTGCCGTCAATGCTGCGCAGTTTGCCCTGTTTTTGGTAGTAGTCGGTGAGCGGTTTGGTTTGTGCTTCGAAGACGGCAAGACGCTGACGGATGGTCGCTTCGTTGTCGTCGCTGCGGCCACGTGTGAGCATGCGTTGCACGATTTCCTCGTTTCCTACCTGCAGTTCGATGACGGTATCAATCTGGCTGCCGCGTCCGGTGAGCAGTTTGTCCAGCGCTTCGGCCTGGGCGATGGTGCGCGGAAAACCGTCAAAGAGTGCGCCTTTGTCGCCGAGGCGGGCAGCAATCATGGCGATAACGATTTCATCGGAAACGAGCTGGCCGCTTTCCATGATGGCTTTGGCCTGTTTGCCGAGGTCGCTGCCGGCGGCGATTTCGGCGCGCAGCATGTCGCCTGTCGAGAGGTGGGTCAGGCCGTGTTTTTCAATGAGGAAGGCGGCTTGGGTGCCTTTACCTGAACCGGGGGCGCCGAGCAGGATGATATTCATGGTTTTTCCTTACGATTGTGGGTTTGGATGAGGCTAGGGTAGCATAGGACCCGTGTGCTTTTTTGTGTTTTTCCTGTGCTAGAATGTGGATGCTTTCTGTACAAGTATGTTTATTTTATGAGGTGTCTTATGAAAAAGTTTACAGAAGATCATGAGTGGATCGCCGTTGACGACGGTATCGGTACGATCGGCATCACCGATTATGCCCAGGATGCGTTAGGAGACATTGTGTTTATTGAATTGCCGGAAGTTGGCCGCGTGCTGGCTGTCGGTGATGAAGCGGCTACCATTGAATCGGTCAAGGCCGCTGGCGATGTGAAGAATCCGGTTGCCGGCGAAGTCGTCGAAGTCAACCAGAAGCTGGTGGATGAACCGAGCCTGCTCAATTCTTCCCCGGAAGCCGACGGCTGGGTTTATAAGGTCAAACTCGCCAATCCGTCCGAGTTGGACAGCCTGATGGATGAGGCCGCCTACCGCGATTTTGCGAAGTAACGTAATGTCTTTTACCAGCGCCGCGTCCAGTGGCGCTTTGTTTTCTTAATTTTCAGTGAGGGATTGTCATGTCCGCTTTCGCGCCTTTTGTCGCCCGCCATATCGGGCCTTCTCCTGCCGAGCAGGAAAAAATGTTGAAGTTACTGGGGTTTTCCAGTCTGGATGCGTTTATTGATGAGGTCGTGCCCTCAGATATTCGCCGCAAAGACGGGATGGCGAAGCTGCCCGCCCCGCTCAACGAGGCGGACGCGTTGGCTGCACTGCGCAAGCTTGCCGACAAGAACAAGGTTTTCCGCTCGCTCATTGGTCAGGGTTATTACGGCACGGTCGTGCCACCGGTGATTCTGCGCAACGTGCTGGAAAACCCGGGCTGGTACACCTCCTACACGCCGTATCAGCCGGAAATCTCGCAAGGCCGCCTGGAAGCGCTGCTCAATTTCCAGACGATGGTCTGCGACTTGACGGCGATGGACATTGCCAACGCCTCACTGCTGGATGAAGCGACCGCCGCTGCCGAAGCGATGGCGCTGGCGCACCGGCAGAGCAAGGCAAAATCGAACGTCTTCCTTGTCGATCAGCGCGTGCACCCGCAGACGATTGACGTCCTCCTCACCCGCGCCGGCTACCAGGGCATTGAAATCTCCGTCCTGGATTGCAGCGGCGAGCTGCCGGACGACTACTTCGGCATCCTCGTGCAATATCCGGACACACACGGTCACGTCGCCGATTACCGCGAACTGGTGGAAAAAGTGCACGGCAAAGACGCTGTCGTCGTCGTTGCCACCGACCTCCTGGCATTGACCATCCTCACCCCGCCCGGCGAATGGGGCGCCGACATCGTCGTCGGCAACAGCCAGCGCTTTGGAGTGCCGCTCGGCTTTGGCGGCCCGCATGCCGCCTTCATGTCCACCCGCGACAGCTTCAAGCGCTCCATGCCGGGCCGTCTCGTCGGCATCTCGCAGGACAGCCACGGCAAACCCGCTTATCGCCTCGCCCTGCAAACCCGCGAACAGCACATCCGCCGCGAAAAAGCGACCAGCAACCTTTGCACCGCACAAGCGCTGCTGGCCATCATGTCGGGCCTCTACGCCGCCTGGCACGGTGCGGAAGGCCTGCGCGACATCGGCGTGCGCGTGCACCAGCTCACCACGCAACTGGCCCTCTCGCTGGAAAAACACCACTTCAAATTCACCTACGAACACTTCTTCGACACCTTGCATATTGATGTCGGCTCGCGTGCGGACACCATCATGCAGCGCGCACTGGAAGCGGGTTACAACCTGCGCCGCATAGACGCCAACTGCATCGGCATCTCGCTGGACGAACAAAGCACCGAGGCCGAAGTCAAACTGCTCATTGCCATCTTCAGCGGCCGCACCGACGACGACATCAAGCTGGAAAAGCCGCAGGCGATGTTGCCCGCCTTTGCCGTGCGCCGCAGCACCTACCTCACCCACCCCGTCTTCAAACAATACCGCAGCGAAACCGCGATGATGCGCTACCTGCGCAAACTGAGCGACTGGGATCTGGCGCTTGACCGCACCATGATCCCGCTCGGTTCCTGCACCATGAAACTGAACGCGGCGAGCGAAATGATGCCCGTCACCTGGACGCAATTCACCGACATCCACCCGTTTGCCCCGCTGGATCAGTCTGAAGGCTACCGGGAAATGTTCGGCCAGCTCGAAGCCATGCTCTGCGAAGTGACCGGTTACGACGCCGCCTCGCTGCAACCGAACTCCGGCGCCTCGGGTGAATACGCCGGCCTGCTCACTATCCGCGCCTACCATGACAGCCGGGGCGACAGCCACCGCGACATCTGCCTCATCCCGCAGTCCGCGCACGGCACCAACCCCGCCTCCGCCGCCATGGCCGGCATGCAGGTCGTCGTTGTCGCCTGTGACGAAGACGGCGACATCGACATCGCCGACCTGCTCGCCAAAGCCGAAGAACACAAAGACCGCCTCGCCGCCGTGATGGTCACCTACCCCTCCACCCACGGCATCTTCGAGCGCAACATCCGCGAACTCTGCGCCATCATCCACGGCTACGGCGGCCAGGTCTATCTGGACGGCGCGAACCTGAACGCGCAAGTCGGCCTCGCTGCGCCCGGCCACTACGGCTCGGATGTCTCCCACCTCAACCTGCACAAAACCTTCGCCATCCCGCACGGTGGCGGCGGCCCCGGCGTCGGCCCCATCGTCGTCAAAGAACACCTGAAACCCTTCCTGCCCGGACACAGCGTCGTCCCGCTCGAACACCGCGGCGGCATGACTGTCAGCGCCGCGCCGTGGGGCAGCGCATTGGTGAACGTCATCCCATGGATGTACATCCGCATGATGGGCGCAAAAGGCCTCGAACAGGCAAGCGCCGTCGCCATACTGAATGCCAACTACATCGCCGCCCGCCTGAAAGGCACCTATGAAGTGCTGTACAGCGATGCAGGCGGCCACGTTGCCCACGAATGCATCATCGACGTGCGCCCGTTCAAGGACAGCGCCGGCATCAGCGTGGACGACTTCGCCAAGCGCCTGATGGACTACGGCTTCCACGCGCCGACCATGAGCTTCCCCGTCCCCGGCACCCTGATGGTTGAGCCGACCGAAAGCGAAGACCTCGGCGAACTCGACCGCTTCTGCGACGCCATGCTGGCCATCCGCGAAGAAATCCGCCGCGTCGAAAACGGCGAATGGACACACGAAGACAACCCGCTGGTCAACGCGCCGCACACCATGGCCGACCTCACCGGCGACTGGAACCACTGCTACGACCGCAAGACAGCGGTGTATCCGGTCGAAGGCATGAACCCGTCGAAATACATGACGCCGGTGAACCGCGTGGACAACGTCTATGGCGACCGCCACCTCATCTGCACCTGCCCGTCGCCGCTGGATTACCAATAAGCGCCGCCGTGCAGCAACCACAACAAAGCCCGTCACCAGACGGGCTTTTTCATTGCAGCTTGCCGGGCCCAGCATTGACGCTGCTTGACGGGCTCAGTAATGACGCTGCTTGACGGGCCTAGTAATGACGCCGCTTGGCGGGCCCGGCACATGCCGCCTGTTGATTGCCCAATATTGAATCCCGCACAAAAAATCCCTTCCCCCGCTTGCGGGGGAAGGTGCCCGAAGGGCGGAAGGGGGGGGATGAAAACCCCGTGCTTATCCCGCTTGGCGGAACCAGCAATGACGCCGCTTGGCGGGACCAGTGTTTATCCCGCTTGAGGCGAGCCCGGATTCACCCGCCGGGTCGCGGAAGTCGCATTATTGCCGTTCAAGGCGGAAATCTTCGTCCGGCAGTTCCGGGGCGATTTTTTCGCCGTCGGGTTGGCGCAATTCGAGATAGCCGTTGCCGATGTAGAAGGTGAGTCTGTCCGTCTGGTTGTCGAGTTGCAGGTATTGTTTGTCGGTGGTGGTGCGGTACACGCCGCTGGTTTCTTCGCTGTCTTCATCCAGTCCGAGGCGGATGCGGGTGAGGGTGTAGTTGCCATCGGCAAGGGTCAGTTCGGTTTGCAGTCCCTCGCAGACGGCGCAGGGCAGAATGCCGCTGTATGTACCGGCATAGTCTTCGGCAGCATGGGCGGCGGCTGCAGCAAAGAGGGCAAGGGCAAGGATGGGTTTTGTCATGGTTTTTCCGGTTTTCTGGCAGGATCTTATGCTGCCGCCCAATCTTCTGTTTGTAGGAGGCCGTCCGGTATACGCGCGAAGATGTGATCATGTGTCACCAGTACGGCCTTTGCCGCAACGGCATGAGCGGCAATCATCATGTCCAGCGCGCTCAGGGTGATGCCGTTTGCCGTGCAGTGGGCGCGCAGCCCGCTATATGTTGGCGCAACCTGCATATCCCACGGCAGGATTTCCACGCGCATCAGAAATTCTTGTACTACGCGCAGCAAGGCCGGCGGATTGCCTTTGCGTGCCACGCCGTACAGCAACTCGCCCTGGGTAACAGCAGAAACAGCAAGGCGGGTTTCCGCTGGCAGCGCGGTCAGGTGCTAACGCACGGTTGGCGGCTGCTCTTTGATGAGGTAGCTGACAGTGTTGGTATCAAGCATGTACAGCATCAGAACAGATCCTTGTCGTCGGCAGGACGCGTGTCGCGGTCGTTCATGAAGTCTTCCGCTATTTGGGCAGCGTCGGCCAGGGCAAAGTATTCCTGCCAATCCGGCAGTTTGGCGGAAAGGATGATGTCGCCGGTCAATGGGTCGCGGCGGATATAGATTTCTTCGCTGTTGAACCGGTAGGCGGGCGGCAGACGCAGTATCTGTTCCTGGCCGCTGGTGGTGAGTTTGGCTGTGGTTGGCATGGTTGTTCCTCTTTTGTCTGCATTATGGTCTGTCCGCTGCCGCCTGCGGCCGTGCCGCCGCGTTGTCTTGCAGGCTGCCGCCGAGGGCGAGGTGCAGGGTCACGCTGCGCGTGAGTTGCTGGTAGCGGTTGGCAAGCAGGGCTTCTTCGACGCCTCTGGTGGCGTCTTCTTTTTCCAGCACGTCTTGCAGGCTGGCCGCGCCCGCCTGGTAGCGTATGCGGGTGAGGACTTCGATGTCTTTGGCTTGTGCCAGGCGTTCTTGCAGGTTTTGTGCTTCTTTCTGGCTTTGCGCGAGGTTCAGGATGGCGTTTTGTGTTTCGCCGAGGGCGCGGTAGAGGGTCTGGCGGAAGCTGGCAAGGCTTTGCTGGTAAGCGGTTTCGGCTTCGCGGCGCGCGATGTCTTTTTTGTGGTAGTTCAGAAACGGCAGGGTGATGTTGGCACTCAGTGCGGCGACGGGGTTTTGCAGGATTTGCAGGATGCGGTCGGCGCCGGTTGTCAGGTTCGCGCCAAGGTTGAGGTCGGGGTAGTAGTCGCGTTCGGCGATTTGGATGTTGCCGATGTTTTGTTGCAGGCGGTATTGGGCAGCACGCAGGTCGGGGCGTTGTGCCAGCAGGTGAGCGGGGATGGCGGTATCAACTGGCGGGATGGTGAGGCGGCTGAGGCTGGGTTCTTGGGTGATGACGCGCTTCAATGGCTGGCCGCTGAGGCTGGCAAGGGTGGTTTCGGCCTGCTGGCGCTGGTTTTCGAGGGTGTTGCGGGTGTTTTCGAGGTTGGTGCGGTTTTGTTCGGCCTGGCGCAGTTCGAGGTGTGAGGCGCTGCCCGCGTTCATTTTGGCCCGGGTGAGGCGCAGGGTTTCGGCAGCGTTTTTCTGGTAGGCGGCATTCAGGACGAGTTGGTCGTTGGTGTAGGCGATTTGCAGGTATTGGTTGGTGATGTCGCCGATGAGGCTGAGGCGGGTGGCAAGCAGGTCTTCGGCGCTGGCCTCTGTTTCCCAGTGTGCGTTGTTTTCGGCGAGGCGCAGTTTGCCCCACAGGTCGGTCTGGTAGTTGATGCCGAGGCCGGTATTGTAGTTTTGTTTGGTGCTGCCGCCTTTGCTGAGGTTGCGGTTGGCACCCGCGCCGAGACTGCCGTTGTATTCTGGGCCCCGGTTCGCGCCGGCGTTTTCCAGCGCCAGGCGGCTTTTTTGCCAGGCGTAGCCGGCGGCGGCGAGGTTCTGGTTGTGGGCGAGGCTGTGGCGGATGAGCTGGTCAAGGGCGGGGTCACCGTAGTCGCGCCACCATTCGGCCTGGCCGTTTTTGTTGTCGGCATGGGCGAACATCCATTGTTGCGGGATGGCGCCGGCCTCAATGTCTTGTTGCAGGTCGGGGGCGTGGGTGATGGCGCAGCCGCTGAGGATGAGGGCAAGGATGAGGGGTTTGCTGTTGTTCATGTGTTGTCCTTTGTGTTCGTGTCATTCGCGGCTGAGGGCTTCGACGGGGTCAAGGCGGGCGGCGTTGCGCGCGGGCAGGTAGCCGAAGAGGATACCGATGGTGCTGGAACAGATGACGGCGGCAATGACGGAGCTGGTTGAGTAGATGAGGTGGATTTCCGCGCCGCTCTGGTTGAATACCCAGCCGATGCCGTAGGCCAGCGCGATGCCGAGTGCGCCGCCGAGCAGGCACAGCATCAGCGCTTCGATGAGGAATTGCATGAGGATGTCGCCCTGGCGCGCGCCGACGGCCATGCGGATGCCGATTTCCTGGGTGCGTTCGGTGACGGAGACGAGCATGATGTTCATCACGCCGATGCCGCCGACGACGAGGGCGATAGCCGCGATGGCCGAGATGAGCAGGGTGAATACCTGGGTGCTGCCGGTGATGGCTTTGCGCAGGCTGTCACTGTTGAAGAGCGAGAAGTCCTGGCTGCCGTGGCGGCGGGTGAGGATGCGGGTGATGGCGTCTTCAGCGGCAACGGGGTCGGCGTCGTCGCTGATGCGCAGGGTGATGCCGGAGACGTTGTTACGCCCCAGCAGGCGGTTCATCGCCGAGGTGTAGGGCATGTAGAGGTTGATGCTGTTGCTGCCGCCGAAGCGGTTTTGTTTTTCGGTGTCGGCGATGCCAACGATGCGCACGGGAACGTTGTTGAGCAGCAGGGTCTGGCCGATGGCGTTCGCGTAGTTGTCGGCTTCGCTGCTGTTGTAGAGGGTTTCCGCCCCTTTTTTGTCGAGGATGGCAAGGGCGGCGTAGTCATTGATGTCGCGCGCGCTGAAAGCCCGCCCCGCCGTGATGGGGATGTTCTGCACCTGGAAGTATTGTTCGCCGACACCGGTCAGGTTGCCGGTGTAGTCTTTGTTGCCGTGGCGGATGGTCGGGCTGGCGTTGACGGTCGGGGTGGCGCTGTCAATGAAGCTCTGCTGCGCGAGGATGTCGGCGTCCGCCGGCACGAGGGTGCGGATACGCGCAGCGCGGCGGTCGCCGAAGCGGCCGGGGAAGATTTCGATGGTGCTGGAGCCGAGGTCGCTGATTTGGTCAAGGACTTGTTGTTGTGCCCCCTGGCCAAGGGCGACAACGCTGACAACGGAGGCGATACCGATGATGATGCCGAGCATGGTGAGAAACGCGCGCAGTTTGTGGCCGAGGATGGCGCGCCATGCCATGTGGATGGCTGAGGTGAAGCGTCCGGCCGCGCCGAAGGCGGTTTTTCTGCCAGTAGGGACGGTATCTGTCTTGCCAGCTTCTGCGGTATCACCCTGCTGGCGGTGGTCGGCGATGATTTTTCCGTCCTTGATTTCGATGATGCGGTCAGCGTGTCCGGCGATGTGGCGGTCATGGGTAACGAGGATGATGGTGTGGCCTTCGGCGTGCAGCTCGCCAAGTATCTTCATCACTTCTTCGCCGCTATGGCTGTCGAGCGCGCCGGTGGGTTCGTCGGCGAAGATGATTTGTCCGCCGTTCATGAGCGCACGGGCGATGGAGACGCGCTGTTGCTGGCCGCCGGAGAGTTGGCCGGGTTTGTGTTCGGTGCGTTCGCCGAGGCCGAGGCGGGTCAGGAGGGCTTTGGCGCGTTTTTCCCGCGCTTCACCGTCTGTGCCGGCGTAGATGGCGGGGATGGCGACGTTTTCCCAGGCTTTGAGGTCGGCCAGGAGGTGGTAGCGCTGGAAGATGAAGCCGATATATTCGCGTCTGAGTGCGGCGCGTTCCTGCGGGCTGAGATCGGTGGCGTTTTTGCCGTTGATGTAATATTCGCCGGCGCTGGGGCGGTCAAGGCAGCCGAGGATGTTCATCAGGGTGGATTTGCCTGACCCCGACTGACCGATGATGGCGACCATTTCCCCCGCTTCGATTTCCAGGTTGAGATCGTTGAGGATGGTCACTTCCCCTTCCCCGCTCTTGAAGCGGCGGTAGAGGTTTTTGATGCGGATGAGTGGTTCTGCCATTAGAACGGGCCTCCCGGTCCCATCGGAATGCTGCCTTCGCCGCTGCCTGAGCTGATCACGACTTCTTCCCCGACTTGCAGCCCTTCTTTCACTTCGGTGTTGACGCCGTCGTTGATACCGAGTTTCACCACGCGCGGCTGCGGTTTGCCGCCAACCATCACCTGCACTTCGTCCTCACCCTGGGCGTTGGTTTGCAGTGCGGTCATCGGGATGGTGATGACATCTTTCGCTTCTTCCACGGAAATGACCATGTTTGCGGTCATGCCGATGCGCAGCTTGCCGTCGGGATTGGGCACATCCATCTTGCCGTAGTAATAGACGGCGGTCTCGCTGCTGCCACTGCTGCTGTTGCTGGCCGTGTTTTTCGAGGTGGCGAGCGGGGCAGGGTCGATACTCTTCAACTTGCCCTCGTAGCGGGTCTTGTCGCTGCCGAGCAGGGTGAAATAGGCATTCATGCCGGGTTTCAGCTCGCCGACATCGGCTTCGGCGATTTCCGCTTCAACCGTCATTGTCTTCGTCTGGGCGATAGTCGCCAGCGTCGGGCTGTCCTGCACCGCGTTCACCGTCTGTCCCTTCTCGACCGCGACCGAAATCACCACGCCGTCCATCGGCGCCGTCACATTCGTATAACCGAGGCGCAGCCCGGCATTATCCAGTTCCAACTGGTTACGGCGGATGTCCGCCTTCGCCTGCTCAACGCTGCTCTGCGCCGCTTTCAACGTCGCCTGCGCCGTATCCAGCGTTTCCTGCGCCGCCGCGCCCTTCTTCACCAGCGACTGCTGGCGGTTGAAATTCTGCTGCGCCTCACGCAACTTCGCCTGCGCCGAGGTCAGCGCGGCCTTGCTGGAGGCGAGCGAAGCGGCGGCGCTGTCGCGCGTGTTCTGCTGCGTGCTGGCATCAATCTCCGCAACCGGATCGCCCTGCTTCAGCTGATCGCCAATCTGCACATAAAGCGCGCTGATCTCGCCGGACACCTGTGCGCCGACCTTGACTGATTTCAGCGGCTGCAACGAACCGCTGGCCAGCACCGTGTGGGCAATATCGCCTTTTGCGACCGGCGCGGTGATGTACTTGATGCCGCCGTCATCATCGGCGGGCTTGCGGCTCGCCTGCCAATACCAAAATCCACCCGCGCCCAACACGAGCAGGAAGAACAAAAACTTCAAAGAAACGCGACCGAATTGCTGACGCAGCATAATGACCCCTTTGTAAAGTCCATTAGAAAGCACGGATTGTAGCGGAAAGCCTCAAAACGAAAATTAGCGGATAATTAGAAAGCGCCATGTGCGGCGTAAACTTGCCCAGTATTAACCAGACCACAGGAAAACCTTCATGAAACGCACCCTCCTCACCCTCGCCCTCGCTGCTACCCTGCCCGCCGCCCAGGGCGCAGGCCGTCTCACCATCTATTGCAGCATGCAGAACGAAGTCTGCGAAAAAGCCGCCAAACGCTTTGCCGAAGAAAACGGCGTGGAAACCCGGTTCATCCGGCAAAGTACCGGCACCATCCTCGGCAAAATCAAAAGCGAAAAAGACAACCCGCAGGCGGACGTGTGGTACGGCGGCACCGTTGAGCCGCATCTGCAGGCGGCCGACGAAGACCTGCTTGACCTGAGCGTCACCTCGCCTGGGCAAGCGGACATCCTGCCACAGTTCCGGAAACTCGCCGAACAACCGCACGGACGCCATCTCTCCCTCATCTACCTCATGCCCTTCGGCATCGGCGTCAATACCAAAAAACTGGCCGAACTCGGCATCACCCCGCCCAAATGCTTCGCCGACCTGAAAGACCCCAAATACAAACACCTCATCCAGTACGCCGATCCGCGTACCACCGGCACCGGCTACACCACCCTCGCTACCCTCATCACCCTGTGGGGTGAAGAAGAGGCCTTTGCCTACCTCAAAGCCCTGCGCCCGAACATCGCCGAATACGTCAAAAGCGGGCTTGCGACCAAAAACCTCGCGACAGGCGAAGTTGCGGTGGACATCGGCTTCCTGCACAACTACATGCACGAAAAAGAACAAGGCGCGCCGGTTGAAGGCATCCTCCCCTGCGAAGGCGTGGGCTACGGCCTGGGCGCGGTAAGCATCATCAAAGGTGCGCGTAACCGTGACAACGCGGTGAAATTCGTGGACTGGGCACTCGGCGTTGAAGCGCAGGAACTCGCCTGGCGCGAAACAAACTACTACCAATTGCCGACCAACCGCCACGCCAAAGCTCCGCCGCAAATGAACCCTGCCGCCGAACTGCAACTGATTGATATTGACTTCATCGACCGTTTTGGCGCGGCCAAAGAAGGCAAACGCCTCACCGACAAATGGCAGCGGGAAGTGAAAGACGGGGAATAAAACAGCCGCCAAGCGGCGTAATTACCGAATTCTTGCGTAGTTCGCGTAGAGACCATTCGGGGTTTGTTATGGACGGACAAGGCGGATTACATCTACGTCTCGTGTCTGTAAGCGACCGGGGTGGGCTCAGCTCCGCCTTATCCGGCCCCGTCGTGGCAACCCTTTGACGGGGCCTCTCTTTACCTGTATTTGCTTATAACAAGGGCGGGCTTCAGCCCGCCGCAACAACTGCTTCATCATGAGGCTGAATCCCATCTATCCGCGAAACCCGGCCATCACGCCGCCTGACGGACGTAGGGCGGGCTTCAGCCCGCCGCAACAACAGCTTCATCTTCATCATGAGGTTGAAGCCCATCATACGCGAAACCCGGCCATCACGCCGCTTGACGGGCGTAGGGCGGGTTTCAGCCCGCCGCAACAACTGCTTCATCTTCATCATGAGGTTGAATCCCATCTATACGCGAAACCCGGCCATTACGCCGCTTAACGGGCGTAGGGCGGGCTTTAGCCCGCCGCAACAGCTGCTTCATCTTCATCATGAGGTTGAATCCCATCTATACGCGAAACCCGGCTATCACGCCGTTTGACGGGCGTAGGGCGGGCTTCAACCCGCCGCAACAACTGCTTCATCTTCATCATGAGGCTGAATCCCATCTATACGCGAAACCCGGCCATCACACCGCTTGCCGGGCGTAGGGCGGGCTTTAGCCCGCCGCAACAACTGCTTCATCTTCATCATGAGGTTGAATCCCATCTATACGCGAAACCCGGCCATCACACCGCTTGCCGGACGTAGGGCGGGCTTCAGCCCGCCGCAACAACTGCTTCATCTTCATCATGAGGCTGAATCCCATCTATACGCGAAACCCGGCCATCACACCGCCTGACGGACATAGGGCGGGCTTCAGCCCGCCGCAACAACTGCTTCATCTTCATCATGAGGTTGAATCCCATCTATACGCGAAACCCGGCCATCACGCCGCCTGACGGACGTAGGGCGGGCTTCAGCCCGCCACAACAACTGCTTCATCTTCATCATGATAGGCTGAAACCCATCATGTGCGAACCCCGGCCACTACGCCGCTTGCCGGACGTAGGGCGGGCTTCAGCCCGCCGCAACAACTGCTTCATCTTCATCATGAGGCTGAATCCCATCTATACGCGAAACCCAGCCATCACGCCGCCTGACGGACGTAGGGCGGGCTTCAGCCCGCCGCAACAACTACTTCATCTTCATCATGAGGTTGAATCCCATCTATACGCGAAACCCGGCCATCCGCCGCTTGCCGGACGTAGGGCGGGCTTCAGCCCGCCGCAACAACTGCTTCATCATGAGGTTGAATCCCATCTATACGCGAAACCCGGCCATCACACCGCTTGCCGGACGTAGGGCGGGCTTCAGCCCGCCGCAACAACTGCTTCATCTTCATCATGAGGCTGAATCCCATCGTACGCGAAACCCGACCATCACGCCGCCTGACGGACGTAGGGCGGGCTTCAGCCCGCCGCAACAACTGCTTCATCTTCATCATGAGGCTGAATCCCATCGTACGCGAAACCCGACCATCACGCCGCCTGACGGACGTAGGGCGGGCTTTAGCCCGCCGCAACAACAGCTTCATCTTCATCATGAGGTTGAAGCCCATCTATCCGCGAACCCCGGCCACTACGCCGCCTGACGGACGTAGGGCGGGCTTCAGCCCGCCGGGCAGATGCCATCTGCCGACACCATTCCAAGCGCGCATGCCCCCCATTCTGGCGAAAAACGCAATTGCCGCACCCGAATGGCCTCGGCCTGTATCCGTCATGCGACAGCAAAAAGCCGGATACAACAAAAGCTACCCTGCTGAAAAACAACAAAACCCACCGCCTTGCCAGACGACACGTCTCAAAAAAACTACAAAAACCCCATCGGAAAACTTGCAAAGCAAAAACGCTTTCGCTAATATGCTCGCCAGCCAAGTTGTGGCTATGGAAAATTTTCTTTCAACTCAAGTTCAAGAAGGTACATCCTGTATGAAACTGACTAATCTCTCTCTCGCTATCTTGGTAGCAGTAGGCGTTGCCGCTTGCGGTGGCAGCGATGACAACAACAGCAACCGTCCGATGGATCCGAAAGCCCCGTCAAATCCGCGTAACAACAATAACAATAAGAACAACCAGGCCGATAGCAAACAGACTGTTGACCCGACCGGTACCAACGTTGTGGATAACAAAGACCTGACCAAAGTCTCTACCGTCGGTACCCTGCAATATGTCCGTCGTGAAGGTTCCCAGTACGACCGCGCCAACAACCCGAGCAAAGCAGCTTCGGCTTCTCCGCTCCTGGGTGTAACCCTGAATAACCAAAACCCGAGCCTAACCAACATTGTCCTTGCCCGTCAGGAACTGACCCGCGCCGATGGCCAGCCGGTAAAAGCACAATTTGCCGGTAGCAGTAACCCGAACCCGCTGAAGTCTAACGGCGAATTCCAACAAGGCGATTTGGGCAGCGTCAGCTTGCAAGAAGAAAACTTCAAGAACGTTGACGTACTGGCCGGTATGTACCAAGCACGCGATGGCGTTACTGCTGTTGGATCGCCAGATGAAGGAAAAGCAGGCAAGCAAGTTACCAATAACGTAGATGCAAACGGCGCAATTAATACTCGTCCCTTAACAGATGGTAAGAAAGTTTTTAATGCGGTAGTAACAACTACTGGTTCACCTGCAGGGGATAATTATCCACGGAAATTTTCAGATCTAACATCACCAATTAAACCTGATGACATAAGTAATATCGCAGCCGGTGATAAAGATAAAGCCTACAACATGAGCCCAAGAGAGTGGTCTACCTTGAATAGTCCTTTGGATAAATATAAAGGTCCGGGCGTGTACTCTACTGACGGAAAAGAAGGCTATACCGCAATTATTGATCCGGCGACGTGGAAAAAAGCTATAGCAGAAAAGACGCTGGAAAGTGGCGTCAACACGAAAGATGGTAAAGGTCAAGATATCTACTATTACAGAGGTATAACACAAGCAGCAAATAAAGACGGAAATAAACTTGAGCCGATAAGAAAAACAGTAACGGCAAAATTTGCCCACACTCACCAAAACGGCAGCCGTTATGGTAAAGGTTTGGTTTGGTGGAGTACCCCGGAAACCGCGTTCGAAAACGAATTTACCCGTCGCGGTACTGACAGAATAGCAACTAACGATCTAGATGATGCTAACAAACTGCTCGGTAAAGATAATGCCGGTATAACAGAATTGAAAGGCGATAGCCGCGCAGCAACCAACGGTTTGGTTCGTATCGGTGGCGGTCTGTCAACCCTGGGCGAGGAAACCAAATTTAACTCGGCAACCGGCAAGTGGGAAGACCACCACAATACCACGACCCGTATCTTTGGTCGTTATCACTTGGCCTATTCCAAAGATAACACCACCAAGCAAGTATCGCTGAACAGCTACTCCGGTGCGAGAACTTTCGTTGCCGAATACGATGCTAAAAATGAAAACCGCGCGACCCAATACAGCCTGGGTGCGAAGCCGATGACCCTGACCCGCGTCCAGTATGGCCGTGTCAGCAACAACCTTGACCTGGATGCCGGACAAACCGGATATCGGGATAACTTTATGCGCAGCGACTTTGTTCGCAAGAACAATGACGGTGGTGTAGATAACTACTTCTACCGTGGTGTTGATGCGACCTCTATTGAACAAATGGCTGCATTGCCGAGCAACCAAAGTGCTGTTTATCATGGCCACGCCCTCATGTACGGTATTGACAACAGCTTCCACGGCAGCACCGGCAACAAAGGCCGCGATCTGCCGAACGCCTTTGCCCCTGCCGGCAGCACCGCGAAAGGTATCGGTTTGGGTAACTTCGTCGAAGCCCGTGTTAACTTTGGCACCAAGCGGGTTACCGGTGAAGTCTATAACACCTGGTTGCTTGACCCGACCAAGAACGTAACGACCAAAGACAAATTGGTTCAATTCCAGGGTAAAATTACCGGTAACACCGTGGTTGGTTCTGCTGACCGTGCGTACCTCGCTGGTGATGACAATGCAACCTTCAAGGCCTCCTTCTTCGGTGATAAAGCCCAAGAAATGGGTGGTTCCTTCAACAGCGTCAAAGATACCGATAGATACAGCGACGCTTACGGCACTAACGACTGGGGTGGTGTATTCGGTGCAACCCGTGGCGAAACCAACACCTTCCAAGGTGATGACGGTAAAAACGTATACACCGACTAATCGCCAAAATATATCAAGCCATTCTTACAGCTTGATTGTTACCCAGAAAAACGGCTACGCAAGTAGCCGTTTTTTTATACATGAATGCGGCACGCGGAGAAACCCATGGGTGCTACCGCGAAAACGCCCTTTCCTATAGTCAAACATCTAAAAAATCGGTGGCCTGAAATGTATGCTGCTTAGAATTCGAGCAGGTCTGACAGATTCTCCCAACAGTGAAAACAAAGGAAATTCTCCTTCATATTTATCTTTCTGCACTATTGACAGATTTGCCGAGCATACTTTTTAGAACACCACCAAAAATCGTAACGGCGTTGCATCGCCTGACTGGACCCCATAAAAATCGCTACGCGATTCCTATGGGAACTCGTCGTACTAACTGTACCGTCTGCGGCGACGTGTCTTGCTACGTTCTTTTATCTATTCAACTATAACTTCCCCCGCGCGGAATAAACTTCGCGCAGGCCGGTGTTTACACCGCTTGGCGGGCGTAGAACGGACTTCAGCCCGCCGCGACAACACTGCTTCATCTTCATCATGAGGCTGAAGCCCATCATGCGCGAAGCCCAGCAATCACGCCGCTTGGCGGGCGTAGGGCGGGCTTCGGCCCTCCGCAACAACACAGCTTCATCTTCATCATGAGGCTGAAGCCCATCATGCGCGAAATCCAGCGATCACGCCGCTTGACGGGCGTAGGGCGGGCTTCAGCCCGCCGCAACAACACAGCTTCATCTTCATCATGAGGCTGAAGCCCATCATGCGCGAAGCCCAGCAATCACGCCGCTTGGCGGGCGCAGGGCAGACTCCAGCCCGCCGCAACGATATTGCATCATCTTCATCATGAGGCTGAAGCCCATCATGCGCGAAGCCCAGCAATCACACCGCTTGACAGGCGCAGGGCAGACTCCAGCCCGCCGCAACAACACAGCTTCATCTTCATCATGAGGCTGAAGCCCATCATGCGCGAAGCCCAGCAATCACACCGCTTGACGGGCGTAGGGCGGGCTTCAGCCCGCCGCAACAACACAGCTTCATCTTCATCATGAAGCTGAAGCCCATCATGCGCGAAACCCAGCGATCACGCCGCTTGACGGGCGTAGGGCGGGCTTTAGCCCGCCGAACCCAGCCATCACCGCCGACGGGCACAGGGCGGGCTTCAGCCCGCCGTAACAACACTACTTCATCTTCATCATGAGGCTGAAGCCTATCATGCGCGAAACCCAGCAATCACGCCGCTTGGCGGGCGTAGGGCGGGCTTCAGCCCGCCGCAACAACACAGCTTCATCTTCATCATGAGGCTGAAGCCCATCATGCGCGAAGCCCAGCAATCACACCGCTTGACGGGCGCAGGGCAGACTCCAGCCCGCCGCAACAACACTGCTTCATCTCATCATGAAGCTGAATCCCATCATGCGCGAACCCCAGTAATCACGCCGCTTGCTGGGCGTAGGGCGGGCTTTAGCCCGCCGAACCCAGCCATCACCGCCGACGGGCACAGGGCGGACTTCAGCCCGTCGCAACAACACAGCTTCATCTTCATCATGAAGCTGAAGCCTATCATGCGCGAAGCCCAGCGATCACGCTGCTTGGCGGGCGCAGGGCAGACTCCAGCCCGCCGCAACAACACTGCTTCATCTTCATCATGAGGCTGAAGTCCATCATGCGCGAAGCCCAGCAATCACACCGCTTGACGGGCGCAGGGCAGACTTCGGCCCTCCGCAACAACACTGCTTCATCTTCATCATGAGGCTGAAGCCTATCATGCGCGAAACCCTGCAATCACACCGCTTGGCGGGCGCAGAGCAAGCTCCAGCCCGCCGCAACAACACTGCTTCATCTTCATCATTAAGCTGAGGCCCATCATGCGCGAAACCCAGTAATCACGCCGCCTGGCGGGCGTAGGGCGGGCTTCAGCCCGCCGCAACAACACTGCTTCATCTTCATCATGAGGCTGAAGCCCATCATGCGCGAAGCCCAGCAATCACACCGCTTAGCGGACGTAGGGCGGGCTTCAGCCCGCCGAACCCAGCCATCACCGCCTGACGGGCACAGGGCGGGCTTCAGCCCGCCGCAACAACTGCTTCATCTTCATCATGATAGGCTGAAACCCATCATGTGCGAACTCCGGCCACTACGCCGCTTGACGGACGTAGGGCGGGCTTCAGCCCGCCGCAACAACACGGCTTCATCTTCATCATGAGGCTGAAGCCTATCATGCGCGAAACCCAGTAATCACGCCGCTTAGCGGACGTAGGGCGGGCTTCAGCCCGCCGAACCCAGCCATCACCGCCTGACGGGCACAGGGCGGGCTTCGGCCCGCCGCAACAACACAGCTTCATCTTCATCATGAAGCTGAAGCCCATCATGCGCGAAGCCCAGCAATCACACCGCTTGACGGGCGCAGGACGGGCTTCAGCCCGCCGCAACAACACAGCTTCATCTTCATCATGAGGCTGAAGCCTATCATGCGCAAAACCCTGCAATCACACCGCTTGGCGAGCGTAGTGTCTATACCGCTTGGTCATAGGTATCTACCCATCTCGATAGTTGCAAAATGGCTGAAAAAACAGAGAGAACTCCCCCCACCCGCTTGCGGGACTGGAGCAGCTCGCGCAGCGAGAAAGAGGCAGGGGTAAGGGCGTTCATCCGCAGGATGAATCTCATCAAGCGGGATAGACAGGTGTTTTTTGTCCTCCTCCGTCGCATCGCGACACCTACCGGGTACCCATGAAAAAATGTGAGCATTTCTTCATGGGTACCCCGCCCTCCCGCAGGTGGGAGAAGGGATGGTTAGTTGTCTTCTAAAAAATTTCCTCTTGTTGCGAGATGGGTAGATACCCATGGACAAGCCCCAAACACCTTCCCCCGCTTGCGGGGGAAGGTGCCCGAAGGGCGGAAGGGGGGATGATTACTGGGTTTCGCGCATGATGGGCTTCAGCCTCATGATAGAGATGAAGCAGTTGTTGCGGCGGGCTGAAGCCCGCCCTACGCCCGCCAAACGGCGTGATTACTGGGTTTCGCGCATGATGGGCTTCAGCCTATCATGATGAAGATGAAGCAGTGTTGTTGCGGCGGGCTGAAGCCTGCCACTCCCGCCAAGCGGCGTGATTGCAGGGTTTCGCGCATGATAGGCTTCAGCCTACCATGACAAAGATAAAGCAGTTGTTGCGGCAGGCTGAAGCCCGCCCTACGCCTGCCAAGCTGCGTGATTACTGAGTTTCGTACATGATGGGCTTCAGCCTCATGATGAAGATGAAGCAGTTGTTGCGGCGGGCTGAAGCCCGCCCTACGCCCGCCAAGCGGCGTGGTTGCTGGGTTTCGCGCATGATGGGCTTCAGCCTCATGATGAGATGAAGCAGTTGTTGCGGCGGGCTAAAGCCCGCCCTACGCCCGCCAAGCGGCGTGACTACTGGGTTTCGCGCATGATGGGATTCAGCCTCATGATGAAGATGAAGCTGTGTTGTTGCGGCGGGCTGAAGCCCGCCCTACGCCCGCCAAGCGGCGTGATTGCAGGGTTTAGCGCATGATGGGCTTCAGCCTATCATGACGAAGATGAAGCTGTGTTGTTGCGGCGGGCTGAAGCCTGCCCTACTCCCGCCAAGCGGCGTGGTTGCTGGGTTTCGCACATGATGGGCTTCAGCCTATCATGACGAAGATGAAGCTGTGTTGCGGCGGGCTGAAGCCCGCCCTACGCCCGCCAAGCGGTGTGATTACTGGGCTTCGCGCATGCTGGGCCTCAGCCTATAGAGATGAAGTAGTTGTTGCGGCGGGCTGAAGCCCGCCCTACGCCCGCCAAGCGGTGTGATTACTGGGCTTCGCGCATGCTGGGCTTCAGCCTCATGATGAAGATGAAGCAGTTGTTGCGGCGGACTGAAGCCCGCCCTACGCCCGCCAAGCGGCGTGACTACTGGATTTTGCGCATGATGGGCTTCAGCCTCATGATGAAGATGAAGCAGTTGTTGCGGCGGGCTGAAGCCCGCCCTACGCCCGTCAAGCGGCGTAAACACTGGGCCCACCAAGTGGCCGCTGGGGGCGTTTTTTGTCGTGTACGAAGTCGAAGGATAAAAATACGGGGTAAAAACTCCGCCTTCCCCAACCACCGGTCACAGGGCAACTGGCTTACCAGCGCGCTGCTAGTAGGCAGTTCCTTTTCCTGAAAGCTCACTCAATCACGTTACTGCACTCTGCGCATAAAATTATCGCCTGGGGCTTCTGCTGCAGCTAACTGCGCCGGTAGCTTTCCGTCGGCGCCGCCATGCCTGATCCGAGTGTTCGTGGTTGTGCCGCAAGTGGTACGTCTTTGCACTCCAAGCAGATCGGCAACGTTATATGGTTCTCCAGGACGCGGGGTTATCGTTGGTTGACACGGATAAAGTGTCCGGTCCATACGCCTTGGGCGGGGAGAACATTGGAACAAACCGCAATAGCAATAAACCCCGACAATCGCGCCGCCGGATAAAGCGTCAGGACACAGATCCTTGCCGGGCAGCAGATTTTCAGGGTTTATTATCTTTGGCAGAGCGGTGGGTTTTTGTTCAGATTCCCGCCTCTGCCGTTTTTGTTTTGATAAATCCGGCCACGCAAGCCGAATGTCCAGAGCCCCCTAGAAGGTCTTGGTGAAGTCCATATAGATTTTGCTGGCGTCGTAGCTATAGAAGCGGTTATTGCTGTCAATTTTGCTGTACGAGAAGACGAGGCGCGGGGTGATGCCGAAGAAGTGGATGCCACGGTGCCAAACGGACAGGTTGGCGTTGTATTCTTTGTCTTCGCGGTCAATGTTGAAGAAATCCACGCCTTTGGAGTAACGCTTGCCGTAGCTGCCCATCAGGCGGGTGGAGACGCCTTTGCCCCATTCCTGTCCCCAGCCAAGACGGGTGTTGAAGCGGTCATAGGCATCGCTGGCGCTGCGTGCGCCTTTGTGGCTGAGGTCAAGCCCGGCGAACCAGTATTGTTTTTGGTTGGGTGTGTACGTCAGGGTGTTACTCAGGCTGATGCGCTTACCGTCCAGGTAGTCATAGGTTCTGACGTATTTGTCGTAGCTGAATTCGGCGTTGGTGTTCAGGCGCCATTTGGGGTTTATCCAGTAGGAGTTGGAGGCGCTCAAGCCGGCGCTGTTGGAATACGCATGCAGTTTGTTGTCGCCGTTGCTGCCGCGTCCGTAGAGGCGTTTTTGCACGAACGGGGTGATTTCGAGGTCAATTTTGTTGTTGCGGAAGCCGCCGCCGGCTGCCACGCGTGTGGTCACATCGTTATAGTTTCTTTTGTGGAAGTAGTAGGAGCCGCTCAGCGAGCCGTGCAATGAGGCGTAGTAGTTGTCGGTAATGGACCATTTTTTGTCTGCATCCAGGTTATAGCTGATACCGTTGGCCTTTTCCTGATCGCGATTGCTCTCGAGGGAACGGCCATTACTGAGGCGGAAGCGGGTGCCTTTCGGGGCGACGTTGTTGACGTTGTTGTCGTGAATGTAGCTCAGGCTGCCGCTGAACGACCAGGAATCACGGCGGTCGATGGCGGCGATGAATTCATCCAGGGTTTTGCGGTCGGCTTCGGAAACATCGCCACTGCGCAGTTTTTGCAGTTGCTCTTTGGCGGCGAGGAGTTCGTTGTTGCGGTAGAGCGCAAGGGCCGTTTGGAAGCGCAACATGCGGTTATCCGGCAGGTTGGCGATAAGTTTGCGGTAAAGGGTAACAGCTTCGGCGGTGCGGCCCTCGTTCATGGCGATGATGGCATTACCCCAGTCAATGAGGGAATCATCACGGCGGCCGGCATCCACTTTAGCGTACAGCGGCAGTAGTACCTTCAGGCCTTCGACTTCGTTGAGACGGATAGCCTCAACCAGGAGTTTTTCCAGTTGTTCCGGGTTGTTGACGAGTTCTTCGGGAGTGTAAACGACATCTTCTTTGGCAGCCTGGGCATCACTCGGCAGGGTGGTGGGGGCGGCGGGTTTGACAGCAGGCACTTGTGGCAGCCGTACATTCTTGCCGACATCATCCTCGGACAGGCGCTCGTTGCCCCGGTCAATATCTACCGGGAGGGCGCGCGATGGCGGAGGCGCGTTTTGGGCAACAGCAGGCATAGCGGCGAAAAGGATGCCGGAAGCGAGTGTGAGTTGCAGGGTTATAGTGGTTTTTGTGGTCATCTTGAGATTCCTGTGTTGGCGATGAAAGCGCGGCATTATGTTTCAATTCATAGGGCTGCACAAGGGCGCCACGCGTGCGCGGCCTGCTGTTCGTATCGTGGCAATCAGGCCGTGGGAAAGTGGTCTTCGTGACAAGAGCGGCAAAATCGGGGCAAAGCCGGAACATAGACAAAACACCTAAAACATGACAAAGGCGTTATAATCATATGGCTGAATGTTCATGTAAAACTCTTTTAATTATATAAGAGGAGGGAGTCCGGGATTGGCAGCGTATGCCGCCAAAACAGGGCAATACAAAATAACGGACAGCGCACGCGCCGCTTGCCGGCGTTCAAACCGGAGCCCGCGCCATTGCGGGACAAACCTAATCAAATGGAAGAACATAATGAAACTAAACAACCTGACTATTGCCGTCCTCATCGCACTCGGCACCGCCGCCTGCGGTGGCAGTGGTGATGCCGCCAAACCACCCCACGTTGACCCGCAGCCGAAGCCGGCCCCGCAGCCGGATAACGGCAAGAACCAGCCGGGCCGCGATGACAAAGCCCTGGTTGACCCGACCAATACCCACGTGGTGGATAACCGCGACCTCAGCAAAGAAAGCACCGTCGGCGGGCTGCAATACATCCGCCGCGATGGCTCAGGATACGACCGCGCCAACAACCCCGAAAAAATGGCATCCGCCACCCCGCTGCTCGGCGTTTCCCTGAACCGACAGAACCCGAAACTGACCAACATCGTCCTCGCCCGCCGGGACCTTGACTATCACGATGGCCGGGCCGTCCGCGCCCAATTTGCCGGCGGCACCGATGTTGAGCCGCTAACCGCTGCAGGCAAGCCGCGTGAAGACGATAGCTTGCAGGTAGAAAACTTCAAAAACGTGGATGTCCTCGCCGGGGCATTCAAGCAGGTTGGCTCGGCGGTATTCAGTGATCCGAATAACCGCCTTAACGGCACCACCCATAACATTGATACCCATATCCAGAACAACACCGATAAAGACGGCGAATTTACCCGCGAACGGGTCACCCACGTCTATACCCCGCGTTACGAATACCGCCAGCCCTATGTGGATTATCCCCACGCTAAAAAGAGGGAGGATATTGACAAAGAACACACGGAAAACCGGATCGGTCCGGAAGGCACAAGCTTCACCACCGCGCCACCACCGCCGATTTTTAATAACCCGGAAAAACGACCGGAAGACAGGGTTACTTCCATTAACGATCTAGAAAAAAAACTGAAAGGCGATCTTCTATGGGCAACTCGCAACGTGAACGACAATTCCCGCTGGATCACCAATATCGGCACCCGCACTACCTATGCAAGTGGGGAGATCTATAACGACCAAGACCGTTACGGTAATTTCCCGGCAACCGGTTCCCCCAATCCAGCTGCCGATAATCACTATGATGACAGCCCTACCGCCGGAGACGGTCATTTCCCGGCAACTTCATGGCGCAACAACCTGACGCAACTTCCGGACAGAACACCCAACAACGACATCAACCACTGGTCATACAAATATAACGGCGGCAATATCGCCGATGATACCGGTAATATTGACGACACTGCGCGCAAATATAACCGGGTGGACTGGAACGGTAGCAGTGCAAACGACTCCAAAGATCCCGATCATTGGGGCGCTTACGCCGGTACGCAACGGGGTGATAAACGTATTGATGCCGGCGGCATCACCCCGCAGGACGCGGAGCCAGATTACAGGCGGGCTTATCCCAACGGTGCTTACCCCAAACATCCAAAAACGTTGTTTGCCTATCCGAACAGACCTTATGACGAAGCAAACAACAATGCCATTGATACCAGGAAAAGGGGCAGCGCAGATACCAACCCGATGGATCACGAACATATCTATCTGGAACGCGAGGAATATACCGCCATCCGTCAAATAAAAGGCATTCGCCCGCTGGTGAATCCCGTCCCGAATGAATGGGATTGGACGCTGAAGCAGGTGTGGGGGGTTACCTACAATATAGATGTGCAGAAGAGGAAACAGGTGTGGGTGCAGAATGGTCCAAATCCTGGAGATGGTTACTATAGGTGGGAAAATGATGGTGCTTCTCGCACGGTTAAAGAAGGGACGCCACTGTCTGAAGAGGTTAAACCACCTGTCGAAGATAATGCGCATACCACTATCACTGCAAACGGAACCGTGTCAAACCTCAACAATAGGACGTTAACTGACGGTACGGTATGTGACGGCGGGGCAATCTTATGCACGATCCGTCCAGGTGGCGAAGGCGAAGAGAAGAGCTGGGTCAAGCACCTGATCAGCGCCGAATGGATTAAGCCCATCAACACCGGCGGCGGAGTGCGCGGCGAATTCCGTGGCCCGCCCTACATCGGCTGGAAAGAAGATGACCGCGTCGTCCGTTTTGCCGATAACCGCATCTGGAAACCGGGTACCCCCGGCTACAAGCCCGAATATGAAAATAAATACGGCGCCAACCTCATTTGGTGGAGCACCCAGGACAGCGCCTTTGAAAACTGGGCAACCAGTGAAGGCTGGAACCCGCGCGCCCGTCGTGTCGATATCAATACCGAGAATTGCCCCGGCGGTGACAAATGCGGCGAGGGTAAAGAAGACCTGGTCTGGGGTAAAGACACATTCCCACGCGGCGTTAACGCCCGCGACCGCGATGTGGAAATCCAGCCGACCGGCGACATCACCAACGGCCTGATCCGTATCGGTGGCTACGGCAATCATGGCGAAGGCCAGCCGTCGGCAGGGAATGGGGCGCTGCAAATGAAAACCCTCGGCGAAGAGCTGACGTTTGACGGCGCCCGCTGGAACGATCACCACAAGACCACGACCCGCATCTTCGGCCACTACCACCTTGCCTACGCCGACCAGGACGACCGCTCCGTCAAGGCGATGAGCATGAACAGCTATTCGGGCGCACGCTCGTTTGTCTCCAAAGTGGAAGGCACATTGGCAACGCCCACAGCGCAAGGCTACCGTGCGGATCTGGACAGCAAGCCGACCCAATACAGCCTCGGCGCGAAACCGATCACCCTGAAAAAAGTGCAATATGGCCGGGTAACCACCAATCTCGACCTCACCGCGAGTGGTACCAAACTCCTGCCGAACGGCTTCCTGCGTGCACCGTTTGAGAAGAAAGGCACCGGCGACAGCGTTGATAACTACTTCTTCCGTGGTGTGGATGAAACCACCATTGAGCAAATGAATGCTCTGCCGTCCAACCAGGTCGCGCGCTACGAAGGCCACGCGCTGATGTACGGCATTGACAACAGCTTCCACGGCATCCGCACCAATCGCAGTCAAAAAGACCTGCCGAACGCCTTCGACGGTACCGGCGGCCAGAACGCGACCGCTCACACCCTTGGTTTGGGTAACTTCGTTGAAGCAGAGGTGAACTTCGGTACCAAGAAAGTGACCGGCGATGTCTATAACGCCTGGCTGGAGCAACTGGACAAACCCGGCGTGTATAAAGACAAACTCGTCACCTTCAGCGGGAATGTAATCGGCAACACCGTCATCGGCACCGCCGACCGCACCTATGCCCCCGGCAACGATGAGGCAGACTTCCGCGCCGCCTTCTACGGCAGCCAGGCGGATGAAATGGGCGGCAGCTTCAACTCCGTGAAAGCCACCAATAAATACGGCTCTGCTTACGAAGTGGGCGATTGGGGCGGCGTATTCGGCGCCACCAAAGTCGGCACCAACACCTTCCAGGGTGATGATGGCGGCCAAAGCTACGGCGGAGGCAGTGCCCCGGCACAAACTCCCAACGTCGCCGACCGTTACGCACCGTAACGCGACACCGTCGTGGATCCGCAAAACAGCCGCCTCCGGGCGGCTGTTTTTATGGACGCTTTAGAAACGTGTTCATAGTTTTCGTAGCAGGACTCCCAAGAAAGCCAAAACGACCATTTGCAGACCGGTACTCAGCTTACACCCGCAGTTTTTCCAAAGCCGCCTGTTCTTTTCCAGCCAGGAAAAACTGCGCCCTACTACCCACCGCTTCGGTAATACCGCAAAACGGTGCAATTCGTTTCGTTTGGCAATCCCTACCTCCGCACCCATCAACCCCTGTACCGACAAAGCAAATGCCTTACCCGTGTAACCACCGTCCGCAAGGATTTTTTGTACCGCGCCAAGCTTATCCCTGTCACGTTCCAATGCCGGCAGGCAGCCTTTTCTATTGGTTTAACGGTGCTTCTCAGCCATGCGCGCAATATGCGCCCTTGTTTGTCGTCTTTACGCTCCATCCGCAACACACCGCGCTCCAGTTCCATTGTGCTGATGGCGCTGGTATAGAGCGCGCCGGAATCAGTTTTGCTTAACCATTTTTCCACATTGGTATTGATGCGTTCGGGACGGCGTGTTTCGCTGATGATATGGGTATCCAACAAATACACGTTCATTCCTCGAAGTCCACGGGGCGGCGTTGCGCCTTGCTGCGCGGCGGGATTTCGAGTTCGATATCGTTCAGTGCCGCTGCCAGTTCCGGCGGTGGCGTCAGCGCTTCCAGTGCGGTTTTCTCTGTACTGCGGTGCGGCGGGATATCAAGCTTACTTTCGAGGCCGCGCAAGACGTCGGCGATGGTGTGTCGCTCACCACTGATACGTTGATATTCGTCGTAGCGCATCAGAACTTGCGGTGGTTGTCCGGCGCGGGTGATGTTGTCTGCTGCCTGTTGCGCGGCATCGGGGTTGTTGTGCGGTGATGGTGTGCATACTGCTCTCCTGAAATGTTTTGTATGCCCTCAGGCCTTGACCCAGGCGCGGAAACTTGTCGGGTTGCGCGAACTGAGGATGACTTTGCCGTTGCCGCTGAATTTGAGTACTACCGCTTCGCCGCTCGTCACGCTGTTGACGAGGTTGCCGATGAGGCCGCGACTGTTGCCGGTGGTTACCGAGATTTCGTAGTGCAGGCGGCTGTCCCAGGCGACGACGTGGCCGTTGTCGATGATGACCGGGTTGTCCGCCGTGACATCCAGGGTGAAAAGGGTGCCGAAGCCGTTGACCACCAGTTGCCCTTCGCCCGCCGTCTGGCCGATGAGGAAGCCACCGGTGCCGGCAAAGAGCGCCGAGCCGATGTTCTGCATCCGTGCGGTGAGGGAGACACCGCTGGTCGCGGCGAGATAGGCGCCATCGTTCAGGTTGTACTGGGTTTTGCCGATGTCGAGGATTTCCAGGTCGCCCGGCATGAGCGGGGCGAGCAGGCAGTCGCCGTCGCCACGTTCGGCGCGGATATGCTGCTGGAAGAAACTTTCGCCGTTGGCGAGGCGACGCACCAGCGCGCTCATGAAGCCGCCCTGCATTTTGCCGCGCAGTTCGAGGGTGTTGTCCATCATGACCATGGCGTCGCTTTCGCAGTAGATTTCTTCGCCACGGCGCAGGTGGACGTGCAGGAAAGGGTCTTGTTCTCCGGTGGGGGTAAAAATAGGCATGGGGGTTCCTTATGGATAAGCGGGTTTCCCGCCCGGTGGCGGATCTAGGCGGGATTGTACCGAATGGGCGGCAAGTTGTCGGACTAGGCTTTTTGCCGCTGCTGCCGCACGAGGGTGAGGATGGTGAGGAGGATGCCGGCGAGGACGTCCACACCATAGTGGTAGCGCAGGTAGATGGTGGCGGCGATGGTGCCGGCGGTGAGCGGAGCACAGATGAGCGCCGCCGTGTGTTTGCCGTCGCGCCACAGGTAGGTGGTGATGTAGAGGGTGAGGGCGGTGTGCAGGCTGGGGAAGACGTCCATGCCGGTCACGCCGTCCTTGATGATGGCGATGAGCGGCGGCGCGATGATGCCGCCTGCGCCGCCGTCGGGATGGGTAGTGAAGGCAGGACCGGCAGCGGGCAGAAGAAAATAGCCAATGAAGCCCGCGCTGTAGAGGAAGATGAGACCGTTGAAATAGCGGCGCGCAGCCGGCATTGCCCGCGTGTAGGCGTACCAGGCGACGCTGCCGAGGACGATGGCGTAGAAGCTGAAATAGCAGGCGGCGAGCAGGTCGGTGAGGTGCGGGTGCGTTTCATAGCGGAAATAGGCGGGCAGGATGCGCCCGCCCCAGAGATGGCGGTCAATGGTGGTGAGCAGGGTGTCTGCGTGCCAGGGCAGGAGGTGGCGGTTGATGTCTTTCAGCAACGGGAAGACGAGCCAGGTGAGGAGGAAAAGATTGCTGCCCACCCAGTCGCTGCGGCGGTGATACGCCGTCCAGCCCCAAAAGATGAGGCAGGCGGCGAAGAGTGGCAGGCTGCCGCTGTCGGCAGCGCGGAGGGTGGCGCAGGCGGCAAGGGCGAGGATGACGGCAAGCAGGGCGAGGTGGAGATGGATAAGGGTGCGGTTCATGGGTGGTCAATGCGGTTCGGTGCGGCGGAAGATGCCGAGGTAGCGCAGGGCGTAGAGGGTAAAGGCGGCAGCGATGCAGGCGGTGGGGATGGCGTAGATGGTGATGAGGTTCGGCAGCAGCAGGGCGCCGAGGCAGCGGCTGATGCCGCCCGCAAGAATCAGGACGAGGGCGAGGCGGGTATCCGGATAGAAGCGCAGATCCAGCCCGCTGTGGCGCACGCCGGCGATGCTCATGATGACCAGCACCATCGCCAGCATGGCACTGATGGCGAGCAAATGCCGCGCCGGGCTGAAGAGCACGGGCAGGCCGAGCTGGGCGACGCCGAGCAGGGCATAGCCCGCGACCAGCGCCAGGCTGACGGCGTAGTGGGCGCGGACGTAGTGCGCGCGCAGCAGCATGAGGCTGTGCCATTCTTGCAGGCGGGCGGCAAAGGCAGCGGCGGTGGCGAGTGCCAGCCAGCCCTGGATGGGTTCAGCGGCACCGCAGGTGGCAACGGCGGCATAAAGGCCGAGGATGAGGGCGCTGATATTTTTGGTATAGGGATTGGGTAGGAAGGTCAGGGCGCTGTGACCGCCATCTTCCAGCGCCTGGTTGCCGATAGCACGGCCAACACGGAAGTTGACCAGCGCCACGGCGATGAGCATCACGTCCACCATGCGGTGCAGGATGTCGCCTGTGGGCCGCAGGCTGTAGGCAACGGCGCAGGTGGTGAGCAGGGTGAGGATGAGGATAAAACTGATGAGGCGGCTGTTACGGTTACGGATGACGCGCAGCGCGGTGTAAGCGGTGAGATAGAGCCAGAAAACGCCGCTGGTCCAGGCGGCAGGCGCGGGGTAAGGCAGGGCGACGAGGATGGCGGCCCAGAGGACGAGCAGGATGGTGCTGTGGTAGCGGCGCGGCGCAGGGTCGTCCGTCCAGGCAGGCAGGGCGGTCATGAGGAAACCGACAAAGCCCGCCCCGGCGCAGAGGTTCAGGAAGGCAAAAGCGTGCCAGTGCAGCGGATAAGCGGCGTGTGCGGGGGCAAGCAGGAGCGCCAGCCACGGCAGGAGGGCAACCCAGGCACCGAGACAGGCGAGCGGGAAGAAAAGGCGGAAGGGGTGTTCGCGGTTACGCAGGGTGAGGATGGGCATGGACTAGTCCTCTGTTGTGCCGTCGGGCAGTCCCAGCCATTTTAGGGGGATTTGGTCAAACAGATAATGGCAGCCGACGCTGTGGATGTAATCCAATGTATCGCGATACTTGGGTTTGTCGAACCATTCGGCATTCAGAACGTAAACGTATTCCACCCGCCAACCGAGTGTGTGTACTAGTTTGGTGTATTGCTTGCGCTTGAAATCACAGGTTTGCAGTTTTTCGTCAACGGAGCCTTCAACTTTTTGGTATTTAACTTCGATGATAAACAGAGTATCGCGCACAATGACGAAGAGGCCGTTATCGGGTTCCAGCCGCTTCGATAGGTGGTCTTGCCAGTTGATTTGGTAGCGTTTCAGGAAACGGTAGAACTCGCGCTTCTTGAAGCAGTGAGCCAACAGTTTTCCGGCAAACCAGACTTCGTATCCGGCGTTATCAGCGGTTTCGCGCAGTTCGTAGCCCGGAATGGCGGTAAAGAGTTGGCGTAGGTCTGCCTTTGCTTCGAATTGTAAACCAGTGCGGGTGTTTGCCCCGCCGATGCCGTCTTTAATCATGGTGTTTTATCCTTTGATTGGCCAGTTCGTAGTAGATGGAATCGCGTTCGCAGCCGCAGAAACGGCGGCCATGACGTACTGCGGCGACGCCAGTGGTGCCGCTGCCCATGAAGGGGTCGAAGATGAGGTCATCCGGATTGCTGGCGGCGCGGATGCAGCGTTCGACGAGTGCCAGCGGCTTTTGTGTCGGGTGTTTGCCGTATTGTTTTTCCGCACGTGGCGGTGGGGCAATTCGCCAGACGCTTTTCATTTGTTTGCCGTAGTTTTCGGCGCGCATGAGCTCGTAATGGTAGGTGTGGCGCGCTTTTTTGTGTTTTTTTGCCCAGAGCAGGGTTTCGGTAGCGTGGGTGAAATAACGGCAGCTCAGGTTCGGCGGCGGATTGGGCTTTTCCCAGGTGATGTTGTTCAGGATGTGGTAGCCGATGGTCTGCATGAGGTAGCCGATGAGATAGATGTTGTGCTGGGTGCCGCAGACCCAGATGGTGGCATCGGGGCGTAGCAGGGCATAGCACAGACGCAGCCATTCTTCGTAGGCCTCCATGTCGGCGGCAATGCCGCGTGATTTGTCCCAGTTCCCTTTGTTGACGGACACGGCCTGGCCGTTGTGGCAGGTGATGCCGTCGTTGGACAGGTAGTAGGGCGGATCCACAAAGATCATGTCGAAACGGCCCTGTGGGTGTTTGTCGAGGATGCGGCGCATGAGGTGCAGGGCGTCGGCGTTGTAGGTGATGTAGCCGGGGCCGTACTGTTTGTTCAGATTGCCGTAGGCTGCCGCTTCTTCAGCGAGGGTGAGGGGTTCAGGGAGCATAGATGGCGAGGATTTCCCCAACTTTTTGTCGGCTGGCGCCACTTGCGGCGATATTGCGCTGGACGTGGACGGTAGCGAGACGGGCATCGTGGTAGAGGGCACGGGTGTAAGCAGTGTCGTGGTTGGAGATGAGGATGCCGCGTGTGCGCGGGGCGATGATGCGGGCAGTGTCAGCGAGACGCTGTTGTTCGTCACGGTTGAAGCTGTCTTTGTGGTAGGCGGTGAATGAGGCGGTATCGCTGAGCGGGACGTAGGGCGGGTCGCAGTAGATGGTGTCGTCATTCGTCGCTTTGGCGAGAGCGTCATGGAAGTCGCCGCAACTGAGCTCGATACGTCCGGCTTTGCCGAGATAGGCCTGCATTTCTTTTTCGGGGAAGCAGGGGGCGCGATAGCGGCCGAAGGGGACGTTGTAGCCGCCTTTGCTGTTGTAGCGGCACAGGCCGTTGAAAGCGTGGCGGTTGAGGTAGATGAAGAGGGCGGCGCGTTCAGCGGGCTCGTGGCTGTCATTGAATTGCTCGCGCAGGGCGTAGTAGCGGCTTTCTTCGTTGTTATCCGGGATGAAGTAGCGGCGAGCGTAGTCGATAAAGCCCTGTTTTTCCTGTTTGAGGATGGTGTAAAGGGTGATGAGGTCGGGATTAGTGTCGTTGATGAGGTAGGCGTCGTAGTCGGTAGCGAGGGTGAGGGCGGCGGAACCGGCAAAGGGTTCGATGAGCCGCCCGCTGCGTTGCTGCGGCAGGTGGGAGGTGAGGAAGGGCACAAGCTTGTGCTTGCCGCCTGCCCATTTGAGGAAGGGTTTGCTTGACATGGTGTTCAGAAAGAGAGGGAGGGAATGGTGTGCATGTTGTCACGCCTGCTCGATGTACACCGTCTGCTCGATATGCTTGATGCGGTCGCGCAGGGCAGCGGCCTGTTCGAATTCGAGGTTTTTGGCGTGGGTGAGCATTTCTTTTTCGAGTTGTTTGATGAGTTTGGCGGCGGCTTTCGGGTCGGCGGGCATCGTTTCTTTGTCGCGTTCGCGGTGCGCTTTTTTGGCTTTGATGGCGACGTGCGCGCCTTCCATCACGTCGGTGATTTTTTTGCGGATGGTCTGCGGGGTGATGCCGTGCGCGGCGTTGTAGGCCTGCTGTTTTTCGCGGCGGCGGCTGGTTTCGTCCATCGCTGCCTGCATGGAGCGGGTGATGTGCGCCGCGTAGAGGATGGCTTTGCCTTTGGCGTTGCGCGCGGCGCGGCCGATGGTCTGGATGAGGGCGCGTTCGCCGCGCAGGAAGCCTTCTTTGTCGGCGTCGAAGATGGCGACCAGCGAGACTTCCGGCATGTCCAGCCCTTCGCGCAGCAGGTTGATGCCGACCAGGACGTCGAAGGTGCCGAGGCGCAGGTCGCGGATGATTTCCATGCGTTCGACGGTGCCGACGTCTGAGTGGATGTAGCGCACGCGCACGTCGTGTTCCATCAGGTAGTCGGTGAGGTCTTCCGCCATTTTTTTGGTGAGGGTGGTGATGAGGACGCGTTCGTCGGCAGCGACGCGGGTGCGGATTTCGCCGAGCACGTCTTCAACCTGGCTCTCTACCGGGCGGATTTCGACTTCGGGGTCGAGCAGGCCGGTCGGGCGCACGACTTGTTCGACGGTCTGGCCGCTGTGCTCGCGTTCGTAGTCGCCCGGTGTGGCCGAGATGTAGATGGTCTGCGGCGCGAGGGCTTCGAATTCTTCGAAGCGCAGCGGGCGGTTGTCCAGCGCGGATGGCAGGCGGAAACCGTAATCAACCAGGGTTTCTTTGCGCGAGCGGTCACCCCTGTACATGCCGTTTAGCTGCGGGATGGTCACGTGGCTTTCGTCAATCATCAGCAATGCGTCGGCAGGCAGGTAGTCGTGTAGGGTCGGCGGCGGTTCGCCCGCTTGTCGTCCGGAGAGGTAGCGCGAGTAGTTTTCGATGCCGGAGCAGTAGCCGAGTTCGTTCATCATTTCGAGGTCGAATCTTGTGCGCTGTTCGAGGCGCTGCGCTTCGACGAGTTTTTTCTGCTCAACGAGGGCGGCAACGCGTTCGCGCAGTTCTACCTTGATGAGTTCGATGGAGGCGAGGATGGTGTCGCGCGGTGTGGCGTAGTGGGTTTTCGGGTAGATGGTGACGCGCGGCACGGGGTCGAGCATTTCGCCGGTGAGCGGGTCGAAGTAGCGGATGTTTTCGATGGTGTCGTCGAAGAGTTCGATGCGCACTGCGTACCAGTCGGATTCGGCAGGCATGATGTCGATGGTGTCGCCTTTGCTGCGGAAGGTACCACGCGCGAGCTGGATGTCGTTGCGCGTGTATTGCAGTTCGGCAAGGTGGGCGTGTACGTCGTGCGGGTCAATGCGTTCGCCTCTGGAGAGGTGCAGGCGCATTTGCCGGTACTGGCTGGGGTCACCGAGGCCGTAGATGGAGGAGACGGAGGCGACGATGATGGTATCGCGCCGCTCCAGGATAGCTTTGGTGGCGGAAAGGCGCATCTGCTCGATGTGTTCGTTGATGGAGGCGTCTTTTTCGATGAAGGTGTCCGAAGCGGGGACGTAGGCTTCCGGCTGGTAGTAGTCGTAGTAGGAAACGAAGTATTCAACGGCGTTATGCGGGAAGAATTCGCGCATTTCGCCGTAGAGTTGCGCGGCGAGGGTTTTGTTCGGCGCGAGGATGAGCGCGGGGCGCTGCGCACGGGCGATGACGTTCGCCATGGTGAAGGTTTTGCCGGAGCCGGTCACGCCGAGCAGGGTCTGCTTGGCAAGGCCGTCTTCCAGCCCTTCGAGGAGTTGGGCGATGGCGGTCGGCTGGTCGCCGGAGGGCTGGTAGTTGCTGACGAGTTGGAAAAGGTCGCCGCTGGCGGCGGGTTTGGGGTCGCGCATGGTGTGGGGCAGGGAATGGGATTGGCGGGGGATTATACGAGGGCTGTGGGCGGGTTACCGCCAAGCGGGGAAAAGTCGCACTTCAGGCAGGTTGGTTTTCCCTAACCGAATAAATCGGCATGTCTGCCGAATTGTTTTGTGCGTAGCGGTCACAGCGCCATTAAATCCCCAGCTTTTTGAACAGGTCCTCGGCATTTTCTGCCGCAAGCAATTCTTCGCCGCGTTCGGCTTTGGTCAGGGTTTCTGCGGTTAATGGGTTGGGGGTCTCCGGCAATGTTGCCTTGCGTTTGCCTGGGCGCGTTTTGTCATGCACGAAGTGTAGTAAATCCGTCATATGGGTTCTCCGGGTGGTTTCTGAAGGGTGATTGCAGTCCAAAACGATATGTCTTCCAGGCAGTCAGTGTGCCTCATCCCAGTTGGCGCCGAGGCCGGTATCGACGATGAGCGGGATGCTCAGTTGTGCGGCATTTTCCATCAGTGTCCTGATTTGCGGGATGAGGGCGGCGCTGCTTTCCGGCGCGATTTCAAAGACGAGTTCGTCATGCACCTGCATGATCAGGTGCAGGTCGTCCCTGCTGCCGAGGGCGCGGTCGAGGTCGAGCATGGCGCGCTTGATGATGTCGGCGGCGCTGCCCTGCATCGGCGCGTTGATGGCGAGGCGTTCGCTGGCCTGCCGTCGTTGCGGGTTTTTGCTGTTGATGTCCGGCAGGTAGAGGCGGCGTCCCAGGAGGGTTTCGACGTAGCCCTGACGACGCGCGGTTTCGCGTGTCATTTCCATGTAGTCGCGCACTTTCGGGTAGCGCGCGAAGTAGGTGTCGATGTAGTCCGCCGCCTGACCGCGCGGGATGTTGAGCTGGCGGGCGAGGCCGAAGGCACTCATGCCGTAGATGAGGCCGAAGTTGATGGCTTTGGCGTCGCGGCGCTGTTCGCGGCTGACGGCATCCGGCGCGACGCCGAAGATTTCGGCGGCGGTGGCGCGGTGGATGTCGTCGCCTCTGGCAAAGGCGGCGAGCAGGCCGGGGTCGGCCGAGAGGTGCGCCATGATGCGCAGTTCGATTTGTGAGTAGTCGGCGGCCAGTATTTGCATGCCGTCGGCGGCGATGAAGGCCTGGCGGATGCGGCGGCCTTCGTCGCTGCGCGCCGGAATGTTTTGCAGGTTGGGGTCGCTCGATGAGAGGCGGCCGGTGCTGGTTACGGCCTGGTGGTAGCTGGTGTGGATGCGCCCCGTCTGCGGGTTCACCAGTTCGGGCAGGCGGTCGGTGTAGGTGCTTTTCAGTTTGGCGAGGCTGCGGTGTTCGAGGATGAGGCGCGGTAGTTCGGCGCCGTGGGTTTCGGCGAGTTCGGCCAGGGTTTCTTCGTCGGTGCTGGGCTGGCCTTTCGGGGTTTTACGGATGATGGGCAGGTTTTGTTGTTCGTAGAGGATTTTTTGCAGTTGTTTGGGTGAGCCGAGGTTGAAGGCTTCGCCCGCGAGGTCGTGCGCCTGTTGTTCGAGGGTGGCGAGGCGGTCGCTGATTTCGGCGCTGTGGGCGGCAAGCGCGGCAGGGTCGATGCGCACGCCGCGTTCTTCGATGCGGTAGAGCTGTTCGGCCAGCGGCAGTTCGAGGTCGCGGTAGAGGGCTGCAAGGCGCGGTGCGGCGGCGAGTTTGGGCGCAAGGTGTTCTTTCAGGCGCAGGGTGATGTCGGCGTCTTCGCAGGCGTAGTCGCTGGCGGCTTCCAGCGGGATTTGGTCGATGGTGAGTTGTTTGGCGCCTTTGCCGACGAGGTCTTCGTAGGTGGTGGTTTTGTGGTTGAGGTAGTAGTCGGCGAGATCGTCGAGGTTGTGGCGGGTGGCAGTGCTGTTGATGGTGTAGCTCATCAGCATGGTGTCGTCCGTGACGCCGCGCAGGGTGATGCCGGCGTGGGCGAGGATGTGGCGGTCGTATTTGTGGTGCTGGCCGGTTTTGGCGATGGCGGGGTTTTCGAGGATGGGTTTGAGGCGGGTGAGGGTGGCGTCCCAGGGCAGGTTTGCCGTGAGCTGGTGCGCGAGCGGCAGGTAGTACGCTTCGCCCGCCTGCACCGCGATGCTGATGCCGACGAGGCGGGCGCGCATGTAGTCGAGGCTGTCGGTTTCGGTGTCGAGTGCGAAGCCGCCTGCGAGTTGCGGCAGGAGGGCGTCGAGGTCTGCCAGGGTAGTGATGGCGCGGTAGTGGGTGGTGACAGTCGCGGGCGGCGCGGCAGGCGTAGTGGTGTTGAGGTATTGGGCTTTGATGCTGGCGAGTTCGTAGGTGTCGCAGAGGGCGGCGAGTTTGTCCGGCTGGCGCGGTTGCAGGGCGAGGTCGGCGATGGTGGTGCTGAGTTCGAGCCGGGTGTTGATGGTGGCGAGTTCACGCGCGAGGTGCAGGGTGGGGATGCCGGCACGCAGGTTGTCGCCGATTTTGCCGGGGATTTTGCTGGCGTTGTCGATGAGGTTGTCGATGTTGCCGTATTCGGCCAGCCATTTGGCGGCGGTTTTCGGCCCGACTTTGGGTATGCCGGGGATGTTGTCGGCACTGTCGCCGACGAGGGCGAGGTAGTCGATAACTTGGTCGGCGCGCAGGGCATCGACTTTGAAGCGCGCCGCCACGTCGTCGGCGGTGGTGATGGCGTTTTTCATGGTGTCGAGCAGGGTGATGTCGGCGTGGACGAGCAGTTGCGTCATGTCTTTGTCGCCGCTCGATATGACGACCTGGTAGTGCTGCGCCAGCGCCTGCATGGCGAGGGTGCCGATGACGTCGTCCGCTTCGACGCCGTCTTCGATGATGAGCGGGAAGCCGAGCGCTTCGATGAGGCGGTGCAGCGGCCCGATTTGCGCGCGCAGATCGTCCGGCATCGGCGGGCGGTGCGCTTTGTAGGCGGGGTAGAGGTCGTGGCGGAAGGTTTTGCCCTGAGCATCGAAGACGACGCCGATGTAGGCGGGTTGGTGGTCGTCGTAGAGTTTGGCCAGCATTTTGACGACGCCATGCAGGGCACCGGTGGGGTGGCCGTCGCGGGTGGTGAGCGGCGGCAGGCCGTGGAAGGCGCGGAAGAGGTAGGACGAGCCGTCCACGAGGACGACGAGGTGGTTCGGGTCGGGGTGTTGCATGGGTGTCCTTGGTTGTGATGCGGGCTTTGCGGCACAATGCGCGCTTTTCTGTTGCGCGGCGTTATAGGCGCTGGCAGCGGGTGTTGTCAATTTGTGAGAGGGCTATTTAATGAGTAAACGTCATCCGCCAAAGGATTTGCACGGCGAACGGCACGCGATGGATGGGGAAGCATGGCGGGTGTTCCGCATTATGTCGGAATTTGTGGAAGGTTTTGAGCGCCTCGCGGTGATTCCGCCGTCGGTAAGTATTTTCGGCTCGGCGCGCATCCCACCGGATCATCCGGTCTACCAGCAGACGCAGGAGATTGCGAAACGCCTGTCGGATGCGGGGTTCTCCGTAGTTTCCGGCGGTGGCCCCGGCGTGATGGAAGCGGCAAACAAGGGGGCGTATGCGGGTGAGAAGGGGCTATCGGTGGGGGTGAATATCGTGTTGCCGCATGAGCAGTCGTCAAACGAGTTTCAGGATATTTCGCTGCTGTTCAGCCATTTTTTTGCGCGCAAGGTGATGTTTGTGCGCTATGCCAACGCTTATGTGGTGATGCCGGGCGGCTTTGGCACGCTCGATGAGCTGGCGGAGATCCTGGTGCTGATTCAGACGGGGAAATCGCGCAAGATTCCGGTGATTCTCGTCGGCAGCGATTTCTGGCGCGGGCTGCTTGCCTGGATGGAAACAACGATGGTCGCCGGCGGGCTGATTACCGCCGAGGATATGGCGCTGGTGTCACTGGTCGATGACACGGAAGCGGTGATTCAGGTCATCCGCGATTTTTATGCAGATCGCGAGTTTGCCCCCAGCGCGGAGGAGGAGCATTTGCTGCGGCATTTGTGATGCCGTTGCGAAAGCCCGCTACAGCGGGCTTTTTTGCGGGCGGCGAAAGCGTGAGGTTTTCCCACTTGGTGAACCCTGTGTTTATGCCGCTTGACGGCATTGCTTCCAGGCTACGGTAAAGATTGCAAAAAGCAGGCTGTACCTGCTCGGTGAGCTAAAGCCTACCCTTGATACTTCGTACACGACAAAAAAACCTTCATCCCACATCCTCCTTGACCGCCAGTAAATCCATCACCTCACCGCCTGAACTCCAACAGCCTGATCCCCCTGAATAACACAGAAACCAGCCGGTCCAATCCCGCCCGGAATAAACTTTGCGCAGGTCTGCCATGCTTCTTCACCTTGATCGGTCGCCGTTTATCTTCTGCTTCCCCCGCGCGGCAGGACAGCACAAAGCCTATCGCCAGCACTGACATCAACCTGTCTATCTTCGCCGGTGCGGTCATATGTGTGTCTTCCAAGTTGAACCCTTTGCTTTTCAGGCTGCCAAACAGTGTCTCTATCTGCCAACGCTCGCCGTATGCTTCAATCCCCTTGCCCTCTTCACTGCAAACCACCGGCAGTTGCCCGTCGGTCAGACGGGTCGCCTCAAGATAGTGTTGTTGCCCATACAGCATCACCGGCCCCAATCTTTTCCCTTCACCTGTTTTCAGCGCCCGAAAGTGGCTATTCAACGCCTGCCTTGTGCCACCTTTTCCCGCTATCTGCGCGTTTTCCTTGCAGCGGATGCAGTAAGAAATCCCTGCTTGACGCAGATACGCCAGCCATCCATTGCCAATGAACTCCCGGTCAGCATAGAGGGTTTCGATATGGACTTCGGGAAAGGTCTCACGGAAAAGTTCCAGCAAAACCATTCGTTCGCCTGTGTTGGAGTTCCCCTTTTTATCCAGTGTTTCCCACAGTACCTGGATAGCGACACCACGCCAGACGACGGCCAGTACCAGGATGTTGATACAGGATTTGCTGTATTCCCATGTTGTGCGGTCGAGGGTGAGGCGGACGTTTTGCCAGCCGAAAACCGGGAAGACGAAGCGGGCTACCGGGTGGAGGGCTGGTAGCAGGAGACAGGGGAAAGGATTTGCAAGCGGTTGCTGATTGTGGCGCAAAGCTGCCTGCAGGTATGGCGGCTGCAAAGTGACCGGAGCGAAGCGGGGCGGCGGCTGTGTGAGTTTCTGATGCGGCTATCGGGCCGACAGACGAAGAAGGGGCGTGAGATTACCGCCCCTGCGCTTCTGGAAGGGATGCTTAGACTGTTGTCAGCACAGGAATTATTGGAGTTTATGACACCGGAAGAGATAAAGGGGGGCCGCATGGGTTGTTTAGGGTGGAGATGTGTAGATACCAATGGCCAAGCAGCATAAACACTGGACCAGCCAAGCGGCGGAAATACTGGGCTTGCCAAGCAACGAAAACATTGACTCCGCTAAGCATCCACGAGGGCGATTTTCTTGCCGTATGCGAAGGGAGGTTGGTATGAGATTTTACGCGCAGGTTTCAGGAATCGTGCTGCTGCACCCAACCAAGAAAGCGCTGATGTAGCGCGGCGAGTTGGCGATAAGTTGCGGGGATGCCGCTTTCGTTGTTGACGATGAAATTGGCGCGACGTAAGCGTTCTTCACGTGAAATTTGTGCGGCGATGATGGCGGCGATAGCGTCGCGCCTTTGCCGGTCACGCTGACTGCCGCGCGACAGCTGTGTGGCTGCGGAGACATCCACGACCAGGACAAGATCACAGAGTACATCCAGTTCGTTTTCCAATAACAGGGGAGCACTAAGCAAGCGGTAAGGTTTAGGCGGTGCAGCCTGCAATTGTTGCAGCAAGCGGCTATGAATGGCTGGCTGCATGATGGCATTCAGGCGGTTGCGGGCAGCATCGTTTACAAAGGCGCGCACCCGCAGCACACCACGGTTAAGATCGCCATCGGCGGTTAGAATATCGCGGCCAAATACGTCGGCCAGTTCCTGCAACAGCGGAGAGCCGCTAGCGACGACTTCCCGCGCAATGATATCGGCATCAATTACGGTAACAGAACGGGCGGCAAACCAGTCGCTACATAAAGTCTTGCCACTGGCTATGCCGCCCGTTAATCCGATAATCATGAATGCTAGAGGGACAGGCCGGTTACCGCTGCAATTCGTCCGCCATACATGAAAGTAAGCCAGCCGGCGATGGCTAGATAAGGACCAAAGGCCATCGGGATACTGCGGCCAATACGATTAATCATGGCAAAGATAAGCCCGGTCACTGCCGAGAAGAACAGAATAAACGGCAGCATGGCAATCCCCTGCCAGGCACAAAGCAGCGCCAGCAGTTTGAAATCACCATAGCCCATTCCTTCCTTACCGGTTATCAGGCGGAATACCCAATATACCGACCACAATGAAAGATAGCCAACAATGGCTCCAATCACACTGGTATGCAAACTGACAAAGAGACCACCCTGAATGCAGGCTGCCATAATACCAAGCCACATAAACGGCAAAGTTATCACATCAGGTAGTAGCTGTTTTTCCGCATCAATGAAAATCATGGCGAGCAGTGCCCATGTCAACAGCAGGGCAAAAATCAGTTGCCATGGATCGGGGTAACGCAGCACGACCAGAATACTCAGCACGCCGCACAGCAATTCCACCAATAAATAACGGATGGATATTTTTGTGCCACAGCCGACACAATGACCGCGTTGCAAGAGATAGCTCACGATAGGAATATTCTGCCAAAAACGAATGTGGGTACCGCAACTCGGACAATGCGACCCCGGAAACATCAGATTAAAGGTTTCTGTTATTTTGAAAGGATTATTGTCTCCACCTTCCGTTTCACCATGCAGGATCTCCCAAGCGTACATTTTCTCTTCACGCTCCATCATGACGGGTAGGCGATAGATAACGACGTTGAGAAAACTCCCAACCATCAAACCCCAAACGCCAATCAGCGCAATGCCGAAAGGCGTTTGGAAAAAAGCAGCGTCCAAAGACAGCATTAGAAAAGCGTTCCCAAATTGAAGATAGGCAGGTACATCGCGATAATCAAGCCGCCAATGACAACCGCCATGAATGCCATAATTGCCGGTTCGATCATGGCGGTCAGGTTATCAATACGCCAATCCAGCTCTTCTTCATAATAAGTTGCAACCCGGCCCAGCATCTCCCCCAAGTTACCGGATTCCTCACCGATAGCTGTCATTTGTACGGCAATCGTTGGGAATAAACCGGTATTTTTCATGGCAAAGCTCATTTGCTGACCGTTTTGCACGTCATCACGAATTTCATAAACCGCTCTTTCAAAGAGGACACTGCCGGTTGCTGGCGCCGTTGCCTGCAAGCCACGCATTAACGGGACACCGGCATTAAACAAAGTGGACATGGTACGGGCGAAACGGGCATTGGCGCCGCATTTCAAAATGCCACCGATAACGGGCGTTTTGAACATGACAATATTGGTTTTTTCCTGCAAGTTCTTATTACGCCGCTTCATATAGAAAAACAGGTAGCAGAAGAAGATGAAGGCAATAAAGAAGTAAATTCCTTTTTGCACCATAAAGTTGGACATTCCCACAACCATTTGCGTCAATCCCGGCAGCTCGCCGCCATTGGCAGAGAAGAATTCAGCAAATACAGGAACCACTTTGATTAGCAAAATTGCAGTTACTACGGCAGCAAATACCAAGACTATACATGGATATGTTAATGCTTTCTTTATTTTCTTCTTGGTAGCTTCACCTTTTTCCAGGTTCAGGGCAATATTGTCCATGGTAGATTCCAGCATACCAGCATCTTCACCGGCAGCAATCAAACTCGTATAAAGATCGTCAAACTGCAAGGGGTGTGCCCGCATCGCTTCTGCCAAAGTTGCACCGTTCTGAATACGTTCGTACAAATCAAAAACCATTTCCCGCATGGCCAAAGGCTTTTCAATACTTTCACCGACCAGATCCAAGGCGCGCAAAACCGGCATCCCTGCTCGCAGCATAGTCGCCATCTGGCGGGTAAAAAATAAAATATCCTTACTTTTAATTCTTCCTTTGGACTCAAACAGAGGTTTGGGTTTCTCTTTAACCGAGACGTTAACCAATCCCTGTTTGGCTAAAAATGCCTTCAATACAGCATCATTTTTAGCATCGTTTTCACCGGAAATTTCTTTTCCCAGTTTGTTTCTGCCTTTCCATTGATAGGTCTTTAGTTCTTTTTTCGTTTCCATGGTGACTCCTTAACTGTTAGTCTGTGGTGACGCGTAAAATTTCTTCAATACTGGTGAGGCCTTGGCGTACCTTATTAAGCGCAGATTGGCGCAAATCCCAGTATCCTTCTTTCTGGCATTGTTCGGCTATATCGGCGGCTGATGCATTGTGCAAGATCATTTCCGATAGTGATTCTGAAATGGGGACTACCTGATAAATACCTGCACGTCCGCGATACCCTTGATAACTGCAGCGCTCGCAGCCTTTGGGAGCATAAATACGCAAATCATCAATTTCATCTTCGGCAAATCCCAAAGCCACCAGTTCGTCATGGCTATGCCGACGATCGCGTATTTTGCAATTACCGCACAAGCGGCGAGTCAGACGTTGCGCCATGATCAGGTTGACGCTCGCCGCGATGTTATAGGACGGAATGCCAATATTAACGAGGCGGGCGATCGTTTGCGGCACGTCGTTGGTGTGCAGGGTGGAAAGCACCAAGTGTCCTGTCTGCGCCGCTTTTACAGCGATCTCACCCGTCACAATATCCCGGATTTCCCCGACCATAATGATATCGGGGTCTTGTCGCAGAAAAGCCTTGAGGGCAGCGGCGAAATCGAGTCCTGTTTTGGGATTGACGTTGACCTGATTGATACCGGGCAGGTTGATTTCCACCGGGTCTTCTGCAGTGGAGATATTAACGGTTGGCTTATTCAGGATAGACAGACCTGTATAGAGGGATACAGTTTTACCGGAACCCGTCGGACCGGTAACCAGTACCAATCCTTGCGGCTTGCTGATCGCATCCAGATAATGCTGTTTTTGATCGGGCTCAAAACCTAAAACATCAATATTCAGTTTTGCAGCCGAGCTATCCAAAATACGCAATACGATTTTTTCCCCCCACAAGGTAGGCAGTGAACTGACCCGGAAGTCGATCGCTTTGGTGTCAGATACCGGCAGTTTGATCCGGCCATCTTGCGGTACCCGCTTTTCCGCAATATCCAGGCTGGCCATAACTTTCAAGCGGGCGGTAATCCGGTTGGCGATATTGGGTGGCGGTGCGGCAACTTCCTGCAACACGCCATCCCGACGAAAACGGACCCGATAGCTGGTTTCATAGGGTTCAAAATGCAAGTCCGAGGCGCCCGTGCGAATGGCGTCCAGCAGCATACCTGAAACGAAACGTACCACTGGTGCTTCATCAGTACCATCGCCACCGGCTACGCCTGCTGCGCTGATGGCCTCGTTAATTTTTGCGGCGGAATCACTCGCGTCCCCGTCCTCAATGAGGATATCTTCCATACCGCCCACACCGGCATAGTGATCCTCGATGAGCGCTTCAATTACGCCCATATCGGCAATAATGGGTTCTACGGAAGTGAATTTTCCTTGATATTTGAATTCATCCAGCATCATGCGGTTGGATGGATCAAAAGTGGCAATAAACAGGCGGCCGCCTGCTGCGTAAAACGGTAGAGCCATATGTTTGCGGACAATGGCTTCTTTGAATTGTGCTGTTAATTCCCGGCGGATATCCATTTCCCGCAACATGACATAGGGAAGGTTATAGACTTCCCGGTTAATCCTCGATAGACGTGAACTGTCCAGCAATCCATCACTAAGTAATTGTTGGAGAAAATTGCCGCGTTTTTTCTGCACGCTAATCTGTACTTCTCTGATTTGCTCGGGGGTACAGATTTTGTGCTGCACTATATAACCAATTAAGGGATCATAATCGCTCATGCCATAACCTTCCTGTTGTCGCCTGCGAATGTTTTAAGAAAGTTGCCCAGCATTTGATGGCCGCATTCGGTCATAAACGATTCAGGGTGGAATTGCACACCTTCCATCAAGAGTGAGGGATGCCGCATTCCCATCACGACTTGCTGGTCACCATCGAAAGACCAGGCGGTCATCATGAAACCCTGCGGTAATTGCTGCGGCGGTACTGCTAATGAATGGTAGCGCACGACTTGCACGGGATTGGGCAAATCATGAAAAACCCCCTCGCCCTTATGGAAAACCGTTGAGGTTTTTCCGTGCATCACCATCGGTGCTCTTGTGACCGTGCCACCAAACACATACCCCATGCATTGGTGACCCAAGCACACGCCAAATATCGGAATTTTTCCGGCAAAGGCACGGATGATGGCGTTTGCCCCTTCCGCTTCAGCGGGGGAACAGGGGCCGGGGCCGATAACGATGTAATCGGGCGACAGTGTACGTGCTTGTTCCGGGGTAATTTCATCATTACGATAGACAACTGTCTCCTGCCCCAGTTCAGTAAAGTACTGTACGAGGTTATAAGTGAACGAATCGTAATTATCTACCATCAAAAGCACAGCAAAATCCCGCCCTATCTAAACAAATTGCAATTATAGCACCATCTTTTGTGCAAATGATACATATCGAACAGGAACCCGCCTTCATCTTGCACCGCCGTCCTTATAAGGAAAATCATTATTTAATTGACGTGTTTAGCGTGCATTATGGCTGTTTTCGCGCCAGTGTGCGCATCCCGCAGCAGCGAACGCACCGCCAGACCCATATTTATGCCCCTTTTCACTTATTAGCAGTATCAGGACAGCGTAAGGGGGAGCTTGCCTGTTTGTGGCAGGCGGAGATCCAGGGCAGTTTTATCCCGCCGATCGGTCAGCCTCTGCTAAACGCTCACTACCTGAACGAAATTCTTTTGGGCCTGTTGCCGATGGACGATCCTGCGCCGCAACTGTTTTATCAATATGCCCAAGCCCTGCAGTCTCCAGACGCCTCTGCGTTGCGCCGCTTTGAATACGCCTTGTTGATGCACTTGGGCTTGCTGCCGGAGATGCAGGGGCATGCACCTTATTATTCCCTGGATAGCAGCGGAGATACGGCGATACTGTGTGCCGCAGCGCAGGGCTATCGCCGTGAGATATTGCTGGGATTATTGCAGGGGGATCCTAATTGGTCCCATCCGGATACGCGACATTTATTACAGCAACTTGTGCATCTCTATAGTCAACGGCGCGGCAATACCCGTAAAACCACCATCGCGCTAAAACAGCTCCTGCAAAGGTAAGCGCTGGAAAGGCGCTCATCTTTCGCCAGGGTCAATGATTTATTCGTGGCCAATTTGCGGAATCGGGCTGTCATTGCCATCACCAATGAGCCCCGTTTTGAGATAAAGCGCCAGTTTGCTGCGGCTATCGCTGATGTCGAGATTGCGCATGGTCAGCTGGCCGATGCGGTCGGCGGGGGTAAATGCGGCATTTTCCACTTTTTCCATCGACAGACGTTCCGGCGCGTAAGAAAGGTTTGGCGATTCGGTATTGAGGATGGAATAGTCGTTGCCGCGACGCAGTTCGAGGGTAACTTCACCCGTGACGGCTTTAGCGACCCAGCGTTGCGCAGTTTCGCGCAGCATCAGTGCTTGCGGGTCGAACCAGCGACCCTGATAGAGCAGGCGACCGAGACGGATGCCGTTGATGCGGTACTGCTCAATCGTATCTTCGTTGTGGATGCCGGTGACGAGACGTTCATAGGCGATGTGCAACAGTGCCATGCCGGGCGCCTCGTAGATACCGCGTGATTTCGCTTCAATAATGCGATTTTCAATCTGGTCGCTCATGCCGAGGCCGTGACGCCCGCCGATGCGGTTAGCTTCCAGCATCAGCTCAACCGGATCGCTGTATTCGTGTCCATTCAGGGCGACCGGCACCCCTTCAGCGTAACGGATGCGCACTTCTTCCGGCGCGATGGCGACATCCTGCTGCCAGAAGGCTACGCCCATAATCGGCTCGACGATGCGGATGCCGCTGTTCAGATATTCCAGGTCTTTCGCTTCATGGGTGGCGCCGAGCAAATTAGAATCCGTGGAATACGCCTTTTCCGCACTCATCTTATAGTTGAAGCCGTTGGCGTTGAGGAACTGCGACATTTCTGTGCGACCGCCGAGTTCATCAATGAAGTCTTGATCCAGCCAGGGCTTATAGATTTTCAGACGCGGGTTGGTCAAAAGACCGTAGCGGTAGAAGCGTTCAATATCGTTACCTTTATACGTACTGCCGTCGCCCCAGATATGGACGCCGTCTTCCTGCATCGCAGCGACCAGCCTCGTGCCGGTCACGGCGCGGCCAAGCGGAGTAGTGTTGTAATAAATACTGCCGGCAGTGGTGATGTGGAAAGCGTTGCACTGGATAGCAGCGATACCTTCACGCACCAGCTGGGCACGACAATCCACCAGGCGTGCACGTTCAGCGCCAAAAGTGAGAGCCTTTTGCGGAATGGCGGCATAATCGCTTTCGTCGGGCTGACCGAGATTAGCGGTATAAGCATAAGGGCGTGCGCCTTTTTGCTTCATCCACAGCAAAGCGGTGGACGTATCCAGCCCGCCGGAAAAAGCGATGCCGACTTTTTCTCCGACGGGCAGGCGTTGCAGGATGGTTGCTTGGCTCATGAATTATTCCGGTAAAAAGACGAAAGGGCATTCTAGCACCACAAGGCACAGATGATAGAGCTAAAGCGTATAGCACATTATATATTCCCTATAATTACCTACTTTTTGAGGAAAAATCGTCATGAAAGAGAAGATTTTGGTCATTTTCTCCGGCAGACAAGATTCGACGACTTGCCTACTGCAAGCGATCGCGACGTATGGAGCGCCCCAAGTCGAGACAATAACCTTTTGCTACGGACAGTGACATGCCATCGAACTGGAATGCGCGCGTCGGATAGCCGCTGATTTGCAGGTACGACAAACCGTACTGGACATCCCTCAGCTGCAAGCCGTAACCCATAACGCGCTGATGGATGAAAACACCGCGATTACCCAAGGCGATGACGGCCTGCCGACCACCTTCGTGGACGGGCGCAACGCCCTGTTCCTCCTCTATGCGGCAATTTACGCCAAAGGGCGCGGTATCCGCCGCATCATGATTGGCGTATCGGAAGCAGATTTCTCCGCTACCCCGATTGCCGCGACATTTTCATCAAATCCATGAACGTCAGTCTGAGCTTGGCGATGGCCTACGACTTCCGCATCGAAAACACCGCTGATGAACCTCAAAAAAACGGAAGTCTGGGCGCTTGTCGACTAACTGGGGCGACTGGATTACGTCCGCGAATACAGCCACAGCTGCTATCGCGATGTGCGCGGAGGCTGCGGCGTATGCCCGGCCTGCGAACTGCGAGAACGCGGCTGGCGTGAATATCAGACTCTACGCTAGGCGCGGGGATAGGACCGTTACTGAGAACGTGTTCATAGTCTCTGCTGTAAACTACCGGTATGAACAGAAAAGCCTATCCAAGCGACATAAGTCGCACACAATTTGCCCCCTTCTCCCTCTCTTGGAAAGTGCCCGTAAACGCACAGCACCGCGCAAAGTGGATTTGTACGATGTCTTTTGCGCCATCCTCTATCTGCAGCGTACCGGCTGTTCCTGGCGTGCCTTATCGGGCGATTTCCCCAAATGGCGCACCGTTCATTCCTACTTCCAGAGATGGAGCAAACCCCGCGAAAACGGCATTAGCCTCCTTGAGGAAGCGTTAAAAAAATCAGGTGGCAGCAGCGCGCCGTAAGCAGGGACGCCATTAAGAAACCACTTTCCTGATTATTGATGCGCAGAGTGTGAAGAACACGGATACCGCCATGGAAAAAGGCTACGATGCGGGCAAGAAAGTGAGCGGTATCAAGCGGCATATAGCGGTTGACATGCAGGGTTTGCCGCATGCCCTTGCGGTGACGACGGCGGATGTTACGGATAGAAAAGGCTGCCTGCTAGCCTTGGAACGCGAGCGGGATAATCTTGGTGCGGTACAAAAAGTCCTTGCTGACGGTGGTTACACGGGTAAGGCATTTGCTTTATCGGTACAGGGGTTGATGGGTGCGGAGGTAGAGATTGCCAAGCGAAACGAATTGCACCGTTTTGCGGTATTGCCGAAACGATGGGTAGTAGAGCGCAGTTTTTCCTGGTTGGAAAAGAACAGACGGCTTTGGAAAAACTGCGAGCGTAAGTTGAGTACCAGTTTGCAAATGGTCGTTTTGGCTTTCTTAGGAGTCCTGCTACGAAGACTATGAACACGTTCTGAGAACCCACGACGTTGCCTCTAAGAACGTGTTCATAGTCTCCGTCTCTGCTGTAAGCTATGGGCATGAACAAAAAAGCCTACCCAAGCGATATAGTTAAATAGCAAAAAAACAGTAACCATCAAAATCATGACCTATCCAGCCCATATCCGTAAAAAAATCCTTGCAGAACTCGAAGATAGCACTTATCGCGAAGTGGCAGCCGGACACCGCATCAGCCCCAACACCCTTGCTACCTGGAAGAAACAGCCACAACCCAAAGGCAGCCGCCGTTCTACGCCTCGCCTTCTCACAGAAGAAGTCATCCGGCAAGACGTGGCTGAGCACCCTGATGACTATCAATGGGAAAGGGCTGCACGTTTGGGCTGCTCGCAAAACGGCATCTGCAAGGCGCTCAAGCGCTATCGTTTCACCGTTAAAAAAAAGACTTCCGCCACCGCAAGGCAGACGAAGAAAAACGCCGTGAATTCCTCGAAGTAAAAAGTGTCTATGAAGCACGCCTGCATCCATTCGTTTATATCGATGAAAGCGGCTTCAGAAAAGACATCTCCCGTCCTTACGGCTATGCACCACGCGGGCAAAAATGCGCAGGCGTATCCGGGATGGAGCAAGGCACAAACCAACGTTATAGGCGCCCTGTGTGGCACCGTGCCATTTGCTTTCACTGCCTTTGATTGCAGCATAGACAGCGATGTTTTTCATACATGGGCGACAGAAATACTGCTGCCGGAACTGCCCGCCTGCAGCGTGATCGTGATGGACAACGCCTCCTTCCACAAACGGCAGGACACGCTGGATGCATTGCAGGCTGAGGGACATACGGTGCTGTGGCTTCCGCCCTATAGCCCGGATTTCAACCCGATAGAGAAGACATGAGCATGGATCAAACGGTTGAGGAAACAATGGCGGTTGGCTGATGTGAATGCCCTGCTGTTTTGGTTCTTTACTCTCGTTACTCTTTATTAGCGATTCGATTATAACACTTCCTTTACCCAATATTTAGAGACATCACTAAATAAAGAAAGCCTCCGCATTAGATACGGAGGCTTGATAAGACCCTGACAGTGTCCTACTCTAACATGGGGAAACCCCACACTACCATCGGCGATACTGCGTTTCACTTCTGAGTTCGGCATGGGTTCAGGTGGTACCACAGCTCTATGACCGTCAGGAAAACCGGTTACATTCAATTATTAAACCGTTCTCTCTTATCTAAATTAAGAGAGCCATCATCTAAAACTTATTGAGCACTAAAAATAACTTGAGCGTTGTATGATCAAGTCTCACGATCAATTAGTACTCCTTAGCTGCATATATTACTACACTTCCACATGGAGCCTATCAACGTCGTAGTCTACAACGGATCTTTAGGAGACTTACAGTCTCAGGGAGATCTTATCTTGGGAGGGGCTTCCCGCTTAGATGCTTTCAGCGGTTATCCCTTCCGAACATAGCTACCCGGCTGTGCCACTGGCGTGACAACCGGTACACCAGAGGTTCGTCCATTCCGGTCCTCTCGTACTAAGAACAGCTTCCCTCAAATCTCCAACGCCCACGGCAGATAGGGACCGAACTGTCTCACGACGTTCTGAACCCAGCTCGCGTACCACTTTAAATGGCGAACAGCCATACCCTTGGGACCTGCTACAGCCCCAGGATGTGATGAGCCGACATCGAGGTGCCAAACTCCTCCGTCGATATGGACTCTTGGGAGGAATCAGCCTGTTATCCCCGGAGTACCTTTTATCCGTTGAGCGATGGCCCTTCCATTCAGAACCACCGGATCACTAAGACCTACTTTCGTATCTGCTCGACTTGTATGTCTCGCAGTTAAGCGGGCTTCTGCCTTTGCACTCTTGGTGCGATTTCCGACCGCACCGAGCCCACCTTCGCACTCCTCCGTTACTCTTTGGGAGGAGACCGCCCCAGTCAAACTATCCACCAGACACTGTCTGCAACCCGGATCACGGGTTAGCGTTAGAACATCAAAACAAGCAGGGTGGTATTTCAAGGATGGCTCCACAGAAACCAGAGTCTCTGCTTCTTAGCCTCCCACCTATCCTATGCAACTTGTTTCAATGTTCAGTGTCAAGCTATAGTGAAGGTTCACGGGGTCTTTCCGTCTTGCCGCGGGTACACTGCATCTTCACAGCGATTTCAACTTCACTGAGTCTCGGGTAGAGACAGCGCCGCCATCGTTACGCCATTCGTGCAGGTCGGAACTTACCCGACAAGGAATTTCGCTACCTTAGGACCGTTATAGTTACGGCCGCCGTTTACCGGGGCTTCGATCAAGAGCTTGCACCCCATCAATTAACCTTCCGGCACCGGGCAGGCGTCACACCCTATACGTCCACTTGCGTGTTTGCAGAGTGCTGTGTTTTTGTTAAACAGTCGCAGCGGCCTATTCTCTGCGGCCTCCAACAGCTATTCACCATCAGAGGCATAC
>NZ_UFUW01000001.1:2492500-2652500 GCF_900460955.1 Cardiobacterium valvarum
ACAGGCTGGGAGCAATCTGCAATTTTTTTCTCTAATTGCGGCAAAAACACACGACCACATTCAAACAACCGTAAATCCTGCTGCTGACGGTTCCGGTTGTAAATCACTGCGCCAACTAACCCCGGCAGCAAGCTGAGCCGCATTTCTGCTAGATTTGCACTAATGGGATTTTGCAAGGTAATAGCAGGGCATTCTGGGAAAAACGCCTGATGACTGGCGTTATCAATAAAGCTATATGTAACCGCCTCTTGGAAACCTTGTGCCACCAGCAGGTCACTGTAATAACGCAAACTGCGACTTCCACCAGCGTCTTGTTGATACTGTACGACTGGCAAACGATCCGGAACATTCGCATAACCATCAATACGCGCGATTTCTTCGATCAGGTCTTCACCTATTGCCAAGTCAAAGCGCCAAGTTGGGGGCGTTACCTGCCATGCGTTTTCAGTACGTTGCACTTCACCACCAAGCCCCATCAAGATAGAGTTGATGGTGATATCGTCGTAACTATGACCAACACGCTGGGCGATAGCCTCTCGTGATACCGCTACCGGCAGACGTTGCGGTAGATTTTCTTCACTAACAGCGCTACTAAAATCTTCCGCTTCGCCACCACAGATATCTAAAATCAATTGAGTTGCGAAATTTAAAGCCGTCTCTTGCAACGTGTAGTCCACGCCACGCTCGAAACGTTGGGCACTATCACTCGCCACACCAAAGCGACGAGCCTTACCAGCAATGCGCGTTGGATTAAACCACGCCGCTTCCAAAATGATGTCTTGTGTTGATGCTGAGCAAGCGCTTTCTGCACCACCCATCACCCCTGCAATAGCTAGGGCTTTTTCTTTATCAGCGATAACCAATACGTCTTTATCCAAAACCGCTTCGCTATCGTTAAGCAAGCGCAGTTTCTCTCCCGCTTGTGCGTACCGCACGACGATACCACCGCTGATTTTGTCGGCATCAAAAGCGTGCAGCGGTGTTCCCAGCATCAACATGACGTAGTTGGTAACATCAACTACCGGGTCATGGGGACGAATACCTACACGGCGCAGTCGTTCAGCTATTTGTGGTGGCGTTGAGCGACTGACATCAATGCCTCGAATAATTCTGCCCAAATAACGCGGGCAATCTTGTGGTGTGCGGTTCTCAATTACCAATGAACACTTGCCACTAGTTGCGACTTCAGTCGCTGACAGGGGTGGCAGACTGAAATCTCCACCCAATTCTGCACGACAGAGCTGGACTATTTCCCGTGCCAAGCCCAGCATGGAAAAGCAGTCAGCGCGATTCGGCGTCAAGTCAATATCTATGATGCTGTCATTCAAATGCAAATAGTCACGAATATCTGCACCAATCGGCGCATCTTCTGGCAGGATCAGCAAGCCAGCATGCTCGTCACTTAATCCCAGTTCGCGCGCAGAACAAAGCATGCCGAATGACTCTATTCCGCGCAATTTTGATTTTTTGATGCGTACGTCACCAGGCAACACTGCGCCAATCGTTGCCAAGGGAACTCTGATACCAGCAGCTATATTGGGCGCACCACAAACAATTTGCAGCACCTCACTATTACCCGTATTCACGGTAGCCACCCGTAATTTGTCCGCATCGGGATGTGCATTCACTGTCAGAACTTGCGAGACAATCACACCGGAAAATGATGGCGCTGCGAGAGTAACATCATCCACTTCCAAGCCAGCCATAGTCAGGCGCTCGACAAGCAGTTCGGGCGGCAAGTCAATGCCGTAGTCTTCTTTCAGCCATTGTGTACTTAACAGCATGGTTTATCCTCAAAATTCATGACGGAACTGACGCAGGAAACGTACATCGTTCTCGAAAAACTGACGTAAGTCCTGTACGCCATAACGCAGCATCGCTAAGCGTTCAATGCCCATACCAAAGGCATAACCTTGGTAGATGTCGGGATCAACGCCCGAATTATGCAGCACTTGCGGATGCACCATGCCGCAACCCAAGACTTCCAGCCATTTCACATTGGCTCCGTCGCCTGCAGTAAAGAACGCAATATCAACTTCCGCTGATGGCTCGGTAAACGGGAAAAACGACGGACGGAAACGCACTTGCAAATCCTCGCGTGCAAAGAAATCGCGCAAAAAATGGATGATGATGCCTTTCAAATCAGCAAAGGTGCTGGATGTGTCCACGACCAACCCTTCTACCTGATGAAACATGGGAGTATGCGTTACATCCGAGTCGCTGCGATATACCCGCCCCGGTGCAATGATGCGCAGTGGTGCTCCTTCCTGCTCCATAGTGCGAATTTGTACACCAGACGTATGGGTGCGCAGCACGGTTTGCGGATCAAAATAGAAGGTATCCTGCATTGCCCGTGCCGGATGATGTTCAGGGATATTGAGTGCGGTGAAATTATGAAAATCGTCTTCGATTTCAGGACCATCTTTGACAACAAAGCCCAAGCGGACAAACCAGTCTTCAATACAGCGACGCGTCAGCGTGACAGGATGCAAGCCTCCTTTAAAATTCTGCCGTCCGGCGAGGGTAACATCAACCCGCTCAGATGTCAGTTTTCCCGCCATTTCTCGCTCTTTGAAAGCATCCATTTTTTCTTGCAAGGCTTGCTGAAAGCGTGTTTTGGCATCATTGATGATTTTCCCCAGCTGAGGGCGTTCTTCTGCACTCGCCTTGGCCAGTGCTTGCATATGCGCAGTAAAGATACCTTTCTTTGAGAGATAGGTATTGCGCAAGGCTTCCAGCGCAGGTAAATCTAGTGCTTCTTTCAGTGATTTAAGCCCATCCTGTAAGGCTTTTTCCAACGCTTCTTTGACAGACGATTGTTCGCTCACGTGATGTTCCCCGTGTATTTAGTTGCTACTGCCTGATAGTAGTAATGGCGGATAAAAAACGGCTGCCTGACGCAGCCGTTTTTTAACAGGACATAAAGTTTTATAAGGCCGCTTTCGCTTTTTCTGCCAAAACAGCAAAGACCTGTTTGTTATATACCGCCAGTTCAGCCAGTATCTTGCGGTCAATGCCAATTCCGGCTTTTTTCAGACCATTGATAAATCGGCTATAAGACAGTTCGTGTAAACGCGCAGCCGCATTGATACGGATAATCCACAGTTGACGGAATTGACGTTTTCTTGCCTTACGGTCACGATAGGCATACTGCCCTGCTTTGATGACCGCTTGCTTGGCCACACGAAAGACTTTGCGGCGGGCGTTGTAATAACCTTTGGCTGCTGCCAGTACTTTTTTATGACGGGCGCGTGCGGTAACGCCTCTTTTTACTCGTGCCATGTGCTACTCCTTAACCAATCATTTGCTTTATGGCTTTTACATCACTGTCATGCACCATCGTTGTGCCGCGCAGACCGCGTTTACGTTTGGTGGATTTTTTGGTCAGGATGTGACGCGCATGGGAGTGGGAACGTTTGTAGCCGTTCGCCGTTTTTTTGAAGCGCTTGGCTGCGCCTCGGTGGGTTTTTAATTTAGGCATTTTAAAACTCGCATTGTTTATTTTGGTTTCCGCAGCACTTTTGCACTGCGATACGGCTGACAGGTTATTTCTTCGGGGCGAAGACCATCACCATCTGGCGACCTTCCATCCCCGCCTTTTGCTCAACAATCCCGACTTCGGCCAAATCGGCTTCGATACGGGTAAGCAGTTCCTGCCCGAGACCCTGGTGTGCCATTTCGCGTCCACGAAAGCGAACGGTCACTTTGGCTTTGTCACCATCTGTAAGGAAACGATTCAGGTTGCGCAGTTTGACCTGGTAGTCTCCCTCGTCCGTCCCCGGACGAAATTTGATCTCTTTGACCTGGATGCGCTTCTGGTTTTTCCGCGCTTCCTGTTGCTTTTTCTGTTGCTCGAATCGGAATTTACCGTAATCCATGATTCGGCATACTGGTGGTTCGGCATTTGCCGCCACTTCTACCAAATCCAGATCTTGTTCGTATGCAGCATTCAAAGCGTCTTCGACAGATACGATGCCGAGCTGTTCGCCATCGGCACCAATCAGACGAATTTGTGCGTCCGTGATTTTTTCGTTGACGCGGGTTTCCGGTTGCTTGGCTATGCTAAATCTCCTGTGCTTTTGTGCTGCTTTGTTCTTGCATCAGGGCAATTAAATCGGTGACAGGCATCGCGCCTAGGTCTTTACCGTCGCGCTTGCGCACTGCCACCGTTGCCGATGATTTTTCCCGCTCACCCGTGACCAATAAATAGGGGACGCGTTGCAGGGTATGCTCGCGGATTTTATAGCTAATTTTTTCATTTCGCAAATCTTTTTCCGCACGCAGGCCTGCTGCGACAAGTTGTTCGGCGACTTCATTCGCGTAGCCCGCCTGGGCATCGGTAATCGGCATGATGACCGCCTGTACCGGCGACAGCCACAGCGGCATTTGCCCTGCATATTGTTCAATCAGGATACCGATGAAGCGCTCCAACGAGCCAAGGATGGCGCGGTGGATCATCACCGGCGTCTGCCGTTCGTCGTTTTCATCAATGTAGTGCGCGCCGAGGCGTTCCGGCATGGAGAAGTCAAGCTGGACGGTGCCGCACTGCCAACGGCGACCGAGGCTGTCTTTCAGGGTAAATTCGATTTTCGGACCGTAGAACGCGCCTTCTCCGGGTTGCAGGCGGAACGGTCTTTCCTGTGCTTCCAGCGCCGCTTGCAGATCGGCTTCGGCTTCATCCCAGATTTCATCGGATCCCACCCGTTTTTCCGGACGGGTGGACAGTGCGAGTTCAACTTCGTGGAAACCGAAGTCTTTGTACACTTCGTACACCATCTGGCAGCAACGCTCTATTTCTTCACGGATTTGTCCTCGCGTACAGAAGATATGACCATCGTCCTGCACAAAACGGCGCACCCGCATCAGACCGTGCAGCGTGCCAGACGGTTCGTTACGGTGGCAGATACCAAATTCGGCGTAGCGCACCGGTAGTTCGCGGTAGCTGCGCAGGCCCTGGTTAAAAATCTGGATGTGGCCTGGGCAGTTCATCGGCTTGACGGCGTAATCGTGCTCGTCAATGCAGCAGGTGAACATATTGCCGCCGAACTTGTCCCAGTGGCCGGATTTTTCCCACAGCGAGCGATCAAGGATTTGCGGCCCCTGCACCTCTTCGTAGCCGTATTTGCGCAGTTTTCCGCGCATATAGTTCTCGATTTCGCGGTAGATAACCCAGCCCTTGGCGTGCCAGAACACCATCCCCGGTGCTTCTTCCTGCAAGTGGAAGAAATCCAGCTGCTTGCCAATTTTGCGGTGATCGCGTTTTTCCGCTTCTTCCTGCTGTTGCAGATAGGCATCCAGTGTTTTCTGATCAGCGAAGGCGACACCGTAAATGCGTTGCAGCGGTTCGCCGCTGGCATCGCCACGCCAGTATGAGCCGGACAACTTCGTCAATTTAAACGCCTTGACATGCCCCATATGCGGCACATGCGGGCCGCGACACATATCCAGGTATTCCTGATGGTGATACAGGCCGACCTGCTTGACGCTGTCGTCGAAATCATCAATCAGGCGTACCTTGAAATCCTCGTGGCGGTCGGAGAATGCCTGACGCGCCTCGGCGACCGGCGTCCACACTTTCTCGACCGTATAACCCGTTGCGGCCAGCTCCTTCATCCGCTTTTCCAGCATTTCCAAATCTTCCGGGGTGAAGCGGTGGCTGCTGTCAATGTCGTAGTAGAAGCCGTTTTCAATCACCGGCCCGATGACCATCTTCGCTTCCGGCCACAGTTGCTTCAATGCGTGCCCAAGCAAGTGTGCGGTTGAGTGGCGGATGATGTGCACACCGGCTTCGTCCTTGCTGGTGATGATGGCGACATGCGCATCAGCGGTAATCGCATCGCTCAAATCGCGTTCCTCGCCATTTACCACTACGGCGATAGCGGCTTTGGCAAGACCACTGCCGATAGCAGCGGCAATCTGCGCGCCGTTGGCCGGATTCTCAAACTGACGGACTCTGCCGTCGGGCAACGTAATATTCAACATAAACATTCCTGACAAAAAAGCGGCGACTACCACACGCCGCCGGAAAAAAGAAGGCGGGCATTGTACGCCAACGCCCGCCAGCGGTCACACCGTCTGCGTCACCTTCTGCAAAAACGGCGGTTCATCCGGATTCAGGCCGCGCGCCTCGGCGAGATGGGCGGCAGTGACATACCACGACAAAATCCCGGTCAACCCGTGCAACGCCTCGTGCCCGGCATCCACCAGCGACAAATGCAGCGTATCCGGCACCCGCTTGTCACTCACCAGCAGCACGCGCGCGCCACGTTCGGCGAAGCGGGCGGCGAGTTGCAACGCATCCTCCTGATAACGGTCGGGCGGGGCGAAGAGCAGCACCGGAAAACCGTCATGCACAATCGCCATCGGCCCGTGCCGCACCTCAGCGGCGGAAAACGCCTCGCCCTGCAACTGACACGTTTCCTTGCACTTCAACGCCGCCTCCTGCGCCACCGGCAGCCCTGTGCCGCGCCCGACCACAAACAGCCGCTCCTGCGACCGCAGCACTTCAATCGCCGCTGCCCAATCCGCCTGCGCCGCCTGATGCAACCGTTCCGGTAACGCATCCAGCGCCTGCGACAACGCCGCATCGCCATGCCAATGCGCCAGCAAGTGCAGCGCCAGCGTGACCGTTGCGATAAAACTCTTTGTCGCAGCGACACTCTTTTCCTCGCCCGCCTGTACCGGCAGCACATGCTGACTGGCCTCCGCCAGCGGCGACGGCACCACATTCACCAGCGCCGCCGATTGCGCACCACCTGCCATCAGCGCCTGCAACATCGCAATCACATCCGGCGGACTGCCCGACTGCGACGCGGCGAGCACCAAATAGCCCTCCACCTGCCACGGCGTGGCCAGCACACTGCTAAGCGACGGCGGCAGTGACGCCACCGGCATCCCGCGCGAATGCATCAATACATACGCCCAATAACCCAGGGCATGATCGGACGTACCACGTCCGACCGTGACCACCCCGCGCGGCGGGCGGGCTTTCAGCGCTTCAGCAAGCGCCAGCGCGGACGAAAAATCCTGTGCGGCAACCCGTTCAGCGGATTCACGCGCTTCCTGCAACATAAAAGACATAAAAACACCTCACAAAAAAACAAGTACACGCACACCGCCAAGCGGCGTAAACACCGGATTCTCGCCAAGCAGAAAAACCCGCCCCGTCGCGTACCACAACAAAACACGCGGGACACGTTCAAATGCCCGCACCACTGTGCATCATAACGCAACCCCCGCCGCAGAGACTAACCGCGCCGCTGCCGTTCAACATCCCGGTAAAACCAAGAAATACAGAGACAAAACAAAAACAAATGAGGGAAAAACCGCTACCGCACCCCAATGCCAACCACAGAAAAATTCCACGTAACTCACAAATTTCCACAAAAATATTGACACCATAAACACTCAGTCATAACATCGAACTTCATCCCTTATTGCAAGGAGACGTCCCATGTCCTCATCTTCTTCCTCAATGAAATCCGACACCACCGTTGACCGCCGTGCACAAATACAAACTCTGCTCAACGAACAGGGTGTCGTCAATTCACAAGAACTCGCCGAGCGCTTCGAAGTCTCACTGATGACCATCTACCGCGACCTTGACTACCTGCAAGAACAGGGCGTCGCCAAGCGGCAGCACGGCGGCGCCGTTTCTGCCGACCGCTTCATCTCGCCGCTCAAGCGCAGCATGCGTGAATCGCAGAACGTCAACGCCAAACGCATCATCGGCCGCTGGGCGGCGGCGAACCTCATCAACACCATCGACGACTCCCTCGTCATCGACTCCGGCACCACCACCCTCGAATTCGTGCGTGCCCTGCCCGATGCCGCCATCAACGTCATGGTCAACAGCCTCGATGCCCTGTCCGTCCTCGCCGCGCACAAAAACACCAACGTGTACGCTCTCGGCGGCGAACTGCGCAAAGACGTCATGGCCTTTGAAGGGGCGATTACCACTGACAACCTGCGCCAGTGTCATTTCTCCAAAGCCTTCATCAGTGCCGACGGTATTGACATCGAAGCGGGGCTGACCACCACCAATGAGCAGCGCGCGCGCCTGACCCGCCTCATGGCCGAACACGCGCAGGAAGTGTATCTGCTCGCCGATTGCAGCAAATACGGCAAGCGCTCCTTCCGCACCTTCTTCCACTTTGACCGCATCACCGCCATCATCTCCGAAAGCGGCGTGCCCGAGCTCTACAAGCAACACTTCCGTCAACACGACATCCGTCTCATCGAAGTAAACGACAATGACCCAGACAAAAAATAACAAAACCGGCGAAATCGTCGCCGCTCACAAACACAGCGGCCACGGCGGTATCGTCTCCGTGTGCAGCGCGCACCCCGCTGTTGTCCGCGCCGCAGCCGAGCTCGCGCGCGAATACGGCGCGCCGCTCCTGCTCGAATCCACCTCCAACCAGGTGGACCAGTTCGGCGGCTACACCGGTCTCACCCCCGCCGAATACATCGAGCAAACCCGCGCCATGCTGCCTGCCGACTGCGACGTCACCTTCGGTGGCGACCACCTCGGCCCGAACCGCTGGCAACATCTGCCCGCTGCCGAGGCCATGGCGAACAGCGAAGAACTCATCCGCAGCTACGTCGCTGCCGGCTACGAAAAAATCCACCTCGATTGCAGCATGAGCTGCGCCGGCGATCCCGTGCCGCTACCGGACGCCACCGTCGCCGAACGCGCCGCCCGCCTCTGCCGCATCGCCGAAGACACCCGCGCCGCCATGCCGGATGCCGTACCGCTCGTGTACATCATCGGCACCGAAGTCCCCGTACCGGGCGGGGCGAAAGAAGCCCTTGATGGCGTCACCCCGACCACGCCGGACGCCGCCCGCACCACCTACCGCATCCACCGCGAAACCTTCGCCGCACACGGCTTGGGCGATGACGTCTGGGCGCGCGTCGTCGGCCTCGTCGTCCAGCCCGGCGTCGAATTCGACCACCACGGCGTCGAAGACTACCGTCCTGAACGCGCACAGGCGCTGTCCGACGTCGCTGACGAATTCCCGAACGCCATCTTTGAAGCACACTCAACCGACTACCAGACCCCGGAAGCCTTCAAAAACCTCGTACGCGACCACTTTGCCATCCTCAAAGTCGGCCCGGCGCTGACCTTTGCCTACCGCGAGGCCCTCTTCGGCCTGTGCCAGATTGCCATCGAACTCGGCCTGGAAACCGACACCGACCTGATTGGCGAAGCCGATGCCGTCATGCGCGAAGACCCTGTTGACTGGCAGAAGTATTACCACGGCGACCGCCGCGAACAGCGCCTGCTGCGGGCATACAGCCTGTCCGACCGCATCCGCTACTACTGGACCAAACCGCGCCTTGCCAAAGCCGTACAAGAACTGCTGGACGTCCTCGGCAGCCGGGAAATCCCGCTCGGCGTTGCGCACCAATACCTGCCGCTGGGGGCGGAAGCCTGCCGCGCACGTGGCGAAAAAATCACCGCCGACAGCCTGATCAACAACACCATCAAGGCGGCGCTCGCCCCCTACTACGCCGCTTGCGCCTGACATAAAAAGTCCTTCCTCCGCGCCTGCGGGGGAAGGTGGCCGAAAGGGGGAACCCCGCCAAGCGGGATAAAACCTGGGATTCCGGCAAATAAAGAGAAGACCTGTCCCGCCACACAAAAGCAAACCCGATGAAACCGCACCTCCTCGCCCTGAGCCTTGCCGTCCTTACCGCAGCGGCCATTGCTGAAGATCCAAGCGTGGCGAACAACATCGCACAACTCACCACACAAGCGGAAGCAGGCGATGCCGAGGCACAATACCGACTCGCCTGCCGCTACAGCAAAGGCGACGGCGTCACGCAGGACTACGGCAAAGCGATTGCGTGGCTGGAAAAAGCGGCGGCACAAAACTATCCCGATGCCGAGTACAACCTCGGCGCCCTCTACGGCGACGGCACCGTCGTGCCGAAAGACACCGCCAAGGCACGACAATGGCTAGAAAAAGCCGCCGCGCAAGGCCATGAAGCCGCCCCCATCGCCCTGCATATCCTTGACGAACAGAGCGCCCAAACCCCGCCAAGCGGCGTAAACACTGGCTTCCCAACGCACGGAACCACCGCACAAGAAGGCACACCATGAAAAAGACCCTGCTTGTCCTCACCCTGCTGCTCGTCGCCGCTGCTGCCGCCTTTCTGACCCTCGGCGGCGGAAACGATAGCGGCGGGCGCAACGGCGGCACAAACAGCAACTTTACCGTGTCAGACGAAGAGATCGAACAACTCACCAAAATCCCCAGCCTCACCCAAAGCTTCAGCAACGCCTCAGCCAACTACGATGCCAAAGCCGCCTATGCCAAAGGCGATTACGAAACCGCACACAAACTGTGGCTCACCCTGGCGGGCAGCGATGACGATGCGGCTTTCGCCCAATACAGCCTCGGCCTGCTCTACGCCAACGGTTACGGCGTGGCGCAAAGCGACAGTACCGCCCGCGACTGGTGGCAAAAAACCACAGGAGACAGCGAAGAAGCCCGCTTGCTACTCGACACCCTGCCGACCATCCCCGACCCGCAATACACCTACGCCACCTTCCACAAAAAATGGCAGCCTGCCGCCGCCGCAGGCGATGCCGATGCCCAATACAAACTCGCCGCCCTCTACCTTGCTGGCGTCGGCGTCCCGCGCGACAGGAACGAGGCGCTGAACTGGTTAGAAAAAGCCGCTGCGCAAAACCATGCCGCCGCCCAATACCAGCTCGGCAGACTTTACGACAGCCTCAACAGCAGCTTCCGCAATCCGGTCAAAGCGCATGAATGGTGGGAAAAAGCCTCTGCCCTGGGCAACGCCGACGCGCAAAACGCCCTCGCCCTGAAATACGCCATAGGCTACCTGATAGACGACTACTACCCACAAGACCCATGCCGCGCCATTGCCCTGCGCGAACAGGCTGCCGCACAAGGGCATCCCCAAGCACAAACCTCGCTTGCTGCCAACTACATAGATGGTGAATCAGCTTGCAACCTCGCGGCAGACAAAACCAAAGCCCGCACCCTACTTGAACAGGCTATCACCAACGGCAGCAAGCGTACGCGGGAACAGGCCAAACTTATCCTGTACGCACTGGAACGCGACACCCAGTAATCCCACTAACCCAACCAACCCAAGAAACCCCATGATCTTCGGACAAGACCCCAGCTACTTCGCCGCTCGCGGCGCCACTGCCACCGCCCGTGAAATCGCCCAGCAGGGCGACTGCTGGCGGCAAATCCCCGCCCTGCTCGCCGCTACTGACCCGGCGCTCAAGGCCAAACTGCGCGAAGCCCTGCATGACGCGACGGCGACCATTGCCTATAGCGGCGCTGGTACCTCCGCCTACGTCGGCGACATCCTCGCCGCCGCTATCCAGCGGATCAGCCGCGCGCACAACATCGCCACCGCCAGCACCGACCTCGTCGCCCAGCCGGCGGACAAAATCGCGCACAACGCGCACGGTTTCCTGTTCAGCTTCGCGCGCAGCGGCAACTCTCCGGAAAGCGTCGCCTCGCTGGAAAAAGCTGCCACTGTCGCCCCACGCCTCGCCCCCGTTGCCGTCGTCTGCAACGCACACAGCAGCCTCGCCGATTACAGCGGCAAACATGGTCACATTTGCCTGATGCCGCCGGAAACACACGACGAGAGCTTCGTCATGACATCAAGCTTCAGCACCATGACGCTCTACACCCTCGGCCTCTGTTACGAAGCGCTCAACCTGCCGCTGCCCGACTACGCCGCGCTTGCCGCCGCACAACAGCACACCAGCGACACCTACTACACCTCCCCCGCACTCGACACCCTCGCCGCCGCAAACCGCATCATCTACCTCGGCAGCGGCCCCCTCTACGGCGCCGCCCGCGAAAGCGCGCTGAAAATCCTTGAAATGACCGGCGGCAAAATCCCGACCATGAGCGAAACCTCGCTTGGCTTCCGCCACGGCCCCAAATCACTGATAGACGGCAGCACCGCTGTCTGCCTCTACGTCGCAAACGACCCCTACACCCAGCAATACGACCGCGACCTCGCCTGGGAACTGCTGGCCGACGGTCACGCAGCGAGCATCCACCTCTACGGCCCGGCGAACTATTTCCGGCGCTACCCGGAACTCGTGTCCAGCGGCGCGCACATCACTACCTTCGACGCTGCCCTGGACAACCAGCCCGATGCCGCCCTCGCCCCGCTCTACGTCCAGCACGCCCAACTCACCGGCCTGCGCTGCGCCCTGGATACGGGCGTCGCCCCGGACAACCCCAGCCCGGACGGCAGCGTCAACCGCGTGGTGCGCGGGGTCACGCTTTACCCGTATCCGTCATGACGCATCACGGCAAAAAGCGCAGGGTGGGCTTCAGCCCACCACACCAGCGGCGAAACAACTGCCAAGCGGGATGATTACGCAATTTTTGCCCCAAGCCCCGCGGTACCATAGTCCGCCACATTTGAAAGAGAACACATTGCCATGACTACTCCCGTTACCAACCATCTCGGTATGACCTTTGCCAATGAAGCCGAAAAACAAGCATGGGACGCCTATGTGCAGGCGCGGATTGATGCCGCCCTGCAAAGCCCGCTACTCAGCGAAGCAGAAAGCAAGGCACGACTGGACAACCTGCTTGCCCGCCTCGCGGAAAAGGTCAAAGAAGATGTACCGCATCCGCTGGCGTAATCTGGCGACAGCGGCGTTGGAAGACATTGCCGCCTACATCGCCGAAGACAATTACTATGCCGCCATGCGGATGGTGGGAAAAATCCGCTCGGCAACAGACAACATGATTGCCTTTATGCCGTGGATGTTTCCCGCAGACGACAACCGCCCTGACCTGCGCATATGCACACTGGCGCGGCCTTACCTCATTTACTACCGCATACTGGAAGACGAATACACCGTCGAAATCATCGACATCATCCATGCCGCACGGGGCAGCAAACGCTAACCCCACCCCCATCCCCCCAACATAAACATAAAGGAAAGACCTATGGCAGAACCCAACATCCTCCTCACCCGCATCGATAACCGCCTCATCCACGGCCAGGTCGGCATGACCTGGACCAACTGGCTCGGCGCCAACCTCGTCCTCGTCGCCGACGACGAAACCGCCGCCGATCCCGTGCAGCAGAACCTGATGGAAATGGCAATCGCCGGCAACGTCGGCGCCCGTTTCTTCACCCTGCAAAAAACCATTGACGTCATCCACAAAGCCGCATCGCACCAGAAAATCTTCCTCGTCGTGCGCACCCCGCAGAACGCGCTTGCCCTCGTCAAGGGCGGTGTGCCCATCAAAACCATCAACGTCGGCAACCTGCACTATGCCGAAGGGAAAAAACAAATCGCCAAAGTCATCAGCGTCACCGAAGACGACATCCAAACCTTCCGCGAACTTGAAGCGCTCGGCATCCCCTGCACTGCGCAAGGCACACCGGAAGACGCGAAAAAACCCATCCTCAGCCTCATTGACTAACAGGAAAACACCATGGAAACCCTAACCGACATCACCCTTATCCAGGCGCTCATGGTTGCCATCTTCGCGGGCATCGCGGGGATCGACCTCTTCAACGTCCTGACCCACATCCACCGCCCGATCATCGCCGGCCCCATCGTCGGCATCCTCATGGGCAACCCCGAAGCTGGCCTCGTCGCCGGCGCCTCCTTCGAACTCATGTGGATGGGCCTTGTACCGCTTGCCGGCGCCCAACCGCCGAACGTCGTCATGGGCGGCATCATCGGTACCGCCTTCGTCATCGCGACAGGAAAAACCGCGCAAGAAGCGATTGTGGTCGCCATCCCCTTCGCCCTTTTCGTGCAAGTCTGCATCACCTTCCTCTTCACCGCCTTCTCGCCGCTGATGAAAAAGGCTGATCACTACGCCGACACCCTCAACTACGGCGGCATCGCCAGGCTGAACTACCTCGGCATGACCATCCTCTTCCTCTTCTACTCCATCGTCACCTTCCTCGTTGTCTGGCTCGGCGCCGCCAAAGCCGCGCAATACGTGCAATTCGTGCCGAAATGGATCACCGAAGGCCTCGGCATGGCCGGCGGCCTGATGCCCGCCATCGGCTTCGGCATCCTGCTGAACATCATGCTGCGCAAAGAATACGTCGCCTACTACATCCTCGGCTTCATCCTCGCCGCCTACCTCGAACAGCCGCTGCTCGCCATCGCCCTCATCGGCGTCGTCTTCGCGCTCATCGAATACTTCCTGCGTGACAACATCGCGCAGCAACAACCCGCCCAAGCCCAAGAAGAAGAAGGAATCTAACCATGACTACCGAAACCCGCGACACCTACCAGGACCAAAACGCCAATAAAGTCATCACTGGCCGCGACCTCAGCATCATGGCGTGGCGCTCGCTCTTCCTGCAAGCCTCCTTCAACTACGAACGGATGCAGGCCAACGGCTGGCTCTACACCATCCTGCCCGCGCTGCGCAAAATCCACAAAAACCCGGACGACCTGCGCGCCTCCATGCGGATGCACCTCGAATTCTTCAACACCCACCCCTTCCTCGTGACCTTCATCTCCGGCCTCGTCGTCTCGATGGAAGAAGCGAAAGAAAACATCTCGACCATCCGCGCCATCAAAGTCTCGACGATGGGGCCGGGCGGCGGCATCGGTGACGCCGTCTTCTGGCTGACCCTGCTCTCCATCTGCGGCGGCGTCGGCGCTTCCTTCTCGCTCGGCGGCTCATGGCTGGGGCCGATCTTCTTCCTCGCCCTCTTCAACATCGTTCACTTCGCGCTGCGCTTCGGTCTGGCCAACTACGGCTACAAAATGGGCGTCTCGGCAATCGCCAACCTCAAAGAACAGACGCGCAAAATCAGCCACGCCGCCTCCATCGTCGGCCTGACCGTCATCGGCGCGATGACCGCAAGCTACGTCCGCCTCGAATCCGGCCTGCAACTTGTGCGCCACGTTGAAGGCGTGGAAAAACCCTTCGTGTACAGCCTGCAAAAAGACCTGATCGACCCGATCATGCCGAAACTGCTGCCGCTCTTGTGGACCATGTTCATCCTGTGGCGCATTAAAAAAGGCACCTCGACCCTGCGCCTCGTCCTCTGGACCATCGTCTTCGGCCTCGTCTGCGTCGGCCTGCCGGTGCTGGTCAAACAGCTCTTCGGCGTGGACATTATCGATGCGAACGTCCTTGCCGAACGCATGGGAATCGTCATAAAAGAAGCGACGGAAGCGGCTGCGACCGTGCAATAGCGGTCGGGCGGCAAAAAAAGCCCCACCCCATAAATGGGATGGGGCTTGCCAAAAGCCGCCAAGCGGGACAACCACGCGGCTTCCCGCTATGCACCCACTTAACCGATGCCCAGTTCACTATGGCTACCGAGACGCACCAGTTCGATAGCCTTTTCACCACGGCGATACAGCAACACTAAATCCGGTTTGACGTGACAATCCCGCAAGCCTTGCAAATCCCCGCTTAACGCGTAGTCGCGATACCGCTCCGGCAATGGCAGGCCTTGACACAACGTATGCAGTACCTCCGCCCATTCCGGCGTAATCAACTGCAAATAATGACTTCTAATATCGCGCTTGCACTGGTTTGAAACACTGATCTTTTTCATGAATGCCGGTCTTCATGCAAATCCCGCATCATCTCGGCAAAATTCTCATACGTCGTGACCCTGCCTGCCCGCACATCGGCCACTGCCTGCATCGTCACAGGGTTTTGCTCATAGGCGATAGCCTCCGGCATAAAATCGGCACCAAGCGGCACCTTGCGGGTCGCCGCCACCTGCCGCAAAAACAGGCCAATTGCCTCTGCCGAGGTTAGACCATAACCGGCGAACACCTGTGCTGCCTGATGGTGAATATTGTCATCTATCTGAATACTGATATGCGCCGTACTCATGGCATCTCCCTCCTGCTACTGCAATGACGCGTATTGTAAAATTGCCGCCAAGCGAGTCAACCACGCGGTTTCCCGCTTAACCCCCCTTCACACATCAAAAAAAGGACACCCCATGCCCCTCGCCATCATCATCACAGGACACGGTCACTTCGCCGACGGCATGAAAAGCGCGCTCGAACTCATCAGCGGACCGCAAAAAGACCTGCACGCCGTGAATTTTGCCGAGGGCGACACCCCTGAAGCCCTCAGTGAGAAACTGGCAAAAATAGTAAAACTATATGACAATAACGGCGTGGTAATCTTCAGCGACATCATAGGTGGCGCGCCCTTCCGGCAAGCCGTCTTGCTGACCCAAACCCGGGCCAACAGCGAAGTCGTTTACGGCACCACACTGCAAATGCTCATCGAAGCCGTCCTCGAAAGAGGCGACAGCGACGATGCACAACAACTGGTGGCACAACTGCTCCCCGCAGCACGCGAAGGCATCGGCCGCTTCGGCAGCCACAGCAGACGCCCCCCGCCACCCAACCCGACAGAAGAAGGACTGTAACCATGCAAGAAAAAACCCTGACCCTCAACAACCCCTCAGGCCTGCACGCCCGTCCCGCCAAAGACTTCGTCCAGCAAGCCAAAGGCTTCGAAGCCAACGTCACCATCATTAAAGACGGCAACGAATACAACGGCAAATCCCTGATGAAACTGCTGCAAGCCGGCCTCAGCAAAGGCGATCAGCTCACCCTGCGCACCGACGGTGCCGACGAAGCCGACGCCCTCGAAAAACTCGCCGACTACATCACCAACCTCGCCGAATAAACACCCCCTGATGCGCCGCAGCTCACCACTGCGGCGTATTGCCATTTTGCCCACCATAGAGGAGCCATCCCATGAAAGCCTACGAAGGACTCGCCGCTTCCCCCGGCATCGCCATCGGCCAAGCCTGGATCTTCCGCCCGCAGACCCCGAACATCGACACCCGCACCATCAGCGAAGACGAAGTCAAAAACGAATACCGCGCCTTCCGCAATGCCCAGGCCAAAGTGGATGCGCACCTCGAAGGCCTCTACAACCGCGTCCTCGAAAAACAGGGCGAACACGAAGCCGCCATCTTCGAAAGCCACCGCGAACTGCTCGCTGACGAAGAACTCGATAACGACATCCAGGCGCTGATCCGTGACGAACGCAAAACCGCCACCGCCGCCGTTAAAGAATACCTGGACCAGGTCGCCGAGACCATGCGCAACCTCGAAGACGAATACCTGCGCGAACGTGCCGCCGAATTCGAAGACCTGCAAAACAACCTCCTCCTCGCCCTGAACGGCCTGCCCTTTGCCTCGCTGGCAAGCGCCCCGCCGGACAGCATCATCTTCGCCGAAGACCTCACCCCGTCCGAAACCGCGCAGCTTGACCCCGACAAAGTGCGCGGTTTCGTCCTCGAACATGGCGGACTGACCAGCCACGTTGCCATCCTCGCGCGCAACCTCGGCATGCCGGCTGTCATGGGCGTGCGCAGCATCATGGACGAAGTTACGAGCGGCAGCACCGCCCTGCTCGACGGCGACACCGGCCACCTCGTCCTCAACCCGGACGAACAGACGCGCAACATCTATACCAACAAAAAAGCCCAGCAAGACGCGCAAAAAGCCGAATACGCCAAACTGCACGGCAAACCGGCGACCACCCTGGATCACAAAACCTTTGCGCTCTACAGCAACATCGGCTCGCCGAACGACCTGCACCTCATTGACGAAAACGGCAGCGAAGGCATCGGCCTCTTCCGCAGCGAATTCCTCTTCATGGAAAGCAAACAGGCGCCGAGCGAAGACCAGCAATACGCCATCTACCGCAAAGTCGCCGAACATATGAAAGGCAAGACCGTCATCCTGCGCCTATTGGACATCGGTGGCGACAAACCGCTGTCCTACCTCAACTTCCCGAAAGAAGAAAACCCCTTCCTCGGCTGGCGCGGCGTCCGCCTCTACAAAGACAACCCTGAAGTCTTCCTGAGCCAAATCCGCGCTGCCATCCGCGCCGCCGCTTACGGCGACCTGTGGGTGATGATCCCGATGGTCATCAGCCTGGAAGAACTGCGCTGGGTCAAACAACAAATCGCCGAACAATCCGTCAAACTCGAAGCCGAAGGGCGCAACCACAACCCGCACCTCAAAGTCGGCATCATGATTGAAACGCCGGCCTCGGCGCTCATTGCCGAACAACTCGCTACCGAAGCGGCGTTCTTCAGCATCGGCACCAACGACCTCACCCAGTACACCCTTGCGGTGGACCGTGGCAACACCAAAATCAGCGACCTCTACGACGGCCTGCATCCGGCCGTGCTGCGCCTGATGAAAATGACCTGCGACGCCGCACACAAAGCCGGCATCGATGTCGGCATCTGCGGCGAAATGGGCGGCCAGCTCGAAGCCACCCCGCTCCTCGTCGGCATGGGATTCAACGAAATCTCCATCAGCGGCAAAATGCTGCCGGCGGTCAAATACGCCATCAGCAAACTCCAATACGACGAATGCCGCACCCTGCTCAACAACGCCATCGCCGCCGAAGATGCGGAAGCCGTGCGCAAACTGCTGCTTGGCGTCAAACACTGACTTACCCGGCGCAGACAAAAAAGCGGGCTTCAGCCCGCTTTTTTATACCTGCCTTCCGGCAAGACGGTGAATTTAAGAGCGTTCCTGTTTGCAGCAACCGCCTTCAATCATTACACGCCATTCCATTCATCTACCCGAAACAACGTGTTAATTTCACAAAATTTCAGCAAACTAAACAAAAAAACAACTACAATATCTCGCTCAAATACACACTGAAGGATATTCTCATGCCCCGAGGCGCCATCTATCACTCGCAAGCCCCTTTATCGTCACATGACGGCAGAGGGGCTTTTTCATAACTGGCTGCATTCAGTAGCCGCTTGCCCATGAAATCCCTGCATGCCGCTTGCCCAATGCTTACCGCAAGATACCCGGAAAAATGCAGTGGTTACTCCACTCACATCATCCTGAAGCACAAAGGAATTCTCCATGAACACTTTCTACAAAAGTTTTAACTTCACCTGGGCACTCAGCCTGTTTGGCACCGCTGTCGGCGCGGGTGTACTGTTCCTGCCGATTAATGCCGGCATGGGCGGGTTTTGGCCGCTCATCATCATGACCATCCTTGTCGGGCCGATGACCTATTTCGCGCACCGTGGTCTCGCGCGTTTTGTCCTCTCGTCCCAAAATCCGGGGCAGGACATCACTTATGTGGTACAGGAACACTTCGGCAAGACAGGCGGACGCCTCATCACCCTGCTCTATTTCCTCGCGATTTATCCGATTCTGCTGATTTATGGCGTTGGCATCACCAACACGGTGATTTCTTTCATGGAACACCAGATGCACATGGCGCCACCGTCACGCGCGGTCGTGTCCTTTGTCCTTATCGGCGTGATGATTGCCATCATGCTCACCAACGAAAACTTCATTTTGAAGGTGACGAACTGGCTGGTCTATCCGCTAATTGCGATTCTGTTCGGCCTCACGCTGTACCTCATCCCGCACTGGAATGGCGCGATTCTGCGCGAAGTGCCGTCCGCCCGTGATTTTGTCTCGACACTGTGGCTGACGATTCCGGTACTGGTTTTCGCCTTTAACCATTCACCAGCGATTTCCAGCTGTGCCGTATCCCACGCGCACCATTTCCCGCAAGGCAGCGATACTGACCGCGAAATCAGCAAAACACTGCGGCAGGCGGCGGTGATGCTGGTCGCCTTTGTCATGCTCTTTGTGTTCAGCTGCGTCCTCAGCCTTACCCCAGCCGACCTCTCCCAAGCGAAAGCACAGAATATTTCCATCCTCTCGTACCTCGCCAACCATTTTGACAACCCCATCATTTCCTACTTCGGCCCGTTCGTCGCCTTCCTCGCCATCAGCAGCTCGTTTTTTGGCCACTATTTCGGTGCGCGCGAAGGACTGGAAGGACTAGTCAATCAACTGCTGGATAAACCCATCGAGCCGAAAAAGTTCCAGAAAATCAGTGCCGCATTCTTCATGATCACCCTGTGGATCGTCGCCATTCTCAACCCCAGCATCCTCGGCTTCATCGAAAGCCTGAGTGGACCGGTGATTGCCATGATCCTCTTTATCATGCCGATGTACGCTATCCGCCATGTACCCGCACTGCAACGGTTCCGGGGCACGCCGAGCAACGTCTTCGTGGTCGTCATGGGTAGCATTGCCATCTCTGCCGTGGTTTACAAACTGTTCTGAGGTATTACCATGATCAGCGTCTTTGACATGTACAAAATCGGCATCGGCCCTTCGAGCTCGCATACCGTCGGCCCGATGAAGGCCGGACGACAGTTCATTGACGACTTGCTCGCTACCGGACAACTTGCGCGCACCGACCACATCCGTGCCGATGTCTATGGCTCGCTGTCGCTGACCGGACGCGGCCACAATACCGACCTTGCCATCCTGCTCGGCCTGATGGGTTACCGCCCGGACACTGTCGATATCGAATACATCCCGCAGGCGGTTGACGCGGTGAAAACGAACGGCCGCCTCACCCTGAACGAAGCCGATCCCGACAATAGCCAAACCATCACCTTCGACTTCAAGGTCGATATGCCCTTCCACCGCAAATTTCTGCCGCTGCACGAAAACGGCATGACCCTCACCGCTTACGCGGGCGAAGAAGTGTTACTCACCAAGACCTACTACTCCATCGGCGGCGGCTTCATCGTTGACGAAGAAAACTTCGGCAAAACCACAGCAAGTGCGGTGCAAGAACCCTTCCCCTACCACAACGCGGCAGACATCCTGCGCCACTGCGCAGAGCAGGGTCTCTCCATCTCCTCGCTCATCCGCAAAAACGAACTGGCGCTACACAGCGACGAAGAACTGCGCATCTACTTGCAACGCGTCTGGCAGACCATGGCCGCCTGCATCGAGCGCGGTCAGTACGCCGAAGGACTGCTGCCGGGGCCGCTGAGAGTGCCGCGCCGCGCCTGCGGCCTGCGCCACATCCTCGAATCGCGCAGCGTGCAGGATCCGATGGAAGTAATGGACTGGGTCAACATGTTCGCGCTGGCAGTGAACGAAGAAAACGCTGCCGGCGGGCGGGTCGTAACCGCACCGACCAACGGCGCCTGCGGTATCGTTCCGGCGGTACTGGCCTACTACGACAAATTCATCCACCCACTGACCCAGGAAACCATCGAACGCTACCTGCTCTCGACCAGCGCCATCGGCACACTCTACAAAATGAACGCCTCCATAAGCGGCGCAGAAGTCGGCTGCCAGGGCGAAGTCGGCGTCGCCTGCTCGATGGCGGCAGCGGGGCTGACGGAAATCATGGGCGGTACACCGGAACAAGTGTGCATGGCGGCAGAAATCGGCATGGAACACAACCTCGGCCTCACCTGCGACCCCGTCGGCGGGCAAGTACAAGTGCCGTGCATTGAGCGTAACGCCATCGGCGCGGTGAAAGCGATCAACGCCAGCCGCATGGCACTGCGCCGCACCAGCGCACCACGCGTCACCCTCGACAAAGTCATCGAGACCATGTACGAAACCGGTCGCGACATGAACGCGAAATACCGCGAGACCTCCACCGGCGGCCTTGCGGTGAAAGTGCCGTGTGACTGAGTGCTTCGGTAGTACGAAAGGTGGGCCTTGGCCCACCTTCGCATAGAGGAAAGATAACGGCGCAGAAGTGTTTTTTCTTTCCTGTCGTAATAGTTATAGTAGGGACGACGGTTGCGGGTGGGGCACCGGCGGCTTATCTCCTTTTTCTGCCGGTGCCGCGCCTGCGACCGTCATCCAGCCGCGTCAGGCGGCATTCTTTCACGCAACCGGAGAACCCGATGTTCAAGCAAACCGCCCTGCTGTTCGTCTGCGCCTTGGCGCTTGCCGCCTGCGACAGCGAAAAACCGAAAACCACCCCGCAATCGGCCGAGGCCCGCGCCGACAACCCCATGCTGAAATTCCAGGATGAAACCGTCGGCAAGGCGGAGAAAGAACTCAACAAGGGATTGGAGAATACCCAGCAGCGTCTGAATAACGCAGACAAGCAGTAACAGTGCTGCATAAAAAAATCCCCGCCGGAGCGGGGATTTTTTGTGGGCGGTTTTCAGCCGACGTTCACGCCGTACTGCTGGCACAGCGCATACAGGCCGCCGGAGTAGCCCTGGCCGATGGCGCGGAATTTCCATTCGCCGTCGCGGCGGTAGATTTCGCCGAAGACCATTGCCGTCTCGGTGCTGTAATCCTCGGAGAGGTCGAAGCGCAGCACTTCCTGTCCGGTTTCGTGATTGACGAGGCGGACGAAGGCGTTGCTCACCTGGCCGAAGTTCTGACGGCGGATTTCAGCGTCGTGGATGGTAACGGTAATGAAGAGCGAGCTGATGTTCGCCGGCAGCTTGTCGAGCTGGACGAGGATGCTTTCATCGTCACCGTCGCCATCGCCGGTCAAGTTATCGCCGGTGTGCTCCACCGCGCCTTCCGGCGAGCGCAGCTGGTTGTAGAAGATGAAGTAGGCGTCGGAGGGGACTTTCTTGTTGTCGCCGGTCATGAACAGGCTGGCATCAAGGTCGAAATCGGCCCCGTCGCTGCTGCGTGCGTCCCAGCCGAGGCCGATCATCACCTGGCGCAGGCTGGGGTCGGTTTTGCTGAGGGAGACGTTTTGTCCTTTATTGAGGGAGATAGCCATGGGGATTTCCTTGCGGGTAGTGGGTTATTTTTTCTCTTCCGCCTTTTCCGGATAGAGCACCGAGGCAACAACGCCTGCGGCCAGCACGACGAGGACGACGATGAGCGAGGCCACCGGCGAGATGTCGAAGCCGTGATGGAAAAGGTGGTTGGTGGCGGAAAGGGCCAGCTTGGCGGCGATGAAGAAGAGCAGGACGATGACCGCTTTTTCGAGGTGGACGAGGTAGCCTTTCAGTGCTTCCAGCACGAAATACATCGTCCGCAAACCAAGAATGGCGAACATCATCGCGCTATAGACAATCAGCGGCTCGCGCGACACGGCAATCACAGCCGGGACGCTGTCGAAGGCAAACATCACGTCGGAGATTTCAATCACCGCGAGGCAGAGCAGGAGCGGGGTGGCGACCCAGGCACCTTTTTTCATCGCCTGCGGGTGGCTGCGTTCGGGGTGCTTGGTGTCTTCGCCGGCGAGTTCGAGGTGCTCCGTCGGCGCTTCCGCCTGGGCTTTTTCCAGTTCGTTGCCATTCAGGAAGAAGCTGTGCCCGTAGAGACGCGGCCACACGGGGAAGAAGCGGTGCACCCAGCGATAGGCGATGTGGTCGGAATAGTCTTCGATTTCTTCACCGTCATCGCCGCCGCTTTTCAGCATCATCACCGCCGTGTAGGCAACGACCAGGGCGAAGATGATTTCGACGTAGGGGCCGAGGGCAAGCAGGCCGGTACCGATGGCGACAAAAATCATGCGGAAGATGATGGCGCCGATGATGCCCCAATAAAGGACGCGGTGGCGGTAGCCTTCGGGGACTTTGAACCAAGTGAAAATGGCCATCATCACGAAGAGGTTATCGACGGAAAGCACTTTTTCCAGGGCATAACCGGTAATGAAGAGGCTCGCTGCCGTCGCGCCGTGGTGCCAGGCGAGGAAGCCGGCAAAGGCGAGCGAGATAACGATCCAGAAGACCGTCCACAGCGAGGCGCTTTTCAGGCTCATCGGCTTGTCATCGCGGTGTGCATGCAGGTCGATGAAGATGGCGCCGATGGAAAGGACGGCGAAAACGGCCACAGTTTCAATGGGGAAACCGAGGTGGTGGGTGGCATCAATAGGGGTTGTCATGAGGTTCCTTGGCAAAGGTGGGGAAAAACGCCGCCCAAGCGGCGGCGGGGCGCGCATTATACTGAAAATGTACGGGTTTTCTCGTAAGCGGTGGTTAACGTAGCGTGAGAATCGGCCAGGGCATAAATCATGCCTGCGCCCGCCAAGCGACGTAAATGCTGGACCCGCTCAGGCGCGGCAAGCGTCAATCGCCTGGCGGATGGCTTCCGCAGCGACGCCGCCATCGATGCCGCTGTCGCAGAAGTGTTGCGGCAGGACAAGGCGCAGGATGCCGCCGCGCGTTTTTTTGTCGAGCTGCATTTTGTCGAGGATGGCGGCAGTGGTGATCTCAGCCGGGATGGTGGCCGGCAGGTCGTAAGCGGCAAAAAGCGCGGCGGTGCGGACGGCGTCTGCGTCACTAACGCGGTCAAGGATGACGCCAAGGCGGGTAGCGATGACGCTGCCGATGGCCACCGCTTCGCCGTGTTTCCAGCGCTTGTAATGGGTCAGCGCTTCGAGGGCGTGGCCGAAGGTGTGGCCGTAGTTGAGTAGCGCCCGCACGCCCTGTTCGCGTTCGTCAGCGGCGACGATCGCCGCCTTGTTGGCGCAGCAGTGGGCAATCATTTCCGCCAGCAGGGCGGGATCGTGGGCGCGGATGCCGTCGCGGTTTGTTTCGAGCCAGGTGAAGAAACTGGGGTCGTTGATAAGGCCGTATTTGATGACTTCGGCCATGCCGGCGGCATATTCGCGTGGCGGCAGGGTGGCGAGGGTGGCGGTATCGATGAGCACGGCCTGCGGCTGGTGGAAGGCGCCGATGAGGTTTTTGCCCTGCGGGTGGTTGACGCCGGTTTTGCCGCCCACCGAGGAATCGACTTGCGCCAGCAGGGTGGTTGGGATTTGCAGGCCGGTGATGCCGCGCTGGTAGGTGGCGGCAGCGAAGCCCGCAATGTCGCCGGTGATGCCGCCGCCGAGGGCGATGATGAGGCTATCGCGGTCGTAGCGGGCGGCAACGAGGGCATCGAGGATTTGTGCGTAGCTGGCGAGGTTTTTGTGCGCCTCACCGTCAGGCAGGTGTACGGTGATGACGGTTTTGTCGGCAAGGGCGGCAGTAAGCGGGGCGAGGTAGTGGCGGGCAACGTTGTCGTTGGTGACGATGCAGATTTGCCGCTGCGGGATGATAGAGGCGAGCAGGTCGCGGTCGTGCAGGAGGCCGTGGCCGATGTGGATGGGGTAGCTGCGCGCGGCGCCGGCAGGCAGGTTGACGGTGAGGGTGTTCATAGGGCTCCTATGGTGTGGATGTGGGTGATATTAGAGGAGAGAAATTGAGTATGACTATCTTGCCTAGCGAAAGTTCAGGATCTTTAATTGCCATAATTTTCACCATCATACTTAGATAAAGATTAGTTGTTTAATTCTTATGATCCCATCAAATCATCTGAATATAAAAAATGATAGATCTCCTCTAATTTGAAGAATAAAAAGTAAATTTTCTCAACTCCGCCTATAGCAATACAGTTATAATATCTATTTGTCTTATCACACAATTTACTACATAATTCTTTATCAAATGAAATACAAACTTTTACTTTTACTTCCACTTTTTCTTTTTCTCTACTTGTTGCTAATAGGTATTTATAAAAATATTCAAATTCTACTTGCTTATTCCCACAAAAATCACTGAATGATATCTGTTCCTCGAAGGGTACTATATCAAAATCATAAATATCTCTAGCAGATAGAAATTTTTCTATTTCTTTCTGAAATAGACAAGTAAATATTTTATTGCATTTATTCAACTTTATTCCAATAACAAAATTGCTTATAAAAGTATCATGCATCTAAGTAAACCTCCTGTATCATGTAAAAATCTACATACATAATCTCAATGCCCGATATATTTGTTTCTTTAGCCGCAAAAAAGGGATAATCTTGTGATTTCGTATAAAATGGCAATCCAAATTGACTTCTTATCTTTTTTTCTTGGTAAGTTTCTTGACTAGAAAGACAAAATTCATATACCAATTGCTTGTTAATATCAAGCATTGATTTTTCAGATTTTTTATTAAAGAAATTGAGTGGCAAATATTTCCAATCTATAATATAAATATCTGCTTGATTACTATCTTTAGATTTCATTCCTTTTTGAAAAAATTTATCCAGCATCAAACTTAACTTATCTTTTTCTATATTTTTTATAGAAAAAGAGTATTTATTTTTTGGAAGAAAGCGAGATTGTCGGGAGATTATCTTATGTTGGCGAAAAAGATTGCTACGTAATCTATCAAGAAATTCAAAAAATGTGTTAGAATGATATCCATCTCTAAGTGTAAATCTAACTTCCTCATATATATGAGAAAAACTACTTTCTTTAATGTGTCTACGTATACTTTCATTATAAAGTTTCTCAATTTCACTATTAACTAAAAATTTTTCTCTATTCTCTAGAACCATATCAGGGCGCATCCAGCGTTTTTTGTCATTAAATTCAATATAAAAAGGATTATAAAAATCTTTATTTACATACACCCAATATCCGCCAAATTTTTTCTTTATTAATCCCTCTTTATTAATAGGTGTCAGAGTATCGCAGTACAATATATTTTGATTTTCTCTCTTACTTGCCATGTAATAATTACACATATCTTCCCAGACTTGAGAAAAATTATTAATTCCCCAGAAGCCTTCTTCATTATTATCTATATTTGCTTCTAATTCCCCATATAGAAATTTTTCTATCGCTTCATAAATCAACCAATAGTGATTATTTTTATATGGTGTTAAGTTATGTATTTTATTTAGAACATCTTTGAGTGTTAAAACAGTAGAAATAAAAGAATTTTCATTAAATAAACCTTGATTATAAGAGAGATATTTCGCAGAAAAAGATGCTGATATATCTGCTATAGCAACATCCAAGTCTACTTTTAATTCAACGGCAAGCTCTTTATAAATATAACAGTACATCTCAATTAAGTCTGAAGGAATATCCTTTATTACATTTCTCTTATCTAATGAAAACTCTACAAATATGGCATTGTTTTTTTGGTAAATACCCTTATCAATTAAATAATCTATTCTGGAATAGTCTACATCTTCTGTTAGTCCAATTTCCCTAACTAAGGTAGCAATTTCCAGTTCTTTACAGAGATCCATAATACTATCAATAGCATCTATTTTGCTATACAGAATTACTTCTTCATTATTTTCTTTATTAACAAATCTATATGAAAGATCATTATTTATTATTAAATTATCCTTAGATTGTGGCCTTTCATCAGAAATATTATCTAATTTATTTGTATAAATATAACGAAATTTTTTAAATGTTCTATACATCCTAAAGAATAATTCTTTAACATTATTATATGTTTCTTCAAAATTATCAAACCCCTTAGGAAGGCTAAAAACCAAATTACCGCCCCGATCTCTTCTAATTCCTACAAAAGATCCATATCCTTCCAGTTCTTCACCTTTAACTATTTTTATTTTATTAAAATCAAACATGATATTCTTTTATAGCATTAATGAAACCATCTACCTTTGATGAAAAATCCCCAAAAGTTACTAGTTTATTATTATTCAATAACTCCATAAGCGGCTTTTTATCTCGAGAAAAAACACTATCCCAAATAAAAAACATCAGTTTATTCTGAATATCCGCTTTAGAAATTATTTCATTTTTTATGAAATATTTCCCAATTTGTTTATCCTCTATTCCGCGAATATAATTATTATTATTTTTAATAAAGGCGTTAATATTGTTGACAAACTTTCCCCACTCCTGTCGATCTATAAATGCATTACCTGGACTTTTTATTAGATTAGAGTCTATATCTACAAACTCCCAATCCCACCGTCTTTTAAAAGCTGAATCCATATGATATATGGAGTTATCAGATGTATTCATCGTTGCAACAATAGATAAATTAGGTGGTATTTTTATTGTTTTATTAATTAAATCAAAATTTAAGAATGAAATTTTATTCTGAAGAGTCTCTAATTTTTTAACCCCATCATAAGGCAATAATCTATATTCATCTATTTCTTGATTCTTATCATAAGTAAAACTACATCCTATTAGTTCTAATAATCTAATAAACATAATACCATTAATACTAGTATTGTAACTTGACCACCCATCATTATCTCTATCTAGAAGTTGGAATATAGAACCGAAAATAGCAGATGAGTTTCCTCTATTAATCTCATCAATTACCAATATAACGTTTTCAATCTCTTTACTTTCATCCTTATTTCCTTGTTTATCATATACTTTCAAAATATTTTTATATGCTTGACTTAGAGCTTTCAAAAAATGTCCTTCGTAAAAATTATATTCTACTTGCCCTGCCTTTGTCATAGGTAATAGTTTTCCCATAAAGTCTCCAAAAGTGTATTCAGGATGAAATACCGCCTTAATAACATTTTCTGGATTTTCAGAGATATTAATTCCTAATTCATTAGGGATAATATTTTTATCCACTAAATAGCTCTTTCCTGTACCAGGACTACCAAAAATTATCTTTTGTATATATTTCATATGTTTCCTCCAAAAATTAATTGCATGCTTAATATTATCAATTTGTTAGATATAATCAATACCCGTCAAGCAGCGCCGCTGCGCTGCGCTGGCTGATAAAGCCGTCCGGGATTTGTCCGTTTGCGGTCTGCCACTGGCGGAAGGCGCTGCGTGTGTTCGCGCCGAGGATGCCATCGCTGCCTTTGGTGTCGTAACCGGCGGCGGTGAGTGCCTGTTGCAGGCGTTGCACTTCGTCGCGGCTGAGCGCCTGTTCGTCGCGCGGCCAGGCGGCCCTGATACTGCCGCTGTTGCCGCTGATGCCGTCGGCAAGCAGGCCGATGGCGAGGGCGTAGCTGGATGAGTTGTTATAGACCTTGATGGTTTTGAAGTTCGGGTAGAGCAGGAGCGCTGGTCCGCTGTGTCCGGCGGGCAGCCACAGGGTGGCTTGCAGGTTTTCCTGCGGCAGGGCGGCGCCGCTGGTTTGCCGCGCGCCAAGCTGGCTCCATTGCGCCAGCGGCAGGCTTTGGTCGGTGTAGCGGTAATCGAAGTCGGGGGCGAGGCTCACTTCGCGCCCCCAGCGGTGTCCACGCTGCCAGCCGGATTTGCTCAGGTAGTTGGCGGTGGATGCCAGTGCGTCTTCGATTTGCCACGGGTCACGGCGGCCATCGCCGTTGCCGTCCACGCCGTATTGCAGGAAGGTGGTCGGGATGAACTGGGTATGCCCCATGCCGCCCGCCCACGAGCCGCGCAGTTCGTCCCAGCTCACGTCGCCGCGCTCAATCAGTCGCAGCAGGGCGATGAGTTGTTGTTCGGCGAAATCGCGGCGGCGGCCTTCGTAGGCCAGGGTTGAGAGGGCCTGGATGAGGTCGATGTTGCCGGTGTTCGCGCCGTAGGCACTTTCCATACCCCAGAAGGCAACGATGTAGGACGCGCCGACGCCCGTCTGCGCTTCAATCTGCTGCAAGAGGCTGCGGTAGCGGGAGAGCTGGGCGCGGCCTTTCTGGATGCGGTCGTTGGAGACGGCATTGTCGAGGTACGCCCAGACCATTTTGTTCAGCTCCGGCTGTTTGCGGTCGGCGCTGACAACTTTTTCTTCGTAATGGGTGCGGGCGAGCAGTTGCCGGATGTCGCTGTCGGCGATACCGGCAGCGGCGGCGCGCTGGGCGAATGCCTGCTGCCATTCGGCGAAGTTCGCAGGCTGCGCCAGCGGCGGCGGGGTTTCCGGCTCAAGCGGTGGTGGTTGTTCGGGTTCAACGACCATGACCGGCGGACGCGTGCCGCAGGCGGTGAGCAGGTAGGCAATGGCGAAAACGAGGATGGAACGGAACAGGGTCATGACGGCAATCCGGCGTAAATGAAGAAGTGGTTAGGATAATGGCAGACGGACGGGGCGGCAATTTGTTGTCTGTAAACGATCGGCTTCCACGGCACACGCGGTGCAATTACCGGATAAACCACCCGCCAGTAACAAAAGCCCGAGAATCTCCCCCGCCGCAAGCGACTATAATCCGCCGCTTTTCCCACCCCGCATAAACCATGACCGCCCCCGATTTCACCACCGTCCGCAGCCAGGACCGCCACCCCCTGCAACAGCTCTACCGCCAACTGCGCGAACGCGAGCGGCGCGGCCAGCCTGCCGACCGGATGCGGGCGCGCTTTGCCGCTGACTACGCCGCCTCACAAGAAGCGGTCGCCGCGCGCCGTGCCGCCCTGCCTGCGCCGAAACTGAGCGCCAACCTGCCCGTACTGGCGGTTGCCGACAAAATCCGCCGCCTGATTGCCGACAACCAGGTCGTCATCATCAGCGGCGAGACGGGATCGGGGAAAACCACACAACTGCCACAACTCTGCCTCGCCCTCGGCCTCGGCGCGCGCGGCATGATTGCCCACACCCAGCCGCGCCGTATCGCCGCGCGCAGCGTCGCCGCCCGCATCGCCGAAGAACTGGACGAACCGCTTGGCGCCGCCGTCGGCTACCAAGTCCGTTTCGACGAAAAAACAAGCGACAACACCGTCATCAAACTGATGACCGACGGCATGCTGCTCGCCGAAACCCTGTCCGACCCCTACCTCGCCCGCTACGAAGTCATCATCGTGGACGAAGCGCACGAACGCAGCCTCAACATCGACTTCCTCCTCGGCTACCTGCGCCGCCTCGCCGACAAACGCCCCGACCTCAAAATCATCATCACCTCGGCCACCATCGACGCCGACAAATTCGCCGCCCACTTCAAAAACGCGCCCATCCTCAACGTCAGCGGCCGCACCTACCCCGTGGAAATCCGCTACCGCCCGCCGGGCGAAGACGAAGACAGCCCGGACGCCATCCTCCGCGCCGTCGCCGAACTCGACCAGCACGGACGCGGCGACATCCTCGTCTTCCTCCCCAGCGAACGCGACATCCGCGAAGTCGCTGACCGCCTGCGCCGCGAACAACTGCGCGATACCGACATCCTGCCCCTCTTTGGCCGCCTCTCGCTCGCCGACCAGCAGCGCGTCTTCCGCCCGCAAGCGGCGCGGCGCATCGTGCTTGCGACGAACGTCGCCGAAACCTCGCTCACCGTGCCGCGCATCAAAGCCGTCATCGACACCGGCACCGCGCGCATCAGCCGCTACAGCCTGCGCACCAAAACCCAGCGCCTGCCGATCGAGCCCATCTCGCAAGCCGCCGCCAACCAGCGCGCCGGCAGATGTGGCCGCACCGCCAGCGGCATCTGCATCCGCCTCTACAGCGAAGACGACTACCGCCAGCGCCCCGCCTACACCGAACCGGAAATCCTGCGTACCAACCTCGCCGCCATCATCCTGCAAATGCTCGTCCTCAAACTGGGCGACATCGCCGCCTTCCCCTTCGTTGACCCGCCCGACGCGCGGCAAATCAACGACGGCTACCGCCTGCTCTTCGAACTGGGCGCCACCAACGAAGCGCGCCGCCTCACCCCGCTTGGGCGACAAATGGCGCACCTGCCGGTTGACCCCCGCTTCGCGCGCATCATCTACGCCGCCGAAAAAACCGGCTGCCTGCAAGACGCCGTCATCCTCATCGCCGCCCTCTCCATCCAGGACCCGCGCGAACGCCCCTACGGCCAAGAAGCGCGCGCCGACCAAAAACAGGGCGAATTCGCCGACAAAACCAGCGACTACCAAACCCTGCTCAACCTCTTCGCCGCCTACCAGCGCGAACGCCGCACCGCCAGCAACAACCGCCTGCGCGCCTGGTGCAAAAACTACTACCTGAACGCACAACGCATGCGCGAATGGCGCGAACTCGCCAACCAGCTCATCCGCGACCTGCGCGAACAAAAACTGCACCTTGATGCCGTAGCCCCTCCCGCACCACAAAACGACCTGCCGGACGGCGCCAAAGGCCGCCTCGCCTACGACAACCCGCAACTTGACACCCTGCACCGCGCCCTGCTCACCGGCTTCCTCGACCAAGTCGGCCTCTGGGACGAACAAACCCGCGACTACCTGCGCCCGCGCCACGCCCGCTACAGCATCTACCCCGCCTCCGTGCTCGCCAAAAAACCGCCGCAAGCCATCATGGCCGCCAGCGTCGTCGAAACCCAGCGCACCTACGCGCGCACCTGCGCCCCCATCCAGCTGGCTGACCTCGAACACATCGCCGCCCACCTCGTCAAACACACCTACACCAACCCCCATTGGAGCAAAAAAGCCGGCAACATCCTCGCCACCCAAACCACCCTGCTCTACGGCCTGCCCATCGTCGCCGGACGCAACGTTCCCTACGCCCGCCACGACCCTGCGCTCGCCCACGACATCTTCATCCAGGACGCCCTCGTTCCCGGCGACATCCACACCAAAAGCGGCGTCATCGCCAAAAACCGCGCCCTCATCGAAACCCTCGAAGAACGCGAACACAAAACCCGCAGCCGGGGCATCCTGGCGGACGAAGCCCAACAAGCCGCCTGGTACCACGCCCGCCTGCCCGAAAACATACACAGCACCGTCACCCTCGAACAATGGCTCAAACAGCACGGCGAAGCGGCGCTCACCATGCGTGAAGCCGACCTGCTGCTGGTGGACGACACCCCCAGTGACGCCGACTACCCGGAAAGCCTCACCCACCACGGCCAAAAACTGCGCCTCGAATACCACTTCGAACCGGGCGGCAGCGCCGACGGCGTCACCCTCTGCGTGCCACTCCCCGCCCTGAACGCGCTCAACGCCGCCGACTACGAACGCCTCGTCCCCGCCATGCTGCCTGCCAAAATCGAAGCCATCCTGCGCGCCCTGCCCAAACAATGGCGGCGCCAACTCGTGCCCATCCCCACCATCGCCGCCGCCATCACCGCGCGCATCCAGGACACCCCCGACGCCCCGCTCATGCCCGCCATCCGCAACACCATCCACACCATCAAAGGCACCAACATCCCGCTGGACGCCTTCGACAACCTCAACATCGACGACCACCACCGCATGAACTACCGCCTGCTTGACGGCAAAAACCAGACCATCGCCGAAAGCCGCGACCTCGCCGCCCTGCAAGCGCAGTACAGCGACAGCGCTGCTGCCCAATTCCGCCGCCGCAGCCACAGCCGCTACGGCGGCGACCAGCCCGTCAACGACTGGCATTGGGACGAACTGCCCGCACAAGAAACCCTGCCGAACGGCATCACCGGCTACCCCGCCCTCACCCTCGAAAACGGCGAACGCCGCCTGCGCCTGCACGACGACCCGCAGCGGGCCGATGCCGCGCACCGCGCCGGCGTACACAGCCTGCTCGCCGACAAACTCCAAAACAAACTCAAATACCTGCGCAAAAACCTGCCCGGCTACACCCAAATGGCGCTGCACTACCGCAAAATCGGCAGCGACAGCACACTCGCCGACGACATCACCGCCCGCCTGCTCGAACACATCTGCTTCGCCGACGGCGTACCGCGCAGCCGCGCCGCCTTTGAAGCAGCCCTCGCCCGCGGCGAAGCCGGACTCATCCCCGCCGCGAACCAGCTTGCCGCCCAACTCACCCGCATCCTCGCCGCCTACAGCGACGCCAAACAACAACTGGGCAAACACAAACAACCCGCCATCCGTGACGACATCGAACAACACCTCGCCCGCCTCATCTACCCCGAATTCATCCGCGACACCCCGACCGCCGAACTGGACACCATCGAACGCGCCCTGCTCGCCACCCAAAAACGCCTGGAAAAAAGCCGCCTCGACCCGCTCAAAGACCTGCAACGCCAACAAGACCTCGCGCCGTGGGAAAGCCGCCTGCAACAAGCCATGCAAAAAACCGGCATCGCCCACCCCTACCAGAAAACCCCGCGCGGCCTCCCCGCCGCACACCACGCCGCCATACAGGACTACCACCGCCTGCTTGAAGCCTACCGCATCCAGACCTACGCCCAGGAAACCGGCAGCACCCTCAAAGTCTCACCCAAACGCCTCAGTGAGGCAGCAGAAAAACTGCCCTAACGCCACCCGAACAAACCCGCCCTCCGTTTTATCCCGCTTGGCGAGCCCAGTGTTTACGCCGCTTGGCAGCGATTTGAACCGTAGGGTGGGCTTTAGCCCACCATGCCATCGCAACATCGTTTTGCGGTGGGCCAAGGCCCACCCTACGCAACCCCAGCATTTATCCCGCTTGGCGGGCCCAGTATTTACGCCGCTTGGCAGCAATTTGAACCGTAGGGTGGGCTTTAACCCACCATGCCATCGCAACATCGTTTTGCGGTGGACCAAGACCCACCCTACGCAACCCCAGTATTTATCCCGCTTGGCGAGCCCAGTATTTATCCCGCTTGGCAGCGGTTTGAACCGTAGGGTGGGCTTTAGCCCACCATGCCATCGCAACATCGCTTTGCGGTGGACCAAGGCCCACCCTACGCAACCCCAGCATTTATCCCGCTTGGCAGCGATTTAAACCGTAGGGTGGGCTTTAGCCCACCATGCCATCGCAACATCGTTTTGCGGTGGGCCAAGGCCCACCCTACACGCCCCCAGTATTTATCCCGCTCGGCGCGCCGTCATGGTGCCGGTTGCAGTTTCACCGTGGCCGGTTTTTGCTGCGGGTTTTGCAGGCGGATATGGATGCGGGCGTGGTTGCCGGCGCGGTCGGTGGTCTCGATATCGTAGTCGCCGTCGCCTTCCGGTTGCCACAGGGTTTGCGGGGTGTGGCTCTGTCCCAGCAGTTCGCGGTTGACCAGCCACAGGTAGGGCGGGTTGTTGCCGTTGGTTTGCAGGGTGATGGCCTGTCCCCGGTTTTCGATGATGGCACCGTCCACCGGTGCGGTGATGCGCAGGGCGGGCGCAGGCGGCGGCGTGCCGGTGTCGCCTTTGGTGTTCCAGGCGGCTTTCGGCGCGCTGTAGCGGCGCGGCGGGTTGGGGAGGAAGGCGATGATTTGCCGCATGATGGGGATGAGGGCATCGGCGCTGGCGCGCTGGTCGCTGTAGCCGCCGTCGGCGCGTCCCGCCCAGAGCAGCACGGTGTGGTCGCGGGTGTAGGCGATGGCCCACAGGTCGCGCCAGCCGTAGGCGGTGCCGGTTTTCAGGGCGACGGGTTCGGCGCCATAGGTGAGCGCGCCCCGGCTGTCGCCGACTTTTTGCAGGATTTGGCTGGTTTGCAGGCAGGCGCGCTGGCTGGCAAGCGGTGCGGGCAGTTCAGGGCGATAGGTGCAGTTGGCGAGTTTGCGGTAGAGGCCGGCGAGGTCGGTGGCGCGGATGCCGACGCCGCCGAGTGCCAGGGTAAGGTTGGGCGGGCTGTTGTCGAGGGTGGCGAGCGGCAGGCCGTTTTCTTCGAGCCAGCTCGCGAGGGTATCGGCACCGATGCGGGACAGCAGGCGCACCGCCGGGGTGTTGCGCGATTTTTGCAGGGCTTCGGCGAGGGTGATGCGGCCCAGGTATTGTTGGTCGTAGTTCGCCGGGTTGTAGCTGCCTTCAAGCGGGGTGTCGTCGATGAGGGTCTGCGGGTGCATGCGGTAGCGGTCCAGCGCGTAGAGGGTGATGTAGGGTTTCAGGGTGCTGCCGGGCGAGCGGATGGCGGTGAGCAGGTCGTTCGCGCCGAGGCGTTCTTTGTTGTGATACGCCGCGCTGCCGAGGTAGGCGCGGGTTTCGCCGCTGGTGTTGTCGAGGATGAGGGCGGCGAGGTTGCTGCGTGGCGGGCGTTGTTCGAGGGCGGCGCTGAGGGTGGTTTCGAGTTGGCTTTGCAGGCTGCGGTCAAGGGTGGTGCGGTGTTCGCCGCGTTTCTGGGCGAGGGCGGCGTAGTGCGGTGCGTGTTGCGGGAAGGGGTGCGGTGCGGGGTGCAGCGGTTCGCGTTTGGCGTTCTGCAGGGTTTCCTGGCTGATGATGCCGCGCGCGGCGGCGCTGTCGAGGATGCGGTCGCGCGCGGCGCGGGCGCGGACGGGGTCGGCCAGGCGGTTCGGCGATTGTGGCAGGGCGATGAGCCAGGCGGTTTCGCTGGTGGAGAGTTCGGCCGGGGCTTTGCCGAAGTAGTACCAGGCGCCGGCGCGGATGCCTTCGAGGTTGCCGCCCATTGGCGCGAGGGTGGCGTAGCAGTTGAGGATGGTCGCTTTGTCGTAGTGGTATTCGAGTTGCAGGGCACGCAGGCTTTGTTTGATTTTGCCGCCGAGGTCGTGCGCGGTGTGGTAGTTGAGGCGCGCCGCCTGCATGGTGAGGGTGGAGGCGCCGGAGACGGTGCGCCGTCCATGCAGGTTTTGCCACAGGGCGCGCAGGATGGCGCGGATTTCGATGCCGTGGTGCGCGTAGTAGCGGCGGTCTTCGTAGTTGAGCAGGAGTTTTTGGTAGGTGTCGGGCAGGGCGCCCGGCGGCAGGCGGCGTTTGCCGTCGGCGGTGAGATAGCTGTGCAGCACGGCGCCGTGGCGGTCGTGGACGACGGGCGAGTAGTCGGTGCAGGCGCGGATGTCGGGCGGGTAGGCACGGTCGAGACGCAGCAGGGTGAGGAGGGCGAGCAAGGTTGTCAGGCAAAGGCCGAGGATTATGTGGAAAATGGTGCGCTTCATTGGTTTGCGAGGTCGGTATGAAATTTTTGTTGTGGTTTGCGCTGGTCGCTTTTGTGGTATGGAAGATTGGCCGAGACTGGCGGCGTGCGCGCGGTGTGCAGGGGCGCCTGGAAGCGCGCGCGGCGGCGGAAGCGGCCTTTGAGCGGATTATGTTTTCGCTGGAATGTCAGCTCGCCAACGGCGAGATTGACGAGGCGCAGTTCCGTATTTTGCGCGAGCAGGCGTTTGCACGGCTGCAGCGGGCGTTGAAGGAGGCCGGTTTTTGAGGAAAGCCCCCGCCGCCTGGCGGGGGCTTTTTTCATGACGTAGCCGCACCGTTTTTGCGCCGGTCGGCGAGGTCGGCGGCGGCGGTGAAGATCACGTCCGAGGAGGAGTTGAGCGCGGTTTCGGCGCTGTCCTGGATGACACCGATGAGCACGCCGATGGCGATAACTTGCGCCGCGGTCTGCCCGTCAATACCAAGCAGCGAGCAGGCCATCGGGATGAGCATCAGCGAGCCGCCCGGCACACCCGATGCCCCTGCCGCGCCCAGTGTGGCGAGGAAGCAGAGGATGAGTGCGTTCAGGGGATGCACGGGGAGGTGCAGGGTGTGCGCAGCGGCCAGCGAGAGGACGGCGATGGTGATGGCGGCGCCCGCCATGTTGATGTTCGCGCCGAGCGGGATGCTGATGCTGTAGGTTTCTTCGCGCAGGCCGAGTTGTTCGCTGAGGTTGAGGTTGATCGGGATGTTCGCCGCCGAGCTGCGGGTGAAGAAGGCGGGGATGCCGCTTTGCACGAGGCAGCGCCAGACGAGCGGGTAGGGGTTTTGGCGCAGCATGATCCAGACGAGGAGCGGGTTCACGAGAAGCGCAACCACGGTCATGCTGCCGAGGAGGACGGCGATAAGGCGGGCATAGGTGGCAAAGGTGGAGAAGCCGGTGGTGGCGACGGTGGCGGTGACAAGGCCGAAGACGCCGTAGGGTGCGATGCGGATGACGATGCCGACGATGTAGTGGATGACGCGCGCGGCGTCGTCAAGGGCGATTTTGCTGGTGTCGCTGGCATGACGCATGGCGACGCCGCCGAGGATGGCCCAGGTGAGGATGCCGATGTAGTTGCCCTGTACGACGGCGTTGATGGGGTTGTCGGTGATTTTGAAGAGCAGGGTGGTGAGTACGGCCTTGAGGTTTTCCGGGGCGCCGGCGGTGTCTTCGGCAGCTTTGAGGTAGAGCTCGGTCGGGAAGATTGTGCTTGTGAAAACGGCGACGGCAGCAGCGGCAAAGGTGCCGGCGATGTAGAGGCCGATGATGTTTTTCAGGCCGCGCGCCCGTCCCTGGCGGTGGCGCGAGATGGCGTGGGTGATGAGGACGAAGACGAGGACGGGGGCGACGGCGCGCAGGGCTTTGGTGAAGAAGTCACCGAGGATCTGGAAGTATTCGGCGGCAGGGACGAGCAGGGTGCCGTGGGTCAGGGCGGCGCCGTAGAGGATATCTGTCAGGTAGTGGTTGAATGATAGGGGGACGACGGATGATAAGACCGGAGCCAGTGGACCATCGGGTTGCGGGATGCCGGTCTGCATGAGCAGGCTGCCAATAATGATGCCGAGCAGCATGGCGATGATGATTTGGCGGACGAGGCTGCGTCCTAGCCAGCGGAGGAGGTCGCGCATGATAGAGTTTCCTTGGGTGGTTGAAAGGGCGGATATATTACCTGTTTCTCACGCGCGCTCCGGGGTGTTTCGTGGCGGAACAACGCGGTGCCGCTACTTTTTGCTGCTATTTGTTGCCGCCTGACGGGCCCAGTGTTTACACCGCTTGGCGGATCCAGTGTTTACGCCGCTTGATGGGGCCAGTATTGATGCCGCTTGACGGCCTCACGGCTGAACCTTCAGCCTCCAAAGCCCCATCCCGGCAAGCACCAAACAAACGGCGGTTGCCCGCCGTTTGTTTCATTCCCCGCCGAGATAGCCGCCCGTCTGCCGTGCCCACAGCTGCGCGTAGATGCCACCGCTGGCCAGCAGTTGGTCGTGGCTGCCCTGTTCGACGATGCGGCCACCGTCCAGGATGACGAGGCGGTCCATCGCCGCGATGGTGGAGAGGCGGTGCGCAATGGCAATCACCGTTTTCCCTGCCATCAGGCGGTTCAGGCTGGTCTGGATGGCCGCTTCCACTTCGCTATCCAGCGCCGAGGTGGCTTCATCGAGAATCAGGATGGGCGCGTCTTTGAGCAGGACGCGGGCGATGGCGATGCGCTGCCGCTGCCCGCCGGAGAGTTTGACCCCGCGTTCGCCGACTTGCGCGTTGAGGCCGGTATTGCCGTAGCTGTCGGAGAGGCCGGCAATGAAGTCGCCCGCTTCCGCCTGTTCGATGGCGCGTTGCAGTTCTTCTTCGCTCGCGTCCGGGCGACCGTAGAGGATGTTGTCGCGCACCGAGCGGTGCAGCAGCGAGGTGTCCTGCGTCACCATGGCGATGTGGCGGCGCAGGCTGTCCTGGCTGACAGCAGCGATATTCTGCCCGTCAATGCGGATTTCGCCGCCGTCCAGGTCGTAAAAGCGCAACAGGGTGTTGACCAGGGTCGATTTGCCCGCGCCGCTGCGCCCGACCAGACCGATTTTTTCGCCGGGACGGATGTTGAGCGAGAGGTCGTGCAGGATGTGCGGCTTTTTCACGTCGTCCTGATGATAGCCGAAGCTGACGCGGTCAAAGGCGATTTCGCCGCGCGTGACCGTGAGTTCTTCGCAGCCGGGGCGGTCTTGCACGGCGATGGGGCGGGTCATCATCGTCATGCCGTCAGTAACGGTGCCAATGTTTTCCGAGAGGCCGCCGATTTCCCACATCACCCAGGTGGACATGCCGTTTAAGCGCAGGGCGAGGCCGCCCGCGACGGCAATCGCGCCGACACTGAGCGCACCGTGCATCCACAGGGTGATGCCGACCGCGCCAATCAGGAAGAAGAGCGAGTAGTTGAGGGTGAAGAGGCAGATATCCAGCGTCGAGACCATGCGGAACTGGCGGTACACGGTGGCGAGAAATTCGCGCATGGCGCCGCGCGCGTAGTCCGCCTCGCGCCGCGTGTGCGCGAAGAGTTTGACGGTGGCGATGTTGGTGTAGGCATCGGTGACGCGGCCGGTCATGGTCGAGCGCGCGTCCGCCTGTTCTTCGGCGACGCGTTTCAGGCGCGGCAGGAAATGGCTGATGATGGTGGCGTAGGCGGCGAGCCAGGCAAGCATCAGAAGCAGCATCGCCCAGTGCTGGCTGGCCATCAGCGCGATGATGGAAAAGAAATAGGCGACGACGTACACCATCACGTCCATGCAGCTGGTGGCGACAGCGCGCACGGCCAGTGCCGTCTGCATCACCTTCGCCGAGACGCGGCCGGAAAACTCGTCCTGATAAAAACTGAGACTCTGCCCCAACAGATAGTTGTGCATCCGCCAGCGCACCGCCATCGGCATATTGCCCATAATCATCTGGTTACGCGCGACAGTGCCGACGAGATTGCACAGCGGCAGCAGCACCAGTACCACGAGTGCCATGCCGGCAAGACGCCAGCCTTCCTCCTGCAACAGCGTATCGGGCGAGCGCGCGCCGAGCCAGTTGACGATGTCGCCGATAAAGCCGAACAGCAGCACTTCCAGCACGGCCACGCCGATGCCTGCCAGCATGATGATGACGAGCGGCGCATAAAAACCACGACAGTAATAACGGATAAAGGCAAACAGCCGCTGCGGCGGCGCCGGCGACCAGTCAGGCGGGAACGGCGACGTACGTTGCTCGATTTTGGCAAACATGGAAACCTCAGTGGTGAAGAAAGCCGGGGATTATAGCGCGGCGGCTGGAGGGGCTCGGCGCAGCACGTCCCGCCAGCCGCCGAGATAACGCAAGGCGAAGACAAACGGCGGCAAATACAGCACCGTGCAGAGCGCTGCCTCGCGCCACGCCGCCGCATCCACCGCTGCCTCGACGAAAAACCCCATCGGGCAGAACACCAGCAGCGGCGTCATCAGCAGACACAGAGCGGCGAAGAGTGAATAAATCACCGCCCGCAGCCGCCGTCCGTGTGCCCACAGCGTGCGCGGCGAGACGGCAGCGAAGCCCGCTTCATCCAGCAGGCGCGACAGCAGCGGATAAGCGGCCAGCACCATCAGCGGGAAAAAACACAGTTGCAAACCCAGGAAGAGCAGCACCCCGTCCGCCACGGGCGCGGCCAGAAACGCGGCTGCATCGGCAAACTGCGCGGCGAATACCGTGTCGCGTATCTCGATATTGAACCAGCCCGGCGCAATGGCAGCGTCATGCAGCACGCCGCTGTGCGCCCGCAACCCGTCAATAACACCGCCCAGCCAGGCGGGCTGCCATACCAATACCCCGTCTTGCAACCACGCGCCGAGAACAAACGTCTCGAACAGCAACAACGCCGCCACCAGTGCAAAAGCCCATCGCTGCTCACGGACGGGCAACCGCGCACCATCCAGATAACGGCGCAACAAAACATCTACCTGATGCACGGCATAAAACATCAGGGCGGCGAGAGCGAGGAAAACCGGGCTGTGTTGCGCGATATTCAGCACTGCATCCTGCCGCAAGGGAAAAGCAAACAGCCATTGCCCAATACAGACGATTGCCGCACACAAGGCGGACTGGCAGAGCATATAAAGAAAAAACGGATGGAAAGGCATGCCAATCCCCTTGATCTTAATAGAAAGATCTTCAATAACTGGCACAACAACAAACAGACTATCACTGCCATCACATATTGCTGCCGCACAGCTGACGGCACAAAACCATTCAGCGCCATTTTCTGCAAATATGCTTCGCGCTCGTCTTCATCATCTATCTCTGCTTTTGGGCCTGCGGCGATAGTCCTGCGAATCGCAGGGAAAATAAAAACTCGGCAAGCACGACAATGCCAATATAGGTCAGCATCTGATAGCCGAAATACGTTTCCATGGTGCGGACAGGACCATATTTCCATGCATAAGGGGTAGGCGGGTTAATCGGCGGACGCTTTACGGGGCGCATGAATCTCTCCTTAAGAGGAAAGGGCCGCATGCTATACTGCTTCGCCGAAAATTCCTGTAAAACCAGCAAAATATGCCCCGCCGAGAGACCCACATCACCCCCATCCCGACCCAATGGATCGGACCGCTTACCATCCGCGGCAACGCCGTGAACGACACCGTCCGCGTCCCGCTCGCCACCTACGAAACCCCGCTCTGGCCCTCCACCGCGCGCGGCGCGAAAGTCGCCGAACACTGCGGCGGCGTGCGCTGCACCCTGATTGACGACCGCATGGCGCGCAGCATCCTGCTCGAAGCGCCCGATGCCGCGACCGCCTACACCGCGCTGCAACAAATCCTCGCCGCGCGTGACGAACTCGCCGCCGTTGTCGCAGGAACAGGCCGCTTCGCCCGCCTGCTCGACCTGCACCACCAAATCGTCGGCAACCTGCTCTATCTCCGCCTCGAATGCGCAACTGGCGACGCCTCCGGACACAACATGGTGACCAAAGCCGCCGATGCCGTACTTTCCCACATCCTCGCCGTCCATCCCGAACTCGCCTACGGCTCCATCTCCGCCAACTACTGCACCGACAAAAAAGCCAGCGCAGTGAACGGCATCCTCGGCCGAGGCAAAAACATCATCGCCGAAATCACCATCCCGCGCCGCCTCTGCGAGCGGATGCTGCGCACCACACCGGAAAAAATCTGCGCGCTGAACCTGCGCAAAAACCACATCGGCGGGGCGCTTGCCGGCAGCATCCGTAGCGCAAACGCCCACTTCGCCAACATCCTCCTCGCCTTCTACCTCGCCACCGGCCAGGACGCGGCGAACATCATCGAAGGCTCGCAAGGCATCGTCCACACCGAAACACGCGGCGACGACCTCTATTTCAGCTGCACCCTGCCGAACCTCATCATCGGCAGCGTCGGCAACGGCAAAGGCGGCGGCAATGACGCCGTCGAAGCGCACCTGCATGCCCTCGGTTGCCGCGAAGACCGCCCCGCCGGCGAGAACGCACGCCGCCTCGCCGCCATTTGCGCCGCTACCGTCCTCTGCGGCGAACTGTCGCTGCTTGCTGCACAAACCAACCCCGGCGAACTGATGCGCGCCCATCTCGCCCTGGAACGCCGCGCATGAGCACCATCGGCCGGCGCAAACGCGAACACCTTGACGCCCTCGCGCAAGACCCCGCCATCGAGCGCGGCGGCAGCGGCTTTGCCGCCCTGCGCCTGACGCACCGCGCCCTGCCTGAGCTGGCGCTCGCCGACATCGACATCCGCTGCACCTTCCTCGGCAAAACCCTGCGCCTGCCGCTCCTCATCTCCTCCATGACCGGCGGCGATGACCCGGAAATACAGCGCATCAACCACAACCTTGCCGCTGCCGCCGAAACCTGCGGCGTGGCGATGGCCGTCGGCTCGCAGCGCGTCCAGTTCAGCGAAGTGGCGGCAGAAGCCAGCTTCCGCCTGCGCGACATTGCCCCCGACGCCGTCCTCATCGCCAACCTCGGCGCCGTGCAGCTCAACTACGGCTTTGACAGCAGCCACGCCCGCCGCGCCGTGGAAACACTGGCCGCCGACGGCCTCTACCTGCACCTCAACCCCCTGCAAGAAGCCGTGCAACCCGAAGGCGATACCGACTACCGCGATCTCACCGCCAAAATCGCCACCATCGTGCGCGAAACGCCCGTGCCCGTGCTGCTCAAAGAAGTCGGCAGCGGCCTCTCGCCTGCCGACATCACCCTCGGCAAACAGGCCGGCGTGCGCTACTACGACCTCGCCGGACGCGGCGGCACCTCTTGGAGCCGCATCGAACACCACCGCCGTCGTGACCCCGCCGACACCCTCGGCCTCACCTTCCAGGACTGGGGACTAAGCACCGTCGAAGCGCTGCGCCTCAACCGTGCTGCCCACCCTGACGTGACCCTGATAGCCAGCGGCGGCATCAGAAGCGGCATCGATATGGCCAAAGCCATCCTCCTCGGCGCCGAACTGTGCGGCATCGCCGCGCCCTTCCTCGCCGCTGCGCAAGAAAGCACTGCCGCCGTTATCGCCGCCATCCGCCGCCTCGAACGCGAATACCGCACCGCGCTTTTCCTCCTCGGCTGCCGCGACAATGCCGCCCTGCGCGACAACCACGCCCTGCTGCTAAGCCCGTAACGACGCGCCTTTGCGCCCTGCCGTTTCACAATGTGAAGAAACCCCCATGCTATAATCCGCGCGCTGCCGCGCTCCGGCGGGCTTTCCCACCAAAATCTCAAAAAAACATCACGCGAGCCATACCCATATGAACATCGGCATCGACCAACTCAGCTTTTACACCCCGCACTACTACCTTGAGCTCGCCACCCTCGCCGCCCAGCATCATATTGACCCGGATAAATACCGCCTCGGCATCGGCCAGGAGCGGATGAGCATCCCCCCGCACGACGAAGACATCATCAGCATGGCCGCAAATGCCGCCGCCCCCATCCTGCGCGACTGCGGCACGGACAGCATCGACACCGTCCTTTTCGCCACCGAAAGCAGCGTGGACCAGGCGAAATCCGCCGCTGTCAGCGTGCACCGCCTACTTAACCTTCCCGCCAACAGCCGCACCGTCGAACTCAAACAGGCCTGCTACAGCGCCACCGCCGCCCTGCAATTCGCCTGCGCCCTTATCGCCCGCCAGCCCACGCGCAAAGTCCTCATCCTCGCCTCCGACATCGCCCGATACGATCTGAACGGCCCTGCCGAGCCGACCCAGGGCGCTGCCGCCGTCGCCATGCTCATCAGTGCCGAGCCGCGCCTCGCCGTCATCGCCCCGGAAAGCGGCCTGTACAGCGAAGACATCATGGATTTCTGGCGGCCGAACTACCGCAAAACCCCGCTGGTGGATGGCAAATACTCAACGCTGGCCTATCTGAAAGCCCTCGAACACGCCTGGCAGGACTACCGCGCCAAGGGCGGCCTGCCCTACGATGCCCACGCCGCCTACTGTTACCACCTGCCCTTCAACAAAATGGGCATCAAGGCGCATGCCCACCTCGCCCGCATCAACAACACCCGCGCCGAAGACGCCACCCTCGCCCCCGGCCTGACTTACAGCCGCGATACCGGCAACAGCTACACCGCTTCGCTCTACACCAGCCTCGCCGCGCTGCTCGACAACCGCGACGACCTCGCCGGTAAAACCGTCGGCCTCTTCAGCTACGGCTCCGGCTGCACCGGCGAATATCTTGCCGCCACTATCAGCGCCGACTACCAGGCGCACCGCCGCCGCGACGCGCACCGCGCCCTGCTCGCTGCACGCCGAGAAATCGACTACCCCACCTACCTTGATTACTGGCACGCCCCGGATGGCGCAAGCGATGTGGAAATGCCGCACGATAACCCTGCCCCCTACCGCCTCGCTGCCATCAAAAACCACCGCCGCTATTACGACGGTCCGGCAAGCGTCTGAAACCCGCCAAGCGGGATAAAACGGGGTTTCCCATGTGAACAGCAACCAGATGACCATGAACGACGAATACGACTTCAGCCGGACACGCCGCAATCCCTACACTGCACAGCTCAAACAAGCCGTTATCATCCCGCTTGACGCAGACAGTGCCGCCTGCTTCCAGACCCTGGCGGAAGAGTTGCATACCACCACTGAGGCCTTAATACACCAATATCTCCAGGATTGCGTCAAACAACAGCGCAAACCACAACACCACTGGACGTAACGAAACGCCCATGAACGCCCACGACACTATTACCCGCGCCCGCGCCCCCGGCAAAATCATCCTCAGCGGCGAACATGCCGTTGTTTATGGCGCGCCTGCCATCGTCTGCGCTATCACGCGCTACACCACCATCGGCTTCGCCCCCATCCACCGCAGCCGCACCATCCGCACCGCCCTCGCCGGTATTTCCGCCGGCAAGCACTACCGCACCGCCGCGCTGCATCGTCTCAAAGACGAACTTGACCGCCGCTTCGAACAATACGACCGGGGCGAGCGCGCCGTGCAAAACATCCTGCGCCGCCCGGACGACCTCGTCATCTACAGCCTCGCCACCCTGCTGCGCCATCTGCCGTTGCCCGGTTTCAGCGCGGGCAGCCGCCTGCCTGTGCCCGGCCGCCTCAGCAGCCACAGCGAATTGCCGCTCGGCGCGGGCATGGGCTCCTCCGCCGCCGCCATCGCCGCCACCCTCGTCCTCTACGAACACCTGCTTGGCCGCCCGATGAGCGACCAGCAGCGCTTCGAGCGTGTCCGCTTCTGCGAACGCCTGCAACACGGCAAAGGCAGCGCCATTGACGCCACCGCCACCGTCTATGGCGGCCTGCACATCCTGCGCGACGGCACACCGACACCGCTTGCCGCCAACCTTGGCAGCGGCTGGTACTGGATACTTTCCGGCATCCCCATCGTCAGCACCGGCGAATGCGTCGCCCATGTGCGCCAGCAGCATGGCAACGATACGGCTCTGTGGCAGTGCTTTGCCGACACGACCACTACCCTGCAAGAAGCGCTCGCCACGGGTGCCGACCCGCGTCCCGCCCTGCGCGAAAACCACCGTCTGCTGCAACACATCGGCACCGTTCCTGCGCCTGCCGCCGCACTCATCGCTGCCATTGAAACAGCAGGCGGCGCGGCAAAAATCAGCGGTGCGGGCGCGCATCGCGGCGCGGGCGGCGGCATCGTCCTCGCCTACCACCCCGACCCGCAGGCCATCCCCGCCCTGCTTGCCGCTCAACCGGCTCTGACCTGGGACGCACTGCACATCGCCCCGCGCGGCGCGCATATCCTGCCCAATGACGATACCGTCACCGCGCCCGCCCCGCTGGCGGCGGTTCCGGGCTGAACGGCAGCACGAAAAAAGCGGGCTTGCTGCCCGCTTTTTTGTTTTGGTGTCATGCCCTTATGCCAGCACACCCGTTTCATTGAGGATGAAGAGCAGCGCGAAGCCGAAGAGATAGACCAGGCCGACCAGCGCCAGCACGTTCATGGAAGCAGAAAGGCGGTGTTTTTTATCTTGCCGTACCAGCCCGTAATTGAGCCAGGCGAAGACCGGCGCGGCGAGGAAGGCGGTGATCATGGCGAAGCGCAGCAACTCGCCGAGTGCCCCCTGGAACCACAGGATCAGCGCCACGGCAGAGATGGAAACCCAGAGAATCCAGGCGAAGAGTTCTCGTGTGCGGAAGAACGGCTTGCCGCGCACCAAGCGCGTCGCTTCGGCAATCGCGCGCGGATAGCCGTCGATAACGGTGATCGTCGTGCCGTACATGCAGGCAAAGGCGATGAAGGCCACCAGTGGTCGCGACCAGTCGCCAATCGTCACCGCATACATATTAATGAGCTGTCCGACGTATTTGCCGCCCCCCATCTGTACCGCTTCGCCGTTGCCGTATTGCACGAATGCACCGAGGGCGAGGAAAAACAGCGCCAGCACAGCACTGGTGATAAAGCCGACGTTGAAATCAAACATGCCGTCGCGATAGTTCGCCGGGTTGTGGCGTTGCTTGGCGGTGAGCCACAGCGAGTTGATGGCGGAAATCTCGATCGGCGCCGGCATCCAACCCATCAGGGCAATGATGAAAGGCAGGGCGGCGAGCGTCCACGGCGAGGGTTCGACGAAATCCGCCTGCATCTGCATCCCTTTCGAGGCGGCAATGCCCGCAGCGATGACGGTCGTGATGCTCAGACTGACAACGATGATCTTCGACAAGGTGTCAAGCGCCTTGTAGCGTCCCATGAAAAGGATGAACACGCAGGAAGCGATGAGCAGCACCGACCACATATTGACCGACAGCGGCAGGCCGGGCAACGCCGTCTTGACGATCACTGCTGTGAGCAGCGCCACCGCCGCTGCGCTGATGGTGGAAGAAAGGAAGCACATCACCAGGAACACCCACAGGTAGGCGCGGCTTTTTTCGGCATAGCCTTCGATCAGGCTTTTGCCGCTATCTAGCGTGTAGTGCGCGCTGAAACGGAAAAACGGGTACTTGAAGAGATTGGTCAGGACGATAATCAGTGCCAGCTGCCAGCCGAACCGCGCCCCTGCCTGGGTAGAGGCGACCAGGTGCGAGCCGCCGATGGCGGCGGAGGCCATGAGAATGCCGGGACCGAGGGCGCGCAGGCGGCTGTGCCAGGTGGAAGCGGAAGAAATTTGCAATGCGGGGGAAAGCGTCTGGGTAGTCAAAACAACCTCCTGTGGAAAAAGCGCGCATTGTAGCGGAATCAGCTGATTTTTCCAGGTTTATTACTAGGAATTGTCGTATTTACCTCAATATCGAGAGGAAATGCCCTGTAAATTGGCAAATATAGGGAATATTCCCTATATCGCAGAACAAGACCGTTACTTGCCAATACGGCGACGGAAACAAGCCGCACCCCCACGCTTCCACTATACTGCGCCGCGTTTTTCCGGAGGTTTTATGGTTACAGCAACATGCGGGGCGGGGCAATGAGCGCGCCCGCCGCCAGACTGGTACTGCTCGGCGTGCTCGGCAACGCCGTCCTCGCCCTTATCAAGGGCACGGCGGGGATTCTCGGTAATTCTTACGCGCTGATTGCGGACGCTATCGAATCCACCACCGACATCTTTTCTTCACTGCTGCTCTATTTCGGCCTGCGCCTCGCCGGTCGCCCGCCCGATGCCAACCATCCTTACGGCCACGGGCGGGCAGAATCGCTCACCACCTTCATCACCGTCGCCTTCCTCCTCGCTTCGGCAGGCATCATTGCCTACAAAAGCGTCGTCCACATCATTACCCCGCATAAGGTGCCCGCACCCTTTACCCTCGTTGTGCTGCTCGCGGTGGTGGTGGTGAAAGAGGGGCTGTTCCGCTTTTTCCACCGTAAAGGCGACGAAGCGGGCAGCGGCGCCCTGGAAGCGGAGGCCTGGCACCACCGCAGCGATGCGCTGACTTCGCTGGCCGCCTTTTTCGGTATCACGGTGTCGCTCGTTATGGGCAAAGGCTGGGAAAGTGCCGACGACTGGGCGGCGCTGGTCGCCGCCGCCATCATCTTTTACAACGCCTGGTGCATCTTCCGCCCGGCGCTGGCCGACATCATGGATGAAGACCGTTTCGGCGACCTGCGGCAGCGCATCATCGCAGCGGCAGAGCAGGAAGAAACGGTGCAGGCGGTGCAGGAATGTCTGGTGCGCAAGATGGGCAGCGCCTTCGTCGTCGATTTGTGTCTGCGGGTGGACGAAACCCTGAGCGTCGCCAGCTTGTGCGTGATGAAGGAACGTCTGCGCGCCCGCCTTGCCGCCGCAGAAGCCCGCCTCAGCCGCGTCTTCATCGAATGCAACGGCTGCCACCCCTGCCCGCCGCCCGCGTCCGAAAATCCCGGTCGTGCTGAGGTATAAACATTTGAAAAAAGACTTTTTCCCGCAGGCAGGCCGCATGGATTTCACGCAGACCCCACTATAAGATGCCCGCTTTGCAACGAGGAGAAAACATGACAAACATCATCTGGCGCAGCCACCCTGCGCCGTCGCTGTCCGGCACGGTGCGCGTGCCTGGCGACAAATCCATTTCCCACCGCGCCATCATGCTCGGCGCACTCGCCGACGGCACCACGCATATCAGCGGTTTTCTTGAAGGCGAGGACTGCCTCGCTACCATGCGCGCCTTTCAGGCGATGGGCGTTGCCATTGAGCATCACGGCGAGGGCCGGGTGACGGTGCATGGTGCCGGTCTGCACGGCCTGCGCGCGCCCACCGCCCCGCTGGATGTCGGCAACAGCGGCACCAGTATGCGTCTCATGGCGGGGGTGCTGGCCGGGCAGCCGTTTGCCAGCGAACTGATTGGCGATGCGTCGCTGATGCAGCGGCCGATGCGCCGTGTGACCGAGCCGCTGGCGCTGATGGGCGCGGAGATTGCAACCAGCGAACGCGGTACGGCGCCGCTCGCGATTCACGGCAAACCGCTACACGGCATCCGTTACACGCTGCCAATCGCCAGCGCGCAGTTGAAGTCCGCACTGCTGTTCGCGGGGCTGTACGCCGAGGGCACGACGTTCATCGCGGAAACCGGCATCAGCCGCGACCACAGCGAGCGGATGCTGCGCGGTTTCGGCGTGGCGGTGCAGCAGGATGGCGCGACGCTGGCGATTCGCGGCGGACAGCGTTTGACCGCGCGCGATGTGGTCGTGCCGGGCGATGTGTCGTCAGCGGCATTTTTCCTCGTCGCGGCGCTGATTGCGCCTGAGGGCGAGTTGCTGCTGGAAAACGTCGGCATGAACCCGACCCGCGCGGCGGTCGTCGAGATTCTGCGCGCCATGGGCGGCGACATCACCGTGGTAAACCCGCGTGAAGCGGGCGGCGAACCGATCGCCGATTTGCGTGTGCGCGCTTCGCGTCTGTACGGCATCACCATTGACGAGGCGCTGGTGCCGATTGCTATTGACGAGTTCCCGATTATTTTTATCGCCGCCGCCTGCGCCGAGGGCGAGACGCGGGCCAGCGCGCTGCACGAATTGCGCGTCAAGGAAAGCGACCGTCTCGCGGTCATGACGGCTGGGCTGCACGCCCTGGGCGTGGATTGCGGGGCGGGTGAAGACTCTATGCGCATTCGCGGCAAGGCCGGTACAGCGTTTGCAGGCGGTCAGGTGGCAAGCCACGGCGATCACCGCATTGCGATGAGCTTCGCCGTCGCCGCCCTGCGCGCCGCCGCACCGGTTGAGATTTTGGATTGCGCCAACGTTGCCACGTCGTTCCCGACCTTCCGCGCGCTGGCACAAGGGGTTGGGATGCAGATTGAGGAAAGCCATGCGTAAAGTCATCACCGTGGACGGCCCAAGCGGGGTCGGCAAGGGCACGCTGTGCCAGAATCTCGCCCGCGAACTGGGCTGGGCCTATCTTGATAGCGGCGCGCTTTACCGCCTGCTGGCACTGCGCGCGCTGGCGGTAGGCAAGGCGGATGCGGCAGCGGCAGAGATTGCCGCACTCACCACAGATTTACAGATTGATTTCCGCCTGGATGCAGATGGCTGCACGGTGCTGTTAAACGGCGAACCCGTCGGCAACGAATTGCGCAGCGAGCGCTGCGGCAATGCCGCCTCAAAAATTGCCGCTTATCCGGAAGTACGCACCGCCCTGCTGGATTATCAGCGCCATTTCGCCGGTGAGGCGCCGCTCGTTGCCGATGGCCGCGATATGGGCACGATTGTTTTCCCCACCGCGCCGCTCAAGTTTTTCCTGACTGCGTCAAGCGAAATCCGCGCCGAGCGGCGCCATAAGCAGTTGTTAGCAAAGGGAGAATGTGTTAATGTGCGCGACATCTACGCAGAGCTTGCCGAGCGCGACAAGCGCGACCAAACCCGCAGCGTAGCCCCGCTCAAACCAGCTTCGGACGCGGTGATCATCGACACGGGCAAACTGTCGATTCAGGACGTGCACCAGCAAGTTTCCAAGGAAATTGCCGCACGTTTTTCTTTTTCCTAACCCTTTTATCAACCAGAGAACTCTATGGAATCATTTGCTGAGCTTTTTGAAAAAAGCATCGAAACCGCCGAACTCAAACCCGGCTCCATCATCAAGGCCGAAGTCGTACAAATCAACAAAGACTTCGTCGTCCTGAACGCCGGACTCAAATCCGAGGGCTTCATCCCTGCCAGTCAGTTCACCGATGAAAACGGCAACCTCACCGTCGCCGTCGGCGACAGCGTTGAAGTCGCCCTGGAAGCGCTGGAAGACGGTTTCGGCGAAACCAAAATCTCGCACGAAAAAGCCCAACGCATCCGCACCTGGGAAGTGTTGGAACAGAAATTCAACGACAGCGAAACCATCACCGGCATCATCTCCGGCCGCGTCAAAGGCGGCTTCACCGTCGATGTCGAAGGCGTCAAGGCATTCCTGCCCGGTTCTCTGGTCGATGTCCGCCCGGTCAAAGACCCCGCCCTCAGCGAAGGCAAAGAAATCGACTTCAAAATCATCAAACTCGATCAAAAACGCAACAACATCGTCATCTCCCGCCGTGCCGTTCTCGAAAACGAATACAAGGCCGAGCGTGACGAAGTCCTGAAAAACCTGCAAGAAGGTGATGTCGTCAAGGCAGTGGTCAAAAACCTCACCGATTACGGTGCCTTCCTCGACATCGGCGGCGTGGACGGCCTGCTGCACATCACCGACATGGCGTGGAAACGCATCAAATACCCGTCCGAAGTGGTCAACATCGGCGACGAAGTCGAAGTCAAGGTCCTCAAATTCGACCGCGAACGCGCCCGTGTCTCCCTCGGCCTGAAACAGCTCGGCTCCGACCCGTGGGGCGACATCGCCGAACGTTACCCGGTCAACAGCCAAACCCGTGGCAAAGTCACCAACATCGCTGACTACGGCGCCTTCGTGGAAATCGAAGACGGCGTTGAAGGCCTTGTCCACGTCTCCGAAATGGACTGGACCAACAAAAACGTCAACCCGCGCAAATTTGTCGCCGTTGGTCAGGAAGTGGATGTCATGATCCTGGAAATCGACCCGGAACGCCGCCGCATCTCGCTCGGCATGAAGCAATGCCAACCGAACCCGTGGCAGGAATTTGACCGCAAATTCAACAAGGGCGACCACGTCAAGGGGCAAATCAAATCCATCACCGACTTCGGCGTCTTCATCGGCCTGGAAGGCGGCATTGACGGTCTCATCCACCTCTCCGACCTCTCCTGGGATGAAAACGGCGAAGAAGCTGTGCGCCATTACCAGAAAGGTCAGGAAGTCGAAGCCATCATCCTCGCCATTGATGCCGAACGCGAGCGCATCTCGCTGGGTGTCAAGCAGCTCAGCCAGGATACCTTCGCCGCCTTCGCCTCCGCCAATGGCCGTGGCAGCGTCGTCAAGGGCACCGTGAGCGAAGTGGATGAGCGTCAGGCCGTCATCAAGCTGAGCGACGACATCAACGGCATCCTCAAAGCCAGTGAAGCCGCTATCGAACGCGTTGAAGACCTGAGCAAACTGCTCTCCGTCGGCGACGAAATCGAGGCGAAAGTCATCAGCGTTGACCGCAAACACAAAACCCTCAACCTGTCTATCCGCGCCAAAGACGTGGCGGACGAAAAAGCCGTCATCCAGGACTACACCCGTAAAGAAAACCACGGCGGCACCTCGCTCGGCGACATCTTCAAAGAGCTGGGCAATAACGACAACTAAAAAACGTCAATCCTTTGCCGCCGCGTCAGCGGCGGCAAACCGTCTTTATAGTTGAATAGATAAAAAAGCGTAACAAGGCGCGTCGCCGCAGACAGTACAGGTAGTACGGCAAGGCGACGCAACGCTGTTACGATTTTTTAGATGTTTAACTATATATCCCGTAGCTACCAGGCTGCGGTTATCCACAACAGCATTCACCAGGCCGCCCCGAGGCGACACCACAAAAAACGCAATGGAGCGAACATGACCAAATCGGAACTGATTGACCGCCTCTGTATGCGCTACCCGCAACTGCGCAGCCAGGACGTCGAAGAAACCGTCAAACTGATCATCGAAAAAATCTGCCAAAGCCTGGAAAAAGGCGACCGCGTCGAAATCCGTGGTTTCGGCAGCTTTTCCCTGCACTACCGTGAGGCGCGCACCGGACGCAATCCGAAAACCGGCGAATCCGTTGAGGTTCCGGCCAAATCCATCCCCTACTTCCGCGCCGGCAAAGAACTGCGCGAACGGGTGGACGAAAATGACGCGTAAACGCACACCACTAAACAAACAACAACAGCGCCGCCTCGCGGCGCTATTTATATCCTTCCTGCGCGGCAAAAAGAGCCTCGACAAAGTCATCATCTTGGTTTTGAGCGGTGTCATCATGCTCGCCTTCGCTGCCTGGCCGCACAAAGAAGGGCGCAGCAACGACAGCGGCAGCCATGATGCCTTTCACGGGCAAAACGGCCAAACCTACCGCTGTGCGCTGAAAAAAATCTACGACGGCGACACCGTCACCGCCCGCTGCAACGGGCAAAAAGGCCAACAGGAAATCCGCATCCGCCTCGCCGGTATCGACGCGCCGGAAATGGGGCAAAAACCCTTCGGCGAAGAATCCAAACGCGAACTCGGCAAGCGTCTCGGGCAAAACTTCGATATGCACTATCTTGGCCCCGACTACTACCAGCGCAGCCTTGGCACCCTGTTTGTGTACGGCCGCAACATCAACCTGCAAATGGTTGAAGACGGCTACGCCTTCGCCTACGACAGCAAAGATACCCCCGCCGCCTATAAACAGGCAGAAAAAAATGCCCGCGCAGCACGCCGTGGCTTCTGGCACAAAGGCAAAAACCAGCAGCCCATCAACCCGAAAATCTGGCGTCGCCACCACCTCTGAACCATGCGTAAATACCTCGTCCCTCTCCTGCTCGCCTTCAGCCTTACTGCCTGCACGCCGCCGCAAGCGGCAAAAACAGCGGATCTCTGTGCCTATCTGCCACTTAACGGCGAAAAAAACCGCATCCGCGACGATAACACCCGTCAGCATTATGACCGCGCCGCTGATGCCGTGAGCGACATCACCGCGCATGGTGATGACAGCAAACGTAAACACTGCGGGCAGACCTTCCACAGCGCGGCAGACGATACCGCCCTCTATGCCGACATCAGCACCACGCTCGGCGCCGCCTGGCAACAGCAGGAAACCCGCTCCATTGGCGGCTTCACCATCGCCCTTTGGCAAAGCCGCAGCAACTTTTGGCCGAGGCAGCACTATGCCCTCATCAGCCCTCCCGCTACGGCGCACGGCGAACCCCGCTTGCTACGCAGCCTCTACATCACCAACAGCGATAGCGGCTTAAACGGCACCGTTGTCTTCGGTACCATCCTCATCACCCTCGCCATCGTGCCTATCGCCATCGCCGTCCCCTTCTGGCGGAAGCGACGCCGTCAACGACCGCATGCCTCCTGAAGCGTCGGCGCTGCTAGCTGTGACGCTTCGGTATGCCATTGCTTAATCTTATTCCCATCCCGGTTTCATTCCCGGGATTGCTATTACGTCTTCTAAAAAACTCTCGCGCGCCGCTTCAACCGCGCTGAACGCCTGCGCATCATCGGTGACATCGTGCTTGCTGATGAGGGGGCTCACCTGCCTGTTGTCACTCCTTCTTACGCTGGAGGACTTCCCGCTCGGCCTCATCCCGCCGATGCTCTGCTATGGCGGGTTGGACGATGCGGCGGTACTGCGGGTCAATGTTGGCAGGCGCCAAGCGGTGTAATTGCGGGCTTCCCAGGTGCAATCCATATCCATCCCCGGTTTGTCCCTTATGCCTTTTTGGCATAAAGCGCGCGCAGGCGGCGTTTTATACTCGCCCGCCCGATTGCAAGAGTATTCATCATGTCGCCTGTTTCCACTTTGCCCCGTCCGCGCCGTTTGCAGGTGTTGCCCGGTTTCGGTCTGTCGCTGGGGTTGTCGCTGTTTTTTGTTGCGTTGGTGCTGTTGCTGCCGCTCACCGGCCTGGTCATGAATGTGGCGCGGTTGTCGCTGACGGATTATTGGGCGGTGATTTCTGATGCTCAGGTGCTGGCGGCGTTCCGCGTGACGCTGTGGGCGACGGCCTGGGCGTCGCTGGTGAACGCGGTCTGCGGACTGCTACTGGCCTGGGTGTTGGTGCGTTATCGTTTTTTCGGGCAGGGGATGGTCGATGCGCTCGTCGATTTGCCGTTTGCCCTGCCCACGGCGGTAGCGGGGATTGCCCTTGCTGCTCTTTTTGCCGCCGATGGCTGGCTGGGACGGCCACTTGCCGCGCTGGGCGTGCAGGTGGCGTTTCAGCCGCTGGGGATTGTGGTGGCGATGGTCTTTACCAGTATTCCGTTTGTGGTACGCGCGGTGCAGCCAGTGTTGGAAGCGCTACCGCGTCAGGTAGAGGAGGCAGCGGCGACGCTGGGCGCACGTCCCTGGCAGGTGTTTTGTCGCGTGATTCTGCCGCTGCTCTCGCCGGCGCGGTGTTGTCGTTCGCGCGCAGTCTGGGCGAGTTCGGCGCGGTGTCGGTGGTATCCAGCAATATTCGCGGCGCGACGATGACGTTACCGCTCAATGTGGAATTGTTGTATCAGGATTATCAGGCGGCGGCTGCATTTGCCAGCGCGATGCTGCTGGTGCGTATTGCGTTCGCGACGCTGGCGTTGAAAGCCTGGGTCGCGCGGCATGAGGAGCATGTATGAGTATTGAGGTTGTTCAGTTACACAAGCGTTTCGGCGAGTTTCCGGCGCTCTTGCCCACGGATTTGCGCATTGAGACGGGCGAAATGGCGGCGCTCCTGGGCCCGTCCGGCAGCGGCAAGACGACCCTGTTGCGCCTGATTGCCGGGCTGGAATCGGCGGACGGCGGGCGCATCGTCCTGAATGGCCGCGATGTGACCAATGTCCCCGTGCGTGCGCGCCATATCGGCTTTGTCTTCCAGCATTACGCGCTCTTTAAGCACCTGACCGTTGCCGATAATGTCGCTTTTGGGCTTACCGTGTTGCCGCGCGGGCAGCGTCCGGCGAAAAACGTCATCCGGCAGAAGGTCGCACAACTACTGGAAATGGTGCAGCTCGCTACCTTCGGCAGCCGTTACCCGGCGCAACTGTCCGGCGGGCAGCAGCAGCGGGTAGCGTTGGCACGGGCGCTGACCACCACGCCGGAAGTTGCCCTCTTCGACGAACCTTTCGGCGCGCTGGACGTGCAAGTGCGCCAGGATTTGCGTCAGTAGCTGAAAGGTCTGCAACGCGAGCTGGGCTTCACCGGTGTTTTCGTCACCCACGACCGCGAAGAAGCACTTGATCTCGCTGACCGCATCGTAGTGATGCGCCACGGCGCGATTGCGCAAAACGCTGACCCGCAACAGCTCTACGCCGCGCCCGCCGATGCGCAAGTCTTCGCCTTCATGAGTGAAACGCAGCGTTTTTCTGCGCACTTCGCCGCACACATCGTGCACAGCAGCCATGCCTTGGCGAAAGTCGAACAGCCACTTGCCGACGGCAACGGCGAACCCGCCCTGCGCGTACAGGACATCGAACTCGCCGACCATCCGCCAGACCATGTGAAACTGCCGCTGGTCATCAACAACGTCACCCTGCTCGGTGCGAACTACCGCATCACTGTGCATAACCTGTGCTGGGGCAATGATGCGCGCTGGCAACTGCCGCTGGCGGCGCAAGTCTTCCGCCGCCAGGCGTTACAAACGGGACAGCGCGTGTACATCAAACCGCGCCAGCTTTATTTCCTGCGTGAGGGCGGCACGGTAGAGGCGCTGCTGCATGAGCGGGACGGCGTGGTGCAGCCAGCATAAACCCAGGTTTTATTCCTCTTGACGGAATCAGTATTTATCCCGCCTGCTACCCCTTTTCAGCAAACCCTAAGTGAGGCTGACAATCAACGCTTTTTCTAAATAGTTGAGGCAATAGTGCTATAATCGCGCGGCTTTCAACCCACAAACCAGGAGATAAAACTCATGACAATCAAAGTCGCCATCAACGGATTCGGACGTATCGGCCGCCTCGCTCTGCGCCAAATGGACAAAGCGAAAAATATCGAAGTCGTCGCCGTCAACGACCTTACCCCGGCCGACATGCTGCTGCACCTTTTCAAATACGACACCTCGCAAGGCCGTTTCCACGGCACCGCCGAACTCAAAGGCGACAGCCTCGTCGTCAACGGTAAAGAAATCAAAGTTTTCTCCAACGCTAACCCGGAAGAACTGCCGTGGGGCCAATTGGGTGTAGACGTCGTCCTCGAATGCACCGGCTTCTTCACCAGCAAAGACAAAGCCGAGAAACACATCAAGGCCGGCGCGAAAAAAGTCGTCATCTCCGCACCGGGCGGTAACGATATCAAAACCATCGTTTACAACGTCAACCACAAAATCCTCGACGGTAGCGAAACTGTTATCTCCGGCGCATCCTGCACCACCAACTGCTTGGCACCGATGGCCAAAGTCCTGCAAGACAAATTCGGCATCGTCGAAGGCCTGATGACCACCATCCACGCCTATACCGGCGACCAGATGACCCTTGACGCCCCGCACCGCAAAGGCGACAAACGCCGCGCCCGCGCCGCTGCCGCCAACATCGTGCCGAACAGCACCGGTGCCGCCAAAGCCATCGGCCTCGTTATCCCCGAACTGCAAGGCAAATTGGATGGCGCCGCACAACGCGTGCCTGTCACTACCGGTTCCCTGACCGAACTTGTCACCGTCCTAGAGAAAAAAGTCACTGCCGAAGAAGTCAATACCGCGATGAAAGCCGCTGCCAACGAATCCTTCGGCTACACCGAAGAAGAACTGGTCTCTTCCGACATCGTCGGCATCAGCGAAGGCTCACTCTTTGACGCCACGCAAACCAAAGTGATGACCGTCGGGGACAAACAGCTGGTGAAAACTGTCGCTTGGTATGACAACGAAATGAGCTACACCAACCAGCTCATCCGTACCTTGGCCTACTTTGCCAGCCTCATCAAGTAATCACGACTTGCATGAAAAAACCGCCCTTCGGGGCGGTTTTTTATTGCTGCTTCTCCCGCTTGACTTCGTGGCTTCAGCTGTGGGGCACATAGCTAAATTTTTAGGCGGGGTTTTAACGGCTAGGAAGGGATACCTTCCTGTATCAGCCGCGCTGGAGGCGCAGCCAGTTCTGATAGTGCTCTTCGTAGCCTTCAATATTTTTGCGGTAGCGAGCAAGTGCACGTTCTTCCAGCGGGCGGCGCTTGTGATCGCTGAGACAGCCGTCGCAGTGTTCCGCCATTTCGTGGGCGAGAGCGCTGAAGGTTTCCCAGTCTTTGACGGGTTCCTGGCTGACCGGCAGTTGTAGCACCAGCATGAGGCCTTCGTAGTTGTGTTCCGCGTTATCCAGATTTTGCGGGAAGATACCAGGGCGGCGCACGTCCAGCATGGTGCAGAAGATTTCGCGTCCGCCGGCACCGATGAGTTCATAGGTCTGGTTGGGCGAGTATTGCAGGCCGAAGGCTTGCACGAGACGGGAGATAGTTTTGCCGCTGAACGGGTGATTGTTCGGCGCCATGATGGTGAGCGGGACGATCAGCTCCGGTGGTTTGCTGCGTGGCTTGGGCGGAGCGCTGTTTTTGCTGCCGCCGAAGATACCAGGGTTGAGGCGGCTGGTTTTGCGGTTATGTTCAGCAGGCGGGGCATCAAGGGTTGAGCCCCGGTATTTGGGATGGCCGTCGTGTATGTCGCGCTCGCGGTCGCGCTGGCGTTTGATCATGAGGGAGGTGCCGGCAATGGCGACGAGGATGATGATGGCGGCGGTGATGCGCAGTAACAATACGGATGGGTTGGTCATGGTTCCTAGGCTCCGAGTATGTCTTCAAGACGGTACATGAGGTAATCGTCTATGGCGTGGCCTTCGTTTTCACTGAGTGCAAAGTGGCGCACGCTGCGGTGTCGGCGGTGCACTTCTTTTTTGTCTCCGCAGACGAGATAGTGCCAGTCGGGCAGGTTTTTGCCTTCATGGCGCAGGCGGTAGGCGCAGCTGGGCGGCAGCCAGGAGTAGTCCTGGCGCGGCAGTTCGCGCAGGCTGAGGCAGTCCGGCACTTGGGTGTGACGGCAGGGGTAGTCGCGGCAGCGCCCGCTGTGAATGTCCAGTAGTTTGCAAGCAACACGGGAGAAGTACACTTCTCCCGTATCAATATCTTCCATTTTGTTCAGGCAGCACAGTCCGCATCCGTCGCAGAGGGCTTCCCATTGGTTGTCGGTCAGGCGTTCAAGGGGTTGTCGCCACCATTGGTCATCGTGTTGGTGCAATTCAGGGGGTTTCCGGCATATGTAGTCCCTGCATGTAGCGGGCGACGGCTTCGATTTGTTTGGGGGTGAGTTTCTCCGCCACGTCACGCATCATACCGTTCGGGTCGTTGCCGCGCACGACGAGGCTGCTCGGGTCGGTTTCGCTCGCCTGCTGGTCAAAGAGAGCCGAGGTCTTGAAGGCATCCAGCTGGGTACGGGTGTATTTGGCATGCTGCCCGGAGACGCGCGGGAAAGCGGCCGGTTCGATACCATCACCGGCGGGGCCATGGCAGGCCATGCAGGCGGGGATACTTTTTTCGAGATTACCACCGCGATAGAGTGCTTCGCCAAGCGCCAGCAGTTCTTCGGGATTTTCCCCTGCGCCTTCGGTCGTAGCGGGTGGCGGTGTTTGCGCTGCGAAATAGGCGGCGACGTTGACGATGTCTTCGTCGGCCAGTAAGGCAGCTTGCGGCTGCATGATAAGGCTCGGACGCTCGCCACTCTTGAAATCACGCAATTGTTTTTCCAGGTATTTTTGTCCTTGTCCCGCCAGTATCGGCCATTCGGGGTTGCTGCTTGCTCCACCGGGTCCGTGGCAGGCGGCACACACAACCGCTTTTTCTTCACCCGCTTTGATATCGGCAGCTTGTACCCAGCCGGCAACGGCGATGGTCAGGATTGTCACTATGCCTTTTTTCATGACTTGCTCCGCAAGATTTTTCTTTTGTTGTTTATCAGGGGCCTGATATAGAATTTCAGGCGGTTTTTCTGCATTTTACAAGAGATGAATAGTCGTTACCAGCAGGCGGTTTTTGCCTTTTCCGCCAATCGCGAGGCGCAATTTCCACCTGATTCGCGTGTCGAAATCGCCTTTGCCGGCCGCTCGAATGCCGGCAAGTCGAGTGCGCTAAATACGTTGACGAATCAGAAGACGCTGGCCCGGGTGTCGCGCACGCCGGGGCGGACGCAGCTCATCAATTATTTTGCCCTGCCTGATGCAGGGTGTTTTTTGGTCGATTTGCCGGGTTATGGTTATGCCGAAGTGCCAGAGCAGGTGCGCGCGCACTGGCAGGCCCTGCTTGGCCGCTATTTGTTGCAACGCGAGGTGCTGCGCGGGGTGGTGCTATTGATGGATATCCGCCACCCGATGAAGGAACTGGATATCCGCATGCTGGAATGTTGTGCCGAGCGGCAGTTACCCGCGCATGTGTTGTTGACGAAGGCGGACAAGCTCAGTCGTAGCATGGCAGAGAAACAATTGCGCGCGTTGCGTAGTGAGTTGGTGAACTGGCATGCGCCGTTTTCGGTGCAGCTCTTTTCCAGTTTGAAGCGGCTGGGGCTGGCCGAACTGGTGGCACAACTGGATGCGTGGATGGAGGTGGCTCATGCTGAATGAGTTGCTCAATGCCGGTTTGTCGCCGTGGGTATTGTTGCCGCTGCTGCTGGTAGCGATGGTGGCGGGGTTTGTCGATACGCTGGCCGGTGGCGGCGGGATGTTGACGGTGCCGGCGCTGATGCTGGCATTGCCGCCAGATGCGGCGTTGGCCACAAACAAGTTGCAGGGCAGTTTCGGTACGCTGTCGGCAACTTGGTATTTTGTCTGCCGTGGCCAGATTCGTTTTCGTAAATTGTTGCCCGGGATTATCGCCTGTGCGCTCGGTGCTGCGGCGGGAGCGGCCGTGGTGCAGTGGCTGCCGCCCGATCTGTTACGCAAGGTGTTGCCGCTGCTTTTGGCAACAGTCGCCCTGCTATTCATTTTTATGCCGTCGCTGGGCACGATGGAGCGGGAAGCACGTCTGCCTTATGGCCATTTTGTCAGCGGCGCGCTTTTCCCGCTCGGTTTTTATGACGGCTTCCTCGGCCCGGGTACAGGCAGTTTCCTGATGCTGGCACTGATTGCCTTGCGCGGCTACACCTTGCAAAACGCGACGATAGAGGCGAAGGCGTATAACGCCACCACCAATCTGATGTCGCTCTTCGTTTTTCTGGCCGGCGGTCGGGTAATTTGGCTGGTTGGTCTGATGATGGCGGTCGGGCAGTTGCTCGGGGCGCGTCTTGCGGCCGGGTTGATTATCAGCAAGGGGAACCGCCTGATTCGTCCGGCGGTTATTACGATGTCACTCTTGATGAGCGGTTATTTGGCCTATCGTTTCTGGTTTTAGCGGCGGCGTTCGGTGGTGCGCGCCGCCAAAGCAGTGAGTGCGGTTTTGTAGTCGTTGTCAGGGAAGGAGGCAAGTGCTTGCACTGCTTCGTCTGCCAGGCGCGCAGCGGCTTCGCGGCTGTAGGACAGGGCATCCGTTGCTTGCAATAAGGCCATCACTTCACCGATCGCCTCGCGTTCGCCCTGCTCGATGATGTGGCGCAGACGCGCTTTGTCGGCGGCAGGTAATTGCTGCTGGGCGCGGATGAGCGGCAGGGTCGGTTTGCCCTCAGCGAGGTCGTCGCCTAGCGCTTTGCCAATCAGCGCTTCATCGCCGGTGTAATCCAGCAAATCGTCCATAATCTGGAAGGCCATGCCGAGTTTGCGGCCATAGACGGCGAGTCGTTCGCTTTGTGCCGGATCAAGGCCGGCCAGCAGTCCCGCCACTTTGCAGGCAGCAGCGAACAGCACGGCGGTTTTCAGCTCGATGACGCGGTAGTAGCGGGTTTCATCAACATCGGGATCGTGCATGTTGCCGAGCTGCATCACTTCGCCCGCCGCAATGAGGTTGACCGCATCGGCCATCATGGCGATGGCGTCGCTGTTGCCGGTGCGCACCATCAGCTGGAAGGCGCGGGTATAGAGGAAATCGCCGACCAGGACGCTGGCGGCATTACCAAAGGCGATGTTGGCGGACGGTTTGCCACGGCGCAGCGCGGATTCATCCACCACGTCGTCGTGCAGCAGGGTGGCGTTATGGATAAATTCGATGAAGGCGGCGGCGGTGATAGCGTGTTCGTCGCGATAGCCGCACAGTCCGCAGCTCAACAGGGTCAGCAGCGGGCGGAAACGCTTGCCGCCGTCGCCAATGGCGTACTGCATCACTAGTTCCGCCAGCGGCACTTCCGCCCGCATTTCAGCCTGCATCAACGCTTCGGTTTGTGCCATTTCGCGCTGGATGAGTTGCCGGATTGCTGTGTCGTCCATCTGTGTTCCCATGAAGTTGTTACGGAGTTGAAAGGAAAGGCGGCATTGTAGCCGATAGCCTCCGCAGGCGACAAAACCGCGCCACGACGCCGCTTGGCGAAGCCCCAGCACAGGGCCCCGACAAGCGGCGAATCTTCGTTGTGCACGAAGCTGGTCAGACCATCATCAGAAATAGCGCAGCCACAGGTAGATGTGCGACAGCAGGATGGTGAAGAGCATCAGTGGGAAAGCGTATTTGGCGAACTGCACCATGCCGATGGGCTGTTTGGCGCGCTCGGCAAAGGCAGCGACGGTGAGGTTGGCACTCGCACCGATGAGGGTGCCGTTGCCGCCGAGGCAGGCGCCCAAGGCCAGCGCCCACCACACCGGTTCGAAGGTGAGCGGATCGATGCCGGCTCCTGCCGATTGCAGGAGTGGAATCATGGTGGCGACGAAGGGGATGTTGTCCAGCACGGAGGAAAGGATGGCTGAGACCCACAGCACCGCATAGGCCATTTTCGGCACATCGCCATTGGTGGCGGCGATGAGTTTGTGCCCGAGCACGTCAAGCAGGCCGCTTTGTTCGACGGCGCCGACGATAATGAAAAGCCCCATGAAGAAGAAGATGGTGATCCACTCCACTTCAGCAAAGGCGTGGTGGACGTTTTCCGTTTGCTTTTCCGCCGGCTGCTTGCCGTAGGCGAGCAGCATCAGCAGCGCCGCGCCGGAAAGCGCCACCGTGCCGGGTTCAACGCCAAGCGGGTGCCCAACGAAGAAACCGAGGAGGACGAGGGCGAAGACGCCGATACATTTTTTCAGCAGTTTTGGGTTGGTAATCGCCTCTTTTTCATTGAAACGCATGATGGCGGCGCGGGCGCGCAAGGTGGTTTTCAGGTTACGGCGGTGTACCAGCCACAGCATGGCGGCGACGGTCACCATGATGATGAGGGCGATCGGCGTCATGTGGTAGATGAATTCACCGAAGCTGAGGCCATTTCTTGAGCCGATGATGATGTTCGGCGGGTCGCCGATGAGGGTTGCCGTGCCGCCGATGTTGGAGGCGAGGATGGTGGCAAAGAGGTAGGGGAAGGTGCGGACTCTGAGCTGCTCAGTAATCAGCAGCGTCACCGGCGTGATGAGCAGCACCGTCGTCACATTATCCAGCAGGGCGGAAAAGAGCGCGGTGATGCCTGAGAGCATCAGCATGATGCCGACCGGGTCGGCGCGCACCCACTTCGCCGAGCGGATGGCAACGTACTGGAACACGCCGGTTTTCGCGGTGATGTTGACCAGCATCATCATGCCGGTAAGCAGCCACAGCGTGTTGAAATCCACCTTTTCCAGCGCTTGATGCTGATTGAGCAGGCCGCAGTAAATCATCAACATCGCGCCGAGCAGTGCCGTGACCGCGCGGTTGAGTTTCTCCATGATGAGGACGATATAGACGATGACCAGAATGATGCCCGACGACCACATCGGGTCAAGACCGAAGATCACATGAGACGCCTGCATGATTCCCCCTATGCGGCCCTGATGATGCTATCCAGAATACTGCTGATGCTGACCAAACCAAGATAGTAGCGGCTGCCCTTTGCCAGCACGACGCCGTGACTGCGGCGGCTACGGTAGAGCAGGTATAGCGCCTCCATCAGGCTGGTGTCGGGTGTGCACTGCGGTACTTCGTCGCGTATCAGGTAATCGGTAATCGGATCTTCATAATGCTCGCGCAGGCGCTGGAGCAGTTCGCTAGGCGTGGTCTTCATGAAATTCAGCTCTGGCGGATTCATCTCGCGACCGAGATTGGCGGTGAGGCTGCGTGGCAGCAGCAGTTCCACCAGCGACCTGCTGTTGAAAATACCGACAAAATCACCGGCGTCATCGACTACCGGGAAAAAGCGCTCATTGCGGTGATGGATAGCGGCAAACGCGCCGGCAATGGACATCGCCGGATGCAACGTCGGGTGGTTAGGCAGCCTCACATCACGACAGGTGTAGTTCATAAAAGCCTCCTTGAAGTGGGAAGAGCAATAATTGTAGCGTGAAAAACCACATCTAACCTCATTCTTCCACAAAAATGCCACCGCTTGCCCATGTCCGTCGCCGCATCGCATCCATAGTGGCGGCAAGCGGTACCAATGTCGGCTTTGCAGATCAAGGCAGCCGGTAACAAAAAGCCCGTCTGGCGACGGGCTTGCGGGCAATCCTCGGCAGCGGGATCGTGTTGCCGCCGGGCGGCATAAATAACAGGGATTGCCGCTAAGCGGGATGTAAACTGGGTTTGCGCTAATAGAGGTAAACGCTGGTTTTTATCCCCCCCTTCCGGCCTTCGGCCTCCTTCCCCCGCAAGCGGGGGAAGGGATTTTTTTTGTGCGGAATGCGGAATTAGGCAGCCGCCAAGCGGCGTAATTACTGGGTTTGTGGCGACTGCCAAGCGGGATGGCTCTGAATGTTTACAACGCTGCGACTTTTTCCCGCTGCGCGCGCAGGGCGGCGACGGTTTCTTCGTCGCTGGCGAGTTGGGCGCGGGTCTGTTCGACCAGGGCGGCGGGGGCACTGGCGGTGAAGCGAACGTTTGCGAGCTGTCCGCTGAGGCGGGCGATGTTTTGTTCGCGTTTGGCGATTTCTTTGTCGAGGCGGGCGAGTTCGGCGGTCTTGTCGATGAGGCCGGCGAGCGGGATCATGTTTTTTGCGCTGCCGACCATGAAGGCGGCGGCTTCGGGTTCGGCTTCACCGTCAGCGAGGACGCGTACGCTGTCGAGGCGGCCCAGTGCGAGCAGGCTGCGTTCCTGGGCGGCAAGGTAGCCTCTGGCGTTATCGTCCAGGCCGCTGATGATGAGCGGCAGCGGTTTGCCAGGGGCGATGTTCATGTCGGCGCGGATTTTGCGCACGCCAAGCAGGGTTTCTTGCAGCCAGGCGATTTCGGCGTCGGCTTGCGGGTCTTCGCCGTTGCTTGCCGTCGGGTAGGCTTGGGTCATGAGGGTGTCGCCCGCTGTGCCGAGCAGAGGCGCGGTTTGTTGCCAGATTTCTTCGCTGATATAGGGCATGAGCGGGTGGATGAGACGTAGCGCTTGTTCGAGGACGTCGAGCAGGGTGTGACGGGTGCGCGCTTTTTCGGCGTCATCGTCGTTGTGTTTGCCGAGGACGGGTTTCGCGAGTTCGAGGTACCAGTCGCAGTACTGGTTCCAGATGAAGTCGTACAGGGCTTGCGCAGCGAAGTCGAAGCGGTAGGTGTCAAACGCTTCGCGCACGCTGCGGATGGTGCGGTCGAGTGCGCCGTAGATCCAGCGGTCGGCAGCGCTTTTTTCTTTGACGGGGGCAGCGGTGATGCTTTGGCCTGCGGTCTGCATTTGCACGAAGCGGGCGGCATTCCACAGTTTGTTGCAGAAGTTGCGGTAGCCTTCGACGCGTTTGGTGTCGAAGACGATGTCGCGGCCCATGGTCGCTTGCGCGGCGAAGGTGAAACGCAGGGCGTCGGTGCCGTAAGCGGCGATGCCGTCCGGGTATTCTTTGCGGGTCTGCGCGGCGATTTTTTCGGCTTTTTGTGGCTGCATCATGCCGCTGGTGCGTTTTGCGACCAGGGCTTCGCCGTCGATGCCGTCGATGATGTCGAGCGGGTCGAGGACGTTGCCTTTGGATTTGGACATTTTCTGTCCTTCGCTGTCGCGCACGAGGCCGTGGATGTATACCTCGCGGAAGGGGACTGCGCCGTTCATGCAGTACATGCCCATCAGCACCATGCGCGCCACCCAGAAGAAGATGATGTCGAAGCCGGTAACGAGGACGTTGCCGGGGTAATAGGTTTTGAGATCGGCGGTGTCGTCCGGCCAGCCCTGGGTGGCGAACGGCCACAGCGCGGAGGAGAACCAGGTGTCGAGCACGTCTTCGTCCTGTGTCAGCGGATGTTCGGCGGCGAGGCGGTATTTTTCGCGCACGGCGGCTTCGTTTTCGGCGACGTACACGTTGCCGTCGGCGTCATACCAGGCGGGGATGCGGTGCCCCCACCAGAGTTGGCGCGAGATGCACCAGTCTTGCAGGTTTTCCATCCAGTTGTAGTAGGTGTTTTTCCAGTTGTCCGGCACGAATTTGATGCGGCCATCGCGCACGGCGTCGAGCGCGGGCTGGGTGAGCTTGGCCATGCCTTTGTCGCTGGACAGGTCCACGAACCACTGGTCGGTGAGGTAGGGCTCGATGACGACACCGCTGCGGTCGCCGTAGGGGCGTTTCAGGGTGTGCGGTTCTACTTTTTCCAGTAATCCGGCAGCATCAAGGTCGGCAACGATTTTCTCCCGCGCCACCCAGCGGTCGAGGCCACGATATGCGGCGGGGACATTGTCGTTCAGGGTGGCATCGGGGTTCATCAGGTTGATGACTTCCATGGTGTGCCGCTGGCCGACGGCGTAGTCGTTGAAGTCGTGCGCGGGGGTGATTTTCACGCAGCCGGTACCGAAGTCCATTTCGACGTATTCATCAGCGATGATGGGGATAACGCGCTCGGTCAGCGGGACGTGCACCATTTTGCCGAGCAGGTGGCGGTAGCGTTCATCATCAGGATGCACGGCAAGTGCACCGTCAGCGAGGATGGTTTCCGGGCGGGTGGTGGCGATGTGCATGTACTGCCCGTCTAGCCCCTGTCCGGCGACGAAGGGATAACGGACGTGGTACATGTGGCCGTTTTCTTCGCGGTTTTCGACTTCGAGGTCGGAGATGGCGGTTTTCAGCACCGGGTCCCAGTTGACGAGACGCTTACCGCGATAGATAAGGCCGTCGTCGTAGAGTTTGACGAAGAGGGTGCGCACGGCGCGCGAGAGGGCGTCATCCATGGTGAAGCGCTCGCGCATCCAGTCGAGCGAGGCACCCAGGCGGCGCAGTTGCCGCATGATTTGCCCACCGGATTCGGCTTTCCATTCCCACACTTTGGCGGTGAACGCTTCGCGGCCGAGGTCGTGCCGCGTTTTGCCCTGCGCGTTCAGCTGGCGCTCGACGACCATTTGTGTCGCGATGCCGGCATGGTCGCTGCCCGGCTGCCACAGGGTGTTGTCACCGAGCATGCGGTGGTAGCGGATGAGGGCGTCCATGATGGTGTCCTGGAAGGCGTGACCCATGTGCAGGGTGCCAGTGACGTTCGGCGGTGGAATCATGATGGCGTAGGGCTTGCCGCTGCCGCTGGGGGCGAAGTAGTTGCCCTTTTCCCAGCGGTCGTACCATTTGTTTTCGATGTCGGCGGGTTGGTAGCGGGTGGCCATGCCGTCTGTGTTCATGATTACCTCGGTGTCATTAAGAAAAGCGCGGATTTTAGCATGGGGCGGGATGCGCCCGGCGGGGCCCCCCGCGCAACCACAAGGTTGCGTGGGGTACGTTAGCGGGGGTTAGCGTGCCAGTGCCATGCCGCCGAGGACGGCGACGATACCGCCGGCAAGGCTGATGATGAGATAGAGCGTGGGGACGAGGTAATGTCCGTCCTGCCAGCGCTGCACGATGTCGAGCGAAAAGGTGGAAAAGGTGGTGAAGCCGCCGCAGAAGCCGGTGATGCAAAGGGCGCGCAGGGCGGCGTTGTCGCGGGCAAGTGTTTGCGCGAGATAGCCGATGAGGAAGCAGCCGATGAGGTTTGCCAGCCATGTGCCGAGCGGGAAGGCGCGGGCGGGCAGGGCGACGCCGAATAGGTAGCGTGCCACGCTGCCTAGTCCGCCGCCAAGGAAGATAAGGGTGAAGTGTTGCAAGGTCATAGAGGTAGGGGTTGGGTGGAGTGCTTGTCTTCGCCGCGTTCGTGCGCGAGTAGCCAGGCTTTGCGATGGATGCCGCCGCCGTAGCCGGTCAGCGCACCGTTTTTGCCGATGACGCGGTGGCAGGGGATGAGGATGGCGATGGCATTGGCGCCGTTGGCAGCGGCGACAGCGCGCACAGCGGCAGGATGGCCGATGGTGGCCGCGAGTGCCTGATAGTGCGTGGTCGTGCCGTAGGGGATGGCGCGCAGTGCCGCCCAGACGCGTTGCCGGAAGTCGCTGCCGACGGGGTGCAGGGCAATGGTGAAATCGCGCCGTGTGCCGGCGAAGTATTCGCCAAGTTCGGCGGCAGTCTGGCGGGTATGTTCGTTCTCGCCGAGGGTAATCGGGCAGCCGAAGTGGCGTTCGAGCTGGCGGCTTTCGCGTGTGATGCGCTGCGTGCCGGCAAATTCAAGCAGACAGATACCGCGCGTGCTGGCACAGACGTAGAGATCGCCGAGGGGGCTCACGATGCGTTGGCTGATGAGGGTGTTCATGAGAAGAAGCAGCTTAATTAAAGGGCAAATTCTATAATACGACGCTTATTGACTACCGTTCAGAGACACTATGACTGCCATCACCCTGAAATTTGCCCAAAACGTCAACGAAGACAACTACACCGCAGTGCTGGAACCCGTGCGCGCTGCTATTGCCCACACCGAAACCTATGCGGAGTACTGCGCCGCTTTGCAGCCCTTCACTCGCCATCAGCGGCTGCTGATGGCGCTTGATGCCTACACTCAGGAACTTGACGGTGGCCACGTCATGTTCTTCGGCTCACCGATGGGGGTGATGTGGCAGGACGTGCAGGAAGCTTTGCAACTGCTGGGTGATGCGCGCTTCATCCGCATCTATGCCGATGCGCTGGCACTCTTTGATGGTGCCCCTTCTTTTGATGACGAAGAACGCGACGCTCAACTGAACGCACATGAAAACGAAGCCGGCGATATTGAGGCGCTGGAACCGCTGGACGAGGCGTTCTATGAAATTGACGCGGAACTCTATCCGCAGATAGCTCGCTTCATCCGCGAACACGCGCCGGATTTCATCTATCCGCGCTAGGTGTTCCTGTAGGTCGTTGTTGCAAAAGGATTAGATGTTATTAGACGGTTCTTGTCTAATTCGTCAAAACCTGTCTAAAATCGTATAATCCCGCGCAACCACCGGAGAACCGCCATGCACGACCCGCTTTACTATTCCCGCCGCCCCTATGCCGACGCCTTGCTGACGATGCTGGCCGAAGGTGTGGTCAGCGCCTTTACCCTGTTCGCCCCGCGCCGCATGGGCAAGACGCAGTTTTTGCTGAACGACATCCAGCCTGCCGCCGAAGCGCGCGATTTTGCCGCCTTCTATTTCAGTTTCATGGATAGCGACGCGCAGACGGAAAACCGCTTCCGTCTTGCGTTGCTGGATTTTGCCAGCCAACTCGGCATCAGCGGCAAACTGAAAGCGTGGCTGGCGGGGATCGAGCAGGTTTCTGCTTTTGGTGCCAGCCTTAGCCGCGAAAAAGCACCCGCTCCGGCGAGTATCAGCGAAGTCATCGAGGCATTGGCCCAGGGTGGCAGACGGATCCTGCTGCTTCTTGACGAAGTGCAGGAGCTGGCCCGCCTCAGCGACACGGGCGGCCTCATCCGTTCGCTGCGCACCGGGCTGGATGTGCACCGGGCACAGGTCAAAGTCATCTTTACCGGATCCAGTATGAACGGCCTGCGGCAAATGTTCAGCGATTACAAGGCGCCGTTTTTCCAGTTCGCGCACGCGATGGCATTCCCGCGCCTGGAACAGGAATTTACCGATTTCCTTGCCGACATCTATCAGGCGCGCACCGCCAATACGCTGGACAAACAGGCGCTGTATCAATGGCTTGTCCGCTTCGAACACATCCCGCTGCACCTGCGCACCATCATTCAGAACATGATTATTGACCCTACCCTGCCGCTGGACGTGGCCGCCGCCGCACAGCAGCAATACCTGCACGACAGCGCCGATTACGCCGCTATCTGGCGGGAACTGAAAGCGCTGGATCGCCTGCTGTTGCAAGCGCTGGCACAAGAGAAGCAAACCCTGTACGCCCAGGACACAAGACAATGGCTGGCGGCGCAAATGGGGGTGGATGATGTCAGCGTGCCGCAGGTGCAAGCCGCGCTGCGCCGCCTGACGCGCGCGGATTTCATCACCAAAAACAGCGAGGGGCAGTGGGCGGTGAACCATCCCGATATGCTGGGCTGGATCCGCGAGCAGCTGTGATACCGATGCCGGGAAATGAAACGCTCCTCGCAGGCGGGTTTCAGTCCGTTATTAGCATTGCTGCGCTGGACTTGAACCGCCTCGCGGCAGATGATTCTGGATTTTGGCGTCCGGCAGGTTAATGGCGCTTTTGGGTGCGTCCTGCGGAGGAATACTCTCTTTCTCCGCTAAAAATAGGGAAGGAGGCTTTAGCGGGCACGTTTTCAGGTGAGGTATGCGCCAAGCGGGATAAAAAAGCCCTTCCCGTCGGGGAAGGACTTTATCGTGTGCCGGGGCAGTATCCGGCGCGGGAATCCGCCGCCTCAGGCGAAGATCGTTTCCCACTCGCTGCGCTTGTCAAGCAGCTTGCGCGCCAGTTCCTTCGCGCCTTCCAGGCTGTGGCTGGCCGCCCAGCCGCATTGCACCGGATTGCAGGCCGGAACTTCCGTTGCTTCCAGCACGTCGCGCAGGGTCTTTTCAATCAAATCCAGCGCCGTTTGATATTCCGGCTCGTTCAGAAGCGACACATAGAACCCCGTCTGGCAGCCCATCGGCGAAATATCGACCACATGACCGTTGTGATTGCGCGACAGCTCCGCCATCAGGTGTTCCAGCGAGTGCAGCGCCGGCATTTCCATGTGCTCCTGATTCGGCTGGCAGATGCGCAGGTCGTATTTGAAAATCACGTCGCCGTGTTCGCCCTGTTTCTTGTCGGCGAGGCGCAGATAGGGGGCTTTCACCTTGGTGTGGTCGAGGTTGAAACTCTCGACATTCATGCGTTTTTGCATAACAACTCCTGCATTTATTCAGTAGAAAAGGGGCGGCCATTGTGCCACAGACCCCGCAGGCGGGCCGCTATAATGCGCGCTTTTTCCATACCCTCCGAGAACTTATGCGACACACCGAACTCCTCGCCCCCGCCGGCTCCCTGAAAACCATGCGCTACGCCTTTGCCTACGGCGCGGATGCCGTCTATGCGGGCGCGGCGCGTTACTCCCTGCGCATGCGCGGCAACGAGTTCAACGACGAAAACCTGCAAACCGGCATCAACGAGGCACACGCGCTGGGCAAGCAGTTCTACCTCACCGTGAACGCCATGCCGCACAACTACAAACTGCAAACCGCCATCCGCGACCTCAGCCCCTCGCTCAGGGCGGGGCCGGACGCCTGCATCATGTCCGATCCCGGCCTCATCATGCTGGTCAAGGACGCCTTCCCCGACATGCCCATCCACCTCTCCGTGCAGGCGAACAGCATGAACTGGGCCAGCGTCAAATTCTGGGAAAGAAACGGCATCAGCCGCATCATCCTCTCGCGCGAACTCTCGCTGGACGAAATCCGCGAAATCCGCGAACGCTGCCCGGACATCGAGCTGGAAGTCTTCGTGCATGGCGCCTTGTGCATCGCCTACTCCGGGCGCTGCCTGCTCTCCGGCTACTTCAACAACCGCGACCCCAACCAGGGCGTGTGCACCAACGCCTGCCGCTGGCAATACAAAACGCACGGCGCCACCGAAGAAAGCGAGGGCGAATTCATCCCCACGCCCGACCGCATCTTCTCCCCCGACGCGCTGCAAGGGCTCACCGACCCGCAAGAGCGTCACCCGCTCGCCGACCGCACCTACTACCTCGAAGAAACGAACCGCCCCGGCGAATACATGGAAATCACCGAAGACGAACACGGTACCTACATCATGAACAGCCGCGACCTGCGCGCCATCGAGCACGTCGGCGAACTGGTAAAAATCGGCGTGGACTGCCTGAAAATCGAAGGCCGCACCAAATCCTTCTACTACGCGGCGCGCACCGCGCAACTCTACCGCCGCGCCATTGACGACGCCCTTGCTGGCCGCCCCTTCGATCCTGGTCTCAGCGACAGCCTCGAAGGGCTTGCCAACCGTGGCTATACCGACGGCTTCTTTGTGCGCCGGCAAATCAAGGCGCAGCAAAACTACGCCACCGGTTCATCGAACGCTGCCACGCAGCAATTCGTCGGCGAAGTCATCGCCTTTGACGCGGCAACAGGCCTTGCCACCATTGAAGCGAAAAACCACTTCGCCAGCGGCGACAGCATCGAACTCATCCAGCCGGGCGGTAACCGCCATCTCACCCTCGGCGAACTGCGCGACGTGAGCAGCAGCGAGATCGTAGCGGCAGCGAAAGGCAGCGGCTGGCGGGTGCAAACCGACCTCGGCGCGGTTGATACCTATACCCTGCTGGCGAAGCATTTGTGATAACAAGTGGCATTGCGTGATGTCGCCATGAAGCCGGTAACGACGCCGCTTGGCGGGCCCAGTGTTTACACCGCTTGGCGTTGTTTTTATCCCTTATCAAGATTGCAAAAAGCAGGCTGTGCCTGCCCGGTGGGCTGAAGCCCACCCTACGCGGGCTCTGTATTTACACCCTTCTTGCGCTATCCTCGCGCCGTTTTCCATGCTGGTAATCCCGATGTTGCTTTCTGACTCTTCCCCCTTCTGGCACTGGCAGGCGGCGTACCGCCCAGCGGCGTATTGGCTCGCGTTAAGCGGTGGGCGCGACAGTATGGCGCTGTTGCAGGCGCTCGTCGCGCAGCGGCAACAGCTTACGGCACCGCTTGTCGCCTGTTATGTGGATCATGGCTGGTCGGCGGCGAGTGGCGAGTGGGGCGCGTTTTGTGTGCGTGAGGCAGCGGCGCGCGGGATCCGTTGCGAGGTGTTGCGTCTCAACTGGCATACGGCGTCGGGCGAGAGTCTGGAAGCCAGGGCGCGAATGCTGCGTTATCAGGCACTGGCGGCGCGTTTGCCACCGCGTGGGGTGCTGCTCACCGCGCATCACCGCGAGGATCAGGTCGAGACGTTTTTTTTGCAGTTGTTGCGCGGCAGCGGGCTGGACGGTCTCGTGGCGATGCCTGCGCAACGTCCGTTTGCCGATGGCGCGCACTGGCGGCCTCTGCTGGATACGTCGCGCGCCGCGATTGAGGCGTTTGTTGCCGCCGAGGGGGTGCCGTTTCTGGATGATCCCAGCAATGTGGATACGCGTTTTGCCCGCAACCGCCTGCGTCATGCGGGTTTGCCGCCGCTGGTGGAGATGGCGGCAGCGGTCGCGCGTTCGGCGGGCTGGCTGGCTGAAGCGCAAGCGGTGCAGCAGGCGTTGCTGGACGGGATTCTGGGCGAGGCGCAGACGGTATTGCCGTGGGACGCGCTCGTTACTGCGCATGGGGCAACGGTCGCCAAGGCCTTGTTACGCCGCTGGTTGCAGCGTGCCGGGCAGCCCGCGCCGCCGGCTAAGCGGTTGTTGTCGTTTATAGACGCGCTTGGCGGGCAGAATGGTCATGCGGAATTGTGTTATGGCGGGACGGTAGTGGTGCAGCATCGCGGCTGTTTGCACTTGTTCCGCGCCAGTGCGCCGCAGTCGCCACCGCCGTTTGCCGCCCAAACAGTGTGGCAGGGTGTGGGTGCGTTGCACTTGCGCACGGGGCAGGATTTGCTGGCGGGCAGGGTGTGCCGTTGGGCGCTGTTTCCCTGTGCCGCGCGCTGGCAGGCACCCGGGCAGCGTTATCCGCAGGCGCTGAAGAATTTTTTGCAGAACCAGGGGGTGCCGCCGTATTTGCGCCGCCGTCTGCCGCTCTTGCTGGTGGACGGTGAAGCGGCGTGGTTGGGCGGTTTTGGTGCGGCGGCGGGCTGGGACGGGCTGGCGTTTGACTGGCATCAACAGGCGCATTCTGTTAGCATTTCGCATCATTTTTCATCGGTTTCGGACGCATGACCAAGTTTATTTTTGTTACCGGCGGCGTGGTTTCTTCCTTGGGGAAGGGCATCGCCGCCGCTTCTTTGGGCGCTATTCTGGAATCACGCGGGCTGCGCATCACGCTGATCAAGCTCGATCCGTATATCAATGTCGATCCGGGGACGATGAGCCCCTTCCAGCACGGCGAGGTGTTTGTTACCCACGACGGCGCGGAAACCGACCTTGACCTCGGCCACTATGAACGCTTCGTGCGGATGCGTGCCACCCAGTTCAATAATTGCACCACCGGCCGCATTTATGCCGAGGTGATCCGCAAGGAACGCCACGGCGATTATTTGGGCGCGACGGTGCAGGTCATCCCGCATATTACCGATGCCATCAAGTCGTACGTGTTACGCGCCGCCGAGGGGGCGGATATTGCGCTGGTGGAAATCGGTGGCACGGTCGGCGATATTGAATCGCTGCCTTTCCTCGAAGCCATCCGCCAGTTGGGTACGCAGTTGGGCCGCAGCCGCTGCATGTATATCCACCTGACGCTGCTGCCCTATATCGCCGCCGCAGGGGAATTGAAAACGAAGCCGACACAGCACAGCGTCAAGGAATTGCGCTCGATCGGCATTCAGCCGGATATGCTGATTTGCCGCGCCGACCGTGATATTCCCGAAGACGAGCGGCGCAAAATTGCCCTCTTCACCAATGTCCCCGCTGATGCGGTCTTCGCCGGGCTGGACGTGAAAAATATCTACGAAATCCCGCTGCTCTATCACAAGCAGGGCGTGGACGAAGTTGTCATGCGCCACTTCGCCCTTGACGCCGCCCCCGCTGATCTCAGTGACTGGCAGCAGGTCAACGACGCCATCGCCAACCTGCAACAGGAAGTGACGATTGCCATGGTCGGCAAATACGTGGATCTCACCGATGCCTACAAATCGCTCAACGAAGCGCTCTACCACGCCGGCATCCGCAGCGGTAATGCGGTGAAAATCCGCTACATCGACTCCGAAGACCTGCACCGGCAGGGCGTATCGCTGCTGGAAGGCGTGGACGGCGTCGTCGTGCCGGGAGGCTTCGGCAATCGCGGCATCAGCGGCAAAATCCGCGCCGTGCAATACGCGCGCGAAAACCGCATCCCCTACCTCGGCATCTGCCTCGGCATGCAGCTCGCCGTCATCGAATACGCGCGCCACGTCCTCGGCATCGAAAATGCCGGCAGCACCGAATGGGGCGATAGCAGCCAGGAACCCGTGGTCGCCCTCGTCACCGAATGGGTGAACGAACGCGGCGAGACTGAACAGCGCGACAAACAAAGCGACCTCGGCGGCACCATGCGCCTCGGCGCCCTGCCGGCACGGCTCAAATCCGGCAGCAAAATCGCACAAATCTACGGCGCGGAAATCATCAACGAACGCCACCGCCACCGCTACGAAGTGAACAGCCACTACGAAAAACGCCTCGAAGACGCAGGCATGATCATCTCCGGCCGTTCCGAAGACAATGGCCTGGTGGAAGTCGTCGAACTGCCAGACCACCCGTGGTTCATCGCCTGCCAGTCGCACCCCGAATTCACCTCGACCCCGCGCAAAGGGCACCCGCTCTTCGAATCCTTCATCCGCGCCGCGCGCGCCCATCACGACGGAGCAGACGCATGAACCTCTGTGGCCACCAAGTCGGCAACGACCGTCCCTTCTTCCTCATCGCCGGTCCCTGCGTCATCGAAAGCGAAGCGCTCGCGCTATCAACAGCGGAAACCCTGAAAAAAATCACTGACGATCTCGGCATCCCCTTCATCTACAAATCCTCCTTCGACAAAGCCAACCGCTCATCCGGTGCCAGCTATCGCGGTCCCGGCATTGCCGAAGGCCTGCGCATTCTCGCCAAAGTCAAAGCCGAGATTGGCGTCCCCGTTCTTACCGACGTGCACGAAGACACCCCGCTGGATGAAGTCGCTGCCGTGGTGGATGTGCTGCAAACCCCGGCCTTCCTCTGCCGCCAGACCAACTTCATCCACAACGTCTGCGCCCAGGGTCTGCCGGTCAACATCAAAAAAGGCCAGTTCCTCGCGCCGTGGGACATGCGCCACGTCGCCGATAAAGCAAAAAGCACCGGCAATGACCGCATCATGCTGTGTGAACGCGGCGTGAGCTTTGGCTACAACAACCTCGTCTCCGACATGCGCTCGCTGCCGGTGATGAAACAAACCGGTTGCCCCGTCGTCTTCGACGCCACCCACTCCGTGCAACTGCCGGGGGGACAAGGCGCCTCCTCCGGCGGGCAGCGCGAATTCGTGCCGGTCCTCGCGCGCGCGGCAGTTGCCGTCGGCGTCGCGGGACTGTTCATGGAAACCCATCCCGACCCGGATAAAGCCCTCTCCGACGGGCCGAATGCCTGGCCGCTGGGACACATGCCCGAGCTGCTCAAACAACTGCAAGCGCTCGACAACATCGCCAAAACCCTCTAACTAACAGGAGCCAACACAATGACGACAACCGTACAAAACGTCAAAGCCCTCGAAATCCTCGACTCACGCGGTAACCCGACCGTACAAGTCACCGTCACCCTTTCCGACGGCGCACAAGGCACCGCTGGCGTTCCTTCCGGCGCCTCTACCGGCTCACGCGAAGCCCTCGAACTGCGTGATGGCGACAAAGCCCGCTACCTCGGCAAAGGCGTGACCAAAGCCGTCGCCAACGTCAACGAAAAACTCGGCCCGGCGCTCAAAGGCAAAGCCATTGACGACCTCACCGCCCTCGACAAAATCATGCTCGACCTCGACGGCGATGACTTCAAAAAGAACCTCGGCGCAAACGCCATCCTCGGCGTCTCCCTCGCCCTCGCCCACGCCAAAGCTGCCAGCCTGAAAAAACCGCTCTACGCCGTGCTGCACAACACCACCGGCTACACCCTGCCCGTACCGATGATGAACATCGTCAACGGCGGCGAACACGCCGACAACAGCGTGGACATCCAGGAATTCATGATCATGCCTGCCGGCTTCAACAGCTTCCACGAAGCCCTGCGCGCCGGTTCCGAAATCTTCCACACCCTGAAAAAAGTCCTGCATGACAAAGGCCTTTCCACCGGCGTCGGCGACGAAGGCGGCTTTGCCCCTGACCTCGGCTCCAACGAAGAAGCCCTGCAAGTCATCATGGAAGCCATCGCCAAAGCAGGCTACAAAGCTGGCGAACAAATCTACCTCGCCCTTGACGTTGCCGCTTCCGAACTCTACGAAAACGGCAAATACAGCCTCGCTTCCGAAGGCAAAACCTTCACCTCTGCCGAATTTGTGGACTACCTCGCCGGCCTCGTTGAGCGCTACCCGATCGTCTCCATCGAAGACGGCCTTGACGAAAGCGACTGGGACGGCTGGAAAATCCTCACCGACAAACTCGGCGGCAAAGTGCAACTCGTCGGCGACGACCTCTACGTCACCAACACCCGCATCTTCAAAGAAGGCATCGAAAAAGGCATCGCCAATGCCATCCTCATCAAACCGAACCAAATCGGCTCCCTCTCCGAAACCCTGCAAGCCATCAAAATGGCTGAAGATGCCGGTTACGCCGCCATCGTCTCGCACCGTTCCGGCGAAACCGAGGACACCACCATTGCCGACATCGCCGTTGCCACCAGCGCCACGCAAATCAAGACCGGCTCACTGTGCCGCTCTGACCGCGTCGCCAAATACAACCGCCTGCTGACCATCGAAGCCGAACTCGGCAATGAAGTCCGCTACGGTGGCAAAGCTGCTCTGCTTGGCAAAATCAAGAACTGATGAAGCGAGCGTTTATCTACCTGACGCTGCTCGCTATCGCGCTCAGCCTCGGACTCATAAACGCCTACCTGTGGCGGTTGCAAAACCGCACCCAGGAACACATCGCCGACCTGCGCCAGCAGGTCGGCTTGCATTTGCGTGAAAACAAAGCACTCAATGACCGCAACGATGCGTTGCGCATCAACGTGGACAGCCTCAAATCCCCCGACGCCTACCGCATGTACGAAGAAAAAGCGCGTGAGGACTACGGCATGATCGGCAAAAACGAGACCTACTTCGTCCTGCCGGACAGCGAAATGGCGCATATTCCCGACATCCCCGGCCTCGTCGAACGGGAAAAACGGCAAAAAGCCGACAACCTCCTCCTTGCCGCGCCGCAACTGCCGGGCAATGCCCGTCCGCTGGATCAAAAACTCACCCTCGAATCTGTCAATCCTGCGACTGGTGGCTCCGGTAACGGCGATGAAACCGTCACCCCCATCCCCGTCAGCCCTGTGCCGCTGCAACTTGAAGCGCTGCAATAGCGTCTTCCGCCTGCTCACTTGGGCAAATCCTCAAAAAAACACAAAACAAACGTGGTAATTCAGATATATTCCTGTGAAAAACACGGTGTTCGCGTTACAATACCTCCGGGTTGCACAGTAACTTCAAATAAAGCGGCACGACGAAGACCGTACGTGTAACACGACGAGTCGCGCCAATACCGTAGGTTTCTATTTGAAGTCCCTATATAGCTGAATAGATAAAAGAGCGTAATAAGGCGCGCTGCCGCAGACCTTACAGGCAGCGCAACGCCGTTACGATTTTTTAGATGTTTAACTATAGTCGTGCAGCCCGCTTCTCCATCCATTCCACAGGACCCACATATGAAAAAGCCCCTGCTGACAACCCTGTTGCTCGCCTCACTGCCCCTCGCCCTGCATGCGGGCGAAGGTGACGTTACCACCCGTCCCGACGTGTATTACATGACGCTAGATGAAGTCGCCGACAGCCTCAAACTGCTGCCGCCACCGCCGGCAATGGACAGCATCGCCTTCCTCAACGACAAGGCGCAATACGACAAAGGCAAACAACTGCGCAAAACCCCACGCGGCGAGCTCGCCTACAACGATGCCCACGTAAGCGGCAGCGGCGTGCCACAGGCCTTCTCCGAAGCCTTCGGGATGCCCATCACCGAAAAAGATACTCCAGAAATCCACAAACTTCTCCTGCATTTCCGCGAAGACGCAGGCGAGCTTGCCACCCGCACCGCCAAAAAACACTACATGCGCATCCGCCCGTTTGCCTTCTTTGAAGAACACACCTGCCGCCCCGATGACGAAGAAAAACTCTCGAAAAATGGCTCCTACCCCTCCGGCCACACCGCCATTGGCTGGGCAAGCGCGTTGGTACTCGCCGAAATCAATCCGGCACGCCAGCAGGAAATCTTCGAGCGCGGATTTGAAATGGGGCAAAGCCGGGTCATCTGCGGCTATCACTGGCAAAGCGATGTGGACGCCGCCCGCGTGGTTGCAAGCGCCGTAGTCGCCACCCTGCACAACAAACCCGCCTTCATCGCACAACTGGAAAAAGCCAAGGCCGAATTCAAAGCCCTACAACAAAAATAGACTCAACAACGCGAGAGCGGGTTCCATCCCGCTTGGTGCGCATCGCATAGAAGAAACGCCGCGCATTGCGGCGTTTTTGTGGGAAAACAGCAGAAATATGGAAAACAGCCGCGACGAAACCCCACAAACCCACCACTTGATGGATCCAGCAACCACGCCGCCTGGCGGACCCGACAACCACGCCGCTTGGCGGACCCGGCAACCACGCCGCCTGGCGGACCCGACAACCACGCCGCTTGGCGGACCTGGCAACCACACCGCTTGGCGGACCCGGCAACCACGCCGCTTGGCGGACCCAGCAACCACGCCGCCTGGCGTGAATCGCGCATAAAAAACACCGACGGTGTCGGTGTCTCAGGAAGCGGCGGTTAGTCGCCATAGAAGCGGATGTATTCGATCTTCGGTCCCGGCTTGTCTTCTTCACCGCTATATGTGTCCGGTATGACCCAGCCGGTGTCGCCTGCGGCATTTTGCACCAGCAGTTTCAGTTTACAGATTTCGTCTTCTTTGCAGGGAATGGCGTGCGGGTCGTCAAGGATGACGCGTACTTTCTCGCCCTTTTTGACTTTGTGTTTTTTGCCGTCGAGGCCGTCCAGGGTGAAGGTGTTTTCGGCTTTGCTATCCACACCGATGTAGTGGTAGGGCTGGATGACTTCATCCAGTTTGTCGCCTTTAAGCGTGTATTTGCTGCGCGTCTGGTAGTAGAGGTTGGCGCGGGTATCGGTGTACACGGTGCCGTCGCCGGGCAGGTAGTAGGTTTCGCCATTCAGGGTGCGGTTTTCATCGTAGGCCGTCTCTGTCGGCGCTTTGCCATCGGCAGGAACGGGGAAGATGGTGCAGTTCGGGTCACCGCTCATGCCCTGGTCGCAATAGACGAAGTAGTCTTTGTCATCCCCCGCCAGCTTGCCGCGCAAGGCGCGATGGACTTCCGGCTCCTCGTCTTTACCCGGCAGGCTTTCGTTCAAAAAGGTACTGTTTTTCGGATCGTGATAGAAGATGAATGCGTCTTCGCCGATAACGGCTTTTTGCAGGCCATCCAGTTTGTCGGCAGCGGCGCCACTGGTATCCGCCTGCGCCCAGCCGGTCAGGCCAAAAGCGTTTTTGACCAGCGCCCGGCCTTTGTCATCCACAAGCAGGATGGTAACAGGGCTGTCCGCCGCGATGCGTGCCACGGCGTCGCCACCGTCGGCTTTCTGGGTCAAGAGCAGCGCAGTGGCGGCTTTGCTGTCTTTGCCGAGGTAGGTCAGCGGCTGTTTGTCGGCGGCAATATCGTCGCTAAAAAGCGACGCAGCGCCTGCTTGTGCGGCGAGGAAGGTCAGAGCAATAAGGGTTTTTTGCATGGGGATTATCCTTAGGGAATGGGTTGTTGTACGGCGGCTACCAAGCGACCAAAGTCTATTTTATCGGGATAAATGACGAGAAGCGTACGATAAAGTGCATAAGCTGCCGTGCCCAGTGCCGCGTAAGCAAGCACGGAGCTGACGGTAAAAAGTTGCCAGCGGTTGCCCGCCAATGCAGGGATAAGCAGGAACAGCCACAGGCTAATGACGGCGGCGAAGAGGCACAGTGCGCGGTAGAGGGGGATAGTGAGGTAACGGTCGCTGTCGCGGTAGGTAATGGAGCGGCGGAATATGGCCAGCTCTTTTGCGCCTTGTATCAGCGGCAGCAGGCAGTAGCTTTGGAAGAGAATGGCGAGAAAGGCGCTGTAATACCAGCCGCCGCGCTCGGGAACTGGCAGATATAGGGCAGCAAAGAGGCGGTGGAAGAAGGCGTTAGTCGCAACGATGTCCGTGAGAAAGATGAACGACGCCAGCGCGTAATAGACGGGCAGGAGGAGAAACTGCCGCTTGCGCCAGCGAGCGAGATAGGAAGCCTGCAAATCATTCATGACGGCGATGATGATTTCAGGCGGATATTGGGCAATCAAGATCTGCACGCTATGGATGAGGAGCTGCAAAACATCGGCATCCATAGCGCGCGGTTTGACATGGGTAATCAGGGGTTCTTGGGGCATTTTTTCTCTGTCTGTTTTCAGTGCGGGTATTTCAGGTTGTTGAGGGTTATAGCGTCATCAATTTCTTCATCGCGGCGTTCATGGTTTAGATAGAAAACACTGCAAAACAGTCCATACAGCATGAGTTGTATCAGCATGATGGTGCTATAGCACAATATGGTCGCCGCAAAAAACATATCTTCTGTTTCCAACAGGCATAGTATTTCCTCACACTTCGCGGAAGGATGCTGCATATCCGCAAATAAATAAAGAGAAACAGGAGGAATACCATGATGGGAAAACCGAGCAGGATAAGAAAGTATATCCGCAAAGGGTGTTGATAATAGATATATCGCCGCAGCCAGTATAAATGGCGGCGGTATTTTGTCATTATCCCTGTTTGCAACAGGGCAAACAGCAGGGCAAGGAAGGCGCTGTAATTCCAGCCGTGCGGCGAGCGGACGGGAATGTGCAGCCACTCAAAAAGGCGGTAAAAGAAGGCATTGATGGCGTCTTTATCACCCAAATAAATCAGCGCAGCCAGAGCAAGATAGACAGGAAACAGCAGCGCTGCCCATTTCAGCCATTGCCATTTGATATGGTTTTGTATTTTCCCAGCAGCATACAGGAATCCCGATATGGCATATTTTTCGATAAATACCAGCGCCTTTTTCCGGTTATCCAGGGCATTGATGGGCAGGGTGATTTTTTCGCGAATGCCACTATGGATTTCAGTCAGGTAGCAGATAATGGTTTCGTTATAGGGCATTGGATTTTTAAAGACATAAAAGCCCCCGCATTGGGCGGGGGACTTGGGTCAGTGCGGAATTATTTTTTGTAATCCTTGCGCACAAACGGCATGGCGACGATTTCAATTGGCACATCTTTGTCGCGGACTTTCGCGGTGAGTTTGGTGCCGACAGCGGCAAGATCGGTGCGGACGTAGCCCATTGCCACCGGCGCGTTCACGGTGGCACCGAAGCCGCCGCTGGTGATGGTGCCGACTTTTTCGCCATTGTGGTACACGTCGGTATGGGCACGCACTGGCGCACGGCCTTCGATACTGAAGCCGACGCGTTTGCGTGATGCACCTGTTTTGATATGGCGGGCGACGATATCTGCGCCCGGATAGCCACCGGCGCGGTCGCCACCGGGGCGGCGCACTTTCTGGATGGCCCAGATAAGCGAGGCTTCGATGGGGCTGGTGGTGGTGTCAATGTCATTGCCGTAGAGGCAGAGACCCGCTTCGAGACGGAGACTGTCGCGTGCGCCGAGGCCGATGGGTTTGACGCGGGCATCGCTGCACAGCGCATCAGCAAAGACGGCGGCTTTGCTGTTCGGCACGGAGATTTCGTAGCCGTCTTCCCCGGTGTAGCCAGAGCGGCTGACCCAGCACTCGGCACCGAGCAGGGTGAAGGCGCCGCCGTGCATGAAGGTCAGGTCGCGTACTTTCGGCTCGATAGCGGCGAGCACCTCTACCGCTTCCGGTCCTTGCAGGGCGAGCAGGGCGCGTTCCGGCCACCATTCGACTTTACAATCGGGCAGCCCGGCTTGCAGTTTGGTGAAGTCGGCGTCTTTGCAGGCGGCGTTGACCACGACGTAGAAATCATTGGCACGGCGGGTGAGCATGAGGTCGTCATCAATACCGCCCTGGGCGTTCATCAAGAGGGCATAGCGTTGCTGGTTGACTTCCAGCCCGTGCAGGTCAACCGGCAACAGGCGTTCCAGGCTGGTGGCAACATCCGCGCCGCTGATGGTGAGCTGCCCCATATGCGACACGTCAAAGAGCCCGGCGTGCTCGCGCGTCCACAGGTGTTCTTTCACGATGCCTTCGGCGTATTGCACCGGCATGGCGTAGCCGGCAAAGGGGACGATTTTCGCGCCGTGGGCGACGTGCCAGTCATAGAGGGCGGTGTGTTTCTCAGTGCTCATATTAAGTCTCCTTAGTTGGGAAAAATTGTTGAAACGCGGTTAAAGTTTGAGGGTTGCTGTGAAGTATTATACGCCTTCCCCGCTACCGGGCGGATAATTGTATTTATAACGGGAGCTTGCTAGAATCCGCGCGTTTTTTCATCCACACAGGTAACCATGTCCAAAGAAGAAAATATTGAAATGATCGGCACCGTGGTAGAGAGTCTGCCCAACACCACTTTCCGTGTCGAGCTGGAAAACGGCCACATGATCAACGCCCACATTTCCGGCCGTATGCGCAAACACTACATCCGCATCCTCACCGGCGATAAAGTCAAAGTAGAAATGACGCCGTATGACCTGAGCAAAGGCCGCATCATTTTCCGCGAAAAATAAGAATGCCCAGAAAGCCCGCAGTACGCGGGCTTTTTTACATCCGGAGTACACCATGCACCGCATCATCAGTGACGCAGCCAGCATCCGCGCTGCCGCACAACAACTCGACGCCAACCTGCGCGCCGCCCTGCCCGAATGCATTGATTGCACCGTGGGTGGTGCCGGCGGCAGCTTTACCGTGACCGTTGCCTATTCGCCCTCCTTCGACTTGTGGTACGCCGCCCAACAGAGCGACAAAACCTACTGGCACGGCTTCGGTAACGGTGCACCGCAGGCGGGGAAGAAAGTGGCACTTGCCAGTGAAATCAACATCCCGGCGGACGGGTTGAACCGCGCCATATCCGGCGCTTTTGCACGTGATGACACCGGGCGGGTATGGCTGCTGCACCGGGGGAAAATCCGTGGCGGCAAGGCCCTCTTCTTCGCTCACTACAACGGCGCGACCATCACCGTACAAGACGGCGATAAGGAAGACCGCTGCGCCCTCATCGGCGCGGTGGATGATCCGGAAATCGCCGCCCACATCGCCCGCTTCGTCGCCGAAGTCGTGCGCATCAAGGCAGCAGCGAAAAAATGAAGCGGCTGTTACCAAGCCGATAACGAATAAGCCGTATGCCGGCAGCGTGCTATTATCGCATCGCCTTCGGGCCTCCCTTTAACCCTTAACCATAAGGAATCTTTATGAAAAAAGCAGTGTTTGCTTCCCTGATCGCTGCCGCGTTCCCGGTCATTGCCCTTGCCGGTTCCTGTGACGACTATTTCAAGAAAGCGGAAGAAGGCCTGAAAAAAGACGGTGCTTACAGCGAACAGACGATGAAAATCATCAAGGATCAAGTCGCCGCTGTGCCTGCCGATCAGCAGGAGACCTTCTGCAAAACGGCTCTGGAAGCCTACAGCATGGCCGATCAAGATAGCGACAAGGACGATGCCGAAGAGAAAAAAGACGCAGCCAAAGGCTGAGTTGACCTCTTTATCAAGCCGGACCTGCGGGTTCGGCTTTTTTATGCGCGGTAGTTTGGCATTTCTTCCGGCGGGGAGGCTATCCGCTGCGCGCGTATAATCCGCGTTTTTGCGGAGCATCTTATGCCCTCCTTTGGTAGCGACTATCTCGCCGGTTGCCACCCGGCCATCCTCGAACGCCTCATCGCCAGCAATCTCGAACAAACCCCCGGCTACGGCCTTGACCCCTACTGCGCCTCCGCGCGCGCCAAAATCCGTGCTGCTATCGGCGATGACAACGCCGACGTGCATTTCCTCGTTGGTGGTACACAGACCAACACCACCGTCATCGCCCACATCCTGCGCCCGCATCAGGGTGTGATTGCGGCGGAAGCGGCGCACATTGCCACCCATGAAACCGGCGCCATTGAAGCAGCCGGGCACAAAGTGCTGGCGTTGCCGTCCACCGACGGCAAGCTGACGGCAGCGCAAGTGCAGGATTTCTTCACCCAGTACTACGCGGCGAGCGGTATTCAGGAGCACATCGTGCAGCCCGGCATGGTGTACATCTCGCAGCCGACTGAACTCGGCACGGTGTACAGCCGTGCGGAACTCGCCGCTTTGGCGCAAGTCTGCCGCCGCCACAGCCTGCCGCTCTTCGTTGATGGTGCCCGCCTCGGCTATGCCCTGCATCCCGAAGTGAGCGACGTGACGCTTGCCGACCTCGCCGCCCTGAGCGATGTGTTCTACATTGGCGGCACCAAATGCGGTGCCCTCTTCGGCGAGGCGGTCGTGATCACCCGTGACGCCTGCAAACCGTATTTCCGCGCGACCATGAAGCAACACGGCGGCCTGCTTGCTAAAGGGCGACTGCTCGGCATCCAGTTCGACGTACTTTTTACCGACGACCTCTACACCCGCATCTGCCACGACGCCATCGCCCATGCCCGCTGCATCCGCAGCGCCTTCGCCGCGCGCGGCATTGCCTTTTACGGCGCTTCCACCACCAACCAGCAATTCCCCATCCTGCCCGAAGCAGAGGCGGCGCGCTTCATCCGCGACTACGGCTTCGCCGCCTACTGGCCTGCGGAAAACGGCCAACAAATCGTGCGCTACTGCACCAGTTGGGCGACCACGGCAGCGGAAGTCGAGGCGTTGCTGGCAGCCATCTGATCACACCCGCCCGCTGCCGCCGGGCAGATGGGTTGATGACGGAAGTTGACCGCCAAGCGGCGAAAATACTGGCTTTCGCGTAGGGCGGGCTTTAGCCCGCCATTGCCACAGTGACACGGTTTTGCGGCGGGCTGAACCACCCTACGGTTTGGGTCGCCAAGCGGCGTGGTTACCAACCCCGCCAAGCGGGATAAAACCCGGGCTTCCGCCGCCGCAAAATCCGTCCACTACCTTTTGCTACACTGCGTCTTCTCTATGGTAAGGAGCTGACCACATGAAATTCCCGCTGTTTTTCTTCGTTTTTTTGTCTTCGTGGCTATTCGCGCAGGAGGTGCCGCCGGCGGAGGAGAAATCCGCGCTCACCGTGCAGCTCGGCACGCCGCAGCGCGTCACGCACGAGCGCACCCTTGCCGCTGAGGGCGAGGTCGCTGCGCGCGAGTTGGCGGCGGTGAATGCGCAGTTGGCCGGGGTGGCCCTTGCGCAGTTGAAGGCGGATGTCGGCGACCGCGTGCAGGCCGGGCAGGTGCTGGCTCTGTTTGATGCCGCGCCTTTGCAGCAGGAGGTGGCACAGGCGCAGGCGGCGGTGAACCGTGCCCAGGCGGCGCTGGCGCAGGCGAAGCGCAATGCGGCGCGGGCGCGCAAGCTGGTCAAGGACAGCGCGTTCAGTGTCAATGATGCCGAGCAGTTGTTCACCGCCGAGCGTGATGCGCAGGCGGCGCTGGATGGTGCGCAGGCGGCGCTGCGTCTCGCGCAGTTGCGTCTGGGTTATGCGCAGGTGCGCGCCCCGGCGGCGGGCATTATCACCGCACGTCCGGCGGAGCTTGGCATGACGGCGGCAATCGGACTGCCGCTCTTTACGGTGCAGGTGAATGGCGCGCTGGAATGGCGGGCGCGGGTCGCGCCGGATGCGGCGGCGTCGCTTCGTTCAGGCACGGTGGCACATCTCGCGGTGGGCGGGACGGCGGTGAATGGACGGGTACGCAAGCTGGCGCCGACGGCGGACGCGGCGTCGCGGCTGGTTACGGTGTTTGTTGATGTGCCGCAAGATGCGCCGCTGCGCGCCGGAATGTTTGTGCGCGGCGCGTTTGCCCTCGGCGGGGAAGCGGTGCTGACGGTGCCGGCGTCGGCGGTGGTGCGCGAGGATGGTTATGACTTGCTGGTGCTGGTGGATGGCGACAACCGCGCCTCCCGCCGCACGGTATCGCTGGGCGAACGTATCGGCGAGCGCGTGGTGGTGCGCGAGGGGCTGGCAGCGGATGCGCGCTTTGTGCTGCGCGGCGGCAGCTTTTTGCAGGATGGGGATATGGTGCGCGTAGTGGATGGTGAGTGATGCTTCGGTATGCAGGGTGGGCTTCAGCCCACCACAAACCCATGTCGCTATGGCAATGGTGGGCTGAAGCCCACCCTACGGTCTCTTCCTACCCGCCATTTTTAACCGGAGGTAAGTCATGAATTTTTCTGCCTGGTCGATCCGTAATCCACTGGCCACGATTTTGCTCTTCATCCTGCTCACGCTCGGCGGCATTCACGCGTTTAATGTGATGAAGATCCAGCAGTTCCCCGATATGGATTTCCCGGTGGTGATGGTTACGGTCACGCTGCCCGGTGCCGCGCCACCGCAGCTGGAAACGGATATTGCCAAGAAGGTGGAGAGTCGGGTGGCGTCCATCGACGGGGTGAAGAAAATTCGCGGCGTGTTGCAGACCGGCGCTTCCACCACGATTATCGAGTTCCGCCTGGAAAAGGATTTGCAGGAGGCGCTGGACGAGGTGCGTTCGGCTATCGGCGAGATTCGCAGCGATTTGCCGGCGGATGCGAATGAACCGGTGATCAGCAAGATAGGGACGACTGGGCTGCCGCTGCTCACGTTTTCGGTATCGGCGCGCGATATGGACGTGCTGGCGCTGTCGTGGTTTGTGGATGACAAGTTGAACCGCCGCCTGACCGCGGTTCCCGGCGTCGGCAGTGTGGACCGCATCGGCGGCGAGGCACGCACGGTGGAGGTCTTGCCCGATCCGGTGAAGTTGCAGGGATTGGGGCTGACGATTACGGAATTGCAGCAGCAACTGTTCGCGCTGCAACGCGATGCGGCAGGCGGCGAGGCGCAGGTCGGCGGCGGCAAGCAGACAATCCGTGCGCTGGGGGCGTTGTCGTATGCGCCCGCGCTGGCCGAATTGCAAATCCGCACGGCGGGCGGTGCTTACCGCCTGGGCGATCTCGCCACCATCCGCGATGGTGCAGCGGAAGCGGATTCGCTGGCGCTCTACGACGGTGAGACGGTGGTCGCTTTCTCCATCACCCGCAGCCGGGGCGCGAGCGAGGTTGGGGTCGCGCATGCGGTCGAGGCGGAGCTCGCCCGCATTCAGGCGGATTATCCGCAGATGACGATTGCCAAGGTCTATGACCGCGCCACACCGGTCGAGGACGATTACCACAGCTCGTTCGATATGCTGCTGGAAGGCGGGCTGCTCGCCGTCCTCGTCGTTTTCCTCTTCCTGCGCAACTGGCGCGCGACGCTGGTTGCCGCCATTGCCCTGCCGCTATCGGTCATCCCCGCCTTCCTCGTCATGTGGTTGCTGGGTTTTACCCTGAACATCATCTCGCTGCTGGCGCTGTCGCTGGTTATCGGCGTGCTGGTGGACGATGCCATCGTCGAAATCGAAAACATCATCCGCCACCTGCGCGGCGGCAAATCGCCCTACGACGCGGCGATGGAAGCGGCGGACGAAATCGGCCTGGCGGTGATTGCCACGACCTTCACCCTGATCGGCGTCTTCCTGCCGACCGCCTTCATGGGCAGCGTCATCGGCCAGTTCTTCCGCCAGTTCGGCTGGACGGCGGCGATTGCCGTGTTCTTCTCGCTGGTCGTCGCCCGCCTCGTTACGCCGATGATGTCCGCCTACATCCTGCGCCCGGAACCGCAACATGCCGCGCGCAGCGACGGCATCCTGATGCGCGCCTACCTCGCCGTCGTCGCCCTGGTGCTGCGCTGGCGCTGGACGACGCTCGCGCTCACTATCGTCCTCTTCGCTGTCTCGCTCGGCTGGGCGCGCCACCTGCCCAGCGCCTTCATACCGGATGACGACATGGACCAGACGCGCGTCACCATCGAGCTCACCCCCGATGCCGTCCTGCGTGACACCCTCGCCGTCAGCGAGCAGGTACGCCGCGCCATCGCCGACATCGACGGCATCGAACACATCCTCAGCACTATCGGCGAGCAGACACGGGTCATCGGCAGTATCGGCGGCAAAGCGCGCAACCGCGCCAGCCTCGACATCGTCCTCGCGCCGCGCGGCAGCCGCCCCGACAAGACCCATATCGAACAGGAAATCAACCGCCGCCTGGAAAGCATCCCCGGCGCGCGCTTCAGCGTCGGCCTCAGCAACGGCGGCGAACCCGGCTACATCGTCTCGCTCACCAGCGACAACCCGCGCCTTCTCGAAGAAACCGCGCAAGCCCTGATGCACGACATCCGCGCCTTGCCGAACGCCGGCACCGTCAGCAGTACCAGAAGCCTTGCCCGCGAAGAACTGCGCATCACCCCGGACGCGCTCCACATGGCCGATCACGGCGTGACCACCGCGCAAATCGCCGATACCCTGCGCATCGCCACGCAAGGCGACTACGAACAGCGCCTCGCCAAACTGAACCTCGACAGCCGGCAAATCCCCATCGTCGTCCGCCTGCCCGCAGATGCTCGCGCCGACCTTGCCACCCTGCACGACCTCGCCATCCGTACCGCAAACGGTACTGTGCGCGTCGGCGACGTGGCCCGCCTCGACTTCGGCGGCGGCCCCTCACAAATCACCCGTTTCGACCGCGCCCGCGAAATCCGCGTGACGACACAGGTTGGCAGCGGCCAGCTCGGCGAACTCGTCACCGCCGTGCAAAACACCCCGACCATGCAGCACCTGCCCCCCGCCGTGCGCACCCTCGACGAAGGTCAGGCGGAAAACATGAAAGAACTGTTCGAAGGCTTCGTGCTGGCAATGGGCGTCGGCATCTTCTGCATCCTCGCCATCCTCATCCTCCTTTTCCACCGCGTCCTGCAACCCTTCACCATCCTCATGGCCTTGCCGCTGTCCATCGGCGGCGCCTTCGCCGGCCTGCTCATCAGCGGCAGCGGCATCAGCATGAGCTCGATGATCGGTTTCATCATGCTGATGGGCATCGCCAGCAAAAACTCCATCCTGCTCGTCGATTACAGCATCATCGCCGAAAAACGCGACGGCCTGCCGCGCCATGACGCCATCATCGACGCCTGCCACAAACGCGCCCGCCCCATCATCATGACCAGCGTGGCGATGGGCGCGGGCATGACCCCGCTCATGCTCGGCTGGGGCAAAGGCGACCCGACCTTCAGCCAGCCGATGGCGGTGGCGGTCATCAGCGGCCTTGTCACCTCGACACTCCTCAGCCTCGTCGTCATTCCGGTGGTGTACAGCCTGATGGAAGGCGCGGGGGATTTACTGCGGAGGAAGAAAAAACATAGCTCCGCCCAGACAAGCGACGCACCTACGCCGGGATGATTCCGGGCATAAAAAAAAACGCCGGACTTTCCGGCGTTTTTGCAATCAGTTGCGGATGATGCCGCTGCGGCAGTTCGTCTCAACCGCGTTGCCGTAGGGGTCAATGAAGTTGAGGATGCCTTCGCTGCCTTTCTGGTGCCATTCCGCGCCGCGTCCGTAGAGGCCTTTGGTGGCAACGTAGCGTTCACCGGAAGCGGTCGTGGCATTTTGCAGCACGGCACTCTTGTCGTTCAGGCGCAGTTCGATTTGCTCGGTGCCGAGATGGCGGATATCCACGGCAAGGCCGTTTTCGCAGTCAAAGTGGCCGGGGCCGCCGGTATAGCCCTGCTGCTGCGGGCGCATCGGCTGGCGCGGGTTCTGCGGCTGCGGATAGGCGCTGTTGTCCTGCGGGTAAACCGGATAGTCCGGCTGCGGGTAGTTCGGTGCGGGGTTGTGGTCGTGCGGGTTCATGCCGCTGCTGACACAAGCGGTGAGAAGCAGGCTGGCAAGTGCCGGGGTGGTCAGTTGTTGCAGTTTCATGGGGGTTTCCTTGTTATTGAGGGATGGGGGTTATTGTTACGGATATACTTCCTGCGGCGGCATCTCTTGCGGTGCCACGCCGTAGTAGTTGCCGCTCTGGGCGTCATTAACCTGTGGATACACTTCGCCCTTGCGTTCCGGATGGCGGTCACGCGGGTTCATGCCGCTGCTGATGTTTTTGCAGGCAGCGAGGCTGGCAGCGGCGAGCGCCACGAAGATAATATGCTGTATTTTCATCGATTCTCCATTCGGGTAATGCCGGATGGCGCGCGCATCATAGCGGAATGCCCGGCGGCAGAAAGCTAATATTTTGCAAGGCGTGGCTAACCATTTTGCAAGACAGTTGCGCCATACAATCTCTATACTGCGCGGCGCAGGCAGCGCATGGCATCCTGCGCTTTTTTCCTTCAATTTCAAGGAGTTTTTACGATGAAAATCTGGTTCCCCGCCGCAGCCGCGTTACTCGCACTCGGCTTCTCCGCTTCTGCTTCCGCCGCCCCGGTCAGCTACCAATGCCAGGGTAACAAAAAGGTGACGGTCAACTATTCCTTCAACAAACAGGGCATCCCGACCAGCGCCACCGCCACGCTGAAAGGCAAGGCTCGCGTGATGAAATACGACCTGAACCGCTCTGACAACGTCGAAACCTATTTCAAGGGAGCGGGCTATGAAATCAGCACCTCCAGCATGGATTCTTCCAACTACCGCGAGCAGCCCATCATGATTTTTGCGCCGGGCAGCCAGATCCTCTTCAAGGACTGCAATCCGGCCTCAGGTGCAGCGGCTTCCAGCGACAAGCCGATTAACGCCAACAAGGTGACCAAATCCGGTACCGTTTCCTATATGTGTGAAGCCGACCGCCGCCTGCGCGTGACTTACGGCTTCAACGGCGCGGGTGTGCCGGTGAAGGCCGATGCCACGCTGAAAGGCAAGAAAGTGACGATGAAATACGATCTTGCCAGTTCCGACAATGTTGATGTTACCTTCAAAGGCGCGGGCTACCGCCTCAGCACCAGCGACATGACTGCTGACAACTTCCGCGATCAACCGGTGATGGTTACCGGCCCGGGCAACCAGATCGCCTACAAAGACTGTTCTCCGACAGAATGATGGATGACAGGAAAAAGCCCGCTTCGGCGGGCTTTTTTGTGACCGTGCTGCAGACACGACGATTTTCGCCAAGCGGCGTAGTTACTGGGCCCGCCAAGGCGGGATAAACACTGGCCTCGCAAGCGTCAGCGCGGCAGGCCGATGGGATTGCTGGTAGGCGCAGGGGCGGTGTCGCTGTCGCTTTGCCAGAGCAAGGCGCCGAGGAGGATGAGGATGAGGCCGCCGGCAAGGGCAAGGGTGCGGGTGAGGCGGGCCAAGCGGGCACCATCGTGGGTAAGGCGGTGGGCAAGGTGTTGTCTGCCGTAGTAGCAGAGCAGGGCGATGGTGGTGATAGTCAGCGCGGTGCCGCAGGCGATGGCGAGCGTCATGGCAATGCCCGCACCAGTGATGCCCCAGCTCCAGGCGGCGGCAAGGCTGATAACGGCGCCGCTGCACGGGCGGATGCCGATGGCGATGATCGCCGCCCACGGGCTGAGGGCGGACGTGGCGGGAGTATCGTGATGGTGGTGGTCATGACCGCAGGCACAATGCGCGTCGTGCCGGCGGCGCGGGCGGTGACGGTAGAGGATGTAGGCACCGATGGCGATGATGAGGGCGGCGTTGGCGCGGTTCAGCCAGTAGCTGTGGTTAACAGCGTCCGGCATGAGCAGGTGCAGCAGTCCCATGGCGAGCGCAACCCAGAGGATGGCGCTTATCCCTTGCATGAGGGCACCACCGATGGCGATGGCAAGGGTTTGCCGCCGTGCGGTGGGCTGGCTGAGGGTGAAGGTGGCGATGATGGCTTTGCCGTGGCCGGGGCCGATGGCGTGCAGGATGCCGTAAAGGAAGCCGAGGCCGCTCAGTGTCAGCCAGGTAGTGGTGTCGTTGCCGTGGCGGCGCAGGGCGAGGAGTTGCGCGGCAAGGTCACGCTGCCACTGGTTTTGCAGGCGTTGCAGGGCGTGGTGCAGCGGTTGCCAGTAGGCGATGAGGAGGATGAGTAGCACCAGTGCGATAAGTGCCGGCAGGAGACGGGTCAGGGTGTGCCGCATTGGAGTTCAGAGGTTTGGGCAAAGACGGCGCCAAGTCCGGCTGGCGCCTGGGCGTTCTGGTCGAAGCTCGCCGCCAGTTCTTCTTCTTCGGCGCTGGGTTTGGCTTCGCGGATGGTGAGGGTGCAGCCGTTGTCCCATTGTTTGGGCTGGTCAAGGGCGTAGGTGACGTCCATGTAGTAGCTGTTTTCGTAGACTTTGAAGCGCGCCATGCCGCGCGCGGGCTGTTTGAGTGGCAGGGTGTAGGTGTAGCGCAGTACGCCGCCGGCAGTATCGATGGCGCTGTCACGCGGCTCGCCGAAGCTGAGGGTGTCGCCGTAGGTGAAGCCGTGCTGTTCGCGGAAGTATTGGTCAATGTCTTTTTTGAACTGAGCCAGGGCGGCAGGCTCTTTGTTGCGCTGGATGAGGATTTCGGAGGTGTAGGGGTCAAATTCCCAGCTTTCGCGCAGGGCGGTAAGCGCGCCGCCGGCGTCGGTTTCCGGGGTAATGCGCAGGTCTATCCATTGGTGCGGATGGGCAAGGGCGAGTGCGGGTGCGAGGAGCAGGGACAGCAGGGTTTTCATGTGGCGAGGGCGTGGCGTGGCTGTTGCGGTTTCAGGCCGAAGGCGAAGCGCAGGATGGCGGCGCGGCGCACTCCTTCGTAGCAAAGGTAGGAGAAGGTGAAGGTGAGGGTGAGCAGCAGCAGGTAGTACTGGGTGTTGCTGAGGGCGGGATCGTCCAGCAGCCAGCCGAGCATGATGACCAGCGGATGGTGCACGAGGTAGATGACGATGGCCGAGTTGATGAGGTAGCGCACGGTGCGGCTGCCTTCGCGCTGTACATGGTAAAAATAGTAGAAAAGAAGGAAGGCGACACTGCCGGATGCCGTCATCAGCACCAGGCGCTGCATGAGGATACCGTCAATGCCGTTATTGAAGATGGGATAGAGCTCCAAGCCGTGCGGGTATATCAGGGCCATGGCAACCAGCGACAGCACACCCAGCAGAATGAGGGTGCGGCGGCTGATGTGCGCCAGTTTGTCCTGGTGGTAGTAGAGCAGCGAACCCGCGAAGTAGAAGGGGTAATACTGCACGCCGTGCAGGATGAAGAAGTTGTAGAGCGTGCTGAGGTCGCCGCCGAGGTGCCAGCTTTCGCTGTTCCAGAAAATCAGCGCGGTGTAGCCAACCGAGCTGATGGCCGCGACCAGCAGGCAGGGCAGCATGCCGATGCGCGCGAACACCCCGCGCGGCAAGAGCATGTCAATGGATGCGAAGACCATCAGGCAGATGAGGAACCAGCCGTGCATCACCCAGCGCCAGAAATCGTAGTGCGCCCATTGGTATTCCATGAAAATGCTGCCGAAGACCTGCAGGATAAAGTTCGCGCCAAGGCAGCCCAGGAGCAACGGTACCAGCACGCGTTTCAGCCGTGCCCGCCAGAACACGGCTTTTGTCTTGCGCGCCAGCGTCATCTGCGACAGGAAGCCGGAGACGAGGAAAAATGCCTCCATGCGGAACAGATGTTCGGGGTAAATCGTGGCATAGAGTGCCATCGAGCGGTGATACGGGCTCGCGTAAACAAAAGCGGCGAACGGCGAGAGGACGGCAGCGGCATGCCAGAAGACGCCGATGAGCATCAGCGCGGCGCGCAGCTCATCAAGGCCGTAATAATAGCGGGGCGCCGGGGTGGGACGCGGGGTACGGGCAGACAAAATCAACGCCTTACGAAGTGGAAAGGCCCATTATTCACAAACGGCCGGGAAATGGAAACTTACTGTTTCAAAACTCGCCGAAGCGCGCCACGGCTAACACCGGCCCCCTGAAAATACGGTAGAATGGGGCTATCCCCCACAACATAAAGGAAAAACCCATGCTACACGAATACCGCGAATTGATTGCCGAGCTGCGCCAGAATGACAACCACTTTGCGCGCCTGTTCGACGAGCACAACAGCCTTGATGAAGAAATCAAGCGCATGGAAAGTGATGCCGCCGTCGTTGCCAACAGCCAGGCGGACATTGACCGCAAAAAACGCGAAAAACTCGCGCTGAAAGACAAAATCTACGACTACCTGCGCAAAAAAGAAGCCGCACGCGGCTGAAGCGTCAGACCAACGCAAAGCCCCGCTGATGCGGGGCTTTCTTTTGCCTGTTCTTGCGGTTTCCCAGCGAAAGCCGGTCCCGCTGCCGCAGAAGGAAGGCCAGCGCTATGATAAGGATGATGGATAGCACGCCTCCGGTAGCGGTGATAAAGATCATGATGTGTTTCCGTTATTTGGATATGGAAAGGGGCTGCACGATGACAGCCCCCTTTATATAGCTTGGCGACAATCGCGTGTTTATTGATATTCCGCCTGCCACATTGCATCCTGCACCGTCTGCACCCAATTATCCGTCTGCTTGGTGGCGACACCGTCTTTCACCGCCTGTTTGGCGACGGCGACCGCGACGGTGGCGGATGAGGCGCGCAGGTTATCCACCGGCGGCAACAGCGATGCGCCTACGTCTTGCGGGTTGACCTGTGAAGCGACGGCTTCGGCGGCAGCGAGCAGCATGCCGTCGGTAACGTGTTTGGCGCCAGAGACGATAACTCCCAGGCCAAGGCCGGGGTAAAGCATGGCATTGTTTGCCTGACCAATGACGTAATTCACGCCTTTATACGGTACAGGCGGAACGGGAATGCCGACCGACAGCAACGCCTTCCCGTCCGACCAGGCAATGGCATCAGCGGGCATCACTTCGATGCGCTCGGTCGGGTTGGATAGCGGCAACAGGATGGGGCGCTCCACCCCGGCGCACAGCGCCTTGACGACGGCTTCGGTAAAGGCACCGTGATCGGTGGACGTACCGATCAGGATAGTCGGCTTCACCTGCTTCACCACTTCGAGCAGGCCGATTTTGCCGTCCGCTTTCTGCCAGCCGGCCACTTCGGCGGCGGGGCGGGCGTATGCCTGCTGATAGTCGGGTAGGTCGGCCATATCGTCGGTAACAAGACCGTTGCGGTCGATCAGCCACACCCGTTTCTTCGCTTCTTCGCGCGAGAGGCCGTCGCGTTCCATCGCCGCGCTGATTTGATCCGCCATGCCGGTGCCCGCCGTGCCCGCGCCGTAAACGACCAACCGCTGTTCGGCGAAGGTTTGCTTAGTGACTTTCAGCCCGGAGAAGACGGCGGCCATAACGATGGCGCCCGTGCCCTGCATATCGTCGTTGAAAATGCGGTATTTATCGCGGTTCTGCACAAGGATGCGGCGGGCATTGGACGGGCCGAAGTCTTCAAAATGCAGCAGCGCGTGCGGGAAGAGTTCCGCCGCCACTTTCAGGTATTCGGCGATCAGCGCATCGTAACGTTCGCCGCGCACGCGGGCGTGGCGATTGCCGAGGTAGGCGGGGTCATTGAGCAGCGCTTCGTTGTCGGTGCCGACATCAAGATTGACAGCGATGGTGCGCGCGGGGTGGATACCTGCCGCTGCGGTGTACACCGCCAGCTTGCCGACGGAAATATCCGTGCCGTTCACGCCCCAGTCGCCGATGCCGAGGATTTCTTCCGCGTCCGATACCACCAGCAAATCGACATCATCCGCGCCGAGGCCCAGCGTCGCAAACGAAGCGCGGATATTCTCCGGATGGTTCACATCGAGATACACAGCGCGCGAGCGGCGGTAATCGCGACTCCACTGCTTGATCGCCTCGCCGACGGTCGGGTCATAAACAATCGGCAGCATTTCCGCGAGATGATCGGTCAAGAGCTTGTAGTAGAGCACCTCGTTGCGGTTGTGCAGCTGGTCAAGAAAAATGTATTTCTCCATGTCCTTCTCGTAGGACGCGAACTGGCGATAGGCGCGCGCTGCCTGCTGGTCGAGGGTTTCCACGGCGACGGGCAGTCGGCCGGTGAGGCCATATTTTGCACGTTCATCGACCGTGAACGCGGTGCCCTTATTGGTCAGCGGGTTTTGCATGACATCGGGGGTATTACTCATCATTGTCTCCTATGGGGATATTGAAGGGAAAGGGTTTAAAGGGGCAGCCATGCCAGCAGCCAATCCACCAGCGGCACTACCACCACAAAGAGCAGCGTGCTGGTGGTCACAACATTGGTGGCGAAGCGCACGTCGCCCCTGGCCTCGTTCGCCAGAATCGGCAGGACAGCCAACGCGGATACGGACGACTGCACAATCAAAGTCTTGGCCTCCGCCGCAGACAGCGCCAGCCAACTTTTGCCAAGATAAATCAGGACGAACATCAACAGCGGCGCGAAGACAAATTTACCCAGTAGCGCGGCGATGGTATCGCGGTCGAAGCGGATGCTTGCCAGCCCCGCATCGCACAAGGTAATTCCGATATAGAGAAGCGAAAGCGGCGTTACCGTCGCGCCGATATAGCCGAGCGCGGCATGGGCGAATGACGGCACCGGAATATCGGCCAGCAGGAAGACCATCGCCAGCAAAAAGCCCAAGAGCGGCGCGGGCAACAGTTTTTTCCAGTCAAATTTTTTCTGCGGTGCGGCGGATTGTCCGGGCAGCGGGTCGCGGGCAATCAGAAAGACCCCGAACGCCCAGGTCGAGACCGTATTCAACACGTAATAGACCAGAAAATACGGCATGGCCGCATCGCCGAACAGCGCCACATTGAGCGGCAGGCCGATAAAAATCGTATTGGCATTAACGATGGTGTTAATAAATACCCCACGCCGCCCCGGACGCACCTTCAATACCTTCACCATCAGCCAGGCCATCGGATAACCCAACAAAAGCGATACCACACCATATATCAGTCCATCCGATAATGCGGCGAGCTGGTCGCGGTGAAGATACGTCAGCACCGACACGAAAATCGATGCCGGTAGCGCAATATTCATAATCAGCCGCGAGATGTTGGCAGCGAACGTATCGGCAAACCAGCCGCGCTGTCGCAACACGAAACCCAGCGCAATCAGCAACACGACGGACAGGACACTTTCCACAGCGGTGAGGAAGATCATGGGTAGCTCCTTGGTTATAACCGTCGGGAACAGAAGGGAAAATGCTAAGTCTGACAGCAGCAGACTGTCGCTCGTCCTGCATTGTACACCCATAAATCAAACTAAAAGGATGACCGTTCATATTAAAAAGTCCTTAATCAAACACGGATAAACGCTGAATATTCCACTTTCCAAGTTGAACGGACTACCTAAAATGAACATTAATCATGAAGAAATCAACCGCCGCATCGGCCGCGCTATTGCCCAATACCGCCAGCAAAGCGGCCTAACCCAGGAACAGGTGGCGGAAAAACTGCAAATCGGCAATGAAGCAGTCTCACGCATGGAACGCGGTCTGATCATGCCGAATGTCGTCCGCCTGCTAGAACTGGCGGAAATCTTCGATTGCACCGCTGCCGAACTGTTGGCCGAAAGCAGCCCGCGCCTCTTCGACAAGACGCACCATGTGCACACCGCCATCGCTAGTCTGGCGGAAAATGATCGCCAGTTGATGCTGCATTTTCTCGAACGCTTTGCCCACCGCCTGCAACAGGCGTGAGCCGCCAAGCGGGACAAAACGGGCATTCCCACCTGAAACATCGCCGCAGCGGCGTAGAATAATGCGCCAACCGTTTCCCATCCCGATTATGCCCAGCACCCTCACCCTCGACATCACCGGCTTCGATTATGAAGCGCGCGGCGTCGCCCGCCACGACGGCAAGACCCATTTCGTCAGCGGCGCGTTGCCGGGCGAACGCGTTACCGCCCGCGTCCTCGAAAGCAAAAAACGCTACGCGACCGCAGAAGCCATCGACATTCTTATCCCTGCGCCGGAGCGCGTTCCGCCCGCTTGCCCGCATTACGCCGCCTGCGGCGGCTGCGCCCTGCAACACGCCGGCGACGCCGCGCAGCACCGTCTCAAAGAAACCGTCTGGCTGGAACAGCTGGCGCGCATCGGCGGCGTCCGTCCGCAGACCGTTCTCCCCGCCATCAGCGGGGCCAACTGGCATTATCGCGCCCGCACCCGCCTTGCCTGGGATGGCGAACACCTCGGCTACCGTGCCCGCGCTGGTAATACCGTCGTCCCCATCACGCATTGCCCTACCCTCGCCCCCGCCCTCTCCGCCCGCCTCCCCGACATCCGCGCCTTGTGCGCCGCCCTCGCGCGCAGCACCGCCATTCTCGGCGTGGACCTCAGCGCCGGAGACGGGGTGAACGTGCTGCGCATCCGCCTGCGCGAAGCGGTGGACGCGCGTCCCGCGCAAGAAGCCATCGCCGCCTGGCATCAGGAAGACGGGCAACCGTGGCAAATCCGCCTGCAACACGATGCCGGAACCGTCGCCATCCCGCCGGACGCGCCGCCGCTGGCCTATCAACTGCCCGATTACGGCCTCACCCTCCCTTACACGCCGGACGATTTCACCCAGGCCAACAAAGCCCTCAACCGCCGCCTGGTATCGTTTGCGCTGGCAACCCTGGGCGCGGAAGCAGGCGCGCGCGTCATGGATTTCTTCTGCGGCCTCGGCAACTTCAGCCTGCCGCTGGCGCGTAGCGACGCAGATGTGCTCGGCATCGAAGGCGTGGACGAGATGGTGGCGCGCGCCACCGCAAACGCCGCTGCGCACGGCCTTGCTGACCGCTGCCGTTTCGCGCGCGCCGATCTTTTTACCGTTACCACCAAACAGCTGCACCGCTGGGGCCGGGCGGACTACTGGCTGCTTGATCCGCCGCGCGCCGGGGCGCAGACGCTCTGTACCGTGCTCGATCCGAAACACGGCCCGGCGCGCATCGCCTACGTTTCCTGCAACCCCGGCACGCTCGCCCGCGACGCCGCCATTCTCAGCGGCAAAGGCTACCGCATCGCCAGCGGCCGCCTGCTGCATATGTTCGCGCAGACGGCGCACGTCGAAAGCCTGCTGCTCTTTACCCGCTGACGCTATGCCCGCCTTCACCGACAGCCACTGCCACCTCGACTGGTTTCCCGATCCCGCTGCCACCGTGCAGGAAGCGCAGGCGGCGGGCGTTGGCCGCATCGTCATCGCCGCGACCACCCGCGCGCGCTGGGCGGACGTGGCACGCGCCGCCGCCCTGCCCGGCGTGTATGCCGCCTACGGCCTGCACCCGCTCTATCAGGACGAACACAGCGACGACGATCTGCACGCGCTGGAAACGCAAATCCACAACCACCCGACCGTCGCCATCGGCGAATGCGGCCTTGACTTCCTCAGCGGCGACAGCGCCGCGCAACGCGCCACCTTTGCCGCGCAAATCGACATCGCCCGCCGCCACCACCTGCCGCTGCTCCTGCACGCGCGCAAATCGCTTGATGCCGTGCTGCATCAGCTGAAACGCGCCCACTACGCCCGCTTCGTCATCCACAGCTTTACCGGCTCGGACGCGCAACTGGCGCAGATCTTCGCCCTCGGCGGTTACATCGGCATCGGCGGCACCTCGACCTATCCGCGCGCCGCCCGCCTGCAACGCCAACTGGCGGCCGTCCCCGCCGACCGTTACCTGCTCGAAACCGATGCTCCCGACCAGCCCCTCTGCGGCTACCAGGGCGAAGCGAACCACCCCGCGCGCACCGCCCTCGTCGCCGCCAACCTCGCCCGCCTGCGCGGCGAGCCGCTGGATCGTATCAGCCGCCAATCCGAAGCGAATTGCGATGCTTTTTTTGCCTGGTAAGGCCAGTCACGGCGCCGCTTGGCGGGCCCAGTAATGACGCCGCTTGACGAGCCCAGTAATGACGCCGCTTGACGGCCCAGTATCTACACCGCTTGGCGGGCCCAGTAACGACGCCGCTTGACGGGCCCAGTATTTACGCCGCTTGACGGGGCATCTCACCTCCCGGCACAAAAAAGCCGCTATCCCGGATAGCGGCTTTTTCCTGCGGTTTCGCCTCAGGCCTGTTTCGGCTTGACGGCGACTTTGTAGAGGAAGATGCAGAGGGCGGCGTAGGTGGCAATGCCGAGGTAGGTAGCTGCCGGGGTTTCCGACCAGTCGGTCATGAAGACATCCACGCCGGCGATACGCAGCACCGCGCTGAACAGGCTGCCGATAGCGCCGCCGGCAACCAGGCCGGAGGCGATGGTGTTGCCTTCGCTGAGGCGCAGCGCGCTCAGTTTTTCGTCCTTGCTGCTGTTGGCGACGAAGTGGGCAATCAGGCCGCCGACCAGGATCGGGCTGTTGATTTCCATCGGCAGATAGGTGCCGAGGGCGAAGGCCAGCGGTGGCACTTTCATCATCCACAGCACGACGGCAAAGAGCGCGCCCGCCATGTAGAGCGGCCATTGTGCGCTTTCGCCGGTCATCAGCGGCTTGATGATGGCAGCCATGGCGTTGGCCTGCGGTGCGGGCAGCGGGTGTTCGCCGGTGAAGCCGTAGGCGTTGTTGAGCAGGATGAGGACGCCGACGGAGAGGATGGAGGCCATGATGGCGCTGACAATCTGCCATTGCTGCATCTTGGCGGGTGTTGCGCCGGTCAGGTGTGCCACTTTCATTTCCGACATGAAGTTGCCCGCCATGCCGATGGTGGTGCCGACAAAGGCGGCCATCATCAGGATGGCGATCATGCCGACCGTACCGGAGACGCCGGCCGAGGTCAGAATCAGGGCGGCGACGATGATCATGAAGATGGTCATGCCGGAGACGGGTTCGTTACCGGTGTAGGCGATGGAGCTGATGCCGACCACCGAGAGCAGGAAAGACATGATGAGGACGATGAGGAAGGCCAGCACGGTCTGGGTCAGGTTTTCGGCGTAGTTGATGTGGAAGAAAAGGGCGAAGAGGACGGTGGTCACGATGATGCCGAGGACGAGCACCGACATCGGTATATCACGCTGGGTACGGAGCAGGCCCACTTCCACGGTCTTGCTGCTGAAAATATCGGTGATGGCTTTTTTCACCACGCCGCTGACCACTTTCGACATGGTGAGCAGGCCGATGATGCCCGCCATTGCCAGCATGCCGATGCCGATGTGGCGGATGTAGCTGAAAAAGACGGTGTTGACCGGTACGTCTTTCAGCAGCATTTGCTGCCCGTCCACGAGCATGATGTGTTCCGGCGCAAGGTAGTAGACGATGGGCATGCAGACGAACCACGAGAAGAAGGAACCGGCGGCGATGATGGCGGCGTATCTGAGGCCGGTGAAATAACCGAGGCCGAGCAGGGCCGCATCGGTATCCAGCGAGGCGGTAAGCTTGGTCTTCTCTTGCAGGAGGATGCCCCATTTGAAGGTGTTGGTGCGGATGACTTCCTGCCACCAGCCAAGCGTGTTCAGCACGAAATCGTAAAACATGCCGATGGCGCCGCTCACCATCATCAGCTTCGCCTTGCTGCCGCCGTTACTGGTCAGCACCTCCGTCGCCGCGCGTCCGGCCGGGAAGGGGTAGACGAAGTGCATGTCCTCGCAGAAATAGCGGCGGAACATGACGCAGAGGAAAACGCCGAGTACGCTGCCGAGTACGATCGGTGCCGCCATCTGGAAGAAGCTGATGCCTTCAATATTCAGGATGTAGAAGGCAGGCAGGAAAAAGAGTGCGCCGGCGAGCCCGTTAGTGCCGGCACTCGCGATTGCCTGAATATGCACCGTTTCGGCGAAGGCGTTCTGCTTCGGGCGGTGAAAAATGATCGCCATGCCCATTGCCAGAATGGAAACGGGGGCGAAAGCATCAATGGTCTGACCGATTTTCAGGCCGAGATAGCCAACGGCAAGGGCAAAGACGGCAGCGTAGAAGAGACCCCAGAACACGACGTAGCTGTTGATTTCCACATACGGTTTTCCGGGGTCCATCACGGGTTGGGCGGGTAAGATTTTTTCTGACATGGTTGGAGTTCCTTATGCATAAAGGTGAAAACATCCTGTTGGCAGCGTTCCTGTGTGGGCATATTAACACTCCAAAATGTGCCTATCCAATCTTCTTCACAAATAATCATCGCGATTAAACGGTGAAATGTGATGAAATTTGTGCGGTTTAACCTGCGGAGCGATAAGATGCCACCAAGCAGCGCCATCGCTGGGCCCGGCAAGCAGTTACTTTTTCCCCACGCTGCTACTCACAGGAAGGCATCCAGCACGTTGTTGAGCAGGGCGAAGCCGCGCGGCGTCGTTTGCAGGCGGTGCCCGATATCCGGCGCGAGCAGGCCCCGGGCGACGAGTGTGTCCAGGGTCGGGCGGAGGTCGTCCAGGCTGAGGGCGGTGCGTTCCGTCAGGTAAGCGGTCGGCACGCCGTCTTTCAGGCGCAGGGCGTTCATCATGAATTCGAAGGCCTGTTCGTCGCGGGCGACGGCAAGCTGCTGGTCGCTATACGGGTTCCCGCCCGCTCCCGCCGCTTTTTGGTACGCCGCCGGGGCGCGGTATTTGCTGCGGCGGGTGATGACACCGTCCCGTGTCTGTTTGCCGTGCGCGCCCGCGCCGATGCCGAGGTAGTCGCCGTATTGCCAGTAGTTGAGGTTGTGGCGGCAGGGTTCGCCCGCACGCCAGGCCGAGGTTTCGTACTGGCGGTAGCCACCCGCCGTCAAGAGGGCGCTGCCCGCTTCGTAGATGTCGATTTGCGTGTCGCTGTCGGGGAGGACGGGCGGGTTGGCGTAGAACGCGGTATTCGGTTCCAGGGTGAGTTGGTACCAGCTGATGTGCTCCGGGGCAAGGGCAATGGCCTGGCGCAGGTCATCCAGCGCGCCGGCGACGTCCTGCCCGGGCAGGGCAAACATCACATCGAGGTTGATACGGGTAAAGCCTGCCTGCTGTGCGAGGGTAACGGCGCGCACCGCTTCGGCGCTGCTGTGGATGCGCCCCAGCGCCTGCAACTGCGCATCGGCAAAGCTCTGCACGCCGATGGAGAGGCGGTTCACGCCCGCTGCGCGGTAAGCGGCGAATTTTTCTTGCTCGAAGGTGCCGGGGTTGGCTTCCAGGGTGATTTCGCAATCAGCGGCAAGCGGGGCGAGGTGAGCGATGCCGTCCAGCAGGGCGGCAACCGCCGCGCCGCTCAACAGGCTCGGCGTGCCGCCGCCAATGAAGATGGAGTAGATGGGGCGGCCGTCGTAATCGGCGGTGAAGTCGGCGAGCAGGTGGCGGATGTAGGCCGTCTCATCAATCTGCCCGCGCAGGGCGTGTGAATTGAAGTCGCAATACGGGCATTTGCGCACGCACCACGGGATGTGGATGTAGAGGCTTTGCGGAATAGGGTTCATACGGTAGGTGCGGCGGCGCAGAGGCGGAAGAGCTGCTGGAAGTCTTTATTCATGTCGCCGTAGCGGAATTCGTGGTTGGGGGTTTCGTAAGGGAATTTGGCGTAGCTGTTTTGGGTGACGACGGGGTAGCGGCTGATTTGCGCACCGCTGATCCAGCCGTAGAAGGCGACGATGCCGAGGGTGAAATCCACGAGGCCGACCACGACGTAATCTTTGCTGGCGGGATGCTGTTCCTGCGGGTAGCCGTAGGTCCAGTGATCGTTGGGCAGGTTGGGGGTGGATTTTTTCGCCACTTTGACGTCGATGGTTTTGCCGTGAATGGCGACGTCAAAGGCGTCGCTGCGCGCCTGGCTGAAATCGGTCGTGTCTTCTTGAAACGGGATGCGCTGGCTGTGCAGGAAATGGCGGAAGGCCGCTTCGCCGAGGCAGCCGATGGCGGCTTTTTCCAGCCGCAGCTCGTCGTCGTAGCCGAAGCGGGAATAGAGTTGCTGCGCCAGCATCGCCGCTGCCTTGCTCTGTGCGTAGCGCCAGTGGGCGGCGAAGCGGAAGCCGTTGTCGCGGCGGATGAGGATCATGTCAGGCCTCCCCGTCGTCGCCGATTTTCAGCACACGGAAGCCGCCGTCCCAGTTGGCGGGCAGTGGTTGTCCGTCGGCGGCGGCAGTCTGGCGGATGGCGGCGGCGGCGCGACGCAGGCGCTCTTTGCCAATGTCGGCGATGGTCAGGTATCCCGCCTGGCCGGCGGCGGAGTGGCGCGGCGTCCGTTCCGCCAGTTGCACCATGATGAAGCGTCGGCTGCCGCCGTCGGCGTTGAGCTGCATCACCGCATGCGCCGTGGTCGCCGAGCCGGCAAAGAAGTCGAGGATGAGGCCGTCCTTGCCGACGTTGGTGTTGATCAGGTAGCGCAAGAGCGACAGCGGCTTGGGGTAGAGTTTGTCGGAGAAGTTCGGGCTGAAGAGTTTGTCCAGCTCGCTGCTGGCGTTTTCGTTGGTGCCGACGCCGCAGTCCTGATTGAGCAGGTTCCAGGATTTTTCCGCTGCATAGGCCGCTTTTTCGTAAGAGGGCGAGAAGGCGCGGCTTTGGATGAAGACTTGCACCCCGGCGCGGAGTTGCTGTTCCAGATAGGGCTGCGTCCACTTGAATTTGCCGCGCAGGTGTACCGGGCGGGTAAACACGCCGCCTTTGACGGTGGTTGCCTGTTCCAGCTCGATGTCATAGGCCTTGGTGCCGTACATGCCCGCCGGATAGACGCCGTCGGCCAGTTTGGTGCGGGTGAGGTAGGCGGGGAAGACCAGCCTGCCCACGGCATTGCTCTGGTTCATCAGGCCGTTGCTGCTTTTCGCCGCCTTTACCGTCCCCCACAGCGGCACGTCTTCTTTTTTCTGGTAGGCGAGGATGTATTCGCAGGTTTTTTTGGTTTTCCGCGACAGGTTGGCCGGCGTCGTCGTTTTCTGCCAGCTGAAGAGTTCGATGAAGTTGGCGGCGCCGAAAATTTCGTCGGCGATGATTTTCAGGTTGGCCAGCTCTTTTTCGCTGATGGAGATGAAGATGACGCCGTCGTCCGCCAGCAAGGGGCGCGCCATTTTCAGGCGGCTGTACATCATCGACAGCCAGTTGGCGTGCAGGCGGCCATCATGCTCGTGGTCACTGCCCGCCTCGTCGCCGGTTTCGCTTGTCTGCTGCCGGGCGCGGCGGCGGTACACATGGTGGCTTTCGGCAAATTTATCCTTGTAGATAAAGTCGTTGCCGGTGTTGTAAGGCGGATCGATATAGATCATTTTCACCCGCCCGGCGTAATCCGCCTGCAAGAGTTTCAGCGCTTCCAGATTGTCGCCTTCGATAAAGAGGTTGTGCGTGTGCTCGAAATCCACGCTTTCCGCCGGACAGGGGCGCAGGCGGTGCGCGGGCGGCGTGTTGGCGGCAAGGATGGCGGCACGTTTGCCCGGCCAGTCCAGGCGATAACGTTCCTGCGGGCCTTCGGCCAGCGCCCCCGCCAGTTCCTGACGCAGCAGGTCGAAATCCACGACGGGCGCAGGCTTGCCGTGAGCGTCCCGACTTTCGCGGATGCAGTGGGGGAAGAGGGCGGCGATTTTCGCCAGCGCGCTGTTGTCGTGCCCCGTCATTAACCGATACTTCCCTGGCGGCTGGCGGGGTTATTCATAGCACCACTCGGTACCGCCCGCCGTGTCTTTGAGGATGATGCCCTGGGCGGCGAGTTCGGCGCGGATGGCATCGGCACGGGCGTAGTCTTTTGCAGCCTTGGCAGCATTGCGCTCGGCGATACGGGCGGTAATCGTCGCTTCATCGAGGCTGCCTTCACCTTTGAGGAAGACGGCGGGGGCTTGTTGCAGGATGCCGAAACGGCCGCCGAGGGTTTTCAGCGTCGCGGCGAGGTGGGCATCGCCGCTGTTGATGCGGCGGGCGAGGTCGAAGAGGACGGCAAAGGCTTTCGGGGTGTTGATGTCGTCGTTCATCGCTTCTTCGAAGGCGGCGACGGCGGCGGTATCCAGCGCGCCGTCCAGCGGCTGTTTATCGAGGGCGGTGTAAAGGCGGGTCAGCATTTTTTTCGCTTCAGCCAGGGCGGTATCGCTGTAATTGAGCGGGCCGCGATAGTGGCTGCCGAGGATGAAGGTGCGCAGGGTTTCGCCGTCGTAGTGCTGGAGCACATCGCGCACGGTGAAGAAGTTGCCGAGCGATTTGCTCATTTTCTCGTCGTTGATTTGCACGAAGCCGTTGTGCAGCCAGTAGTTGACGTGCCGGTGGCCGCAGGCGCCTTCGCTTTGCGCGATTTCGCATTCGTGGTGCGGGAATTTGAGGTCCATGCCGCCGCCGTGGATGTCGAAGTGTTCGCCGAGCGCGGCGGCGCTCATCACCGAGCATTCGATGTGCCAGCCGGGGCGGCCTTGGCCCCAGGGGCTGTCCCAACTGGGTTCGCCGGGCTTTGTCGCTTTCCACAGCACGAAATCGAGCGGGTCGTTTTTCGCTTCGTTTACCGCGATGCGTTCGCCGGCGCGCAGGTCGTCCAGGCTGCGGTTGGCGAGCTTGCCGTAGCCGGGGAAGCTGCGCACGGCGTAGTACACGTCGCCGTTATCCGCCGCGTAGGCGTGGCCTTTTTTGATGAGCGTTTCAATCAGGGCAATCATGCCGGGCACGGCGTCGGTAGCGCGCGGCTCTTCGTCCGGCGGCAGGCAGCCCAGCGCCGCTTCGTCTTCGTGCATGGCGGCGGTAAAGCGCTCTGTAAGGGCGGCGATGGTTTCGCCGTTTTCGGCAGCGCGGGCGATGATTTTGTCGTCGATGTCAGTGATGTTGCGCACGTAATGCAGTTCGTAGCCCAGTGCGCGCAGGTGGCGGGTGATGGTGTCGAAAACGACCATCACGCGCGCATGGCCGATGTGGCAGTAGTCGTACACGGTCATGCCGCAGACGTACATGCCGGTTTTGCCTGCATGCAGCGGGCGGAAGGGTTCTTTTTGCCGGCTCAGGCTGTTGTAAAACTGCAAGGCGCTCATGGGTTCTCCGGTGGGTCATCTCAAAAGTTTGTTAGTATAAACGCCCCTTGAAACCTAAGGAAAAACCATGTCAAAACGGCTCCTCAGCCTCTCACTCTGCCTCGCTTTCGGCAGCGCCCTCGCCACACCGACCGCCATCATCCACACCACAAAAGGCGACATCACCGTCGAACTCGATGAAGATAAGGCTCCGGCCACCGTCGCCAATTTCCGCCGCTACGCTGAAGACAACTTTTATAACGGCACCATTTTCCACCGCGTTATCCCCGGCTTCATGATTCAGGGCGGCGGCCATACGGCTGACCTGCGTGAGAAGCCACCACGCGAGCCGATTGCCAACGAAGCGCACAACGGCCTGAAAAACGCGCGCGGTACCATCGCCATGGCGCGCACCAGCGATCCACATTCCGCCACCTCGCAGTTTTTCATCAACCTCGTGGATAACGACGCCCTGAACCCCGGCGGCGCGGACAGCTACGGCTATGCCGTCTTCGGCAAAGTCACCAGCGGCATGAACGTGGTGGACGCCATCGCCAAAGTGCCGACGGAAAAACGCCCGCCACACGCCAACGTCCCGGCAGAAACCATCACCATCCAATCCGTTGAAATCCTTCCCGAAAAAACCAAAGAGGCCAAACAAAAATGATCCGGTTCATCACCAATCACGGCAATATTGATATCGAACCCGACTTCGACAAAGCCCCTGTCACCGCGCAGAACTTCCAGCAATACGCGGAAGACGGCTTCTACAACGGCACCATCTTCCACCGCGTCATCCCCGGCTTCATGATTCAGGGCGGCGGCATGGCAAGCGGCATGAAAGAAAAAGACACGCGCGAGCCGATTGCCAACGAAGCCGACAACGGCCTGAAAAACGCGCGCGGCACCATCGCCATGGCGCGCACCAGCGACCCGCATTCCGCCTCGGCGCAATTCTTCATCAACCTCGTCGACAACCACTTCCTCAACCACACCAGCAAAACCACCGCCGGTTGGGGTTACGCCGTCTTCGGCAAGGTCGTCGCCGGCATGGACATCGTCGATAAAATCGCCACGGTCAAAACCGGCCGCAGGGGAATGCACAAAGACGTGCCGCTGGAAGAAGTGGTGATTGAGAAGACGGAAGTTCTCTAAACCACGACCGACATAGGGCGGACCTCAGCCCGCCTCTATTTTATTGCTCACCCAACCGGAACTCCCGTGGCGGAATACTTCCTCGCCGACATCCACCTTAGTGCCGAACGGCCCGACATCACCGCCGCCTTCCGCGCCACCCTCGCCGCCCTCGCCCGCGACGCCGGCACCGTTTACATCCTGGGCGACCTCTTTGACTACTACCTCGGCGACGACCTCGCGAGCCCCCTGCAACAGGGCATCGCCGCCGCCCTCGCCGCCCTGCCCTGCCCCGTTTACTACCAGCACGGCAACCGCGACTTCCTCCTCGGCGACACCTACGCGTGCGCGGCCAACATGCACATCCTGCCCGAACGCCACCGCCTGAGCCTCGGCGGCAAAACCGTCCTCATCGAACACGGCGACCTGCTCTGCACCGATGATCACGGCTACCAGCGCCTGCGCCGCATCCTGCGCTGCCGCTGCCTGCAACGCCTCTACTACCGCCTGCCCGCGCGCTGGCGCCTCGCCATTGCCGAAAAACTGCGCGGGCAAAGCCGCAAGCGCACCCGCCGCAAAGCATCACGTATCACGGATACCAATCCCGCCACCATCCGCCGCATCCTGCAAGCACAACAGGCAGATATCCTCATCCACGGCCACACCCACCGTCCCGCCGTGCACCCGCTGGATGACGGCACAACTGTGTACGTCCTCGGCGACTGGCATCCGCATGGGCAAATCCTCTGCCACGACGCGGACGGCTTCCGCCTCATCGACAGCGCCAGCCTGCCGCCGTTATAGTCGTTTCAAATAGACCTGATTTTGCTTGACGAGCCCAGTACACGCCGCTTGGCGAGGTCAGGTTTTATCCCGCTTGGCGCGTACCGAACGCGAATCTCGCACAAAAAAGCCCCTCCCCTTTTTTATGGGGGAGGGGTTGGGGTGGGGGTTGGACAAAACCGCACAGCGACAAAGCCCAGTATTTACGCCGTTTACTAGGCAAGTATTCAGGTTTTATCCCGCTTGGCGCGCAAATGCAGCAGTCGCGCATCCAGCGTTGCAGCGGTTTCCCGTAACGCCGCGTTGGCGGGGTGTTCGTGGCAGATAAAAATGTGGTCGTAGGCGTCGGGCGTGGCGAGGTTGTAGAGGTAATAAGGCACGCCAGCGTCGTAGGGGTCGGCGAAACTGCGCTTGTGCGGCAGCGCGCCCCATGGGAGTGCGGGCGAGCGGCTGCTTGATTGCAGATACACATCCGCGCCGCTGCGCGCCGCGAGTTCGCGGGCGAAGACGGCAGGCGGATGGATAAATTCGCCGGTGCCGAGGACGAGGACGCGCGCGCCCGCGCCGATGTCGCCCGTCTCCGCCCAGACGGCGGAATCCAGCCGCACCGCCTGGCGGATACCGAGGCGGCCAAAGCCGCTGTCGGCGATGGTAATGGGCGCTTCCTGTACGCTGGCAACGGGTGGCACGGTAGCGGTCGCTTCGTAGTGCCAGCGGCCGCGCAGCAGGCTGTGCCGCTGCACGTCGCGAGCGGCGGCAGGCGGGCTGAAATCGGTAAGCGAGAGCCAGTGCGTCGTGCGCAGAGCGGGCAGTTGCGGGCGCAGGGCGGATGCGAGGGCGCGGAAGGTGTTGCCGGTCGAGAGTTCGTCATCAATCAGCACCAGGCTTTGCGCGGCATTGAGCAGACCGCGTTCGGCAGGCAGGTGCAACCATTGCTGCGCGGCGTGGCTGTGGCTTTCTTCGAAGGGGCAGATGTCGGCACCTTTGACGCGCAAGCGGCTGGTGTGCAGGTAGAGCGCGGGCGTGGCCGAATGGGTGGCAAGCCAGGCTTCAAAGACGCCTTGCGCCAATGCGGTCGCCGTTTCCGCCATGCCGATGAAGAGCACGGGGGCAGGCAGGTCGGCGGGCAGTTTCGCGGCAAGCAGGCGATGTACACGGACGAGGGTCGCGGTCGGCACCGGGATGTGTTTGCCCAGCACTTTGCTGACGAAGAGGAAGACGCGGCGCGGGTTGTCGCGGGCACCGAGGGCGAAAAGGTCGTCCGGCGGCAGGTCAGCATGGTCAATGTCGAGATGCAAGGTACCGTAGGGCAGGGTGTAGGCGGGCATGGCGGGGTAAGTGGTTAAAAATGCGCGCATTATAAGCGGGGTAATGCTGGTACAATCGCCCGCGCTTTCTTTCCATCAATCTTCCTCAATTAAGGAGTGCTTATGGCAGTCAATCTGCAAAAAGGCCAGAAAATTTCTCTGGAAAAAGAAGCGGGCGGCACGCTCACCAGCGTCGTTATGGGTCTCGGCTGGGACGTCGCCAAGAAAAAGGGCCTATTCGGCTTTGGCCGTGAGCAGTCTATCGACCTCGACGCCTCCTGCTTCGTCTTCGATGACAACAACAACCCCCTCGATCTCGTTTATTTCGGCCAGCTGGCGAGCCGCGACGGCTCTATCCAGCACAGCGGCGACAACCGCACCGGCGAAGGCGACGGGGACGACGAACAAATCGCCGTCGCCCTAAACCGTATCCCGGCCAATATCAAAACCCTGGTCTTCACCGTCAGCAACTACACCGGGCAGAATTTCAGCCAGGTAGAAAACGCTTACTGCCGCCTGGTGGACGGGCAGACGGGCAAAGAAATCGCCCGCTACAACCTCTCCGCGCAAGGCAACCACACCGCGCAAATCATGGCGAAGCTGTACCGCCACAACGGCGAATGGAAAATGCACGCCATCGGCGAAAACAGCCAGGGCGCGACGCCGGATCTCATCCTGCCGAAAATCGTCCCCTACCTCTAAGCCCGCAAGGCAGCCCGCGTGGCTGCCTTTCGCCCAACCCTATAAGGAAATCCCATGCGACGCCTCCCCGTTTACCTCCTCGTTGATACCTCCGGCTCCATGCACGGCGAAGCCATTGAATCCGTACGCAACGGTCTGCAAGTTCTCGTCTCCGCCCTGCGTCAAGACCCCTACGCGCTGGAAACTGCCTATCTCTCCGTCATCACCTTCAATAACGACGCCAAACAGCTCACCCCACTCACCGAACTGATGAGCTTCCAGACACCCGATCTGCACGCCAGCGGCATGACCGCCCTCGGTGCCGCGCTGACCCTGTTGGCCGACTGCATCAACCGCGAAGTGGTGAAAGGCAGCGCCGAAGTTAAAGGCGACTGGAAACCCGTGGTTTTCCTCCTCTCTGACGGCGCGCCAACCGATGACCTGGAAAAAGGCATCACCGCCATCCGGGGCGTGAAAACCGGCACCTTCGTCGCCTGTGCCGCCGGCCCCAGTGCGGACACCGCCACCCTGAAACGCATCACCGAAACCGTCGTCTCGCTCGACACCGCCGACGCCACCTCCATCAAAAGCTTCTTCCAGTGGGTCAGCTCCTCCATCTCCGTTTCCAGCCAGAAAATCGAAAGCGGCAAAGAAGTCAGCGGGCTGGATGAATTGCCGCCGCCGCCCCCCGAACTCAACATCGTGCTGTAAACATGGCCATCAACCTGCAAAAAGGCCAGGGCGTCAGCCTGCGCAAAGAATCGGGCTACGACCTTTCCCGCCTCACCATCGGCCTCGGCTGGGATATCGCGCCCAGCAGCCCCGCTTACGACCTTGACGCCGTCGCCTTCCTGCTGGATGCAAACGGCAAAGTGCGCAACCTCGGCAAAACGGGCGCGAACGGGCGGCCAACACTGGAAGGCGGCGACGTCGTCTTCTACAACTCACTCACCCACCCCAGCGGCAAAGTGCGTCTCTCCGGCGACAACCAGAGCGGCAGCAGCGCGGGTGATGACGCCGAGCAAATCGAAGTGGATCTAGACACCCTGCCAGACAGCTACCAGCAAATCCTCTTTGTCGTCGCCATCTACAAAGGCCACGAACGCGGGCAGAGCTTCGCCGGCGTGCACCGCGCCTACATCCGCGCCCTGGACGGCAAAGGCCAGGAAATCTGCCGCTACGACATCGGACGCGACCCGACGAACCGCGCCTGTGCCATGACCTTCGCCGCCGTGAAGCGCAGCGCAAGCGGCTGGCACTTCAACGCCATCGGCGACTTCCACGACACCGACCGCTTCATCGACCTGCTGAAACACTATCTGCCCTACTAAGCCGCCCCACAGGAACCCACACCATGTCCCGACGCCTGCTCACCTACATCTGTATCGACACCTCCGGCTCCATGCGCGGCGAACCGATCGAAGCCGTCAATGCCGGCCTGCACGCCCTGCTCGCCTCGCTGCGGCAAAACCCCTACGCGCTGGAAAGCGTTTACCTCACCATCACCACCTTCGACTCCAAAATCAAGGACGTCTTGCCGCTGACCCCGCTGGAGCAAGTGGTGCTGCCGGAAATCGTCTGCCCGGAGAGCGGCGCGACCTTCCTCGGCGCGGCCCTGGAACACATCGCCCATGCCGTCAAGCGCGACCGCATCATGAGCAGCGGCGCACAAAAAGGTGACTGGCGCCCCATCCTCATCATCCTCACCGACGGCAAACCGACTGACCTGCTCGCCTACAGCGAAGCCATCCCCGTCATCAAATCGCTGGGCTTCGGCAATATCGTCGCCTGTGCCGCCGGGCCGAAGGCCGATGCCTCTTACCTGCGGCAACTGACCGACACCGTCGCCTCGCTTGACACTATGGATGCCAGCGCCTTTGCCAAATTCTTCCAGTGGGTCTCGGCGGCGGTTGCCAGCAGCAGCGTCAGCGTCGGCGCCCCGACGGCGGGCAACGATTTGCCGCCGCCACCGCCGGAAATCAACATCGTCTTGTAATCAGGCGGCGCCCTTCGGGGCGCTTTTTGCAGCGCATTTACGACTGTAACGTAGGGCGGCCACCGCGTGGTCGCAAGAAAAACCCACAGCCGATTCGCCTGGGCTTTTTTGCGTCCTGCTCACCATTTGTCAGATATGACAAGAAAAACAAATTTATGGCCATAACCCGCGTGGTTGTCGTGAGCAAGATGACGTTACGCCATTGCAAAAAATGACCGGAGTGCTATGATTTTGCACCGCTTAATCACGGAGACCCTCATGCAAAAACTTATCCTCACTACCCTCGTCGCGGTCAGCTGCCAGGCACTGGCCGCACCGAAAGTTGTCGCCACCATCAAGCCGGTGCAATCGCTTGCCGCCCAGGTGATGGACGGCATCGCCGAACCGGAACTGCTTATCCGGCAAGGCTCGCCGCACGGCTATCAGATGAAGCCGTCGGACGCGAAAGCGATCAATCAGGCCGATCTGGTCATCTATGTCAGCCATGAGCTGGAAACCTTCATCCCGCCGCTTTTGCAGAAAAGCCCGCAGGTGCACAGCATCGAATGGCTGAACCTGCCCAACCTGTATCCACTGCCGACGCGGCACGGCGGCTTGTGGGAAGAAGGCGGCCATCACCATCATGACGATGACGGCCACGATCACGACCATCATCATGACGGCGATGCGCACGGCCATGATCACGCGCATGACCACGACGGACATGACCATGACCATGACCACGACGGACACGACCATGACCACGGCGGCGGACACGACCATGGTCACGCGCATGACCACGACGGACATGACCACGATCACGACGGCCACCATCACGGCAAATACGACGCCCACCTGTGGCTGAGTACCACGCGCAGCAAGCTGCTGCTTACCGCCATTGCTGACGAACTCGGCAAGATTGACCCCGATAACGCCGCCAAATACCAGGCAAACGCAGAAAAAAGCCGCGCCGCGCTGGACGCCCTGCATCAGGACCTCAATGGCAAACTCGCGCCGCTGCAAAAACGCCCCTTTATGGTCTTCCATGACGCCTACCAATACTTTGAACAGGATTACAAACTAAACGCTGTCGGCACCGTGCGCGTGGATCCCGAACATGAACCCGGGGCGAAACGTATCGGCGAGTTGCACGAGCAGCTGATGCACAACAAAGTCGTGTGTCTCTTCAGCGAGCCACAATTCCCGGCAAAAATCGTCGATAAGCTGGCGAAGGAAAGCGGGGTGAAGACTGCCGTGCTGGATCCAGTCGGCGCGGATATTCCCGCCGGTAAGGCGATGTACGCGCAGCTGCTCGGTAATCTTGCGGATAATCTCAGCGGCTGCCTCAAGCCCTGATTTCTCCCCGCCGAACCCCGCCACCGAGCGGGGTTTTTTCTTGTTCGTTCATGCACGACCCAAAACCGTCATCCCGCTTGACGGGGCCAGTAATGACGCCGCTTGGCGGACGCTCAAATATAGAAATGCGCACAAAGAATCCCTTCTCCCGCTTGCGGGGGAAGGTGCCGCGCAGCGGCGGATGGGGGGAAGGTATGCGGTAAACCCAGAATTTATCCCGCTTGACACGAGCCCAATATTTATCCCGCTTGACAGGGCCAGTATTCACGCCGCTTGGCGGCTCAATGGTGTGCAGCTTCCAGGCAGCGCCGGTAGTAATGCCAGTTAAAAGCGGGGCCGGGATCGGTTTTGCGGCTTGGCGCGATGTCGCTGTGGCCGGTGATGCGCGTCGCGTTGATGCGCGGATGGCGCGTCATGATGGCGCGGCTGAGGGCGGTGAGCGCCTGGTATTGGCGCTGGGTGTAGGGATGATGATCGCTGCCGTTCAGTTCGATACCGATGCTGTAATCGTTGCAGTTGGCGCGGCCGTGGTAGCTGGATTCGCCCGCGTGCCAGGCGCGGGCGGTGGTGGGGACGTATTGCTGGATATGGCCGTCGCGCAGGATGAGGAAGTGCGCGGCGACACGCAGGTCGGCGATGCTATCGAGGTAGGGATGTTCGTGGCGTCTCGCGGGCAGGCTGCCGCAGAAGAGGTCGCTGATGTAGTGGTCGCCGTATTCGTCAGGTGGCAGGCTGATGTTGTGGATGACGAGGAGGCTGATGTCGTCCGCGTCGGGACGTTCGTTGTGATGCGGGCTGGGGTGACGGCTGGCAGAGTCCAGCCAGCCGCTGGCGTCAATGTGCATTCAGGGTCTCGTGGCAGGCGGCGGGGGGTTATCCGCTTCGCGTGCGGCGAGGAGGCGTTTGCCGATGTAGAGGCCCGCTTCGAAGAGGAGCAGCATCGGCACGGCGAGCAGGGTTTGCGAGATGGCGTCCGGCGGGGTGAGCAGCATGCCGATGGTGAAGGTGGCAAGGATGACGTAGGCACGTTTTTTCGCGAGTGTCTCGGGCCGGACGATACCGAGCATGAGGCAGATGACGGTCGCCACCGGCACTTCGAAGGCGGCGCCGAAGGCGATGAACATGGTCAGGCTGAGCGACATGTACTGGGTGATGTCCGGTTTGTATTCGACACCTTTGAGTTCGATGCCGGCGAGGAAGCTGAAGAGGATGGGCAGGATGATGAAGTAGGCAAACAGCACGCCGGTGTAGAAGAGGAGGGTGGAGGAGATGAGGATGGGGCGGACGAGGCGTTTTTCGTGGCGGTACATGCCCGGTGCGACGAAGGCCCAGATTTGGTAGAGGATCCACGGGATGGTCAGCAGGCAGGCGAGGAAGAGGCAGACTTTCACCGGCGTGAGGAAGATGTCGATGCCGTCGTAGGCGAGCATGCTCTGCCCCGGCAGGAGGCTGCCAAGCACAGGCAGGGCGAATGTTTCGTAAACGCGGTTGCGGAAGGGCAGGAGCAGGACGAAGACGCCGGCAACGGCGTAGATGATGCGCAGCAGACGGGTACGCAGTTCGATGAGGTGCTCAACGATGGGCATTTCTTTGTCGTCGCTTTGCGGTGGGGTGTCGTGGTCGGTCATGGTGGTCAGATGGTCTTGTTTGTTAACAATGCGGTGGTTTGGGCGGGTTGAGAGGAATTCCCTCCTTCGCTTGCGCGGGAGAGGGATTTTAGTTGTGCGGGCGGGAAAGGCTGTAATTCTCCCGCTTGGTGGGTTCAGTATTGGCGCTGCCTGGCGAGGATAGTGTTTACGCCGCCTAGCGGACATCCGCGTGGGCAGCAAGTTACCCACCCTACGTGAACCCGGTATTTACACCGCTTGGTGCCTGCGTGGGCAATTCATGTCACCTTATGATGGCTTGACGGCTGTCCCGCTTGGCGAGGTATTTTCTGTGTTTGTGGTGTCGTCGTCGGCGGGTGAGGTTTGTTCTGTGCCAGCAGTGGGCGGTTCGATACCGGTGTCGGCTTCGGCACTGGCGTCTTCCGGGGTGTAGCCGTCGTAGGCGTGTTCGAGGTCTTCTTTGATGCTTGTGCCGAGATCGCGCGCTTCTTTGTCGAGGTTCATCACGCCGTCGTTAAGTTTTTTGATGTGTTCGCGCATGTCGGCTTCGTGCAGGATTTTGCGCATGTCGTCAAGGTCAAGTTCGCGCTCGATGTCGGCACGCACGTCGCTGAAGCCACGGCGGATTTTGCGGATGAAGATGAGCGCGCTGCGCACGACTTCCGGCAGGCGTTCGGGGCCGATGACGACGATGCCGATGACGCCGATGACGACGAGTTCCCAGAATCCGATGTCAAACACGGGGCCGCCTTAGTGGGTTTTTTCTTCGTCACGGCGCGCTTCGCCTTCGATGATGCGGCTGTCGGCGGCGGTTTTTTCTGCCTGGTGTTCGAGTTTGTCGGCGGGTTTTTCGTCTTCTTTCATGGCGTTTTTGAAGCCTTTGATGGCTTGGCCAAGGTCAGAGCCGACGCCACCGAGTTTTTTGGTGCCGAAGATGGCGATGACGATGATGAGGACGATGAGTAGTTGGATCGGGCTGATTCCCATTGGGTGCTCCTGGTTTGGGGTCTGGGGATATGGTCAGCCCCTCACCCGCAAGCGGGCAAGGGGCTTTGTTTGCCGTTTAGCTGTGGGCGGCCTGTACGGCGGTGATGGCGATGGTATAGACGATGTCGTCCACCAGCGCGCCGCGTGAGAGGTCGTTCACGGGTTTGCGCATGCCTTGCAGGACGGGGCCCATCGAGATGGCGTTTGCCGAACGCTGCACGGCTTTGTAGGTGGTGTTGCCGGTGTTGAGGTCGGGGAAGATGAAGACGCTCGCTTGTCCGGCGACGGGGCTGTTCGGCGCTTTTTGTTTGCCGACGGACTCGACGGCGGCGGCGTCGTATTGCAGCGGGCCGTCCACGAGGATGTCCGGACGCAGTTCGCGCACTTTGGCGGTCGCTTCTTTGACTTTTTCGACGTCTGCGCCGCTGCCGGAGGTGCCGGTCGAGTAGGAGATCATCGCCACGCGCGGCTCAATGCCGAAGGCTTTGGCGCTGTCGTTGGACTGGATGGCGATTTGTGCGAGGTCATCGGCACTGGGGTTGGGCACGATGGCGCAGTCGCCATAGACGAGGACTTGATCCGGCAGGCACATGAAGAAGACGGAGGAGACCATGCTGGCGCCCGGCGCGGTTTTGATGATTTGCAGCGGCGGGCGGATGGTGTTGGCGGTGGTGTGCACGGCACCGGAGACGAGGCCGTCCACTTCACCGGCTTCGAGCATCATCGTGCCGAGCATGACGCCGTCGGCCAGCGCGTCGCGCGCCTGGTCTTCGGTCATGCCTTTGGCTTTGCGCAGTTCAACGAGACGAGCAACGTATTTTTCACGTACGGCGTCGGGATCGATGATCTGGATGTTGTTTCCGAGGGTAACGCCCTGTTGGGTGGCAACGGCGCGGATGCTGTCCGGTTTGGCGAGCAGGACGCAGCGCGCCATGCCGCGTTCGGCGCAGATGCTGGCGGCGACCACGGTGCGCGGTTCGTCACCTTCGGGCAGGACGATGGTTTTTTGCGCGGCGATGGCACGCTGCACGATTTGGTAGCGGAAGGCGGCGGGCGAGAGGCTGACCGCGCGCGCGGTGCTGAGGTAGCCGTCGATCCAGTCGTCTTTGATACTGTCGGCGATGTACTCTTTGGTGTCGCGGATGCGCTGTTCGTCGTCAACGGGGATGTAGCGGTTGAATTTTTCGATGAGTTTGCTGATTTCCCAGCTGCTGGTTTCGAGGTGCAGCACCGGCAGGCGTGCTTCTTCGAGCAGCGGTTTGCACAGTTTCATGACGACATCGGAAGCAGGCAGCGGCCCGGTCAGCACGAGGCAGGCAAGGTGGTTGCCCGCTTTGGCGCTGATGGTGGTTGCCATCAGGGCGTCGTCGCGATCCGCCGACAGGAAGATGCAGTTGCCGGGTTGCAGGAAGTCAGCAGCATTCGCCGGGGTGCGCGCAAAGAGGACGTAGTCATGGATGCGGCGGGTAGCGCTTTCGCCTTCGAGCAGGATGCTCGCGCCGAGGTGTTGTTGCAGGTCGCTGACGCGCGGCGCACCGAGTTCGGGTTTGCTGGTGATGGTGCCGAGCAGGCGGTATTTGTCGCCGAGCGTGCTGGTGGCAATATCGGCGGCGCTGAGCGCGCCTGCGGCATTGATGTGGTTGATGATGACGCCAAGCAGCTGGTTCTTGCCGATGTTGCCGGCGGCGTAGTCGAGCTGGTTTTCCAGGCGGGCGATGCTGCTGGTGCGCGCATCGGCAAGGAGGATGACGTCGGCATTGAGCGCACGGGCGATTTGCCGGTTCACTTCGTTGGCGTAGGGCACGTTGGCGGTTTCCAGCAGGCCTTCCATGACGACGACATCGGCGTCACCCTTCGCGGCTTCGAAATTCTGGATGACGGTTTCCATCAGTTCGTCGAGGTTGCCCGCATCCAGCGCCTGCTGCACGGTTTCGGGGCGGATGGTGAGGCTGTCGTCGGCAGTGGTGCGCGCGGAATGGCGCAGAACGCTGCGGCTGTGGTCGATTTCCTGCCCTTCGACGTCGTACTGGATGACGGGTTTGTGGAAGCCGGCTTTGATGCCCTTGCGGTCAAGGGCGTGGTAGAGTCCGAGGACGGCGGAAGTCAGGCCGATGCCCTGACGGGTGGCAACGACCAAGATTGTTTTTGCCATGATTAAATCTCTTACTTTAAAGACTATCAATTATCTTTGAATGCACTATAAGCTTTTGAAAATTTATTTTTCAGCCTTTCCGCTTTGTCAGCAAAATAAGATTCCAATGCCTCTTCCCCCCCCCTCGGCAAGTTTTTTTTCCATTCTTTTTCTTAAATAGAATTGCATTATTGCAGTACCGACAATACCTATTACAAAAGCAATTAGATAACCAAATGAAGATGAACCCCCAGAAGAAATTCCATAATGTGTTGTTGGCATTTCAAAGTTATCAGCAACTTGAAGTTCGGAATCTTTGATTAATTCATCGTACATTTTTTCATTAACGCAAGGCAGAATGACTTTATTCTTTTCAAGGATTTGATTTGAACAGATGTACGTTGTGCCATTGTGGGCTACGGTAAAGGCAATTTCTCTAGCCATAATTAAATTTCCTTTTAAGGTTTAGTGAATGAAACTTGGTTTTATACGCTGAGTGCGTCGGTATCGCGGGCGATCATCAGCTCTTCGTTGGTAGCGATGACCCATACCGGTTTGCTGCCGCTTGCGGCGATGTTGCCTTCTTTGCCCCGGAAGGTTTCGTGGTTCTTCGCGCTATCGAGTTTGAAGCCGAGATATTCAAGCAGGGCGATGGTTTTTTCGCGTACCAGCGAGGAGTTTTCGCCGATACCACCGGTGAAGACGATGGCATCAGCGCCGCCGAGGCCGACCATCTGCGCAGCGATGTGTTTGGCAAGGCGGTAGCAATAGACCTCCATGGTGCGGATGGCCGCCGCATCGCCCTTGGCATAGGCTTCTTCGATGGTGCGGCAATCGTTGGACATGCCGGACAGGCCAAGCAGGCCGGACTGTTTCCACAGCATGTCGTCCACTTCTTTCGGGCTCATGCCCATTTGCCCGGTGAGGATGCCGAAGATGGCGGGATCAACATCGCCGGAACGGGTGCCGTGCACCACACCTTCCAGCGGGGTGAGCCCCATCGTGGTGTCCACAGAATGGTCGAAATCCACGGCAGCGACGGAGGCACCGTTACCGAGGTGGGCGACGACGGCTTTCGGCTTGGCGATGCCGAGTTTTTCCGGCAGCTGGCTGGCGATGTAGCGGTAAGAGGTGCCGTGGAAACCGTAGCGGCGGATTTTGTTGTCGGTGTAGAGCTTGTACGGCAGCGCGTAGAGATAGGCGCGCTCCGGCATATGCTGGTGGAAGGCGGTGTCGAAGACGACGACCTGTTTCAGATTGGGGAAGACTTCGCGCGCAGCGTCAATACCGGTAACGTGCGCCGGGTTGTGTAACGGGGCGAGGCGGATGCAGTCCACAATCTTGTTGCGCACATCGTCATCCACGAGGACGGATTCGGCGAAATATTCGCCGCCATGCACGATGCGGTGGCCGACCGCCTTGATTTTGTCCATCAGCCCTTCTTTGTGCAGTGCGGCAACGATGTGGCGCAGCGCTTCCTGGTGCGTACCGGGATCCAGCGTTTCTTCGAGTTTGTCGCCCTTGGCGTTCTTGATGGTGATGTTACCGACGCCGCCGACACCGAGGCGCTCAGCGAGGCCTTTCAGCGCCTCGTCGCCGTTCTCCGGATTGATGACGGAAAATTTCAGGCTGGAAGAGCCGCAGTTCAGGACAAAAATGTAGTGGGACATGATGATTTCCTATGAATGACTAATGGATGAAAACCGCACGATTTTAGCAGAAACGCGACGGGGCACGGGGCGGCGCTTTATGGCAGGTATCAGCCGCCACCGCTTTCCTGCTGCATGGCGCGGCGCAGGATGGCGTTGAGACGCGCCTGGTAGTCGCCGCCCTGTTGACGCAGCCAGTGCAGGATGTCGCTGTCGATACCAATGGTGAGTTGTTCGCGGCGGCGGAAGTGTCCGCGCCGCGCCTGCCGCCAGAAATCGTCGCCCAGTTCGGGGATGTCGCTGGTGTCGATGTCGCGGTCGTCCATAGCAGCGAGTTTGGCCAGCATGGCTTCTTGTTCCGGGGTAAATTCGGGGTATTCGCCGTCTTTAATGATAAGTACGCCCATAGTAATACTCCTGTTCTTTTTTGGTGGCATGGCGTGCCGAGATAATGCGGATGCAGGTCATTGTATCTGTCTCTACAACAGTATGAGCAACCAAAACAACGACTTGCCCTTTAACGATACCGATAGTCTGCCAGCGCCACTCGCCACCTTCTATGCGGTCTTGCACCATTTGATGTAGCGGATCAAGGAAAACGGTAGAGGCCATTGTGAAATCTATGCTGTGTTTACGGATATTGATGCGCTCTTTTCCATCATCCCATTCGAATCGGTAATTCATTCATGCCCCTGCCACTGCATATCCGCTTCATCCAGCAGGCGGCGGGCGGTGGCGATAGCCGCTTCGCAGTCAGCGCGGCTGCCATCGAAGCCGAGTTCGCTTTCAAAATGCAGTTTCGGCAGGCTGGAAACCGCCACTTGCGGGTGCCGCTCTTCCAGGATCTGCATGATGGGGGAGAGGCGGCTTTCCGGCGCGAAGACGTCGAGAGCGAGATAGCAGCGCTCACGGCTGAGGTAGCGGTAATCGTGATCCAGCACCCACTGCATCATCGGTTCAGCCATCTGCGGGAAGCCCGGCACGCAGTGGATGTGCCGCAGGCTGAAGCCGGGGATGTTGTTGACCGGGTTGGGGATGAGGCTGGCACCCTGCGGGAAATGGATGAGTTCGCGCCGTGCGGCGGTGTATTCGTCTTCGCCGTATTTGGCGCGCAGCAGGGCATCGCCTTCGGGGTGATAGGCCAGCGGCACGTCGCAGGCGGCGGCGACGGCCTGACGGGTGCGGTCGTCCGGCGTGGCGCCGATGCCGCCGAAACTGAGAACGGCTTCGTTAGCATCCAGCGCGCGGCGGTAGTGGCGGATGAGGGCATCGCCGTCGTCGCCGAGGTAGTGCACGGCATGCAGGCGCAGACCGCGCGCGTTGCAAGCGGCGAGGGTATTGACAAAGTGGACGTCGTTGCGGCGGCCACTGAGGATTTCGTTACCGATGATGAGGATTTGCAGGCGTTCAGGCTTCATGATGGGGTTCCGGGTGAGAGGGAGGAGAAGGTGGCGCGGCGGGTTTGAGGGCGATGCAGATGACGCCGGCGACGATGAGGGCGACGCCCAGCCATTCGCGCGCACTGAGGCGTTCGCCGAGGAAGAGAGCGGCAAAGAGGGCGACGAAGACAACGGAGAGCTTATCCACCGGCGCGACGTGTGAGGCATGGCCGAGTTGCAGCGCCTTGAAATAAAAAAGCCAGGAAAGGCCGGTCGCCGCCGCCGAGAGGCCGAGGAACAGCCACTGCCTGCCGCCGACGGTGGCAAGCGGCTGCCATTTGCCGAGGTAGCTGACCCAGAGGGCCAGCACGAAAACGATCATCACCGTGCGGATGAAGGTGGCAAAATCGCTGTCGATGCCTTGCAGCCCGCTCTTGGCGAAAATGGCGGTGAGGGCGGCGAAGAGCGCAGAGAGTAGGGCGTAGAAAAACCAGTTCATGATAGGGGCGCACACAGCGCTTCATGCCAAGTCTCCATTCCTTTCTCGCTGGCAAAGGCCATGCCCCCGTTGTTGGTGACTGTCTTACTCATAAAAGCTCCCGCAATGTCGCTAAGCGGACATCTTACACCCGCGCCCCGCCGCTGAGGCGGCGCAGTAAAAAAACGCTCATCCCGCCGCATGGACGGCAGGCTATAATCCGTCGCCTTCTCTAACCACAGGACAAACCATGAAAAAAAGCATCCTGCTTACCCTGCTCACGCTTGCTGCCGCCGCACAAGCGGACGACGCCGTCATCAGCAAAAAACTGCACGATTTCGGCCTGAAACAGGTGGAAATCAGCGCCAGCCCGGTGAAAGGCCTGCGCAGCGTCGTCACCGAACAGGGCATCTTCTACGCCAGTGAGGACGGCAAATACTACCTGCAAGGCAGTCTGGTGGAGCTGACCGACAAAGGCCAGCCGCTTGACCTCAGCAATGCGCCACTGCTCGGCAAACTGGAAGCGCTGAAAGACGAAATGATCGTCTTCCCGGCCAAGGACGAAAAATACGCCATCACCGTCTTCTTCGACACCTCCTGCCACTACTGCCAGCTGCTGCACAAAGACATCGCCAAGTACAACGAACGCGGTATCACCGTGCGTTACCTCGCCTTCCCGCGCCACGGCATGAACAGCGGCATCGCACGGCAGATGGAAACCGTCTTCAACGGCGAAGATAAGGCAAAACTGCTGGATGATCTGGAAAATGGACGGAAAGTTGCCGAAACCCCGGTGAATAAAGTGCGCAAACACTACCAACTCGGGCATCAGTTCGGCGTGAACGGCACCCCCGCCATCATCACCCCGAAAGGTGCACTGATCCCCGGCTACGTCAAAGCCGATGAGATGCTGAAAACCTTGCAGGAAGAAGCGGCTTCGTCCTGAGGCCGCCCACCAGACATAACATGCCCCGCCTGCCCACCCTCCTCCTCAGCCTGCTGCTCACCGCCTGCACCGCGCCGCTACCGCTGGCCACACCGCAGGCGACTGCGCCCGCCGAACTGCATTACCGCGCCCATGCCGCCGGTGAGGGTGACAGTCACATCATCGGCCACTACCACGCCGGGCAATGGCGCTGGATACAGACCTCTCCGCTGGGCGCACCGCTGGCGCGGCAAACCTACGACGGTGCCGCCTGGCACAATGACGGTTTCCTGCCGCCGAACCGCCGCGCCCGCACCCTCTTTACCGCCCTCATGCTGCTGCACGACCCTGCTGCCTATCCGCAGATCCGCAAACAGGATGATGACTACTACTACCGTGACCACCGCTGGCTGCACGTCGCCCGGGAAGCGCAGGGCTACCGCCTCAGTACCGCCGCCGGCGACTGGCACATCGAGCCGCTCACCCCATGATCCATCTGCATCGCCCCGGCCTCATCAGCGCCCTCGGCAACGGCATCGCCGCCACACTCACGACCCTCTATGATCCCGCCGCGCAGCCGCTCACCTATGAAGACGACTGGCTGCCCGGACGCCGTCTCGCCGTTGGCCGCTGCCCCACGCACGATTGGCAGCCGCTGCCCGCCGATCTGCCGCCTGAACACCATACCGACAACAACCGCCTGCTCTGGCAGGCGCTCTGCCAGATAGAGGACACCATCCGTGCCGCCATCGCCCGCTTCGGCGCCGAACGCGTTGCCGTCGTCCTCGGCACCTCGACCAGCGGTGGCGACGCCAACCGTGCCGCCCTCGAAGCGCGTATAGACGGCATGCCGTGGGCGGAAGTGGGCTTTTCCGTCGGCAAACAGCGTATGTCCGCCCCCGCCGATTGCGCTGCCGCCGCTTATCGCCTGCGTGGCCCTGCCTATGGCATCTCCACCGCCTGCACCTCCGGCGCGCGTGCCCTCATCAGCGCCGCACGCCTGCTTGCCAGCGGCGCGGCCGATGCCGTCATCTGCGGCGGCGTCGATACCTTGTCAGCGCTGACCATCCACGGCTTTGCCGCCTTGGAAGTGCTTTCTGCCGACCGTGCCCGCCCTTTCACCGCCGGACGCGACGGCATCAACATCGGCGAAGCCGCTGCCGTCTTCGTCGCCAGCCGCGAAGCGCTTACCGCTGACACACAAATCCTCTACGGCTACGGTGCGAGCAGCGATGCCTACCACATGTCCTCACCGCGCCCCGACGGTGCGGGCGCCATCGCTGCTATCCGCGCTGCGCTCACCTATGCCCGGCTCGCGCCGGAAACGATCGGCTGGCTCAACCTGCACGGCACCGGTACCGTGCAGAACGACCTCATGGAGGCACAAGCCGTCGCCGCCACCCTGCCGCATACAGCCTGCACCTCCACCAAAACACTCACCGGCCATACCCTTGCCGCCGCTGGCGCGCTGGAAGCCGCGCTGTGCTGGCTGCATACCTCACGCTGCGACAATCCCGACGGTCGTCTACCCGACGCGCGCTGCCCCGCCTACGACCCCGCCCTGCCGCCCATCCATTTGACCGACGGTAGCAGCCGCTTCCCCGCCGGATGCCGCCTGGCATTGAGCACCTCCTTCGCCTTCGGCGGCAACAACGCGGCACTGATTATCGGCGAGGCGTAAGCGGTTATTCGCCCGTTTCTAGGCTGTTTGCCGTCTGCATCAGGCGCACGCTGTCGTTCCGTATTTCTGCGTTGTGGATGGTCTCAAGCAGGGCAGTAAAGCTGGCGAAGCCGTATTCTTGATAGGACCAGCGCGAGGCGAGATAGGTTTCCAGCGCGTGGATTTTGGCCCAGCCGTCCTTGTTGCGGAATTTGGGCATGGCGTCGTTGCTCAACAGTTTGAGCAGGTCGCTGTAAGGAATGCGGCGGCAATACATCCGGCTGGCGTCATCGTGACGGAATTGCAGACCGCCTAGTGCCTTGAGCAGGCTGGACAGTTTGTCGTAGCCGAAGCTGCGCGTATCGAAGTCCGGCTGGGTTTGCCGCAGGTAGGTACCAATGTGGCCGACAAAGGCCCAGCCCGTAGCGTCGTCGATGCAGTCTTTGACGGCTTTGTTGAGCAGCTGACGCAAGGCCTCGGTGATAGTTTTGCGCACGGGAGGTGCTGTTGCGGCGGTTGCCGCCGTGCTTTTATCGCCTTCTTCTGCGGCAGTGGTTTCTTGCAGGTTTTCCAGATAGAAAAAGCGGTCACAAGACTGGCGGAAGGCTTCCGGAGTATTGCGTCGTCCAAAGCCGTACACGGTGAGGCCGTTGGCGCGGATACGGGCGGCCAGCGGGTAAAATCGCTATCGCTGGACACGAGGCAGAAACCGTCGAAAGTGCCGCTGTACAGCAGATCCATCGCGTCGATGATGAGCTTCATGTCGGTGGCGTCTTTGCCGGTCGTGTAGGCAAATTGCTGCACCGGCATCAGTGCATGGCGCAGTAACACGTCTTTTTTCCAGCCCTGCGGTTCTGGACGGCTCCAATCGCCGTAAATACACTTGACGCTGGCAATGCCCAGTTTGGCGATCTCTGCGAAAAGGCCGGAAACAGCCGCCGCAGAAGCATTATCCGCATCAATAAGGACGGCGAGTTTGTCCTGTTTTTCCGGGCTATTCATGCCACACCACCACGTCTTCCAGCGGCGGGCGGAAGCGTTCCGGCGGGGTGAGGGTTGGCGTGCCGAGCGAGATGAAACCGAGGATGTCATCTTCTGCCTTAACGTTGAGGTGAGCCTTGACGTCGGCATCGCTTGCCGCCCACGGGGTCAGCCAGCAGGTGCCGTAACCCAGCGCGCTGGCGGCAATGATGAGGTTCTGGCAGACGGCGCCGCCGGAGAGGATTTGTTCGTAGCGCGGCACGGTACTGATCGTGTTAAGGCGGCTCGAAACCATGATGAGCAGCGGCGCTGCGCGGACAAAGCCGGTTTTTTTCGCGGTCAGGCCTTCGTCAGCATCGGGATATTTCCATTGCCAGATGCCGAGCAGGGTTTGATAGAGCGCTTCCTGCGCCGGCTTTTTGAATACGTCCAGCCGCCACGGGGTGAGATTGCCGTGATCAGAAACACGGGTTGCAGCGCGCAGGATGAGTGCCAGTTCGTCAGCGTTGGGGGCAGGATCGGCGAGTTGCGCCGGGCGGGGCGAATTGCGCCGTAAAAGCAGGTCAAGCGTCGGGTTCATGATTTTTTTGTCTCGGTTGGGGAAATGAAAAACGCCACAAGGCGTGGCGTTTATATCGGGGAGCGGAAGAATCAGCTGCCGAGGTGCAACAACTGCCAGACAACGGCCAGCACGGCAATCAGCAGGGCGATGCCGCCGATAACGATGGAGATGGTCGCGCGGCGGTCGCTCTCAGCGAGACGGTTTTGCAGGTGCTGCATTTCTTTGCGCTGCTTTTCAATATCGGCAGTCACGCCTGCTTTGCCTTCGTCGGCAGCGCGCTGCGCTTTTTCCTGGGTCAGCGTGAGCTGACGTTCGAGGGCATCAATGCGGCGGGTAATTTCCGTGGTATCCACATAGGTGACGGCAAGCGGAATATGCGCCTGCTGCTGCGGCACGGCGGCGGGAGCGACGTAAGACGGCGTGACCACGTCGAAATCGGGCTCGTCCACCACGCTGCGCACCGGCGGTGGGGCAGAAACGGGTTTCTGCGGCGGGGGCGGCGGCGGAGCGGGTTGCGCTATAGGCTGCGCGGCAGGACGCACACGGTCACGCAGGGCAGAGAGTAGATGATCAAGCCGGCTGGCATCGGCAGGTTTCGGCAGATAGCCGGTTGCACCCGCATCACGCGCTTTCTGCCGTGCTTCTTCAGAAATGTCGCCGGAATACATGATGACCGGCAGGTCATGCGTTTCCGGATCGGCGCGCAGCCGCGCCAGGCCTTCGTAGCCATCCAGGTCGGGCATCATGATGTCCATGAAGACGATATCCGGCAGGGTGTGGCGGGAAATCCAGCTTTCGCCATCAATGACGCTTTCGGCTTCAACCACGTCAATATCGTATTTGGCCAGTAATCGCTTCAAAGTGAGGCGCGCGAGGCGGGAATCATCCACAATCAGGGCGGTTTTCAGCATAAAAATCAAATCCTCTCGTCCATAAAAAAACGTTAACGCATTGTATCACCAACCACCGCATTCCCGCATGGAAACCAGCGTGTTACCGGCGACGATAAAGTGATCCAGCAGGCGTACTTCCATCAGTGCTAATGCTGCCTCAATCCGCTTCGTCGCAGCGCGGTCGGCAGCCGATGGCTCGGTACTGCCCGCCGGATGATTATGGGCGAGGATGACGGCGGCAGCGTGATGATGCAGGGCGCTGGCAAACAGCTCGCGCGCGGGGATAGCGACCGCACCGGCTGCACCCGCTGCCAGCCGCTCGAAGGCGATGAAACCGTGCTGCTGATTGAGGAAAAGCACGCCGAAAGATTCCAGCCCCTGCCCCTTGAATTGCAGCAGCAGGAAATTGCGTACGTCGTCCGGCGAAGAAAACGACCACGATGATTGGCGCATCTCTTCCGCCATGAAGCGTCGCGCCAGCTCCGTAACGGCAAGAATCTCCGCCGATTTCGCCTTACCTAGGCCGCGCAACGCCTGCAAATCAGCGGGGCGACTGTTAAAGAGGCCAACCAGGCCACCGCGCGCTTTCAGCAAGTCTTGCGCAAAACGCAGCACATCCACGCCCTTCGCGCCGGTGCGCAGCAAAATTGCCAGCAGCTCATAATCCGCCAACGCCGCCGCGCCTTTCGTCAGCAGACGCTCACGCGGCATATCCGTTGAGAACGCATCCTCATCCATTACAATGATTTCCTTCAAAAAAACGGCAGCATTATATGACGCAGAACATCCTCATCGGCATTAGCGGCGGCATCGCCGCCTACAAAATCCCGCACCTCGTCCGCCTCCTGAAAAAACAGGGGGATAACGTACGCATCGTCCACACCGCCCACGCCGCCCACTTCATCAGCCCAACCACCTTGCAGGCCGTCTCCGGCGAAGCGGTGCGGCACGACCTCTTCGACCCCGCCGCCGAACAGGGCATGGGGCACATCGAACTGGCACGCTGGGCGGATGCCTACCTCATCGCCCCCGCCACCGCGAATATCCTCGGCAAACTCGCGCACGGCATCGCCGATGACCTCCTCACTACCCTCTACCTCGCGACAAACGCACACATCTACCTCGCACCGACGATGAACTGCCACATGCTCGCCCACCCCGCCGTGCAGGCAAACCTCGCCACCCTTGCTGCCCGCGAAAAACACACCGTCATCCCCAGCGACAGCGGCGCACAAGCCTGCGGCGACATCGGCGCGGGCCGCCTGCCCGAACCTGAAACCCTGCGGGACTGGCTCACGCCCAAGCGGGACTGGCAGGACATCCATCTCACCGTCACCGCCGGGCCGACGCGCGAAGCCATTGATCCGGTGCGCTACCTCTCCAACCACAGCAGCGGCAAAATGGGCTATGCCCTGGCTGCCGCTGCCGCACGCCGTGGCGCCATTGTCACCCTCATCAGCGGCCCGACAGCATTGCCGACCCCGCCGGGCGTGACCCGCATCAACATCGAAAGCGCCGAAGACTTGCTCGCTGCCGCCCTCGCTCACCCCGGCGACATCTACCTCTCCGCTGCCGCCGTCGCCGACTACCGCGTCGCGCACCCCGCCGCACAAAAACAAAAAAAACAGGGCGACGCCCCGCTCACCCTCGCCCTCGTGCAAAATCCGGACGTGATCGCGACCATCGCCGCATTGCCGCCTGAGACACGCCCCTACACCGTGGGCTTCGCCGCCGAAACCGAAAACCTGCTCGTCTACGCCCGCGCCAAACGCGCGCGCAAAAACCTTGACCTCATCATCGCCAACGACGTGAGCGGCGATGTCTTCGGCGCAGACGACAACAGCGCGACCCTCATCAGCGCCGAGCGGGAAATCCCGCTGCCACGACAGAGCAAAAGCGCGCTGGCAGAAAGCCTCCTTGACCATATCCGCGCCGCTTATAGCCAAACATCTAAAAAATCATAACAACGCTGCGCCGCAGGCAGCGATGTAATGCGACAAGATGTGCCACCTTCTCGCCTTCATTCCTGAATTTGGCCTTCGTACACGATAAAAAACTTCCCGCATGGACGCTTGCGGACCCAGTGTTTACGCCGCTTGACACGGACAAATCCCTTCCCCCGCTGTGGGGGGAAGGTGGCCGAAGGCCTGAAGGGGGGATAAAAACCAGCATTTACGGCACTTAGCAAAATTCTGAAGAAGTGACGCCAAATTAATAACCTATCTCACCGGACGAACCATGATGCAGTGACAATCATGTTGTTTTAAATCTGTCTGGTGAGATAGATAAGCTCTAAATAACTTTGCGTAAATTAGGAGTTTTCGTGCAACTCTTTAACTATTGTTTGTAATAACATGGACACATTTGGCTCTATCTCGCTTATCTTATAAGAAAAATTCTCTAGATAAACACTTGTGATTTCTATCGCCATCTTATCGCTAGATACAGGGACCAGTTGTAAATAATCTCTTTTGATCGGTAGGCATTTGTAATATTCTTTATTTGTATCATGTGGACAAAATACTTTAATCTCCCCTACATTCCATGCCATATATCCATAATAAACATTAGGTTTTATATAAAGAAAATGGTTTCTTACAACCGATAACAGCAAGTTGTTATCCTTTTCTTTATTCAAGGCAAAAATATTATCGCTAATAACATATAGCTTTGATTTACTTTCATCTTCTATATATCCAAGGCTTATGAGGATATGATTGATAAATGTAGACTGCTCCATAGTTGTAAATAGAAGGCAAAAAAGAAATAGTATTGACAGTGATAGGCCATAATAAAACTTGGGTGAAATATCTATTTTTCTTTTATATACGCTGCTTAGTAAAATTATTGAATTAAGGATGTAAAAACAGACCGCCATAGCATAAAAAGTCCAGCTTTTTGCAACCCAAGCGTAGCCCACAAGAAGAAATAATAATATAGACCAAATAAAACAAAGATGATGTATTAACATTAGCATTATATTACTAAAATCTTCTTTATTAAGAAGAGATACAAACTGCCTATTGTTTATTCTCTTGTATAATGAAAATACGAAATAAGGTATAGTAAAGAGAATAAATACTGATAATAATAATGACCCAGATAGAAATGTAACGATCAAGATCACAAACATCAGCACATATAATCCGAATGCACACCATATTGCTCGTCTTCTTTTTTTCATTATTGATTTAGATTTTATTAGATGTAATAAGAACACATACCATCTCACTCGTTTTCTTTCACTTGCTAACTTATATTCTTGGTAGATCATGGGTAAAGATAAAAAAGGAATGATATATATACATGTTGTTATTATTGCAATATAAATTAATATGAGCGCTAATACTGCGCTGGTCAATATTATGTCTGGGAACAGGCCGTTAAATCCTATGGTGTTTAAATAATTATGGATGATCATTGCGCCAATAACCATGGATACAATAGGGATCAATGTTGCAAGTTTTGTCAGTCTGTTCAGCCAATTATCAAACATGTTTAACTCCTTAAAAAGTATTTTGTTCGTGGTTTGGTGTTTAACAGCAACGTCACAGTCTTACCGCCATCGGCAGGCGGCGGATACGGCGTTGTTCACTACCCGGATCGGCTTGGGGCAGGTGGTCGTCAAGCCGCCATTGCAGCCGGGCGGTATCGACGCCGAGTTTTTGCCAGACGAGTTGCAGGTGGGCGCGGCAGTTGTGCAGGTCAGCATCGGCGGCGGCGGTGAGGGTGATGCCGGTCGGGCTGTGCTGGCTCAGGTGGTAGTCATTTTTCCACGGCAGCAGGCGGGCCAGGGTGTGGTGGCTGGTCTGCGGGTAGATTTTGATGCGGCGGGTGAGGTTTGGCAAAGGCAGGATGAAGATGTCGTCAGTACGGTCTTCGATGGCGCGCACGCTGTCGGCGCAGTTGCCACAGAGGCAGGATTGCGGATCGTGTTGCAGCACGTCGCCCACGCGGTAGCGCACTAGTGGCAGGGCGTGGGCGGTGAATGAGGTAATAAGCGGGATGTAGTGGACGTCATCCAGCCATTCTTTTTCGATGAGGTATTTTTCTTCGCAAAGGTGCTGTCGGCCATGCGCGCAGGTGACGCCGAGCATCCCTTCCACGCCCTGATAGATGTCACCGACAGTGGCGAACTGGCGGCGTAGGGCAAGACAATCGCGCGCGGTCATCACTTCGCCGCTGTTATAGACGCGGTTACAGCGTTCGAGTTCGAGGCGCCCTTCCATGATGAGGCTGAGGATGCGCAGGAGGACGCTGACTGGAGCGATGATGAGGTATGGCTGCTGGTGTTGCAGTTTTTGTGCGAGATAGGAGGGGTGTTCTTGCAGGTCATAGCTCTGGATTTCGAGGGTGCTTGTTTTCAGAGCGTGGTGGGGCGCGTTGTTATTGCGGAAGTACCAGGCGATGCTGGTGCCTTCCGGCAGTTCGTCCGGGTAGAGACGGACGAGGATGGCGCCGATGCGATCCACCCGCTCTTCGTGGCTGAGGATGTAGGCGCGGCAGCGGCCTTTGCTGCCGGCGGAAAGGAGCGGGGTGTAGTCGCGGGCGAAGTAGGCATAGTCGCGCGAGATGTCGGCACGCACGCCGAGGGCAAAGACTTCTTCGTGTCTGGCGCCGAGGGTGTTGATTTGGTCGAAATGGCGGGTGAGATCCACCGGGTTCATCACCGGCCAGTTTTCGATGGGTTCTTTGAGGCAAGACCGGTAGTAGGGGCTTTGCGGCAGGGCTTCTTTGAAGAGACGGGTGAGCATCCGCCGCTGCCACAGTTCGAGGACGGTGCGGTCGGTAAAGCGCTGGCGACGGTTGCGTTGCCAGGCGGCGAGAATTTCGTAGAGGTTGGCCGGTTGTGGCATGCCGGTTCCCTGTTTGGTGTTGTTTGGGTCATGTTTGCTGTTTTATGCCAAACGCGGCGATAGCATGTTGATTTTTTTGATAATCGCTTGGCGGAAAAATGTTTACAGCAATGGCAGGCAGTGCGGCAGCAGTCTATCCGGGGTGACGAAGGTGAGCTGGTACATCGCGCTCAGTGAGTTTGCCTGGGCGTGGCTGAGGTCGGTCGCGAGGATGAGGTAGTGGCTTGGTGGTAAATCAAGACGTTTACGCAGGTTGAGGTATTTATCGAGGTCGCGCCGGTATTCGCCGCTTTTGCATTCGATGATGAGCGGGGTTTTGCCTAGCGGCAGGTAGGCGACGTCGAGTTCGTGTTTGTCGCCGTTCGCAAATTCGATGCGAACGCCGCGCGCGCAGGCGAAGCGGTAGTCCGCGCCGCGTTTGGCCGCCTCACTCAGCAGGCTGCCGAGGGCATACCATTCCAGCCAGCCGCCACCGAGGAATTGGCGCACGGGCTGGGCGTTTTGTAGCTGGATGTGCAGGCTGTGTTTGGCTTTGTCGTAGTGATAGCGGGCGATCAGGGTCGCGTCGTAGAGTTCGCGCACGATGGCAAGCAGGCGTTTGCTCTCCGCTGCGGCGTAGGGTTTGAGGTTGAGACGCAAGCCGTCATGACGATGGCGGTAGGCCCAGTTGATTTGGTTGAGCAGGTTGTTGAGCAGGACGTGTTCGCTGCCGAGGAGGGCGGCGGCTTCGTCGTAGTAGCCGCGCATATCGACGGCGGCATGGTTGAAGCGGGCGCGGATTTGTTTGCGCGCGAACCAGTCGGCCAGCGGCTGGTGTTGGGCGGCGTTGGCGAGGCTGTTTTCTTCTTGCCAGGCGGTGTTGTGCAGCGGGTTAGCGGCAGTCTCCTCTATCCCCGCCGCTTCTTCGTTATCGTCAGCAATCTCCACGCCGTAGTGTTCGGACAGCGGTTTGAGGCCGCCGACGAAGCCTTGTGCGATGAAGCGGAATTTCCAGGCACCATCGCGGCGGTAGCATTCGCCGAGGATGAGCGCGGTTTCTTGCCGTTCGCCGAGGTGTTCGACCGGGCAATGCAGGGCAGGCGTACCGTTTTCGCTGATGTCGAGGCTGAGGTGGCGGAAGCGGGAAAGTGGCGCGGCGCCGCTGAAGGCGATGGCGATGCGCTCGATGTCCGCCGGCTGGCGGGTGAGGTCGAGGTGGTATTCGCTGCGGCGCTCGCCGGCGTGGCAGGCGATGCTGCCGTCGTCGCTGCGCGGCTGGTTGTAGAAGATCATGTCGTGGTCGCCGCGCACGCGGCCATCGGCGGCAAGGCGGTAGGCAGCGCAATCGATCGGTTCGCTGCTGTCGATGCGGAGGGTGAGGCGGGCCGGATCGCGGATGGGAGCATTGGCGCCGGCGGTAAGGGTCTGGGCAGGCATGGTTTTCTCGTTTAGCGCGGGGGCGGGAAGGGCTGGATTTTCGGGTTGCCGCCGTCTTCGCTGTGGCGGATACGGCTTTCGCCGCAGCGTTCGACCTGGTCGATGCGGATGATTTGGTGGTAGGGGATGAAGGCGGTTTTGACGTTGCCGAATTCGGCGGCAAGTCTTTCCACACGCGGGTCAATGAGGACGCCGCTTTCTTCGTGGAAAAGGAAGTTTTCGAGGCAGATGAAGCCCGCCATGTCCGCAGGGAAGACGTGGCGGACGTAGAGGTCGTAGTAGTGCCGCTCGGTTTTGAATTGCACGCGGTAGATGCTGTTGTCCCGGGTCATGCGCCGCGTTCCGCCCAGGTTTGCAGGAAGGCCTGCCAGTGCGCGCCGTCTTGTTCTTCGAGGAAGGTTTCGACTTCTTCGAGGTGCTGCTGGTAGCTGTCCTGGGTGAGGTTGCCACGGATGAGTTCGAAGCGCAGGTAGACGAGGTAGGTGTTGAGCACGTCGGTTTCGCAGTAGTCGCGGATGCCTTTGATGTCGCCGCTTGCGTAGCGATCTTGCACGGCGGCGCCATCCATGTCGAGTTTGCCGGGGAAGCCGCAGAGTTTGGCGACGTCGTTCAGGCTGGCGCTGCTGCGCGCCTGGTAGCCGGAGAGCACGTCCATGAGGTCAAGATGCCGCCACTGGTAGCGGTTCAGGTAGTTGTTGTATTTGTAGTCCTTGTCGTTGTCGCCGTTTTCAAAGTAACGCGCGGCGGGGATGCCGTGGAAGAGGGCGCGGTAATGCAGCACGGGCAGGTCAAAGCCGCTGCCGTTCCAGCTCACGAGCGTTGGTGCGAATTTTTCGATGCCCTGGAAGAAGCGTTGCACGATTTCGTATTCGCTGCTGCTTTCTTCGCCAAGCGACCACACTTTCAGACCGCCGGCATTTTTGAGGACGACGGAGATGGCGACGATTTTGTGCAGGTGGTGGCGCATGAAGGTGCTGCCGCTTTCAGCAAGACGCTCGCCGGCCATGAGGCGGTAGGTATCGGCGTCGCTCTGTTCGGCGGGGAGGTTGTGCAGCAGGCGGTAGGCGGCGGTATCGGCGACGGTTTCGATGTCAAAGACGAGGGTGTTGTGGATGGGCATGGCGGTTCGCTCGGATGGGGGTTGGGCGGGATTATAGCAACGCCGCCTATGCAGCGAATTGGCTGAGAAAGCCGCTGAAGGTGTGGCGGAGCTGGGCGAGTTCGTGCGGCGCGTAGAAGAAGTGCCCGGCCTTGATGAGATGCAGGGTGGCGTCGTGGTCGCGGGCGTAGCGCAGCGAGTGTTCGTAGAGGATGACGTCGTCGTGCCAGCCGTGCACGATGGTGGTCGGGCTGATGCGCGGGTAGTGTTGCACGCGGTAACGCAGGCAGTAGAGGGCAGGGGCGATAAGGAAGAGTCCTTTGACTTTGTCGGGATGGGCGGCAGCGGCCAGCATCGAGGTGTAGCCGCCCATGCTGAAACCTGCGAGGAGCACGATTTCCGGCTCGGCGGCAACACGGGCGGTGAGGCGCGCGGCACGTTCTTCCGGGTCTTCGCTGTCTCGGTCGTCCACGGTTTCGCAGGTGTAGCCGTGCGCCTTGCCGGTGCGGGCAAGGTGGTAGATTTCTTTGTTATGCGGGGTACCGCCGCGACCGTGCGAGAGGATGATTTTCACGATTTGCGCTGTTTGCCGAGTTTGTCGAGGGTGGCGTTGATGTATTTGTAGCTGTCGGCGGCGCCGAATTGTTTGGCGAGTTCGACGGCTTCGTTGATGGTCACGGTCGGGTGGATGTCCGGACGCTCGTCAATTTCGTAGGCGCCAATCCAGAGAATCGCCCGCTCGACGGGGTCAAGCAGCGAGACTTTGCGGTTGTTCACGGTGGCAAGGCGGTTGCCAAGCTCTTCGCGGTGTGTGGTGATGTAGGTGTATGCGGCGGCGAAGTAGTCTTCGTCGATTTCGCGCGCTTTCGGGTCTTCCATGCGGTTCATGCGTACGTGATGGGGCGGGTCGCCGGTGATTTGCCATTGGTAGAGGGTTTGCAGGAGTAAGCGGCGGGCGCGGCTGCGTTGTTCGATGGCACGGCGGCGCAGGTTGGGCGTTTTGCCCGGAGCGACGGGGGCGGCATCGTCAGCGGCAGGCGCAACGCTATCGGCTGCGGGGACGGAAGCGGGGGCGGCATCGTCAGCGGCATGAAAGGCACTGTCAGCGCTGGGGACAAGGTCGAGTTTCATCAGGATGTCGGTCTGCGCGTCGCTGCCGAGGGTGAAGGTGTGGCTGGCAAAGGCGGTGAAGCCGTGTTTCTGGTAGAACTGCAAGGCGCTGCGGTTGTGTTCCCACACACCGAGCCAGAGGTAGGGGGCACCCTGTTGTTCGGCATCATGACGCGCCTGCCGATAGAGTGCGGCACCGACGCCCCGGCCGTGGTGGGCGCTGAGGACGTAGATGCGCTCGATTTCCAGCGCCTGCGGGTTTTGCGGCTCGCTTTGTGCCGCACCGGTGTTGGTTTTGAGGTAGCCGAGGGCGTTGCCGTCGTCGTCTTCGGCAAAGTAGAAGCGGCTTTCGGGGTTCACGAGTTCTTGCGCGAGGCGGGAGGCCGAGAGGTTGTGTTCGAGGTAGTGCGCCATGTCGGCTTCACTGTTGTCGGCGGCGAAGGTTTCGTGGAAGGTGGTGCGGCTGATGCTTTGCAGTTGGTCGAGGTCGGCGAGGGTCAGTTGGCGGATGTGCATGGTTGTCTCGGGTTGGGGGATTGGAGTGGGGTGTGCTGGCGTCCGGCAGCGTCAAAGTTGGCCGGCTCAAGCCAGCGCTCGAAGCGGGCGCGTTGTGCCGGCCATTCGTTATCGAGCAGCGAATACCAGGCGGTGTCGCGATTGCGGCCTTTGTAAACGACGGCCTGGCGGAAGGTGCCTTCGTAGGTGAAGCCGAGGCGCTCGGCGGCGCGACGGCTGGGCGCGTTCAGACTGTCGCATTTCCATTCGTAGCGGCGGTAGTGCAGTTCGTCAAAGACGTAGCGCATCAGCAGGTATTGCGCTTCGGTGGCAAGGCGGGAGCGTTTGAGGGCGTCGCCATAGCAGACCCAGCCCACTTCGATGACGCGGTTGGCCGGGTCGATGCGCATCAACGCCAGGGTGCCCAGCGCGGTACCGCTCGTGGCGTCGCAGATGGCGAGGTGGTAGGGGTCATTGGATGCGGCCATGCGCTGCATGTGGGCATCATGCGCGACGCGGTCAGGCGCGGGGTCAATGCTGAGGTAGGTGAAGTTCGCCGGCGGCGCGGCAGGGCCATAGACGGTGTAAAGGTCGTCGCCGTGACAGGCGGGATCGAGTTTTTCGAGGCGGCAGTAGCGGCCATGCAGGGTGGTGATGGCCGGACGTGCGCCGGGGGTATAACCGGGCAGGGCGTCGCCGATGGGTGGGTGATGTTGGTTGGTGGGCATGGTTCTGTCGATGGGGTACGGGTTGGCAGCGACGCGTTTGGTGTGCGGGGGCGTGTAAAAGATCGGGGTTGTGGTGGAATCTAGCGGGGCAACCGCGTGATGGGGTCTGTGGTGTGGAGGGCTAATGCCCACCTGCGGTTCGGGCAGCCGCCAAGCGAGGTCGTTACCGGGCTCGCCAGGCGGGGTGAGCGCGGTTTAGCCGATTTGGCGCAGCAAGCTGACCATTTCGATGGCAACCAGTGCCGCTTCGGCGCCTTTGTTGCCCGCTTTGGTGCCGGCGCGTTCGACGGCCTGTTCGATGTTGCTGGTGGTGAGGACGCCGTTGATGACGGGGATGTCGTGTTTGAGGGCGACACTGCTCAAGGCTTTGGCGCTTTCGCCGATAACGATGTCGAAGTGTGCGGTCGCACCTTTGATGACGGCACCGAGGGCGATGATGGCGTCGTAGCGGCCGGTCGCGGCGAGGCGTTGCGCAGCGATGCCGAGTTCGAGCGCGCCGGGGACGTAGGCGACGTCAATGTTGGTGAGTTCGGTGCCGTGGCGTTTCAGGGCGTCGATGGCGCCGGCTTCGAGTTTGTTGACGATGAAGTCGTTGAAGCGCGAGCAGATGATGGCGTAGCGCGCGCTGTCGAGGATGTAGTCGCCTTCGAGGCGGTTGACGTCGTTGGAGGTCATGGTGTTTTCCTTGTGGGTTTGTTAAGGGGTGAAATCCGCGTGGTTGTCCCGCCTGGCGGCTTCCCGGCTTTATTCGCTGAGGTATTCGCTCACTTCGAGCTGGTAGCCGGAGATGCCGGTGAGTTTGTACGGTGCCGAGAGCAGGCGCATTTTGCCGACGCCCTGGTCAATGAGGATTTGTGCGCCGATGCCGTAGGTACGCAGGTCTTGTTCTTGCGGGCGTTTCGGCGGCGGGTTGTTGTGGGTGAAGGCGACCATGCGGCTCAATATGTCGTTGTTATTCTGCGCTTCGTCAAGGACGATGATGATGCCGTCCGGTTCTTGTGCGAGGCGTTGCAGCGCGCTTTGCAGGCTGTGGGTGCGTTCGCTGAGGCGGGCGTGGAAGAGGTCGCCGAGGGTGTTCTGCACGTGGACGCGGACGAAGGTCGGGCGCGCCGCCTGGATTTTGCCTTTGCTCAGGGCGTAGTGCAGGCGGTCATTGTCGTAGATGTTCTGGTAGGCGGTCAGGGTGAAGGTGCCGTATTCGGTCGGCAGTTCGCATTGGGCGATGCGGGCGATGGTTTGTTCGCGTTCCAGGCGGTAGGCAATGAGGTCGGCGATGGTGCCGATTTTGAGGCCGTGCTCGGCAGCGAAGGTTTCGAGTTCGGGGCGGCGCGCCATCGAGCCATCTTCTTTGAGGATTTCGACGATGACGGCGGCGGGTTCGAGGCCGGCGAGGCGGGCGAGGTCGGTGCTGGCTTCGGTGTGGCCGGCGCGGACGAGGACGCCGCCTTCGCGCGCGACGATGGGGAAGATGTGCCCGGGCTGGACGAGGTCTTCGGGGCGGGCGTTTTTGGCGGTCGCGGCACGGATGGTGCGGGCGCGGTCGGCAGCGCTGATACCGGTGGTCACGCCTTCGGCGGCTTCGATCGAGACGGTGAAGGCGGTGTGGTACGGCGAGGTGTTGTGCCGCGATTGCGGCCAGAGGTTGAGCTGGTCGTTGCGCGCCTGGGTGATGGTGAGGCAGACGAGGCCGCGCCCGTATTTGGTCATGAAGTTGATGGCTTCGGGGGTGATGTGTTCGGCGGCCATGATGAGGTCGCCTTCGTTTTCGCGGTCTTCGTCGTCCATGAGGATGACCATTTTGCCGGCGCGCAGGTCATCGATGATTTCTTGGGTGCTGTTCAGGGGCATTTCAGTATCCGTGTTGGCGTAGGGTGTCGAGGGTGAGGCCGCTTTCTTGCGGAGCCTGCAGCAGGCGTTCGAGGTAGCGGGCGATGAGGTCGGCTTCGAGGTTGACGCGCGCGCCGGAGCGCAAGCCGGCGAGGGTGGTGCGCGCCTGGGTATGCGGCACGATGTTGACGTGGAAGGTGTCGCCGTCCACACCGTTGACGGTGAGGCTGATACCGTCAACGGTGATGGAGCCTTTTGCCGCGATGTAGCGCATCAGCGCGCGGGGTGCTGCGATGGTGAGGCGCTCGCTGCGCGCTTCGGGGACGCGGTCAATGAGTTCGCCGACACCGTCCACGTGGCCGCTGACGAGGTGGCCACCAAGCGGGGTGGCGAGTGTCAGGGCGCGTTCGAGGTTGACGGCTGCACCAGGGTTGAGGTCGCCGAGGGTGGTGAGGCGCAGGGTTTCGGCGGAGACGTCGGCGCTGAACCAGTCCGCGCCGAGGGCGGTAGCGGTGAGGCAGACGCCGTTCACGGCGATGCTGTCGCCCAGGGCGCAGCGGGCGAAATCGAATGCCTGGGAGGCAATGGTGAGGGTGCTGTCGTCGCCGTGGGTGTCGCAGGCGCGCAGGGTGCCAGTGGTTTCTATGATGCCTGTGAACATGGGTTTTCCGGGGTGAGGGTGAGGCGCAGGTCAGGGCCTAGCGGGGTGGTATCGGTGATGGTGTACTGCATTTTAGCAGACAGGTTTGTAAGCGGCGGCAGCGCGGCCAGCGGGCGGGCGTCCGGCCCGAGCAGGCAGGGCGCGAGGTAGTAGAGGATTTCATCGGCCAGTTGCGCGCGCAGGAAGGCGCCCGCCAGCCCTGCTCCGGCTTCGACGAGGGCGTTGTTGATGCCGCGTCGCCCCAGTTCGTCGAGCAGGGCGGCAAGCGGGATGTGGCCGTCAGCAAGCGGCAGGCGCAGCAGTTCGGCATGAGCGGGGTAGGCGGGGGCTGGCGCGGTTTCCCCGCAGGCGATGAGGATGGGCGTGGGTTCGTTGAAGACGGCGGCATCAGGCAGGGTTTGCAGGCGGCTGTCGATGATGACGCGCAGCGGCTGGCGGCTGGGCAGGTCGGTAGGGTAGCGTGCGCTAAGGCGGGCATTGTCGGCGATGATGCTGCCGGTGCCAGCGATGATGGCGTCGGCAGCGAGGCGGTGCTGGTGGGCGTCAAGCCGCGCTGCTGCGCCGGTAATCCATTGGCTGTCGCCGTTTGCCAGCGCGGTGCGGCCATCAAGCGAGGCGGCGAGTTTCAGGGTGACGAAGGGGCGGCCTGTGCTGATGCGGCGGAAGAAGCCGCGATTGAGGGCGGTGGCTTCGGCCTGGCACACGTTTTCGCTGACGGCGATACCGGCGGCGCGCAGGCGGGCGATGCCTTGTCCGGCAACAAGCGGGTTGGGGTCGCGGCAGGCGACGACGGCGCGGGCGATACCGGCGGCGATGAGCGCGTCGGCGCAGGGCGGGGTGCGGCCATGATGGGCGCAGGGTTCGAGGGTGATGTAGGCGGTGGCGCCACCGGCGGCATCCCCCGCTGCGCGCAGGGCGTGTGCTTCGGCGTGGGGTTCGCCCGCGTATTGGTGCCAGCCTTCGCCGACGGCAACGTCGTCTTTGACAAGGACGCAGCCGACGCGCGGGTTGGGAGCGGTGGTGTAGAGACCGCGCCGCGCGAGGTCAAGCGCGCGCCGCATCCAGTAGGTATCGTCGTGCATGACGGCTAGTCTTGCCGCAGTTCGGCGATGGTGTTGATGAAGGCTTCGACGTCCTGAAAGCTGAGGTACACCGAGGCGAAGCGGATGTAAGCGACGTGGTCAATGGTTTTCAGCCCCTGCATGACCCAGTCGCCGAGGCGGCGCGAGGGGATTTCCCGCTCGCCGTCAATGCGCAGGCGGTTTTCGATGTCGTCAATAAGGCGGTTGATTTTATCAACGCTGACCGGACGTTTTTCGATGGCGCGCAAGAGGCCGTTACGCAGTTTTTCTGCCGAGAAGGCCTGCCGCTCGCCGTTCTGCTTGATCACCATCGGCAACGAGATTTCTGCCGCTTCGTAGGTGGTGAAGCGGGTGGCGCAGTCGGGGTTGATGCATTCACGCCGGCGGCGGATTTTGCTGCCGTCGGCGATGAGGCGCGAATCAATGACGCGGGTGTCGGGCTGGCGGCAGATAGGGCAGTGCAAGGCGTGTCCCCGTCAGGCGTACACCGGAAATTCGGCACAGAGGCGGCCAACTTTTTCACGCACGGCGAGGATGGTTTCTTCGTTGTCAATGTCATCCAGGATGTCGCAAATCCAGGTAGCGACCTGCTTCGCTTCGCCCTGCTTGAAGCCGCGCGTGGTGATGGCAGGCGTACCGATGCGGATGCCGCTGGTGACGAAGGGGGATTGCGGGTCGTCCGGCACGGCGTTTTTGTTGACAGTGATATGCGCGCGCGACAAGGCGGCGTCGGCGGCGCGGCCTGTGATGTTTTTGCTGACGAGGTTGAGCAGCATCAGGTGGTTCTTGGTGCCGCCCGAGACGATGTCGTAGCCGCGTGCAAGGAAGACTTTGGCCATCGCCTTGGCGTTATCCAGCACCTGTTCCTGATATTTGGTGAAAGACGGATCCAGCGCTTCGAGGAAGGTGACCGCTTTCGCGGCGATGTTCTGCATCAGCGGGCCGCCCTGCACGCCGGGGAATATGGCGGAATTGAGCTTCTTCTCCAGCTCTTCATTGGCGCGGGCGAGGATGAGGCCGCCACGCGGGCCGCGCAAGGTTTTGTGCGTGGTGGAGGTAACAACATCAGCAATCGGTACCGGATTGGGATACAGCCCCGCTGCGACCAGCCCGGCGACATGCGCCATATCGACCAGCAGGTAGGCACCGACGCTGTCGGCAATCTCGCGGAAACGTTGGAAATCAAGAATCTGCGAATACGCAGAAAAACCGGCAATGATCATCTTCGGCTTGTGTTCCGTGGCCATACGCTGCATCGCGTCGTAATCAATCAGGCCGGTTTTCAGGTCAAGCCCGTAGTGAATGGCGTTGTACAGCCTGCCGGAAAAGCTGACCGGTGAACCGTGTGTCAGGTGGCCGCCGTGGCCGAGATCCATGCCGAGTACCGTGTCACCCGCGTTAAGCAGGGCGAGAAAAACGGCGGCGTTTGCCTGCGAGCCGGAATGTGGCTGCACATTGGCATAATCCGCGCCGAAGAGCGTCTTGGCGCGCTCAATGGCAAGCGTTTCAATGACATCAACATGCTCGCAACCGCCATAATAACGTTTGCCCGGGTAACCCTCGGCATACTTGTTGGTCAGGCAAGAGCCCTGGGCTTCCATCACGCGCGGACTGGCATAGTTCTCCGAAGCAATCAGCTCGATATGCGTTTCCTGCCGCAGGGCTTCGGCAGCAATCGCAGCTGCCAGCTCGTCATCAAAGCCCGTGATGGTCATTTCTTTATTAAACATGATAAAAATATTACGAATAGGGAAGGCGGCCTATGGTACTGCCTCAAGGAAACAAGGGCAACACGCGACGCGGGCGCGGAAAAATGCGACAAATCCCGCTTGTTTGCGGCATTTCCTCCCCCTACACTCACCGTCCTTACCAACCAGAACGGAGATCCCGACCATGCTCAAAAAAGCCCTCCTCGCTGCCCTCTTTGCCGCGCCTGCCCTCAACGTCTGGGCGGAAACCCACCTGATTGACGTACGCAGTCCAGAGGAATACACCGAGGCCCATGCCGACGGTGCCATCAACATCCCGATGGAAGACGTGGCGGCGAAAATCAGCGCAGTGACTGCTGACAAAGATGCCGACATTTACGTGTATTGCCGCAGCGGCCGCCGCGCCGAAGCCGCCCGGGAAACGCTTGCCAGCCTCGGCTACAAAAAAGTCACCAACCTCGGCACCCTTGCCGACGCGCAGGCCCATGTTGCCAAAGCACAGACGGACAAAGCCGAAGCGGACAGCAAAGCGGTGCAGTAATGACTGATTGACGGCAAGAAGAGCGGCAGGAAAACCCGCCGCTCTTCTGCCTGCGACAACGGCACAGGGAAATGCGACAGTTCCTGCTGGTTCACCAGCCTACCATTTCATATACTGCAAAACGTCATAAAGCAGGCAGCTATATGACATTATGTTTTTACCATCCAGACATGAGGTGAACAATGAAAGCGCTGATTGATAAATTCCGTTATTCCGATATTGATATGGTGCTGCTGAGAATATCAGTCATCTTCATCATTGCCCTGTTCGGCAACTACAAATGGTTCGAGTTTGAAGTAGAGGCGTTAAAACCGCTGATTTCCGGTACATGGTTAAGTTTTTTGTACGATATTTTTGGCTTTCACGGCGCGAGTTATTTGTTGGGTATTGTGGAAAGTATCGGCTATATCGCTCTAATCGCCGGATTTTTCAAACCCAAAGCCGGCATCATTGGTGATCTGGTGACCATTGCCATAGGCGTGACCACCTTGAGCCTTATCCCGCAGTACGGCCTGAAAAGCTTCCTCGTCAAGGATGCTGTCTTACTGGGCGCAGGATTTGTCCTACTGAAATACGATTTGAATAAAGCCATGCCAGACTAGCGGTTTTTCCTTGAAAAAACGGCGGGCAACCGCCGTTTTTTATTGCCGCCTTTATAATAAAGATACCGAACACCACCGAAAGGAATCCCGATGCCACACCCCCTTCTCATCCACGACGGCGGCACGGGCCGCGAACTGCTGCGCCGGGGCGCACCCTTTGTCCAGCCGCAATGGTCAGTGCTCGCGCTGATGCAGCGGCCGTCTGCCGTTGCCGACATGCATCGTGCCTACATCGAGGCTGGCACCGACATCATCACCACCAACAGCTACGCCCTCGTACCCTTCCATCTCGGCGAAGACGATTTCCGCACCCAGGACGACAAACTCGCCGCCTCGCCGGAGAACTGGCGCAGCAGGCTGTCAGGGACAGCGGCAAAAAACTGCGTGTCACCGCCTCACTGCCACCACCATTTGGCGCCTGCCGCCCCGACCTGTTTGACGCCGCGCAGGCCCCGGCTATCGCCCGCCCGCTTGTTGACGGGCAGGCTCCCTATGCCGACCTGTGGCTGGCCGAAACCCAAAGCAGCACCGCCGAAGTCCGTACCCTGCATGCGTTGGCGCCACGCGATCACCCCTTCTAGGCCACCTTCACCCTCGACGACGAGCACCCTGCCAAACCGCCACGCCTGCACAGTGGTGAAAGCATCGCCGACGCTGTTGCCACCGTCATTGACCTCAGCCCCGCCGCCTACCTCACCCTTGCCCAAACCTGGCGTGCCGCCGGAGCCGATATCATCGGTGGTTGTTGCAGCATCGGCCCCGAACATATTGCTGCCCTCGCCACCTGGTGCGACAGCGAAACCCTCCCCAAGTAACCGCAACATAAGGAAAAAACCATGAGCATCTTCAGCAAACTCTTTGGCCGCAGCGACGAACCGGGCGCCATCCGCCGCCAGATTGAACAGGCCCGCACACAAAACGACGATGTCACCGTGCGCCGCCTGCTGGAAGGCCTAGCCAAAACCGGCGACGCGAGCGCCCAACGCGAATTGGGCGATGCCTACCTTGTCGCTACCGCCTACGATAACGCCCGCGTCTGGCTGGAAAAAGCCGCCGCCCAGGGAGATGCCGAAGCACAGCACCAACTCGGCAACCTCTACCTGCGCGGACAGGGCGTAGCAAAAAACAGCGCAACTGCCTGTGAATGGCAAGAAAAAGCCGCCGCCCAGGGCTATGCCGCCGCACAAACCTTGCTCGGCAGCCACTACGCCATCGGCGACGGCGTCGCGCAGGACTACGAGAAAGCGCGGCAGTGGTGGGAAAAAGCCGCCGCCCAACACGATGCGGAAGCACAATATCAGCTCGGCCTCCTCTACTTCGGCGGCCTCGGCATCGCGCAGGACTACACCGCCACACGCGAATGGTGCGAACAAGCCGCCGCGCAAGGCAACGCCGCCGCGCAAAACCTGCTAGGCCGGCTCTATAGCGGCGGCCTCGGCGTCGCGCAAGACCACGCCAAAGCACGCGACTGGTACACCCAGGCGGCTGAACGCGGCAATGCCGAAGCACAAAGCATCCTCGCCCTCTACTACTACAACGGCGAAGGTGGCGAACAAAACCTCGATAAAGCGCGCACCTGGTTTGAAAAAGCAGCCGCCCAGGGCGACAGCGACGCCCTGCGCAATCTTGGCATCATCTACGCCGAAGGCGAAGGCGTCGCGCAGGACTACAAAAAAGCCTACGACTACTGGAAACAGGCTGCCGCCCAGGGCGATACCGCCGCCCAAAACGGCCTCGCCCAGCTCTACCACGACGGTCTCGGCGTCACCCAGGATTTTGCCCAGGCCTACCAATGGTGGAAAACCGCCGCCGAACAAGACAATGCCAACGCGCAAAACCACCTCGCCATCTGCTACCTGCAAGGCGAAGGCGTGAACAAAGACAGCAAAAAAGCCTGCGAATGGTTTGAAAAAGCCGCTCTGCGCGGACACGTCGTCGCCCAATACGGCCTCGGCATCCTCTACGGCCACAGCGAAGAACTCGACCTGCCGCCGCAACCCGCCACCGCCCTGCTCTGGCTGGAGAAAGCCGCCGGCGCAGGCCACAGCGGTGCGCAAAATGCCCTCGGCATCCGCTACGCGCGCGGCATCGATGTCAACCAGGACTACGGCAAAGCCCGGACCTACTGGGAACAATCCGCCGCCGGCGGCGACCCCGAAGCGCAGACCAACCTCGGCATCCTCTACCGCGAAGGCCTCGGTGTGACGCTAGACCCTGACATTGCGAAAAGCTGGTTCGAAAAAGCAGCGGCGCAAGGCTTTGCCGCTGCGCAGGAGGCACTGCAAGCCCTGAGCTGAAACTGGTAGCCGCTTCCCTGCACCGCCGCCCCTTTCCACAGACATTGCCTCGCTCACTGTGAACAATGTGTAGCACTGTGGCGGAATGGGGTGGCAAAACCACCGCAAAGAACCAGGGAAGCGGGTATAATTACCATCCGTTAAAAATAACAAAGGCCCCTTCATGAAGCGACTCCTCGCCGCATTCCTCCTCGCTCACGCCCCCTTTGCCGCCGCCCTCGTCCCGATCAGCGGTGACTGGCAGTGCCAGACCATCAGCTACCAGCAATACGGTAACAACTACCTGGTGTTTATCGACAACACCCGCTGGCAGCACAAAGAAGACGGCACCCTGCATGGCGAAGGCACCCTCGAAGTGCGCATCCACAGCAAAGACGCACCGCCTGCCCGCCTGCACTTCATCTACGCCTCAGACGGCAACTGGCAGCGCCGCGACGACACCATCCTGATTGAAAGCATCAAGCCACGCCTGACTACTGCGGCCAAAACCGAAGCGGTGCTGCGCCCGGCGGCAGAAAGCATCGCCCGCGACGTCAACAGCAAACCGCAGCAAACCGTAGCCTCCAACATCATCTTCCTGAACGCGCAACAGCTCATTCTCGAGGACCGCGAAAGCCACGACCTCACCCGCTGCCGCCGCTAATCCGGCACCCCAAACCGCCGTCTGACCAACGGCGGTTTTTTATGCCTGCCTTTGCCAAGCCGCAGTCATACCGCGCCAAGTTACCCGCCTGGCGGCAGGATACCGAATGCCGCTCCCCGTCCGCCTATAATGCGCCCCGTCACCACCATCCCACCAACCCCATGCCCGTTCCCGCCAACCGCCGCACCCGCCTGCGCTATTACCTGCACCGCAAACTGCGCCAATCCTCGCGCATCTCGCGCAAAAGCCTGGAATTTACCTGCCTGCTCATCGGGGCAGTGCTGGTTGCGCTGGCCTCGCTTACCTTCGCCACCCTCGCCGACTGGGCACTGGAAGCTAATGCCTGGTGGGCAGGCCACTGGCCGCTCCTGCCGTGGCTCGTGCTGCCGCTCGGCCTCGTCGCCCTGGTGCATCTCACCCGCAAACACGCGCCCTACGTCGCCGGTAGCGGCATCCCGCAAGTCATCGCCGCCATCAGCCTGCCGTACAGCATGGATAAAGGACGGCTGGTAGCGTTGCGGCAGACGCTGTGGAAAATCCCGCTCACCTTCCTCGCCATGTTCATCGGCGCCTCCGTCGGCCGCGAAGGGCCATCGGTGCAGGTTGGCGCGGCGGTGATGCTCGCCTGGGGCGCCTACTGCCGCCGCCACCGCCTCGCCTTCGGCGGTTTCAGCGCTAACGAACTGATGGCGACCGGCGCGGCAGGTGGTCTCGCTGCCGCCTTCAACGCACCGCTTGCCGGCATCATCTTCGCCATCGAAGAACTGGGACGCGGCCTGCACCTGCAATGGCAGCGGCGCGTGCTCCTCGGCGTGCTTGCCGCCGGCTTCATCCTCGTTGCCATCAAGGGCAACAACCCCTACTTCCCGCGTTACAACGGCACGGGCAGCGCGCCCCTGACCTGGATCATCATCTGCGGCCTGGCCTGCGGCGTCGCAGGCGGTATCTTCGCCCGCCTGCTCGCCAAAGGACTGACGGGTTACGTCCCCGCCCTGCTGCGTGCACCGCTACGCCGCCACCCGCTCACGGTCGCCTTCGCCCTCGGCCTGCTGCTCGCAGCCCTCGGCACATACAGCCACGGCCAGACCTATGGTACCGGCTACCACACCGTCGCCAATGCCCTGAACGGTATCGCCCTCGAACCCGTCGGCACGGGGCCGGCCAAACTGGGGGCGACCGTCATCACCTATTGGACCGGTATCCCGGGCGGCATCTTCACCCCCGCACTCAGTACCGGCGCGGGGATCGGCAGCGGCCTGTGGGCACTTTCCGACGGCACCGTCGAACAGGGTCTTATCGCCCTGCTCTGCACCGCCGCTTTTCTCGCCGCCGCGACACAATCACCCGTGACCGCCAGCGTGGTGGTCATGGAAATGACCGGCAGCCAGCCGCTGTTAATCTGGCTGCTGATGGCGAGCCTCATTGCCTCATGGCTGTCACAACAAATCCAGCCCAAGCCGTTCTACCACTATTCCGCCGCCCGCTGGCGGGAGCGAATGCTGGCCGATGCGGACAATGCCCGCCTCGCTCGTCCCCAGCATCACAGCGGCGGATGAGTACCGCGATGACAGGATAAAGGCCGCCCGGCAGGCCGGGAGAAAAACATTTACAACACCAGACCGCTTCGCTACCATGCGCCGCCAATTTCCCTGGCCCACAACGGATGGTAAAAAACATGAAAGAATACAAGGCTAAAACCCACTATACCCCCGCCAAGAACGAAGAATACATGAGCGATGCCCAGTTGGCTTATTTCACCCAGATACTTGAAGACTGGAAGGCAGATATTCTTTCCGACAGCGACCGCACCAAAGAACACCTGCGTGACGACCGCTCCCCCACCGCTGACCTCAACGACCGCGCCACACAGGAAGAAGAATTTTCCTTGGAACTGCGTACCCGCGACCGCGAACGCAAACTGCTGCGCAAAATCGACAACGCCCTGGAACGCATCGCCCGCAAAGAATTCGGCTGGTGCGAACGCTGCGGCGAAGAAATCGGCCTGCGCCGCCTGGAAGCCCGCCCCACCGCCGAACTGTGCATTGACTGCAAAGAAATCGCCGAGCGGCAGGAACGCAACTTCCACGAAGCGCGTTAATCACCGCTTATCGCCAAAGCCCGCTGCTGCTGTGGGCTTTTTTGTGCCCACTCGCTGCCGTTTTGCCACGGTTCTCTACAGCCTGATGAGCGGAAGCCTTTCATCACCCTCAAAATCATCTCCCCCGCTTACGGGGCTCGCTAAACCCGCGTTTCAGCGCGAGAACGTTAGGGTGGAGATGTATCCTTCGTACGCGACAAAAGAGTTCCTCCCCATGCGGGAGGAATCAGAAGGATGGATGGGGACATCCGTGTTAAGCGTCATGTCCGCCGGACGAGGCCGCCGTTGTCATTGAAGCAAGCGAGACCCTCTGTCCGGGTATTGCCGGTTTGCTGGGAGATGCCGCCAAGCGGGATAGTTACGCGGTTTTGCTGTTTCAGATGCATTCAAGCAGTTGCGCGAACTGGTCGATGAGGTAATCGGCGCGGGTCGCTGGATTGTCGTGCAAGCGGCGGATGTCGGCGTAGCCATAGGTAACGGCAGCAACGGGGCAGCCTGCCGCTTTACCGGCAAGGATGTCGTTAGCGGAATCACCGACCATGAGCATCTGCGCCGGGGCGACACCGAGTGCTTCGGCAGCGGTGATAAGCGGCAGCGGTGCGGGTTTTTTTTCGGGCAGGGTGTCGCCGCCGTAGATGAGGGTGAAGTGTTCGGCGACATGGAGGTCGGCGAGGAGGCGGCGGGCGAGGGCTTCGTTTTTGTTGGTGATGACGGCGAGCGGCAGCTTGCGTGCGCGCAGGGCGGCAAGGGTCGTGGCGACGCCATCGTAGAGGCGGCTTGCCACGCAGAGGTGATCGCGGTAGTAGTCGGTGAAGTATTGGTAGGCGGCGGCGTGCTGCGCAGCAGGGGCGTCGCCCTCGCGCGCCTCAAGCAGGAGGCGGTGCACGAGGCGCGGGATACCGTCGCCGACGTAGCTTTCAATGCGGGAGGTGGGTAGCGGGGCAAGCCCACTGGCAACGCGGGTGGCATTGGCAGCGGCGGCAAGGTCGGGTAGGGTGTCGCAGAGGGTGCCGTCAAGATCAAAGGCAAGGGCGTGGATGGTCATGGTGTTCTCCGCTGGGTTTATGGTGTTACTGGCGCTTCTCCCCCGCAAGCGGCGGTGCTGTCATGCTTGGCTAACCCTCTGTCATCATAATTATCTGCGGTCCCGCTGTTTGCCCTCACCCCTGCCTTTATCTTGCTGCGCAGGCGGCAGGGGACGGCGCGTGCTACGTCAGGGTTTTCATTCGACAGACAGTGGTGGTTAGAGGGGCTTAGCCGCCCGCAAGCGGGGGAAGATTTTTTGTAAATGCAGGAGCCGGTGGTTACGGCGTATCCGCGTGCTGTATCTGGATGTCGTAATGGCGCTGCCAGTTGCTTTGCGGGGCGAGGCGGATGATGCCCAGTTTGTGTTCGAGTTCGCCATCGTAGTCGGCGCAGTCCATCACCCCCGCCCAGGGTTCGATGCAGATAAAGGGGGCTTCTTTGTCCGCCGGGGTCCAGATACCGAGGTAGGGCAGGTCGGGATAGCTGATGTTGAGAGCGGGGGTGGGACGCGTGCCGTGCAGGCGGATGGTGGTCGCTGCCGGGGTATGGTAGATAAGGGCGTCATTGGCAAAAGCGGCGTAGTCAAGCGCGAGGTGGCGTTCGCCGGGATGCGGGGTGAGGTCAAGCAGGCCGTCGCGCCAGCCGAGGCGGGAGAAATTGGCGCTTTCTATCTGGATGTGGTGGTCGGCAAAGGTTTCGCCGTCGGTCAGCGGCAGGGCAAAGGCGGGGTGGCCGCCGATGGAGAAGAGCAGGTCTTCTTGTTCAGCCGGGTTGTGCACCTGCCAGCCGACGCGCAGGGCGTCGCCCCGCAGGGTATAGCTGAGGTCGAGGGTGAAGGCGAAGGGGTAGTGTTCGGCGCTTTCGCCGTCGTCTTCGAGGCGGAAGCTGATGCGGTGTTCGTCGTGGTCAAGCAGGCTGAAGTCACGGTCGCGTGCGAAGCCGTGCTGCGGCAGGGTGTAGCTGTGGCCGCGATAGCGGTATTCGCCGTTTTTCAGTTTGCCGACGATGGGAAAGAGGATGGGCGCGCGGCGTTTCCAGTAGCGCGCATCGCCCTGCCAGAGGTATTCGCGCCCGCCGCTGACGAGGGATTGCAGCTCGGCGCCGTGGTTTGAGACGGTAATGGCGAGGTGTTCGTTTTCCAGTCGGTACATGGGAATCTCCCGGTATTGCGTTGGCGCGAAGTATAGTGTTTGCGTGGTGTATTGGGAATTGGTGGGACTGGTCGGGATTTTTTTTTGTTAATATCCCGCTTCATCGCGCGATAGCGCTTGTTTCGAGGTTTTTATGCGTTCTTTTGATAAATCGGCGTTTTGGGCGACAGGGTTGATGTTGTTCGCGCTGTTTTTCGGCGCCGGAAATCTGATTTTTCCGGCGATGTTGGGGCAGCAGGCGGGGGAACACGTCTTTGCCGCCATGTTCGGCTTTCTCCTGACCGGGGTTGGCCTGCCGCTGCTCGGCATTATTTCTGTCGGCTATGCCGGGGTGCGTGATGCGCAGTCGCTGGCCGCGCGTGTTTCGCCCGCTTACGGGCTGCTGTTCACGCTACTGCTCTATTTGACCATCGGCCCGCTTTTCGCCATGCCGCGCACGGCCACGGTGTCGTTTGAAATCGGCGTGGTGCCATTCATGCCGCCCGGGACGCCACAGGCAAGGCCGCTCGCGCTCTTTTCGCTGTTTTTCTTTGCGCTCAGTTGCTGGCTGGCGCTGTCGCCGGGGAAACTGGTCAGCCGCATTGGTAAGGTACTGACGCCTTTACTGCTGTTTTGTATCGCGATTCTGGTCGGCGCAGCGGCACTGTTTCCCAGTGGCGCGTTGCAGGCGGCACATGATGCGTATGTGCTGCATCCGGCAACGACGGGCATGATTGACGGCTATAACACAATGGACGGTATCGTCTCGCCGATTTTTGCCGTGATTGTGCTGGAAGCGGTGCAAGGCTTTGGTGTGCACGGGCGGCGGCAGGTGCTACGCATGGTGGCGTTTTCCGGGCTGCTGGCGGTGTGTTGCCTCGCGCTGGTGTATATCTTCATCGCTTATCTTGGTGCGAGCAGCGTCGCCGGCATCGGTTTGCAGAAAAACGGCGCAGCGGTGCTGGCGCAGACGGCGCATTTTTATTTCGGCGGTGCCGGCAAGGGGCTCTTGGCGGTGATTGTTTTCCTCGCCTGTCTCACCACATCGGTCGGCCTGATTTGCGCCTGCGCTGAGTATTTCAACCGTCTAATGCCGCAGTTGCCTTATCGCGGCCTTGCGGTGCTGTTTGCAGTGATTGCCTGCGTTTTCGCCAATTATGGTTTAAACGGCATCATCAAGCTGTCGCTGCCGGTCTTGATGCTGCTTTATCCGCTGACCATCGTGCTGGTGCTGCTCACTTTCCTGCATCCGCTTTTCGGCGGCAGCCGTCGTGTTTATGTGCTGACGATCGCCGCGACCACCGCTGCAGGGCTGCTCGATGCCGCGCGGCAGGCGGTGGGTTTTTCGCCGGAGACAGTCGGGACTATTAGCCGCTGGCTGCCGCTTTTTGAGATTCAGCTCGGCTGGGTGGTGCCCGCTGCGATTGCGTTCGTGGCCGGTATTATGCTGCGCCGCTTTGGCGGTTCTTCCAAGCAACGTGAGGTAAACAAGTTATGAGTAGAGTGGTGTATGTAAACGGACAATTCCTGCCGGAAGAGGCTGCGACGGTCTCGATTTTTGATCGCGGCTTCTTGATGGCGGACGCGGTCTATGAGGTAAGCGCTGTGGTGGACAGTAAGCTGGTCGATAACGACGGCCATTTGCGCCGCCTGGAACGCAGCCTCGGCGAGTTGGCGATGCCACTGCCGCTGCCGCTGGCCGAGCTGGTCGCGGTGGAAGAGCGGCTGATTGCCGAAAATCATCTGCGTGAAGGGGTCGTCTATATGCAGGTGACGCGCGGTAGCGCCGACCGTGATTTTGTTTACGACCCGGCCATGCGGCCAACCCTGGTGCTTTTCACCCAGGAAAAAGCGATTATTGACGTACCCGCTGCGCAGAAAGGGCTGCGGGTCATAGCGCACCCAGATATCCGCTGGGGACGGCGCGACATCAAGACGACGCAACTGCTGGCGCAATCGCTGGCGAAGATGGCGGCGAAGGCGGCAGGTTTTGATGATGCGTGGATGGTCGCGCCGGACGGTTTCGTCACCGAAGGCAGCTCAAATAATGTGTGGATTATCAAGGGCAACACGCTGACGACGCGCCCGGCAACGCATGACATCTTGAACGGCATCACCCGTCAGGCGCTCTTTACCCTGTTGCAGGACTGCGGCTTGGTACTGGACGAACGCCCGTTTACGATTGAAGAGGCCAAAGTAGCGGATGAAGCGCTGATGAGCGCTGCCGGTTCCTTTGTGCTGCCAGTGGTGGAGATTGACGGCGTGAAAATCGGCGACGGCAAACCGGGCAAATTCACCCGCGCCCTGCGTGAAGGCTATATTGCGCGCCTGCGGGGATGATTTCCGCACCCATAAAAAACCCCGCTCAGGCGGGGTTTTTTATGCCATGACGACGCAGGATCAACCGACTACCGGCGGCAGGTAACCGGCCTTGACATAAAAGGGAATAACGGCGGCGGCGATGCCGAGGACAAGTGCCAGGATAAGGGCAACATCGCCACCCGGCACGCGGTAGGGCAGATGCGGATAGCGGCGGCGCGCCTTCCAGACGAGACCCACTGGCAGCACGACTGCATAGAAGGCGAACATCTGCCCGGCGTAACTGAGGGCAGCGATGAAATTGGGGTAGAACCAGGCGAAGAGAATCGGCGGCAGGAACGTGGCGGTGCCGAGGATAGCGCGGCCGGGATTGAGCTTCATGCCCTTGCGCAGCATGTCGTCAATACAGTCATACAGCCCCAGCGCCACGCCAAGGAAAGAGGTAATCAGCGCCAGTGCCGAAAAAAGTTCGACCGTGCCGGCGATGATATTGCTGCCGGTGATGACGCGGGTCGCTTCAATCAGGCCGTAAAGCGTCGGGTTTTCCTTGAGAATTTGCGTGAACTGGCTTTGGCTGAGGACACCATGGGTAGCAAGCTGCCACAGCGCATAAACGCCAAGGGTGAGGAGCGAGCCGCAGATGATGGCAAAACGCAGCGCACGTACATTACCGGCGAGGTATTTATTCAGCGAAGGAATAGAACCGTGGAAGCCGAAAGACGTGAAAAAAATCGGCGCGGCAGAGAGCAGCAACGCATTGTTAAGCGGCATGGCGGTGAGATTGTGCAGCGAGGCCTGCGGCAGCATGACGGTGATAACAAGCAACAGCGCGGCGAGCATAATAAAAAAGAAAAAGCGGTTGCCACCATCCACCGCTTTGGCGCTAATGACGATGAAGGCGCCGAAGACGAGGGTAAAGAGGCCGATGTAAAGCTTCAGGGTCGTTTGCCCGTTCAGACCGGTATCAGGTGCAAGCCCCGTCCGCTCAGCGGCTTTCATCAGGATTTCACCGCCGCCGCTGATGTAGGCGGAAAGCAGCGCATAGAGGAAGACAAACATCACCGTAGTGGCGATAACCCGCCCGGCATTACCGTAATACAGCGCGGCGAGGGTGCCGATGCCGGCGTCGCTGTCGGCGGTCTGATACACCTCGACGAACAGCAATGCGCTGTACGTGAGTAGTGCCCACAGAATCAGCAGCAGAACGGCGGTGAAAGTAAAGCCGATGCCGGCTGAGGTAAGCGGCATGGCCAGCATTCCTGCCCCGATCATGGTACCGGAGACGAGCAGGGTGGTACCGAGGGTTTTGTTCATGGGGTTTCCTTATTGGCGGGTGAGGCAAGGGATTGTTGGCGAAGGGTTGGGGACTGTCAAGCAGCGGGGCCCCTCCCCATCCGGAGGACAATCCGGCGGTATCGATGCACCCGGCCAGACAGGAAACCCTCGCCAAAAGCGAGAGGGTTTTAGCGGCTTCTCGCTCGCCTACCAGCTGCCGGCGGCGGTTAGGATTTCAGGTGGTGTCCTGAAAAGTATGCTGACAGGAATGTCGGTAAACAGGAACTAAAAAGGCAACGGGCAGATGCGTTATTTTGTCTCTGTGAAAATACAATCAACACTCTGTTGCCCCCGTTGCCACGGGCAGAATATAAAGAAAAATGGTACTAAGCACGACGGTAAACAAAATTATCTTTGCAGAAACTGCAATCGCTAATTTGTTGGCGACCACAATTTGACTTATCCCGGATGCCACTCAAAACGTGTTCATAATCTTCGTAGCAGGACTCCCAAGAAAGCCAAAACGACCATTTGCAAACTGGTACTCAACGTACGCTCGCAGTTTTTCCAAAGCCGCCTGTTCTTTTCCAACCAGGAAAAACTGCGCCCTACTACCCATCGCTTCGGCAATACCGCAAAACGGTGCAATTCGTTTCGTTTGGCAATCTCTACCTCCGCACCCATCAACTCCTGTACCGACGAAGCAAATGCCTTACCCGTGTATGTAACCACCGTCAGCAAGGACTTTTTGTATCGCACCAAGATTATCCCTGTCACGTTCCAATGCCAGCAGGCAGCCTTTTCTATCCGTAACATCCGCCGTCGTCACCGCAAGGGCATGCGGCAAACCCTGCATGTCAACCGCTATATGCCGCTTGATACCGCTCACTTTCTTGCCGGCATCGTAGCCTTTTTCCATGGCGGTATCCGTGTTCTTCACACTCTGCGCATCAATAATCAGGAAAGTGGTTGCTTCATTACGTCCCTGCTTGCGGCACTCCGCAACCACCTGATTTTTTTAACGCTTCCTCAAGGAGGCTGATACCGTTTTCGCGGGGCTCGCTCCATCTCTGGAAGTAGGAATGAACGGTGCGCCATTTGGGAAAATCGCCCGGTAAGGCACGCCAGGCACAACCGCTGCGTAGGAGGTAGAGAATGGCACAAAAGACATCGTACAGATCCACTTTGCACGGTGCTGTGCGTTTACGGGCACTTTCCAAAAGAGGGAGAAGGGGGGGCAAATTGCGTGCGACTTATATCGCTTGGGTAGGTTTTTCTGTTCATACCGATAGTTTACAGCAGAGACGGAGACTATGAACACGTTCTAATGGATAAAATAGGTGTTTTCAGGACGGATCCTTTGCGAAATAATCTTTTATAAACCGAAATTTACTCTCCTTTTTCAAGCCCCGATGACACCGCAAAAGCTGCTTCATTTTGTTGAATTTCCCTTCCAGCAAATTGGTCGTATTTGGGATACCCAGGTTGGGAAAACGCTCGCAGGAAACAACCATGGCAGATGCCGTTTCAGGCTGTTGTACGCAGCGCGCAGGCGCTTATGCGTGTAGTGTGAGTGGCCTGTTTTCCCGTTCACACTGCGTTCGTTCAGGAAAGCTACGTACTGCTCCTACCAGCCCTTGAGGGCCTCCTCGAACGCCGCCTGAGTGGTATCCGTCAGGGTCAGCGATAGGACCCGCAGCGCCTGCGCCACTGGGCTTTCTGCTCAGGTGGTACATGATGATTTTGATCTGGTGAAACTGGCACATTTGCGCCGGAATGCCCAGGAAGGGGGCTGTACTTGATTAGCAGATATGTTACCCTCCGAAAATGAAGATAACACACTGCAAATTAAAGAAAAAAGTACAGAAAGAACTACTCCGTTTTTTTGTGCTAGAAGTTACTGCACGTTTCGCCGCCGATATTTTGGGTATCCATCCCAATTCAGCAGTCCTGTTCTACCGCAAAATTCGTATGGTTATCAGCCATCGTTTGACCTTGGCTGCCGATGAAGTTTTTGATGGTTCTGTCGAATTGGACGAAAGCTATTTCGGCGGACGTCGCAAGGGCAGACGTGGTCGCGGTGCGGCAGGAAAAGTTGTTGTCTTCGGCATTCTGAAACGCAACGGACGGGTCTATACAGTTGTGGTAGATAATGCCAAATCTGAAAGCTTACTACCTGTTATCAAGAAGAAAATCATGCCTGACAGTATTGTTTATACAGACAGCCTGAGCAGTTATGACAAAAATGCCCTGCTGTTTTGGTTCTTTACTCTCGTTACTCTTTATTAGCGATTCGATTATAACACTTCCTTTACCCAATATTTAGAGACATCACTAAATAAAGAAAGCCTCCGCATTAGATACGGAGGCTTGATAAGACCCTGACAGTGTCCTACTCTAACATGGGGAAACCCCACACTACCATCGGCGATACTGCGTTTCACTTCTGAGTTCGGCATGGGTTCAGGTGGTACCACAGCTCTATGACCGTCAGGAAAACCGGTTACATTCAATTATTAAACCGTTCTCTCTTATCTAAATTAAGAGAGCCATCATCTAAAACTTATTGAGCACTAAAAATAACTTGAGCGTTGTATGATCAAGTCTCACGATCAATTAGTACTCCTTAGCTGCATATATTACTACACTTCCACATGGAGCCTATCAACGTCGTAGTCTACAACGGATCTTTAGGAGACTTACAGTCTCAGGGAGATCTTATCTTGGGAGGGGCTTCCCGCTTAGATGCTTTCAGCGGTTATCCCTTCCGAACATAGCTACCCGGCTGTGCCACTGGCGTGACAACCGGTACACCAGAGGTTCGTCCATTCCGGTCCTCTCGTACTAAGAACAGCTTCCCTCAAATCTCCAACGCCCACGGCAGATAGGGACCGAACTGTCTCACGACGTTCTGAACCCAGCTCGCGTACCACTTTAAATGGCGAACAGCCATACCCTTGGGACCTGCTACAGCCCCAGGATGTGATGAGCCGACATCGAGGTGCCAAACTCCTCCGTCGATATGGACTCTTGGGAGGAATCAGCCTGTTATCCCCGGAGTACCTTTTATCCGTTGAGCGATGGCCCTTCCATTCAGAACCACCGGATCACTAAGACCTACTTTCGTATCTGCTCGACTTGTATGTCTCGCAGTTAAGCGGGCTTCTGCCTTTGCACTCTTGGTGCGATTTCCGACCGCACCGAGCCCACCTTCGCACTCCTCCGTTACTCTTTGGGAGGAGACCGCCCCAGTCAAACTATCCACCAGACACTGTCTGCAACCCGGATCACGGGTTAGCGTTAGAACATCAAAACAAGCAGGGTGGTATTTCAAGGATGGCTCCACAGAAACCAGAGTCTCTGCTTCTTAGCCTCCCACCTATCCTATGCAACTTGTTTCAATGTTCAGTGTCAAGCTATAGTGAAGGTTCACGGGGTCTTTCCGTCTTGCCGCGGGTACACTGCATCTTCACAGCGATTTCAACTTCACTGAGTCTCGGGTAGAGACAGCGCCGCCATCGTTACGCCATTCGTGCAGGTCGGAACTTACCCGACAAGGAATTTCGCTACCTTAGGACCGTTATAGTTACGGCCGCCGTTTACCGGGGCTTCGATCAAGAGCTTGCACCCCATCAATTAACCTTCCGGCACCGGGCAGGCGTCACACCCTATACGTCCACTTGCGTGTTTGCAGAGTGCTGTGTTTTTGTTAAACAGTCGCAGCGGCCTATTCTCTGCGGCCTCCAACAGCTATTCACCATCAGAGGCATACCTTCTCCCGAAGTTACGGTATCATTTTGCCGAGTTCCTTTACCCGAGTTCTCTCAAGCACCTTGGAATTCTCTTCCTACCCACCTGTGTCGGTTTGGGGTACGGTTAATCATAATCTGAAGCTTAGAGGCTTTTCCTGGAAGCAGAGCATCAACCACTTCGTTTCCGTAGAAACTCGTCATCACGTTTCAGTCTTAAAAACCCGGATTTGCCTAAGTTTTCAACCTACGCGCTTAAACACACATCCAACAGTGTGCTGGCCTAGCTTTCTCCGTCCCCCCATCGCAATTATGATCAGTACAGGAATATTAACCTGTTTCCCATCAGCTACGCGTTTCCGCCTCACCTTAGGGGCCGACTCACCCTGCGCCGATTAGCGTTGCGCAGGAAACCTTGGGTTTTCGGTGTGCGGGTTTTTCACCCGCATTATCGTTACTCATGTCAGCATTCGCACTTGTGATACCTCCAGCATGCTTCTCAACACACCTTCATCAGCTTACACAACGCTCCCCTACCACTTGCATTTGCATGCAAATCCGCAGCTTCGGTAGACAGTTTAGCCCCGGTAAATCTTCCGCGCAGGACGACTCGACTAGTGAGCTATTACGCTTTCTTTAAAGGATGGCTGCTTCTAAGCCAACCTCCTAGCTGTCTAAGCCTTCCCACTTCGTTTCCCACTTAACTGTCATTTAGGGACCTTAGCTGGCGGTCTGGGTTGTTTCCCTTTTCACGACGGACGTTAGCACCCGCCGTGTGTCTCCTGTAGTAATACTTCACGGTATTCGGAGTTTGCATCGGGTTGGTAAGTCGGTATGACCCCCTAGCCGAAACAGTGCTCTACCCCCGTGAGTCAATCTACAAGGCACTACCTCAATAGTTTTCGGGGAGAACCAGCTATCTCCGAGCTTGTTTAGCCTTTCACTCCTATCCACAGGTCATCCCCGCATTTTTCAACATGCGTGGGTTCGGTCCTCCAGTTGATGTTACTCAACCTTCAACCTGCCCATGGATAGATCGCCCGGTTTCGGGTCTACATCCAGCGACTATTCGCCCTATTAAGACTCGCTTTCGCTACGGCTCCCCTATCCGGTTAACCTCGCCACTAAATGTAACTCGCTGACCCATTATACAAAAGGTACGCCATCACCGGTCTTCTCCGGCTCTGACTGCTTGTATGCACACGGTTTCAGGTTCTATTTCACTCCCTTCACCAGGGTTCTTTTCGCCTTTCCCTCACGGTACTGGTTCACTATCGGTCGACAACGAGTATTTAGCCTTGGAGGATGGTCCCCCCATATTCAGACAGGATTTCACGTGTCCCGCCCTACTCGATTCATTACGCATGGCTTTCGCATACCGGGCTATCACCTTCTATGGCCACCCTTTCCAGAGTGTTCTGCTAACTCATGCGCAACTTAATTGGGCTAATCCGCGTTCGCTCGCCGCTACTTGCGGAATCTCGGTTGATTTCTTTTCCTCGGGGTACTTAGATGTTTCAGTTCTCCCGGTTCGCTTTCATAACCTATGTATTCAGTCATGAATGACCCTAAGGTCGGGTTGCCCCATTCGGAGATCCCCGGATCACAGCTTGTTATCAGCTTCCCGGGGCTTTTCGCAGATTACCACGTCCTTCT
>NZ_UFUW01000001.1:2657500-2750774 GCF_900460955.1 Cardiobacterium valvarum
GCTACCAACTCAGCGACAGCATCCCGCTCCTGCAAGGCGACGGCCTTGCCGCGCTGGACGCCGCTATTGCCGACCTCTACGGCACAGAAGCCGCTGCCGCGCGCGCACAAGGCGCCACCTACCGCGACGTAACCGGCGGCATCGACTGGATCCTCTGCAACCCGCCCTACGTCGAAGAGGGCGAAATGGACGACATTGCTGTCGAATACCGGTACGAACCGCGCCACGCCCTCACCTCCGGTGCCGACGGCCTCGACTTCACCCGTCGCCTGCTGCACACAGCGGGCGACTACCTGAGCGAGCGCGGCCTACTCGTACTGGAAGTCGGCATGAGCGGGCAAAACCTCGAAGATGCCTACCCCGACGCGGCCTTCGACTGGGCCGAACTCACACGCGGCGGTGCCGGCGTCTGTGTCATCAGCGCCGACGAACTCCTCGCCTGGCGCGACGCTGGCATCGTCTAAACACAGAGGACGTTTTTCAGAAAATCGTGCTGTTCGACCTCGCTTTTGAATGCGTCTTGCGCGTAGCCGAGCGCACCAAGGTAGGCATAGTGACCATTGCCACTGGTTTTCGGGTTGGCGAGGACGATTTCCACGCCGTCTTTGACGAGGTCACCCCAGTTTTCGATGTGTTTCGGGTTACCCTTGCACACGAGGAAGGCGGTGGTGGAGTAGTAAGGCAAGCTGTGATGCGGCAGGCGTTCACGCCAGTTTTCCGGCAGCAGTTTGCCTTTCTGCGCGAGGACATCAATATCGGTCACCTGGTTGAAGGTGACGACATCGGCTTTCAGCCCTTGCAGGATGGCATTCGCCTGCTTCGAGGAACCGGCATGCGATTGGGTGATTTTCACGTCCGGGTGTTCCTTTTGATACAGCGCGTTGTACTGGACAAAGAGTTCGCGCGCGATGTCGTAGGAGGCGTTGAGCAGCTCTTTATCAGCGGCAAAGGTCGGCAGGGCGCTAGCGGCAAAGAGGGCGGCGAGGAGGATTTTTTTCATGGTAATTAGCGATGCGGGCATGGTAGGAATTTCTGCTATCGCTGACCAATAGCGGTTTTTTTCGGGGCTTATAACCTGTGGGTATGCGACATCAAACACGATTGACGTATTCCGTAGTGCGTAACACAATGCACGGAAAAAAATAAGCTGGCTGACATGATCAAATCCTTTGCATCCAAAGAGACCAAAGCCTTTTTTGCAGGCGATACGGTTAAACGTTATCAAGCGTTTGCGGCGACTGCCGGGCGGAAACTGACACTGCTGGATGAAACCAAGGCCTTGGATGATCTGAAAATCCCGATGGGAAACAAACTGGAAGCGCTCAGGGGGGGATCGCAACGGCCAGCACAGCATCCGCATCAATCAACAATACCGTCTGTGTTTCCGCTGGCAGGACGGCGACACATATGATGTGGAAATCGTCGATTATCACTAAACAGGAGTTATTTCATGATGACCAAGAACGGTATGCGCCCCATCCATCCGGGCGAAATCCTGCGCGAGGAATACCTGGCTCCGCTGGGCCTCAGCGTGAACGCACTCGCTCTGGCGCTGCGTGTACCCGCCACGCGAATGCACGCGATTGTCAAAGAGGAGCGCAGCATCACGCCTGATACCGCCCTGCGCCTGGCGCGTTACTTCGGGACCACGCCGGAATTATGGCTGAACCTGCAAAGCACCTACGACATCAAAATCGCCATGCAAAGCTTCCGTCCGGAAGAAGTCTTGCCCTTTGCGGAAACGCAGCACGCGGCAGAGACCGCATAAACCAAGCAGAACCACCCCGTGCCTCAGCCGCCCGCGCAGGGCGGTTGGTGTATGATTGCCGCCTTTTCATTGACCAGAATTCAGGAAACCCCATGCAGCCGCATTACCAACCGCAGACCCTCGAAGCCGCCATCCAGAAAAGCTGGGCGGAGAACCGCACCTTTGAAGTGAAAACCGACCCGACGCGCGAAAAATTCTACTGCCTGTCGATGTTCCCCTACCCGTCCGGACGGCTGCACATGGGGCACGTACGCAACTACACCATCGGCGACGTGATCGCCCGCTACCAGCGGATGCTCGGCAAAAACGTGCTGCAACCGATGGGCTGGGACGCCTTCGGAATGCCCGCTGAAAACGCGGCGATGAACCACCAGGTCGCCCCCGCCGCCTGGACATACAGCAACATCGACTACATGAAAACCCAGCTGAAAGCGCTGGGCTTTGCCATTGACTGGTCGCGCGAAATCGCGACCTGCAAACCCGACTACTACCGCTGGGAACAATGGCTCTTCACCCGCCTCTTCGAGAAAGGGCTGATTTACCGCAAAAACGGCACCGTCAACTGGGACCCCGTGGACCAAACCGTGCTCGCCAACGAACAAGTCATCGACGGGCGCGGCTGGCGCAGCGGCGCGCTGGTGGAAAAGCGCGAGATTCCGATGTACTACTTCCGCATCACCGACTACGCCGAAGAACTCCTGCGCGACCTCGACACGCTCGACGGCTGGCCGGAGCGCGTCAAAACCATGCAGCGCAACTGGATTGGCAAATCGCGCGGCATGACCATCCGCTTCGCCCTGCGCGACGACAGCCGCCAAGGCCTGCCGGAAGACATCCAAAACGTGCAGGTCTATACCACCCGCCCCGATACCCTGCTCGGCGCCACCTACCTTGCCGTTGCCGCCGAACACCCGCTGGCAACCGCTGCCGCCATCGATAACCCGGCGCTTGCCGCCTTCATTAACGAATGCAAGGCCGGATCCGTCGCCGAGGCGGATGTCGCCACCATGGAAAAAAAAGGGATGGCGACCGGGCGCTACGTCATCAACCCGCTCAGTGGCGAAGCACTGGAAGTGTGGGTCGCCAACTACGTCCTCTGGGGCTACGGCGACGGTGCGGTCATGGCCGTGCCTGCGCACGACGAACGCGACTTCGCATTTGCCCACAAATACGGCCTGCCCATCAAACAAGTCGTCGCCAAAGATGGCGAACACTACGACCCCGCCACCTGGCAAGAATGGTACGCCGCGAAAGAAAACACCCGCCTTATCGCGAGCGGCGCCTTTGACGGCCTCGACTTCAGCCAAGCCTTCGACGCCATCGGTACGGCGCTCGGCAAAAGCGGCGCGGGCGAAGAAAAAACCCAATACCGCCTGCGCGACTGGGGCATCAGCCGCCAGCGCTACTGGGGCTGCCCCATCCCCATCATTCACGACGCCGCAGGGCGCGACCTGCCGGTGGACGACCGTGACCTGCCCGTTGTCCTGCCGGAGAACATCATCCCGGACGGCAGCGGCAGCCCGCTCGCCAAAGACCCCGCCTACTACCAGACGACCGACGCCAACGGCCAGCCCGCGCGGCGCGAAACCGACACCATGGACACCTTCGTCGAATCCAGCTGGTACTTCTTCCGCTACATGTCGCCCGACTACCAGGGCGGCATGGTTGCGCCGGAAGACGCCGCCTACTGGCAGGACGTGGACCAATACATCGGCGGCATCGAACACGCCATCCTCCACCTCCTCTACGCCCGCTTCTTCACCAAACTCATGCGCGACGAAGGCCTCGTGCAAGTCAACGAACCCTTCAAACGCCTCCTGACCCAGGGCATGGTGCTCGCCGCTACCTGGTACCGCGAAGACACAAGCGGCAAAAAAACCTGGTACAACCCCGCGGATGTCGAAGCGCAGACCGACGACAAAGGCCGCGTTACCGGCGGCACCCTGATGGCCGACGGCCAGCCCGTGCAATACGGCGGCATGGAAAAAATGTCCAAATCCAAAAACAACGGCGTCGATCCCGAAGCCCTCGTACAAAAATACGGCGCCGACACCGCCCGCCTCTACACCATGTTCACCGCGCCGCCCGAATCCACCCTCGAATGGAGCGAGAGCGGCGTTGAAGGCGCGCACAAATACCTGCGCCGCCTCTGGAGCTACGCCTACGAGCATCGCGACGCGCTGGACGCCACGCCCGTTGATCCGGCAGCACTCGACGCCAAACACAAAACCATCCGCCACACCATCCACAGCGAACTGCGCAGCGCCCGTTACGACTACAGCCGCAACCAGTTCAACACCGTTGTCTCCTCGACGATGAAAATCCTGAACGCCATCAGCGAAATAGATGCCACAAACAACCGCCTGCGCTACGAAGGCCTGCGCATCCTGCTGCTCGTCCTCGCGCCGATCGCGCCACACATCACTGCTGCCCTGTGGCAGGAACTTGGTTACACAGGGAACATCCTCGACACAGCCATTCCTGAGCCGGACGAAGCCGCGTTGCAACAGGACAGCATCACCCTCGCCGTACAAGTCAACGGCAAACGCCGCGCGGAAATCAGTGTGGCAGCGGACGCGGACAACGACATCATCATCACCGCCGCCCTTGCCCATCCCGACGTCGCCCGCCACACCGAGGGCAAAACGCCGAAAAAAAGCATCGTTGTGCCCGGCAAACTGGTGAACCTCGTCATTTGACGCCCTGCCGTTTCCGACAACAAAAATCCCGCTACAGCGGGATTTTTTATGCCTGACAGAAAGCCAGGTTTTGCCCCGCTTGGGGCTGCCCACGAACCCAGCATTTATCCCGCTTGGCGGCTTTCCGAACGGCAGGGCGTGCTTTGACCCACCATTTACATGATACATATAACGGACGGAAACCCACCTGATAACAAATGCCTCATCCACCGGAATAGTGGAGCAATTCGCCGGAGGAGTCATGATGGTATTTTTAGCCATAGCAAAAACGATATTTTTTTCTCCACCTCTATTTCTTAGTCATATTAACCATACTTTTTCCCTTGGATAGATGAACCCCCTATCTGGCTAATGTATCGAACAGAGACATTTTAATGCTGGCGATAAAAGTTTAAGAAAAGATGAACATCCCCTGCGGCTTTCGTAATCTACTAATAGATTCCATAAATTCATTGGGATAAATTCGTAAGAATGGCGTTATGACATACCGTTTACTTGCAGAAATGCGGGGGAATTTTCATAATAATGCCCGGATTCTCCATTACCTGTATGCAGGTGAAAGATTCCGGACAATCCCTAAAAATCATTGCCCGATGCCTGCATCTTCTTTGCGATGAATCCCCTGTTGTTTTTATCCGTTTTTAGGAGATTGTCATGTCCTTCAAATCTATTGGCATTATGAGCAGTATTGCATTCGCGCTATTACTCACCGGTTGCGGCGGCAGCGGTCCCGGTATAAAGGTCGTTCCGTCGCCCAAACCCACACCCGACATTCCTTCACCCAAACCGACACCGGGTAACAATGTTTACCGCAGCATGAGTTCCTATAACAGCACGAAGCACGCCAGCAACGGCTCGGTCTCCAATAATGCCCCCAGCTTCGACACGCTGACTTTCAACGGGCGGGAATTGCCGCTGGTGGTTGAAAATATCAAGAATGGGCGGATTGTCGCCCTGGATCGGGGTGCGAAACTGGGCGGCGTTTCATACAAGAAATTCTATGTCGGCACCACGCGGCAGGCGAATGCCCGCTTCGGCGCCCTCAATTACGACGGCAACAATATTGTCTTCCATCAGGGATATTTGTCTGCCCATGTACCAACCCGAGGTGAAGCGGAATATGTCGGCGACGTCATTCATGTCAACAATACTGACAACAACTATACCAACGGCATCATGATTGCCAGAGCCAATTTCGCCGACAAGACACTGAAGATGGCCTTTACCAAACCGGGCGACAAGAGCAATTTCGTCAACCGCAACCTGGAAGCGACGATCAACGGCAACAAATTCAGCGGCCTCAGTAACGGCACACATGTGGATGGCGCTTTCTACGGCAACGACGCCAAAGAAATGGCCGGTCACTACACGAACGCGAAGGAAAACTTCCAGGGCGCCTTTGGCGGCACGCAGCAGTGGTCGCGCGGTACCGGTACCCATTGATATACATGGGATCGTCTTCTCCTGCCTGCCCCTTCCCGAAGGGGCCTTTTTATCGCCGGGCAGGCGAAAAGGCGACATGCTTTTTTGTTATCATGCCGCGAAAACCCTAATGGAAACAGGCATGGCAGTATTTTTCACCGCGGATACGCACTTTTTTCACCACGGCATCATCAAATACTGCCACCGCCCCTTCCGCAGTGTGCGCGAGATGAACGAAGGCATCATCGCCCGCTGGAACGCCCAGGTCGGCAAGGGTGACCGCGTCTATCACCTGGGCGATGTCTCCTTCGGCGGCCTCGCCGAAACCTTCCGCCTGCTTGCCGAACTCAACGGCGAAATCTGCCTGATCAGCGGCAACCACGACGACGAACTCAGCACCGATCCCTACCTCGCCGAGCGCTTCCACTGGATCAAGCCCTACCACGAAGAAACCCGCGACGGTATCGCCCTGATCATGTTCCATTACCCCATCCTCGAATGGCGCGGTGCGCAGCGCGGCAGCTGGCACCTCTATGGCCACACCCACGGCACCGTGCGCCTGCGCGGCGCAGCGCTGGACGTCGGCATTGATGCCCATCCTGCCTTCCGCTTGTGGAGCTGGGACGACATCCGCGCCCGCCTTAATGGCATCCCGCCACTGCCCTACCCGCCGCGCGAGATGAAAAACCAATAGCGCTGGCGATATTCACGCTAACTGCGCCATAAATCGCCTCTACAACTCCCAATCCAGGCGATAAACACCACATCTACCGTTATTAACCGCAGAAATTGCGCCCGGCGCGCATCCTTTACCTTGCCAAGCATCAGGCGGCGCGCTATCGTGCCACTCCCAACCCATAACACAAAGGAAACCCCATGAGTCGAGAAGTTCCTGCCGTCTTCGGCAGCGTCTTTTCCCCCGAAATGCCAGTCATCGCCTTTGAGGACGGCGCCTGGCAAAAGGTGCGCTGGCAAAGCAGTGCGGAAATGTCTTTCCCGCCCGGCGCGCACGCCTTGCACTACGGTAGCGAATGCTTCGAAGGACTGAAAGCCTTCCGCCAACAAAACGGCGACATCGTCATCTTCCGCCCGGACGACAACATCGCGCGCATGCGGCAAAGTGCCCGCCTGCTGCACATGCCGGTGCCGGAAGCGGACACCTACCGCGCGGCCCTCTTCGAGCTGGTCAAACGCGCCGCCGACATCGTTCCTGATGCACCGAACGCCCTCTACCTGCGCCCAACCCTGGTCGGCACCGACCCAGTCATCGGTAAGGCGGGAAGCGGCACCACTTCCGCCCTGCTCTACATCCTCGCTTCACCGGTTGGCGACTACTTCAAAGTCGGCTCGCCGATGAAACTCCTGGTCGAAACCGGACATATGCGCTGCGCCCCGCACATGGGCCGCATCAAATGCGGCGGCAACTACGCCTCCGCCCTGCCGTGGGTAGTGGACGCCAAAGAAAAATACGGCGCCAACCAGGTGCTCTTCTGCCCGGGCGGCGACGTACAGGAAACCGGTGCTTCCAACTTCATGCTGATACAGGGCGATGAAATCATCACCAAACCGCTTACCGCCGAATTCCTGCACGGCGTCACCCGCGCCTCGGTGCTGCAAATTGCGCCCGACCTCGGCTACCGCGTCAGCGAACGCGATTTCACCGTCGCCGAACTCAAACAGGCAGTAGAAGGCGGCGCAGAAGCGATACTAACCGGCACAGCGGCGGTAATCTCACCCGTGACCGCCTTTGTCATCGACGGCAAAGAAGTACCCGTCACCGGCGGACAAAAACGCGGCCTCGCCATTCGTAAAGCCATTACCGACATCCAGTACGGTATCACCCCCGACCGCTACGGCTGGATTCATAAAGTCGCCTGAACATTCACCGCACCTGCGAAAAACGCCACGCATTGCGTGGCGTTTTTATTGCCAATGATGAGGCGACATATACCCAAACATCTAAAAAACCGTAACGGCGTTGCGCCGCCCTGTGTCATCCCTACTAAAACGACTATCTTGCAGACTGGCGCGCGTCAGCGGGATAGCTGCCGTGACACCGTTTTTCGTACGGCTTCATGCAAAACGCGGCATCCATCCGTGCAACCGTCGTCATGTTCACTCCCCATCCTCCGCTGCGGTAGGAAACGCCGCCGCACGGTGCAGCGTCGCCTGCGCCCAGTTGCGGTGCACGGCGGTTTCCTGCATCGCTCCGCCGGCACGGAACACGGCTTCTTCGCTGGCGAGGATTTGCTGCGCGAGGTCGCGTTCTTCTTGGCTGACGCGGTATTCCCGCTCAATCACCGCTACCTGCGCGGGATGTATGGCGCTTTTGCCGGTGAGGCCGTGGCGCAGGTCTTCCCGCACTTCCTGCGCGAGGAGGTTGGGGCGGTCGAGGTATTCGAAGACGGGAGCGGAGAGGAGGTAGCCTGCCGGTTTGCAGAGACCGACCAGGCGGTCGATCAATGTGCCAAGCGGGGTGGCGTAGAGGGTGACATCCGGCGGACGGCGCAGGTGCAACTGGCTCAAGAGGTCGTTGCCGCCGATACGCAGGCAGAGGATGTGCGCGCGCCAGCCGTCGCGGTCGAAGGTATCCAACAGGCGTAGCACTTCGCTCTCCCGGTAGGTTTCCTGTGTTTCCAGGGTCGGCATCAGGCGGAAAGCCGTGCCGCGCAGGTCGCGGTAATCGCCGAGGCTGGCAGCGGTAATCTTCGGCAGTACGAAGCCATGGATGCGTTCGATATGCGGCATGGCCAACACCTGCCGCATCACGCCGGCATCGCGCAGGCGGATGAAGCGGTGGCGCAGGCAGTCGTCCGGCGTGGCGGCCAGCGCGGCAGCGAGGTTGGCCAGCGCCTGCGGCAGGTCGCGCGCAGAGACGCTGTCTTCGGTGCAGTAGATGAGCGAGCGCACGCCGGGCAGTTTGTCGCCGCGCGCGATGGCAACCAGCTGCGGATGGGTCGCGGGGACGTAGAGGCAGGCGCCGAGTTGGTGGGCGTTCATGGACGGTTCCGGATGTGGGTGATGATGATGCTACGGGGAAGGCGGCAGGCGGGTCAACAGCATGCTTTGTGCTGTTCCAGGAGGGCCAGCGTCTTTTCTTTCAGCGTTTCAGCATCGGTCTCCGGCGGCAGCGGCGCACCGATGAGGACGTCGATACGGGCGAACCATTTGCGCGGCCCGCCTTTCATCAGCCCGCCCGCGTGCGAGAAGAGGCTGCCCCAGAGGTTATCGATGGCAACGGGGATGACCGGCACGGGATCGCGTTCCAGCATTTTTTCGATGCCGCGCCGGTACACGCCGATTTCGCCGTCGCGGGTCAGTTCGCCTTCGGGGAAGATGGCGACGATGTCGCCGTCGGCGAGCGCCGTGTGCACGTCTTCAAAGGATTGACGGAAGAGCGCGGCGTCTTCGCTGCGCCCAGCGATGGGGATGGCGCGCGCGCTTTTGAAGATGTAGCGCAACACGGGAATGCGGAAGATTTTGTAGTACATGATGAAGCGCAGCGGACGGCGGATGGCGACCATGAGGATGAGCGCATCCATGTAGGAGATGTGGTTGCAGGCGATGATGGCCGCGCCGCTGCGCGGGATGTTGTCGCGGCCGCGTACGCGCAGGCGGTAGCAGCAAGCGACGATGAGGATGACGAGGCAGCGCATGATGAATTCCGGAACGACGGTGAAGATGTAAAGCGAGATGGCGAGGTGCACGCCGAGCAGGAGTGCGATGAGCGCTTGCAGCGACCAGCCGAAGACGCTGAGGATGAGGATGGAGAGGACGCTCACCAGCACGAGGAAGAGGGCGTTCAGGATGTTGTTCGCCGCGATCATCTGCGATTTGTGCCCGCTTTCGGCGCGGTGCTGGATGATGGCGTAGAGCGGCACGGCGTAGATACCGCCGCCGAAGGCGATAGCGAAGAAGGAAAGTGTGGTGTGCAGGAAGCGCGGGTCGTGCAGGAAGGTGCGGAAGGTGTGCAATTCGCTGAGGGCGGGGTTGGCGCTGATGGTGATGACACCCGCCATGCCGGCGGCGAGGATGAAGGCGCCAACGGGGACAAGCCCCGCCTCAATCCGCCCGCGCGCAAGGAAGTTGCTGAGGAGCGAGCCGATGCCGATGCCGACGGAGAACAGCACCAGCAGGTAGGTGGTCACTTCCGGGCCGCTATTCAGCACTTCTTTGGCGTACTGCGGGATTTGCGTCAAGAGCGCGCCGCCGAGCAGCCAGAACCAGGAGATGGCGAGGATGCACTGGTAGATGGTTTTCTGGCGGATGGTGTAGGTGAGCAGGGTTTTGGTCTGCTGCCAGGGATGGAACGGCGGCAGGGCGCTGCGGTCGGTCGCGCCCTGGGCGGCAGGGATGAGGTAGGCGCTGATAAGCCCGATGGTGACGGCGGCAACCATTGCCGCATACAGCAGCGGATACAGCGATTCGCGCGCGACCAGCGAAGCGCCCACCAGGGTGCCGCCGAGAATGGCGAGGAAGGTGCCCGCTTCGACGAGGCCGTTGCCCAGCATCAGTTCTTCTTCGCGCAGCCGTTCCGGCAGGAGGCCGTATTTCACCGGGCCGAAGAAGGTGGATTGCAGGCCGAGCAGGCAGAGGACGGCGACCATCAGCGGGATGAGGTCGAAGACGAAGGCAACGATGCCGACGGCCATGATGAACACTTCCAGCCATTTGATACGCACAATGAGGAAGCGCTTCTCGAAGCGGTCCGCCAATAGGCCGGACCAGGCGGAGAAAAGGAACATCGGGAAGATGAAGAGCGCCATGCTCAGGTTGGTGTAGAAGCTGAGGGTTTTGCTGTCGCTGAGGCGCAGGGTGAGGTACACCAAGAGTGCGTTTTTGTAGAGGTTGTCGGTGAAGGCGCCGCCAAACTGGGTGATGAAGAACGGCAGGAAGCGTCGGGAAAAGAGGAGCATGGGGGGATTCCAAAGTAGGGTGGGTCTCGGCCCGGCAAGCGGTAGAGGAGATGGCGTTATCTTTTTTGGGCGACACCAGTAGATTCAGGGGAGGCCTGCCAGGCGGCGATAATGCTGTCGCTGCGGCGGACGCGGACAGGGTTATCCGGCAGGATGAGCTGTGCCCAGAGGTCGTTGTAGTAGGCGATGAGCACATCCGCCGCGATGGGCGGGCGGTCGCCGGTGGTGTGGGCATCGGCAGCGACCGTCACGCGGTAATCCAGCGCGGCTGCCGCCTTGATGGTGCTGTCCACACAGTAATCGGTCGTGCAGCCGCAGATGGTCAGGTCGCGGCAGTGCCACTCAGCCAGCGTAGCGGCGAGCGCGGTGCGGTAAAAGGCGTTGCAGGCAGTCTTGTCGAGATACACCGCGGCAGCGGGGACGTGCAGTTCCGGCAATAACTGCCACACCGCGCCGCCTGCCGGCAAATCGTCGTCCGTGTGGCGGATGACGACGGTATGCGGGGCAGCGGCCATCAGGCGGTTGATGTTGCCAACGACCGTCGCGCGCGCATGACGCGGGGTGGCGAACACGCCATTTTGCATATCAATGACGAGCAGGGCGTCGCGCATCGGCTTCACTTGCCTTTCTTCTGCTTCGCCGCCGGTTTAACCTCCGCCCGCGTACATTCCGTCGGATTGTCGCGTTCGTCGTGCATATTAAGCTGCTGCTTGTCGGCCTTAGCAACGGTCAGCGAAACCGCATCGCCTGCCTTCACGCCGCGCAGTACGCCAAACATCTTCGCTTCAAACGCCGCCACATCGGGTTTTTCGTCCAGCATCTTCTGAATGCGCGGCGGCATTGCCCGCTCAACCGCGCTTTTTACCGTTTCCACGCGCAGCACGCCATCCGTGAGCTTCCACGTTTCTTCATTGTGCGTCGTGTATTGCAAGAGGCCGTCGCGGATGAAGAAGATGGTAGTGCCGTCGCTGGTGGTGGTGCCATCGGCATTAAAAATGCGCACATCGTCAATCTTGGCATTGATTTCCGGATACGAGGTGCTGCACGACCAGCGGCCAAGCAAATCCGCTTCGCTGAGTGCAGCAGCAAACGGGGCGGCCAGCGCCGCCAGCAGGGGGAAAAGAAAACGCATAAGAACTCCTTAGCCCGTCACGGGTTGTGGTTGGAAAGAATCACACAGCTGCCAGTTCTCACCGTCATCACTGGCAAAGACCAGCACCATGCCGTGATTGAAGGGGTAATAGCCGCCCGTGCGCAGCAGATGTGCACCGAGCTGACCGATCCACGGCAAATGACCGACGGCGATGAGGTCGCTCTCGCCGCGCGCAACAAGAAAATCATAGACGCTCATCGTCGCCTTGCCCGGATTGAGCGCGGCCACCGCCTCGCTGGGGAAGGGATAATGCGCCGCCGTCTCGATCGCCCGCCGCGCCATCGAGGTGAGGATGGGCAGATTGGGGTAGTGCGTGGCGAGCCACTGCCCGCCCTGCGCCGCCTGCTTGTGCCCGGTCGGGTCGAGCATGCGGTCATAGCCGTTAAAACTGTTGGCGCTGGCATGGCGCCAGAGGATCAGTTGCATACAAACTCCTGCCGCAAGCGGCGTGATGAGAGGAGGCTAGTATAACGGGCGGGAAAAGCGCGTGGTTGTCCCGCTTGGCAGGCGCAGCAACTAGTCGCTTGGCAGGACCAGTAACTACGCCGCTTGGCGGGGCCAGTAACTACGCCGCTTGACGGGTCCAGTAACTATGCTGCTTGGCGGGCCCAGCAATGACGCCGCTTGGCGGGCCCAGCAATGACGCCGCTTGGCGGACCCAGCAACTATGCCGCTTGGCGGGGCCAGTAACTATGCCGCTTGACGGGGCCAGTAACTGCGCCGCTTGACGGGGCCAGTAACTGCGCCGCTTGGCGGGCGCAGGGTGGACTTCAGTCCACCGCTCCGGCGTAGCGCAGGTCAGTCTTTATCCCGCTTGGTGGCTGCGCAGGCGGATAATCGTCCGGCAACAGCAGGCGGCATTCTTCCGCATCACAATCAAACGGCAGCAGCCACAGTTGCAGTTGCGTGTTGCGGAACTGCACAGGCAGCGGTTGCGAAAACAGTGCCGTTTGCGGGTACACCAGCGCCAGTTTGCCTGTCCGGTCATCGTAGTAATTGATGCCGTAAGCCAGTAGTTGATAGAGGTCGCTACTCGCGACGCCACTGATGCCCTGCCCTTCCGGCACCTTCCATTTGCAATCCAGTACCCATTGCGTGCTGCCATCTGCGGCGTCGCTGAGGACGAGATCGGGGCGCAAAAAGCGGTTTGGCCCGTCACCAGCCAGCAGGCCGTGCTTGCGGTGCTGCGTGTGCACGCGCAGATGGGGGAAGGTACGGGTGAGATGCTGCGCCACGTAAGCTTCAAACAGTGCTTCCATCGGGAACAGCAGCGCGGGCAGCCTATCGTCGCGCCCGTCGCCAAGCGGGTTGGTCTCCGCCAGCAAGAGCTGCGCCCAAGCGAGCGCCTCGCGGTAGTAACCCATGCCGCGCTCAAAGCGGACGCGGGCAAAATCATCGCCGGGCCGCGTGGAAGGCGGAATGTCGGCGAGGGCAAAGCGCAGTTCACGGGCAAGGCGCTGATGACCGGGGTGGCGGGTACGTTGCAGGGCCTGCAACACGGCGCTGTGCAGCAGGCGGTTTTCCGCGCGGTCGGGGCTGTATTCATCGTGCGCGGTGTAGAAGCGGTCGGCGCGGACGTCGCAGCGTTTTGACGAAGAAGGGGGTTCAGCCCGCCACTTTGCCGTTGAAGCGTTCCAGCTGGAACATCACCCGGTCGCCCCGGTGCCAGGTGGAGAAGATTTCCACCGCTTCGTCGTGTTCGTCGTAGGTGGTGCCGCTCAGGAGCAGCAGCGGCGCACCGGGCGAGACGCCGAGCAAACCAGCCATCGGGTCGGCGGCGGGCACGGCATAGACGTTGCGCAGGGAGCGCAGCAGGTTGATGTGCGCGCGGGTTTTCATCAGTTCGTGCAGCGAGGCGTTTTCCAGCACTTCGCGCGGTAGTTGCCCGACCAGCACCGGCGGCAACCAGGTTTCGATAAGCGCCAGCGGGTAACCGTAGCCGCTGCGCAGGCGCTGCAGGTGCAATGCTTCCCCGCCCCAGGCGGGCGGCGCTTCTTCGTAGGGCACCACGCCCCAGGCGAGGATTTCTGTCTGCACGGTCGCGCCGGTTTCTTCGACTTGCAGGCCGAGGCCGTTCAGCGATTGCACGATGCGGCGGATGCGGTTCACCGGCAGGACGAAGCTGCCTTTGCCGCGCGCTTTTTGCACCAGTCCTTCTGCTTCCAGGGTCGCGAGTGCCTGCCGCACCACCGAGCGCGAGACGCCGAAGCGTTTTTGCAGTTCGGCTTCGGACGGCAGCGGACCGTGCAGCAGTTCGGAATGGATGTCGCGGCGCAGGCTGTCGGCGACGGTGGCGTACAGGGGTTGGGTGGTGGACATGGGCTCTCCTGAGCGGGATTGTGGGAACTGCATTGTAACGCGCCCACTTGTGGGGGCGACGGGCGTAGGCACCGCCAAGCGGCACGGTTGCCGGGCCTGCCAAGCGGCGTAAACACTGGCCCGTCAAGCGGCGTCGTTGCCGGGTTTGTCGTCATCGCAAAAAGCAGGTATCGCCTGCCCGGCAGGCTGAAGCCCACCCTACGCCCGGCAAGCGGCAGGGTGGTGCGGTGCTTTGTTTATGGTTTTTTCTGCGGGCGTCGGCTACGCCATCGCTTTGTTTTTGCAGCTTTCTTTCCATTACCGCCACATCGCGACTGGTTTTTTGCGTTTGCCGCATTGACTTTTGTCAGTCTTAGAGGTAATTTCAACTTGTACGTACATGTTGTTATTCCTTTTGTCTTTGGAGGTTGCCATGTCTACCCGTCCGGATGCTACGCCGCGCAGTATTGTTCCGCTGTATGACTGGATGAACCGTCTGCCCGGCGGGGCGATGGTGATTCCGCTGGTGCTGGGTTCGCTGGCCGGTACGTTCGCGCCGGAGGCGCTGAATATCGGCTCGTTTACCACAGCCCTGTTCAAGAATTCTGCCGCGCCGCTGATTGCATTATTGATTTTTGCGACCGGGATGCAGATCACGCTGCGCAGTTCCGGACCAGTGCTGGCGCATACTGGGGTGGTGCTACTCTGCAAGACGCTGCTACCCGCCCTGCTCGTCACCCTGCTCGGCCTGGTGGTTGGGCGGGACGGCATCGCCGGGGCGTCACTGCTGGCGCTCCTGACGATTGTCGCCAATTCCAACGGCGGTATCTGGCTGGCCTTCACCGGTAAATACGGCGATTTCCGTGACCGGGGCGCCTATATCGCCTCCGCTGTAAACGACGGGCCGTTCTTCGTCCTGCTTTTCCTCGGCGTCTCCGGACTGGCCGATATTCCGGTGCTGTTAATGGTGGCGGCGGTGGTGCCGCTCCTGCTCGGCATGGTCATCGGCAATCTTGACCCGAAATGGACGGAGGTGATGAAGCCGACCGGCGCCATTGTCATTCCTTTTTTCGCTTTTGCCCTCGGCACCGGCATCAATCTGCACGCTATCGCCACCGGCGGCGCGGTCGGGCTGGTGCTCGGCGTGCTCTGCTGCCTGCTAACCGGGGCGATGACTTACGCCGGATACAAGCTGCTGCACCGCGGCAAGCAGTCCGGCATCGGCTTCGCTGCCGGGACGACCGCCGGCAATGCGGTCATCACCCCGGAAATCGTCGCCCAGGCCGACCCTTCCATGCTGCCTTATGTACAAACCGCGACCGCGCAAGTGGCGGCTGCTGTCCTCGTCTCCGCCGTGCTTGCGCCACTGGTCGCCGCCTGGGTACTCAAGCGGGAAGGCGGTCTTCCCCAAGAACAGGAGTAAATCATGTCCACTTCCCTGCTCGTCGTCGCCGACGATTTGACTGGCGCCAATGACACCAGCGTGACTTTCGCCCGGGCCGGTTTTGCCACCGTCCTCGCGCTCTCCCCCGACACACTGCCCGAAGCCTTGCAGGCCGAGGCCGAAGTCTTCGCCGTCTCCACGGACTGCCGCCCGTTGCCGGAGCAGGCGGCAGCGGCGACGGCAGCGGTGATTGCCGCTGCGCACGCCCGCGATCTCGCCCGTCTTTATCTGAAAATCGACTCCACCATGCGCGGCTCGGTGGCGGCGCAAATCGAGGGCGCGCTTACCGCCTGGCGCGCCGTACACAGCGATGCCCGCGCGGTGGTTTGCCCCGCTTATCCGGCAATGGGGCGGACGATCGAAAGCGGCCGCCTGCTGGTCAGCGGTATCCCGGTCAACGACACCCCATCCGGGCGCGACGCCATCTGCCCGGTGCCAACTGCCGACATGGCGGCGCTCCTGCCCGGCGCGCTGGTGATGCCCTGTCAGGAAGCACATGCCCTGGCTGATGCCATCCGCCAGAGCGAGGCGGAGGTGGTCGTGGTTGATGCGCGCAGCGATGACGACCTGCGCCGCATCGCTGAAGCGATCGCCCTCCTCGGCTACGGCGCCATCCCGGTCGGTTCCGCCGGCCTCGCGAACGCCATCGTCGCCACCCTGCCGGCTGCGACGGCACAGGCGGCGCCCGACCCGCTACCGCTCAATGCTCCGGCGCTGCTCCTCGTCACCTCCATCCATGACACCAGCCAGCAGCAGGTTGATGCCTATATCGGTTCGACCGCCGGCGCGGACGCCATCGTTTTCAGCCCGCACCCGGCGCAACTACTCGCGCCCGGCTCCCTGCCCGCGCTGACCGCGCAGTTGCAAGCGCTGCTCGTCTCCGGCGACGGCACCGTCATTATCCGCGCCAACCCTGCCCGCATTGCCAGCGGCGCCGCCGCCGAAGCGCTGGCCAAGACTTTCGCACAGCAACTGGCGGCGCTCGGCAAACACAGCCTGAAAAAACGCCGCTTCGGTGCGCTGGTGCTGTTCGGCGGCGACGGCTCGGCCGCCCTGCTGCACGCGCTCGGCGTTACCGCACTGCGCGTCTTGCGCCCCATCGCCGAAGGCGTGCCGCTGGCCACTGTGCGTGGTGGTGCTTATGACGGTCTCGTCGTCATCACCAAATCCGGCGGTTTCGGCGCGCCCGACCTGCTCTGCCGCATGATGGCAGACCTCAACCCCAAGGAGGCTCACGTATGACCCTGCCAGTACTGGCTATCACCCTCGGCGACGTCGCCGGTATCGGCCCGGAAATCACCGCCAAAACCCTGCTCAACCACCCCGGACTGCGGCAGATTGCCAAGCTGTTCGTCATCGGCGACGCCGCTGCCCTGCGGCGCGGCTGCCGCTTCGCCGGGCTTGACCCCGCCAGCGTGCGCACCATCGCGGGCGCCGCCGATGTGACGAACGACCCCGCCACCATCGAAGTGCTGCAAGTGGGGGAGGCGCTGGATGACGTACCGCCGGGGAAAATCGCGGCACGCGCCGGCGATGGCGCCTACCGTTACGTGGTCGAAGCCTGCTGCCTCGGCCGCGCCGGGGAAATTGACGGCATCGTTACCGCCCCGCTCAACAAGGCAGCGATGCACGCCGGCGGCCACCACTGGCCGGGGCATACCGAAATCCTCGCCCACGAATTCGGGGTGAAAAACTACTCGATGATCCTCTCGGCGGGTGATTTCTACCTCTTCCACCTCACCACCCACCAATCGCTGCACAGCGCCATTGACGCCTGCACCCCGGCGCGCACCCGCACCGTCATCAACCTCGCCCACGCCCTCGCCTGCGCCCTCGGCCAGCCGGAGAGCAAAATCGGCGTCTGCGGCATCAACCCGCATGCCGGGGAAAACCGCCTCTTCGGCGACGAAGACGCCGACCAACTTGCCCCCGCCATTCATGCGGCGCAGGCAGACGGCATCAACGTGCACGGCCCGCTGCCCGCCGACGCCCTCATCCCGCAGGCGGTGCGCGGCAAATGGCCGATGGTGATCGCCTGCTACCACGACCAGGGCCACGCCCCGTTCAAGGCTGTCTATGGCGACGACGGCGTCAACATTACTGCCGGCCTGCCGGTGGTGCGCGTCTCGGTTGACCACGGCACCGCCTTCGACATCGCAGGCCGTGGCATCGCCCGTGAAGGCTCGCTGGTGCTCGCTTGCCAGCGCGCCGCCGCCCTCTCGCAAGGCTGGGCGCAAGTCTGGCAAAGCGCACAACAGGAGAACACGCCATGAATACCCCGGCCATCCGCGAAAGCCGCGCCGATCTCTACATCAGCATCGGCCTGCTCGTCTTCTGCGTCTTTGCCGCCATCGCCACCGCACAGTTGAAAACCCCGCCCGGCGGCAGCATCGCCGGGCCCGCCTTCATGCCCTGGATTATGGTGGTGCTGCTCGGCCTCGGCTCCGCCGGCCTGCTCGTCCGCGCCCTGTGGCAGGAAAAAACGGGCGACAGCGGCAGTATCGCCCTGCCTGGGCGCCGCGTGCTGCGGCAAATGGTGCTGTTCGTGCTGCTGATGATTGCTTACGCCGTCACCCTCATGCCCATCGGCTATATCTGGACAACCGCCGCCACCCTCCTCCTCGGCCTGCTCATCCTCGGCGAACGCAAACCGCTGGTCCTCATCCTCTTCCCGGCGGTGATGACGGCGGCGGTGTACCTCGGCTTCACCAAGCTACTCGCCGTCTGGCTGCCCTAATCATTACCTACAACGGAGACCGTCATCATGTTGAAAAAAGCCCTGCTTGCCGCCGCCTGCGCTGCGATCCTGCCCGCCTTCGCCGCCTACCCGGAACGGCCTATCCAGATTATCGTCCCCTACTCCCCCGGTGGCGGCAGCGATTTGGCGCTACGCCTTTTCGGCGAAACCGTGAAAAAACACTACCCCGGCACCAACGTCGTCATCCGCAACCAGCCGGGCGGCGGCGGCTCCATCGGCACCTCGGCCGCCATCAACGCCCGCCCGGACGGCTACACCCTCGGTACCGGCGCCCAAGGCCCGCTTGTCATCAAACCGCTCATCGGCGGCACCGACTACAAATGTACGGCGCTTTTTATTCGTGCATAAAACCGGCTTTATTTGTGCATACCCAGCCGGCCCCTCCGTTATTTAGATGTGCATAAAATGCAGATTTAAACGCCGCTAAATCCCCCTTAATTTTGCCCCCTCTATTTCCCCCCTCTGGCGTCAGCGATTTTGTGTCGGGGGAAGGCGGGTTCGAAGGTGGCGAGGGCGTCGTCCTGAGCGCGGTGAGGGAGCGCGCCGTTGGTGTGCAGGGTGTCCAGCGCCGCCATTATCAGCCTTACCCCCATCGGTGCCAGCTCGCGTCGCCACAGGCTCTCCGGGGTGTCATCCGGGCGAATGTGGCACCAGTCCTGCGCTACGATACCACCGGTGTCGGCGCCGTCGTCCATCAAATACACCGTGCCGCCCGTGATGGCCTCGCGCATGTGGATGGCCCAGCGCACCGCGTCGCGACCACGGTGGCGCGGTAGCAGCGACGGGTGATAGGCCAGCACGCCGTGCCGCGCCCGCGCGCGGATAGCGGCGGGCAGGTAGTCATGCAGGTGGGCCGCCACTATCAGATCGCAAGCGGGGATCTGGGTGACAGCCTCGCCATGCAACACTCCGGCGGCGTGAGCTGCGCGGCGGAAGGTGTCATCCCCGCCTGTTGCAACCGCCGAGACGGTGTAGTGCTTGGTGTGGCACGCCTGCAATACCGCCGCCGCCAGCCATTTTTGCCCGACGATCACGACGTGCATGCGTCCTCCTCCCCCAAGTAGCGAAAGCCCTGCACCGCACGGAAATGACCGCCGAAGCCTGACCCTTTCCCCGATTTGCGCAGGGTGTCGCGTGACCGGCCCTTGTTGCTGCCGTAAAGCGTGCCAGAGACTTGCGTCCAGCGCGCGTCGCGGCGCAATGCGGCGGCAAGACCGGGGTGACTGGTGTGGAAAAGCGTGCGCAGCGGCAGACCGTAGCGGTTTTGTCCGGCCAGCCACAGCGCGCAGCAACCATTGAGGAAGCGCATTCCTACACCGGCTCCCTGCCACTCCGGCATCACAACCAAGCGGCAAGCGCGCGCCTCGGTCAGCCCCGGTCGGGTGGAAAAGGCGATGTGTGCCACGGGCTGGCCGTCCACCAGCCCCATGTAGTGAGTGGCCGCTATCATCGGCGGCAGGTCTAGATAGTGATGCGGTGCAAACAGGGCCCAGTCGGCTTGGCGGCATTGGTATATCTCCAGGTCGATTGTGGGGCGTCGCCTGGGCCACCCCCATTGATAGGTGCCGCTGGCAGTGTCGAACACCCAATCAGGCGTAAGCCAGTCAAGGATGTCGTAGTGGCAGGATAGCAGCACTGCCTGCGGTCGTGACGGCAGGCGGCGCCAGCTCTTGGCAAAGGCACCGGCGCCAATTTGCGCGATTTGCCGGTCCACGACTGAGGAAAACTCGTCAATTACCACCAATGGTGGCGCCTCGCAGATGACGCGGGCAAGGTTAGCGCGGAATTGTTCCCCATTGGAGAGTGCGGCGTAAGGTCGCAGCCACGCGGGCACCGTACCCAAACCAACGGAGGCCAGCGCCGCCGTGACGTCATCAAAGCTGCCGTCCGGTGCGATAGCGTCAACAATGGGACGGTCACGCGGCCAGGCGGGAGCGTAGAGCGCACCCAGGCGTCTGCCGATGCTGGTTTTGCCAGTGCCGGAAGGCCCGACGATGACGCCGATTTGCCACGGCCGCGCATCAAGCGGCAGGTCGGCGTCAATGTAAACGTCCGCGCCGCTGTCCACGTTAAAGAGGGATTTAACCCGCGCCGCGCGGTAGGAGTTGAAGTCGGCGCAGCGGTGATGGATGCTGACCCTCATACACACACCACCTTGACCTTGAGACCCAGCGCAGTGAGCTGTTTGTACAGCGCCTGTTGATGTGCCTCGTCCTTGCAGCGAACGATAACGCCGTATTGTGGCCGGTATTTATAGCCGTTTTTGCCGTATTGCATAAGCATCTCCGTGTAGATGCTCGCGGCATTCTTGATTGTTAAAGACCGCCACACGCTTGCAGCGCGGGCATTTGATTTCGAGCTGGCCACGCAGGTTGTGGCTTTGCGCGAGCAGTTTGTGACAGACGCAGCAACGGTGTTGCGTCGTGTATTTGTGCATAACAGATCCTTTTGGGTAAGATTCTGCTGCCTCTAGAGGTGGCAGCTTTGGCTTGCAGGGTCTGTCTGCGAGCTGGCGCGTGCCGTGTTAGCGCACGGCGCGCGTCGCTGTCTTTGTCAGTGATGTTTAACCGCCTCGGCCAGCTGGCCGGGCGTCCATTGGCGTTTGCCGTCGTAACCGAGAGCGGCAGCGCACCACTCCGAGCAATACCAGCGCGAATGCGCCGGCGGGAGAAAAGGCAGGATGAAGCGCAGGATGCCGATGTAGTCATAACGCCGTCCCTCCGTCTCACGAAATAGCGTCAGCAGCCGTCCGTAATCTAGCGTGAGCGGCAGTAAATCCCAATGCTCGCCGTCCAACACCATCTGCTTGCAGCGCACGCCACCGTCGGCAGCAAAGCTGCTGTAACACTCGAACACCCCCGATAGTCCTCTGACCGGCACGGCAATCTCGCAGTGCGAGTAGGGACTACGGGTAAACACGCGGATGAGCCAGTCACTGGCGTAGCGCCAGCGCACCCGCCACGCGGCATCACGCGGTGGCCGGTATTTATAGCAGGCGAGATAAGCGGTAACGGTACTCACGCGACCTCCGACAGTGCGGCAAGCAGTTCGGCAAACGTGGGGTATTCGCCGATGACACAGCCGCGCGCGTCGTCAATACCGAAGCCGTCCCCTGCCCCGTCTGATTTTTTCCAGACGCGGACGGCAGCGACGTCCAGCCCTCGATCCATGTATGCGGCGAAGAGCATGACGTCTTGGTGAATGGAAAACTCGACGCTGTCGGCATCGGCAAAATGCTCAAGAAGCGGCTTGATGTACTGGGCAAAATATCCGTTCACTGATTGAACTCCGGCGCGGTAAATTGCACCTCAATCGCCTCCACTGCCGCTACATCGGCGCAGGCCGCGACAGCGTCCTCGAGTGCCTGCCGTTGTCCGGCAATAGTGGCAGTCAGGGTGGTATAGGCGCGGCTCTTGCTGAGGGCTTTTTGCCGCAGTAAATCAAGCGGCACACCACGCGCGGCAGCAATCCCAGCGAGGAGCGGCGTCTCCGCGTTGTTATCCGCCGCCCAGGCCTCGGCCTCACGCGCCTGTTGCGCCCAGCTCTCCTGCTCAAAGGCGGGAATGCCCGTAAGCCCCGCCGCTGTGTTGATAAAGTCCTGCGCGGCGGTGGCGATGGCGTGCAGCTTGTTCTCTTTGGCTTGCGCGAGGAGTGCCGCCTGTGCCTGTACGTCCGCCTGCCAGCCCTTTTGCCGGTCGAAGACCATGCCGGGTGCGGGCGCGGGACCGCTCACGCACAATTGCCCCTTGTCGTTAAGCCATACCTCGCCACCGTTAGTAATGCTGGCGCAGATGGCGTCAATACCGGCCTGCGAGGTAATACGTACCCAGCCGTCGCCGCTGGTGGTGAGGTTGCCCGCATCATCGCGGACGAGATCGGCAAAATAGTGATCACGCAAATGAAACTGGCGCATGTGTCCTCCTTACTTGTGATAGCCGATGCAGATGAAATGACAGGTCATCGCCGCCGGGGTATAGACAGAAATGCCGCTCTGCCCATTGGCCGACGCCCCGATGGCAAACTTGCCGCTGCCGACATCGCAGCCGATGGGCACAAAATACCCTGTGAACGATTCTGGCAACTGAATCAGACTCTGGCCGCTTGCGGTGTTGACAGTCATGGTGATAATTTTCAGGCCGGAAGCGGCGTGATAAAACACCTGCGCTCCCCGGTGGTGAGACGGGTACGAATTCCAGGTCCAGCGCGCTTCGTTTTTCTTGGCGAAGTAATCGTGCAACCAGCCGCCATAGGGCTGTAGCCAAAGCCCCGCGTTGTTGGCGCGCATAAGGGGGCCGACCAGGCCGGCCGAGTCGGCATTGGCGACATAGAAATCGCTGCCTTGACCGTCTGCGGTATAGCCCAGCCAGCCGCGTTGTTTATCGCCAAGCCACACATCAACACCAACGGCCGTATTGGTGGTCGTACCTTCGTTTTGTAATTTCAGCGCGGCGAAGCGTTGCCCCGGATTCGTGCTCTTGACGGTCAGGGCGCCCGTCATCGTGTCGCCCGTCTTGCTCACCTTACCGTTGGCGTTTTGATTGGCCCCGCCGACGGCGCTGGCGACAATCTTGTTGACGGCTTTGAGCAGCTGCCCGTTGTCATTGTCATTAAGCGTCATCTCCGCCGCCTCAATCGGTGCAACAAGCTCGCCCTGCACCGCGTTGAGCCATTCGGCGGTGACGACCGTGCCTAACTCTTGCCGACCGTCGCCGTTATGAAACGTCTGGTCGGCACTCTTGATTTTTTGCATAGCTTAATCCTCGTACTGAAAAATCGCCGTCGTCCACGCCGGTTTGAGCTCTTGAAAAATATCCTCAATCTGCGGCGTGCCGTACTCGGAGAGGCGGTCGCCCGCACGCGAGACCCCGGCGCGGAAACGGGTACGGCGTACCGCCTGCCCGGAAACGCGGATGACCCACGTCCACACCGCATCCTCGCCGTTGAGACGCTCACCAGCGCGCCCAACGCCCGCGCGGAAGCTATCCAGCTCCTGAATGTCCACCGAAAAACCCTGCGCGGCGGCCAGGCGCTTGAAATAAGCGATGCTGAGACCACCGGTGGCATTGAGACGGGCGAGGACGGTGGCGGCGCGCAGCTGCATATTGCCGGCGGGAGCAATCCCCAGCACTGCCTCCCAGCGCGCCAAAAAATCATTATCAGCGCGGGCAAAGGGAGCCAAAGCCAGCGCACCGGCGCGGCTCTCGATGCGGGTAAACGCTGCTGCTGCCGGCGCAAAGACGGCGGCCGCCTGCGGCTGATAGCTGACCGGCGGCAGCAGGGCGGCAAGCAGGTCGTGGTAATCCATCACATATCCCCGATTTGCAGCTGTCCGAGGCGCAGCCACGGCACGGCACTGGCGGTCACGGTGGCGCTGACATTGGCGGCGGGAGCGACAACGGCGCGGTCACGCACCCCGGCAACACCAGAGATGACGGCCTCCAGCTGGGAGCGCACCACGTCCTCGCCGGGGCGCAAGCCCGCAAAATAGCCCCGGACGGCGGTGGTCACCGCTGCGTGTACCGTGGCGCGGTCGCTGCCCGCCACGAGGGCGAGGCGCAGCGACACATCCACCGTTTGCACCGTTGGCGCGAGGGCCAGAAAGCCGTTTTTGCGCGTCACCGGGCGGCGCTCGTCTACATAGGCCTGCACAGCGGCCAGCGTCTGCGCCGAGGGTAGTCCCTCAGCACCCAAAATCACCGCGTCCACGAAGCCGTTGCCCCGCCGCAGCGGGAAAATCATCGCATCCGCCACCCCCTCGACCTCCAAGCACCAGCGACGAAAATCGCGGGCATTGCCGCCTGCCGGTGGATAGCGGAGACGGTCGAGATAACGTGCCAGCAATGCGGTGTCATCCTCAGCATCACTACCGCCCTGCATGGCGCCGACCGTAACCGCTGCCTCAACGCCGGACGATGGCGATACCAGTCGTCCCTCACCACCCCGCTCGCTGTTGCCGGCAATACCGGGACGGACGGCATGCGCCAGCACCGTGGCGCTGCCACCGCTGATAGTGACGGCGCTGTCGGTTTGATAGCGCACCTCGCCCAGCGTAAATGTGGTAGCGGCAGGGATGACGCTGCCATCACGACCGCGCAGGGTGACAGAACCGCCGGCGGCGGCCGCCGCCTTGCGGTAGATGCCGTACTGCGCGGCGTGCATCTCCAAATAATCACTGTCGGCGGTGTCCGCAAACGCCTGTTTGAGTAACCATGCCTGATGCTGGTACAGCCCCTCGGCAACGGCGGCAAAGGCACTGGCGCGAACAAAATTGTCGCTGCCGGCGTGGGTGTGTGCGGTACTGTCCTGATTGGCGAGGTCGCGCAAATAGGCGTCGCGCACCTCCACAAAATTTTTCGCGATACTCATAAGACCACCCGCAGATTGAGATGGGTGACAACGCCACCGTTATCCTCCGCCGCAATCGCGAGCAGCAGCCAGCCACGCGCGGGGCGGCTGACCGCAACTGCGATACGGCGCGCCCGCCCGCCCTTGATGACGGGGTCCAAGGCCTGCTCGGCATATTGCCGTGCCAGCACCATCACGCGCGGCAGGTCTTTCTCGCGCTGCAACTCGTGCAGGCGTGAGCCCAAAGACGGGTCGGCCCACCACGAGCCCAGCGGTGTGAGCAGGCGGATGTAGATTTCGTTGCTGATGTCGGCGCAGCGGGCATTCGTGATATAGCTGCCGGTGCGCGGATTGAGTTTGGCGTCCATTGCGCCATTATCGGCGGACGTGGCGCGCGCCACTGTCCGGCAGAGGTCAGTGAGGCGGCTGGGTGTTGTCGCTGCCGCCCTTGACGCCGCCGTGGGTGTGATGCACCAGCGACACACCGGAGGCGGTTACATCACCGCCGACCTCCACATCGCCGCTGATTTTGACTGTCTGCGCGGTAATCTCGACCACATTGCCCTCACGCAGCACGATGGTGCTGCCGTGCGCGCTGTATAGCGCCACCTCGCCGCTTTTGAGGCCTATTACCCGTGCGCCGCCGCCAGCGACGGCGATCACCACACCATGACTGGTTGCGCCACCCAGCGGCAGGACAAAACAATCGCAACCGGCGGGCGGATTGGCGGTCAATCCCCACGGCTCGCCGTGCTCCAGCGCCTGCACCGTCTCGCCGGCCAACCCCTCAATCTGGATGCGCTGCACTGCCGCGCCGCTCTCCACCTGCGCCACCGCACCGCGAAAAGCACGGCGCACACTGTCCAGGGCGCGCCGGATGCGACTGTCCACCTGTTTGCTGTCCATATAACCCCCGTTTAACTCTGCCTTAAATGACCTGCAAGGCCTCGTTAGCCTTCTTCTTGTGCCGTTTTTTCTTGCGGCCGCTACCGTCTTTTTTGCTCTTGGGCGGATTGGCATCCAGCACCCAGGCGCCGTCCTCTTTGAGACGCAACTCGGTGACGGTGGGCTGATTGCGCCCGCCGCGCAGGGTGCGCCCCATCAGAAAATAGATGCCGTCGATGCCGTCCGGCTCGGACACTAGCCGCAAGCGCTGCCCGGGTGTCCATAAGGTGCCGTCATCGGTGCGGTGTCCCTGCACCGTCGCGGTGATGGACAACCCCGCCAGACGGCTGTCGGCAAGCAGCTTGCGCGCACGCCGCTCCGCCTGTGCCTGACTATCCACCTCGCCGTCTACCACCACCAGCGGGCGGTGATTGCTCACCTCGCTGTCGCGCGCCACTGCCTTGATGGCACGTGCGCCCTTGTGGCTCTGCCCCAGCACCGTAATCTCGGAGTAGCGGGCGCTGATGTCGCGCTGGATGTTGAGGGTAAGGACATTGTTGTTGCGTCCGTCGCGGCGCAGCAGCAGATCGGCAACCGGCGGCGTGCTGTAATCGGGGCCGCCAATGACCAGCGTGCCGTCCGGGGTAAACCACGGCCACACGCCATTAGCCTCGGCGTAAGCGGTGAGGGCGTCCCAGGCGCGCTGTCCGGGCTCAATTTGCACCTTGCTCTTTTTGCCGGCGGATTCAGCCGCGATGCGGATGTTGCTGATACCCAGCGGCTTGACGATGCGTTCGGCAATCGCCGCCACGTCCATATCAAGGGCGTCAAAAAGCGGGCAAGAGCAGTCGAGCAGCACCGCCGCGCCGTCGCGGCCTTGTAGCGTCAGCTGCTTGCCGTCTTTGGCGGTCTCGGTGTTGACCTGGTCAATCTGGCCGGTGAGCACCACATCATCGCCGACACGTACCGTTACAGCCGCGCCCGGCACCACCACCTCCGGAATCCCCTCTGCCGGAAACGCCAGGCTGACGCGAAAATCATCGGCGGGGACAAGCAGGTCGGAGTCAATCTCGTAGTCCGTCCAGCCGTCGTGTGCCTTGCCGCCGATGGCGAGGCTGACCCGCTCATCGCGCATAGGCATACAGCACCTCCCCGCGTAGCACAAAGCAGGGCAAACGCAGCTGCGGATTGAGGCGCAGCAACTCGCCGGCGCGGCGGTAATCGCCGTACCAGCGGTGTGCCAGCAGGTGCAGATTGCCGTCGGCCTCGACGCGGCGGCGGATCAGCGGCGGACGCAGGACAATCACCGCCAATGCCTGCCGCTGCACCTGTTGCGCCATCGTGCGCAGGGCATCGGCGAGTGCGGCGGTGGCGGCGAGATAATCTGCCTGCGGGCGCCAGCGGTCGTCATACACCTCAATGCTGTCATTGCCGGCGAGGATGGCCGCGAGACGCCGCTGCATCTCCATTTGCTGCCCCTCCGGCAAGACGGCGGTGAGTGCCTGCCCGCGTGCCACGGTGAGACTGCGTTGCAGGCGCTCGCGGGTGGCGGCGGCAATCTGCGCCACCTCGGCGGGAGTCATCTGTGGCGACTGCGCTTCAACGGCGAGGCGGTCGGCTGCCTCGGCGGCCAGCTCGCAATGCGCAATCAGCGCCACGGCGGCGGTAACAGCCACTGTCGCAGCCGCATCCAGCCGTGCCTCATCGGTGGCGAGCAGGGACGGCACGGTCTGCACGGCGCTGTCGGTGCTGCGTAACACCGCCTGCCAACCGCTGATGCCATTGTCCTTGTCGTGGCGGGCAAAGAGTAGGCCGACCACGGCGCGTGTCTCGTCGAAAAAATGACGCGGACTGCGAGCGAGGTCAACCGCACCCTGCCACAACGCACCTGCCTGCTGCGCTAGCGTGACCAGCACATGATTGACGGCGCGGGTGAGCGCCTGCACCCGGCCTCGCACCGTATCCAGTCGTGCCAGCGCCTCGGTAAACGCCTGCAAACCCGCAAACTGCGCCAGCTCTGCCAGCGCGTCGAGCCCGTCGGCCAGAGCCTCCGGCAGCTCGCGGTCAAAAAACGGCGCGGCAGCGGTCGCCGGGCGGAAGGTCATCGTCACCTCGCAGCCGTCGGGACGGTCGGGGTCATGGCTTACGCTGTAACTCTCTACCACGCAATCCGGCACACTGCCGTACACCGGATGCACCAGCTCGCCCGCGCCGCGTTCGCGCAGCACATTGAGCAACGTTTGCAGGCGGCGCTCATAATCGTCGCCCCATAGCAATGCGGTGAGGCGGATGGAGAGACCGACTGCGCCCATGTCCTCAATATCACTGCCTGCCACATAAGGATAGGCGTGCTCGTTGAGGGCGTGGCCGCCGTCGAGATTGTCACCCGTCACGTCAAAACGCACCCCCTTGTAGGAGGCATCCAGCAAAGTGTCGCGCCAGCTCATGCTTGCTCCTTAATTTCTTCGTGCGTCGCGGGCGGCAGCCTCTTGCTGCGCCGCGACAATATTGCCGTTTTGCACGGACACCTCGACGCGCTGCGCCTGGCTGGCGGCGCGCTCCATCGTTGCCGCTGCCGCCTGCATCCGCTGTGCCGCCGCATCCATATCACGCGCCTGAGTCGCCTGCGTGGTGGCGTGCTTGTCCACCGCGACGCGCATCACCCGCGCCGCCTCCGCCTCCTCGGCGGCAATCATCGCCGCGCGCGTCTCGTTAATCTCGAGATAGCCCTTGGCGTTGTCATTGCCCATCGCCGCCATTGCCCGACCGACACCCTCACCGATGATCTCTTTCATCCCCGACCAAAAGCCCTGGGTGCGGTTTTTCCCCTCCGCCTCCCGCCGCGCGATGGCGTCCTGGGCAAAATCCGAACCGAGTGTTGCCATCACCCGTGTGCCGACCTCGCCGATGGCGTCGGCGTACTCGCGTCCGGAGGCGGACTCGTCCAGATTGTTATAGACCTGTGTACCGTAGGACCATCCCGCCAATCCGGCGGCAAAGACGCCCAGCGCACCGCTGGCCTTGCCAACCGCCGTGGCAAGACCGCGTATGGCAGTACCAAGACCGCCGAGACCGCCGCCAAAGGCAATCGTCGCCAGTCCGGCCGCACCGGCCGCCGCTGCCAGCGCTTTCAGCGCGGTCACGGCGCTGGAGAGCGCCGACGCCCACTCCGGATTGCCGGCGGCGGCATCGGCGGCTTTGCCTGCCGCCGCGCCGACTTTTTCAGCGGCGGGACTCATGGCACGGTATTCCGCGTCTGCGGCCAGTGCTTTGGCGCGTTCCGCTTGCGCCCAGCCGCGCTGGAGGATAAAGGCATTGTCCTGGGCAATCGTTCCCTTCGCGTTTTTTTGTCCCTCCATCAAGTCCCGCATCATCTGCGGGTTTTTCATGATCGGGATAAGGGCGGCGAAGGCTTGCCGGTCGGAAACCAGTTGCGACACCGCCGCGCCCTCAAACAGCTGCTTGCGCGATTCAAGGATGGCAATCGCCTCTTCGGTGTTGCCCGCTTTCGCCAGCTCTTTCATGAGCTTTTGGCTCTTTTTGTCCTTCGCGGCCACTTCGCGGGTGATGTCGACAAAAGCCTCCATCGAGCTCATGCCCTTCGCCATGCGGCGGTCAAGGCTTTTGTAGTAATCAAAGCCCTCGCGGCCGTTGATGGTGATGTTTTTCGCCTTGTTTTTGGTGTCCTCACTGATGACTTTGGTGAGGAGATTGGCGAGGTTGTTGCCCGCCTCGTCGGCACTACCGGCGGCGGTAAAGGCAATCTGTGCCCCCGACAGGATTTGCGAGAATTTGTCCTTGTCACCCGCCATACCGACTGCCTGCCCTTGCGCAAGCAGTTGCGGCAACCAACGTGCCATGTCGCGAAACTCAAAGCCGCCGTCCTTGCCGGATTTGACGGCGCGGTCGAGCAACTCCGGGATGTCGTCCAGCTTGAAGCCGTTTTGCAGCGCCTTGACCGTGACCGTTGCCACCTCTTCGGCGGTTGCGCCAGAAGCGGTCGAGGCGGCCATCAGCGACGGCAGCACCGTTTGTGCGTCTTGGGCGTTGACCGCGCCGGAAGACACCATCGCGGCAAGCGCCGCCACTGCGTCCTCACGCGAGCCGCCAGAGGAGGCCACCGCCTTGCGGATGGTCTCATTAATCGTGGCGATACCCGCTGTCTTTTCGGCGACGCTGCTACCCTCGTACATGGTGTTGGCGAGGTAGGTAAGCTGCTTGTCAAACGCCCAGGTGCGGTCAATCGGGCTTTTTAGGGTTGCCACGCCGGCGGTAATGCCGGCGCCAATGGCGGCCATGCCGCGCATCGCGGCTGCGGCCTTGCTGGTGCCGCGCATCTCCGCGTTGAGCTCGCGCACCCGCGCGCGGTGCCGCTCCGTGGCGCGCGCCAGCTCGTTTTGCGTGGCAATACCGCTGCGGCGCAGATTGAGCAGCGCCCGCTCACTGGCGCGGATTTCCGCCTGGATTTGCCGCTCGCCTCTAATACCAAGCTGCGCCATCGCCCGCGACGCCTGGCCGCGCCGTTGCAGGTCGCGGTTAAAGTTGTTGTTGGCGCGCGAGGTCTGGCCGGTCAGACGGGCGAGTGCTGCCGAGGCCTGGTCGCGCAACTGGATCGCGAGCTGGATGATGTTACTCCCCGCCATGCTGACTCCGTCTCTTGGCAATGATGGTGCGTCCGCCGCTGCTGTCGCTGCTCTCTTGTGGGGTGAGTGCGGCCAGCCACGCCAGCGCCTCGTCTCTGCTCATCGCGATGACCCTGTCATAAGGCAGGCCGGCGGCAAGCAGACGCATAATCAGGCGGCGCCAGAGGTTGCCGCGTCGGACAAACTCAGCCGCTTTTTTTTCAACGCGGCACTCGCTGCGTAGAGCGCATCAAAATCCGGGGCAGCGATGCTCGCGCGCAGCACCTCGTAATCCGGCACCTCTGTCAGCGAGCCGAGACGGGTGATGCTGGCAAGCGTCAGATAGATGGATTGTGCCAGTGGTGCCAGTCCGCGTTCTTCCGCCGCCATCTGGTCGGCCAGCGTCGGCAGACGCAAGGCAAAGTCATAATGCAGCGTGCCGTCCACATCCGCGCCGAAAAGCAGGCGACCACTGGCGCTGCGTCCGTCATCGGCAACTTCCACCGCAAAGCGCTTGATGTCTGCCTGCAAGTCTTTTTCGTCGTACATAAAAACCCCGTTAAATCTGCTTTAAAAAAGCCCCCTCACGGGGGCAAGCCTCTCTCTCTCTCTCTCAACAATCATTCGATAACGCGGCGGATGGCGAAGCCGGTGATATCAATCACGGCCTCGTTGTCCACTGTGTAGCTCGCGCCGACCTCGGTCGTGCAAAAGCCGAGATAGCTCTCGCTTTTTGCGCCGGCCACATCCGGCACGAGGGTGATCTTCGCATCCGAGATGCCGCCCCAGTCGATGGCGGTACCGTCGGTCGGGATGACCGCCGACACGGTCACGCTGTACTCGCCGACGCCACGGGTAAAGCCCTTGACGCGGTAGGTACGGTTCATGGTCTTGACCTGTTTGCGGCCGGTCGAGTCCTTGACGTCAATCTTGGTGCATTCGATCTCGCGTCCGTCCACATACAGGGTGACGCTGCCCACGTATTCCACGCTCATGTTTCCTCCTTACAGATACAAATCCACAACCGCCGCGAAGACGTGCAGGCCGTTGACCACGTCTGCCGGGATGCGGGCGTCGAGCATCCCCGGATTTTGACTGTCGCGCTCGACCAGCAGCTTGTCGAGGTTGGCCTCGACGTGTTCGAGGATTTCGAGCTCCTCGCAGCGCATCAGCACGTCAATCAATTCGCTCCTGACCCGCTGCGCTGTCTTGTCGTTGAGTTTTTCCCTCGGGAAGCGCAGGGCGATACGCTGGGTGATGGCGCGGCTGACGTAAATCAGGGTACGCACCGTGGTGACATCCAGCAGGCTCTCGTCGGCGGTGCCGTTACTTGATACGACGTAGGTCGTGATGGCGCGCACAATGCGCGCGGTGGTGCCGTCCGCGCCCGTCTCCACCGGCGCGACGCCGTTGTACAGCGCCGACTCCTGCTCACTGCGCAGGGTCTTGTCTTTGGAGGCGCAGACGGCGATGCCGGGTAGCGCCAGTGTGTTCAGCGGGCGTGCGGGGTCTTCTTCGCTCGCCATCACTACCCCATAAGCGGCGGCGAGTGCCGATGGCAGCGACGGTGTACCGCGATACCAGGCACACAACATAAAACCGTTATTGAGCTTTTTCGCCAGCGTCGTTGCCTGGGCGAGGCTGCCACTGTGCCCGTAAATGCCAATCGCCCAGCGTTTTTCATAGGGATTGGCGACGGTTTCGAGGTGGCGGCGCAGCTTGAGCAAGTTCTCCTCGCCGTTAAAGCCGCAGACGATGATGTCATGCCCCTCGGCGGCCACCGCCGAGAGCGCCGGCGCAATGTCGGGGTCGCCGTCGCCACCGCTGAGAGTAGTTGCCTGCACGCCAATCCCGGCGGCGCTGACCGTGGCGGCGAGCGTGATGCTGTTGCCCTCGGTCCCCTTGTTTTTGGCACTGATGTTGATGGTGGCGTCATTGGCGGCTGCCGTCACCGGCAGGCTGGTGTTATCGTTGATGGCCTTGGCGGCAGCCTCGGCGACGGTCTTGGCGGTGTCGTCGCGATTAACGGCGACCAGCAACGTATCGGCGGCGCCAAGGATGATGCGTAGGATGCCATCACTGGTTGCCGTGCCACTGATGACCAGGCTGCCTTTGGCGGCAACCCCGGCACTATGGTCGGCGATAGTAATCAGCGACAGCGCCGCATTGGCGTAGGCGGTGAGCGCGGCGCGCACCATCAAATGCGCCTGGCTGCCCGCGCCGTAGCGGTTGGCGATGGCATCCTCGCTGACCACTTCGGTCAGTTCGGTCAGCGCGCCGAGGCTGGCGGTGTGCGCGGCCAGCAGCAGCACCTTTTGCCGGTTGGTCGGCAGGTTGCGCAGTGCCAGTTTGGTGTTCCATTCGAGGTACTGGCCGGGCTTGCGGGTGGACGACAGGATTTGCTCAAAGCTGATATTAGGACTTGCCATTGTCGGCCTCCTTCGCAGTGGCGGTGCGTGGCGCCTCGGCACGGATGATGTCGCCGTCGGCCAGCGCACGACGGTAATAGGTGCTGTCCTCGACTTCGACCGCGCGCTTGTCGTCAATCAGACGCTGCGGTGCGTACTCCTGCGGCAGGGATAGCCCCGGCGCCGCTTTAATCCAGATGGTGTTGTTCATGGTTTCCTCAGGTTGATATGGGTTGGCATACGTTTCTCGCTGTCGGCAGCGGGGCGGTGCAGGTGGGTACCAACGGCCTCCAGCCATGTTGCGCCTTGGGTTTGCCCGCGATAGCGCAGCAGGATGTTATCGGCAGCGTCCACCGCCTGGCCGTTGTCCACCTCCGGCCAGGCACCATGCGGCAAGGCGGTCTCGATCCAATGCGTGGTAAATTCGCAGGCGAGTACCGACAGGGCCCGCCCCACCTCGCGTTGCGGGGTAAAGAGTGGTCGCACCGCCTTGGGCGTGAGAGGATCGATGGCGAGGCCAAAGTCCTGCCGTGACAGCAGACGACGCACGCCATAGACGAGGTCATAACTGCCAATCTCCCAATGGCTGGTGCCACCATGACGGCTTGCCGCCTCGCTGCGCGCAGCGGTTGCGGCGACGATGACGGCAAAATCGGCAAAGACTTTGTCCTTGTTGCGCGCCGTCGAAAAGGTCTCGCTTTTGCAGCCGCCAAAGGCGACCCAGGCAGCGGGCAGTTGCACCGCCACCTGAAATATCCCCTCGTCGTCCATCTCGCCGCCGTAGCTGTGGACGCCTGCGACCAGCTCGCCGAGGCCGAGGCTCAGGCGGCGGGTGATGGCGGCCTCAACAAGGTTTATCACGACCAAACACCTTGTCTGGCGGCGTCTGCATCACCACCGCGCCGACCGTGTCCACCTCTCCCGCCAGCGGCAGCCCCGAGATGCCCGCCTGTCCGCGTGCCACCAGTTTCAGATAGCCAATGGCGGCGTCATAGCGGGCTTGGATGTCATCGGTCAGCTGACGCAATCCGGTAGCAAGACGGTAGCGGGCGATGTCGCAGCAATAGACGGTGAGGATGCGTGGGACAGTCGCAAAGGGACGGCGGTAGCGGTTGAGATAGCCGTCAATCTCGGCAGTGGCGTCATCCAGTGCCAGTTGCACCGTCGCCTCCACCATCTCGCCGCGCCGGGTCAGGTCCGAGAGGCCGACCATCGTCGCCTCGCCGTAGCGGGCGAGCATGTCGGCGGGGGTGGCGTAACTCATGCCGCCTCTCCTGCCACTACCGCGCGCACCTCCAGATGCACATCGGCGGCAAGCCGTGCCCAGGCGCCGTCATCCGGCAGCTGGGCACGTGCCACGATGACAAAGGCCGAGCCAAACAGCAGGCCGCAGCGACGGTAAGGCGCGCCATGACGGCTCTTCACCGCGAGAAGCGTCTCCTGCATCACGTCTTCTGGTGCGTAGTCCAGGATGACGGGGGTACCGTCTGCCGGATGTTCCGCCGTGTCTGCGGCAGACATATCCTCGTTTTCAGTGGGCGCAGCCGAGCTCTCCGCACCTGCGGATAGCGTTTCCGTCGGGTTTTCCGTGGGTGTGTCCGTGTTTTCTGCCGGCGTCTCCGCGCTTGCCGTGATTTCGGTTGTGAGGTCATCATCGGCGTCCTGCGTGTCGTTGCGTTTTGCCATATGCCCTCCTTACGCCAACAGCGGCTCGACGTGCAGGCTGAGACGCCCCGCCCAGATATTGGTCGTGCCGTTCTGGATGGTTTGCTCCAGCAGCTCGCGCGCGGTTTCTTCGAGGGCGGGCGGCACCACCAGCAGCGAGGGACGGATGGCGAGCGTCTTGCCGCCGTCGGTCTTAATGGTTTTCATGGTTGCGACCACTTTGGCCAGCGCCTCTTTGTTCAACTTGGTCTTCTCGGCCATATGCGCCAGCTGCCACAAGCCAAAGCCGGCATTGCCACGAGCGCGCACGCCGTAGAGGTACAAATCCTCCAAAAAGACCTTGTCCGATTTGCTCGGGTCAAACTTTTCTTCAAATTCTGGGCGGGTGCGCTCCTGATAAATCAGCGGCATCACCACATTGGTAGCGTCGATGACGTACCAGTTCGGCGCGTCATTGTCGGTGCCGGTGGTGAGGTTGCTCATCGTCGTCGGCGTGCCGGTGCCGTCTTCGTTTGCATACCAGACGTGGTCGGTATCGAAAAAGTTTTGCCCGTCGTAGCAAAGGGTGGTCTTGCCCTTGCCGAGTAGCGTCCAGACGAGGTTGTCCGGCAGCTCGGCGGCGGCCACCCCCGCCTGTTTCATGATGGGGCGGTAGATGCCGACCTGGTCATCTTCAATGTCCGCACGCGGAATGCTGACGGTGGACTCAAACAGCTTGTTTTCAATCGCCATCACCTGCGTTGCCATCTTTTTGATGCTGCGTTCTCCCACCCACTCGCGCATTTGCGGGAAGGCACCAAGCCAGCCGTAAGTGTTGGTGCGGGTGGTGGACGGAATCAGCATCGCCACCTTGTTCCAACTGGGGTCGCGGTGCTTCAGTCCGTCGGCAAATTCCTTGCGGAAAGCGGCGGTGAGCGCTTTCAGAATTTCGGTTTTATTCATTCGGTTTATCCCCCTTTACATCGCCTTTAACAGTTTTTTGGTACTCGTCGACGGTCATACCCAGCATCTTCGCTGCCGCGATTTCCTCTGCCGAGAGCGCCGCGACTTTGCCCGCTTCCGGCGGCGCTTTGCCATCGGTCTGCGTCTTGGTCAGTGCTGCCAGTGGCTTGACGGTGGCGAGATAGTCGGTGAGCGCTTGTGGGTTGCTTTTTGCCAGGCTCTCCGCCCAGTCCTTTTGCGCGGGTAGCAGTCGCCCATCGGCAAGCGCGGCGGTGACTAGCGCGGCGTTGTCGGCCTGAGTGCGCGCCGTTAATTGCGCCTGCAATTCGGCGACCTGCTTTTGCAGCCCGCTCATCACGTCAACGGACACATATTTGCCGGCGTCCGGCGGCGCGGAGAGCGCAGCTTTTAGCGTTGTCTGCCCGCCAAGCTGTTCGGTCAGCGCGGCGAGAGCGGCGGTCAGTGACGCCTTGTCCTTGTCAAAAGTGAGACCAAGCAGGGCATAGAGTTTCTCCAGTTCGTTCATGTCATCTTTCTCTTCGGGTTTTGGGGATTCATCGGGGGTGGCAAACAGCGACAGGGCAGCGGCCAGGGTGACCGCATCCATGCCGTCAAGTGCCGGGGTGTTGGTGAGCGCGGCGGGCAACAGGCTGAGGATGGCGCCGGAGGCGTCGTACTCAAACATCGGGCTGATGTAGCGGTACTCACCGGCGGCAATCGCCGCTTTGGCGGCAGCCGTCCACTGCACGCGGGCATAGAGCCCTTTGCCCTCCTGCCATTCGAGCGCCTCAATCCAGCCGGCGGCGGGGTTGGGGCGGCCATTCGTGCGGGCGTAGAGGGTTTGATGCTCGTAATCCACCAGCAGGCGCGTCTTGCGCGCGGCCAGCACGGCATTGAGGCGGGCGGCGGTCGCCGCGTCCATCTGCCAGTGCGGCGCGTCCGTAGGGCGACCGTCCCCCGCACGGAAATTACCGGCGGGGAAAAGCTGGATGGTGTCGGGCGTATCGGAGTTGGCGGCAAGCGCCGCCGTGTAGAGGGCAATCTTGTTCATGGGCCAAGCATAAGCCCCGCACGGAGGCGGGGCTGGCTGGCGGGTGTCAGTTAGGAGATTGCACGGGATAGCGTTTAAAACCCGTTTAAATCCATTTAATTTTGTTTAAAAGAAGCGGGGCGGTAGTCCTGCCGCGCTTTGCCCTTTGCGGGCGTGAGAGGGGCTTATAGGGGCTTGATGACATCAGGGGCATAGTCGGCCTCTTTGGGCTCGTTTTCGATTTCCGCCTTGCACAGCGCTTTGTACCGGCGGAAATTGTCCCAAGCGGTTTGCGCTTCTTTGACGTAGCGACTGTCCTTGTCTACCTCGTCATTTTCAACCCCGTATTTGAACGCACGGGTAATATTCAGGATGATGCTCGCGGGCTGTAACGCCAGTTCGCGGCAGGCGCGATAAGGGCGGGAGTCCAGCGGGTCAATAAAATCGGGGGAGTAGGCAAAATTCAGCGCCTCGTACATACCCATTTCCAGCAACTGCGATAGCTCGTTTGGTTCTCCTTTGTTCGCCAGATATACAGCCTGCGTGACCGCTTCCGCATTGTCATAAACGTCGCTCATGGCCAAGACCAGTTGCGCGGCGGGTTTATTTTGCGTCCAGCGTCGTTTCGCCTCTTCGTAGCGGGGGTTAGCGGCTTTCTTGTCCGCTTTTTCCGCCGCCTGTGTCGCTTTCTCCGTTGTTGGTTTGGCTTGTAGCGGCGCGGCGAGGATTGCCATCATTGCTGCGAGCAGGCACAGTTTGCGTGTTGTCATGTTTTTTCCTTTGCTTTAATCAGGAACGAAGGGCCCCGCAGGGCCCCTCGTTTGTATTTAACGGCGGGGATAGCGGCGACAATGCTCGCGCACATATTCCAACCGACCGCGACGAAAACGCAGGTAACGCGATACGTGCACGGCTTTCGGGTAGTGGCAAAGGATCATAATCCCTCCCATGTTCCAGAGGAGCTGGCTTGCCTGTGCACCCGAATATGTGTCAAGATGGCGCGGTACCGTTCCAAAGTACTTATCCATCGCAATACCTATTGCGGGGTTTCATGTAAAAGCTCCCACTTTACATGCAGGACCCAAGGATAAAAGGCGGGCATATGACCGTATGCCCGCCTGTTTTTATGCGTTACATATCCCACCCCTCACAATAGGCCGGATTGGCACGTGCAATAGCCCCAACCGGGGTCAGAACCCGGCGCTGCATCTTCCATTGCCCGGTTTGATGTTGCAGCTGCCCGACGATCAGGCCTTTGTGCCGTCGTACATCGCGGGCAAAAGTCTCCAGCGCCGAAGTTTGAAAAACATTGCCGCCATAACGCGCGCAATAGGCCTGCAATGCGGCCTGTGGCACACAGAAATCTGCCGCCGCCGCATTGGCTTGCTGTTCATGCGCCGGCAAATTCTCGGTATCCTCACGCTGCAAAATCTGCGGATCATCCACGGTTTCTGCGCTTTGTCCGTCGCCATTGAAAACATGCTCCAGCTCATGACGCAGGACAAACCAGAAATTATCAATCCGGTCCAGGCGCAACGACATGGCAATTACCGGATTCTCTTCGTCCAGCCAGAAACAGGCACCATCAATTTTTGCGCCTTTCAGCGCCTGCAAATACAGCAGACGGATGCCGTAAGACGGTAGCAGCGTAGCAACTTCGGCCACACGTGCTTCATCGTCCAGCATGGTTTCAAGTTGGGCCAGCAGGGGGGCCTTGCAGGCGGCATCAAACGTTGTCGGTACCGGCATTTTCTCTGTGATGGCGCGCGCGCGCATCACCCACGCCTGCTGCACCAGCGGATAATCGCCATAGAGCGCCGCCTGGGTCTTGGCGGCAAAGACAGGGGACCTTTCAAACCATTGCCGCATTGCTCGGGTTCGTGCCGTAATATCATTGACGGCCTGAATCCAGCCCCGCTTGACCATTTCCTGATAAAACGGGAAGGTCTCGCGGAATTTGGCTTTATCGGCGATCTCCGCCTGATTGATCTCGGTGTTCGCCAGATCGTACTGGCTTTGCAGATTCATCCATAATTCCGCGCTGGTGCCGAACGCGGCGGCCAGCTGCTGTGCCGTCTGTGCGGTAATGCCCGCCTTGCCGGCAATAATCTGGTTAACCACGCGTAGCGGCCGGCCAATCATTTCGGCCAGTTCTGTTTGTGTCCATTCGCGCGTATCCAGCTCATCCTTGAGGTATCCCCCTGGATGGAAGGCTTCTTCCTCGATATGGCTCATGGCACCCTCACCCTAATGAAAATCTTCTTAATAGAACAAATCACGATTTCCTCCGCGTCAAGGAGGAACATCAAGCGGTATTGGTCGTTCAGTCGTAACGAACGCTCCCGTCTCTCTCTATATTCTTCACAATGCAAAGGACGCTCCCGTCCCCCCCTATATTCTTCACAATGCAAAGGACGCTCCCGTCCCCCCCTATATTCTTCACAATGCAAAGGACGCTCCCGTCCCCCCCTATATTCTTCGCAATACAAAGGACTCTCCCGTCTCTCTCTATATTCTTCACAATACAAAGGACGCTCCCGTCTATCTCTATCTCTATATTCTTCACAATGCAAAGAACGCATGGCTTGCAAATCGCGTATGTTTTTTGCCGCCTTGATGTAATTGAGGCACTTCCTGAACGCTTTACCGAGCTCCGCTGGGTAGCCTTTGACAGGCTGTCCGTCCGCCAGTTTTTGCAACTTCTTGTCCTGAATACTGTACCGCATGAAGCGCCTGAAATGTCATTTTGTGTAAAATGGTACAAACTCAAAAACCATAAGTCAATACCCGCTCACTGCCCAGCAAGGTAATCCCCCGCAAGCTGCACCATCTCCGCCACATCCTCATCAGTGAGCTGCAAAAAGGGGCGAGCGGGGATGCCGGGGTGGTTGACGCTCTTGCGGTAGATGGTGCGGTTGCCGACCTTGAAAGCCAGTGCCTTGGCGCGGCGGGCGGTGATGGCGTGCGGCGCCGTGCCAAATTGGTGATAGGGGGCGTAACTGAGGCTGGAGCCGACCACCGCCTGCTTGCTGTCGCTTTCTGCGGTGATACTGTCGCGCAGCCGCCCGGTATCCAGCAGCGGCCTGCCGCGTCGTGCTTTCAGACCCGCCCAGGCGGGGCGGCCACCGGCGCGGAAATTGAGCATCACTGCGCGCTGCATCCTTGCGGCAAGCAGCGCGGTAAGGTCATCGGAGTGTGCGAGCGTGCCCTCGATGCTGTTGAGCAGATTGGTGAGGGGGTCGAGGTTAACGCGGATGTCGAGTTCAGCCATGTTGCCGTGCCTCGTGCCATGCCCTGATGTCGGCAAACTGCGCTTCCATCCACTCAGGGTTATGCTCCACCAGCCACAGCAGGCCGAAGGCCTCGCCGACGCCGTAGGAATACAGCTCGCCATTGATGTTGCGGTGTGCATCCAGCCAGCGCCACATCTCTTCATTGTGCGGCGTGTTGTAGGCGTTCACCGGTGCATCGTCGAAGCCTTGCCAGTCTTCGCCGAACAGGTCGCGGCCATAAGCGGCATAGGCGGCATCCGGGTCTTCCGCCACCGCCACCGCAATCCACGCCTGCTGCGCTGCCTCAAAGGCGGCAAAGGTCGGGTATTGCGGGTGGTAGCGCCAGAGGGTGCGCCGCTCCGCCTCCGTCAGGTAGTTGTAGATAAAATCCTCAGGCTGCCAGCCGCGCGGTTCGTTTTCGTTCAGATTTCCTGCAAGGTGAGCCATTGTTCGCTTTTTCCGTTGATGGTTCTTATTTCGCCGCTCAGGATGCGCCATGCCGTACCGGGGCGGAATATCACTTCTTCCTGCTGCGGCAGCAGGCTGAGGGCGCGTATTTTCTTGCCGCGTTGGCAATGGAGGGTGAGGCGCACCGGATAACGGGCAAAAACCTCCGCTCCGGCACTGCCGCTGAAAAAGGTGGGGTTATAGACCACATCGCCCACATCCAGTCCGGCGAAAAGGGCATTGTACTCCGCCGCTGTGGCGCGCCGCACCACCGTGCCGGCATAGTCGGGCAGTTTGCGCAGGGCGCTTTCCATATTGGCCACCAGCGCCGCGCTGACCAGCTTTTCGGGGTATTTTAGTCCTGCACCGCCGTGCAGCAGCAGGTTGTTGATGTGCCCGTGTACCCGGGTAAACACGGCAATGGACAGCGTCTCCGCCTCGTCCAGTCCCAGCGCCGCACCACGCCCGAACAGGTCATTGTGCTTATAGCGGATATTGTGGGTAATCTCTGCCTGCGCCGCACCATATTGCGGCACGGTGTCCAGTGCCTGCTTCAGCGCATCCAGATTCTCTATGCCACGCAGTCCGGCGGCCTCACCCGCAAGTTTGGCACGCTCGGCCAGCCGCTCGGCAAAGGCCGCGCCGTGCTTCTCCGCCGCAATCTGCTGCAATCGGTCGAGGTAATTGGCGCCGACGTTGCGGTCAAAGCCGACATCGGCACTGATGATCTGCCCATTGGGCATTTTCAGGCCGCGTGTGGTCACGGTGTCGCCGTCGCGCCCGACCAGCTGCTCCACGTCCTCCCACTGCCCCTCGCTGCTCTCGGCAACACGGCCCATGGCTTCGAGGTCGCGCGCGCTGTGCTGGATGACACTGCACCTGCAATTAAAACCATTGGGCGGATAAAAAGTCTGCCAAAACGGGTCATCAATAGGGTAAATATGCCCATCCAGTGCCGCGTGTTCGTCGCGGGTACGGTCATCCATCACCGCCGTGTACTCAAGGTAGGGCATGGCCTTTTGTACGCGCGTGATTTCCTGCCAGCGTCCGGCGGCAAAGGCATTTTTGACGTTGGTGCGGTAGATGGAGTTAAGACGGTGCTCACCAAAGCGCACCGCCAGTTGCTCGCCGGTCTTGCTGTCCACCATCAGGCCGTCATCAAGCAGCCAGCCGTGTTGCGCCATGCGGCCGCCGACATCCTCGCGCCACTCACGCTGCGATTTGCCCTGATTGATGGCTTCTTGCAGCGAGGCGCGCAGTTCCTCTACCACGTCCTCGCGGTAGAGACCCGTGATAAAAAACGCCTGCTGCTCGGCAGCGATTTGCGCCTCGCGCCAGTTGGCGGGGGTGGCGTAGCCTAGGCTCTGGAAATAGCGGACGGCGCGCTCCGGCGGCAGGCCGAGGGCGAAACCGAGGTCAGGCGCGGGCATGGATTTGCCCCCACAGATTGGCGACAAAGAGGGCGCGCGCCAATACCTGCTGCATCTGCGCACCATCCCAGTCGGGATAGGCGGCGCGCACGTCGGTGGCGAGCGCATCAAGGCTCACGCCCTGTTGCAGCAGCTTGCCGAGATGTTTCGCCAGCGCCTCGCCGCCCTCGTTAAGCGGATTATGCGCGGCGTCGCGATCAAGTATTGCTTCTAGCAGTTGTTGCCCGCTGGCATTGGCCGGCGTGACCGAGAGGGCCGCCTGCCGTGGCGCGCAACAACTACATCCCGCGCCGGCAAAACCGGCAGCGGCAGCGAGTGGCGCGGGTGCGGCGTTATTGTCGGGCAGGTGCAACACGGCCTCGCCCTCCACCGCCGCCGGAATGGCGAGCTTTTCGCGCGCCCAGGCAGCGGGAATCTGCATGCCGATGCCGACCAGTTTTGGCAGAGCGTCAGCGTAAACGGCAAGGTCTTCGGGTTGTGACAGGTCAAACGCAAAGTACGGCATCCGCGCCGGGTCAACGCCGCCACGGTTGAGCAGTACCAGCGGCGCAATCAGCTGCCGTGTCAGCGTTGCCGCCAGTTGACGGGCATCGCTGGCGAGCAGGTCGTGCCGCACCTCGTTATGGACGTTGCCAAGGGCGTTGGTGCTCGTCTTACCGTCGGCCTGGCTGGTCAGGGTGCCGCCGAGGATGATTTTGCTCGCCGTTTTTTCACACCAGCTAATCATGGTCATGTAAGCGTCGCCGTTGCCGTCGGCGGCATTGAGCAGCTCCAGCCCCATGCCCTCGGGGATGATGCCGGCGGCGTTGTGGCCGATGCCGACCACGGCGCGCAGCAGGGTCTTTTTATCCTCCTCGGTGGCTCCGGCGCTGTATTTACCGATGCGCACCGGCAGGCCGTAAATTTCCAAAAATTCGGCGAGGTCGCGGATCGAGTAATTTTTGAAGAGATACGGCCAAACTAATGACCGCATCAAGCCGCCGCGCGCGGTGATACCGCTGCGCGCCTGGGCACGATGCACAATCCAGCCGCAAGGCCACAGCTCCTCCCCTTCGGGGTCGCCGTCCACCGCGCGCAGCCGTAATACATTTTTCCGCAGCTGAAACCAGCCCTGCGGGCGATGGGTAAAGGTGGCGGGCAACCATAGCCCATCGCGCTGTTGCCAGGCGATTTCACAGGCGGCAAAGCCGTGGCCGAGTGCGTCGAGCAGGTCAAAGAGCAACGCCTCAAAATCATCCAGCCCGTACAGCCAGCGCTTGACCTCTTCGGCGAGTGCCTGCTCCGCCGCCGTGGCATCCACCGGCGGCAATACCTGCCACGGCAGGCCAATCAGCGCCCGTTTGCGCTTGCTCATCTCGGCGAAGATATGGCCGTCTTTTTCCTCGGCGTCGGCAAAAAGCTCCGCTTGCGCGGTGATGTCGCCGTCCTCGGCGGATTCGAGGATGTCGTGCAGTTTCAGCGGCGTCAGCCCGCGTCCGGGATGGTCAAACGTGGTGCCGAGCCGCGCGGCCAGCGCTGCGCTCTGTGCGCCTTTGGGTACTTTAATGCGTTGTTGTACGGCCTTTAACGCCGCCTTAAACCAGTGTTGCATTGCTTGTCCTCCTACCATGCGCCGTCGCCAAAGCGCGCCGCGTCGCTATGACGCGGCACCGCCGTATAGCCCACCTGCTGCCCGCCGTGCGCCACCGCCCCCGCCCACAGCATATGCAGGGCATCGGGGCCGTCGTCATGATCGGCCTTGGGGAAATGGCGCAACTGGCTGATCAATGTCGCCTGCTCGCTGTGCAGCTTGATCAGACCGTTCGCCATATGCGGTTGCAGGCTCTCAATGCGCAGCATCTTGTCACTATGCGGGCTGACCGCACGCGCGGGGACGGGGATGCCCTGCGCGGCACTGCGGCGGATAAGCTCCGTCCGCAAAAATTCCTGGAATTGCACCGCCTCGACAAACCACACCAGACAGTGGTAGCGCTGGTGCAGGGCAATGACGTCGCTGATGATGCGGTCGGGCAGACGTTTTTTGATTTGCGCCTCGACAACGTAGAGCGTGCCGCTCTTGCGCTCGTAGCCGCCAACGAGGATGGCGGACGGGTCGCGCGCTGCGCCCGCTCTGCCCAAAGAGGGGTCCACCGCGCCAAAATAGACGAGGTCGTGCGGCAGCTCTCCCCAGTACTGGATGACATGGGCAAAGGGCACATCCTCGCCGCTGACCGGGTCGTTTTGGTACTCCGAATCAAAGGTGGCATGTCCGTCGCGGGCGCGGATTTTCATCAGTGCCAAGAGCGGTCGCGCCGCCCAGCTCACCACCGCGCCGGCATCCATCGCGGCGCGGTGCTCGTAATAAAAGCGATCGGCGGCGGCCTCGCCGCCGGACAGATAGATGCTCTCCCATTCGTCCCACAGCACCATGTCGCTCGGCGGCTTGAGCAGCGCCTTAAAACGCGCCGTGGTCCATGCCTTGTTGTTTAGAGTGCGCGCCAGCACGCTGTCGTAGTGGAGGATGGTGCCGATATAGACCACATCCATTTTCTCGCCGGCGGCGCCCAGCGGCAGCACGGTCTTGGTCAGCCAGCTGTGCAGCTTGTCGCGCTGCTCGGCGCTGCGCACTTGTTCGTCGTTTTCGAGGTCGTCAAGGATGACCAGGTCGGGACGGTGTGCGCCGTGGCGCAGACCGCGCAGCTTTTTGCCGCTACCGGCGATGGTGATTTTGATGTTGTTGGCGGTGACCACGGTGCCCGCCTGCCATACCCGCCCTTTGCCCGCCGCCTCCGGGAAATCTATGCGCAAACGCGGATTGGCCTCCAGCTCGACCTTGATGGCCTCCAGCATCGGATAGGCCTGGTCGATACTCTCCATAATCAGCACCGCGTAATGCTTGCGCCCGGTGACGATGCAGTACAGGGTAAAAAGCTGGGTGACGAGGGTGGATTTGGCTTCGCCACGCGGCGCAGCGATGGCGTCCAGCTCGCTTTTCGGGCTTTGCAGGATGCGCGGCAGACGGTCAAAGAGGTAGCGGTGCAGGTCGCTGCGCTCTGGATGGCGGGTGTAATGCGGGAAATAGTGGTTGACGAAGTAGTCATAGCCCGCGCGCGGGTCGAAAACCAACTTGCGCCGTGCCGCCACCGCCTTGGCGCTGTCGTCCCAGCCCGCATAGTGTGCCTCAATATTGGCACGCAACGACGCCGACAGCGCGGCGAGGTTTTCAAAAAATTCAGCTTTTTTCATGCTTCACCAGCGGGACTGAGGAGTTTTTCCGTCTCCGTCCTGACCAGTTCCAAAAACGCGGCGAAGTTGGCGCAATCGTGCGGCACGGTCTTGCCGCCCACGGTCAGCTCGTAGCGTGGCCGTTGCGGGTTGTCGCAGCTCACGCATACGACGCGGTGGCGGATAGTGATGATGGTCCACGCTCTGCCGTCCGGCTTGTGGTAGGTGGCGATTTCGCTCGCGTGGATGTGCAGCATTCGCACCACAGCGGCCAGTTCAAAATTAAAACAGACCCGCGTCATTTCAATTCCTTCTCCAGTTGCGCCCCAAAAGGTTCGAGTTCGTCGAGAAACGCGCCGAGTAATTCGGGGCGTTTTGTTTTCAGCCAGTCGGCCAATTTTTCCAGCACTTCCAGTGCCACGGCGAGGCGTGAGGTTTCCGGCAGCAGTTTTTTGTTGGCGCTGATGGCCTTGTTGTAGCTGTCGGAGAGCGAGGTCAAGAGCGTTACCCGCTCACTGGCGGGGATGTCTTCACGCGCCAGCGCATCCATTGTCCCCTTGAATTGCAGGACGAGGTCGGTGAGTAGTTGCCGCGCGATGTCTTCGAGGTCTTTGCCGGCCATCGTGTGTGCGGCGCGCAGTTTTTCCCAGTTGTCGCCGGCGGTTTCCGCCTTGTCCTTCCAGCGGCGCGCGGTGGCAAAGCTCACACCGCACTGCCCCGCCGCGACCTCCAGCGACAACCGCTCAAAGACGTAGAGCCGTCGCAGTTTGTCCCTGGTCTCCTGCCCATGCGCCATGCTTATATCCCGTATTTGGCGCGGATAAAGGCAACACCGACGTTGACGATGCCGCCGCCAAGGACGCCACCGGCAAAGCCAATCACCGCCGCGCGCCGCGTCTGCTCGCGCTCGAGGGTGTCAAGGCGGGTGTACAGCCGTTCGTTTTGCGCGCGGATTTCGCGCAGGATTTGCATCAAGTCGGCGATGGTCGGCTCCTGCTGTGCCCTGTCGGTCATGATGATGTTGCTCATTTGTCTGCCTTGTTATCGAGTTTGTCGTTAATCCGTTGTGTTTGCCCCTTGACCTCGTTCACGAGGTCATAGAGGCGGTTAAACTGCTCTTTGGCATCGTCGCGGCGCTGGTAATGCTCACCAATGGTGCGTAGCTCGGTATTGAGCTGGCGCTCGATATTGTCCATGCGCTGTTTGTCTTCGTCCTGCCGCTTGTCAATGCCGCGCACCCAGTACCAGCCGATGGCAATCAGCAGCGAGATGATGGTGTTAAACAGCTGTTCTTGCGTCATGGCACAACCTTGCCGCCGATGCAGGCGGCACGCCAGGCACGGTTGTGAATGAGGATTTGCCGCTGCGTCTCCATTGTGTCCTGCCGCGAGGGATAAATAACGGCGAAACGGTCGCAGGCGCTGTCAATGATGACCGGCGCACGGCTGGCGCAGCCGGTCAGCAGCAGGGCGAGGAGGAGGGTCTTAGTCGCGGTAGTCATTGGTGAGCCCCTCCTGTACGGTAGCGTCATCCATGCGCTCCACCTTGGCGAGGATGGCGGCGCGGTCACGTACGGCGGCGAGTTGTGCGGCGGTGGCGGCAAGACGCTGCTCGCAGTCGGCGAGCTGTGCCCGCGCGTGGCGCAGCCGCGCGGTCTGCAGTTTAAGGAGGCCGAGTAGTAGGCCGCAGACAGCGGCAGCGGCGAGGATAAGGTTAAGCGTCATCATTGCCTCCTTTGTTGCGCTCGCGGTAGGCGGTTACCGCTCCCTTGCTCACGGTCAGGCCGCCACAGTAGGCGGCAAACCAGGCGTAGAGGTCGGTAGCGCTGGCGCGGTCAAGGATGACACTCACCAGCAGCACCAGCGCCAGCACGGCAAAACCGCATAGCTGCACCGTCGCCGTGGTCGATAGCCGCCCGTCGCTGTTGCTGACGAGTTCGAGGACGCGCGGGCTCATACGACCTCCTCTGTGGTATGGTCGGGCAGCGGCTGCATCCCTTCTTCCAGCCATTCGGCGACGTCAAAGCCGGGGCAGAGTTTGATCCATTCATTCGCGGTGATTTTGCCGTCGCCGTTCAGGTCGGGCGAGAGATCGCGGTGGCCGCAGATGATGGCGTCGGGATAGCGGCGGGCGCAGTCCTGCACGATTTCCGTGAGCGTTGCCCATTGCGCGCGCGTAAAAGCGGTGGTGCCGACCATGCAGATGCCGATAGAGCCGGTGTTGTAACCCTTGACGTGCGCGCCGGTCTCGCCCTCGGCGCGACCGCTCTCCAGCGTGCCGTCAGTGTCAATGATGTAGTGGTAGCCGATGGCTTTGAGATGCGGGTTAAAGGTGTTGATATGCCACGGGCGGCGGGCAAAGCCGCGCCGTGCGTGCATATCGTCGATGCGTTGCGCGGCGGTTTGCCGCGCGTTACCGAGCCGTTTGCCGTTGGGTGTCGCGGCGCAGTGGATGATGATGCGTTTGATGGTGTTATCAGCCATGAAAAAGCCCCCTGTTTGTTCAGGGGGCATTGTGGAATTCGGAGCGTCGCCGCGCGGTGTGGCGGATGTCAGTGAGGTAGGGGGCGGACTGCGGTCATGGTAGCACGTTACCAAATAATGCGCGTCTGCCTTGACGCAGGCGGGGTCTGATCGACCTCTTTGAGGATGCGCCAGATGTGGCGGTCGGTGAGGTGGTAGCGGCGCGCAATCTCGCGCACGCTGTCGGCGGCGGTCATGCCGCCGCCAATGGTGTGCCGGTCAAAGGTCGCGCGGATGCGGCGATTGCGCAACTCCAGCGTCAGTCCCTCGCATTTGGGTACCCAGAGCTTGCCCTGCGCGCCGTAGGCGTGGCAGAGACGGTCTGCTGCGTCCTCACCGATAACTTCAGCGAGGACGGCGCGGGTGGCTTTACCAGTCACCGTTTTGCCGAGGGCGACTGGAAAGGTGGTGCCGCCGTAGTGGTCAATCAGCATCAGGGTGGCGTCGATACCGATGACAGTAATCAGCGCCAACACACTGCCCGGCAGCAGGTGAGCGATGTCCGGATATTCGCTTGCGTCAAATACTGCCACGGCCTGCCTCCCGCCGTTGATAGACGGCCAGCGCCTGCATCAGTTTGTACAGCTCCGGCGGGCGCAGCCATTCCACACGCTCGCGTGCAAACATTCGTTTCGCCATGCCGTGCGCGTAGGCCCACGGCAGCTGTTTATCGGCAAGGATGGCGCCGATTTTGTCGAGGATGACGCGGTTTTCCGGCGCTACACGCGGACGGGCGGCGCGGCCGCGTGCCGGCGTAAAACCGAGACGGCGCAGGGCGTCAATCACGCCTTTAAGCTCCGGCAGGGTGCAGTCGGCGGCGCTGCTTTTACCGACGGTGCGCATCAGCAGGGCGCGGTAGTCGTCCTCCTGCATCGCCAGCGCGCGACGGCCGGTGTGGATGGCTTTAAGCAGGTTTTTGCGGTGGGCTGCCTGGGCGGGTGTCATGGTCATGATGGGGTCTCCATGTCGTGCAATATGGCTTGCAGTTTGTTGATGGCGGCGCGTAGTTCTTGCGGCACCTTGCGCTCGCCGCGCTTGATGTCTACCGCTGTTTGCAGCAGGTGGCAGGCTACGGCGGCAATAACCGCAGCAGTCGTATCGCGAGTCATGTCCGCCCCCAGCGCAGTTTGTCAACGAGCCTTGTCAGCCAGTCGGTATTGTCCTGGCGGTCTGCCGCTGTCAGCACCGGTGCGGGCAGTGCCGGTGGTGGTGGAGGCGGTGGCAGGTGGTCGATAAACTGCGCCGGTGACGGCCAGCGGCGGCAACTGACGCACAGCCCGGTAAAGGCGCGGGCGACACGCGCAGCGTCATCCTCGCGCCACGTCCGCTTGTAGCCGAGGGCGTCCAGCCACACGGTGGCGGTGGCTTGCAGGCTGTCGGCAGGCGGCGCGCCTTCGAGGCGCAGGGCATAGAGGCGCTGGATGCCGTCGATAACGGCGTTATGTACGGCTTTTGGCAGGGCTGACATGGGATGTCCTTAGTAGCGTTTCATACTGGCAAGAGAGGCAAGACCGCCTCTGGTTTTGCTCGGCGCGGTCTCCATGACCCGCACCGTATTGCCGCCGCTGCTTACCGCTGCTTCCGGTTGCCAGTTGGCCAGCACGGTGTAGAGGTAGCCGTGGTTTTTCAGTGGGGGCACGAGGCGGCCGCTATCGCGCGCCTCCAGCACTTGTTGCAGCGCCCACAGCCACGCTTCCAGTGGTGCGTCGCAGGTTTTGCCACCGCGCTCGATGCGCTGCGCGTCTATACCGGCTTGCAGTTCGGTGAGCAGTTTCGCGAGACGCGGCATGGAGAGCACTGATTTCTCCGGCCTAAACAGGCCGCAGTAGCGGACGAGGAGGCGGGTCAGCTCGCCGCCGAGGTCAGCGAGCCGGTCCAGGGCGGCGCGCGCGTCATCGTGGGCGATGAGGGCGTCAAGGCTGTTCACCGCGCCACAGCAGGGGCAGCGGATGTTCATTGCTGCCCCCTTTTGCCACCCTGTTGCAGCATCAGCAGCAGCGTCAGCCCGCTGATTGCGGTGTTGCCCAGCAGCAGGCCAACCGCCCCCACGGCCATGTCCTGCCGCAGCATCCCGCCCAGCACCATCACCCCGCCCAGCAGGGCCAGCGTCAGCGCCAGCGCGCATAGTAGGGTCAAGGTACGCCCGTTCATGCTTGCCATCCTTTGAGCTGGGCGAGCAGCAGGTAATCGCTGTGCGAGAGCTGCACCCGCCGCCACCCCTGGCGGATGGTGACGCTGCCGTCGGCGGCGAGGGTGTAGCGCAGCGACGCGCGGCGGCGGAGGAGAATGTGCAGGAGGTTCATAGTTCTTTCCTCGTCCAGCGGGTGGGGCCGAGGATGACGCGCATCCCCGCTAGCTCTTCGTAGTTATCGCCGTCATTTGCGCGGACTTCGACAACATCGTTGTTCTCCGCCTCGTCTCCATATACCGTCACTTGTATCGGGCAGCCCGCAGGCAGTATGCGGGCGAGGAGGCGCAGGCTGTCACTGATGAGACAGATTTGTCCGTTTTGTGGCGCGGCATCGGTGGTAGGGAGCAGACGCTCAAAATGCGGATATTTGCCGGCATCTTGGGCAAAGAGCTGGTAACGCTCCTGCTCTTCGTCGCGGCGGTTGTAGGTGGTCAACGTGCCGTCCGTCAGCTCGCAGTAGTCGCCGAGGCTGCCGCGCGGCAGGAGATATAGCGCCCGTCCGGTCGGTTTGTTGGCGCCGAAGGTGTGCGGGATGACGCAGAACCCCCGGCTGTTGCTGGCGACGATACGGTCGCCGTCATAGTCAAACAGCACGCCGTAGAGATAGGCGCGGGGGTCGCTGCGGCTGGCAGTAAAGAGACGTGCCGCTGTCAGTTTTCGAGAGGGGATTTTCATGGCTGTGTCTCCACTTCAAAGGGGACAATGACAAAGTCTTCTTTGCCTTTGATGACGCTGATGCCGGCGATGCCCGCCGCGATGTCCGGTTCGTTGAGGAGTGCCTCCTTGTTGATTTCTTCTTTTTCCCGGATAAAGCGGAAGAGACCGAGGCTGCGCAGGTTTTCGAGGACGGCATCATTGCCCCGGACGGCGATGGACGGCGGACGCTGCCGCCAGCTCACTTCACCGGTGATCAGGTTGGCGGTTTTGCCGCCGCCGGCAGTAAGTTCGGCGCGATTCGCCTCGCACCACGCCTGGATGCCTTGTTGTAGCGCGGCGGAGCGCTCGGCCAGTGCGTTGAGTGCCGGTTTGGCCTCGTCGGTGAGCTCGGCGATTTTGTCGTTGAGGTCGTGGGTCAGGCGGGCGTGTTCGCGCTGAGTGTCGCCGAGGGCTTTGATCCAGCTCTGGGTTTCCTCGCGGCTTTGCGGGGCTTCGAGGGTTGCCGCTTTGAGGCGTTTGTTTGTATTTTTGGCCATGTTGGGCTCCTGTTTAAGGGTTGGTTAAGGGCAAATCGGCCTGCGCGGCACGGCGCTCGGCCAGATACTGTTGCAGGGCGCGATTTTCTGCGCGCAGCCACTCAAGATGCTGGTGGGCAAGGGTGTCGATACTGTCGCCGGCGGTCATGTCGGCATAGCGGCTGGTTTTTGTGGTCACAAGGGCGTTGTCGTAGTCGTTGCCGTAGTAAAAGAGGCTGTAAATGCTGCTCACGCCAATGTTCAACGCCGCACGGGCACGGTCAGCAAAAGTCAGGGCAATCTCCACGGCGCCCCCTTGCCACTTCTCCGCATTGCGGACAGCTTCAACCCGGGGTTCGTCTCCCTGTATGTCCTGCGCAATGCGCAGTGCGCAGGACATGCGGTTTTGGATGTCGGCCAGCATGGCGTTGAGTCTGTCCGCGAGGGGGCGCAAGTCTTCGTGGTAGGGGAGAAGCGGGTCGTAATCGCGTTCCCGTACCGCACGGCGGAAGCCTGCCCACAGTTGTTTTTCGGCGTCTGCGCGGTTCATGCGGCGGCCTCCTTGACAACGCTGGCAGCGGGGGCACCGCGTAAGGTCAGCGTAGCGACGGCGCGCTTGCCGTCGCCGCATTCCACCTGCGTCTCGATATTGGCGCGGCCTTCCCGCGCCAGTTCCCGTCCCAGCACGGCGGCAGCTTGTGCCCACGCGGTCAGGGCTTGCAATAAGGGATCGTTTTTCATGGGTGTCCTCCGTTTAATCAATCAGCATCTCTGCCATGCGTTTAATCAGCGCCTCGTCCACGGGTCTCCCGTGGTTGTCGGCGATTTTCAGCGCCCCCCGCAGCAGTTTTGCGAGGCGGCGGGCGTTGCCGCCGCTCACTTGGTAGAGCAGTTCGTTGTACTCGCCGTTGCCCAGGGTGGCCTCGGCAATCTTGGCAATGTCCTCGGCGGGCAGCGCGTTCTTGATGTCCTGGCAAAAGCCGATGCGGCTGTACAGCTGTTTGTATTCGCCGCGCGCACCGCGCAGGTTGGCGCGCAGACGCGGCATCCCCGCCAGCACGATGCCGATGCCGGTCAGGTCATGGATGCGGCGCAGGATTTCCAGGGGCTTGAGGCCAAGTAGTTCCGCTTCGTCGACGATCAAGAGGCGTTCGCTGCCGCGCAATCTGTCGCAGATGGCGGTCATCATTTCGTGGTTGGTGCGCGCCGGGGTGAGGCCCAGTGCCGCCGCGATGGTCTGCAGTAACACTTTGGCGTTGTAGGTCGGCTCAACCTCGACCATGACAACGTCGGCATTTTTTTTCGCGTATTCAGTCAGCGCCATCGTTTTGCCGAGCCCGGCCTCGCCGATGATCAGGTAGATTTCGCCCAGCGAGTGCGCCAGCAGCGCGGTTTCGTGCATATGCTTGGCGGTTTTGGTTGGCACAAAGCCGATGTTGACCGCCTTGGCTTTTTCTTTGCTGCGCGCTATCAGTTGCGTAACTTTGCCGTCCAGGGCGGCGGTGTCGCCTTTGTACTTACCTTGCAAGTACTGGTTGATCGTCGCGCTGGACACGTCCAGCTTGCTTGCCGCCTGTTGCTGCGTCAGGCCGTGCGCGTCCATGTAAGCGCGCAGGTCGTCTCTTTTGTTGCTCATGTCTGTCCTCACATCATGCTTTTCAAAAATTGGTATTGGGTCTCTTGTTCCGCCGCGCCCCCGCCCGTGCCGAGCAGGTCGTGGAGGGTTTGCGTCTTTTCGTGTTCGAGAGTGGGCCGCGTTTCTGCGATAGCCTTGGCGCGCTTGTCATCCAGCTTGCGCAGGCGGCGTTCGGCGCGTTGCCGGCGGCTGCGTTCCACCAGTGACTCCGGAAAGGCCGCGCGCTTGTTGCCGTCGAGCTTGGCGTCGCACAGCCAGCGCCCATCAAGGTCGCGGATGATCGCCAGCGCCGGATCGTGCTGGTCGATCAGCGCTAGCACGGTTTCGCCGTCGTAGGCTTCGAGGGCGCTGTGCCAGTACTGGTTGTTCAGTACGGTCAGCCAGCCGCGTTGCACCACGCGTTTGAAACCCGGCCTGAACATGTCCCGCGCCTCGACCTCGGTCAGCGGGTGAAACTCGTCATCCGTCATCTCCGCGAAGATGTGCCCCCGCATCTGCGCCGGCGTCATCCCGCCCAGTTCGCGGTGCTGGTGCTCCTCGTTGTACCAGTTCACCGCCGCCGCGACGGTTTTCAGCAGGTCATCCCATGACGGCAACTTGCCCTGCGCCCATGCCTGCTTCGGCGTGAGTTCCTGTTTCCCCTCGCGCTGCGCCTTGGCCAGCGACGCGGTAGCGGTGTGGATTTGCCGCACCGTGTCGCGGTCGGCGCCCGGGCCGTGGTAGGTTGCAAACTGGCGCGCGATGGTGTGCGCCAGTGTCTTCATGACTCTTTCGATAATGCCGCGCCCCTGCGGATTGCCGGGGATGCCGGTCTCGTGGTGGATGCCGAGGCGGTCAAAGATGCCGCTGATGTCGGCATCCAGCGTCTTGTTCGTTTGCCCGCCGCCGTTGTCCGAGTAGTACATGGCGGGGATGCCGTTCTTCGTCATCGCGTGGCGCAGGGCATCGGCGACGGCGATGCAGCTCTCGGCGTAGGACAGCGACCAGCCGACGATGTAGCGGCAGGCGGTGTCCATAATCAGGGTGAGCTCCGGCACAAACGGCTGACCGTGGTCGGGGTGCTTAACCTTCATCTTTAACGAGTGCCCGTCGCCGACCCACACGTCGTTGTTTTTCAGGGTGGACCAGTCCCGTTTTGTGTAGGTTTTCAGAGCGCGCATCCGCGCTCCGGTAATCCGCCCCTGCTCGCGGATATAGGCGGGCATTTGGCTCATCACCGTCTCCACCACGCCGAGGCTGGGCAGCAGCGCCGCGCCATGTCGTGCCACGTAGGCCTTTGCAAAGCTGCGGTAGGCCTCGGCGATACAGACACCGTTGGTGTTGCGGTACACGCCCAAAAACTCCGGTAGCCATTCGCGCCGTGTCAGGGTGATGGGCGGTTGCCCCTGCTTTTGCGGGGCGAGGGCGCGCAGCCGCTCGGCGCCGTTGTCGCACAGCTCCTCGTCCAGCAGCCACTGGTAGAGGACGCGTGTCCCCACGCCCGGCTTGCCCCCCTTGCGCGCGCAGGCGATGGCGCACTGCCGGTTGAGGTCGCCGGGCAGCTCATTCGCGCGGCTCATTTCGCTCACGCGCCGCACCGCTTCCTGCCGCGTTTTGCAGGCGGCCTCCACCTCGCGCACATAGCGCGCCAGTGCCATCCGTGCATCCGCTACAGCGCGCTGCTTGTCGCTTAACGCACCGAGGTCGCGGTCAAGGTGTTTCACCTCGCGGACGACGACGGGGTTTTGCTTGGCAAGCGCTTGCAGGTGACGCTCACGTATCTCGGCCTGCACCTCAGCGGGCAGCGACGAGAGGGCGTATTCATTACCGCCGCCGCGACCGGTGCGTTCTTGCATCGGCCACCCCTCCCGCTTCGCCTTCTTCGTGACACCGGGGCGCGTTTGTGGCAGACTTACTAACCGCAAATCAGCCAACTCTTGCGCGGTGTAACCTGATTTCGGGTTCATATCTGGCCCAGCTTACTTGCTATACCTGCTCGGCCATATCACCGCCGGAGAGACGCCGATTGTCGCGGCAATAATGCGTTCCGCTTTGGGGTATCTCCGATAAAGTGCGTTCCGTAGAGCGCCCCGGCTTAGACCGTTCGCCGTTGATAGCGCTGACATGTTGGTTCCGGCCTTTTTCAGGCCGGCAATGATGTCGGCGGGGTGCCAGTCGCCTGGCACTTTTTTTGTAACTATATTTGTACGCATTTGTTCACCTGTTTTGCTAACCTGATGCGCACATAATAACCTGAAACCAAGTTGCCAGAAAGTGTAAACAGGTTGGTTTCAGGTTAATTTTAAGCGATAAAACCTGTTTATGGGTTAATTACTTGACTGTTCAACACCTTAGATAAACCTGAAACCGGGATTTTTGGTTTCCTGCGAGTTGCACCTTATGACTACACAACCTGAAACCGCACTACTCTCGCTCTTCGATGGCAGGGTAAAACTGGGCGACAGGCTGAAAACTGCCCGCGAAGGCACGAAATTATCTAGAGATGCCGTAGTTGAGCGCGCTACTACGGGCTTCTCGCGTAGTTCGCTGCAAGCATGGGAGGCGGGAGAGCGGGAGCCTAGCCTTGATAACTTGTTTGAATTGGCGCAGATTTACGGGACGCATCCGTGGGAGCTCTTGACGGGTCAACGATCGGAATACCCCGCAAGCAATGACGATGACTACGCCTACGTCGCCGCATATGACATCGAGGCCAGCGCCGGGCACGGGATGTTTACGGATGGCGCCGTCAAACCCGACCGCTACCTTGCGTTCCGCCGCCAATGGATAAGAGAGCGCGGTCTTGACACCAACCAGCTCGCTGCCATCTTCACCAAAGGCGACAGCATGACCCCGACCGTCCCCGACGGGGCTACCATTGTGATTGACCTGCGCCACCGCATGCCGGTGGACGGCAAAATTTTCGTGATCCGCATTGGCGATCGTCTATGGATCAAACGTACCCGCTGGATACCGACCGGCGCTTTACGCCTGATTTCGGACAACCCGGACTACGAGCCGTTCGACATCCCGCGTGCCGAGCTCAACCACGGAGATTTCGAGGTATGTGGGCAGGTCGTTAACGCGTCCTTCGACCTATACTGAGACCCGCCACACGCTACAAAAAAGCGGCCTTAACAGCCGCTTCACCCACTTTTTAAATCCGTTTAAACACCGCGCAATTTATGCACAAATAAGTAACGCAACAGCGCAAGTTTTGCCCGTTTTTTGCGCGTTCCTATGCATATCCTTTCCGCGCCTTCCCGCCGCCTTGCATTTCCCCGCAACCCGCGCCGTTATTGGGCTGACTGCCAAAATTTGGCGCCGATTTTCCCCCTTCCTCTTTATGCATATTTAAACAGTCCCCCACACAAACACGACAGCCCGGCCTACATCGGCCTCTTCGCCCGCTCGCTGCAAGTGCTGGCCGCCTGCAAGGACGCACCCTTCAAGACCTACGACGAATTCATCGCCTACGGCAAAGACAAACCGGTGCAGGTCGCCAACTCCGGCGCGGGCGGTGCCAACCACGTCTCCGCTGAAGCCTTCGCCCTCGCCGCCGGCATCAGAATCGACTCCGTCCCCTTCGACGGTGCCGCCGACGCGCGTACCGCCTGCATCGGCGGCCATGTGCAAACCCTGGTCGCCTCGCCGGCAGAAGTGAAGTCCGCCGCTGAAGCGGGACAAATGCAGCCGCTCTTCGTGATGGAAGCCGAACGCATTGCCGAGTTCCCCGACGTGCCGACCGCCGTGGAAAAAGGCGTCGATTTCACCTGGTCCTCGTGGAAAGGCATCATCGCCCCGCAAAAACTGCCGCCTGACACCGCCGCCTGGCTGGAAAAAGCGGTGGAAACCGTGGCGAATGACGCGGATTTCAAGACGAAGATGACCGAAATGGGCGACTTCCCCACCTACGAAAACGCCGCTGACTTCAAGGCCCGTGTTGATAAAGACGAACAGACCACCCGCGCCGTCCTTGAGAAACTCGGCATGCTCAACATGAACAACTGACGGCAAGCGGCGGCTCCGCTGCTGCCGCCTCTTCACCCAACCCGACAAAGGACAGCTTATGGACCATCTCGCATTACTCACCCCGCTCCTGCAATGGAACGTGGTGATGGCCATCGCCCTCGGCACCCTCGGCGGCATTCTGGTCGGTGCGTTGCCGGGGCTGACCGCCACCATGGGGGTGGCGCTGCTTATCCCGCTCACCTTCGGCATGAGCCCGGTGATGGGGCTGAACATGCTCATCGGCATCTACATCGGCGGCATCTACGGCGGCTGCATCTCCTCCATCCTGCTGCGCACCCCCGGCACACCCGCCTCCGCCGCGACCGTGCTCGACGGCTACCCGATGGCGCAAAAAGGCGAAGCGGGCTGTGCGCTCGGCATGGCAACCATCGCCTCCTTCATTGGCGGCATCTTCGCCGCCGTCGTGCTTGCCTTCCTCGCACCGCAACTCGCCGGCATCGCCCTCAAATTCGGCGCCTCCGAATACTTCGCCCTCGCGCTCTTCGGCCTCACCATCATCGCCTCGCTCTCCGGCGACATCCTGAAAGGCATCCTCTCCGGCCTGCTCGGCATCCTCATCTCCTGCGTCGGTGCCGACCCCATCAGCGGCACCCTGCGCTACACCTTCGGCATCCAGGGCTTTGCCTCCGGCTTCGCCTTCACCCCGGCGCTGATCGGCCTCTTCGCCCTGTCGGAAATCTTCTCGCAGCTTGAGCGCAGTGCGCGCACGGACGGCGGCGACATCTCCGCCGTCTCCGGCGGCGTCTTCCCGACACTGGCGCAGATGAAAGACAGCATCGGCGCGCTGTGGCGCGGTTCCGTCATCGGCACCTTCATCGGCATCGTGCCGGGCACGGGCTCCGGCACCGCCTCGTGGATCGCCTACAACGAAGCGCGCCGCGCCTCGAAAACCCCGGAAAAATTCGGCACCGGCCACGCCCCCGGTATCGCCGCCACCGAATCGGCCAACAACGCCGTTTGCGCCGCCGCACTCATCCCGCTCCTTGCCCTCGGCGTACCGGGTGACGTTGTTACCGCCGTGCTCATGGGCGGGCTGATGATCCAGGGCCTTGCCCCCGGGCCGCTGCTCTTCCAGAACGAACCAGGCGTCATCGTCGGCATCTTCGGCGGCACCTTCATGGCGACCTTCTTCATGCTCGTCTTCGGCCTGATGATCATCCCCTTCGCCGCGAAAATCCTGCTCGTACCGCGCCGCCTGCTGACCATGTCCATCATCCTCTTCTGCTTCATCGGTGCTTTCTCGCTCAACCTCAACCCGGTGGACCTCTACACCATGATCGGCTTCGGCGTCCTCGGCTGGGCGATGCAGAAATTCGGCTTCAGCCAGGCGGCACTGTGCATCGCGCTCATCCTGGGCCCCTTGATGGAATCCAACCTGCGCCGTGGCCTCATCCAGAACAACGACAGCTTCGCCGCCTTCCTCACCCGCCCCATCACCCTGCTTTTCCTCGTACTGGCCGCTTTCTCCCTCTTTTGGCCGCTCATCCGCCAGCACCTGTCCCGCCGCCGCGCGGCAACCCACTAAGGAGATTCTCCCATGACACCCGCAAAAGAAGCCTACGTCGCCCTCGTCACCTGCTTCAACGACGACGAAACCATCAACTACGCTGCCACCCGCCGCCAGGTGCAGCGGCAAATTGCCGCCGGCAACAACCTCCTCTGCTGCGGCACCAACGGCGACTTCAGCGCGCTCACCTTTGAAGAAAAAGTGCAGCTCACCGGCGAAGTCGTCGCAGAAGCGGGCGGTAAAGTCAAAGTCATCGTCAACGCCGGCATGCCCGCCACCTTCGAAACCCTGAAACTGGCCAAAGCCTTCGACGCCCTCGGTGTGGACGGCATCGCCGTCATCACCCCCTTCTTCATCGCATGCACTCAGGACGGCCTAATCCGCCACTTCTCCACCATTGCCGATGGTGTGGAAGCCCCGGTGTACCTCTACGACATCCCGGCGCGCACCCAGAACCACATTGAGCCGGCAACCGCGCGCGCCCTCGCCGCCCACGGCAACATCAAGGGCATCAAAGACTCCGGCGGCGCCAAAGAAACCCTCGAAGCCTACCTGCAAGTCGGCCACGACGTGCCCGGTTTCGACGTCTATTCCGGCCCCGACCACCTCGTGCACTGGGCACTCGCCAACGGCGCACGCGGCTGCATCTCCGGTCTCGGCAACGTCATGCCGGACGTGCTCGCCGCCATCATCACCGCCTACAACCGGGGTGACGAAGCCGCAGCAAGCGCCGCCCAAGAAAAATACACCGCCCTGCGCACCGACCTCTACAAACTCGGCTATCCGCCGGCGATGGTCAAACGTGCCCTGTGGGTGATGGATCACAGCGTCGGCGCCTCGCGCCAGCCGGCGATGGTCAAACGTGCCCTGTGGGTGATGGATCACAGCGTCGGCGCCTCGCGCCAGCCTGCGCTGCTGCCGAACGACGCCCAAGACCAGGCCATCGCCGCCATCCTCAAACAACACGGGCTCCTCGCATGACCACCGTCATTACCACCTCACCCGGCTTTGGCAAACACGGGCGCGTCCCCGACCTCATCGCCGCACGCGGCTGGGAATTCATCCGCTGCGCCGACAACGACGCCCTCACACCACACCTTGAACGGGCCGATATCCTCGTCGTCGGCCTGCCGCCCGTGGACGAGGCCATCCTCGTCCGCGCGCCGCGCCTCAAAGCCGTGCTCAAACACGGCGTCGGCGTGGACAATATCGACATCCCCGCCTGTACCGCACACGGCCTGCCCGTCTGCAACACCCCGGCGGCCAACGCCGATGCCGTCGCCGAACTCGCCGTCGGCCTGCTCTACGCCCTCGCCCGCCACATCCCGCAGGGACACGTCAGCGTCACCAGCGGCGGCTGGAACCGCGTTGCCGATCGCCAGCTCGGCGGCAAAACCCTCGGCATCATCGGCCTCGGCAACATCGGCAAACGCCTTGCCAAACTGGCGCAGGGTATCGGCATGACCGTCATCGCCCACGACGCCTACCCCGATACCGCCTATGCCACCGCACACGGCATCCGCCTCACCAGCCTGGACGACGTCCTCACCCACGCCGACTATATCTCGCTACACATCTTTGGCGGCAAAGACAACACCGCCCTCATCAACGCGCGCACCCTGGCACAGATGAAACCCGGTGCCTGTCTCATCAACCTCGCGCGCGGCGAAGTCATTGACCTCGACGCTGTTTACGACGCCCTGCAAGCGGGACACCTCGGCGGTGTCGCCATTGATGCCTACACCCGGGAACCGCCGGACACGAGTCATCCCATCTTCCGCCACGCCAACGCCATCTTCACCCCGCACAGCGGCGCGGACACCCTGGAAGCACTGGAAAACGTCGGCTTGATGGTCATTGACAGCATAGACGCCGTCCTGCGCGGCGACACCCCACCACACTGCCTGAACGCCGGAGAACTACCGCCCCGGCAAACCCCCATAACGGAGACCCCATGACCACACTTGACACCCCCATCCGCCTTGAACGCCCGCGCACCGTCCTCTTCGGCGCGGGCGCCCTCGCCCAACTCGGCGACTGGCTCGCCGCCCACAACTACCACCGCCCCTTCATCGTCGCCGATCCCTTCCTGCGCGACCGCCTCAACGCCCTGCACCTCGCCCACCTGCGCCACTACACCGACGTGTGCGGCGAACCCGACATCCCCATGCTGGATGCCGCCGTGGCGGCGGCTGACGGCTGCGACGTCGTCATCGGCTACGGCGGCGGCTCGGCGATGGATCTCGCCAAACTCGTCGCCGTCATGCAAAACGGCCACCCGCTTCTCGCCGATATCAGCGGCCCCAACCGCGCCCCGCAACGCACCGTCGGCCTGGTACAAATCCCCACCACCGCCGGGACGGGATCAGAGGCGGGCACACGCGCGCTGATCACCAACCCGGAAAACCTGAGCAAAATCGCCACCGAAAGCCCGCACATGCTGGCCGATCTCGCCATCATCGACCCAGAGACCATGTTAAGCGTGCCGCCTGCCGTTACCGCCGCCACCGGCGTGGACGCCATGGCGCACTGCGTCGAAGCCTACACCTCAAAACGCGCCCACCCGCTCATTGATGACTACGCCCTGCGCGGCATCGAACTGGTCGGCAAATACCTGCAACGTGCCGTTGATAACGGCATGGGCGAAGAAGCGCGTAGCGGCATGGCGCTGGCCTCCTTCTACGGCGGCATCTGCCTGGGGCCGGTCAACACCACCGCCGGACACGCCGTCAGCTACCCGCTCGGCCCGCGCTACAAAATCCCGCACGGCCTCGCCAACGCCCTCATCTTCCCGCACACGCTGGCCGCCAACCGAGACGCCTGCGCGGAAAAAACCGCAAAAATAGGTGCAGCACTGGGCTTTGCCGCCCATGACCGTGCCAGCACTTTCGCTGGCGCCTATGCCTTCTGCAAGCGCCTCGGCCTCGCCATGCGCCTGCGCGATCACGGCGTGGAAGAGACGGCCCTGCCGGCAATGGCGGAAGAAGCGCACAGCATCCGCCGCCTGCTCGACTGGAACCCGGTCGACCTCTCGGCAGATGACATCCTCGCCCTCTACCGCGCCGCCTACTGAGCGGTGAGTGCGGACGGATAAGGGAGGCTGTTGGCGATCTCCCTGCCACACAAGCGGATAATTTGATATAAAGCGCTCCCGTTTTATCAAACCTGTTGGAGGCATCCATGACAGAACAACACACCATCAAATCCCCGACTTTCTCCGTCTTTTTCGCCCTGCTCGCCCCGATCGTGCTTGGGTTGACGGTCTATTTCACCATTACCCGCATCAGCACGATCACCCCGCCCGACAAGAGCAACGCCTCCGGTGTTGCCGCCATTGAGCGGTTGAACGAGGCGCGCGTGTCCGCGCGTCCTTCCGCTAATCCGCAGTGAGACGGCGCCGGTTTGCAGAAGAAGCCTGTCGTAAAGACAGGCTTTTTTGCGTATCGGCCTATCCCCACCATCGCCCCCCTCCCAGCCATGACCGCTACCGCCCAACTCACCGCCATTCTCACCGCCAATGCCGCCGCCGGCTATCCTGACCTCGACCGCAGCCCGGCCGCGCAACAGGAACGCGCCCGCCACCAGGCTTATCTCGCGCGCAAAAACCGTATTGAGGGCCTGCCGCCGCCCGATGCCTTTGCGGCACAGCTCATCCGCCATCTTGTTGCCGGCGACATCAGTCCGGCGCAGTACATCACCCTCATCCGCCTGCATTCACCATCATGAAACTCAGCCTCTGGATCCACCGCAGCGCCGCCGCCCATCCCGATAGCGAGACCGCGCTGCTGGAAACCCGCCATCTTGCCGCCTTCGTGACCGGCCTCAGCCTGACGCAGCAGCGCATCCACGACCCCGATCTCAGCGCCGATGCTGTAGCGACGCTTGACGCCCTCGCCGCCCGTCTGCACGCGGGCGAACCGCTCGCCTACCTGCTCGGCAATCAATCTTTCTACGGGCTTGATCTCGCCGTCAGCCGCGCCACCCTCATCCCGCGCAGCGACAGCGAAGCGGTGGTAGAGCGTGCCCTTCATCATCTGCGCGACGTTGCCCGCCCGACGGTGCTTGATCTCGGCACCGGCAGCGGTGCGCTGGCGCTGGCCATCGCGAGCGCCCGCCCCGATGCCGATGTCACCGGCAGCGATCAAAGCGCGGCGGCGCTGGCGGTCGCCACGGAAAACGCCCGCCGTCTCAGTATGCCTAATGTCCGCTTCCTGCACGGTGACTGGCTTGCCCCCTTTGCTGACGAAAGCGCCGACCTCATCATCAGCAATCCGCCCTATATCGCCCCGGACGATCCGCACCTCGCCGCCCTCAGCCATGAGCCGTTAAGCGCCCTCGTCGCCGCCGAGGACGGCTACCGCGACCTCAACGTCATCATGGACGATGCGCCGCGCGTGTTGAAATCGGGCGGCTGGCTCATCATGGAGCATGGCTGGCAGCAGGGCGACACCCTGCGCGCCCGCGCCACACGTTATCCCGCCTGGCGGCATATCGCGACCGGGCAGGATTACGCCCGGCGCGACCGCTATACGGAAATGCAGAAAGGCGGCTAGCGCGGTCAGCCGCTTGGCGGGAACCCGGTCTGCTTGGTGGGCCAAGGCTCACCCTACGCGAGTCCGGTATTGATGCCGGTTCAGCGGTTGCTGGCTATCACGATATAGCAGCCTTCATGCGCATCCAGATGTACCGGGGTGCCGGGGGTGAGGTAGGCCGCTTCGCCGCCGCGCAGTTCGAGGCTGTGCTCGCCGGCAGTAACGCGCAGGCGTCCTTCCAGGTTGAGCAGGATGGTCGCCTCGGGGTTGGCGAGCGGCAGGTTCATGCCGTCGGGCAGGCGGACGGTGGTCAGGGTGTAATCGTCCACCGGCGCCGGGTAGGCGTGGGGCGCGTGTTCGTGGGACGCGGGCGGTGCGAGGATGGCAGGGTTGACCGGATTGGCATCAACGATGCGCAGCAATTCGCCGATGTCGATGTGTTTCGGGGTCAGTCCGGCGCGCAGGACGTTGTTGGAGGCGGCCATCAGTTCGATGTTCTGCCCGCGCAGATAGGCGTGCGGCAGGCGTGCGCGCTGGAAGATGCCCTCGCCTGCTTTCATGTGGACGATGTTAAAAAGATAGAAGGAGAGCAGGCCGGGGTCGGGGCGGGCGGGATCGATGTGCATGGCGCGCGTGGCGTAGTGCAGCCAGTAGTCAGGGTCGGTGGAGACGTCTTGCGGCGCGGGGCGGGTAAAGAGCGGATTGAGCCAGGCGGCAAGTGCCGCCGGGGTTGCCTGCATGATGCGGGTGTAGGCGTCGAGCAGGCCATGCGCGCTGATGAGTGCCGCCAGCGGGGCGAGACTGGGGCGGCTGTCGATGCGGCGGTAGATGGTGTCGAGCGGTGCGAAACCGTGCAGCAACCAGAAGTCGCCGAGGGCGATCATGCTTTCCGGTTTGTGGTTGTCGTCGGGGTAGTTGCGCGTCGCGGCATCGCGGGTGATGCCCGCCGCTTCTTCGCGCGCGTAACCCGCTTCGGCCTGCGCCTTGTCAGGGTGAAGCTGGATGGAGAGCGGCAGGCGCACATCGAGGATTTTCAGCAGAAACGGCAGGCGGTTGCCGAAGCGCTGCCGCGATTGGGCGCTAAGGGCACGCGCGGGGTTTTCGGCAATCCAGGTGTCCAGCGGCAGCAGGCGGCCATCCGCTTCGATGGTGGACGGCGCCTGCGGGTGGTCGCCAAACCACAGTTCGGCGGCGGGCTGGTCGCCGGGTTCGCGCCGCAGCAGTTGCGGGATGTAGTCGTGGCCGCCCCAGGCGTAGGGCTGGATGGTGCCGTGCAAACGGTAAAGCATGGGGGTTCTCCGTGTGTGGGTGTGCCGCCATGCTACCCCTTTTGCGGCGCTACGTCTCGCCGCCGTCAGGCCTCGTTTTCCCCGGCGGCGGGCGGCGCGGCGCGGTTAAAGAGGTGTTGCAGCGCTTCTTCGCCGGTGAAGAAGGCGGCGGCAGCTTCCAAATCTTCGATGCGGGCGACAGGAAGGACGACGGGTTGGCCGTTTTGCAGGGTAAGGACGAGCACGCCGTCTTCGGAGAGTTGCATGGCGGCGATGGCGTCGTAAGGCCAGTAGCGGCCGCCGGCGGTGAAACCGTCTTTTTTCAGGCGCCATTTCGGGTAACGCAGGCCGTGGATGAGGACGAGCAGGAAGAAGCCGCCGAGGGCGAGGCTGTTCACGGTGTGGCGCACGCTGATTTCGTGGTACAGCCCGGCAGCGACGATGAGGTTGAGGAAGACGGCGTCGGCGAGGCGGCGGCGCAGGCGCACGGCGACTTGTGTTTTGCCGAAGCGTTTCGCCTGAATGTGGCTGTCGTAGATAAGGAAAGCGGCGTAGGCGAGGTCAATGAGGCAGAGGGCAAGGGTGGTGAACATGGAGGGCTCCGTAAGCGGCGTGGCGGCATCTTATAGCGGAGCTGTGACAAGAAGAAGGTTTTTTACACCAGCCCCCTGCGGACCCGACAAAAACCTCTCCCTAGCGGCTTGACGGACCCGGTATTGACGCCGCTTGGCGGGCGTAGGGCGGGCTTCAGCCCGCCGGGCAGGCGCAGCCTGCTTTTTGCGTTTCGGGCAAAGGCAACCACCAAGCGGGGAAACCGCGCGTTTTTTTGATTTTGAGACGTTGCAGGCAACGTCTCTACGAAACCCGGTAACCACGCCGCTTGACGAGGCCAGGTTTCATCGGAAGCGGCATAAAAAAAGCGGGCCGCAGCCCGCTGTTGTCATTCTGGCGGCTCAGGCGTCCTGCAATTTCTTCCAGTCATGCACGATCACGCCGCGCTGATCCCAAACCAGGACGTGTTCCTGCTCAAGCTGTTTGAGCAGGCGCGACAGGGTTTCGGCACGGATGGCAAGGTATTCGGCGAGGTCTTTTTTGTTGATGTCGAGCGTGCAGAGTGCGCCGTTCTTGCGTTCGCCCCGCATATGTTCGCGCAGGTAGTGCAGGAGGCGGGTACGGGCATCAAAGACGCTCAACATTTCTATCTGCGAGCTCAGGGATTGCACGTATTCGGCCAACGCCCCCATGATGGCGAAGCACAATTCGTTGTTTTTCGAGAGGATTTCGCGGAATTCGCGGTTGTTGATAACCAGCAGCTCGGTGTCTTCGGTGGCGATGGCGTTGGCGGGGTAGGTGTCGTGACGCATGAACATCAGCGCCTCGCCGAAGCTCTGGCCGCGACTGAACAGTTTAACGGTTTTTTCTTTGCCGTCAGGGGCGGAGAAGTAGAGGCGGACGGTGCCGGAGATGACGAAGAAGAAGTCGGTGGTGGCCTGGTTGCGGGTGAAGATCATGCTGCCCGCGTGGTAATAGCGGCGGTTTTTGCGCTGGGTCAGGCGTTGCCGGTCCGCGGCGGAGAGGGGGGCGAAGAGGTAGTGTTTGTCGATGATTCCGGTCATGACGGTACCTGCGGGTTGGGATTCCTTGACAATTATAATCCGTACCGCTTCGGTCACCAATTTGCCGGACGGCAGCGGCCTGCCCTACGGTTTGAGGCGTACCAAGCGGCGTAAATCCTTGGGCTTTAGCGTAGGGTGAGCCTTGACCCACCCTGACACCAATAACAGAAGATGTACGGCGGGCTAAAGCCCGCCCTACGGTTTGAGGTGCACCAAGCGGCGTCATTGCTGGACTCGCCTAGCGGCGTAAATCCTTGGGCTTTAGCGTAGGGTGAGCCTTGGCCCACCCTGACACCAATAACAGAAGATGTACGGCGGGCTAAAGCCCGCCCTACGGTTTGGGGTGCACCAAGCGGCGTCATTGCTGGACTCGCCTAGCAGCGTAAATCCTTGGGCTTTAGCGTAGGGTGAGCCTTGACCCACCCTGACTCCAATAACAGATGTACGGCGGGCTAAAGCCCGCCCTACGGTTTGAGGCGCGCCAAGCGGCGTCATTGCTGAGCCCGCCCAGCGGGATAGATCCTGAATCCGCTTGGCGGGCCGGGGCTTTTTAGTCCGCTGAGGGGGTCAGGCCGTCGAATTTGGGGGCCTTGTCCTGTTTGTCGTTCACGATGACCCAGCCGAGGATGTTGTCGGCGGTTTTCAGCAGCAGGCGGTTTTCGTGGCAACGGTTGTTGCTCGCGCGCGCGTCCGCCGGGCAGTTGTATTGGCCGTCGGCGAGGAGCAGGGTGACGCTGTCGCCGGGAGCGAGGGTCGCCACGCGTTTGCCGTCCGCATCATGCAGCTCAAGCGGGGCGTCCTGGCTTTGCCCGAGGCCCCGGTAGGTGCTGGCAAGGTCGAGGGCGTAGTAGGGCTGTGTTTCTTCTTGCAGGGTACCGCCGTTGAGTTGCCATTTTTGCCGTTTGCGGTAGTGGCCGGGGCCGTCGTTGGCGGTGTAGAGGTAGCCGTTGCCGGGGAGGTAGTAGGTGGTGGCGTGCAGGGCCGGCAGGGTTTCTTTTTCCCAGCCGTCTGCGGCCTGCGCCAGGTAGCAGTAGGGGCTGTCGCTTGGTTCGTTCAGGCAGAGGATGTGGTAGCGCGGTCCGCCGGTTTTGAGGCGGGTGTCGAGCAGGTGGCGGTAGTGGCTGTTTTTTTCGGCTCCCGCCGGAGGGGTGCCTTTGTTCAGCACGCCGTTTGGGTCGCGGTGGTAGTCGTCCTGCATGGTGCTGCCAAGGTTAGCCAGGTAGTGCAGGGTGTAGCGCGCTTCGCTGTCGGGGATGGGCTGTTCTTGTGTGGCGAGGGTGGGGAAGTCGTCGTTTTTGCTGCTTTCGCTGACAAGTGCCCAGCCGGTGAGGCCGAAGTGGTTTTTGACGAGGTAGTGACCAGCGCCGTCTGCCAGCAGCACGGTGATTTTGCCGCCGCGCGGGATGACGGCGACGGTTGCGCCGCCGCCGGGGTCGAGGGTGAGTATCAGCGGTGCGGTGGTGGTGGTTTCAGTGCCGAGGTAGGCGAGGGCGCCATCTGCGCTAGCGGGCAGGTCGGCGGCAAGCGGCAGGGGTTTGCTGGTGGCAGCCGGTTGGGTTTTGGCGGGTGGTGGTGTGCTGTTGTCGGTTTTTTGCACCGGAGTGGGCGCAGGGGCGGTGTTTTCGGTGACGGGAGCGGCGGGTTCGCTGCTGGCACGGATGGTGACAGCGGGCGGGATGTTTTTGTTGTCTTTCGCCGCTGGCGCTGCCGCGCTCTGGCCGCTCTCTCCTGCGCTGGCCGGTTTTTTCACCGCAGCGGCAAAGGAGGGCAGTTTCCAGGCGTTACCAGGGAAGCCCCGGCACAGGTTGCTTTCGCTACGGTAGCTGTACGCGAAGGTTTTGCCGTTCCAGGTGTAGCGGCTGTTGACGACGCAATCGCCTTCTTCGCTTGCGCGGGCAAAGGCGGTGATGACGCCGTCTTTGTAGGCGATGGGCCCGGCGCCGCTGTCGCGGCCGTTGTCATCCGGGATGTCGGAAATTGGCACGATATTGAGGACGCGGTTTTGTTCGGCGTTAAGTACGGCGTAGTAGTTGTTACGGTTGTAGGCGCCCTGCCAGCAGGCGGTTTCGGCGAGGGTGTGTTTGTTATCGAGCGGGTAGAGGGTGATGGGTTGCTGGCTTTCGCGCAGGACGTTGCAGCCGGCGTCGGCTTTGCTGAGGAGCAGGGCGCGCAGGGCGAGGTAGTCCGGGTCGGTGGGGGTGACGGTGCGGCCGGGGTCGCTGGCGACGGCGGCCGCCTGGATGACGGGATGGTTTTTCGCCTGGCGCACGGGGGCGTTGCTGTCGCCGCGTTTGACCAGGGCGGACGGGGTGCCGGTGCGCTGCTGGTATTCGTCCATTTTCAGCAGGGTAGCAGTCGCGCCTGCGCCGGACAGCGCCCAGGTGTTGCCGTCGGCAGTGAAGGTGATGTTGCCGGTGTGGATGACGGCGTCAAGCACGGCGGCGGTTTGCGTCGGGTCGAGATCGGCGTAGGTGGCGTGGCCGCTTTTTTTCAGGGTGAGGGTGCCGAGGCTCGTGCCATCGAGGAAGAGTTCGCCGCTGCTGGGCAAGGCGGGCTTGTCTTTCCAGAGGTGGTAGGTGATGGCGAGGCGGGCGCTGACGGCGGCATCGGCGCCCGTTTCGCGGGTAATGCGGATGGAGATGGGGCGCTTGTCATCGGCTTTCTGGTAGCCGGCGGCGCGGCAGGTGCCGTTGTTTTCGCAGACGAGTTGCCAGTCTTTGTGTTCGAAACGGCCATCGTCGGCGGCGGTGAGGGCGACGAGCGGGGCAGCCGCAAGCAGGGTGAGGATTTGGCGTGACATTTTGTGGCTCCGGTGTGGCTTTCCACGGATTATACGGGTCTGTCTTACCGTTTTCTGTCTATTGTTTCAGGTTTTTTCAGGGGGCGGGCTTTGCGGGCGGCGCCACTGGTGCGTGGCGATGAGCACCGCGAAGTACAGGCCGCCGGCGATGCTGATGATGGCCGGACTGAGCGGCAGGTCGGCGGTCCAGGCCAGTACCGTGCCGAGGGTGGTCGAGAGGGCGGCGAGGGCGGCGGCGAGGGCGGCGCTTTGTTCCGGGGTTTTGGCGAGGCGGTTGGCGGTGTTGGCCGGGATGATGAGCAGGGCGATGACGAGCAGCAGGCCGAAGTACTGCACGGTGGTGCCGATAAAGAGGCCGATGAGCAGCAGGAAGGCGAGGTCGTAGTGGCGCGCGCGCGGGTGTTCGGTGCGGGCGATGGCCGGGCTGATGGTCATGAGGATGAGCGGTTGCCACAGACGGTAGAGCAGGGCACCGCCGATGAGGGCGACGATGGTGATGTTGGCGAGGTCGCCCGCGCCGGTGGCGAGGATGTCGCCGAAAAGGTAGTTGATAAGGTCGGTGCGGATGTTTTCCATGGTCGAAAGCAAGACCATGCCGAGGGCGAGGGCGATGTGCGACAGGCTGCCGAGGATGTTGCTGGGGTTTTCCCGCCCGTCTTTTTCGATGAGGTAGAGCAGGGCGACGAGCAGCAGGGTGATGCTCCAGATGCCGACGACCGGCGGCAGGCCGCTTTTCAGGGCCAGCGCAATGCCGAGCAGGGAGGCGTGCGACAGGGCTTCGCCGAAGTAAACGAGGCGGCGCCAGGCGATAAGCGCGCCGATGGGGGCGGCGATGATGCCGGTGATGAGGGCGCAGAGCCAGGGGATGAGGATGAGGTTTAGGATCATGACAGGTCAGGCCTCAAAAGGGTCAAAGGTTTCGCCGCGCCGGGCAAAGGGGGCGTAGGTAGCGATGAGCTGTGCTTCTTCGTCGTCCGTGGTCTGGCGATAGACAGCGTATGCGCCGCCGCGTCCGTAGTGGATGGGGATGAAGTCGCGCGCGTAGATGGCGTGCAGGTTGTCGTAGTGGGCGGGTTTGAGGTAGGGGCGGTGGCTTTCCAGTTGGGCGTAGAGTTTGGCGCGATAGGTGGCGTCGTCAGCGTTTTCGTCGCCCCAGGTGCGATTGGCTTGCAGCAGCATGATGTAGATGAAGTCGTGCAGGTCGGCGGCGAGCAGCCGGCTGTTGTCGTCGTGGTAGATACAGGCGATGCAGGGTTCTGCGGCGGCATCATCGAGGTAGGCGAAGGCGTAGGCATCACCCGCGCCACTTTGGCCGAAGGCGATGAAGCGGTGGCGGTAGGCGGGTTTGAGGGTGAAGCAGAGGTCGTCGTCGATTTCCGGCGGCAGTTGGTCGGCGGCGGGGATTTCGAAGTCGTTGCCGATGAGGAGCAGCGGCGGGTGGGCGAGCAGGCGCGGGTAGGTGGTTTTGTACCAGTCCGGCGCGCCTGTCCCCCAGTCGAGCATGCCGTCGGCGGCAAGGCGATGGTAAAGTGCGGGCAGACGGCGACCGGTGAGGGCTTCCATATGGGCGATATAGGCAGGGTAATTCATAGGTGGCTGTGGTCGTGGTGGTGGGTGTAAACGCCAATGGCTTCGGGGTGGCGGGCGTCGTCGCCGAGGAGGTGCAGGAATTCGGGGTTGCCGATGATGCTTTCCGGGCTACCGTGGCAGCAGATGTGGCGGTTCAGGCAGAGGATATGGTCGCTCGCCGCCATGACGAGGTGCAGGTCGTGGCTGACCATGAGGATGGCGGTGCGGTGCGTGCGCTGCCAGTCGCGGATGGTCTGGTAGTAGTCGCCGAGGGCGATGGGGTCGATGCCTGCCGCCGGTTCGTCCAGCACGATGAGGTCGGGGTGGCGCAGCATGGCGCGGGCGAGCAGCAGGCGCTGGGTTTCGCCGCCGGAGAGGGTTTGCAGCGGGGTGTCGAGCAGGCGGGCGATGTTGAGGCGGGTGAGCAGTTCACTTTGCGCTGCCTGCGGGATGTCGCGCAGGAAGCGGCGCGCGGTCACGGGCAGATCAGGCGGCGGATGGAATTTTTGCGGCACGAAGCCGGTTTTGAGCGGTTTTCTGCGGTAGATGCTGCCCGCTGTCGGCGCGAGGTGGCCAAGAATGAGGGCGAGCAGGGTGCTTTTGCCGGCGCCGTTCGGGCCGACGATGGTGAGAATCCGGTTGCGGCGGATGGTGAGGGTGATGTCATGTAGAATGCTGCGCCCACCCGCGTGGTAGGCGACGTCGCGCAGTTCGATGAGGAGTTGGTCGGTCATGGATGGTGTGTTTTTTTGTGGTTCGGGGCAGGGTTATATGTTATCGGGTTTGCACGGGGTAAGCGCTATCTTTGCGGGGCGGGGTTTTGCTTTTTGCCGGCGCGCAGGGTGGATGCCGGATTTTAAGGAAAATCCCTCGCCCGCTTGCGGGAGGCGGGATGGTCTGCGGCTTTCTAAAAGATTTTTTCTCTGTGAGATGTGTAGGCACCTATGACTAAGCAGGACAACCACGCGCTTTTCAGGGATCGCCAATGACCGCTATGCGTAAGGTCAGCGTTGCCGTGCCGCGCCCGCTGGCCGGATGTTTTGATTATCTCTGCGCCGGCCCGGTGACGGTCGGGGCGCGGGTGCGGGTGCCTTTCGGGCGGGACCGCGTCATCGGCGTGGTGCTGGCGGTGGCGGATGTGGATGGTGCCAGCGGTCTGAAAACGGTCGAGGCGGTGCTGGACAGCGCGCCACTGCTCGATGCCGCGCAACTCGCCCTGTTGCGCTTCGCCGCCCGCTATTACCAGCACCCCATCGGCGAGGTCGTGCAGGCGGCGTTACCCGTGCCGCTGCGCGAAGGTCGGCCTGTCCTGCGGCAACTGCCGCGCCGTTGGCGGCTGACGGAGGCGGGCGTGGCGGCGCAAGCGGGACGCCTCGGCGCGAAACAGGCAGCGGCGTTGACGTATCTCGCGGCGCATGGCGAGGCGGATGAAGCGGCATTGCGCGAGGCCTGCCCTGCCTCGCCCGCCTGGTTGATGGACTTGCAGCGGCGCGGCTGGCTCGCCTGTCACGAGAGCTGGCGCGGCGTGGCGGCGGAAGCCGTTGCCGCCCCAACCTTGAACGACGCGCAAGCGACGGCGCTCGCCGCCCTGCCGCTGGCAGGGCACAGCGTGACCCTGCTCGACGGCGTTACGGGTTCAGGCAAAACCGAAGTCTATCTGCGCTGGATTGAGCGCCTGAGCACGGACGGCGGGCAGGTGCTGCTGCTTGTGCCGGAAATCGGCCTGGTGCAGGCGCTCGCGGCGCGGCTGGCGGCACGGCTTGCCGGACAGGTCGCCGTATCCCATTCCGCGCTGGCCGATGGCGCGCGCCTTGACAACTGGCTGGCAGTGCGCGCAGGCGAGGCGCAAGTGCTGGTCGGCACACGTTCGGCGGTGTTCGCGCCCTTTGCCGATCTGCGCGGCATCATCATTGACGAAGAACACGACGGCGCTTACAAACAGCAGGACGGTTTCCGTTACCACGCCCGCGACCTCGCCGTAGTACGGGCGCGGCAGGCGGGCGTGCCGCTCCTGCTCGGCTCGGCGACGCCGTCGCTGGAAACCCTGCAACATGCCTGGGCGGGTGCCTGGCAACACCTGCGCCTGCCCGTGCGGGCGGCAACAGCGGCGATGCCCGCCGTGCGCATTCTCGATATGCGCGGTGCGGAAGCGAGCGGCGGGCTTGCCCACGAATTGATGCGCGCCATGCGGCAAACGCTGGCAGCAGGTGGGCAGGTGATGCTGTTCTTGAACCGCCGGGGCTACGCGCCGCTCCTGCGCTGCGATGCCTGTGGCTGGTGCAGCGAATGCCCCGCCTGCGACGCGATGACGACCGTGCACACTGCCAGCCGCCAGCTGCAATGCCACCACTGCGGCCGCGCCCAGCCCATGCCGCTGCATTGCCCTGCCTGCGGCAGCAGCGACGGCTTGCAGATGATCGGCCTCGGCACCCAGCGCCTTGAACAGACTGTAGCGCGGCAATTCCCGCAGGCGCGCGTATTGCGCATCGACAGCGACGCCTTCACCACCAGCCGCCAGTTTGAGGCCGCCGTGGCACAAGTACATGCGGGCGCAGTAGACATCATCCTCGGCACACAGTGGCTGTCCAAAGGCCACCACTTCCCCAACCTGCACCTTGTCGCCATCGTTGATGCCGACCAGGCGCTGTTCAGCGTGGACTATCGCGGCGAAGAACGGCTTGCGCAATTACTCGTGCAAGTGGGTGGCAGGGCAGGGCGGGAAATGGAGAGCGCGGGACAGGTGTGGGTGCAGACGCGGCAGCCGCAGCATCCCGTATTCGGCGTCCTCACCGCGCCATATGAAACGACCGCGCGCCGCCTCGACAGCGAACGCCACACCGCCGGCCTGCCGCCGCACAGCGCGCAAGTATCGCTGCTCGCCCGCCACCGCGACGCCGCCCGCGTCATGCAGGCACTCGCCTTCACCCGCGACGGCGCACAAGCGGCGGGGATTGGCCGGGACTGGCAATGGTTCGGCCCCGCGCCCGCCGTCATGCCGCGCAAGGACGGTCAGCAACGCGCGCAACTGCTGGTGCAGGCGGCGGATAAAAACAGTCTGCAACGCGAACTGCCGCAACTGGTGGCGTGGTTGCAGGCGCAAGCGAAGGCGTTTCGGGTGCGGTGCGCGGTGGATGTTGACCCGCTGTGGCTGGAATAGGCGGGAGGCCGGGATTTATCCCGCTTGGCGGGCCCAGTGTTGACGCCGCTTGGCGGGCCCAGTGTTTTCGCCGCTTGGTGGGCCCAGTATTGACGCCGCTTGGCGGGCCTAGCGTTTTCGTCGCATCGCGATTTATCCAACCCTTTCCTGCCAGAAGGGTGGTACGACGACCCTTACTCCGCCCTGCCGTCCACTGGAAACCCCAACCGAAGGCGCGGTTCATGTCGCGGTGGCCGGGAAAATAGCGGTTGATGCGTTCGACGCGGATGCTGCCGCCGTCGTTAATCAGACGGGCGATGGCGCACATGCCGTGGCGCGGGTTGCCGTCGGTGAGGCAGGTTTCGATTTCCTGCCCCTGCACATGGAGGGTGACGATGCCGTCAGTAACGTTCCGGTTCGGCACGCCGTCGTAGATGAAGGCGAAGACGAGGACTTCGGCGATATCCGACCAGTGCGAACCGTTGATGTGCTGCCATTCGCCGTCAATGACCGCGCCGGTACGGTCGTCGCCGCTCAGGCGTACATACGGCGGGCGGTCGAAGCTGCCGAAGCGGTTGCCAAGCGCCTGCACGCAGTCGCGGCGCCGTTTTGCAGGCGGATGAAAGCGCCGAGGTCGAGGTCAATCCCCTTGTTTTTATTGAAAAGGCCGCTGTGGAAGCCGCTTTTTTGGGCGTAATGGACAAATTTCATGCTAAGAATCGCCGTAGCCCTTACGCTGCAAGGCTTTACGCGAGGTCAAAACCTTTGAACACAAAAAATGCTTTTTCTGCGGCTCAAAACAGGTCAAGAAAAACGGGCATCGTGACAACGGGAAACAGCAATACCATTGCGGCTCCTGCAAGCGCCAATTCATAGGGGGCCAACGCCTTAATCCCAACACCCTTTGGCAGCGCTACAGCGAAGGCAAGCAAAGCGCCGCACAGCTTGCCGCGCAGTACGGATGCAGCATCAAAACGATCCGTCGCCACCTCATCAAAGCCGCTACACAGGCCGAATGCGCGCTGCCACAGGCACCCGTGAACCTCATCATGGACACCACCTATTTCGGCCGAAAATGGGGCGTCATGGTCCTCTACGACGCTTGCAGCAAGCGCGCCTTGATGGTCGTGGCAGTTGAGCGGGAAACCAACGCGCTCTACACGCAGGCGGTCGCGGCGTTGCGAGAAAAAGGCATTGAGATACAAAGCATTATCTGCGATGGCAAAAGCGGCTTGCTGGATTCGTTCCTGGGTATACCCGTAGATGTGCCAATTTCACCAAATAAAAATCATCGTGCGCCACCTGAGCAGAAAGCCTAAAAGCCGGGCGGCACAGGCGCTGCGGGCCCTGTCATTGACCCTGACGGAGACCACTCAGGCGGCGTTTGAAGCGGCGCTCAAGCGCTGGTACGAGCAGTACGCCGCCTTCCTGAACGAACGCAGCGTGAACGAGAAAACAGGCCGCTCACACTACACACATAAGCGCCTGCGCACCGCCTACAACAGCCTGAAACGGCATCTGCCATGGTTGTTTACCTGCGAGCGTTTTCCCGACCTGGGTATCCCGAATACGACCAATTTGCTGGAAGGGAAATTCAGCGAAATGAAGCAGCTTTTGCAGTGTCATCGGGGCTTGAAAAAAGAGAGTAAGTTGCGGTTTATAAAAGATTATTTCAGCAAAAAATAGAGGGAAGAGCATGAAATTTGTCCATTACGCCGCAAAAGTTGCATGATTGGCGACAAGCTTGTCTTATCCGCCAGGCGGGATAAATGCTGGCTCGCGACAGGCCGTCAAGCGGTTAACCGTTTTGCAGGGCGAGTAAGGCGTTGGCTTCCTGCTCTTGTTGCAGCGGGATGATGACAGCATCCAGCCCGCCTTCCAGTACTTCGGCGAGGCTGTACAGGGTGAGGTTGATACGGTGGTCGGTGATGCGGCTTTGCGGGTAGTTGTAGGTGCGGATGCGTTCGCTTCTATCACCGCTGCCGACCAAGCTTTTGCGTTCTGCCGCCTGTTCGCTTTGCGCTTTTTGCCGTTCGATGTCGAGCAGTCGTGCGGCAAGCAGGCGCATGGCTTTGGCGCGGTTTTTGTGTTGTGAGCGTTCTTCCTGGCATTCGACGACGATGCCGCTTGGCAGGTGGGTGATGCGGATGGCGCTGTCGGTTTTGTTGACGTGCTGACCGCCGGCGCCGGAGGAACGGTAGGTGTCCACTTTGAGATCGGCGGGGTTGATGTCGATGGGCTCGACTTCGTCGCCAACGGGCAGGATGGCGACGGTCGCCGCCGAGGTGTGGATGCGGCCACCGGATTCGGTTTCGGGCACGCGCTGCACGCGGTGCGCGCCCGATTCGTATTTGAGGGTGGAATAGACGTTCTGGCCGCTGATTTGGCTGATGATTTCTTTGTAGCCGCCGTGTTCGCCGGGGTTTTCGCTGAGGATTTCGAGTTTCCAGTTTTTTTGTTCGGCGTATTTGCCGTACATGCGGAAGAGGTCGCCCGCAAAGATGGCGGCTTCGTCCCCGCCGGTGCCCGCGCGGATTTCGAGGTACACGTCGGCGCCATCCAGCGGGTCTTTCGGGATCATGTGGCGGGCAAGTGTTTGTTCGTTGGCAGCGATTTGTGCTTCGAGTTGCGGGCGTTCGGCGGCGACAAGTTCCGCCATGTCGGGGTCGTGCGCGAGTTCGGCAAGTCCGGCGAGTTCTTGTTCGAGGCGGGCGGTGTCGTCCAGGATGGTGATAACAGGCGCAATTTGCGCGTGTTCCTGGGCGTAACGGCGCAGCAGGTCGGCATTGGCGGCGGTCGCCGGATCGGCAAGCAGGGCGTTCAGTTCTTCATGGCGCTCGCGCAGGGTGGCGAGTTTTTCGCGGATGGCAGGGTGCATTCAGGGGTTCTCGTGGGTTTCGGTTTTGAAGGTATCGGCGATGATGGCCAGCCAGTCTTTGTGATCCGGCGGGATGGCATGGATGAGTTCGCTGGGGTTGTGTAGCAGTTTGTTGGTGAGTTTGCGGCTGAGTTGTTCGAGCAGGTGCGCCGGGTCTTCACCGTGGGCGAGGCGGCGGTAGCTTTCTTGCAGGAGTTGTTCGCGGATGATGTTGGCGTTTTCCCGCATTTTGCGCACGATTTGTTGTTGGGGTTTGGAGCGCAGCCAGCCAATGAGGTCGTCGCTGTAGAGGTTGATGATGGCTTCGGCCTGGCGTGCGGCGCTTTGCCGTGCTTTGAGGTTGTCGTCGATGATTTGCGCGAGGTCGTCCACGTCGTACAGGAAGGCTTGATTCAGGCTATCAATGGCGGGGTCGAGGTTGCGCGGGATGGCAAGATCGATAAGGACTTGCAGGCGGTTGCGCCGCCGTTTGAGTGCTTCTTTGATGTGTTCACGATGGATGAGGAGGCAGTCGCTGCGCGCTGCGCCGATGATGATGTCGGCTTCGTGCAGTTGCGCAGGCAGTTGTTCGAGGCTGATGGCGAAACCACCGTGTTCTTCGGCAAGTTTTTGCGCGTGGGCGAGGGTGCGGTTGGCGATGATGAGACGTTTGATGTCGGTGTCTTTGAGGTATTTGGCGACGAGTTGGGCGGTTTCGCCCGCGCCGATGATGAGGGCGGTGCGGCGGTCGTGGTCGTCAAAGAAGCGGTGGGTGAGTTTGACGCCGGCGGCGGCGACGGAGACGTTGTTCGCGCCGATGGCGGTGCTGTGGCGGATTTGTTTGGCAACGGCGAAGCTTTGCTGGAAGAGGCGTTCGAGGACGCTGCCGATAGTGCCCGCTTGTTGGCCGAGGCGGTAAGCCTGTTTGATTTGGCCGAGGATTTGCGGTTCGCCGAGGATGAGGGAGTCAAGGCCGCTGGCGACGCGGTAGATGTGGCGGATGGCGTCGCGGTTGTGCACCTGGAAGGTGAGCGGGGCGAGAGCGGCGGGGTCGAGGTGTTTGTAGGCGGCAAGCCAGGCAGCAACGTGCGCGCTGTGGTCACCGACAGTATAGAGTTCGCTGCGATTGCAGGTAGAGAGCAGGACGACTTCATCCACGCCGGTTTGCCGGCGGCAGTCGGTAAGGGCGGAGGCGGTTTCTGCAAGGCTGAAGGCGATTTTTTCGCGCACGGCGGCGTCGGCGGTGTGATGGTTGATGCCGTAGGCAGTTATGGTTTTTATGGTTTCGTCAAGGGGGGTCAACATATGGTCATGATTTTTTTGGTGCTTCTATTTTAAGCTATCGCGCTTTCTCTTTCAGCCGATGGTGGATAGGTTGCCACGCCGTAATTGTTTGTCTTTTGCTTTGTTCTGTGTGCTGCCGTCTTTGTATGTGCAGGCCATGGCTGTGCCTGTGCAAAAACGGGCGCAGCAGGAGTGGTCACAGTCTTCGCAATGGCTTTATGGTGCAATGACGGCACGTTTTGAGGATCATGCCGGCAAGTACGCAGCAGCACTGGATACGATGGCCGATGTGGCGGTGCAGAGCGGCGAATATGACGCGCTGGAATATGGGTTTGGTCTTGCTTGGGATACGCGGGATTTTGCCCGCGCAGAAAAGATTGCCCGTGCCTGGCTTGGCGCTTTTCCCAAGGATGATGCGGCACGACTGGCGTTGCTGCGGGTACTGCTTGCCGATGGGCGCAGTAATGAGGCACTGGGGCATATGCAGGCTTTGCTGGAACGGGATGGTGGCCCGCAGATGGTGGCGCAAGTGTTTCGTGTGCTTGCCGATTTGCCTGATGGTGCCGCGCGGTTGGATTTGTTGCAGCAGTTAAGCGGACAGTTCCCGAAGAACCCGTATGTTTTTTATTATTTGGGATTGATGGCCAAGGAACAGGGTAAGGTGACGCTTGCCGTGGACGCGTTTGACCGTGCGATTGCGCTGGACGGCAACTGGCGTGAACTGGAATTGATGCAGGCGCAGGTGTTGGCAAGCATCGGCAAGTTGCAGGAAGCACGCAAGGTGATGGATAAGATGACGACGCGTTATCCGCAGGATACCAATGTGCTTTCGGCTTATGTGGATATACTGGCGGCGCATTATCAGTGGCAGGATGCGCTGCCGTTAGCCTTGCGTTGGCAGGAATTGCAGCCGCACGATAGCGCAGTACGGCAGTTGGTGGCGCAGTTGTATGCGTCTGCCGGGAATTTTCCTGCTGCTTCGCAAGCGTTTCGCGAGTTGCTGGATGCACGGCGTATTGATCTCAATAGTTATCTGTTTTTTGTCGCCAACGCCGCCGAACGCGCCGGACAAATGGATACGGCGGTATCGATGTTGGGTAAGGTCAGCAAGGACTCAACCCGCTATTTGCAGGCACAGGAACAGTTGGCGCTGCTTGCTTTCCGGCGTGGTGCCTATGATTCGGCACAGACACGTTTTGCCGCACTGCGTCAGGATTTTCCCGATGATGCGCAGGTACTGGATACTTATCTGATTGAAACAGCGCAATTGCAGCAGACGAAGCAGTGGAAGCGGCTGGAAACGCTGCTACAAGAAGCGCTGGCCCGCTATCCCGATCAGGTGGATTTGCTGTATGTCCTCGCCGAATATCATGCCGCGCGTGGGCAAATTGAGGATGCTGCCGCGCAGTTCGCAAAAATTCTTGCCATTGATCCAGCAAATATTGATGCACTCAACGCCTATGGCTATTTGCTGTTGACGCAGACGGATGACGCAGAAAAAGCAGCGCAGTTAATCGAGGAAGCGATCAAGCTGTATCCCGATTCACCGGCGATTCAGGACAGCTATGGTTGGCTGCTATTTCGCCAGGGCAAGACGGAAGAAGCATTATCCTGGCTGCGTCGCGCTTACGCCGCTTATCGCAGTAACGAAATCTCGGCGCATTACATCGAAGTGCTCTACGCCACTGGCGAAAAGGCGCTGGCACAAGAAGTGTATCGCTATGAGCGACAAGGGCAGCCGGATAACACGCCGTTGAAAGAAATTGGTAAAAAACTGAAACTGAACGATGACAAAAAAAAGTAACGCGAGCTATAAATGGGCATTTGCATTGGGGCTGTTACTGGCAGGGTGCGCACAAACACCACCGCCGGATACCACACAACCGCAGGTGTATGTCGCTTTCAATCCGCAACGCTGGCTGGCAGAAGGCAAAATTGCCCTACGCTATCCGGAATGTTCAAAAGTGCATGGTTGCAAAGAAAAAAGCGTGATGGCGACCGCCGCCTGGACGCACCAAAACAAAACCGAAATGCTGGTTCTGTCCGATCCGATGGGGCAGGAAAGAATGCGCATCACCTATGCTGACGGCGTAGTCAATGTGCGCGAAGGCTCACGTGAACGCAGCTTCAATCGTGAGGACATGATCCGCGAAATGGGGATCCCTCTGCCGTTTGAATCGTTAGCCGCATGGTTAACGACAAAACGCGCTGATGAAGCCTTTGATGCTGAAGGTTGGCATGTCGAGCTGAGTGATTGGCAGGGTACGCATTACCGCAGCATCCGTTTGCGGCAGAAAGACTATCAGACGCGTCTCGTTGTACAAAATATCTATGCGATATAGAGAGATGCACAAAAAACCGACTTTTTCCTTGCGGTGGAGTGACAAATCGCTATAATGCCCGCCTCGCGCTGACAGTGGCAGAGGCCAAGCGGAACATCCGCCACAATACTGGGGTGTCGCCAAGTGGTTAAGGCACCGGGTTTTGATCCCGGCATTCGTAGGTTCGAATCCTTCCACCCCAGCCATCTTTCTTTCCCATATGTAAGGTGAACACGTGTCCAGAGGCAGCATGACCGTATTCACGGGCAATGCCAATCCACAGCTTGCCCGTCAGATTGTTCAGCATCTTGGCTTGCCACTCGGCAATGCCGTCGTTGATAAATTTTCAGATGGCGAAATTCGCGTTGAACTGCAAGAGAACGTACGCGGTAAAGACGTTTTTGTTATCCAGCCAACCAGCCATCCAACTAACGACAGCATCATGGAATTACTCATTTTGAGCGATGCTTTACGTCGTGCATCTGCCAACCGCATTACAGCTGTTATCCCCTATTTTGGCTATTCCCGTCAGGATCGGCGTCCCCGTTCGGCGCGTGTACCGATATCGGCTAAAGTAGTGGCTAACATGATTGTTGGCGTCGGTATAGATCGAGTCCTCACCCTTGACTTGCATGCCGATCAAATCCAAGGCTTTTTTGATTTTCCAGTGGATAACATCTATGCCACCCCGATCATTCTTAATGACCTGATGGCGCAAGATTTCAAAAATCCGGTAGTTGTATCGCCGGATATAGGTGGTGTGCTGCGGGCGCGGGCTACTGCCAAACAAATGAACGCCAAACTGGCCATTATTGACAAACGTCGCCCCCGTCCGAACGAATCGGAAGTAATGAATATCATTGGCGACAGCATTGAAGGTTGCGATTGTATCTTGGTTGATGACATGGTTGATACTGCTGGAACCTTGACCAACGCGGCGACTGCACTGAAAGAACGTAATGCGCGCTCTGTCACTGCATATTGCACCCATGCCATTTTGTCGGGCAAGGCGATTGATAACATTGAGAAATCCGGTATGGATCAGCTGATTGTGACGGATTCCATCGCCCTGCGTGAGCCGGCAAAAGCTTGTAAAAAAATTCGTGTACTTTCTATCGCTGGATTGGTGGCTGAAAGTATTCGGCGCATTCACGTTGAGGAATCGATTTCTTCGCTGTTCGTCAACTAATCTTGAACGAACGCGAAAAACGGGAGAGCGCTGGTCGCAAGCGCTCTTTTTTATATTATGGAGAAAACAAAACTATGAGTAACTATGCTTATACCCTGAGTGCCACTGTTCGTCAGGACAACGGGAAAGGTGCGAGCCGCCGCCTGCGTCGTGAAGGACTGGTACCCGCCATCATCTATGGCGGTGAAGAAAAACCGCTGTCTATCGCTATCTCACAAGATTCGCTTGTTCGTTACGGCAAATTTGATAGTTTCTATTCGCAAATCATCTGCCTACAAGTCGAAGGGCAGGGCGATATTGAAGTGATCGTCCGTGACGTACAGCGCCACCTCTACAAACCGCTGTATCAACACCTTGACTTCCAACGCATTGTTCGTGGTCAAGAACTGCAAGCGACTGTCAGCTTGCACTTCATCAACGAAGACAGCAGTGTTGGTGTGAAAGCGGGCGGCTTGGTCGAACACCACCTCAACAGTGTGGACATCGTCTGCTTACCGCGTGACCTGCCGGAAAACATCGAGATTGATATGGCGGAAGTTGCCTTGGGTGACGTTATTCATCTGCGTGACCTGAAACTGCCACAAGGTGTGCGCCTTGTTCACGAAGACGAACGTGCCGAAGTCGTGGTGGCACAAATCATTCACCCGAATCGTGCTGCTGCTGATGATGAAGTCGCAAGTGATGAAAGTGTTGCCACAGACGGCGACAGCGACGCTGAATAAGCATGATCAAACTGATCGTCGGTCTCGGGAACCCCGGGGATCGCTACCAAAAAACCCGCCACAACGCGGGTTTTTGGTTATTAGACCAATTGGTTGTTAATGAGCATAACCGTCTTGCTGAAGACAAAAAATTCCAAAGTGAATACGGCAAAATCTTCCTGGCCAACCACCCGCTGCACTTGCTTAAACCGCTGACCTTCATGAATGCCAGCGGGCGTGCGGTGAGTGCTGCGGCAAAATTCTATGATATTGCCCCGGAAGAAATCCTGGTCGTTCACGACGAACTAGATCTGCCGGAAGGTGCGGTCAAACTTAAATACGGTGGCGGTCACGGTGGCCATAACGGTCTGCGTGACATTATCGCTGCGCTCGGCAGTAAAGATTTCTACCGTCTGCGCATCGGTATCAACCATCCCGGCGATCGCAATCAAGTTGTGGATTACGTCCTACATCCGCCTGGAAAGGCAGAACAGGCACAAATCGATACTGCCATCATACGTGGCTTGAACGTCCTGCCCATCCTGCTGCAAGACGGTGCGGAAAAAGCTATGCACCGCCTGCACAGTACCGAATAACCTGCTATACGGATACACCAGCTTCACAACATTGTCGTTTCACACGAAACAAGAGGACACACCATATGGGATTTAACTGCGGCATCGTCGGCCTGCCAAATGTCGGCAAGTCCACTCTCTTCAATGCCCTGACCAACGCAGGCATTGACGCCCAAAACTACCCCTTCTGTACCATTGAGCCGAATACCGGCATTGTCTATATGCCCGATCCACGACTGGATGCGCTGGCCGCCATCGTCAAACCCGAACGCATCTTGCCGACCACCATGGAATTTGTAGATATCGCCGGCCTCGTCGCGGGCGCATCCAAAGGTGAAGGCCTGGGCAACCAGTTCCTTGCCAACATCCGCGAAACAGACGCTATCGCGCAAGTCGTACGCTGCTTTGATAACGATGATGTCGTTCACGTTGCCGGCAAAATCGACCCGTTGAGCGACATTCAGGTCATCGAAAGCGAACTCATCCTTGCCGATATGGCTTCACTGGAAAAAGCCCAGCAGCGCCTGACCCGCGTTGCCAAAGGCGGTGACAAAGACGCCAAGCTCAAACTCGACATCATCGCCCGCCTTACCCCGCACCTTGAAGACGGCAATCTCGCGCGTACCCTGCCGCTTGCTGACGAAGAAAAAAAAGCCCTGCGTGAACTCTTCCTGCTCACCATGAAGCCAATGATGTACGTCGCCAACGTGGATGAAGCGCATATTAACGGCGACAACGCCTACGTCCAGCAAGTGCGCGACAAAGCCGCACAAAGCGGCGCTGTGGTTGTCACCGTTTGCGCCGCTATTGAGGCCGAACTGTCCCAGCTGGAAGACGACGAACAAAGCGAATTACTCGCCAGTTACGGCCTTGCCGAACCCGGTTTGAATCGCGTCATCCGCGCCGGTTACGACCTGCTCGGTCTCGGCACCTACTTCACCGCTGGCGTCAAAGAAGTTCGCGCCTGGACCATGCCCGCCAATGCCACTGCACCGCAGGCTGCGGGCGTCATCCACACCGACTTCGAACGCGGCTTCATTCGCGCCGAAGTTATCGCCTACGACGACTTCATCCGCTACCACGGTGAAGCGGGCGCCAAAGAAGCCGGCAAATGGCGGCTTGAAGGCAAGGACTACCGCGTCCAAGAAGGCGACGTTATCCATTTCCGCTTCAACGTCTGATGCCAATACCGGAAATAGAGCCGGGAAGGCGGCGCGTCGCTAACCGTATGCTTAATACGGTAAGGTGCGTCAGCGCAGCCAGATAATTTTCTGGTATCGGTCTGATTCCGTTAACATAGCACCCCCACAACACCACAACTAAGGAACCCCAATGGCAAACTACTCAACCAACGAATTCAAAGCCGGCCTGAAAATCATGCTCGACGGCGACCCCTATAACATCGTCGAAAACGAATTCGTCAAACCCGGCAAAGGACAAGCCTTTAATCGCGTCAAAGTGCGCAACCTCAAAACTGGCCGCGTCATCGAGCGTACCTTCAAATCCGGCGACAGCGTCGAAGCGGCCGACGTGCACGAAACCGAAATGCAATACCTCTACAAAGACGAAAGCAGCTGGCACTTCATGCACCCCGAAACCTTCGAACAACTGCAAGCTGACGCCGCTGCCGTGGCGGATGCTGACAAATGGATGCTCGAACAGGCGCTATGCACCGTCGTCCTCTGGAACGGCAACATCATCAGCGTCACCGCGCCGAACTTCGTCGAACTCAAAGTTGTGGATACCGATCCCGGCCTGCGCGGCGACACCTCTGGCGGTGGTGGTAAACCGGCTACCCTCGAAACCGGCGCCGTCGTTCGCGTACCGCTCTTCATGAACATCGGCGACGTCATTCGTGTTGATACCCGCAGCGGCGAATACCTCGGACGCGCCAAAGAATAACCCCCTATCGGGAAGGAGCACACCATGCTCAGTCGCAGCCTCGCTCTGCTTGCCCCCATCGCCGTCGTCTCCTGCGTCACCGTCAACATCTACTTCCCGGCGGCAGCCGTCGAAAAAGTTGCCGACCAAATCATCCTGGATGTGTGGCACAAACAGGGCGGCGACGCCCCGGCAGCAGATGAAGAAAACAAAGCCCTACCTGCCACCCCGGGCAAAAAAGCCGAACAAAGCGCGCTTGACCCGCGCTACATCCTTATCGCCGTACTAAACGGCATCAGCAGCGAAGCCCACGCCCAAAACGTGGACTTCAACGCCACCTCGCCGCAAATTGAACAAATCAAAGCGCGCATGGCAGGCCGCTTCGGTGAGCTGCGGCCCTTCCTAGATAAAGGCGCGATCGGCCTCACCGCTGACGGCCTTATCGCCGTACGTGACGCAGGTGCCGCCGAAATGCGTGATCGGGCCCGCATGAACCAGCTCGTCAGCGCCGAAAACAAAGACCGCAAAGCCCTCTACCAAGCTATTGCGGATGCCAACAACCAGCCAAGCTGGGCGGCACAAATCCAGAAAACCTTTGCCGAACGCTGGATAACCCAGGCCAACAAAGGCTGGTGGTACCAAAGCGGCGGTGGCTGGAAACAGAAATAAAACCTTCTGCGTGAGATGACGAACAACACAGGCTTCTCACAAATATAGACAGCATGGAAAACATTTCCACCGCTGAAACGCAACTATTAAATTAGGAGAAAAAAATGGGAAATTTACCAGTTGGTATTATTTTTATAATTATTGGCACAATCCTTTTAATCGTTATTGATAGAAGAAAATTCTATCGTCGCATTGAAAGAGAAGAAGGGGAAGAAAGTAATAAAAGCTATACAGAAGCTGCAAGTAGAGGCTTTGCTGAGGGCACAATAATTATTATCTCTAGACTTATGATAATTTTGGGTGGCATATTGGTTCTTTTAGTTTTATTTAACGCTCTGTGTCCAGGCTCTTGTAAGTGGTGACCTGAAAAGTATGCTCAACGAAGCCGTCAATGACGTAAGGAAGAATTCCCTTATTTCCAGTAGCTACTAAGCGGAACAAAACAGACATCCACAACCATCAAAAACTGCAAAGCGAGATAAAACAACAACATTTCTCGCTAGGCGGCATAAATACTGGCCCCGCCAAGCAAAATCTCTCCGCCCGCTTGCGGAGTGGGGTGTCCGAAGGATAGAGTGGGAATCCGCCAGGCGGTGTAAATACTGGGTTTGCGGCGTTTGATAAAAATAGTGACAAAGCAGACTACGCCTGCTCGGTGGGCTGAAGCCCACCCTACACTCGCCAAGCGGCGAAGGTACAGGCTTCCCCGTCTATTCCCCCTTCACACAGCATGACCATGAAAAAAGACATCCTCGACCGTATTCAGGCCCTTGGCGGAGACATCAGCCAAGTCAGCGGGGTATCGCTGCAAGATGACTTGCAATCCATTACCTTCAATACCGTGCTGTATCCACGGCCGGTAGATACCCCGTGGGAAAAAGCGGAGGATGCAGAGCCCATCTATGGGCTGGGTGCATTTGTCGAAGCACACATGACGCTCTATCAAGCCGACAAAGAAGCCTTCTACGAAAAAATGATCGCGCATTACTACCGCCTGACCGAAGAACCTTATGGTCAGCATTTCTGGATTGCCCAACCCTTTACCCCGTATAAACAGGGCACGGCGGATTACGACGAATGGCATGCCGACTTTGTCGATCCCGAAGAAGTGGATTTACAGGAAATTACCGCCTTTACCGGGGATGACACCCCGGATTTCATCCGCCTGTTTTATGCCTATGGTTATCCGGATAACCTCTACATCGCGCTCAGCGACCCCAATCCCGATAATCCCACGCTATTTGGCACCGATCATGAAGTCTTTTTCCGCGAAATAACGAATGAAGGAACATTGGCAGACTACCTCAATACCTTCCTTACCCCTGACGAACTGATCGCTCTCGTCGAAAAAGCCATCAACAAACCACAGCAGGGATGAAGTTGCTTGCCGCTTTGCCGGGGATGGTATCGCTACCCTATCTTTGCCCTTATTACTAATTATTTGAATAAACGGGAATTTTCGTCTATTGCCCCGTCCGCATGGTTTCCTTTTGCCCGCGCTATAATGCACGCTTTGTCAACCACAGGAATCCGCATGCGCCTTGCTACCCTCTGCCTGTTTGCCCTTGCCCTCGGTGGCTGTGGCAGCTACACCCCGTATCTTTATAAAACCGACGTCATTCAGGGCAACGTCTATTCCGACGCCGATATCGCCCGCATCCAGCGCGGTATGTCGCGCGCCGAAGTCGAGCGCATTCTCGGTACGCCGCAGCTGGTTGATCCCTTCCATCCCGACCGTGCCAACTATCTCTACCGCTACTTCGCCGGCGACAGCAAGCACACCTTCAGCCGTCGCCTGGTCGTGTACTACACCGCCGACAACACCGTCGCCCACGTTGAGCAACAGAACCTCACCGCAAAATAAAAGGAAAACATCATGATAGACAGCAAACTCCTGCGTCAGGACGCCGCCGCCATTGCCGAACGCCTGAAAACCCGTGGCTACGAATTCCCGCTTGCCGAATACCAGCGCCTTGAAGAAGCGCGCAAAACCGCGCAAGTCGCCGCCGAACAACTGCAAGCGCGGCGCAACACCCTTTCCGCGCAAATTGGCCAGGCGAAGCGCAATGGCACAGACACTTCAGTGCTCATGACTGAAGCCGGCGCGCTGGACAGCCAGCAACAAACCAGTGAGCAGGAATACGCCAACATCCAGACTGCGCTGGATACCCTGCTGGCCGGTGTGCCCAACCTGCCGCACGAGAGCGTACCAGTTGGCAAAGACGAAGACGACAACGTCGAAGTACGCCGCTGGGGCGCACCGCGCGTCTTTGACTTCCCACCGAAAGAACACGCCGACTTGGAAAACATCGGCCTTGATTTCGATGACGGCGCAAAAATCGCCGGGGCGCGCTTCACCGTCCTACGCGATGGTCTCGCCCGCCTGCACCGTGCCATCGCCCAGTTCATGCTCGACACGCACACGCGCGAACACGGCTACACCGAAATGTACGTCCCCTACCTCGCCAACGCGCAAACCCTTTTCGGCACGGGACAACTGCCCAAATTCGAAGAAGATCTCTTCAAAACCGCCCTCGGCGAGCGTTCCTTCTACCTCATCCCGACGGCTGAAGTCAGTCTTACCAACCTCGTCGCCGACACCGTCCTTGACGAAGCCGACCTGCCGCTCTACATCACCGCGCAGACCCCGTGCTTCCGCAGCGAGGCGGGTGCACACGGCAAAGACACGCGCGGCATGATCCGCCAGCACCAGTTTGAAAAAGTGGAAATGGTGAAAATCGTCGCGCCGGAAACCAGCTTTGACGAACTGGAAAAACTCACTGCCAATGCCGAAATCATCCTGCAAAAACTCAACCTGCCCTACCGCGTCGTCCTGCTCTGCACCGGCGACATGGGCTTCTCGGCGACCAAAACCTACGACCTCGAAGTCTGGCTGCCGGGACAGGGCAAATACCGCGAAATCAGCTCGTGCAGTAACTGCGGTGACTTCCAGGCACGGCGGATGCAGGCGCGCTACCGTCCGAAAGACAGTAAAAAACCGCAGCCGGTGCACACCCTGAACGGCAGCGGCCTCGCGGTTGGCCGCACCCTCGTCGCCATCCTCGAAAACTACCAAAACGCCGACGGCAGCATCACCATCCCGGAAGTGCTTATCCCCTACATGGGAGGCCTCACCGAAATCCGCCCTGGCACTAATCCCAGGAAATAATCCGAGTGTGTTGGCGCGCCTCACCGTATTTACACATACTGTCTTCGCCGCGCCGCCTTCTCAGAACGTGTTCATGCCGATAGTTTACAGCAGAGACGGAGAGTATGAACACGTTCTGAAACCGCTCTCCGAACACGTCGGCGTGGAAATTGCCGACGCTCCCGCGCCCACCACCCCGCCGCGCCAAAATCACCCTCGACAAACGCAACCCCGCTGTCAGCCTCGCCAAACAGACGGATTACGGCACCATCCGCGTCAACCTCAACTGGAACCACGCCGGTGCCACCCCGCAAAAAAGGGCGTAATGGACAAATTCCATGCTTTTTTGAGACGTTGCGCTCTAATGGACAAATTTCATGCTCTTCCCTCTATTTTTTGCTGAAATAATCTTTTATAAACCGCAACTTACTCTCTTTTTTCAAGCCCCGATGACACTGCAAAAGCTGCTTCATTTCGCTGAATTTTCCTTCCAGCAAATTGGTCGTATTCGGGATACCCAGGTCGGGAAAGCGCTCGCAGGTAAACAACCATGGCAGATGCCGTTTCAGGCTGTTGTAGGCGGTGCGCAGGCGCTTATGTGTGTAGTGTGAGTGGCCTGTTTTCTCGTTCACGCTGCGTTCGTTCAGGAAGGCGGCGTACTGCTCGTACCAGCGCTTGAGCGCCGCTTCAAACGCCGCCTGAGTGGTCTCCGTCAGGGTCAATGACAGGGCCCGCAGCGCCTGTGCTGCCCGGCTTTTAGGCTTTCTGCTCAGGTGGCGCACGATGATTTTTATTTGGTGAAATTGGCACATCTGCACGGGTATAGTTAAATAGCAAAAAAACAGTAACCATCAAAATTATGACCTATCCAGCCCATATCCGTAAAAAAATCCTTGCAGAACTCGAAGATAGCACCTATCGCGAAGTGGCAGCCAGACACCGCATCAGCCCCAACACCCTTGCTACCTGGAAGAAACAGCCACAACCCAAAGGCAGCCGCCGTTCTACGCCTCGCCTTCTCACAGAAGAAGTCATCCGGCAAGACGTGGCCGAGCACCCTGATGACTATCAATGGGAAAGGGCTGCACGTCTGGGCTGCTCGCAAAACGGCATCTGCAAGGCGCTCAAACGCTATCGCTTCACCGTTAAAAAAAGGGGCTGTACTAGATTAGCAGATATGTTACCCTCCGAAAATGAAGATAACACACTGCAAATTAAAGAAAAAAGTACAGAAAGAACTACTCCGTTTTTTTGTGCTAGAAGTTACTGCACGTTCCGCCGCCGATATTTTGGGTATCCATCCCAATTCAGCAGTCCTGTTCTACCGCAAAATTCGTATGGTTATCAGCCATCGTTTGACCTTGGCTGCCGATGAAGTTTTTGATGGTTCTGTCGAATTAGACGAAAGCTATTTCGGCGGACGTCGCAAGGGCAGACGTGGTCGCGGTGCGGCAGAAAAAGTTGTTGTCTTCGGCATCCTGAAACGCAACGGACGGGTCTATACAGTTGTGGTAGATAATGCCAAATCTGAAAGCTTACTACCTGTTATCAAGAAGAAAATCATGCCTGACAGTATTGTTTATACAGACAGCCTGAGCAGTTATGACAAACTGGATGTGAGCGGTTTTATCCATCACCGCATCAACCATTGCAAAGCGTTTGCCGAGCGCCAGAATCATATCAACGGCATTGAAAATTTTTGGAACCAAGCGAAGCGTATACTGCGCAAATACAACGGCATTGACCGCAAATCTTTCCCGCTGTTCTTGAAAGAATGTGAATTTCGGTTTAACTTCGGTACGCCGTCCCAGCAGCTAAAAACACTGCGTGATTGGTGTGGAATTTAGGGCTAATCTAGTACAGCCCCTAAAAAAAAAAGACTTCCGCCACCGCAAGGCAGACGAAGAAAAACGCCGTGAATTCCTCGAAGTAAAAAGTGTCTATGAAGCACGCCTGCATCCATTCGTTTATATCGATGAAAGCGGCTTCAGAAAAGACATCTCCCGTCCTTACGGCTATGCACCACGCGGGCAAAAATGCGCAGGCGTATCCGGATGGAGCAAGGCACAAACCAACGTTATAGGCGCCCTGTGTGGCACTGTGCCATTTGCTTTCACTGCCTTTGATTGCAGCATAGACAGCGATGTTTTTCATACATGGGCGACAGAAATACTGCTGCCGGAACTGCCCGCCTGCAGCGTGATCGTGATGGACAACGCCTCCTTCCACAAACGGCAGGACACGCTGGATGCGTTACAGGCTGAGGGACATACGGTGCTGTGGCTTCCGCCCTATAGCCCGGATTTCAACCCGATAGAGAAGACATGGGCATGGATCAAACGGTTGAGGAAACAATGGCGGTTGGCTGATGTGAATGCCCTGCTGTTTTGGTTCTTTACTCTCGTTACTCTTTATTAGCGATTCGACTATATACCCAGGAACGAATCCAGCAAGCCGCTTTTGCCATCGCAGATAATGCTTTGTATCTCAATGCCTTTTTCTCGCAACGCCGCGACCGCCTGCGTGTAGAGCGCGTTGGTTTCCCGCTCAACTGCCACGACCATCAAGGCGCGCTTGCTGCAAGCGTCGTAGAGGACCATGACGCCCCATTTTCGGCCGAAATAGGTGGTGTCCATGATGAGAGGTTCACGGGTGCCTGTGGCAGCGCGCATTCGGCCTGTGTAGCGGCTTTGATGAGGTGGCGACGGATCGTTTTGATGCTGCATCCGTACTGCGCGGCAAGCTGTGCGGCGCTTTGCTTGCCTTCGCTGTAGCGCCGCCAAAGGGTGTTGGGATTAAGGCGTTGGCCCCCTATGAATTGGCGCTTGCAGGAGCCGCAATGGTATTGCTGTTTCCCGTTGTCACGATGCCCGTTTTTCTTGACCTGTTTTGAGCCGCAGAAAAAGCATTTTTTGTGTTCAAAGGTTTTGACCTCGCGTAAAGCCTTGCAGCGTAAGGGCTACGGCGATTCTTAGCATGAAATTTGTCCATTACGCCACTTTTGCCGTTGCCCGACCCTTTTCACGACAAAAAACGGCGCGGTTCCCGCTAGGAAACCGCGCCGTTTTTATGGCGACCACTTATAACGCGTAAGAATCGGGCGGTAACTCACCACTTTGCACCTGATAAGAGACGATGGCGCGCACATAGTCGCGCAGCAGCGCCGCTCTATCACTGTCCGGCTGGCGGGCGGCGAGGACAAAGGCTTGTTGCAGGGTGCCATCAATACTAAAAGTATAAGGAGTATTGCTCATGATTGATGAAAGTCAGGTTGTTTATCCGGGTGCGCATTGTACGCCTCTTCGCGCACAATGGTGCAATGGTTTACCAATTTTGCAAATCAGGTGCACCAAAGGCGGCATAGGTATCTACACATTGCGCAGAGAGAAAAAATCTTTAAAAAACAGCCGACAATCTCTCCTGCCGCCTGCGGGGAAAGAGGGATTTCCATGAAAAAATGTTCGCATTTCTTTCATGGAAGCCCGGGAGGTGGCACGAAGCGACAAAGGGCAAAAATACCTGTTCGTTCAGCTTGGCATGCTTCATCCTGCCGGCGAACGCTTTCACTCCCTACCCTTTTCTCGCTACACGCTGTCCCGCTCCTGTAAGCGAGCGATGGCTTTCCCTTTATTTCCAACAGCCATTGAGATGGGTAGATACCTATGGCCACTTGACGGGCCCAGTATTGACGCCGCTTGGCGGGCCCAGTATTGACGCCGCTTGGCGGGCCCAGTATCTACGCCGCTTGGGCTACAATGCCCTTTCCTCCTTAATCATCCTGTAACCGCTCATGTTTAATGCCGAAGACCGTGCGCGTTATGCGCGCCTGCTTGCTTTCATCCGCCCGCACTGGAAGGTCGTGCTGCTCGCCATCGTCGGCACGGTGCTCTACGGCCTCACTGAACCGCTGGTGCCGTTTGTCCTGCAACCGCTGGTAGATGGCGGCTTTGCCGAGGGAGACATGCGCACGGTGTATACCCTCACCGCCCTGCTCTTTTTCGGCTTTGCCCTGAGAGGGCTGGCCAGTTATATGGCGACGTGCAGCATGAACTGGCTGGCGCAGCAGGTGGTATACACGCTGCGCGGGCTGATGTTCCGCCAGTTGCTGCGTCTGCCGATGGGCTATTTTGATGCGCACAGCGCCGGCAGCGTCGTCTCGCGTTTTACTTATGATGTGTTGCAGCTTATGGCGGCGAGCACGGATGCGGTCGCGATTTTGCTGCGCGAAGTGGTGACCATCATCGCGCTGACGGTGTTCCTGCTTTATCTTGACTGGAAAATGACGCTGCTGCTTTTTGTCGTCGCACCGGTCCTGGCGTTTGTCATCATCCATGTATCACGCAAGCTGCGCCGCATGGCGCGGGCAATGCAGGAGGATATGAGCGGCATGAATCATGTGGTGGATGAGGCGCTGCGCGGGCGGGCGATTGTGCGCATTTATAACGGTCAGGACTTTGAGTTCGCCCGCTTTGACCGTCAGGCGGAGGCGGTGCGTTTTCATGCGGTGCGTTCAACGCAAATCGCCGCCGGCGCGTCGCCTGTCGTCGAAATGACGATTATTGCTGCGCTATCAGCGGTGATTATTCTTTTTGCCCTGAAAGCACGCGCCACGCCGGATCAGATGACAACCGGGGTGTTTGTCTCCTTCCTCGGCACCATGGCGCTGCTATTCCCGCCCATAAAACGCCTCGGCAAGGTGAACGAGCCGATTCAGCGCGGGCTGGCAGCGGCACAGAGTATTTTTGATTTTCTGGATACGCCAGCTGAACCGCAGCCTGCCCTGCCGCCCTGTACCATCACGCGCGGCGAGATTGTCTTCCACGATGTGTCTTTTTCTTATCCGGAACAGCCGGTATTGCGCGGTTTCAATCTGCATATTCAGGCGGGCGAAACGGTGGCTCTTATTGGCGAGTCGGGCAGCGGCAAATCGACCATTGCCGCGCTGCTTGCCGGTTTTTATGCACCAGAGGCGGGGGCGATTCTGATTGATGGCACGGATACGGCAGAAATGTCGCTCGCCGACCGCCGCCGCGCCATTGCTTTTGTCTCACAGGATACGGTGCTGTTTTCCACCTCCATCGCCGCCAATATCGCCTACGCCGACCCTGAGCCGGATGCGGCGCACATTGAAATGGCGGCGGCATCGGCCAACGCGGCGGATTTCATCACCAAACTGCCGCATAGTTACACGGAAAACATCGGGCCGCAGGGTGGGCGCCTCTCCGGCGGGCAGAAGCAGCGCATTGCCATTGCCCGCGCCCTTTATAAAGACGCGCCAATTCTGATTCTGGATGAGGCGACTTCAGCGCTGGACAATCACAGTGAGGCCAAGGTGCAGGAAGCGGTGGAACGGCTGCGTCAGGGACGCACCGCCATCATCATCGCGCACCGCCTCTCGACCATCCGCAATGCCGACCGCATCGTCGTCCTCGAACAGGGGCGTATTGTCGAAAGCGGCAACCACACCGAACTGCTCGGGCGGGGGGCAGTTATGCTAAACTGCTGTCCCAACATTATCAGTAACATTATGAAAAACTTGAAAATATTAATGGTCTGCATGGGCAACATCTGCCGCTCGCCGATGGCGGAAGGTGTTGCCCGTTATCTGTTGCGCGGAATGGGCCGCAGCGATGTTATCCTCGACTCCGCCGGTACCCACGCCGCTTATCACGACGGCGACGCCCCCGACCCGCGCGCCCGCCGCGTCATGCGCGCGCACGGCATGCCGATTGACGATCTGCGCGCCCGCGCCTTCAACCTGGATGACTTTGACCGCTTCGACCGCATCCTCGTCGCCGACCGGCGCAACCATCAGGATGTGAGCGCACTCGCCAGTGATGACGCGCAACGCGACAAAGTCGGTTTTATGCTGGAAAACCTGCCGGACAGCCCGGAACTGCCCGACCCGTATCTCGGTCAGCCGGAAGATTTCGAGCGCACCTTCACCCTGCTGGAACAGGCACTACGCCTGCGCTTTGCCC